>NZ_CP026123.1:0-23973 GCF_002902865.1 Aeromonas sp. ASNIH5 | reverse complement strand
GTAGACCACGAAAACGCCAAAGGTCATGGCCATGAAGACGCCGCTCAGCGCAAGCAACTGCGCAAGCGGTGATGCAGAACCCGGCTCCACAAACTGCGGCAGGAACGCAAGGAAGAAGATGGTGAGCTTCGGGTTGAGGATGTTCAGCAGAAACGCCTTGACCACCAACGCGATAGCGCCAACCTTGCCCTGTACCTGCTGGACTGCAAATGCACTTCGATCGCGCCACGTTGCGATAGCAAGGTAGAAGAGATAGGCAACGCCAGCGTACTTGAGAACTTGAAAGGCCAGCGCGCTGGTGTGCATGACGGCGGCCAAACCGAGGATAGTTGCAAGCAGATGCGGAACGATGCCAAGGGTACAGCCTATGGACGCGTAGAGGCTGGCGCGCCGCCCCAGCGCCAACCCAGTGGACACCGTGAATACGACGCCGGTGCCTGGTATGAGCACGACGATGAGTGAAGTAAGCAAGAACTCAGCGCTGAACATGACGAGATCCTTTCCTGTGAGGTCTAACGTTTGACATGAGGGGCGGCCAAGGGCGCCAGCCCTTGGACGTCCCCCTCGATGGAAGGGTTAGGCATCACTGCGTGTTCGCTCGAATGCCTGGCGTGTTTGAACCATGTACACGGCTGGACCATCTGGGGTGGTTACGGTACCTTGCCTCTCAAACCCCGCTTTCTCGTAGCATCGGATCGCTCGCAAGTTGCTCGGCGACGGGTCCGTTTGGATCTTGGTGACCTCGGGATCATTGAACAGCAACTCAACCAGAGCTCGAACCAGCTTGGTTCCCAAGCCTTTGCCCAGTTGTGATGCATTCGCCAGTGACTGGTCTATTCCGCGTACTCCTGGATCGGTTTCTTCTTCCCACCATCCGTCCCCGCTTCCAAGAGCAACGTACGACTGGGCATACCCAATCGGCTCTCCATTCAGCATTGCAATGTATGGAGTGACGGACTCTTGCGCTAAAACGCTTGGCAAGTACTGTTCCTGTACGTCAGCAAGTGTCGGGCGTGCTTCTTCTCCGCCCCACCACTCGACGATATGAGATCGATTTAGCCACTCATAGAGCATCGCAAGGTCATGCTCAGTCATGAGGCGCAGTGTGACGGAATCGTTGCTGTTGGTCACGATGCTGTACTTTGTGATGCCTAACTGAAAATAGACCAACCAGCCTTCGCAAGGCATGTTGGCCTAAAAGTTTGTAACCACGAGTGTGTGGCGATGCAAGTGCTTGATGTGCAAGGCATTTGTTCTCCCGTGATGCTGTTGTAGTGGCGTGTTAGACAGCCTAAACGATGTTGGCGCGGGGAGGGTGGTGGCATGCCCCGGAATGAGTGGCCTAACTTTGTTTTCGGGCGACTGCCCAGCTGCGTAACATCGTTACTGCTCCATAACATCACACATCGACCCACGGCGTAACGCGCTTGCTGCTTGGATGCCCGAGGCATAGACTGTACAAAACAACAGTCATAACAAGCCATGAAAACCAGCACTGCACCGTTACCACCGCTGCGTTCGGTCAAGGTTCTGGACCAGTTGCGTGAGCGAATACGCTACTTGCATTACAGCTTACGAACCGAACAGGCTTATGTCCACTGGGTTCGTGCCTTCATCCGTTTCCACGGTGTGCGTCACCCGGCAACCCTGGGCGGCAGCGAAGTCGAGGCATTCCTGTCCTGGCTGGCAAACGAGCGTAAGGTTTCGGCATCCACGCATCGGCAGGCATTGGCGGCCTTGCTCTTCTTCTACGGCAAGGTGCTGTGCGAGGATCTGCCTTGGCTTCAGGAGATCGGAAGACCTCGGCCGTCGCGGCGCTTGCCGGTCGTGCTGACCCCGGATGAGGTGGTTCGCATCCTCGGTTTTCTGCAAGGGGAGCATCGTTTGTTCGCCCAGCTTCTGTATGGAACGGGCATGCGGATCAGTGAGGGTTTGCAACTGCGGGTCAAGGATCTGGATTTCGATCACGGCACGATCATCGTGCGGGAGGGCAAGGGCTCCAAGGATCGGGCCTTGATGTTACCCGAGAGCTTGGCACCCAGCCTGCGCGAGCAGCTGTCGCGTGCACGGGCATGGTGGCTGAAGGACCAGGCCGAGGGCCGCAGCGGCGTTGCGCTTCCCGACGCCCTTGAGCGGAAGTATCCGCGCGCCGGGCATTCCTGGCCGTGGTTCTGGGTTTTTGCGCAGCACACGCATTCGACCGATCCACGGAGCGGTGTCGTGCGTCGCCATCACATGTATGACCAGACCTTTCAGCGCGCCTTCAAACGTGCCGTAGAACAAGCAGGCATCACGAAGCCCGCCACACCGCACACCCTCCGCCACTCGTTCGCGACGGCCTTGCTCCGCAGCGGTTACGACATTCGAACCGTGCAGGATCTGCTCGGCCATTCCGACGTCTCTACGACGATGATTTACCCGCATGTGCTGAAAGTTGGCGGTGCCGGAGTGCGCTCACCGCTTGATGCGCTGCCGCCCCTCACTAGTGAGAGGTAGGGCAGCGCAAGTCAATCCTGGCGGATTCACTACCCCTGCGCGAAGGCCATCGGTGCCGCATCGAACGGCCGGTTGCGGAAAGTCCTCCCTGCGTCCGCTGATGGCCGACTGCCGCCCGTCATTCCCTGATGGGTTCAACCCCCTTTGCTGCTGTAGTGCATTCGGCTTCTGACATTTGGTGCAGCCGTCTTCTGAAAACGACAGCGCTAGTGCTGGTATGGCATGTTGCTTTCTCGAAAACCACTCTCATATTGCACGGCTGAAACAGCCGAGTTTCGAGAACCACGAAAATGCTGTTTCTAGGGGTTGGCAGCTTGCGCAAAGCCGCGCAGTTGCTGGGTATCGGATCTCTTAACGTGCTTTAATTTCCGAATTCTGAAGCGACCCCCACTAGCACCTCAAATTTCGTACGTACGAAAAAACCAACCCCGCTCCGTGGATAAGCCCTACTGCCCACAGGCCAAACACACGGCCTGATGGACAGCCCTTCGGGAACGGGCTTAACCACCTCGCCAAGATCCTCTCTCGATGATGAAGAGCGCAAAGACAACGGCCTAAAGGCCGCGCAAAAAAGATGTCGCAAAGCTCCCCAGTTAGCCGGCTCCCCTATCTTTCCGCTGCGCTTCAAGATAGGAGAGCCCTCCTGCTTGGCTACGTTAAAAATGACGTAGTTACACAAGATTGACTCGCCTTGCTCCGGACTATCGAGACTGCTTGCGGCAGCTCCCTCTCACGCGCTCCAGAGACACACCCCGTCCTTGCTGCATCTGCTTTAGTCCCCGCCTGATGGCCAGACTGCCGCGCCGTTTTTTAAGAGCTGGCCGTGGTTGGTTCCCCGTTACGCTCTGCTTGCAAATGCCCCACGGTTGCGAATCGTGGGCGGCTGTGGTGCGCGATCGCACGCTGGGCAGTATGTGAGATTTCCCCGTTCTGCCCGACCAACCACACCCACACACGGCAACAAACTCATGCTTCCAATCCGTGCGGGTACGACAAAGCGCCAAAGGTGGTGGCCTTCGGTAACGGGTCGAGTTGCGGGAAAAGCTTGATTGAGTGGCCGAATGGCCGCTAAACTGATTAGGACTTTTGGTAGCTGCTTCCCGCACGGAGCCGTTACCAGGTGAAGTCGGTTCCCCAACTGACAACACCTTCGAAGAAACCGCCCTGCAAGGCGGTTTTTTCGTTTCTGGTTGCCAGAATACGCGCCGGATAGAGATCAGCGCAAGGGCGTCATCGTGATCAAGCGCGTAAATTGCAGATCAGGGTAAAGATCCAACAAACCAGTTGATCTAATTTGTCGAGCCAACAACCGCCAATCAAGCCAATCTACGGATTGGCTTTTTTTTCATTATTTGATACCAAATAAATATGTTTTTTGTATTCTATAAGAACCAAATAAACATCAAATCAGGAGCCTAAAATGATCGTTGCTGTGGCACATAACAAGGGAGGGGTCGGTAAAACGACGACAGTAGTGCAACTGGCGGGAGAACTGAAACCGGAGATCATCATAGATCTGGACGCACACCAGGGAATTGCCATCATCAACGGCCGACGACCAGCAGAGCTACGCTGGGATGTGAGAGCAAACCTCGACAAGGCAGCCCTGATCAAGTTGTTGAAGGCGGTTGGTGAGCATCTGGTTCTGATCGACTGTGGTGGGTTTGACAGCGAGCTGGTTCGAATCGCCATCGCTGCGGCTGATCTGATCATCGCCCCGTCAAACGACGACATCACAGAACAGATCGGGCTAGTGAGGTTCAACCGCGTGCTTTCCGAAATCAGCCAAGCAACTGGGGAACCTATCCAAGCGCATGTGCTAATGACTCGCACCAATCCCAGCCGCAAGAATTTTGCAGCGATCAGCGATGAGCTAACCAGGCTGCCGCACCTCACCATGATGACCTCCAAGTTGAGCCGACGGGCAGACTGGGCCAACCAAATGGAGTCAGGTTTGGGAGTGACGGAGAGAGCAGCTACTCGCAGCAGCGCAGCGGGTATGGAGGCAAAAGCATTGGCGGAAGAAGTGCGGTCAAAACTTGCCACGCTGACAAAACAACATTAATTTAATATCAAATAAACACAAAAGAGATATTTTTATGGCAAAAAAACTAATCAATCTGGACGACCTTGGCGCTGGAGCCCCACTCAAAGAGGTGGTAACGGCGACTGACAGCAGCAGAGGGAAGATCCCTACCAAGGCCAAGAACATCCAGAACATGCCACTGGAATTTTTTACACGCCACGCAGCGTTGAGGGAGAAGGGCAATACCAGCTTGCTATTCACCGCGTACATCATCGAGGCAGTCCGCAAAGCGCTGGAAGACGACGAACAGAGGTAACAATTACGTAGCGAGCCATACCCGCCAGTGAGCATGACCTCAATACAACAGATAAAGAGAAAAGTGGCGTCAGTTTACCGTAACGCCCGTTACTGCACATAAATTCTTCAGCAACTCTTGATAGAGCCAAGTAAAGCCCACAGATCCAGTTAGAGGGACATCCTCTAACACACTAAAGGGTAACAGCTATGGCTCTTAAACCAGGTCCGAAACCAATTGCTAAGTCAACCGGGAAACCGGATCAACGTCGCCGTGATAATAAAGATACGCCGGGGAATACCGATTCGTTAAAACCCAGCAAATCCACAAAGAAGTAAGAATGCCTGGGAATAAACACACCATCTCCACTGCGGGAAAGTGGGGCCAGTGGCCCCACAATCAAAGTAGGAATTTGATCAATCATTTTTAATTTTTGACAACCACCTCCAAACGAGAGGCGACGAGAGACATCTGTCGCGCCAGGATAGGAAGTCGGCAAACGCAGCGCGACCAATGATAGTGGCTTTATTTTTACCAAATATTCTGACTTATGAATTTAAGTTCTTGCCTTATTTTCATAACAGATGGATTGACGGTTGCCTTGACTCTATTAATTGTCATTGACTCCCCTGGATTAAGAAGTTCAATTGGCTTAGACCTCGCTGATGACATTCGACCACAACCCAAAAAATCATCCAACAAAAGAATGTGATTATCAGGATCCTGGGTAGTGAAATGAGTAATGTTTCGACTCACAATATCTCTCACCTTTTCCAGATACACTTTCGTTTGATTGTTTGGTTTGTTCTTTGCGCCAGGAACAGTTGACCAACCACAGTGGGTTAAAACAACCATCTGTATTTTTGGAGTGTGCTGATTTGATGGCATTACTCGCCTAAATTCACTTGCTGGATTAGACAGTGTATCTAGCAAAAGCTCCAAGGAGTTAATTGATTGCTGATCTGTTCTGACCGGAACAATCAAGGCATCTGCAGCATGCCATGACAGATGTGTAGCCCCAGAGAAGAACGGGGATGTGTCAATCAAGCACTTGGATGTCTCCGTCTCCCCCCGCTCTCTGTCAATCTCTTTTTTCAAGGAAAAAAGCATGTTGTCAATAATTGACACTTGATTTGGGCCAGCAATTAACCTTGCCTGCGCCAAGGCGTTAGCTATTTGAGTTGGAAGTATATAAAGATCGCTACTGGATGGAATGAAATAGCTATTTTTTGATGCAAAAAAATTGTTTGTGGCGCTGATTTTTTTGGCGACCCTAGTTGCAAAACCTAAGCCAGGAACAAAATAAGGCATTAGCAAATCATTTACACTTAATGAATTTGAAGACAAGAAGTTATTATCAAAAAAATAAGAAAGATTACCCTGTGGGCAGGTATCCAAAACGAGAAGATCATCTGTGTAATAAGAAAGATTAAAAGCTAGAGAAGTCTTTCCTATCCCCCCCCTTAAATTGCAAATGGCGTACGTATCAAACTTAGGCAACCCCAAAGGGGCAGCAACACCATTCGCAATATCATCCTGTCGATCAATCAACTTGGCAACACTAGTCATAACCCACCCCTCTCGATTAGTTTTCCACATTGTGCGACAAAAAGGAAAACTAGTCAAAGTGAAAGAGCAACTATGGAAAGTTAGTGCGCATAACGCCTTTTATGTTCAATTACGATTTTTAGCGGCTAAAACGGGGCGCAGGCGGCTAACAGGCCGCCTGTATCGCGTTTTGGGGCGTTTTGACACACAAGATAGGGCATTTGCTGCCTGAAAGTTTGCAACGGTTTGAGGGGCGTTTTATGGCCAGATCCTGCGGGGTATGGTTTCAGCGCGTTTTAGCGGCCTATCGCGCATTAGTCTCGGTTGCCCTCCGAGAGGGTCCAGCGGACGCCTTCGGGGCCACCAGGTTGATTTCCTGAAGCGGAAGGGCTGAGGCTTCGCCATTAGTAATAGGGGAGAGACTTGTCTCACTGCGTTGTTGAGCGAAGTCCATCAGGGTGGGGCCAGTGGTCCGCGCTGTGGAGAGCAGGGCAGCACTCCTGAACGGGAGCGACTAGCGCAGTCTGTCGCGCCCCGTTCGGGAGTCGGCAAGCGCAGCGCGGCAGCCTTAACGACTGCTTAGATCCACCTCGATGCGGCGAAAACCGATGGTGTGCGCCGTGTTAACCCCTGCATCGATGGTCTTAAAGACCCGCCAGCCTCCGCGCTGGCGTTCCAGCACTTCCGTTTCTGCATTGCGGCCAAACTTCACCAGGTGAAGATGGTAGCCGGCACCCATCGGGGTCGGGGCGATCACCGCCTTGGCAAAGCCCCCTTGTTCAAATACCCACTTCGCCTTGATCTCTTCCATATCAAAAACCTGTTTTGATGATTCATATCTACGTTATGACACCAACGCAGCCAAACATCAAATTATAATTACGAATCATCAAATTCTAATTTTGATTAGCGTTACTCAGGTTCGTAGAACCGCACTCGGGTTTCAAAGGGGCGACCCTTTGGCACGCCGATAGGATGCAGGCACGCCGACGGTACAAACGCAGTTTGTATACGCTCGGTCTCGTGCCTGTATACAGTCGGTGTCGTGCCTGTCTGTTTCTTCAATTTCTGTATGCACCTACAGAAAACCCACACAAAGGAAGCATAAAGAAAGCATTAAGGAATCATCTAGGGATCATAAAGGACACGAAAAACCTACAGATAGATACCATCTTGGTAGCGTTTTGGTACATTGGGGGCATTCTCACTTAAAAATGACGTCGCCATGCTGCCGAAACCAAGCAATAAATTCATTCCAAAGATCGAGTCATACCTCCACCAAGGGGAGGTATCAAAACCCAAGGCAAAAGTAATCGCCCACGTCTATCCAGAAGTGGAGACGATGATCGAACAAGGCTTTTCCCTTACTCAAATCGTGGCGGCCATCAATGCGAACGATGTGGGCTTTACCATCACACTCGCCACCTTCAAAAACACCCTGCATAGGCTGCGCAGGCGCCAGACTCAACAAGCACCGACACCGAAGGCCATCACACAGCCAGCCCGTAACGCATTCCGCGAGACGCCAAAAAAGATTCAGCACGATAACAATCCTGATCTTGATGCGCTGCTAGATAGGCTGGGAGCTGAAGCGGGAACCTTGGCTGACTACTTAAAGGTGTGTTTCAACTCGGAATCTATCGCCAACAGGGCCATAGAGGCTGGGGTATCCATAGAGGAAATTAGGTCATGGGAATGCCCGAACCAGATCCGGCTTGGCACAAGGTTAAGCCACTTCATTAGAAGTGCATCATAAAGTGGAATTGATGAATCAAAATTGCAATTCGATTGCTGCGGGGAAAGAGCAATTCAGCCGATACCATGTTGCCGACTACCTGACGAACCGCGCAGACGTCGCGGCCTACCTCAAAGCCGCCAAGGAAGAGAACGATCCGGCCCTCCTCGCTGCCGTCATGGAAGACATCCACCAAATAGAAGCGGTGCAACATGCCAGCAAAACGCGAATCCTGCCATAGCCATAGAGCAGCCATGAATTTCGTACGTACGAAGAAAAGGGGCACCCAGTGACATATCAGAGGCTGACGAAAACAGAACTCACCGAGCTACGGGAGGAAATGAGGGCGGCCGGAGAATGGGCAAGAACGGTCTTGGCCCAAGAGCGGCGGCAAACGCCAGCAGTTTGCGAATCCTGCACTAGGGGTCACCTCAGAAAACGGAAAAAATCGTACGGTAAGCCGCTGGCATGGTCTAGCTTCTCGCAAACGATCGTTTTTGAGAGGCTTCAATGAGAATCAGATCCGCGCTTGTCATTTTCAGAAGACGAATGCACCAGTTAATTAGGTGTGGCGGCTGTTGTGCGGCCAGCTCCTGACAGTCCAATATCAGAAGTGATCTGCACCAATCTCGACTATGCTCAATACTCGTGTGCACCAAAGCGAGGTGAGCATGGCGACCGACACCCCACGGATTCCCGAGCAAGGCGTGGCCACTCTGCCTGATGAGGCTTGGGAGCGTGCGCGCCGTCGTGCGGAGATCATCGGCCCGTTGGCGCAGTCGGAGACGGTCGGGCACGAAGCGGCCGATACGGCGGCTCAGGCGCTGGGCTTATCTCGGCGGCAGGTGTACGTTCTGATCCGGCGTGCCCGGCAAGGCAGCGGCCTCGTGACGGATCTGGTGCCCGGCCAGTCCGGTGGCGGGAAAGGCAAGGGGCGCTTGCCGGAACCGGTCGAGCGCATCATCCGCGAGCTACTGCAAAGGCGGTTCCTGACCAAGCAGAAGCGCAGCCTGGCGGCCTTTCACCGCGAAGTCACTCAGGTGTGCAAGGCTCAAAAACTGCGAGTGCCGGCGCGCAATACCGTGGCCTTACGGATCGCTAGCCTTGACCCGCGCAAGGTCATTCGCCGGCGGGAAGGCCAGGATGCCGCTCGTGACCTACAAGGTGTTGGCGGCGAGCCTCCTGCCGTGACCGCGCCGCTGGAGCAGGTACAGATCGACCATACGGTCATCGACCTGATCGTGGTCGATGAGCGCGATCGGCAACCGATTGGCCGCCCGTACCTGACCCTCGCCATCGACGTGTTCACCCGCTGCGTGCTCGGCATGGTCGTCACGCTGGAAGCACCGTCTGCCGTTTCGGTTGGCCTGTGCCTCGTGCATGTCGCCTGCGACAAGCGTCCTTGGCTGGAAGGGCTGAAGGTGGAAATGGATTGGCCGATGAGCGGCAAGCCCTTGCTGCTCTACCTGGACAACGCGGCCGAGTTCAAGAGCGAGGCCCTGCGCCGGGGTTGCGAGCAGCATGGCATCCGGCTGGACTATCGTCCGCTGGGACAGCCGCACTATGGCGGCATCGTGGAACGGATCATCGGCACGGCGATGCAGATGATCCACGACGATCTACCGGGAACAACCTTCTCCAACCCGGACCAGCGCGGCGACTACGATTCCGAAAACAAGGCTGCCCTGACGCTGCGCGAGCTGGAGCGCTGGCTCACATTGGCGGTAGGCACCTACCACGGTTCGGTGCACAACGGCCTGCTTCAACCACCGGCGGCGCGGTGGGCCGAGGCCGTGGCGCGTGTCGGCGTGCCGGCCGTCGTCACCCGCGCCACGGCGTTCCTGGTTGATTTCCTGCCCATCCTCCGTCGTACGCTGACCCGCACCGGCTTCGTCATCGACCACATCCACTACTACGCCGATGCGCTCAAGCCGTGGATAGCTCGGCGCGACCGCCTGCCTGCGTTCCTGATCCGGCGCGACCCGCGCGACATCAGCCGTATCTGGGTGTTGGAACCGGAAGGGCAGCACTACCTGGAAATCCCCTACCGCACCTTGTCGCACCCGGCGGTCACGCTGTGGGAACAACGACAAGCTCTGGCGAAATTGCGTCAGCAAGGGCGCGAGCAAGTGGATGAATCGGCGCTGTTCCGCATGATCGGCCAGATGCGCGAGATCGTGACTGCCGCGCAGAAGGCCACGCGCAAGGCGCGGCGCGACACGGATCGACGCCAGCATCTCAAGGCGTCGGTTCCGCCGAACAAGCCGACGCCGCCGGAAACTGATGTTTCCGACCCGCAGGCAGACAAGCAGCCTCCGGCAAAACCTTTCGACCAGATTGAGGAGTGGTAGCCGTGGACGAATATCCCATCATCGACCTGTCGCACCTCTTACAGGCGGCGCAGGGATTGGCCCGGCTGCCGGCGGACGAGCGCATCCAACGCCTTCGCGCCGACCGCTGGATCGGCTATCCCCGTGCGGTCGAGGCTCTGAACCGGCTGGAAACCTTGTATGCGTGGCCGAACAAACAACGCATGCCCAACCTGCTGCTGGTTGGCCCGACCAACAACGGCAAGTCGATGATCGTCGAGAAATTCCGGCGCACGCATCCGGCCAGTGCCGACGCCGACCAGGAGCACATCCCGGTGCTGGTCGTGCAGATGCCATCCGAGCCGTCGGTGATCCGCTTCTACGTCGCGCTGCTCGCTGCGATGGGCGCGCCCTTGCGCCCACGCCCACGGTTGCCGGAAATGGAGCAATTGGCATTGGCCTTGTTACGTAAGGTCGGTGTGCGTATGTTGGTGATCGACGAACTACACAACGTCTTGGCCGGTAACAGCGTCAACCGCCGGGAATTCCTCAATCTACTGCGCTTCCTCGGCAACGAGCTACGCATCCCCCTGGTCGGAGTCGGCACGCGCGACGCCTACCTGGCCATCCGCTCGGATGACCAATTGGAAAATCGGTTCGAGCCGATGATGCTGCCGGTGTGGGAGGCCAACGATGATTGCTGCTCGCTGCTGGCCAGCTTCACGGCTTCGCTCCCGCTGCGCCGCCCCTCGTCGATTGCCACGCTAGACATGGCTCGCTACCTGCTCACACGCTGCGAGGGCACCATCGGCGAACTGGCGCACCTGTTGATGGCGGCGGCTGTCGCTGCCGTGGAAAGCGGTGAGGAAGCAATCAACCACCGCACGCTCAGCATGGCCGACTACACCGGCCCAAGCGAGCGGCGACGACAGTTCGAGCGGGAACTGATGTGAAGCCAGCGCCGCGCTGGCCGCTGCATCCGGCTCCCAGAGAAGGCGAAGCCTTGTCTTCGTGGCTCAACCGCGTGGCCCTTTGCTATCACATGGAAGTGTCCGAGCTGCTGGAGCACGATCTTGGTCACGGCGAGGCTGATGACATGGATACCGCGCCACCACAGTCGCTGCTGACAATGCTCTCCCGGCGGAGCGGCATCGAGCTGGATCGGCTGCGTTGCATGAGTTTCGCCGGCTGGGTGCCTTGGTTACTGGACAGCCTTGATGATCAGATTCCTGACGCTTTAGAAACCTATACGTTCCAGCTCTCGGTGTTGCTGCCGAAACTCCGCCGTAGGACGCGATCTATCACGAGCTGGCGCGCCTGGCTGCCCAGCCAGCCATTACATCGCGCCTGTCCACTCTGCCTGAACAATCCGGCAAACCAAGCCGTATTGCTTGCGTGGAAGCTGCCCCTGATGCTGAGCTGCCCGCTGCATGGGTGCTGGCTGGAATCGTATTGGGGCGTGCCTGGGCGGTTTCTCGGCTGGGAAAACGCCGACGCCGACCCACGCACGTCCAGCGACGCGATTGCGACGATGGACCGGCGTACCTGGCAGGCACTGACGACCGGCCATGTTGAGCTGCCGCGCCGACGCATCCACGCCGGATTGTGGTTTCGGCTGCTACGCACGCTGCTTGATGAGCTGAACACCCCGCTTTCGGCGTGCGGAACCTACGCGGGGTATCTCCGCCTGATCTGGGAACGCTGTGGGTATCCGCTGCGTGCTGGGCAAAGTCTGTGGCGACCGTATGAAACCCTGAACCTAGCAGTAGGGTTGCAGATGCTGGAGGCTGCGGCAACGGCAATCAGCTTGATCGAGGTGAGGGATATAAGCCCGCCTGGCGAGCATGCAAAGCTATTCTGGTCCGAGCCCCAAACCGAGTTCACCAGTGGCCTGCCGGCGAAAGCGCCGAAGCCCGAACCCGTCAATCACTGGCAACGTGCAGTCCAGGCCATCGATGAAGCCATCATTGAAGCGCGGCACAACCCCGAGACGGCACGCTCGCTGTTCGCGTTGGCTTCCTATGGTCGGCGCGACCCAGCTTCCCTGGAACGGTTGCGAGCCACCTTCGTGAAGGAAGGCATCCCGCCGGAATTTCTGTCACATTACGAGCCTGATGGACCCTTTGCATGTCTTAGACAGAATGACGGGTTAAGTGACAACTTTTGACGGCCTGAGCTTTCCGGCGCACACTGTCACATAATCGAACGTATATGTGACAGGCGAAGAGATGTTGATCGGCTATATGCGGGTGTCGAAAGCGGACGGATCCCAATCCACCAATTTGCAGCGCGATGCGCTCATCGTCGCCGGCGTGAGTCCTGCCCATCTCTACGAGGATCTGGCATCAGGCCGACGCGATGATCGCCCAGGGTTGGCTGCTTGCCTGAAGGCGCTTCGTGAAGGGGATACGCTGATCGTATGGAAGCTCGATCGGCTCGGCCGCGATCTGCGCCACCTGATCAATACCGTGCACGACCTGACTGCGCGTAGCGTGGGACTGAAGGTCCTGACCGGTCACGGTGCAGCGGTCGACACGACGACTGCCGCCGGCAAGCTTGTGTTCGGCATTTTTGCTGCGCTGGCAGAGTTCGAGCGGGAGTTGATTTCCGAGCGAACGGTCGCCGGGCTTGTCTCGGCGCGCGCTCGCGGCAGGAAAGGGGGGCGCCCCTTCAAGATGACCGCCGCCAAGCTACGCCTGGCGATGGCCAGCATGGGGCAACCGGAAACCAAGGTGGGGTTCTAAGCGGGAATCCCAGAAAATTCCGTCATTCCGTATGATGAAAATTCAGTCGACTCCTCGCTTGACGTGACGAGCGCCAAAAGCCTGCCGCATCTGCCTGGCGCGCTCGAGCTCATCGCCATGCAAATACATCGACGTCGTGGCGATCGACGCATGGCGTAGGTTGTCGCGCACCGCGGTGAGCTGAGCTCCCCGGGCCAACGCATGGCTGGCATGACTGTGACGCATCCAATGAGGCGTGGCACGGCGCAGCTTTTCGGCGGCGACCGGATGATCGGCCTCAATGGCCTCAGCGGCTTGCGTAAAGAATCTTCGCAACACGCACCAAAGGTGAGGGCCGGTGATGCCGGCATTACCGTCTTCCCCAAGACTGCCCACCAGGGGCGTTTTCGGATTCCACCGTTCCCGGCTGACTGGCAGTTGACGCTGTGCCAAGTATTGGTCCAGCGCCGTATACGCGAGCGGCGGCAAGGCCACCTTACCTGGTTTGCCACCTTTGCCAACCAAATGCAGCCAGTGGTCACCGTGCTCGTCGAGGCGGACATTACCCAGGACGGCGCCGACCAGTTCGCTAGCGCGCAGGCCCGTGGCATAGCCGAAGTCGAGCATGAAGCGCAGGCGTTGTGCTGCCGGCTCGGACCAGCCGTAGGACCATTCCAGGCCGTCTGCAATGGCGCGCAGCAGTAGCCATTCTCCCTCGGTAAAGCCTCGCGCCGTATCCAGTGCGGGCCGCAAGGCGTGACCGCGTACCTTGACGCCGGCGAAAGGGTTGGCCAGCACATAGCGCTGCTCGATGAGCCACCGGAACAGCGCCGAGAGCACCGTCAGCGCATACGCTGCCGAGCGTGCGGACAAGCCGCCCGAGAAGGGGCGCCATTCCACCGAATCGCGTGGTCGAGGTGGCCCCACCCAACGCTCGCGCGGGGTCGGGTGCCGGACAAAGGCCCGGTACGCGATTGCATCGTCCGTGGTCAGGGATGATAGCGCCCGTCCGCGTTCGACGATGGCCCACAGGATTAGCCGCGCAGCCTCCTTGCGATAGGCGCGCTGTGTGGCGACAGTCTCGTGCAGCGCCAGCCAGGCCTGCACGGCCTCGTAGTCGTTGGTCGCATTCAGCGTGCAAGCGTTGCGCGGGGCCCGGAAATTGCCCTGCGAGCCGTCGACTTCGTTCGGCAGACGCAACTGCTCCCACGGCACGATGCCGCTGGGCTGAATAATCGGGATCAGGGCCCGGGCGCGCTCGGTGAGCTGCGGATGTGCGGCAAAGAAAGCCTCGACCTGCCGGGCGCCTGTCATGCCGAGTCCCTCGATGGCTTTCCACCAGCCACGCCGGCGGGGAATGCGCACGGTCAGCGCCGAGAGGGTGTGGATACCGTACGCCTGCAGTGCCCTGACGGTCCTCGGAGACAGCCACTGGTCGATGCTGTCGCTGATCTGGGGCTTCGGCGCCGGCAGCGTGGGCAAGAGCCGGATCGCGCGTTCGACGGCACCCGCGCGCCCCTGTCGCTCTTCGGGGGCGTGCTGGAACACGTCGGCCAGATCCGGCCGGTGGCGGCTGTTGGCGAAAACGATGAGCTGGCGGCGGATATGCCCCAGCATCCCTCGCGCTGATTGACCGGCGGCCTTGCGTGCCGCCAGGTAGTGTTCAACGGCCGCGCGAGAGCTGAGTCCCGCGTACCAGCCGCGCAAGGCAGCCAGCGAATCCGCATCGGGAAAGCCGACTGGGGTAGAACTCGAAGCCGTAGTCTGGCCCGTTTTCATATGGACAGGTTGCGATTCGAAAAGCGAGTAACGCGATAATAACGATTATTTCAGTAGAATCGAAAATGCCCCATGTTTCTACGAAACCTCAAGATAGCAAGAACGGGCCATGAGCAAGAAGAACAAGCTACTCAGCGTCCTATCCGACGCCGAACAGGAGGCCTTGTATGGCCTGCCGGAGTTCGATGATGCGCAGCAGCTGGAATATCTGGCTGTGACAGAAACCGAGTTGGCGCTTGCCAACAGCCGGCCCAGTCTTCATGCCAAGGTCTATTGCCTCTTGCAGATCGGCTACTTCAAGGCCAAGCATGCCTTCTTCAGTTTCGACTGGGACGAAGTCGAGGACGATTGCGCTTTCGTGCTGAGCCGCTATTTCCACGGCGAGGTGTTCGAACCCAAGGCGATCACCAAGCATGAACGCTACACCCAGCGCGAGCAGATCGCCAAACTATTCGGCTACTGGCCGTGGTCGGCCGCCTTCCTGCCGCAGCTCGAGCAGCAGGCCGCACGGACCGTGCGGCGTGACGTAACGCCGGGGTTCGTCGCCGCCGAGCTGATCGTCTGGCTCAATGAGCACAAGATTATCCGGCCCGGCTATACGACCTTGCAAGAGTTGGTCAGCGAAACGCTATCCGCCGAGCGCCGGCGCCTGGGCAATCTGCTGGAGCAAGCGTTGGACGAATCTGCCAAGGCCGCGCTGAGCCAGCTTCTGGTCCGTGATGACACCCTGTCGCAACTGGCGGCGCTCAAGCAGGACGCCAAGAATTTCGGCTGGCGCCAGATGGTCCGCGAGCGCGAAAAGCGCGCCACGCTGGAGCCGCTGCACGCAATCGCCAAGACACTGCTGCCTAAACTCGACGTCTCGCAGCAGAACCTGCTGTACTACGCGAGCCTGGCAAACTTCTACACCGTCCACGACCTGCGCAATCTGAAGGCCGATCAGACCCAACTCTACCTGCTGTGCTATGCCTGGGTACGCTACCGGCAGCTCTCCGACAACCTGGTCGATGCGATGGCGTACCACATGAAGCAGTTGGAGGACGAAAGCAGCGCTGGTGCCAAACAATCCTTTGCCGACGAGCAGGTGCGCCGTCAGCAGGAAACGCCGCGGGTAGGCCGCCTGCTGTCACTCTACGTTGATGATAGCGTGGCCGATCCCACGCCCTTCGGCGAGGTGCGGCAGCGCGCCTACAAGATCATGCCTCGCGATACGCTGCAAACCACGGCGCAGCGTATGAGCGTGAAGCCGGCGAGCAAGCTGGCCTTGCAGTGGCAGGCGGTGGACGGGCTGGCCGACCGCATGCGCCGCCATCTTCGTCCACTGTACGTTGCGCTCGACCTCTCCGGCTCCAATCCAGACAGTCCATGGCTTGCCGCGCTGGCCTGGGCCAAAGGTGTTTTTGCCAAGCAGCAGCGGCTGTCGCAACGGCCACTCGACGAGTGGCCCGCGGCGACACTTCCGAAACGCTTGCGGCCGTACCTGCTGACCTTCGACGCCGACGGTAAACCAACCGGCCTGCACGCTGACCGCTACGAGTTCTGGCTGTACCGCCAGATCAGGAAGCGTCTCCAATCGGGTGAACTCTACCTCGACGACAGCCTGCAACACCGGCACTTCTCAGATGAACTGGTTGAGATGGACAGGAAGATCGATGTGCTCGCAAAAATGGAGATCCCCTTCCTGCAGCAACCCGTCCATGCCCAACTCGATGCGCTGACTGCCGAACTGCGCACGCAGTGGCTGGCGTTCAACCGCGAGCTGAAACAGGGCAAGCTGACGCACCTCGAATACAACAAGGACACGCAGAAACTGACCTGGCGCAAGCCCAAGAGCGAGAATGAGAAAGCGCGCGAAAAGGCATTCTACGAGAAGCTTCCGTTCTGCGACGTGGCCGACGTGTTTCGCTTCGTCAACGACGAGTGCAAGTTTCTGTCGGCGTTCACGCCCATGCAGCCGCGCTACGCGAAGAAGGTCGCCGACGCTGACAGCCTGATGGCGGTCATCATCGCGCAAGCGATGAACCACGGCAACCACGTCATGGCGCGCACCAGCGACATCCCGTACCACGTGCTGGATAGCGGCTACCAGCAGTACCTGCGCCAGGCAACGCTGCACGCGGCCAACGACTGCATCAGCAACGCCATCGCCACGCTACCGATCTTCCCATACTACTCGTTCGACCTCGAAACGCTGTACGGTGCCGTCGACGGGCAGAAATTCAGCGTCGAACGGCCGACCGTGAAGGCGCGCTATTCGCGCAAGTACTTCGGGCGCGGCAAGGGCGTGGTCGCCTACACGCTGCTGTGCAACCACATCCCGCTCAACGGCTACCTGATCGGCGCGCACGACTACGAGGCCCACCACGTGTTCGACATCTGGTATCGCAACACGTCGGACATCATGCCGACCGCGATCACCGGCGACATGCACAGCGTCAACAAGGCCAACTTCGCCATCCTGCATTGGTTTGGCCGGCGGTTCGAGCCGCGCTTCACCGACCTCAACGCGCAATTGAAAGAACTCTACTGCGCTGACGATCCAGCACAGTATCAGGCGTGCCTGATTCGGCCAGTCGGGAAAATCGACTGCGATCTCATCCATCGCGAGAAGCCGAACATCGACCGGATCGTCGCCACACTCGGGCTGAAGGAAATGACGCAGGGCACGCTGATCCGCAAGCTGTGCACCTACACCACGACGAACCCGACGCGGCGCGCGATCTTCGAGTTCGACAAGCTCATCCGCAGCATCTACACGCTTCGCTACCTGCGCGATCCGCAACTGGAACGCAACGTGCACCGCTCGCAAAATCGCCTCGAGTCCTACCATCAGCTACGCTCGGCCATTGCCCAGGTCGGCGGTAAGAAGGAACTGACCGGTCGCACCGACATTGAAATCGAGATCAGCAACCAGTGCGCACGGCTGATCGCCAACACGATCATTTTCTACAACTCGGCAATCTTGTCGCGGCTGGTGACCAAGTACGAGGCGGCCGGCAACAGCAAGGCGCTGGCACTCATCACAAAAATTTCGCCTGCGGCATGGCGGCACATCCTGCTCAACGGGCACTACACCTTTCAAAGCAGCGGCAAGACGATCGATCTCGATGCGATCGTCGCAGGCCTGGAACTGGAGTGACGGAATTTTCAGCGGTTCCGTGTTAGCAGCAGTGTAAAACTGACCCACCCCAGCGAAGTAAAACTGATCCACCTGGGCTAGTTTGGCGGCCTTTTCGAGGCCGTCGATGTTGACCCAGGAGCAAACCGTGGAAATCAGAGTTCTTGCCCGACAGGGCCACTCCATCCGGCACATCGCCCGCACGTTGGGGGTCTCGCGCAATACCGTGCGCCGCTACCTCCGCGATCCGTCGGTAGCGCGATACCAGCCCCGTGAACCACGCCCCACCAAACTGGGGCCATTTGAATCTTATCTGCGGCAACGGGTCGAGCAGGCCCACCCCATCTGGCTGCCTGCCACCGTCCTGAATCGGGAAATCCGCGCTCAAGGGTATGGCGGCGGTCTCTCGTTATTGCGCGCCTTCCTCGCCACGCTCAAGCCCGCCCGCCGCGAAGCAGGTCCGGCCGTCCGTTTCGAGACCGAGCCCGGACGGCAGTTGCAGGCTGATTTCGTGGTCTTGCGCCGGGCCAGATCCCCCATGTCGGCCTTCGTCGCCACGCTGGGATACAGCCGCATGACGTTTGTCACCTTCGTACCGGACGAATCCTTCGAGTCCGTGCGGGACTCCCTGTTGCTGGCTTTTGACTATCTGGGCGGTGTGCCCCGCGAGGTGTTGTTCGACAACATGAAGACCGTGGTGCTGGAACGCGATGCCTACGGTGACGGCAAGCACCGTTTTCACCCCGGCTTGCTTCAACTGGCCGATGACCTGGGGTTCCGGATCCGGCTGTGTCGCCCGTATCGGGCCCAGACCAAAGGCAAGGTCGAGCGCTTCAATCGCTACTTCCGCGAGAGCTTCTACAACCCGTTGCTGACCCGGATGAAGGGCACGGGGCTGCTGCTCGATTGTGCTGCTGCCAACCGACGCGTCCGTGACTGGTTGGCAGACGAGGCGAATGTGCGGGTCCACGCCACCCTGAACGAGCGCCCCATCGACCGTTGGCGGCAGGAGCGGGAACACCTGCAACCCTTGCCATCCCGTGTGCGGCGCGACGAGGCCCCCCTGCTGGATAACAGTCTCCGCCCGGTACCACTGGAATCTCTCCAGCACCCACTGTCTGTCTATGACGCAATTGGGGAGGCCTGCCGATGAACCTCCAGCATGAGCGGATCGACGCCCTGTGCCAGCAACTCAAACTCGAACGGGTGGCAACGCATTACCCCGTCCTGGCGCAGCAGGCGGTGCGCGAGGACTTCAGCTTCACCGACTTCCTGGAACACCTGTTGCGGCATGAAGCGGGGTGTCGCCAGCAGCGCAGCCGCGAACTGCTGACGCGGATGGCTTGCTTCCCGGGCATCAAGACCCTGGAGGACTATGACTTCAGCTTCAACCCCGGCGTGCCCAAGGCACTGGTGCAGGAGCTGGGCAGTCTGGCGTTTGTCGAACGGGCCGAGAACGTGGTGCTGATCGGACCCTCTGGCATCGGCAAGACCCACCTCGCCATCGCCTTGGGTTACAAGGCCGCGCAAGCCGGGGTCAAGACACGCTTCATCACGGCAGCCGACCTGATGCTGCAACTGAGCACGGCGCAGCGACAAGGGCGGCTGAAGGAATACTTCAACCGCGCCATCCTCGGTCCACGGCTGCTGGTGATCGATGAGATCGGCTACCTGCCTTTCGGACGCGAGGAAGCGAACCTGTTCTTTCAGGTGGTGGCGAAGCGCTATGAGAAAGGGGCGATGATCCTGACCTCGAACCTGCCGTTCAGCCAGTGGGCCGACGCGTTTGCCGGCGATACCACCCTGACAGCCGCGATGCTGGATCGGCTGCTGCACCATGCCCATATCCTGACCCTGAGCGGCGAAAGCTACCGCTTGAAGGACAAGAGGAAGGCGGGAGTGGTCAGGAAAAATTCCAAACCCGAATGATCCAGGTGGGTCAGTATTACTTTGGTGATTCAGGGGTAAAGTGGGTCAGTTTTCAGTTGGTGTTGACACCGGCGTACCCTCGGTGCTATCTTCGCGCCCCAATAGTCGGGGCTTGGCCAGGACTTCCTGAGGCCGTCCGTAACGTGGATGCCGAGGTCAGGCGAGGTGGCCGACCCATGAACGCCGACCTGATTCGTTTTTCAATAGCGCTGGACGTTGTGGTGCCAGGGACTTACCAACCCGATGTGTGCCCATCCGGGGCAGTTACAGCCGTTACAGCCTCTGGAGAGGGAGCGGCTTGCCGCTCGGTGATAATCCCAGCTGTAGCGGCCTGATTACATCCGGCCGCTACACCTAGCTCCACCTTCAAACAAGGAATATCGTTGATGTCACTGTATCGCCGTCTAGTTCTGCTGTCTTGTCTCTCATGGCCGCTGGCTGGCTTTTCTGCCACCGCGCTGACCAACCTCGTCGCGGAACCATTCGCTAAACTCGAACAGGACTTTGGCGGCTCCATCGGTGTGTACGCGATGGATACCGGCTCAGGCGCAACTGTAAGTTACCGCGCTGAGGAGCGCTTCCCACTGTGCAGCTCATTCAAGGGCTTTCTTGCTGCCGCTGTGCTGGCTCGCAGCCAGCAGCAGGCCGGCTTGCTGGACACACCCATCCGTTACGGCAAAAATGCGCTGGTTCCGTGGTCACCCATCTCGGAAAAATATCTGACAACAGGCATGACGGTGGCGGAGCTGTCCGCGGCCGCCGTGCAATACAGTGATAACGCCGCCGCCAATTTGTTGCTGAAGGAGTTGGGCGGCCCGGCCGGGCTGACGGCCTTCATGCGCTCTATCGGCGATACCACGTTCCGTCTGGACCGCTGGGAGCTGGAGCTGAACTCCGCCATCCCAGGCGATGCGCGCGATACCTCATCGCCGCGCGCCGTGACGGAAAGCTTACAAAAACTGACACTGGGCTCTGCACTGGCTGCGCCGCAGCGGCAGCAGTTTGTTGATTGGCTAAAGGGAAACACGACCGGCAACCACCGCATCCGCGCGGCGGTGCCGGCAGACTGGGCAGTCGGAGACAAAACCGGAACCTGCGGAGTGTATGGCACGGCAAATGACTATGCCGTCGTCTGGCCCACTGGGCGCGCACCTATTGTGTTGGCCGTCTACACCCGGGCGCCTAACAAGGATGACAAGCACAGCGAGGCCGTCATCGCCGCTGCGGCTAGACTCGCGCTCGAGGGATTGGGCGTCAACGGGCAGTAAGGCTCTGAAAATCATCTATTGGCCCACCACCGCCGCCCTTGCGGGCGGCATGGATTACCAACCACTGTCACATTTAGGCTAGGAGTCTGCGCGGCAGAGCCGTGTGACCGGTTTTCTGTAGAGCACTGACGATGGCGGCGGCGCTCTCTGCAATTGGCAAGGCGTCGGCGCCAAGGATACCAATCTTGCGGCGCGCGGCGTGTTATGACGACTGGGGTGCATTTGAGCCGCCCCATTTAACCTTCGCCCTCACAGATACGCCATTCGCCTCAGATTTAGCGCCATGCAGACGAGCTTCCACTCGGCTTGCACCTTGTCCAGGCCCCTCATGCTGAACTGACGCAATCCCATCACCGCCTTGATCCAACCATTCGGAGCCTCCACGATCGACTTGCGCCGGCGGTAAGCTGCATCGCCTTGCTCCGTTTTCAATTTCGCCGCAATCGCCGCCGTATGCGGATGGGTCTTGGCATTGACCTTGGCATCTTCACGTCCCTCGCGGCCGAGGGCAACGATGACATCGCCGTGGTGATCGGCGACCTTTGCCAGAACAGCCTCACTACGGAATCCCGCATCCGCCAGCGTCTGGGCCGGCATTTCTCCGGTGTTGGCCTGAACTGCTGCCAGCATGCCCAGCAGCGCCTGACTGTCCGCGGCGCAGTTGGTCAACTCCGCCGCCACGATGATCTGGTGCTCGGCATCGACCGCTGTGTACCCGTTGTAGCTCTGCTCGGAGCCACCACCGGCGTGTTTCATGATCCGGCTGTCCGGATCGGTGAAGCTTTCCTGATCACGGTCATCCGGCACACCAAACTCGCGTTTGTACGAGCCACCGCCCTTGTCCGAGCCATCCGGATGGCGAGGCCGGCGGCCATCGTCTTCGCTGCGCCCCCGGGCCTGGTCCGCTTCACGCTGGCGCGCTTCCAGGCGCGCCTTTGCCGCCTGGATCGCCTCCAGGCGCTTCTCGCGGCGAGAAATCTCGGCAGGAATGTCCAGCTCCGGCTCGTTACGCTCCTGGTCGTCGGTAGCCTTGGCGCGATCAAGCAGCGCCTTGATCTCGCAATGCAATTCGTCCTCGGCCGGCTTCATGCGCTTATAGCTCATCGCCTTGTGGCGGCTGGCGTTGGCTTTTACCTTGGTGCCGTCGACCGCGATCGTGCCAAGCTTCACCAGCCCACATTCGCGCGCCAGTTGCACCACCTGAACGAACAAATTCTCAAGCTCGGTCAGGTGTAGGGCACGGAAGTCACTCAGCGTGCGGTGGGCCGGGAAGTTTCCAGCGGCCAGCACACGCAACGCGACATCCTCGTACAGCTTCCTGGCTAGTTTGCGCGAAGAGAAGACGCCGCTCGCGTAACCATAGATCAGCACTTTGACCATCATCGCCGGATGAAACGGCTGATTGCCCGGACCACCGCCGGCATACCGGGCGTGGAATGCGCTCAAGTCCAGCGTATCGACAGTCTCGCTGATGAAGTAGGCAAGATGCCCTTCAGGTAGCCACTCTCCCAGAGAAGGGGGCAGCAGATAGGATTGGTCGGGTCGGTAAGGAAGGTAACTGGCAGCCATCCCCGTATCGTCCTCGATCTTCCGCCGATTTGGCTTCTGCCGCGCAGGCTCCTAGGCCACCGTAGCTAAACATACGAGAAAAACCGCTTCTTGAGCGCTCTCTGAGACCACCTTGCCGACAACGCAGAAACGGTTGCGGAAAAATCGGCGTTTCCGGCGTACGCCACCCGACCTGGACGAACTATTGCGGACCTGGAACTGGAGTAGCGGAATTCCCCGGGGTTTCAGCGTCGCGCCACAGCGCCTCAGATAGATGCGGTAGCCTTTGGCGGGTCGTCATGCCGCGGACCACCCCCCCAAAAAATTCCACAATGCGGAATGGCGGAATTTTCTGGGGTTCCCGCTTACCCCCCCAAGGTGGGCGATCTCTGCGAAGAACTGGGGATTACCCGGCAGACGCTCTACCGGCATGTGTCACCCAAGGGAGAGCTGCGACCAGACGGCGTAAAGCTGCTCTCCCGAGGTTCAGCCGCATAGTAGCGGCGACCTGGAACGAGGCGCTGTTCAGTGCGGCAACGATCCGATTGCCGGTGTCGACCCTGAACCGCCGTAGAGCTTTTGGGAAAGCTGTCGTTCAACGTTCGAGTTAGGCGTCACTGCGGAGCGCTGCATTGAGCACCACTTGCACTACGGCCCTTCCGACAACCCGAGAGCCCTCTTGCACTGAGAACTTGAATCCTGGGTGTAGGCGACCGGCTTGAAGCTCTGGGGCAAGCAGCCAAAGTTTTGCACGCACAGTTTCGCCTGGCCCAGCAGTTTCCTGATCGATGTACTCGTGGGCCGCGTCGTTGAGTGTTCCTTCAAGTCCGAAGTCGTGGTTTGGACGGTAGCCTGAATGTGCGGGCAGTGTCCGGCCTCCCTGTTCGGTGGGCAGGAACTCAATCTTCGCGATTAGGTCCGGTGGGCGGATGGTGATCCTGTTGTACGACATGGCTAAGGCTTGGCCCAGTTCAACGCGTGATGATCCAGCGGCGCGTTGGAGCGCCTGGGTTTGAACTTGCGGAAGGGCTACCACGGGACTTCGTTTGTGACGCCTAACTTTGTTTTAGACCTCACCGCTCTGACAGCGCCAACTGGGCGCCAAGGCCTGCAAATGCACCTGCAAAACCACGGCGAAGCCATGCCTGAACTTTCGGCGACTCAATGACGGCCGTGCGAAACGCATGCGCCAGTAGCCC
>NZ_CP026122.1:3982500-4759223 GCF_002902865.1 Aeromonas sp. ASNIH5 | reverse complement strand
CTCGGAGAGCTGGCGAATGGCCTCATCCCGCTGATCGAACAGCATCAGGTTCTCTTCAGGGGAGCCCTGGGTGCGGACGATGGCCTGGTTCAGATCGTTGATGCTGTTCAGCAGGCTGTTCACCCTGTCCGTCTCGTCCCCTATGGTGGCGTTGATGGTATCGGACTGCTTGTCGAACTGGGCGGAGAGGGTATGGAACCTGTCCACCATGCCGCTCAGTTCACTCAGGGTCGTCTTGCGCCCTCCGATCTCGGACGGTGACTCGTTGGCGGTGTGGAAAGCCTTGAAGTAGGAGGTGATGGTGGTCCCCACGCTGTTGCTGGCATCACCAAGCAGGCTGTCAAGCTGGAACAGTTGATCGTAGCGGGTGTTGGCCGCCTGATAGGCGGACGTATCCCGGCGCACCTCGGCCTGGGCATAGGCGTTGATGATGCGCTCGCTCACCATGTCGCCCGTCCCCAATCCGACGGAATTGGTGTAGATCAGGGTGCGTTCACGTACATAGCCCTGGCTATTGACGTTCACTATGTTGTTGCTGGTGGTCTGCAGCAGTCGCTGCTGGGCCAGCACACCCGAGGTCCCAATTCCAAGCAGATCGCTTGCCATAGCTTACAGCTCCATCTCTGTGTTCCTGTCTGCAATGTTGCCGGACGTCGAGTAACCGGCGATGGCATCACTGCGCAACACTTGTTTAAGTTTCCTGGCGTACTGGGGATCGGTGGCATAACCGGCCTGCTGCAACGCCTCGAAGTAACGGTCCGGGCTGTCCACCTTGGCCAGCGCCCCCTTGTAGCGACTCCCAGAGGTCAGGAAATCCACGTAGTCGTTGAAGCTCTCTTCGAACGACTCGTAGGAACGAAACGCCGCCTTCTGGCGCGAGGCCACCCCTTGCTCGTATTCCAGGGTGCTCACCACCGCCTTGGGGCCTTCCCAACGCGGATCGGCCTTGATGCCGAACAGGTTGTGCGTCACGTTTCCGTCTGCATCCTTGATCACCCGCTTGCCCCAGCCACTTTCAAGGGCGGCCTGGGCCACCAGCACCGCCGGGCTCAACCCCAGCTTGTCCGCCGCCTTCTTGGCCAGCGGCATCAGCCTGTCGACGAACTCTTCCGGGCTGTCAAACACCTTGGCGCTGCCATCCAGGGCCGAAGGCCTCTGGCTGCTGCCCATGGGCGGCACGGTGCGGTGGGGGCGTCTTGGCATGGCCAGCGTACGCTCGGCCCCATTCAGCTCACCCTTCATTTCGTTATCAGCAAAATCTTTGCCAACTTTGGAGGCAGCAATCAGATCGTTGGAGGCACTGGGGGGTTGATAGGGCTTGTAGACCCGCTCGGTACGCTGGGGCAGCTTGAGTACCCGGCCATCCTGATGGGTGAAGGTCTGCTCGGGAGAGAGCTGCCTGGCCACCATCTCGGCGATGCCCAGCCCCCCCTTGCTCGACATGTCGGCAACCCGCTGCTCGTCCAGCATCCCTTCATAGAACTGGGTGTAGCTGCTGTTCATCGGGTTGCCCTCGGTAAGCACCGAGTTGGCCTGGCGCATCCCCTTGAACAAGGTCTGGGTGAAGATGGATTCGAACTGGCGGGCGGCCGCCATCAGGGCCCCTTGCTTCCCCTCCTTGCTCAGGCTCATCTGGCGCAGTTTGTCCAGGTTCTGGACGTCCTGCACCATGCCAATATTGATACCGCTCTGGGTGTCGAACTCTGCCATAACCTACCTCTTTGCCGCCCGTGGCAACCGCTTGCCGCTCACGAAATTACAGAATGACCAGTTGGCCCTGGATCGCGCCCGCCTGCTGCAGCGCCTCCAGGATCGCCATCAGATCCCCGGGGGCGACCCCCACCTGGTTCACCGCCCGCACCAGGTCGTCCAGGGTCGCGCCGGTATCGAGCTTGAACATCCGACCGGGATCCTGCTGCACGTTGATGGTGGAGTTGTTGGTGACCGCCGTCTGCCCGCCAGCGAGCGGATTGGGTTGGGAGACCTGCTGGTTCTCGGCGATGGTGACCGTCAGCCCACCGTGGCTGATGGCCGCCGGGCGCAGCTTGACCTCGCTCCCGATGACGATGGTCCCGGTGCGCGAATTCACGATGATCTTGGCGGACTCGCTCGCCGGGTCCACTTCCAGGTTCTCGATGGTGGAGAGGTAAGAGACCCGCTGGGCCGGATCCCGCGGTGCGAATACCTTGATGGAGGTGGCGTCCATCGCCTGGGCGGTGTTCGGACCCACCAGATCGTTGACCACGTCCGCCAGACGGCGGGCGGTGGTGAAGTCCGGCCGGTTCAGGTTGAAGGTGATGGTGTCGCCCTGGCTGAAGGAGTTGGGAACCTCCCGCTCCACGGTCGCCCCGTTGGCGATGCGCCCCACTGTGGGCGTGTTCACCACCACCTTGGAGCCGTCCGCCCCTTCGGCCCCGAGGCCGCCGACCACCAGGCTGCCCTGGGCCACCGCATAGACGCGGCCATCCAGCCCTTTCAGGAAGGTCTGGAGCAGGGTGCCGCCACGCAGGCTCTTCGCCTCGCCGATGGCGGAGACGGTGACGTCTATGGTCTGGCCCGGCTTGGAGAAGGGGGGCAGATCCGCGTGGATGGCTACCGGTGCCACGTCCTTGATCTTGGGCTTGATGTTGTCAGGCACCTTGATGCCGAAGTTGTTGAGCATGGTCCTGAAGGTCTGCTCGGTGAAGGCGTTGTTCTTCTCCCCCGTGCCGGGCAGGCCCACCACCAGACCGTAACCGATCAGCTGGTTGCTGCGCACCCCTTCCACCGAGGCGAGGTCCTTGATGCGAGATGCGTGCGCCAGCCCGAAGGGCAGCAGGCAGCACAGCAGGGCAAGCAGACGGAATCGGTTCATGACATCTCCTAACAAAACCTTCCTGATCCGGGACCCGTGAACGCCCCGGACTCTTGAGTCTTAAATGGGCCACCAGGGGCCGTTGAAGAAGCTGGTGAGCCAGCCCTGTTCCTGGGTGTTCGCCAGATCCCCAGTACCACCGTAATAGATACGCGCATTGGCCACCCGCTGGGAGGAGACGCTGTTTTCCGAGCTCACGTCCTCCGGGCGCACCAGACCGGTGATACGGATATATTCGTTGCCATTGTTGAGCATGATCCACTTCTCACCGCGCACCAGCAGGTTGCCATTTGGCAGTACCTTGACCACGCTGACCGAAATGTTGCCCTGCAGGCTGTTGCTCTGATCCGCCTTGGCCTGCCCCTTGAAGGCACTGTTCTGGCCGATGGAGGCCGACAGATCGTAGGGCCCCGCCGTGACCGGCACGCCACCCAGGGTGACGGGGTCGAGCGCCAGCTTGTTGTCCTTGCCGCTCTGGGTATTGGCCTTCTTCGACGCCGAGGTCGACTCCGCCAACTGGATGGTGATGATGTCACCCACCCGGTGCGCCTTGATGTCCGAGTAGATGCCGTTGACCTGCTCGGGCTGGAAGATGGCGCCGGTCGGGCGCACCGACACCGGCTCCGACTCCCCGTATACGGGGGCGAAATCCGGGTCATCCGGTTTGGCGGTATTGGGGGTACTGGTGCAACCCGCCAGCGTCAGCAGTCCCAGCATCCATATGGCTTTCATCATGGCACTCCTTTCATCAGGTCCGCTGGGTCAGGAAGGACATCATGGAGTCGACGGCGGAGATGACCTTGGAGTTCATCTCGTAGACCCGCTGAGCCTGGATGAGATTCACCAGCTCCTCGGTCACGTTGACGTTGGAGGTCTCCAGCATCCCCTGCTTGATCACCCCCAGCCCGTCCGCACCGGCAGTCCCCTGAATGGGGGCGCCGCTGGACTGGGTCTCGAGGAAGAGGTTCTCTCCCATGGGCTGCAGGCCGGTGGGGTTGACGAAGTCCGTGGTGTTGATCTGGCCCACCACCTGGGATTGGCCATCCCCCTTGAGCTGCACCGACACCTGGCCATCCTCCCCCACGGTGACGCTCTGAGCGTTCTCGGGGATCTGGATCTCCGGTTGCAACGGGTAACCGTTGCCCGGGGTGACGATAGTCCCCTCGTCGTTCAAGGTGAACTGGCCGTTGCGGGTGTAGGCAGCGCTGCCGTCCGGCAGCTGGATTTCGAAGTAGCCGCGGCCGCTTATCATCAGATCCAGGGAGTTGTCCGTGGTCTGGACGTTGCCCTGACTGTGGTTTTTCTGGGTGGCGACCACCTTGGCCCCCGCCCCCAGCATCAGGCCGGAAGGGAGCTCGGTGTCCGCCGAGGAGCGACCGCCAGGCTGGTTGATGTTCTGATAAAGCAGATCCTCGAAGATGGCCCGCGCCTTCTTGTAGCCCACTGTGCTGGCGTTCGCCAGGTTGTTCGAGGTGACCGAGATGTTGGTCTGCTGGGCATCGAGGCCGGTCTTGCTGATCCAGAGTGCAGGATTCATGGGGTGCTCCTTGATTAGCTGATACGCAGCAGCTGGGTTTGTGCCTCGTCGTTCTCCTCGGCGGTCTTCATGATCTTGACCTGAGTTTCAAACTGACGTTGCAAGCGAATAAGGTTGGTCATCTCGTCGACCACGTTGACGTTGCTCCCCTCAAGGGAGCCGGCGATCAGGCCCACATCCGCAGACGCGGCCTCATTCTGGCCATCCTTGCGGCGAAACAGGCCGTCCTGACCTTTCTCCACCGCATCTGCCGCCGGGTTGACCAGCTTGATACGCTGGAAATCTTCCGGCAGGTTGGCGGCTGCCCCCTCGGGACGGCCGCTGATGGTACCGTCACGATTGATCTCGATCTTCTCCATGGGCAGGGGCAGCACGATGGGCTGACCGGTATCATCCACCACATTCAGACCGGTGGAAGTCTGCAGATTGCCGGTGGCATTGAGCTGCAGGTTGCCCATGCGGGTATAGGCTTCCGCACCGTTGGGATCCTGCACTGCAATCCAGCCCGGCCCATCGACGGCAACGTCAAGATCCCGACCCGTGGTCATCAGCATGCCGTGCTGCAGGTTCTGGCCCGGCCGCTCGGTCATGGCGAACACCCGCGTGGGCAGCCCTTCGCCAAACGCCTGCATGCTGCGCGCCTGCTCGAAGTCAGACTTGAAGCCAATGGTGTTGGCGTTGGCAAGGTTGTTGCCACGAACAGCCAGGCTGTTCATGTTCTCCTTGGCCCCGGACATGGCGATGTAAAGCAGGTGATCCATGGGATCCTCCGTCAAACAGATGACTCTCACAGCTCAACTGCAAGTTGAATGCCAAGAGAGATGACGAAGACGGAATGAAAGGAGGAAATGAGGCGGGACGGAAATGACAAGGGGCGCCGAAGCGCCCCTGCCAACTACCCGCCATCTTAGCGGATCTGCAGTATGTTCTGCTGCAGGGAGCTGTTCACTTCCAGGGAACGGGAGTTCGCCTGGAAGTTGCGCTGGGCAGTGATGAGATCGACCAGCTCGGTGGTGAGATCCACGTTGGACTGCTCCAGTGCCGACGACTTGATGGAGCCGAACGTGCCGGAGTTCGGGGTGCCGGGCAAGGCATCGCCAGAGAGCAGGGACTGGCGCCAGGAGGTGTCGCCGACCTGGGTGAGACCCTGGGCATTGGCAAACTTCGCCATGGCCACCATGGCCACCTTGACGGTGGTGGCGTTGCTGTAAGTGGCGGAGACTATGCCATCCGCCCCGATCTCCACCTTGGTCAGGCGACCGACGGTGGAGCCGTCCTGGGTCAGCTTGCTCACTTCAAAGGGGGAGGCGTACTGGGTCACGGTACCAAGCTTGAACTCAATCTCCTGGGTGCCATCGGCGCCATTGGTGATGATACCAGCCCCTGTCGCCCCCAGGGGTTCCGTCTTGATGACCGCCGGGGTGGTGGGTGTGACCATCTTGCCGGAGGCATCGAAGGTCACCCGGGCGCTCAGGGGGGCCTGGCTCAGACCGGTCGCCATGGTGGTGGCCGTACCGCCTACGATGTCGATGGGCTTGTCCCCTTCATAGAGGTACATGCGCCAGGCAGTCGGCACCGCCGCTTGGGTAGGATCGGCCGGATCCGCTTCCTTGGTGAAGTACTGGGTGATGGTGTGTGGCTCGCCCAGGGAGTCATAGACCACCACGGAAGTAGAGGAGGAGTAGGTGGTCGAGTCAGTGGGATCGAATTTGGAGGCATTGACATCCATCAGCGTTTTCGTGCTGGAAGGCAGGTTGAAACCAGCTTCGACCGTCGTGGTCTGCACCGGCTCACCGGCCTTGTCCGGGATCTGGATGGGCTTGGTGGCGTTGATGCTCACCGCCTTGGGGGTGCCGTCAGAGTTGATCTCGTACCCCTGCAGATAACCGCCGGAGTTGCTGACCATGTAGCTGCTTTCATTGAGCTTGAAGGCGCCCGCACGGGTGTAGGTGCGATCCAGGTTGGTCAGGCCGTCCGAGGTCACGAAGAAGCCGTTGCCCTGTATGGCGAGATCCAGCGCGTTGTTGGTGAATTGCAGCGCGCCCTGGTGGAACTGCTGGGCCACAGCGCCAGTCGCCACTCCGTTGCCGACCTGGGTCTTGGCGTTGACGAAGATGGAGTTGGCGTAGACGTCGGCGAACTCGGCGCGGGACTCCTTGAAGCCGGTGGTATTGACGTTGGCAATGTTGTTCGCGGTGACGTTCAGGTCTTTTTGAGCCGCATTGATGCCGCTGAGGGCATTGTTGAATGACATGTCTTTCTCCTTAGATCACTGCGTTAGAGGACGAAGCCGACTGGGTGGTGGTCTTGCCGGTCGTCGCGCCAATTTCCAATACATCGGTCAGGTAGATGCCGCCCAGTCCCTTGAGTTTGAGGGTGCTGGGGTTGGTGCTCGTTCCCAGAGTGACGCTCTCCACCTTGGCGTAAGTCAGGGCGGGGACGCTCTCCGACTTGCCGTCGACGGTGGCATGCGCCTCTATCGAATACTTGCCGCTCTTGGCCTGGTTGCCGGACTTGTCCTTGCCATCCCATTCAAAGGCCACGTTCCCCTTGTGGCTCCCTTCGATGGCGAACTCTCGGATGACCTGGCCGCTCTCGTCCTTCACCGTCACCTTGATGTTGCTGCCGCCATCGCCGGTGGCGATGACCCCCGTGAGGGTGCCTCCCTTCTCCACGTAACCCGTGTTGGACGGGATCAGCACGTTCTGTCCCACCAGCGCGGAGGCCTGCAGCGCCTGGCTGGAGGTCATCAGGCTGTTGAGGCTCTCCATCTGGGTGGAGAGGCTGCTGATCCCCTGAGACGTCGACATCGAGGTCATCTGGGAAAGCATCTGGGCGTTGTCCACCGGTTTGAACGGATCCTGATAGGAGAGCTGCATGGTCAGCAGCTTCAGGAAGGACTCCTGATCCAGCTCCTTTTTCTGGGTACTGGTGTTGACCGTACTGGTCTGGGCCGACGTCGTCCGGTTGACGCCCAGCAGGCTGTCATAGGTATCTGCCACTTATGCTCCCCCCTCTAGGGCGTGCCCACTGGGCCGATTGTTGCCGCCTGGCAGGCGATCACGGGTCACTCTCATCCGGGTTCACCTCTGTCAGGACTTGCCCAGACCCAGGGTCTGCTGCAACATTTTCTTGGCCGCATCGGCCACCTGGACGTTGGTCTGGTAGCTGCGCGACGCCGCTATCATGTCCGCCATCTCTTCCACCATGTTGACGTTGGGCTTGAAGATGAAGCCATCCTTGTCCGCCATGGGGTGATTCGGGTTGTACTCCTTGAGCAGGGGCGCATCACTCTCGACGATGCCCTTCACATCCACCCCGACCGAGGCCTGCTTGTCGGACATGGCCTGATCCAGCTGGGCGGCAAAGACTGGCCGCCTGGCGTGGTAAGTTTTTTCCACGCTGGAGCTGACACTGTCAGCGTTGGCCATGTTGCTCGCCACCGTGTTGAGGCGAACGGACTGCGCGCTCATGGCAGAGCCTGCAATGTCAAAGACCTTGAACAAACTCATCCTTGCTCTCCTTTCAGTGCCTTGAGCAGGCCGCTTATCTTGCTGTTCATGAATTCAAGGGAGGCCTGGTATTCGAGGCTGTTGCGCAGGAACTCGCTGCGCTCCTGCTGCACGTCCACCGTGTTGCCGTCACCGGTATCCGGTTGCAGGGGATTGCGGTACTGGGTCGTGCCCGGGGTATCCATCTGCAAGGCGAAGTGCTTCTCGCTGGTGGTGCTGAGCCCGAACCCTTGCTGGCCCTGGGCATCCTGCAACGCCTGTGAGAAGTCGATGTCACGGGCCTTGAAGCCCGGCGTGTCCGCATTGGCGATGTTGCTGGACAACACCTCGGCACGCTTGGCGCGCACGCTCAGCGTGTACTGATGAACACCGAATGCCTTGTCGAATGAAATTGCCATAGCACACCTCCTGCTTCATGAATATTTAGCAAGAGGTGTGCCAAGAGGGTATTGAGCGGGGTTATTTGACCTTGTAGACGATGCCGGGGTTGCAGCGGATCATCTCGAACTTGTCGGTGAGGCCGGCCAGAGACTCGGAGGCCCCCAGCATCAGGTAGCCGCCAGGATTGAGGCTGCTGGCGAACTGGTTGAGGATCTTGGATTTCACTTCGGGCGCAAAGTAGATGAGCACGTTGCGGCAGAAGATGATGTCAAACTTGCCGAGCAGGCTGTAGCTCTCCAGCAGGTTGAGGGGACGGAAGCTGGTCAATTTTCTGACACGCTCCACCACCCGCATCTTGTTGTCGCCACAGGGTTCGAAAAAGAGTCGCTTGCGCTCGGGGGAGAGCCCGCGAGCCAGCGCCAGGCTGTCGTAGACCCCCTCCTTGCACTGGTTGAGCATGGTGCTGGAGATATCGGTCCCCACTATCTGCACCCCGCCCGGCAAGGTACCCGGCCGCTTGACTTGCTGCTCCAGCGCCGTCATGGCGATGGAGTAGGGTTCCTGCCCGGATGAAGAGGCGGCAGACCATATCTTGATGGGACGACCGCTCTTGCCAAGCTCCGGGAAAATCTTGTCGCTCAGCAGCTGGAACGGATAGGTATCGCGAAACCACAGGGTCTCGTTGGTGGTCATGGCATCGACCACCGCCATCTTGAGCTCCCGCTCGCGCACGCTCATCGCCCGGGTGACCAGATCAGACAGACTCTCGATACCAAACTGAGTCATCAAGGGCGACAGGCGGCTCTTGACCAGATACTGTTTGTTGTCACCCAGCACTATGCCGCTCTGTTGCGCCAGAAAATTGCTGAATTGCCTGTATAAGTCGTCCGAAAGTGTCTTCATGCAGTTGTTCTTCTTGATTAGAGAGCGCCTTGTACGGCCTTGGCCAATTCATCCGGCTGGAATTTGGCAATGAAATTGTTCGCTCCGACTTTCTGCACCATGGCCTGATTGAACACCCCACTGAGGGAAGTGTGCAGGATAACATGCAAATCCTTGAGGTTGGGATTGTTGCGGATCTCGGCGGTGAAGGTATAACCGTCCATCTCCGGCATCTCGATGTCCGAAATGACCAGGGCTATCTGATCCTTGATGGGACCGTTCTTGGACATCTCCAGCAACATGTTGAGCGCTTCCCGTCCATCCTTGGCCAGCACGCACTGCACCCCGATAGCCTCCAGTGCCCGTTGAACCTGCTTGCGCGCCACCGAAGAGTCGTCCGCAACCAGCACGGGACGCCCGTGAGGATTGCGCTCCACGCTTGCTTCCACCAGTTCGGTGGACACCTCGGTGGAGACCGGCGAGATCTCGTTGAGAATGCGCTCCACGTCCAGGATCTCCACCAGCTCACCATCTACCTCGGTCACCGCCGTCATGTAGTTGATGCGACCAGCCCCTTTGGGTGGCGGCAGGATGGACTCCCAGTTCATGTTGATGATGCGCTCGACCGAGTGGACCAGGAACCCCTGAATGGAGCGGTTGTACTCGGAGATGATGATGAAGCACTTGGAGAGGTCCTGGATGGGGCGCTTGCCCATCGCCATGCTGAGATCGATCACCGAGATGGTCTGGCCACGGATATGTGCCACGCCGCGAATGCAGGAGTTGAGCTTGGGCATGACGGTCAGAGGGGGACACTGCAGCACCTCGCGTACCTTGAATACGTTGATGCCAAATCTTTGACGTCCATTGAGACGAAACAACAGCAGCTCCAGCCTGTTTTGTCCCACTAGCTGGGTTCGCTGGTTGACCGAGTCCAGAATACTCGCCATAAACACTCCCTAAAAATGCTTGGCACTGATCGTGCATGTCATTATGCATGCACATTGGCTTGCATCAGATCATCGTTGTTTCAACAATCGAATAATTCTGGAGCAAGCATAGTTAACTACGGTGGTATACGTGAATAACTTATCGACCGGTAAGCAAAAATGATTAGTAGACTTTTCCTTATCTTACTGCCGTTTTGCAGTCTGTCTCACGCCATGGCGTCCGAGGTCACCGACTATCTGCAAGAACAGGCACAGGCGTTCGTGCTCGACCAGCTCGATATTCCCCTCGATGCACAGGCCGACGTCAAGGCCGGTACCATTGACGAGCGCCTCCCCCTCACGCGCTGCGAAGATGCCCTCACCATTTCCCTCCCCGCCAGGATGGAGATCCGTCGCAACACCACCGTCTACCTCAAGTGCGAGGGAGACAAATCCTGGGATCTCTATCTACCGGTCCGGGTCAGCATCCAGAAACCCTATGTCACCGTCGCCGTCCCGGTTGCCAAGGGAGACATTCTGAGTGAACCCATGCTGACCCTGGCATACCAGGATCAGACCCTGATCCGTGGCGACTACCTTACCGACCCGACCACCCTCATCGGGGTACGCAGCAAGCGTGAGCTCAAACCGGGTCAGCCAATCAGACTCACCCAGGTATGCGTGGTCTGCAAGGGGGACCAGGTCACCCTGAGCGCCGAAAACAGCAGCATGCAGATCAAAACCATGGCCCGCGCCTTGCAAGATGGCAGCTTCGGAGACATGATCCGGCTTGTCAACACGCGCTCGGGCAGAACGGTGCAAGGCCAGGTCAGTGCAGTGGGCTCCGTGGTCGTGACATTCTGACACATGAATGCACTGCGCAATTTTTTTCTAAAGTTCTGACCGCCGTCACCGATATACAGGTAAGCGAACAGCAAAGCAGACGAAGGTAAACCTTATGGCTATCAACAATATCAACAACTTGGCTAACAACCGCCTGCAAAACAGCGGAAGCAGTCAAGGTGTAGCCACCAAGTCGGCGACCTCCAGCGAGAGCAGCCGTGCGACGACCGTCAAGAGCGACTCTGTCTCCTTGACCAGTGAGGCGCAGCAATTGCAACAGATGCAGAAGACCCTCAACACCGCCTCCACCGGTAACGAGAGCCGCGTCGAGAGCCTGAAGAAGGCTGTGGCCAGTGGGGAGTACAAGGTCAACAGCGAAGCCGTGGCCAGAAAGATGTTCAGCTTCGAAGCCGATCTGGATAAACGGTTGGGATGATGGACCTCCCTTCGCTGCTGCGCGCTCAGGACGACAACCTCTCCCAGATGCAAGGCTTGCTGGCAGAGGAGTTCGACCTCCTCAAGGCTCACCGGGCCCTTGCCTTGCCGGCACTCGCCGATCGCAAGCAACAACTGCTGGTGGCCATCGAGATGCTGGACAAGACTCTGGCAGAGCTACCCGACTTGCAGCAACAGCTGGGCGCCTTCCCGGCCCAATTGCAGGCCCTTCAAGCCAAGCTGGAAGCCTGTCAGGAGCAGAACAACCTCAATGGACGTCTGCTCGAACTCAGCATTGTCTCCAATCGCCGTCTCGCCAGCTTCCTCAGCAAGCTCAGAGACAGCAGCTCCCTGACCTATGACGCCAAAGGCAATACCCGCTCAAGCACCCGCTCTTTCGGGATCAAGGCCTGATCTCCTCTCCCCCTTCTGATTTTCTCTCCTTGTCAGCCCCTAGGCTGTGTTCTTAAAGTGATGAAGATATAATCTCACATCTTCTCAACAGTTTAAGATCCATTCCGTGTCCCGCCGTTATCAGCTGACAGATGCACAATTGGGGCTTATCGAGCCCCAGTTTCCTTCTCGAAGCCTGATCGGGCGCCCTACCCGTGAACCGCGCCAAGTGCTCGATGGCATTCTCTGGATACTCCACACCGGAGCTCCTTGGCGAGACCTTCCAGAACGTTTCGGACCATGGAATTCGGTCTACAACACCTTCCGGCGTTGGCAGGATGCAGGCCGGATTGATGCCATTCTGGAAGCGCTGCAACTCAAGCTCAATGAAGAAGGGCTCATCGATTTCGACCTGTGGTGCCTGGACGGCTCCAATGTCAGAGCATCCAAAGATGCTGCCGGTGCACGTAAAAAAACACCTCAATGAATCAAGCCCTTGGCCGTTCGCGGGGAGGTTTCGGCAGCAAAATTCACTTGGTCACGGACGGTCATGGCTTACCACTGAGCTTCTGCCTGTCACCGGGGCAATCAGCAGAAATCAGCTATGCAACAAGCGCGTTGGCCATGGCGAGGATACCAACGTCATCAGGTCGCTACCGAACACGGCCAACGCATCTTGCCGCAGACAAGGCCTATAGCAGCAAAGCCTTTCGAGCCGAGCTACGGCGGAGAAGGATAAAAGCGGTCATTCCGCAACGCAGCTACCAGCAACGGCGCCATAAGGGGCGTCCATTGGTACTGGACAAGGTGCATTACCGCAGGCGCAATGTCGTGGAGCGGTGCTTCGGTTGGTTGAAGAAGTTTCGCCGGTTTTCAACGAGATATGAAAAGCTAGCCAAGAGTTTTGCAGCCTTTATCAAACTGGCTTTCTGCCTTCGCTACTTGCGCGAGTTATGTGTGGACAGAAAACCAGCATTTTGAGAACGCAGCCTAGTCAGAGCACCAGCTGCATCAGGGTTTCTCCATCCTTGCAGGCATGGATGCTCATGCAGCCGTCGTCATAGCGCCCATAACTGGCCACCCACTCTCCCCTTGGAAAACAGATAGACCCCGGGTTCATCAGGATCATTTCTCCCTCCTGGCGCAGCACAGGCACATGGGTATGACCGCTGATGAACAGGCTCCCTGCTGGCAGGGGCACGTTGCCGGGCTCATAGAGATGACCGTGGCTGACAAACCAGCGCCGCCCATCCACCAGCAGCTGGTTGTAGGGCGCCGTGATGGGGAAGTGGAGCAGCATCTGGTCCACCTCCGAATCGCAATTGCCACGCACCGCCATGATGCGGGGGGCCAGCTCGTTGAGCCTTGCCGCCACGGCGACAGGATCATACCCCGCCGGCACAGGATTGCGCGGCCCGTGATTGAGCAGATCCCCGAGCAGCAGATAGTGATCAGGCTGCCAGGGAGCGAGTTGCGCCAGCACCTGCTCGAGGGCAGTCAGACTGCCGTGCAGATCCGAGACAATGGCAATCTTCATTCCACACTCCTCATGGCTGGCTGAAATAGAGATCCTTGGTGGCGATGGCGCCCTTGAGGTTGCGGCTCGGCAAGCCGCGCAGTGCCGGGTCCACCAGTCGCATCTGGTTGTAGTGATAGACGGGGATGACGGGCACCTCCTCCATCAGCAGTTGCTCGGCCTGATGATAGATCCCGGACCGGGCGTTGGCATCCAGGGTCTCGGAGGCCTGCTGCAGCAGACCATCGAAGGCGGGGTTGCAGTAGCCGCTCTCGTTCTGGGGATCCTGGCAGCGGAAACTGCCAAGCATGGACGACGGCTCGACATAATCACCAAACAAAAATGAACGAGCCAGCATGAAATCACCACTGTCCTTGGCTACCTGATAGGAATTCCACTCCATGTTGTTGAGAGAGACCTCGACCCCCAGCGGTTTCCACATGGCCGCCACCGCCAGGGCCAGCTTCTTGTGGTTCTCCGACGTGTTGTAGGTCAGCGTCAGCCTGAGGGGATGGGCGCTGTTGTAGCCCGCCTGGGCCAACAGTGCGGCGGCTCGGGCCAACCGGGTCGGCTGGTCTTCCCGGGAGAGGGGGATATCCAGCTCGTCATAACCCGGCATGGCGGGCAGCAGTGACCAGGCAGAGCGCTCCCCCTGGCCGCTCACCTTCTCGGTCAGCAGGTGGCGATCGATGGCCATGGAGAGCGCCTGACGCACCCGCACATCCTGCAACTCGGGGCGATTGAGATTGAAGGTGTAAAGATAGGTGCCAAGCAGCGGCAGACCCCAGATCCGCTCCGGTGCCTCCTGCATGGTCTTCTGGTAGTACTCCAGCGCCACCTTGTTGGTGAGCTGGATCTCCCCCGCTTCGTAACGCAGCCGCTCCCCATGCTGGGAAGCGAGCGGCAGGTAGGTCACCCGCTGGATCCGGGTATGGGCGTCATCCCAGTACTGGGGGTTGCGTTCGGCTTCGATGCGCTCGTTCACCACCCAGCTCGCCAGCTTGTAGGGGCCATTGCTCACCATCTTGCCTGGCTGGGTCCACTGCTTGCCAAACTGAGCGATGACCCGCTCGTTGACCGGCACGAAGGGGCGCTGGCTGACCAGTTGCAGGAAATAGGGAACGGGGCGCTCCAGGGTCACTTTCAGGATCTGGTCGCTTTCTGCCTCTACCCCAAGGGCATCGAGGTCGAGCGCCCCGGCATAGATGGACTGGGCATTGTTGATGCCGGTCGCCAGCAGCAGGCCGGCGGAGGGGGAAGCCTGCGCCGGGTTCAGCAGCCGCCGCCAGGCGTAGACGAAATCCCGGGCGGTGAGGGGCTCGCCGTTGGACCATTTGAGCTGGGGACGCAGGAAGAAGCGCCACACCAGCCCATCCTCGCTGGTCTCCCAGCGCTGGGCCTGGGCGGGCACTATCTTGCCCTGACCATCCTCGCTCACCAGCCCCTCGAACAGGTCCACCAGCACCACCTCCCCCGGGAAACCGGAGCGGATCAGGGCCGGATCGAGGGACTCGGGTTCGGCGCCATTGCCCTTGACCAGGGTCTGCCTGTCCGACAGCACGGGCTGCTGCACCACGGTAGTGGCCTGAAGCGGCGGCACCGCCATCAACCCGAACAGCAAGGGAGAGAGCCAGCGGCGGGCTGGCCTGGCGGCGAAACGGTAAAACATGACATCAACCTCGTTCAATTCTTTTGACTGCAATTGCAATGGGGGGAAGGCCGGCGGCGCGCCTGGAACCGAATGCATCATGCCGCGCTTGTTATCCCCGAAGACGACCCGTATTGTATCGGGCCTGCCCGATAGAGGGAGTCTTTCGGGCTATTTTTTTCAAGGTTTTATGACGACACGGCCGCCACGGGTGGGCGCAATCGCCAGAAGGCGCACTCCCCTGCCCCGTTGGCAATCGGCCCGGGGTGATGTGTCGCCTGCAAGTCCGGTTGTCGTCTACCGTTTCAGGGGTCTTTATGGGTTACGAATGGCTGGCGCTGGCTGCCGCCAGTTTATGGGCGATCGCCGCCCTCATCTCCGTCAAACCGGCTCGCCATCTGGGGGCCTTTGCCTACAGTCGCTGGCGGATGTTCCTGGTCAGCCTGATGCTGGCCAGCGCAAGTCTGGTGACGGGAGGCTGGCAGACCCTCACCGAGAGCGCCCTTCCCCTGCTGGCCCTCTCCGGCCTCATCGGCATCTTCGTCGGCGACACCGCCCTCTTTGCCTGCATGAACCGACTCGGCCCCAGGCGCAGCGGTCTGCTCTTCTCCTGCCACGCCCTCTTCTCCGCCCTGCTCGGGCTCTGGCTCTTTGGCGAGCGGCTCGATGGTTGGCGCCTGCCGGGCGCCTTGCTGGTCCTGGCCGGGGTCATGCTCGCCATCCTGTTTGGTCGTCGTGGCGACAATCAGCAGAACGAATGGGAGCAGGTGCGCGGCCGCCTCGTGGTCGGCATAGCCCTTGGCCTCACCGCAGCCCTGTGCCAGAGCCTCGGAGCCATCATCGCCAAGCCGGTGATGATGAGCGGCACCGTGGACGCGGTGAGCGCTTCCGGCGTGCGCATGGGCAGCGCCCTCTTGGCACACTGCGTCTTGCGGGCACTGCGCCTGCCGCTCGCCATGCCGCACAACCCAATCAACCGGCAGGTGCTCGGCATGATAGGCATCAACGGATTTCTGGCGATGACGCTGGGAATGACCCTGATCCTGGTGGCCCTGCGTCAGGGAGATGTGGGCATGGTGGCCATCTTGTCTTCCACCACACCGGTCATTCTGCTGCCCTTGCTGTGGTGGCACTCGGGGATGCGTCCCTCGCTCCCCGCCTGGGCCGGAGCCCTGCTGGCCACCCTGGGCACGGCCCTGGTGCTGGGAATGGGGAACTGAGCCCCGTCTCTCCTGCAAGAAGGAAGGACCAACACGCCCATCGGCGGCACTGAGCCGCCGATGCTCCCCCTTGCCGGACAGGGAGAGAGGCGATCGCGTCCCTAGAACAGGGCCACTTCCTCTTCGGTCAGCTCCCGGTATTCCCCTGGTGCCAGCTCATCGTCCAGAGCCAGATCGCCAATGCGTTCCCGATGCAGCCCGACCACCTTGTTGCCGATGGCGGCGAACATCCGCTTCACCTGGTGATACTTGCCCTCGTGGATGGTCAGGCGTGCTTCCCGCTCGTCCAGGATTTCCAGCTCCGCAGGGCGGGTCTTGTCGTTCTCGTTGCGCAGGTAGATACCGTCGGCAAAGAGCGAGATAGCCTCTTCACTCACGGGATCAGCCAGCCAGACATGGTAGGTCTTCGCGCACTCGTGCCGGGGCGACGTGATGCGATGGGACCACTGGCCGTCATCGGTGATCAGCACCAGCCCGGTGGTATCGAGATCGAGGCGCCCCACCACATGCAGTTTGCCCATGGCCGGCTCGTCGAGCAGGTGGAACACGGTGGCGTGATCCGGGTCCTCGTTGGAGCAGACATATCCTTCCGGCTTGTGCAGCATGAAGTAGCGATTCTGCAGGTTCAGGGTCAAGGTCACACCGTCAAACTCGATCTGGTGTTGCTCATTGATGTGAAAGGCGGGCTGCTTGACCAGCACGCCGTCTACCAGCACTTCCCCCTGACGGATCAGCTTGCCCGCCTGGGAACGGGTCAAATCGGAGCAATCGCAAAGAAATTTGTCGAGCCGCATGCAAAAACCTCGGAATCCATCATGATTGGGGGCGACATTATATCGGTCAGACCCGACAACACCAGTACTAAGCGACAGGGACTCAAGATGGCGCCTGACGCCATGATGCGCCAGTGATAGACTGCCGTCAGCAGACCGACATCACACATAATAATAGGTTCATCGCGGCTTTCCGGGGAAGGCCGCCTTGATTTTCAGAAAAAAGTATTCTGAGTCCCTAAATCCATATGCCATACGCTTTATCACTTTGATCTTGTTGTTCACCCCTTCCAGCACACTCGTGTGCATCGGGTAGTTTGCACTCGCCAGGATCCCCCGCATATATTTCGATAAATTTCGACCAAATCGTTGCAGCGGCGCTAGCCCGCTTTCCTTCACCTGCCGCATCCAGCTCCGCCATCGTCGCCATCCTTCCCACACGCTCGGCGCATACCAGATGCCCTTCAACCCCTCTTTCAGCACGTACACCATCGCCAGCGGTTGATTCGCCGCCAACAGCTCCTGCAACTTCACATCCTGTTTTTCACTCAACTTCGCCCGATTACGTAGCAGCAACCAACGCGCACTTTTGACCACTTTTCGCGCCGGTTTATCGCTTTTCAGTGCATTCGCCTGCTCCACTCGCACCCGGTCCACCACCTCTCGGCCATAGCGAGCCACCACGTGGAACAGGTCGTAGACCACCTCCGCCTGCGGGCAGTGTTGCTTCACCTCCAGGTCGAACGCCGTGTTCATGTCCATCGCCACCGCTTCAATCTGCTGGCATCGCTCGCCGAGCTGCTCGAAGAAGGGACGGATAGCGGCCCGGCTGTTGCCGTGCCCCACCCACAGGACGCGGGTTCGCTCGGCATCCATGATCACGGTGGCATAGCGGTGTCCCTTGTGCAGGGCAAACTCATCCATCACCAGCCGCCGCACCTCCCCAAGTTCGATGGTGCCCACACTGGTCTGCAAACGGCGCTTGTCGATCTCCTTGATGGTGTGCCAACCGACCCCGGTGAGCTGGCTGACATGGCGGATGGGGAGGTACTGAACGAGCGCTTCAATCCAGCACTGCATGCGCCGGGTGAGGCGGGAGCCAGAGGGGAGCCAGTCGATATGTTCACTGACGCGACCACAGCGCAGACAGTCGACGCGGCGAACAGGCAGTTGTAACCAGACTTGTCGGTCAAATAGGTCTCGCTCACGCACCCGGCGGATACGTTGGTCGTGGATCAATGGCGTGGGTTGCAGGCATCGGCGACAACGGGGCAACAGGTCGGCGCGAGGCTCAAGGGTAAACAGGGTGTGATGGTTGGCAGAAAGCGCTTGGGCGATGACGGTATAACCTGGCCAGAAGGAGGCAATATCAATATGATGCACGGCGACAGCAGGGTGATGGTGGTGGTGTGTTTGGAGACAGCCAGTTTACCAGCACCCTGTCTGTCAACTTCCACTTCCCCAAGATCCCGCGAAGAACCTAATAATAAGCCCAGGATGTACCCATGAAGCCGACGAAGTCTCACCCCGTCATCCCCGTCAGCCAGTTGAAACCTGGCATGTATGTCATTGCCATTGCCAGCCAGACCGGCGCCATGGAAATTGCCCAGACGGGCATGGTGACCAACCCTCAGCAGGTGGAGGCGCTGATCCGGCGTGGCGTGCTGACGGTGCGGGTGGATCTTGCCCGCAGCAAGCTGCCGGGAGGGGGCACGGCAAGCCCGGCGGATGTGGTGACAAACGGGGCGGGCTCCTCTCGTCAGATCGGCAGTGGTGAAGGGCGCGAGCTCAAGATCCGTCGGCTCTATCAGGAAGCGCGCGAACTCCAGGGCAAGTTCATTCGCCATCTCAAGGCCGGTGAGCCCATCGACATCACGCCCCTTGCCGCCGTGGCCGAAGAGATGGTCGATACCATGTTCACCCACGGCGATGCCATGCTCTGTCTGGCGCGGATCCGTGCCAAGGATGCCTACCTGATGGAGCACTCCATGAATGTCGCCATCCTCCTGGCGAACTTCGGCCGCTACCTGGGGCTGGATCGCAGCGTGCTCAAGGAGCTGACCCTGGGTGGCCTGCTCCACGACGTGGGCAAGATCATGACCCCGGACGAGGTGCTCAACAAACCGGGCAAGCTCACCGATGAGGAGCTGGAGGTGATGCGCGAGCACGTGGTCCACAGCCACGACATCCTGGCCGCCACCGCCGGCATCACCCCCATCATGCTGGAGGTGGCCGCCAACCATCACGAGCGGATCGATGGCACCGGCTACCCGCGGCGCCTCAAGGGGGATCAGCTCTCCCTCTACACCCGCATGAGCGGCATCGTCGATGTCTATGATGCGGTGACGGCAGACAGGGTATACAAACAGGGCATGCAGCCAACCCAGGCGTTTCGCATTCTGCTCAAGGGGGTTGATCTGCATTTTGATGCCGACCTGGTAACCAGGTTCATCAAGTGCATGGGGGTTTATCCGGTGGGTACCCTGGTGCAGCTCTCCAACCAGCGCCTGGCCATCGTGATGCAGCGCAACGAACAGCAACCGCTCAAGCCCGTGGTCAAGGTGATCTATCACGCAGGCCATCGCCATTATCTCGAGGTGCAGTGGCTGGATCTCGCCAAAAACGGGGTTCAGGAGACCATAGAGAGCACGGTGGACCCCAAGGAGTTTGGCATCAACCTGGCCAACTTCGTCTAACCTGTCCGGCTTGTTGGCGGCTGCTCGCGGCAATGGCGAATCAGGAACTCCTCATCCAGAGGGGAGAGATCGAAGCGCAGGCAGGCTTCTTCGATGGCCCGGATGTCGTGTTGATGGTGTTCGCTGAGCCAGCGCACCGCGCGGCGCAAGTCTTCACCATGGGGCAGCAGGGTATGGTCGCTCATGGAATACCTCCGGTCAGCCATCGACGCCAGCCCGTCAATCCGGGCTCTCACTTTTAGCTTAGCCCGCCCGCACTCGCCCGGCAGACACCTGCGCCCTTGACGGTGCCCACCCTGTAGCAGGTATGCTCGACCCCTTCGGCGCCCTGCCGTGCCGGCGCCGCTCAAACAAGGATGCTGCATGCAAACCAAGGACAAGTGTCTGGCCGCCCTGGTCATTCTCTGCTGGGGACTCAACTTCGTTGCCATCAAGTGGGGGCTGGAAGGCATCCCCCCACTGCTGCTGGGAGCACTGCGTTTCGTCGGAGTCGTTTTCCCCGCCATTCTGCTGGTCCCCAGGCCTGCCATGCCCTGGCGCTGGCTGCTGGCCTATGGCGGTGCGATCAGCCTGGGCCAGTTTGCCTTCCTGTTCTGCGCCATGAAATTCGGCATGCCCGCCGGCATGGCCTCCCTGGTGCTGCAATCCCAGGTGGTCTTCACCCTGCTGTTCGCCATGATCTGGCTCGGAGAGCGCTGGCAGCCCCACCACTGGGTGGCACTGCCGCTGGCGGGAGCAGGTCTTTATCTCATTGCCACCCATGGCGAGGGCAACCTCACCCTCATCGGGTTTGTGCTGACGCTGTGCGCAGCCGCCTGCTGGGGCCTTGGCAACGTCATCAATCGCCAGATAGGTCTGCGCTATCGCACCTCTCTGCCGAGCCTGGTCGCCTGGGGCGGGCTGGTGCCCATCCTGCCCTTCTTCGCGCTCTCCTGGCTGTTCGAGGGGCCCGAACTCATCGCAAGCAGCCTGCTCAACATCCGTTGGCAGGGCGTCTTGTGCGTGCTCTATCTCTCGTTTATCGCCACCTGGCTCGGTTATGGCCTGTGGGGGAGGCTGCTGATGCGCTATCCGGTGGCCCAGGTTGCCCCCCTCTCCCTGCTGGTTCCCTGTGTCGGCATGGTGGCCGCCGCCCTGCTGCTCGATGAACACCCCACTCCCCTGCAATGGCTGGGCTCGGGTCTGGTGCTGCTCGGCTTCGTGGTGCATCTGCTGGGGGGCAAGATGCGCTTCTTGAAGACCCAAACCGAGGATTGACCTCGCCCGGGAAACTTCCCATCATGGGTCAGGCCCTCTTGGGCCCACCCCATTATTTCGGCAGGATGCCATCATCAGGAGAGCAAGGACATGCGTCATCCGTCATTTTCGATCATCCCCTCTTTACCAGGCATCATGCGGGTCACGGCCATGCTGCTCCCCTTCTGCTGGAGCCCGTTCGGCTGGAGTGCCACCCTGCCGGCAGATCTCAAATGGGAGAACAACGACACCGATCCCGTCTATGCAGACCCCGAGGCCAAGCGAGGCGGCACCTTCCGGGATTTCATGTCGAGCTTTCCGCTCACCTTGCGCAAATACGGGCCGGATTCCAACGGCGGTTTTGCGGCCTACGTGCGCGAGACCAACCTGCCGCTCCTGAGCACCCATCCCGTGACGCGCAATCCCATCCCCATGCTGGCCAACCAGTGGGCTTTCGCCGCGGATAACAAGACGCTCTATTTTCGTATCAACCCCAAGGCCCGCTGGTCGGACGGCCAGCCCGTCACTGCGGACGACTGGGTCTTCACCCTCAAGATGATGCGCAGCAAGGAGATCAACGACCCCTGGTACAACAACTACTACAGCACCCAGATAAGCGAAGTGACCAAGTTTGACGATCACACCCTCGCCATCACCAGCGGCACCGAGAAGAGCCGGGAAGATCTGCTCGAAGCTCTCCCCTTCACCCCGGAGCCCAGCCACGCCATCAAGCTGACCGCCAACTGGGTCAAGGAGTACAACTGGAAGGTGCTGCCGGTCACCGGCCCCTACCAGATTGGCGAGCTCAAGAAGGGCAAGTCGGTTACCTTCGACCGGGTCAAGGATTGGTGGGGGAACGACGAGCGCTACTTCCAGCACCGCTTCAATCCGGATCGCATCGAGATCAAGGTGCTCAGGGATCAGAACATCGCCTGGCAGCACTTCCTGCGCGGTGAGCTCGACACCTTCCCCCTCGTGATGCCCAACTGGTGGCATGACAAGAGCAAGACCGCCGAATTCGAGAAGGGCTATATCGAGCGGCTCTGGTTCTACAACCAGACGCCTCAGCCCCCCATGGGGCTCTATCTCAACACGGCCGATCCCTTGCTGAGCAATCTCGACGTCAGACTCGGCATCCAGCACGCCCTCGCCCTGGACAAGATGATCGCGACCCTGCTGCGGGGGGACTACCAGCGTCTCAACACCTATGGCTCGGGCCAGGGTGATTTCACCAATACCGACCTCAAGGCGCGCCCCTTCTATCCCGCCCTTGCTCGCGAATTCTTTGCCAAGGCGGGCTTCACCAAGACCGGGCCGGATGGCATCTTGCGAAATGACAAGGGCCAGCCCCTCTCCCTCAGCATCACCTACACCACGGCGGAACATGCACAGCGCCTCACCCTGCTGCGGGAAGAGGCGAAAAAGGCGGGGCTCAACCTCGAGCTCAATCTGATGGATGCGTCTGCCGGCTTCAAATCCATGCTGGAGAAAAAACACCAGAGTGCCTGGATGGCCTGGAGCGGTGGTCGCTATCCCGCCTATTGGGAACACTTCCACAGGGTCAATGCCAACAAGCCCCAGACCAACAACATCATGAACATCGATGACGACAGGATCTCGGCTCTGGTGGAGCAATACGACAAGGCGTTCGATTTCAGCAAGAAGGCCGACCTCTCCCGCCAGATCCAGCAGCGACTCTATGAGCTCGCCAGCTTCGTCCCCGCCTATCAGGTGCCCTATACCCGGGCCGGCGCCTGGCGCTGGGTACGCCTGCCCAAGGTGCCGGCAACCCCTCAGAGCGACTTGCTCTACTGGCCCCTAGACGGCTCCAATTCGGGTTACAGCTTCGGCGGCCTGCTCTGGATTGACGAAGCGGCAAAGGCGCAGACCCGGGCCGCCATCAAAGGGGGGCAGACCTTCCCGCCTGTGACCATCACGGATACCACCTACCAGCAAAAATAGGGCAGCTGGCACCGTCAGCCCCAAAACAAAAGACCCCGCATATTGGCGGGGTCTTTGTTACAACCAGGATGGCACCAGGCAGAGGGCATTCAGCTGCGTTTGGCCTGCTTTTGCGCAATGGCGTCGGCGACGTCGGCCGGGTCCAGCACAATGCCTTCCTGATCCGGCGTCGGGAACACGGCCACGCAGAGATCATCCTGCTCCATGCCGTCCACCCAGCGATCCAGCCACACCTTGAGGGTGATGGATTGCGGCTTGCACTCGGCCCATTCCCCTTCGGCCCAGGCCTTGGCGTAGTCGGGATGCGGCCATACCGGGATGCAGTCTTCCTCTTCGGTCGTCAGCATCATGACGCCGTGTTCGTCGGTCAGGACAAACAGCTCTTCGTGCTCGACCAGCTTGCTGATGAAGTGATCAAAGCGGTAATCGGCGTTCAGTTGCAGCGCGGCATTGCGCTCGGTGTCGCTAAGTTCATAGCTCATCGGTCAAGTCTCTCGTTCAATAAAGGGCGACATGTTCACATCTTGCCGACCCCTTGTCCAGCAGGAGTAATGGGTCATCCGTCTTTCCATCGCCTCACCCCAGCTCGGGGGTCAACAGCCGGAGTCCCGCGGTCTCACCCAGCCGCTCCCTCAGCCAATAGGCGGACTCCACTTCCACAAAGCAGAGCTGATCCCGCCCCGCAGCGACCCCCACCATGATCTGCTCAAGCCGTGCTTGCTGGGCGGCACTCCAGGCAGCAACCAGCTTGCCGCCATGGGCCTCGTCCACCACCTCGCGGCGCAGCTCGAACAGGTTATCGGTGATCGGGCTGTTTATCTTGCTCGGGTGGCGCCAGTACATCTGCAGGTTGTCCAGCATCTCCTCATCGTAACTTGCCAGCGCATCGAGCTCCGGCGTCTCTTTGCTCTGGGCCGCGAATTCACACCAGCCTGCCGACAAGGTAGCCAGACTCTGGGCATCCTTGCCATGCTGGCGAAGGGTTGTCACGTCTTCCCCACGAATGGCCGGCAGCCAGAGATCTCCTTGATGTTGCGCCAGGAGAGGGAGCAGCAAGGAGGGAGCATAAACAGGAAAACGGGGACCCAGAGAGTGCAGCAGAGAGACCAGAGTAACAGTGATCATGAGACGCGCCTTGAACAAGATGACCTGGCATCACGCCTGGTCATGAGGGTGAACGAGGGTGCCATTCTAGCATGTTTGCCTTGCTGGGGGCGTTTGCGTCCAGCCGGGCCGGTGATAGATAGCGTCCAAAAAAGCAGCGTTTGAACCAGAGCGGCCCCGATAAAGGCCAATTGTTTGAGCCAGCGCCCACTAAAGAGGCACCGGGGATGCTAGGTTGCATACATCTTTAGCGTAAGGAGTGCATCCATGAGTGGGATCAACCAGGTTTCTGACGATTTTGTGAATGAGCTGAAAATACTGGCGTGTTTTGATCCGGCCAACATGAGCCTGGGGATCAAGCTGCGCAGCGACATGTCGGAAGCGCTTTGCCAGGCGGCAGCGCGCCTGCACAGCCAGGGCCTGATCACCGCGGCAGATGGCGGCTATCTGACCCCTTTCGGCATGACCATGCTGGAGCATCTCCAACACCTGCTGGTTGCACTCAAGCCGAATTGAGCGGTTGTGGTGCCCAGAGCGAGAAGTTGAGCAACTCCCAGCGCTCTCCTTGTCGCAGCAGACAAGCAAACAGCAAAGGACCTTCGGGTCCTTTTATCTTGCCATCGACCAGCCACTCTCCCGCCCGTTTTGGCACCGGCTGTACCCTGATCTCATCGGGTTTCACCGCTTTTCCCAGACGAACATGTACAAACTGTTGACACACGGACACGGCATCATTCACCGCAGGATCCGGCGTTGGCGGGCTGGCCTGACCGGTCAACGCAATGGTCAGCAAGAGGGAGGAGAGCAGGGTCATGACGCGTATTGAGAAGCCATGAAAACAAAAAGCCGTGGCACCAGAGGTACCACGGCTTTCTTAAATTCTGCAAGAATTACAGAGCAGTTACGTTCTCAGCCTGCGGGCCTTTTTGACCTTGGGTCACAGAGAACTGTACGCGCTGACCTTCAGCCAGGGTACGGAAGCCGTTACCTTGGATGGCGCTGAAGTGAACGAAAACGTCCGGGCCGTTTTCTTGCTGGATGAAGCCAAAACCTTTGGTTTCGTTGAAAAACTTAACGGTACCGGTGATCATGTTAGACATATCTTTAAACCTGTATTCAAAATAATTACTTATGCTTTTCAGCGGGTAAAGCTCAAAAAACGGGATTACTTATGAACAACAGGAAAAGATGTAAAACATCATATTCATTGACATAACTATCGCCCTTTCAAGCTGGTTGAGATTATACGTGCCTTTGTCGATTACGCAAACAAATTTGTACCCCGCCAGCGGCGGGGTACGGCGGTTTAGACCTGTGCCGACTCCAGTGCCTGAACCAGGGCTTTGAGGAAGCGAGCCGCCTCTCCACCGGTGCAGGCTCTGTGGTCAAACGTCATCGACAGGGGAAGTGCACGCACCGGGCGCGCCTCGCCGTGGATGAACACCACCTTCTCGAACAACTTGCCCGCTCCTATGATGGCCACCTGGGGTGGTGTGACGATGGGGCTGGCGTAACGGCCAGCGATGGCGCCAAAGTTGGTGAGGGTGATGGTCGCCCCCTGCAACATTTCCCGCGGCACGGCACGGGCCTTCACATCGGCGATCATCCGATCCAGCCCCTGCCGTATGTCAGCCGGGTCCCGCTCTGCCACGTTCTCCATCACAGGCACATAGAGCCCATGCTTGGAGTCGACCGCGATGGCCACATTGACCTCCCTGAACAGACGCCGCGACAGGGTCTCTCCGTCAAACCACGCATTCATGGAGGGTTCGGCCCGACACGCCACGCCTATCGCCTTGATGAGGCGCACCGTCACATCTTCATCCGGGCGCCAGTGGCGCAAGTCCACTTCGTCGGTGATGCTCACCGGCACCACAGTCCGGTGCGAGAGCTCCATCGCCTTGGCCATGGCCCGGCGCGAGCCTTTCAGGAATTCGTTGCCGCTCTCCTGCTGGGCCTCGAACGCCTGTTGCACATCCTGCTCGGTCACCATGCCAGCGCTGCCGGTTCCCTTGACCTTGTCGATGTCCAGTCCCAGTTTTTGCGCCAGCAGACGGACCGCTGGCATGGCTTGCACCAGCGTGCCGCCGGGCGCCATGGCCCCCACCACGAAATGATCCTCGATATGCTGCTGATGGGCGCTGACCTTGCCAACGACGGTGCCGTCATCCTCGCCCCCTTCAAACTCCACCAGCGGGGCGCCGATGTGGAGGATGTCCCCCTCCTGCCCACACAATCTGGCGATGACCCCGGCCACCGGCGAGGGCACATCCACCAGCGCCTTGGCTGTCTCCACCGACAGCAGTACCTGATCTACCTGCACCGTATCACCGGCGCTCACCTTCCACTCGACGATCTCGGCCTCGGCCAGTCCTTCGCCCAGATCCGGCAATTTGAAAAATTTCATGACCTGCTCTCCCTCTGCTGGGACATCACCAAACATTGACAGACACCATGGAGCCCTGTGGCCCAGGCACTTGCGCATCCGTACCTGTCGCGCGTCATAGCCACTGGTTCTCCATCAGTTGCCGAGCCGCCTGCGCGATCTCCTGCTCGGTGATGAGGTAATACTCCTCGTTGCGATAGTAGGGGACGGCGGCATCCACGCCGGTGAGGCGTCTTGGCGGCGCCTTGAGGGCAGTCATCGCCTCTTCGGTCACCTGGGACACGATTTCGGCACCCACCCCGAAACTGCCACAGGCTTCGTGTACTACCAGCAACCTCCCGGTCTTGCGTACCGAGGTCAGGATGCTCTCCATGTCCAGGGGTTTGATGGTGGCAAGATCCAGCACCTCGCACTGGATGTCCTGCTCCGCCAGCAGGTTCGCCGCCCGCATGACTTCCTGGATGCAGGCTCCCCAGGCCACCACAGTGATGTCCCGGCCGGGACGCAGGGTGAAGCAGACATCCAGCGGCAGGCCGACGCCGTCATCCACCACATCCGACTTCATGGAGCGATAGATGCGATCCGGCTCGAAGAACATCACGGGATCCGGATCCCGAATGGCCGACAGCAGCAGGCCGTAAGCCCGCTTCGGGCTCGAAGGGATCACGACCCGCAGCCCGGGGATATGGGCAAACAGGGCCTCGACGCTCTCGCTGTGGTGCTCGGGCGAATGGATGCCGGCGCCGTAGGGGGAGCGGTAGACGATGGGACAGGTGACGCGGCCACGGGTCCGGTTTCGCATCCGCGCCGCCTGGCAGATGATCTGCTCCATGCCCGGGAAGATGAAGCCCTGGAACTGGAATTCGGCCACGGGTTTGAGCCCCTGGGTCGCCATGCCCACCGCCACCCCGGCGATGAGCCCTTCGGCCAGCGGCGTATCGATGACCCGCTTGAACCCGAATTTATCGCGAAGCCCCACGGTGGCGCGAAACACACCGCCGTTGACCCCCACATCCTCCCCCAGTACCACCACATCAGGATCGCGTGCCATCTCGTGGTGCAACGCCAGATTGATCGCTTCGAGCAGCGTGATATCGCTCATAGTCCCTCCCCGCTCTGCTGCATGCCCTTGGCGATGATGCGCTGGCGCTGGGCAAGATAGGCCTTCGGCAGCTCGGCAAACTGGTAATCGAGCAGGGTCTCCGGCGCCTGGGGCGTGATGGCCTCATAGGCGGCAACGGCGCGTTCCACTTCCCGGCCCGCCTCTGCCAGCAGCGCCTGTTCCTGCTGCTCATCCCACCAGCCCCGTTCAAACATGAACTGGCGCAGCCGCTTGACCGGTTCCCTGGCCCAGGCCGCTTCCACCTCGGCGCCGTCACGATAGCGAGTCGCATCATCGGCGGTGGTGTGATCCCCGAGCCGGTAGCTGACGGCTTCGATAAGCGTCGGCCCCTTGCCGCTGCGAGCCCGCTCGACGGCAGCGCGGGTCGCCTCATAGACAGCCACCACGTCATTGCCGTCCACCTGGAGGCTGCGCACCCCGGCCCCGATACCCTTCTGGGCCAGGGTGGGCGCGCTCGACTGCAACTTGCGCGGCACCGAGATGGCCCACTGGTTGTTGTTGATGATCATCACCATGGGGAGATGCCAGACACCGGCACAGTTGAGCCCCTCAAGGAAATCTCCCTTGGAGGTGCCGCCATCGCCGATGGTCACCACGGCGACCCTGGGCTGGTTGCGCAGCTTGAAGGCGGCCGCGATGCCGGCAGCATGGGTGATCTGGGTGGCGATGGGAACGCAGATGGGCAAGTCTTCCGACAACTCGCCATCGGCCTTGTAGAAGACGCTGCCACGCTCGTCCCCGCCCCAATACTGCAGGTTCTGCTCCATGGGCACGCCCCTCACGTAGAGAGTGGGCATGTCCCGGTAGTAGGGCACATAGACATCCTCTGACTGCATGGCGAGCCCGACCCCGATCCCCACCGCTTCCGCCCCGAGATGGGAGGGAAAGGTGCCGAGTTTGCCGGTTCGCTGCAGTGCTATCGCTTTCTTGTCGTAACTGCGCACCATCACCATGTTGCGGTAGAAGGTGTGCAGCATCGCCTTGTCCAGCCAAGTCGGCAGTGTCGCGACCGGGCGCCCCTCCTCATCGAGGTAACGAAGGAAGGGAATGTCGACATGGGTCATAACTGGCTCCTTGCCGTTGTCAGCGTCACCACCATGAGGTGACGCTTAGAATGTAAATAATATGTTAAGCAAAGGGCAACGGGATTCAGTCAGGTAAGACCAGTAGAAACTTCTTTAATTTCAGAAAGAAGAGGATATTTTCGGCGAGCAGAAACGAAGAAGGGAGCCCTTTCGGGCTCCCTGTCGAAGCGGGTTCGGGATCACGCCTGTATTTGGCACGCCGCCAAGGGCGCAGGATTGGCGTGAAAAAATGGGCTCAGATCACTCCCACAAACGGGTCGGCACCACCAGCAGCATGGTACGTTGGCCGATGGCCACGTTGGCGTTGGGGAAGACCACCGCTTCCCGCGGTTTCTCTACCCTGTATTGCCGATCTCCGTCTTCCGCCAGCACAAACCCCTGGGGAAATTCGGTGAAATTGTCCACGTCGCTGGCAAACAGGAAACGAAACTCGGCCGTTTGCTTGTTGATCACCCTATCGATGGCAAAAATCGTGAAGTCATCCGCCCGCCAGGGCTCTAGCATCACCTCATCCCGGGTCACCAGCTCCTGCAACGCCTGACGCACTTCGATGAAGCGGGTCATGTCGTTCTCGCCAAAGGGGCGCACCTTGCCGAGCTCCACCGTGAAGGCATGGGCGCCATGCTGGTGCGAGCTGTAATAGCTGAAGGTGGTGGTCGGGCCGCTCGAGAGCAGTATGGTGCGCACCCCGCAAGCCCCGAGGAACTGCACCTGCTCCTTGCAGTGCGGCCGCTCGTGGGGGAAGGGATAGACGGCAAACTTCTCGTGGCGGGAGCCGCGAATGGCGGTGTGCAGATCGTAGTGATAACGGGGCCTGGCGGGGTCGGCAAAGAAGCGGCTCACATACTGCTCCAGACGCATGGCGCGAATGCGCTCCCTGTTGCACAGCCCCTCCCCCTTGCTGTGAGCGCCCGAGAAGAGCCGATTCATGTTCTCTTCCACCTCTCGCACCCCCTGGTTCATGGCGGCGGGGTTGCCAAAGAGGAACAGCACCCGGTGGCAGGCCTGGATCTCCCCGCTGAGCAGCCGGGTCAGCAACTGGTTGCAGATCTCGATGGGGGCTGTCTCGTTACCATGAATGCCGCAGGAGAGCACTATGTCCTTGCGCCCGCCAGGCGACGTCCCTGTGGGTTCCAGGCAGAGTACGCCAGTGTCCCACACACTCACCCGGGTGCCGTTGGCCAGGTCGAAGGCAAAAGGATCGAGCTGCCACTCGTGGCGGCGGGTCAGAGCCAAAAAGTCATGCTGGGGAATCATCCATCTCACCCTCTTGTCTGGAATGCTATGGCCGGATTATACGCAAGGCAGCCGGGCTTAAAATCAGTTTTTAAACAAATTCAAACAGTAAGGATACAAAGTTGGCGAGGGATGATGACAAATCATGCCGCAGGGGGCAAACAGAAGGAAAAACAGACAAGGGGGAAAACAAGAAACGGCAACAGGGGAAAAATCAGGCCCGTCTGGGGGCGAAGAGCATCAGGCAGAGCAGTTCAGATCAGCAAGAAAACAAGGCATCCATGCCCGGCAGATCAACCACGCCAGAACGGCTTGGTGGTCTCTTGATAGCGGTCGGCTTCGTTCAGACCGATGTCCTTGAGCAGGTAGGCGGGCAGCTCGGAGAGCTGGCGACGGCTGCGGCTGCGTTCCAGCCAGGTCAGGACGGTCATCTTGACGCGAGCAACCAGATTCGATTCGCTGGAATCCTGGTAACCGGCTTCGGTATAAGTCATGTTGGCCATGATATGGCTCCTCTCTCTAGTTCTGCGCAAGGCTCGGATTTGATGCGCAAAGCTTAGTCAGGGCGAGGAGGTGCCTCAATTGACGAATTTTGATACATGGGATTAGTAAAAGTAATGGCTAATCTCGCCATGAGGTGAAACGCAAGGTGTTGATTTATATGCAAAATATCAACCAGACATTCCCTCCCTCTGCCCAACAGCATTTTCTCCTGCATCATCTGCTTCTAAGTATGCAGTTTCCCACGTTAGCTATGCAGAGCCCGAGTGCCAGGCAGGGCGTGGCTACCTCGGCCCAGGCGCCAATTGTTAATCATTGGATCACTTAAAGATCGTTATTTAACAGGATGATACAGACAGGCAACCCTCGGAAGGCGACCAGGGCTGCCGCCTCCGGACGGCGCTTGAAAGGCGGCACTTGGCGCCTTCCCGTCATACTGGTATGGTTATTTATACAGTACTTTAATCATGCCCCCTGATCGTCACTTTAGGGCGACGAATTGGGGGAACAGACAGGATATGCCGATGGACACCTTTACCCCCACCGCCGCCCTGCGTCAACAGATGGACGAACTGGAAGACGCCCTTGCCCGTCTCGCCAGACAGCTCGGCCAGCTCGAGTTGCTGGAGGCCCATGTCTATCCCCTGCCCGCCGTGCCGCAAGGGGAAGAGCACGATCCCATCGAGGCCATCGAAGTGGGCTATCTCTCGGGCGAGGCGGCGCTGGCCGCCACCCTGACCGCCTATCAGGATCACAGCGCCCGCCCAGGCTGCTCCACCAAGGCGACTCACCGGCTGCCTGGCTGGTTGCGCTTCCCCGCCGCCTGCGCCTCCCTGTTGCAGCCGCTGCTCGACGAGATCAACGGCCACAAGCTCGCCTTCAAGGCCCTGGTACAGGCCGCCGGCGGGCGGGACGAGAAGTTCGAACTGGTGCACAGCGCTCTACCCGGGGTCATCACCCTGCAGGTCTATCGCAAGCTCACTCTGCTCACCGGAGAGCTGCATTCCCTCGGCTTCACCTGGGCCGACAAGCAGAGCATCAGCCGCCTCAGCCGCGAGCAGGTGCTGGAAATGCTGGAGCGCAGCCGCCGCTATGTGCCGGCACTCTCCAGCAACGAGGAGTGGAGCAAGATGGTGGATCAGGAGGTGTATGACATCCGCCGCCTACCTGCGGATGTGCAGCTGCGGATCCGCCGGCCGGTCAAGACCCATCCCATGATCAACCTGCTCTGGCAGGACAGGGCGCCGCGCAAGCAGCAGCTCAAGGCGAGCCTGCCCCTGCTGCTTTGCTCGGATACCCAACCCGCCGTCACCCATCTGGGCCACTATCCGCCCAAGCTGCGCCAGGCGCGGCGGGATCGCAAGATTGGCGGCGAAGCCATCATAGAGCGGCTGCACCTCTACCGTTATCAGGGCTAGCGCCTCCTGGCCAGAGCCATGAGTCCCTGAAACAGAGAGGGGGATGGCCACCAGGACCATCCCCCTCTCGCACACAGGCAACCAGCACAGCTCCTAGCTCATCAGCAGGGCGCGCAAGCTCTCCACATCAAGGCCGCGCACCTCGGACTGGCCGCTCAAGAGGCCATCGGCCAGGGCCCGCTTCTCGTCGTGCAGCGCCACTATCTTCTCTTCCACCGTCTGCTCACACACCAGTCGATAGACGGTCACCGGCTGGGTCTGCCCCATGCGATGGGCCCGATCGCTCGCCTGATCCTCCACCGCCGGGTTCCACCAGGGATCCAGGTGCAACACGGTATCGGCCTGGGTCAGGTTGAGACCCGTGCCCCCCGCCTTGAGGCTGATGAGGAACAGGGGAACAGGGTCGTGACGGAACCGCAGTATGGACTCCTGACGGGACTTGGCGGAGCAGCCCCCGTCCAGGTAGCAGTAGTCCCATTGCCGCTGCTCGATGCGGGCCCGCAGCAGGCTCAGCAGATCGACAAACTGGCTGAACACCAGCACCCGGTGCCCGCCATCGATGGCTTCGTCCAGCAGCGCCATGGCCTCGTCAAGCTTGCTGCTGGTCTGGGACCACTCCGGCATCACCAGCTTGGGGGAGCAGCAGAGCCGCCGCAGGCGGGTCAGGCCGCTCAGCACGTGCATCAGGGCACGACCATCGGCGCTTTGCACCTGCTGCACCACCTCGCGCCGGGTCGCCTCATAGAGCTGACGCTCCTCGGGGGAGAGGCTGATGTGGTGGATGATCTCGGTCTTGTCCGGCAGCTCGGTCAGCACCTGCTGCTTGAGGCGTCGCAGGATGAAGGGGCTGATCACCGCCCGCAACAGCGCCATGTGTTGAGGATCCTTCACCGCCTTGCCGAAGCGGCGCTTGAACTCGCCGAGGCTGCCGAGCAGGCCCGGGTTGATGAAGGTGAACAGGCTCCACAGCTCCCCCAGGTGGTTCTCGATGGGGGTGCCGGAGAGGGCCAGGCGAAAATCCCCTTCGAGCTGGAACAGCAGCTTGGCCCGCTGGGTGCCGGCATTCTTGATCTGCTGCGCCTCGTCCAGCACCATGCTCGCCCAGCGGCGGGACTTCAGGGACTGGGCCAGGCTGCCGAGCATGCCGTAGTTGACCAGGATGATCTGGCCCGCCCTGGCCTCCTGGATCAGGGTCTCCCGCTCGGCGGGATTCTCGAACACCACCACCTCCAGCTCGGGGGCAAACCGCGTCACCTCCTCCTGCCAGTTGGTGACCACGGACTTGGGCACCACCACCAGGGCGGGGCCGAGGTGCTGGCGCATGCGCAGCACCATGAGCGCCTGCAGCGTCTTGCCAAGGCCCATGTCATCGGCGAGACAGGCACCGAAGCCATGGTGGGCCAGGGTCGCCATCCAGCGTACCCCCTCCTTCTGATAGTCCCGCAGCGCCGTCAAGAGCTCGGGGGCACACTCCACCTCCTGCTGCCACTCCTGCTGCAGTGAGTGCCAGGCATCATCCCCGGCTGTGGTCACCGCCGACAGCAGGCGGGCCAATGGGTAGGCCAGCTTGTTGTTGATGCGCTGCTCGGTGTCCAGCATGGCCCCCAGCATGGTGAGGCGCTCCACCAGCTTGTCGCTCAGCATCAGACTGGTCTTCTCGTCGAGCTGAACGGTGCGCTGACCCGGGGTCAGCTGGCGCAGGATGAGGCGCAAGTCGAGGATCTGATGCTCGTCCAGCGCCAGCGCGCCCTCCACCTGGAACCAGTCCTGGCGACGCTCGATGCGCAGGCTCAGGGCCGCCTCGTCGAGGCTCTTGAGACGGGCGCTGTCCTGATGCCAGTGAACGACCACTCCGGCGTCCACCAGCTCGGGCAGCGCATTGACCAGGGTCAGTGCCTGCTCACCATCCAGCTTCCATTCGTTGCCCGGCAGGCCGATGGGCAACTGGTTGCGCAGCAACTGGGCCTCGGCCTTCTCGGCGGCCAGATCCCGTTGCCAGTAGTGATAGTCTCTGACCCCCTGGCGCACTATGGCCTCCCCCTTGCCGAGCGGCAACGGCGGCAACTCCCCCTCCCGGGTCACCAGCTGGACCACCAGCTGACCATCCTGCCAGTCCAGCTGGACCGAAGGCACTCCGGGCCAGGGGGTCAGCTCGGCATTGCCACTGAGCCCCTCGACCTGGCTGTGCCAGGGCTGCTCGGGAATGGCGTCCAGGGTGCGTTGCAGCTCGGCGAGCCCGTCCGCTGGCAGCAGCGGTATGGATTCCAGCGCTGGCAGTCTGTCCAGCAGCGCCTGAGGGGTCAGGATGAGCTGCCACAGATCCTGGGCCAGGGGTACGATGTGCGCCCCGCGCGCCGCGGCGGCCGGGCTCAAGACGGCGCTCATGCCCTGCTCGGTGGCGACGATTTGCAACAAGGGGGCACTGATAGCCAGTTGCAGTTTCTGTCCCTTGGCGTTGAACAGGCGCGGATGGCTGGCCAGGGGGGCCCAGGCCTCCCGCGGCAGCTTGCTCATGCCCCGTGGCAGGGTGCGCACCAGCGTCCAGTCCGCCTCGTCGAGCAGGGAGGCATACTGGGTGGAGAGCAGGGCAGGATCGACCCGGCGCCCGGCGGTCCACTCCCCCTTGGTGCTCTGCTTCTGGATCTTGCACTCGAGCTCGGGCCCTTCGGCATGGAGCAGCCATACCAGCCGCTCCTGCGCCTTGCGCACGCCGCTGGAGCGCCCCAGCCCCTGCAACCAGTTGAGCCAACTGGCCGAGGCGGGGGTCTTGTCCTCATCCTCGGCGTCGCTGGTCGCATCGAGAGCCGGAGCGGCACGCAGTTGCTGCAACGGGGGACGCTCGGCCCCCTCCCCCAGCAAGAGGCGCAGCAGATCCTGACAGAAAGCCATCAGGCGATGACGGGGCTCGGCCTCCAGCAGGTGGGAGAGATCCCACTTGTGCAATATGGTCACTTGGGGACTCTGTTCGCCGTGGCGGGCCAGGGCGCAGAGATCGAGCCAGAGATAGCCCCAGTGCAGCTCCTCCAGCGGCAGTTGCAGGGTATCGAACAGCCCCACCGCCTGACCGTGGCGATCGCCCGCCCACTGTCCCAGCAGATCCGCCAGCAGGGGGGAGCCATTGCCCAGGCTGCGCTGCCACTTCTTGCGCTGTTCGCTCCCCTGCACGGGATCCGCCTGCTGCAACCAGCCGAGCCAGAGCAGGGCGCTGAACATCCTGGGCCAGGACCCGGCCCCCTCCTGCACCTGCCACTGCCCAAGCGCCCTCTGGAGCCGTTCGGCCAGGGGCTGTTCATCCTCCCGCGCCGCCAGTTGTTGCAGCGATGGCCAGTGAGTGGTCACCTCGCCGGTCAGCGGGCCGCAGAGCCACTCCCACTCGGTGGCCAGCGCCTCGACCCGCGCCGCCAGTGCAGGGGCGCAAGGGGTGACCAGGGACGCCAGAGGCCAGCTCGCCTCCGGCTCGGCATCCAGCAGGGTCTGCAGGGCGAAGTGTTCGAGCAGCAGGGTTTGCCAGGCGGGGCTGGAGCCAGGCAGCAGGCGATGGGCGTCGGGCAGATCCAGCAGGCTCAGGAGCTCCGCGCTCTGGTAATAGGTCGGGATCTGCCCCGCCTCCCCCAGGCAGAGCTCGCGCACCACCCCTTGTGCCACCTCCTGCCCCGTGACCGAGGGCACCCGGCGCCAGTCCGGCATGGGGCAAGCCCCCGAGCGTACCGCCAGGATCAGGGTCAGGGTCCCCTCCGCCGTCAGGCTCCACTGCTGCTTCGTGCGCTGGCGGATCAGCCCGAGCCGCTCCAGCCGGTTCAGGGTGTCGGTCAGCGAATGCTGCCCATGCAGCGTGTCTTGCAGGTAACGGGTGCTGGCGGCGCGCTGCAGTTGCAGCTCGCAGAGCAGGGCATGGCAATCCGAAGAGAGGGTGAAGGCTGACATCGGAACTCACGGGCAGATGCAAAGGCGGAATTTTAACGGGAAAGCGGCGGCGGCTCGACCCTTAAGCGCGAATTAGCACAAAAAAAGCGGCGCAGGGATCTGGAAGCGCCGCCACGGCCAGGGCTCAGGCTGCCGGCGCCATAAAAAAAGCGCCGCAGCGCCTCTTGATTGAGCCAGGAGTCACCCTCAGCCTTCGAGCCGTGCCAGGCGGGATTCCAGCGCCTGCAACTGCGACTTGAGGCGTTCGACTTCCTCTTCCAGCTGGCTCAGGCGATCGGCGGCAGGAGAGGCATGGCTGACTGCCGGTGCGCTCTGTGCCAGGGCCTCCAGGTCTATCTCCCCGCCGAACAGGTGGGCGTAGCGGGACTCCCGCTTGCCCGGCTCCCGGGGCAGCTTGACCACATAGGGCCCCCGCTCGACGAGGCCGGCCAGCACGGCATCCACCTCGGTCACGTCGTCGAAACTGCACAGGCGATTGGTGCGCGAGCGCAGTTCACCCGGGGTCTGCGGGCCGCGCAGCAAGAGTTCGCAGACAATGCCGAGCTCCTGGGCCGTGAACTTGAGCTCGCCAAATTCGGTGTTGCAGAAGCGGTGCTGATAGCGCGGCACCCGGGCGTTGAAACCGGCGGTATTGACCACCAGGCGGCGGCGGATCAGCTCGTCGATCACGGCGCGGATGTCCAGCTCGGCGAGCTCCAGCACGGGCTCGCGGTTGCTCTTCTGGTTGCAGGCGTTGACCAGCGCATTGAGCGAGAGAGGGTACTGATCCGGCGTGCAGATCTCTTTCTCTATCAGGCAGCCGATCACGCGCGCCTCTAATGGGCCTAGTACTATCTCCATGTCATACTCCCTTGCCAAACAAGACGTTAAGACGGTTATCTTAGCCAAGACGCTCCCGCCGTCCAGCACTCAAGCCCGTTTTTGCGAGCCGATGACCCCCTTGGTGCAACCTTGTACAGCTCCTGCCCCGACGTGGCTATACAGACTTGTCGACCCGGGTGTCCGCTCCCGTGGTCAGGATGCGCACCCTGTCCCCCTTGGCGAAGGTGAGTGCGGGATCCTGCTCCTGCACGACGTTGAGCAGTTTGCCCGCCTCCGTCTTGATCAGCAGCTCGACCGTCTGCCGGCCCTGCCCGCTCTGCTGGTTACCCTGGCGGCGGCGGGAGACTTCGGCCCCCGCGACGGCCCCCACTGTGGTGGCGACGGTCTGGCCGGAGCCACCGCCAAACTGGCTTCCGACGGCGGCTCCCAGCGCGGCCGCCCCTATGGTGCGAAGGGGCCGGGTAGTTCCCTGCCGGGGCGCCTCCTGGGTGAGGAGGCGGCTCTCCTGTACCGTGCCGTATTCCACCTGGGCGCTGGTGCCCGCGACAGCGGGCGAACCCGTCAGGGCGAGCAGGCTGATGACGATGAATGCACTCTTCTTCACGATATCCACTCCGGTGACGACCAAGACCCGATGACGCCGACCCCGCCTTGGGCCACGCCATCCCCCCGGGGAGACTACACCACCAAAGCTGACTGCCAGCTTGCCCGAGGTGGAAATGAGCACGGCCGCGAGGCGGCCGTGATGGAAAGACACCGAGGGCTGTCACTCCGGACTATGAAGAGGGCTTGCGCTCCAGGGTCGCGGCAACGGATCTCGCCGCCGAGCCGGTGAGCAAGGGCTCACCTGGATAAAGCACCAGGGCCTCGGCCCGCAGGCGATCGGCCTCCTCACGCCTCCCCAGGGCATTGAGGGCGATCACCATGTTGGCGTAAATATTGGCCCTGGGGGTATGGCGCACGAACCCCTGTCCCCAGTCGAGATAGGCCTCCAGCTCCCCCTTGTTGTTGCTCTGCAGGCCCACCATCAGCCGCACCGCGTTCACGTCAAACTCCACCCGGGTCAGCCAGGCCATGGGATTGACGATGTCGAGCAGAAGCGCCGGCTGCTTGTAACCGCCCCGCTCATACTTGGTCACCACCCAGGCGGTGTGCAGGGCCGTCAGCATAAAGGGCACGACTATGAGGGGAATGGCGATGGCCGCGAAGCGCAGCAGCAGCCAGGGGCGACAGACATGCTCCCGCCAGTTGGCGTGGCCGGCCAGCCCCTCCTCCTCCACTTCCGCATCCACCACATGGATGAGCAGCAGCAGCGCCCACCACAGGGCAATGGCGTGGTAGAAGGGATATTCGGTCTGGGTATGCAGCAGGATGGGCGTGACCAGGGCCAGCAAGGCCGCCCCCCTGACGATGCCAGCACGACCCAGCCGCCACAGCAGGGTGCCCCCCATCAGCACCATGCCGAGCATGGGGGCCATCCCCCCCTCCACCGCCCAGTAGAGAAACTCGTTGTGGGGGTGATCCAGGTTGTATTCGATCTGCACCATGGCGGGGTTCAGCGCCTTGTCGGCCATGTAGTGCTGAAGAAAAACGGACTCGAAGCTGCCGTAGCCCCAGCCGGTCCAGGGTGCCTCGGCGATGAGCCTGGCAGCATAGGGCCAGTAGACCGAGCGCATGCCGCCGGACTGGTATATCTCTAGCCCCCGCTTTGCCCCTGCCATCCCGTACTGGGAGGCCAGCCCGAGCGCCACACCCAGGGCCACCAGACCCAGCACCCGGCCCAGCAACCGCTCGCGGTGCAACCGGGGCACGAGCAACAGCAAGGCCAACACCCCGCCGAGTTGCCCCACCCTGGATTGCACCACCACCAGCAGCAGGGACGTTGCCAGGATCACCCCATAGCGCAGCCCCCTGAGCCAGGGGTGCCCATGGCCCCGCAGCTCCAGCCAGATGGCCAGCGACAAGCCGGTCGCCATGAAGCTCGCCATCACGTTGGGTTGCTGGAAGATGCCGTAGGGGCGGTTGACCTTGGTGTCATAGCCTATCCAGTTGCCCGGCACCAGCAGGTAGTACTGCACCAGGCCGAGCAGCGCCTCTATGGCGACGGCACCCAGCAGCAGATAGAGCAGCCGGTCGCGTGCGCCGCGATCCAGCCGCCACTGGTAGAGGCTGGCGAGGAACAACAGGCCGGCAAACAGCCCCAGCAGCCGGGGAATGGCGTAATCCTTGAGCTCGAAGCCGGGATAGGCCATGGGCAGCAACAGCAGCAAGCCGCCAAGCCACAGGGCCGTCAGCAGCGGCGAAACCATCAGCCGCTGGTTGAGGGTGACCTGCCACAGCCCCAGGGCCATCACCAGGCTCGCAAAGATCCAGCCCCAGGCGTTGAACGGCAGATAGAGCCCGGCCCCGCCGGGGTTGTGCATAAAGAAATGCATGCCCAGCAGCCAGTACAGCACGCTGATCACCCCAAAGGCCCTTGCTGTTGAAGTCATCTTCCCTGACCTCCATGCATTCATGTTCATAACACTATCCCCCAGGCAACAAAAAGGGGGCAGAGCCCCCTTTGATGCACTTGGCAACGATTATGCCTGTTCTGGCTCGGGCTTGCGAAACGCATGGCGCACCAGCACGATGCCCACCCCCAGCATGCCGCCGAGCAGGGTGGCCAGCACCACGACCAAGGGGCGCTTGGGCTTGTCACGGCTCTGGGGTTCGTCGGGTGCGTCCAGATAGGAAAATGGACGAAAATCAATCCCCTCCAGAGAGATGCGCTTCAAGCGATCCATCTGTGCCTGCAACTTCTGCAACTCGGGTTGATAGACGGACAAATCAAGGGACTTCAGCAAGGCCAGCTTTTCTTCCAGTCCCTTGGACCCGAGCAAGATGGAGAAACGTTCCTGACTGCTAGTCCGTTCCAACGGCGTACTCACACCCGCAGCCTTGGCCACGCGGTTGGCAAGCGCAACCTCAGAGACCTCCTGCTGCAGCGCACGCTTGGCCTCTTCCAGCATCACGGTATAGCGTGTATTCATCTCTCCCAGTTGCAAATCACGCTGTGCACCTAGCCGCTCGATCAATTTCTGCTGCTGTAATTTGACGATGTAACCGACATATCCTTCCAGCATCGCCAGCGACGTTTCAGCGGCAGGAGCCGCAAAGGTAATGGCAATCCCTGGCTCTTCTCCCTTCTTATCTACAGGTTTAGCCGTCGCCAGATTGGCCCAGTCACGCAGCCAACGTCTCTGAGCCTTGGCATCCAAAGCTGATTCCTCTATCTGCTCAGCAAACAGCGGGCTGGTTTTCAGATAATCCCGACGATTTTCATAGGCGTTGAACTCTTGTACAAATTCCTGATAGAGGCTTTTTTCATCTGGAACCCCTGTGAGCCCCAGTGCAGAGGCTTGTACCGATATCTTATTCAACGGTAGCAAATCTTCCGGCTTGGGCTCCGCAATCACCGCCTTGGCGGACCACTGTTGGGGAGCTGTCAACGCATAACCTACACCCACAGCGGCGAATAACACCGTAATCAGCAGAATTAGCACCTTCTCACGCCACAACACCAGGATCAGCTCGTGCAGGTCGATTTCATCAGAAGTGGCTTGCCAGCACTGTGGCAAATGAGCTTCAGATTTGGGGGTTATCTCTTTGTTGGTCATAACAGCTGTCATTTCCTAATCAGTTTGGAGAGTGAATAAAAGGGGCCTGACGATCTTTTTCAGACAAAATAGGCGTGCTATTTTCCATAAGCGGCCAGGCAAAAGCCTGTGTGGGAGTAACCGTTCACCGGCCCCGGCTTGACTAAGCCGAGGTCAGGTTGAATACGTCAGGATAGGGCTGGCCTGTCATGACCGCTGTGACGATCCGGCACAGCACTTCGAGTGCCGACAGCTGGCGCTTCTTGCTCGTCTCAATCACCGACAGCACCCGCGAGCGGAACTTGTCTCCCCGGTCTGAACTCGTGCCGAAACAGATCTTCCGCAGGATCACACTGCCGCGAATACACCGCTCCGCCTCGTTGTTGGTCAGCGGTGTCCCTGGATGCTGCAAGAATACCCACAGCCCGGTTTCATACTTGAGAATATGCTGGCAGCGACCGGCATAACGTCGCACGGGAACCTCGGCACCCTTGCACAGTACCGTCTTGATACTGCGCCGTAATCGCTCCATCCGTCTGAGTCTGATCTGTTCACCGATCAGCCCCGACTCGTAACGGTGCTGGGTGCGAAAGACCGTCTTCAACAGCACGACCAGCCGATGTCCTAGGTAGGCTGTCTGACCGCCGCCGCCATAATCCGCCATCTCTTGCAGGTTGCGCTGGACATGCGCCAGGCAGAATTGATGCCGTGTCGGATCCAGCCAGTGGTAACTGGCGCACTGGTCGGTAACCACAACGCCGTGGGGTGCCGAACCCAGCAGATGCTTGGCATTGTCCTGACTGCGGAAGTAACGAATGTTCTGGAACACCGCATCGTTGCTGGCCATCAACCACAACCACCGGGTATTCGACTCGCCATTGCGCTGATGCGTGGTCTCATCGGCATGGATGATCGGCGCCTTCTGAATATGTTGCTTCAGCGCTTGATGGATGGGGGTCAGCATCGAGCTGATACGCCCCTGGGCTTCCGAGATGGCGCCCACCGAAAAGGTCATGCCGTACTGATCGTGCAGCAAACTCTGAATTTTGCGCACACTCAGATGATATTTCCCTGCTAGCACGGCGATATGGCTAAGCAACCGCGGTCCCATTTGGCCGTTGGGTGCCGAATTGGGCAGTTCGCCTTTGCTGAGCGCATCGCAGTGCTGACAGTGGCCGTGGAATACCTGGTATTCGGTGATTTCCAGCGGCAACTTGGGCAGTTCAAACACCTGGTGACGGAAGGATGGCGCGGCATTGGCCACGACCTCTCCGCCACATTCAGCGCAGCAGGATGCCGGTTTGCAAGCAACCACCTGATCGGTGGATTGCAGCAGACTTAGTTCTCGTCGATGCCCCGGGTGTCCAGGTTGAGCGCCAACCTGATTTCGGCCACGAGGCGTCGCAACTTTTTTCGCTCCGCCTTAGCCGCGGGCGAGTCGGAGGATGGTGATTTGGACGAGTTACGAGAAGAGAGAGCCAGACGGTCCTCGTACTCGCGTAGCTTGTTCCATAGCTCCTGGATGATGCGGTTGGCATCATGGAGGTCGTGCGCCTGAGGCGCTGCATTTTCGAAGAGTTTTTTCTTGTTCATGGACTTATGTTGACGGACTGGGAGGATCTATCAACCCCCGAAAGTGGATCAAGAGATGATCGTCATATTTGACTGTCAACGGGGGGCTGGTGAACGGTTACGTGTGGGAGAGCCCCAATTTAGTTAGGCTCACTGGCAGTTTTTGGCTTAATCTTGGCGAGAATACGCCAGATATTATTAAGCAACTGGTAATAGAGGAAAAATACCAGAGTAAATAACAACAAGCTGATCCACTCCGGCACTCCACCATATTCAAGGGCAATACCCACAACGGCCAGCAGGGTCGCAGTACCGCAGATCACCACCAAGGCTTGATGGGATGAAAGCCCCGCACGTAGGCAGATATGATGCAGATGTTCGCGATCCGGCTTGAATGGCGAGACGCCTTTCCGAATACGCCTAACCATGATGCAAGCCATATCCATCAACGGAATAGCGATTAGCCACAATGCCGTAACCGGGTTCATCTGCGCCTTTGGCCCCTGAGTACCCTGCAATAGCACCCAGATCACGGTAAAGCCGATCAGCATACTGCCCGCGTCCCCCATAAAGACCTTCTTGCGAACACCAAAGGGGAAGCCCAGATTCAGGCAGATATAGGGCACCACCACGATCATCATCAACAGACAGAAACGGGCCAACGGTAGTTGCCCATTGGCGTAGTGGATATAAGCGAGCGCCCCGAAGGTCACCATGGTCAACCCACCCAATAGCCCATCGATGCCATCCACCATATTAAAGGCATTAATAGCGCCAAGCACAGCAAAGATGGTGAAAATATAGCCAAGCGGCCCCAAGTCGACTTCATAACTGAATAAAATATGACCCAGGCTTTTTAAAGAGAGTCCGGCGGCGAAGATCATTGCACAAGAGATCAGGATCTGAACAACTAACCTAATACGATAATCAACATCATATTTGTCATCAATGGCGCCCATCATCACCAAGACTGAGGCACAAAGCACATAGACATCCGAATTAACAAGTAACTCTGGTTTCAGCCATACCGCCAACATCAGCGCAAAATAAATCGAAATCCCACCAACCAAAGGAACAAGCCCTTGATGTAATTTACGTTCATTAGGACGGTCCACCAGATTTATTTTTTTTGCCAACTTTCTAAAACAGAAAAGAATAGCGAAAGAAAAAATAAAGAATAAAATATACTCCATTCCCGACTCCATAAATATCATAAATATCATAAATATCATAAATATCATAAATATCATAAATATCATAAATATCATAAATTATGATTATAATCTCTCCATCATTCCCGACTAAATGGATTAATCACTTTTAAGTTACCTGATTACCCATGACCCTCAGCCAGCTTCAAGAGTCGATATGGCATCGGCGGGCTTGCCACGACGGCATGCCCCAATTCAACCAACATGCTCTTGAGGTCAAAACGATGATTAAACCGGAAGCAATACTCTGCAAGGTGCCTCGGTAAATGCTTCGCTCCGAGCGTATGGCAACTGCCCCACAGCGAGTTCTTCACATTCCCTATCATCGTGTTTACCCAGTTGAATGCCGGATGATCCAGCAAGTCCAGGTTGCCCCCGGTGACAACACCCAGGTGTTCACAATTGGCCTCCTTGACCGCTTTGAAACAGGCCAATCCATCTGATATCACCGCGCTACCACTGGCAACATGCCGTTTTGCCCAATCAGCAATGGACTTGGTTTTGAAACCATCGACCACCGTCATCCGCATCTTGATTGGATGCCCTTCCTTGTTCAGGGCCACTGCCGCCACAAACGGCGTCTTGCCTGTCGCGCCCCGACCTCGTTTGCCACCACGGCGCTCGCCACCCCAGTAAACATCATCGAGCTGAATGATGCCGTTGATGGGCTGCTTGTCATCGGACTCTTTCATGACTTGCAGCAGCTTGTGCTTGAGCATCCACGCGGTGTCATATTTGACGCCCAACTGGCGCTTTAGCTCCATCGCTGACAAACCGGTTTTGGTTTGTGACAACAGGTGCATTGCCAGAAACCACTTGGTCAGCGGGAGCTTGGTGTTTGCGAAAATCGTGTTTCCAGTCAAGGACATCTGATGACGGCAGTGATTGCATTGCCACACACGTGGCCGCTTTTTCAGGCGACAACAGGTCTTGTTGGCACATTCAGGGCAGACAAAGCCGTGAGGAAAACGCCAAGTGAACAGCGCGTTTTCGCACTGAGCTTCAGTGCCATAGTCCTTGAGAAACTCAAACAGGCTGTAGCCTTTCTGGAATTGGACTTTGCTTTTGGCCATGATCTCGCACCTCGATAACTGTACGTAAGATCAGTATAGTTCGTGGTGACTGCTGATCATGGGTAATCAGGTTAAGTTATTAGATAGAAAATATAAGTTTATCGCTTATCTGTATAGGTATAGGCTTTTTTGTTTTTCATCCTAAAAATCATTATGTTGGTGATAAACCATCATCGAGAAATTTTTTAAATGGACGGCACTGGACACTTTCAGCCCAATTAAAATAAATTTAACAATAAGAAAAATGCCAGTGCTAACCTATCTCTCAATCTGCGTCTTAATTGACCGACATGAAAAAATAAATAAACATTGCCTTTATAGCCATTTTTTAAACCGAGTTTGACAATTGGTGTGTCACATAAGCCTAAACGTTCGGAAATACTGACTACTTGATTTCTATACCATTTACTACTTACCAATTTCAGTCGCTTTTTGGCTGCAGCAAAGCTATTATTGGTACCAACTTGATTATTCGCATGTTGCCGATAGCGCATCATAGGCTCAGGATCGATAAACCAACGATACCCACGGTTACGGGAAAAAGCATAAAGCAGCCAATCGTGTAGCGCAATATCTTCACCTATTTGCTCATGGCATTCAAGTAACCAAGTTTTAAACTTGATTGCTACTTCCCGCTTAAATACATAGGTACAGCCAGGTCCGGCGGCTTCAAATAAAAAATCCCACTCACGTTGTGGCTGAGCTTTATCAATTAATGCCTCTCTGCCATCTTCCCAAAACGCAGTTACATTGGCCGAATAACAATCATACTGCTGTAGCATTTGAACAGCTTTAGCTAATTTATTATCAGGCCATATGTCATCCTGGTCACTAAAGGCAATATAATCATAGCAACTAACATCAGTATCTTTTAACAGGCGATAAAAATTCTTGCCAGCCCCACCAAAACTCTCACCATAAGGCAACAATCTAACGTTGCTATATTTTTCAACATAATTACTACAAATATCAAGGGTATCATCATTGCTTAAATCAACACTAATAACAACATCTACAACCACATCAGTTTGCCGAAGGATTGTTTCAAGTTGTTCACCTATCGAACTACAGCCATTGTATGCGGCGAGCAGAATCAAAACATTATTATGACCATTCATGTGTTTATCGCTCTTTTTATTATAAATTAGCATTTATTTTTATGATCAAGTAGCTTTGTAACTAACGAATCCCAATCAGGAAATATATCATTGTCATCGGATGATGATGTTTGATCATAAACCAAATTACCGTTAACAAAACCAATAATCAGCTCCGCCAACGCCATCGGATCATTTACATCAAAAAACTTGGCCTTGTCATAAATGCCTAGTGTTTCATAGGCATAAGGTAAATCAGCCAAAAATATAGGCTTCTTGAACTCTTTAGCTTCAACAATAGGTAATCCCCAAGTCTCTAATTTAGAGGGAAAAACAACTAAGTCGGATGATTGATAAAAATAGTTAACTTGCTCTCGTGTAAGTCGTCCGACAAAGTTCACTGAGCTTAATGAACCATATTTATCATATAACCATTTCACGTATGCAGAATCATTTCTATTATCAAGAGTTAATATCAGTTCAATTTTTTTTGATAAAGAAGACATGTATTTACTTTCAATTATCACCATCGCATCAAGCAATAATTCGAAATTCTTAAATGTACGAGGTAACGCTGGATAAAATATTTTTATTTTATCGCTATTCACACATTGATGTATCGACTCGTTAGCAATTATACGTTCAACTTTACTTGTATTTGGCCTTGCCACATACACTTGATTAGCACCGTATTCATTTGCAAATAGTTCTGCAATCCATTTCTGTTGACAGATTACTGCACAATTCGCTTTGATATTTAATTTATAAAGTAATTTATATAATTTTGAAAAAAGAAAAAATTTTTTATCGAATCTAAAATCTTTAAATGTTGCCTTATATGCAGGAGAGGGATTATGACAATAGACAAACTGCTTTATCTTTGCAGCCGCATATAAATATGGTGTCATATCATGCATAGCAAGCCAAATGTCAGGTTTTATTTTTTTTGATAAAAACCAACAGTAGATATATTCAAAAAAACACCTAAATAGCCAGTTTTTCTTTACTAAAGGAAATTCTAAAAATATAATGTTTTCCTTAAAGAGTTGGTTAAACAACTCTCTGTTATTAACCAAACAAATCAGTTCAATATTATCTTTTTTGGCCAATGCTGAAATTGCGTCTTGGAGCACCTTGAGTGGTCCACCTTCAACAAGGTTAACGCCAGATATAACAACTTTCATTATACGTCTTTCCAAATAGATAACTCAAAATCATATTTCTTTATTACTTTAGCTGGATTGCCAACAGCTATGCAATACTCAGGAATATTTTTTGTCACTACAGCACCCGCACCAACAATAGAGCCTGTACCAATCGTAATACCGGGTAATACTAAAACCCCCTCACCCAACCAAACCCTATCACCAATCGTCACAGGTTTAGATGTTAACTTTCGCCTAATCGGCGCAAGGAAAATCTCTTGCTCATCCGGAAAACAACCATGGTTATGATCTGTGATAAATACTTTGCTTGCAATCAAAACATCATCACCAATAGTAATACTTTCAATACAACCAATGTGTACGTAATCATTAACCTGACAACGCTTCCCAACTCTCAGTCGGGGCGTGACATCACTGATTTTTATGCAATCGATGCGCAAACCAACGCCAGAGGTAAACCCATCATCAATTTGAAAATAGCGAGCTCCTGTAAAATAAAAAGGATAGCGTAAAACTCTAAACTTTGGATAAAAAAATACAGTTACAACCAAGTCTCTAAATAATCTAAGTATACCTATAACAGTGTGCTTTTTTATTTTATCAATCATCGAATAACCTTGCATGAAATAAATGATAAAAACACTTTATATAAAAGCTTAATCTGAACTTCTTTTATAGCCCACAATACAGAAGATCCCACTTGAAAAATCAACTTCACATTGAAGTATTTTATTAATGCTGCTGCGTTTGCCAACAAAACTTCTTTCTTTCTAAATTCACCAGATGAGTCATTTACATGCGATAATTGATGTTCTAAATACGCATTAGATATAGTATATTGGTATCTTTCTTTATTTAAGAAATAACAAAATGCAGTGTCAATACCATATAATTCAAACGACTCATCAAAAACACAGCCATTTATATCCTTAATCTCTTGAATTGCAAAATTTGATATAGCCAAACCACTTGTTATTGTTTGAACCCCAGATGAAGTAACTGTGGGATAATACTCCATACCTTGGCATTTTATTTTTGGCATGAGTACTTTAAAATCAACTTTTAGAATATCAAAAAGATAACTTTCAGTTACATTTGTGTCATCATCTAAAAAAACATACTTATTAGCCCGATAAAGCTCAAGCGTTTTATTATATATTTTGGAGAGCGAACCATTAATAAGAACCTGATGGATTGTTATAAAATCAGGCAAATTATCATTTTTAGATATTTCAGGACCATTATTAAAAACCACGACAATACTATTAGTTTTTAAAATAGGCAAATGACCAATTAAGGATGAAATAGTTTCACTCTCTACTGGCTGTTTTTTATAAAGGACAACACAAAAACACAAATCAAACATTTCTCATCCTCTTATATTTTTTATAAGTTGGAAAAATCATTTTTTCCCTGAATGAAAAGCTCATGTGAGTAATATAAGCTTGAAAAAAAGAACAAACATAAAACGATGTTAATGTATTTGCTTCTATAGTAATTCCTTAAGGAAGACATTAATAACAAATAAAAGGGGCCCGCTATTTCAATAATTCTCAATGAAATAATAAATAGATCTCTTACAATGAAAACTATAGTATAAAATGAAACTCCAAGAACTAAAAGCACCTTGTGCCGATACTCTAATGCATTCCATCTTAAAAAAAGAAGAAATGTTGTAAAATAAAAAATGATAAATCGAATAGAGAACAAATTAATGCTTTCTCCCGTTACCTTTTGCATTTCCATATATGTTAAAATTTTATATCTGATAGATGATATCGGAACCCAATTAAGTATAGATTCCAAAACTGACAGACCGTCATAAGACAAAATAAAAAATAAAAATGAAGCCGTCAATATGAAATATTGTAATCGCAGCCCAACAATTAAAACAGAAAAATAAAAGACAAATGGAAACATTAATGTGGACTGATGAATAATTGGAGCTAAAGAAATAACTATCACCCCAGCCAGCTTTTTATTTTCAAAATATAAAAACACCCCAAGAAATAAAACCGATATGGCCAAACCAATCCTGATTTGAACTAACTCATGTAAAAAGAGATACGATGATATGTATAATATTGCAAACGTATATTTTTCTTTATATTGTTTTAATGCATATACCTTTATCATGATTGATAAAAAGGCATACATAAATATTAGAAACGAAAACCCCAACCCAAGATATACTGATATTAAAGACAAATAGACATATGATTGCTCAATTACAACATCACGTCCCATGATAGCATCTATATAAAGGTCATAATAGACAGGCATATCTGGTAGTAAATAAAGCGGTTTATTTGCTGTGAATATACTGACAAAAAGTGCAAAAAAAAATGCAACAAAAACAAACTTTGATATTTTAAGACTTTTCATCTCGTATCATCTTTTTGTATTTTATAAGGAAGGTGAGAACAACATTAGATGCGAAATAGTGTCACTATAACCTATTGATTTTCAATTAATAGATTTTCACTTTCAGCGTAATGGGTACTTAATCACCCCCACCTTAAAGCTGGTTCAAGGTTGAAAACTATTACCCTATATGATGGTGCAATACATCATTCATTTTTTTACCAATGATATTCCACGATAAATTTTTTATTATAGATTGATTAACCAAGACTTCTCTCTGAATATCATGCCGATTCATTGTTAAACATTTGTTTATGCCAGATATAATTCCTTCCTCTGAGAAATGAGTGATTTTTAACTCACTTGATGTATTACTTAATGGCGCGTAATTAGATATCACTAAGCATCCAGCAGCCATAGCCTCAGCACATGGGTAATGAAATGCACCATCTTCTATGAGTCCTGTTGCAATAAAAATGTCATTTAATTTATAAAAACTCGCCAAGTCTGCGTCATTTTCAACTGAGTGATACATCATATTTTTTATAGTAAAATGCATGTCTGGCATATGCACTGCAACATTAACATTTACCTTATCTGATAAATGGTTTTCTTCTATAAAATTAGCAAGAACTTGTAATATTTCTTTTGTACCTTTATAAGGTTCTTTTCTACCAACAATACCAACATTAATAACACCATCAATATCTGGCAGTACCGAATCATAAAACAATTCATAATCGATACCGGCTGGGACTACTGCCGAATAATTATTAATAATTTCAGGTAATAACACCTTGCTATTAACTATTTTATTAAATGGAAGCAGGTATGTCATCAGAGCAACTAATTTAAATAGTGGTCTTTTGTAGAATAAAACCTCATATGCTTGAATATAATAAAATCGCTGTTTTTTGGTTAACAAAAAAGCAGCAATGTATGCAGTTATATGATAGTTTGCAACAACGATATCACCATCTAACTCTCTGCATTTTCTCCATATCCCATAACAATTTTCGATAAATCTTGATATTTTGTTAATACGTTCTGATCTTTCACAAAAAATAATATTAGCACTAGTATTATAATAGGGAGGCAAATCTGATTTTAAAGTCACAAAATAAACATCATTACCTTGTGTTACTAACTCTGTGGCAATTTTAGATAAAACTCTTTCGCCTCCAGATCGCCCCATACCTAAGACTGGAATGATAATTTTCATCAGAAACAACCTATTATATGAATTATTTTGTCAATGAAAAACTACTTTTATATCTTTTTATATCTAAGAGCTTAGACAAAGCATCAAGTCATTACCTAGCAAATTTCTTAACATTAAAAGAGATGACAAAAAAATACGCTATATAATTCACCAAATAAGCAACAACTGCTCCACCAACCCCAAGTTTCGTCACAAATAAAAAGCTTAACGCAACAAATGATAGTGAAAATATTATCTCCGTACTTATAAACCACTTCGTTGCACCACGAGATAACATCGGATAGGCATACAACCAACTAGCAATTTTAATAACATCGCCGCAGAGTTGAACAGCAAACAGATCACGGGCAGCACTAAATTCCTTGGTAAATAGTAGCCAAATAGCGACATCACGCAGCAGATAGACACTCCATGCCAAGATTGCAACAATAGGCAATACAATGCGAGATGTTTTATGTATTTCACTCACAATGGCATCAGCCCCCACTAACGATGAAAGGCGCGGTAAATAATAAGTGCTCAACGCCATGGTGATTACGCCAAGATAAACTTCTGATATTTTCCATACCGCCTGCCACTGGCCAGTGGCTTCCCAGCCTACTTGGTCGATCAGAATATTTCTGACCAAGATCAGTGATGTCGGAACCGTCAATGCAGTGGTGATGGCCATCAGCATATAGCCACCGATCGCCTTTCTGGCTTCTCTATCGGTCGTGCCCCACCAATAACGCAATTTAAACCAGGATTGACGCAGGTTAGCTGCCAACATGATCACGCCAATTAAGGCGGCCTGCACCGCCGTCGCCAACAAGGCCCCTTTGATATTGGCCTGAAGGATCATGGTTAACATCATAGCGCCAGAGATCAGGACTGATAGCATTCCTAGGCTAACATAACGGCGATACTGTTGTTGACCATTGATCACCGAATTACACAGCGTACCTATTGCTGAAAGCGGTAGCACTGCCACGGTGACCATCACAATCCAGGCAAGGGTTTTATCTTTAAATAGCCAGGTTGCGATATGATCCGCTAACAATAATCCAACAGGTATTGTAATTGCCGAAATCATCAGTACCCATTGCAGAGATGCTCGCCACCAAGGGGCACAGGCCTCAAATCCCTCACCTTGCTTTTCTGCGGTATAGCGAACAATGCCGCTGCCCACTGGTGCATTGATAATGCCATTGAGGCTAGTCACCATACTCTGGACTTGGCCCAACATTGCCATGCCGGTGGGGCCAGTATAAACGGCCACCACCTTGGCAATCACAAAGCCCATCGCCATCCTGAGCAGTGTTAGCAACCCAGTCATGGCAGTGACTTTCAGTAAACGTTTCATACTTTGAAGCCATTTATCGCATGAATAACAGCCTCTATCGCTTCATCGCTCATGGTGGGATCTATGGGAAGCGATAATACCTGTTGGTGAATTTGTTCGGTCAGTGGCAATTGGTAATCCCGGAACTGCGGATAAGCCTGCTGCTTGTGAGGGGGAATAGGATAGTGGATCAAGGTTTGAACCCCTTGCTCGGTCAACCACTGCTGCAATGGTTCACGCACCTCAGTTCGCACCACAAATAGATGCCAGACATGGGCACTTTCTGTTTCAACGTGGGGCAATGTCACCAACGGATTGTTGATGCCAGCGCGGTAAAGTCGAGCAATTTCCTGACGACGGGCCGTTTCTTTCTCCAGATAAGGCAATTTAACCCGCATCATCGCAGCCTGGATCTCATCCAGACGGCTATTTACCCCTTGATAGAGGTTTTCATATTTTTTGTGGGAACCGTAATTGCGCAGCGCCTTCAGCGTCTGGGCCAGCTCGTCATTATTCGTGGTGACAGCCCCAGCATCACCAAGCGCTCCTAGGTTTTTGCCGGGATAGAAGCTAAAACCGGCTGCATAGCCCCAATTACCGGCGCGCTTGCCCCCAATTTCTGCCCCGTGAGCCTGAGCACAATCTTCGAGCACCAACAGGCCATACTCTTTGGCAATGGCCATCAACTCAGGCATAGGGGAAAGCTGACCATAGAGATGCACCGGCAAAATGGCTTTGGTATTAGGGGTAATGGCTGCGCGAACCAGTGCAGGATCGAGGTTATAGGTATCCGCATTGGGCTCAACCAGCACAGGCACCAGATTGTTTTCGGTAATGGCTAGCACAGAGGCAATATAGGTATTGGCCTGAACAATCACCTCATCACCGTCCTTAAGTTTGCCAAGTTCTTTCCAGGCTCTCAGCACCAAGATCAGCGCATCCAGACCATTGGCAACACCGATGGCATGTTTGACACCACAGTAGGTGGAAAATTCAGTTTCAAACTGAGCCAGCTCGTTTCCCATAATATACCAACCAGAGTCGATAACACGGGCACAGGCATCTTTCAGTTCTTGTTGATATTGAGCGTTAACAGTCTTCAAATTCAGAAATTCAATCATTTTTAGTTCTCTATATAACGAATAATTTTAGCTGGATTACCAACAACAACGGCATAATCGGGAACATCTTTGGTTACCACTGCACCGGCACCAACCATGGCATGGCGGCCAACTGTAATCCCTGGCAACAAAGTTGCATTTGCCCCTATTGAGCAATTTCGCTTTAGGTGAATGCGAGAAAATTGTGCAGGATATACTTTTGAACGGGGTATTTTATCATTGGTGAACGCAACACAAGGGCCGATAAATACGTCATCCTCTATCGTTGTGCCATCCCAAATAAAAACACCAGATTTGACGGTAACTCGATCGCCAATCGTTACATCATTCTCAATAAGAGTGTGAGCACATATATTGCATTCGGCACCTATTTTTGCGTTTTCTAAAATGACAGAAAACTGCCAAACTCTCGTTCCTTCACCAATTTGATTAGATTGAACATCGCTGAGAGGATGAATATACATATTTACAGTTTTCCACTTAATGCAATAAAGCTCTCATAGTCCCTAATATAATCAGACTCATCATATACATCGCTTGCCAATACCATCAGCACACAATCAGGGCTAAAATCATACATTTCATGCCACTGCATGGCGTCAATGAATAGTCCTCTGACGGCTGAATCAAGAACTATGCTTTCTTTGTTAACACCATCATCCATGACAAAACGACAAGAACCGCTGACACATATAGCAACCTGTTGAAGTGCTTTATGAGCATGAAAGCCTCTAGCTATATCAGGCTTGGTACCGAACAAATAATAAACACGCTTAATATCAAATGGTATTTGACGATTGCCCTCTATCGCAACTAGCTGCCCTCTTTCGTCACCGAGAATATTAAAATCCAATAACTTTATGAGCATAATATACCTTAAAATAATTCCGCGCTTTTAAATTCTGTCGCTAGCTTATCTTTATCCGACATAAATACATTATCAGATAGCCAATCAATGCCCAGATCTCTATCATTCCATAAAATCGCGCGTTCACATTGTGGATTGTAATAATCAGTTGTCTTATAGAGAAACTCCGCCGTTTCACTCAAGGTAACAAACCCATGAGCAAACCCTTCCGGGATCCAGAATTGGCGTTTATTCTCGGCTGAAAGGTGAACTCCGACCCACTGACCAAAAGTGGGGGAACTTTTGCGAATATCGACCGCGACGTCAAATACCTCACCAGCAACACAACGCACCAGTTTGCCTTGGGCGTTAGGGGGGAGTTGATAATGTAAACCTCGCAGCACGCCTTTGCTAGATTTGGAGTGATTGTCCTGAACGAAATTCACCATGCGGCCAATGGCTGTTTCAAATTGCTGCTGGTTAAAACTTTCAAAGAAAAACCCGCGCTCATCACCAAAAACTTTGGGTTCGATAATTTTTACGTCGGGGATTCTAGTGTCGATGATGTTCATTTTGATCTCGAGAATCAGGATTCGGGAGCAGGGAATGGGGAGTAGGAAGTCGGGAACCGTCAGTGACAAATCCCAATGCGCATTCACCAATCCCCTTTCACTTGCCAACCATCTTTAGTAGATATTGACCATAAGCATTCTTGGCCAACGAAGCCGCGAGTTCACGCACTTGGTCGGCAGTAATAAACTTCTGGCGATAGGCAATCTCTTCCGGGCAGGCCACCTTCAACCCCTGACGAGTTTCGATGGTTTGAATGAAGTTGCTCGCTTCAATCATGCTTTCATGGGTGCCGGTATCAAGCCAAGCATAACCACGGCCCATCATTGCCACCGACAGATTGCCTTGCTCCAAGTAGATGCGATTCACATCGGTAATTTCCAGCTCACCACGCGGCGACGGCTTCAGGCTCTTGGCAATCTCGACCACGCTGCTGTCATAGAAGTAGAGCCCCGTCACCGCATAGTTGCTCTTGGGCTCCACCGGCTTCTCTTCCAGGGAAATGGCCGTTCCCTGTTTATCAAACTCCACCACCCCATAGCGCTCAGGGTCATGCACGTGATAGGCAAACACAGTGGCTCCATAAGGCTTGGCCGCGGCAGCCTCCAACTGTTTCTGCAGGTCGTGACCGTAGAAGATGTTGTCGCCTAATACCAGGGCACAGGGGTCCGAACCGATGAATTCTTCACCCAGAATAAAGGCTTGTGCCAACCCGTCCGGACTTGGCTGCACCTTGTATTGCAGATTCAGGCCCCACTGGCTGCCATCTCCCAGCAACTGCTCGAAGCGGGGGGTATCTTGTGGCGTACTGATGATCAAAATATCGCGGATCCCCGCCAGCATCAGGGTGCTCAGCGGGTAGTAGATCATCGGTTTGTCATAGATGGGCAGCAACTGCTTGCTGACAGCCATGGTGACGGGATAGAGACGAGTGCCTGAGCCGCCGGCCAGAATAATACCTTTACGTTTAGTCATCGTGCTTGATTTCTTATCTTTGAATTATGTAACCCAGCAAAGTGAGTGCGCTTAAATGGCACTCATTTTGCGTTTTATCCCTGTTGGAGCGTGGGACTGTATACCCACGCTATCTCTATTTTCTTATTTTCCGAGGATCTCGGTCAGCATCCGCTCAACACCGACAGTCCAGTCCGGCAGGCGCAGGTTAAAGGTGCGCTGGAACTTGGTGGTATCGAGTCGTGAGTTGTGGGGACGTTTGGCTGGCGTTGGAAACGCGCTGGTCGGTACCGCATTGAGTTGCGTGACTGCCAGTTCAACCCCTGCCTCTCTGGCTTTGGCAAACACCAGCTGCGCATAGTCAAACCAGGTCGTGGTGCCGGAGGCGATCAGATGATAGAGACCCGCCACCTCAGGTTTGGTTTGCGCCGTACGGATCGCATGGGCCGTGCAGTCGGCCAGCAACTCCGCGCCGGTTGGCGCACCGAATTGGTCGTTGATGACCGACATCTCGCTGCGCTCCTTGCCAAAGCGCAGCATGGTCTTGGCAAAGTTGGCGCCACGAGCGGCATACACCCAGCTAGTGCGGAAGACAAGGTGACGAGAGCACAGCGTGGCTGCCTGCTCCCCCGCCAGCTTGGTCTCGCCGTAGACGTTGAGTGGAGCGGTTGCATCGGTTTCAACCCAGGGCCGCTCGCCACTGCCATCGAATACATAGTCCGTGGAGTAATGCACCAGCCAGGCACCCAACGCCTCAGCTTCTTTGGCAATTGCAGCCACGCTGGTGGCATTGAGCAGTTCGGCAAACTCCCGCTCGCTCTCGGCCTTGTCGACGGCGGTGTGGGCCGCAGCATTCACAACCACATCCGGCCTGAGCAGGCGCACCGTTTCCGCAACGCCGGCCGGGTTGCTGAAATCACCGCAATAGTCGGTGGAATCAAAATCAACCGCGGTAACCTGGCCCAACGGGGCGAGTGAGCGCTGCAACTCCCAGCCTACCTGGCCGTTTTTGCCAAACAGCAGAATATGCATCAGGCACGCTCCCCGTAGTTTTGCTCGATCCAGGATTGATAGGCCCCGCTCTTGACATTGCCGACCCACTGCTGGTTTTCCAGGTACCACAGCACGGTCTTGCGGATACCGGATTCGAAGGTCTCTTGCGGCTGCCAATCCAGCTCGGCGCTCATCTTGCTGGCGTCGATGGCATAACGACGGTCGTGACCTGGGCGGTCAGTCACATAGGTGATTTGATCGCGATAGGACCCGGCTTTTGGCACCATCTCATCGAGCAGATCGCAGATGGTGTGTACCACCTCCAGATTCTGCTTCTCGTTATGACCGCCGATGTTGTAGGTCTCCCCTACCACGCCCGTGGTCACTACTCTGTAGAGCGCACGAGCATGGTCTTCCACATAGAGCCAGTCACGGATCTGGTCGCCCTTGCCATAGACAGGTAACGGCTTGCCATCCAGCGCGTTAAGAATGACCAGCGGGATCAGCTTCTCGGGGAAGTGGAACGGGCCGTAGTTGTTGGAGCAGTTGGTAACGATGGTCGGCAGGCCGTAAGTCCGACGCCAAGCGCGCACCAGATGGTCGCTGGAAGCCTTGGAGGCAGAATAGGGGCTGCTGGGGGCATAGGGGGTGATTTCGGTAAAGAGCGGCAGTGCAACACCGGGGGCGACTTCATCCGGATGGGGCAAGTCACCATACACCTCGTCGGTGGAGATATGGTGGAAGCGGAAGGCCGCCTTGCGTACCTCGTCCAGACCGTTCCAGTAGGCGCGAGCCGCTTCCAGCAGCATGTAGGTGCCGACGATATTGGTCTCGATAAAGTCGGCAGGGCCTGTGATGGAGCGGTCAACATGGCTCTCGGCGGCCAGGTGCATCACGGCATCAGGCTGGTGCAGGGCAAACACCCGATCCAGCTCGGCACGATTGCAAATATCCACCTGCTCAAACACATAACGCTCGCTTGACGATACATCGGCCAAGGATTCCAGATTGCCGGCATAGGTGAGTTTATCGAGATTGATAACGGAATCTTGGGTATCACGGATAATATGGCGAACAACAGCCGAACCGATAAAACCGGCACCGCCGGTTACAAGGATCTTCATTGAAAGGTTCCCGATTGCAATCTAATGAAAAGGAAAGATTTTTGGTTAGGGTTTGCTACTGTGCATCACTCTGGCTGGTTTTTCTCTTCATAGGGCAAAGTGATTGCGCTGAGTTCACAAATGCTTAGACCCACTCAACGAAATTCGTTGGGTGATGTTTGTCTGTCTGCATGCAGAAAGACTCTCAAAGCAAGAGGATTAACGGCGATGAACCAACGCAAGATTGAAATGGATAAATGATCACGCTACCGCCCGTAGGTTACAGCTCCCAACATGCTGCTTTTCACCTGATTGTGCGCGCTGTTGGCCATCATATCCTCCAGCTTCTTGTTTTGATTGATGTTTAACAATGTTGTCGCATCACATTGCACACCCAGGCCATCTACCAGCCTGCATTGCTCACATCTTGGGCAATTGATGCACCAAACCCGATTTTGGACCAGATTCTATCTCGTTTGGTGTGGGGATGAATAGTCATAACCGCAGAAAACCTCTCGTAGGGTAGGGATTCAAAATTGCCACTCATTAGACCTTCTGACCCTTCTCGCGCAACAATCATCCCTACGCCACACCGGGGGTTGTTCCCAATCACCGGCATCAAACAATAAAATTGAATATGTTCAGGCGATTACAACTGCATGCCTGCGTTACCCCGATGCTCGGAGCCGAGTTGTGACGACGAGCACTGCTGCAACAGCATAGCGAGTCCCCATACCCACCGGTGCGATCAGAACAGTCGCAAGTAGTCACCAATGAAACCCCGACAGTCCTCATCTGATTCGACAGCATGACTCACAATAAAGCACGAAAGGCATGACTGCCGATGCAAGGACGGGTAGAGGAGACAAAGGCTGGCATGATTCAGTCCCGATACAGGGGGGTCAAGTAGGATCCGCATTGACTCTCCTTCTTGTTGACCCTCTAATTGACAGCCTGGACCCTTATCATCATGCATCTTATGAAAATTCTACTGGTCGAAGACGACAAGCTGCTCAATCACCACCTCTCCACGCTGTTGACCGAGGCCCAGAATCAGGTTCACAGCACGGACAACGCCCAGGTGGCGCTGCACTATGCGACCGACTACCCCATCGACGTGGCCATCATCGATCTCGGCCTGCCGGACATGGACGGCCTGCAGCTCATCAGCCGCCTGCGCGAGCAGCAGATCCCCTTCCCCATCATAGTGTTGACCGCGCGGGGCAACTGGCAGGACAAGGTGGAAGGGCTGGAGGCCGGGGCGGACGACTACCTGGTCAAACCCTTCCAGAAGGACGAGCTGCTGGCCCGCCTCAATGCCCTGGTGCGCCGCAGCGCCGGTTTCATCTCCCCCAGGGTGAAGGCGGGTGACTACGAGCTGGATCTCTCCCGCAAGGAGCTGACCATCGCCGGCGAAGTCACCGTGCTCACCAGCTTCGAGTATCTGATCCTGGAGTACCTGATGCGCAACGCCCGCCAGGTGGTCTCCAAGCAGCAACTGCTGGACCAGCTCTACGGGGATGGCGAAGGGGATCCCAACACCATAGAGGTGATGGTGAGCCGACTGCGCAAGAAACTGGATCCGGAGGGGCTCATCCAGCCCATTTCCACCATCCGCCGCCAGGGTTACATCTTCAACCTCTCCTGCAGTTGATGCCCCTTGCCATGCTGCACCCCATGACACTGATCCATCGCTCGCTGCACCTCAAGCTGATGATGAGCGCCATGCTGGTCATCGCGCTCATCATGGCCTTCTCCGTCTATATCCTCTACCTCGGCCACGCCGAGGAGCAGGCCCAGAAAGCCAGCATCCGCATGCAGGAGAACCTCTCCAAGCTGTTCTCCTCCAAGCAGCCGGAGCCCCACGCCATCACGGATCTCGGCGGCCTGACCCCGGATGCCATCGACCCCAATCTCGACACCCTCATCTGCCGCTCCGATGGAGAGCTGAGCTGGTCCAGCCTGCACATGCCCGAGGTGATCACCATCAAGGAGACCATCTGCCGGGATTTGATGAAGTACCTTGGGGGCCTGGATCAGGACTATTTCTTCAAGCTGCACACCATCAAGAATGGCGAGAGCTACTTCATCTACAGCCTGCGCTTCCTGCGCAACCACGGCGACGGCCCCACGACCTACTACGTGGTGATGGTCGATTCCGCCAAGCGCTACCAGGCCCAGACCCGGGACTATCTCTACCGGTGCATTCGCCAGGCCTTGCTCGCCTACAGCCTGCTTGGCGCCCTGCTGCTGCTCACCAGCTTCTGGAGTCTCTCTTCCCTGCGCACCATGGCGCGGCAGATAGACGAGATCCGTGCCGGCACGCGGGAGGCGCTCTCCAAGGACTACGAGCGGGAGCTGACGCCGCTGACCGAATCCGTCAACCAACTGCTGGAAAACGAGCGCCAGCAGACCCAGCGCTATCAGCATGCGCTCAACGATCTCGCCCATAGTTTGAAGACCCGGCTGGCCCTGATCCAGATCACCGCCCAGGAGCTCAAGCTCGGCCACGACATCCATGACAACATCAGCGAACAAATCACCACCATGGACCAGATCATCCAGTACCAGCTGCGCCGCGCCGTCACGGGTCGAAAGCGCCTCGCGAGCAAGGGCACCGAGCCGGTACCGCTCATCGAGAAACTGCTGGCCAGCCTCGCCAAGGTCTATCGCCACAAGAAGCTGCAGACCGACTTCCAGTTCGATGACGATGTCTTCTTCCACGGCGAGCAGGGCGATCTGATGGAGTTGATGGGCAACCTGCTCGACAACGCCTGCAAGTTCGCCATCAGCGAGATCCGGGTCCATGTCGGCCACCAGGACAACGGCCTGCTCATCGTGGTGGAGGATGACGGCCCCGGCATCGCCCCCGGCAAGTCGCAGCAGATCTTCCAGCGCGGCGTCAGGGCCGACAGCTCCCCGGGCCAGGGAATAGGGCTCGCCGTCGTCACCGAAATCGTGCACAGCTACGGCGGCAAGATCCGGGTGGATGAGTCTCCCCTCGGCGGCGCCCGCTTCCATATCACCCTCCCCTGACAGATCGGGGCCAGGCCAGTGCCTGGCCCCTGCCGCATTCGGGCATCGCCATCCCGGCGCTCACCTTCTCCCACCCTTTCCCCTGTGCTGCCGGGCGATGCCTTGCCGAGTGCAATGGTGCTGACAAGCTGCACCCCATCAGAAACCGACGGGCCTCTCCCCTCACCCCCTGCTCGAGCAGAAACGACGGGCATAAAAAAACCGGCCGCGAGGGCCGGTGAAACAGTTCAGGCTTGTCAGGTGACAATTCGCACCCAGCGGATGAAGACAGCTTCCAATTCCCTGTGAAACCCTGTCCTCTTGAGTACGTGAGCCTACTCTACGCCAGGGCCACTGAATCAGGGCTGAACCGCGATGAAATCGTTTCCCTAGCCTGTCAGAGACGGATCCCGAGGGACTGGCGCAGATAGGCGCCCGCACCGAGCAGGCCCGGACCTTCGTGGGTGATGAGGAACACGGGGATGTCCTTGAGGTAGGACTTGAAGCGCCCCTTGTCCTCGAACGCCACCCGGAAACCGGAGGCGATAAAGAACTCCTGGAAGCGCGGTACTATGCCGCCGGCGATGTAGACGCCGCCAAAGGTGCCCATGTTGAGGGCCAGGTTGCCGGCAAAGCGCCCCATCAGCACGCAGAAGAGGCTCAGGGTACGGCGACAATCCAGGCATTCCCCCGCCAGCGCCCGCTCCGTGATGTCCTTGGGTTCGAACGCCTCGGGCTCCCGGCCGTCGGACTTCACCAGCCCGCGGTACAAGTTCACCAGACCCGGACCGGAGAGGAAGCGCTCGGCCGACACATGGCCCAGCTCGCCGCGCATCACCTGCAGCACCGCATCTTCCTCTTCCGTGTTGGCGGCGAAGTCCACGTGCCCGCCCTCACCCGGCAGACTGAGCCACTGTTCGCCGGCCTGCACCAGGTGGGCGACCCCGAGGCCGGTCCCTGCGCCATAGATGGCGATGGGCTTGCCGGCCACCGGGGCCGTGCCCCCCAGCTGGATGCGATCGCTCTCGCCGAGCACGGGCACCGCCATGGAGACGGCAGTGAAGTCGTTGATCACCTGCAGGCGCGCCAGGCCCAGATTGGCCTGCATCTCGCTGATGGAAAACTCCCAACTGTGGTTGGTCATGGCGACCCAGTCGCCGTTGATGGGACAGGCGATGGCGATGCAGGCCTCGCCCACCTTGGCGCCATGTTCTTCCAGATAGAGGCGCACCACGGCCTCCAGGCTGGGGTGGGCCAGCCCTGAATAGGTCTTTGCCTGGGAAATGGCGCCGGTCGCCAGCTCGCAGAGGGCCAGCCGGGCATTGGTACCGCCTACGTCGCCCACCAGCGCATGGGTATGCTGCATAACAAACTCCTTCGTTACCGACTCGGGGCGGCCCTTACCGTCCCGACCTTGTTATTTGGCTGCAATACTACTCGAGCCCGCTTCCCGGCGGCGCGTTTTATGAATGCAACTGTGCGCCCGCTCACAGTGTTGTTGCTTTGCAACATTTGTAAGCGTTTTCAAGGGCGGAATGGAAGTTTGTAACTAAAAACACGAAATAATTAGACATGAGTCATACTTTGTATGGACGAGATTAGTTCCGATAAGCTCTTGTCTTGTATAGTCATCGCGGAGATTGGAAACCTGCTTGAGCTGTGAATTTAGTGCACAGACACTGAAGTTAAATTACAAAAATGCCTGGTGGTAATGATGAATACCCTCGATAAAATTACGAACAATTTGGAAAGTTTCAGTAAATCAGAGCGTAAGGTGGCGGAAGTGATCCTGGCATCCCCCCAGACCGCCATTCACTCCAGCATCGCCACCCTGGCCAAGCTGGCGGATGTCAGCGAACCCACCGTCAATCGCTTCTGCCGTCGCCTCGATACCAAGGGCTTTCCCGACTTCAAGCTGCACCTCGCCCAGAGCCTGGCCAACGGCACCCCCTATGTGAACCGCCACGTGGAAGCGGAAGACGGGCCCGACACCTACACCGCCAAGATCTTCGAGTCCACCATGGCCTGTCTCGATGCCGCCAAGAACAGCCTGGACATCTCCGCCATCAACCGCTGCGTCGACATCCTGACCCAGTCCAAGAAGATCAGTTTCTTTGGTCTGGGCGCCTCCTCCGCCGTCGCCCGGGATGCCCAGAACAAGTTCTTCCGCTTCAACATCCCCGTGGTGAGCTTCGAGGACATCGTCATGATGCGCATGAGCTGCATCAACAGCAGCGAAGGGGACGTGGTGGTGCTCATCTCCCACACCGGCCGCACCAAGGCGCTGGTGGAAATTGCCGCCCTGGCCCGTGAAAACGATGCCACCGTGATCGGCATGACCGCCAAGGACTCCCCCCTGGCCCGCGAGTGCAACCTGGTACTCTCCATGGACGTGCCGGAAGACACCGACGTCTACATGCCCATGGCGTCGCGCATCGCCCAGCTCGCCCTGGTGGATGTGCTGGCCACCGGCTTCACCCTGCGCCGTGGCATGAAATTTCGCGAAAACCTGAAAAAAGTCAAAGAAGGTTTGCGCGAATCCCGCTTTGATACCCCGCACTCCTCCTGATCATTCGGGGGTTCGCCCCCGACTGTCTAAGCCACCGGGCTTGGTGTAGTATCGAAATTCAATCAAACAAGGCCACCCAGATGGCCTGCAAGCCGGCGCCATGCCACATGCTTGACGGGGCAGTATTTCAAGTCATATCAACTTCACATTGGAGTCTTTCATGCCAAGACGTACAAAGATTGTAACCACACTCGGTCCGGCGACCGATCGCGACGGCATCCTCGAGGGGATCATCCGCGCCGGTGCCGACATGGTGCGGATGAACTTCTCTCACGGCACTCCTGAAGACCATATCCAGCGCGCCAACCAGGTGCGTGAAATCGCCGCCAAGCTCGGCCGCCACGTGGCCATCATGGGAGACCTGCAAGGTCCCAAGATCCGCGTCTCCACCTTCAAGGATGGCAAGATCTACCTCGCCATCGGTGACAAGTTCATCCTCGACGCCGCCCTCGGCAAGGGAGAAGGCTGCCAGGAGCAGGTCGGCATCGACTACAAGAGCCTGCCAAACGACGTCGTGCCAGGCGATATCCTGCTGCTGGACGATGGCCGGGTACAGTTGAAAGTGGAACAGGTGGAAGGCACCCGCATCCACACCACGGTCACCGTGGCCGGGCCGCTCTCCAACAACAAGGGCATCAACAAGAAGGGGGGCGGCCTCTCCGCACCGGCCCTGACCGACAAGGACAAGGAAGACATCAAGACTGCCGCCCGCATGAGCGTGGACTACCTGGCGGTCTCCTTCCCCCGCAGCGGCGATGACCTGCGCTACGCCCGCGAGCTGGCCCGCGAAGCCGGCTCCAACGCCAAGATAGTGGCCAAGGTCGAACGCGCCGAGACCGTCGCCAGCGACGAGGCGATGGAGGACATCATCCTCGGCTCCGACGCCGTCATGGTGGCCCGGGGCGATCTCGGCGTCGAGATCGGTGATCCCGAGCTGGTGGGTGTGCAGAAGAAGCTCATTCGCCACTCCCGCCGTCTGAACCGCGTCGTCATTACGGCGACCCAGATGATGGAGTCCATGATCAACGCCCCGTTGCCAACCCGTGCCGAAGTGATGGACGTGGCCAACGCCGTGCTGGATGGCACAGACGCTGTGATGCTCTCCGCCGAGACCGCCGCCGGCCAGTTCCCCATCGAGACTGTCATGTCCATGGCCAGCGTCTGCGTGGGCGCCGAGAAGCACCCTAGCCTGAATGTCTCCAACCATCGCATGAGCTATACCTTCACCTCGGTGGAAGAGGCCGTCGCCATGTCCACCATGTACGCGGCCAACCACCTGGAAGGGGTCAAGGCGATCGTGGCGCTGACCGAATCCGGCACTACCCCGCTGCTGATGTCCCGCATCAGCTCCGGCCTGCCAATCTTCGCCATGTCTCCCCACAACAAGACTCTGGCATGGACCAACCTCTACCGTGGCGTGACCCCGGTCCTGTTCGACGGCGACGAGAGCAAGCCGGTGTACGAGGTGTGCCGCGAGGCGCTCGACGTGCTCAAGGCCAAAGGCCTGGTCCAGAGCGGCGACATGGTGCTGCTGACCCATGGCGACAAGATGGAAACCGTGGGCAGTACCAACACCTGCAAGGTGATGATGGTCGAGTAATCGCTCGCCTGGACATCGACAAAAACGGCTCCTGCGGGAGCCGTTTTTTATGGCGTCATATCCGGTTCAACCACGAAACAGCTCCACCTTGTCCCCATCCTGCAGACTACCTGCCCCGCGCACCACCACCCTGTCCCCCAGCTTGAGCGCCCCGCTCACCGCCACCTGCCGGTTGTCGCCAAACAGCACGGTCACCGGCACCCGGTTCACGGTCAACGCCTCGCCGCGCTGCTCCACCTGATAGACCACGCTCCCCTCGGTGCCGAGCACCAGGGCATCCCGTGGCAGCAGCATGGTCTGCTGCTCCCCCAGCGGCAGCGCCACCCGCACCGGCGAGCCGATGATGAAACTGCCCGGCTCGGGCCTGAGGCGCAACTCGATGAGCCGCGACTTGGGATCGGCGCTGGCCGCCCGCTGGTAATAGGTGGCGTGGCTGCTGATCTGCTCCCCCTCGACCCGCAACCTGGCCTGATCTTCCAACTGACTGGCCCAGACAATGGGGGCCCGCAGCCGGATATCCGGCTGATCCGGATTGACCAGCTCCAGCGCCTGCTCCCCCGCATCCACGTGCTCTCCTGGCTGGATGAAGTGCTCGTTCACCACACCGTCGAAGGGAGCGAAGATGTGGGTCCTCTGCAGTTGCGCCTCGATCTGGCGCACCTGTACCCGTGCCAATTGCTCGGCCAGTTCGGCCTGCTCCACGTCGTAACGCGCCTTGTCGTACTGGCTCCGGGAGGCGCTCTTCTGCTGGTGCAGTCGCTCGAGCCGCTGGAACTCGGCGCGGGCGTAGCGCAGGTTGCTTGCTTCTCTGGCCTGTTCTGCCCGTGACTGTTCAAGGGAGAGGCGCAGGGTGGCCGCGTCCAGACGCAGCAGCTCATCCCCCTTGCTGACCCGGCTGCCAAACTCGGCTATCCACTCCACCCGGCCGCTCACCTCGGCGCTGAGCGCCGCCTGCTGGCGACTCGCGACCGTGCCACTGACCCAGATGCTGGCCGCCGCATCCCCTTGGGTCACGTCGGCAAGGGTCACCATCTTGCCTTGTGCCAGGGCGGGAAGTACGCCCCCCGCCAGCAGGGCCGCACCCAGTACCATCCTTGTGAAAATTCGTTTCATCGATGAGCTCCTTGCTCAGGCCCGCTGCCGCAGGGCGAGCAGTGGCAGTTCAGTCTGCTCCCCCAGCCGCAGAAAGGCGGGTAACAGGATCAGGGTGAACAGGGTGCTGCAACTCATGCCGCCGACGATGACGGTGGCGAGCCCGCGGTAGATTTCGCTGCCCTCGCTCGGGCTCAGCATCAGCGGCAGCATGCCGAAGATGCTGGTGAGGCTGGTCATGGCGATGGGCCTCATCCGGCTTTGCAGGGCATCGGCCACCGCCGACTGGCGGCTCATCCCTTCCCGCTCGGCCATGCGGGTCTGGTGCACCAGCAGGATGGCGTTGTTGACCACCAGCCCCAGCAGGATCACGAAGCCGATGATGGTGAGCAGGTCCATCGGCAGCGGCACCAGCAGGCCGCTCAGGTGCAACGCCAGCACGCCGCCCACTGTGGCGAGCGGCAGGGTCAGCAGCACCAGCACGGCATCCTTGAGGGAGGCGAAGACCCCCCACAGCAAGATGAGCAGTATCATCACGGCGAACAGGAAGATGCCGCCGAGGTTGTCCAGGGCCTGTTGCAGGCTGTCGGCGTTGCCGGCAACCCTCAGCTCGCCCCCGACCGGCAACAGCGGCCGGATGGCGGCAAAGCTCCTGGTCTGCAGGGTCTCCAGCACCTGCTCCATGCTCATCCCCTCAGGCGGGGTGATCTGCAGGCGGATGCTGCGCCGCCCGTCGGCCCGAAAGATGCTCTCCGGCCCGAGGCCGGGCTCCACCCGCAGCAGCTCACCGAGGGGGACTATGCGCCCGGACGGAGTCGCGAGCGGCACCGCCTTCAGCTCGTCCGGGTTGGCGGAGGCCTGGCCCATCAGCAGGATGTCGAGCCGCTCCTCCCCGTCGAAATACTCGCCGACCCGCAGGCCGTCGCCGAAGGTCTGGATGATGGCGGGCAAGGGGCTGCGATCCCAACCCACCTCGGCCAGACGCCGATCTTGCGGCACCAGTTTGAGCTCGGGGGCGGTGAAGTCGAGCCCGGGCTCAGGCCTTATCTGGGCCCCCGGCAAGTCCCGCTGCACCATGGCCATGCTCTCTCTGGCTGCCTGATAGAGCGCCGGCAGCTCGCCACCCTGGATCAGCAACGAGATGCCGTTCTCGCTGTCGAAGCCGCCAAACAGGGAGCCCTGACCGCCGAAGACCCGGGTATCGGGTATGCCCACCAGCAGCTGTTTCATCAGGAGCTGCTCCAGCGCCTTGATCCGGGTCTCGTCCCTGGGGCGCACCCCGATCTGGGCGCCGCCCGGGTAGCGCAATATGTAGTAGTTCTTGAGGGCCGGCTCCTGCTCCCCCTTCATGTAGGGATCGAAGCGGGCGATCAGGGTATCTATCACCTCCTCTCGCTGGGCCTTGAGGTTGACCCCTGGGGTGAAGCTCATCCACACATCGATGGCATCCCGCTTCACGTCCGGCAGGTAGTTCATCTTGGGCAGCAGCAGCCAGCTGGCCAGCACGGGCCCGCTCATCATCAGGACGATGAGGGTCCAGCGCCGGGGGGCAGTGCCGGTCCAGCGGATCACATGGCGGGTGGTGCGCCGCCAGAGCCCGTCATAGGGATCGACCAGCCGCTCGCCCCCCATCCAGCGCGCCGCCACGGCAGGCAGCACTGTCACCGCCACCAGCATGGAGACGGTGACGGCGCAGGCGATGGTGAGTGCAAGGTCGGCAAACAGCTGCCCCTCCACGTCGTTGAGCAAGAGCACCGGCAGGAAGATGGCGACAGTGGTGAGGGTGGAGGCCACCAGGGCGGTCCACACCCGGCTGGTGCCTTCCAGCGCCGCCTCGGCCTTGCTCAGATCCCCCCGCTCATGGCGCCGGTAGATGCTCTCCAGCACGACGATGGCGGCATCCAGCACCATGCCGACTGCGAAGGCGATCCCCGCAAGGGAGATGATGTTCAGCGTCCTGCCCATCACCTTGAGCAGGCAGAAGGTGAGCATGATGCTGATGGGGATGGCGATCGCTATCATCAGGGTCGCCTTGAGCTGGCGCAGGAAGACCCAGAGGATGGCGCAGGAGAGCAGCACCCCCAGCCCCAGGTTGGCGGTCACCATGCCCACCGCCCGGTTGATGTAGAGGGAGGCGTCGAACGACTGCTCCATGTGCAGCCCGACCGGCTCCAGCACCTTCAGGTTGAGCTCCTCCACCTTGAGCTTGATCCCCTCCAGCGCCGCCAGGGCATTGGCCCCGCTCTCCTTGAAGATCTGCGCCGCTATGGCGGTGTTGCCGTTCTGGATGCGCAGTACCGGGTTATCCTCCCGGGCCAATCGCACCTCGGCCACGTCCCGCAGGTAGATGGGCAGGCCGTCGCGCCAGTCCACCACCTTGTCCCCCAGCGTCTCCACATCGTAGCGCCCGGCGAAGCGCAGCTTGTACTCCCAGCGGCCGATGTCGAGGGTGCCGGCGGAGACGTCCCAGCCAGTGGTTGCCCGGCTGGCGAGCACGGGTATCTCCACCCCCAGTTCGGCGGCACGATAGGGGTCAAAGCGGATCTGGATCTGGCGCTCGTTGATCCCCTCGATGTCGACCATGGACACCCCGGGGATCCGCTCCAGCTCGGGCTTGACCCTCGCCTCGATCAGCGCCTGGTGATCGTCGATCGCCCCCTTGGCGCCGGGCAGTTGCTGGATGAAGAAGAAGGTCAGGGTGTCGTTGCTGCTGTAGTTGTTGACGTAAGGGCCACCGATCTTGTCCGGCAGCCCCGAGACCCGGTTCAATCGCGAAATCACATCGAGCTGGGCCCGTTGCATGTCGGTGCCGAGGGCAAACTCCATGTCGATCTCGGTAAAGCCGGGATAGCTGTTACTGGTGAGGTTTTTCAGCCCCTGTACCCCCTGCATCTCCTGCTCTATGGGGTCGGTTATCTCCGACTCCATCTCCTGGGGCGAGGCCGAGCGCCAGTCCACCGAGATGTTAAGGTGAGGACGATCGATGTCGGGAAACAGCTGGACAGGCAGTCCCCGGATGCTGAGCAGGCCCAGCAAAAAAATGAGCACGACCGAGACCGCCACCCAGATGGGGCGTTCGATCGCCGTTTTGGCGAGGTTCATTCACTCTTCCTGAGTTGTTGTTATCGGCCATTCCGCTGGCCTTGCTTCCTGCCCCAAGGGTGGGGGCCATTGCATTTAACTGGAATTAATCGAGGTTGTAAATGCCTGGTTAACAAACAAAAAACCGGCCACATGGGCCGGTTGTCGGTTCACTCTCGGGGTCAGGCAGCGTGCACAACCGGGTTCGGTTGAGACAACCCTTCCAGCTCACCGGGGGCGAAGTTGTCCACCTGGATGGCCTCGTAGCGCAGGGCATCGGCGGCCAGCAGCTTGTCCGCCTCCTCCTTGCCGAGGATGGACTGGGACAGGGCCGCGGCCACCAGCTCCGGCAGGGCCATCTTGCGGGGCAGCTTGCCCTCTTTCTGGGCCTGCACCAGCTTCTTCTCGATGGGTTGCACCGCCACCATGGCCTGGAAGGCGCGCTCCATCAGACCCACCGGATCAGCGTCATCCTTGCCCACGTAGCAGAGCGCAGTCAGACGGTCGCGGAACTCGCCCGGGGTCATCATGGCCAGACAGATGGCGTGGCAGCGATCGTCTGCCGGCATCTTGTAGCCCACGCCGAATGGGAAGACCACCCGTTTGAGCACGGCGCCCACCACCTTGTTCGGGAAGTTCTGGAAGAAGCCCTCGAACGCCTTGCCAATCAGGTAGAGGTTGCGCTCCACCGCGTACTGCACGAACGGCAGATCCGAGACCATGCGGCCCTGATCCTCGTAGTGCTTGAGGGTGGCGGAGGCCAGGTAGAGGTGGCTCAGCACGTCGCCCAGACGGGCGGAGATCATCTCCTTGCGCTTGAGATCGCCACCCAGCATCAGCATGGAGACGTCGGCGCACAGGGCCAGCCCTTTACTCATGCGAGAGAGCTGCTTGTAGTAGCGGGCGGTTTCGCCAGCCACAGGGGCATTGTTGAACTGACCCAGGGTCAGCCCCTGGAACAGGGCGCCGAAGAAGTTGCCGGTACCGAAGGCGATGTGCTTCATCAGCAGGGCATCGAACTTCTCGAGGCCACGCTCCACGTCGGTGTCGGCGGCCGCTTCCAGCTCGGCAAACACGTAGGGGTGGCAGCGAGTGGCCCCCTGCCCGAAGATCATCAGGTTGCGGGTCAGTATGTTGGCCCCTTCCACCGTGATGGCGACCGGAATGCCCATGTAGGCGTAACCGGTGTAGTTTTTCGGGCCCAGCTGAATGGCGCGACCGGCGTGGATGTCCATGGAGTCATCCATGATCTGGCGCGCCATTTCGGTCATGTGGTACTTGGAGATCGCGGTGACGATGGCAGGTGCCTGACCCAAGTCCAGGGAACCTGCGGTCATGCGACGGGCCCCTTCCAGCTGATAGGTGAGGCCGCCGATGCGGGCCAGCGCTTCCTGCACCCCTTCAAACTTGCCGATGGACATGCCGAACTGCTTGCGCACGTAGGAGTAGGCCCCCACTGTGCGGCTCGCCATGTGACCGCAGGCGGTGCCGAGGGCAGGCAGCGAGATGCCGCGACCGGCGGAGAGGCACTCCACCAGCATGCGCCAGCCACGGCCGGCGTAATCCGGGCCACCGATGATCCAGTCGAGCGGAATGAACACATCCTTGCCGAAGGTCGGGCCGTTCAGGAACGCCAGCCCCATGGGGTAGTGGCGATCGCCAACCCGCACGCCCGGGTGGCTGGTGGGGATGAGGGCGCAGGTGATGCCGAGCTCTTCCTTGTCACCCAGCAGCTTCTCCGGGTCATAGAGCTTGAACGCCAGGCCCAGCACTGTGGCGCGCGGCGCCAGGGTGATATAGCGCTTGTTCCAGTTGAGGCGAATACCCAGCACCTCTTCACCCTTGTACATGCCCTTGCAGACGATCCCCTTGTCCGGGATGGCGCCCGCGTCCGAGCCCGCTTCCGGCCCGGTCAGGGCGAAGCAGGGCACTTCCTTGCCGTTGGCCAGCCCCGGCAGCCAGAAGTCCTTCTGGGCCTGGGTACCGTAGTGCATCAGCAGCTCGCCCGGGCCGAGGGAGTTCGGCACCATGACGGTGACCGCCACGCTCAGGCTCTTGGTGGCAATGCGGGTGACTATGGTGGAGTTGGCAATCGCAGAGAATTCGCGGCCGCCGTAGGATTTCGGGATGATCAGGGAGAAGAAGCCTTCCTTCTTCAGATAGTCCCAGACCGGCTCTGGCAGGTCTTTGGTTTCGTTGACGATCTTGAAGTCGTCCACCATGGCGAGCAGGGTCTCGACCTGATTGTCGATGAAGGCCTGCTCCTCGGCGCTCAGTTCGGCCTTGCCGTAACCGTGCAGTTTCTTCCAGTCCGGGTTGCCGCGAAACAGCTCGCCATCCCACCAGACGGAGCCGGCTTCCATGGCCTCCCGCTCGGTGGCCGACAAGGGCGGCAGTATCTTCTTGAAGATGCCGAACACAGGACGGGTTACCACCTTTTTACGGATGGCGGGCACGCCGAGCACCACGGCTATCGCCAGCACCAGCAGGACAAGCAATGTGATCATACCGAAGTTCCTTCTATTTCACTGTTTCCGTTGATTATTGTTAGGTGTTACACGGCCAGGGAGAGCCTGGTCGACTCCACGGGCGCCCCGACACCGGACGCCAGATAAGGAATAACGTTGCGCACCAGCCCTTCCACATCGAGCTGCTGGCCAAAATCGGCCTGGGCGATGTCACGCAGGGCATCGGCGGAAGCCATGGTGAACACCACTGTGCCCAGGGTGAAGTGCAGGCGCCAGAAGAGATCCGCCGGCGACAGGGCCGGGTTGGCCTTGGAAATCGCCTGGGTGATCCCGTGCAGGGTCGCCCCGTAGTGGGTGGTGATGAAGCGACGCAGGTGGCCCTGGCTGTCGATGTAGCCGCGCCCCAGCAACTGCATGAAGAGCGCCGGGCCGTTGGCCCGCACCGCCACCAGCTTCATCAGGGGCTCGACGAAACTTTCGAACACCTGCAGCAGGCTCAGCTGCTCCTGGGCCATCAAGGTCTGCAGGCGAGCATCCAGCTCAGGCATGAAGATACTCAGGTAGCGATCGAGCACCGCCTGGATCAGCTCCTTTTTGGAGCCGAAGTGATAGTTGACCGAGGCCAGGTTCACATCGGCCTCGCTGGTGATCAGACGCAACGAGGTATCGGCGAATCCCCGCTCGGCAAACAGCACCTCGGCGGCGTCGAGAATACGGTTTTTGGTATCGATTTTACTCACTGGACACCTCACTTAAACGAATGTTTAAAAAGTACGTTTCACGCCCAGTCATGTCAAGAGAATGTGAACAGGTGTTGGCGAAATGTTTTCAACCAAAAAAGCGGGAACAAGATGGGAACTTAGCGGCCAGGCAGGACTCTATATCTATGCCACTGCAATTAAACATTAAGTCTCGCCCAACCTGCGTCATGCTAGTTGGGCATTTTTTTGCCCTGCCGTCACCCGATGCGCCGACAGAGAACCAAAAAAAAAACCGTCGCAGGTGCGACGGCGGGGAAAACGGGTCTGACTATCCAGTGTCGACCCATCGATGAGAGTTCAGGCTTGCATCGATGGGGCTATGCTCGCAGACAAAGATGGTCAGACTTTGTCAGTCCTGGCGTAATTTGTGACAAAGTATGGCAGGCCGCCACATGGCCCGACTCCGCCAATCTTGCTATGCTGGCGCCTCATGCCAGAGGGGAGAAAAGATGAAGTACCAAGTCGATACCCACACGCACACCGTCGCCAGCACCCACGCCTACAGCACCATCCACGATTACCTGCCCATTGCCAAGGCCAAGGGGATCAAGCTCTTTGCCACCACGGATCACGGTCCCGACATGGCCGATGCGCCCCACTTCTGGCATTTCGTCAATCTGCACGTCCTGCCACGGGTGGTGGACGGGGTCGGCATACTGCGCGGCATCGAGGCCAACATCAAGAACATAGACGGCGAAATAGACTTCCCCGAACGCTACGAGTCGCGCCTCGACATGATCATGGCCGGCTTTCATGAGCCCGTGTTCCCCCCCTGCGATCAGGCAACCCATACCCAGGCCATGATCAACGCCATCCGAAGCGGCCGGGTCGACATGATAAGCCACCCCGGCAACCCCGCCTTTCCCATCGACATCCAGGCCGTGGTCAGGGCCGCCGCCGAATACAGGGTGGCGCTGGAGATCAACAACTCCTCCTTCAGTCACTCCCGTCCGGGCAGTGAAGGCAACTGCCGCGCCATCGTCGAGGCGGCGAGGGATCTGGGTGCTTACCTCACCTTCGGCTCAGACTCCCACGTGGCCTTCAGCCTGGGGAATTTTGACCACTGCCACCGGCTGGTGACAGAGGCTGGCTTCCCCGAGGAGCGGATCCTGGCGCGCTCCCCCCGTGCCCTGCTCGCGTTTCTCGAGAGCCGTGGCCGCGCCCATATCCCGGAATTCGTCGATCTCTGAGGTGTACCCGTAACTCCATGAGCAGGCTCATAAAAACAGTCCTGGCTCATTGACTTGCCAGCACATTTTCGGGAATCTAGGGACAAGCCGGTGTAGCTCAGTTGGTAGAGCAGCGCATTCGTAATGCGAAGGTCGCAGGTTCGACTCCTGTTTCCGGCACCAGATAAAACAAAGGGTTAGCATCATGGTGAGGCCAACCCTTTGTGCATTCTGACTGTTTGGCCCAACAGGGGGCCCAACAGGTGGCAATCGGTAGGGCTTTTCATAGAGTCAGCGAGATAGCCTTGCTTTCATCACCTCAAACACGGCGCGATACTCTGGAATCAATACCTTCACCTCTGGCGACTCAATGCGAACAGAGAGACGCCTAAATAGCTGTTCCGAATAGTAGATCACCGGAGGAAGGGAACTCAGTCCAGTTTGTGCGATCTGATTAGTCGCTAAACAAAACAAGCCACACCCAAAGGACTGAGTTGATGCCTATCCTACCACCTCTGCCACGACCACAACGGCGCCGCATTCACAAAATCATCCATGCCACCCGTGATAAAGGACATGCTCGTCGCTTGATGGCCATCTTGCTGTTACATGAAGGACGCACGATCACCGATGTTCATCACCTTACCGGCGCTGCGCGCTCGACCATCGGTCGTTGGCTTCGGTGGTATCGAGATGAAGGCATAGATGCGCTAGAAGCCTTACCGGCTGGCCGTGCCCCAGTCTTACCTATCGCCAAGATTGTCACCTTACTGGTGCTGCTCATGCAGTTTTCTCCGCAAGATTTTGGTTATCAGCGCAGCCGTTGGTGTACTGAACTATTGGCTATAAAAATCAATCGGTTAACAGGGCTCAATGTGGCAGCCTCCACGCTCCGCCGATGGTTACCTCGTATGGGCATTGTCTGGCGCAGGCCCGTGCCGACCTTGCGGATAAAAGACCCAGCCTATCAGGAAAAAATGGCGAATATCGACGCCGCGCTGGCCCGCTGTGATGCCGATAATCCGGTGTTTTATGAGGATGAAGTCGATATAGACCTCAATCCCAAATTAGGAGCCGACTGGATGTTCAGAGCGCAGCAAAAGCGGGTTGTCACACCGGGGCAGAATGCCAAGCATTATCTGGCAGGCGTTCTCCACGCAGGCAACGGAAGGGTACTTTACGTCAGCGGGATCAAGAAAAACTCATCGCTGTTTATTGCCATGCTGGAAAAGCTGCGCCACCACTACCGACGAGCCAAAACCATCACGTTGATCCTCGATAACTACATCATTCACAAAAGCAAACAGACCGAGCGATGGTTGAAGAAGAATCCCAAGTTCTGCCTGGTGTTCCAGCCAGTTTACAGCCCTTGGGTTAATCACATAGAACGGCTATGGCACAAGTTACATGAAACCATCACGCGCAATCATCAATGCAGAGGGATGGCAAACCTGCTGGCCCGAGTGAAACACTTCATGGATACCGTGTCTCCTTTCCCGGGGAATGGCTATGGCACAGCGAAGGTGTAGCACTATTGGGATCAGTTATTTAGTTCCATTGTATCCAGCCATTCCGCCAAACTTTGACATCCACCTGCGCGGCCCCATGCCCTTCTCTGCGGCAACCAGAGAGCGAACCAGCATTTCCTCATCGCGTCTTATGTCGCCACGATCATCTATCAGCATTCAGCCCCCAACAAAAAAGCCCCGTCAGGGGCTTAACAATCATCGGTAATAACCACCTGATTCATGATCCCAGCGAACCGGATTAGCGTCTCAGGCTCTACCCCCTGCTTGATGGCGTGGGCTGCAATCTCTTCATCGGTAGCGATGATTAGATAGTCTTGCTTTCTCAGGCCATCCAGCGCACGAAAGTATCGCCCGCATTCTTCGATTGAGTCGCCATTACATCGGCGGGAGACGGCCTTCTCGACCGCCTCCACTCGCTTCAGGAATCCTCTGGTTCGGGCGCTCATTCCTCTGCGCCCTTGCCAAGCTGGCCAAGCATCATTTTCCACAGTGCGAGATAGTTGCCCTCGGCATCGCCAAGGTTACGCAAGCAGCTTTCCAACTGGTCGACCTCTCGCTGTGCACCACCGGTGGCAACCTCAATCGCTTTTGCTCGGGCCTCAGAAGCAATGCCAGTGCGGCCAAGTTGCTCGGCGAGCAGGGCCAAGCTGTTCAGCTCACGGTAAGAGCCCAGCTCGAAAAGCAGCTGCTCAAAGCTGGCCCCGGCAATCATCCGGGTTTGTAAGGCCATTGCAGACTTCAGGTGATCGGTCTCGGAGATTGCCTGATTAGCTGCGGCAACTCCTGCGCTCAGGCGATCCTGTGCGGCCTCCCTGGCCTTTTCAAGCTCTGCCCTGAATCCGGCGATGTCAGGCTTCGGAATCTCTCCCATCAGCTTTTCACGCAGCGCTACAAGCTCCTGATTCATCCGCTCGGCTACTTTCCCGACCAAAGCGTCGGCCCTATCTTGATGTTCTGCCAATGTCGCGATCATGCTCACCGGAGCGACGTAACGGCTACCCATATCGAATTTAATGGCTTCAATTTTCATTCTGTTCAATCCCCGATCTTGTAGTTTGCGAAAATATCTTCATCAGCACTTGATTTGCTTTCTGCTGATTTGTTCTGTTTTGCGAGTGCCTCGGTCACAGTCTTGGTGATATGGTTCTGAATATCCCGCTTCTGCTGGTTAGCTGCGATTTTCGCCTCAACCTTGACCGCCAGAATATCGACGAACTTATCTAGGTCTGCGTTTGTCAGCATTTGAATGTTACCGTGTAATTGGCTCATGTCTTATCCCTCTGGTTTAGTTTCAACTCTAAAGCCTCGAACCGCTCACACAATTCGGTGCTTTCTAAAATTCGATATTCACGCTCAATTCCATCGAGTAGAAGAAGCGCAATATCAGCGGGCAATCTGCCAGTGATTGCAGCCTGATTAATCAATGCCGCTCTCTGGCTTGCTGTCATACCTTGCAAGGCATCAGCATCGATCAGTGTTACTGCCTCATGGCTGGAGCGAATGGGCGGGATGGTCTTTGATAGCAAGAGAGCGCAGGCTTGCAGGTCGCCACCTTTTGCCAACTCTGCCACCGCTTGGATTGCCCCATCTTCGCTACCAAAAACGCCTGCAATGACTCGTCGAACTATTTGCGCTTTCCCTGTACCAGTAGGGCGCCCATTACTATTTCCGGTCTGGCCTTTCTGCCAAGCCATATTAAACCCCCATTGTTTTCGCTCTGTTTTTACAGTGCCTTTATTTTACCATATCGAAAAAGAAGAATGCGGGGCGCTAAAATATTACAAACACAAACTAAAGGTGCATATGCGTATGTTTTATCAGACCCTTGGGATAATGTTCCTGATAGGCGTGTTCGCTTGCTGGTGTGTGGTTAAAACGAAAGTAGAGTAAGCAGCATAAACAGGTTAGGATTACCGAACCTGAAACGGCTTCAACGTGGGGATTACATGGACTTGTTTGATAGTGTGGGAACTCTGGCGTTCATAGTCATCGTTTACTTTCTGCCGCTATTCATTGCCGTATTGCGAAAGCATCGCAACGCAACCGCGATCTCTGCCCTGAACTTGCTGTTAGGCTGGACGGTTCTGGGCTGGATCGGTTCTTTCGTGTGGGCACTGACTGCCAATGTCGAAGGCAGCCAAACAAAGAGCAGCTAGCCAAGGGGAAGGGCTCAGACTGATTGCATAAGCCTTGGTTAGCTCTTCATAACAAAAACCCGCAAAGTGTTCTACAGTGCGGGTTTCATGGGTTTATTCAGCAGCCTGAATCTCTTCATAGTCTTTGAGGATACCAGCCTGATTCATCCATTGTGGCAAATCAATATCCTTGGCAATAACAGCCCCAATCGATTCATCTACCACATAAAAGCGCCCCAGCTCACCATAGTCGCCGCTGACTTGTGAGAATCGGGAGCGGCACACCTTCTGCTGTTCCTTTTTCAACTTGCGATTCAAGCGCAGCAGTGCGGCGTGTTCAGTGATCATTTTCTTCATCGACTCACCTCAATATCATATTATCACTTTATTACAATATCACTTTATCAATGCGTGCTGCTCGTCGTCAAGCTCTGCATTTTCAGGAGGGTCAGTAAGGCTGGTTCCGATGCTGATGTAGTAGCATCGGCAGCGGCTGACTTACCTGTGACGCTAGCCAAGGGGTGAATCGCCAAGTGCATTACACACATCAAACTTATCAGCCACATCGATTGTCGCTTGACCCCCCAAAGTGATAACCTTCCAAAAAATCTTCAACATGGAGTGATAGCGCAATGAAATTTTATCTAATTCTCGGTATTGGTCTCGGCCTGGCCGGATGTGCAACTAATCAAATTAGCAGCAACTTGAATGGCGTTGATGGCTTAACGCTTAAGCAGGTTAATGGAAATAGTTTCTTAGATCGCTATGAGTTTTCTTCCCAAGCATCAGCATCTTCAGACCTTGCTTTCTGCATTGCCTCAAATTTGTCTAATAAAGATGTTCAACTAAGCGACACATCTAAGAGCTTTGTGGGGCAGGCTTCAGGTAACCTTTACATTGCTGGCGATAAGAACAACTCTGCGGGCGGTGAAGTCATAAAATACAAATCAGATGATGGGTCAAAAGTTGCCGCGCAAGGAAGATCTGATTATTCATTCACATTCGGATTCGCGCCAATTTCCCGCACTGTGCAATTTGATGTCGTAGCTAAAAAAGAGGGTGGAAAACTACTCCTTTCTTTCAGTGAAATTATGCAGGCACAGAAAGAGACAGGCTTTAGTACTAACAATGGATTCCAGCCTGTCGGTGCTTGGGATGGAGCCAATCCAGATATGGCGCTATCGACACTGAAAGATATGGCGACAAAAATTCAGAGCTGTATGAACTAAGTATGGTTGTCAGCTCATTTAGTGGGTCGGGTGTCTTGCAATACAGGGCACCTGTTATGGGTATCGAAATCCAATCAACCTCATGGCTAACCATTTGAATTTTGGTTGCTGTGAACCGGAATTAAAATCCGGTGCCACGAACCCAAAGTAAAGCGATTCATAACCTACAGAAAACCCAGTGGGTTATTTTGGGTTTGCTTGGGTTCGGTTTGGTTAGGCCCTCAGCAGGTTCGATATGATCTCATGGCAATCAACAAGCGCCTGCCTATCATCGCGCTCAAGCATGAATTTAAACGCCGATGCGGCCTCTTCCTTGCTTCTGGGGCGAATCTTAGCCATTAGCCGCCATAGGTACTGCTCACGCTCGTAGGACTCTTGGCACGTATCATCATCAACGGAACTTTTTAATCGCCACAGGTCTCTCCAGAATGTGAACTCAAGAATGCAGCCTTCAATTGTGCTGGGGATTAAATGGGGGTACTGCTCAAAGCGAGAATCCACCTCTTGCGGGTCAAGAAAGCCAAATTTCCCACGCTCCAGCCCCTTTAGCGCCTCAATGCAAAAATACTCTTGCTTTGCAGGCTCGTGAATATCATCACCGAATATGGCTACAGCCTCACAGGCACGAACCCTTTTCTGTATCGCCCTTTCCGCTCTGCCCTTCAAGTCATCCCAACCAAGGCCAGCAAAGGCGGCGGCCATAGCGTTCCCAGTCTTAGCCAGTACGGAACTTGAATAACGCTTCGCCAGCTCTTCAGGGGTTGATTCCATCCTTTCAGCGGCAGTCATCGCCTGACCAATCAATACAGGGTCTCCGCCGTCAATAACCTCAAGCAGCCATAGAAAGGCGTCAACCTCTCGATCACCTGTCTGGGTTCGCTGTTCAGGCAACTGAAACGCCACTAACTGCGTTCCCGCCGCTTCTTGGGGCTCTGGTAGCACAAAGAATGCTGCGTGTTCAGAATTGGGCACAGGAGCTTTAACGCCTGCACGAAAACAGATTGTTCTGACTGTCCCCAGTGGTATCTCGGTGATTGCTGCAATCTCTTTTAGCGAATGCGTTCGCCGCATTTCAACAATCCGATCTTTCTGCTCTTGCGTCAGCCTAACCATGCTTTCCTCTAATGAATATGGGGTGTATTCATTGTATCAAATTTAGGATTCCAATTTGCTAGAAAACCATTTAGCTGTATCGCAAGGTGTACTGTCCGCTGTATCACCAGTTAACCAAACCAGCGCCAGATAAGGGCGTGATGATGGCTCTAAGCTGTACCGCCTGCTGTATCAGTCACCAGCTAACCAACGCAATAATGCGTTCGTTATGCGTTCGCATTGCCTTTGCATTGCAATCGCTCAGGAGGCGGCAGAATTGCGCACTCCATTTGTGTTCTTTCACGCTGGCAAAGTATGCTTGCCTTCTGCCTGCCCTCAATAACTATCAAAAACCTCGTAAGCCTTGCGCACCAATGTTTCCAGCCTGCCCTTTGCCTGCCCTAATCTGGCAGTCTGCTGGTTGTTTGCTGGTTGTTTGCTGGTTGTTTGCCTGTTAAACGTGGTTTTTTGGAATCGCTGTAAGCATTGCGGCGCAAGGGCTGGCAGCCTGTTGTTTGCCTGTTAATGGTCGCGGAAAGTTGTTTATGTGACGTACCAGCCGTTAACCAGTCGTGCACGATTCGTGCTCGTTAGTGTGGCCGGTTGCCAGGGGAGGTTATTACCGTTCATCGTTTTGATATGCGATTAACGGCTCTGTAGCAGCCCTAGAATCAATCCTATTTTGTGCTGGTGGGTCTGTATGGACTGACGCATTAAAATTGAATCTAGCGGCTCCTGTGACTTGTTAGTAGGCGTAACCATCGTTATCAAATCCGTGGCAGTCTACCAGTAGGTGCAAATGGTCAAAGTTACTGTCGTTCGTGAATGTGGCGCACAGGTGATTAAGAGTGACGCGCTTCGCCTTAGCCAATGGGCCATCCAGCATGTCAAAGAAGTGCTGTTCCATATGCCCAGTGTTCGCTCTATCGTTGAAGATGGACGCCAATGCGTATTCACACTCCTGCCATTGACGCGTGTGCATTCTGTTTGTGTAGATATTGGTAAGACCTTCCTCTCTTCGTAACCGATTCATGATTTTAATGGCTTGCTTGCAGAGTGGGTAATCATCACCAAGCTCGTCAGGCAATGGCAAACCTTCCTTGCTGTTCTTCTCTGCCAAACCGTCTTTGCTTTCATGGCCTTCAGCTTTGGATGAATCATCATCCTTTGAATCAGCAGTCGAGACAGATACGTTTTTTGCTGGCAAAAAATGCCATGTAGTGTCGGTTACATCAGTGATTACAGAAGAGATTACATCTGGTATTGGTCGGACAGATTCGGTAAATGCATTCACCGTTTTTGACAAATGCATTTCCCGTTTTTGACAAATGGCCTCTGGTGCGGGTTGTAGGCCGATTTTCATTTCTTCTCCGCCGCAACTCTCACTCTCACCCACTGATCCATTGCCGCTATCATCATTGGCTGACGTGACAAACTCAGGCTCATTGATTGAAAACCATTTTGTCCGGTCGTATTGCTTCCGGTTGTAGTTTGCGGACAGTAGGATTCCGCTAGCCTCTAGGGCAGCAGTAATTCTGGCGATCTTTCGCTCATTCCAAAACGGGAAAATCTCAGCAAACGCCCTTGAGCTATTGAACGTCCAAACACGGCCATCGTGGATGTTTGATTGCGCCTCGATGTTCTTGCGAAGCCAGAAGCGAATGTTACTCAGGAAAACGGCCCCTTCAACGCCATGTGCTATCGCGTCGCAGACCTCAAAGTGGAATTTCTTTGCTGATTCATCAGTCATTCGTTGTCACCTGCAAAAAAGTGGCTACCACGCCACAGATAAAAAAAATGCCCCGTTGGGCATGTGGTAGTCTCGACGGGGCAGCAGGTAACGCGCTTATCTTACTCCGCCCAACTAATCCAGACAACCGCACGCAACGGGAAAAAAGGGTAGGAAATCCTACCCTTTTGTTTCTTGTTTACGCCGCCTTGCCATCAACTGCTGGTAGTTCGACTAGGAACCACCCCCACGACTCGTTATGTTTCGTCAGCACCTGCTTTTCAATTTGCAGGCCAATGGGAAGCAGCTTCTTGTTCAGCATCCGGCTTATGCCCGCAGGATTGTTTGACGGCCTGAGCATGGCGGGAAGCTCGTGCGTCAAGATGCCTGGATTTCGTGCCACAACGCGCACCCAACTTGCGTATTTGGTGCACAGCAGCTTGCACACTCGATCTAAATCCTCATCACTCAGGATGACAATATTGTTAGGAATCATGCTCATGACATCACCATCCCCAGCAGGTTCAGCCCTGCGGTGATGAGTGCAAGTGCGGTGATGGTACGATCAAGGTTGATTGCATCAAGAATTCGAGTAAACTTCATAAAGCCCCCTAAGGCATTTGGTTTGTGTGACGCTCTAACGTCACTCACATTCAGGATTGAAGCGGGTTGGCGCCCGTTTCCCTCCATCTTAAGGCCCGTCATCATGGCGGGCTTTTTCATTTGCCGCCCTCACGAAGCGACTCTTGCCATGCCAAGAAATCAGCGACCGTCACCCCCAGTACTCGATCCCCCTGCATCAGGCACTTGGGTGCCCTGCCCATCTTACGGTCTCTCCAGAACTTCGATCTGCTCGACTGCGTCAGCTCCAATACTTGCCCGATCTTCAGAATCGTGTGACCGCTTAGATTCTCAATTTGCATAAAAACCCCCAAAATGGTTGTAATAGTTTAAGTGGTGTATTACTATTACAGTCGGACATGTCTTTACCGACTGACAGATGGGATAATAACACATCTTTTGTCGGTTTCGTGCAATCTGTGCCACTTCGGATCTATTTGCCTGTTTTTTATCCAGCCATACGCCAAAACGGCCCACGCAATCGAGCTGTGAGCCGCCAATACTTTCCTGTAATCCTATCTACTCGCGCCCAATTGCACTACGTTATCCGGCACTGACTCCGGCTCTTTGGCTACGTTGGCGGCTATCCAGTCGCCCCACCCCAGAAACAGCGCCCGCAACTTCTCGCTCATGCCACCCACTTGATAGGTGCGGATCAATCTATCTTTCGGCAAATGGTTGAGCATCAACTCAATCAGGCGTTCTGGGGCATCCAAATATTCCGCCGCGCCCGTTGCTACAGTGCGGCGCAGGTCGTGTACGCTGAAAGGCTCAAGCTCGGCAAGGTGCTTGTTTCTGACTCGCTCTAGCGCTTTGGTGAGAGAGTCACCTGTAATCGGGTGCCCTGCCTTGCTGGTGGACTCAAAGATAAAGGGGCCACCAGAGAGCGACCTTTGTTTTTCGATAATCTCTAGCGCCAGCGGGCTCAAGGTTACAACGTGGGCGTGCCCGTTCTTGGTCTTTGGGATTGTCCAGCGGTCTCCATTGATTTGGTCAAATCGCATCTGGACAGCCTCAGAGCGTCGAACGGCGGTAAGTGTTATCAAGCGCAAGCAATTAGCCACCGCTGGCGATAGAACCACGTTAGATGCAATCCCGCGACCACCAGCAGCCACAGAACCACCGCCAGAGGTCGCCTGTTCAAGTGCTGCCCATAACTGGCTCAATTCATCGCGATTCAGCCAGCGCTTGCGAGGCTTACCCATAGACGCGCCAAACATGGCTGGTTTGAGTAGGCGGGCGGGATTCAATTCGATATGGCCTTGCAGTACGGCATGGTCAAGGCACTGGTTCAGCAATATCAGCCCTTTTCGTGTTCCCTCAGTGCTGCCTACATGGCGGAAATGTTCATACAGTGAAGCGCGGCTAATGTCACACACCCGCTTATTGCCTAGCGCCTTCTCGATGTGGCGGGTAAACGTGCCCTCATAATCGCTCAGGGTGCGCGGGCCTATCGGTTTTTGTGACTTGGAACGCATCGCCAGCCAGTCACGGTAACAGGCGGCAAGCGTGGGCATCTCAAGATTCGCCAGTTTGGTTTCTTGTGCCACCTGTCTAGGGTCTATGCCTTGCCGCACAAGCGCCGTAGCTTCTTTGTGTGCCGCTCTGGCTTCTGCAAGTGTGACTCTTGGGTAATAGCCAATCACAAGATCGTGCTGCTTATCGGCTAGCCGGAATCTGTAAACGAATCTCTTTTTGCTATTGGCGCGAACTTCAATATGCAAGCCTCCGCCATGCTTTGATTGCACACTGAACCGCTTAACGCTCTTGCCCTCATCGACGGCTAAAGCGCTGATTTCACGATCCTGCTTGATTATCTTGCCACTCATCACAGCCCCCAGATTTGGCCCAACACTGGGCCCAACAAAGGACATGCTATTAAATGAAACATGACAAGACAAGATGAGATGCAAAATTAGAAACTATTACAGCAATTACAGGGCCTTATGGTGTAATTTGTGGTGTCTCTGGAATAGCTTGATACACAATGAAACGTCACTATTGCGCATTCGTAATGCGAAGGTCGCAGGTTCGACTCCTGTTTCCGGCACCATGTAAAACAAAGGGTTAGCTTCGTTCAGACGCTAACCCTTTGTGCTTCTTGTGATGTGGGCCCCGTCAGGGACCCTGATTATCCCGCGAGCGCCCAGCCCATTTCTTTCATATACCGGCGATGTCCGGATCTTCCATTCTGCCCCTGACACGCCCGCCGGGAGGCTGAGCAATCAAGGCGTGAGCCCCAGGCGAATGGCCCCAAGATGGCGGCACCTGGCCGGGCTTTGGCCGCTCGGGTGCGTCTTATTGCACGGCATAGATCTGGTCGAACACCCCGCCCTCCTTGAAGTGGGTGCTCTGGATAACAGGCCACTCGCCAAAGGTCTTCACCACGTTGAGGAAGGTGGCGTTCGGGAAGCGATCGGCAAATTCGGCGAGGATAGCAGGGCTTCGCGGGCGCAGGTAGTTGTTGGCGGCGATGCGCTGGCCTTCGTCAGACCACAGGTAGGCCAGGTAAGCCTCGGCCTCCTTGCGGGTGCCCTGCTTGTCGACCACCTTGTCGACGACCGCCACCGGGAGCTCGGCCACGGCGGTGACGCTGGGGTAGACCACCTCGAAGCTGCCGCGGCCGAACTCGCGGGCGATCATCTCGGCTTCGTTCTCGAAGGTGACCAGCACGTCGCCTATGCGGTTCTGGATGAAGGTGGTGGTGGCCGCGCGGCCACCGGTGTCGAGCACGGGGACTTGCTTGAACAGCTTGCCGACGAACGCCCTGGCCGCCTTCTCATCGCCCCCCTGCTCCAGTACATAACCCCAGGCCGACAGGTAAGTGTAGCGGCCGTTACCCGAGGTCTTGGGGTTGGGCACTATCACCTGCACCCCCTCCTTGAGCAGATCAGGCCAGTCCTTCAGCCCCTTGGGGTTGCCCTTGCGCACGATGAACACAGTGGCCGAGGTGAAGGGCGCGCTGTTGTCCGGCAGGCGGGCCGCCCACTCTTTCGGGACCAGGCCGCCATGCTCGGCCAGGGCGTTGATGTCGGTGGCCATGTTCATGGTGATGACATCGGCGGGCAGGCCGTCGATGACTGCCCGCGCCTGCTTGCTAGAGCCGCCGTGGGACATATTGATCTGCAGCGGCTCGCCGCCTTCCGCCTGCCAGTGTTTCTGGAAGGCGGCGTTGTAGTCCTTGTAGAAGTCGCGCATCACGTCGTAAGAGGCGTTGAGCAGGGTGGCGGCCTGGGCCATCGGGGTGAGGGCCAGTCCTGCGGCGAGCAGGGTGGCGGGCAGGAGTCGTTTCATTGCACGTCCTTGGAATGAGAGTCGAGTGACCAACTATAAGAGCCACCCATTTATTCTTTGAAAGAATAATTAGTGCGCAGCTTATGCGATTAATGGCATCCCCTCGGCCGGACTCAGCGAACGAGCCGGATGCCGGCTGCGAGTCGGTCGCCGGTTTTCTCTGGCCGGTGATTACGGTAAGGGCCGGTGCACATCATGGAAGGCGCTTGTGCAGCGCTTGCTCCCGGTCTGGGCGGGTTTATCCCCGCAACCAGGCTGGGCTTTGCATGGTCAATCGCACCTAAAAAAACAGGGCGAACCAGATGGTTCGCCCTGTGGCTGTCACGCTGTCAGCGAGAGAGACTAGCCCTGCCCTTCGGATGCCGCCGGGGCCTCCTTGGGGGCCTGCCAGCCGCCACCGACCGCCTTGTAGAGAGCAACCTGGTTGCTGAGCTGAGCCAGGCGGGTGCTGATGAGCCCCTGCCGCGCGCTGAACAGGGAGCGCTGGGCATCCAGCCTCGTCAGATAACTGTCCACCCCCTGCTCGTAGCGGAACTCCGCCAGCTTGAAGTAGGTCTGGTTGGCATCCACCAGATCCTGCTGGGCCTGCAGTTGCTGCTGGTAGTCCGCCTGGGCGCCGAGCGTATCCGCGACCTCCTTGAAGGCGGTCTGGATGCTCTTCTCATAGCTCGCCACCGCCTGTTTGGTGCCGACCTCGGCCACATCCAGATCCGCAATGCGCTTGCCACCGTCGAAGATGGGCAGGTTTATCTGGGGCATGAAGGTCCAGGTGCCGGTGCCGCCGTCAAACAGCCCGCTCAGCTGGTTGCTGGCGGTGCCCGCCGTCGCGGTCAGCGAGATGGTCGGGAAGAAGGCGGCACGGGCCGCGCCTATATTGGCGTTGGCCGCCTTCAGGCTGTGCTCCGCCGCCAGTATGTCTGGCCGCTGTTGCAGCAGGCTGGAAGGGGCCCCCACCGGGATGGCGGCCAGTTGCACCTCGGCCAGGGTCGCCGGTTGCCCCTCCAGCACCGGCACTTCTGTGCCGAGCAGCAGAGCCAGACCGTTTCGGTCCTGTTTCACCTGACGCTGGTATTGCGCCTGGCTGACCCGGGCGTTCTCAAGGGCCGTGCGCCCCTGCGCCAGCTCCATCTCGGAGGCCGCCCCCAGCCGGTACTTGTGCTGGGTCAGGGCATAGCTCTCCTGCTCGGTCGCGAGCGTCGCCTGGCTCAGCGCCAGCAGCTCCTGATCCGCCAGCAGGGTGAGGTAGGCATTCGCCACCGAGGCGATCAGCGCTATCTGGGTGCTGCGCTGGGTCTCGATTTGCGCCAGGTAGTTCTCCAGCGCCTGATCTTTCAGGCTCTGGATCCGGCCAAACAGATCCAGCTCATAGGCGGTGATGCCGATGTCGGCGCCGTACTGGCTGCTGATGCTCCCCTGCCCCGTGCTGCTGAGATCGTCGGATCCCTGCTGACGGGTGCCGGAGCCGCTGGCGGCCAGGGTCGGCAACTGGGCCGCCCGCTGGATCCGGTATCTGGCCTCATAGGCCTCGACGTTGAGGGCCGCGAGCCGCAGATCCCGGTTGTTCTCGAGCGCGGTGTCGATCAGCTTTTGCAGTGCCGGATCCAGAAACTGTTGCTGCCAGGGCGCCAGCGCCCCCTGGGTGGATAGGTTCTCTTGCCAGGAGGCGCCTTGCGGCACCTCGGGGCGTTGGTAATCGGGGGCCATGGAACAGGCCCCCAGCAGCAGCGTCACACTCAGGGCGACCAGGGTCTTAGTCATGTTGGGTCTCCTTGGTCAGCGCGGCGCGCTCCTCGACTGAACTCTGCTTGGTGAAGTAACGCATCACCAGCACGAAGAAGAGCGGCACGAAGAAGATGGCGAGCACTGTGGCCGTGATCATCCCCCCCATGACGCCGGTGCCGATGGCGTTGCGGCTGCTGGCGCCGGCACCAGTGCTTATCACCAGCGGCAAGACGCCGAGGATGAAGGCAAGGGACGTCATCAGGATCGGACGCAGACGCTGGCGGGAGGCTTCCACCACCGCATCGCCGAGCTTCATCCCCTTGTCATGGAGCTCCTTGGCGAACTCCACGATCAGGATGGCGTTCTTGGCCGAGAGCCCGATAGTGGTGAGCAGGCCCACCTGGAAATAGACGTCATTCTCCAGGCCCCGCAGGGTGGCCGCCAGTATGGCGCCCAGCACCCCGAGCGGCACCACCAGCATGACAGAGAACGGAATGCTCCAGCTCTCGTAGAGGGCCGCCAGACAGAGGAAGACCACCAGCAGCGAGATGGCGTAGAGCGCCGGCGCCTGGGAGCCTGCCTGACGCTCCTGGAAGGAGAGCCCCGTCCACTCGATGCCGATACCTTCCGGCAGCTGTTTCACCATCTGCTCTATGGCAGCCATGGCGTCACCCGTACTCTTGCCGGGGGCCGCTTCACCGACTATCTCCATGGCGGAGACGCCGTTGTAGCGCTCCAGACGGGGCGAGCCGAAGCTCCACTCGGTGCTGGCGAAGGCGGAGAAGGGCACCATCTGGCCCGCACTGTTACGCACGTACCACAGCTTCAGATCCTCCGGGTTCATCCGGAAGGGGGCATCCGCCTGCAGGTAGACCTTCTTGACCCGGCCTCTGTCGACGAAGTCGTTCACGTAAGAAGAGCCCCAGGCCGCCGACAAGGTGTTGTTGATGTCGCTGATGGAGAGCCCCTGAGCCAGCGCCTTCTCGTAATCTATCTTGATGTCGAGCTGGGGGGTGTCTTCCATCCCGTTCGGGCGCACCCGCACCAGGTTGGGATCCTGCGCCGCCATGCCGAGCAACTGGTTACGGGCCTGCATCAGTTTCTCGTGCCCCAGACCACCGCGGTCCTGCAGGAAGAAATCGAAGCCGGTGGCCGTGCCGAGTTCCGGGATGGGAGGCAGGTTGAAGGCGAAGACCTGCGCCTCCTTGATGCTGAACAGATAGCCCATGGCGCGGCCTATGATGGCATTGGCACTGCGCTCCTCGCCTTTACGCTCGCTCCAGTCCTTCAACTTGATGAAGGCCATGCCGCTGTTCTGGCCGCTACCGGCGAAGCTGAAGCCCGCCACCGTCAGCACCGAATCGACGTTGTCCTTCTCGTTCTTGAGGAAGTAGTCGCGCATGTCGGCCAGCACCACCTCGGTACGCTCCTTGGTGGCCCCCACCGGCAGCTGCACCATGGACATGATGACCCCCTGATCCTCTTCCGGCAGGAAGGAGGTGGGCAGGCGCATGAAGAGCACCGCCAGCACCGCCAGCATGGCCAGATAGATGATGCTGTAACGGGTCCCCTGCTTGATCACCTTGCGCACGCCGTTCTGGTAACGGTTGGCATTGGTGTCGAAGAAGCGGTTGAACCAGCCGAAGAAGCCGCGCTGGGCACCGAACTCCCCGTGCTTCATGGGTTTGAGCAGGGTGGCACAGAGCGCCGGGGTCAGGATCAGGGCCACCAGCACCGACAGCACCATGGCCGAGACTATGGTGAGGGAGAACTGGCGATAGATGGCGCCGGTCGAGCCGCCGAAGAAGGCCATGGGCACGAATACCGCCGACAGCACCAGGGCTATGCCCACCAGGGCGCCGGTGATCTGGGTCATGGACTTGCGGGTCGCTTCAAGAGGGGAGAGCCCCTCCTCGCTCATCAGCCGCTCCACGTTCTCCACCACGACGATGGCGTCATCCACCAGCAAGCCGATGGCGAGCACCAGACCGAACATGGTCAGGGTGTTGATGGAGAAGCCGAAGGCCGCCATGACCCCGAAGGTACCGAGCAGCACCACGGGCACCGCTATGGTCGGGATCAGGGTCGCCCGGAAGTTCTGCAGGAACAGATACATGACGCAGAACACCAGGAAGATGGCCTCGATCAGCGTCTGCACCACCTCCTCGATGGAGATCTTCACGAACGGCGTGGTGTCGTAGGGGTAGACGATCTTCATGTTGGCCGGGAAGTAGCCCGACAGCTCATCGAGCTTGCCGCGCACCTCGTCCGCGGTATCCAGGGCATTGGCCCCGGTGGCCAGCTTGATCGCCAGCGCCGCCGTGGCCTGACCATTGTAGAGGGCGGAGGCATCGTAGCTTTCGCCGGCGAGCTCGACCCGGGCTACGTCCTTGAGCAGCACCTTGGAGCCGTCCTGGTTCACCCGCAGCAGTATGTTGTTGAACTCCTCCGGGGTGGAGAGACGGGTCTGTCCCATGATGGTGGCGGTGAACTGCTGATCGTTCACCGCAGGGGTGCCCCCCAGCTTGCCAAAGGCCACCTGGGCGTTCTGGGCCTGGATGGCGGCCTGCACGTCTCCCGGGGTCATTTGTACCCGGTTGAGCTTGTGGGGATCCAGCCAGACACGCATGGAGTACTGACTGCCGAACAAGGTGATGTCACCCACCCCATCCAGTCGGCTCAGGGGCTCCTTGATGTTGGAGACCACGTAATCGGCGAGATCGTCGTTGGTCATGCTGCCATCGGTGGAGATGAAGGCGGCCACCATCAGGAAGCTGCTGGAGGTCTTCTGAACCCGCACACCCTGCTGTTGCACCTCTTGGGGCAAGAGCGACATGGCCTGCTGCAACTTGTTCTGCACCTGCACCTGGGCGATGTCGGGATCGGTGCCCGGCTTGAAGGTGAGGGTCACGCTGACGTTGCCGGAAGAATCGGACTGGGCAGACATGTAGAGCAGGTGATCCAGCCCCGTCATGTTCTGCTCGATGATCTGGGTCACCGAGTCTTCCACCGTCTTGGCGGACGCCCCCGGGTAGCTGGCGGAAATGCCGACGGCCGGCGGGGCTATGGTCGGGTACTGGGCGACCGGCAGGCCTATGATGGCCATGGCCCCGGCCAGCATGATCACCAGGGCAATCACCCAGGCGAAAATGGGTCTGTCTATGAAAAATCGTGCCATGAGGCGACTACTCCATCCTACTGCTTGGTGACCTGGGTCTGATCGGCTTGTGCTGTCGTGGTGTTGCTGGCGCGCTCAGCGGGCGCCACCAGGGCACCGGGTTTGACCTTCTGCAGACCAGCCACTATCACCTTCTCGCCGGCCTTGAGGCCGGACTCCACCACCCAGCTGTCGCCAACCACGCGGCTGAGCTGCACTTCCCGCAGCTCGACCTTGTTGTCCGCGGTCACCACCATGACGGTGGCGCCGCCTTTGGGTGTGCGGGTCACGGCGGTCTGCGGCACCAGCAGGCCTTGCGGGCGCTCGCCCTCTTGCAGGGTGGCGCGCATGAACATGCCGGGCAGCAGCAGATCATGGGGATTCGGGACCAGGACCCGCAGGGTCACCATGCCGGTGGTCTCGTCCACTGTCACGTCGGAGAACTGCAATGAGCCCTCTTCGCTGTACTGGCTGCCATCTTCCAGCTGGAAGTGCACCTTGGCGCCCTTGCTCTCGTCCTGGACGAGCTTGCCGGCAGCAACCTGGCGCTTGAGGCGCAGCAGATCGGCGGTGGACTGGCGCACGTCCACATACATGGGATCGAGCTGGGAGATGGAGGTGAGGCTGTCCGCCTGCTGGGCGGTGACCAGGGCACCCTCGGTCACCGCAGACTTGCCGATGCGACCGCTGATGGGGGCGGTGATCTTGGTATAGGCCAGGTTGATGTTGGCGCTCTGCAGGGCGGCCTTGGCGGCCCCGATCTCGGCAACCTGCTGTTTCCAGGCTGCGTCGGCGTCGTCATACTCCTGACGGCTGATGGCTTTCACCTTCACCAGCTCGGCATAACGCTGGGCCTTGAGACGGGCGCTCTGCTCGTTGGCCTGTGCCTTGGCCAGGTTCGCCTTGGCGCTGGCGACGGCGGCCTGATAGACGGCGGGATCGATCTGGTACAGCAACTGGCCGGCCTTGACGTCGCTGCCTTCGGTGAACAGGCGCTTGAGGATGATGCCATTCACCTGGGGACGCACCTCGGCTACCCGCAGGGGGGCGGTGCGGCCGGTGAGCTCGGACATGAGTTGCAGCGGTGCGGCATGGAGAGTGACCACGTCCACGGCGGCAGGCGGCATCTCGCCCGCCCCTTGCCCGGCCTCGCCCTTGTCGCCACAACCAGCCAGCAGGCCGCTTGCCAACAAGGCAAGGCCCACCGAACGTGCGAGAATGTGTTTATGCATGGAGTTTCTGAGCCTCTGTTTCAAACAAAAAAAACCACAAAACCACAGGGTTTATAGGGCCCCTGTTGGTAAAACTGCGAAGATGAGGCAATATACATACATTCATAAATGTATGTAAGTAACTTTTTCCCCTTTTAACAGGTACAGATCCGATGGCCAGAAGAACCAAAGAAGAAGCGCAGCAGACCCGCTGCCACATCATGAGCACGGCCCTGAATCTGTTCTGCCAACAGGGATTGGCGAAGACCAACCTGACCGACATCGCCAAGGCGGCAGACCTTACCCGGGGTGCCATCTACTGGCACTTCAAGAACAAGGAGGAGCTGTTCGTCACCCTGTGGGAGGAGCTGTGCGCCCCCCTCTCCCACCAGCTCGATGCCTGTGTGGATGAGCAGGAGCCGGATCCCCTCGGCAAGCTGCGCCTCTTCCTCAAGGAGGTGATATGCAAGATCAGCACAGAACCCGCCCACCAGCAGATGTTCACCATCATGTTCAATCTGGAGTCGCTGGAAGGAGAGGCCATCTCCCTGCGGGATCACATGCGTCAGCAATCCATCAACTTCTTCCGGGATCTGGAGATCACCCTGGGCAACGCCGTGCGCCTCGGCCACCTGCCCCAAGGGCTGGATCTGCGCCGCGCCACCACGCTGCTTCACTGCACCCTGGATGGCTACATCATCAACTGGCTGCACTTCCCGGAGCGCATCAACCTTGTTCAGGAGGCCGACTTCCTGCTCGACACCCTGTTCGGCCTGCTCGCCAACCCCTCGCCCTCGCTTCTGCGCCGTCCCTGATGGCGCTGGTTGCGCGCTGGGCCGGGGAGGATCCTCAGCAGATCTGAACAGAGCGGGGCAAATTTGCTAGAGTAGCCGCCCACCTTAGAGACGAGCCCTATGCCACTGTCACTCTCACCCGCCCAAGGCACCCAAAGCGCTGCCCTTCAGGCGCCCCGCCCCGCCCTCATCGGCCAGGCCCACTCCCCCTTCCTGGCCCGCCTGCAGCCGGGCGCCCATCTGCTGGAAGCGGGCTGCGGCGCGGGGGAGGATCTGCACCATTTTCGGACGCTGGGGTTCATGGTCACCGCCTTCGATGCCAGCCTGAGTCAGGCCAGCGCCGCCTCGCGCCTGTGCGGCCAACCGGTGCGGGTCTGCCGCTTCGAGCAGATGCACAACGTGCTGCCCTATGACGGCATCTGGGCCAGCGGCTCGCTGCCCTGCCTGACCGAGGATGAGCTGGCCCCTGCCCTGATGCACCTCGCCGGCCTGCTCAAACCCCAGGGGCCCCTCTACTGCTCCTTCCCCTATGGCGAGAGTGAACCCGCCAGCCCCTTGCCCCCCTCACAGGAGGAATATCCGCTGCTGACCCGGCTCGATGAGGCCCGGATGACGCAGCTGATCGCCCCCCTGCCGTTTGAGCTGCATCAGAGCTGGTGCAGCCAGGATGCGGTGCACGGCCGCTGGCTCCATGCCCTGCTGATCCGCGACCCCAATCCAGCCACAATTAATCAATATCGCGGCCGTCGATCCAGACAGGGTGCCCGACGTGATTCAGCATCCAGGTAACAATATTTAACTCTGAGTTAACCAGGTGATGGCAGACAAGATGCGGCATTTGTGTTAAAAGGCGGCATTAAAATCAAGATTAAATAACAAAACAGACACCAACACCTGGATTCCCCCATGAAACTCGTCCTCAATCTGATTGCCGGCATCCTCGCCGGTCTCCTGCTCGGCCTCTACGCCCCGGAATGGGTCGCACGGGTGCTGTTCACGGCCAAGACAGTGATAGGTCAGCTGATCACCTTCACCATTCCGCTCATCATCCTGTTCTTCATCATGAGCGGCATCGCCAGCCTGCCGAAGAACTCCGGCAAGCTGCTCGGCAAGACGGTGGCCCTCTCCTACTGCTCCACCATACTGGCGGGCCTGTTTGCCTTCACGGTGGCGAGCCAGCTGATCCCGCAGCTGACCACGGCCGCCGAGCCCACGGCGCAGGCCGCCATCAAGCTCAGCTCCTACATCAATCTGGAGATACCGCCGCTGTTCGGGGTGATGTCGGCCCTGGCCGCCGCCTTCGTGTTCGGCATCGGCATCAGCGCCACCCAGGCCACCGACCTGCGCCGGGTCGCCGATCAGGGCCGTGACATCATAGACCGCCTGCTGGCCCGCGTGATCATCCCGCTGCTGCCCTTCTACATCGCCGGCGTCTTCGTCGAGATGACGGTGGAAGGCACAGTGTTCGCCACTCTCAAGACCTTCGGCGTGGTGCTGGTGATGGCCATCGTCATGCACTGGCTCTGGCTCTCCGTGCTCTTCATCGGCACCGGGCTGGCGCTGGGCCGCTCCCCCGCCATGCTCATCAAGAACATGCTGCCCGCCTACTTCACCGCACTCGGCACCATGTCCAGCGCCGCCACCATCCCGGTGGCACTGCAGGCCAGCAAGAACAACGGCGTGAGCGACGGCATCGCCAACTTCACCGTGCCCCTGTGCGCCACCATTCACCTCTGCGGCTCCACCATCACCCTGGTAACCTGCGCCACCGCTGTGATGTTCCTCTCCGAGCATCTGGCCATCCCGGGCTATGGCACCATGCTGCCCTTCATCATGATGCTCGGCGTCATCATGATTGCGGCGCCGGGAGCCCCCGGTGGCGGCGTCATGTCGGCGCTCGGCCTGCTCACCTCCATGCTCGGCTTCGGAGAGGCCTCCATCGCCCTGATGATCGCCCTCTACCTGGCCCAGGACAGCTTCGGCACCGCCTGCAACGTCACAGGTGACGGCGTCATCGCCCTCTGGGCCGACCGCTTCGCCCAAGTCGGGGAAACCACGCGTTCCCCCGAGCGCGACGCGGCCTGATCGCACACGCCATAAAAAAACGGGAGCCACTGGCTCCCGTTTTTGTTGATGACTGCCTGTGAAGGAAGGTTCAACCTCGGCGGCGGATAACCCCCTCCTGCGCTGTGCTCGCCACCAGCACGCCGTCGCGGGTGAAGAACTGACCGCGTACCAGACCACGGCCGCCGCTGGCGCTCGGGCTGTCCACCACATAGAGCAGCCAGTCATCCAGCCGGAACTCCCGGTGGAACCACATGGAGTGATCTATGGTCGCTACCTGCATGTCCGGCTCCCAGTAGGAGACCCCGTGGGGCTGCAGGGCGGTCAACAGGAAGTTGAAATCAGAGGCATAGGCCAGCAGGTAGTTGTGCACCCGCTGGTCATCCGGTATCTGCCCATTGGCCTTGAACCAGACGTGACGCAGGGGCGCCTCTATCGCCGGACGGATGGGGTCAACCAGGGTCACCGGGCGGATTTCGATGGGCTGCTCGCAGAGGATCTTGTCGCGCAGGGTGGCCGGGATCAGCTGCTCGTAGGGACGCACCAGCTCCAGCTCGCTCTTGAGCAGTTCAGGCGGGGTGATCCCCACCGGCATTTGGGCCTGATGTTCGAAGCCGCTGGCCTCCACCTGAAACGAGGCATTGAGGTAGAAGATGGGCTTGCCGCCCTGAATGGCCTTGACCCGGCGGGTGGAGACTGTCTGACCGTCGCGGATATTCTCTACGTCATAAACGATGGGACGAGTCACATCCCCGGGGCGCAGGAAGTAGGAGTGGAAGCTGTGGACCTGGCGATCGGCGGCCACCGTCTGCTTGGCGGCTGACAAGGCCTGCCCCATTACCTGTCCGCCAAACACGGCCCGCAGACCGAGATCCTGGCTCTGGCCCCGAAACAGGCCCTCCTCTATTTTCTCCAGCGCCAGCAGTGCCAGCAGCTCATCCAGTACCTTGCTCATTCTTATCTCCTGTATTCAGTGCGGGAAAGGCTAACAAGCCCGCCCCGCCAGGGCAACCTTGCTGACGCCCATTCTCCCGCAGCCACCCTTTTCCGACCTCCTCCTTCAAAAGGGGGAGGAGAATCGCCACAAACAAAAAGCCCGCACCAGATGGTGCGGGCTTTTGCCTGGCCCGGGCCGACCACGTCATGCCACAGGCATAGGCTTACTTGCTGCCGGTGCCGGAGTTGCGGGTCGAGGCTTGCGGCTTGCGGCGGGCAGTGGTGCTGCGAGCGCGCGGCTCCTTGCCCTGCATATCCTTGTGGCGCTTGACGGCACGACGGATCTGGGCGGCCTGCTTGTGGCGGGTGCTCTTGCCATCCTGCTGCAGGTCGACCTTGGACTCGGTCTCGTTGGGCAGGTTGACCAGGCCGCGCAGGTAGTTCACCTCGGGCAGTTTGAGCTCCTGCCAGCCACCGCGGGGGATGCCGCGATCCAGGGTGACGTCACCGTAGCGGATGCGCATCAGGCGGCTCACCTGCACTTCCTGGGATTCCCACAGGCGGCGCACTTCACGGTTGCGACCCTCGGTCAGGGTGACGTTGAACCACTGGTTCAGCCCTTCACCGCCGGCCGGCTTGATCTTGTTGAACCTGGCCATGCCGTCTTCCAGCTGCACGCCCTTGCGCAGGCGCTGCAGCATGGCTTCGGTGATCTCGCCAAAGACGCGCACCGCGTATTCCCGCTCCACTTCGTGGCTCGGGTGCATCAGCCGGTTGGCCAGCTCGCCGTCGGTGGTGAACAGCAACAGACCTGAGGTGTTGACGTCGAGGCGGCCGACCGCAATCCAGCGGGCCCCGTCCATCTTGGGCAGACGATCAAACACGGTGGGACGACCTTCCGGATCGTGACGGGTACACATCTCCCCTTCGGGCTTGTGATACGCCAGCACGCGGCAGATCTGCTCCTCGGCCGCACGGGTCTTGACCTGGTGACCATCCACCCGGATCACGGCGTTCACTTCGACGCGATCCCCCAGCATGGCGACCTTGCCATCCACGCTGACCCGACCTGCGGTGATCAGGGCCTCCATCTCACGACGGGAGCCTTGACCCGCGCGGGCCAATACTTTTTGCAGTTTTTCACTCATCGGGTTTACCTGATTGTTGATCGCTGCCCGCTGACATAGCGGACAACATTGACTCCTGTGACGCGCCCTCTGGGCATCGCCACCACGTTAATGCGCAAGACGGCCTGCCGCTTATTGACCGTCGCTCCCCTCGCCCAGCATGGCCGGCAAGGGGGAGTGCAGTTCGGGATGCAGCTCGGGAAGCTGCTCCAGACTCTGCAGATTGAAATAGTCCAGAAATTCTCGGGTGGTGGCGAGCAGCTCGGGGCGACCCACCACCTCCTTGTGACCTATGCTGCGCACCCAGCCGCGCTCTTTCAGGGTATTCACTATCTGGCTCGATACCGCCACCCCGCGGATGGCTTCTATCTCGGCCCGGGTGATGGGCTGACGATAGGCAATCAGGGTCAGCGTCTCCAACACGGCACGGGAATATCGGGGCGCCCGTTCGCTCCACAGACGCGACAGCTCCTCGGCATACTCCTGGCGGGCCTGGAAGCGCCAGCCGGAGGCAACCTCCTTGAGCTCAACTCCGCGCTCGCTGTAATCCTGCCTGAGCTCCGCCAGCAGCAACTGCACATAGCGGCTGGTCACCGGATAATCGGCCAGTACGCTGCTTTTCAGCTCGCTGACATTGAGCGGACGACCGGCCACAAACAGCGCCGCCTCGATCAGGGTTTTTAATCGTTCAGCAGGCAGCGCCATCACGCATCCCTCCCTGAATCAGGGTCTTGAATCGTTCAGTGGGCAGCGCCACGGTTGCCCTCCCCGTCCGGACTGCCCGGGGCGAACAGCCACTCAGTGTACCTGCTCATGCTCCCCCCCTTCCCCCTGGCTCGCCAGGGCAAAATGGATCGGCCCCAAGGGCTCGGCCTGCAGGATCCAGATAAGCTGCTCCTTGCACAGCTCCAGCAGGGCCAGGAAGGTCACCAGCACCCCCATGCGTCCCTCTTCGGCCCGCAGCACCTGCTCAAGGCGCAGGGTCTGGCCTAGGGAGAGCATGGCGAGGATCTCCGCCATCCGCACCCGGGTCGGGATCTGCTCGCGGCGGATCTGGTGATGTTCAAAATGAGTCGCGCGTTTTACCATACTTTGCATGTAAAGGGCGAGCTCAACCAGCGAAACATCGGGGGTCAGCGGCTTCAAGGCACCAAAATCCGGTGGCAGGGCGGTGGCGATGAAGATCTCCCGCTCCAGCCTCGGCAAGGCGTTGACCCGCTCCGCGCCCAGCTTGTAGCGCTCGTACTCCTGCAGCCGGCGGATCAGGGTGACGCGAGGGTCTTCTCCCTCCTCCTCGTCTTCCAGCTCCGGGGCCTTGGGGAGCAGCAGGCGGGATTTTATCTCCGCGAGCCAGGCCGCCATCAGCAGGTATTCCGCCGCCAGCTCCAGATTGAGCCCCTGCATCAGCTCCACGTACTCCATGTACTGGGCGGTGATCTGCAGGATAGGCAGGTTCAGGATGTCGAGCTGCTGACGCCGGATGAGGTAGAGCAGCAGATCCAGCGGCCCCTCGAAGGTGTCGAGGAACACCTCGAGCGCATCGGGCGGAATAAACAGATCCTGGGGCAGCTCATGGTAGGGCTGCCCCAGCACTTTTGCGATGGGCGAGGGGGCCATAGGCGGGGGAAGCAGGCCCTCCCCCGTCGCACCCGGCGCGATCATCGCCTCGGGTACGGGCTCGGCAGTATCACTCAAACGGCGTCGGATCCCCGGCACCGCGACGGCGCAGCACGGGCTCGTCGTCGGAGAAGTCCACCACAGTGGTGGGCTGCTCACCCAGATAGCCGCCGTTGACCACCAGATCCAGCTGCTTGCCGAGCTTGTCGGCGATCTCTTCGGGGTCGAACTCCGCCATCTCGGAGCCCGGCAGGATCAGGGTGGTGGAGAGCAGCGGCTCACCCAGGGCCTCCAGCAGGGCCAGCGCTATGTTGTTGGCGGGCACCCGGATGCCGATGGTCTTCTTCTTCTCGTTCATGAGGCGGCGCGGCACCTCCTTGGTGGCCTTGAAGATGAAGGTGTAGGGGCCTGGGGTGTTGTTCTTCACCAGCCGGAAGGCGGTGTTGTCCACCTTGGCGTAGGTGGAGATCTCGGATAGATCCCGGCACACCAGGGTGAAGTCGTGGTTCGGATCGATGCGGCGGATGCGGCAGATGCGCTCCAGCGCGTCCTTATTGCCCATCTGGCAGCCCAGGGCATAGCCGGAGTCGGTGGGATAGACGATGACGCCGCCGTTTTGCAGTATCTGCACCGCCTGACCGATGAGGCGAACCTGGGGATTGTCCGGATGTACGTAAAAATGCTGACTCATATGCTCTTCTCGCGATAGGGGCACACCGGGTGCCCGCTTCATGGTCACGGGCCGCCTGGCCCATGACACTACCTTAACCTGTTTGGCACAGACTCGCCCGTACCAAAGACGCGATCCGACCGGATCGGCCTCCTCCTGTCAGCGGCTGGCCAACAGGCTGGCATGCTGCTCCTGGCTGAGCCCGAAGTGATCGGGGTGGCCGAGCCAGAGTGGCATGCCCTCCTTGGGCAGCCACAGATGGCGGCCCAGCTCGGTCCAGTTGGAGGGGAAATGAAAATCCGATCCCACCGAGATGTAGAGATCGTGATCCTTGGCCCACTGGCCGAGATTGGCCCGCTCCTGGGGGCTCTGCTGGGGCAGGGAGACCTCCATGGCATCGCCACCGGCCGCCTTGAAGGCGACCAGCAGCCGCTTGATCCACTTGGCGGTGAGGCTGTAGCGGCTGGGGTGGGCCAGCACCGCCAGCCCGCCCGCGGCGTGAATGGCGGTGATGGCCTCGCCCATCTCGGGCCACTCGGCGGGCACATAACCCTTGTTGCCCCGGCTCAGGTACTTCTTGAATACCTTTTGCATGTTGTCGGCCACCCCGCGCGCCACCAGCACCCGGGCAAAATGGGCCCGGGTCACGGCGGCGTCACCGGCGAGCTGCTTGGCCTCTTCATAGGTGCCCGGGATCTGGCACTTCTCCAGACGGCGCCCTATTTCCAGGGCGCGCGCCTCCCGGCGGGCCCGCTGACCGGCCAGGAAGGCGACCAGCTGCGGATTTTTTTCATCCACCCCGAGCGCCACTATGTGGATCTCGTGGTGCTCCCAACCGGTGGAGATCTCGACCCCGCTCACCAGTCGCAGCGGCAACTGCTCGGCTTTGATCGTTGCACGGACTTCATCAAGCCCGTCAAGGGTGTCGTGGTCAGTGACCGCTAACACTTCCACCCCTTTCTCGGCGGCGCGGCGCACCAGATCGGCGGGGCTCAGCACGCCATCCGAGGCCGTGGTATGACAGTGAAGATCGAATCTCATCGGCTTGTTTCGCTCTCATCAGGGGGCCTGCTTGGGAAAAAGAAGGCAAAAAAGCGACTTGACTTGGCCGCGGCTTTATCGTTTTCTGTAGGCACTTCATTGCAAACATCTTTTTACAGGACTCTATCATGCAAACGACTTCCATCCTGACCATCTGGTGGTGGCACACTCCCTGACATGCGGGCGTGTGGTCGTTGCTGTACCTGTAATCTGACAGCAAATTAAGAACCCAAAGAAAAAGCCCGCTGACCCCAGCGGGCTTTTTTATTATCCGGCAAATGGACCTGTGATGAAACCGACAATTCAGACAAGTGCACTGACATGGCGATGGCGAACTCGCTGACGTGACGAAAACCCAATCCCAATTCGAGAGAAACGCCATGACCATCGGTTACACACAACACATGCAAGGGAAGGCATTATGACAGGCAACAAGACCCGGTTACCCCTGGGCGAATTCGATACCATCAGGCTCAATGCCCCTTATGTGACAGATCCCCTGGCGCTCTACACCCAGCTCTGCCAGCACAACCCCAACAACCTGCTGCTGGAATCGGTGGAGATAGACTCCAAGGCCGGCACCCAGAGCCTGCTGCTGGTGGATGCCTGCCTGCGCATCGAATGCCGTGGCCGCACGGTGCGGGTCCGTGCCCTCACCCGCAACGGCGTCCAGTTGCAGCGCCTGCTCGAGCAGCGCCTACCCGCCGTCATCACCCAGACCCGGGTGGCGGACGAGCTGCAGCTCGACTTCCCGGCCTCCGACCGCACCCTTGACGAAGACAGCCGCCTCAAGGGCAGCAGCGTGCTGGACGTGCTGCGCACCCTGCAACAAGAGCTGCAGTGCCAGCAGGGTAAAGAGGCCCTCTTCATGGGAGGCAGCTTCGCCTACGATCTCATCGCCTCCTTTGAGGATCTTCCCGAGGTGCCGGAAGGGAGCAACGACTGCCCCGACTACTGCTTCTATGTGGCCGAGACCCTGATCACCATAGATCACATCAAGCAGAGCACGGCGCTGCTGGCCTGCCTCTTTGGCGGCGAGCAGGATGAGAGCCAGCTCGATGAGCGTTACGCACAGCTGACTGCGCGCCTCGAGGCCTTCAAACAGGCCTGCCAACAGCCGCAACCGGTGGCGCAAGGTGCCAAGCCCCTCACCGGCAATCTCCATATCGACAAGAGCGACAAGCAGTTCTGCGCCGAAGTGGAGAAGCTCAAGGGCTTTATCCGCCGCGGCGACATCTTCCAGGTGGTGCCGTCCCGCAGCTTCTCCCTGCCCTGCCCCGACCCGCTGGCCGCCTATCGCCGCCTCAAGCAGACCAACCCCAGCCCCTACATGTTCTATGTGCAGGATGAGGGCTTCACCCTGTTTGGCGCCTCCCCGGAGAGCGCGGTCAAGTTCTGTGCCGCCAGCCGCCAGGTGGAGATGTACCCCATCGCCGGTACCCGCCGCCGCGGCCTCAACCCCGATGGCAGCATCAATCTGGATCTGGACGGTCGCATCGAGCTCGAACTGCGCCAGGACGAGAAAGAGGTGGCCGAGCACCTGATGCTGGTGGATCTGGGTCGCAACGACATCGCACGCATCTCCGAGCCCGGCACCCGCTACGTGAAGGATCTGCTGAAAGTGGATCGCTACAGCCACGTGATGCACCTGGTCTCCCGGGTGGTGGGCCGCCTTCGCTCGGATCTTGATGCCCTGCACGCCTATCAGGCCTGCATGAACATGGGCACCCTGACCGGCGCCCCCAAGCTGCGGGCCAGCGAGCTTATCCGCATGGTGGAAGGCAAGCGCCGCGGCAGCTACGGCGGTGCCGTGGGCTACCTCAACGGCGCGGGGGAGATGGACACCTGCATCGTCATCCGCTCCGCCTTCGTGAAAGCGGGTCTGGCCCATGTCCAGGCCGGTGCCGGCGTGGTCTATGACTCCAAGCCCCAGGCCGAAGCTGACGAGACCCGTGCCAAGGCGGCCGCCGTGCTGGCCGCCATCGCCGCCAGCCATGGCACCTCCCTGCAAGCCCTGAGCGCCCAGCAGGAGCAACATAAGGACGTGAGCCATGACTAACATCTTCCTGCTCGATAACTTCGACTCCTTTACCTACAGCGCCCCGGCCGATCAGTTCCGCACTTCGAAGGAGCAGTCCCATGACTAATATCTTCCTGCTCGATAACTTCGATTCGTTCACCTACAACCTGGTAGACCAGTTCCGCACCCTGGGCTACCCGGTGCGCATCTACCGCAACAGCCTGCCGGCGACCCGCATCATGCAGGAGATAGAAACCTGTGACGGCGATGCTGTGCTGGTGCTCTCCCCGGGACCGGGCGCCCCCCATGAGGCCGGTTGCCTCATCGATCTCATCAAGCTGGCCCGCGGCCGGGTGCCCATCCTCGGCATCTGCCTCGGTCATCAGGCCCTGTGCGAAGCCTACGGCGGCACAGTCGGAGCGGCCGGAGAGATAGTCCACGGCAAGCGCTCGCTGATTGAGCACAACGGCCACGGCGCCTTCGCGGGGCTGCAAAGCCCCTTGCCGGTGGCCCGCTACCACTCCCTGGTGGCGACCTATGTACCCGAAGAGCTGCAGGTGATTGCCCACTATCAGGGCATGCCCATGGCCATAGAGCAACGGGACGAGCGGGTGCTGGGATTCCAGTTCCACCCGGAATCCATCATGACCTCGGAAGGGGCCCGCCTGCTGACCCAGGCCCTCGCCCACATCACCCGTCCAGAAAGCCACGTGCGGTAAGGAGACCCCATGCATCATCATCTCAACACCCTCTATCAGGGGCAGTCTCTCACCCGCGACGCCGCCCGCGATGCCTTCGGTCAGGTGGTCCGTGGCGAAGTGGATCCCATCGTCCTCGCAAGTCTCTTGACCGCCCTCAAGATCAAGGGGGAGACCCCGGAGGAGATCGCCGGCGCAGCCGAGGCCCTCTTGGCCGAAGCGCGCGACTTCCCGCGTCCGGACTATGCGTTCTGCGACATCGTCGGCACAGGTGGCGATGGCCTCAACACCATCAACGTCTCCACCACCTCGGCCCTGGTCGCCGCCGCCTGCGGCCTCAAGGTGGCCAAGCACGGCAACCGCTCGGTCTCGAGCAAGTCGGGTTCCAGCGATCTGCTGGACAAGATGGGGATCAAGCTCGACATGAGCCCGGCGCAGGCCCGCCGCTGTCTGGACCAGCTCGGCATCTGCTTCCTGTTCGCCCCCCAGTACCACGCCGGGGTGCGCCACGCCATGCCGGTGCGCCAGGCCTTGAAAACCAGGACGCTATTCAACGTCTTGGGGCCGCTTATCAACCCCGCCCGCCCCAGCTATCAGCTGATGGGGGTCTATGCCCCCGAGCTGGTGCGTCCCATCGCAGAAACCCTGCTGGCACTGGGGCTGAAAACCGGTATGGTGGTACACGGCGCCGGGCTGGACGAAGTGGCCATTCACGGACCGACCCAAGTGGCCGAGATCCGTGACGGCGAAATTCGCGAGTACCTGCTCACCCCGGCAGACTTTGGCCTCGAGACCTATCCGGTCAGCGCCATTCAAGGGGGGGAGCCGGAAGAGAACCGCGCCATCACGGACGCCATACTGGCGGGTGAAGGCACAGCGGCCCACAACGCCGCCATCGCCGCCAATGTAGCGCCGCTCTTGGTGATGGCGGGCAAGGCCCCGGACTTCAAGCAGGCGGCCGCGCAGGTGCTGGCCAAGCTTGCAAGCGGTGAAACCCGCCTGCTCGCCCAGGCACTCGCCACCCTGAGCCATCAGGAGGCATGATGTCAGTCACTACTCACGGCAGCCAACAAGGCAGTACCACTCTTAGCAAGGATATCGAGATGCTCGACCCCCTCTCCTCCCCCGATGCCTTCCTGAATCGGGCTTCCATCAACCAGACCATTCTCGGCAAAATCGTGGCCGCCAAGCAGGAGTGGGTCGCGGCCCGCAAGCTGGCCCAGCCCCTGGCGAGCTTCCAGGGCACCCTGGTGCCAAGCGATCGTGACTTCGAGGGAGAGCTGCGTGCAGGCTCCACCCGCTTCATTTTGGAGTGCAAGAAGGCCTCCCCCTCCAAGGGGCTGATACGCGATGACTTCAGCCCCGAGGCCATCGCCGACATCTATGGCAACTACGCCACCGCCATCTCTGTGCTGACCGACGAGCAGTTCTTCCAGGGGGATTTCGCCTTCCTGCCCAGGGTGCGCGCCCGGGTCAAGCAGCCTGTGCTGTGCAAGGACTTCATGATTGACCCCTATCAGGTCTATCTGGCCCGCCACTATCAGGCGGACGCCATCTTGCTGATGCTCTCGGTGCTCACCGACGAGGGCTATCGCGCCCTGTTCAAGGTTGCCAAGGAGCTGGGCCTCGGGGTGCTGACCGAGGTGAGCAATGCAGAGGAGCGGGATCGCGCCCTGGCCCTCGGCGCCCCCGTGATTGGCATCAACAACCGGGATCTGCGGGATCTCAGCGTGGATCTCGCCCGCACCAAGCAGCTGGCTGCCGAGATCCCCGCCGATCGGGTAGTCATCAGCGAGTCCGGCATCAACCACCGCGCCCAGGTGGCGGATCTGCGCGCCCATGCCAAGGGCTTCCTGGTGGGATCCTCCCTGATGAGCGAGCCGGATCTGGAGGCGGCGGTACGCAAGCTTGTGCTGGGTCAGAACAAGGTGTGCGGCCTCACCCGCCCAGAAGATGCCGCCTCCGCCCATCAGGCGGGGGCCCTGTTCGGTGGCCTGATTTTTGTCGCGAAGAGCCCGCGCTATGTGGACATTCCCGCCGCCCGCGCCGTCATGGCCGGGGCGCCACTCTCTTACGTCGGAGTGTTTCGCAATGCCCAGCCCCAGACCATAGCCCTGACGGTCGAGGCCCTCGGGCTCGCCGCGGTGCAACTGCACGGGGATGAAGACGCCGCCTATATCCAGACCCTGCGGGCCCTGCTGCCCGAGGGTTGCGAGATCTGGAAGGCGGTGGGTGTCACGAGCGGCGAGCCGCTGCCCGCCCTCGACTTCCCGGCGGATCGTCTGCTGCTGGATACAAAAGTCGGCAGCCAGAGCGGCGGCACCGGTCAGGCGTTCGACTGGACCATACTGGCGGGCCTGGATAAATCTCGCCTGATGCTGGCGGGGGGGCTCAATCCCGACAACGCCCTGCAGGCCGCCCAGGTGGGTTGCCTCGGCCTTGATTTCAACTCCGGGGTGGAGAGTGCCCCGGGCCAGAAGGATGCGCACAAGATAGCGGCGGCCTTTGGCGCCCTGCGCCAACTGTAAGAGTGCCCTGCGCGCCCTCTGAACATGCACCAAATTAATGAACTGCATTTGCCTATAAGCACAAGGAATAATCTATGACTCTGCTCAACCCGTTTTTCGGTGAATTTGGTGGTATGTACGTACCCCAGATCCTGATCCCCGCCCTGCTCCAGCTGGAGAAGGCCTTCGTCGATGCCAAGGATGACCCGGCCTTCGTGGCCGAATTTCAGGAGCTGCTCACCGAGTATGCCGGTCGCCCGACCCCCCTCACCCTGACCCGCAATCTGACCAAGGGCACCAAGACCCGGCTTTACCTCAAGCGTGAAGATCTGCTGCACGGCGGCGCCCACAAGACCAACCAGGTGCTGGGTCAGGCCCTGCTCGCCAAGCGCATGGGCAAGAGCGAGATCATCGCCGAGACCGGCGCCGGTCAGCACGGCGTCGCCACTGCCCTGGCCTGCGCTCTGCTCGGCCTCAAGTGCCGGGTCTACATGGGTGCCAAGGATTGCGAGCGCCAGAAGCCGAACGTGTTTCGCATGAAGTTGATGGGGGCCACAGTGATACCTGTGCATTCGGGCTCATCCACCCTGAAAGATGCCTGCAACGAGGCGCTGCGCGACTGGGCTGCCAACTACGACAGCGCCCACTACCTGCTCGGCACCGCCGCCGGCCCTCACCCCTTCCCCACCATAGTGCGGGAGTTCCAGAAGATGATCGGCGAGGAGGCCAAGGCCCAGTGCTTCGAAAAAGAAGAGCGCTTGCCCGACGCCGTGATCGCCTGCGTCGGCGGCGGCTCCAACGCCATCGGCATGTTTGCCGACTTCATTGACAACAAGGAAGTGCGCCTTATCGGGGTCGAACCCGGTGGTCACGGCATAGAGAGCGGCGAGCACGGTGCCCCCCTGGGCCACGGCAGCAAGGGGGTCTTCTTTGGCATGCACTCCTACCTGATGCAGGACAACCAGGGTCAGATTCAGGAGTCCTACTCCGTCTCGGCGGGGCTCGACTTCCCCTCCGTCGGCCCGCAGCATGCCCACCTGGCCGCCATCGGCCGCGCCGAGTATGTCTCCATCACCGACAAGGAGGCGCTGGACGCCTTCCAGGAGCTGGCCAAATCCGAGGGGATTATCCCTGCGCTGGAGTCCTCCCACGCCCTGGCCCATGCCCTCAAGATGGCGCGCAGCGAACCCGAGAAAGAGCAGGTGCTGATCGTCAACCTCTCCGGCCGTGGCGACAAAGACATCTTCACCGTCGCCGACATTTTTGAGAAAGAAGGAACCCTGTCATGAATCGCTACGCACAACTCTTCTCCCGTCTGGATGCCGTCAATCAGGGCGCCTTTGTGCCGTTCGTGATGCTGGGTGACCCCACCCCCGAATTGTCCCTGGCCATCGTCGATGCCCTGGTCGAAGGGGGCGCCGATGCGCTCGAATTGGGCATCCCCTTCTCCGATCCGGTGGCGGACGGCCCCACCATTCAGGGCGCGGCCCTGCGTGCCTTTGCCAGCCACACCACCCCGGACGACTGCTTCACCCTGCTCGGCCGTATCCGCGCCAAGTACCCGCAGCTGCCCATTGGCCTGCTGGTGTACGCGAATCTCGTTTATGTGCGCCATATCGACGGCTTCTACGAGAAGTGCCAGCAGGCAGGGGTGGACTCGGTGCTGGTGGCCGACGTGCCGGTGCAGATGTGCGCCCCCTACAAGGCGGCGGCCGACAAGTTCGGCATCGACAGCATCTTTATCGCCCCGCCCAACGGTGACACCGAGACTCTGAAAGCCGTGGCCGAGCTCGGCAGCGGTTACACCTACCTGGTGAGCCGCGCCGGCGTGACCGGCGCCGAGACCAAGGCCGGCATGCCGGTGGATGGTCTCATCAACACCTTGCGCGAGTTCAATGCTCCCCCCGCCCTGCTCGGCTTTGGCATCAGCGAACCGGCCCAGGTACGTGAAGCCATCAAGGCCGGCGCCGCCGGTGCCATCTCGGGCTCCGCCGTGGTGAAGATCATCGAGACCCACCACAAGAACCCGGAGCATATGCTCACTCGTCTGAAGGAGTTTGTGGAAGGGATGAAGGCGGCGACCAATAAGTAGGGGCAGGTATAGGGTCAGATGCCGTTGACCCTGATCAGCCAGCCAGCATAAAGGGAGCCCACTTGGGCTCCCTTTTGTTATCCGGCGTCAGCGGTTGGCTTCTCTGTAGGTTTGATTAGCGAAGCGTAATCAGACGTTCGCGACGTTGATGTGATGGCGCGGCTTCGCCACGCAGTGGCACACCGTAGGGTGCAATAAGCGCAGCGCATTGCACCGCAAGAAATCGTCTGTTCCACGACGACAGACTCTCGCCGGATTCCCGAGCCAGCGGTTAGCCCCTTGATGCGGCTACGCCGCATGGGATGCGAGGACTCCGTCCTCGATGGGGTTTCGCCCGCCCTTCGGGCCTGGGCGAGTGACTTTTCTTTGCGTGGCCAAAGAAAAGTCACCAAAAGAAAGACCACCCCGCCAAGCCGCCCGCCTTCGGCGGATTCCCTCATCTCGCTCTCTGGGTCGGACGGAACGCCGCAGATGGTACATCCCTGTACCAACTGCGGCTGCGCCGTCATCCCTGACGGCGCCCCTGACCCATTGAGCTCGACTCGGCGCCTTGGAGGGGGAGCAAGACAAGACAGTGCCAGCCCCTAGCTCCCGCCTAACCGCAAATATGCCCCCTCTCCCCCTGGGAGAGGGCTGGGGTGAGGGGAATTCCCACTATTCTGCTCACCCAACAGCCAACTAGAACGACAGTTGCTCACTAATTGATTGAACCAGCTCAGATTTCTATCAACCAGCCCTTCCCATGCCTCGATCAGAGCCCTTAAGATAGCCAAACGACAATCCATTTCTCGGGAAAACATCATGGAAGCGATTGTTGGCATAGCGCAGGGGACAGGCAGCAAACTGGGAGCTGAAACTCAGGGGCGGTAGCGTTCCTGACATTAAATATTCGAGCCTCTAAAATAACTAAATAACCGTTCCGAAATGTAGATCACTTATCCGGGAAAGAAGGGAACTCGGCGTCGTTTGTGCGATCTGATTAATCGCCAAACCAATCAAACGACAAACGAGCCGAGCCCGAAATGATACTAACACTCCCCGACCATGATGAGCGACGCCGGATCATCAACAAGATGCACCGGACCAAAGATAAAGATCTCTGCCGGAGGCTCAACGCCATCTTGCTCCTTGCTGACGGGCACAGTGTCTCGGCTGTTTCTCGGCTCACTGCCGCCGCCCGGTCATCGATCAATCGCTGGGTGAACTGGTACACCTTGTACGGTCTGGAGGGGCTTGAAAGCGAGCCTCGGGGGCGCAAGCCGGTGCTGCCATTTGCTCACATCTCGGGTCTATTACACCTGTTGATCCAGTTGTCTCCACAGGAGCTCGGATATCAGCGCTCTCGTTGGAGTACCGAACTGATGGCGCTTGAACTCAAACGGAGTTGGCGCCTGACATTGCATGCTTCAACAATACGGCGATGGCTGCCCAGGCTAGGGATTGTCTGGCGCCGGGCCGCGCCCACTTTGCACATCCGCGATCCCCATAAAGAGCGGAAAATGGCCGCCATCAATGAGGCCTTGGGACGCTGCAGTGCGGACCATCCCGTGTTCTATGAAGATGAGGTGGATATCCACCTCAATCCCAAGCTGGGGGCGGACTGGATGATGCGAGGGAAGCAGAAGAAAGTGGCAACTCCGGGCCAGAATCGCAAACATTACCTCGCTGGCGCCCTGCATGCCGGAACAGGTAACGTGACCTATGTGGCGAGCGATAGCAAAGACACGGACTTGTTCTTGTCACTGCTCCAGACACTAAAGCGAACTTATCGGCGCGCCAAGAGCATCACGCTGATCCTGGATAACTACATCATCCACAAGAGCAAAAAAGCACAGCGATGGCTGGCAAGAAATCCGAAGTTCATCGTGCTTTTTCAGCCGGTGTATTCGCCATGGGTGAACCAGATTGAGCGGCTGTGGCATGCCCTCCATGAAACGATCACCCGGAACCACCAATGCCGCACATTGGGTGAGTTATTACGTCGCGTGTTCTACTTCCTGGATCATGCCGCCCCGTTCCCCGGTAATGGACATGGGCTTATGCAACTGGAGCGAAATTAGGATCAGCTATTTAGGCCTGTGAATATCACACAATCTCATAAAGTTTTCATCATAATTATTCTAAAACCATCTAAATTGCAGAAACCGAATATTTACACCATCCCTAACCATCTGTCATATTAAAGTTGTGATTATATTCATGGTCACTAATTAAAGCACTACTATATGCCACACTTCTTCGGATTAAGTATATGAAAGTTGATATTGAACAAGTTAGAGTAGGGACTATGCTTCCTGGAGCCAATCCCATCAACGACAATGGAAATATAAACGTAACATTCAAAGCTCATGTAAAAACTCACAAAGAAGTGATAGTTGCATATGTTAAATTAATCCCAGATAGAGAAATTTACATTGAGTGTGTTTGTGCAATTATTGGCAGAGCCCTTGGATTACCAATTCCTTCACCATTAATCGTAAGGGTAGACCATAATACATTGAATAGCATTCCACTAGGAGAATATAAATTAGCTTTTGGTTCTGAAGACTCCGTTTACCCTAGCTTGAAAAGGAGAGGGATCAACGATGAATTGATTCATAAACTTTCAGAATTCAAAAAAACACTTGATGTCGGTGTTTTTGACGAATGGATAGCGAATCCAGATAGACATGGTGGAAATATATTATTCGACGGCTCTAGTGATTTCTTTTTTATAGATCATGGGCTATCTATCCCAAAGGGATGCAAATCAAACCACATCTCTGAAAATAACATAATAATAGATAGTTTTTACAGACCAAAAAGTGAGTTTGAAAAATATAAAATTAACCGAGATGCGCAGTCTACTGTAACCCCACAATATTCAAAAATACCATTCACTATAATCTCTGAAAAAACTTATGGCACTTCATATTTAAGTGATGAGGACGTTGTCGCTGTGATAAATTTCCTTGAAGAAAGATCTTGTATGCTTAATACTCTTTTAGAACAAAGGTTATGCTTACAACAACAGGGACTAGCACTATGAGTGTTCTTGATAGTATATTTCCTGAGCTTCCCACCTATAAGGGCGTATGGCATGCTATCTATCTGGAGCCGATTGTAGGCTCTGGCGAGCGAGTAACTGTCGCAGTTGTAGCTATTGGTGCTGCGTCTGAATTCAACGTAATACAAGCGATCCGTAGCGAATTGCTTGATTGCCTATATGGTGCACAGTCAAAAAATATCAAGAATATGATTGATTGGCTTATATCCTCAGCCAAAAAACATATTATTGATAACGGTGAATTAATTGGTTGGAATGCACCATTTGAAGGTGTTGTATGTGGGGATGCGGTTAGTGCGTCAGATGATGATCTGAACGGAATTCTCAGACAGGCAATAAGACTCTCAGCAAGCTTAAGCACATTATCGCTAGAGGCAGATAGAGACAATGAGGATGGCCAAGCGAAAAAATATTCTTCACGATGGGCTACCGATATAGCTGAACAGCTTAGAATTATCAATCCAGACCTAACCGCATTTCTTAAAAGAAAAATTAAGATTGGTGATAGTGGAATATATACTACATTTGGATTTTCCAATGACATATATGCATCCAACTTTGCACTGCTAGTTCCAACAAATATATCTTCATCGCTGAATTTTGTGAAAGCAAAACTTCTTGATCTAGAGACATTTCAAAAATCTCAGATTCTTATAAAACCACAACAATTCGAGATAATTATTGGTCGACCCTCTTTTACAGACCCAACTATTCCAAAAAAATCAATCGAAAATATAAAAAGCAACTTGGAATTAGTGCAAGAGGTCGCTGAACGAGAGAATATTTCAGTTTTTAGCACTGATAGTGCAGTGAAAGCCGCTGAGCACATTCACAAATCGGCAGCATGAATATGATAAACCACCGAAACTATGGGGCCCCTATTTTCCTTCCCCCCCAAGATCCGTCTCGGTACTGACTGTTGCATGAAAGAAATCAGCCAAAAAACAAAACGATTGGCCATTCTCTGCACTTTCCTGTTTCTGATCAGACTCGGATTTCGCGCCTTTGGCTATGACCAGCTTTATCACAATCCGAATGATCCCTACGGCATATCGGATTTGATTGAAGGAGTGTTAGCCCTCATTTATCTGGTGAGCCTGGGTCTTTGCATAGTGCATGCGTTGCGGATATTGCTACGGCACTGGGATCAAGGTGCCTTGGGGGCCTCAGTCCTGCTCGCCCTCTGCGCCGTGCAGTGGCACAGTTATGACTATCTTCACCACCTGGCCGCCAGTCTCAGCATCCACTAAAGCAACAAACCAGCAACAAACCAGGACGCCCATCTATCTGAGCAAGACGCTGTATAGCCAGCACACAAAAAGGTGGGTGTTCCTGTTTTACTCCCCCACTCGGTGAAGTAAACATGAAGTTCAATGCGGCTCTGCAAGCGAGCCCCTCCCTGCCCCTCGGCCATCCCCCAGACCATCCCTCACCAAGTTTTCCGCCCTAAAAAGTGAACCTCTCTACACTTTTCTATTGCAACCAGCACCAAGACCATAAAAAGTGCACCATCGTACACTTTTGGTTGCTGTTTGCTCTTACCATGGGTTAAGGTGTAACAACCTACACTTTTTTCCGTGATCATGATGGCTGACGCATCGTTGCAAACCGGCCCGAAAGAACTGGATCCCGCCTCGCTGGGGCTGGCGATCCGCGAGAGACGCAAGGCAGCCAGGATGACCCAGGAGGTGACGGCCTCACTGTGCGGCATCTCCAAGAAGACCCTGATCAAGATTGAAAAAGGGGGGGATGTCTACCTCTCGACCCTGTTGCAGGTGATGAAGGCGCTGGGGCTGAGGTTGCAACTGGTGCAGGAAGCGGGCTCACAGGTAACGAGCTGCAACAGCCAACCCGAGGTCGGTGATGATGAGTGGTTCTGAGCACCATCGGCTGGAACTTCGGCTGGGTAATCAGCTGATCGGCCATCTCGAGTATGACTCCAGCCGGGATGCGTTTCAGCTCGGCTATACACCTGAGTGGCAAGCGCGTGGATTCCCGCTTTCACCACCGCTGGCGCTGAATAGCTCGGCCAGCAGCACCCAGATCCGGGCGTATCTCGGCAACTTGCTGCCTGAAAATCGCGGGATGGACCATCTGATTGAGGCGCTCTCCGTTTCGCGCAGCAATCTCTTTGCCCTGATCCACGGCATCGGCCGCGATGTCTCAGGGGCTGTCACCTTTACCCTGCCCGCAGAGCCCGACGTCCCCACCCATTTTCGCCCCATCACCCCGGAAGAGCTGTTGCTGCGCCTCGATCAGCCCGAGATCTGGCCGCTGGAAGTCTGGGATGGCCGCCCCCGACTCTCGGTTGCAGGTGTGCAGGCCAAGCTCAACCTGCTGCGACTCGAGGGGGCGCTGGGATTTGGCGAGGGCGAACTCTGTTCCACCCACCTCCTCAAGTTCGAGCACCATCCTCATCTGGTGATCAATGAATTTGTGACCATGCGGCTGGCCGCACTGCTGGGCATGCCGGTGGCACAGGTCGAACTGCACAGGGTCGGCCAAGGCGATAAGTCCCACCGAGGTTTGCTGGTGGAACGGTTTGATCGGCGCCTCGATGAAGATGGCTTGAGGGTACGCCGTCGCCATATGATCGATGCCTGTCAGGGACTGGGGTTTCCCGTCGCCCGAAAATATGAACGCAACTTCGGTGACGGGCGGGACGTGGCCCATATTCGGGAAGGGGTGAGCCTGCCACGGCTGTTCAGTCTCAGTGCCCTCTGTGTCAATCCGGCGCAGGCCAGACTGGACATGCTGCAATGGCTGCTCTTCAACCTCTGCGTCAACAATCACGATGCCCACGGCAAGAACTACAGCTTCTTCGTATCAAAAGCCGGGCTGATGCCCACCCCCTGGTACGATCTGGTCAATGTGGGGCTTTACCCCGAGTTCAACCAGCATCTGGCCATGGCCATAGGCGACGAGTTTGCTCCCGAGGCGGTCAACGCATGGCAGTTGCTGGAGATGGCCGAAGCATGTGATTTGCCCAAACGCCTGTTGCAGCAAACCCTGCACAAGATAGCCAGCGACATACTGCATCATCTTGATGCCGCCATCGCCATGGTTGAGACAGACAATCCCGCCGAGCTGGCTTATCTGGCAGGCTACCGAGACGACGTTGAGCGCCGTTGCCACCATTTTCAGGCGCAGGCAGCGCTGTTGCCCGAGCTGCAACTGTAGCCGGACCTTGTCCACCCGCATGGGACGCAACCCAGCCTTGAGCCCATGGCGGGCATTGCCTACAATGACCCACTTTTTATCAAACTCAGGTCTATAAAATAAGCGACAACAAACCTGCACTGCCCGACCGTCTGGCGGCCAACCCGCGCAGCCCGCACCACGTGGCAGAGTGCTTCGAGCACGAGATCGGCATTCGCCTCAACGGCAAGGAGCGCACCAATGTCGAGGAGTACTGCATCAGCGAAGGTTGGGTGAAGATCCCCTCCCCCAAGGCCAAGGATCGCTACGGCAACCCCATGCTGATCACCGTCAAGGGCACCGTCGAGGCCTTCTACGCCTAAGTCGCCCTGACTGCGACGCCTCGATGATCAGGGGCGCGACCCTGTTATTCCAGAACACCGGCCGAGCGCCGGTGTTCTGCTTTTTAGGGCTGGCCCTGCTCGCGGGTGGCTTCCCTTCGCTCCCTTTGTTCCCTTCCCTTCCTCCCTTTCCTTCATTTCTCTCCCTTCCGCCAGGGCCGTGAGCTGGATGGCCTGCGACCTTTCCGCCTAGGCCAGGGCCGCGCTCTTATCACCTAACACTGCGGGTGTCGCCACGCTATCGCCGCTCATGGCGAGGAGCGTGGCTTGCCGGCCTGCCAGCGTTGCAGTGCGGCGCCGGCCAGCACCAGCAGAGTGCCGAGCAGATCACTCGCGGCCAGCCGTCCGGCCAGGGCATCGAGCAGTGCGCCCCCCGCCAGCTGGCCCGTGACGATGAGCAGGGCGCAGGCCAGGGCACCGACCCGGCCTATGGCCCAGCTGCTGATGGCGACGAACAGCCCCCCCAGCACGCCGCCGAGCAGCAGCCAGGGATCGAGCCCGGCGAGCCGCTCCCAGGGCGCGCCCTTGAGGATGAGCAGGGCGCCGAGCAGCCCAAAGCCGAGCAGGTGGTTGGCAAGGGAGGCCGTCATGGCGCCCCGGGCGCTGGCGAGGCGGCCATTGAGGGTGCGCGACAGGCTCACCGCCACGCCGTTAAGCAGTCCCAGCAGGATCAATGTGGTCATGGTGTATCTCATAATGCAGCACGATGAGCAGGGCGCCGGCCATCACCAGCAAGGCGGCGAGCAGTCCCAGCAGGATCAGAAGGGTCATGGTGTGTCTCCTAGCCGAGTACGATGAGCAAAGCGCCGGCCATCACCAGCAAGGCGGCGAGCAGTCCCAGCAGGATCAAGAGGGTCATGGTGTGTCTCCTAGCCAAGTACGATGAGCAGGGCGCCGGTCATCACCCGCAAGGCGGCGAGCGCGTCCTTCCCCGAGGGGCGGCGGCGGGCCAGCCCGAACCAGCCTCTGGCGTCGCACAGGGCGCCAAACAGCAGCTGGCCGAGCAGCAGCAGGGCCAGGGTGCCCGCCATGCCGAGGGGCGAGTTGAGGCAGAGGGCCGCCAGCACCACGGTGAGCGCCCCCGGCAGGCCGCCGAGCCAGGCCCAGGGCGGGGCCGCCTCCGGCGTCGGAGATCGGGGGGCGAGACACCACAGGAGCGCGGCCACCAGGGTGCCGACCCCGTGGGCCAGCCAGCTCCCGAGCCAGGGGTCGGTGGCGCGGGCCAGGGCGCCGTTCTGGGCGATCATCAGCGCCAGCAGCAGGCCGGCGGCGAAGGCGGCCAGGGCACCTATGGTCTGGCCAAGTGTCTGGCCGAGGGCGAGGCGTCCGGGGCGGCGGTCAATAAGCGGGGGGATCATGGGGTCACTCCTTGGTTGAACAGAGGAGCAGGGTAAATTGTTTTCGATATGGGGATAATCTACCCTTATAGAACAACATTGTTTCCATTATGAGAACAACATGAACCAGGATGCCTTCGCCCTGCTCCCCGCCTTCGTCGCCGTGGTGGAGGCGGGCACTTTCTCCGGCGCCGCCCGCCAGCTCGGCCTCAGCAAGTCGGTGCTGAGCAAGAAGGTGAGCCAGCTCGAGCAAACCCTCGGTTGCCAGCTTATCTACCGCACCACCCGCTCCCTCGCCCTGACCGAGGCGGGGGAGCGCTACTTCGAGACGGTGCGCCATGCGGTGCGCCTGGCAAGCGAGGGGGAAGATGCCATCGGCGCCCTGCAATCGGCGCCACGCGGCCTGCTGCGGGTGACGGTGCCCATGGTCTATGGTCGGCGCCACATAGCTCCCCTTATCCCCGAATTTCTCGCCCTCTACCCCGAGCTGCAGTTGCAGCTGGAGATGAGCGACGCCCTACAGGATCTGGTGGCCGAGGGGTTCGACGTGGCGGTGCGCATCGGCGAGCTGGAAGATTCGAGCCTGGTCGCCCGCCGCCTCGCCCCCTGTCACAGCACATTGTGCGCCGCCCCCGCCTACCTGGCGCGGGCTGGCACGCCCCGCACCCCGGCGGATCTCGAGCGCCACAACTGCCTCTTCTACTCCCTGTTTCGCGGCGGCACCCAGTGGCGGCTGCAAGGCCCCAAGGGGGAGGTGGCCATCACCCCGCGGGGCAACTTCGAGGTCAACAACAGCGACGCCATCCACACGGCGCTGCTGGCGGGGCTCGGCATAGGCAACATGCCGGACTTGATCGTGGAGCGGGATCTCGCCACCGGTCGGTTGGTGCCCCTGCTGCCAGACCACGCCCTGCCCGAGCACGGCATCTGGTGCCTCTATCCGAAGCGCCGTCACCTGCCCGCCAAGGTGGAGGCCTGGCTGGGGTTTCTCCACGAGCGTCTGGGTCTGCGCTAGGAGGTGACCGGGATAACCGAAGCGGTTCACGTTTTTTTCATCGGGAAAGGAGTAGAGTAGGCAATTACCAAGCGCCTGTTTTAATTGAAAAAGGCTCCAGGGGAGCATGCCATGGCATAGCGCCCCTCCCCCTAGGTGGAACGCCATGATGAAGAAAACTGCGATTGCCCTGACCCTGGCCAGCCTGCTGGCGCTGCCGGTGGTCACCGCCTCCGATGCCTGGGCCGCCCCGGTGCGCTCCCTGCAAAAGGAGCAAAATTACGACCAGTACATCAGCAAACGCCAGGTGGTGGATCAGCTGCTGGCGGATGCCGCCCGCATCTTCCACTCCCCCGCCCGGGTCTCAGATGCCGGTTTCACCGCCAAGATGCCGAGCAACATGGAGCAGGTCACCGAGCTCCTGCTGCAGGCCCATCAGCTCGAGCCCTACCGCACCGACCTGCTCATCTCGGCGGCCAACGCCCAGATCTACAACGGCAACGTGGACAGAGCCATCGCCCTGTTCGAGCAGGCCCTCAGCACGGCGCCGGACGATCTGGATCTCAACACCTATCTGGCCACCTGGCAGCGCTTCAAGGGCAACCAGGCCAAATCCGATGGCTACGTCAAGCGGGTCGGCGAGCTCAATGCCGGTCGGGCCGCCGATCTGCAGCGGCTGTTCGATACCGTCGACCGGGTGGTTGCCACCCCCCTCAAGGAGCGCCAGGGGCGCGGCGAGAAGAAGGGGCGACAGGCCATCGTCACCCTGGGCTATGCCCTCAACCCAGATGGCTCCATGCACGAGATCCTGCTGGGGCGCCTCGAGACCACCCGCGCCCTGGCCCAGGCCAACCCGGCGGCCCTCATCATCCTCACCGGCGGCGTGCCCCAGAACCGCCAGACCGAGGGCAAGCTGATGGCGGACTGGCTGGCGAAGAAGGGCATAGACAGATCCCGCATCATCGAGGAGAACTACGCCACCAGCACGGTGGAGAACGCCCTCTACAGCGGCTATGCCCTCGCCCGCCACGAGATTGAGTACGCCACCCTGGTGAGCTCGGCGAGCCACGTGCGCCGGGGCCAGACCCTGCTGGAAATCGCCTGCTGGCAGAGCGGCCCGGCCAATATCCGCATCGACAGCGTCGCCTACCCGGACAAGCCCCTCTCGGCCCTCGCCAAGGCGAGCCCGGAGGAGCTGCTCGGCATCTACCGCGACGCCCTGCGCACCTATGGCCTCTGGAGTTACCGCTCGGCCCCCCTGCTGGAGCGCTGATCCCCTCCCCGACCCAGCAAAAAGCCCGCCGAATGGCGGGCTTTTTCATCATCTGACGGGCCTGGGCGTCGCTGGCGTGCCTCAGCTCTTGAGCTCCAGCCACAATGGTGAAGCCCTCAAAGACCAGTCGGGCTTTTGGCTCTGGCGGCCCCTCAGCCCTTGAGCTCCAGCACTGTGGTGAAGCCCCCGAAGATCATCCGGGCGCCATCGAAGGGCATGGTCTGGTGCATGGGGCTGGCCGGATCCATCCTGGGATCCTGCATCATCTTGGTCATGGCCTCATCCCGTACCGCCTTGCTCGGCCACTCCACCCAGGAGAAGACCACGCTTTCGTCCTCCTTGGCCGCCACCGCGCGGTAAAAGTCGGTCTGCTTGCCGTGGGGCACGTCATCCCCCCAACATTCCAGCACCCGGGTGGCCCCATATTCGAGAAAGATGGGGTCAAACAGCCCCGCATGATCGATCAGAGCCTGCTTGTTGACCGTGGGCACGGCGATCACGAATCCGTCCACATATGACATGAGCCTTTCCTCCTGTGATTGAGGATCTCAGCATAGCAGCCGCGCCCCTGGCTGCCCTCAGAGGGACACCAGCCGCTCCAGATCGCTGCGGGTCAGGCGCTTGCTGTCCACCTTCACGTAGAGGGAGTGCTCCTCAGGCACCAGCAGCACGTCGCTCACCCCGTCACAGGCGCGGATCTTCTGCTCCAGGGCCGGACTCGCGGCCACCCCTTCCGGCAGCACTATGCGCAGGCTGCTGACGTAGGGAGGCTCGGCCATGGTGAGGCTGACGCCAAACCAGAGCAGAGCCAGGACGGCGCAGCCGCCAAACACCAGGGGGCCGCCCCCCAGACTGTAGAGCAGGCCGCCGAGACTGCCGCCGATGGCAACCCCGAGGAACTGACTGGTGGAGTAGACCCCCATGGCGGTGCCCTTGTAGCCCGGCGGGGACTCCTTGCTGATGAGAGACGGCAGCAGCGCCTCCATCACGTTGAAGCCGATGAAGAAGAGCTGCAACCCGGCGAGCAGACCCCACAGCTGCTGGCCGCTCTGCCAGAGCACCAGCTCGGCGGCCAGCATCACCACCACGCACCCGATGAAGACCCGCTTCATCCGGCGGTGCTTCTCGGCATAGATGATGAAGGGCACCACGCTCACGAAGGCGATCAGCATGGTGACCAGATAGGCCTGCCACTGGCTGTCACGGGGCAGGCCCGCACGTTCCAGCAGGGGCGGCAGGGCCACGAAGCTCGACATCAGCAGGGTGTGGACGCAGAGGATGCCGAGGTTGAGTTTGAGCAGGCGAGGGTTGGTGAGCACGGTACGAAAGCTGCCTCGCACCATGGCGGACTCGCGATTTTGCAGGTGGGCCGCCGGGGTCGGCACCACCCAGAGCACCATGGCGATGGCGGCCAGGGCCAGCAGGGCGATGAGCCAGAAGAGGCCGGACAAGCCCAGGGCATGGGTGATGAGGGGGCCGGTCACCATGGCGATGGCGAAGGTGATGCCAAAGCTCACCCCGATGAAGGCCATGGCCTTGGTGCGATTCTGCTCCCGGGTGAGATCCGACAGGAGCGCCATGACGGCGGCGGAGATGGCGCCGCTCCCTTGCAGGGCGCGCCCGACGATGACCCCCCAGATGGCGTCGCTCAGGGCGGCGATGACGCTGCCAAGGGCAAACATCAGCAGGCCGCCGACGATGAGGGGCTTGCGCCCCACTTTGTCGGAGAGCAGGCCGAAGGGGATCTGGAACAGGGCCTGGGTCATGCCGTAGATGCCGATGGCAAGCCCGATGAGCGCCTCGGAGGCGCCCGCCAGGGACATGCCGTAGGTGGTCAGCACCGGCAGCACCATAAACATGCCGAGCATGCGCAGCGAGAAGACGGAGCCGAGCGCCCAGGTCGCGCGTCGCTCGCCCCTCGTCATGGTGAAATCATTCATGAGGGCCTCGATGAGTCAAAAAGAAGAGAGAAAGAAAGGGGTGACAGGCGCACGGCCACCCCCGAAAAATCGGTGATGCCCCTCGCAGGGCGGCGCCCATAATAGCAGAGCCGGGAAGATTCCCGGCTCTGGATTTCATGCATTTCAGGGGTGCAGTTCACACTATCAGGGCAGCATGCTCACCAGCACCGGCGCTGCGTCCGGCTGGAAGTCCACCGACATCATCACGCTCAGGCAGGTGAAGATGATGACGACGATGGAGAACATGTCAGCTCCAGCGTCAGGGCAGCATGCTCACCAATACAGGCGCTGCGTCCGGCTGGAAGTCCACCGACATCATCACGCTCAGGCAAGTAATGGTGACGATGGAGAACATGAACAGCTTGCGCGCCCAGAGGGAGTCGTCCACCGCCGCCTTGTAGCCCGACAGCGCCATCCCCAGCCACCAGACGCTCACCGCGGTGGCCACCACCAGATACTTGTAACCGGCGTAGCCGCCGAGGAACAGCATCAGGGTCGGCACCATGAACGCCAGGATGTAGAGGGTGATGTGGAGCTTGGCCACCGGGATCCCCTTCACCACCGGCAGCACCGGGATGTTGGCGGCCTGGTAGTCCTTGAAGCGGAAGATGGCGATCGCATAGGAGTGCGGCATCTGCCACAGGCTGAAGATCGCCAGCAGGATCAGGGCCCCCGAGTCGAACTGCCCGCTCACCGCGCAGTAGCCGATGACCGGCGGCGCGGCGCCGGAGAGGCTGCCGACCAGGGTGCCATAGACCGAGTGGCGCTTCATGTAGAGGCTGTAGACCCCCACATAAACCAGGAAGCCCAGCACCGCCAGCAAGGCGGCCAACGGATTGGCCGCAAAGTAGAGCAGTGCAATGCCCGCAACGCCCAGCGCCGTCGCATACCAAAGGGAGACACCGGGGGCGATGAGCCCCCGCACCAGGGCGCGGTTCTTGGTGCGCTCCATGATGCAGTCGATGTCCCGGTCGATGTAGTTGTTGAACACACAACCGGAGGCCACCACCAGTGACACCCCCACCATGGTCAGGATGAACAGGGGCACATCCAGGCTCCCCTTCGAGGCCAGCAGGAATCCCCCGATAACCGAGATGAGGTTGCCGAAGATGATGCCCGGCTTGGTCACTTGCAGGTATTGCTTCATCATCATCAACCCGCTCAGTGAACCATCATGTTGATGTTGAGGTTGTACATGATCCACAGGGAACCCACGACCACGATGGCGATGATGAGCACGGTAAAGACCAGTGCCACCAGGTTCCAGCGCTCCTCGGAGGAGGTGTTCATGTGCAGGAAGTAGACCAGGTGTACGAAGATCTGCACCACCGCCATGGCCACCACGGTGCCGAGCACCACGGCGTGGGAGGCGGAGCCGTCCATCACCATCCAGAACGGCACGGCGGTCAGGATGAGTGACAGCACGAAGCCGATCATGTAGGACTTGACGCTGCCGTGGCTGGCGCCGTGATTGTCAACGGAATGACTCATTTACATGACCCCCATCAGATAGACCACGGTGAAGACGCAGATCCATACCACGTCGAGGAAGTGCCAGAACAGGCTCAGGCACATCAGGCGAGTGCGGTTGCGCTCGGTCAGCCCCTTCTTGGTGATCGACACCATCATCACGATGATCCAGACCAGGCCGCTGGTCACGTGGATACCGTGGGTCCCCACCAGGGTGAAGAAGGCAGAGAGGAAGCCGCTGCGATCCGGGCCCGCCTCGTGCACGATCAGGTGATGGAACTCGTAGATTTCCATCGCGATGAAGCCGGCACCCAGCAGGAAGGTGACGAACAGCCAGGTGTTGACTGCCGCGACCTTGTTCTTGTTCATGGCCAGCATGCCGAACCCGAAGGTGATGGAGCTCAGCAGCAGCAGCATGGTTTCGGCGAACACGAACGGCAGTTCGAAGATGTCCTTGCCGGTGGGGCCGCCGGCAGTGCCGTTGACCAGGACCGCATAGGTCGCGAACAGGGTCGCGAACAGGATGCAGTCACTCATCAGGTAGATCCAGAAACCGAATACCTTGGTGGCGCCGGCATCATGGTGCCCATCCTCATGGGCACCGTGAGAGTGATGTAGTACGTCAGTCGCCATGGAATTAAGCCACCTTGTTGATGTTGTCGAAATGCTGACCTTCGATGCGCTCGATCTCGTCAACCTGTACGTAGTAGTCCACATCGTCGTTGAAGCTGTGGATGATCCAGGTGGCGATCATGCCGATGAAGCCGGCGATGGCCATCCACCAGATGTGCCAGATCATGGCAAAGCCGAACACCACGCTGAAGGCGGCGATGATGACACCGGCACCGGAGTTCTTCGGCATGTGGATGGGGGCATACTGGGCAGGCTTCTTGTAAGCGCTGCCGTCAGCCTTGGCTTCCCAGAAGGCGTCCAGACCGGTGACCTTCGGCTCGATGGCGAAGTTGTAGAACGGCGGCGGAGAGGAGGTGGCCCACTCCAGGGTACGGCCACCCCAGGGATCGCCGGTCAGGTCGCGGTTCTTCTCGCGGTCGCGGATGCTGACCACGATCTGGATGACCTGGCACAGCACGCCCAGGGCAATCAGACCGGCGCCGCAGGCGGCGACCACCAGCCAGCCGTGGAACTCGGGATCGATGTTCTGGCTGACACGACGGGTCATGCCCATGAAGCCCAGCACGTAGAGCGGCATGAAGGCCACGAAGAAGCCGGTGATCCAGCACCAGAAGGCACGCTTGCCCCAGACGTCATCCAGCTTGAAGCCGAACGCTTTCGGGAACCAGTAGGTGATACCGGCGAAGCAGCCGAACACCACGCCGCCGATGATGACGTTGTGGAAGTGGGCGATGAGGAACAGGCTGTTGTGCAGCACGAAGTTGGCGGCCGGCACGGAGAGCAGTACCCCGGTCATGCCACCCACGGTGAAGGTGATGATGAAGCCGACGGTCCACAGCATGGGCGAGGTGAACTCGATGCGACCCCGGTACATGGTGAACAGCCAGTTGAAGATCTTCACCCCGGTCGGGATGGAGATGATCATGGTGGTGATGCCGAAGAAGGCATTCACGTTGGCGCCGGACCCCATGGTGAAGAAGTGGTGCAGCCAGACGATGAACGACAGCACGGTGATCGCCACGGTCGCCCACACCAGGGAGGTGTAACCGAACAGCTTCTTCTTGCAGAAAGTCGCTACCACTTCGGAGAAGATCCCGAACACCGGCAGCACCAGGATGTACACCTCGGGGTGACCCCAGGCCCAGATCAGGTTGATGTACATCATCATGTTGCCACCCATGTCATTGGTAAAGAAATGGGTACCCAGGTAGCGGTCTGCGGTGAGCAGGGCGATGGTGACGGTCAGGATCGGGAAGGAGGCGATGATCAGGATGTTGGCACACAGGGCGGTCCAGGTGAAGACCGGCAGGCGCATCATGGTCATGCCAGGGGCACGCATGCGGATGATGGTGGCGAAGAAGTTCACGCCGGTCAGCAGGGTCCCCAGACCCGAAATCTGCAGACTCCATATCCAGTAATCGACCCCGACCCCGGGACTGAACTCCAGCCCCGACAAGGGCGGATAGGCCAGCCAGCCGGTCTGGGCGAATTCACCGACCCCGAGGGAGACGTTGATCAGCACCACGGCCGCGGCGGTGAACCAGAAGCTCAGGTTGTTCAGGAAGGGGAAGGCCACGTCACGGGCACCGATTTGCAGCGGCACCACGATGTTCATCAGACCGATCACCAGCGGCATGGCCACGAAGAAGATCATGATGACGCCGTGGGCGGTGAAAATCTGGTCGTAGTGGTGCGCATTCAGGTAGCCTTCGCCACCGCCGGAGGCGATGACCTGCTGGCCACGCATCAGCACGGCGTCGGCAAAGCCACGCAGCAGCATGACCATGCCCAGAATGAGATACATGATACCGAGGCGTTTGTGGTCGACCGAGGTCAGCCACTCTTTCCACAGATATTGCCACTTGCCGTAGTAAGTGATGAGACCGGCGATGGCCAGGCCCCCCAGAATGATACCGGCTATCGTGACCATGATGATGGGTTCATGGTACGGAATAGCCTCGAGTGTCAATTTTCCAAACATCGATTATTCCTCGGATCCTGCTTTCACACTCTTGTCGGCCGACATGGCCATGTGTCCGGCATGGGCGTCATGGTTCATGGCCTGGTTCTCCATGGCGTCCTCTTGCGAGGCCTCATGGTTCATCCCTTCGTGGTCCATGGCACCCGCTTTCGGGGCGGCGCCATGGTTCATGGCCTCGTGGTTCATGCCCTCGTGATCCGCGGAGCCCGCAGCCGGGGTGGCGTGACCACCATGGGACATGCCGCCCATGAACTTGTTGATGATGTTGACGAACAGCTTGGGATCGGCGCTGGCGAAGTACTCCACCGGGTGGTTTTCGCTCTTCTTGGCCAGGGCATTGAACTCATCCATGGTGCTCAGGGCCTTGGAAGAGGCCTTCACCTTGGCTACCCAGGCGTCGAAACCGGCTTGATCCTGGGTCGCGATGGCCTTGAACTTCATGCCGGAGAAACCGGCACCGCTGTAACCGCCGGAGATGCCCTTGTACTCGCCCGCCTCGTTGGCAATCAGGTGCAGCTTGGTCTGCATGCCGGCCATGGCGTAGATCTGGCCGCCCAGTTGCGGGATGAAGAAGGAGTTCATCACGGTGTCGGAGGTCACCCGGAAGTTGACCGGGGTGTTGACCGGGAAGGCCAGCTCGTTGACCGACGCAATGCCCAGCTCCGGATAGACGAACAACCACTTCCAGTCCAGGGAAATGACATCCACCTGAACCGGTTTGACGTCCGATTCCAGCGGCTTGTAGGGGTCGAGGGAGTGGGAAGTTTTCCAGGTGATCACCGCCAGGATGACGATGATGATGACGGGTACAGTCCAGACGACTGCCTCAATCTTGTTGGAGTGGGCCCAGTCCGGCGCATAGGTGGCACTGGTGTTGGACGCCCGGTATTTGTAGGCGAACGCCACCACCATGACAATCACGGGCACCACCACGATCAGCATCAAGCCGAGTGCGGTGAGTATCAGTGACTTCTGCTCCATACCGACCTGCCCCTTGGGGCTCATCAGTGCCATGTCGCAGCCACTCAGCAAGCTGGCGGTCGCGAGCAGCAGCAAAGCGCCCAAGCCCCTCTTCACATCAAAGAGTCTCATGCAATGTCCTCATCTTTTGAAGGCTTATTGGTATAAAAAAATGCAGCATTTTATTGCATCAGACCGGCATGTGAACAACATGAAAAATTAATCCCAAAAATGTTCAAAAGGTGATGGAAAGCGGTATCAGATGTTAATCCCTTGACAATGACCAATTTATTCAAGTTACACCGCGGCAATTCATCTTCCGTTAATCTCTCGTGCCACCAAAAGTGACCACCAATTAACCAAAAAGATCCATCTGGTCTGTTTTTAACCCGCCATTGCGATCAAAAAAGAGCCATACAGCCCCTTTTCGACTCACAGGTCATTTTTCCACGCCTTGATCTGGATGGGTGTTTTTCGGGGAAGATTAAAAAAATAATTAATCAAACGAATGTATGATTAACTTCCCGCCCCCCGACAACGGTCGCAACCCCTGGCGCCAGAAGGCACACTTCGTAACAAAACGGGCCCTTGTGCGGGCCCGTTGACAATCGTTTTCTCTCCCTCCCTCGGAGTCGGAGTCAGGAGTGATCGTGTTCCATCCGGGTCGCCACGGCGATCCGGTTCCAGGCGTTGATGGTAACCACCTGCACCAGACACTGGGCCAGCAGGGTTTCCCCCAGTTGGGCCAGCGCCGCCTCATAGGTCTGCGTCGTGAGCCCCTTGTCGGCGATCAGGGTCACCTCGTCGGTCAGGGCCAGCACCGCCCGCTCCCGGGCATCGAACAGCGGCGACTCCTGCCAGGCGGCCAGCGCCAGCAGACGCTGGGCGCTCTCCCCGTGCTTCATCGCCACGTCGGCGTGCATCTCGATGCAGTAGGCGCAGCCGTTGATCATGGAGGCGCGCAACTTGATGAGCTCCTTGAGCGACAGGGGAATGTCGGTGCCCCCGAGGTAGGACTCTAGGCCCATCATGGCCGAGACGGCGGCGGGCACCTGGTTGGCGAGCTGGATACGGTGTGACATGGCAAGACTCCTGTGATGGACCCCGGATGGGGCGGTGAGCTGATTGTTCACTTTTTCATTGTTGATTAGAATATCGTCATAACCTGCAACAGTTTTGCGTTTATCGCAAAGGTGAATCCATGCTGGATCGCATCCGCATCCTGGCCCAGGTGGTGGAATCGGGCAGTTTCTCCCGTGCCGCCCGCGCCCTCAACCAGGCCCCCTCCTCCGTGACCCGTGCCATCGACGCCCTGGAGCAGCAGCTCGGGATCCCGCTCTTCAAGCGCAGCACCCGCCAACTGGTGCTGACCGAGCAGGGCGCCTATTTTCTCGCCCGCTCCCTGCCCCTGCTGGAGGAGGCGGATCAGCTGGTGCAATCCCTGCAACCCCTCTCGGTGGCGCCAGAGGGGCCGCTGCGGGTCTCGGTGTTCGAGAGCTTCGGCGCGTCCTGGCTCTCTCCCCGCCTGCCCGACTTCCTCGCCCGCTACCCCGGGGTACGCCTGGAGGTTGCGCTGGACAACCGCATGGTGGATCTCGATGCCGAGAACGTGGACGTGGCGGTGCGCATCGGCAAGCCCGCCGACAGCAGCCTGCACACTCGCCATCTGCTCACCAACCGCTCGCTGCTGGTCGCCTCCCCCGCCTATCTGGCCCGCCATGGCGAACCCGCCCATCCCGCCGAGCTGGCCCACCACAACTGCCTCATTCGCGGCCATGGGCGCCAGCGCCAGCACTGGTACTTCCAGCAGGGCACGGAGCGCGAGAAGGTGGCGGTGCAGGGCAACCTTGCCTCGGTCGGGGGTACGCCCCTGCTCTGCGCCGCCCTCGCGGGATGCGGCGTGCTGCTGCTGTCGAGCTGGATGGTGCAGCAAAGCATCGACGAGGGCACCCTGCTGCCGCTGCTGCCAGAGTGGCTCGCCTCCCCCTACGAGGATCGCCAGGACGAGATCCACGCGGTGTTTCGTGGCGGCCGCTTCCTCAAACCCCAGACTCGCGCCTTCATCGACTTTCTGGTCGAGGCGATCAGGCCCTTGCAAGGGCCACGCTGACCGCAACAGGGCCTCCTGGCGAAACCCTGAAAACGCAGACGCCGGGCACAGGGCCCGGCGTCTGGAAATGAGGGTCGCCACGGCGACCGCTCAGCGTGATTTTCGCCCGTCAGGGCTCGGGGAGAGCCCCCGGTAATCCCCGTAGGGGAAGATGTTGCGCAGGCGCTGGGCCACGGGCTCGGGGATGGAGCGGGAGAAGACCAGCCTCACCCCGTTGCCGTCCCGCAGGCCCAGGATGCGCCCGCGCACCGGCTCATGGTGCAGGATCTGGGTCGCCTGGGTCACAAAGCGCGGCGGCACCGAGCCCCGCTTCACCACCACCTTACCCGGCGCGAGCCGGACCTCGAACAGGGCGCCGCGCCCCAGCGTCATCAACCACCCGATCAGGGCTATCGCCACCAACAGAGACAACCAGGCCATTGCGTCTTCCTCCCGTCAACCCGATGTTCGCCAGTATAACCGGGGGCGCCTCACCATGACCCGGCCGCCATCACGCTTTCACTCACTGCCGGGCCTTATCGGCGCCCCTTGCCCCAGGCCACCAGGGTATCCCGATAGAGGGCGAGTAGGGCCTGATCCCGCACCGCGACCCCGACCTGCTGGGCCGGGCAGTGGGCCCACTCGTCATGGGGATGGCGGGTGTCGTCAAATTTTTGCAGGGTATGGCCGATGGCGGGCCCCTCGGTGATGACCCGCACCGGCCCCTTGCGCAGGGTGAACAGCGCAGGATCGATCACATAGGCGATGGCGGAGGGATCGTGCACATGGCACCCCGCCATGCCGATGCGCTCGGAATAGAAGCGCAGGTAGAAGCGGCTGACATCCCACAGGAAGCGGCCCGGCTCCCCCGCATCGTCCCGCAGGGCATCCAGATAGTCGGCGGTGAAGATGCTCTGCTGGGTGACGTCGAGCCCGATGATCACCAGGGGCCAGGGGGCGGTGAAGACCCGGTCCGCCGCATCGGGATCGTCGTGGATATTGGCCTCGGCATAGGGGGTCACGTTGCCGCGATGGCCGTTGACGCCAAAGGCACCGCCCATCACGACCACTTCTTTCACCAGGGCGGCTACTTCGGGGGCCGCCTCGAGCGCCAGCGCCAGGTTGGTGAGGGGACCGATGGTCACCAGGGTGATCTCGCCGGGATGGGCCTTCACCGTCTCGACGATGTATTGCCAGGCCGGGCGGGGATCCGGGATGAGGGTCACCTCCCCCGCCTGAACGTCACCAAAGCCGCTCGGGCCGTGCACCACCGTCGTCGGCCCCACGGGCTCGCGCAGCAGCGGCGCGGCGGCGCCCCGGGCCACGTCCGCCTTCATGCCATATTTTTGCTTGAGCCAGAGGGCGTTGCGGGTGCCGTTTTCGATGGTGGCATTGCCAAACACCGTGGTGATGGCGAGCAATTCGATGGCAGGGTGCGCCTCGGCAAACAGAATGGCCATGGCATCGTCGATGCCGGGATCGGTATCCAGAATGATCTTGTGGGTCATGGGTCCTCCGTGAAACGAGCTGCCAGTGTAGCGGGCCCTCGCCGCTTTGACAGCACCGGGATCACAACCTCGGGGTTTCCTTTGCATCAGGCATGCTGGCGGGACCACTCGCCCCTGGGGTCAGGGCAGGGTCACTCGGAAGGGGCGACCACGGCCTCCTCTCCCCTGGCGGTGCGTTTCAGTTGCCCCATGAATTGCTTGAAATGGGGGAGAAACCCCTTGAACAGCTCCTCTTTGCGATGCTGCATCATGACTTCGCCAAACAGCTTCAACCCGACGATAAACGCCTGATGTTCCTGCTCCGACATGGCCAGCTTCCCCTTGCTGAGCGCCAGGATGGCAAAGATGTCGTCGTGATTCTGGCAGTCGAACTGCAACGGGGGCACCTCGCGGTCCAGCGCCTGGACCTGTACACGATAGGTGTGTGGCATCTTTCATCTCCTCTCGGGCTGGGCTTTTGCCCATATGGTTGATAAAATCAACTAAACCCTTTTAAGTTGACTTTATCAACCATGAAGTTGTCAAACCGCCTCTTCCGGATCCTCGATCAGTACAAAATCGCCATGACGCAGCATTTCCGGGCACAGCAGATCGCCCTTAGCCCCCTCCATTACAAGGTGCTGCAACTGATCCATGCGCTGGATCCCGCCACGCCGCAGCTCATCGCGCAGCGGTCGGGCCGCGACAAGGCGCAGGTGACGCGCCTGCTGCAGGAGATGGAGAAACAGGGGCTCATCGAGAAGCGGCCCCATCCCACTGACAGACGCAGCATCTGTCTGGCCTTGACCCCGCTGGCCTGCGAGCGGGTCAACCAGGGGAAGCAGGAGGCCGCACGGCTCGACGAACGGCTGTGTTCCCTGCTGACGCCGACGGAGATAGCGCAGTTGCAGCAACTGCTGGACAAGATAGAAAAAGGGCTTGAGTCGACCGGTTAGGGTCAGCGTCAGGGGGTCCGCTGCCTGATTTGTGGCCAACCAGCGCGGCCTGCGCTGGCGGCGCCTTGTGAGCCACTCCCGGAGATGGTATCACTGGCCCCACTCTCCCCTTCCCGCCGAGGCGCCATCGTGATCACCCTGATTAAAGAGTCCGACCAGTTGAAAATGCCCTGGAAGAACAGGCAGGGCACCACGGCCCAGATCCTGATCTCCCCCCCTGGTTCGACCCTGGACAAGCTCGACTTTGACTACCGGCTGAGCTCGGCCCCCATCAAGGAAGCGGGGAGTTTCTCACGCTTTCCCGGCTACCAGCGCATCCTGCTGCCCGTCAGCGGTGCCGGTTTCGTGCTCAACGGCCACCCCTACGCCACCTTCGAGGCAGCCCACTTCAGCGGGGATGACGAGACCCGCTGCGAGCTGCTGAAAAAAGAGGTGACGGATCTCGGGCTCATCTACCACCCGGCGCGCATCAGTGCCAACGTGCGGGTGCTGAACCTGCCCTTCCCCCTCAGCCTCACCCTGGAGGCGGACAAGTGCTACCTCTGCCACCTGCTGGAGGGCCAGCTCACCGTGCAGGGACAGCAGGTCGCACCGGGCGAGACCCTGGTGGTGCAGGGGGAGGAGAACATCCGCTTCGAGTGCGGCAAGAAGACCACCCTCGCCTTCTTTACCCTGCAGCCCAAGCAAGCCGCCGTTTAACGCCGGGGGGCACGGCCCCCGCTGTCGAGGCAGGCCTGCATGGTGTCATAGGGGGTATAGTGCCTGGTGCGGCTGTAGTAGGTGCCGCCCTTGGGGTGGCAGATGCCGCTCCGGCTCTTCTTCACCGGGGGCTCGGCGGCCAGCGCCATGGCGCACAACAGCATAAGGCAACAGCCAAGCATCCATTTCACTGCGTTCATGCTCTCTTTTCCGAAGGGGCGTAGGCGGGCCACTGGCCCATTTGCGGCCTATTCTACGCCGGTCATCTCCTTGCCACCCCAGACCAGATCATGAAAGCGCCGCGACGCAGCACAAGCGAAGACAAAAAAGCCGGGACCCTCCCGGCTTTTGCTTGTGCTGGCGGCGACACGACCCTTGGCACTACCCCACCTTGAAGCTGCCCTTCATCAGGGCGAAGTGGCCCGGGAAGGAGCAGAAGAAGGTGAGATCCTTGCCCGCCAGGCCGTCGGTCTTGAAGGTGACGCTGGTGCTCTCGCCGCCCCCCACCAGCTTGGTGTGGGCCAGGATCCTGGGGTCATCCTTGGGCAGGTAGTCGTGATCGACCCCGGCGCTCATGCCGGCGGTGGCGATGGCCTGATAGTCGGCGGTGTTGGCCAGCACCCAGTTGTGGCCCATGTTGGCCACCGGCAGCTTGCCCGTGTGATTGAGGGTCACCGTCACCTCCTTGCAGGTGGCCGGCACGCTCATCGCCGTCTGGTTGAACTGCATGGCGTCATTGCCTTCGATCACCAGTGCGCACTCGTCGGCCAGGACCGGGGTGGCGAGGGAGCCAAGAAGCAGCAGGGTTAACACCTTTTTCATCACGTTCTCCTTTGATTGACGAAGGATGACAGCACAGGCATCTCGCCCCCGTGGGTGCGACCCGCAAAGATGCTGTCAGGATCGATCTTCATTGTATTCAAATGTCGCCGAAGGACGACCGCTTTTGGGCCAGCCTGCGGGCCCGGTCACTTCTTTTATCCCGACCCCGGGCCCAAAGCGGGTTGATCACATCCCCGTCCCGCTTAATTATTTGCGGCCTTCCCGCCCACGGCCACTCGCCAACACCGCAGCCGTTGGCTAAGCTGCTCCCCCGTCGATGACTCCCGCGAGAATGAGAGATGAAGTTCCCCTTTGCGCCTGCGCTGGCGCGCACCCTGCTGCTCTCCCTGATCCTGCTGCTTGGCGCCTGCCAGCCGGCCCCGACCCAGACCCGTATCCAGGGCAATACCATGGGCACCTATTATGCGGTGACCCTGAGCGACCCCTTCCCCGGCGGACAGGGGGCACTGCATCAGGAGGTGGAGGCGCTGCTGGCACGCCTGAACAAGGAGATCTCCACCTATGATCCGGGCTCCCTCATCTCCCGCTTCAATCAGGGAACGGGGCAGCCCCCCCAGGTCATCCCGGCCACCATGGCGAAGATTGTGCAACAGGGCATTGACGCCGGGCACCTCACCCGGGGGGTTCTCGATGTCACCGTGGGCCCCCTGGTCAATCTGTGGGGATTCGGGCCGGACAAGCGCCCGGTCAGGCGGCCCAGCTCAGAGCAGATCGCCAAGGCGCGGGAGCGGGTCGGCATCGACAAGCTCACCCTGACCCCCGAGGGAGATCACTTCCTGCTCGGCAAGGCCATCCCAGACCTCTATCTGGATCTCTCCACCCTGGGCGAGGGGGCGGCCTCCGACGAGATAGCCGGGCTGCTGGAGCAAAAAGGGGTCCACAACTACCTCATCGAGGTGGCGGGGGCGGTGCGCAGCAAGGGGCACAACGACAAGGGCAATCCCTGGCGGGTGGCCATCGTCGAGCCCTCTGACAGACCGGGCGCCATCGAGGATGTGGTGACCCCGAACGGCATGGCGGTGAGCACCGCCGGCAGCTATCGCAACTATTACGAGCTCGACGGCAAGCGCTACTCCCACATCATCGATCCTGCCACCGGCGAGCCCGTGACCCACAAGCTGGTCTCCGCCACCGTCATCACCCCCACGGCCCTGGAGGCCGATGCCCTCGACACCGCCCTCATGGTGATGGGCCCCGAGCGGGCGATGGCCTTTGCCAGGGAGCACAAGCTGGCGGTCTATCTCATCGAGAAGACCGCCACGGGCTTTGCCGCCAGCCACACCCCCGAGTTTGCCCCCTATCTGGTGCGCAAGCAGCCCTGAATGACGAGGCCCCGCAGTGCGGGGCCTCGTTCACTGACCGCCTATTCGATGGGGATGCGGTGGGGCGCTGGGCTGGCCGCCTGCTTGGGCAGGCGCAGGGTGAGGATGCCGTTGTCAAAGCGGGCGCTCACCTGCTCTGGCGACACCTCCACCGGCAGCTCGACGCTGCGCGACACGCTGCCATAGTAGCGCTCGCTGCGCAGGGCCCGTTCATCCTTGCTCTGGCTGTCAAACTGGCGGATCTCCGCCTTCAGGGTCACCAGCTTGCCGTGCACGTCCACGTGGATGTCCTCCTTCGCCACCCCGGGCAATTCCGCCAGCAGCAGGTAGTCATCCCCGCTCTCCCGCAGATCCAGCTTGATCTGGCCGGGCAACGGGTCCCCGTGCAGGGGGCGGATGTAGAAGCCGGAGGCCATGTCGTGGAACAGGTCATCAAACAGGCTGGTGCGACTCGGTAGCAAACTCATCTGATCCCTCCTTGTGAGCGGGCAAGGGAGCAGACGGGCACCCTGCCCCCTGCCGCCTCCCGCATGCTGATACTCTTCAAGTCTAAAAACCGGGACAGCGCCTGCCAGTGCCAACTCGCCTTCCCTTGACCGGGATCAAAGGCAAGACACCCTTTTTTTCACCCACGGTCTGCGGGAAAAACCGGGGCCCCTCCCCATGTGCAATTGCCTGCCTGCGGACTTTGGTGGCACACTTCTCCCACCAGCCCGTAGCGCCTTGATGCCAGACAGATGCAGACACCGGACTCCGTACCCGAGAAGAAACCCCAGCCCAAGCCCAAGCGCATCCTGCTGGTCAACGAACAGCGTTCCTTCCAGATGATGATGAAGGCGATGCTGATCAACATCGGCATCAACCGCATCACCTACACCAACTCCGCCGACGAGGCGCGCCGCCGCTGCCAGAAAGAGAGCTTCGACATCTATCTGCTCGACTATGAGCTGGGGGCGGGCGAGAACGGCCGCCAGTTGCTGGAGAGCCTGCGGGATCAGCAACTCATTCCGCCCCAGAGCGTGGTGATCATGGTCAGCAGCGACGGCTCCCGCGCCATGGTGCTGAGCGCGCTGGAAGCCGAGCCCGACGAATACCTGATGAAGCCCTTCTCCCAGGAGCAGTTCTCGTTTCGCCTCAAACGCGCCCTCGCCCGTCGCCAGGCGCTGGAGAGCGTCTTCAGCGCCCTCACCCGGGACGACCTGCCCGCCCTGGTGGAGGCCTGTGCCAAACAGGCGGACGCGGTGCCCCGCTTTGCCAACTTCTGCCGCTGCCTGCAGGCCGACACCCAGCTCAAGCTGGGCCAGGCCAAGGAGGCCCGCAGCCTGATGCGCCAGCTGCTGGCGGGGCAGGAGAACAGCTGGGCTCGCCTCACTCTGGGCAAGGCGTGCCATACCCTGGGTCTGCACGAGGAGGCGGTGAGCCACCTGCAAGCCACCCTGAAACACACCCCCCTGATGGTGGAGGCTTACCTCTGGCTCGCGGAGTCCCTGCTGGCGCTGGGCAATGACGAGCAGGCCCAGCAGGAGCTGCGCCGGGCGGTGGACATCTCTCCCCAGTCGGTGCAGCTCTCCCGCCGTCTGGCGGAGGTGTGCCTGCAACGGCACGACTACGCCCAGGCCAAGGACGTGCTGCTCGCCCTCATCGACTTGTCGCGCAACTCGATCCACCGCACGCCGCATTATCTCGGGGCCTATATCCAGACCCTCACCTTGTACGCCCTCAACAGCAACGACGGCTACCACATCGCCAACCTGCAAAAGCAGGTGAACTCCGCCCTGTCGCGCATCCGCGACTCCCTGATGATGTCGGAGTTCAACTACCCGGTGTTCGAGCAGATCTGCCAGGCCCGGGTGCGCATCGCCCTGGGGGAGCTGCTCAAGGGCAAGAAGATGCTCTATCGCGCCAACCAGAACTGGCTGGACGAGCCCGCCACCATGCCTCCGGCTCTCCTTGGCGAGACCATACTCGCCCTCTATCAGCTCGGGGAGTTCGAGTACGCCGAGAGCCTGCAACCCCTGCTGGCGGAGGATGAGGATCGGCTGCTCACCACCTGCATCCAGGTGACCCGGGATGACAAGACGGTGCAGGAGCGGCGCCAGCGCTATCAGCAGCTCAACGATCTGGGCATCAAGGCCTATCAGGCCGGGGAGCTGGAGCAGGCCCTAGGCCACTTTCGCGAGGCCCTGCGCCGGGCGCCCGCCAATACCGGCGCCGCCCTCAACAAGATCCAGGTGCTGCTGCAACTCATGCAGAAGAACCGCAAGAGCCCGGAGTTTGGCGCCGAGTGCAAGGAGACCCTGGAGGTGCTGGAGGGCATCCCCCTCAACCCCGCCCAGCAGGAACGTTTTCGCAAGCTGCGCCAGGAATATCATCAGCACAGCTGATATCCCCCCTCCTCCCCTCACCTATGCTGATACTGACTCAGGGAAGGGAGGGGCAACACCATGGCAATGTGCCGATACCTGGTGGCCGATGGCCGCCACTGCACCGAAGAGGCAGGGGATCATGATCTCTGCCGCTGGCACGACCCCGCTGCGGCCCACAACACCCCTGATACCGCCGAGGCGCTGGAGCGCTATGTGCGCCAGGGAGGCCTGTGCCACGGCCTGCAACTGGCCCGCGCCGAGCTGGCGGATCTCAACCTGGTGAACAGGCAGGGTCCGGAGGGATTCTTGCTGGAGCAGTGCAACCTCTATCGCGCCAACCTGCGAGGTGCCCATCTCTACGGCATTCGCATCAAGGGCGGCAGCCTGATGAAGGCCGATCTGAGCGAAGCGAACCTCCACTGCGCCACCCTCGACGACGTCAACCTGCTCGGCATCCGCTGGAAGAACACCCGCCTCGACAACCTGGAGACGGGCAAGCGGCTGATGCAGGACAGAAAGGGGCGCCGCGAGCGGGACCCGGCGCAGGCCCGCGTCTGGTTCAAGGAGGCGGAGGAGACCTACCGGGATCTGCGCAAGGCCTCCGAGGCCCAGGGCATCTTCACCATGTCCGGTCGCTACATCCAGCAGGAGCTCACCATGCGCCGCCTGCAGATGCCGTTCTGGTCCTACCGCCGCTTCGCCTCCTGGATAGTGGATCTCTTCTGCGGCTACGGCGAGGCCCCCATGCGGGTGGTGCTTTTTTCCCTGCTGCTCATCGTCATCTGCAGCATTTTTTACTTCTTCTGCGGCCTCAACTTCGCGGGCACCCACCTCATTTATCGCCCGGACGATCCTCTGGAGCAGAACGCCATCTTCCTGATGGAGTGCCTCTACTACAGCGTGGTGACCTTCACGACGCTGGGGTATGGGGACTTCACCCCGGTGGGGTTGTCGCGGATCTTCGCCGCCTTCGAAGCCTTTACCGGCAGCTTCACGCTGGCGCTGTTCGTGGTGGTGTTTGTCAAGAAGATGACCCGCTAGAAACCTGTCCACTATCTTGCTGGGAAGCCGCTTCCAAGGCTCATATGCTGCTCGCTTATGTGTCGCCAGGCGCTCCCATGTATACATATGCACTCAGGTTCCTCTGCTGCGCGTCACCTTGTTGACAGACTCTCGCGACAGATCGTGAACAGATTCCCGAGCCGCTGCGCCAGTCACAGCCCCCGAACTTGCATCCATCGCGGATTCCTAGTCCAATAAGCGACGAACAAAAACGACATGAGCACCCCGAACATGAAGATCATCTCTTTCAATATCAATGGCCTGCGCGCCCGTCTTCATCAGTTGCAAGCCCTTATCGACAAGCATCAGCCGGACGTGATCGGCCTGCAGGAGATCAAGGTGCACGACGAAGCCTTCCCGGTCGCGGATGTGGAGGCCATGGGCTACCACGTGGTCTTCCACGGCCAGAAGGGGCACTACGGGGTCGCCATCATGAGCAAGCAGGCTCCCATCGAGGTGCAAAAGGGTTTCCCCACCGATCCGGAAGATGCCCAGCGCCGCATGATCATGGCCAGCTTCAAGCGGGAAGACGGCTCCGTCATCAAGGTGATGAACGGCTACTTCCCCCAGGGGGAGAGCCAGGATCACGAGACCAAGTTCCCGGCCAAGCAGAAGTTCTATGAAGACCTGCAGCACTACCTCGAGACCCACCACACCCCGGACGACCAGATTGCGCTGATCGGGGATATGAACATCTCCCCCACGGATCTCGACATCGGCATCGGCGAGGCGAACCGCAAGCGCTGGCTGCGGGATGGCAAGTGCTCCTTCCTGCCCATCGAGCGTGAATGGATGGAGCGGCTCAAGGGGTTCGGCCTCACCGACACCTTCCGCGCCGCCAACCCCACCGAGTGCGAGCGCTTCTCCTGGTTCGACTACCGCTCCAGGGGCTTTGACGAGAACCGGGGCCTGCGCATCGACCTCATCATGGCCTCCGACGCCCTCAAGGACAAAGTGACCGAGACCGGCATCGACTACGAGCTGCGCGGCATCGACAAGCCCTCGGATCACGCCCCCATCTGGACCTGCTTCGCCTGATCCCCACGCCAGGCTAGCCCTCGCCAAAAGACCCTGCCCCCGCCCATGCGGGGGCTTTTTCTGTTCACTGCCCCGCCCTTTCTTAATCCATGTCAATTCCCAGGCAGACGGCGCTTGCCAGGCCTTGACCTTCTCCTTTCGGCAAGGTTTAGATTCGGCCCATCCGTCACAGGGAAGCCACCCATGCTCTCATCGAGATTGCCCACCACGTTCATCGCCCGGCTGTTGCTGGGGCTGATGCTCGTCTGCAATCTCACCCTGTGCATCGGCTGGCATGGGGCGGCCACCGCCCTGCCAAGTGACGCATCCGCATCCATCCTGACTCCGGCGCAGTCCCCCCTGTCTCATGGACTGCACCAGAGCGAGCCTGTGCAGCATTCCGCCATGCACCAGGCCGACACAGCTTCCCTCTCCTGCCACGGCGGCCCCCAGAGTGAGGCGGCCCCGCCCGGGGAGGAGTGCCAGATGCAGAGCGGCGTCTTCGGCGCCACCAGTGCGCCGCCCCTGCTCGGCCTGCTGCTGCTTCCTTTGCTGTTGTTCCCTTCGTGGCGCCTCGCCCCCCTGCTGGACAACTGGTTGCGGGATCCCTTCCTCCGATCCCGCGGCACCCACCCTCCCTCCTGGCCGCGCCGACACCTGATGTTGTCGGTGCTGCGCCACTAGAAAGCGCTTCTCTTGCGGCAGCGGCAAGCCTCGGCTTGTCCGTTTTCTGCCGCCTTGCCTGACCCTGTGACGACTGGCCCCGCCAGCAACAGGGAGCCGTGCGTCCGCTGACTCGTCAGCAACGCCCCGTTTGCCGCCAGCCCCTTGGGTGATGCCTTGCACCTCACCCGACCGGCGGCCTGCAAAAGAGAAGACGTATTATGTCACCAGCCCACTTTTCACCGTCCAAGGTTGCTGCCTTCGCGGGCACCTTATCCTCCTGCACTTTCTGCATGCAGACTCGCGTCGGAGGCTTCTCATGAACAAGACACTGTTGATGTCCGCCCTGCTGCTGGCCCTCGGCGCCGGTGGCGGCTACTGGACCGCCAAGCAGACCTCCGCTGGCACTGCAGCCAAGGAGAAGACGCCCCTTTACTGGGTCAACCCCATGGATCCGCGCGACAAGCGCGACGGCCCGGCCAAGGACAACATGGGGATGGACTTCATCCCCGTCTATGAGGAAAAACAGGGCGGCTCACCCGGCACCGTCACCATCAGCCCCGAGATCCAGCAGAACCTGGGGGTGCGGCTCGCCAAGGTGGAGAAACTGCCCATCCACCAGCAGATCGAGACGGTGGGCTACGTCGGTTATGACGAGGACAAGCTGGAAGCCGTCAACGCCCGCATGGCGGGCTGGATCCGCACCCTCGCCATCAAGAGCGAGGGGCAGCAGGTGAACAAGGGGAGCCTGATTTACGAGCTCTACGCTCCGGATCTGGTCAATGCCCAGCACGAATATCTGCTGGCGATCAATACCGCCAACCCCCTGCTGCTGCGCGCCGCCGAGGGCAAGCTCAAGTCCCTGCAGGTGCCGGCGGATCAGATTGCGGCCCTCAAGGGCAGCCGACAGGTGCAGGAGACGGTGCGCATCTATGCCCCCAGCAGCGGTTATGTCTCCGAGCTGAAGGTGCGCGAGGGCCAGTATGTGGAGCCCGCCGCGGCGCTCTTCAACATCAGCACCCTCAAGCAGGTATGGGTGAGTGCCGAGGTGTTCGAGCGTCAGGCGACCCAGCTGAAGGTGGGGGACCCGGTCACCATGACCCTCGACTATGCCCCCGGCCGCCACTGGCAGGGCCGGGTCGATTACCTCTACCCGACTCTGGATGCCACCACCCGTACTCTCAAGGTACGGCTGCGCTTCGCCAACCCGGACGAGTTTCTGAAGCCCAATATGTTCGCCAAGGTGAGCATTCGCACCGGGCAGGGAGAGCCGCAACTAGTTGTGCCGAGCGAAGCGGTGATCCGCACCGGCAGTCAGGATCGGCTGGTGCTGGCGCTGGGGGATGGCAGCTTCAAATCGGTGGCCGTCACTCTGGGCCCCCAGTTTGGCGACAAGGTGGCCATCAAGGCTGGGGTAGAGGCTGGGGATAACATCGTCAGCTCGGCCCAGTTCCTGCTCGACTCGGAATCGGCCATCGATTCGGACTTCCAGCGCATGACGGCGGTGCGCCCCGCCCAGGTGTGGACCCAGGGGGAGGTTGAAAGCATCGATCTGGCCAACCGCACCCTGATGGTCTCCCACCAGCCCATCCCCGAGTGGCAGTGGCCCGCCATGGAAATGGAGTTCGCCGTCGCCGATGAGGTCGATATCAACCAGCTGGCCGAGGGACAGACCCTGCACCTGCAAGTGATGCAGGAGGGGGATGAGTACCGCATCACCACCATCCATCAAGAGCAAGCGCCCGCAACTGGCGACACCGCCAAGCCTGCGGCAGATGAGATGGGCAAGATGGAAGGCATGGATCATAGCCAGCATCAGATGGCGATGCCCGAGATGGAGAAGAAGTCATGATCCCTTCCATCATTCGCTGGTCCATCGGCAACCGCTTTCTGGTGCTGCTATTGACCCTCATGCTCACCGCCTGGGGGCTCTGGTCGGTCAAACAGACCCCGGTGGACGCCCTGCCGGATCTCTCCGACGTGCAGGTGATCATCAAGACGGCCTATCCGGGCCAGGCACCCCAGGTGGTGGAGGATCAGGTCACCTACCCGCTCACCACCGCCATGCTGGCGGTGCCGGGGGCCACCACGGTGCGCGGCTACTCCTTCTTCGGCGACTCCTTCGTCTATGTGCTGTTTGACGACAACACCGACCTCTACTGGGCCCGTGCCCGGGTGCTGGAGTACCTAAGCCAGGTTGCGCCCAACCTGCCCGCCTCCGCCCGCCCCCAGCTCGGCCCCGATGCCACCGGGGTGGGCTGGGTCTACCAGTACGCGCTGGTGGACAAAACCGGCAAGCATGATCTCAGCGAGCTCACCTCGCTGCAGAACTGGTTCCTCAAGTACGAGTTGCAGACGGTGGAGGGGGTCTCCGAGGTCGCCACCGTGGGCGGCATGGTGCGCCAGTATCAGGTGCGGGTCGACCCTGACAAGCTGCGCGCCTACGGCATCCCGCTCTCCCTAATCGAGACCGCCATCAAGCAGGGCAATCAGGAAACCGGCGCCTCCGTCATCGAGATGGCAGAAGCCGAGTACATGGTGCGCTCCAACGGCTATCTGAAAAGCGTCGAGGATCTGAAGCAGATCCCGCTCGGTACCAATGTGCGCGGCGCCCCGCTGCTGCTGGGGGATGTGGCAGATGTGGTCACCGGCCCCCAGAGCCGGCGCGGTCTGGCCGAGCTCAACGGTGAAGGGGAAGTGGTGGGCGGCATTATCGTCATGCGCTATGGCGAGAATGCCCAGCACACCATAGACGGGGTCAAGGCGCGGCTCGCCCAGCTGAAGAGCAGCCTGCCAGAGGGGGTGGAGGTGGTCACCGTCTACGATCGCTCCGACCTTATCCAGCGCGCCATCGACAACCTCTCCGGCAAGCTGGTGGAGGAGTTCGCGGTGGTGGTGCTGGTCTGCCTCGCCTTCCTGTTCCACCTGCGCTCGTCGCTGGTGGTGGTCATCTCCTTGCCCATCGCCATCCTGACCGCCTTTATCGTGATGCACCTGCAGGGGATCAACGCCAACATCATGTCGCTGGGGGGCATCGCCATCGCCATCGGCGCCATGGTGGATGGCGCCATCGTGATGATCGAGAACGTCCATAAACACATGGAGCGGGAGGCGCTCACCGACAAGAACCGCTGGCGCATCATCACCGAGGCGAGCATAGAGGTGGGGCCCGCCATCTTCTTCTCCCTGCTCATCATCACCATCAGCTTCCTGCCGGTGTTTGCGCTGGAGGCGCAGGAGGGGCGGATGTTCCATCCGCTGGCCTACACCAAGACCTACGCCATGGCCGCCGCTGCCGCGCTCGCCATCACGCTGGTGCCGGTGATCATGGGTTACTTCATCCGTGGCAAGGTGCTGGCGGAGCAGGCCAACCCGCTGAACCGTGGCTTAAGCCAGGGCTATGTGCCACTGCTCAAGGCCGTCTTGGCCCGCCCGAAAACCACCCTGGCCATCGCCGCCGTGGTGACGGTGGCGGGCTTCTGGCCGCTCAAGTACCTGGGCTCCGAGTTCATACCGCCGCTCGATGAGGGGGACATCATGTATATGCCCACCACAGCGGCCAATATCTCGGTGGGCAAGGCGCGGGAGATTTTGCAGCAGACCGACAAGCTCATTCGTACCGTGCCCGAGGTGCAAAACGTGTTCGGCAAGGCGGGGCGCGCCGAATCGGCCACCGACCCCGCCGATCTGGTGATGATGGAGACCAGCATCCAGCTCAAGCCACGCGATCAATGGCGCCCCGGCATGACCCCGGAGAAGCTCAAAGAGGAGCTCGACTCCCTCATCCGCTTCCCCGGCCTCACCAACGCCTGGGTGCCCCCCATCAAGACCCGCATCGACATGCTGGCCACCGGTATCAAGACCCCGGTCGGCATCAAGATAGCGGGGCCCGATCTCAAGGTGATCCAGCAGCTCGGCCAACAGCTTGAGCAGATCGTTGGCAAGGTGGAGGGCGCCTCATCGGTCTACGCCGAGCGGGTGGCGGGTGGGCGTTACGTCAAGGTGGACATCGACCGGCTAAAAGCGGCCCGTTACGGCCTCAATATCGCCGACGTGCAGGCGGTGCTCGCCACCGCGGTGGGCGGCATGGAAGTGGGCCAGACCATCGAGGGGCGCGAGCGTTACCCCATCAACCTGCGCTATCCCCAGAGCTATCGCGATTCGGTGGCGAGCCTGGAGCTGCTGCCCGTGGTGACCCCGAGCGGCGCGCGCATCGCGCTGGCAGACGTGGCCCGGGTTTACATCAGCGATGAGGCCCCCATGCTGCGCAGTGAAAATGCGCGCCTCAACGGTTGGGTCTACGTCGATATTCGCGGCCGCGACATCGGCTCTTTTGTAGATGAGGCCAAGGCAGAGGTAGGCAAGCAGCTGGTACTGCCGGCGGGCTACGCCCTCACCTGGTCCGGCCAATACGAGTACATGGAGCGGGCCAAGGCGCGCCTCGCCTACGTGGTGCCATTGACCGTCGCCATTATCGTGCTGCTGCTCTATCTGGCGTTTCGCCGCGTTCAGGAGGTGTTGCTCATTCTCACCACCTTGCCGCTGGCGGTAGTGGGCGGGATCTGGACCCTCTGGCTGCTCGACTTCAACCTCTCGGTGGCGGTGGGAGTGGGCTTTATCGCCCTGGCCGGGGTGGCGGTGGAAACCGGCGTCCTGATGCTGGTCTACCTCAACCACGCCTGGGATGACATCGTGGCCTGCGGCAAGCCGGACCAGGCGGGCCTGCACCGGGCGGTGATCCACGGCGCCGCCCTGCGCCTGCGCCCCAAGATGATGACGGTGGTCACCATCATCGCGGGCCTGCTGCCCATCATGTGGAGCCACGGCACCGGCTCCGAGGTGATGCAGCGCATCGCCGCGCCGATGATTGGCGGCATGGTGAGTGCGTTAGGTCTGACTCTCCTGGTGTTGCCCGCCGCCTACTACCTGTGGCGCAGCCGCAGCCTTGGCAAGGCCGACCCCCGGCAAGCCGACTGACCCGACTTCACCACCGACTTTGAATAAACGACGAGGAAAAGATCATGAATTACAAGACGTTGACCCTGACATTGCTGCTCGGCCTTGCCACCCACACCAGCCTGCAGGCCGAGGAGACGATGAACCACCAGGGGCACGACATGGCGCAAATGGAGGGGATGAACCATGAGGGCCACGGCATGGCCGCCATGCAAACCGAGCAGACCCTGATCAAGGGGACCATCACCCGCCTCGATGCCGCGAACGGCAAGCTCGAGATCAGGCACGAGGCGATCACCAACCTCAAGATGCCCCCCATGACCATGGTCTTTCGGGTGGCTGATCCAGCCCTGCTCAAGGATCTGAAGGTGGAGGATGCGGTGCGCTTTCACGCCGAGAACCCGGCCGGCAAGCTCACCGTGACCGCCATCCAGAAACAGTAAGCGGAGTCATTTCAATAAAGACGGCGGGATCATCCCGCCGTCTTTATTTATGACATCACAAGATGTGGCTCTTTCAGCCACGAATATGCGCGATAAAGGCGTCGATCTGTTCGCGGCCGCAGGCGGGGTTCATGAAGACCGCCTTCTCCCCGGCGATATAGGAGTACTTGCCACGCTCGTCGTATTCCGAGTGTGCCACCGCCTCCACCCAGTTGGTGTAGAGCCCTACCTTGCCGCGTCCCTTGAACAGGCTGCGGTGGTAGTCGGTGTTGCGCTGCAGGCGCGCCTTGTAGGCGGGATCGCTGGAGCGGGCCAGCTCGAAGGCGAACTCGGCCTCGGGGTCCTGTACCCACTCTGGGTTGTAGATCTTGAAGCCGACACTGGGCCCCTGGTTCTCCTGGGCCACCAGCTTGACGTTGCCGAGCTGGCTTAACCGGAAGCGGAAGTAGTTGGCGTTTTGCAGGCAGTGGGCAAGCACGGTGCGATACCCCTCCACCCCCAGGTAGTTGAGGGCCGCATAGGCACCGAACAGGCCGCTCGCCCCGCGGGAGCACTCGATGGTGGATTGCAGGTGGGTCTGACCCTGGATGTCCCGCTCGAAGTAGGAGAAGTTCTCCGGATCGTTCTCCATCGCCTTGAGATCGTCCTGCTCTTTTATCATCACCAAGCTGGAGGTGTAGGGCACATAGCCCCACTTCTGGAAGTCCACGGTGAAGGAGTCGGCGTATCTGAGCTCGGCGAAGCGGCTCACGTTGCGCTCGATCCCCGCCAGGGTGGCGCTGTTGATGGCGAGCGGGTTGGCGGCAAAGTCGTAGTCCAGGAAGAAGATCATCGACCAGCCGATGGCGGCGTCGACGTGGATGTGGGGCCTGACCGCCACCTCGAACCGCTCGCAGAGGCGATCCCGCAGCTCGACCACGGGTTTGACCCTATCCACCCCGAAGGTGTCGGTGGTGCCCATAGTGAGCATGATGGTGGGTACCACGTGATGAAGGGCGAAGCAGGCGGTCAGGGTACGCTCGAGGTGGTCGAGATCGATGTCGTTGTTCTCGCCGACCTGGATGCGGATGGTCTTGTTCTCGATGTCCACCCCGAGCAGGGAGAGGTTGGTGATGTTGGAGTAGTGACCGCCCTGGGAGTTGATGATGCGGTAGTCCTGATAATGACCGAGCCCCTTGTGCTTGGCCTGTGGCAGGCTCTTGCGGATGCCGAGCAGGTAGCCGTAGAGGTTACAAAACGTCCCCCCCTGGGTGAAGATGCCGGTGGCGCGAGCTGGGTCATAACCCGCCAGCAGCGCTATCTGGCGCACCACCTTCTTCTCGAGCTCCTCGGCCACCCCGGCATACTCGGAGTAGACCAGGTTGGGATTGGCCAGAATGCCCATCTGGGCGCCATAGATGGCGGGATCCGCCGACATGGTGATGACGTTCTCGACGCTGGAGGGGTTCTCCCAATCCTTTGACAGGGCGCCGGCAAACAGCAGCTCCGCCATGGGCTCCCCCGGCGTGCGCATGGTGGCCGGCACCGGCATGGTTTCGCAGAGATCGGCCAGACGGGCGCGACCATCGGGCCAGGCATTGAGCCGCGCATCCGGCGCCAGTCCACGGGCGCGAAACTCGTTGAGGGTGGCAAAGCCGGGCTCGCGAAAGACCGGCCAGAGGTCGGGGTTGCGTGAGAAAAAGTGGGCTTTGACGGTGGCAAAACGGCGGGCGAATTCGGGGGAGACGGCGTTGACGCCCTCATCTTTCAGATAGACCAAGTGATTCATTTTTATACCATTGATACTGCTGAGGTGCGGTTTTTATACTCCAGTGACACCTCTATCAACAGAGACAATAACTAATGGTCTGCCCTACTTTTTGTCATGTTAGCGCCCTGACGGGCGCCGCGCCCCCTCTTCCCTCTTTTCCCCTGTTCATCTTGTGATCCTGGTCATGGGCAAGGTCAGCGCAGGGCGGTCAGCAGCCATGCCGAAAACCCTTCCAGCTCGGGGTTGGCCGAAAACGTCGCCCGCCACTGACGCAGCAACTCGTCGATGGCCTCGGGACGATAGGCCACCCCGGGCAGGCGTGCGGCCAGGTCATCCAGAGGCGCAGGATCCAGGGTGTCGCTGAAGATCTGTGCCCGTCCTATCACCCCCTTCTCCACGTCGAAATGAAGCTCGACCCCGCCCCAGGGGAAGCGCTCCTCCAGCAGGTGGCTGAAGGCGGGAGCATGGCCGAAGTTCCACTCCCAGCTGCGTTGGCGGGCAAAGGTCTCGGCAAAGCCGGGCAGGTCGGGCATCCGCTCGGGGGAGATATGCTCGGGCTGCACCACCTCACCGTGATGGGCAAAGAAGGCGTTGCACAGGGCCTGCACCACCTGCTCATGATCCAGACCAGGCAGCAGCTCGCCAAGGTTCGCCACCCGGCTTCTCACCGAGCTGATGCCCTTGGCCGCCAGCTTCTTGGGGTCGGGATTGAGGTAGTGGGCGAGGCGGCCGAGATCGGCATCCAGCAGCAGGGTACCGTGGTGAAAGCCGCGATCATGGGTCTCCCGGTAGGCCGAACCCGACACCTTGCGATCCCCGTCCGGGGTCGCCACCAGCAGGTCGTTGCGCCCGGAGGCGAAAGCACTCACGCCGAGTCTGGCGAGGGCATCAATGACGATGGCGGTGGAGACGCTCTTGTCATAGCCGGGCTTGCCCGCCATGAAGGTGAAACAGCTGTTGCCAAGGTCGTGGAACACGGCGCCGCCCCCGCTGCTGCGCCGGGCCAGGGTCACCCCGTCCTCTTCCATGCGGCGGGTGTTGCACTCCTTCCAGGGGTTCTGGGCCCGGCCTATCACCACCGTATTGTCGTTGCGCCACAGGAACAGCACCCGCTGGGCCGGGTCCATCTGGCGAAAGATGCACTCCTCCACCGCGAGGTTGAACAGGGGATCGTGGGAGTCGGAGAGCAGCAGGCGCAAGGAAGACATGACAGGACCTTCTCGGGAAACAGAAAACGGATGACTACCATACCACCCTGAACGGAGGAAGGCGTCCCCCGACCGCCACAGGTCGACACCCGATCGGGGAAAGAGCATCAACTTCTGATACGACAGGAGAAGACAAGAGGGAGTCGCCGAAAACATGCAGTTTGTCATTAACAGGCGAGAAGAGAGGCGGCAGCCACCCCTCCTGGAATGACACCTTATGCCCTTGTCACCGGGCCGGTGACGGGTTGACAAGGTTTCAAAATGAGCCGTAACGCCCATTGACGTGATGAATGACACAAAAATGACTTTTACTGCCTCCCGCGCCCCATCTTATTGGGGCCTGCTCCCCTTGCGAATGGCAGGAAATTGTTTGACTCTAGCCAGAAGAGCACCTCCCGAGAGAACAGCGGTATGACGGAGTCCGATGCATCTCGCCAGCCTGTACGCTGGCTTCTGCCCTTCTGGGTGATGATTGCCACCCTGACCACGGCTCCCCTCAGGGCGGATGAGCGCGTCATCCTGCAACTTCCCTGGCAGCACCAGTTCCAGTTTGCCGGTTACTACGCCGCCATCGCCAAGGGGTTCTACCAGGAGGCCGGCCTGCAGGTCACCCTGCGGGAGGCGGGGCCGGGCACCGACGTCATCAATGAAGTCACCACGGGTCGCGCCCAGTTTGGCATCCGCGGCAGCGATCTGCTGCTGGCCCGGGCAGCAGGCCGCCCAGTGGTGGTGCTCGCCGCCATGTTGCAGCACTCCCCCCTGATGCTCATCACCCTGGAGCGGCCGGATATCCAGACCCCGGGCGATCTGGCCAACAAGCGGCTGATGCTCGAACCCGGCTCCAACGAGCTGCTCACCTACCTGCATCGCTACACCCGCAGCCGGCAGTGGGATACCCTGCCCTACGAGCGGGGGATACAGACACTGCTGAGGGGCCAGGCGGACGCCATCAGCGCCTACAGCACAACCGAGCCCTTCACCCTGCAGCAACAGGGCATTCCCTTCCGGGTGTTCAGTCCCCGCGACATCGGGTACGACTTCTACGGTGACAACCTCTTCACCTCGGAGAGTGAGGTCATCAACCAGCAGGAGCGGGTCCAGCGCTTCTTGCAGGCCAGCCTCAAGGGGTGGCGCTATGCCATGGATCATTCCGAGGAGATGATCAACCTGATCCTGGAGCACTACCCCAGCGGGGCCGGGCGCGAGGCGCTCGCCTTCGAGGCCCGTGAAACCCGGGCCCTGATGCAGCCCGACATCATCGAGCCCGGTTACATGCAGCAGGATCGCTGGCAGCAGATCGCCCGCACCTACCAGGAGGCCGGGATGATCAAGGCGGTGCCCAATCTCACCCCCTTCCTCTACAACAGTACCCAGGCGAGCCTTCGCCAGCAGCGCCAACTGCTCGACAGGAGCGTGGCCATCGCCATGCTGATCTCTTTCTCCCTGCTGGCCCTGCTCGGCGTCTTCCTGCACCTCTATCTGCGTCTGCGGGAAGAGGCCAGTGACCGACAGCGGCTCACCCGGGAACTGGCCCAGCGAGAGCAGCACTACCGTTTCGTGGCGGAGAACAGCGGCGACGTGATCTGGACCATGGAAACCGACAGCCTGCGTTTTCGTTACATCAGCCCCGCCATCGCGTCCCTGAGCGGCTATGAGCCCGCCGAACTCTTTGCCCTCTCCCTGCGCCAGCTGCTCCCCGATGAGTCCTGGAAACAGCTTCGCGACGGCATCACCGCCTCCCTCGAGGCCTGGCAACGGGGGGATCATGGGCAGACCCGGTGCGTCATCCACTCCCAGCTGCGCCACAAGCAGGGTCATCTGGTGGCCATCGAGACGGTCACCACCTTGCATGGCAGCGCCAGCACAAGACCGGACGCCATTTTGGGGGTGACCCGGGATGTCACCGAACGTTCGGCCCGGGAGGAGATGATGCGCCGCCTCGCCTTCTATGACCCCCTCACCGGCCTGGCCAACCGCCGCCTGCTGCAACAGCGGCTCAAGGAGACCCTGGAGCAGGCTCCCCAGCAGACCCTGGCCCTGGTCTTCATCGATCTCGACCACTTCAAGCCCATCAATGACACCTTCGGCCACGAAACCGGCGACCTGCTGCTCAAGCTGGTGGCCGAGCGCATGGGGGAGTGCGTCAGGGAAGAAGATCTGGTGGCACGCCTTGGGGGGGACGAATTCGTCATCATGCTGCCCGATACGGATGCCTCGGCCCTCTCGGTCGCCGACAAGCTGCACCACTGCCTGCATCACCCCTTCCAGCTTGAGCAGCAGGCGCTGCGCATCTCCGGCAGCATAGGGGTCGCCCTCTATCCGGATCACGGCACCGACCCCAAGACCCTGATGCACCACGCCGATCAGGCCATGTATCAAGCCAAGCACCATGGCCGGGGCAGGGTCTGCCTGTTTTCCACCGGGCAGGATCCCCTCCCCGGCACCCTGCAATGGCAGCCCGCCCACGCATGCGGCCACCCCAGCATCGATGCAGACCACCGCCAGCTCTACCTGCTGGCCAACCGCTTGCTCGAGCACATGCAGGATCCCGGCATCCATCCGGATGCCTTGCTGGCAGACATGGCGCAGATATTCGAGATGGCGCGCCAGCACTTCCTCCTCGAAGAGCAAGTCCTCGCGCAATATGGCTATGAGGAGCTGGCGGCCCATCGCCAGGAGCACCAACATCTGCTGAAAAAAGCCGGTCAGCTGATGGCGGCCGCACAGGCGGGCCCCCTTGGCAACGACGCCCTGCTCAACTTCATCATTCAGGAGCTGGTCGTGGGTCACATGAGCCAGGCGGATCGCCGTTATTTCCCCCTGATGAAAACCTGCGATGCCCGCGAGGCGGTGTGATACCCGAAAACAGGGGGCACGTGCCCCCTGTGTTTACCTCTGACTTCGGCGAACGAGCAGGCTGTAGTAGAGCAGCGGGATCACCACCAGGGTGAGCAGGGTGGAAACCAGGATCCCGAAGATCAGGCTGATGGCGAGGCCATTGAAGATGGGGTCATCCAGGATGAAAAGCGCCCCTATCATGGCCGCCAGCGCCGTCAGCATGATGGGTTTGGCCCGCACCTGCGCCGCCTCGATCACCGCCTGCTCGAACGCCATGCCACTCGCCCGCTGCTGCTCGATGAAATCCACCAGCAGGATGCTGTTGCGCACGATGATCCCGGCCAGCGCAATCATCCCTATCATCGATGTGGCGGTGAACTGGGCCCCCAGCAGGGCGTGACCCGGCATCACCCCGATGAGGGTGAGCGGAATGGGGGCCATGATGATGAGCGGCACCAGATAGGAGCGGAACTGGGCCACCACCAGCAGGTAGATGAGGATCATCCCCACCCCATAGGCCAGCCCCATGTCGCGGAAGGTCTCGTAGGTTATCTTCCACTCCCCGTCCCACAAGAGGGCCACCTCCCCCAGCTTGTCGGGCTGATGCACGTAATACTGTGGCAGCGAGATGTCGGCACCGGCGGCAAACATGCCGTAGAGCGGGCTGTCGGCATGGCCGCCCATGTCAGCCACCACCATCACCATGGGCTGCATGTTCTTGTGCATGAGGTAGCTGGGGGCCACCTCGTCACGACGGCTCACCAGCTCGGAGACCCGCACCAGCTGGCCGCTCTGGCTGCGCACCTTGAGAGCCAGGATGCCGGTCAAATCCCGCTTGTCACCGGGGGCGAGCTCGATGCGGATCGGCACCGGATACTTGGCGCCTTGCCCCTGCAGCCAGCTGGCATCCTGATAACCCACGCCCCCGTTGAGGGTCGCCACCAGATCCCCGAGATCGACCCCGAGCAGGGCCGCCTGGGCGCGATCCACCACCAGCCGCCACTTGGGCTGGGGGTCGGTCAGATAGATATCCACGTCCACCAGATCCGCCGTGGCCACAAAGCGGGCCTGTACGGCGCGGGCAGCGGCTTCACGGGCGGCCTGCGTCGGGCCATACACTTCCGCGACGATGGGTGACCAGACAGGCGGTCCCGGGGGCACCTCCACCACCTTGAGATTGCCCCCTGCCGCTCTGGCGATGGCCTGCAAGGGCGCACGCACCGACCGGGCAATCTCGTGACTGCTGCGATCCCGTTCATGCTTGTCCACCAGATTGACCTGAATATCACCCACGTTGGCGCCGCTGCGGATGAAGTAGTGGCGCACCAGCCCGTTGAAGTTGATGGGGGCGGCGCTGCCGGCGTAAATCTGGTAATCCTTCACCTCGGGCACCCTGGCAAGCTCCCGACCCACCGCCAGCAGGGTGCGCTCGGTCTGTTCCAGGGTCGCCCCCTCCGGCATGTCGAGCACCAGCTGGAATTCCGACTTGTTGTCGAAGGGGAGCATCTTGAGCACCACCCACTGCACCATGGGCATGGCGGCGGCGCCCGCCACCAGCAGCAGGATGACCAGCCAGAGCTTGCGTCTCGCGCTCCTGGCGCCAGCGCCAATCAGGAAGGGGGTCATCAGACGGTGAAAGAGGCCGGCCCTGGCCTCCCCGTGGGCGACATGCCCCTCGCTCTTGAGCAGATGGCCCGCCAGCCAGGGGGAGAAGATAAAGGCCACCAGCAGGGAGATGAGCATCCCCATGCTGGCATTGATGGGGATGGGGCTCATGTAGGGACCCATCAGGCCGCTGACGAAGGCCATGGGCAGCAGGGCCGCGATGACGGTCAGGGTCGCCAGAATGGTCGGCCCCCCCACCTCGTCCACCGCGCCCGGAATGAGATCCTTGAGGGACCCCTTGCCCAAACCGCGATGACGGTGGATGTTCTCCACCACGACGATGGCGTCATCCACCAGAATGCCGATGGAGAAGATCAGCGCAAAGAGGGACACCCGGTTGAGGGTAAAGCCCCACGCCCAGCTGGCAAACAGGGTCAGTGCCAGGGTGATGACGATGGCAACGCCCACCACCAGCGCCTCGCGCCACCCCATGCTCACCAGCACCAGCAATACCACCGCCGTGGTGGCAAAGATGAGCTTGCCGATGAGGGTGTTGGATTTGGTCTCGGCGGTGACGCCGTAGTCACGGGTCACCGTCACCTCGACGCCAGCCGGGATGAGCCGGTTCCTGAGGCTCTCGACCCGTGCCTCCACCCGCTTGGCCACCTCCACCGCGTTCTGCCCCGGCTGCTTGCCGATGGCCAGGGTCACCGCCGGGTAGCTGGCTTGCCCCTGCCCCATCCAGCTTCGCTGGACCGGGGTCTCTTCCCCAAGCCCCACCCGGGCCACCTCACCGAGATAGACGGGCTTGCCGTCGTGCAACCCTACCACCAGCTCGCGGGCCTCCTGCTCGCTTTGCAGGAACTGCCCCACCTGCACCTTGATCTCCCGGTTATCCTGCACCACGGCCTGTTCGCTGCCTACCCGGTTAGCGGCAGAGAGACGCTGGCTCAGTTCGCCCCAGCTGATGCCATGGGCGCTGAGGGCTGCCGGGTCCGGCATCACCCGCAGCACGGCGCGCTGGCTGCCCAGCGTGTAGATGTCCCGGGTACCGGGAATGCGCTTGAGTTCGGTCTCCAGCTCGTGGGCGACCCGGGTCAGATCGGAGGCCCCCAGCTGCTTGCTCCCCTCTTTGCTCCCCTCTTTGCTCCATAAGGTCAGACTGACGATGGGCACATCATCGATCCCCCGGGGTTTTACCAGTGGCTGACCGACTCCGATCCCCTGTGGCAACCAGTCGCGGTGGGAGTCGAGCTGGTTGTTGAGATCCACGATGGCCTGCTCCCGGCTCACTCCTACCTTGAACACCACCACCAGCAGGGCACCATCGGGTTGGGAGAAGGAGTAGAGGGTATCTATCCCCTTTATCTGGGAAACCACCTGCTCGGCAGGGGTGGTGACGAGGGATTCCACCTCTGCCGGGCTGGCCCCCGGGAAGGGAATGTAGACGTCTGCGAAGGTGACATCGATCTGGGGCTCCTCCTCCTTGGGGGTCACCAGCACGGCAAAGAGGCCGAGCAAGAGCCCCACCAGCGCCAGCAACGGGGTGATGGCCGAGCCCTGAAACAGGGCCGCCAGCCGACCCGCCGGCCCCAGGTGGCCATGGTTGTCGTTCAGATCGCTACTCATGGGGCACCTCCTGTTGACGGGTCCAGGCATCGGGGGCCAGGGTGTCACCGCCCTTGAGACCCGCCAGGACCTCGCACAGCCCAGCCTCGCAGTGGCCGACCCGCACCGGGGTCAGGGCCCAGCCCTCCCCCTCTTTGAGGTAGACGCCGTTGAACTCCCCCTGCCGCAGCAGGGCGGGCTCCGGCACTTGCAACACCTGACGCTCACCCTGTTTGAGCTGCACCTTGAGCCACATGCCAGGCAGCACCCCTGCCGTGTTCGGCGGCAGATCGAGGCGCAGCCGGAAACTGTGGCTCTGGCTGTCGGCGTAGTTGAAGCGGGTCAGCTTGACGGGAGTCACGGCCTTGCCACCGGGCAGCAGCACCTGCACATCCGACGGCTGGCCGGCGAGAGCCAGTGCGGACTGGGGCAGATCCAGCTCCACCCTCAGCTCGCCAAGGGAGAAACCGGATAGCAGCGGCGTACCGGGGGCCACCGTCTCCCCCAGCTCCACCAGCCGCTTGGTCACCACCCCGGCGTAGGGGGCGAGGATACGGGTATAGCCGTAGGCTTCCCGGGCCTGGATGAGGGCGGCCTCGGCGGCATTGACCTCGGCGCGGGCGGCCCGATCCGTTGCCTGGGCGTTGTCGAGCTGGGCCCGGGTGATCACCCCCTTGGCGATGAGGGCCTGATAACGGGTGAGCTGGCGCTCGGCCTCCACCTGCTGGGCCTGGGCCCTGGCCACCCGCGCCTCGGCGCCGGTCACGGCGGCAGACTGCTCCTTGCCGCTTATCTCGAGCAGGGGCTGCCCGGCCTGTACCTCGTCATTCACATCCACCAGCATGCGGGAGACGCGGCCACTGGTCTGGGCCGCGACCGTCCCCTGATGAATGGCGCTCACGGTACCGCTCAGGGTGAGCCAGTCGGTGACGCGCTGCGGGGTCAGCGTCAGCGACCCCTTGGCCTCCTCGGCCGCCACCTGGGTGGATGTCATGACCAGCAGGGTGGTCACCAGCAACCGGATTGTGTTCATCATGATTCTCCTTCCCTGGCTCATGGGCACCTTGAAAACTCAGGCAATACGGTGCTGGCGAGCCTTCTCCAGCACCCTGTTCCAGACCTTGTCCACCAGCAGGATCCCGGCCGCCATGGCCCCGATGAACAACAATATCATGGGCTGTCCGCTGGAAATGAGACTCAAGGCAGGCCCTGGACAGATGCCGACCAGGCCCCAACCGATCCCGAACAGTGCGGCCCCGCCAATCAGGCGGCGATCCAGCACGGGAGCGGGAACCCGGGCCATGGGCTCCCCCAGCAGGCTCAGACGACGGGGTTTCACCAGCAGGAAGTAGCCCGGCATGAAGACAGCCAGGGCCCCTCCCATCACGAAGGCCAGGCTGGGATCCCAGGCACCGGCCAGATCGAGAAACCCGGTGACCCGCGCCGGATCCATCATCCCGGAGAGGGCCATTCCCAGCCCGAACAACAGACCCGCAAACACACTTGTCAGCAATTTCATGGCAATCAACCCGTCAAAACATGTGGTGAGTAAAGAACACGGTCGCCACGCCCATCCCCATAAAGGTGAGCGTCGCCACCACGGAGCGCGTCGACAGCCTCCCCATGCCGCAGATGCCGTGACCGCTGGTGCAGCCATTGCCAAGACGGGTGCCGATGCCCACCAGCAGGCCGGCCAGCAGCACCACGGGCCAGCCGGGCAAGGCATCAAAGGCGGGCATGGTGGCCCAACCCAGGGTCAGCGCCAGCCAAGCCCCCAGTCCCAATCCCAGCAGAAACAGCACCCGCCAGGGGGTTTTGTACTGCATTGCACCGGCCAGAATGCCGCTGATCCCGGCCACCCGGCCGTTGAACAACATCAGGATCAGGGCCGAGAGCCCCGCCAGCATGCCGCCCCCCAACGAGAGCAGCCATTGGCTTTCCATCATCGAATTTCCTCATCTGAGTGACAAAAATGGGTTTGCAGCGCCGCCAGCACATCGGCCGCCGCCTCGCTCACCAGGGAGTAGTAGATCTGCTGGGAGACTTTGCGCGAGCGGATAAGGCCCTGGCGCTTCAATACCGACAGTTGCTGGGAGAAGGCCGACTGCCCGAGCTGGCTGTGGGCCAGCAGCTCCCCGACCCCCTTCTCCCCTTCCACCAGCTGGCAGAGCACCATCAGGCGTTCGGGATGAGCCAGCGCCTTGAGCAGGCCGGCGGCGGCTGTCGCATGTCGGTTCATCTCGTCGAAGTGGCTCATAAGATTAAATTAGCAATTGCTGATATTTGTTCTATTGTATAAAACAACTCTAAATTAGCAATCACTAAACAAAAGGAGACGAGAAATGACCGTCGATAACGGAGTCAGAGTGGTCGCGGGTGGCATGTTGCTGCTGTCGCTGCTGCTCACGGCCTGGGTCCACCCGGGCTTTGTCTGGTTGAGCGTCTTTGTCGGGGTCAACCTGATCCAGAGTGCGTTCACCGGGGTCTGTCCCGCCGCCGCCGTGCTCAGGCGAATGGGGCTCAAATAGGCAGGCGGACATATTGGCTCACAGGAGCCGTGTAATAGAGCGGAGGCTCATTATGGCAACCATCATCATCATCGGGGCAGGGTTGGGGGGCATGTCGGCCGCCTACGAGCTCAAAGCCGAACTCGGCAAGCAGCACGACGTCATCCTGGTGAACGACAAACCCGACTTTGAATTCAACCCTTCGAACCCGTGGATTGCGGTCCGGTGGCGAGAGCGCAAGGATATCTCCCTCCCCATAGAGCCTCATGTGAAGAAGAAGGGGATCCGCTTCATCCACGCCGCCCTGACCGGGTTGCAGCCCCTCGAACAGCAGATCCGCCTCTCCGATGGCCAGCACCTGCACTACGACTTTCTGGTGCTCTGCACCGGCCCCGCACTCGCCTTTGAAGAAGTGCAGGGAGCAGGCCCGACGGCGGGCGGCACCGCCAGCGTCTGCACCCTCTCCCACGCAGAGGAGTGCCTGCACAGTGTCAACGGGCTGCTCGACGAACCGGGGCCGGTGATCGTCGGTGCCATGCCCGGCGCCTCCTGCTTCGGCCCGGCCTACGAATACGCCTTCATCCTCGATCGCCACCTGCGCGACAAGAAGGTGAGAAAGGACGTGCCCATGACCTTCGTCACCAGCGAACCCTACATCGGTCACCTCGGCCTCAACGGCGTGGGGGATTCCAAGGGCATGCTGGAGAGCGAGCTGCGCATGCGCGACATGCAATGGATCTGCAATGCCCGCACCGTGGCGGCCAGGGATGGGGTGATGACGGTGGAGGAGCTGGATGAAGATGGCAACGTCAAGCGCACCCACAGCCTCCCCTACAAGCATGCCATGATGCTGCCCGCCTTCGCCGGCATCAGCCCCCTGCGGGGTCTCGAGGGGCTGGTCAATCCCCGCGGGTTCGTCATCGTCGACGAACACCAGCGCAACCCTGTCTTCCCGCAGATTTACGCCGCCGGGGTCTGCATCGCCATCCCGCCCCAGCACAAGACGCCGGTACCGACCGGGGTGCCCAAGACCGGCTACATGATCGAGGCCATGGTGCGCACCCTGAGCCACAACATCAAGGCGGAGCTGGACGGCCAGCCCCCGGTCACCCGGGCGGTGTGGAATGCCATCTGTCTGGCGGACATGGGGGACACAGGGGCCGCCTTCGTGGCCATGCCGCAGATCCCGCCGCGCAACGTCGCCTGGTTCAAGAAAGGGAAGTGGGTCCACCTGGCCAAGATAGCGTTCGAGAAGTATTTCCTGCACAAGATGCAGGTGGGCGACACCGAACCCATCTATGAAAAACTGATGCTCAAATACCTGGGCATCGACAAGACCCGGTAACCCCCCAAGGGCCCGCCGGTGAAGGGAAGAGGGCTCCCTTCACCGGCGCTTTCATCTCTTTTTTATTATGTTTCAATATGTTGCTATCAAGGGCTCGGGGTTTACCCAGGCCGCCGTATCGGCTACCATGTCGCCTCTTTATCACTAGCGGAGACCATCGGTGGGCAACTCATCAAGTGACAGACGCACGCCGACCCTCGTCGTCGGCACCCTGGTCGCGAGCTAGCCGCAGGTTATTCTCTGCCGCGACTCGCCCCCCTGCGAGAAGTGGATCCCTCTTTTCCCCGCTTTTCACACTTGACGTCAGGTGACGCGGACTCATCCCCCGACACCTTGCCTGCATAGTTTCTGCTTCCCAAAAGGAGGCTGCTATGCGCTTGATTTCAAACAACTCTGTCGCTGACAAATCCCCTTCCCTGCTGAGCAGACTGGGACGGGGCCTGCGACCACTCTGGCAACGTGGCAGACGGCGTCAGCACCTCTATCGGCTGCACATCCGCTGCGAAGACAGAGCCGACATGGAGCAGGTGCTGGCGGCGGTGAGCCACACCCTGCAACCGGCCGGACTCAGTCCTCTGCAGTCCATGAAGCCCGGGCGCGGTGAAGGCCGCGTGCTGGTGCTGAGCCTCTACTGCACGCCGCCCCAGCGCCGCTATCTGGTGCAGTTCATCCACCAGGTCGGGGCTGTCCACCCGGTACGCTGGGAACTGCGCCCCCGCGCCGGGGACGACGCCACCAGGCATTGACCCTCGAATGAGGCGAGGTCCTTCCCGGGCAACCGTGAAGGGCCTGTACCCTGTTCTGCGCCATCCCGCCCCGTCAGGAGGCGGGTCGCGCCCTTGCATTCACCACGATGTCGACCTTGCCACCCGTCTCTCACACAACCCGGGGGAGCAGGCTGGTCGGCATCCCCAGGAGGAGACCCTTCATGAGAATGTGGCAACAACTCGATTTTCTCGCCCTGCTCGACACCCTGGCCAGCCTGCTGCTCGCCTTCGTGCTGGGCAGCCTGGTCGGCCTGGAGCGCCAGTACCGCCAGCGCACCGCCGGCCTTCGCACCAACGTGCTGGTCGCCGTGGGGGCGGCCCTGTTCGTCAACCTGGCCCAGCGCATCTATGACCTGCATGGTGGCAGTTACGGGGTCGTCCACGTGGTGGCCTACATCGTCTCCGGCATCGGTTTTCTCGGCGCCGGCGTCATCATGCGGGAATCCGGCAACATCCGGGGCATCAACACAGCTGCCACCCTGTGGGGCGTGGCCGCTGTCGGGGCCGCCTGCGGCGCCGGGTTCGCCCTGGAGGCCATCCTCGGCGCCCTCTTCGTGCTGGCCGCCAACACCCTGCTGCGCCCCCTGGTCAACCAGATAAACCGTGACCCGGTGGACAACATGGACACCGAAGTGACCTATCACGTGACCGCTCTCATCGGCCGCGCTCACCAGAAGGAGGTACTGCCCTGGCTCGAGCAGATGCTGGAGCAGGCCCACTACCCCCTGAGCGAGCTCGACATCACCCCCTTCGGCGATCAGGATCTCGAGATCTCGGCGGCGCTGCTCGCCACTGCCATCGATGGCACCAAGCTCGATGCCCTGATGAACACGCTCGGGGAGCACCCTCACATCAAGCAGATCTTCTGGCGGGCCAGCATCACCGATTGACGCCCTCATACCAGACGCAGCACAAAAAGCCCCGCCGGATCCGGCGGGGCTTTTCACAGGAAAGGGAAGCAGTGTGCCTAACGGCGGCTGCGCCAGCGCACCCTGGGGTTAATGACCTGGGCGGTCTGGGCAGGAGGATTGCCCGCGATGAGTTGCTTCATCATCTCGAAGGCGGCCCGGGCCAGGGCCGGGCAATCCTGGGCCACGGAATCGATGCGCATGGGGATGCAGTCGAGCAGATCGTGATCGTCGAAGGTACAGAGGCGCATGCCGGTCTCCATCAGTCCCGCCTCGTTGAGGTAGCGCAGCACCCCCTCCAGCAGGGTGAAAGAGGCGGTAAAAAGCCCCTTCGGCGGTGCCCCGAGTTCGTCCACCAGCTCAGACATCAGCTGATAACCCGAGCTCGGCTGGTAGTCACGGTGGCGGACCCGGTCTGAAGTGGCCTCCAGCCCGGCCCGGTGCAATCCGAGCTCGTAACCCGCCAGCCGGTGGCGGCTGGGGGAGAGATCCAGCAGACCGCCGAAGTAGTAGATCTCCTCCCCGCAATCCTCGGCCATATCCTGCACCAGCTCGGCGGTAGCCTTGCAGGCGTCCGAGATCACCATGGGCAGGCGCGACTCACCGATGTGGCGGTCGAGCTGCACCACCGGCAAGCGGTCGTGGATGCGGGCATAGATATCGTCACTGTGGCCGCTGGAGGCGACGATGAGGCCATCCACCTGACGGCTGATGAGGTTGTCCACCACCCGCTGCTCCAGGGTGGGATCATCCTCGGAGCAGGCGATGAGCAGCTGGATCCCCGCCTCCCGACAGCGGGCCTCCAGGGCACGGGCGATGCTGGCGAAGCCGAAGTTGGTGAGGTCGGGGATCACCAGCCCCCAGGTGTAGCTGCGCACCTCCCGCAGGGAGCGGGCATGGATGCTCGGCTGATAATGGCACTCGTCCGCCACCGCCTGGATCCGCTTGCGGGTATCGTCGGCGATGCGGTATTCCGCACTCTTGCCGTTGAGCACCAGACTGGCGGTGGCCTTGGAGACCCCCGCAAGCGTGGCTATCTGGGCAATCGTGATCCGTTTCTTCTTCTCCACCTGACCTCCCGGCACACTGAGACCGGGCTATTGTACTAGGCAGGTCGCCAGCGGCCAGTGATCGAGACAAATTTTGCTGCCATCATCACCGCAACGTGCGGAAAGTACTGGGTTTTCGCCGGGGAAGTAACGGGTCGACAAGCTCTGGCGACCGCCATCGACGAAGCACTCCAGGCTGGAGCGGTCACACAAGACGGTGATCTTGCCCCCAAGCCAGGGGGCGCTTCGCTCCTCCCACTCCTCGCTCTGCCAGTTCTGGCGACGCAGGACAAGACGCCCAGGCTGCCACACCAGCTCGACCACGGCCCCGAACCTGAGGCGCCCTTCACCGCACAGCGCCACATCGAGCCAGGCCGAGTCGATGGTCAGGGCAGGCAGCTCGTCCGGCGCCCCCTCGAAGCGGGTCTGCTCCCCTTTCAGGGCGCCCAGCTCAGCCACCGGCCGCTGGCAGAGCCACTCATCCTGCCAGAACAGCTCCCGCGGGCAGCTCATCTGGTGGATCCAGCCATGCTCGAGAGTGGGCTGGCTCATCTCGTTCTCCTCCGGCAAGCCCAGCCAGCCGAACAGCAGGCGCCGCCCCTGACTGTCCTGGGTAGTCTGGGGGGCATAGAACTCGAATCCCCGGTCCAGCTCGTGGAAAGCCCCGTGCTCGAAGCGCTCGCCGTCCAAGTCACCCGCCAGCCAGCCGCACTGGTAGAGGTTGCGATAATCCTCTCCCTGCGGGGCAATCCCCTGCGGGCAGCTGATCAGCACATGGCGATCTCCCAGGGGGAAGAGGTCCGGACACTCCCACATGTAGCCAAACTCCCCGAGACCGCCGCGCCCGCTGCCGGCGATGGGGCCCACCAGCGTCCAGGCATCCAGGGTGTCACCGCGATAGAGCAGCACCTCACCCCGATCGTCCAGGGTACGAGCCCCCAGCACCATCAACCACTGCCGACCGTCGTGCCACACCTTGGGGTCGCGCACATGGCCGCTGTAGCCTGCGGGCAGGTCCAGCACGGGTCCCAGCTTCTCGAAGCCCCCCTCACCGCCGGCACGGGCCAGACACTGGTAGGCGGTGCGGCTACCGTCCGGGTATTTGACGTTGCCGGTATAGATGAGGGTCAGACGCCCCTGCTCGTCGCTCACCGCCGAGCCCGAATAGCAGCCGTGGCTCTCATAGGCCTCGGTGGGCAGCAGCGCCACCGGCTCGTGCTGCCAGTGCAGCAGATCGGTGGAGGTGACATGCCCCCAGCCCTTGTTGCGGTGCTCGCAACCGAGCGGGTTCCACTGGTAGAAAAGATGGTAGCGCCCGTCGTGCTCGATGAAGCCGTTGGGATCGTTGAGCAGCCCCACCGGGGCTGCCAGATGCCAGCGGGGCCGATGGGGATCGGCCGCCGCCTTGAGCTGTCCGGCCAGCAGGGACCGGACAACCAGGTTCAGGAGATGGCTTTCCTTCATCACTCCACCTTGTACTTGAGCAGGTAGGAGGCGGCGAAAGCGGCGCCAAAGGCGATCACCAGACCGATGACGTAGTGGATGAGGCTCATGGGCTGGACGATGGCCATGCCCGGGATGCCGGTCAGGCCCACCGCCGTCATGCCGACCTTGGCCGCCACCACGTAGGCACCGCCGCAGGCCCCGCCGAACAGACCGGCCAGGAAGGGCTTGATGTAGCGCAGGTTGACCCCGAAGATCGCCGCCTCGGTGATGCCGAGCAGGCAGGACATGGCCGCCGGCACCGTGATGGCCTTGATCTTCACGTCCCGGGTCTTGAAGTAGACCGCGAGGCAAGCCCCGCCCTGGGCCACGTTGGCCATGGCCCAGATGGGCAGCAGGAAGTTGACGCCAATTTGCGGATTGGCCAGCAGCCCCGCCTCGATGGCGTGGAAGCTGTGGTGAATGCCGGTGATGACGATAAGGGAATAGGTGCCGCCAAACACCAGACCCGCCAGCCAGCCCGCCTGCTCATAAAGCGCGCTCAGACCGAACGAGATGCCATCCCCCAGCACCCGCCCGGCGGGGCCGATGAAGAGCAGCGCCACGAAGCCGGTGATGATGACGGTCAAAAACGGGGTGAGGATGAGATCCAGGGCGTCAGGGATGCGCTTGCGCAGCTGCTTCTCCAGGTGGGACATGAACCAGACCGCCAGGAGCACCGGGAAGACGGTGCCCTGGTAGCCGATCATGGCGACATCCAGGCCGAAGAAGTCCATGGTCTTGAAGCCCCCGGCCACGCCCCAGGCGTTGGTCAGGGCCGGGTGGGTGAGGATGCCGCCAAGGGTCGCCCCGAGGTACGGATTGCCGCCAAACTCCCGCGCCGCCGTAAAGCCGATGAGGATCGGCAGGATGATGAAGGCTGCCGAGCTGAACATGTCGAGCATGACGAACAGGGCGCTGTCGGCGTTGACCCAGCCGTAGGTGCGCACCATGCCGAGCAGCCCCATCAGCAGACCGGAGGCGACGATGGCCGGAATGATGGGCACGAAGATGTTGGAGAGGGTCCGCGCCAGACGCTGGGCCACGTTGAGCTTGGCCGTCGCCATGTCGGTCAGCTCCGCCTTGCTGGCGGTGCCGGTCCCGGTCAGGGTGACGAACTCCGCATAGACCTTGTTGACCAGGCCGGTGCCGAAAATGACCTGGATCTGGCCAGCGTTGCTGAAGCACCCCTTGACCCCCTCCAGCTTGTCGATGGCGGCCTTGTTCACCTTGCTGTCGTCCGCCAGCACCAGCCGCAGCCGGGTGGCGCAGTGGGCGGCGCTGACGATGTTCTCCTTGCCCCCGAGCAGGGGCACCAGATCCTGGGCTATCGCACTGATATTCATATTCTTCCTCTTATGACCCGCCACGCTGGCGGGCCCTTGTCACATGAGAGTAGGGGCTGTCGAGCCGGGCTTCTAGCCGCAGATCAACAGCCGTCTGCGCCTGATCGCAAAAATTCATCCAGCCGGGTGCGGGTGGGCAGTGCCGTCATCGCCCCCTTGGCGGTGGTGGCGAGCGCCCCGCAGCCGTGGGCCTCGGCCAGAATGGCGGGCAGCTCGGCCAGCGTCGGCAGCGAGGTCCGTTCGGCCAAGGCCGCCAGCAGCCCGGCGACGAAGGCGTCCCCCGCCCCCGTGGTATCGAGTGGCGTCACTTTGGGCCCCACCCACTCCAGCAACTCGCCACCCAGACGGGCCACCACGCCCCCCGCCCCCCGGGTCACCAGCACCAGTGCCGGGCCTGAAAGAGTGGCAAGCCCCGCCGCCAGATCGTCCAGACCGCTCAGCAGTTGCAGCTCCTCCACCGAGAGCTTGACCACGTCTGCGAGGGCCATGGCCTCGCGCACCACGGGCAGCATCTCGGCAGGGTTGCCCCACACCTCTGGCCTCAGGTTGGGGTCGAAGCAGACCCGCCCCCCGACGGCACGGATGGTCGCCATGGCTTGCAGACAACTGCTGCGCACCGGCTCGTTGGCAAGCGCAATGGAGCAGGTCAGCAGCCACTGCCCGGCCTGGAAGACCGGCAGATCGGCGTGGCTCAGGAATTGATCGGCGCTCGGGCGCACCATGAAGGTGAAGCTGCGCTCCCCCGCTTCATCGAGATCCACCAGCACCGTGCTGGTGCGATGGGCCGGATCCAGGATCAGGTGGCGAATGTCGACCCCCTCCCTGGCCAGGGTCTCCCCCATGAAGCGGCCGAAGGGATCCGCGCCGACCCGGCCAATGAAAGCCGACTCCCCGCCGAGCCGAGCAACGCCCACCGCCACGTTGGCCGGTGCGCCACCCGGACACTTGAGGTAGTGCTGCTCCCCTTCCGGGATCAAGTCCACTACCGCATCCCCCATTACCCACACACGATTCGTCACCTTGTTGCTACTCCACTGCTGCACAGGATTTGCCGGGGTCAGCCCCGGGTTCTGGGTCCGCATTATCAGCTAAACCGTTTTAGCTAACCAACAGATCCCGGGGCCGCCTGCCATTTTTGTGATCGGGATAACGAACTAGAACCAGGTTTCCATCTGCACGCCAAAGTTCCACTCGCCCCCGGCGGTGAAGTTGCTCTGGCCCATGGCATCGGAGCTGGCGTAGTTGTCGAGCTCGGAGGACCAGTCCATCCAGGTGGCGAACACCCGAAGCTCGGGCCGCTCGAAGAAGCCGGCGGTCTGCGCCTTGAAGGTCGGCGCGAAGGTGAGCTTGGTGAAATCGCCGCTCACCGCCTGACGACCCTTGTAGCCCTTGGGATCGAGGTCCATGTACTGCCAGGTCGCCTCGTAAACCAGCTCGACGTTCTGGCTCAGCACCTGGGCCAGGCGGCCATTGAGGGTCACCCAGCGGTACTCGTCCCCTTTCACGTAACGATCCTGGCTGTGCTCGGCCAGCAGGGCCGGGGCCACACGCCAGCGGGGCGCAAGATCGGTGGCGCCAAACACGGCGACCCGCACCGCATCGGCATCCGGCAGCAGCTCGCTGTCGGAGCCCAGCCCCTTGAGCTCGGCACCCAGACCGTGGCCATACAGCACCGCCGCCTTGGAGAAACCGGGGTTGATGCCAAAGAAGCTGTCGGCGTGGTAGGCCACCAGGGTGTGGGCACCCTTGTTCGCCGCTTCGCTGCCCGCGCCGCCGTCGTTGATGCGCGCCTCGTTGTCCTTGGCGGAGAGGCCGTTCAGCATCCACTGCCAGTTGCCAACGCGGTTGTTCATGGTGAGGATGTAGCTCTCGATGTCGGAGAGACCGCTCGCGCTGATGTCGCCGTAGTCGCGCCCGTAGAGGGAGAAGTTCGCCTTCCAGCTGTCGGCCAGCTGCACGTCGTAGACGCCGCCGCCGGTACCGGCCAGGAAGACCACGTCCGAGTCGAGCCAGTGGATGTCGAAGTTGTCCCGGTCAAAGCGCTTGCCCGCCCAGAGCACCGAGTGCTGGAAAGGACCGCTGAAGCTCGCCAGATCGCCGATTTCGGCAAACACCTGGCGGGTGTTGAGGCTGGAATCGCTGGCGGTCCAGTCGTTGCTGGTCTCCACCCCGTCCGCCAGCATCAGCTTGTAGCGGGCCCAGCTGCCATCGTCGAAGGTCTGGGTCTTCAGCAGGTTGGCCTCCATGTAGGTGTCATCCTCGTTGCCAAGGCGACCCACGGCGCCGCCCACCGAGCCCGCCGGGGTGATGTAGGGGCCGCCGCGGCCACCATTGCCGTTGCCGTTCACCAGCAGGCCCGAGCGGGCATAGCCGTGGAACTCGAAGCCCTGGGCCCCGGCGGTCTGCTTGTCCACCTTCTCGCTCTGGGCCTTGGCCACCACGGCCGTCTCGCGGGCTTCGTTTGCCTTGCTCTGGGCCTCATCGGCCCGCGCTTCGGCAGCGGTGGCACGCGTCTCGGCCGCCTGCACCCGCGCCTCCAGCGCCGCCAGACGAGCCTCGATACCACCATCCGCCGCCCACAGCGGGCTGCTCATTCCCAATCCCAGCGCCACGGCCAGCGCCAACTTGCTCTTGAACATCGTCATCGTCCTCACCTGTCTTCTGTCGCCCGTCCGGGCTCTGTTGTTGTTGACGAGCCGAGGATAGCTAAACCGCTTTAGCTGACTCAATACGCCAGCTAAACCGTTTCAGCAGGAGTGTGAGCGGGATAACATTTGTACAGGGGGAATTGGTGGAAGTTGTGAGGAGGATCCCTCATCGGGATCCACTCAATAAGGGGGGATCCAGGCCAGATGGCGGGCAAAAAAAAAGCCGGCACATCCGTGCCGGCTTGGGTAACGCGGGTCGCGTTTATTTGGTCAGGTCGTCGAAGAAGCGTTTCACCCCTTCGAAGAAGCCTTCGGATTTCGGCTTGTGGGTCTTGGCAGCGGCGCCGCTGAAGGAGTCGTCCAGCTGGCGCAGCAGATCTTTCTGGGTCTCGGTCAGCTTGACCGGAGTCTCGATCACCACCTTGCACATCAGATCCCCTACCTGGCCGGAGCGCACGGACTTGACGCCCTTGCCCCGCAGGCGGAACAGCTTGCCGGTCTGGGTCTCCGGGGTCACCTTGAGCTTGACCCGACCATCCAGGGTCGGCACTTCAATCTCGCCGCCGAGCGCTGCGGTGGTGAAGCTGATGGGCACTTCGCAGTAGAGGTCGTTGCCGTCACGCACGAAGATCTCGTGCTCGCGCACGTGAACCTGTACGTACAGATCCCCCGCCGATGCGCCGGTTTCCCCCGCTTCCCCTTCGCCGGAGAGACGGATGCGATCCCCGGTATCGACCCCGGCCGGGATCTTGACCGACAGGGTCTTGGTCTTCTGGTAGCGCCCTTCCCCATGGCACTTGCGGCACGGATCCTTGATGATCTTGCCGCGACCGTGACAGTGGGGGCAAGGCTGCTGCACCGCGAAGAAGCCCTGGCGCATCTGCACCTGGCCGGAGCCGTGGCAGGTGGGGCAGGTCTGGGCGGAGCTGCCGGTATGGGCACCGGAGCCGTTGCACACTTCGCAGTGGACCTGGGTCGGGATCTTGATCTCCTTGGAGACCCCGCGCACCGCCTCTTCCAGCGTCAGCTCCATGTTGTAGCGCAGATCGGCGCCACGGGCCGGGCCGCGACGACCGCCCCCGCGACCACCGAAGATGTCGCCAAACACGTCGCCGAAGATGTCGCCGAAATCGGCACCACCGCCAAAGCCGCCGTGGCCGCCACCCTGGCTCGGATCCACCCCGGCATGACCGTACTGGTCATAACGGGCACGCAGGTTCTCGTCGGTCAGGACCTCGTAGGCTTCCTTGACCTCTTTGAACTTCTCTTCAGCCCCGGCATCACCCTGGTTGCGATCCGGGTGATACTTCATGGCCAGACGCTTGTACGCCTTCTTGATCTCGCGCTCGTCGGCACCTTTCGATACCCCGAGCACTTCGTAGAAATCGCGCTTCGACATACTCATCCTGTTGCTATATCAGCAGTTACGCAGACGGGCGTTGGTTACCCAACGCCCGTAAATTCATTGACGAATCTGCTCACACTCTTACTACGAAGCCGTGATCAAGGCTCATGTGCAGCTCGCTTGTTTGTAACCAAGAGTGCTCATGTATTCACATACACTCCGGTTCTTGCGCTGCTCTTTACCTTGCTGACGGCCTCTCGCGACAGACCGTGAACAGATTCTGAGCCGATGGGCGAAGCGGACTTCGCCCATCCGGGTCGGGCTTACTTCTTGTCGTCTTTCACTTCTTCGAACTCGGCGTCGACCACGTCGTCGTCAGCCTTGGCAGAAGAGGAGGACTGACCGGCGTCAGCACCGGCGGCGCCTTGCGCCTGAGCCTGCTGCTGGGCAATTTCCATCAGCTTCTGGGACGCTTCCAGCAGAGCCTGCTGCTTGGCTTCGATGGCAGCCTTGTCGTCACCCTTGATGGCGGATTCCAGCTCGCTCAGGGCAGTCTCGATCTTGGTCTTCTCGTCGGCAGGCAGGGCTTCACCGGCTTCGGTGACCTGCTTGCGCACGGAGTGGACCAGACCGTCAGCCTGGTTGCGGGCCTGCACCAGCTCTTCGAACTTCTTGTCCTCGGCCGCGTTGGCTTCGGCTTCGCGTACCATGCGTTCGATCTCGTCATCAGACAGACCGGAAGAGGCCTGGATGGTGATCTTCTGCTCCTTGTTGGTCTCCTTGTCTTTGGCGGAGACGTGCAGGATGCCGTTGGCGTCGATGTCGAAGGTCACTTCGATCTGCGGCAGACCGCGCGGTGCCGGGCGGATGCCTTCCAGGTTGAACTGGCCCAGGGACTTGTTGTCGCTGGCGCGCTTGCGCTCACCTTGCAGCACGTGAATGGTCACGGCAGACTGGTTGTCTTCGGCGGTGGAGAACACCTGGGACTTCTTGGTCGGAATGGTGGTGTTCTTCTCGATGAGCGCGGTCATCACGCTGCCCATGGTTTCGATCCCCAGGGAGAGCGGGGTCACGTCCAGCAGCAGTACGTCGGTCTTGTCACCGGACAGTACGGCACCCTGGATGGCAGCACCCATGGCCACGGCTTCGTCCGGGTTGACGTCTTTGCGCGGCTCTTTGCCGAAGAAGTCGGCCACGGTCTTCTGAACCAGCGGCATACGGGTCTGACCGCCCACCAGGATGACGTCGTCGATCTCGCCAACCGCCAGACCGGAGTCTTTCAGGGCGACACGAACCGGCTCCAGGGAGTCTTTCACCATGTCTTCCACCAGGGATTCCAGCTTGGCGCGGGTCACCTTGATGTTCATGTGCTTCGGACCGGTGGCATCCGCTGTGATGTACGGCAGGTTCACGTCGGTCTGCTGGGCAGAAGAGAGCTCGATCTTGGCTTTTTCGGCGGCATCTTTCAGACGCTGCAGAGCCAGCTGGTCGTTGCGCAGGTCGATGCCCTGCTCGCGCTTGAACTCGTCAACCAGGTAGTTGATGACGCGGTTGTCGAAGTCTTCACCACCCAGGTGGGTGTTACCGTTGGTTGCCAGCACTTCGAAGGTGGTTTCCCCTTCGACTTCGTCGATCTCGATGATGGAGATATCGAAGGTACCGCCACCCAGGTCGTATACGGCAACCTTGCGCTCACCCTTGACCTTGTTGACGCCGTAGGCGAAAGCCGCGGCAGTCGGTTCGTTGATGATGCGTTTTACATCCAGACCGGCGATGCGACCGGCATCCTTGGTGGCCTGACGCTGGGCGTCGTTGAAGTAGGCCGGTACGGTGATGACGGCTTCGGTCACCGGCTCGCCCAGGTAGTCCTCGGCGGTCTTCTTCATCTTTTTCAGCACTTCGGCAGAGATCTGCGGCGGTGCCATCTTCTTGCCTTTCACTTCAACCCAGGCGTCACCGTTGTCGGCCTTGGCGATGGCGTACGGCATGATTTTCAGGTCACGTTGTACTTCGTCATCTTCGAAACGACGGCCGATCAGACGCTTGATGGCGAACAGCGTGTTCTTCGGGTTGGTGATGGCTTGGCGCTTGGCCGGCTGACCAACCAGGATTTCGCCGTCATCGGCATAGGCAATGATGGACGGAGTAGTACGGTCGCCTTCCGCGTTCTCGATCACGCGAGCATGGTCGCCATCCAGAATAGCGACGCAGGAGTTGGTAGTACCCAGGTCAATACCGATGATTTTACCCATTTGACGAATCTCCAAATACTTTGAATAAACTGGCGAGGGGCTCGCCTTGATACGTTAACGGCTAGGTGGGGCCTGCCACTGTGGCTTTCAAGCTCCCGGCATCAAATTTTTTGTGCCGCCGTGGCCTTGCAACCTATATGGGGTCTCAAGTCGGCGCTTCAAGTCCGGCCCTGAAAAAACCTGCATACAGGCCACCTGACAGCCAAATGACGCCAGACACGTCTTTTGGCGCCACATCCAACAAAAAGCCCGCCAAGCGGCGGGCTTGGTGAGAACAGCGTGATCAGTCAGCGGACTTGGAGACCATCACCATGGCCGGGCGGATGACGCGGCCATTGAGCTCGTAGCCCTTCTGCATCACGGCGATCACTGTGTTCGGCGCCACGTCGGCACTGGGCACCATGCTCATGGCCTGGTGGGCATTCGGGTCGAACGGCTGGTTGGTCGGGTCCAGCGCCACCAGGCCAAACTTGGCCACGCCGCTCTGCATGGATTTCAGGGTCAGCTCGACCCCTTCAATCATCGGCTTGAGGGTGTCGTTCTCCTTGTCCGCCAGCTCGATGGCGCGCTCCAGGTTGTCCAGCACCGGCAAGAGCTCTGCGGCGAACTTCTCCAGTGCAAACTTGTGGGCTTTCTCCACGTCCTGAGCGGCACGGCGACGCAGGTTCTCCATCTCGGCGACGGCGCGAATGGCGCGCTCGCGCTCTTCCAGGGAGGCCTGCTGGGCCGCCTCCAGCTGGGCCTCCAGCTCGGCGATGCGGGCCTGTTCGGCTGTCACTTCACTGTCTACATCGGTCGGCTCGACTGGCTGGGCTTCCACTTGCTCCATCGCTTCAACCTTTTGTTCTTCGTGGCTCATGACATCTCCAATATTCAGGGGTTGCGTGTGAGGGTGGCTGGCGTTCAGACAAGCGACACGCGCCAGCAGACCCTGTGTTGGCGCTATTATGGGGACACAGCCTCGGCTTTCAAGGGGAAAAGGGCAGATCGGGCACAATGGCGCCCATCCGCGTGCCAGGCAGCCCCTTTTCGGGGCCGATTGCACCAACCGCCACGGAGGCAGACAAATCCCCGGCAAAGCGCGGTATACTCCCCCCAAGACTCTCCCAGACCCGATAACCTATGGATTCTCCGTTCAAAACCGTTGCCCTCATCGGCAAGCCCCATCACGAGGGGGCCAACCAGACCCTGACCGGCCTGTACCAGTACCTGACCAGCCGCGGCTTTCGCGTGCTGCTGGAGAGCCGGGTGGCCCATACCCTGGGGCTGCTCGGGGAGAACGTGATGGATCTGGTGCAGCTCGGCGAGCAGGCGGATCTCGCCATTGTTGTCGGCGGTGACGGCAACATGCTGGGGGCCGCCCGGGTGCTGTCACGGTTCGATGTGGCGGTGATCGGGGTGAACCGGGGCAACCTCGGCTTCCTGACCGATCTCTCGCCCCAGGATTATCTGCTGCCCCTGGAGCAGGTGCTCTCGGGTCACTTCAAAAGCGAGCATCGCTTCCTGCTGGAGGCCGCCGTCTATCGCCACGGGGAGCGCAAGTCGAGCAACCTCGCGGTCAACGAGGCGGTGCTTCACCCGGGCAAGATCGCCCACATGATCGAATTCGAGGTCTACATCGACGGCAGCTTCATGTACAGCCAGCGCTCGGACGGCATCATAGTGGCGACACCCACCGGCTCCACCGCCTACTCCCTGTCGGCAGGGGGCGCCATCCTCACCCCCAAACTCAACGCCATCACGCTGGTGCCCATGTTCCCGCACACCCTGAGCAGCCGCCCCATCGTGCTGGATGCGGACAGCGAAGTGCGGCTGCTGGTCTCGCCGGACAATCAGGACGACGCCATGCAGGTGAGCTGCGACGGCCAGGTCACCCTGGCGGTCCACCCGGGGGACGAGATCCTCATCAAGAAGAGCAGCCACAAGCTGCATCTGGTGCATCCGCTGGATTACAGCTACTTCCACGTGCTGCGCAACAAGCTCGGTTGGGGCAGCAAGCTCTTCTAGCCAGGCAACACCGGTGGCGAGGGTCTACCCCTCGCTGCTTTCGATCAGCCGAGGCGGTGCCGGCTCGAATGCCAGATGCACCCCGTTTCTCCCCGCTTCCTTCACCCGGTACATGGCAGCATCGGCTTTGGTCAGTATCAGTGCCAGGTCAGCCTCGGCACTGGCGCACACGACCCCCATGCTCACCGTAACCCCCTCGCACGGCAGGCAGGCCCCCTGCCGGGAGCCCGTCTCTATCTGGCGGCGGATCCGGTCACAGATGTCGTGGGCCATCTGGCCGCTCACGCCCCCCATGATGATGGCGAACTCCTCGCCACCGATGCGCCCCACCAGATCATCCTTGCGTACCTCGGCCACCAGCACCCCGGCCACATAGCGAATGACTTCATCCCCGCAGCCGTGACCAAACTGGTCGTTGACCCGCTTGAAGTGATCGATGTCCAGGACCACCACGCAGCGCGTCTGGCCAGGCGTAGTACCCTCTCCGTGCCTGAAGAGGCCGCGCCGATTGAGCACCCCGGTGAGGGAATCCCGCTCCGAGAGCGCCAGCAATGCCTCCTCCGTCTCCACATAGGCCACCAGAGGCAGCAACAACACCGAGCCGATGGTCAGCACCATGTGCATGAAGAAGATGAGATCGAGCCAGCCTCCGTCTCCCATCCGCCCTTCGGCTCCCAGCAAGAGCAGCCCCCCCTGACTCAGCAGGATGGTGAAATGCAGCAGGTAAATGAGCGCCACCACATGGAGCACCCGCTTCTGTTGCCGGCCGAGAGAGACGATGAGGCAGGCGCACCACAGGTACAACATCGACTCCATCAGAGCCAGCACAATGCGCACGGGGGCGAGGCTGGACAGTCCCAGATAGAGCAGCAGCAACACCGCCACGCCTCCCCTCACGGCACGGGGATGCCATGCGCGCTCGTAAAGCGCACAAAAACCAGCGAGCAACAGCAGGATGCTCATGAGCGAGACCAGGCCGCCGACCCGGATGCCCAGCGCCGGATGGCCGCCCAACACCCCCAGACTGAGCAGCAGGATAGAGAGGGAGAAGAGAAAAGCGGAGAGGGACCAGTACAGAAAGTTGCCTCGACCCGGCTTCAGGGAGTGGATGAACAGCATGATCAGCCCCGACATCAGGTTGATTGCCAGGGAGATCAGCAGCAGGGTTGGGGTATGGATCATCTTGACGCATCCTTGCGAAGAGGTCTGTACACAGCCCAGGCTCAACCAGGACTGTTTCGAGTGTGTCTCAGCCAGCCACTCACCACAAGAGAGCCCCTCAAGGTGGCTTCTCGCATCGCCTCAGCCCATGCCAGGTACGCAGGTTGATTTTGCAGGCCATCTGATCGGCGTCACACTCATGCCGCGGCCTTGACATCCTTGCCCTCCCCCTGTTTCGCAAAAATCCTCCCTGCCCACTTTACTGTATATAAGACCAGTATATACTGGATGCATACACAGTAATGTTGACCCATACAGGATGAGACCATGCTGACCCAGCTGACCGTCAACAACTTCGCCATCGTCAAGTTTCTCGAGCTCGATCTGCAACCGGGGATGACCTGCATCACCGGGGAGACCGGGGCGGGCAAATCCATCGCCATTGATGCTCTGGGGCTGTGCCTGGGGGAGCGCGCCGAAGCCAGCATGGTGCGCCCGGGCAGCGACAAGACAGAGGTGAGTGCCCGCTTCCTGCTGGAGGGTAATCCTGCCGCCCGGGCCTGGCTCGCCACCAACGAGCTTGAAAATGACGGTGAGTGCATCGTCCGGCGGGTACTGTCCGCCGAGGGGCGCTCTCGCAGCTATATCAACGGGGTTCCCGTCCCCCTCGCCCAGCTCAGGAACCTGGGTCAACTGCTGGTCAACGTCCACGGTCAGCACGCTCACCAGATGCTGCTCAAACCCGATTACCAGCTCGCCCTGCTGGACGGCTACGCCGGTCATCATCTGCTCCTCGACGATGTGCGCCGCCACTACCAGCAGTGGCGCCAGTTGCAAAACGAGCTCAACCGGCTCAAGGCCGAGCAGCAGCAGCGGGAAGCTCGCCGTCAACTCATCGAATACCAGGTGCAGGAGCTGGACGAATTTGCCCTTCAGCCGGGAGAGTTTGAAGAGATTGAAGAGGAGCATCAGCGGCTCGCCAATGGCACCGAGCTGATGCAGGAGTGCGGGTATTGCCTCGATCTGCTCTATGACAATGAAGAGACCACCATCGCCGGTCTGCTGCAGACGGCCGTGGACAGGGCCGAGACCCTGGTCGGCATGGACAGCCGGCTTGGCAACGTGCTCGGCATGCTCAACGAAGCCCTGATCGGCGTACAGGAGAGCCACAGCGAGCTGCGCAGCTACCTCGACCGGCTGGAACTGGATCCAGAGCGCTTCAACGAGCTGGAGAGCCGCCTCTCCAAGGCCATCAACCTGGCACGCAAGCACCATGTCAAACCGGCGGAGCTGGCCCTGCACCATCAGGAGCTGGCCGCCGATCTGGCCCGCCTGCACTCCGACGAGGAGCGCCTGGAGGGGATGGAAGACGAGCTGGCCTCGGCCCGCCAGGCCTTCGTGCAGGCCGCCGAGGCCCTGAGCCAGAGCCGCCAGCGCTATGCCGAGGAGCTGGGCGCGAAGGTAAGCGCCAGCATGCACGAACTGGCGATGCCAGATGGCCGCTTCGCCATCGAGGTGCGACCCGATGCCCAGAGCAGCCTCTCGCCCCTTGGCATCGATCGGGTGGAGTTCATGGTCACCACCAACCCGGGTCAGCCCATCCAACCCCTTGGCAAGGTGGCTTCCGGCGGCGAGCTGTCGCGTATCAGCCTCGCCATCGTGGTGATCAGTGCACGCAAGATCTCCACCCCGACCCTTATCTTCGACGAAGTGGATGTGGGGATCAGCGGCCCGACCGCCGCCGTGGTGGGCCGCCTGTTGCGCCAGCTCGGCGAATCCACCCAGGTGATGGTGGTCACCCACCTGCCCCAGGTGGCAGGCAAGGGTCACCAGCACATGGTGGTGAGCAAACACACCGACGGCAAGACAACGGAAACCCAGATGCAGGCGCTCACCCCGGGCGCCCGGCTCAACGAACTGGCCCGCCTGTTGGGGGGCGATCAGATCACCGACAACACCCTGGCCAACGCCCGTGAGTTGCTCGCAAGCTGACCACGGGGCGGACGGGATGCCCTCCAGTCCATGTCGGCCCTTTCAGATTGACCGTGCCATCATCGCGCTGGCCAGTTGAAACCTCTTGCCGACGGCGCCAGCCTGGTTGACCCATGCCGTGAGCCGCAAGAAAGAACGAGGGGCTGCCCTGGCTAATCCGCGGCACGTGTCTTGATGCTCAGTCTGAACCTGCCAGCCTGGTCATCACCCAGTCGGGTTTCCATCGCCATGGTCAGGACGCCACTCATCTTCGTTGCACTCATTCATATATCGAACGGCCCCACTCCTTCATTTTCCATTCAACTCAGTCTGTTATGATGATGTAAACGGACTCGGTACCTTCAGTTGCCATCGACAGAAGGTGACGCTTGATGCAAACACACCGGGTTCGTTTGAGCTGACATTTCGCGGGAAGGGAGGATGGGAGCGCGCTTCCGCCGTCTGACCCGCACCTGCCAAGGAGAACTGCTTATGAGCCCGACCAATATTGTGCTGTTGCTGGAAGGCAAGGATTACGAGCAGGAGACACTGGCCAAGGCGAGCCGTCTGGCACAAGGGCTGGGCGCCAACCTGACCTTGTTGCACCTGACCCACAGCAGCAAGACCCGTCGCAATAGTCTGTCCCTGTCACAAGAGGAGCGCAGCGCCCAGGGCACCCTGGATGCCAAGGCGATCATCAGTGAACTCATCACCCAGCTGTCTCATCCAGTGGATTACCAGTGTCTGGTGGTGGATGACGTGGTGCCGGATCTCCAGCACTGGCTGGCCGCCCACCCCGCCGACCTCTTGCTGGTCGGCAGCCGTCATCACTGGATGGAGGGCTCGCTGGCCCGCCTGCTCCTCTACAAACTGCCCCTCGATATCCAGATCTGCCACGAGCCTCACGCCGCCTTGCTCAAAGCCGTCGGTTGACACCACAAGACCCGCTCCCTGAGCGGGTCTTCTTGTTTCTGACGCCCCGCCGTCATCCTCCCCCAGCTTGACCTCCTCCACTGCGTCACCGCCAGAACCACACGATTTCTTACACATTGCTCGCTTCTTTTTGAGGGCCATTTGCTGCACGATATGGCCCTTGCACGCCTTCGCTCGTTTCGTTCAGGTGATAAATGAAAGCTCTTCGAAAACCCGGCAAGCTCGCCCTGCTCGCCCTTGTGCTGATCCCTCTCGTCACCTGGCTGGCCTGGCCAGGCAACACACCGGACCCGGTACTGACCGCAACGGTTACCCGACAGGATGTGGAGCAGACGGTGCTCGCCAGTGGCGTACTGCAGGCCATCGAGCAGGTGGATGTGGGGGCCCAGGTCTCGGGTCAGGTCACCTATCTCGCGGTGGAAGCGGGTCAACAGGTCAAACAAGGAGAGCTGCTGGCGGAGATCGATCCCCTGATCGCCCAGAACAACCTCAAGACCGCCGAAGCGGAGCTGGCCAGCCGCCGCGCCCAGCTCAAGATCAAGCAGGCACAGCTCAAACAGAACGAGCTTGCCTGGCGCCGCCAGCAGCAGATGTTTCGGCAGGAAGCGAGCTCTCGTGCGGATCTGGAGAGCGCCGAAGCCCAGCTTGCCGTCACCCGGGCCGAGCTGCAAAGCGCCCAGGCCGACATCGACAACGCCATCATCAAGGTGGAGCGCGCCAAGACGGAGCTCGGCTACAACCGCATTCAGGCCCCCATGGATGGTACCGTCGTCTCCATCGTCACCCGGCAGGGGCAGACCCTGGCCGCCAGCCAGACGGTACCGACCCTGCTCAAGCTCGCCAATCTCGACACCATGACGGTCAAGGCCCAGATCTCCGAAGCGGACGTCACTCGTGTCAAGGCGGGCATGCCGGTCTATTTCACCCTGATAGGGGATCCGGATACTCGCTACCACGGTACCCTTCGCACGGTCGAGCTGGCCCCCACCAACATCAATGAGCAGACGGCCAGCACCACGGCCACCAGCAATGCGGCCATCTACTACTATGCCCTGTTCGATGTGCCCAACCCCGGCCATCAGTTGAGGGTCGCCATGACGACCCAGGTCACCATCGTGCTCGGCGAGCGCAAGCAGGTACTGGCCATTCCCCAGACCGCCCTCGGCAAGAAGACTGGCGACAACGAGTACGAGGTCAGCCTGCTCAAGGCGGGGGACCAGAGAGAGAGCCGCCGCATCAAGACCGGCATGAAGGATGACATCAAGATTGAGGTGGTGAGTGGCCTGACCGAGCAGGAGAAGGTGATCCTGGAGCAGGGCAAGCCGGCCCTGCACGATGAAGGGGAGATGGAGCCGTGAGCGAGCCCCTGATCCGTCTCAAGGGCATCGAGCGGCGCTACCAGAGCGGAGAGCACGAAGTGACCGTGCTGCACCCGCTGGATCTCGCCATCGATGCCGGGGAGATGGTGGCCATCGTCGGCGCCTCCGGCTCCGGCAAATCGACCCTGATGAACCTGCTGGGCTGCCTCGATCACCCGAGCGGCGGCCAGTATCTGTTTCGCGGCCAGGATACCGCGACCCTGGATGCCCTCTCCCTGGCACGGCTGCGCTGCCACCACTTCGGCTTCATCTTCCAGCGCTATCACCTGCTGCCCCATCTGGATGCGGCCGCCAACGTGGAGATCCCCGCCATCTATGCCGGCACTGCCCGCCTTGATCGCCAGGCCCGAGCCCGCACCTTGCTGACCCGCCTGGGACTGCAGGATCGCAGCCACCACAGACCCGGCCAGCTCTCCGGCGGTCAGCAGCAGCGGGTCAGTATTGCCCGGGCGCTCGCCAACGGCGGCGAGGTGATCCTGGCGGACGAACCCACCGGCGCTCTCGACAGCCAGAGCGGCAAAGAGGTGATGGCCATCCTCAAGGAGCTGCACGCCCAGGGCCACACCATCATTCTGGTGACCCACGACATGGCGGTGGCAAGCCATGCGGATCGCATCATCACCCTGCGTGACGGGCGGGTAGTGGAGGACAGCGGCCATCGAGCGGCCGATGACAACGCAGCCTCCCCATCCGGGGCGCCGGCCCACCCGCTGCCAGGTGATGGCAGCCAGCTGGCCCCTCCCCCTGTCGGGCAAGATGCACAGGGCACAGGCGCCGCCGTCCGCACCGCAAGCCGGGGCTGGGATCGCTACCGGGAGGCGGGGCGCATGGCCCTGCACGCCATGCTGGCCCATCGCATGCGCACCTTCCTCACCATGCTCGGCATCATCATCGGCATCGCCGCCGTGGTCAGCGTGGTGGCGCTGGGTCAGGGGGCGCGCGCCAAGGTGATCGACGACATCAACGCCATGGGCACCAACACCATCGACATCTTCCCCGGCAAGGACTGGGGAGACGAGAAGGCCGCCAGCATCCAGACCCTGAACGAGCGGGATCTCGACGCGCTGCTCGGCCAGCCCTATCTGGAGGGGGCCAGCCCCCAGATAGCGACATCCGGCCAGCTTCGCTATCGCAACAAAACCAGCAGCGGCAGCGTGATCGGGGTCGGCAACGACTTTTTCCGGGTCAAGGGGATGACGCTCACCCAGGGGCGCCTGCTTGATGAGCGGGACATCCGAAACCGGACGGCAGTCGCCGTGGTGGATGGCAAGACCATAGAGAGCCTGCTCGGCAAGGTGGACCCGGTCGGCCAGGTGGTGCTGGTCGGCACCCTGCCGGTGCGCATCGTGGGGGTGGTCACCCAGGAGACCGGCTTTGGCCGCAGCAGCCAGTCGGTCAATGTCTGGCTCCCCTACAGCGCCGTCATGAGCCGTCTCCTCTCCCAGCAGCACTTCACCCAGATCACCATCCGGGTCAAGGACGGCGTCCAGCCCGCCCTGGCCGAGCAGGCGGCAGTCGCCCTGCTGACCCAGCGCCACGGCGTGAAGGACTTCTTCACCTTCAGCAGCGACAGCATCGTCAAATCGGTGGAGAAGACCACCGCCACCCTGACACTGCTGGTCTCCGCCATCGCGGTGATCTCCCTCATCGTCGGCGGCGTCGGAGTGATGAACATCATGCTGGTCTCGGTGGTGGAGCGCACCCGGGAGATAGGGATCCGCATCGCCGTCGGCGCCCGCCAGTCCGACATATTGCAGCAGTTCCTCATCGAGGCGGTGATGGTCAGCCTGCTGGGGGGGCTGCTCGGTATCGGCCTCGCCCTGCTCATCGGCGCTCTCTTCTCCCTGCTCGTGGAAAGCTTCCAGATGCGCTTCTCGCTCTTCTCCATCCTGATGGCCTTCGGGTGCTCCTCCCTCATCGGGATCCTGTTTGGTTACCTGCCCGCCCGCAATGCGGCCAGGCTCGATCCGGTGGAGGCACTGGCGAGGGAATGACGATGCACAACCTATCAAGGCTCGGGCTAAGCCTGATGCTCACCGCCAGCCTCGGTGCCTGCAGCCAGCAGAGCACCTATCACAGACCCGATCTCGACGTGGCGCCAGCATGGCAGCAGGAGAGCCGGGGTCTCACCGCGCAGCAGGCTGGCCCCTGGTGGCAGGGATTCCAGGATCCCGCGCTCGATCGCCTGGTCGAGGCGGTGCTGGCCGCCAACCCGGACATGCGGGTGGCCGGGCTCAAGCTCAAGAACGCCCTGCTCGGCGCCGATCTGGCTGACACCAACCTCACCCCCTCTGTCAGCGCCAATCTCGGGGCCAGCGGCACCAAGAACATGAAAGATGGCAGCGCCAGCAGCAACCTGGGCCCCTCTCTCAACCTCAGCTACGAAGTGGATCTCTGGGGCAGACTGGCCGCGACAAGGGATCAGGCGAGCTGGGAAGCACAAGCCAGCGAACAGGATCTGGCCGCCACCCGGTTGCTGCTCATCGGCAAGACCCTGGAGCAATACTGGCAACTGGCCTACCTCGGCTCGGCCATGACCCTGGGCACCCAGCAACTGGGCAATCTGGAGCGCATTGAACGCCTGACCCGCGCCAAATACGAGGCGGGCGCCGTGACCCGACTCGATCTGGTACAGGCCAGCCAGCAGAAGGCAGGCAAGCAGGCGGAGCTCGCCACCCTCACCCAGCAGCGGGCACAGGCGGGCAATGCTCTTCGCCTGCTGCTGGGCCGCAGCAGCGGGCCGCTCGCTGACGCTCCCGATGCCCTGATCATGGGCCCGATCCCGTCCGTGGCAGCTGGCATCCCCGCCGATGTGCTGGCCCGGCGGCCAGATGTGCGCGCCGCCGAACTCAGGCTGCGCAAGACCCTTGCGAGGGGAGACGAGATCCGCACCGGCTTTTATCCCACCCTGAGCCTGACCGGCGGTGCCAGCACCACCTCGGATACCCTGACCCAGGTGCTGCAAAATCCAGTCGGCACCCTGGGCGCCACGCTGGCGCTCCCTTTCCTCGAGTACAACAAGACCCGGCTCTCCATCGCCAGCGCCGACATCGACTACCAGATTGCCGAAACCGAGTTTCGCAAGCAGCTCTATACCGCGCTGCTGGAAGTGGAGGATGGCCTGGCCGCCCGTCAGCAAGGGGATCAGCGGCTGCGCTATCTGGAGCAGCAGAGGGCCTATGCCCGGGAGGCCGAGAGGCTGGCAGGCGCCCGTTTCCTGGCCGGAGCCACCGGGGTGCAACCCTGGCTGGATGAGCAGAACCGCCTGTGGGATGCCGAGCTCGCTCTGCTGGCACAGCAGCAGGCCCAGCTCAACAACATGGCAGGCATCTATCGGGCGCTGGGGGGAAGCGATCGAACCTGACCCAGGCGGAGAGTGTGGGATCGCGATGGACATCCAGAGGAGGTCAATCGCGACCCATGCTGCCCACAAACCAATTGATAATAGTTTTCATTTCATCAAGAATGGGCACCATCATCAGCCAGGAGTATGCCCATGTCTCAACCCGCCCCGGCCAATCGCCCCCGCCTGCTCACCGTCAAGCATGTTCAGGATGTGAGCCCGCACCTGCGCCGAATCTGCCTGACCAGCCCCGAGCTTGTGGACTACCCCTTCAGCTGTGGCGGTGCTCATGTCAAGATCATGCTGCCCCGACCGGATCAGCGCGAGATAGTGTTGCCCACCCCCACCGACAAGGGGCCTCGCTGGCTCGATCCCGCCCAGAAACCCGTCATTCGCACCTTCACCATACGCGCGTTTCGCCGGGAGGCGCTGGAGCTCGACATCGACTTCGCCCTGCACGGCGAGGTCGGCCCCGCCAGTCGTTTCGCCCTGCACGCCAAACCGGGTGACAAGCTCGCCATCTCGGGCCCGGGCGGTCCCGACCCCATGCTGCAAACGGCCGAGCACTATTACATGGCGGGGGATCTCACCGCCCTGCCCGCCATCAGCGCCATGGTGGAGGTGATGCCATCCCATGCCCTCGGCCATATCGCCCTGCTGGTCCCCCATCAGGACGACGTGCAGGATCTGTCGCTGCCGGCCGGCGTCGACCTGCGCTGGTTCGTGGGCAATCCGGAACAGGCCACGACCCTGGTGGCGCATTTCACCGCCCAGCCCATGGTCGCTGAGGGGAGCTATTACTGGTTTGGCGGGGAAGAGAGCCTGGTCGTGCCGCTGCGCCGCCACGTCAGACGCACCCTGGATGCCGAGCGCCAGCGGGTCTACGCAGTCCCCTACTGGCGCTGCGGCAAGGATGAAGACGCCTACCACCAGGACAGGCACGCCGTGATGGACAGCTGACCCCCTCTTTATCTTGTGACTGGCGGGCTTCTTCCCTCGGGGAGCGGCCTGCTTTTGCTGCGGTTCCCCCGCCATCGTTCTCTCTCCCCCCATCTTCGCCTGGCGATTTCATTGCACTTGCATTTGAGACAAACACCAAGATAATGACAATCATTCTCAATAACTGCGATGAGCCGTGAACCTGTCTGCTCCCAACAGGATGCCGCATACGGGTTCCCCATCGCACACATGCACAGCAAGGTAACTCCAGATGGCAGTTTTGAATTCGGTCATGCGCGCCTTCGCCATAGAGGCGCTCCCCACCCCTGCCGAGCTGCTGGCGCAGCACCCCTGTCCGGCCGACATGGCCCGGCACATCGACAACCAGCGCCATCAGGCACGCCGGATCCTGGCAGGTGAAGACGATCGCCTGCTGGTCGTGATTGGCCCCTGCTCCATCCATGATCCCGTCGCGGCCCTGGACTATGCCGGACGGCTGGCACGACTCGCCACCGCCTATGAAGACAGCCTTCAGATAGTCATGCGCGCCTATTTTGAAAAGCCGCGCACCACGGTGGGCTGGAAGGGGCTGGTCTTCGATCCGCACCTGGACGGCAGCAACGACATCAATAGGGGATTGCATCTGGCACGCCAGGTGCTGCTCGACATCAATGGGCTGGGGCTCGCCACCGCCACCGAATTCCTCGACACCACCAGCTTTCTCTATCTCGCCGATCTCGTCAGCTGGGGCGCCATCGGGGCACGCACCACGGAGTCTCAAGTCCACCGGCAATTGGCCTCCGCACTGCCCTGCCCCGTGGGATTCAAGAACGGTACGGACGGCAATATCCGGGTCGCCATCGATGCCATCCAGGCCAGTACCGCCTCCCATCTCTTCACCGCCCCCGGCAGCCAGGGCGGCATGGTGGTGATCAAGAGCGAAGGCAATCCCGACGGTCATATCATCCTGCGTGGCGGCACCCTGCCCAACTACCACCAGAGCGATGTGGCGGAGGCAGCAGACCGCCTCACCCGTCAGGGACTCCCCCCTCGCCTGATGGTGGATTGCAGCCATGGCAACAGCCAGAAGCTGCACACGAACCAGCTGAAGGTCGCCAAAGAGCTCTGTCGCCAGCTGAGCGAAGGGAGCCAAGCCATCGCCGCCGTCATGGTCGAGAGCTTCTTGCTGGGAGGAAACCAGAAACCGGCACCTCTGGGTGAGCTGCAATACGGTCTGTCAGTGACCGATGCCTGCCTCTGCTGGGAAGAGAGTAAACACCTGCTTGCCATGCTGGCAGAGGCGGTCCAGGCCCGTCGCCGCACCCGGAGAAAATACACACACGCCGTTCAGTCTGAACTCGGACAACCCGTCATCTAGCATTCGGTTTATTTGTTTGCCACCAATCCGTGTCTGCCTCATCCGCACGTTGTCCGGCATCGTGCGGATATATTGCAGAAGAGCGGTGTCAAACAGACCATAAATAGGGGGGATAAATTAATAGGCGGTGGGCGTCATGCATCAGCAAGAAAAAGTGACGGGCCGCTCAGGCGTACAGATGAGGATCCACCGCCGCTATTTCATTCTGTCACAGCAGGTATCCATGATCGCTTCTCACAAGGGACGAAGAAAAACGGGCTGTATGAGTCCTCAATGCGTATAAGTGGCGAGGTGGCGTGGAAGATGATGCGCCACCTTTATTGGGCACATGATGATTATGGCTATTCCAGACGAGGCTCTCCAATTAACCGGAGTAACCTGCGCAATTGGGTTTTACTGCGACATCATCTGAACCCTGAAAATAATAATGCCGCCCTGCAGGCGGCATTATCGAGAATCGGATCCGGCGATCAGATCAGGAAATCGTTCAGATCCTTGCCCAGCGCAACTTGCTCGGCGATGGCCTTGGGCATACGACCCTGACCGGTCCAGGTCTTCTCCTGACCGTCTTCCTGGTATTTGTATTTCGCAGGACGGGGAGCACGCTTGCTCTTGGTGGTGCCCGCCGCAGCCGGAGCCGCCACGCTGCCGATCAGCTCACGGGGATCGATACCAGCCTGTTGCAGCATTTCGGTGAATTCATTCAGTTTGCGCTGACGCTCTTCCTGTTCGGCGCGTTCCTGTTCAACGGACTCGGCACGCTCGTTATATACCAGGTCAAACTTTTCTTTCGCTTCTTGCAGTTGCTCAAACGGCAGTTCACGAATGGCAGCGCGCAAGCTGCGAATGTTCAGCAGAACCTTCAGAAACTCGTTCATTACTTCCTCACAGAATTATTTTTGTATGTCACAGGGATAACACGATTTGAGAATAGCATGCCCATTGGATAACAACATAATGTTTTTATACCATCCGGCAGCGCGCTGACACCATATGGACATTATTTACCGTGGTTAATTCCCTGCCTGATACTTATTGGAAATACCCTCACGGACTTTATTTTCTATTTTCCCCGGTTAATCTCTGGTTCACCTCATCCGTTGCACACGCTGTTATCTCTTACCCGCGTCGCTCTGCGCCAGGTCATTTAGCAGCAGTGTCGGCACTTATTGTACAAATAGTGCGCTCATGGCCATGACCTTCGCGGACAATAAACCAGGTCCCGTGTCAGGATGCCCCTTGCGCCTGATCCTGTATCCAGCGGATGAATGCCTGGATCTTGGGACACTGGCGGTGAGGGAGGGTCGCCAGGTAATAACGCGGCTCGCAGCGCACCGCCATGTCCGGGAAGGGCATCACCAGCGCTCCGCTCGCCAGCGCCTGGCTTGCCAGTTGCCTGCGCCCCATGGCGACACCGGCGTGGTGGGTGGCGGCAAGGATCGCCAGATCCGCTCGATCAAATCCCATGTGTGACGAGCAGGCCTCCAGGGAGAGATGCCAGTGACTCCCCCAGGTGCGCCACTCGTCGCTGTCGGTGTCCAGGCCCCAGGCTTGCCTGTCATGGAGCAGGCGGCACTGCTGCAGATTCCCCACCTCCCCCATCAGACCGTGGTCGCTGGCGTATTGAGGGCTGCACACCGGCACCATGAATTCATCCATCAGGGGGTGAATGGCCAGGCCCGTCGGGGTTCTGGCGTCGAAGTTGAGGGTCAGATCGATGCCGTAGCCGTGCAGGTTTATATGCTCGTTGCCCGTCAGCAGGTTGAGCTCGATGTGAGGATGCAGACGGGAAAAATCGGCGAGCCTTGGCACCAGCCAGCACTGGGCGATGGAGGGGCGCGAGTGCAGCGTCAGGGAGCCCGACAGCGCCTGCTCCCTGATCTCCAGCACCTCCTGATTGATGAACTCCAGGGAAGAGGTGAGCGCCCAGAAGATGCGCTGCCCCTCCGTGGTCAAGGCCACCTTGCGCTGAAAGCGCTGGAACAGCAAAAACCCGAGCGCCTCTTCCAGGGCCGAGATGCGGTGGCTCACCGCGCTTGGGCTCAAGGAAAGCTCGTCGGCGGCGAGCGCAAAGGAGCCGTGGCGGGCCGCTGCCTCGAAGGTGTGGAGCCTGGCGAGCTGATGGCTGCTGAGCAGCTTGCTCCTCACCCCCGGGTGCTCATCGCGTTGCATGGTTGGGCCTCCCTCTCTTTTATCTGGCAGATAATACCAGAAGGGCGAGGTTTGCATTCACCAGGAAGATTCAACTCACCCGTATGCGAAGACACAGCAGGGTAGATGACCATTTGCATCAACTGGGCTCATCCAAGCGACGCGTTTTATCATTTGTCACGGCAACGCTGGTGCCATTCAATGGGATGATTCCGTCACCACCCCGAGAGGCTTTCATGACACACACCGACATTGCCGGGCTCATCGCCCGCTTCCCCCTGCTCGAACCGCTGATCGCCCTCACCCCTGTGACCTGGTTCAATCCGGGGGCCACCTCCCTCGCGGAAGGATTGCCCCATGTGGGGCTCACCCGGCACGATGTGGCCGCCGCCTCCGCCCGGCTCGCCCGCTTCGCCCCCTACCTGTGCGAGGCCTTCCCCGAAACCCGCGCCAGCCACGGCATCATCGAGTCCGGGATCGCCGCCATCCCGACCCTGCTGGGGACCCTCAATGGGCGCTACGGTGTCGAACTCACCGGCAGGTTGCTGCTCAAACAAGACAGCCATCTGCCCATCTCCGGCTCCATCAAGGCGCGCGGCGGCATCCACGAGGTGCTGGCCCATGCCGAACATCTGGCCATCCAGGCTGGGCTGCTGCGCGAGACGGATGACTATCGCACGCTATTTTCGGACGAGTTCCGCCACTTCTTCGGCCAGTACAGCATCGCGGTGGGGTCGACCGGCAACCTCGGCCTCTCCATCGGCATCATGAGCGCCCGCCTCGGCTTTCGCGTCACCGTCCACATGTCGGCTGATGCGCGGGAGTGGAAGAAGCAAAAGTTGCGCCAACATGGCGCCATCGTCGTGGAATATGCCGACGATTACGGGGTGGCGGTGGAGCAGGGACGCAAGGAAGCCGAACGCGACCCCAACTGTTTCTTTATCGATGACGAGCACTCCCGCACCCTGTTCCTCGGCTATGCGGTGGCGGGCGAGCGGGTGAAAAAGCAGTTCGACGAAATGGGCATCAGGGTGGACGCCGACCATCCGCTCTTCGTCTACCTGCCTTGCGGCGTCGGCGGTGGCCCCGGCGGGGTGGCCTTTGGTCTCAAGCTGGCGTTTGGGGACAACGTGCACTGCTTCTTCGCCGAACCTACCCACTCCCCCTGCATGCTGCTCGGGGTCCACACCGGGTTGCACGATGCCATTGCGGTGCAAGACCTTGGCATCGACAACCTCACCGCCGCCGACGGCCTCGCGGTGGGACGCGCCTCCGGTTTTGTCGGCCGCGCCATGGAACGCCTGCTTGCGGGCTTCTACACCCTGAGCGATCAGGAGATGTACGACCTGCTGGGGCTCCTGGCCCGGGATGAAGAGATCCGGCTCGAGCCCTCGGCACTGGCGGGCATGGCAGGCCCCTGGCGAGTGGCCACCAACCTTGAGTGGCAGAGTGGGCAGGGACTGGATGCTGCCAAGATGGCCGGGGCCACCCACCTGGTGTGGGCCACCGGCGGCGGCATGGTGCCCGCCGAGGAGATGGAAAAATACCTGGCCTGCGCCCGGATCTGATCTTTTTTTCGCCCCCGTGACCCGCCGACCTGGCGGGTTTTTCTGCTGCGAGATCAGCAATATGGCACCTCAGTCCTCGCCACCATGACACAGACGGCCAGACTGCTGGACAGCCTGATTTGTCATCCAGCCCCACTGACTGGTTATTTTGTGATACGATAGAGACCGTTTTTTGACATCTGCGCCCCGTTGTCCCCTTTTTCCGGTGAGATAACCACCGGATCCGGCGACCAACACCTGCCGGGCGCAGCACAACATGTGCCCAGTTCGAATCGCTCCTGCGCGACCTTGACGCCAGGAGCACTCCCCTCTGGGCACCTTAGATAAGGAGATCGGGCGATGAAACAATATCAAAGCTGGTTGGGACAATATCTGATGAGCCGCCGTGACGGAGACCACGCCATGGCATCCGAGCTCGCCAACTCCATCTGCGAATTCTGGCAGGCCCGTGGAGATGAGGCCGAGACCAGCAAATGGCAGCAGATCTACGAGCAGCACGTGGAAAAAACCACCTGACGACCTGCTCTCCTCCATAAAAAAACCGGCGCTCATGGCGCCGGTTTTGCATTTCAACGACCCGGATCACATCTGGTCGATCATGTCCTGGGCGAACTGGGAGCAGGAACGCAGGGTGGCTCCTTCCATCAGACGCTCGAAGTCATAGGTGACGGTCTTGTTGGCGATGGCCGCTTCCATCCCCTTGACGATGAGGTCAGCCGCCTCGGTCCAGCCCAAGTGGCGCAGCATCATCTCGGCAGAGAGGATGAGGGAGCCCGGGTTGACCTTGTCCTGGCCAGCGTATTTCGGCGCGGTGCCGTGGGTGGCTTCGAACAGGGCAACGCCATCGCCGATGTTGGCGCCCGGCGCGATGCCGATGCCGCCGACCTGGGCCGCCAGCGCGTCGGAGATGTAGTCACCGTTGAGGTTCATACAGGCGATGACGTCATACTCGGCCGGGCGCAGCAGGATCTGTTGCAGGAAGGCATCGGCGATGACGTCCTTGACGACGATGGTCTTGCCGGTTTTCGGGTTCTTGAAGGAGCACCAGGGGCCGCCGTCGATGAGCTGGGCATCGTACTCTTTCTGGGCCAGGGCATAGCCCCAATCCTTGAAGGCACCTTCGGTGAACTTCATGATGTTGCCCTTGTGCACCAGGGTCACGGAGTCGCGATCGTTGTCGATGGCGTACTCGATGGCGGCACGGACCAGACGCTCGGTACCGGCCTTGGACATGGGCTTGATGCCGATGCCGCAGGACTCGGGGAAGCGAATTTTCTTCACGCCCATCTCGTTTTGCAGGAAAGCAATCACCTTCTTGGCTTCATCGCTGTCCGCTTTCCACTCGATGCCGGCGTAGATGTCTTCGGCGTTCTCGCGGAAGATCACCATGTCGGTCAGCTCGGGGTGCTTGACCGGGCTCGGGGTCCCTTCGTAGTAACGGACCGGGCGCAGGCAGACGTAGAGATCCAGCTCCTGGCGCAGGGCCACGTTGAGGGAGCGAATACCGCCGCCGACCGGGGTGGTCAGCGGGCCCTTGATGGCCACGCAGTATTCACGAATGAAATCCAGGGTTTCGGCCGGCAGCCAGGCACCTTCGCCATAGACATGAGTCGACTTCTCGCCGGTATAGATCTCCATCCAGGCGATCTTGCGCTCGCCTTTGTAGGCTTTCTCGACCGCAGCATTCACCACATTCAACATGGCCGGGGTCACGTCCACACCGATACCATCCCCTTCGATAAACGGAATGATGGGGTTGTGGGGAACCTGCAGCTTGCCGCTGGCATCGACTGTGATTTTCTGGCCCTGGGTCGGGATAACTACTTTGCTTTCCATCGGCATCTCCTAACTTCCGTTTGTTATCAATCTGATCGTTGCGCGCGGCCATCTTAAGCCCATCCATTTGCATAATCAAATAGCGGGCGTGCATGTCAGACCATAGTCGGGGAGTGGATCACAGTGCGCCTGAGGATCCCCTACTCCCTCGCTGCCCTCTGGTCCTGACGAGGCGCAGGCCCCGTCCATCCGGACCTCTTCCTCTAGTGATGACAGCGTCTTCCTGCCCTCGCCGCCCCGAAGGCGCCATTCCCCCAAATCCCGTTCGCCTTTACATCGTCGTAACCCCTTTGGCGAGGCAAGGCGCGCCGGGGGACAGGCAGCCGGATCCGGACTAGGCTCTTTGCCAGTGATCGGGGCGCCCGGGGCGTGGCCGGTCATGAAGAGAGCACGACAACAAGGAGAACACCATGTTTATCGTCACCAACCGGATGGTCAACGAGCAGGGCAAGACCCCCAGCGAGATCTTTGGCGAAAAACCCGCAGAGGGCCCCAACGAACTGCGCCTCGCCGAGGCCCGGCGTCAGGGCAAGCAGTGGCAGCTGGACCTGCTGCCGGATCAGATCACCGCCGAGATGGCCGCCAGCGTCGGCCTTGACCCCGACCTCCCCCACCCGGCCAGCGCCTATGTGGCGCGCAAGCTGCTGGAGCGCTGCGCCGGGACCGGCAGCACGGCCAAGCAGAAGCTCAAGACCGGCAAACACCTGCTGCTGTTCGTACACGGCTTCAACAACGATCTTGACGATGTGCTGGAGCGAGCCGCGGGGCTCGAGGCCCGGTACGGCGTCGAGGTGCTCTGCTTCAGCTGGCCCGCCAATGGCGGCGGCGCCCGGGGCGTGCTGAGCTACAAGAGCGACAAGCGCGATGCCCTGGCCTCGGCCGGTGCCCTTGACCGGGTGCTGGAGAAGATGAAGGGGCTGCTCGACGAGTTCAACGGCCAGTATGTGACGCAGCTGGAAGAGAAGGCCCAGAAGAAGTTCGCCGACAACGGCGAGGCCTGGGATCGCTACTTTGCCAAGGAGGTGAACAAGCGCTGCCCCTTCACCATCAATCTGCTGCTGCACAGCATGGGCAACTACCTGTTCAAGCACCTGCTGGGCAGCACCACCTACCACGCCAACCAGCTGCTGTTCGACAACATCATCATGGCCGCGGCCGACACCAACAACGAGCTTCACGCCCAGTGGGTCGATCGCATCCAGTGTCGCAACCGCCTCTACATCACCATCAATGAGCGCGATGGTGCCCTGATGGCATCACGCATGAAGATGGGGGAGCAGCAAAAGGCGAGGCTCGGCCACTACACCCGGCGGCTGGATGCCAGAACGGCCACCTACGTGGACGTGACCAATCAGCCCCATGTGGGGGACTCTCACGCCTACTTCGAAGGGGATGCCCTCGCCAACGAGAAGGTGCTGCGCTTCTTCCACACCGTCTTCAACGGCGGCATCGGCGAGAGCGCGGAGCTGTTCGATGCGGCCCAGAACCTCTATCGCCTCTAGCCACTGCGCAAAAAAAACCACCGCCCCGAACAGGGCGGTGGTTTTTCATTATGCGCTCACTTGGTGGCTACAAGGCCGCCAGGGGCTAGTGTTCTGCCGCTTCCGGCTGGGGCGCTTCGCTGCGCTCCCGTTGCAGTTCATCGACCCTGGCCTGCCATCTGTCCTGGGCCTGTTTTTGCCCCTGGGACTCGAATTCCTGGCGCATGGTGTCGATTTTTTGGTCAAGTTTTTCCATCAGGATGTCTCCTTACATCTCGGGTTACACACTGGCTGACGGCACTGTTTGGCCAACCTGCTCACCCGATTGGACACCAGGTTTTCCCCAATTGTCCAACAAAATAAACGATTGATTATGCAAAAACCAATCTAGAAAATGGGTTGAAGCTCCTTATGAAACCTCATCACCCACCCTGAAAACGCCTGATAAAAACACTGTTTTTGCCATTTATATCAATATCTTGATATTTATCACTCGCTCAATGACGCCCTTGAGATCGGCATGACGAATGTATGCACATTTTTTTTCACAAAAACGCCCCGCTCTCCGGATTCTGCGACCGGAAAGGCCCCCTTTTCCATCCAAAAATACGATGGGTTATGACACAACCCATCTCTTTAATGGATAGATAATCCCCAATCCCGGCCCTGCGGCTTGCCAACCCGACCACCAGCAGGTTCGCTTGTTACCCATCCGGGCATATCCCGCCCCACTCCCGCCCCGATAAAATGAAGCCGCACCACGCCTGCTGAGCGGGTTGTTGCCGCCCTCATCCCCTCTCGTCGGAGTCATGACATGGATCTCTTCTGGTGGTTTGCCCTGCCCGTCGCCGCAGGCACCTTCTATGGGTGCTATTTCTGGAACCAGCGCCATGCCCAGCCCGACTGGCTGCGCCTGCCTACCCGCGCCGACTACCTGCACCAGCATCCCGAATGCGCCATCGACGATGAACTGGGGGCGCGCTGCTGCGCCTGCGGCTCCGACAAGGTGCTGGGCCACCCCCAGACCGGCTGGCCTGATCATCGCTTTCGCCACACCTGCCTCGCCTGCGGCAAGGCGCTCTTTCGCACCGAAGAGCCCCCGATATAAGTATCCACATTCGCCCTTTTTGTATGGCGATGTATGGCGATGGCAGATGCTGACACCCGCGAAGCAGCAAAGAGCACGCGCTCGGGACAGGGAGACATCTCAGATGGAAAAGGATTTAACCGCACTGAAGCGCAAGTGGCTCAAGAAGCATCTGCAAGCGCTACGGGCAGCAAAAGACGAGGAAAAAAAAGTAGGTATGCCAGGGTTTGTCGGCATCCTGTGCGCCCTGCTCCCCTTGCTGACAGCGGCTATCTATTTGGTCGGGATGCGATATTACCACGGCTACCTTGACCGCTTCGGCCTTGAATACACCGAGTTCTCCCAACCTGCGGATGTCACTCTTTTTCACGGATTCCTTCTGCTGCTACAACTGCTCTTGCCTTACGTGTTCCCTCTCGTCATGACAGTTGGAGTGCTCTTTACCATGCTCTCATGCCTGTTTTTCAAGGTGAGGTGGCGCTTGACTCTCTCATGGTGGGTGATCCGCTTTTTTGTTCTGCTTCCCATCGTGATGAAGGGTGGGAAAATTGCCCGCACCTATCCCGCTCCATTTACATTTAGCTGTCTGATTTGGTTAAAGAATACCTATTTGAAATTTGCACTTTTCATGCTTCCTATCCTGTTGGTCATCTGGGCATCTGAATACACCAGACCCATGGGGGAGAAAGAGGCTAACAAGCAGATCACCCACCTCGAACAAGGTAACTGGCCAGAGAGTAAGGCCCATAGCCAGTCCCCTCTGCTGGGGGATGAACCCCATATCCGCATCGGCTGCAACACCTCCCACTGCGCCTATCGCCTCAAGGGGGGTGACACCCTGATCCTGCGCCTCGACCAGATAACCGAAACCCGCTACCAGCCTGACAAGGCCGCCCCGAAATAGACGGCATGGCGCAGGCGTCCTGACAGGGAGAGCGCCGACCAGGTCAGAATGGGTTGTCGTTTGTGACCCTCTTTCGTACTATTGCCCGCCACTGCGAACCCCCTTTTCCGGCCCGGGCGTCACGCACGGCGCGGGCCCACAAACGGATAGCGATCCCATGACATCTCTGACCCACTGCTCGGTGCTGGCGATGACGCTGGTTGCACTGCCCGCTCTCGCCTCCGGTGACGGTGACGGGTGCGGCTTCTGGCTCACCGACTGCCCTCTCCCCACCTATCCGCTCTATCTCAACGAGAACGACACCCGGGGCAACCTGCTGATGCTGCTGGGGGATGCCCAGCATCACCCCCTCCCCTTCACCCTGCCGGCGGATCCGCTGAACGAGCGCAGCCAGCCGCTGTTCTACCTCACCCGCCTCCCCCAGCCGGAGGAGGTGGAGGACCCGGCGCTGCGCGAGCAGCTCGGCAGCCGGCTGGCCGCCTACGACCCGTCCCTCCCCCCGCTGCTCGAGCACTACGCGGGCCACGACTCCCTCTACGGCCACGCCATCTCCAACTCCCTCTCCTCGGTCAGCGCGTTTCTGGACGCCCTCGAGCAGAGCGAGGTGCCCGCCCCGGAGCGCACGTCGCTGCTGCGAAGCCGTCTGCTGATCCTAGGACAACAGGAGAGCCCGGCCCCCGCTACCGAAATGAGCGATGCTGCCCTTGAGTGGCAGGGGTATCTGCAGGCCGCCCGGCACTTCTACGAGAGCCGCTTCGAGGAGGCCCGCGCAGGCTTTGCCGCCTTGCAGCAGGCCAAGGCCCCCTGGGTGGCCGAGAGCGCGACCTACATGGTGATGCGCACGGAGATCAACCTCGCGATGAAGGAGGCGAAGGACGAATACGGCGATCAGGACGTGACCAGGAGCGACAAGGAGGCCCTTCGCCGCGCCATGGCCCAGGGTCAGGCCTATCTGGCGGCCTACCCGCAAGGGCGCTACGCCAGCTCGACCAGAGGACTGTTCAGACGCATCCAGTGGATGGCCGGCGATCTCGGCGCCCTGCGGGATGCCTATGACGAGGCCATGGCAACCCGCCAGCCCTTGCCGGCGCTGGAGGCCCTGGTCAACGAGATCGATCTCACCCTGCTCAGTGGCGATGCCTATCGCCATCAGGCGGCCTATCAGGACTCGGCCCAGCCGGCGCTGCTGTTCGTCAATGCCCTGCGGGGTCTCAGACCGACCTATGAGCGGCCGCGGGACTGGCAAGATGCCCAGCTGGACGACGCCATCGCGCACCTGCAAAAAACCGGTCACCAGGCGCAGGCGGCCTATCTCAAGGCCTACGCCCTCTTTTTGGACAAGCAGTTCGAGCAGGTGCTGGCCCTGCCCTCCCCGGGGCAGGAGGACGCCACCCTGGCATTCAGCCACCAGATGCTGCGCATCTGGGCCTGGCAGGGAATGAAGGCCTTCGACAAGGCCGAGCAGGCCCTGATGGCGCTGGTGGCCTCCCCCCTGGGTCAGGCCCAGCAGGCGTTCGTGGAGAACGTGCTGGCGGATCACTGGGTGCGCACCGGCAACACGGCCGCCATCTTCCAGCCGGGCAGCCCCATCACCCAGCTGCGCATCCGCGCGGCCGTGCTCAAGCAGGAGGCCGAACCCGCCCTGTTGCGCCAGCAAGCCAGTCAGGGCCCGAGCGCGGCGGAGCGGCAGATTGCGCTCCATACCCTGCTGGTGCGGGATCTCATCGCCAGCGACCCGGCCACCTTCTTGCAGGATGTGGCCCTCATCCCCGCCGATTACAAGGAGGCGACCCCTCCCGCCGACGCGCCCTGGGAGCCCGTGCCCAACGGGGATGTGCGCCTCTCGGCGTTCCAGTGGCGCGGAGAGGGGACGCCCCAGGGCTACCACTGCCGGGATCTGGCCCAGACCCTTGGCACCCTGGTGCAGCGCCCCGACGATGGTCATGCCCTCAACTGCTTCGGGGAGTACCTGCGCAGCCGGGATCCCCATATCGACCTGTGGCAGGATCGCGAGATGATCTGGGGGCTGGCGCAAGACGAGCGCCCCACGTTCCCGAGTCGCCTCGCCCTCTATCAGGCCGTGATGGCCAACCCCAAGGCAGAGCCCGAAGACAAGAGCTATGCCCTCTATCGCGCCATCCAGTGCTATGCCCCCTCCGGCTACAACAGCTGCGACAGCCAGGAGATCCCCAAACGCACCCGGCAGGCCTGGTTCAACACCCTCAAGCAACGCTATGGCAACTCGGTGTGGGCCAGATCCCTCAAATACTACTGGTGAGCCATGAGCAGACCCCCTGAGCGCGCACTGTTGGCGCTGCTGCTGACGGCCCTGGCCACCCCCCTTGAGGCCAGTGTCGATGCCAGCGCCTATCACGGGTTCTGGCTCTGGTCCGCCACCCGCCACCAGCCGGTACTGGAACAGGCCAGCACCCTCTATCTGCATCAGGGGGAGATCCTGGACAGGCCCGGCGGCCCCCGCTTCGTCAAGCTGGGGCGGGTTCCCTCCCCCCTCAAGGCCGGGCAGGTCTGGCTGGTGGTGCGTGTCAACGCCCTCCCCCTCTCCCCCGCCCACGAGCAGGTGCTGGTGCGCCTCTACGAGGGGTGGCGCGCGGCCGGGGCCAGGGTGGCGGGCATCCAGATCGACTTCGATGCGGCGACCCGCCAGCTAGATCGCTATGGCAACGCCCTGCAACAACTGCGGCGTGCCCTGCCTCCCGGGTGCAAGCTCAGCGTGACGGGGCTGCTCGACTGGGCGAAAACGGGGGACGTGGCAGAGCTCAATCGCCTGCCCGTGGACGAGCTGGTGATCCAGACCTATCAGGGCACGCACACGGTGCCGGGCTATCAGGCCTATTTGCCCGCCATGGCGCACCTGACCATCCCGTTCAAGGTCGGGCTGGTGCAGGATGGGGAGTGGGATCCCGCCTGGCAGACAACACTGGCCGCCTCCCCCCATTACCGGGGCGAGGTGGTCTTCCTGCTCAACCGCCCGGTGCCGATCCCGGAGACCAGCGCCCCTGTTCCCCGGCATGACGCCCCCTGAGACGCGGGTGAACCCTATCGGGACACAGGGGCAAGGGCGTGCCCACGGCAAGCAGCTGTGGCCGACCCAGATCCGGCTGGTGGCATCCACACCGGGCGAGATGCCGTGCGAGAGGAACACCGCCCGAGCCACCACATCGGTCAAGCCCGCCATCGTGCTGCGCGGCGCGCGCCGTCACAAACAGGAAGAGAAACAAGGATGACGTATGTCGAGATGAACCCCGCCCACCTGCCGCTGGCCCTGCTGCTGGAGGCCGATCCCGCCGCGTCGCGCATCGCCGCCTACCTGCCCGGGGCCTGGGGCTTTGCCGCCCTGGCGGACAACGAGGTCGTGGGGGCCTGCGTGGCGGGCCTGGTGGGGGAGCAAACCGCCGAGATCTTCAACATCGCCGTTGCCCCCAACCGCCAGCAGCAGGGCATCGGCTCCGGCCTGCTGCGCTTCGTGCTGGAGACCCTGGCCGGGAAGGGGATAGGCCGCGTCGAGCTCGGTACCGGCAGCTTCGGCCACCAGCTCACCTATTACCATCGCCACGGCTTTCGCGTCCATGCCGTCGTGAAGGATCACTTCCTCATCCACTATCCCGAGCCCCTGATGGAGCACGGCATCCAGCACAAGGACATGCTGCGCCTCTCCCTCGCACTGGCGCCGGACATCGCCTCCCCCTGACCCGAGAGGGAAGCCCCGCTCTCCCCCTGATGGCCGCCCCCTGTGGTACACTCCGCCATCCCCTGTTTTTGGTAGGCATGCGATGAAATCAGCCCGTCCCCGTCTCTCCCTCTCCGCCCGCCCTGACGCAGGCCGCACGGCCAGCGGGCCCACCACGGTGCACCCATCCCAACGCCGGGAGGCCCGGCACGCAGGGAGAGTCAACGAGCGCAAACCGGCCCCCGCCCCGGCGGATCGCAAGCTGCTGCTCCTGAACAAGCCCTACATGGTGCTCTGCCAGTTCACCGACGAGGCGGGCCGCGAGACCCTCAAGGATTACATCAAAGAGCCCGGCATCTATGCCGCGGGCAGGCTGGATCGAGACAGCGAAGGGCTCTTGCTGCTCACCAACGACGGCAAGTTGCAGGCACGCCTCACCCAGCCGGGAGAGAAGACCCCCAAGACCTACTGGGTGCAGGTGGAAGGCATCCCGAGCGAGGAGAAACTGGCGGCCCTTCGCGCCGGTGTGGAACTCAACGACGGCATGACCCTGCCCGCCGGGGCGCGCATCATGGATGAGCCTGCCGTGTGGCCACGCAACCCGCCCATACGCGAGCGCAAGGAGATCCCCACCTGCTGGCTCGAGATAACAATCGTGGAGGGGCGCAACCGCCAGGTGCGGCGCATGACCGCCCATATCGGTCACCCCACCTTGCGCCTCATCCGCTATGCCATCGGGGAGTGGACCCTCGATGGGCTGGCGCCGGGAGAGAGCCGCGCCCTGCCCGCTCCCGATCTGGCACCCGCGCCACGACCAGCCGCCACGCAAGGCAAACCACGGGCATCCGCCGCAGCCGGGGACACTGGCCGCAGCGCCCCCCGCACCGCCCGGCCAACAGATCAGGATCCAGCCCAGGGGCGGGAGCGCCGCGGGGCAGACCCGCGCCCCGGCAATCGCAGCGGCGGGCGCACCACCGCCCGCCGTCCGGCTCGCACCAAGCCCTCTGAATGAAGGCGACTGCGGATCTGCATCGAGCGCCCCCGCCGGGGCACAGCCAACAAGACAAGGAGTCCTTATGAGCGATCACCCACCGCTGCCCACCCGCCTCACCGTGGCCGCTCTGGTGCACTGGCAAGGGCGTTTCTTGCTGGTGGAAGAGGAGATTGCGGGCAAGCGCCGCTTCAACCAGCCCGCCGGCCACGTGGAGCCGGGAGAAGATCTCATCCAGGCGGCCTGCCGCGAGCTGAAGGAGGAGACCGGACTCACCGCCGCGCCCACCGGCTGGCTCGGGGTCTACCTCTTCAAACCGGCGGACAGCGAGGCCACCTTTGTGCGCACCGCCGTCATCTTCGACCTTGAAAAGTCGCCCGGTCAGCACCATCCAGAGGATCCCGACGGTGACGTACTGGCCTGTCACTGGCTCAGCCTGGCGGAGATTGCCGAGTGCAAGCCCGCCCTGCGAAGCCCCCTGGTGTGGCAGTGTATCCAGGACTATCTGGCAGGCACCCGCCTGCCGCTGTCGGCCCTCAAGGCCTTCATCTAAGCGCCATTGGACGCTCTTTTTGACGCTATGGGGCCGAGACAAGAAAAACGATTTCCCGCCGCCGGGCTTCCAAGGGGAACGGCGGCAGGGAGATGTGACCGGGGGCGCAAAACTCTGGTAGAATACGCCCCGTTTAAACGAACTGGTAACTTCGACTAATGACAGACAACAGCCAAATCAAGGTGATCGTCGGCATGTCCGGCGGCGTGGATTCTTCCGTCTCGGCCTACCTGCTCCAGCAGCAGGGCTACCAGGTCGAAGGCTTGTTCATGAAGAACTGGGAAGAAGACGACACGGACGAGTACTGCTCTGCCGCCCAGGATTTGGCTGATGCCAAGGCCGTCTGCGACAAGCTGGGGATGAAACTCCACACCATCAACTTCGCCGCCGAATACTGGGACAACGTGTTCGAGCACTTCCTGGAAGAGTACAAGGCGGGTCGCACCCCGAACCCGGACATCCTGTGCAACAAGGAGATCAAGTTCAAGGCGTTCCTGGAATTCGCCGCCGAAGAGCTGGGGGCCACCTACATCGCCACCGGCCACTATGTGCGCCGTGACGACAGCACCGGCCGCCCGCGCCTGCTGCGCGGCCTCGATACCAACAAGGATCAGAGCTACTTCCTCTATACCCTGAGCGAAGCCCAGGTGGGTCAGAGCCTGTTCCCGGTCGGGGATCTGGAAAAACCCGAGGTGCGCCGCATCGCCGAGCAGCTGGATCTCATCACCGCCAAGAAGAAAGACTCCACCGGCATCTGCTTCATCGGTGAGCGCAAGTTCAAGGACTTCCTGGCCAAGTTCCTGCCCGCCCAGCCCGGTCCCATCGAAACCGTGGACGGCAAGATCATCGGCGAGCATCAGGGGCTGATGTACCACACCCTGGGCCAGCGCAAGGGGCTTGGCATTGGCGGTCGCAAAGATGCCACCGAAGAGGCCTGGTACGTGGTGGACAAAGAGGTGGAGCGCAACACGCTCGTGGTGGCGCAAGGGGAACACCCCCGCCTCTACTCCGACGGCCTGGTCGCAAGCCAGCTGCACTGGGTGGATCGCACCCCCATTCGCGCGCCGCGCCGCTGCACCGTCAAGACCCGCTATCGGCAGGAAGACATCCCCTGCCTGATCCAGCCCATCGACGACGAGACCATCCGGGTCATCTTCGACGAGAAGCAGGCTGCGGTGACCCCGGGCCAGTCCGCCGTCTTCTACGACGGGGAAGTGTGTCTGGGCGGCGGCATCATCGAACAACGTTTCAGCCATCCGGTTTGAGCCAATAGCAGAAGGCAGCCTACGTGAGCGATACATTCCAAGGCCGGATCATGACCTGCTGCGGGCATCTGCCAGTGAATGAACAGAACAGGGCCGTGAAGATATGAGCGACAAATTCCAAGACAGAACCATGGCCTTCGCAGGCATCTGCCAGGCCGCCTATCTGGTGCAGAAAGTGGCCCGTGACGGCTCCTGCGACGAAGCCTCCCTGCGCGAGAGCCTGCAAAGCATTCTGGTCACCAACCCCACGCAGCCGCTGGAAGTGTTCGGCAGCCACCTGGCCATTCGCGACGGCTATCGCGCCCTGGTGGAACAGCTGGGGGCCGACGGCAGCCAGAAGAATGCCGAGCTGACCCGCTACGTGGTGAGCCTGATCGCGCTGGAGCGCAAGCTCGCCAAGCGCAAGGACATCCTCAACATGCTGGGGGAGCGGATCAGCCAGATCGGCCGCCAGCAACAGCATTTCGATCTGCTCGACGAGCAGATCCTGGCCAACATGGCGAGCATCTACAGCGACCTTATCAGCCCCATCGGGCCGCGCATCCAGGTGGCGGGCACCCCGCTGTTCCTGCAGCAGCCCCTGGTGCAGCACAAGGTGCGCGCCCTGCTGCTCGCAGGCATCCGCGCCGTGGTGCTGTGGCGCCAGCTCGGCGGCAGCCGTACCCAGATCATCTTCGCCCGCAAGAAGATGGTGGAACTGGCCAAACGATTTTAACCCCCACACCAATCATCAGGAGTTCACCCCATGGAGCTGTCCGCGCTGACTGCCGTTTCCCCGATTGACGGTCGTTATGGCGACAAGGCCGATGCCCTGCGCCCTATCTTCTCCGAATTCGGTCTGCTGCGTTTTCGCGTCGAAGTCGAGGTGCGCTGGTTGCAAAAACTGGCCAGCCACGCCGGGATCCCGGAAGTCCCTGCCCTGAGCGAGGCAGCCAATGCCGTGCTTGACGGCATCGTCAGCAACTTCAACGAGCAGGATGCCGCCCGCATCAAACAGATCGAGCGCACCACCAACCATGATGTGAAAGCGGTGGAGTACTTCCTGAAAGAGAAGGTGGAAGTGAACCCGGAGCTGGCCGCCGTCAGCGAATTCATTCACTTCGCCTGCACCTCGGAAGACATCAACAACAACTCCCACGGCCTGATGCTGAAGACCGCCCGGGAAGAGGTGATCAAGCCTTATTGCGAAAAGCTCATCAGCGAGATCAAGCGCCTGGCCGTCGAGTACCGCGACATGCCGCTGCTCTCCCGTACCCACGGTCAGCCGGCGACCCCGAGCACCATGGGCAAGGAGATGGCCAACGTCGCCTACCGTCTGGAGCGCCAGCTCAAGCAGATCATGGCGGTGGAGCTGCTGGGCAAGATCAACGGTGCCGTGGGCAACTACAACGCTCACATCAGCGCCTACCCGGATGTGGACTGGCACCAGTTCTCCGAGGAGTTCGTCACCTCCCTGGGCCTGACCTGGAACCCCTACACCACCCAGATCGAGCCCCACGACTATATCGCCGAGCTGTTCGATGCCCTGGCCCGCTTCAACACCATCCTGATCGACTTTGACCGTGACGTCTGGGGTTACATCTCCCTGGGTCACTTCAAGCAGCGCACCATCGCCGGCGAAATCGGCTCCTCCACCATGCCCCACAAGGTCAACCCCATCGACTTCGAGAACTCCGAAGGCAATCTGGGTCTGGCCAACGCCGTGTTCCAGCACCTGGCGAGCAAACTGCCCATCTCCCGCTGGCAGCGTGATCTCACCGACTCGACCGTGCTGCGCAACCTGGGTGTGGCGGTGGGTTACTCCCTGATTGCCTATCAGGCGACCCTGAAGGGCATCTCCAAGCTGGAAGCCAACGCGGACGCCATGGCCGCCGATCTGGACGCCAACTGGGAAGTGCTGGCGGAGCCCATCCAGACCGTGATGCGCCGCTACGGCATCGAGAAGCCCTACGAGAAGCTCAAAGAGCTGACCCGTGGTCGCCGCGTCGACGCCGAAGGGATGCGCACCTTCATCGACACCCTGGAGTTGCCGGAAGCGGTCAAGGTCGAGCTCAAGAAGCTGACCCCGGCCAACTACATCGGCGACGCCCAGCGTCTGGTCGATCTGCTGAAATAAGTGATGTAACCGAACCGGCGGGGGCTCTGTCATGACGGCAGGGCCCCCGTTGATTTTGGCCCATTTGATATGATCACCCTCTATCGGGCCATTTCAGAGCCCTTGCCCAAGCCCGCCTTGGGCAAGCCCTCTCACAAGATACGAGAAGCACCATGTACCAACTCAATCTGGATATCGCTCACTTCCTCGAGCACTACTGGCAGAAGCGCCCGCTCCTCATCAAGGGCGGTTTCACCGACTTTCAGGATCCCATCAGCCCGGACGAACTGGCGGGTCTGGCCATGGAGGAGGTGATCGAATCGCGCCTGGTCACCCGCTTCAACAACCAGTGGGAGGCGGCCCACGGCCCCTTCGAATCCTACGATCACCTGGGGGAAGAGAACTGGACCGTGCTGGTGCAGGCGTGCAACCACTGGGTACCCGAGGTGCACGAGCTGGCGGTGCCCTTCCAGTTCATCCCGGGCTGGCGCTTTGACGATGTGATGGTGAGCTTCTCCACCCCTCACGGCGGTGTCGGCCCCCACATCGACAACTACGACGTCTTCATCACCCAGGGTCAGGGCAAGCGTCACTGGCGGGTCGGCGATGCCAAGCCCTTGAACGAGTTCGCCGCCCACGCGGCCCTGCTGCACTGCGAGCCGTTCGAGGCGATCATCGACGTCATCATGGAGCCGGGCGATATCCTCTACATCCCGCCTGGATTCCCCCACGAGGGCTACGCCATCGAGCCCTCCCTGAACTTCTCGGTGGGTTTCCGCGCACCGGACGCCAAGGCCCTTGTCTCCTCCTTTGCCGATCACCTGATCGACAACGAGATCCGCACCGAACGTTACGGCGACCCGGACCTCCAGCCCCGCGCCCGCCACGGGGAGATCCAGCCCCACGAGCTGCACCGCCTGCGGGAGCTGATGCAACAGGCCCTCGACGACGAGACCCTGTTCAAGGAGTGGTTCGGCACCATGATCTCCGAGGCCAAGCACGATCTGGACGTCAATCCGGTGGAGCCGGACTACAGCGCCGACGAGGTGGCCGACCTGCTGAGCCAGGGGGAGCCCGCCATCAAGGTGCCGGGGTTGCGCAGCGTCTGGTTCAGCGGCGAGAGCCGCACCTGCTACATCGACGGCGAAGCCTGGACCCTGCCAAGCGAGGATCCGGCCGCCATCGCGCTCCTGTGCGACAAGGACATCATCACCCAGGACGCGCTGGTGGAACTGGCCGATCAGGCGGGCTTCCTGCAACTGCTGACCCGGCTGGTCAACCGCGGCTACTGGTTCTTCGGCTGATCCAGAGGGCTGCCGCCCCTCCCGGCGTGCCGGGAGGGGCGCGTTTTTTTCCGCTGTAGGCCAACCGGCTCCTGCCTTGCGCTGCTTCGCCCTGACGCCACGGGAGGGAGTGACTACACTGGATGACGGCCAACGGCATCGGGCCGGATCGCCCCGGCAAGGGGGCCCTGTTGTTTGTCATTTAACAACATGGGATCGGGCAGGATGCGGGGCCAGAAATGGGAACCAAATGGCCTCAGTTGCGGAAAATCAATTATTTTAGCCCCTAAAATGAGCTGTGAGCGAAAACGTTATCTTTCAAATTGAGGCCGTTTTCGCTCAAAACGTTGTTTCTGGATCATAAAAAGTATCCAAAAACTGGTGTATATTGCACGGCGGAAATTCCTTAACCATGAAGACTGACATGAAAAAGACCAAAATCGTCTGCACCATCGGTCCCAAGACCGAATCCAAAGAAATGCTGGGCAAGATGCTGGATGCCGGCATGAACGTCATGCGCCTGAACTTCTCCCACGGCGACTACGCCGAACACGGTGGTCGCATCAGCAACCTGCGCGCTGTCATGGCCGAAACCGGCAAGCACGCAGCCATCCTGCTGGACACCAAGGGTCCGGAAATCCGCACCATCAAGCTCGAAGGCGGCAACGACGTCTCCCTGGTCGCCGGCCAGACCTTCACCTTCACCACCGACCAGACCGTGGTGGGCAACAAAGACAAAGTCGCCGTCACCTATGCCGGTTTTGCCAGCGACCTGCGCGTCGGCAACCGCATCCTGGTTGACGACGGCCTGATTGGCCTGGACGTCATCGAAATCACCGAGCGCGAAGTGATCTGTAAAGTGCTCAACAACGGTGACCTGGGCGAGAACAAGGGCATCAACCTGCCGGGCGTCTCCATCAAGCTGCCGGCCCTGGCCGAAAAAGACAAGCGCGACCTCATCTTCGGTTGCGAGCAAGGCGTTGATTTCGTTGCTGCCTCCTTCATTCGCAAGAAAGAAGACGTGCTGGAAATCCGTGAGCACCTGAAAGCCCACGGCGGCGAGAACATCCAGATCATCTCCAAGATCGAAAACCAGGAAGGCCTGGACAACTTCGACGAGATCCTGGCTGTCTCCGACGGCATCATGGTTGCCCGTGGCGACATGGGTGTCGAGATCCCGGTGGAAGAAGTGATCTTCGCCCAGAAGATGATCATCGAGAAGTGCAACAAAGCGCGCAAAGTGGTCATCACCGCCACCCAGATGCTGGACTCCATGATCAAGAACCCGCGTCCGACCCGCGCCGAAGCCGGCGACGTGGCCAACGCAATCCTGGACGGTACCGACGCAGTCATGCTGTCCGGTGAGTCCGCCAAGGGCAAGTACCCGCTGGAAGCCGTGACCATCATGGCCACCATCTGCGAGCGTACCGATGCCGTGATGCCGTCCAACCTGTCTGCTGCCAACGACAGCAACAAGCTGCGCATCACCGAAGCGGTCTGCAAAGGCGCGGTAGAGACCTCCGAGAAGCTGGACGCCCCGCTGATCGTGGTTGCCACCGAAGGCGGCAAGTCTGCCAAGGCCATTCGCAAATACTTCCCGAAAGCCTGGATCCTGGCCATCACCACCAACAAGAAGACCGCTGCCCAGCTGGTGCTGACCAAGGGTGTGGTTGCTCACGTGGTTGACTCCATCGCCTCCACCGACGACTTCTATCGCATCGGCAAAGAAGCCGCGCTGGAAATCGGCATGGGCGTGAAGGGTGACGTGGTTGTCATGGTCTCCGGTGCCCTGGTACCGAGCGGTACCACCAACACCGCCTCCGTTCACGTACTGTAATCAGTCCTGAACCGATGAAAGCGGCGCCTGCGGGCGCCGTTTTTTTTTATCTCTCCCCCTGCTGCCCCTCTTGCGCCGGTGCTAGAATCCACGCGGATTTTACCCTGGTGGAAAATCCCCCGAACATCGCATAATCACCCGGACGCTTTATGCTCTCAACACGCTTCAAAAGAGCCTCGGCCACCCTGCTGCCGCTGCTCTGTTTACTCATCACCTTCTGGACCCCGAGCACCCTGGCGCAGGATCTGCCCCAGCGCGCCACCGTGCAGCGGGCGCTCGACGCCCTCGGCAAATCGGACACCCCCACGGCCAGCCAGCAGGCGGACCAGAAGTTCCTGACTGACACCCTCTCCCTCCTCGACAGCATCGACAAGGAGAAGAGCAAGGCCAAAACCCAGAGCGAACGCCTGCGCACCCTGCCGGCAGAGCTCAAGGAGATCGGCGCCAAGCTCGACGCCCTGACCCAGGGCAAGAGCCCGGAGCAGCTCAAGAGCGAATACGCCACCATGAGCCTGGCGGAGCTCGATGCCCGCCAACCCGAGATCATGGCCAACATGCAGGCGGCCCAGGAGGCCCTTGGCACCATCGGCAGCCAGATCACCAACCTGCAGACCCTGCCGGAGCGGGCCCAGGCCAGCATGAGCCGCGCCTATCAGCGCAGCCAGGAGATCCGCACCCGCCTCAACGCCGGGGACGGGGTGAGCAGCGCCGAGAAGATGAAGCTTAATGCCGAGCTGGCCCTGCTGGATCTGCAACTGGCCAACCTGCAAAAGGAGCTGGACAACCGCACCAGCATGCAGGATCTGGTGGTCAAGCAACGGGACTACCAGAGTGCCCGTCTCGCCAGTGAAGAGCAGAAACTGCAGGCATTGCAGGAGCAGAGCAGCGCCAAGCGCCTGGGGGACACCGAGAAGACCGCCGAAGAGACCGGCGAACTGGTGGCCGCCGAGGACAACCCCCTGGTGCAAAAAGAGCAGGAGCTCAACTACCAGCTCAGCCAGCAACTCATCAGCTCCACCAACAGCCTCAACACCCTGGCCCAGAAGAACCTGCAGGCGAAGAGCATGCTGGAGCGCGGCACCCAGACCGAGCGCAACCTCAATGAACAGGTGCAGATGCTCAAGGGCAACCTGCTGCTCTCGCGCATCCTCTATCAGCTCTACCAGCAACTGGAAGCGGCCCCCTCCACCCTGGTGAAGAACCTGGAGGAGCAGATCGCCGACCTGCACCTGGCCCAGTTCGAACTGAGCCAGCAGCGTGACCAGCTGTTCCAGAAGAACCAGTATCTGGACAACCTCATCGCCAGCAGCGGCGAGACGGTGAGCGACGAAGACAGGGCCAGCCTTGCCAAGCTCATCGACACCCGCATCGGCCTGCTGGATCAGCTCAACCGCCAGATGGATGCCCAGCTCACCAACGCCATCAGCCTGCAACTGACCCAGCAGCAGCTGACCCGGGTCTATGCCTCCATCGAGTTCACCCTGCAGCAGCACATCTTCTGGGTGAGCAGCAACAAGCCCATCGATGCCAAGTGGTTCATCACCTGGCCGGCCCAGGCCTTCAAGCAGGCCTCCGACTGGGTGCTGAAACCGGACTGGAGCGGCTGGGGCGACATGCTACTGGCGGTCTCCCTGCTCTCCCTGCCGCTGCTGCTGGTGGGTGGCCTGCTGCTGTGGAAGCGCGGCACCCTGCTCGAGCGCCAGAAGAAGATCGTCAAGGATCTGGGACGTTTTCGTCAGGACAGCCAGTGGCACACCCCCCGTGCGCTGCTGTTCACCGTGCTGCAACGCCTGCCGGGCACCCTCTTCATCCTGGCCGCCGGCCTGCTGCTCGCCTATTGCGGTCTGCTGAGCCCGAGACTCATCTTCCAGATCACCCTGAACCTGGCCCTCGGCTACCTGGTGTTCAGCGTCTACCTGTCGGTGATGCGACCGGGGGGCATCGGCGAGACCCACTTCCGCATGCCGCGGGACGAGCTGCAGGCCAAGCGCAACAGCATGCGCTACCTCTGGCTGCCCCTGCTGCCCCTCATCATGCTGTCGACCAAGGCGGTGGTGGAGCCCTCCTCCCTTGGCAACGACGTCATCGGCCAGGGCATGACCATGCTGCTGCTGGGGCTGACCGCCTACCTGGTGCTGCCCATCTCCCGCGCCCGCATCAAGGGCGAGGCGAGCATGTTGCAGACCCTGACCGCCGTCGCCCTGGCGCTGGCGCCGGTGGCCCTGATGGTGCTGGCAGCCCTTGGCTACTACTACACGGCCCTGAAACTCACCGGCAGGCTCATCGAGTCCTTCTACCTCATCATCATCTGGGGTCTGGTCTATCGCACCGCCCTGCGTGGTCTTGAGCTAGCGGCCCGTCGTCTGGCCTATCGCCGCGCGGTCGCCAAGCGGGAACACAAGACCCAGGAGGATGCGGAAGGGGGCGAAGCCATCGAAGAGCAGCCCATGGATCTGGAAGAGGTCAGCCAGCAGTCCCTGCGTCTGACCCGCATCATGCTGCTGCTGGTGTTCGGCGTCGCCTTCTACTGGCTCTGGTCTGATCTGGTGGCGGTCTTCACCTACCTCGACAGCGTGGTGCTGTGGCACAAGAGCGAGGGGACCGGAGCCAACGCCGTGCTCTATCCCATCAGCCTGAGCGACGTGCTGACCGGCCTGTTCGTGTTTGGTGCGGCTCTGTCGCTGGCCCGCAACCTGCCGGGCCTGCTGGAGGTGCTGGTGCTCTCCAAGCTGCGCCTCGCCCAGGGCACGGCCTACGCCTTCACCACCATGCTCAACTACGCCCTGATCGGGGTGGGCAGCCTGACGGCGCTGGCCATGCTGGGGGTCCAGTGGGAGAAGCTGCAGTGGCTGGCCGCCGGTCTCTCGGTCGGTATCGGTTTCGGCATGCAGCAGATCGTCTCCAACTTCATCTCGGGCATCATCATCCTGTTCGAGCGCCCGGTGCGGATCGGCGACACCGTCACCATCGGCACCATCTCGGGCACGGTCAACAAGATCAGGATCCGCTCCACCACCCTCACCGACTTCGACCGCAAGGAGGTGATCATCCCGAACCAGCAGCTGATGATAGAGCGGCTCATCAACTGGTCCCTGTCCGACACCGTCACCCGGGTCATCGCACGGGTCGGGGTGGCCTATGGCTCGGATCTGGATCTGACCCGCAAGCTGTTGATGCAGGCCGCCATGGAGAACAGCCGGGTGCTGAAAGACCCGGCCCCCATCGTCTACTTCCTCACCTTCGGGCCCAGCACCCTGGATCACGAGCTGCGCTTCTTCGTGAGCGAGCTGGGGGATCGCAACCCGGCCATCGACGAGCTGAACCGCCGCATCGACGTGCTGTTCCGCGAGCATGGCATCGAGATCGCGTTCAACCAGATGGACGTCTACATCAAGAACATGCAGGGAGACGAACAGAAGGTGGAATCCCGCCCGGCGCTGCCGCCGGCAGGGAACCAGCCCGTCTGATCCCGCCCACTTCACAGGCCCCGTCACGGGGCCTGTTTTTTTCTGCCCGCCCCCCGCCTTGGAAAGCGCAGATCGCCCCCAATATAGGGAAGACAACGGACTGTCTGCACGAGGAACCCAATGGACTCTCTCTACGCCGTGGTGCTCTTTGCCATCTCGGCATCGGTCACCCCCGGCCCCAACAACATCATGGTGATGAGCGCCGGCGCCAGCGTCGGGATACGCAAGAGCCTGCCCCTGCTCATGGGGATCTGCGTCGGCTTTACCCTGATGCTGTTGCTGGTGGGGCTGGGCTTTGGCCAGCTCTTTACCCGCTTCCCCGAACTCCACATGTTCATCAAGTGCGCGGGCACCCTCTATCTGCTCTATCTTGCCTGGCTCATCGCCCGCCCGACGGACGGGATGGCTGACAGCAACGGGACCCACCCGTTCGGCTTTTTCAAGGGTGCCCTGTTCCAGTGGGTCAATGCCAAGGCCTGGGTGGTCGCCACCGGCGCCATCGCCGCCTTCACCAGCGCGGGGAGCGACCCCTTTGAGCAGCACCTCGTCATCGCCCTGACCTTCTTCATCGTCTCTTTCCCCTGCGTCGGACTCTGGCTCCTGTGCGGTTCCCTGCTCAAGCGCTGGCTGGCAAACGATCTTGCCCGTCGCCGCTTCAACCAGGTGATGGCGGCCCTGCTGGTACTGTCAGTGGTGCCCGTCATTCGCGAGATCCTGATCCCCGCCTGAGACGCCGGGACTCCCCTTTCCCTTGACCCGACGGATGGCCGTCGCAAAGGAGATGCAATGCAACAAGTGGTCTATGTGGCCAACCCGGTGAGCGGGTTGATCCATGTGTTTCGCCTCGAAGCAGGCACCCTCGCCCCGCTGCAGGAAGTGCAGACCGGCGGCGAGGTGCAGCCCCTGGTCATCAGCCCCGACCGGCGCTGGCTCCATGCGGGGGTGCGCCCCGATTTTCGGGTGCTGAGTTTCCCCATCGCCGCCGATGGGCGGCTCGGGGCCCCGACCTCGGCGCCGCTGCTCGGCAGCGCCTCCCACACCTGCACGGACGACAGCGGCCGCCTCTTCTTTGCCGCCTCCTACGCCTTCAACCACGTCACCGTCTCCCGCCAGGATCAGGCGGGCCGGATGCAGCCCCCTCACCAGCGTCTCGACCACCTGATGGCGGCCCACTCGGTCACCTGGCTTGCGGGGCAAAACGGGGAGCAGGAGCTGCTGGTGGCCTGCCTGAAGGAGGACAGGGTGCGCCGCTATGCCCTGGTGGACGAGAAGCTGGTTCCCCATCCCTTGGGGGACATTCACACCGCCCCCGGCGCCGGGCCCCGCCATCTGGCCCTGCACCCGGACAACGGCGATCTCTATTGCCTCAACGAACTCGATGCCACCCTCAATCGCTACCACAGGGAGGCGGACGGACAGATAGTGGCGCGCGAGAGCCTGGACATGCTGCCCCCAGGCTATGAGGGGGAGCGCTGGGGCGCCGACCTGCACCTGACCCCGGATGGACGTTTTCTCTACACCAGCGAACGGGCCAGCAGCCTGCTCACCCTGTTCGGCGTCTCCCCCCAAGATGGCGCCCTCACCCCCCTCGGCCACTTCCCGACCGAGGCCTGTCCCCGGGGCTTTGCCATCGACCACAGCGGCCACTGGCTCATCGCGACCGGGCAGCAATCCCATGAGGTGGCACTGCATGCCATCGACCCCGAAAGCGGCCAGCTCACCCCGAGCCCACGGAGCGAGGTGGGCAAGGGGGCCATGTGGGTGAGGGTGCTCGCCCTCCCCTGAGATGGCGAAAAACGGGCATAAAAAGAGCCATGGCACTGCCATGGCCTGCGTGAGCCGGCCCCCTCAGGAGCCGGTCACCTCCTTCAGGAAACCGGTGAAACGCTGCCAGGACTTGGCATCGGCATCGGCGCGGTAGTTGTCCGAGCCAAAGACGCTGAACGCGTGGGGGGCACCGCTGTAGCTGGTCGCCTCGTGCTTCACCCCGGCGCTCTCCAGCTCGGCCACCAGCGCCGCAAATTGACCCAGAGAGACCGCCTCGTCGGCGCTGCCGTGCTGGACAAGCAACTGTCCCTTCACCTCTTTGTAGTCCTGCCCGGCCGGGGTCTCCAGCCCGCCGTGTACGCTCACCACCCCCTTGAGATCCGCCCCGCTGCGGGCCAGCTCCAGTACGGCGGCGCCGCCGAAGCAGTAACCGAGGGCCACCGCATTGTCGAGCCGCCCCCCCTGCCTGCCCGCCTCCGCCAATCCCCCTTGCAGCAGGGTGCGCATCCTGGTCCTGTCCTGATAGAGGGCCCCGGTGAGGCGCTTCTTGTCTTCCACCGTGCTCGGCCTGACCCCGGCACCGAACAAATCTACGGCAAAGACACTGTAGCCCAGGGCCACCAGCATCTCGGCCCGCTTGATCTCGTAACCGTTGAGCCCGTCCCAGTCGTGCACCAGCACCACCAGAGGGGCCTGCTTGTCGGCACCCGCCAGGTAATAGCCCTCGAACGGCTTGCCTTCGACCTCGTAGCGCACCGCACCGGCCTCGGCCGCACCGCTCCCCATCAGCCCCAGCAGGGCCAGGATCCATGCCCTCTTCATCCTTTCGTCCTCTCCCGTCAATGGTGCCCCTGAGTGTAGCCGCTTCACATGGGAGCCCGGGTTCAGTGGTAGGCAGGCAAAAAAAGAGAGGCCACCCGAAGGTGGCCTCTTTTTCATCATCTCAACGTACAGCAAGCCAGGCGCTTAATCCTTGGCGCTCTCCATGGCACCCGTTTCAGAGTGCTGGGGCAGGATGAGGTTCAGCAGGATGGCCGCCACCGAGGCCAGCCCCACACCCGCCAGGGCGAAGTCACCGATCTTCATCTCCAGGGCACCGACACCCACGGTCAGGGTCACCGCCACGATGGCGATGTTGCGGGACAGCCCCAGATCCACCTTGGACTCCACCAGGGTCTTGAGACCGATGGCGGCGATGGATCCGAACAGCAGCAGCATGATGCCGCCCATCACCGGCATGGGGATGGAGGTGAGCAGGGCGTTGAACTTCCCGAAGAAGGCCAGAATGATGGCGAACACCGCCGCCCAGGTCATGGTGACCGGGTTGAAGTTGCGGGTGATCATCACGGCACCGGTCACTTCCGCATAGGTGGTGACGGGGGGACCACCGATGAAACCGGCGAAGCAGACGCCGATGCCGTCACCGGCCAGGGTGCGGTGCAGGCCCGGATCCTTGGTGTAGTCCTTGCCGGTCACCCCGCCGATGGCCAGCACGCCGCCGATGTGCTCGATGCAGGGGGCGATGGCCACCGGCAGCATGAAGAGGGCCGCGGCCCAGTTGATCTCCGGGGTTTCGAAGTGGGGCAGCGCCAGCCAGGGGGCGTTGACCATGCCGTCGAAACTCACCTGGCCCATCAGCACGGCAGAGACATAACCGGCGATGACACCGCACAGGATGGGGATGAGCTTGATCCAGCCCTTGCAGAACACGGCGGCAATCAGGGTGACCGCCAGCGAGATCCCCGCCAAAGTCAGCGCCGTGGTGGCAGGCACAACCTGCTCACCGCCGGCACGGCCCATGGCCATGTTGCAGGCTACCTGAGCCACCGACAGGCCGATCACCATGATGACGGGACCGATGACCACGGGGGGCAGCAGCTTGTGCACGAAGCCCATGCCACGAGCGCGGATGATGGCCGCCAGGATGAAATACATGAAGCCCGCGGCAAACAGACCGAACATGGTGGAGGGCAGGCCCCAGGTCTGGGTGGCATAGATGATGGGGGCGATGAAGGCGAAGCTGGAGCCGAGGAAGATCGGCACCTGACGACGGGTGCAGAGCTGGAACAGCAGGGTGCCTACACCGGCGCCAAGCAGGGCCATGGAGGGGTTCAGACCGGTGAGCAGGGGCACCAGCACCATGGCACCGAAGGCGACAAACAGAATTTGCAGCCCGGCGACGCTTTGCTTGACCAAGGAAAACATGGGTATCCTTAATTTTTTGATAACTGACAGGGATATTTGACACTTTTCAGTCATCACAAGACGTTTTCAAGGCAGCCAACGGACCAAATGGCGTCATTTGTTGCCTTTCACTGCTTGGGGAGGGCATGAAACTGGCTTTTTAGGCGGGATTCGCTGCTACAAGCATCGAGGATGCGATTTTACGCACTTTTATGGCCAACGCCAATCGTTTTTCCGGCGAGTTGACATGACAAGGCTTTCAACTGGTCGACGCAGATATCGCCCCAACCCCCTCTCTATACTCGAAGGCGTGACCCCACACCGACAAGGAGTTCCCCATGTCACTGCCCTCGTTCAAACCCAGCCAGCGCCGGCTGCTGCTGGGCTCGGCCATCGCCCTGGCCCTGTTCGCCACCCCGCTGAGCTATGACTTCGACCACCACCAGTGGCAGGTAAACCAGGCCCATGCCAAATCCTGTTTCATTGCCGGTACCCGCATCCTGATGGCCGATGGCTGCGAACGCCCCATCGAGACCCTGCGGGTCGGCGATCGGGTGCGGGACAGGCACGGGCAGAGCAACCGAATCCAGGCCATCGAGCGGGTGGCGCTGGGGGCGCGCAGGCTCTACGGGCTCAATCATCTGCCCCCCTTCTTTACCGCCGAGCACCCCTTCCTCACCACCCGGGGCTGGGCGGCCATCGCACCGGCCATGACCCGCACCGAAAACCCGGCCCTCGCCGTGCTGCCGCTCTTTACCGGCATGCACCTGCTGGGTTGGTCAGAGAGGGGCAGCGCGGGCAACCTGGCGCTGGCGCCGCACCCTGTCGAACTGCCGGTGGCCTCCCTCTCCTGGGTTGATGCCCCGCCCGCCACGGCGCTGTTCAACCTGATCCTCGATGGCAGCCACAGCTATGTGGCCAATGGGCTGATCGTGCACAACAAAGGGGGGGATGGCGGCGGCAACAGTGGTAGCGGAGGCGGCAACAGCGGCGGCGGAGGCAGCAACAGCAGCGGCGGAGGCAGCAACAGCAGCGGTGGGGGCAATAGTAGCCACAGTGGAAACAATAGCGGAAATGGAGGCGATAGTAGCCATAACGGAAACAATGGCGGGGACGACAGCGGCCACGGCGGCGATGACCGTGGTCAGGGCGAACATGCCGGTGGCGACCAGCACGCTGGCGGCGATCGCCACGGCGGTGGCGACAAGCATGCAGGCGGGGAGCGTCATGCCGGTGGCCGGGTGGACGGCAACGGTGTGGACGCCGTCGACGCCAATGGCAACAAGCTTCGAGGCGATGGCAGCGTGGACGACAACGGTGTGGACGCCGTCGACGCCAATGGCAACAAGCTTCGGGGCGATGGCAGCGTGGATGACAACGGTGTGGATGCCGTCGATGCCAATGGCAACAAGCTTAGAGGGGACGGCAGCGTGGATGACAACGGCGTGGACGCCGTCGATGCCAGTGGCAACAAGCTTCGAGGCGATGGCAGCGTGGACGACAACGGTGTGGACGCCGTCGATGCCAGTGACAACAAGCTTCGGGGCGACGGCAGCGTCGATGACCGCCTGGTGCCCCCGCCCGCTCAATAGGTGGCAGCGTCCTGCCCCGCACACACAGCAGGGCGGAAAACAGAGAGGGTGGCCTGGGCCACCTTCTCTTTTTCTATGGCATCGTCATGCCCGCGACACATGCGGGCAGGTCGCACCTCAGACCCGGCGATAGGGCAGGTAGACCGGCTCCCACATATGGCTCAGGATGTGCTCTTGCAGATCCTGACCGATGAGCGGATGGGAGGGATCCCGGCGCACGATATCCTTGAGCACCGCGGTCGCCACGTGCACCGAGATGTTGCGCAGCTCGCTGATCCTCGGGTAGACGGTGCCCCGGGCGAGATCCGCCTCGCTCACGCACTCCGCCAGCGCAAAGGCGGCGGTGGTGAAGATGTCCGGGCTTATCTCGCGGATCTGGCTGACGATGGCCGCCAGCCCCACCCCGGGGAAGATGAAGACGTTGTTGCCCTGACCGATGCGATAATCCTGCCCCTCATGGTGCACGTCCTTGAACGGGCTGCCGGTGGCGACGATGGCGCGCCCCTGGCTCCAGCGGAAGATGTCTTCCGGCAGGGCCTCGCAGTTGGCGGTGGGGTTGGAGAGGGGGAACACCATGGGGCGATCGCAGTGGGTCAGCATCAGCTGGATGTGCTCCTCCTGGAAGGCGCCACCGGCGCCGCTGGTGCCGAGCAGCACTGTGATGGGCACGTGGCGCAGCACCTCGGTCAGCCCCGCCTTGCCCTGCAGATCCCACTGGGCCAGCAAGAGGCCCGGCTTGGCGTAGCGGCGCTTGTACTCATCCAGCCCCTCGCGGTTGTCACACACCAGCCCCTGGGTATCCAGGATGTAGATGCGATCCCGCGCCGCCTGCGGATCCAGCCCCTCGCGGATCATCCCCGCGCAGATCTGATCCGCCACCCCGACCCCGCCAGCCCCGGCCCCGTAGACCAGGTAGTGCTGCTGGCCCAGGGTTTCCCCCTTGGATTTGACAGCCCCAATGATACCCGCCAGCACCACGGCCCCGGTGCCCTGGATGTCGTCATTGAACGACGGCAGCGCCTGCTGGTAGCGGGCCAGGTTGTTGAAGGCGTTGGACTTGCTGAAGTCCTCCCACTGCAGCACGGCGTTGGGGAAGTGGCGCTTGACCCCGGCCACGAACTTGTCGATGAAGTCGTCGTACTCCTTGCCGCGAATGCGCCTGTGGGGCTGCCCCAGGTACATGGGGTCATCCAGCAGCGCCTGGTTGTCGGTGCCCACGTCCAGCGCGATGGGCAGGCAGCAGGCGGGGTGGATGCCCGCCCCCAGGGTATAGAGGGCGAGCTTGCCGATGGGAATGCCCATACCCCCCACCCCCTGATCGCCGATGCCGAGGATCCCCTGGCTGTCGGTCACGACGATGATGCGCACCGCCTTGGCATCCATGTGGCGGGCGAGAGAGCCCATGTCCTCGACGTTCTTCGGGGTGATGTAGAGGCCGCGCGGCTTCTGGAAGCGGTGGCTGAACTCCTGGCACGCCTTGCCCACGGTCGGGGTGTAGATGTAGGGAGTCATCTCCTCCACGTGGCGGGACAGGAGGGCGTAGAACAGGGTTTCGTTGCGATCCTGCAAGGCTCGCAGGTTCTGGTACTTCTCGATGTCGCTGCAGGCGCTCAGGAAGGCCTCATAAACCCGCTCCAGCTGGGCTTCGAAAGTCTGCACCTGGGGCGGCAAGAGGCCGCCCAGCTCAAAATCGGCCCGCTCCTGTTCGGTGAAGGCGGTGCCCTTGTTGAGGTTGCGATCGTTGAGCAGATTGGTGCCCGTCAGCGCAACGGGGCGAAAATCGTGACCCTGTGCATCTTTCCACAGCAGATATTGTCCGGTAGCCATAGTCATTCTCTTTGATTTACATGAAGTTGCCATCAGGCAGGAGAGCAAGGCTCAGAATGCTGGGGATCATATGACGTTTGCCGATCCGGTTTTGTGAGCTTGGACAAACCCTGCGGCCAAAGGCGCCTTTGCCGGGGCAGCCGAAGGTTGCTCACGCGCCCGCCTTGGCGCAAGATCCCGACACGCCCCTGTGGGCATCCCTTTGCGAGCAACGGAGCACCATGACCCTTTCCTCTTCCCCCGCTTTTCTCGTCAGCGGCGTCATCCTCGCGGGCGGTCGCGCCACCCGCATGGGGGGCGATGACAAGGGCTGGGTGCCCCTCGCGGGCACTCCCCTGATCCAGCACGTGCTGACCCGCCTGCGCCCCCAGGTGGACGAGGTGCTGATCAACGCCAACCGCAGCCAGGCTCGCTACCGGCAGCTTGCCCCCGTCATCGGGGACGCGCAGGCCGACTTCCAGGGGCCGCTGGCCGGCATGCTGGCGGGGCTGACGGCGGCCCGTCACGACTGGGTGCTGTTCGTTCCCTGTGACGGCCCCGCCCTGCCCCTTGATCTGATGACCCGCTTTCGCGCCGCCATCACCCCGGACACCGATCTGGTGGTGGCCCACGACGGGGAGCACCTCCAGCCCGTGGTCGCCCTGCTGCATCGCACCCTGCGCCCCTCCCTGCAACAGGCGCTGGCGGACGGGGAGCGCAAGACCGGGGCCTGGTTTGCCCGCCACCGGATGGCGGTGGTGCCCTTTGCCGATCTGCCCGACGCCTTCGTCAACCTCAACAGCCCGGCCGAACTCGCCGCCTGGGAGGCGAGGCTGCGGGAAGGGGGCGCGCCATGAGCCCCCTGCCCCTGCTCGGCTTCGTCGCCTGGAGCGGCACCGGCAAGACCACCCTGCTGGAGCGCCTCATCCCGCGCCTGGTGGCGCGCGGTCTGCGCCTCGGGGTGCTCAAGCACACCCATCACGCCTTTGACATGGACCAACCCGGCAAGGACAGCCACCGCCTGCGCCAGGCGGGCGCCACCCAGGTGATGGCGGCCTCCGACCGGCGCCACGCTCTGATCCGGGAGACCCCGGAGGGGGAGCCCCCCTTCGAGACGCTGCTGGCCCGCTTCGATACGAGCGCCCTGGATCTGCTGTTGGTCGAGGGGTTCAAGCACAGGCGCTTTCCCAAGGTGGAGCTGTATCGCGCCGCCATCGGCCGGCCCCTGCTCTTCCCCGATGATCCTGACATCGTCGCCCTCGTGAGCGACGCCCCCCAGGCCACGACCCTGCCCCGGTTCCCCTTCGAGGATCTGGAGGCCATCGCCGACTTCATCTGCGCCCGGTTGCCCCCGCACGAACCCCGTCAGGCCCCACCGCCCCTTCGCCTCTGCGCCCGGCTGCTGGCGGCCCTGCCCCCATCGGCAGAGCAGGGCGTTGTGCCCGGCTTGCTCAGTCAGGACGAGGCGGGCACCCTGCTGGTGCGCCCGGTGGATGGGGGCCACGACAGTGCCAACTGCCACATCGAACGGGCGCCGGGTAGCGCGGCCCTTCCCCCCGGCGAGCGGGTCATGGTGCGCCTGCCGACAGGTGCGCCCGTATGAACCGGAGAAACGACGCAGGTCAAGGCGAATGCCGTCCCCCTTGCTATCCTCACAACCCTGACCCGAGATAAGAGAACGCCCTTGCGCCTCAATGCCCCGCTCTCCCGCTTCGATCTGCTCATCTATGGCCGCTACCGCCTGGTCCACGGCCTGCGCATCGCCCTGGCCTTCACCCTCACCTTCCTGCTGACCCGGGAGCTCAAGCTGCCGGAGAGCACCTGGCCCCTCATCACCCTGGTGGTGGTGATGGGCCCCATCTCGTTCTGGGGCAACGTGCTGTCGCGCGCCCTGCAACGGGTGGTGGGCACCGTCTTTGGTGCCGCCTGCGGGGTGGTGGCCCTCTATCTGGAGCTCTACTCCCTGCCTCTCATGCTGGCCTGGTGCTGCGCCATCATGTTCCTGTGCGGCTACCTGGCGCTCGGCAAGCGCCCCTATGTGGGGCTGCTCATCGGCATCACCCTGGGGGTCATCGTCGGCGGGGTACCCGGGGACATCGAGACCGCGCTCTGGCGCAGCGGCGACGTCATCCTGGGGTCGGTCCTAGCCCTGCTGTTTTGCAGCATCTACCCCCAGCGGGCCTATACCCACTGGCGTCTGCAGATGCACGACACCCTGCAGCAGGCCGGGCGGCTCTACCACACCCACCTCTCCCCCAACGTGCTGGAGCGCCCCAAGCTCACCCGAAGCCATGCCCGCCTGCTCGCCAAAATAGTCAGCCTGCGCCCCCTGCTGGCCCCGGCGGTCAAGGAGACCCGCCTTGGCAGCCCGCTGTTCGAGGCGACCCAGACCACCCTTCGCAACAGCGTCTGCACCCTGGAGATGCTGGCCAACACCTACTGGCGGGATCGCCAGAGCCACTTCCTGATGCAGAGCCACCCGGGGCTTCGCGCCTGCCAGCAGGCGACGGAGTCAGTGCTCACCGAACTCGCCCTCATGCTCAAGAGCGGCGATACCACGGCGGCCGACCAGGCCATCGGCCGCCTGCAAGAGGCCGCCGCCAGGCTCGATGGGGACGCAAGCCAGGCGCCAGGCCAGGGACACGACCCCACCCTTGGCGGCTACCTCTGGCTCAATCTCCATCTCATCGAGCAGCTCGCCCACCTCCATCGCCTGCTGGGGCTGGTGCTGCAACCCTATGCCAAGCCCTCGGCCCGCCCCTGATCGCGCCGCCTGCAACCGCCCACAAAAAAGCCCCGCCGATGCGGGGCTTGTTTGTCTCGGGCTCGCGCCTTAGCTTGCACGAGCCAGGGGCTGCTCCGGAGTGAGGTAGAGGGAGAAGTCCTCTATCCCCGCCTTCAGGGCGGCAAAGCAGTCGGGGTCGATGGCCGTGCCCAGGTTTTCCGCCATCATCTCCAGGGCCCGCGGTACCGGGATGGCATCCCGATAGGGGCGCTTGGCGGTGATGGCATCGAAGATGTCGGCGGTGGTGATGATGCGCGTCTCCAGGGTGATCGCCTCCCCCTTGAGCCCCTTGGGGTAGCCCTTGCCGTCGAGTCGCTCATGGTGGGCGCCAGCCACCAGGGCCAGCTCCTCGAAGGCGCCGATGCGGCTCAGGATCTCCTCGGTGTAGGCGGCATGCATCTGCACCGCCGCCCACTCCTGCTCGTCAAGCTTGCCCGGCTTGTCGAGGATGGCGTTGCTCACCCCGAGCTTGCCCACATCGTGGAGCAGGGCACCCCGCTTGAGCCAGCGTCGCCGCGCCTCGGACATCCCCATCTGGGCGGCGAGGATGTCGGTATAGAGCGCCACCCTGCCGCTGTGCCCCGCGGTATAGGGGCTCTTGGAGTCCACCACCTGGCCGAAGGCCGCCGCTATCTCGTCCAGATAATCCTCATCCAGCGCCACCTCCCCCTGCCCCGCCGGGTGGGCGAAGACCCGCTCCGCCAACGCGGGATCCGCCAGCCCCTGCCAGAAGGCCTCGTCTGCCAGCGCCTCGAAGGCCCTGACCAGGGCGGGATCAAACCAGTTGCCGCTGCGCTCGCGCAGCTCCCTCATCGCCGCGTCCGGTCCGGCGGCGGCGTGAAACACGTCCACCACCTGACAGAGCAGGGCGATGCGGGAGAAGAGCGGGATGGCCTCTCCCGCCAGTTGTTGCGGCCGCCCTTTGCCGCTCCAGTGCTCATCCAGGGAGAGGATCCCCTGGGCCACCTCGTCGCTGAAACGCAACTGGCGGGCGATGTCCGCCCCCCGGTGGCAGCGGGTCAGGATCAGCTCGTTGGCTATCTGATCCCCGTTGCGAAAGATGTGGAACAGGCTGCGGAAACGGCCCAGCAGATCCGCCTGCAAGCCGGTGTGGCCCAGCACGAAGTTGACCACCTCGGAGAGGGAGCCATCCACCAGCTTGAAGTCGCGCTTGAAGTGAAGATCGTCGGTGAGATAGAGCTCGCAGATGCGGGCGGCATTGCTGCTGCACCCCAGATCCTTGAGCAACAGGGTGTAGTAGAGGTCGTGGCGCTGCCGGGCATCCAGTCCCAGTTGCTCCCCCAGACGAGAGCCTATCCAGCAACAGCGGATGCAATGGCCTCTCGGCTGCCCTTCCGTCATGTCCAGGGCATGGCTGAGAGAACCAATCAGCTCTGCCAAACGCAACCCGTTTACCGTCATAGCCCACTCCCTCTACATCGGGGCGTACTTGCCCGCAGGCATGTATAGCATTTGTTGGGAGTAAAGGATCAGGGGCGCGACAAATTATACCTGCACCGCTCCCCGACTTGCCGCCGCATCGCGCTGCTCGCGGCTCAGGGTCGAGACCAGTCTGTCGTCCAGATAGAGATCCAGTCGCTCCCCGCGCATCTCTCCCCGCATCAGGCTGCGCTGACCATCGATGTAGTGGATCTCCATCTGGGCGGTGCGCTCGTCCGGGTAGCTCACCTGTACCTCGCGCACCCCTTGGGGCAGCAGGGCCAGCGGCACCTGGTTGAGGGCAGGATCCAGGTGCTGGTTCACCTTGATGATCGCATCGCTCTTCTGATCCACCAGGGCGGGCGCCTTGCCGGTGATGGGGTTCTTGCCGGACCAGAATTCGATGGTGTTGAACACGAAGAGATCCGCCGTGGCCGCCAGGCCATAGACGGGGGAGAGCAGCACGAAGACGCCGGCACGGCCGTAGCGGTTGTCCACCACGCTGAGGTTGCCCTTGGTCACCATGGAAGAGAGGCCCATCTGACCCATGCAACCACCGAGCCCCAGGCTCGCCCCCATTCCCAGCAGCAGGGCCAGTGCCCTGCCTCTCTGTCGTACTGCCATTGTTGTCTACCTGCTCAATAAAAAGGAGGCGGCAGCCTAAACAAGGGGGCCGGGCGGCACAATGACGAAGGGGGGCGTCATACAGCCAGGGTTCAGCCTGGCCGTCCGATCGCTCACTCTGTTGGCAATCTTGCGGTCAGCCCCTCAGATGGAGAGGGCCGACACCGTCTGGGAGACCCTGTCCGCCTCCTGGTGGATCTCGCTCATCAGCTTGTCCACGCCGGCGATCTGCTGCTTGCCGAGTTCGGCGCTGCCCGCCACCCCGGCCATGTCGTCGGTCACCCTGGCGGTCAGCTCGCGGTTCTTCTGCACCACCTTGGCGATCTCGTCGGTAGAGAGCGACGTGCGGGCGGCCAGCTGGCGCACCTCGTCCGCCACCACCGCAAACCCGCGCCCCTGCTCCCCCGCCCGCGCCGCCTCGATGGCGGCGTTCAGGGCCAGCAGATTGGTCTGATCGGCGATGGCGCTGATGGTCGAGACGATGGCCTCGATGCTTCTGGACTGCTCGTTGAGCTGGCCGATGAGGGCGATGGCCTCATCCACCTGGGAGGCGATGAGGGAAGAGGTCTGCACCACGGCGCGCAGCAGGCCCGCCCCCTCCTCTGCGCGGTGCAGGGTCTCCTGAGCGGTGCTGTGGGCCAGGCGGGCCGCCTCCCGGGTGGCGTGGTTCTGCTCGATGCGCGCGGTGATGTCGCTGGCGAACTTCACCACCCGCACCACCTTGCCGCTGCCATCCCGGATGGGGTTGTAGGTCGCCTCCAGCCAGACGGCCTGCCCCCGGCTGTCGTGGCGCATGAAGAGGCCGGATTTGAACTGGCCCCGGGCCAGCTCCTCCCAGAAACGGGGCTGCTCGCGCAGGAAGGTTTCGTCACAGAAGATCCTGTGGTGCCTGCCCGCGATCTCCCCCAGGGTGTAACCCATGACGCTCAGGAAGTTGGCATTGGCATGGATAATGTCGCCGTTCGGGGTGAACTCGATCATGGCCCGGGAGCGGTCCAGCGCCTCGGTCAGCGCCTCGAGCCGCCCAAGCCGCTGGTGCTGTTCGGTGACGTCGCTGGCAATCTTGAGTACCCGGGTCACCCGGCCCTGGTGCTTCACCGGGAAATAGGTCGCCTCCAGCCAGCGCGTCTCCCCCTGCCGGTTCACGCGCTCGAAGGTGCCTGACTGCACCTCCCCCTGGGCCAGGCGGCGCCAGAACTGGCGATAGTCACCGGACTCCCCCCAGGCCCTTGGACAGAACTGGCTGTGGGGCTGCCCAATCAGTTCGGCGGCACCATATCCCATCAGGGCCAGGAAAGGGGGGCTCGCCTCCTGGATGATCCCCTCCGGGCTGAAGATGACGGTGGCGGCGCCCGCCTTGATCGCCTCTATGATGCCCTGCTCCTCGTCGAGCCGGGTCTGGCATGCCTGCAACTGCGCTTTGAGCTTCTGATTGAACATGACACTTCTTCCTCGTTGACCATCCCCATGGGCACCACGGCCTCACCCACAGAGGGTATCGGCACCGCCAGCGCCGACATAAGTGGTCGGACGACTGAAACGAATGGGGCGCGCAGTGTATAGAAAAGCGGCGATGCCGCCAAGGGCTCCCAATACGCAGCCCTTGTGAAAGAGGATCAATCCGGTGCAGAAAAAGAGGAGGCTAACGGGCAGGTACGCACTCGAGGCAGGCGGGATTGCCGGCAAAGCCGAACCGTTCGTAGATAGCGCGCCCATCAGTGCTGGCATGGAGCCACAGCTTGCCCAGTTGCTGCTCGCGGGCATACGCCACCATGGCCACCAGCAGGGCGTTCGCCATTCCCCGTCTGCGCCAGGCCGGCCGGGTGTAGATGTTGAGCAGGTACCCTTCCCGCCCCGCCAGATTGCCCGGGTAGGGCGGGCGCACGAAGAGTGCCAGGGTGGCGCACGCCACCACCTCGCCCTCCTCCTCCACCACCCAGCTACGGGCGCTGCCCTCTTCCTGCGCCTGAATGAAGTAGGCCTGCGTCGCCTCCCTGAGAACCGGATCCTCATCGGGCCGGGCAAGTTCCCCCACCTCACAAAAGAGCGCCATGCGCAGTGTCGTCAGGGCGGGAATATCGGCCGCCAGGGCCTCGCGAACCTTCATCTCTTCTCCTTTGCATTCCTGTCCCGCCCCGTCAGTCAGGCAGGGCTCGTGTGCGGCCACCTTACGCCGGAGGCGAGCGACGGGCAAGGCGCCAGCTGTCGAGCCCCAGGGGGCCCGCCCCCCACACGGCCAGGGTCAGCAGCATCCAGCCCCACAACTGGTGATCGTGAAAGCCTCCCGCCCAGAGGGCCGGGTAGGAGATGACCGCCATGGCGTTGAAGCCAAACAGCAGCAAGGCGACCGGACGGGTGAAGAGGCCCGCCAGCAGGAAGAGGGGCAGCAACAGCTCGGTCGCCGTGCCCGCATAGGCCGCCCACTGCCAGGGCAGCAGGGGCACCTGATATTCGAACTCGAACAGATAGAGGGTGCTGTCCCAGGCCGTTAACTTGAGCCAGCCGGATCGCAGAAAAATGGTGGCGACCCAGAGCCTGGCAAGCAGCAACAGGCCACCGCTGCACCAGGGCAAGATGCGTTCAACAAGGGGGCCAAGGGGCCTGGCAAGGGTTTGCGTTGTCATGGGGCAAGCTCCAGATCGACCAGCAGGTCGAGGGTGATGAGGGGGGCCAGGTGTTCGGCCATGGCGGGATCCTGAGCCAGCAGGCTGGCCAACGGCCTGCCCTGCAGGCAGCCTTGCAGCAGACGCCAGGCGGCGGCATCCAGGGGAATGGGGTCGACCCGGTGTCCGGGGCGTTTCTTGAGTGCCAGGGAGCAGACTGCATCCAGCTCCCTGACCGTCTCACCGCCGTGCAGGGCCATCTGCCAGAGCGCCAGCACCGGATGGGGGCTCTCCAGGAGTTGCAGATCGCAGGCAGGATGCAGCACCAGCCGCTCCCAGTGCTCAGGGGTCATGGCGGCAAGCCGCTCGGCAGGCCAGCGCCGCGTCTCTGGCGCAAGCAGCGAGACCCGCTCCAGCCCCCACTCGAAGCGGGCCAGATCCCCGAGCCAGGGCAACGCGGCCGTGGTGGGCAAGCGTACCAGCCAGTCGCCAAAGCCCTCCCCGTAGTCCATGACGCTCCCCTCCTCCAGAGGTGCCGCCAGCACGAACCCTCGTGCCGCCGCCTCAAAGAAGGTCTCGCCAACCATGGCGCGTACCGCGGGGTAGCTGCTGGCGAGCACCTCGGTGAGGCCGAGGATGAAGTTGTTGCGATATATCTGCAACAGGGCGTCGGGGGCAAAGCGTCCCGGCTGGATGTGCCCGAGGATGGCATCATCCTGGCCGAGCAGACCGCTCGCAAAAGCGCGTTGCAGGGAAGCAAGCTCAGACATGGGCGGCCTCCCCGAGCAGACCGCTCACAAAAGTACCTTGCGGGGAAACAAGCTCAGACATAAGTGGCCTCCCCGAGCAGACCGCTCACAAAAGTACCTTGCGGGGAAACAAGCTCAGACATAAGTGGCCTCCCCGAGCAGACCGCTCGCAAAAGTACCTTGCGGGGAAACACGCTCAGACATGGGCGGCCTCCCTGGATGGTTGCTGTGCCGGCTCAGGATCTCGCTGGCACGCTGCGCCTCTCCCAGCAGCACCGGCAGCGGGGGGATCGCCAGATCCCATTCAATCAGGGTGGGGATGGCGCGCTGCTGGCAGACCTGCTCGTAGAGCGCCCAGACGGGCTCGGCCACGGGGGAGCTGTGGGTGTCGATATAGAGGGGCCCCTGGGGCAGGTGCTTCTCGGTAAAACCGGCCAGGTGAATTTCGCCGACCGTGTCGAGGTCGATAGTCGCCAGATAGTCGTCCACCTCCAGGCCGTGATTGACCGCGCTCACATGGAGGTTGTTGAGATCGAGCAGGACGCCGCAGCCGCTGCGCCCAGCCAGCTCGGCCAGAAACTCGGCCTCCCCCATCTCCCCCGCCAGTTGCAGGTAGGAGGAGGGATTCTCGACAAGCAGTTGTCTGCCCAGTGTCTGCTGCACCCGATCTATCTTGTCGCTCATGTGCAAAAGAGCGGCCCGGGTGTAGGGCATGGGAAGCAGATCGTTGAAATAGCGCCCGCCGATGCTGCCCCAGCTCAGGTGCTCCGACACCCGCACCGGCGAGATGGCCGCCACCAGGGCTGCCAGCTGGCGCAGGTGCCCGGCATCGAGCGGATCGGCGGAGCCCAGCGACATGCCGACTCCGTGAAGGCTCACGGGGTAGTGCCTCGCAAGCTCCGCCAGCACCTCGAAGCCCTGGCTGTGGCGCTCGAAGTAGTTTTCGCTGTGTACCTCAAGCCAGCCCACTCCGGGCAGGGTGTGGCGGATCTCGTCGTAGTGCGGGGTGCGTAAACCGATACCGATCAAGGGGTTCATGGCAGGGCTCTCAATAGATAGGGCCATGATGTGGCGGGCGCCACACCATGGCATGCGGCTTACTTGGGTTGCAGGGACCCGCCAGCGAGCTTCTCGCACAGCCCCTTGGGCACCACCACGAAGGCATCCCCCTGGGCATCCATCTTGGCGGTGCCGGCGCAGGATCCGCCCTTGGTGGCGCAGTCGTTCTTGCCCGCCTTGACCACGCCGTAGCACTTCTCCTTGTCATCCGCAGCCATGGCCGGCGCGGCGATGAACTGGGCACCCAGGGCCAGCAGACCCGTCATGGCAGAGGCGATGGCAGTACTTTTTTTCACGTTCATGTCTCTATTCCTTGTTGTCGAGAGTGATGTCTCCGGCGCATCTCATCCGGCTACGTTCAATAGAACCGGACGAGGGGGGAAAAGATTTCCCAAAAAACGGCATTAACTTGCTATTAACAAACAAGGCGGCGGTAACCATATGATTTAATGGAATAAATTACGATAAAAAAAACAGGGCGACGAGTGCCTCCCCCACGGTGTTCATGGCCATTGACCCCGTCACTCGCCATCCACCCCTTGTCTGCTTTGCACCCGAGGGGCCTATAGTGTCTTGAGTCCTTCCACCCAAAGGTGTCCCATGAATGCTCCCCGTCCCCCCAGATGCACCCTGTCGCTGCCCATCTTCATCCCGGGTCTGCTCTTCATCCTGGCGCTGCTGGCCATCTGCTCCCTGGCCCCGGAGGCCGCCGCCCGCTTCTTTGGCGGCGGCCAGAGCTGGATAGCCCAGCACTTCAGCTGGTTCTATGTGCTGGTGGTCGGCATGTTCCTGATCCTGCTGCTGGTGATCGCCTTCAGCCACTTTGGCAACATTCGCCTCGGGCCGGACGATGCCCGCCCGGAGTTCAGCTTCACCTCCTGGCTCGCCATGCTGTTCGCCGCCGGCATGGGGATAGGGCTCATGTATTTCGGGGTGGGCGAGCCCATGAGTCACTTCGTCTCCCCGCCCCAGGCGACGCCCCTGACCCAGGTGGCCGCCCGCGAGGCCATGGTCACCACCTTCTTCCACTGGGGCTTTCACGCCTGGGCCATCTACGCCATCGTCGGCCTGGTGCTGGCCTACTTCGGCTTTCGCTACAACCTGCCCCTGACCATCCGCTCCGGCCTCTATCCCATCTTCAAGGAGAAGATCCACGGGCCGCTCGGCCACGCGGTGGATGTCTTCGCCCTGGTGGGCACCATCTTCGGCATCGCCACCACCCTGGGCTATGGCGTGATGCAACTCTCGGCGGGGATCACCCGCCTCACCGGCATGGACACCTCGGGGGAGCTGTTTCGCTTCGGCCTCATCGGGGTCGTTATCACCCTCGCCGGCATCTCGGCGGTCACCGGTCTCGACAAGGGAGTGAAGCGCCTCTCCGAGCTCAACCTCTTTCTCGCCATCGTGCTCCTGCTGTTCGTGCTGATAGCCGGCCCCACCCAGTACCTGCTGGGAGCCCTCTCGGAGAACATTGGCAACTATGTCTCCTCTTTAAGCCAGCTCACCTTCCGCACCTTCACCTATAGCGAGACCCGCCAGGCGGGCTGGTTCGGCAACTGGACCCTGCTCTACTGGGCCTGGTGGATCTCCTGGTCCCCCTTCGTCGGCCTCTTCATCGCCCGCATCTCCCGCGGACGCACCCTGCGCGAATTCATCCTCGGCGTCCTGTTCGTGCCCACCGCCTTCAACCTGCTCTGGATGACGGTGTTCGGCAACGCCGCCATCTGGGCCAGCCAGCATGAGGGGGGAACAAGCCTCATCGACTCGGTCGGCAACATCGACACCCTGCTGTTCAACTTCTTTGACCTCTTGCCGGGAGCGGACATCACCTCGGCCCTCGCGGTGATCCTCATCAGCGTCTTCTTCGTCACCTCCGCCGACTCGGGCGCCTTCGTCATCGACAACATCGCTACCCAGGGAAAGGAGGGCTCACCGATCTGGCAGCGCCTGTTCTGGGCTCTGCTGCTCGGGGTCACCGCGGGTACCCTGATGAGCACAGGGGGGCTGGCGGCACTCCAGTCCATGACCCTCATCGCCGCCCTGCCGTTTGCCTTCATCATGGTGCTGCTCTGCCTCGGACTCTGCCGCGGCCTTGTCGCGGACAAGGAGCACTCGGCCAGGCGCCTCTCCCCCGCCACTGACTTCTGGAACGGCAGCAGTGGCGCACCCGGATGGATCACCTGCTGCGCCCCTCCACCGAGCAGGAGGCCCGCGCCTTTATGGACAAGGTCGCCCTGCCCGCCCTGACGGCCCTGAGTCAGGAGTTTGCTGCCCGGGGCATCACCAGCCGGGTCGAAGAGGATGGGCCGGATCAGTGCCATCTGCTGGTACCCCAGCAAGGTCGCCGGGACTTCTGCTACGGGGTGCGCATCGAAGCCCGCCCCGCCCCCGCCTTCAACCCCCTGGAGGCGGCCCACAACCACGATCCCGAGGCCCGCATCTTCGAGCCCATCACCTATTTTGCCGATGGCCGCGCCGGTTACGACATCCAGTACCTGACCCGGGACGAGCTGAGTGCCGACGTCTTGCGCCAGTACGAGCGCTATCTGGTGCTGAGCCAGGACGAGGGACAGGATCTGCTGAGCAGCGCCCCCGAACATACCCAGCCAACCCAGGGAGAGTGATGACCAGGCAAGTCAGCTCCCAGCCCGGAGCTTATGGCCGGGCACACTGGCGGCGAGGGCGGCCCCCACCACCCATCACAACAGAGAAAGGGGCCCCAGGGCCCCTTTCTCGTCACTGCCTCAACCAGCGTTGATTTCAGAGCCTCAACCGGCTCAGGCGGTTTTCACGCACTTCTGGATAAAGCTGTTCTTGGCCGCCCCGGCGAGCTTCTTGTCCGCCGCCGCCTTCTCGCACTGGGTCGCCTTGTCGGCGGCCCCGTCCGTCTTCACGCACTTTTGAACGAAGCTGTTCTTGGCCGCACCGGCCAGCTTCTTGTCGGCGGCCGCTTTCTCGCACTGGCTTGCCTTGGCACTGGCGGAGGCATCCTTGACGCACTTGCCCACAAAGCTGGTCTTGGCGGCGCCCGCCAGCTTCTTCACCGCCGCCTGGGCCTCGCACTCTTGCTGCGTGCCAGAGGTCGCGCTCCGGGCTACCCCCATTCCCATGCCCATGACCGTCACACACAGACTCAACACCATCAGGATCCGCTTCATATGCCACACTCCCATCGTTCTATCCATTGTGATTGGCCCCCACTCACGCGGGCCAAACGAGGCACCCTCGCCTCGCTGCACTATAGTCCCCCCTCCCCGTGACAACAAAATACCCCTTCCTCTTCGACAACCCCCTTCCAGCCCCTCCCTCCGGCCACCCGGCGCCTTCACTTCAATTGTTGAGCTGGCGCAAAAATCCAGCGCTTCCTTGCGGTTGCGTCAACTTTTGACTGGTTTGCGTATGAGGCTTGAGGATATGCTGGCCATTCGGCGCCTACAGCACCATCCGGGCCCCGCCCGCTGGTCGATGGAGCATATTGGAAGCTGTAATCCAGGGGCGGTAGCGTGGGATAGACGATAGACAGATATCTTAACAGGCAAATTAAATTGTCGCGAATAAATAGCTGTCAAATAAAAGTCACCTTCTTGGCAATTTTTTATACCTTACTTCGTTCAGCGCTGATCTACTAGGGTTAAAAAACTATATATACAACCCCATACCATTAAAGACCTTTTCAAGGAAAAATAAATGTTAATTTATGTCAATCAGTTTAATCTGATAGGTGATAATGCAACAAATAGAGCATTTAATACCATTGCGGGATGGTTAAAGGAAAAAACTGGAAAGATATTTAGCATTGAGCAACTTAAAAGCAGTGATGAATTCAAGCTAGAGCGTTCGACTGTCAGGACTTATGCTGCCACTCAATTTGAACCATATATGCACTCAGTCATGTTGACACACCCAGATGACCAAGTTAGTGGAAGGCAATGGGTAACTGAAATAGGTGTTAAAGAATGCAAAACATTTACTCAGATATCAATTCTATTAGAAACGAGCGATATTAGCACTCAGGTCATCGAAATACCGATGACAACAAGACCTAAGCTTGTTACATACTTAAGCAAAAATGCAGAACTTGATCGTGACACTATTGGCAAGCAATTAAAAAGTTATAGCAACACAACTGACAGCCTTATTTCACTAAGTTCTGAAATTGAGCGAGAAGATAGAAGTCACCCCATAATAATAATAAGCAATGGGACTAATAAAAAACCTCTAATAAATCCATTAAAGCTACAGGAGCAATTATTTGGATTGGCTCAAGTTGTTTCTACTACAGAAGAAATTGATAGCTGGGAAATGGAAAGAGTTCTAACTCGGCGTTACTCTGCTTGGGGTGGGGCAATAAATATAATCTATCCATCACAAGGCCGTGGATTCTGTTATAACAGATTATTGCTTTCCTCCACGATTGATGAATGGAAAGCTAATCATATAAATGTTAACGCCCAAATCTTATCAATAATCACTCATACTACAAACGGATTTAGGAAAAAGCAACATTTCAGTCCAACTGATGTAAGAGCGAAAAGACAGAAAGATCAGCGAATTTTCTTAAAAAAGAAATTTAGTGAACTTCAAGATGACCAGGGGTTTAAACAACTAGCTGAAGATGCATTTTCACAATTAGATGAGCATGAGGCAATAATTGATAGATTAAAGTCCGATTTTAATGAAGAGCTAACAAAATGGATAAGCGAGTTGTCTGATGAGCAGAACAAAACTGAAAGACTTACAGCAGAAAACAGAGCAAAACAACATCAGATAGAAACTTTAAAGTATCAACTTAGCCAAAGTGGAAATAAAGTCGCGCAGAGTGAAACTTTTTTCTCCCCAACAGAAATTACTGATATCCTTGTTGATGGGCTAACCCCAAAGACTTCTCTCCTCCTCATTTCAAAGTTATTTCCAAACAGAGTTTTAATTTTAGAAGACGCATATCATTCAACAACAAAATCATTGTCATTCAAAAACTCAAGTAAATTACTTGGCCTTCTAGGTAGATTGGTGACAGAATATTTAGACTTGGTTTTATCTGAAGGGGACGTTAAAGCAAGATCTTTATTTGGCGCCGCATATTCAGCTAGTGAATCAGAAACTGTAGAGAGAACAGACAAATACGCATCTCAGCGAACATTTGATTATGATGGCGCTAAAGTCGCAATGTTTAGACATTTAAAAATTGGTAATTCAAGAAACCCTGATGAAACTATTCGTGTATATTTCCACATTGACAACACCAAGAAAATAATTGTTATTGGATATTGTGGCCCACATTTAGATGTTGTATCGACATAATAAATTCTCGCCCTCACACTTCGGAAAACAAGAAATATGAAATCTGGGACACCCACCTTTTTGACGGATGGCAGGTCCATGTTTCAGGGCCAAAAAAAAGGTGGGTGTCCCAATTTGGAAGTCCAAAAACCATCCCGCCCGGGATGGTTTTTTATTGGATGGCTTGAAAGACAGGGATCTTCTTACCACCGTCCCTGGGGTGGCTGCTGGTTGCGCGACTCCACCATGGCAATGAGGATGGCCATCAGGCTCGATATCAGCATCAGCACCATAGCGATGGGCAATGAGAACAGGGCGTAATAAGTGCGCCCGATTTCTGCCAGGACGGTGTCTGCGGACACCATAAACGGCAGCGGCAACAGTAATATCAGGGCGAAGTAAAAGATGATCCTGGCGATCATCAGGGGGTTTTGAGGGACTGGGTCACTATTTTTCGGTACGGCCACATGATGGTCTGCTCCCTGCACTGTGGTGTTGTTGTCGATAAGCCGCGCCGTCGAGGCATCTGCGGCTCTGCTCGTCCATGAAGGGTGTCACCCTGATTAGCAGCCACGGCAGACCGGGTCAACGGGCCACGGGGGGCTGGAAATGACCCGCCTACAGGGTTGTGCTGCCAGGGGCGAACATAACAACGAAAGTGCAAACCAGATTCGTAAAAACGTCGCAGCAATCACTGTCAGCGCACTTTCTGACAGCAGGTTGTGAGGCACAGCCAAAACGGGGAGTTGCGCCTTGGGCAGCGCTGTGATGCCCCCTCCCAGGCAGAGCGGCGCCCTGCGTGCGGCTCGGGTTCTCCGGCCTGCATGGCTTGGCTCTTGCTACTCAATCTGGCTAGCCGAGCCAGTGTGACTGCGCTAGTCAGTTGCAGGCCGATCGCCAGGCTGCTGCGCTCCCAGCAGCGTGGTGCCGTAGGAGTTGTCCACCGTGCAGCGCCACTGCCCGCCGGGCTCTTTGCGAAACACATAGGTGGCGCGCCGGGTTTCATCGATCCACCCCTCTCCGCCCGGGTAGCGCAGCCGGGTCTCCATGATCACCAGGGCGTTGTCGGCCCCCTCGATCACCTCCATGGCCCCCTGGGTCACCTCAAGCTGGCCGTCAAAGTAATCGGAGATGGCAGTGAAGGCGCGGCGGATGGCGGGAATGCCGCGCACCACCATGCCGGGTTTGATCACCAGGGCGGCGTCTTCGGCGTAGAAGGCCATCAGGGCCTCGAAGTCGCGCCGGGAGATGGCGGCGTCACAGGTCTCGATCAGGGTGCGAAGGGGATGCGGGCTCATGCCGTGCTCCTTGTTTCAGGGGGATCTGGGCGGGCTACCCGCCCAATACCGGACATCAATACCGGACATAAAAAATCCCCCGCTTTCGTGAAAAAGCGGGGGATCGTCAGCGTCTCATGACGGCTTAACCGAGCAGGAAGGCCTTGAGGCGGCCAAAGTCGGCGGGCAGATCGTGGGACAGGAGCGGCAGCGCGGCGTGCTTGGCGAGCGGGCCCGGCAGCGGTACATCCAGATTCAGGATCTCGTCCACCGACTCCTTGAACTTGGCCGGATGGGCGGTGCAGAGGAACACACCGACCTCGTCTTGCCCAAGCTGCTCGTTCAGCAGATCCCAGGCAATCGCCCCGTGGGGCTCGCACAGGTAATCCAGCTGATGGAGGCGTTTGAGCGCATCGCGGGTCTGGGCATCGTCACGCATCCCTGAGCCCAAGGTTTCCAGCGCCCAGCCCTTGCGACGGCACAGCTCTTCCACGCGCGGCCAGTTGTTGGGGCGGCTCACGTCCATGGCGTTCGACAGGGTCGCGACTGTCTGGTGCGGCTCCCACTGGCCGGTTTTCAGGTAGCGCGGCACGGTGTCGTTGGCGTTGGTGGCGGCGATAAAGCGCTTCACCGGCAGCCCCAGCGCCTTGGCGATGAGACCCGCGGTGAGGTTGCCAAAGTTGCCGGACGGCACGCTGATGACCGCCTTGGCGCGATCGGCTTTCGGCAACTGGGCCACGGCTTCGAAGTAGTAGCAGACCTGGGCCAGCAGGCGGCTGATATTGATGGAGTTGGCGGAGTTGAGGCCGATGGCGGTCTTGAGCCCTTCATCGTCGAAGGCATCCTTGACCAGCGCCTGGCAGGCATCGAAGTCACCGTCGATGGCGAGGGTGCGGATGTTGCCGCCTAAGGTGCAGAAGAGCGCCTCCTGCAAGGGGCTTATCTTGCCCTTGGGGTAGAGGATCACCACTTCAATCCCCTCCAGGCCATAGAAGGCGTGGGCCACGGCGGCACCGGTGTCGCCGGAGGTGGCGGTGAGGATGGTGATCTTGTCATTGGTTCTGAACGCAGCCAGACACTGGGCCATGAAGCGGCCGCCGAAATCCTTGAACGCCAGGGTCGGGCCATGGAACAGCTCCAGGGCATAGGTGCCATCTTTGAGCTTCACCAGGGGCGCCGGGAAGGTGAAAGCGGCGTCGATAAGCTCGCTCACCTTGGCAGCCGGCACTTCGTCACCCAGCAGGTGGCTCAGGATGCGGGCCGAGCGCTCGACCAGCGGCAGATCCAGCAGGGCATCCACGTCGGCCAGCGGCGCCAGGGTCTCTGGGAAGAACAGCCCCTGCTCGCGGCCCAACCCCTGACGCACCGCCTGGGCGAAGCTCACCTGTTCACTCTTGTCCTTGATGTTGTAAAGATTCATAGCTCGCTTCCTGTTACCCGTGCCCCGGCCATGTCCAGTTTGCAGACCCGGGCAAATCCATCTTCATTGCGCACAAAGTGCGCTTCCATCCACTCTTTCATGCGTTCGGCCTGGGCCAGATCCTTCATCACCACGAACACGGTGGGACCGGACCCCGAGATGCCGGTGGCCAGCGCCCCGTTCTGGGCCCCCTGGGCCCGCACCTCGTTGAAACCTTCAATCAGGGCCGCGCGATAAGGCTCGGCGATCACGTCTTTCAGGACGCTGGCGGCCAGCCCTTCCTGGCGGCTGTAGCTGGCATGCACAAAGGCGGCCAGCCGGCGGCCATAGGTGAGGCAGTCCTGGCGGCGATACTGGGCCGGCAGGATGGCGCGGGCGGCGGCGGTGGAGACCACGGTGCCCGGGTAGCAGACCACCCAGTACCACTCGTCAAACACCGGGATGCCCTGGCTGATGACGCCCCCCTCCTCCAGCACCAGTTGCATGCCGCCCAGATAACAGGGCGCCACGTTGTCGTAATGGACGGAGCCGGAGATCTTCCCTTCCATCTCCCCCATCAGCAGCAGCAGGTCGTGTTCATTCAGGGGCGCGCCGTGGAAGGCGTTGAGCCCTTCCAGCGCCGCCACCACGCTGCAGGCGCTCGATCCCAGACCCGAGCCCACCGGCAGGTTCTTCTCCAGCACCATTTCCAGTGGCTTGAGACCCAGGCCGCGCTTCTCGAGCGCCTCGCCATAGGCGACCCAGCAGTCGTGGAGGATGTTCTTTTTCGGGTCGTCCGGCAACTTGTGGGCGTAACGGCCCACGGAAGAGAGAGCGAAAGGCACCTCTGCCGATTTGACCTGGACGCGATCCCCCAGCAGGGAGCCATCCACGGGGGCGAGCGCTGCCCCCAGGACGTCAAAACCCACGCTCAGGTTGGCGCTGGAGGCCGGGGCATAGGCCACCACGCTGCCGCCGATTTCTACATTCGGGTTCATCTCTGAACTCATGTTACAGCTCCTGCTTCCAGTTCTGTGTGCGCAGCACGTCGGCGAAGACACCGGCGGCGGTCACTTCGGTCCCTGCGCCATAGCCGCGCAGTACCAGGGGGATGGGCTGGTAATAGGTGGAGAAGAAGGCGAGCGCGTTCTCCCCGTCTTTTACCTTGAACAGGGGCTCGTCGCCACCCACCGCCTTGATGGCCACCTTGCACTTGCCACCCTCGATGGAGCCGACGTAACGCAGCACCTTGCCTTCACGCTGGGCCGCCGCGAACTGGTCGCGGAACCAGCCGTCGGCCTCGGGCAGGCGGGCCATGAAGGCTTCCACGTCGCCGCTCACGTCAAAGCCCGGCGGCAGTGCCTGCTCCACCTCCACATCGGAGAGCTCCAGCGCCATGCCGGCCTCGCGGGCCAAGATCAGGAGCTTGCGAGCCACGTCCATGCCATTCAGGTCATCGCGGGGATCCGGCTCGGTGAAGCCGTTGCCGCGGGCGATCTGGGTCGCCTCGGAGAAGGCCATCCCCTCGTCCAGCTTGCCGAAGATGAAGGAGAGCGACCCGGACAGGATGCCGTCGAAGGCGCGCAGCTTGTCGCCGGCCTTGATGAGGTTTTGCAGGTTCTCGATGACCGGCAGGCCCGCGCCCACGTTGGTCTCGTACAGGAACTTGCGACGGGTCTGGCGGGCGGTGCGACGCAGCGCCTTGTAGTAATCGAGCGACCCGGTGTTGGCCTTCTTGTTCGGGGTGACCACGTGGAAACCGGCCCCCAGGAAATCGGCGTACTGGACGGCCACGGCTTCGCTCGAGGTGCAGTCGACGATCACCGGGTTGATGAGGTGGCTCTCTTCCACCAGCTTCTTCACCGCCTCCAGGCTGAAGCTGCCTTGTGCTTCCACCAGCTGTTCACGCCAGTTGGCGAGGGCCAGACCATCCTTGTTGACCGCCATCTGACGGCTGTTGGCGATACCTACTACCCGCAGGCCGGTGCCCTGCTCGGCCAGTACCGGCTGCTGGCGGGCAATCTGATCCACCAGGGCCGCACCGACGCCGCCCACCCCGACCACGAAGAGATCGATGAACTGCTGGCTGCCAAAGAAGTTCTGATGGCACGCCTTGATGGCTTCCGCCACCTTGCCGGAGCGCACGACCGCGGAGATGGAACGCTCGCTCGACCCTTGCGCGATGGCGACGATGTTGATGGAGGCCTGGGCCAGGGAGGTGAAGAAGCGCGCCGCCATCCCCTTGGAGGTACGCATGCCGTCGCCGATGAGGGAGATGATAGCCAGATCGGTCATGATCTCGAGCGGGTCCAGCAACTGGTTCTTGAACTCCAGCTCGAACTCGCGCTCCAGCACCTTGCGGGTCTTGTCGCTGTCGTAGCTGTGGATACAGAAGCTGACGCTGTACTCGGAGGACGACTGGGTGATCAGCACGATGCTGACCCCGGCGCGGGAGACGGCGGAGAAGATGCGACCGGCCATGCCCACCATGCCCTTCATGCCGGGACCGGAGACGTTGAACATGCACATGCCGGAGAGATCCGAGATGGCCTTCACCTTCAGATCGTCATCCCCCTGGTCGACCCCGATGAGGGTACCCGGACCCTGGGGGTTGAAGCTGTTCTTGATGAGGCAGGGAATGTGGAACTGGGCCACGGGGGCGATGGTCTTCGGGTGTAGCACCTTGGCACCGAAGTAGGAGAGCTCCATCGCCTCTTTATAGGAGAGGGTTTTGAGCAGGTAGGCGTCCGGTACCAGGCGCGGGTCGCAGTTGTAGCAGCCCTCCACGTCGGTCCAGATCTCGCAGCACTCGGCATCGACGCAGGCGGCCAAGACGGCGGCGGAATAGTCGGAACCGTTGCGGCCCAGCAGCACGGTCTCGCCCTTGTCGCTGCCACCGGTGAAGCCCGGCATCAGGTAGAGACAATCAGAGCGCAGGCCCTTGGCGGCGAAGCGCACCCGGGAGGCTTCGATGTCCACATGGGCTTCGAGGTAGCCGCCATCGGTGACCAGCAACTGCTCGGGCACGATGAGATCCAGCTCGATGCCGCGCACCCGCAAGAGCTCGTGCATGAAGGCGATGGAGAGGTTCTCGCCACGGCTCAGGATGCGGGCCTGGACGTTGTCCGGGCACAGCCCCAGCAGACGGATACCCTGCATCAGCCGCTCGACCTGATCCAGTTCGCTGGTCAAACGAGCCTGCAGCGCCTTGTCATCCAGCGCGGGATAGGCGGCCTTCAAGCCGGCCAGCAGACGGGAGAAGATACCGTTGATCTCGAACAGGGTACTGCTTGCATCCATGCCGCGACTGGTCTGCTCCACCAGGGCGACCAGGTGATTGGTCACCTTGGCCGGTGCCGACAGCACCAGGGCCACCTGGGATTGGCCATGGGTATTCACCGCGATATCGGCAACCCGCAAGAAACGCTCTGCGTCGGCCAGTGACGACCCGCCAAATTTCAACACTCTCATCGCTATCTCCCTGTATTCCCTGCAAATTGATCTGCTAATAGGTCTAAAAACAATCCAACAAAAAAGGCCCGTACTGGGTGGGTACGGGCCTTTTTCTGATTTCTGTGCTTGTTCGTCAGCGCATCAACCGGCCCCAGTGCCACCTGTGGTGGTACCGGTAATAATGGTGGTGGTGATGATGATGTTGGTGAATAGCTGCATGACGAACACTCTTGAACGAATCTGGTTGTTAGCAATACCGCGCCCGGCGAGGGGCTGTCAACCTAAACCTCCTTGCCAAACTTGCGGGCAAGGTCTTTGCAGAGCAGATGGAGCATATTGAGATCCCGCTGCGGCAGCATGGGCACTCGGTCCATCACCCATTGATGCAGTTTTTCATCCTGCGAAACTCCGAGTTCACCAAGCAATTCTGCTGTTTTTGATTTCAGCACGCGAACCTGCCCGGCACTCTCGAAATTTTCTGCTACGTCCTGCTCGTCGCTCACTTTCTGGTCATCGAGCAGCGGACTCAGCTCATAGGCATACAGCATGATCGCCTGACCCAGATTCAGGGACGGGTATGAGACCTTGAGAGGCAGGTAGCTGATGAGATCCACCTGGGCAAGCTGTTCGTTGGAGAGTCCGGACTCCTCGCAGCCAAACACGATGGCCACCTTCTCGAGGGAGGGCTTGGCCCGGACCTGGTCGCGAATGTCCGCCGGGGTGAGGTAGTGCTGGTAGCGGCCGCGCTGCCGGGCGGTAGTGGCGACCACCAAATCCATGTCCGCCAGGGCCTCTTCCAGGGTGTCGAAGGCTTGCGCATCCGTCAGGATCTCCTGCGCCCCGTGGGCAACCCAGCTCGCCTCCTCCTCTTCGTGCACCCGGCTCCCCACCAGTCGCATGGCATCGAAGCCCATGGTCTTCATGGCGCGGGCAGCAGCCCCCACGTTGGCGGCACGGGCGGGCGACACCAGCACAAAATAGAGTTTCATCGGGTTCTCTCCAGGATGAGGCCGACGCCGCGAACTGCGGCGAACCGTCGGCAAAACAGGGGCGCAATCTACCGTTTATCCCGAAATATTGCCACTTGAACAGATGTTTGGATGTTGCCATAGTGGCCTTGGACGCGAGTCCGCCGCCTCAGGGCACTGACGCCATGGGCCCGACAGATCACAAGGAAGAGAGAGATGCAGCAGCCATTGGAGCAGGCGGTCGCCGAGACGATCCTGCAACGTTTTGAGTCGTTTTACAGCCGCTTTCTCGAGATAACCCAGGGCAGCAAGAGTCGTTTCGAGAACAGCGACTGGCTGGGGGTGCAGCTCGCCGGTCGAGAGCGCATCCGCCTCTATGATCACCATGTCGGCGCCACCACGGCGCAGATCAAACAGATGATGGGGGAGCAGCTGCCGACCCAGGCCTTGCTCAAGCAGGTGAAAGGCGCCTTCAGCGATCTCCTGCCCCGCTGCGAGAACTTCGAGGTGGCGGAGTCCTTCTTCAATTCCGTCTATCGCCGCATCTTCCGCCATCGCAACATCCGCGACGAGAACCTTTATATCCACCCCTTCGTGAGCCGGGGCGACAAGCCTGACCTGGGATCCTTGCTGCGTATCTATCGCACCGATCTCTCCCACCTGCCCCAGACCCTGAGCCAGCTGCTCGGGGATTACAGCTTCACCCTCCCTTTCGAAGACAAGCAGCGGGACATCATGGACATCCACCGCCATCTGGCAGAGAGCGGCCCGGCCATCCTGCACGAGGAGCCCTTCGCCATCGAGCTGCTCAGGGAAGTGTTCTATCGCAACAAGGGAGCCTATCTGGTGGGGCTCATCCGGGTGAAGGGAGAAGTCTATCCCTTCATCCTGCCCCTGCTCAGCACCGGTCAGAGCATCTATGTGGACACCGTCATCTTCGAGCCGGAGCTGGCCTCCATCGTGTTCGGCTTCGCCCGCGCCTACTTCATGGTCTATGCCCCGGTACCGGCGCTCTTTGTGGCCTTCCTTCGCCAGATCATGCCCCGCAAGCCGGACTATGAGATCTACAACGCCATCGGCTGCCAGAAGCACGGCAAGACCGAGCTCTATCGCCACTACCAGCAGCACCTGGCCCAGAGCCGGGAGCAGTTCGTCATCGCGCCCGGCATCAAGGGGATGGTGATGAGCGTGTTCACCCTCCCCTCCTACGATGTGGTGTTCAAGGTGATAAAAGACGAGTTCACCCCGCCCAAGGAGGTGAGCCACGAGCAGGTGAAGGAGAAATACCGGCTGGTAAAACAGCATGATAGAGTGGGCCGCATGGCAGATACCCAGGAGTTCACCAACTTCGAGTTTCCCCTCGATCGCATCTCGCCGGAGCTGTTGTCCGAGCTCAAGGCGGTGGCGCCTTCTGCGCTTACCCTCACCGCCGACAAGCTGGTGATCAAACACCTCTACACCGAGCGCAAGATGATCCCCCTGAACCTCTATCTGGATCAGGCGGACGAACAGCAGACCCGCCTCGCCCTGGAGGAGTACGGCAACGCCATCCGCCAGCTCGCGGCGGCCAACATCTTCCCCGGCGACATGCTGTTCAAGAACTTCGGGGTGACTCGCCACGGCCGGGTGGTCTTCTATGACTACGACGAGATCTGCTACATGACGGAGTGCAACTTCCGCCAGATCCCGCCGCCGCGCTACCCGGAGGACGAGTGGAGCGCCGAACCCTGGTATTCGGTGGCACCCAACGACATCTTCCCGGAGGAATTCGCCACCTTCCTGCTGCAAAAACCCCAGGTGCGGGAGATCATGATGCAGTTGCACAAGGAGCTCTTCGATGCCAACTACTGGAAGATGCTGCAGAGCAACATCAAGGAGGGGATGTTCGAGGATGTCTATCCCTACCGACGCAAGAAGCGGTTTCGCTTCCAGCGAGGGGGATGACCCGACATCAGGCACAAAAAGGGACGCCATGGCGTCCCTTTTCACATTCTCCTGCACGCTGGCGCAGGGGTCGCCTGCGACAGCCTTTGACGAGATCCCGGCTTATTTCACGGCGTCAAAGGTCAGCAAGGTGGCCTTGTCGGCATCCTTTAGCACCAGCTGTTTGCCGCTGATCTGGAAGCTCGCCACCTTCTCCAGGGTCTGCAGGTAGTTCATCTCCTTGCCGGCCAGATCCCCCGCACACATCATGCGCGTCGAACCCATGGCGCCAAGCGTCAACACGCCGTCACCCTGCTCTGTGATGCCGCCAAAGTAGCGGTTGCAGCCGCCCTTGCCCGCCACCTTGTCACCGGCGACCTGCAGGGTGAAGGTATCACCGCTCGCCCCTTGCAGTTGCCAGGTCGATGCCTGCAATTGTGCCAGAGTGGAACCCGTAGTCATGGCGCAGCCTCCCAGGGCCAGAGCGGCCAGCAGGATCAGTTTGTTGTTCATCAGTTCACCTCGTGATGGAGCGTGTCGTAACGACACGGAGTGAGGGGCCTGTGTACCATGACTGCAGCGTCAATCAAAACTCTTTTATTGTGATCGGGGTTCCCTTTACTCCCCGCTGGCATGTGCCATGCTTGTAGTCCTGTTCGGACCCAGGGAGGGGAAACGAATGGTCAAGTCTCTCGTCATCGCAATGGCATCCAGCCTCGTCTTTTCGGCTCAGGCCGCCGACTGGAGTTTTCTCCAGACCGAATCGGACAACCCGCTCTACGTCAAAAGCTATTCCGGCGTACTGCTCGGCAACCAGAGCCACCTTGGCGACAATTTCGACCTCTGGCTCATCAATACCGGCTATCAATACCCGCTTCAGGATGACATCAGCCTCTACATGGAGGCCGGCCCCGCCATCGGCCCCCAAAGCGGGCAGGCCGGGTTCAATATCAGCTCTGGGGTGCGCTATCGCCTCTCCCCGTCACTCAACATCGGCAGCCAGCTCAAGCAACTGGAGGTGAGCAAGGCCAGCACCCTGGTTGAGCTCAACAGCAGCCTGCTGGTGACCCCCTCCCTGGCCATCACCGCCAATTACGGACTCAGTGCCTTCAGCACGGAACACTTTCTCACTCTGGGCGTGGGCTTCAACTTCTGAGGTTCAGAGGAGCCTGGCGCCGCTCACCAGCACACCGTTGAGGTCGGCGTAGACATAGTCGCCGGGCGCTATGGTCACACCGGCAAAAGAGACCACGGCATCCAGCGTGCCCAGACCCCGTTTCTCTGTCTTGACCGGGCAGGGGGCCAGGGCCTTGACCCCCAGCGCCAGGGTCGCCAGCGTCCCCACATCCCGCACGGCCCCGTTGATGAGGATCCCCTCCCACCCCTGCTCCACCGCCTTGATGGCCAGCTGATCCCCGAGCAGCGCCCGACGCAGGGAGCCGCCCCCGTCGATCACCATCACCTTGCCATGGCCGGGACGATTGACCAGCTCACGCACCAGGCTGTTGTCTTCAAAGCAGGAGAGGGTCACGGCCTCGCCGTAAAACAGCGCCTTGCCGCCATAGTCGTGAAAGAGGGGGTCAGCGATCCTAAGGGCATCGCCATGTTCATCGCAAAGGTCGGGCAGCAGGTCCAGCATGATCATCATCCTTCCATGGAGTGAAATGTGTCCGCTCATTCTTTCATCATGTCGGGGCGCTGACAATCCACCGGCCGGGTGCCCTGTCCGGATGGCGGGGGGCCATGTCAGCCTGAAGGCCTGAACCGCCAGCGGGACGCAAGCGCCCCCAGATGACAGGGCGTCCCTTCCAGCAACACGGGCACCAGCCAGAGCTCTCCTTCACGTACCCAATAGAGGGCATTCTGGCCAAATCGGGCGGCCAGCCGGATCGCCTCTGGCAGCGAAAGCGGCAACAACAGCGACGCCTCCTGCCAGCGCTCATCCTCATCGCTCCCCCAGACCTCTCCCATGACGGGACACTCGCCCACTTGCCGGACAAGGGCTCGCTGGCGACGGGCATTGCGACGCAGCCCCACCCACCGGCTGGCCGGGTTCCAGGCCGTGACAATGGCATAGGCTGGGCAGCAGGGAGGCGCAAAGGGGGCGATGAAGCACACTTTTCTGTAGTTTTCCCACAAAGTCATGTCAACCACATGTTACATCCCATTACATTTATTAAGGGCGAAAAAGCGGGTCAGCCCAAGTATGATGCAGCGAACTCGGGGATTGACTTATATCAAAGCTGAGTTAAAAAGTTGCTATCTGACGGCAAAGAGTGTTGTTATGCGCCTGTTAACTGATAAAATGCAGCAACTTTTGTAATGGACTACCTCTCCGGGCTTCTCTTGTTCAGACTTGTTGAGAGCCCATGTACGGCACAGGGATGCTTGCCGACATAGTTACCAAATTCGCGATGATTCGACCTGATATTCATACCCAGGATGACGTAATAAATTTTCAGGACCGGTCGGATAACGCCAAAGAGTGTTAAAATTTCGATAATTAACTGATAAGAATCTGGGAATACTCATGCAAACACCACATATTCTGATCGTCGAAGACGAGCTGGTCACCCGCAACACCCTCAAGAGCATCTTCGAAGCCGAAGGCTACATCGTGCTCGAAGCCAACAACGGTGACGAGATGCACCAGGCCCTGACCAGCCACACCATCAACCTGGTGATCATGGACATCAACCTGCCGGGCAAGAACGGCCTGCTGCTGGCGCGCGAGCTGCGTGAAGACGACAACATCGCCCTGATGTTCCTGACCGGTCGCGACAACGAAGTGGACAAGATCCTGGGGCTGGAGATCGGCGCAGATGACTACATCACCAAGCCGTTCAATCCCCGTGAACTGACCATCCGTGCCCGCAACCTGCTGAGCCGCACCATGAACGTGGCCGCCGGTGGCGAAGAGAAGAAGCTGGTGGAACGTTATCTGTTCAATGGCTGGGCCCTGGACATCAACAGCCGCGCCCTGGTCAGCCCGGCTGGCGACATGTTCAAGCTGCCCCGCTCCGAGTTCCGCGCCATGCTGCATTTCTGCGAGAACCCGGGCCAGATCCAGACCCGTGCCGAGCTGCTCAAGAAGATGACGGGCCGCGAACTCAAGCCCCACGACCGCACCGTGGACGTGACCATCCGCCGTATTCGCAAGCACTTCGAGAGCGTGGGCGACACCCCGGAGATCATCGCCACCATCCATGGCGAAGGCTATCGCTTCTGCGGCGAGCTGGAGCAGGAGTAATCCTCCCCACTCCCGAGTTGAAAAGGCGCCCTGTGGCGCCTTTTCCATGTCTGCGCCTTTCAGCTTGGCCGCTCTGGCACTCTCGCCGGCATCAAAAAACAGACAACAAAAAGCCCACTCGCAGGAGTGGGCTTTTTGTGTGAAGACTGGAGCGGGCAGCGGGAATCGAACCCGCATCATCAGCTTGGAAGGCTGAGGTAATAGCCATTATACGATGCCCGCTAGGCATCAAAACTTGCTTGGTGTGATGGGGAATCCCCACGACAGACAGCCATCTGGCTGATATGGACAACGGCGCGTGCCGCTATCTGGAATGTGGAGCGGGTGATGGGAATCGAACCCACGTATGCAGCTTGGGAAGCTACCGTTCTACCATTGAACTACACCCGCGTCAGTGGCCTCTACTATATGCATTTTGCCGCCGAGCGCAATCACCGACCTCGCATTTTTTGCCATAAATCAAGCTGTTCGGCCAACTAATGAGCATGAAGCCGATTTTTCACACAATGATGTTCCTCCGCCCGGTTCTGCAAGGTTGCCAAGCCGTGGGGGCGACGATAGTCTTGCGCCACTCGTTTGAGGAGGGTGGTAATGGACAAGAACAGACAGAAACATCTCTATGGCTGGTTGCGCAAACAATCGGGCCATGGTCGGCGCTGGATCGGCATCTCCATCGCCTTCGGGCTGGGTCAGGGCGTCCTGATGGTGATGCAGGCCTGGTTGCTGGCGACCCTGATTCACGGTTTCATCATCGAAGGCTCCACGCCGAAGCACTCCGCCCCCCTCTTCATCAGTCTGTTGCTGGTGACCCTGACCAAGGCGGCCCTGGCCTATGGCCGCGAGGTGGCGAGTTTCAAGGCGGGCAGTGCGGTGCGCCAGGCCATCCGCGAGCTGGTGCTCACCCGCCTCGCCAGGCTCGGCCCTGCTTATATCCAGCGTCGTCCCGCCGGTAGCTGGGCCAGCCTGCTGCTCGAGCAGATCGAAGAGATGCAGGACTTCTTCTCCCGCTATCTGCCCCAGATGGCCATCGCCGTCTTTATTCCCCTGGTGATCCTGGTCTCCGTGTTCCCGGTCAACTGGGCGGCGGGCCTCATTCTGCTCGGCACGGCCCCCCTCATTCCTCTCTTCATGATCCTGGTAGGGGTGGGCGCCGCCGATGCCAACCGCCGCAACTTCCAGTCGCTGGCGCGCCTCTCAGGCCACTTCCTCGATCGCCTCAAGGGGCTGCGCACCCTGCAGCTTTTCATGCGCACCCGGGCGGAAGGGGAGGCCATCCGCGATGCATCGGAAGATTTTCGCGAGCGCACCATGGAGGTGCTGCGCCTCGCCTTCCTGAGCACGGCCGTGCTGGAGTTCTTCGCCGCCATCGCGGTGGCCCTGGTGGCCGTCTACTTCGGTTTCTCCTACATCGATCACCTCAACTTTGGCAGCTATGGCGTCAAGGTCACCCTCTTTACCGGCCTGTTCGTGCTCTTCCTCGCCCCCGAGTTCTACGCGCCGCTGCGGGAACTCGGTGCCCACTATCACGCCAAGGCACAGGCCATTGGCGCCGCCGAGCAACTGCTGGAATTTCTCGAGGCCGACGTGAGCGAACCCGCCTCCGGGACACTCCCCTTCCATGCGGATGGCCCCGTCAAGGTAGAAGCCCGCAGCCTGGAAGTGCTGAGCGCCGAGGGCAAGGTGCTGGTCGGTCCCCTCGATTTCACGCTGGAAGCCGGCACGCGCACCGCCCTGGTCGGCATCAGCGGCGCGGGCAAGAGCTCCCTGGTCAATGCCCTGCTCGGTTTTGCCCCCTATCGCGGTTCCCTGTGCGTCAACGGAGTGGAGCTTCGTACCCTGGACATCAGCCAGTGGCGCCAGCAGCTAGGCTGGCTCTCCCAGAATCCCCAACTCTTCCACAGCTCCCTGCGGGACAACCTGCTGCTGGCCAGACCATCCGCCAGCGACGCCGAGCTGGAATCCGCGCTCAAGCGCGCCCAGGCTTGGGAGTTCGTCAATGAGAAAGGGCTGGACTATCGGGTCGGGGATCAGGCGGGCGGCCTCTCCGTCGGCCAGGCCCAGCGCATCGCCCTTGCCCGTACCCTGCTCAAGACGACCCAGATGATGGTGCTGGATGAACCCACTGCCAGCCTGGATCGCCATTCTGAGCGAGCCGTCATGAGCGCCCTCGAACAGGCCGCACAAGGTCAGACCCTGCTGATGATCACCCACCGCCTCGATCAGCTCAGCCAGATGGACAACATCCTGGTGCTGGCGCACGGCAAGCTGGTGGAGCAGGGACGTTTTGCCGCACTCGGCGAGGCCCAGGGCCCCTTCGCCCGCCTCCTGTCGCAATCCCAAGGTTTCGGAGACTCTCTCGATGACTGATCTATTGCCGTTCCTGCGCCTTTATCGCCAGCACTGGCTCAGCCTCTCCATCGGCCTGCTGCTGGCCCTGGTCACCCTGGTGGCCGGCATGGGCCTGCTCTCCCTCTCCGGCTGGTTCCTCTCCGCCGCCGCCGTCGCCGGGCTGGCGGTCGCCACCCGAGACACCTTCAACTACATGACCCCTGCGGGGGGCGTGCGTTTCTTCTCCATCGTGCGCACCGCCAGTCGCTGGGGCGAGCGGGTCGTGAGCCACGACGCCACCTTCCGGGTGCTGACCCGGCTGCGGGTCTGGTTCTGGCAAAAGCTCTCCCCTCTCTCCCCCGGCTCCCTTGCGGGTTTTCGCCAGGCTGACCTGCTCAACCGTCTGGTGGCCGACATCGATGCCATGGATCACGTCTATCTGCGCCTCATCACCCCCATTGGGGCGGCGCTGCTGAGCTGCGCCGGGCTGGTCTTCTTCCTCTCCTTCTTCGATGGTCGCCTGGCGCTGACGCTGGGAGCCATTCTGCTCTTTGGCATGCTGGCCTTGCCCCTGGTCTTCTATTTTGCCGGGCGCGCGCCGGGCCGCCAGCTCATCGCCGAGAAGTCCAACCTGCGTACCCGCATGGTGGACTATCTGGACGGCCAGGCCGAACTGCAGATGTTCGCCGCCGCTCCCGAGGCGCTCACCGGATTGCAGCAGGCGGAGCAGGCCCTGATCCGGGCCCAGGCCCGCATGGCCCGCGTCAGCGGCCTGGCCGCCTTCTCGGTGCAGTTGCTGAGCGGCTGGACTCTGACCCTGATGCTCTGGCTGGCCGGTCACGGCGTCGGTGGCAGTGCCCCTGACCCCATCACGGCACTCATGGTGTTCGCTACTCTGGCGAGCTTCGAGGCGCTGCTGCCGCTGGCCGGTGCCTTCCAGCACCTCTCCACCAGCCTCACCTCCGCCCGCCGTCTCAACGAGATCCTGCAAGAGGCCAAGGCGCCGGAGTGGGGAGCACAGCAAGCCCCCGCTGCCCGGGGTGCCGTGCACATAAGCGGCCTGCATTTCACCTATCCAGGCCAAGATGCACCCGTGCTGCAAGGGTGCACCCTGCAACTGCATGCCGGGGAGAAGCTGGCGCTGCTGGGGCAGACCGGCTGTGGCAAGTCCACCCTGATGGGGTTGCTGACCCGGGAATGGACGGCCCTATCGGGGGAGATCCTGCTCGATGGCAAGCCCCTCACCGGTTACAGCGAAGAGGCGCTGCGCGCCTCCTGCTCCGTGGTGAGCCAGCGGGTCCACCTGTTTGCCGATACCCTGCGTGGCAACCTCACCCTGGCCGCCCCCGGAGCCAGCGACGAACGGCTCATCGAGGTGCTCACCCAGGTGGGGCTCGGGACTCTGCTGTGCGATGAGGGTGAGCAGGCCGAACAGGGGCTGGATGCCTGGCTCGGGGATGGCGGGCGTCCGCTCTCCGGCGGGGAGCGCCGCCGCATCGGCATCGCCCGCGCCCTGCTCCACGATGCACCGCTCTGGCTGCTGGACGAGCCCACCGAAGGGCTCGATACCCAGACCGAACGGGAGATCATGGATCTGCTGCTGACCCTGGGGGCGGATCGCACCCTGCTGCTCATCTCCCACCGCCTGCTGGGGCTGGAACGGATGGACAGGGTAGCCCTGATGGAAGAGGGTCGCATCCGTCTGTGTGCCCCCCACCAGGAGCTGCTGGAAGATGATCACTACCGCAGCCTGCACCGGCGACTGGCCCCCGCCTGATCCGGGGTCGTCTCGCTACAATCCATTGATATGGCTAAAAATGGGGCTGGTCGCCATCGGCGACTGCCCCCTATAATGACCCACTCGCCACCCAACAAGATGCCGATATGAAACGCCTGATCCTGATGATGCCCCTGATTGCCTCCGGTTGCGCCGACTTCGCCTTCAACAGCAATCTGGACAAGGAAAACTTCGACGAGTACTTCAAGCCGGGGAGCGTGCGGATCTACGAGCAGAGCGAGCTCGCCGACCTCAACTACCTCTATCTCGGCACCGTCGAGGGGGAATCCTGCCAGAGCGATGCCAATCAGGCGGTGCCCAATGCCGGTGAAGCCCGTACCCTGGCCCGCCGCCGCGTGGCGGACATGGGGGGCAACGGCGTCAGCTTCGACAAGTGCGCCGAGTTCAGCGACGTGCCCGGCTGCCTGAAGCAGGTGATCTGCTACGGCCAGGCGCTGAAAGTGGCCGAAGAGAAGTAAGTCCTGCCATGGCGATCGCCATCGTGCGACTCGGCAGCCTCCGCCTCGAGGATGAGGGGCTTCGCATCGGCACCGTGCGTCGCCCCCCTCGCGGCGTGCCCAAAGCGGCGTTCGCCAGCCTGGATTGGTACGACGTCTGGTTCCCCAATCTGGCCCCCAGCGCCGAGACCATGAAACTCGGTCAGACTGCCGACACCCCGGCCCGGTGGACCGCCTTCTGCAAGCAGTACAAGGCTGAGATGGCCGCCCCGGCCGCGAGGCACGATCTGGCCCTGCTGGCCGCCCTCTCCCACACTACCCATTTCTCGGTGGGGTGCTACTGCGAACAGGAGTCCCGCTGCCATCGCAGTGTGCTGAGAACCCTGCTGGCCGAGGCGGGGGCATTGCTGCGCTGAGTCCCGTCATGGATGAACACCCCACATGAGAAGAGGGCACCCCGGGGTGCCCTCTTCTTTATGATGCCGGCTAGTACGCATTCGATGACAAGGAAACCTCCACTCGTCGTCGCAAGGCCTGTTCCTCATCAGGGGTCATGCCCGGCAGCGGCCCCCGGGGGTTGCTGGCAAGCCATACCACCAGATCGTCAACCGTCTCCTCCAGGGGGCGAAAGTTCAGCCCATGGACGATGGCGGCCTCGGCGCTGATGGTGCCATACCCAGCATACTCCGGCAGCTCGCTTGGCAGCAGCGTGGGATAGCTTTGCCAGGGCGCCACCCCTGCCGCCATCAGGTCACGCCAGGGAGCCCACTCGAGCTGCAAGGGGGTCACTGGCGTCAGCCGGGCAGCGAGGCGCTCCACCCAGTCGTTCAGTGCGATGCCGGGCTTGATCAGGTTGAAGCACCCAGCGAGTCGCTGCTCGGCAGCCCGCAGCACGAACTCGGCACAGTCGCGCACATCCAGGTATTGCAGCCTGTCCTCCCCCAGCCCCGGCAAGAGCCAGGGCCCGCCCCGCTGCACCCGCCTCACCCACCAGGCAAGACGAGCGGTCGGGTCAAAGGGGCCGCAGAGCACGCCGGGGCGCAGGGTGCACAGGCGATCTCCCCAGCGGGCGCGATACACCGACTCGCACAGCACCTTGAGGGGGCCGTAGTCGGTGGGCGTTCCTGCCATCTCGTGCAGGGGGGCCGACTCATCCATGCCGGGTTGGGAAAAATCGCGATAGACACTGATGGTGGAGATGAAGATGAGCCGATCGCAGCGCCCCAGCAGGGCGTCAGAGAGCCCTTCGGCCTGTTCGGGGCGATAGCAGCAGGTGTCGATGACCAGATCCCAGTGCCGCCCCTCGCCCCGCAAGGGGGCCAGGTCCCCGTCTCTGTCTCCGTGAAGCTGGGTCAGCTCCCGCCAATCCGGGTGCTGGCGGTGGCCGCGATTGAACAGCGTCACCTCGTGCCCCCAATCCAGGGCCAGCGTGGTCAGGTGGCGACCCAGAAAGCCGGTGCCGCCGATAATCAACAATTTCATCCCTGTCTCTCCTCTATGGCGCCCTCTCCTTGCAGCCCCTCCACGGGCAGCCGAAACGGCCATGGCCTGGCATGGTGAGCACACGCCCTGATGCCGCCAGGCATATCGTCATGGTGCGGGCAGCAGATTCCTTGTCCGCTCCCCCGCCACCCCTTTTGCCGCCCCACCCTACGCAAGTTGGCACCAGGACACAGCCCCCTGGCACCGGGTCTGGGATCGGGATCACAGGGGCCGCGTCCTGGTACTCCCCCTGCGTTTTCGGCGTGCCTGTGCTACATTGCCCGGGTTTTCAGCCAGGATCCGCCATGAAGTTCGATATCGATACCCTAGGGATCATCCGCTCTCCCTACAAGGAGAAGTTCGCCATACCCCGCCAGCCCGGTCTGGTCAGCGCGGCTCGCGCCCGCCTCGAACTGCTTCCTCCCTACGATCAGCCCGATGTGCTGCGCGGCATCGAGCAATTCTCCCATCTCTGGATCAGCTTCGTGTTTCACCAGACCATGGATCAGGGCTGGCACCCGACGGTGCGCCCGCCGCGCCTCGGCGGCAACGAGCGGGTCGGGGTCTTTGCCACCCGCTCCACCTTCCGCCCCAACCCCCTTGGCCTCTCCGTGGTCGAGCTGCACGGGGTGGGACGTGAGCGCGGCAAGCTCTGGCTCGAGCTGGGCGCGGTGGACTTGCTCGACGGCACCCCGGTCGTCGACATCAAGCCCTATGTCCCCTATGCCGACAGCCTGCCCCACGCCCGTGGCGGTTTCGCCCCCGATGCCCCCACCCCGCCGCTGGCGGTGAGCTTCAGCGCCCAGGCCGAGCAGCAGCTCGCCCCCTGGCTCAAGGCCCACCCGGAGCTGCGTGAACTGGTGAGGGAGGTGCTGGCCCAGGATCCCCGCCCTGCTTACAAGAAGGGCAAGCCGGATGACAAGGTGTACGGTGTCAGATTGTTCGATGTGAACGTGCGATTTCAGATAAAAGAACCGCAATGTCAGGTACTGGCCATCGAACCCGCTTGAAAAAAGCCTCTCTGGCAGCATGAAAAAAAGCCACCCTCCCGGGTGGCTTTTTTATGGGCAAAACAGGGTGCTCAGCGCCGCTGCAGCAGCAGGCTGCCGATGGAGTAACCGGCCCCAAAGGAGCAGAGCACCCCGCGAGCCCCGCTCGGCAGATCCTGATTGAAGAGGTGGAAGGCGATGATGGAACCCGCCGAGCTGGTGTTTCCGTAGCGGTCGAGGATGACAGGCGCCTCCTGCTGGCTGGCGTCATGGCCCAGCAACTTGCGACCGATGAACTGGTTCATGGTGAGGTTGGCCTGATGAAGCCAGAGCCGGCTCAAGCCATCGGCCGCCCATCCCTGCTCCGCCAGCTGGGAGGCTATCTGATCGCACACCAGGGGCAGCACCTCCTTGAACACCTTGCGCCCCTGCTGGCGGAACAGCTTGTCGTCGCCGTAGCGGGTGCGCGGGCTGAGCCGGTTCAGGAAGCCGAAGTTGTTGCGGATGTTGTTGGAGTACTGGGTCACCAGCTTGCTGGCCACCAGTTGCCAGGGGTTGGCCACCTGGCAATCGGCCTCCCGCTCCAGCAGCACGGCGGTACAGGCGTCGCCGAAGATGAAGTGACTGTCCCGATCGCGGAAGTTGAGGTGACCCGAGCAGATCTCCGGATTGACCACCAGCGCCAGCCGGGCGGTGCCTGCCGCCAGCATGTCTGCGGCGGTCTTGATCCCGAAGGTGGCGGAAGAGCAGGCCACGTTCATGTCGAATGCCAGGCCGCTGGCGCCGAGATAGTGCTGCAATTCAATGGCCAGCGCCGGGTAGGGGCGCGGCATGTTGGAGGCGGCGACGATGACAAGATCGATCTCCCCCGGTTCACGACCGGCGGCGATCAGCGCCTGCTCGGCGGCCGCCACCGCCATCTCCACCATGATGGAGGGCTGATCGTCCGGGCGCTCCGCCATGAGCGGTTGCATGATGTCGGGATCCAGCACCCCCTCGCTGCTCACCAGATAGCGGCTCTTGATGCCGGAGGCCTTCTCGATGAACTCGCAGCTCGAGTGCTGCTTGGCAGGCAGCTGCCCTGCATCGATGGCGGAGGCGTTCTCCTCGTTGTAGAGATCCACGTACTGGTTGAAGGCCGCCACCAGCGCTTCATTGCTGACGGCAAAGGGAGGGGTATAGAGGCCTGAGCCACTGATTACGATAGAGGTCATCTTTGCTCCTGGCCGGGTGCAATCCCGGCTTGTCTGTTTTTTAGGGTTCAGAGGGTCACAGCTGGTCGATGGCCGCAGCCAGACCCGCCAGGGTCAGCGGGTGCATCCGCCCGCCGATCAATTCGTTCATCAACTTGATGGAGGGGTGCCACAGCCACTCCTGCCTTGGCAGCGGATTGACCCACACCATCTTGGGGAAATGTTGTTGCAGGCGCCCGAGCCACACCTGGCCGGGCTCCTCGTTCCAGTACTCTACGCTGCCACCTGGCCAGGTGATTTCATAGGGGCCCATCTTCGCATCCCCCACCACCATCACCCTGTAGTCGCTGCCGTAGGTACGCAGCAGCCGCAGGGTATCGAGCCGATCATCAAGGCGCCTGGCATTGTCCTGCCAGACGAAGTCGTAGAGGCAGTTGTGAAAATAGAAGAACACCAGGTGCTTGAACTCGTGGCGCAGGGCCGAAAAGAGGCGCTGCACCTTGGCCACATGGGCATCCATGGAGCCCCCCACATCGAAGAAGACCAGCAGCTTGACCCCGTTGTGGCGCTCGGGCCGCAGCTTCACATCGAGCCAGCCTTGCCTGGCCGAGCTTTGGATGGTGTCGTCGAGATCCAGCTCGTCGGGATTGCCCCGGCGCACCCAGCGCCTGAGCTTGCGCAGGGCGAGCTGGATGGCGCGCTGCCCCAGGGGCGAGTCGTCACTGAAGTTGCGAAAGTGGCGCGCTTCCCACACCTTGGTCGCCCGCCCGTGCTGGCCCTCTCCCCCCATGCGGATCCCTTCCGGGTGATAGCCGCCGTGACCGAACGGGCTGCTGCCCCCGGTGCCGACCCACTTGTTGCCGCCGGCGTGACGCTCCTTCTGCTCGTTCAAGCGCTGGTTGAGGGTCGCCAGCAGCTTGTCCAGCCCGCCAAGGGATTGGAGCAACGCCTTCTCCTCCGGGCTTAACAGTCGCTCGAACTCCTTGCGCAGCCAGTCGTCAGTCAGGCTCTCCGGCAACAGGGGGATGGCGGCCAACCCCTCGTAATACTCGGCGAAGGCGCGATCGAAGCGATCATAGTGCGCCTCGTCTTTCACCAGCAGGCAGCGGGATAGCTGGTAGAACTCGTCCATGTCGAGGCTGGCCAGCTGGGCAGCCAGCGCCGCGTGCAAGTCCAGCAATTCGCGCAGGCTGCAGGGGAGCTTGTGACGGCGCAGATGGGTAAAAAAGTCGATCAGCATGGGTCAGCTGCCGCGTCTGGCCAGAAAAGCGAGCTTCTCAAACAGATGCAGGTCCTGCTCGGTCTTGAGCAGGGCGCCGTAGAGTGCGGGCACCAGCTTGCCGGGCTCACGGGTGCGCAGGGCTTCGGGGGCGATGTCGTCCGCCAACAGCAGCCGGATCCAGTCCAGCAGCTCGGAGGTGGACGGCTTTTTGCGCAGCCCCTCTACCGCACGCAGCTCAAAGAAGAGCGTCATCGCTTCGTCGAGCAGCCGCTCCTTGAGGTCGGGGTAATGGAGCTTGACGATGGCCTGCATCTCGGCCTTGTCGGGGAAGCGAATGTAGTGGAAGAAACAGCGGCGCAGGAAGGCGTCCGGCAGCTCTTTTTCGTTGTTGGAGGTGATGATGACCACGGGGCGCTGGCGCGCCTTCACGCGCTCGCCGGTCTCGTAGACATCGAACTCCATCCGATCCAGCTCCAGCAGCAGATCGTTGGGAAACTCGATGTCCGCCTTGTCGATTTCATCGATGAGCAGCACTGGCCGCTGCTCTGCGCTGAAGGCCTGCCACAGCTTACCCCGGCGGATGTAGTGGCCTATCTCCCCTACCCTGGGGTCACCGAGCTGGGAGTCTCGCAGCCGGGCGACGGCATCGTATTCGTAGAGCCCCTGCTGGGCCTTGGTGGTGGACTTGATGTGCCAGCTGATGAGCTCGGCGCCCAGGGATTCGGCCACCGCCTCCACCAGCACTGTCTTGCCCGTACCGGGCTCACCCTTGATGAGCAGCGGCTTCTCCAGCACGATGGCGGCATCGACGGCCATCTTCAGTGCCTGTGATGCGAGATAGCGATCGCTTCCTGCAAATCCCATGAGATCCCTTCCATTGGATGCCCAGGCAGCGGGAGCCCCCTCGGCAAGAGAGAATAAGTTCTATATGTTGTAATAACATATTGTTATAACGATTCGTCACTTCTCATTCAGAAACCACAGGGTAATCTTGTTTCATCGCCTTAACAAACACAGGGATAGCACCATGAGCAAAATTTTTGAGGACAACAGCCAGACCATAGGCAACACCCCGCTTGTTCGTCTCAACCGTGTTACCAAGGGCCGCGTGCTGGCCAAGATCGAGAGCCGCAACCCAAGCTTCAGCGTCAAGTGCCGGATCGGTGCCAACCTCATCTGGGATGCCGAGAAACGCGGCGTGCTGACCAAGGGCAAGGAGATCATCGAGCCCACCAGCGGCAACACGGGCATTGCCCTGGCATTCGTGGCTGCGGCCCGCGGCTATCCCATCACCCTGACCATGCCGGCCACCATGAGCCTGGAGCGCCGCAAGCTGCTCAAGGCCCTGGGTGCCAACCTGGTGCTGACCGAAGGTCCCCTCGGCATGAAGGGCGCCATTGCCAAGGCCAACGAGATCCTCGAATCCGAACCGGGCAAGTACGTACTGCTGCAACAATTTGAAAACCCGGCCAACCCGGAAATCCACGAGCAGACCACTGGCCCCGAGATCTGGGACGCCACCGATGGCGAGGTGGATGTGTTCGTGGCGGGCGTCGGTACCGGCGGCACCATCACCGGGGTCTCCCGCTACATCAAGCAGACCAAAGGCAAGGCCATCGTCTCCGTGGCGGTCGAGCCCAGCGAATCTCCCGTCATCAGCCAGAAACTGGCAGGTGAAGAGATAAAGCCCGGTCCCCACAAGATCCAGGGCATCGGCGCCGGCTTCATCCCGGGCAACCTGGATTTGAGCCTGCTGGACCGCGTCGAGCAGGTGAGCAGTGACGAAGCCATCGAGATGGCCCGCCGCCTGATGGAAGAGGAAGGGATCCTGGCCGGTATCAGCTCCGGCGCTGCCGTGGTCGCTGCCAACCGTCTGGCCGAGCAGCCGGAGTTCGAAGGGAAAACGATTGTCGTCATCCTGCCGAGCGCCGCCGAGCGTTACCTCTCCAGCGCCCTCTTCGCCGGTGTGTTCAGCGAGCAGGAATTGCAGCAGTAGTTGATCAGCCAACACCAACACGACGGCGCTCCTCGGAGCGCCGTTTTCATTATGCGCTAAACTCTCTAGCCACCAGTGCCACTCGGCCCCTTATTTTTTGGGGTAAAATAACAAACTTGGATATGACAAAAAAAGCAGACATTCTGTGATAAATCTCATATCCTGTGCGGCGTCACGAGGTGTTTGCTGGCAAGGTATCACAAGGTAACAAAGTGTTATTTTTCGTTATAAAATAATTTCAGGCCAGTCCTGACGCGGCTTGCAGCCTGATAGCGAAAAAATACCTGGCCACAACGCCGAATACTGCACAGAAAATTGACCTGGATTAAACCATTGCAGGTCTGATTTCGTTACTTTACAACATATCCATACTGACACGGTGAGACAGGAAGCCTCATTGGCGACCATCTCTCCAAACAATATCAATAATATGGGGTGAAACCATGTACGAGAAGTCTGTTGTTATTACTGCTGAAAACGGCCTGCACACCCGTCCTGCAGCTCAGTTCGTGAAAGAAGCCAAAGAATTCCAAAGTGAGATCACTGTGGTCTCCGGTGGCAAATCCGCCAGCGCCAAGAGCCTGTTCAAGCTCCAGACCCTGGGTCTGACCAAAGGCACCAACGTGACCATCCAGGCTGACGGCCCGGACGCTCAGAAAGCCGTTGAGAAGCTGGTTGCCCTGATGGACGAGCTGGAGTAATCCAGCTTTATTCCTCCCCCACAGTCGTTTTAATAGGAAGGATTATGATATCTGGCATTCTTGCGTCCCCCGGTATCGCATTCGGCAAGGCGCTTCTTCTGAAAGAAGATGAAATCGTTATCAATCAGGGCAAGATTCCCGCCGAACAGATTGATGCCGAGATCAACCGCTTCCTCGAAGCCCGCACCAAGTCAGCCGCACAGCTGGAAGCCATCAAAGAGATGGCCGGTCGCACCTTCGGTGAAGAAAAAGAGGCCATCTTCGAAGGCCACATCATGCTGCTCGAAGATGAAGAGCTGGAAGGGGATATCAGATCCTTCATCAAAGAACACAAGGCCTCTGCCGACAGAGCCGTTCACGAGGTGATCGAACAGTACGCCAAGATGATGGCCGATCTGGATGACCCCTATCTGCGTGAGCGCGCCACCGACTTCCGTGACATCGGCACCCGTCTGGTCAAGAACGTACTGGGCATCGCCGTTGTCAACCTGAGCACCATCGACGAAGAGGTCATCCTGGTCGCCAAAGACCTGACCCCGTCTGAAACCGCTCAGATCAACCTGAAATACGTGCTGGGCTTCGTCACCGACATCGGTGGCCGTACCTCCCACACCTCCATCATGGCCCGCTCCCTGGAGCTGCCGGCCGTCGTGGGCACCAACGACATCACCGAGCGCGTCAAGAACGGTGACATGCTGGTGCTGGATGCGATCAACAACCAGGTCATCATCAACCCGACCGCCGACCAGTTGAACGAAGCCAAGAAGTTCCAGGCCCAGTTCCAGGCCGAGAAGGACGAGCTGGCCAAGCTCAAAGACCTGCCTGCCATCACCCTGGATGGCCACCAGGTCGAAGTGTGCGCCAACATCGGGACCGTCAAGGACACCGAAGGTGCCATCCGCAACGGCGCCGAAGGCGTGGGTCTGTACCGTACCGAGTTCCTGTTCATGGACCGTGACGCGCTGCCGACCGAAGACGAGCAGTTCAAGGCTTACAAAGAAGTGGCCGAAGCCATGCCGGATCAACCGATCATCGTCCGTACCATGGACATCGGCGGCGACAAAGAACTGCCCTACATGAATTTCCCGAAAGAGATGAATCCCTTCCTGGGCTGGCGTGCCGTGCGTATCTTCTTCGATCGCACCGACATCATGCACGCCCAGCTGCGGGCCATCCTGCGTGCGTCTGCCTTCGGCAAACTGCGCATCATGTTCCCGATGATCATCTCCGTCGAAGAGTTCCGCAGCCTGAAGGCTACCGTGGAGACGCTGAAAGCCGAACTGCGTGCCGAAGGCAAAGCCTTTGATGAATCCATCGAAGTCGGTATCATGATCGAGACCCCGGCCGCGGCCGTGATGGCTCATCATCTGGCCAAGGAAGTGGATTTCTTCAGTATCGGTACCAACGACCTGACCCAGTACACCCTGGCTGTCGACCGTGGTAACGAGATGATTTCCGCCATGTACAACCCGCTGTCACCCTCCGTCCTGACCCTGATCAAGATGGTGATCGACGCTTCCCATGACAATGGCAAGTGGACCGGTATGTGCGGTGAACTGGCTGGTGACGAACGCGCCACCCTGCTGCTGCTGGGTATGGGTCTGGATGAGTTCTCCATGAGCGCCATCTCTGTACCGCGTATCAAGAAGCTTATCCGCAACACCAACTTCGAAGATGTGAAGGCCATGGCCGACCAGGCGCTGAGCTTTGCCACCGCCACCGAAATCGAAGCGTGCGTAGATAACTTTATTAAGCAGAAGGCAGTCTGCTAAGATCGGCTGCAAACAGCGACAATCATCTCTAGGAGCTTTTACTATGGGTCTGTTCGACAAACTGAAGAAACTGGTTTCCGACGACAGTTCTGACACTGGCGGCATCGAAATCTTTGCTCCGCTGTCCGGCGAAATCGTCCCCATCGAAGATGTGCCTGACGTCGTCTTCGCCGAGAAGATCGTCGGCGACGGCATCGCCATCAAACCGGCCGGCAACAAGATGGTTGCTCCGTGCGACGGCACCATCGGCAAAATCTTCGAGACCAACCACGCGTTCTCTCTGGAGTCCGACTCTGGTATCGAGCTGTTCGTTCACTTCGGTATCGACACCGTCGAGCTGAAGGGTGAAGGTTTCACCCGTATCGCTCAGGAAGGTCAACAGGTCAAGCGCGGTGACACCATCATCGAGTTCGATCTGGCCGTTCTGGAAGCCAAAGCCAAGTCTACCCTGACACCTGTGGTCATCTCCAACATGGACGAGATCAAAGAGCTGGTGAAGATGACTGGCGCCGTGACCGTGGGCGAAACCCCGGTGATCCGCATCAAGAAATAATGCGCCCTGGCCTGACGCCAGCGACCGCCAAAAACCGAAGCCTGGTGCTTCGGTTTTTTTTTTGCCCCTTCCATCTCCCGATACTCCATGGGCTCCCGCACAGGTCAGCATGACGGCAAACAGGCAGAAATGTTATCGAGATCAACACGGGCATAAGCAAGCCGAGTACCCTCAAGAGGGATACCTGCGGGTCCTTTGGCTCGATATGAGACGGGATGAAAAGAGATAAGCCGCTTAAGTGGCGAGGAGACAACGATGCTGAGAAATACCGAACAACGTTATGGCAGCCTGAGCATAGGGCTGCACTGGTTGACCCTGCTGCTGATGATCGCCGTCTATGCGCTGATGGAGTTCAGGGACATCTTCCCCAAAGGGTCGGCCGGCCGCGACCTGATGAAGGAGTTTCACTTCATGGTGGGTCTGCTGATCCTGGCGCTGGTGGTCGTGCGCCTGCTGGTGCGCGTGGGTAGCCCTTCACCGCGTATCGTGCCCGAGCTCTCCCCCCTGATGCTCACGCTGGCCAAGCTCGCCCACCTGGCGCTCTATGGCTTCTTGCTCCTCACTCCGCTGCTGGGCTGGCTGCTGCTGAGTGCGGGCGGCAAGCCCATCCCCTTCTTCGGCCTGGCGCTCCCCGCCCTCATCGCCCCCGACGACGGCCTGAAGGGCACCATCAAGGAGTTGCACGAGACGCTGGCCAACATTGGCTATGCCCTGATTGCCCTGCACGCGGCGGCAGCCATCTACCACCACCATGTGCTCAAGGACAACACCCTGACCAATATGCTGCCCGAGCGCAAATAACCAGCGACGGGTTGCACACCAACAAAAAGGCCCCTGTGACAGGGGCCTTTTTGTTCATGGAGGGTCATGGGCGACACGTCGTCAGCCGGGCAACACCACCCGGCTTTCGCCGCCGCCGAGGGCCTCCACCCTCACCTGCACACCGATCCGCTCCACCAGGGTCTGCACGTGGGAGATGACCCCGATCTGGCGACCGGCCGCCTGCAGGGAATCGAGGCTGGCAAGCGCCAGATCCAGACTGTCCGGATCCAGGGTGCCAAACCCTTCGTCGATGAACAGCGACTCGACCTGGGTCTGCCGTGACGACAGGCTGGAGAGGGCCAGCGCCAGCGCCAGCGACACCAGGAAGCTCTCGCCGCCGGAGAGGGAGTCCACCGAGCGCACCTCATCCCCCATGTCGAGATCCACCACCTGCAGCGCCAGATCGGTGCCGGGCACCCGCTCCAGCCGATAGCGGGGGGAGAGCTCGGCGAGCTGGGCGTTGGCCTCCAGCAGCAGCCGCTCCAGCGTGAGGCTCTGGGCGAAGGTACGCAGCTTGGCGCCGCTGGCCGAGCCGATAAGGTCACAGAGGCGCTGCCAGTGATCCGCCACCGCCTGCTGGGCGGCCAGCTCCTCCTGCAGGGTGCCCGCCTTGAGGGCCGCTGCCTCGGCCTGGGCCAGCGCGCTCTTGCACTGGAACAGCTGCTCGTCGAGAGCGCGGCAGTGCGCCTCCAGCGCCGTCAGCCGGCTGTCGAGCTCCGGCGGCGCCAACGCGGCCAGCTCGGGGTGATGCTCGCGGTAACGATCCCGCTTGCTCTCCTCCAGTGCCAGCGCCCGCTGCCGCTCGGTTAAACGGGTACGCGCCTCGGCGCGGGCATCCTCCAGCGCCTGCAAGGCGGCGCGGCGCCCCTTGAGCTCATCCGGGCTCATGGCCAGCAGGCGGCGCAGGTCATATTCGGCGATGCCGAGGCTGCTGGCGTGGGCAGCCCAGCGCCCCAGCACCTCCCGTCGCCGCCGGCTGCTCACCTGCTTCTCCTGCTCCAGATGGCTGAGACGGGTCTTGAGCTCGGTCTGACGCTCGCGCAGGGCGCGGGCCGCCCCCTGCATCGTCTCCAGCTCGCTGGCCAGCTGCTGCAGCCGCTGCTGCCAGCGGCTCTCGACCAGGGCAATCTCCTCGCCCCCCAGACAGGTGGCACGGCTGGTGACCAGCCCCTGTCGTTGCTGTTCATGCTCCTTGTAGTCGCGCTCGAGCTTGTGCAGCAGCTCGCGCTGGGTCTGCAGACGCGCCTCCTGGGCGCTCAGGGCCGGGGTGAGGCTGGCAATCTCGCCGGTCAGCCGCTCCCACTCGCTCTGGCCGTGCAGCCAGGCCTCGCAGGCCCGCTGCCACTCGTGCCACTGCTGGCTGCCCAGCCACTGGCGCCAGGGCTGGCCTCCCATCTGCTCATCGAGTCGGCTGCCTCCCTGCTCAAGGCGCTGGCGCAGGGTCGTTTCCTGCTCGCCCATTGCCTTCACCTCCCCTTCCAGGGCGATGCGCTGGCGGTCGGCCTCCTGCCACTGCTGCTCGAACTGCTGGTGCTGGCTGACCAGCTGACTCAGCTGCTGGCGCACGGCCTGCAACTGCTGCTGACCGAGCTGGGCCTCGCGCAGTTGCTGCTGGCTGCGGACCAGCCCCTGCTCCAGACTCTGGCCGCGGCCGAGCAGGGTACTCATCAACTCGTTCCACTCGATCGGGCTCTGACGCAGCGGCAGCGGATGGCCCAGCAGCTCGGCACCGCCGAGCTGCTGCCAGCGCTGGGTCAGCTGCTCGGCGCGCGTCTCCAGCTCAGGCAGATGCTGCTGGCGCACCGCCAGCTGGCGGGCCAGCTCCTGGCGCTCGCTCTCGCACTGAATGTATTGGTGATTGAGCCGCTCCCACTCGAGCTCCAGGCTGCGGACGCGCTCCGCCAACTGCCCCAGAATGCCGGCCACCTGTGGCTGGCTCTGGTGATAGGGGTGCTCCTCGGCGCCGCAGAGCGGGCAAGGTTCACCGTCGCGCAGGATGTGGCGATGCTGCTCGAAACTGGCGATGGCGCGGGACTGCTCCAGCGCATGGCGCGCCTCGTCCCGTTGCAGGGCGAGCCGCTCGCGGGCCGGCGTCAGCTCGTCGCCGAGGATGGCCAGCTTGCCGAGCGCCTGCTCCAGCTGGGCGATCTCCTGCTGCAGGCGACCATGCTGCTCACCGTGATTGCGGCCATAGTCCGCCAGCTCCAACAGCTGGCGCAGCTGGCCCAGCTGCTCAGTCTGCCCTTGCCACTGCTCCTGCGCCTTGGCCAGACGCCCCTCCCACTGCTGCTCCTGCAGCTCGTGCTGTTGCTGCTGCAGTCGCTCCTGCTCGCGCTGCCAATAGTCGCGCTCCTGCTGCCCCTGTTCCAGCTGATGTTGCAACTGCCTGAGGGCGCGCAGCTTGTGTTCGCGCAGGGTGAGCAGTTGCTGCAGCCTGTCGGCATCCTCGGCCCAATCCTGCATGGCGGTGAGCAGGGGCTGCCACTGGCGGGCCACCGGCGCCAGCTCCTTGTGCTCCTCAAGCCAGGCACCCCACTGCTGGTGCTGGCCCTTGAGCTGCTCCACCTGCTGGCACTGCTGGCGCCAGCCCTGCTCCAGGGTGAGCTGCACCTCCCGCTCCTGCGCCCCCTCCTGCTGGATCTTCTGCAGTTGCTGCTGCTTTTCCCGAATGCGGGTGTCGAGCTCCTGCGCCCGTTTGAGTTCAGGCTGCAGGGCGCCCCACTCGCGCTCGGCGGCGATCTTCTCCGCCAGCAGTTGCTGTTCGGTGAGGGCGCTCTGCTGGGTCTTCTCCTCCAGCTTGCCAAGTTCAGGGCCAAGCTCGGCCTGCGCCTTCTCCTGCTGCTGCACCTCCAGGGTGAGGCGAGCCAGCTCGTCGTGATCCGCGCGGGCCACCTGGGCTTGCTCAGCGCGGGCGAACTCCTCGCGCTCGGGGGCGGCCGCACCGTGGGCCGCCTCGGCTGCGGCAAGAGCCGCCTCTCCCTCCTGACAGGCCTGCAACTGGGCGGCGATGCGGCCGTTGAGATCGCGCAAGTCCTGCATCAGCTGCTGTTGCTGCTGCTCGTGCTTGAGGCTGGTGGCAAGGCTTATCTGCTGGCTCACCCACTGCTCGCGGGTCGCCTCGTCCATCAGCGCCACGTCACCGAGCCGCTGGCTGATGGCAGCCAGTTTCTGCTGCTCCTCCCGCGCCCGCTCATGGGTCTGGACCGAAATGGCGGAGTAGAGCTCGGTGCCGGTCATCCGTTCGAGCAGGGCCGAACGCTCATCGGCGCTCGATTTTAGGAAGGCGGCAAACTCCCCCTGCGGCAGGATGACGGCGCGGCGAAACTGCTCCCAGGAGAGCCCCACCAGCTCGTCGATGCGATCCTGCAGCTCCCGCTTGCTGCCACTGAACACCTGGCCCGACGCCACGTCGGTCAGGCTGCGCTCCTGGGCCTGAAAGCGCCCCTCGGCGCGGTTGCGGGCCCGGCGCACCGCCCAGCGGGCCAGCCAGATGCGGCCGTCACAGCCGCGAAACTGCACCTCGGCAAAACCGCTGGCGTGGCCGCGGCTGAGGATGCCGCGCACGTCGTTGGCCTTGAGCTTCTCCTCGTCATCCATGCGGCCCACTTCGGCGACATTCTTGCGATTGGCGATAAAGCGCGGCATCTCGTCGTAGAGCGCCAGACAGATGGCATCGAGCAGGGTGCTCTTGCCCGCGCCGGTATTGCCGGTGATGGCAAACAGGCCGGCAGCCCCCAGAGCGCCACCGGCAAAATCGATGGTGAATTGACCGGTCAGGCTGGCCAGATTCTCCCCTGACAGCGACAAGATTTTCATTGGCTGGACTCCTTCACCTGCTCCAGGATCTCTTCAAACGACGCCACCAGCTCGGCCTCCGGCTCCCCGTCGAACTGACGCTGATAGCAGAGGCGAAACACCTCGGTGGGGGAGAGCTCATCGAGCCTGCGCTGGCCGGCACCATCCGCCAGCCCCTGGCCCGAGCCCTGATAACTGGTCGTGATGCGGGCAAGGCGCACCGGCTTGTCGCCGATGGCGGCCAGCACGCGCTCGCGGATGCGGGCCTCGGGTTTGGGCAGCAGCAGCCGCACCTCGAGAAAGGGCTGCGCCTGCTGCGGGCAAGCGGGTAGCGCCAGCGCCTCGATGGCCTGGAGCGCCTCGTCAAGGCCGCTCTGGGGCAGCCGGATCATCTCCACCGCGCGGGGCACCGGGATCCGCTCAAGGCGGGCCAGTTTGCCCCTCTCAAACGTCACCTCCAGCACCTGATGGTTGTAATTCGCCTCGGCCAGCGAGAGCGGCAGCGGCGAGCCGCTGTAGTGCACCCCCTCGGCCGGACTCTGGGCCAGGTGCAGGTGACCCAGCGCCGTGTAGTCGGCGGCGGCAAACAGCTCGGCAGGCAGGGCATGCTGGTTGCCGCCGAGCACCCGCCGCTCGGAGAGCTCGGAGAGCTGGCCCGTCGCCAGATAGGCGTGGCCCATGGCGATGAGGGCCTGATCCGGATGGCAGCGCGCACGCCCCTCGCTCAGCACCGCCTCATAGACCTGGCGTACCCCTTCGATGAGTCTGTCCTGCCCTTCGCTGATCCCGTCGGGGCGCAGATCGCTGCTGCGCAGAAACGGCACGGCGGCGCACCAAGCGGCCACTTCGCCGTTTTTGCCTCGCAGCGGCACCAGCAAGCGCTCGGTCTCGAGCCGCCCTTCGTCGTCCCGGCTGATGCTGCCCACCAGATGGAGGTCGAAGGCGCGCAGCAGCTCGTGGGGGGCATCCAGCTTGGAGGGGGAGTCGTGGTTGCCGCCGATGAGCACCATCTCCAGTGCCGGGTGCTCGGCGCGCAGCCGCGCCAGGAAGCGGTAGAGCTGCTGCCAGGCACTGGCGGGAGGGTTGGCGGTGTCGAACAGATCGCCCGCCACCAGCAGGGCGTCGATGTCGCGGGTCTTGATGGTGTCGGCCAGCCAGTCGAGGAAGGCGTCGTGTTCGAAGCGGCGGTCGTGGCCGTGAAGCTGATGACCGAGGTGCCAGTCGGCGGTGTGCAGGATCTTCATGGAAAACGGCTCGATAAGGAGAAGAGAGCGGGGGCGAAGGCGCCCCGGGATGGAGACAAGATGAGGATGGTGCCCCCCGTTTTCAACCGGGGCAGCCCCAGACGTCAGATTCAGACGGCTTGGTAATGCATCTGGTACTGAAGATGGCCGGTGAGGGGATCGGGCACCTCCCCCCGGATTTCAAAGCCGTGGCGGCGATAGAAACGCACCGCTGGCTCGTTCTCCACGAAGACCCGGGTATGCAGCTCGGCACATCTGGATCTGGCTTCCTGCAACAGGGCGTGCCCCACCCCCCGCCCCTGCCTATCGGGGCGCACGAAGAGTGCAGCCAGGTAATCATCCACCAGCGCCATGAAGCCGAGCAGGTCCCCTCGCTCCTCGAACACCCAGATGCGGGCGTGATCGAGGTAGCGGGTACGCAGCTCCTCCTGAGCCTGCCACCAGCAGGAGGCATCGACGAAATCGTGGGCCTGCAGGGAGGCCAGGAGCCAGATTTCGACGATCTCTTCCATGTCTTCCGGCCGACTCTGTCTCAACATGGTCGCCTCCTTGTCAGCAATGTGAACACTCGCAGTCTAGGGGAGTTGCACCCGCTCCCGGGGGATCAAGGTGGGGCCCTGTGAGGTCGATCGCCCTTTATTTAGCGAGAATGATTGGCTGATCACAAAGCGCCTCTCTAGTACAATGCCCGCCGGACAATCTAGAGACCGAGGACGCCATGTGGTTTAAAAACCTGCAGATTTACCGCTTTACCCGCCCCTTCGACCTGACCGTTGAGCAGCTGGAAACCCAGCTGGAAGCCTGCGCCTTCACCCCGTGCGGCAGCCAGGACATCTCCCGGTTCGGGTGGGTCAAGCCTCTTGGCAAATTCGGCTCCACTCTGACCCACGCCGCCTCTGGCCACATCCTGCTGTGCGCTCGCAAGGAAGAGAAAATGCTGCCCGGCACCGTGGTCAAGGAGATGCTGGCGGAGAAGGTAGAGGCCATTGAATTCGAGCAGGGTCGCGCCCTCAAGAAGAAAGAGAAGGAGGCGCTGAAAGAGGAGATCATGCACACCCTGCTGCCTCGCGCCTTCAGCCGCACCAGCCAGACCTTCGCCTGGATAAACCCTGCCGACAACCTGATGGTGGTGGATGCAGGCTCCGCCAAGAAGGCGGACGATCTGCTGGCGCTCTTGCGCAAATCCATCGGCTCCCTGCCGGTAGTGCCGGTGGCCCTCAAGAACCCGCCCGAGATCACCATGACCGAGTGGCTCAACGAGGGCAACCTGCCCGCCGCCTTCACCCTGGAGGACGAAGCCGAGCTGCGCAGCGCCATGGAGCACGGCGGCATCATCCGCTGCAAGCAGCAGGATCTGATGAGCGAGGAGATCAAGAACCACCTGGCCAACGACAAGCTGGTGACCAAGCTGGCCCTCAACTGGGGCGAAACCCTGAGCTTCGTGCTGGGGGACGATCTCTCCATCAAGCGCCTCAAGTTCAGCGAAGAGCTGCGCGAGCAGAACGACGACGTCACCAGTGAAGATCCCGCCGCCCGCCTGGATGCCGACTTCGCCCTGGTCACCGCCGAGCTCTCCCAGTTCATCCCGGCCCTGTTTGCCGCCCTGGGTGGTGAAGAGCAGTCCATCTAAGCAAATTGGCTCAGCCTGATTGCCAAAAACCGCCTTCACGGCGGTTTTTTCATGTCTTCGGGCATTGTCGCCACGGGCTGGACGCCTCTGGAGTAGCGCCGTCGCCCTCCCGCCGCGCAATCTCCTGACCCCATAGGCTTTAGCAGCATGGCGAACTGCCCCGGCAGCATGGCACCTCGCTAGAGTGCCCCCCTTTCCTGCAACAGTCGATGAAGTCGCTGCGCCAGGGTGCGGTAACCCTCGGCATTGAAATGCACCGTATCGGACTTCAGGGCCGGGTCTCGCAGCAACTCGCCGATGCTGTCGTTGTCCAGCACCAGCCCGTACTGCTCTGCCAGCTCCTCGTAGAGGGGAGCGCCATCGGCAAACAGGGATTTTCGGGGCACCCCGACAAGCAGGATCTGGGCCCCGCTCCCCTGCACCGCCTCTATCATGGCGGCGAGATTGGCCTTGAGGGCCGCCTCCCCGCTGCCACGCAGGATGTCGTTGCCCCCCTCCAGCAGGATGACCAGAGCGGGTCTGTGCCGGGCCAGCAACCCGGGCAGGCGGGCCCTACCGGCCTGGCTCAGCTCTCCGGACACCCCGCCATTGACCACGGGATGGCCGCTCAGGTTCGCCAGCACGCTGGGGTAGCTTTGGGACGGGCTCACCCCGCGCCCCTCGGTCAGACTGTCCCCGAAGGCGAGCAGGGTCTCCCCCTGGGCCAGCGGTCTGAAGGTCGGCTCCCCGCAGGCCGTCAGCAACAGGCAGAGCAGCCCCGCCATGCAAGGTTTCGCCAGAGTCCCCCGGTGTGTCATGAGCGCCTCCTTGATAGTTTTGTAACCATATGAGTATTAAGACAAACTTTTAATCAAGCTCCAAGTGTGACACATTTCGGCAGGTGAACAAGAAACCGACAAGGAGCCTGTCATGTCCCTCAAACCCCTCGGCCTGCTGGTCGCCCTCGGCCTGCTTGGCGGCTGCGCCTCCCAGGATGGCTTTCACTATGTCCCTCCTCCCCAGACCCTGATCGCCCCGGAGGCGGCCAGCGGCTGGATTGACAAACCGGGCTGGCAGGGCCGTGACTTCATGGTGGCGGCGGCCAACCCGCTGGCGGTGGACGCGGGCTACCAGATCATCAAGGCGGGGGGCAGCGCCGTCGATGCAGCCATCGCCGTCCAGCTGGTGCTGACTCTGGTGGAGCCTCAATCCTCGGGCATCGGCGGCGGCTCCCTCATGCTGGTGTGGGACGGCAAGCAGGTGGCGGCGGTGGATGGCCGGGAGACAGCCCCCGCCGCTGCCACCGATCAGCTCTTCATGAAGGAGGGCAAACCCATGGCCTTCTATGAGGGGGTGGTGGGCGGGCGCTCCGTCGGCGCCCCCGGCACGGTGCGAGCCCTGGCCCTGGCCCACGAGCGCTATGGCAAGCTGCCCTGGGCCACGCTGTTCGAACCCGCCATCACCCTCGCGGAGCAAGGGTTCGTGATAAGCCCCCGCCTCGCCACCCTGCTGGCAAAAGATCCCTATCTGGCCGGGGATCCGGACGCCCGTGCCTACTTCTATCAGGCGGACGGCACTCCCAAGACGGCAGGTACCCGGCTCACCAACCCGGCCCTGGCCAGGGTGCTGCGTACCCTGGCCAGCGACGGCCCCGACGCCTTCTATCGCGGCCCGCTGGCCGAGGCCATGGTGGCCAAGGTGCACGCCCACCCGACCAACCCCGGGGTGCTGAGCGCCGCCGATCTCGCCAGCTACCAGGCCAAGCTGCGGGACGGGCTCTGCTTTGACTATCGCCAGAGCGAGATCTGCGGCTTCCCGACCCCCTCCTCCGGCACCCTGGCCCTCGGCCAGATCTTCGGCATGCTGGAGAGCCGGGACATGGCCGCCCTCAAACCGGTACAGGGGGAGCAGGGTCAACTGGCCGCCTCCAGCGAGGCCATTCACCTCTACAGCGAGGCGGCACGCCTCGCCTTCGCCGATCGCAACCAGTACGTGGCCGACGGCGACGTCGTCGACGTGCCGGTGACAGGCCTGCTGGACAAGGGCTATCTGGCGCAGCGGGGGCACCTTATCGGCAACCGCTCCATGGGCGTCGCCCAGCCCGGCAACCCGCCCCGGGCGCTGGCCTGGGGCCGGGACGCCACCCCGGAGCTGCCCTCCACCAGCCACATCTCCATCGTGGACAAGAGCGGCATGGCGGTGGCCATGACCAGCTCCATCGAGGATGGCTTCGGCTCGCGGCTGATGGTCAACGGCTACCTGCTGAACAACCAGCTCACCGACTTCTCCTTCACCTCGGTGGACGCCGCCGGCCTGCCGGTGGCCAACCGGGTGGAGCCCGGCAAGCGCCCCCGCTCCTCCATGTCGCCCCTGCTGGTGTTTGACAAGGCAAGCGGCGAGCTCGAGATGAGCCTGGGTTCCCCGGGAGGCTCGGCCATCATCAACTACGTGGGCAAGGCGCTGCTCGGCACCCAGGATTGGGGGCTCGACCTGCAGCAGGCCATCAACCTGCCCAATTTCGGCAGTCGCAACGGCCCCACCGAGCTGGAGCAGGGTCGCACGCCCGACGCCGTGGTTCAGGGGCTCAAGGCCAGAGGGCACGAGGTCCTGCTTAACGAGCAGACCTCCGGGCTGCAGGGCGTCCAGCGCCATGCCGGCGGCTGGCTGGGGGCCGCAGACCCCAGACGTGAGGGGGTCGCCAGGGGGGAGTGATGCCCCTTCAGCACCCTCGTTCACCATGGAGGGGGCCAGCCTCCTCCATGCCGTGTGCTCATAGGTGTTCTCCCTTGCCTCCCGATATCATCATCGATTGATTATTCCTGCCAATTTTTCTTTAACTGCACACTCTTTTCACCCAATCGCAATGCATTAAAGATGCTTTTCATCAAAACCAACGCAAAAACTGGAACAGTGTTGCTCATGGCATATAAATGCATTACTTTTCAATAGAAACGGCATCTGTTGCCCTCAAGATTTCCCCTTGATACGGCCAACTTCTGTCTCTTTCGCCCCCTGCTCATTGACAGCTGCCCTCTTCGCCTTCGGGTGATCTGGTAGCCCCTGACTGCCATTAGCGAGGTGACGACATGGACCACTCACTCCCCCTTATCACCACCCTGGTAGGCGGCCTCGTGCTGGCCTACCTCTTCGGCATGCTGGCAAGCCGCCTGCGCATCTCCCCCATGGTGGGCTACCTCGCGGCCGGCGTGGTATGCGGCCCCTTTACGCCGGGCTATGTCGCCGATCTGCGGCTCGCCCCCGAGCTGGCCGAAATCGGCGTCATCCTGCTGATGTTTGGTGTCGGCCTGCACTTTTCCGTAAAAGACCTGCTGTCGGTGAAACACATCGCCATCCCGGGAGCCATCGTCCAGATAACCCTTGCGACCCTGCTCGGCCTTGGCCTCTCCCAACTGCTCGACTGGACCGTGACCGCCGGCCTGGTGTTTGGCCTGGCCCTCTCCACCGCCAGTACCGTGGTGCTGCTGCGCGCCCTGGAGAGCCGCGGCCAGCTCGACACCAACGAGGGACGCATCGCCATCGGCTGGCTCATCGTGGAGGATCTGGTGATGGTGCTGGCCCTGGTACTGCTCCCCATCCTCGCCAACCTGCAGCAGGGGGGCGAGGCACTGACCCCGGCCCAGGTGATGGCGGATATCGGCCTGACCCTGGCCAAGGTGGCTGCCTTCATCGCCCTGATGGTCATCGGAGGGCGACGCCTCATCCCCTGGCTGCTGGCCCGCACCGCCGCCACCGGCTCCCGCGAGCTATTCACCCTGGCCGTCCTCTCCTGTTCCCTTGGCATCGCTTTTGGCGCCGTCAAGCTGTTTGGCGTCTCCTTTGCCCTCGGCGCCTTCTTCGCCGGCGTCGTGATGAACAGCTCACATCTGAGCCACAAGGCGGCCAACGACACCCTGCCCCTGCAGGACGCCTTCGCCGTGCTCTTCTTCGTCTCCGTGGGCATGCTGTTCGACCCCGTCATCCTGCTGCGCGAGCCCCTGGCCGTGCTGGCCACCCTGTTCGTCATCGTGATCGGCAAATCGGTGGCCGCCTTCGCCATCGTGCGGCTCTTTGGCCACAGCCAGCGCACGGCGCTGACCATCTCCGCCAGCCTGGCACAGGTGGGGGAGTTCTCCTTCATCCTGATGGGTCTCGGAGTCATGCTCGAGCTGGTCCCCGGAGTCGCCCGTGATCTGGTGCTGGTCGGCGCCTGTTTCTCCATCGTGCTCAATCCGCTGGTCTTCAACCAGGCGGAGCGCTGGCTGAGGCGCCATCCCGAACCACGCACCGATGGGTCACCTCACCTCTGCCCCTTGCAGGGCCATGTGGTGGTAGTGGGCGCCGACGAGATAGGCCAGCACCTCATTCGGCAGTTGCATGAACAAGGCAGGGAAATGGTGGTGATCGACACCGACGAGCGACTGCTGGCCCCCTGGCGCGCCATGGGGATCACCTGTCTGGCGGGCCATCCCATCCAGCAGGATCTGCTGACGGCGGCGCTGCCCAACGCCAGCTGGCTGCTGATCACCCTGGATGACAGCCTGCTGGCCGGTGAGATAGCCATCAGGGCGCAGGAATACGGCGCCCTGATGCGCATCGCCGCCTGTGCCCACCAGCACGAGGAGGTGCATCATCTGCGCGTGCGCGGCGTGCATCAGGTGGTCAAGAGCGAGGAGGAGGCTGCGCGGCGACTCTGTCACCTCGCCATGGAGATGGCCTGAAGCTCATCGGAAGTCACGAGCCCCCACGACGGGGCCAGACAAGAAGCCCGGGCCTGCTGCCCGGGCTTTTTGCATGACGGGGCGATACTGCCGTCCCCTCACAGCAGATCGTGCTTGTCCAGCAGGCGATAGAGGGTGGCCCGGGAGATATCGAGCGTGCGGGCCACCTCCTCGAGCTGATCGGGGAAGCGGGCCAGCGTCCGTTGCAGCGCTTGGCGCTCTGCCGCCTCACGCACCGCCTTGAGCGAGCCATCGAGCAACAGGGAGTCCATGTTGGTCAGCTCCATGTCATCGGCCTCGATGAAGGGGCCAGAACTCATGACGGCTGCCCGCTGTACCCGGTTGCGCAGCTCCCTGACATTGCCGGGCCAACCATAGGACTGCATGGCCTGACGCGCTTTGTGGGTAAAGCTCAGCATCCTCCCTCCCCGCACTTCTGCCAGGATATCGTCGGCAAGCAGCTGGATGTCCTCCGCCCGTTCGCACAAGGCAGGGGTGCGCAACCGCACCACGTTGAGCCGATAGTAGAGGTCCATGCGAAATCCACCGCTGGCCACCGCCTGCTCCACATCGATATTGGTGGCGGCGATGACCCTTACGTCCACATTCCGAGTCAGATGACTGCCCACGGCCTCTATGCTCTGCTCCTGCAAGAAGCGCAGCAGGGTCGCCTGGTCCTCCAGTGGCAACTCCCCGATCTCGTCGAGGAACAGGGTGCCGCCATCGGCCGCTTCAATCTTGCCTATCTTGCGGCTCTGTGCACCGGTGAAGGCGCCCTTGACGTGGCCGAACAGCTCGGACTGGATCAGCTGATGGGGCATGGCGCCGCAGTTGACGGCCACAAAGGGACTGTCTTCGCCGAAGGTGCTGTAGTGCAGCTCCCGGGCCACCAGCTCCTTGCCGGTTCCGCTGGGCCCGGTCACCAGCACGGGCAGGCGACAATGTTGCAGCCGCATGATCTGCTCGCGCAACTGGCGAATGGCGCTGCTCTCACCCTGGATGAAGCGCAGCTGAGCCGGCATCTTGGGGCGATGGCGCCGGATGAGCTGCGCCATCCCCAACGCATGACCCAGGCAGTGGGAGAGTCTTTCCTGATCGAGCGGGAAGGTGTGGAAATCATGGAAACAGGCTGCAAGCAGGTTGCGCAGGGCCTCGCTGGCCAGGCAATCACGCTCGATCAGGCCAATCCACAGGCTGCTGGAGTGTTGGCCAATCAGGGAATACAAGGCGTCATGCTGATCCGGCTTGATGGCCACCAGCACCAGGGGATAAGTCTTTTCCTGCAATTTCTGTTCTGCCACCGCCAGGGAACTTGCCTGCTCCACTTGCCATTCGCTTTTTATCAGCAGGCTTTCCAGCACGGCACATGAATTGATGAGTAACAATGCTGTTTCTGTCATAGGGAAAACTCCTTGTTATAGCCTCTGCACGAGAGAGTCTGACCATTGCTCTTTGAGGCTCACTCCTTCATCTGGACAGAGCATGACGTTCATCAAATGACGCCAACTCAAGGTAGCCAGACGATGATAACTATAAACCATCCCGCATTTAGACTGATGACACCACAATAATGAGACAGCAAAATTAACGGTGAGAAAAAATAAAGTCATTGATAAACAATGTGTTGATGAATCATATAAAAGTTCATTATCAAAGCTGAGACTTAAACACAAATAACTCAAATACAAAAACAATACATATCAACAAGTTACCAATTGGCACACTCATTGCTCTCTCTAATAAGCCCTCCTGGCATATGGAGACAGAGAATGAAAACATATATTGCACTGGCAATTATTCCTCTTTCCGCATTCGCACCTCAGTCACAAGCAGAGAATCGGGTTGATCTCGGCTCGCAAGCACTCAGCAACATTCGTGGCGCCATGGGTGTCAATATGGTTGCCGGTAATAACAACCAGCAGGGCAACCTCGCCGCCATCGCCCTATCAGGGCCGGCCATCGTTCAGTTTAGCCAGCAGAATCAATCCACTACCAATCTCAATGGCAACCAGAGCGTGGCCATTCTGGGCTCGGCGCTGAGCCAGAGCCAGGGGCTGGTCGGGATCAATCAGGGCGCAGGTGAAGCCAACCAGCAGCTGAATGCCTTTGCCTTGTCGCTGGATGACAGCGGCATCGGCGTGGTGACCGACATCAACCTCAGCACCAGTGTTGCAAAGACACCTTCAGGCAAGGTGCCCTCCAACACCACCACCAGCATCTATCTGGATGACAACGCCCTGACGGGCAGCAAAGGCGTCATCCAGGTGAACCAGGTCACGGGACAGGGAAACCAGGCAGTCAACATGGTCTCCCTGCCTCTGGCTGGCGCAGTAACGACATCCCCATGATGTCGCAGGGATCGGAAGCCGAGTCCGGGGGCTTAGATTCAGCCGATGGGCAAATCTTCCACAGAAAGTTCAATGGAGAGACTCATTATGCGTGGACTTATTTATAGCTCATTAGCCGCTGCGGTTGTCATGGCCATGTCGGGCACCGCCTCCGCCGATTACCGCGGTGACAGGGATGAGACAGGGGCAACCTTGACCAAGAAGGTCAAGGCAGAGGTCGATGTGGAGTACGAAGGCAGAGTCAATGTCGGCGGCTACATCAACGTCAACAAACTCGGCATGGCGGTGGTGGACAACCAGCAATCCAGCTCCATGATCGGCACTGCTAACTCAAGAACAGAAAACACGAGCAAGATTGACGGCTCGTTCAAGGGTGCATCCGGTAACGTCGGCGCCAACGTGGCGGCCGGTGACTCCAACGTACAAGGCAACAGCGCTTCTCTGGCAGCCTATGACGAAGTCGATGCCGAGTTCATCATGGGTCGTGGCCAACAACATGGCATGGCCGGTGGTTCTTCGGATGCCGAGATCTTCTCCTCCCAAAGCGCCAGCAATAACTGGACTGCCAACCACGGTCATCAGAACAAGGCCGGGATCGGCGATGGGGCATTCAAGGATGCCGCTGGCAACATAGGTGCCAACGTGACGTCTGGCTCGGGTAACGTTCAGGCCAACAACATGGCGGCCTCGGTGTCCACCGGCAACATGGCCGTGGCCACGGTGGCAAACAGCCAGAGCGTGACCCAGAACATGACAGAGAACAAGAGCCTGAGCGCCACCAAGACCGTGGACTACAACCCCATCTTCCTCAAGCTCAAAGCCGAGGGTGAGTACGAAGGGACGAGCAAGCAGACCAACAACGTCTATCCGGAAATCTGGAAGGATGGTGATCATCCCAATGGCGGCAGTCTCTGGGGCCACATCGACTATGACAATCAGGACGATGATGGCAGCAAGGACTCCAAGTTCAAGTTCGAGGAAGAGGGTGATATCAAGCTGAGCGGTTATGCCACTGGCTTCATACCCGTGGTCAATACCTACACCAGCCGCGAAACCTTCAACCGGGCAACCATCGATGGCGGCGCCTTCAACGGTGCCGTGGGCAACATCGGGGTGAACGTGTCGTCGGGCACCAACAACCTGCAAGCGAACAACCTCTCGCTGGCCGCAGGCTTTGCCAAGTAATGCACTTCAGAGGGGGCCTTTGCGCCCCCTTTTTTTCAGGACATGGAGGTCTCAATGCGCTGGCTACTGCTGTTGTTATTCTGCCCTGCTGCCTGGTCGGCCAATATGCCATTGGGAGAACATCTCCCGGCACTGGGGGATCTCAACAAGCCGGTACAGAGCATTCTGGAGCGCCGTTATGCCAATATCGAGCGCCAACATACGGATTTCAGCTGTGGGGCCGCCGCAGTCGCCACCATCTTGCGCTACGCCTACGGCCATGCAACCAATGAACGCTGGGTCATGGATGGCATGCTTGCCATGGCAGACCCGGAGCAGGTCAAGCACTACGGCTTCTCCATGCTCGACATGAAGCAGTACCTGCAAATGCTCGGCATGCGGGTCAGAGGGTATCGACTGGGCGATGAAAAACTGCGCCAGGTGAGGGTGCCCACCATCGTCCTGCTCAACATTCGCGGCTATCAGCACTTTGCCGTGCTGCGCGCCATCGATCGCCACGACCGTGTCTATCTGGCAGACCCCGCCCTCGGCAATCGAGTGATCACCTTCAAGGAGTTCAAGGAGAGCTGGAACGGCATACTGCTTGCCGTGATCGGCGCTGGCTATCGGCCTGATGCGCCCCTTGCCAACCCCTCTCCCCCGCTCTCTGTCAGAGGCAAGGATGGGCTGTTCGCCCCCCTCAATGAAACATCCCTGCTGGAATTTGGTTTTCAGCACAAAGAGCTAATGTGAGGTCATCATGAATACCCGACCCGCCATATGCCTCATCTGCAGTCTGGGTGGCTTTGCCTCTCCGCTGCTGGCCGCCTCGGATCCTCTGGCACTGCTGTCAGACAGCTTTGCCCCCGAACTGGCCGATGGGGAACTGGCCCATCTGCGTGGCCGCTACGTCAGCAGCCACGGGATCAGCTACTTCGGCATCGAGTTCATCTCATCCCTGACCACGGCCCAGGCCCAGCAAACGGCCGCCATGAACCTGGCGCTGAGCGTGGTGCAAAACAAGCCCAAGCTGGATGTCCGCATCAAGGATGAGGTCAAGACTGTCACAACGACGCCCCAGAGTGCCTCCGTACAAGGCGCAGGCCTGGTGCAGGTCGTGCAACTGGAGGGGAGCGGCAACAGCTCGGTGAACCAGGCGGGTATTACACTGACGCCCCCCGCAATGACGGGACAGATTGTCTCCGCGGGCAATTACGAGCACCAGGGGGATCTTGGCACAGCCAGTTACCGCGTGTCAGGCAATTATGCGGGGTTGCAACTAAACTCCTCCGACGGACGAGTCCTGCTGGAACAGAGCCTGAGAGGCACCGACTTCAGCCGCGGTCTGTTGCAGTTCAACAAGGTCAGGGGAGACGGATTGCAGACCCTGAATCAGACCCGGATCTGGTTCTCTCGCTAACAGCAGGTGAATCCCATGGGTTGAACTATAAAAAAGGATAATAAACAACAAGGACGTATCTAGATGAAACAGTCGACCATGCTGTTGATTGCACTGACCCCCTTCACCTGCTGGGGCGCAACTGCAGAAGAAGAGGCCCTGCAACAACAGCTGGATCAGTTGCGTCAGCAATTGATCCAGCAAAACCAGGCACTCCATCAGTTACAGGCTCGCCTGGAGGCCGTCAAGGCCTCGGGAGCCACGCCTGCCGCCACAGCAGGAGGAGCAAGCGGGGCCGCCGTCGCAGCCTCCTCCCAACCCGATACGGCACGGCGCACGCCGGAAGTCGGTCGCAGTACCGAAGACCTGATGATCGAACAGCACAATGTGTTCGACCGCGCCCTGACCGTCGATGTGGGCCTCTCCTACCAGCACTACAACCGCAAGGATCTCGCCCTGCGCGGCTTCCTCGCCCTGGACGCCATCTTCCTTGGCGAAATCAACCTGGATCGGGTGCGCTCCGATCAGTGGACGGCGGATGTCATCACCCGCTACACCCTCAACGATCGCTGGCAACTGGAGCTGGCCCTCCCCTACATGTTCCGCAACACCAACTACCAGAGCACCGGCAAGGAGAACTCCAGCCGCGACTTCGAGGAGCAGAGCGTCAGCGATGGCGGTCTGGGGGATCTCAGCCTCGCCATCTACTACAGGGTCATGGCAGAGAGCGAGGATTGGCCGGATCTGGTGTGGAACTTCCGGGCCAAGGCGCCGACCGGCAAGGATCCTTACGGCATCGAGATCAACACCTCGGAATCGGGCAACCTGGTGACCCCCAAGGAGCTCGCCACCGGCAACGGGCTCTGGCAGCTCTCCACCGGCTTCTCCCTGGTCAAGACCATGGATCCCGCCATCCTGTTTGCCAGCCTCAACTATGGTCACAGCCTCAAGCAGGACTTTGACGATATCTCCTACCAGCCCGGCAACCAGCCCGGCAGCATCCAGCTGGGAGACTGGTATGAATATGGCCTGGGGGTCGCATTCGCTCTCAACGAACGCTTCAGCCTCTCCTTCAACATCAACCAGCGCGTCACCATGGAGTCCGAGCAGGGGTCCGAAGGCTTTGCCATGGAGAAGGTCACCGGCTCCGATGCCAACGCCGCCAGCTTTGGCATGGGGTCGACCTGGGCCATCACCGACAACCTCTCCATGGCGGTCAACTGGTCTGCCGGGCTCACCACGGACGCACCGGACTACACCATCGGGATCCGCTTCCCCTACCGCTTCTAGCCCCATCAGGGCCCCGGCAGGTTGACGACAAAAAAACGAGGGAGGCATAACGCCTCCCTCTTCTTGTTGCCGCCAGCCTGCCTGGCGGGCCACCTTGTCATCACACCCCCAGGCGATCGCGCAGGGTGTACCAGGCGGCGCCGGCGGCGGTGAAGGGGATGCGCAGCAGGCGGCCACCCGGGAAGGGGTAGTGCGGCAGCCTGGCGAACGCATCGAAGCGCTCCGCCTGACCGCTCAGCACCTCGGAGAGCAGCTTGCCCGCCAGATGGGTACAGGTGACGCCGTGGCCGCTGTAGCCCTGCATGTAGTAGATGTTGTGACCGATGCGGCCAAACTGCGGCAGGCGCGACAGGGTGAGCAGGAAGTTGCCGGTCCAGGTGTACTCCACCTTGACGTCGGCCAGCTGCGGGAAAGTCTTGAGCATCTTGGGGATGATCAGCCGCTCGATGTCCGCCGGATCCCGCGCCCCGTAGACCACGCCGCCGCCATAGATCAACCGGTGATCGCCGGAGGTACGGTAGTAGTCGAGCAGGTAGTTGCAATCCTCCAGACAGTAGTTCTGTGGCAAGAGTGAACGGGCCCGCTCCTCTCCCAGCACCTCGGTGGCGATCACCTGGGTGCCGCAAGGCATGCTCTTGCCGGCGAGCTCGGGCACCAGATTGCCGAGGTAGGCGTTGCCGGCCACCACGATAAAGCGTGCCTTCACCGCCCCCTTGGCGGTCTTGACCAACGCCGGCTGACCCGGAGTAATGCTGGTGACGGCGGACTGCTCGAAGATAAGCCCCCCCTGCATGCGGATGGCTTCCGCCTCCCCCAGCGCCAGGTTGAGGGGATGGATATGGCCGCCGCTCTTGTCCAGCAGGGCGCCGACGTAACGATCGCTCGCGACCACCTCGCGCACCCCGTCGGCATCGAGCAGCTCCAGCTGGTCGTTGCCCCACTTCTCCCAGCGCGCCTTCTGCGCCTTGAGTTCGTGAAGCTGCTTCTCGGTCTCGGCGGCAAAGACCCCGCCCTCTTGCAGATCGCACTGGATATTGTAGCGTTTGATCCGCTCGCGGATGATCTGGCCCCCCTCAAACAGCATGGAGCCGAGCAGCCTGGCCTGATCCGGCGGGCAGTTCGCTTCGATGGTGTCGATGTCGCGGCTGTAGGAGTTGACGATCTGGCCGCCGTTGCGGCCGCTGGCGCCAAAGCCGACCCTGGCCGCCTCCAGCACCACCACCTTGTACCCCTTCTCCACCAGATGCAGCGCACTGGAGAGGCCGGTGTAGCCTGCGCCTATGACGCAGACGTCGCACTCCAGCTGCTCGGTGAGCGTGGGATAGGGCGCGTGTTTGTTGGCACTGGCTGCGTAGTAACTCTTTACATGTTCGGTCATGATCCCTGTTTCCTTACCGGTTCGTTTCCAACACAACGGGTTGTTCACATTAAAAGCTGGCCGGGGTGTGGGCGCTGACGATGCGGCAGACCTGCCCCGAGGGATTGCTGAAACTGTGGGGCTCGCCGGTGTCGATGACATAACTGTCCCCGGCGCACAGTTCATAGGTCTGGCCGGCCAGGGTCAGCAACACCGACCCTTCCAGCACGGTGCCCACCTCCTCCCCCTGATGCTTCACCACGCCGCCGGTGTCGGTGCCGGGGGCATAGGTCTCCAGCATGAAGCCGAGCTGGCGCCGATTGTTGCCGTTGTGCACCAGCTTCATGGAGACCCCCTGGCTGCCAAGCTCGATGAGCTGCTCCGCCTTGATCACCACGCTGGGCGTGCTCGCCACCTCCTCTTCGGCGAAGAAGCGCGACAACGGCAGCTCGTAGACGCTCAGCAGCTTTTGCAGGGAGGCCACCGAGGGGCTCACCTTGTTCTGCTCTATCATGCAGATGGCGCCGTGGGTCAGGCCGCTCAGCTCCGCCACCCGGCGCTGGGAGAGCCCGAGCTCCCTGCGGATCCGGGCAAGCCGCTCCCCCATGTTTCTCTCGTGCTCCGCCAGGGGATTGTCCGTCATGGTCCGCCACCGGACCTCGCCACGGGATTGCTCCATCGCCCACCTCCTTCCATGGTCATTCGAATACCTGGGGCCGACTGGTCAATATAGTGCGTCAGACACGTCAGCCCCGTTCACTATCCTGCACAACCCAGAGCGTTCATTATTTTGCACACCCTGCGCAATGAAAACCGCTACAATCGCGCTAATAGCCCCATTTCTAGCATGTGACGCCCAGTTCACTCAAATATATTTAACACTTGAAAAACATTTCGGCTCATTTTATGGTCGTTACGTGCTTATTATTCTATACGGCGGTGCCCACATAAACGCGCCACCCAGACCCACTATCGAGGCCCCTTACTTATGTCAGCATCACAACCTGCTCTCTCCCTGATCAAATCCCTGGCCTATGTCGACGGCCGCTGGTGCGAGTCCCTGGGCGGGCGCCGGTTCGAGGTCCTGAACCCGGCCACCGGCCAGGTCATCACCCAGGTGCCCGACATGGACGGGGAGGATACCCGCCTCGCCATCGCGGCCGCCCACGCGGCGCAACCCGCCTGGGCGGCCCTCACCGCCAAGGAGCGCAGCAGCAAACTCTACGCCTGGTTCGAGCGCATCATGGCCAACCAGAAGGAGCTCGCCCGTATCATGACCTGCGAGCAGGGCAAGCCGCTGGCGGAAGCCAAAGGAGAGGTGGCCTACGGCGCCAGCTTCATCCAGTGGTTCGCTGAAGAGGGCAAGCGTGCCTATGGCCGCACCATCCCCGGCTTCTCCGCCGATCGGCGCCTGGCCACCATCAAGCAGCCGGTGGGGGTCGTGGCCGCCATCACCCCCTGGAACTTCCCCATCGCCATGATCACCCGCAAGGCGGGTCCGGCGCTGGCCGCCGGTTGTACCATCGTCATCAAGCCCGCCGCCGAAACGCCCCTCTGCGCCCTGGCGCTGGCGGTACTGGCGGAGCAGGCGGGCATTCCCGCCGGGGTCATCAACATCGTCACCTCCCATCAGGCGAGCGCGGTGGGCAACGAGCTGTGCAGCAACCCCGTGGTGCGCAAGCTCTCCTTCACCGGCTCCACCCGCATCGGCAAACTGCTGATGCGCCAGTGCGCCGACACCATGAAGCGCCTCTCCCTGGAGCTTGGCGGCAACGCCCCCTTCATCGTCTTTGACGACGCCGACCTCGACGCCGCCGTGGCCGGGGCCCTGGCGTCCAAATACCGCAACGCCGGCCAGACCTGCGTCTGCGCCAACCGCATCCTGGTGCAGGCCAGCGTCTATGACGCCTTCGCCGAGAAGCTCGCCGCCGCGGTCAAAGCCTTCAAGGTGGGGGACGGCATGGGCGAGGGCGTCCAGATCGGGCCCCTCATCAACCCGGCCGCCGCCAGCAAGGTGGCCGAGCTGGTGCAGCAATCGGTCGCCGCCGGTGCCCGGGTGCTGGTGGGGGGCGACGCCCACCCCGCCGGTCCCCTCTTCTATCACCCCACCATCCTGACCGGGGTCACCCGGGGCAACCCCATTCTGGACGAGGAGATCTTCGGGCCCGTCGCCCCCCTGGTGCGCTTCGAGACGGAAGCCGAGGCCATTGCGCTTGCCAACGACACCCCCTATGGCCTGGCCGCCTACTTCTATGGCCGCGACATCGCCCGGGTGTGGCGGGTGGCCGAGGGGCTCGAATACGGCATGGTGGGGATCAACGAGGGGATCATCTCCACCGAACTGGCCCCCTTTGGCGGGATCAAGGAGTCGGGACTGGGCCGGGAAGGGGCGGCCGAAGGGCTGGAGGAGTACCTGGAGACCAAATACCTCTGCTTTGGCGGCATTCGCTGAGGGAAATGAAAGGGCTATCGCATCGTTAAAACAGATGCGTTATGACCTAGCCTATCGCTTTTACAGATAGAAACAGGGGGTCGCCGGTCACGACCGAGCGCCTTGTGGGCCCTGAGGACACGCCCGGGGCCCCCTTTTGCGAACAGGCCGCCCTGCCCGAGGGCAGTTGGCGGCACACATATGGCCAGATGGCACAGGAACAGCGGGGGCCCATGCCCCTCAGGGAGGAAAGATGAGTCATTCAAGCAACAACCAGCAGTGGCAGGCCCGCCGCGAAGCGGCCGTGGTCCAGGGGGTCGGCACCCTGCTGCCGGTCTTCATCGACCGGGCGCACAACGCCGAGCTGTGGGACGTGGAGGGCAACCGCTACATCGACTTTGCCTCCGGCATCGCCGTGCTCAACACCGGCCACAACCACCCCAAGGTAGTGGCGGCGGTGCGCGAGCAGCTCGAGAAGTTCAGCCACACCTGCTTCCAGGTCACCCCCTACTCCGGCTATATCGAGCTGGCGGAGAAGTTGAATGCCCTGGTGCCCGGCCCCACCCCCAAGCGCACCCTCTTCCTCTCCACCGGCGCCGAGGCGGTGGAGAACGCCATCAAGATCGCCCGCGCCCACACCGGTCGCAGCGGCACCATCGCCTTCAAGGGGGGCTTCCACGGCCGCACCATGATGGGCATGGCCCTCACCGGCAAGGTAGTGCCCTACAAGACCGGCTTCGGCCCCTTCCCGGGGGAGGTCTATCACCTCCCCTTCCCCGCCGACTACCTGGGAGTGAGTGAAGACGATGCCCTGGCCGCGCTGGATCTCTGCTTCAGCGCCGACATCGAACCCACCCGGGTAGCCGCCATCATCATCGAGCCGGTGCAGGGGGAAGGGGGCTTCTACCCCGCCTCCGCCAGCTTCATGCAGCGCCTGCGCCAGGTGTGCGACCAGCACGGCATCCTGCTCATCTGCGACGAGATCCAGACCGGTTTCTGTCGCACCGGCAAGACCTTCGCCACCGAATACAGCGGTGTCGAACCCGACATCATGACGCTGGCCAAGAGCCTGGCCGGCGGCTTCCCGCTCTCTGCCGTGGTGGGCAAAAGCGAGGTGATGAACGCCGCCAAGCCCGGTGGCCTGGGGGGCACCTATGCGGGCTCCCCCATCGCCTGCGCCGCCGCCCTGGCGGTGCTGGAGGTGATCGAGGAGGAGCGCCTGAACCAGAAGGCCCTGGCCCAGGGGGAGCAGATCAAGGCACGCCTGCACCAGCTGGCGACACGGTTTGACTGCATCGGCAACATCCGCGGCCCCGGCGCCATGGTGGCCATGGAGCTGGTGAAGGAGGGAGATGCCGCCAGACCGGACCCGGATCTCACCAAGCGGCTGGTGGCCGAGGCGGGCAAGCGGGGGCTGGTGCTGCTGGCCTGCGGCGTGCGTGGCAACGTGATCCGTTTCCTCGCCCCCCTGACCGCCCCGGCGGCCATCGTCGACGAGGGGCTCGACCTGCTGGAGCAGGCCCTGTCCGCCTCCCTGGCCTGATCCGGAAGACCGCGTTCGCCCACGTGCAAAAAAATGCGTTTTTGCTCCCTTGATATGCTTGTCAAGGGGGCATCACGAATGCACAATGCGCCGCCGTATTCAAGGACCGTCCGCTCATCGGAGCCCGGTTCTTTTTTTGCGCCAAACAAATCCATAACGAGGCCGGAACAGACCGGAAATGATAACGAGGTGGCACGCCATCTCACGACACCCGCTTCTTAGTGAGGAACTCCATGGGGCATATCATCGCTTTCCTGCCGGCCCGCGCCGGTCTGCGCCATCCGTCCGCATCCCGGACTGGCGCCCCCACCGTGCAGGATGACCTCACCGTCAGCCTGATCCCGTCAGCCTGCCTGCGGGGGATCGCCTGATGCACCCGCACCCCGCCGGTCTGAAAAAAGGTTCTTCGCGGGATCTTGGGGAAGTGGAAGTTGACAGACAGGGTGCTGGTAAACTGGCTGTCTCCAAACACACCACCACCATCACCCTGCTGTCGCCGTGCATCATATTGATATTGCCTCCTTCTGGCCAGGTTATACCGTCATCGCCCAAGCGCTTTCTGCCAACCATCACACCCTGTTTACCCTTGAGCCTCGCGCCGACCTGTTGCCCCGTTGTCGCCGATGCCTGCAACCCACGCCATTGATCCACGACCAACGTATCCGCCGGGTGCGTGAGCGAGACCTATTTGACCGACAAGTCTGGTTACAACTGCCTGTTCGCCGCGTCGACTGTCTGCGCTGTGGTCGCGTCAGTGAACATATCGACTGGCTCCCCTCTGGCTCCCGCCTCACCCGGCGCATGCAGTGCTGGATTGAAGCGCTCGTTCAGTACCTCCCCATCCGCCATGTCAGCCAGCTCACCGGGGTCGGTTGGCACACCATCAAGGAGATCGACAAGCGCCGTTTGCAGACCAGTGTGGGCACCATCGAACTTGGGGAGGTGCGGCGGCTGGTGATGGATGAGTTTGCCCTGCACAAGGGACACCGCTATGCCACCGTGATCATGGATGCCGAGCGAACCCGCGTCCTGTGGGTGGGGCACGGCAACAGCCGGGCCGCTATCCGTCCCTTCTTCGAGCAGCTCGGCGAGCGATGCCAGCAGATTGAAGCGGTGGCGATGGACATGAACACGGCGTTCGACCTGGAGGTGAAGCAACACTGCCCGCAGGCGGAGGTGGTCTACGACCTGTTCCACGTGGTGGCTCGCTATGGCCGAGAGGTGGTGGACCGGGTGCGAGTGGAGCAGGCGAATGCACTGAAAAGCGATAAACCGGCGCGAAAAGTGGTCAAAAGTGCGCGTTGGTTGCTGCTACGTAATCGGGCGAAGTTGAGTGAAAAACAGGATGTGAAGTTGCAGGAGCTGTTGGCGGCGAATCAACCGCTGGCGATGGTGTACGTGCTGAAAGAGGGGTTGAAGGGCATCTGGTATGCGCCGAGCGTGTGGGAAGGATGGCGACGATGGCGGAGCTGGATGCGGCAGGTGAAGGAAAGCGGGCTAGCGCCGCTGCAACGATTTGGTCGAAATTTATCGAAATATATGCGGGGGATCCTGGCGAGTGCAAACTACCCGATGCACACGAGTGTGCTGGAAGGGGTGAACAACAAGATCAAAGTGATAAAGCGTATGGCATATGGATTTAGGGACTCAGAATACTTTTTTCTGAAAATCAAGGCGGCCTTCCCCGGAAAGCCGCGATGAACCTGAAAAAAAGCCTGAAACTCTGGCACGTGGTCATCATGGGGCTGGCCTATCTCACCCCCATGGCGGTGTTCGACACCTTCGGCATCGTCACCGAAATCACCGAAGGCCATGTGCCGACCGCCTACCTGCTCGCCCTCATCGGCATGCTGTTCACCGCCATGAGCTACGGCCACCTGGTGCGCAAGTTCCCCTCGGCAGGCTCCGCCTACACCTATGCCCAGAAGGTGTTCCACCCCTATGTGGGTTTCATGGTGGGCTGGGTCTCCCTGCTCGACTACATGTTCATGCCCATGATCAACATGCTGCTGGCCAAGATCTACATGGAGGCTCTCTTCCCCGGCGTGGCCCCCTGGACCTACATCCTGGCCCTGGCCGCCGTCATGACCTTCCTGAACCTGCGGGGCATCAAGCTGGTGGCGAACTTCAACAGCCTGATCGTCATCATGCAGTTCAGCATCATCGCCGTCTTCATCGGCCTCATCGCCTGGGGCGTGAGCCACGGCGAGGGGCTCGGCACGGTGGCGAGCAGCCGCCCCTTCTTCTCCGAGCAGATGCACATCAATCCCCTGCTGACCGGCGCCTCCATCCTCTGCCTGTCGTTCCTCGGGTTTGACGCCATCACCACCCTGTCGGAGGAGACCCCGAACGCGGATCGGGTGATCCCCCGCGCCATCGTGCTCACCGCCCTCATCGGCGGCGTGCTCTTCATCTCGGTCTCTTACTTCCTGCAGCTCTTCTTCCCGGACATCTCCCGCTTCCAGCAGCCGGATGCGGTGCTGCCGGAGATCGCCCTCTATGTGGGTGGCAAGCTGTTCCAGGCGGTGGTGCTGGTCTGCACCACGGTGGCGGTGCTCGCCTCGGGGCTCGCCTCCCACGCCGGGGTGTCGCGCCTGCTCTACGTGATGGGCCGGGATCGCGCCCTGCCGAGCCGCGTCTTCGGCTACATCCACCCCACCTGGCAGACCCCGGCTCTCAACGTGCTGCTGGTGGGCATGCTGGCCCTCTCGGCGGTGGCCTTCGATCTGGAGATGGCGCTGGCGCTCATCAACTTCGGCGCCCTGGTGGCCTTCACCTTCGTCAACCTGGCGGTGATTGCCCACTTCTATCTCAGGCTGGGTCACAACAAGACCCTGAAGGATCACCTGCTGTTCCTCGCCTTGCCCCTGTGCGGCGCCGCCTGCATCGGGGTGCTCTGGCTCAACCTGGAGCCCGCCTCCTTCGAGCTGGGGCTGATCTGGGCCGCCCTCGGCGCCATCTACCTGCTGCTGCGCCTCACCGTGTTCCGGGTCCGCCTCGGCCGCCCCGAGCAGGACGCCTCCTGAGCGAAACCGGCGCCCCCAGGGCGCCGGTTTCACATGGCGGCAAAGCAGGGCCCCGCCTGATGACAAGGTTGTCATCGACTTTCCGGCAGCGGTGGCGAAGTGATCGCTCACGGGGGGAACAAATTCCCCGCTGGCGGCCTTTTTCGCTTGTCTCCTCCCCCCCCTGAGGGCACAATACGGCGCCCCTTGAGAGCCGATGTTTCAACAACATCGGTTCTTTGCTTTTCTGGGGCACACCACCATTCACCAAGAGGCCGGCCATGTGCCGGAATTGATACCCAGATTGCCAAGCAATCTCCCGACGTTGTGAGGAAAAACATGGGGCATTTCACTGCTTTCCTGCCGGTCCCCGCCGGCGTGCGCCACGCATCTGTGCCACAGATGGGCGCCCCCTGTGTCCAGCGACGCGTTCCCGCGTCCCTGATCCCGTCCCATCTCGCCCACGGGGCCTGTGCAGAGGAGAAAGCGTGATGGCCGGTGCCAAGCTGCTCAAGACCCTCACCCTGTTCCAGGTCGTGGTGATGGGTCTGGCTTACCTCACGCCCATGGCGGTATTCGATACCTTCGCCATCGTCGGTGACATCACGGATGGTCGCGTGGCCACCGCCTACCTGCTGGCGCTCGGCGGCATCCTGCTGACCGCGTTCAGCTACGGCCACCTGGTGCGCCGCTTCCCGTCCGCAGGCTCCGCCTACACCTATGCCCAGAAGGTGTTCCACCCCTACGTGGGCTTCATGGTGGGCTGGTCTTCCCTGCTGGACTACATGTTCATGCCGATGATCAACATCCTGCTGGCCAAGATCTACCTGACCGCCATGTTCCCCACCGTGGAGCCCTGGATCTTCATCTTCGGTCTGGTGACCGTGATGACCTTCCTGAACCTGCGCGGCATCAAGCTGGTGGCGAACCTCAACGGCTTCATCGTCTTCATCCAGATCGCCATCATCGTCACCTTCCTCGGCCTCATCGCCTGGGGCCTGAGTCACGGTGAAGGGGCCGGCACCCTGATGAGCAGCCGTCCGTTCCATGTGGAGTCTGCCAGCATGCTGCCGCTGTTTACCGGCGCCACCATCCTCTGCTTCTCGTTCCTGGGCTTCGACGGCCTGAGCTCCCTCTCCGAAGAGACCCCGAATGCCGGCAAGGTGATCCCCCGCGCCATCGTGCTGACGGCCCTCATCGGCGGCATCATCTTCGTCACCGTCTCCTACAGCCTGCAGCTCTTCTTCCCGGATCTGGCCCGCTTCAAGGAGCCGGACGCCGTGCTGCCGGAGATCGCCCTCTACGTGGGTGGCACCCTGTTCCAGAGCGTGGTGCTGGTGTGCACCACCGCGGCCGTGCTCGCCTCCGGCATGGCGGCCCACGCCGGCGTGTCGCGCATCCTCTACGTGATGGGGCGCGATCGCATGATCCCGGAGCGGGTGTTCGGCTATATCCACCCCACCTGGCGCACCCCGGCCATCAACGTGCTGCTGGTGGGGGCCCTGGCCCTCTCCGCGGTCTCCTTCGATCTGGACATGGCCCTGGCCCTGGTGAACTTCGGCGCCCTGGTGGCCTTCACCTTCGTCAACCTCTCGGTGATCGGCCAGTTCTGGGTGCGCGAGAAGCGCAACAAGAGCCTCAAGGAACACCTGCTGTTCCTGGTGCTGCCGCTGCTGGGGGCCGCCACCATCGGCGCCCTCTGGATCAACCTGGAGCAGAGCTCCCTAGAGCTTGGCCTCATCTGGGCGGGGATCGGGGTCACCTACCTCTTCCTGCGCCTCGCCGTGTTCCGCATCCCCTTCCGTCAGTACGAGGAAGCGGCCGACGGCCAGTAAGTCGGCACACACGCCCAAACAGAAGGGGAGCCCATGGCTCCCCTTCTTGCATTCAGACGTCCGGTGCGCGGACCCTCACCCCTGATTGAGCACGGCCGTGGCGGCCGCCTTGACCGGATCCCTGGTCACGGCGTTGACATCCTTGCGGGTCTGGTTGACCTTGTCCTGCGCCTGCTTCACACCGGCACTCTGCTTGTTCAGGGCCGCATTGGTGTGCTGCCTGGTCTCTTTCAGTCCCGCCGTCTTCTTGTCCAGCACGTCCGTGGTGTGTTTCTTCACCTCGGCATTGGCCTTCTCCTTCTGCTTGCGCACCAGCTTGTCGGCATCGCAGTTGCCCTTGACCCCCAGGGTGGCGTTCATCGCCTCGTTCCTGACCGCCTTGTCGAGGTTGCACTCGGACTTGAACACGCTGGCCTGCGCACCGGCAGACAGCAGACCCAGGGAGAGGCACAAAACCCATGCACGCATCATCGCTTCCTCAGTTTCAAGACAGGAAAGTCCGGCAGCATATAACCCTGGGATCCCAGTGCAAGGGCGGGGGCCGGTGATGAGCCGGATGGCGTCATATCGGCGTTTGCTCCGACACCTTTTGTCTGCGACGCCCCCTGCCGCCCTGTCACCAAAGCATCATAAAAGTGTCACGTTGTCATATTTCTGTCATGGAGCCTTGTTGTAATGCGCCCGTCCATTTTCAACGCAGAACGACCCCAAGAGGCCATATGCACAGCACCGCATCTTCCGCACCCCAGCAGATCCGTCGTCCCGGCCCCCTGTTCAACTGGCTCGCGGTGATCACGCTGATCTACCTGATCCTGGTCGCCGTTGGCGCCGTCTCCCACGGCTTCAAGGGCTTCTCCGGCGGCGCCGAGGGCGCGGCCCAGATCTTCGCCTTTGCCAACAACCCCTTCGTCGCGCTGCTGCTCGGCATCCTGGCCACCGCCCTGGTGCAATCCTCCAGCACCGTCACCTCGGTGATCGTCGGCCTGGTGGCAGGGGGCCTGCCCATGGCCATGGCCATCCCCATGGTGATGGGGGCCAACCTCGGCACCACCATCACCAACACCATCGTCTCCCTGGGGCACATCCGGGACAGAGGCGAGTTTCGCCGCGCCTTCGCCGCCGCCACCGTGCACGACTTCTTCAACCTGCTGGCGGTCTTCATCTTCCTGCCCCTGGAGCTGATGTTCGGTCTGCTGCAAAAGAGTGCGGAAGGGATTGCCAGCCTGCTGCTGGGCTCCGCCGACATGTCGATGAAGGGGATGGATTTCATGAAGCCCCTCATCTCCCCGTCCCTGGATCTCATCGACGGTGCCGTCGCCTTCCTGCCGGGCAAGGGGGGCGCCATCGCCACCATTCTCATCGGGATTCTGCTCATCCTGTTCTGCGTCACCGCCCTTGGCAAGGTGCTGCAACAGGTCATGGTGGGCCGTGCCAAGGAGCTGCTGCACAAGGCCCTGGGCCGTGGCCCGCTCACCGGCATCGCCTCCGGCACCCTGGTCACCGTGATGGTGCAGTCCTCCTCCACCACCACCAGCCTGATGATCCCCCTGGCGGGCGGCGGCGTGTTCAGCACCCGCCAGCTCTACCCCTTCACCCTGGGGGCCAACATCGGCACCACCATCACCGCCCTGCTGGCCGCCACCGCCATCAGCGGTGCCGGTGCCCAGCTCGCCCTGACCATCGCCCTGGTCCACGTGCTGTTCAACCTCTTCGCCGTGGTGCTCATCTACGGGGTACCCTTCCTGCGGGAGCTGCCCATCAAGGCCGCCGAAGCCCTGGCCCGGGTCGGCAGCGAGAACAAGCTGCTGGCGCTGGGTTACGTGGCCGGGCTTTTCTTCGCCCTGCCCGCCCTGATGATGGTGGCCGTCAAGTAAATCCGAACCGGGGGCATCATGCCCCCGGTGCCTTGCTCGTCCGGTCACATCCTCCGGCATCCCCCCTCGCCCTCTCCCCCTGGCTGGGATAAGATGCCCCTTCATTGCACTCTGATTTCAAGGAACAGGAAAACCCGATGAAATTCATTCTGATAGCCCTTCTTATCGCCGGCGCCGCCTACTACTTCTACTCCAGCAGCAACAACCGGAAGCTGGCGGAAGAGAACGTGCGCAAGGGGGCCGAGTTCCTCGCCAGCAACCAGGAAAAACCCCTGGTGACCACCACCGCCTCCGGCCTGCAGTACGAAGTGCTGACCCCGGGCACCGGCACCGTTCACCCCACCGCCACCAGCAAGGTGAAGGTGCACTACGAGGGCAAGCTGCTGGACGGCACCGTGTTCGACAGCTCCGTCGCCCGTGGCGAGCCCATCGAATTCGGCCTCAACCAGGTGATCAAGGGCTGGACCGAAGGGGTGCAACTGATGGTGGAAGGGGAGAAGACCCGCTTCTACATCCCCGCCAACCTGGCCTATGGCGATCGCGCCGCCGGCAAGATCCCGCCGGGCTCAGTCCTCATCTTCGACGTGGAGCTGCTGGGCATTCAATAAACCCGCCCGGGGCCCGCGTTGAGCTTGGAGGTGGCGCTGCGGGGCATCCCGTCAGAGGCCACGTCCGACGGACCCTGATCACAACGCCGGCGCACTGCGCCGGCGTTGTCGTTTCTGCCCCGGTCTCCCTCGCCCTGACGCCAGACTATCAACCAAAAGTGAAGAGTGCTTATCCTTAAAGCCTGATTGTTAACCCATCAATAGGGGCAGATAATGACCACATCGTCAGCGGCATGTCGCCCTGGCCTCGGGTTGTCGGTGCGCCGCGCGCATCGGCACAACGCATATGGAGTCTGTCATGTCTATCGCCCCTGTCTGGTTCATCTCCCACGGCGCCCCGGATCTGGTCCTGCGCGATCAGCCCGCGACCCGGTTCCTGAAGCAACTGCGCCTCGAGGATGCCAGAGGGCTGGTGGTGATCTCGGCCCACTGGTTCAGCCGAAGCGAGCTGCAGATCAACGTCGAGCCCAGCCCGGCCCTGATGTACGACTTCTACGGCTTCCCCGAGCCCCTCTACCAGATCCGCTGGCCCGCGACGAGCCCGCAATGGTTGCAGGAAGCGGTGAGCGATCAGCTGCTGCTGGCCGGCCTGCCCGCCACCCCGGTGCGCCGCGAGCTGGATCACGGAGTCTGGTCCCCCCTCTCCCTGATGGATCCGGACAGTGAACTCCCCCTGGTGCAGATCGCCATCCCGGCCAGCTTCACCCCGGCCCAGCTGTGGCAACTGGGGGAGGCATTGCAGGGGCTGCGCGAGCAAGGGATCGGCATCCTCGCCTCCGGCGCCATCACCCACAACCTGCGTGCCCTCGGGCCGGACGGCTCGCCGGTTCCCCAGTGGGCGAGCCAGTTTGCCCGCTGGCTGGAGCAGACCATGGCAGAGGGAGACAGGGGGGCGCTGGAAGAGTACCGTGCCCGGGCGCCGGGCGCGGTGGAATCCCATCCCCACGACGATCACCTGCGCCCCCTGTTTGTGGCGCTCGGCGCGGCGGGGGCCGACAGACCCCGAAAGCTGCACGACAGCTGGGATTACGGCAGCCTCTACATGGGGGCCTACCAGTTCGGTTGAGGGCGGGGCGGCCAGGCCGCCCTGCTTGCCGTGCTGCCGCCGACGCGCGTGGAGAAATAGCGGACTCGTTATAGCCATTTTCCGGTAGAATGGCCGCCATTGGATGAGGCTTGGCAGGGATGGCTGTCGCGTCGGGTGGCTAGATGAACCTATATCGAACACTGATCCTGCTCTGTCTGCTCTGCCTTCAACCTGTGCAGGCCCTGACCCTGCATAGCCGCTACGATCCCGCCCCGCTGCCTCCCCGCTGGTCGGAGGCGGAGCTCGGATGGCTGCGCCAGCAGTCCCAACTGCGGGTCGGCATCCTGCAAGAGGACTACCGCCCCTTCACCATGATCGCTCGCCAGCGCGTCGAGGGGCTCAGTGCCGACTACATCGACCTGCTGGCCCGGATGCTGGACAAACCCGTTGCCCTGAGCGCCTTCCCCGACAAGGCGCACCTGCTCCGGGCCCTGGCACGGGGGGAGATACACCTCGCCAGCCTCGGCAATCTCACCTTGGCGGACAGTGACACCCGGGCGATCCGCCTGAGCAACCCCTATTTCAGCAGCCCCCTCGTCTTCTCCGTGCCCAGACGTTATCGGGGGGCCCTGCTCACACCGGGACAGCGGGTAGCCGCCGTCCAGGATCAGATAGACAGGGCGCGCTTTGGCCGCTACTACCCCACTCTCACCCTGGTGACCTATCCCTCCAACATGGAGGCGTTCGATGCGGTCTTCTTCGGCCGCGACGACATCCTGCTGGGGGATGCCCACGCCACCCACTACCTCAACAGCGAGCGCTTCGACAACCTTCGCCAGCGGGGCGAGGCCCCGCCCGAGCTGGCGCCTGCCGAGTTCCGCTTTGCCGTCCCGGCCACCGAGCCCGCCCTGCTCAGCCTGGTCAACCGGGGGCTGGCGGCCATCGACGACCGGGCGCGCAACACCCTCTTCACCCAGTGGAACGGGCCCATCCGCGACATGAACGAGCGAAGCGCCGATCTCTATGATGCCGCCGAGCGGGCCTGGATGCGGCAAGCGCCCCCCATCAGGGTGTGGCTGATGGACAACCTCTACCCCTATGGCGCCCTGGATCATGACGGCCAGCTGGTCGGCATGACGGTGGACATGCTGGACAAGATCCGCACACGCACCGGCCTCACCTTCGAGTTCGTGCGGGCAGACTCCGAGCGTCAGCTGGCAAAAGCCATGCAGTCAGGCGCCATCGACCTCATCGGCGCCATCTCCCAGCAGGTGGCTGAACACTACGGGCTGCGCACCTCGGTGCCCTACGCCACCGACAACATCTATGTGATCCTCACCCGCCAGGAGGGACAAGGGATCGACACCATCCGGAGTCTGGCGGGCAAGACGGTGGCGATGACGCGCCATGTGCCCCTCGCACAGAGACTGGAGGGCAGCCGCATCACCGAGGTGGAGAGCGCCGCAGAAGCGATGGAGGTGCTCGCCCAGGGACGGGTGGATGCCGCCATCGTGCCCCTCTATTTTGCCCGCCATGCGCTGGACAATGATCCCCAGAGCCCGCTGCGCATCGCCGGCCCCGCCGATGACGAGCCGATCCGGATGGGGTTTGCCAGCCTCCCCGGACAGGGGATGCTGATGGGGATCCTCGACAAGACCATCCTCGCCATCCCCCCCAACGAGCTCGCCATGATGAGTTACGAGTGGCGCAATCGCAAACTGCCGGTGCCCGGCTTCATGGATCGCCACGCCCACATCGTCTACCTGGTGTTCGTGGGGCTCCTCACCCTGGCGCTGGTGCTGCTCTATCGCAACCGCATGTTCAAGCGGATGGCCAGCGCCGAACAGGCTTCCCGCCAGCAACTGGAGGCCCATGTCAGGTTCATCCGGGCGCTGGGGGAGAGCCTGCCCCACCCCATCGTCGTGCGGGACAAGAGCGGCAAGGTATTGCTGTGCAACAGCAAATACCTGACCCAGCTCGACGCCGAGCCAAAGGCCATCCTGGGTCAGCCCTTCGCCCAGGGGCTGTCAGGGGTGCTCGATGCAGACAGCATCGCCGTACTGGAGCAGGACTTTGCCAGGGTATTGCAGGAGGGGCAGCCCATCTTTGCGGATCGCCTCTTCCATCACAGGGGCACCCAGAGCGACATCTATCACTGGATGGTGCCCTATTTCGACGGGGAGGGGGCCATCAGCGGGGTGATCGACGGCTGGATAGACATCACGGACCGCAAACGGCTGGAAGAGGCGCTGCGCGAGGCCAAACAGCAGGCCGACAGCGCCAGCCGCGCCAAGAGCGACTTCCTCGCCACCATGAGCCACGAGATCCGCACCCCCATGAACGCCATCCTCGGCATGCTGGAGCTGGCCACCGAGGATCCCGCTCTCAGCCGTCACAGCGGCGAGCTGCTGCGCATCGCCGCCGACTCCGCCAACGGCCTGCTGGATCTGCTGGGGGACAGCCTGGATATCGCCTCCATAGAGGCGGGCCAGATGACCCTGACTCCCACCCCCTGCGATCTCGCTCCCCTGCTCTCGTCCGTCACCCGGGTCTTTGCGGGCATGGCCGAGCAGAAGGGGCTGATCTATGAGGTCAGGCTGCCCGACACCCCCATGCCAAGGGTGCTGATCGATCCCCTTCGCCTGCGCCAGATCCTCTTCAATCTCATCGGCAACGCCATCAAGTTCACCGAGCAGGGCCGGGTCGCCATCACCGCCACCCTGACCGGGGGCGAGCAGCCTCCTGTGCTGCACCTCACCATCACCGACACCGGAGCCGGCATTCCCGCGGACAAGCTGCCCCGGCTCTTCACCCCCTTCTATCGCGCCCACGGCCAGGGCCAGTTCCCCGGCAGCGGGCTGGGCCTCAATATCGCCCGCATCCTGTGCCAGATGATGGGGGGGGAGATAGCCGTTCACAGCCAGGTCGGCGAAGGCACCCGCCTCGAGATAAGGCTGCCCCTCACGCTCGCCCAGCAACCCCCCGCCCCGATCACGGCAATGCCGGCGCCCCAGCCCCACCAGGCTCAACCCCTCCCCCATCGGCTGCATATCCTGGTGGTCGATGACAATCACGCCAACCAGATCCTGCTGCGCCAGCAGCTCAAGCACCTGGGACACGACGTCAGTGTACGCAGCAATGGCCTGGAGGCCCTGCGCGCCCTCTCCAGCCACCCCTTCGATCTGGTCATCACCGACTGCCAGATGCCGGTGATGGACGGCTTCGAGCTGACCCGCAGCCTGCGTGCCCTTGGCCATGGCCTGCCCGTCTGGGGCTTCACCGCCCATGCCCAGCCTCGCGAGCGGGAGCTTTGCCTCGCCGCCGGCATGAACGACTGCCTGTTCAAGCCCATCGGCCTCGCCCGTCTGCGCGCGGCGCTGGCCACCCTTGGGCCTGCGCCCTGAGTACCGCCAGCCCTTCCTCCCGTCATGTCGCACGGGCGCGGCTGAGAATGCGGCTGAGAGTGCGGTTGAGAGTGCGGCTGAGAGTGCGCCGGCGTTTGCCGCATAAAGGGTCGCCCACAGGGACAAGAGACAACGTGGACCAGCCATGGATACAAGGCCGGTGGCGGTTCGAGCCCCATAAAAAAACCGACACCAGGGTGTCGGTTTTTTTATATCGGGAGGTGCGCCCTGCCTGTCACGCCAGTCTGGCGCCGGGTGAAGCGGGCGTCACGGGGAGGATCAGTAGAAGATCCGCTCCCCTCGCTCGCTCATCTTGAGCCAGACCGGCTTGGTGCTGGTCTTGCTCCAGATGCGGTGCAGGTAACTGTAGAAACGGGCGCGATCCCGGCGAAACAGCATCACCGGGAAGGCGAGCAAACCCGCCACCAAGACGAAGATGCGGCGAAGGATTATCTGAGTCAGGGAGAAGGGATGAAACATGATGTAACGCCTCACTGGTAAGACCACTGAACAAAGATTACGCCAATCATTGTAGGATTACTACACCGACAGCGCCATTTTTTGATAAAAAATGGGGCTAAAAGCCTAAAAATGAAACCGGGTTACATTATTTAACTAAAAAACAACAAAGGTGGCAAAACGCGGCCCCTGTTCCAGAGTTAACGAGGACTGGACCAGAACGGGGGAACACAGGATGAAACTTGCAGATGCAGCGCTGCTGGGGGCATTGGGCGTGCTCGCCTGGAGCCAGTGGCAGGAGTGGCGGCTCAATCGTGACGATGCCATCGACATCCCCTATCACGGGGTCCCCACCGCCAGCCTGTGGCAATGCGGTTTGCTGATAAAGGAGATGGCCGCGCTGGCAGAACAGGGGGGCGAAGAGAGGTCCGGATCCAGGGGCGAGGCATTGGCCGAGATGGATCAGCATCTGCACAAGACGTGGCAACGGGAGGGTTGTTCACGGCTGACTGACATGCAATGAAGCATCATCCTGGGCCGCCATGTCGGATGGACAACGTCAGTGATGTGGATAACAGGGAGAAGATGGAGGCACGTTCCGGAGTCGAACCGGACTAAACGGATTTGCAATCCGCTGCATAACCGCTTTGCTAACGCGCCATGCTGACAAGGCATTGCCTTGAGAGTGATGTCCATGGTTGGTGCCATGAAGTATTGGAGCGGGAAACGAGACTCGAACTCGCGACCCCGACCTTGGCAAGGTCGTGCTCTACCAACTGAGCTATTCCCGCATTACTGCTTGCGTGCCAGTTGCCTGACAACGAGGCGCATTATACGTACCCCGAGCCCGGGCACAACCCTTTTTTCTCACTTTGAGCCCTTTCCCGTGCTGTTTGCTCACCCTTTAGACGCCTTGGTCGAAAATCCCCCCGCGCCCTGTGACCCGACGAGCGAATTTAAGATAAAGCCATTGAAATAGTTAGCCTTTAGTCAGAAACTCATCGCGCTTAGTAACTGGATTCTCAATTGAAAATCATGCGATGAAATGGAACTTCAGGCCTCGGGGGCTCAGACCGCAGCTGATGCTGGCTTTTTTCATGTTGGGCCTGGTGCCCTTCCTGGTCGTCACCCTGTTTTTCCTCTATAGCCACGGCAAGGATCTCACCACCCAGACCTCCAACCATCTGGTCTCGGTGCGCAACATCAAGAAAAACCAGCTGCAAGACTACTTCGGCAACCTCAAGGAGCAGATCATCAACTTCTCCCAGCAGGACTTTGCCGGCAACAGTATCGGTCGCTTCTACGGTTTCACCGGTGCCTTCGAGAAGCTCGGCACCACGCCGCAGGAGGCCCGCGCCCGCGCCCAGGCCCGCTATGTGCCGGGCTCCTGGGACAAGCTGCAACAACCTGACAGTCAGGTGGAGATAGAGCCCTCCATCAGCGCCCTCATCCTGGCGGACGAGATGTATGGCCGCGTCCACCAGCGCTTCCATCGCGGCTACGCCGACATGGTGCGCAAATCGAACTACAGCGACATCTTCCTGGTCGACCTCAACGGTGACGTGGTCTACTCGGTCACCAAGCAGGCCAACTTCGCCACCAACCTGCTCTCGGGCCCCTACCAGTCCAGCGGTCTTGGCAACACCTTCGCCAAGATCAAGCGCCGCCTCGATGGCGGCCAGAAGCCCCAGCAGATCTTCGAGTTCACCGATTTTGGCCGCAACGAGCTGACCGGCCAGGTGGTCGCCTACCTCGCCGCTCCCGTGATGCAGTACGACTATGTGCGCGGCGTGGTCATCTTCGAGCTGCTGCCGGACAAGCTCAACCAGATCATGGCGGAGCGGGAGGGGCTCGGCGCAACCGGCGAGACCATTCTCATCGGCCCGGACAAGCGGATGCGCGCCAACGCCTGGCTCGCCCCCGAATTCAGCGTGGAGAACAGCTTCAGCCCCGACTTCCGACCGCTGCAGACCCCCCTCATCATCAAGGCCCTCTCCGGGGAGCAGGGGGTCGGCCCCTTCCTCTCCTACCACGATGACGAGGTGCTGGCCGCCTATACCCAGGTGAAGGTGTTCGATACCGAGTGGGCCTTCATCGCCGAGATCTCCACCAGCGAGGCCTATGCCCCCATCCGCCAGCTCGAGACCCTGGTGATCCTGCTGGGAGCTGGCTCACTGCTGCTGCTGATCCTCTTCTCCCGCTGGCTCTCCCACTCCATCACGGCGCCCCTGCGATCCCTCACCGCCGCCGCCGAACAGGTGGCGGACGGCGCCCTGGATCACCCCATCACCATCCCCCGCACCGACGATGACATCGACCGGCTGGCACAGGCATTTCGCCACATGCAGCGCTCGGTGAAGGACAAGATCGAGCTCATCGAACGCCAGACCCAGGAGCTGCAACAGCAGGTCAAGCTGACCCACAAGCAGAACCTCAGCCTGCAACAGGCGGACAAGCTCAAAGACGAACTCCTGGCCAACACCTCCCACGAGCTGCGCACCCCCATCCACGGCATCAAGGGGATGGCCGAGTCCATGCTCGCCAGCCAGCAGGACCTGACCGAAGGGCAGCAGAAACAACTCGGCCTCATCATCAAGAGCGCCGACGGTCTGGCCCGCCTCGTGGACGACTTGCTCGACTACCACCAGATGCGCTACGGCCAGCTGGAGATCCACCCCCAGCCGGTCTCCTCCAAGGGGGTCATCCGGCTGGTGCTGGATCTCTGCCAGCACCTGGTGCAGGCCAAGCCCCTCACCCTGGTGGACAAGAGCCCCGCCGAGCTGCCCCCTGTGCTGGCGGACGAGCAGCGCCTCGAGCAGGTGCTCTACAACCTAGTGGGCAACGCCATCAAGTACACCCCCCAGGGCAAGGTGGTGCTGAGCGCCCTGGTGGAGGGCAACTTCCTGCGCATCAAGGTGACCGACACCGGCATCGGCATCGCCAGGGACCATCTGGAGCACATCTTCGAGCCCCTGGTGCAGATGAGCCCGGAAGTGAGCAAGCAGGGAGCAGGCCTCGGTCTCTCCATCACCCGCCAGCTGGTGCACCTGATGGGGGGGGAGCTGTTCGTGGAGAGCGAGCCGAGCGTCGGCTCCACCTTCGCCTTCACCCTGCCGCTGGCCAGCGGCAAGGCGGGCAGTCTGACCCTCGACAGCCGCCAGATAGAGCACCAGCTGGTGCGCCAGCAACCCGTCATCCTGCCGGACTGGGAGAGCGAGGATCTGCCGCCCCCGCCGCAAGATGCCCCCGTCATCCTGGTGGTGGATGACGAGCCCATCAATTTGCACATACTGCGCCACCTGCTGCAGCCCTGCGGTTATCGCATCCTGCCCAGCAGCGACGGCCACGACGCCCTGACCAAGCTGGCTCAGGAGCCGGTGGATCTCATCCTGCTTGATGTGATGATGCCCACCCTCTCGGGCTTCGACGTCTGCCGCCGTCTGCGCCAGCAGCACCCCAAGGAGAAGCTGCCGGTGCTGCTGCTCACCGCCCTCAACCAGCCCAAGGAGATTGAAGAGGGTTTCAACGCCGGGGCCAACGACTATCTGGTGAAACCCTTCTGCAAGGAGGAGCTGTTCGCCCGGGTGAGAGCCCTGCTGGAGGCCAGCGCCGGGCGCGCCTCCCTGGTGGAGAACCGCCTGCTCAAACAGGAGATAGAGCACCGTCTGCTGCTCCAGGAGCAACTGCACCAGGATCAGGAGCGGCTCCTCGCCCTGCTTGGCGAGGGGGCCGACCCCATGGTCTTCCTCGATGAGCAAGGAGGGGTGCTGTTTGCCTCCCGGGCCCTGGCGCGCCTGCTGGGTCAGGAGCCGGAAGCCATGGAGGGGCAGATGCTGGACGAGTGGCTGGCCGCCCCGCTGGCAAGCCAGTGGCCCGACATGACCGCGCAGCCGGAGCGGGAGCTGGACTTCCTGGTGGCGGGCCAGCGAGACACCCTCAACGCCCGCGCCCTGCCCATCAACCTGGGGGGGCAGCACGCCTATGCGCTGACCCTTGGCACCGAACCGCGTCAGGACGACAATCGCATGGCTGCACTGGAGAACGCCCTCAAGAGCCTCTCTCGCCAGGCCATCATCGAGGATGGCCAGTTGCTGGGGGAACTGAGCCGGCTGGGAGGGGAGTTCAGGTCGCTGGCGGACGATCTCATTCGCCAGCAGGATGACGAACCTCTGCGCCGCGCCCTGGTGGACACCATGCGTCTCACCCTGGAGACCTGGCAGCAGAGCACCGGCAAGGGCAAGATAGTGCTGGCGGAGAAGAGCAAGCTGTGGCGGGTCTACATGGACCGCTCCAGTCCCCAGACCCGCACCCTCGACAAGTACCTGAACCTCGACACCCTGCCCAAGGCACCGCGCTGGAAGACGGTGGTGGCCAGCGCCGAATACGTGCTCAAGCACTGCCCCCTGAACGAGGTGCAGCACCAGAGTCTGCACCAGAGCACCCAGCGCCTTCGCCAGCTCGCCAGCCGCAAGGCATGAGTCTCCAACTCGCAGCCACGTTGCTCTGATGATGGCTGCGGGGTAGAAAACCAAGCACCAATAGCGAGCTCTGGACACATCTACTCGCAGGCTTTCTGCGCCTATCAGGGGGATCGCGATGGCTGAGCTCGCGGGGGCGGCCAGATGACCCTGCAGGTGCGGGCCTATTCCCCATCACCATGTTGGTGATGAGCCCGGGAGATCTGTCTGGGCCGGCAAGTGGCTAATCAGGTGAATAGACATTCGAGAGAATGGGTGAGGCTTCGCGACCCCGTGACCACTGGCCCCAAATCGGAAAAGACATTGGGAGATGGCTGAGGCGGGGGATGGACAGAGATGAGATAGAAATGACAAACCCGCGACGGACGCGGGCTTGAGGGGAATAAATGGCGGAGAGACAGGGATTCGAACCCTGGGTGGCATTGCTGCCACAATTGATTTCGAGTCAATCCCGTTCGGCCACTCCGGCATCTCTCCACGGGCACTCATATTGACCCAACCCTAGCCGGGAAATCAATGTAAATCTCGTTGCAGATCAGACGACTGGCGATAAAACCGCCATCCGGCGATCCCGCCCCTCCCAACGCCAGTGACTTTCACCCGGCAGCGCCTCCTCGCTCACTGTCTCCACCCTGTACCCGGTTCCCGGCGGGTGAATACGGCGAGCCTGATGGGCCAGTGACACCCTGTGACGCGCTCGCCACCGCCCTCCCGGCAGTCATGGTGCCGGACTGGTAATCCCCGCGGGATTCGTTGACAATCTCTGCTCATTTTTTGGAAGGGAACCCGTCCCTCGCCCCAGCCGATAGGAACAACCATGCTCAACACTCGTATCGTCTCACTGCTGCTGGCCGCCGCCAGCCTCTGGGCCGCACCTGTCTGGTCCAACACCTATCCCCTGCCGCCAGCGGACAGCCGTCTCATCGGCGCCCTGGAAGATTACATCGTACAGCCTGGCGATCATCTGGAACTGGTCGGCAAGCATACCCGGACAGGCTTTCTGGCACTGCTCGAAGCCAATCCCGGCGTAGACCCCTATCTGCCCACCCCGGGCACCCGGCTCACTCTGCCGACCCAGATGCTGCTGCCCGACGTGCCGCGAGAAGGCATCGTCATCAACCTGCCTGAACTTCGCCTCTACTACTTCCCCAAGGGCAAGCAGGAGGTGATGGTGCTGCCCATCGGGATCGGTGACATCGGCCGCGAGACGCCGGAGATGACCACCACCGTCATTGCGAAAAATCCCAACCCGACCTGGGTGCCCGGCCCCATGGTCCGCAAGTCCTGGCTGGAGCAGAAGGGGATCGATCTGCCCGCCGTGGTCCCCCCCGGCCCCGACAATCCCCTCGGCAAGTTCGCCATGCGTCTTGGCTATGGCAACAAGGACTACCTCATCCACGGCACCAACAAGGATTTCGGGGTCGGTCTGCGAGTCAGCGCGGGTTGTATCCGGCTGCGCCCGGATGACATCGAAACCCTGTTTGGTCTTGTTCCCGTCGGCACCCCGGTCCGGGTCATCAACCAGCCGGTCAAGATGGCGGTGGAACCCGACGGTCGTCGCTGGCTGGAGGTACACTCCCCCCTCTCCCGCACCGAAGCGGAGATGGCACAAGGGGCGCCGCTGGTGCTCTCCCCCGAAGCCGAGCAGTTCATCGCTGCCCCCGACATCGACAGTGCCCGGGTGACCGCCCTGCTCGAGCGCAAGAGCGGGCTGCCCAAACCCGTGAGCGGCTGAAGGCCTGACCACCATGAACAGAATCAGTCATGTGGTTTGCCTGTTGCTTCTGCTGCCTGGCTCCGCGGCGATGGCGGACATCCTCTGGATGCACAACGGCGATCGCCTGAGCGGGACCATAGAGGAGATCACGGACGAGCAGATCCGCATCAAGCCCGCCTACAGTCAGGCCATGACGGTCCCGCGCCGCGCCATCAAACGATGGCGTCTGGACAAGCAGGAAAAACCCAAGCCGCTCACCAAGACGGGGATCCCCCTGCTGGACTCTCCTGACGAGGCCAATGCCTGGCTGCTGACAGGGAACGGGGATCTCAACATCAAGCTCAAGGAGAACACCAAGAAGACCAACAACGTCAATCTCAAGGTCTCCACCGAGTTTGCCAATCTGGACTGGCGTTACAGCCTGGATGGCGAGTACATCTACGAAACGGCGAACAACATCACCGACAGCCACGAATACAAGCTCAAACCCAAGCTCGACTTCTTCTTCGACGATCACTGGTTCCTGCGCTCTTCCGTCGACATCGATTACAACATGATCGAGGCAGGCTATCTGGAGATTGACTATGCTTCCGGCCCCGGCTACCGCTTCTGGAATGACAGGCAACGCCGGCTGGAGCTCATTACCCAGCTCGGTCTGGAGCGGGCCTATTTCAGGCCGGAGGTGTGGAGCAATTCCGACCTGTTTGACGACAGGATCATCAATTACCCCTTCGTCAGCCTGGGTTGGGACTACCGGCAGCCCTGGACCCTCTGGGAAGAAAAATTCGAGCTGTTTGGCAAGGGCAGTTATGAAAAATTCGTCGATCAACCCTCCCCCTACCTGACCAGAAAACAGTCCGTCAGCGGCAGCCTGGGCCTCAGGTACTATTTCAACGATCACCTGCGCCTCTCCTGGTCAAGCGAACTGGATTGGGACGATGCCTGGCTCGACTACCACGGTCTGCAAAGGGATGTGAGCGAGAAAGAGTGGCGTCACCTCATCACCCTGGGAGCGAGTTTCTGACCCGCCAGAAACGGCACAGGCCCACCGAAGTGGGCCTGTGTTCATGGACGCAAGACGAGCGCGTCAGAAATAGATCCGGGTGACCGACTCGATGACGCAGCCGGGGCGACGGATCCCCTCGATCTCTATCTTGATCTCCTTGAGGAGCTCGATCCCCCCCTTGATGGGCGTGACACGCGACAGCTTGGTGCGGGCGCGGATGTTGCTGTCCACCTTGATAGGATAAGGGAAGCGGACCTGCTCCAAGCCGAAATTCACCACCATGCGAGCGGTCGGGAACTCCGGCGTGCTCTCGTCCACCGAACCGGTCAACTGGGGCAGCAGGGCCAGAGTCAGGAAGCCGTGGGCAATGGTGGTCTTGAAAGGAGACTCGGCTGCCGCACGCTCGGGATCGGTGTGGATCCACTGATGATCGCCGGTCACGGTCGCGAACTGGTTGATCAACGCCTGGGTGACCTGCAACCACTCACCCACATGGGTCTCTTCACCGATGCGGGTCTGCAACTCGGCATAGAGTGCCGCCGCTTCACCTTCGAGCTCCACCACGGGATCCTGCGCCAGGGCAGGCTGGCCATTCGCGACCTGGGTGACTCTGGCAGCCTCTTGCTGGCGGGCATCCTGGGACTCCCCCTGCAGATCCAGCACTCTTCCCAGCAAGGGATGAAGGTGTGCCTTTTGCTGAAACTCACGCCAGTAGTCGCGGATCGCCGGAGAGAGCCAATCCTTGAGCTCAAAGGGGTGTTGCGCCAGAATTTCGCGCTTGTGCTTCAGAAAATCGACAACTTTCATTTACCGATCCCTATTCGATTCAAAGCCTGTAAAGAGGTCTAACCAGTCCTATTTTATGAAAGTTTCATCAGCAAGTACAAAAAAATCTCGGCGTACACCTGTACCAGGCGCGAAAGTGGTCACTAACATGCGAGCAAACACGGGCAGGAAAACGATTGAATGGAAGGCTGCAAACGAATCAACATCTGATCCGAAAAAGAGACGGGGCCCGTGTCGCCACTGAGCCCCGTCCTCGATCATCTCCCCTGGGCGGTCCACCAGCTCTTGCGCTGCCCATCGTCCAGGAAACTCCAGGCGAGGATCCGGCTCACCTTATTGCCTTGCGCCATGTCGAGCACGCGAACCTCCCGCGCCCCCACCCGAGCCAGCGCCTTTCGTGCGGCAGGCAGATTTTCCTTTTTCGACACCAGCGAGCTGAACCAGAGGCATTGGCTGGCAAACTCCTTGCTCTGCTCTATCATGGCCGCCAGAAACGCCGCCTCGCCCCCCTCGCACCAGAGCTCAGCCTTCTGACCGCCGAAATTGAGCACGGGCGCCCCGGCCACTGCCTGGCCCTTGCCCAGGTTGCGCAGCTTGCGTTCCGTCCCCTTGCTCGCTTCCGCCAGAGAAGCATGAAACGGCGGGTTGCACAGAGTCAGGGCAAAGTGCTCCTTCGGCCCCAGGATCCCGTGAAAGACATGCTTGGGGTTACCCTGATGACGGCATGTGATCTGGTTGCCCAATCCATTGCTGGTGGCCAGCAGGGTTGCCGCCTTCACCGACACAGGATCGATGTCTGAGCCCACGAAGCGCCAGCCATACTCCCGGGCGCCCAGCAAGGGATAGATGCAGTTGGCCCCGACACCGACATCCAGCACTCGAACCTGCTTGCCCGTCGGTACGCATCCCGCGCTCTCGGCCAGCAGATCCGCGGCTCGATGCAGGTAGTCTACCCGGCCCGGAATGGGCGGGCAGAGATAGCCGGGGGGCAGATCCCAATGCGCAATGCCATAGTGCAGTGCCAGCAATGCCCGGTTGAGCGTCTTGACGGCGGCCGGATCGGCAAAGTCCAGGGTTCGGGTGCCGTGCTCGTTGGTGAACACGAAAGGCGTCAACGCCGGGGTACGCTGGCAGAGCGCGTCGAAGTCGTAGGGTGCCTGATGGCGATTGCGCGGGTGCAATCCGGTTTTCTGCTGGGGTGTCATGCTGGACCTGCCGAGGATCAAGGGGGCCACACTATAGAGAGTCGACCAGGGAAAGTCTAAACGAGGGTCATAAAAAAACCGGGCCCTGAGGGCCCGGTTCAAGTGAGGTTGGAAAAACAGTCCGTACTGCGAGCCGTTTGTCCAGCCTGACTCAGATGTCTATCCGGCGTGCCTGCCAGAATTTGCTGCGCCAGTAACTGCTGTCGAGCTTGGAGCGTGTCACCCCGGCGCGGGTGGAGGCATGGATGAATTCGCCATTGCCGACATAGATGCCCACGTGATTGAGGCGGCGGTTGATCTTGAAGAAGACCAGGTCTCCTTCGACCAGATCCTGTTTGGAAACCCGGGTGCCTTCATGGACCTGGGAGCGGGTATCACGGGGTAATTCGATGCCGACGGCATTGCGGAACACTTCACGGGCAAAGGCGGAGCAATCGATGCCTCGCTGGCTGCTGCCTCCCATCCGGTAAGGAACGCCGCGCCACTCTTTGTATACGGTCAGGATTTCGTTGACGTCAGGGGTTGGTGAAACTTCGGGTTCAATCACGGGTTCCATCATGGAAACCTCGATCTTGCTCGCGACCTCGGGTTGGGGTGCCGATGCACAACCCACCATTCCGAGCGCGACCAGCAGTAGCATCAGGTGGCGCAATCCTTTATCCCCGCAAAAAGAGTGAAACTTGTTAAAATGCAGCCCGAAAGGGCAATTTATAAGGCAACAGCACCCGACTATATCCAAGAATTCTATCGAGGCAAGCGAAAATCCCAATCGACCTCACATTTTTGCAAGGAAATGCTCTGTTTAGCGCAATTTATGTGATCATGCCCAAACAATATACAATCTTGAAAGCATCGGTTTTGAGCGCATCAAACGGACTGTTATCGCTATTTCACCCCCATTTTTAAGTGAAATATTATGCTATCTGCGGATCTCTATTTGTTAAATACGGCAAGCGTTGATGCAGACCTGGTGATCAGGCTGGCATCCGAACTCGCCCCGGATGAACGCCGTCACTGGCACGAGATCCACCAGGCGGGTCGCCAGCATGAGTACCTGCTCGGCCGGGTGCTGCTGCGCCGCCTGCTGGCCGAGCGACTCCACTGCCGGGCCGATGCCCTGACTTTTGGCATCGGTGCGCATGGCAAGCCGACACTGCTCAGTCATTGCTGGCAGTTCAACCTCAGCCACAGCGGAGAGTGGCTGGTGATCGCCCTCTGTGAGGAGGGCCCCCTCGGGGTGGATATCGAGATGGGCTTGCGTGACCGCCCCATACTGCCGTTGGCCAAACGCTTCTATGCGCCAAGCGAATACCAATGGTTGAGCGCCCAGCCCCTAGAGGAGCAACATTCGGCCTTCTATCGGCTATGGTCTCGCAAGGAAGCTGTGCTCAAGGCGCATGGCGACGGCATTGCCGCCGGACTCGACAAGATCAGCTTCCTTCCGGAGCAGGCATGGCAGCTCAATAATCACCTCGACAATCGCCACTATGAAATCCGTGACTGGCCCGCGGGCAGCGGATGGCTCAGCCTGGCTGCCCCGACCCGCCGGGTCGATGCCCATCTGCTGGATGCGCGCTTGAATTCCACCCCGCTGGACCCCATGTTGATCCACACCATTTTTCGAGAGTCAGCCTCATGATCGTCGACATCACTCCCCAGAACTTCCACGCAGAATTGCTCGATGCGTCCATGAAAAAGCCGGTCGTCATCTATTTCCACGCGCCCCAGATGCCGGAGTGCCAGGCCATGACCCCGCAAGTGGAAGCGCTGGTCGGCCCGGCCAATGCGGCGGTGACCCTTGCCAAAGTCGACATGAACGACCCCCAGTTGCAACCTCTGGCCAGCCAGCTTGCCCTGCGCGCACTGCCCGCGCTGGTGCTGTTCCATCAGGGGCGCCCGGATGAACAGGCCATTCTGGAAGGGCCGCAGGATGAAGCCACATTGCGCCAGTATTTCGCCGCCTTTGCCCCCAAAGAGGAGGAGTTGCTGCTCGATCAGGCAAAGCAGGCGCTGGAGAACGGGCAAGCCGATGTGGCGCACACCCATCTTGGCCAGGCCCATCGCCTCGCCCCCGAGCGTCACGACATCACGCTCTGGCTGATACAGGCCACGCTGGATCTCAATCTCCTTGACGAGGCGCAGAGCCTGCTTTCGACCATCCCCATGGTGGCACAGGATGATCATTACCAGACCCTGAGCTCCCGCCTCTCGCTGGCGCTGCAGGCCAGCGACAGTCCTGAGCTGCGCGCCCTGGAGCTGCGCCACGCTGAACAGCCGGATGACCATGCCCTCGCCCAGGAGCTGGCGGTGCTCTACAGCCAGGTTGGTCGACAGGAAGAGGCATTGGCCCTGTTGTTCACCATCCTCAAACGTGATCTCGCCTTTGGCGATGCCAAGAAGATCTATCTCGATGTGCTGGCAACCATGGGCGCGCACCCGGCGGCGCAGAGTTATCGTCGCAAGCTCTACAGCCTGCTCTATTGAGCGACAGGAAAATCAGAAGAGGGGATGCCGATTCGTCGGCATTGCCTTGTCAGGCGGGTTTCAGCGGGGAAACGCGGTAATTTGATGAATTTCAGGCAAAAAAAATGGCGCATTGAAATGCGCCATTTTTTCGCATGGATTACTTCTTGTAGGAAGTAGCCATGTTGTCGATGCGCTGGTTAGCACGCATAGCTTCTTGCTTGGCTTCTGCAACATCAGCAGCGATCTTGGACTGATCAGCACGAACAGCGCTAACATCTTGAGCCAGTTGGTCAACTTTGTTAGACAGATTCTGAACGGAAGTTTCCAGTTCGCTGGTGTTTGCACAACCGCCCAGCAGAGCGGACAGACCAACAACACCTACCAACAACATTTTTTTCATTTTTAAAAGCTCCCTTTAACTCGCCAGACGTTTAGCAAGCGGCGTGATTATGGCACAAAAAAATCATAGTTTGGATAGGCCTCATCACAGATAAATGCGTTAAAACCCTCATTTTTTTTTAGTTGCACACTTTACGTACAAACTTTAAGCAAAAATGAGTGTCCCTGGATGAGGTTCGCACAAAGCGTAACCAAAATTTGGGCTTATTACAATTTCGTATGAGGCTCAGGCTGAACGTTCTGACAGCAATTGACGATATTGCACCAGATCTTCGATGGTCAGGACCGGCATCCGGTGCTGGCGACCGAAGGCCACCAGGTCCGGCAACCTGGCCATGGAGCCATCTTCCTTGGTCAACTCGCACAAAACTCCGTAAGGTTTGAGCCCGGCGAGCTGCATCAGATCGACGGTCGCTTCGGTGTGACCACGGCGGGTCAGTACCCCACCCGTACGGGCGCGCAGCGGGAAGACATGGCCGGGTCGATGCAGATCGGAGGGCCGGGCTCCGTCGGCGATGGCCGCGCGGATGGTGGTGATGCGATCGGCAGCGGACACCCCGGTAGTCACCCCCTGCGCCGCTTCGATGGTCACGGTGAAGGCAGTCTGATAGTGGCTGGAGTTGGCCTCCACCATCATCGGTAGCTCGAGCTGGCGAACCCGCTCGTCGGTCAGACAGAGGCAGACGATGCCGGAGCACTCGCGGATCATCATGGCCATCTGCTCGTTGGTCATGGTTTCTGCGGCAAAGATGAGATCGCCTTCGTTCTCGCGATCTTCATCATCGGCCACCAGCACACCCTGACCGGCACGCAGGGCGGCCAGCGCGGCTTCGACGCGAGCAATGGGATCACCGAATTCACTGAGTAGAGACTGATTCATGGTAAGACTCCTAAAAAAGACAAGGACCAGAATCAGGGCATGGAAAGGCAGACAGAAGTAGCCATGCGGCAGCCAACCCGGCAGGGTCTGGACAGCAATATCTGTCTTATCCTCTTTCATCCGGACTATGACCGTCGGCTCCGGCATCTCACCGGATCTGCTGACCCCGTCCCGGATGAATGCCGGGTCGGGCGCTCGCGGGCTCCCCGAGTCACATCGGGATACCGCCGGTGGGGAATTTCGCCCCGCCCTGAGAATAAGCGCAGACAGCCTAAAGAAAAAAGACGCAGGATGCCAGCCAAAAACCCATCAAAGACAAACCGGGTGCTGGCTGCACGGCAATTTTCGCGCGAGCACCACCCGATACACGGCGCGCTGTCCTTTCTGATTTCGTTTGTGGCATAGTGCCAGCAAAAACGCGCGCGCCCGCGCAGACCGCGGTGCCAACATCACAAACGGAATCATGACAGAGATGGAAAAGAAAATACTGCTGACCGATTGCCCCGACGCCAAGGGTCTCATCGCCAAGATCACCAACATCTGCTACAAGCACCAGCTCAACATCAACAAGAACGACGAGTTCGTGGATCACGAAAACGGCCGCTTCTTCATGCGCACCGAGCTGGAAGGGCGCTTCAACGACGAGACCCTGCTGGCCGACCTCGATGATGCCCTGCCTGCCGGCGCCCAACGTCGCCTCGTCAAGGCGGGCAAGAAGCGCATCGTCATCCTGGTGACCAAGGAGACTCACTGCCTCGGCGACATCCTGATGAAAAACTATGCCGGCGCCCTGGACATGGACATCGTCGCTGTCATCGGCAACTACGACACCCTCGCCGAGCTGACCGGCAAGTTCGACATCCCCTTCCACTGCGTGAGCCACGAGGATCTCAGCCGCACCGAGCATGAGGAGCAAGTGCGCACGCTCATCGATGGCTACCAGCCGGATTACGTCATCCTGGCCAAATACATGCGTGTGCTGACCCCAAGCTTCGTGGAAGCCTATCCGCGCAAGATCATCAATATCCACCACTCCTTCCTGCCTGCCTTCATCGGCGCCCGCCCCTATCGTCAGGCCTTCGACCGCGGGGTCAAGCTGATTGGTGCCACCGCCCACTTCGTCACCGACGATCTGGATGAAGGCCCCATCGTCGAGCAGGACGTGATCCACGTCGATCACACCTTCAGTGCCGATGACATGGCCAAGGCCGGACGCGACGTGGAGAAATCCGTGCTGAGCCGGGCGCTGGAACTGGTGCTGAACGAGCGGGTCTTCGTCTACGGCAACAAGACCGTCGTGTTCAAATAAGCGGCTGCGCGCCCCCAGAAAAAAGGCTCCCGAGGGAGCCTTTTTCATTGCGCGGCACTCACGGGTGCAGCGGCAGACCATTGACGGTCACGGCCCCTTTGTCGAGCTTGAGCTCGGCCTGAAGCTGTGACTCCTGCGCCTTCAGATATCCCATGGCAGTGAATTGCTCCAGCATGGGGGCCAACTGGGGTACGGCCTGGCCCAGCTTCTCCCCAAGGTGGGCATGCAGCAGACCGGAGAGTGCCTGCATCCCCTCCTCGCTGCCCATCAACTGTGCCAGGGTGGTGGGCGCCAGCTTGGCCTCCCCTTGCAGGCTGACAAGCTCACCGTTCAATCGCGCACTCAGATCCGCCAGTTCCAGTGTGGCCCCTCTCTGGAGCATCTTGTCCAGCGCTTCCTGGATGGCCGCTTCGTCCACCCGTTTGCTGCTGGCCTCTTGCAGCGTCTGATACCCCTCGAGATCCAGCCCCTTGAGGGAGAGATCCAGATTTCCCTGGGTCAGCGCGAGCCGGTCTTCCTCGCTCTCCATGTTGAGGGTCGCCACCTTCATCTGATAGCGAGTGGAGAGCGTCTGAAGATCGTCCCCCGCCAGCTCGGTGGCCGTGGTCAGCCCCTCCAGCGTGATCTTGACGTTCCCCGGCTGGGTCAGGGAGAAGGCCGTGAGGGTCGCATCGCTGCGGGGAGAGAGCCAGAGCCCGCTGATCTCGGCCATGTCGGCACTGCCCTTGAGATCCGCCAAAGCCAGATCTGTCTTGCTCTGGGCATCGTGGACCGTCATCCCCAACCAGTGGGCGGTGAGATGGCCATTGCCGTCGAGATCCCCGCGATAGTCGCCGTTCAAGGGCAGGAAGGTGAACTCGTTGAGCCCCTCCTTGACCTTGAAGTCACTCACCCAGAAGCGGGAACTGTTGCTCATGGTCCAGAGGCTGCTCGCCGATTCGGCCCCCAGTTGCCACTGCTGCATCCCCAGAGAGGTCAGGATGGGCGCCAGCGTGCCCTGTGCGGTATCAAGCTGGAGGTGACTCTTGATATAGAGCGGCAACAGGCGGCTGTTGAACGCGAACTGCATCTCGATGGGTTCGCTTCCCGCCAGCTGGGGATCAAAACTCGCCAGCGTCTGGGGCGGCACCACCACCTTGAGCACGCCGTCGCGGGTAAACAGATTCTCCGTCTCCGGGCTCCAGGTGACTTCGATTCCGCTCTCCTGCTGCGCCCTGGCGATCTGCTCGGCCAGGATCCGGTCGAACGTATTGCCCGTGTACCAGCAGGCGCCAAGCCCTCCCACCACCAACACGGCTCCGACGGCCAAGGCCACTTTTTTCTTCATCAGTTCTGTTTCTCCACAATGGTTCAATGGCGGGTGCATGGGCGCACTCTACGGGGAGGATGGGCATCAACACAAGCCAGACAACGGCTTGGGTTCCACGCTCTGGCTGTCACAGCAGGGGGCTGAACAGGTAGAAGATGTTCTCAAGCAATTTTTTGTACCAGGGGCGGGCACGCCACCTGGTCAGTGACATGGGGGTCGCCTCCAGCATGTAGCCCTGCACCAGCTGGTTCATCTCGGCGACAAACACCGGGTTGTCGATGAGCAGGGTGATCTCGAAATTGAGCCAGAGACTGCGCCGGTCGAGGTTGACCGTGCCCACCAGGGCGAAATCATCGTCCACCAGCACGCTCTTGGTGTGCAGCAGTCCGGCATCATAGCGGTATATCTCCACTCCTGCCGCCAGCAGATCCTCCATGAAGGAGTTGCTGGCGTGGTTGGCCATCAGGGAGTCGTTGCGCGCAGGCAGAACTAACTGCACCAGCACGCCGCGGGCCGCCGCCGAAGAGAGGGCCGCAGCCAGCGGATCGTCCGGCACGAAATAGGGGGTGGTCAGCACCAGATGATGACGAGCCTGGTAGATGGCGAGCAGCAGGCTCTGCTGGATGCAGTCACCGCCGACGAAGGGGCCGGAGGGAATGAGCTGGGCCCGATAGTTGGTCTGTGGCCAGGCTTCCGGCTCATGTTGCAGACTGTCGAGCAGCCGTTCGCCGGTCTCCATCTCCCAGTCCCAGACGAAGGTGGACCACATCAACGGCACCACGGGGCCCTGCACCCGGATCATGATGTCGACCCATTGGCCGACCCCGGCATCCTGCTTGAAGAAACGGGGATCCACCATGTTCATGGAGCCGGTGTAACCAACCTTGTCATCGATCACCACCAGCTTGCGGTGCATGCGCAAGTCCTGACGCTGGAAGGGGATTCGCCAGGCGCCGACCGGCAACACTTCCACGACTTTGACACCAGCGGCACGCAAGGTTTTGGGCCAGGAGGAGCGGAAGAAGGTCTTGCTGCCGATGGAGTCGAGCAAGACACGACAATCCACGCCGCGTGCCGCCACCTCCATCAACGCCTCGCACACCTCGTCCACATCCCCGCCGGGGTGCCAGATGTAGAACTCCAGATAACAGGATTGGGAGGAGCCCCGGATGTCGCGCACTATCTCCTCTACGATGCTCTTGGGCTTGTGCAGCAGGGTCATCCGGTTGCCCGAGAGCATGGGCATGGCCAAGCGCCCCTGGATCAGATCGTGGAGCGGGCGTGCCTTGCTGCCCACCTCGCAGCAGTGCTGGGGGAAGAGGCGCGCGAGCTGGCGGATCCAGATGGCGTAAGGACGGTACATGGCCTGGGCCCGCTCCGCCCGCTTGCGACCGAGGCGTATCTCGCCAAACAGCACGTAGAAACCGACCCCGGCGAAGGGGATGGCATAGATGAGGGCCAACCAGGCGAGGGATACCCCGATGGGACGTCGCTTCATCACCACCCGCAGGGAGATCCCTGCCACGATCACGGTGTGAAACAACAGCAACAACCAGCCGAGAAAGCGGGAAAACAGCAACTGAATGTCGTATTCCAGACCGTCGAGCAAGGCAACTCCTTGGTGTATTGGACAGATGGCACGGGCAGACCCCACAGGGTCGGGATGGTATGCTACGGGGCACACCCATTCTATCAGGTCGTTAGCATGATCCTGCAATCTATGCTGCTGAGTCTGGCCATGCTAGGTCAAGGCTCATATGACATCAATGAGCAGCAGATAAATCAGTACCTGCAATCCCAGGTGCAAGTGGACAAACAGCTGGAATTGCCCGGCATCATCAAGGCCCATGTGCAACTCGAGCAGAGCGATGTGCAGATTGGTCGCCAGAGCCCGGATACCGCCAGGGTGTTTGGCAAAGGCAAGTTGAAAATCGCGCTCCCGGATCAGACCGAGTACGACGCGCGCCTCAACATGACCTATGAGGCGAGGCCCCGCTACGACAAGGCCAGGAGTGCGCTCTTCCTCGACAACATGAAGCTCATCGATTACAAGCTGGAGCCTGCTGCGGCGGAACAGAAGTTTGGTTTCATGCTGAGGATGCTGCTGCAGAGCATGGAGAAACGGCTGGAGACCCAGCCTGTCTACAAGCTGGATGACAAGGACCCCAATCAGGCCTGGCTCAAGGAAAATCTGCTGGGGCTGGAGCTGTCACCAGGCAAGATCCACCTGCTGACCAAACCCCAATAAGACGTCAGTTGAAAACAGGCGCCTTCGCCTGACGCACCAGCAGCTCGATCTGATAACCCTGTTCGTGCTGCTGGTGATAGTGGGAGTGAAGGGGTCCGTCGAGTTCATGCAGGGGAAGGTGGTCAAATCCCGCCTTGAGGTAGAAGGGTTTCTCGAACGGCAGGGCGTGACAGATCACGGGCTTGTCGGAAAGATCGCGGCAGGCATGCTGCAGCAGGCGGGACCCCAGCCCCAGAGACTGGTAGTGAGGGAGCAGACGAAAGCCGCACAAGTGGTAGTAATCCTGTTCATCGCGCAGGCGCACCGCCCCCACCAGCCAGTGTGCATCACGAACCACAAAAATCCGTTCTGCCAAATCCGGCACATAGTGGGAAAACGTCGTCTCGTAATAGTCTCTGATGAGGGAAAGATCCGCATCACAGTACTCTTCGAATCTGAGCTCCATCGCTCGCCTGCTTGTCATGCCCATTTCGCTCTGGCCATACCGGCCCCCTCCTGCTCGCTCTCTGGCTCCACGAAGAGATCTGACCAGAGTGGAGCAACAGCAAGATAACACGCCTTTAACTTACAAAAAAGCCAATAACTAGATGGAAAAGACGAGGTTGCGATCATGCGTCCCTTGACGCCATGAGCCGCGCCCCTTGTCCTGAGTGAGCACACAGGTGGGACGTCCCTCTGCCATCACATTTCCAGCCTCCCCTGTTCACGGGCACTTGTTCTGCGCCATCCCGAATGCTTTACTCAACGTGGCTAACGAGGCTTAAGGAGCAAGCCGTTGAAAGCATGGATGTTGCTGGGCATGATGCCGCTGTTTTCCCACGCAGCCCCGGCTCAGATACCGCCACCGGCAGAGGTGGTGATCCTGACCCCGGAGACGGCTGTCTCCTCCCCGGTTCCCACGCCGCGTACCGTGGCACTCACCACGGCGCCGCTCCCCTCCCCTGAACCCGCTAAGCCTGCAAGCCGTCAGATCCAGGTCTACAAGTCGGTACAAAAGAACGGGGTCATACGCTATTCCGACATGATGCCGGAGCAGGGTCACTACGAACTGCTGCTGTTCAACGACTGCTATGCCTGCGATCCGGCGTCCAAGGTCAACTGGCACACGACAGGCCTCTTCCTCTATGACTACGCCAGCACCATACAGGCGGCAGCCAAGGCTTATCAGGTCGAGCCTGCCCTCATCCGGGCGCTGATCCATGCCGAGTCCGCCTTCAATCCCCTGGCCGTCTCCCGCAAGGGCGCCATGGGACTGACCCAGCTGATGCCCGCCACGGCGCGCGAGCTCGGGGTCGGCAACGCCCTGCTGGCGGAGCAGAACATCTTTGGCGGGGTGAAATACCTGGCGGGTCTGCTCAAGCAGTATGACGGCAATGTGGCCCTGGCCACCGCCGCCTACAATGCAGGCGCCGGTGCGGTGCAAAAACACGGCGGCATACCGCCCTATGCCGAAACCCGGGCTTATGTGGAACGAGTCAAGCTGCTGCATCAGCGCTACAAAGAGATGCTGAGCGCCAAGGGGTTGTAGGACCGGTACGGTACAAGCACGGCGGCATCCCTCATTGGCCGAAACCCGGGCTTATGTGGAACGGGTCAAGCTGCTGTATCAGCGCTACAAGGAGATGCTGAGCGCCAAGGGGTTGTAGGACCGGTACGGTACAAGCACGGCGGCATCCCTCATTGGCCGAAACCCGGGCCTATGTGGAACGGGTCAAGCTGCTGCATCAGCGCTACAAAGAGATGCTGAGCGCCAAGGGACTGTGATCATGCCGCACCCTATCGTCAGCATGGCGCCCTGCCCGGTATTCCTTCAGACATAAAAAAACACGCCCGGGGGCGTGTCGATACCACACGTTAACTAGCAACACATCACTCTTTCGTGGCGATCACACGATAGGCCAATGCACCCAGAATGGCACCGACAATGGGGGCAACCCAGAACAGCCAGAGCTGGCCCACGGCCCAGTCACCGACAAAAAGCGCCACCCCAGTGCTGCGCGCCGGGTTGACCGAGGTGTTGGTCACCGGAATGCTGATGAGGTGAATGAGGGTCAGGCACAGACCGATGGCGATGGGAGCAAACCCGGCCGGCGCACGGCTGTCGGTGGCACCCATGATGACAAACAGGAAGAAACCGGTCATCACCACTTCACACACCAGCGCGGCCAGCAGGCTGTAACCACCGGGGGAATGCTCGCCATAGCCGTTGGAAGCAAAGCCGGCGCTCACATCAAAACCCGCCTGTCCGCTGGCAATGACATAGAGCACGCCACCTGCCACGATCCCGCCAAGCACCTGGGCCACGATGTAGGGCAGCACGTTGGAGGCCGGGAAGCGGCCACCGGCCCAGAGCCCGACGGTCACGGCCGGGTTAAGGTGGCAACCCGAGATATGACCGATGGCATAGGCCATGGTCAGCACGGTCAGACCAAACGCCAGGGCGACGCCCAGCAGGCCGATCCCCACATTGGGGAAGGCGGCAGCCAGCACGGCGCTCCCGCAGCCTCCCAGTACCAGCCAAAAGATTCCCATAAATTCAGCAGCAAAAGGTTTCACTCTTGTCTCTCCCATGATGATTAACACGAGAGCCAGAAAGGCTCATACGGACACTGTTATTGAACAGGCGCCATATTATGGGAGTGTGGCGGAGCAAGACGAAACCGACCCGGCTCATCGCGGATATGTGATGAAGGTCACAAGTTATTGATAAAGTAGAAAGATATTCACCCGCCCGGTACGCTTCTCCACGGGAGTCCCATCGAGGGACGCGACAGATTGTGACCCGACCAGCGATTCTGTCAGCAGCTCCGGCCCCCGGCGCTCCCCTGCCAACACCGATAGCCCTCCTCCAGGGATCAGCGATAACGGCCGCGCACCGATCCGCTGGCCCGCCCGGCCATGCGAATGAGGCTCTGGCGGGTATGGAAGTGGCAGAGCGCCACCCCGAGGGCATCCGCCGCATCCGCCTGGGGGGTGGCAGAGAGCTTGAGCAGGTGAGTCACCATGTGTTGCACCTGCTCCTTGGCGGCGCCACCGGTGCCCACCACCGCCTGCTTGATCTGGGTGGCCGAGTACTCGCTCACCGGCAGCAGGGCGTTGACCGCCGCGACGATGGCGCTGCCACGGGCCTGGCCGAGCTTCAGGGCAGAGTCCGCGTTGCGCGCCATGAAGACCCGCTCTATGGCGAACTCGTCCGGCTTGAACTGGGTAATGATCTCGCTCACCCCGTCATAGACCTGCTTCAGGCGAGACGGCAGCTCCCCCAGATCGGTGCGGATGCAGCCCGATCCCAGATATTCCGCCTTGCCCGCGACGATGCGAATGACCCCGTAACCGGTGATGCGCGAACCGGGATCAATCCCCAGAATGATGCTCATGAACGGAATACCCCGCCCACTGCGGTCAGCCATCTCATCTTCGACACCTTCTTCATTGCGATCTCTTGCCCTGCAGCTCTTGATGGCCGCCAAGATAACAAACCCGCCTTCGCTTGGCTCGCTCGCTGGCACCTTTCCCGGCTGACTGCGCAAGGAGCCACCATCTCATACAGTGCTCTGCCGATTCTCTGGCCAGTGATGCCTGCCGGTGTCACCCAGCCCCTTGCATTCGGGTCATCCCTTTGCCAGGGCGACGAGGCGCTCTGCCAGTCGATGGCTTTGCAGGTAGCTCTCGACCAGCGCCCCGTCTGTCCGCCCGGCGTCAATCTGCCCATACCAGTGCTCGAGCATGGCGACAAAGCCTCGGCTCGCCAGCACGGGCTGCCAGTCGCCCGGAGCCAGAGTCTGCACTGTGTTGTCTCGCGCAAGCAGGCCACGGGTGCAATTCTCGATATGCAGAGTGAGGTTGTCGCCATAGGCATCGATGCGCTCCTCGGTCATGCCGGCGCTGCGATTCATGCTGCCGCTCACCGCCATCTGCCCGCTCTGCCAGGCGATGCTCACCCCGGCCAGCAGTTCGGGCTGCTCACTGCTGCGTCGCAGCACCGTATGCAGCTCCCCATCCGGCTCGCCGCCATAACAGCAGAGGCTGTCGAGCACATGGATAAAGTCGTCGAACAAGAACTGACGAGGCGCCCCTGGCATGGCGTGCCTGTGCTTTTGCCAATGGAGCTCGGTCAGCGGCTGGCCGCGTGCGGCGGCCATGGCGGGCAGATAGCGACGGTTGAAGCCCACAAACAGCGGGCAGTCCCTGGCGATGGCGAGATTGGCGAGCGCCTCCACCTCTCCTGCGTTGTCACACAGCGGCTTGTCCACAAAGGTGGGAATGCCGGCACGCAGGCACAGCTCCGCCAGTTTGCCGTGCACGGCGGTGGCAGCGTGGATCATCACCGCATCAGGTCGGCTCGCCAGCAGCGCATCGACCTCGGTAAAACACTCGCCAATCCGGTACTGGCGCGCCAGTTTGCCGAGCACCGAGGGACTCCGGGTACAGAGCAGCGGGGTGACTCGCTCGTCGTTTGCCAGCAGCGGCAGATAGGCCTTCCGGGCGATATCGCCAAGGCCAATCAGGGCAATGCGCATGGGCACTCCTCTCAAGGGGATAACCAGATAACTGCCTGCACGATCTCAGGATTTCCCTCGCAGATCCAGCCTTGGCGCCATCTCGCTCCAGGCGCCTTCTGATGCAATGCGGCATCGCCCCGCGACACCCTGGCCACCTTCCTCCATCTAAGCGACCCCCGGCGGCGCGGCGCTTGAGCGGCAAACCGCGATAGCAAAACAGGCAGGGCGACAACTGTCGCCCTGCCTGTTACACCCGCACACACCGCCGCACTCGGGCGATTGGCGCTCTTCTCACGTCGAGTTACTCTGCCGATCCGGCCTGCTCTTTGGCATCCCACCACTTGCCAATCCTGGCGCCCAGCTCGGCGCAAAGCATGGCGCTGACCATGGCACCTATCATCCGGGTCATATCTGACATCTCTGTTGCAACCGGAAGCAGGAGCACGATCAGGTTAAAGGCGATGAGCCCCATCACCAGCCCGAGCCCGCTGCCTACCTTCTCTCTTCGGGATCGCGTTGTTATCGCCATCTGATTGCTCCTGACTTGAACGTTCCACGTGACTCGCCCTTGCCAACGTATCCAGCAAGATAACAAAGCCTTTCTTCATTTGGGACAGCCATCTTTGTGTACGAATTGTTCCATTGGAGGAACCATATCACCCACTCTGTTTCACTGATGCAAAAATCACCTGCTCAAGCAACACCCACGGTGTCGCCGCATTGTGAGAAAGGGCCTGTTGACAAAGGACCGATAGCCCCTCTTCCCCAACCCGCCTTATCAGGACTGCCATCTTTTGGAGAAAGCCCTCATCCAGCGCCCAGCACAATTCGTCATCCAGTATTTGCGATGGCATTTGTGAAACTCGGGGGATTAAAGAGAATGTCTTGGCATCGATGACGCCAATTCAGATGCGATCACACAGGCGGGGAGCTGGCGCGATACCGGACGTTGTTATGATGCGAGCATTCATCACTCAAAGGGATGGTTGATGACACCGTCGCTGGCCACAGTGCCAGGCAAACTGCTGACAATGCTCTTTGTCACCCACCACTCTGATGCCCTGGCGCCGAAACAGCGTCACTTGCTTGAGCCAGCGCACCTCGTCCACCCCCAGCCGCGTCAGGATGGGGGCAAGACAAACTGGGATATGGCCCCGTTTGTCCACTCGGATGGCGCGGCCTGTCCAGTCCACCAGCATCAGGTAATCCGCAAAGGTATATAGCAGGCTATCGGGTCGCGCTTCGTGCGCGAATGGCAACAGCAACGGCGGCAATGGGGCGGCGGACTGCTCGCCATCGAGACGCTGCTTGAGGCTGGTGTAATCGCTCTGCTCGGGCCGGTCGGACAATCCCGCTCGTATCGGATTGAGATCAACATAGGCCATGCAGGCCAGCAGGGCTGATTCGGTGAGCAAGGCCTGGCTCTTGAAGCGCCCTTCCCAGAAATGGCCCTTACAACCATCTTCCCGATTGGCCTGCCGAGCCAGGTTTTCGTTGAGCAACCGCACAAACCAGCTGATGGAATGTAACCGCTCCCGCCACTGCCCTATCAGTTGTTGCACCACGGCCAGTTCGGGCTCAATCAGGGATTCCCCCTGATACCAGCGTCGTACCAGCAGCGGCCACTGGAACAGCGCAGCCCAACGCTCGGCCACCTCCCGCTCGCTCCAATTGGCAGCGGTATCCGACTCGACCTTGAGCACCAGGTGATAGTGATTGCTCATCACCGCATAGGCACAAACAACGATGGCAAACAGTCGCGACAATTGGCCTAACTTGTCCACCACCCACTGGCGCCGATGCTCGTAACTCTGGCCGGTGTGGGCATCTTCCCCGCACAGAAACGCCCGCCGCACACAACGACTGACCACATGATAGTAAGGCGTATCCTGCAAACTGATTTGACGTGAACGGGCAATAGTCATGGCTCACCCCCTGGGCAGTGACACCTCAAGCCAAGTACAGGACTACGCCGCTGTCAAAAAGGTGGGTGTCCCAGATCCCCCGCCTCAAGCCAAGTACAGGGCTACGTCGCTGTCAAAAAGGTGGGTGTCCTAGATTTCCCGATTCGGTGAGCAGGGCCTGGCTCTTGAAGCGCCCTTCCCAAAAATGGCCCTTGCAACCATCTTCCCGATTGGCCTGCCGAGCCAGGTTTTCGTTGAGCAACCGCACAAACCAGCTGATGGAATGCAGGCGCTCCCGCCACTGTCCTATCAGTTGTTGCACCACAGCGAGTTCAGGCTCAATCAGGGATTCCCCCTGATACCAGCGTCGTACCAGCAGCGGCCACAGGAACAGCGCCGCCCAACGCTCGGCCACCTCTCGCTCGCTCCAATTGGCAGCGGTATCCGACTCGACCTTGAGCACCAGGTGATAGTGATTGCTCATCACCGCATAGGCACAAACACCGATGGCAAACAGTCGCGACAATTGGCCCAACTTGTCCACTACCCACTGGCGCCGATGCTCGTAACTCTGGCCGGAGTGGGCATCTTCCCCGCACAGAAACGCCCGCCGCACACAGCGACTGACCACATGATAGTAAGGCGTATCCTGCAAACTGATTTGACGTGAACGGGCAATGGTCATGGCTCACCCCCTGGCAGTGACACCTCAAGCCAAGTACAGGGCTACGTCGCTGTCAAAAAGGTGGGTGTCCCAGATTTTCTTTCCTGCAAACTGATTTGACGTGAACGGGCAATGGTCATGGCTCACCCCCCTGGGCAGTGACACCTCAAGCCAAGTACAGGGCTACGCCGCTGTCAAAAAGGTGGGTGTCTCAGATTTCCTTTGTGATCAGATCCCCACATCCTCAGTTAGTTCCATTCAAGCCGCATCGATTTGGGAAGCAACGCCTCAGATCACTGGTATCAACAGGTTAACTAGTGTACGCTTCTGATGTTTTCTAATGGCACTTTATGATTTTTTTTGTCAAAAAATGCCAATCAAAGGAATTTTCATATGTTCTTATCACTTTCCATGCAAAACTTTCGATCTTTTAAAGACGAAACCAAGCTTAATTTCAGTGTTACAACCCCTAAGTCGCACATGCCTAAATAACTGATCCCAATAGTGCTACACCTTCGCTGTGCCATAGCCATTCCCCGGGAAAGGAGACACGGTATCCATGAAGTGTTTCACTCGGGCCAGCAGGTTTGCCATCCCTCTGCATTGATGATTGCGCGTGATGGTTTCATGTAACTTGTGCCATAGCCGTTCTATGTGATTAACCCAAGGGCTGTAAACTGGCTGGAACACCAGGCAGAACTTGGGATTCTTCTTCAACCATCGCTCGGTCTGTTTGCTTTTGTGAATGATGTAGTTATCGAGGATCAACGTGATGGTTTTGGCTCGTCGGTAGTGGTGGCGCAGCTTTTCCAGCATGGCAATAAACAGCGATGAGTTTTTCTTGATCCCGCTGACGTAAAGTACCCTTCCGTTGCCTGCGTGGAGAACGCCTGCCAGATAATGCTTGGCATTCTGCCCCGGTGTGACAACCCGCTTTTGCTGCGCTCTGAACATCCAGTCGGCTCCTAATTTGGGATTGAGGTCTATATCGACTTCATCCTCATAAAACACCGGATTATCGGCATCACAGCGGGCCAGCGCGGCGTCGATATTCGCCATTTTTTCCTGATAGGCTGGGTCTTTTATCCGCAAGGTCGGCACGGGCCTGCGCCAGACAATGCCCATACGAGGTAACCATCGGCGGAGCGTGGAGGCTGCCACATTGAGCCCTGTTAACCGATTGATTTTTATAGCCAATAGTTCAGTACACCAACGGCTGCGCTGATAACCAAAATCTTGCGGAGAAAACTGCATGAGCAGCACCAGTAAGGTGACAATCTTGGCGATAGGTAAGACTGGGGCACGGCCAGCCGGTAAGGCTTCTAGCGCATCTATGCCTTCATCTCGATACCACCGAAGCCAACGACCGATGGTCGAGCGCGCAGCGCCGGTAAGGTGATGAACATCGGTGATCGTGCGTCCTTCATGTAACAGCAAGATGGCCATCAAGCGACGAGCATGTCCTTTATCACGGGTGGCATGGATGATTTTGTGAATGCGGCGCCGTTGTGGTCGTGGCAGAGGTGGTAGGATAGGCATCAACTCAGTCCTTTGGGTGTGGCTTGTTTTGTTTAGCGACTAATCAGATCGCACAAACTGGACTGAGTTCCCTTCCTCCGGTGATCTACTATTCGGAACAGCTATTTAGCCATGTATCTATGCTTGATAACGCAAGTATTGGAGCACTGAGGTCTGTTGGATTTTATGGTGCTAATGCATCTGGAAAATCCAATGCGCTCATGGCATTAACTGCTATACAGTATTTGGTTTGTAGTTCAGGTGATTTAAGAGATGGTAAGAATATACCATGCTATGAACCTTACCGCTTATGCTCTGATACAATTGATGCTCCGATAAAATTTGGTGTCGAATTTATCATTGATGGCACAAGGTATGTTTACAACATTTCCTTTAAAAAAAATGAAATCCTGAATGAAAGTTTGGATTATTACCCATCAAGGGTTAAAGCAAACTTATTTACAAGAAAAGAAGGGGACTCTTGGCAAGATATTAAGTTTGGTAACTTATATAAAGGCGGAACTAGAAAAATTGCATTTTTTGCAAACAACACATATTTATCAAAAGCTGGTAACAATGCATCCTCACCGCAAATAATTAGGGATGTATATAACTTTTTCAACGATAACATAGAATTTATTCGCGTAGGGCAATGGATCGGATGGAATAAATACATTGATGACCTAGACATGATTGAAAAGGCGTCAAAAATAATTTCCTGCATCGATATTGGCATATCTAAAATCATAAAGGTTGATGCGGAGAGAGAATTGAATCTTAGTCAGGAAATACCTGATGAAATAAAAGACATGATTATTTCTGAAAATTCATTTTCCTTCGCTCATCTATCCGAAAATGGCAATGAAGAAATTTTCAAAAAATCAGAAGAATCCGAAGGTACAGGACGGTTCTTTGATATGATACCAATGCTTGTCGAAGCATTTAGAAAGCAATGTGTTATTGTATTTGATGAATTAGACAATAACATTCATCCACATATGGCTGATGTGATTGTTCGACTTTTCAACGATGGAGAAGTTAATAAATATAACTCGCAGTTGATTTTCACGACACATAATATGCAATTAATGTCTCCAGAGAAGATGAGAAGAGATCAATTATTTTTCTTTGAGAAAAGACAAGGAAAATCAATAGGATACTCTTTGAATGATTTTGATAAAACTCGGGTTAAGTCGACTACGCCATTTGGCGTTTGGTATGATCAAGGGCGCTTTGGTGGTGTGCCGAAAATAAATTACCCAGAAATTGTCACTCTACTTTCTGGTGAAAAATTTATAGAGCAGTCTACATTTGACGATTTATTCGGTGAGTATAATGACGATGAGGTAAAGTCTGATGAGTAAAAAGGTTTTACCTAAAATCTTCATATTTTGTGAAGGCGAAAAAACTGAACCTTATTATATTAAGGATTATGTTGCTTCTTGTTGCCCGCAAAAAGCAAGTGTAATCATCATTCCTCCATCTAAAAAAAACACTCCCGTTCAATTAGTTGACGAAGCAATACAAAAAAAGAAGAGTAAAGATGTATCTCCTGACGATCATTTTTGGGTCGTTTATGATAGAGAAAGCAAAGCAAAATATAGCGATAAACTTCATGATCAAGCACTAAAAAAAGCAAAGTCAAACAATATTAACGTTGCACTATCTAATATTTGTTTTGAATATTGGCTATTGCTTCATTTTGAGAGTACAACTAGGCCATATTCATCATTTGATAATTTAATGGCAGAATCAAACTTTAAAAGCCATTTAACGAAGATTGGAATAAAAAATTACGATAAAGGTTTTGATGGGTTATTTAGAAAAATCCAACCTGGAGTGAAAAGGGCACGGAGTAGAGCAGAGCAATTAAATATATCCGAAGAGCAAAGCTCTGCATTCCCCATCAAGGATAAACCATACTTGGCTGGGTGTTATGTTCAGATACATAAACTGCTGGATGCAATTGACAATCTCTAGATTGTCGCAATTTTAGATAAATGTATCTCGTAATACTCAAATAAAAATAGCGACCATCTGGTCGCCATTTTTATTTATCGCCCTCCCCCGGGAAATATCACCGAGCCGGTCGCTTGGCGCCATTGCCTTTGGCAGCAGGCTTGCCGCCCTGAGTGGCAGGTTTGGTACCCGGCTTGGCTGAACCCGCGCGGGTTGGGGCTTTGCCCTTGTGAACGGGTTTCCCCTGCCCTGCCGGTTTTCCATGTCCAGCACCCTGTGCAGCAGACTTGCCGTTGGCACCTGCCCCTTTGCTGAGCTGGGAGCCTACTGGCTTGCCATTGCCCGCCTTGCCGCCAGCGGTCTTGCTGTCCGCCCCATTGCTGCGCTGATGGGTGATGGCGCTGTGGCGGGTCAACGCGGGCTTGAGGCCCTTGCTGCGGCTGCGCTCGGCCTTGGCTTCGCCACGGCCTTCCGGCGGCACCAGGCAGTCGGGGCCGTTACCGATGAGGTGGCCTTTGCCCATCTCCAGCAAGGCTTCGCGGATCATCGACCAGCCGGCCGGATCGTGATAGCGCAGCAGCGCCTTGTGCAGGCGACGGCGACGCTCCCCTTTCACCACGAACACGTCCCCGCCCTGGCGGCTCACCTTGTTGAGCGGGTTTTTCTCGGTGTAATACATGGTGGTGGCATTGGCGAGCGGCGACGGGTAGAAGTTCTGCACCTGATCGAGCTTGAAGCGGTTTGCTTTAATCCAGAGCGCCATGTTCACCATGTCTTCATCCGTGGTGCCCGGGTGGGCGGAGATGAAGTAGGGGATCAGATACTGCTGCTTGCCCGCCTCTTTGGAATACTTGTCGAACAGCTCCTTGAAGCTGTAGTAGCTGCCCATGCCCGGCTTCATCATCTTGGAGAGCGGGCCCTCTTCGGTGTGCTCCGGCGCGATCTTGAGGTAGCCGCCGACGTGGTACTTGGCCAGCTCCTTGATGTAGCGCGGATCTTCCACCGCGATGTCGTAACGCACCCCGGAGGCGATCAGGATCTTCTTGATGCCCTTGAGGTCGCGCGCCTTGCGATAGAGGTTGATGGTCGGGCTGTGGTCGGTATCCATGTGCGGGCAGATGGTCGGCCAGACGCAGGAGGCGCGCCGACAGGTCTGCTCGGCCTTGGGGCTCTTGCAGCGGAGCTTGTACATGTTGGCGGTGGGGCCGCCCAGATCCGAGATGACGCCGGTAAAGCCCGGCACCTTGTCGCGGATCTCTTCGATTTCTTTCAAGATCGACTCTTCCGATCGGCTCTGGATGATGCGCCCTTCGTGCTCGGTGATGGAGCAGAAGGAGCAGCCGCCGAAGCAGCCGCGCATGATGTTGACCGAGGTCTTGATCATGTCGTAGGCCGGGATCTTCTCGTTGCCATAGGCCGGGTGCGGCACCCGCTGGTACGGCAGGCCGAACACCCCGTCCATCTCGTCGGTTTCGAGCGGGAAGGCAGGCGGGTTGACCCAGATGATGCGATCGCCGTGGGCCTGGGAGAGGGCGCGGGCGCAGCCCGGGTTGGTCTCGTGGTGCAGGATGCGGGACGCATGGGCGTAGAGCACCTTGTCCTCCTTCACCCGCTCGAACGCCGGCAGCTTGACGTAGGTCTGCTCCCACGGCTTTTGCTTGGGCGGCTGCACCAGGATGGGCTTGGCCTCCTGCGCAGCCGGCGCGGAACCCTCGTCATCGCTGCATGGCGCCCCTTCCATATAGGGGTTGGGGATGGGATCGATGCGGCCAATCTGGTCGAGCTTGCTCGAATCCACCCCGCGCCAGCCCGGCAGCGGCTCCTTGCGGATCACGGCGGTGCCGCGAATGTCCTGCATGGTGTCGATGGTCTCGCCGCCTGCGATGCGGTGAGCCACTTCCACCAGGGGGCGCTCGGCGTTGCCGTAGATGAGGATGTCGGCCTTGGCGTCGATGAGGATGGAGCGACGGATGGTCTCGGACCAGTAGTCGTAATGAGCGATGCGGCGCAGGGATGCCTCGATGCCACCGATGACCACCGGCACCTCTTTATAGGCCTCTTTGCAGCGCTGGGTATAGACCAGGGTGGCACGGTCCGGCCGCTTGCCGCCCACATCCCCCGGGGTGTAGGCGTCGTCGTGACGCAGCTTCTTGTCGGCGGTGTAGCGGTTGATCATGGAGTCCATGTTGCCCGCCGTCACCCCGTAGAAGAGGTTCGGCTTGCCCAGACGCATGAAGTCATCTTTCGATGACCAGTCGGGCTGGGCGATGATGCCGACCCGAAAACCCTGGGATTCGAGCATGCGGCCGATGACCGCCATGCCGAAGCTCGGGTGATCCACGTAGGCGTCGCCTGTCACCAGCACGATGTCGCAGCTGTCCCAGCCGAGCTTGTCCATCTCCGCACGAGACATGGGCAGGAAGGGCGCTGTGCCGTAGCACTCGGCCCAGTAACGGGGATAGGAGAAGAGGTTGGTAACCGGCTGCATTTTGACCACCTGGAACAATTCGGGTCGCGCATTATACCGGCAGAGCAAGGCGGGGGCGACGGCTTTTTGCCCCTACAGAACGCGAGGGGAAGGGGCGCCTTCGAGCGGGCCCGACGGGCCGGCGTGACAGACTCCGATCTCATCAACAAGCAGGGCGCCCATTGGCGCCCTGCTTGCTGTCATCCGGGTCGGCACGCTAGGCCGCCGGTTTGTCACTCCCCTCGGGGGCCACCGCCCCCGGCACCGTGGAGGGACTGGCCGGGATTGCCGTGGCCAGTACCTCGTCCACCAGTCGGTCCCGCGCCCCCGTCATCCCCGCGCGTCTGGCGATCAGGTGATAGATGGCGGGCACCACCAGCAGGGTCACCAGGGTCGCCAAGGACAAGCCGAAGAAGACCACGGTTCCCACGGCCATCCGGCTCTCGTACCCCGCCCCCATGGAGAGCATCAGGGGCACGGCGCCGATGATGGCGGTGAGCGAGGTCATCAAGATGGGGCGCAGGCGGCGCACCGACCCCTTGATGATCGCCTCCTCGAACCCTTCACCCCGCTGGCGCAACTGGTTGATGAACTCGACGATGAGGATGCCGTTCTTGGTCACCATGCCGATGAGCATGATCATGCCTATCTGGCTGTAGATGCTGAGCTCCTGCCCCGTGAGCCAGAGGCCGAGCAGGCCGCCGAAGATGCCGAGCGGCACCGTCATCATCACCACCGCCGGGGTCAGCAGGCTCTCGAACTGGGCTACCAGCACCAGATAGACCACCAGCAGGGCCAGGCCGAACACCAGCGCCATCTCCCCCTGGTTGTCGCGATAGTCCTTGGACTCGCCAGCATAATCCACCGACATGCCGGTGGGCAGGTGATCCGCGGCCCAGCCATCCAGGAAGTCGAGCGCCTCCCCCAGGGTGTGGCCGGGGGCCACGTCCGCGGTGAGGGTGACCGCCTTCTGGCGCTGGTAGTGGTTGAGGCGCTGGGGACTCGCCACCTGGGTGACGGTCGCCAGGGTGGAGAGGCTCACCATCTCGCCGCTCGCGGCCTTCAAATAGATGCGGCTGATGTCGGAGATGCCATTGAACTGGGTCTGGTTGGCGCGCAGGTAGACGTCATACTCTTCGCCCCTGTCCACATAGGTGGTCTGGCTGACGCCACCGAGCAGGGCCTGCAGGGAGCTAGCGATGGTGGAGACCGGAATGCCGAGCTGGGTGGCTCGCTCCCGCTCTATGGTCACCTGCAGCTCCGGGGTCTTCTCGGCATAGTCGAGATCCGGGCTCTGCATCAGCCCGCTTTGGGCCGCCGCCTCCTTGAGCGCCAGCCCCTGCTGGTTGAGCTCGCCGTAATCGGAGCCTTGCAGCACGAACTGCACCGCCGCGGTGGAGCCGCCTCTGAACCCCGGCTGGAAGGTGCGGATCATCACGTCGGGGATGCCGGCGAGGCGACCGCTCAGGGAGCGGCCAAACTCGGTGGCCGTTTCGTCCCGCACCGCCCAGTCACTGAGCTGGATGATGGCCATGCCGGTCTGATCGCCGCCGCGCCCGAAGGCCGGGGTGCTGAAGCTCATGGCCTGCACCACCCCCTTGCCGAGCAGCGGCAGGATGGCGGCCTCCACCTGCTGCATGTTGCGCTTCATCCGCTCGATGCTGGTGCCCTCCGCTCCTTTCACGAACACATAGAGCACGCCCCTGTCCTCGGTCGGGGTGAGGCTCGCGGGCAGCTTGCCAAAGAGGGCGCCAATGCCGCCAAGGCAGAGCAGCAACACCAGGGGCATCCAGACGGCGCGGCGCAGCACGGCCCCCAGCACGCGGCGATAACGCTCCTCCACCCAGCCAAGTCCCTTGTCCAGGGTGGCGGTCAGGGCGTTGGGCTTGTCCACGGCACGCATCAGCCAGGAGCCCATGGCCGGGGTCAGGGTGAGCGCCACCAGGGAGGAGAAGAGCACGGCCAGGGAGAGCAGGATGGCGAACTCGGTGAAGAGGCGCCCCACCATGCCATCCATGAAGGCGATGGGCACAAACACCATCACCAGCACGGCGGTGGTGGCGATGACGGCAAAGCCCACCTCCCGGGTGCCGTGCCAGGCCGCCATCAAGGGGGACTCGCCCCGTTGCAGGTGGTGGTGGATGTTCTCCACCACCACGATGGCGTCATCCACCACCAGGCCGATGGCGAGGATGAGGGCCAGCAAGGTGATGAGGTTGATGGAAAAGCCCAGATACCAGGCACCGATGAAGGCCGAAATCAGGGAGACGGGCACCGTGATGGCGGGAATGAGGGTAGTGCGCCCCTGCCCGAGGAAGAGATAGAGCACGGCGACCACCAGCAGGGCGCAGATGGCGAGTGTCTCGTATACCTCGTCGATGGCCTGCTTGATGAAGATGGTGGAGTCGTAGTCGACCTCAAGGGTGGCCCCCTCCGGCAGGAAGCGCTGCATCTCCACGAGCTTCTTCTCGATGCCCTGGGCCACCGCCAGGGGATTGGCGGTGGACTGGGCGACGATGCCAATCCCCAGGCTCTCGCGGCCGTTGCGCTGATAGGCGCTGTCTTCGTTCTTGGCCCCCACCTCCACATCCGCAATGTCCGCCAGATAGATGCTCTGACCATTGGTGGCGGTTTTCACCGGCAGGGTGCGAAAATCTTCTGCACTGTGATAGAGCCGTGCGATCTGCACCGCCATGGTCATGGTGTTGTTGCGGATCTCGCCGCCCGGCAGCTCGATGTTCTCCCGCTTGAGGGCATCCTGCACGTCGGCCACCGTGATGCCGCGGGCCGCCATGTCGGCGGGGCGCAGCCGCACGTACATCACCTGGGTCAGGTCCCCGGAGAGAGACACCTCGCTCACTCCATCCACCAGGCTCAAGGGGTCTACCAGCATGCGATTGGCGTAATCCGTCATGGCGGTACGATCCATCTGGGTGCTGCTGAAGTTGAGCCAGATGGCCACATCCCCGTTGCCGTTGTCCTTGGTCACCATGGGCTCGTCCGCCCCGTCTGGCAGCTTGGGTCTGGCCCGGGAGATGGCGTCACGCACGTCGGAAGTGCCCTCCAGCATGTTCCAGCCGAGCTTGAACTCCACCGTGATGGAGGAGCGCCCCTTGCGGGTCACCGAGTTGATGTTCTTGATGCCGCTGATGCCGGAGAGCTGATCCTCGATGGGCTTGGTGACCTGGCTCTCCATCACCTCGGGGGCCGCCCCCTCATAGGTGGTGGTGATGGAGACGGACGGGGTCTGCACATCCGGCATCTCCCGCACGGTGAGTTTGCTGAAGGCCACCAGGCCGAACACGGTGAGCAGGGCGCTGATGACCACCGCCACCAGGGGACGGCGTACTGAGATATCGGAGAGCCACATCAGCCTTTCACCTCGCCCAGATCACGTACCTGGGCGCCGTCGCGCAGATTGACCAGCCCCTCCACCGCGATGCGATCGCCGACGTTCAACCCCTTGAGCACCCAGACGGCCTCGCCATGGGTGTCGCCAAGCTCCACCGGCACGCGCTTCACCCGTCCGTCCGCCTCCAGGCGATAGACGAAGCGCTGCTCGCCGGCATACTCCACCGACTGGGCGGGGATCAGGGTCATCTTCTGGGGTGGCAGAGAGAGATCCACGTTCATCAGCATGCCGGGACGCAGCTGGCCACCGGTGTTGGGCAGGATGACGCGGGCCTTGATGTTCTGGGTGTCGCTGGAGATCCGGCTGTCGAGGGTCTCCAGCACGCCGGAAAAGGATTGATCCGGCCAGGCCGAGCTGGTTGCCGTCACCGCCATGCCGGGGCGCAGCAGGGAGAGGTAGCGCTCGGGCACCGCCAGATCGAGCCGCAGTTTTGCCAGCTCGTCCAGATGCAAGAGCACGTCGCCGCTGTTGACCAGGGCTCCTTCGCTGAGATCGATGAGGCTGACGGTGCCGTCGAAGGGGGCGGCCAGGGTGCGCAGGGAGAGCTCGTAACGGGCCGCATCGACTCGGGCCTGGGCCTGGGCAACAGTCGCCTCCTGCCCCTCCAGCTCCGAGGTGGTGACGGCGCCTCGCGCCACCAGCTTGCGCATGTCCCGCAGCTTGCGAGCCTCGTCGCGCACGCTGGCGCTCTGCTCGGCCAGCTCCGCCTGCTGCTTGCCCGCATCCAGGGCGATCAGGGTCTGCCCCTGTTTGACCTGCTGGCCGGAACTCACCGCGATGGTGGCAATTCGGCCGGTCACCTCGGGGCTGATGGCCACGGAGCGATTGGCCGCAAGCTTGCTCACCAGCTTGATGGAGGGCTCGGCCAGACTCTGCCTGACGGTTTCGGCCCTGATGTTGATCTCTCTTGGTGCTGGCTTGCTGGCGGGTTCAGCCTGCCGCAGATGCCAGGCGCCCGCCGCCAGCAATAGAAGAAGAGGGAAAAGCCACAGCCACACGCGCGTTTTCATCACAAGATCCATGCAGTCAAAGAGAGAGGAAGAAGAGATAGCTTCATCAAGGATGGCACCATGTTACCCCCTGACTATGCCGTGACTATGTATAAATGTGACAAAACGTAACAGTCCGGTGAGAAGATCATCAAAAACGCATCTTGTCGGCACGCGCGTCAGGGTTCTGCCTTACACTGATGCCGACTCTCGCCATCTTCCGGTACGCCCATGTCCATTCCCTCCCCCGCCTTTGCCAGATACCGATTGCAGTGGCTGCTGCTGGGCCTCGGCCTGCTGCTGTTGCTGCTCGCCCTGCAACATGCGTTTCGCCAAGTTACCGAGATCAACAAGCGTGACACCATCAACGCCGCGACCCAGCTCAGCAGCCAGCACCAGCGGATGGAGACCTTCCTTGAGGCCATGCGCGGCCAGGCGGAGGAGCGCCTGCGCAGCAATCCCCAGTCCGTGCTCTCTCGCCAGCTCTATCAGGCGCTGCAATCCGACGGGGAGCACGGCATCAATCTGGATCGCATCCCCGTCGATCTGCCCCCCGCCCTCATCGGTAACCTGACCGGGCAGGGCCCGCTGCCCCATGACGGCAGCGAGCGGCAAGCCAGAATACATCTCGCACTCAGCCTCTCCCCCCTGCTCGCCACGGCCAGCAAGCTGTTAGACAGGGACGTGGCCTGGATCTACTTCACCGGTACGGACAATTTCATCTACCTCTATCCCTGGGTGCCATCCAGCCAGTTTCGCTTCGATCCCGTGATTTACAGCAAGGCCTACTGGCAGGAGGCGATGGCCAGGCATCCCCACCTGGAGCACGCCATGCTCTCGCGCCCCTATCAGGATTTTGCCGGACGGGGACAGATGATCACCCTCTCCCAGCCCATTACCCAGGGCGGCCAGATCATTGGCCTGCTCAGCATCGACATCCAGACCGTCACGCTGGCGCAGACCCTGCACCGCCTCGCCCCCCGGATTGGCACCCTGTTCCTGCTCAACGCCCATCAGCAGATCCTCGCCAGCAGCCAGTCCGGTACCGCGCCGCCCCCGGTCAGGACGGCGCAGTCAGCGGAATATGAGTGGCAACAGGGCGCCTTGCAGCTCGTCTATCCCATCCCGGAGACACCGCTCTCCCTCATCCATCGCATCCCGCTGCTGCCTCTGCTGCAGACACTGTTGTGGCAATCGGCGACGGCGCTCATCACTATTCTCTGTCTGGTGGTGGCGACCGTCTCCAGCCTGCGTGCCCAGCGCCTCAACCGGCGCCTCAACTACCTGTCGCGCCACGATGCCCTGACCGGCGCCTTCAACCGCCACTACTTCGATGCCTTCGAACACCGCCAGGCCCTGGCAGGCCGCCAACGCATCGGCGCCATCATGTTTGACTGCGATCACTTCAAACAGGTCAACGACCGTTTCGGCCACGGGGTGGGCGATCAGGTCCTCATCCGTCTGGTGCAGCTCTGCCAGTCCCTGCTGACACGGGAGTGCCACCTGATCCGCTGGGGCGGCGAGGAGTTCCTGCTGCTCGTCGCCGATGAAGCGATCCCTCTGGCCCCCTTGGCCGAGCGGCTTCGCCTGTGCATAGCAGAGCATCCCTGGAGCGCGATTGCGGCCGAGCTGAAGGTGACCGTCAGTCTGGGCCACTGTCGCCAGTCACCGGCCATCTCCTTGCAGGAGGTGATCCGCCGCGCCGATATCGCCCTCTATCAGGCCAAGGCCAACGGCCGCAATCGCAGCGAAGCGTGGCGGGATGACGGACAGGAGAAGCCGGAGTAAGCTGGACTCCCACTTCATGTCAGGAGACGCAACTGTGTCACGAAAACCCCGTCTGGGATTGGCCCTGGGTAGCGGTGCGGCCCGAGGATGGGCCCACATCGGCATCATCCGTGCCCTGGAGCGACTCGGCGTCAAGCCGGATCTGGTGGCTGGCTGCTCCATCGGCAGCTTTGTCGGCGCCGCCTATGCCGCTGGTGAACTGGACAAGCTGGAGAGCTGGGTGCGCGGCTTCAGCCGCCTGCAGGTCATGGGGCTGCTCGATCCTGCCCTCTCCGGCGGCCTGTTTCGCGGTGACAAGGTGTTTGGCATCGCCGCCGGCCATCTGGGGGATCCCGCCATCGAAAGCCTGCCGCTGCCCTTTGCCTGCGTCGCCACCGAACTCGATACCGGCCGCGAGATCTGGTTGCAGGAAGGGCCGCTTCGCCAGTGTGTGCGCGCCTCTTGCGGCATGCCCGGCCTGCTCACCCCGACCCGGGTGGAGGATCGCTGGCTGGTAGACGGGGCCGTGGTCAACCCGGTCCCCATCTCCCTGGCCCGCGCCATGGGAGCCGAGGTGGTGATCGCCGTCAACCTCAACACCGACATGCACCAGCCCTGGACCGACGAACCGGACGAGCCCGTGCAGGGGGGGCTGCTCAGCCAGTGGTTGAACCGGGGCGAACGCGAACCCAGTACCCCCGGCATGTGGGGGGTGATGACGGGCTCCATCAACATCATGCAGGAGCGCATCACCCGTGCCCGGATGGCCGGGGATCCCCCCGAGATCCAACTCTGCCCGCGCCTTGGCAACCTCTCCATCATGGATTTCCACCGCGCGAGCGACGCCATCAACGAGGGGGAAGCCTGTGTCGAGCGCAACCTGGAGCAGCTCAAGGAGGAGCTGTCACGACTCTGCCTGATATGAAGGCATATCGGGGTAAAAGACAAAAAGAGCGCCAATAGGCGCTTTTTTGTTTCGGGTTACGCGGCTCAGAACAGCCCCAGCCCCTTGAGCATCACCACCAGGATCAGCAGCGGCGACACATAGCGGATGATGAAAAACAGGGGGCTGAGGATGGGCAGCGCCAGCTTGCCTCCATTGGTCAGCGCCGTCGTCATCCGCTCGAATCCCCATACCCAGCCCACAAAGAGGCAGAGGAAGATGCCGCCAAGGGGCATCAGCACGTTGGAAGAGACGAAGTCGAACAGATCGAAGAAGGTTTTCCCACCAACCTGCACATCCGCCAGCGTGCTGCTCGAGAGCGCACAGGTCGAGCCGACCGCCCCCAGCACCAACAGGTTGATCAGGGTCGCCCTTGTGCGGCTCATGTGAAAGCGCTCGGAGAGCACCGAGACCGGCACCTCCAGAATGGAGAGCATGGCCCCGGTGGCTGCGATGGCGGAGAGCACGAAGAAGAGCACCATGAAGAGGTGTCCAAACGGGATGCTGGCAAACACCGCGGGTATGGTGATGAACAGCAGGGAGGGGCCTGCGCTCGGCTCGAAGCCAAAGGCAAACACCGCCGGGAAGATGGCGATCCCCGCCAGCATGGAGACGAAGAGATCCGCGCACATCACCCGTACCGTGGTGAGAGGGATGTGCTGATCATCGCGAAAATAGCTGCCATAGGTCATCATGCAGCCCATCCCGATGGAGAGCTTGAAGAACGCCAGCCCCATGGCCGTCAGCACGACGCCTGCGGTCACCTTGGAGAAATCCGGCGAGAACAGGAAATGCAGTCCTTCGCTCGCTCCGGGCAGAGTCAGGCTGCGCACGCCTATCACCAGCAGCAGGATGAAGAGCAGTGGCATCAACCGCTTGGTGACCGCTTCGATCCCCCTGGAGACCCCCATTAGCAAGATCCCCCCCATCAGGGCCAGCACCAGCCACTGCCAGAGCAGACTCTGCAAGGGATCCGTGATGAGTGAATTGAAGGCAGCCCCCGTGACGGCGGGATCGGTGGAGAGGATCTCGCCGCTGGCCGCCTTGAAGATGTAGGCAAACACCCAGGCCGCCACCTCGGAGTAGAACGACATGATGAGGAAGGCCGCGCTCACCCCCATGGCGGCGATCAGCCACCAGGGTTGCCCCTTCGGAGCCAGCTTGATGAGCCCGCTGACCGCATCCGTCCTGGCCTCACGCCCCAGCATGATCTCGGAGATCATCACCGGCAATCCCACCAGCAGGGTGGCGATGACATAGACCAGCAGAAAACCGGCGCCACCGTTCTCACCGGTCAGATAGGGAAACTTCCAGATATTGCCGAGCCCGACGGCAGACCCCAGGGTCGCGGCCAGCACGCCAAAGGTGCTGGTAAACCCATCTCTGGCTTTGGTAATGGATTGGCTCATCGTTGTCTCGCTGTGTGGATCACCGCCTGAATTAAAAGGGTCGGAGTGTTCCGTGGATTAATCCAGCCCGACAAGATGATTTAGTGAAAATCGCCGCTGGCCGCACACAACGCATTATTTAATTAAATAATCATCCATTTTGATAAATAAAAAATGCCGCCTCGAGGGCGGCATTTTTATCAAGGTTGAACTGAATCAAGCCTTGGCAATATCGTCCGGACCGATCTGGCCGATTTCGGCGACTTTCTTGTCAGCCAGCAGCCAGAGGGTGAACTTGTGCAGATCGGGGTGGTGGGCCAGGGCAACCAGGAAGGCGCCTCCGACTTCACGGTAACCCAGTTCATAGTTCTTCAGGGTGGTTGGGGGGACGCCCAGCAGATCGGCAAACTTGGGACGGCTCAGGCCTACCGCTTCGCGGATCTGACGGATCTTCTTGCCAACAGTTACGATATTTGAATTCATGTGTTCCATACTCCGTTCGGCGGATTGACTCCACCTTTATTTTTCGCGACGACTCGTAGTCAAGTGTATCAGTTTTGAACGGACTCGTTATGGTCGAGCCTCTATCTATAATCAGCGTCTTTCGACGACAACCCTTCACAAACCTCGGGGATGGTAATCGCTGCGTCGCCTCAGGTAAACAGTCTCGAAAAGAAACCTTTCTTGTTGCCCGGCCATCCCTCGTATAATTCGCCGGTTATTTCCAAGAGAGTCATCAACATGGCATTTCCCGGCATCATTTCCCGTCTTCATTCCGACCCGGACTCCCTCCCCCGTCAGCTCGCCCAGGGTCTGCAGACCCGGGCCGAAGCGTTCTGGTTGCCCATGGCCATGCAGGGGGACGCCACCACCGTGCTGGCGGCCCTCCCGGACAGCTGCAGCCTCTATCTTGAAGGCCAGGCGACGCTTCCCCTGCGCAGCCACGACGGCGTCGTGGCAGAAAACGGCACCCTGGCACTGGGCAATGGTCATACGATGACGCTGGCCAGGGAGAAAGGCGATGGCGGCATCGTGCCGGAAGAAAGCCTCGCCGAGATGGCCCAATGGCTGGAAGCGGGTCATCGGCACTTCATCTGCTCCACCGCCGTCCAGCCCGTGGCGCGGGCCATCCTCAACATCTGGCCTCTCGATCCCTACCTCGCCCGTCACTTCTTGCTCAGTTTCACACCCTTGCTGTGCGAAGCAACTGAGGCGGACTATCTTGCTGTCCTCTCGGTCAGGGCGGGTGACGCCACCCCGCGGCACGCTTGGGCTGAGGCTTATATGAAGCTTGAGAAGAAACTGCATCGCGCCTACTTGGATCACTAATAAATCCCAAGAAACAGCCAGTTATCCCTACGACACAATTTGCCCCATCCCTTATCTGTGAGCTTGATCATGTTTTGAAATGGGCATAAAGTGCGCCACGTCATCGGAATGACGTCGGCTGTTCGTGGCGGAGTATGCATTGTCGACAGTGCAACCCGCGCACTTGTGCACCCAGATACGTGCCTCCTGGATGGATCTAGGATCCCTGTTCGCACCAACGTCGTTGGTCGACAGAGCCAGCAGCTTACATAAATTACAAAGTGCGAAGCACGTGAACAACGTGCCATCTCAACGAGGATTATTTTATGATGAAAATGGCTCCTTCCCTGATCGCCATCGCTATGGCCACCATGGGTGCAACTGCAGCTCACGCCGCTGACGACATCTACTTCGGCGCCGGTGTTGGTGCAACTCACTTCAACGGTCTGAACAAGATCGAAGGCGTGAACGTTGGCGAAGAAGATGCGGCTGCTGCCAATGCCTTCGTTGGTTACAACTTCAACGAATACTTCGGTTCCGAGCTGGGCTACCAGTACACCGGCCGTGGCAACACCGACGGCAACCGTTACGAGAGCCAGGGTGCCACCCTGTCCGGTATCGCTCGTCTGCCGCTGGGCAACGATTTCTCCCTGTTCGGTGAAGCTGGCGCCTACTGGGGCCACACCGACGGTCTGGGCACCAGCGATACCAAAGTATCCCCGCTGGCCGGTGCCGGTGTGACCTACAAGGTCAACGACGCGCTGGATCTGCAAGCTCGCTACCGCTACATGTGGGACGTGGCTGACCTGCACGCCGACAACGTACGCTACAAGTCCAACCAGAGCGTTGCGACCCTGGAAGCCGTTTACCACCCGTTCCGTACTTCCTACGTAGCGCCTGCACCGGCCCCGGTTGTTGAAGAAGCACCGGCCCCGGCTCCGCAAATCGTTGAGAAGAACTTCGCCCTGAACTCCGACGTGCTGTTCGCCTTTGGCAAAGACAGCCTGAAGGCCGAAGGCGTGCAAGCCCTGAACGCTCTGTACCAGCAAATCGTTGAGTTCCAGCCGAAAGACGGCAACGCCGTTGTTGTTGGTTACACCGACCGTATCGGTTCCGACGCTTACAACCAGAAGCTGTCTGAAGCTCGTGCCCGCACCGTTGCCAACTTCCTGGTCAGCAAGGGTATGGCTGCCAGCAAGGTTGCCATCGAAGGTCGCGGCGAAGCCAACCCGGTCACCGGCACCAAGTGTGACGGCGTCAAGGCCAAGGCTCAGCTGATCTCCTGCCTGGCTCCGGACCGTCGCGTAGAAGTTCGCGTATCCGGCGTACAAGAAGTTCAAAAGTAATCTGACTTCGCTCAGGTAACGTAAAAAAGGGGATGCCACGGCATCCCCTTTTGCTGTCTCTCTCCTCCCCCCAGCGACACTCTCTGTCTCACCTTTTCTCCCCTTTACCCCCGTATTGCGGCCCCGCGACACCGGTGTCGGCGCTGCATATCTGTGCAGAAACTTGATCACGCTGATTCAAAAGAATACAGTAGCAACGCTTGTAAGACATTGGATGAACTATTAAAAGTGCTCAGTGCCCGGTTAGTTGTCCATGGAGAAACAGCTTCATGAGAATCCAGGTTTCCATCCATTTTTTATTCAAGCCGTCCGTGATCCGCTCACGGTGTCGCACATGAAGTGTCATCTGCGACCGGTATAACAAAGAGTGCGCAGTACGCCCATAGCACGGCAACTCAACGAGGATAAAACGATGAAAATGAAAATGGCACTAGATTGGCCCCTTGAAGATCCAGACACTTCGCCCCTCTTAATTTAAGAGGTAGTCTTGGAACTATGTTCAGTACTAGTCGCAACGAGAAAATGGTCGAAGTGTTAACAGGGGCTGAGCGCCGTCGACGCCGGACTCCGCAGGAAAAGATCTCCATCGTGCAGCAGACCTTTGAGCCCGGAATGACCGTATCTCATGTCGCTCGCTTGCACGACGTCAACGCCAACCAGCTTTTCAAATGGCGTAAACAATTCCAGGAAGGCTCTCTCACGGCGATCACCGCCGGTGAGGATGTTGTTCCAGCCTCCGAGTTGGCTGCTGCCATCAAGCAGATCCGAGAGCTCCAGCGTCTGCTCGGGAAGAAGACCATGGAGAACGAGATCCTCAAAGAAGCCGTGGAGTATGGTCGAGCAAAAAAATGGATTGCGCATGCGCCCTTGTTGCCGGGGGACGACGATTAAGTGCTGTGAGCCAGGCCCTTAATGTATCGCGTGCGCAGCTATCCGTTCGTGTTCATCGCAAACCAGGTTGGCAAGATGGTCGTCATCATCGCCAGCGTGATGATGCAGCCTTACTTGGCCGTATCATGGAGGCGATGGCAGAACTTCCCTCCTATGGCTATCGCCGGGTCTGGGCGCTGTTACGGCGTCAGTCAGAGGCAACAAGACAGCCTGTAGTAAACGCCAAACGGGTATATCGCGTCATGAGAGAGCATGGCCTGCTGCTGGAAAGAAAACCGGCTGCACCATTGGCCCAGCAGGCACATAAGGGGCGTGTTGCCGTCAAAGATAGCAATCGACGTTGGTGCTCGGATGGCTTCGAGTTTCGCTGCGATAACGGTGAAAAACTACGAGTCACGTTCGCCATGGACTGCTGCGATAGGGAGGCGTTGGACTGGGCTGCCAGCACCGGGGGTTACGACAGTGACACGGTGCAAGATGTCATGCTGAGATCTGTCGAACGACGCTTCGGGGATGCGTTGCCGGCATCACCGGTGGAGTGGCTGACTGATAATGGCTCGGCGTATCGAGCCCATGAGACCCGCGCGTTTGCACGAGAAATCGGGTTGGAGCCCAGAACGACGGCGGTGAGAAGCCCACAGAGCAACGGTATAGCGGAGAGCTTCGTGAAGACGATGAAGCGAGACTATATCGAGATGATGCCGAAACCAGATAGCCGAACAGCGGTAGGCAATTTGGCCATCGCGTTTGAGCATTATAACGAACACCACCCGCACAGCGCCTTGGGATACCGTTCACCTCGGGAATTTCTGCGCAGTCGGGTATCACAACCCTAAGCGGGAAAAAGTGTCTGGATCTATGGGGTCAAATCCAGCTTCCCGAACCCCGAGACCAAGGTCGATCTCTCCAAGAAGTTCGGCTGCACCCCGGAGCAGGCACTGCCGTTGCTGCAACTGGCCCAGGCCAAGGGGATCAAGGTGATGGGGCTGTCGTTCCACGTCGGCTCCCAGGTGCCCCACGCCCGTCGCCACGTGCAGGCCATCGACGCCTGCCGCGAGATCATGGAGCAGGCCTGGGAGCTCGGGCTCAAGCCCTGGGTGCTGGACATCGGCGGCGGCTTCCCGGTCGACTATGACGGCGGCGAGTTCGACATCGACGGTTTCTGCGCCCCGATCCGCGAGGCCCTGGCCAAGCTGCCCGCCACGGTGCAGAAGATTGCCGAGCCGGGCCGCTTCATCAGCGCGCCGGCCATGACCTCGGTCTCCAGCGTGATGGGCAAGGCCCACCGCGGCGACAAGATCTGGTACTACCTGGATGACGGTCTCTACGGCAGCTACAACGGCCAGCTCTACGACCACGTCACCTACCCGGTGAGCACGCCCTATGCCCACGGCGAACTGCACAATGCGGTGCTCTCCGGCCCCACCTGCGACAGCGTGGACGTCATCCGCGACAGCATCATGCTGCCGGATCTCGAGATCGGCGAGCTGGTGGTGGGTCGGGTGATGGGGGCCTACACCTGGGCCTCCGCCTCCACCTTCAACTTCTTCCCCAAGGCGAGCATCCTGATCCTTGACAGCGCCCAGAAGCAGAAGCTGGTTGCCGTGGCCTGAGACCAGGACCCGCGCACAAAAAAGAGGGGACGCCGCGGCGTCCCCTCTTTCATTTCATCGTCAGACTAGATGAACTGGCTCGTCAGCAGCCAGCCTGTGTAGGCGACGAAGCAGGCGAGCAGCACGCCCCCCTCCAGCCGGTTGATGCGCCCCTGCCCCTTGCGGCCCAGACACATCACCAGCAGCAACAGGGTCAGCCCCATCATGATGCTCCAGTCGCGGGAAAGCACTTCGGGCGCCACCTCGAGCGGGTGGATGCCAGCGGCGATGCCCACCACGGCCAGGGTGTTGAACAGGTTGGAACCCAGCACGTTGCCAAGGGCCAGATCGTGCTCGTTCTTGCGAATGGCGATGAGGGACGATGCCAGCTCCGGCAGGGAGGTCCCCACCGCGACTATGGTCAGGCCAATCACCAGATCGCTGATGCCAAAGCCCTGGGCGATGGTCACCGCCCCCCACACCAGCAGACGGGAAGCCCCGATCAGCAGCACCAGGCCGACGATGAGCCAGAGGATGGCGCTCTTGAGAGACATCCCCTCGGAGACGATGTCCTCCTCGGTATCCGTATCCAGCGCATCCCCCTTGCCGTTCATGCCGGCCCAGATGGACCAGCCCATCAGCACTGCGAACACGGCCCCCAGAATGGCGGCATCCATCCGGCCCAGATTGCCATCGATGAGCAGGGCGCCGGAGAGCAGGGTGATGCCGAGCAGGATGGGGATCTCCTTGCGCACCACCTGGGAGGCGACGGCGATGGGGCTGATCAGGGCGGTCAGACCCAGGATCAGGGCAATATTGGTGATGTTGGAGCCATAGGCATTGCCGAGCGCGAGCCCGGGATTGCCCTGGGAAGCCGCCAGCGCGGAGACCACCATCTCGGGGGCCGAGGTACCAAAACCGATGATCACCATGCCGATCAGCAGCGGCGGCATACCGGCGTAACGGGCGGTGGCGGCGGCGCCGTCCACGAACTTGTCGGCACTCCAGACCAGCAACGCCAGTCCGGCAATCAGGGCAACAAAAGCCAGGGTCATATTGTTCTATCTCATCCACGGCAAACACGAGAGCCAGGCAAGTTGCCTGGCTCCATCCAAACGCGGCCTCAGTGTAACGGGGCCGCTTGCTATTTCAAGGTGTAATCAAACACCGATTAATCTTTCACAGCGCCGCCAGCAGGCTCTGGGCATCCGACACCTCGAACTTGCCCGGCGCCTCCACGAAGAGCCGCTCCACCACACCGTCGTTGGCGATGAGGGCAAAACGCTGGGCCCGCACGCCGCCGAAGGCCCCGGTCTCCTTGGCAAGACCCAGTGCCCGGGTCCAGCTGCCGTCGCCGTCCGCCAGCATGGTGATGTCAGCGGCGTTCTGTGCCTCCTGCCACGCCTTCATCACGAAGGCGTCGTTGACCGACAGACAGCACAGTTCCACCCCCTTGGCCTTGAACTGATCGGCCAGCACCACGTAGCCCGGCAGGTGGGCGTTGGAGCAGGTGGGGGTGAAGGCGCCGGGCACCGCAAAGAGCACCACCCGCTTGTCGGCAAACAGGGCCTGGGTATCCTTCACCTGCTTGCCCTCGGCGGTGATAAAGGTAAATTCCCCTGCGGGCAGGGATTGACCGACCGTGATCATGATGACGCATCCTTCTGTGGTTCAAAGAGGCCCAGTCTACCCCATTCCACCAGAAGGCGAAGGGGTCCATCGAGCAGCAACAACGCGATTGGGGAGCGAACGCCTGTCGCCCCTATTTCTGGCCTGATGGCAGGCGCCTTGCCTGCCAGGTGGCGATGGCGAGCAGGGAGTCAGGCGTGAACTCGTCCGCCCGATCGGCTATCTCGCCCAGGCTCATCCAGTGCACCTCGCTCACCTCTTCGGCCTGCAGTTGCAGCGGCCCCTGATAGTGACAGCTGAACAGGCCGCCCCAGACTTGGTAGCGGCTGCCGCTCGCCTCCCCTTCGGCATAGAAGGTGCCGTAATCCTGCAGGGGCACGTCGCGGATCCCCAGCTCCTCGGCCAGCTCCCGCCGGGCGGAAAGGGCCATGGCCTCCCCCGTGGTCACCACGCCACCGGCGCAGGCATCCAGCATGCCGGGGCAAAAATCCTTGCTCGGGGTGCGCCGCTGCACCAGGATGCGCTCAGCCTCATCCAGCACCAGGATGTAGCTGGCACGATGGCGCAGGTTTTCCTGACGCACCCTGGCGCGCTCGGCCACCCCGATCACCCTGTCCTGCTCGTCTACTATGTCCACCCACTCCACGTGCGGCACCTTTGTCATGTCTGCAATGGCCGCAGTATATCGGGCCCCGGACCCGGACTCTCACTACTTTTTCAACGCCGGGGCTGCACGCCAGTCGATCACAAGACAGATTCATACAAATCTTTATCAAGTGTCACATCAGTGTCACGGTCCGTCGGCATAGTGTGCCCTGTCCAAACAACAGGGTCTCTTGCCATGAAGGTGTTCAAGCAGTGGTCTCCCCGTCGAATTGCTCGCTATATCAAGAGCTTCCATCATGGAAGCTTCATGGTTGAAGCACTGGGGCGGTTTGAGTTTCAAGGGGGGATCATCGATGTGAAGCCGTTGAGCTGTCATCAGGCGCTGAGCCTGGCCCGGCAGATCAACCTGGCCGTGCGCGATCTGCGCACCACCACCCTGTTGCCGGGCTGACATACTCCTTTCTGTCTGTCGTCGACTTCCATGTACACATTTGCCCGCCGCTCATTCGAGCGTGCGGGCTGTTTTTCTGAAGGTTGTGCCCTGCCTCAGTGCTGCAGGATCTGGGAGAGGAAGAGCTTGGTCCGATCGGACTGGGGGTTGTCAAAGAACTGATCCGGCACGTTCTCTTCGATGATTTGCCCCCGGTCCATGAAGATCACCCTGTCCGCCACCTGCTTGGCAAACCCCATCTCGTGGGTGACGCAGAGCATGGTCATCCCCTCGTGGGCCAGCTCCACCATCACATCCAGCACCTCCCGCACCATCTCGGGATCCAGCGCAGACGTCGGCTCGTCAAACAGCATGACCTGGGGATTCATGCACAGACTGCGGGCGATGGCGACCCGCTGCTGCTGGCCACCGGAGAGCTGCCCCGGATACTTGAGCGCCTGTTCGGGGATCCGCACCCGGCGCAGGAAGTTCATGGCGATCTCCTCGGCCTCCTTGCGCGGCAACTGCTTGACCCAGATGGGCGCCAGGCAACAGTTCTCCAGCACGGTCAGATGGGGGAAGAGGTTGAAGTGCTGGAACACCATGCCCACCTCCCGGCGCACCGTCTCGATGTTCTTGAGATCCGAGGTCAGGGCCGTGCCCTTGACCAGGATGTCTCCGCTCTGGTGCTCTTCCAGCCGGTTGATGCAGCGGATCATGGTGGACTTGCCCGACCCCGATGGTCCGCAGATGACGATCTTCTCCCCTCTGCCCACCTGCAGGTTGATGTTGCGCAGCACGTGAAACTCACCGTACCACTTGTTGACCTCTTTCAGTTCGACAACTGCGTCCGTTTTCATATCAGAACGACTCCTAATGCTTGTGGCCCGTGTTGAGTTTGCGCTCCAGATAGATGGAGTAGCGGGACATGCCAAAACAGAACATCCAGAAGATCATGGCGATAAAGACATAAGCTTCGGTGGAATACCCCAGCCAGGCCGGATCCGCCAGGGCCACCTTGGAGATGGCCAGCAGATCGAACAGCCCGATGATCAGCACCAGGCTGGTGTCCTTGAACAGGGAAATAAAGGTGTTCACCAGGGAAGGAATGGTGATCTTGAGGGCCTGGGGCATGATGATGAGGCCCATCACCTTCCAGTAGGAGAGCCCGAGGGCATCCCCCGCCTCATATTGCCCCTTGGGGATCGCCTGCAGCCCCCCTCTCACCACCTCGGCCACATAGGCCGCCTGGAACAGGATGATGCCGATGAGCGCCCGCAGCAGCTTGTCGAGCTCCACCTCGGTACTCATGAACAGTGGCAGCATGACGGACGCCATGAAGAGCACAGTAATGAGCGGCACCGCCCGCCAGAACTCGATGTAGACGGTACAGAGGCTGGAGATGACCGGCATGTGGGAGCGACGCCCCAGTGCCAGCAGGATGCCGAACGGCAGTGCTACGACTATGCCCACCACCGCCAGCACCAGGGTGAGCATCAGCCCGCCCCAGCGGTTCGTTTCCACCACCTCCAGCCCCGCTCCCCCATGGATGAGGAAGAAGGCGATGACAGGGAACACCAGCAGGGTGAAGAGCGCCAGCCACCCCTTGCGCGGGGTCTTTGGCCAGATGAGCAGGGCCAGCAGCGCCGCCAGACCGGCGAAGGTCAGGTTGATGCGCCAGTACTGATCAGCCGGGTAGAAGCCATAGAGATACTGCCCCAGCCGGCTCTCGATGAAGATCCAGCAGGCACCGCCCTGGACGCAGGCCTCGCGGCTGCTCCCCTGCCAGGTGGCCGAGAACAGCGCCCAGTCCAGTGCAGACCAGATGAGTGGCAGCAACAGATAGGCCAGCACCAGGGTCAGCAGGCCGTTCCACCAGTTGGGGAAAAGGTTCTGCCTGATCCAGGCGAGCGGCCCCCGACGGTGGTTGGGAGGCGGCAGCGCCTCCTGCAATTCATTCACGAACATGACAGCTCCCTAGCGCTCAACCAGCGTCATTCTGCGGTTGTAGATGTTCATCAGCACCGAGGTGGTGATACTGATGACGAGATAGACCCCCATGGTCATGGCGATGACCTCGATGGCCTGCCCTGTCTGGTTGAGAGTCGTCCCCATGAACACCGAGACCAGATCCGGGTAGCCGATGGCGGTCGCCAGGGAGGAGTTCTTGGTGAGGTTCAGATACTGGCTGGTCAAGGGAGGAATGATGACCCGCATGGCCTGGGGAATGATCACCAGCCGCAGCGTCTTGGTGGGCGAGAGCCCGAGGGCGGAAGCCGCCTCCGTCTGCCCCTTGCTGATGGCCAGGATGCCGGATCGCACTATCTCGGCGATGAAGGCCGCCGTATAGATGGTGAGCGCCAGCAAGAGGGCCGCGAGCTCCGGCAACACCGTCAGCCCGCCCCGGAAGTTGAACCCTTGCAGCGCAGGCACGCTCCAGCTGAGCGGGCTGCCCGCCAGCAGGAAGGTGATCCCCGGGAGCAGCATGACCAGGGCGGCCACACAGCGCCAGAACGGGAAGATCCTGCCGGTCAGGGCCTGACGGCGGCGAGCCCAGCGGCCCAGCCCCCAGCTCAGCAGCACCGCGAGCACCAGTGCCCAGAGCACGTAGCCGAATCCCTCTTCGAACAGGGGCTTGGGCAGATAGAAGCCCCGCACGTTGAGGAAGGCGAGCCCGCCAATATCCACGCTCTGACGCGGGGAAGGCAGGGTACGCAGCACCGAGAAATACCAGAAGAAGATCTGCAGCAGCAGCGGGATGTTGCGAAACGTCTCTATGTAGACGGCCGCTATCTTGGCCACCAGCCAGTTGCGCGACAGGCGCGCGACCCCGAGTGCGAACCCGAGCAGGGTGGCAAACAGGATGCCGAGCACGGAGACCAGCAGGGTGTTGAGCAGACCCACCACGAAGGTGCGACCGAAGGTATAGGTCTCGTCGTAGGGGATGAGGCTCTGCAAGATGCCGAAACCGGCCGTGTTGCCCAGAAAATCAAAGCCTGTGGTGATGCCACGGGTGGCCAGATTGGTCAGGGCATTGTTGACGATGTAGAACAGAAACCCGATAACCGCCGCGATGGCCAGGCACTGGAAGAGCAGCGCCCGCACCTTGGCGTCATACCACCAGCGGCCCTGTTCTTTCCTATGGTTTGATGCGTGTAACGCCATGAGGATGACTCCGACAAAGCCAGGGAAAACATGGGGGGCCAGGCCCCCCGGTGACTGTCGACTCAGCGGATGGGTGGCGCGTACATCAGACCGCCCTTGTTCCAGAGGGCATTGATGCCGCGATCAATCTTGAGGGGGGAACCGGCACCGACGTTGCGATCGAAGGATTCACCGTAGTTGCCGACCTGTTTGACGATGTTGTAGGCCCATTTGTCATCCAGCCCCAGCACAGTCCCTTTGGGCTCTTCCAGCCCCAGCAGGCGACGGATGTCAGGGTTGGTGGACTTGAGCATCTCGTCCACGTTGGCACTGGTGACCCCGGCCTCCTCGGCATTGAGCATGGCGTTGAGGCTCCAGCGCACCACCTTGAACCACTGATCGTCACCCTGACGCACGGCTGGGCCCAGCGGCTCCTTGGAGATGACCTCCGGCAGCACCACGGCTTCCTCTGGCTTGGTGAGCTTGATCTTGAGGGCATAGAGCTGGGACTGATCCGAGGTCAGCACGTCACAGCGGCCGGCTTCGAAGCCCTTGACGGTCTGATCCGAGGTATCGAACACCACTGGGGTGTACTTCATGCCGCCATTGGCGCGGAAATAGTCGGCCAGGTTGAGCTCGGTGGTGGTACCGGACTGGATACAGACGGCGGCACCGTCAAGCTCCTTGGCGCTCTTGACCCCGAGGGACTGCTTGACCAGGAACCCCTGCCCGTCGTAGTAGTTCACCCCGGCGAACGTGAGGCCCAGCGACCCATCCCGGGTCAGGGTCCAGGTGGTGTTGCGCGAGAGCAGATCCACCTCCCCGGACTGCAGGGCAGTAAAGCGCTCCTTGGCGGTGAGGGAGACATACTTGACCTTGCTGGCGTCCCCCAGTACCGCGGCGGCCACGGCGCGGCACACGTCCACGTCGAGCCCGGTCCAGGTTCCCTTGGCATCCGGGTTGGAGAACCCGGGCAGGCCGTCACCGACCCCGCACTGCACGAATCCCTTCTTCTTGACGGCATCCAGCGTACCGTCCGCCCACGCATTGGCTGCCATCAGCGACAGCGCCATCACCATACCTGCCTTGTGTATCTGCTTCATGTCACTCTTCCCTGTGGTTTGATTCGAACAGGCATCAAAATCTAGCGAGATGCCATCGTTTCCCTGCTTTTTGGCAGCTTATCCAGCCGCAGAAAAACCTGTCAATCGGTGCAATCCGGCCCAACCATGGTGCAACAGAACAAAATATCTGAACGGGGGAATATGCACTCTCAGAATCAAAAGTAGACCCTTATTTGCCAAATAGCCTGCTGCTTAAAACCCTTCTTGGCATGAGGATTATTTTTCGAAAATAAATCGGCTGCACCGCATTGGGGCAGCCATTTCTGCTGACAACTGACTCATCAGATTCGGTTTTATGCCAAAAGCACCAGAGTGAGGCAGCATGACCCCATATGGAAAAATGGCGATAACAGGCAGGGAAAAGAAACAGAAAAAGAGGTAAAAGGCGGGGAAATGGCGACCTTATCTCCCGCAGGCTGGGCTTCAGAAAACCAGGAGGTCATCCTCCCCGTGGACCATCCGCAATGTCGGTGATCACGCCGTTTTCGACGGTGACAAACTGCATGAATTCCCGCTTGCCGAAGTTGTAGGTCCAGCGCTCGGCATACTTGACCGTCACTCTCGCCCCGAAGCCGTTCTCCTCGAAGCGGGTGAGATCTTCCTTGAGCATCGGCTGGCCGCAGCGAACCAGCAGCTCTGCCGTGGTGTCTCCCTCGGTCAGCAAGGCGTTCTTGCAACGCAGGGTACCTGCCTGCACAGGCAAGGCCGCCACCAGCAACAACCACAGAACAGGTTTCATTTTGCACTCCATTTGAACAGCATGGCTCCCAGCGAGATGCACACCAGGGCGAACACCATGACCTGACCCAGAGGGCCTGCCACCTCCTGCCATCCCGCCCCTTCCAGCATCACGGCGCGGGCTGCTTCGATGATCTGGCTGAGGGGCAGCCTGGCCGCAAGCTGCTGCAGCCAGGCGGGCGCGCCTTCCAGCGAGAACCAGACACCGGATAAAAACATCATGGGCAAGCTGATGAGATTGAGCAAACCGCTCGCCAGCTCCTCGTTCTGCAGGCGAGCGGCGATGAGCAGGCCAAGGGAGGCCATGGCCGTTCCTCCCGCCAGAGCGATCACCAGCAGCAGCCACCCCGGCCCGATGAGGGGCACATCCAGCAGCCAGTAGGCCGCGCAGAAGACCAGCAGGCTCACCACCAGGGTGATCAGCACCCGTGACAGCAACTGGGCGAAGAGAAACTCCAGCGCGCCGAGCGGCGTGGCTCGCAGCCGTTTCAGCACCCCGTTCTTGCGATAACGCACGATGACAAACCCGACCCCGAACAGGCCGGAGAACATCAGGTTCATGCCGATCACCCCGGGCAGCAGCCAGTCGCCGTAGCGAATGGCGCGCCCGCTCAGGGTCTCTCTTTGCAAGGGCCCCTGCACCGCCTGGCGCAGCAGATACTCGGCCATGGCCCCCTGAGGGGCGTCCGGATTTATCCAGTAACGCCCCCCGGCGGGTGAGAGCAGCAGGTCCAGCTGATGGTGACGGACCTTGAGCTGGCCTCTCGACGCCTCGTCATAGGGGATGATCTTGAGCAGCGGCACGGCGCGCAGCGGGGCATAGGTTGCGGGCAGTGCCCCCACCACCCCGATCTGCACCAGCGGCTTGGGCGGGCCGGAGAAGATAAGGGAGAAGCCTATGACCAGCAGGAGCGGGAAAAGCAGGTTCCACACCAGGGCCGCGCGATCGCGTATAAACTCGAGAGTGCGGGCATAGAAGAGCGCCCCGATGCGCTTGAGGGATCCCTTCATCGTCCACTCCCGGGATTGCATGTCGGCAAGGCGTACCGCAGCCCGGGGGCCACGGTCAGACAGAACTTGGTCATCCCTCTCATGCGCCGCTCCGCAGGCTGTGGCCGGTCAGATTCAGGAAGAGATCTTCCAGATTGGGGGAGCGCACCTGCATGCCGGTGAGCGGCACACCAAGATCCAGCAAGGCTGGCAGCAGGGTCGCCACGTCGGGGCAACAGAGCTCCACCTGATCGCCGACCGGACGCAGGGGATAGCCGAGCCCAGCCAGGGCCGGGTGCCCCCCAAGGCGCACCAGCACGCCGTCGAAGTGTTGCGCCAGCAAGGCAGCCGGCGTATCCAGACTGAGCAGGTGGCCGTGATCGACGATGGCAATCAGATCGCACAGCTGCTGCGCTTCGTCCATGTAGTGGGTGGTGAGCACCACCGTCTTGCCCTGGGCCTTGATCGCCTCTATTCGCTGCCAGAAGTGGTGGCGCGCCTGGGGATCCAGTCCTGTGGTGGGCTCATCCAGAAACAGCAGTTCGGGATCCCCGAGCAGGGCCAGAGCCAGCAGCAGGCGCTGACGCTGGCCCCCCGAGAGCTTGCGACTGTCCCTGTCGATGAACTCGCCCAAGGCGCACAGATCGATGAGCAGCTCCCGTGGCAAGGGATTGGGGTAGAGGCTGGCGAACAGGCGCAGGGTATCGCGCACCGTCAGGAAATCCTGCAGCGCCGTGTGCTGGAACTGGATGCCGATGCGGGAGCGATAATCCGGGCCGCGCGGGGCGCCGTGAAACAGGATCCGGCCGCTGTCCGGGGTAAGGATCCCCTCCAGCAACTCAATGGTCGTGGTCTTGCCCGCCCCGTTCGGGCCGAGCAGGCCGAAACAGCTGCCGGCGGGAATGGCAAAGCTGAGCCCGTCCACCGCCTTGACGCCGGGGAAGTGCTTGACGAGATCGACGACCTCGATGATGGCTGCCATGGCGTGTCTCCCTCACATGGCCGGAATGGACGACGCTCTGACTATATCCAAATCCCCGCCGAAGGCACATGGCCCGTTTGGGCGGTCCAAAAACAAACGGCGACCTCAGGGTCGCCGTTTGCATCACGCCAGCCGGATCACAGGATGTCCAGCAGCTCCACTTCGAATACCAGAGCGGAGTACGGCGGGATGGAGCCGGCGCCACGGGCACCGTAGGCCAGATCCTGCGGAATGTAGAGCTTCCACTTGGAGCCAACCGGCATCATCTGCAGCGCTTCCACCCAACCGGCGATCACGCCGGTCACCGGGAACTCGGCCGGTTGGCCGCGCGCAACGGAGCTGTCGAACACGCCACCGTGGGTGAAGGTACCGTGGTAGTGCACGCGCACGGACTGACCGGCAACCGGCACGGCGCCATTGCCTTCGACCATGACTTCATATTGCAGACCGGAGTCGGTGGTCTTCACTTCGGCGCGCTTGGCGTTGTCGGCCAGGAAGGCTTCGCCTTCGGCGGCAGCGGCCTTGGCGGCCGCTTCCTGCTCTTCCTGCATGCGGGCGGTGATCACCTGGAAGGCATCGTTGATATCGTCACGGCTGACCGCGAACTCCAGGCCGTTCAGGGCATCAGCCAGACCTTGTTGCAGGGCCGGAATATCCAGACCGGCGAAGGCTTGCTGAGCCAGTTGGTCGCCCATGTTGCGGCCGATGCCGTAGCTGGCCTTCTGTTCGATAGAGTCGTATTGGGACATTGAGAGATTGCTCCGGGTCCTGATGGTAAAAGAGACGGGATGATAACAGACTTTTTTGCACCGTGCTGCCAAGACGCCCCTCAATTGCCCGCCGGTGGGAGACGCCTCACATCGGCCCCCTCATCCCCGTCCCTTCTCCCGCAAGGGGAGAAGGGAGCAAAACAGAGCACCATACCGCCGCACGGCCTGTATCAGGCCCTGTCCAGCAACGCCCGCACCGCTGCGACCTTGGCGCCGTCGGTGATGTTGACCCGGCCATCGTCCGAGGTGCCCATGTTGTCGTCACAGAGAGAGGCACCATGGCGCCGCACGGTCTGCATCAGGCCCTGTCCAGCAGAGCCCTCACCGCCGCGACCTTGGCGCCGTCGGTGATGTTGACCCGGCCATCGTCCGAGGTGCCCATGTTGACACCATGGGGTACCATGCCGCCGCGCCAGCCCATGCCGGACATGTGCACTTCATTGACGCCGGTGAATTCGATGATGGTGCGCACGTTGTCGGCGTTGACCCCGGCCCCCGGCATCAGGCTGGCCCGTCCCGCCAGCGCCTGGTGCATGGCCTGCAGGGTTTCGAGTCCCGCCAGCGCGGTCGGCGCATGGCCGGAGCTCAGAATGCGCTCGCAACCCGCCGCGACGATCGTCTCGAGATCCAGCCGCCAGTCGGAGGAGAGATCGATGGCCCGGTGGAAGGTGACGCCGAGCGGCCCCGCCGCCTCGACCAGTTGCCGGAGCTTGCCTTCGGGTACCCGTCCATCTTCATCCAGCAGACCGACCACCACCCCTTGCAGGCCGGCGGCACGGGCGGCGGCGATATCCAAGAGCATCATCTCGAACTCGCCGTCGTTGAAGCAAAAATCTCCGGCGCGTGGACGGATCATGGCGTACACCGGCACAGTGGCGTGGCGGGCAGCCAGCTGCATGAAACCATAGGAGGGAGTCAGGCCACCCAGCCCCAGCGCAGAGCAGAGCTCGATGCGATCTGCGCCGGCCGCCTGGGCGGTGAACAGGGATTCGAGGTTGTCGATACAGATTTCAAGACGGGTCATGATGACTCCTTGTTCGGGGAGATCAGACCCTCTGTCCGATCTCACAGATTGAGCAGGGCTGCACCGCGCACACCGCCGGCACCACCGAAGCGGGCCTCGCGGATCGCCGGCAGGGCGACACCGGGCAGCAGGTGGCCGGGCAGACGTTTGGGCAACTCCTCATAGAGGGCTGGCAGGGCGCTCAGGCCGCCCCCCAGCACCACCACATCGGGATCAACCACCGAGATGGCGGTGGCGAGGCCGGCGGCGATGATCTCGAGCCAGCAGTCGATGGTCGAGAGGGCCGCCGCCTCACGGGCATCGGCACGGGCGACGATCTGGTGGCCGCTCACCCGTTCCCCATGAACATGGTGGTATAGCCGCTCCAGGCCCGTGCCCGACGCATAGGTTTCGAAACAGACCAGGCGCCCGCAGCCACAGCGGGGACGGGGCAAATCCGGGTATTTCATCAGGATGGTGGCAGGCAGCGGGTAGTGACCTATCTCCCCCGCCAGCCAGTTGCGCCCCTGGATGAGCTTGCCCGCCAGGTAGACGGCGCCGCCGATGCCGGTGCCTATGGTGACGCCGAGGGCGCTGCCAGCACCGTCTGCGGCCCCCTGATGCACTTCCGACCAGAGGAAACAGTTGGCGTCATTGTCGACCTTGACCGGTCGGCCCAGCAGTTCGGCCAGATCCGCCCCCAGATGGCGGCCATGGATGGCGGGCAGGTTGGCCGCCACTATGCTCCCGTCGAGGCGATTGAGGATCCCCGGAAACCCGATGCCGACGGCCCCTTTCACCCCGAAGCGCGCATCCGCCGCCTCGACCCGCTCGCGGATCAGCTGCTGCAACCCTTCGTAATCATTGCCGGGAGTGCTCATGCGCTCCTCGTGACAGAGATTCAAGGCGCCGTCATACACAGCGAACGCTATCTTGGTGCCGCCAATGTCAAATCCGTAGTACATGCCACACTCCCTTGCGGTGGACCCGGCCACCTCAGTCTGTCCAGATGGGGCACATTGTATTAATTCGCAAAAAAAATAAAGTGACCGAGGGCGAAAAACGGGAGCCAGCTCAAAGCAAACGGAACATTTGTCGCTGTTGGCAAGGTTGTCCGAGGCTCATCAGGGTGCGCTCCTGACCGTCGAACATGAAGCCGCGGCGCAGGTAGAATCCCTCGCCGATGTGATTGCCATCCAGCAGCCAGAGCCTGACGCACTCGCAACCGGCCCGGCGCATCTGCACCGCCACCGCCTGCCACAGCCGTTTGCCATGACCCTGACGCCAGTGATCGGGATGAAGGTAGAGCGCCCGGATCCGCGCCGTCATCAAGCCTTCCTCCAGGGAGGGCTGCCAGTAGAGCAGGCCGATGACCACGTCGTCCTGGCAGACCAGCATGGGAACGGGGCCGGGCTCGGCGAGCCGATGTCGCCAGATCTGCAGGTGGTCGGTCACCGCCAGCTGGGCCAGCATGTCGGCCCCCAGCACCTCCCCGTAGGCCGCCAGCCAGCTCGCCCGCTGCATCACCGTCATAGCGGCGGCATCGGCGGGACGCGCCAGGCGCAGGCTTACGCCTGGCACTGGGGAACCAGTCCTGATGCTTTCGCCTGCTGGTACAGGGGCTGCACTTCGGCCTGCTGGGCCTGCAGGTTGGCGATCCGGCTCTGGTCGCTGGGGTGGGTGGAGAGCAACTGGGGCGGTGCCTTGCCACCGGAGGCGGCGCTCATGTTCTGCCACAGGGTGACGGCTTCGGCCGGGTTGAACCCGGCGCGGGCCATCAGCTCGAGACCGAGCCGGTCCGCCTCGCTCTCCTGGGTTCTGCCATAAGGCAGGGCTATCCCCACCTGGACCCCGAGGCCCAGGGCGGCCATGGTGGCAGCGCCCCCGAGGCTGTCGCTGCTGCCGATGGCGGCGTCCGCCACCGCCAGCCCGATACCGGTCAGCTGATCCCGGGAGAGGCGCTCGTTGGAGTGCTGGGCCAGCACGTGGGTCAGCTCGTGACCGATGACGGTGGCGAGCTGGTCCTGATTCTTGGCGACTTTCAGCAGGCCGCTGTAAACGCCTATCTTGCCGCCGGGCAGGGCGAAGGCGTTGATCTCCTTGGAGTCGAACACCACCACCTCCCAGCTGGTGATGCCATAGCTGGCAGGCACCTGGGCGGTCACCGCCTTGGCCACGCAGCCCACATAGGCATTCATCCTGGCATCCGTGCTCACCTTCTCCTGCTGCTTCATCTGGGTGAAGGAGTCGGCGCCCAGCTGGTTCATCTGCTGGGGGGAGAAGAGCAGCATCTGGTTGCGACCGGTCGGTGACTGGGCGCAGCCGGCCAGCAGGGCGCTGCACAAGGCCGTCAGGGCCAGTCTGGAGAGGGAAGATGCGCGCATGAGAGGGTCCTTTGCCGTGAAGTTGCCCTATTCTCGGAAATGCCGCCGCCCGGCGCAAGCCGGGCGCTGCGCCCTGCGACCAAAAAGATCCTGGGGCGCACCAATGAAAACGAGCCCGCATGGGGCTCGTTTTTCTGCAAGGGCATGTTCTGTTACATGATGCCCAGCTTCTTCAGGTCGGCCTGAACCACCTTGGCCGGGACCGGCACATAGCCGTCCTTGGCAACGATGGTCTGGCCCGCCTTGGAGAGCATCATCTTCACAAACTCCTGCTCCATCGGGGAGAGCGGCTTGTTCGGATGCTTGTTCACATAGACGTACAGGAAGCGCGACAGCGGGTACTTGCCGGTGATGGCGTTGTCGGAGTTCGCCTCGATGAAGGTCTTGCCATCCTTGGAGAGCGGAACGGCACGTACGCCGGAGGTGACGTAGCCGATACCGGAGTAGCCGATGCCGTTCAGGGAGGAGGAGACGGACTGTACCACGGAGGCGGAGCCCGGCTGCTCGTTCACGCCGCTCTTGAAGTCACCGTTGCACAGGGCGTGTTCCTTGAAGTAACCGTAGGTGCCGGACACGGAGTTGCGACCGAACAGTTGCAGATCCTTGCCGGACCAGCTGCCGTCCAGACCCAGATCAGACCACTTGGTGGCCGCCTTGGCTTCGCCGCACTTGAGGGTGCTGGAGAAGATGGCGTCGATCTGCGACATGGTCAGCCCCTTGATGGGGTTGTCCTTGTTGACGAACACGGCCAGGGCATCGACGGCGACGCGGATGGCGGTCGGCTTGTAGCCGTAGCGCTTCTCGAATGCCTCCTCTTCACCGGCCTTCATGGCGCGGCTCATGGGGCCAAACTGGGCGACGCCCTCGGTCAGGGCAGTCGGTGCGGTGGAAGAACCGGCGGCCTGGATCTGCACGTTGACGTTGGGATACATGCGCTTAAATTCTTCGGCCCACAGGGTCATCATGTTGGCCAGGGTGTCCGAGCCGACAGAGGACAGGTTGCCCGAGATGCCGCTGGTCGGTGTGTATTCCGGCAGGTCTTTATCCACACCGGCAGCCAGAGCGCTGACAGAAAACAGGGTTGCTGCGGTGAATCCGATGACACCAGCCAGTTTGTTGAGTTTCATCCAATCTCTCCAAGTCCAAGGTTGCAGAAGGCAATCGTCAGGTTGACGTCTAACGTGGTTGACACCCGATCGCAATGATCCGTGGGCCAGCACCACTCCTTCTCCAGTGTTACAGAAGGTCCGTTCTTTAAGACGGCGCCAGTATCTGGCCTGGCAGTGACAAATTTATGGAATTTATATGACACTTTGATGACATGGGCCGAGAGTGGCCCGGATGAAAAAAGGGCTGCGATGCAGCCCTTCTCTCGTTGCTAACACATTGACACAAAATATTATTTCACCAGCACCATGCGGGCGGGAATGAGAAAGCTGAAGCGGCTGCCCGCACCGACCCGGCTCTCGATATCGAGATGGGCATCGTGATGACTCAGGGCGTGCTTGACGATGGCAAGGCCGAGCCCGGACCCTCCGGTGTGGCGCGAGCGGGCCTTGTCGACCCGATAGAACCGCTCGGTGAGCCGCGCCAGATGCTCGGGGGGGATCCCCTCCCCCTCATCCTGCACCGCAAACAGCGCCATGCTCCCCTGCTTGCGCCACTCCACGGTGATCTTGCGCCCCGCCGGGGTGTAGTGGATGGCGTTGTAGACCAGGTTGGAGACGGCGCTGCGCAGTTGATCCTGATCCCCGCGCACCAGCAGATTGGGCTGAACCATGAAGACGATCTCGTGGGCCCGCTCCCCGGAGAGCGCCCGCGCCTCCTGCTCCAGCAACCCCAGCATGGCGGGCATGTCCACCAGATGGGAGAGATCCACGGTGGGCGCCGCCTCGATGCGCGACAGGGTGAGCAGCTGGTTGACCAGATTGTCCATGCGGATCGTCTGCTCCATCATCACCTTGTGCGCCTTGGCCCACATGGCGGGGGGCGGCGGCTCCTCGGTCATCTCCAGATACCCCTTGAGCACGGTAAGGGGGGTGCGCAGCTCGTGAGAGACGTTGGAGACGAAGTGCTTGCGCGTCTTCTCCAGGCTGCGCAGCCGGGTCACGTCCCGCACCACCAGCATGGCCTGGTCCTCCGCATAGGGCATGATGCGAAATTCGAGGAACTTCTCCTCGTTGATGGGGGAGTGCATCTCGAACGGCTCGTCATACTGCCCCTTGCCTAGATAGGCGACGAAGGCGGGGTGACGGATCAGGTTGCCGATGTGCTGGCCGGCATCCTCGGGCCAGCGAAAGCCGAGCAGTTGCTCCGCCAGCCGGTTGCACCAGAGGATGCTGCCGTCGGTGCGAAACACCACGGCCGCATCGGGCAGCGCCTCCGCCCCTTCCCGAAAACGGCGGATGAGGCCCGCCAGCTCCCGGCGCCGGGCCCGGTGACGCTGCTGCAACTTGTAGATGCCGTTGAAGATGTGCTCCCAGCTGCCGCTGCCGTGAGGCGGCACCAGGCTGCGATCGTGCCACAGCCAGTCCGACAGCCGCTTCTGGAAGCGGTAGTGCCAGACCAGGTGCAGCACCGTGGCCACCAGCAGGCAGAGAACGAGATGATCGATTAACCAACCTACCAAGACGAAGGGGCTGTAGAAGAACGCCATTCGCCACAACTGTCGCCGCCAGGCGTAAGGTTGCAACATTAAGATCTCCTAGAGACAGCAAAGAGCCGGGTCCAATGCCCGCCGGCAGGCGCTGGCGGCACTGGCCCTGACCTAGAGACGGGTCGAGAAGCGGTAGCCGGCCCCGCGCACCGTCTGGATCAATCTGTCGTGCCCCGTCTCTTCGATGGCCTTGCGCAGGCGGCGAATGTGCACGTCCACCGTCCTGTCCTCGACATACACGTTGGTACCCCAGACGTTGTTGAGCAACTGTTCGCGGCTGTAGACCCGCTCGGGGTGGGTCATGAAGAAGTGCAGCAGCTTGAATTCGGTCGGCCCCATGTCGAGCGCCTTCTCCTCGGCACTGACGCGGTGGGAAACGGGATCCAGCTTTAGCCCCTGCACCTCGATCACCTCGTCCACCGAGGTGGGAGAGACGCGGCGCATCACGGCGTGCAGGCGGGCGGTGAGCTCCTTGGGGGAGAAGGGCTTGGTGATGTAGTCGTCGGCACCGGCCTCGAGCCCGCGCACCTTGTCCTCTTCCTCGCCCCGGGCGGTCAGCATCACCACCGGGATCTGGCGAGTCATCTCATCCTGCTTGAGCTGCTTGAGGAACTGGATACCACTGCCACCTGGCATCATCCAGTCCAGCACGATGAGTTCGGGGTAGGGTTCGCGCACCTTTGCCAGTCCATCGGCGTAATCTTCAGCTTCTACTGTTTCATATCCCTTCTGCTCAAGCACGAAGCAGAGCATTTCGCGGATCGGTGCCTCGTCCTCGACCACCAGAATTCGCTTAGCCATATCCCTTCTCTCTCCTCTGTGAAGATGGGTGCGCCAATTATTAGAACTTTCTGTGACACTTTTATGACTTTATGACGGGCGGGATGATAAACGTTTTCAGATTCAGTTGGCAGCAGCGAGTTGCAGCAGGTCCCAGCGATTGCCACTGATGTCCTCGAACACCACCACGGTGCCGTAAGGTTCGAGGCGCGGCTGTTCACAGAAATGAACACCATAGGCCTGCATCCGCTCGTAATCGCCCCAGAAGTCGTCGGTCTCGAGAAACAGGAAGACCCGACCGCCCCCCTGGCGACCGATGGCGGCGCGCTGCTCCTCGTTGGCCGCGCGGGCCAGCAGCAGGGCGGAACCGGGAGCCCCCTTGGGAGCGACCCGCACCCAGCGTTTGCCCGGTTTGCCCGGCTCGTCGAGGGGGGTGTCTTCCAATAGCTCGAAGCCCATTCCCCGGGTGAAGAAGGCGATGGCCTCGTCGTAATCCGCCACCAGCAGCGTCAGGGCGCCAATGTGTTGTGCCATGGCATCTCTCCTCGGATAAATGATGGGGCGCATGATAGCCCCGCCCGGCCATGGGCTCCAGCGCCGGATCAGTCGGGCGCCACCTCCACCCGGTTGCGACCATTCTGCTTGGCCTGATAGAGCGCCTCGTCGGCCCGCTTGAGCGCCTGCTCCAGGCTATCCTTGCGCCGCTCGGCCACCCCGAAGGAGGCGGTGATCCCGAGCCCCAGCGGCCAGTGCCTGTACCCCTCCAGCGCCCCTCTCAGCCGCTCCGCCAGGGCGGCGGCCCGTCCCTCGTCGTAATGGAGGCAGACCAGCACGAACTCCTCCCCGCCCCAGCGCACCAGTCGGCACAGGCTGTCACAATGGCGCAGCAGCTCGCTCACCATGTGCTTGAGCACCTCGTCCCCCACCGGGTGGCCGTGACCGTCGTTGACCCCCTTGAAGTGATCGATGTCGATATAGATGAAGGAGAGCGGCATCTCGCCGAGCTCCCCGAGCAGCTTTTCGCCGCCGAGCCGGTTGAGGGCCCCGGTCAGGGGATCGTAGCGGGCCTCCTCCTCGGTGCGCCGGTTCTGCTCGCACAGGCTCGCACTCAGGGCTTCAGCCGCGAGGCGCGCCTCCCTGGCCTTGCGCAGCCGATCCCCGAACATCAGATTCTGGACCAGGAAGAGCAGCACGCCGTAGGCAAGCCACCCCAGCAGCAGATAGCGATAGAAGTCCCCCGGCTTGCACCAGCGGCCATAGAACTCCAGCCGCTCGAGCCGCAACCGGTACTCTCCCGGCAGCATCTTGTCATCGGAGGCGATCTCGATGGCATAGACATGGTGCAGATCCGGCCCCTGCTGGACCAGCGGAATGTCGTACTGCTGCACCCACCAGGAGCTGGGGGCGAAGACGTTCAGGGGGACATCCTGCTCGCGGCCAAAATCCCTGGCGGTGAAGAGCACTTCGTTGAACTTGTGGGAACTCTCGTCTTCCCGCGTCGAGTAGACGGGATCGTAGTTGCGCAGATAAAGGCGCCAGGCCTGTCCCCCCTGCCCTTCTACATCCAGCCTCACCCGCACCCCGGTGAAGCCGGAGAGATCCAGCCCCCGCTCGGGGTCGGTCAGGGTCAGAACCAGCTCGCAGAAAGGATAGGCATATTGGCTTCGCAGGGTGCACTGGATGGCGGGTCTGTCGCCCCCCTGACTCAGGGTGGCGACGGAGGAGCCCTTGTGGGCCCTGTCATCCTGGGCACGCACGGACAAACCGGCCTGGCTCAGGATGTCGAGCCGCCGCTCGGGTCCGAATTCGAATAACACCATGGCCAGCAGGCTCGCCGCCAGCAGGCACCAGAACAACAGCGTCGTCATGCGGGAATAGGAAGGGATCATCGGTATCACACCTGAAAAAGGGCTTTTACCCTACACCTTGAAGCGCCGGACCGCGCTGATCCAGATCCAAGGTTATTACACGCGCCGCACCGGGCGCAGACGAGTGCCGACTAGCCGGCACGGGCCCCATGGGGCGCAAGCGGCATCGGCCAGCAGCCGGGAGAGAGGCGGGGGGCCTCGTCGGTCGTAAGATGGCTCATTGCGCACTCCCTGCGATGGAAACATAACGAAAAAACGTCCTTGCCACCGCAGTCTACACAAGCGCTGGACGGCGCGACACCCTTCACCCCTCCTCCCGCAGCGCCCGATAGAGGGTGGTGCGACTGATGCCAAGACGGCGCGCCGCCTCGCTCACGTTGCCGCCGCACTCTGCCAGGGTCTGCTGCACCCGCTGCCGACTCTGCTCGCGCAGGGTACTCCCTCCCAAAGGTGAGCTCTGCCCCCCCGCCACGGCGGGCAGATGCAGATGGGCAGGTTCAATCCAGCCCTGCCCCTCTGCCAGCACACAGGCCACCTCCAGCGCCTGTTTGAGCTGGCGTACGTTGCCGGGCAGAGGGTGGGCCAGCAACCGCTGCTCCGCCTCCCGGCTCAGTTGTAGCGCCGGGTCCATCTGGGCGAGCAGGTTCAGGATCAGCCCCTGACGCTCGGGCACCGACCAGGCCCGCAGGGGTGCCAGTTGCTGGCGCCAGCCGCAGATGCGGTAGTAGAGATCTTCGCGAAAGGTGCCGGCCGCCACCATGGCTGCCAGATCCCGATGACTGGCGCTGACCAGCCAGAAATCCACCGCCTCGGGTCTGTGGCTGCCCACCGGGGTGACGACGCGCTCCTGCAACACCCGCAGCAGCCGGGTCTGGGCCTGGAGCGGCAGCTCGCCAATTTCATCCAGCATCAGGATGCCGCCGTGGGCGGCGCGCAGATAGCCCTGGCTGCCCTGGCTGCGGGCACCGCTGAAGGCCCCCCCCACGTAGCCGAACAGCTCGGCCTCCACCAGCTCCGCCGGCAGGGCGCCGCAGTTGACGCACACCAGAGGCCGCTCCCGACGGCTCGATCTGGCGTGCAGGGTGCGCACCAGGTGCTCCTTGCCGCTGCCGGTCTCCCCCTCGATGAGCAATGAAATGCCCCGCTCCAGCATCTTGAGCGGCACCTGCTGCGCCTGCGATCCCCCCTCCTCAACCGCGCTCGGCAGGGGGAGCATGGCGGCGCGCTCCCCCGCCTCCGGCACCAGCCGCAGGCCGCGGCGCTCGCGCAGCAACTGCTGGCCGTCGAAGGGGTGCTGGCCGAGCCAGAGCCGACCGGCCCGGTTGGCCCCGAGCAGCTCGCCCCCCTCCCCCAGCAGCAGGCGGGCAGACCAGAGGCTCTGGGGATCGAGATCCACCAGCCAGCCCGGCTGGCGGGCCAGCAGGGCGTTTTCCAGGGTCATGGCCAGGAGGCGCACGGTGCCCAGCATGTCGCCCCCGTGGTGGGCCGCATCGGTGGAGATGTCGAGCACGCCGAGCAGTTGCCCGTCCGGCCCGAGCAGGGGGCAGGCGCTGCAACTGAGAAAACTGTGCTGGGCGAAGAAGTGCTGCGCCCCCAGCACCTGCACCTCGCTCTGCTCGGCCAGCGCGGTGCCGATGGCGTTGGTGCCCTTGCTCGCCTCCCCCCAGCGGGCGCCGCTGCGCAGGAAGATCCGCTCGGCATGGCGGGCAAACCGGTCGTCTCCGCTCACCGCGAGGATGGCCCCCTCGCCGTCACACAACAGCAGACGACAGGGTCTCCCCGCCAGCAACTGGCCAAAGAGCGGCAGCACGAAGCGCTGGAAGCAGGCGATGAGCGTCCTGTGCTGCTCCTGGCGAGCCGACAGCTCCCCCTGGGGCAGCAAGTCCAGCTCGGCGCTCTGCTGGCGGCTCAGCCCCTGATGCAGGCAGCGCTCCCAGGAGCGCTGGATTGGGCTGGCACCGGATTGAGGCAACTCGCTCATCACACCTCCTTCTACACACTCGCAAATAGGGCCGCCTTGGGGGAGCGCCTTCATCACGTCTCCTGTTCACAAACGGCACAGTGTCACACCCGATGTTCAGAAACGGCACAGTTCGGGGGCCGTCCTGGGGGGCACTGGTTAACCAAGATACCCCTTGGCACCCCGTTTGATAACGTTTTTGCAACCTTTTTCTGTAGAGCGCCACCCGCTGGCACGCCCCTTGCGATGACAGGAAGCAACCGGACTGCCCGCCAGGCCGGTCAGGACCACACACACATAAGGATGATGAGATGATTTATACCGCTCCCGGTCAGGCAGGTGCCCTGGTCAGCTTCAAATCCCGTTATGACAACTTCATCGGTGGCGACTGGGTGACCCCGCGCGCCGGCCGCTATTTCGAGAACATCTCGCCGGTAGATGGCCGGGTATTCTGCGAGGTGGCCCGCTCCGACGCCGCCGACATCGAGCTCGCCCTGGACGCGGCCCACAAGGCGTTCGCCAGCTGGAGCAAGACCAGCGTCACCGAGCGCAGCAACCTGCTGCTGCGCATCGCCGATCGCATCGAACAGAACATTGAAGTGCTCGCCGTCGCCGAGACCTGGGAGAACGGCAAGGCGGTGCGCGAGACCCTGGCCGCCGACCTGCCCCTGGTGGTGGATCACTTCCGCTACTTCGCCGGCTGCATCCGCGCCCAGGAGGGCTCCGCCGCCGAGCTGGACCAGAACACCGTCAGCTACCACTTCAAGGAGCCCATCGGCGTGGTCGGCCAGATCATCCCGTGGAACTTCCCCCTGCTGATGGCCGCCTGGAAGCTGGCCCCGGTACTGGCGGCCGGCTGCTGCAGCGTGCTCAAGCCCGCCGAGCAGACCCCGGTCACCATCATGCTGATGATGGATCTCATCAAGGACATCCTGCCCCCTGGCGTGGTCAACGTGGTCAACGGCTTCGGCGCCGAGGCGGGCCAGGCGCTCGCCACCAGCAACCGGATCCAGAAGCTGGCGTTTACCGGCTCCACCGAGGTGGGCGCCCATATCCTGCGCTGCGCCGCCGACAAGCTGATCCCCTCCACCGTGGAGCTCGGTGGCAAGTCCCCCAACATCTACTTCGCCGACGTGATGCAGCACGAGAGCAGCTACATCGACAAGGCGGTGGAAGGGATGCTGATGACCTTCTTCAACCAGGGAGAGGTATGTACCTGCCCCTCCCGCGCCCTGGTGCAGGCCAGCATCTATGACGACTTCATGGACCGGGTGCTGGCCCGCGCCCGCACCATAGTGCAGGGCAACCCCCTCGACACCACGACCCAGGTGGGGGCCCAGGCGTCCCGCGAGCAGTTCGACAAGATCCTGAGCTACATGGAAATCGGCCGCGGCGAAGGGGCCAAGATGCTGCTGGGCGGCGGCCCGGCCAAGGTGAGCGGGCTGGAGGGGGGCTTCTACATCCAGCCCACCATCTTCTCGGGCCTGAACAAGATGCGGGTGTTCCAGGAGGAGATCTTCGGGCCGGCGCTCGGGGTCACCACCTTCAAGGACGAGGCGGATGCCCTGGCCATTGCCAACGACACCCAGTACGGGCTCGGGGCGGGCCTGTGGACCCGGGACAGCAACCTGGCCTGGCGCATGGGGCGCGGCATCCAGGCCGGCCGGGTCTGGGTCAACTGCTACCACGCCTACCCGGCCCACGCGGCCTTTGGCGGCTACAAGAAGTCGGGGATCGGTCGAGAGACCCACAAGATGATGCTGGACCACTACCAGAACACCAAGAACCTGCTGGTGAGCCACGACATCAACCCCCTCGGCTTCTTCTAAGCCCATCCCGTGATCCACAAGGGCGCCTGCGGGCGCCCTTTTTCATGCGGTTCAGGCCACGGGTTGGCCCAGTTGCTGGCGATAGCGCTGGGGGGCGCAGCCCTGTTCGCGCTGGAACATGGCGATGAAAGCCGAGGTGGAAGCGTAACCGAGGCGCCAGGCGATCTCCTGCACCGGCATCTCGCCCCGCAGCCAGTCCAGCGCCTTCACCAGCCGCAGCCGGGTGCGCCACTGGCCGAGGCTCATGCCAAGCTCCTTCTGGCAGCGCCGCGCCAGGGTGCGCTCCGTGGTGTGCAGCGCCCTGGCCCACTCCACCAGCGTGCGGTTGTCCTCCGGCGCCGCCTGCAATGCCGCCAGCAAGGGGGCCAGCAGGCGATCCCGGCTCTGGGGCAGGTAGCTCGGCTGGCAACGGGTGCGGGCCAGCTTCTCGATGAAGAGTTCACCTTGACGGGCATCCCACTCATCCTCCATGTGCCCGACCCGGCGCTGGGTGAAGTCCTCCAGCAGGGCCCGCAGCAAGGGGGTGAGCGCCAGCAGCTGGGGTTCCCGTGGCAGGCGCGGGGCCAGGGCGTGGCTCACGTAGATGGAGGTGTAATCCAGGGTCTGCTCGTTGAAGGCGGTGTGGGGAAGGTCCGCCGGCACCCAGATGAGGTAGTCCGGGGGCGCCACCAGCCGCTCTCCCCCCACCTCCACCACCATGACCCCCAGGCTGATGAGGCTGAGCTGACCCCAGGGGTGGGCGTGCTCGGCGCAGGCGTTGCCCCCCTGGATCTGGCTGTAGCGAAAGTAGAGGGGGTCGGGGTCGGCCAGCAGGCGATCCTGCTCGGCCAGGGTGAGGGTGCCCATGCAGATTGTCCCAAAGCGGTTATGACATGTCTTATTTACGCTACTTACCTCGTTCAAGACAAGGCTAGACTCTCCCCATCGTACCAAGGAGTGCCTATGCCTTTTCTCTTTCCCCTGCTCGCCATCCTGATCTGGGCCGCCAATACCGTGGTCTCCAAGGCCGCCGCCGGCGTGCTGGATCCCGCTGCCATCTCCTTCTATCGCTGGGTGATCGCCGCCCTCGCGCTCTCCCCCTTCTGCCTGCCGCAGCTCTGGCGCCGCCGGGCCGACATCCGCCCCTGGCTCGGCAAGCTGCTGGTGCTCTCCCTGCTCGGCATGGTGCTCTACCAGTGCCTCGCCTACTACGCCGCCCACAGCACCTCGGCCACCAACATGGGGGTCATCGGCTCCCTGCTGCCCCTGCTCACCCTGCTCATCGGGGCCTGCTGCTTTGGCCAGAAGCCGGGCAAGCAGGCGCTGCTCGGCATGAGCCTCTCCCTGTTCGGGGTGCTCTGGCTGCTGGGTCAGGGCAACCCCCTGGCACTGCTGCACAGCGGCATCAACCCGGGCGATGGCATGATGCTGCTGGGGGCGGCCAGCTATGCCCTCTATGGCCTGCTGATCCGCCGCTGGCAACTGCCGTTCGGCCCCTGGCTCAACCTCTACCTGCAGATCCTGCTGGCGGTGCTGCTGCTCATCCCGGTGGCCCTCTCTGCCGACTCCCTGGCCATTCCCGCCCAGGGCTGGAGCATGGTGCTGTTCGCCGGCCTCGCCTCCTCCATCTTCGCCGCCTACTGCTGGATGCGCGGCCTCGCCACCCTGGGGGCGGAGCGCACTTCGGTCTTCATGAACCTGATGCCCCTGTGCACGGCCCTCATCGCCGTCATCACCCTGGGGGAGCCCATCCACGGCTATCACCTGCTGGGGGGCGGCCTCATCCTGACCGGGGTCATGCTCTCCCAGCTCAAGCCGAGGGTACGCCGTCCTCTGCCGGAAGGGGCTTGAGCCCGCCAGCACCATGAAAGAAGGGAGCTTCGGCTCCCTTTGTCATTTTCTCGCCCAGGTGGTGCCCTCAACGGAGCGAGCAGGCCAACCCGGGGCGGGCTGAGTGCGAGCCGCTCATGCGTTCACCCCCTTCATCCCCTCGGCGGTATAGCGCTCCCCCGCCACCGGCAGGGTCCGGATGGCCTGTCCCAGGGCCCCTAGCTCCGCAGGCGTGAGGCGCACCGAGAGGGCGCCGAGGTTATCCGCCAGGTGGGTCAGGCGCCGGGTGCCGGGGATGGGCACTATCCCCTCCCATTGCGCCAGCAGCCAGGCCAGGGCTATCTGCGCCGCCGAGCATCCCTTCTGCTGCGCCAGGGCCATGACCGCCTGCACCAGGGTGCGGTTGGTGGCGAGGTTGTCCCCCTGAAACCGCGGCAGGCCGGCCCGAAAATCCCCCTCCTCGAACACCGCCTCCTGCTGGTAGCGCCCGGTCAGAAACCCGCGCCCCAGGGGGGAGTAGGCCACCAGACCAATTCCCAGCTCCCGGCAGGCGGGCAGCACCGCCGCCTCCACCTCCCGCGTCCAGAGGGAGTATTCGGTCTGCACGGCCGCCACCGGGTGCACGGCATGGGCGCGCCTCAGGGTGGCCTCGCTCACCTCGCACAGACCGATGCGGGCTATCTTGCCCTCCTGCACCAGCTGCGCCAGCCCGGCCATGGTCTCCTCGACGGGATGGGCCGGATCGAGGCGGTGCACATAGTAGAGATCGATCTGCTCGATGCCGAGGCGGCGCAGGGAGCCCTCGCAGCTCTGGCGCGCATAGCGGGCGCTGTTGTCGAGGGTACGCCTGTACTCCCCGTGCTGGCGCACGATGCCGAACTTGGTGGCGACCTTCACCTGCCCCCGCCGGGTCGCGAGAAAACGCCCGATCAGCGCCTCGTTGTGGTGGGGGCCGTACATGTCGGCGGTGTCGAGCAGGTCGATGCCCCGCTCCACCGCCTCCGCCAGCACCCGCAAGGACGTCTCATCGTCCCGCGGCCCGTAGAATTCGCTCATCCCCATGCAGCCCAGCCCCAGGGCAGAGACCTGCAGGTTGGCTCCCAGTGTTCGTCGTTGCATCGCATTTTCTCCCTGACAAGTTGCAGGGGAGTATGGTCTTCCGAAAATGAATGAGATATAGAGATAACTGGCAACCTATCTTCCGATTATGGAAAAATCATGCACGATCTCCTGCTCTGGGACGACGCCCGCGTCTTCCTGGCCATCGCCCGCAGCGGCACCCTGAGCGGTGCCGCCCACGCCCTTCGCATGGGAGTGGCCACCGTCTCCCGGCGCCTGGACAGGCTGGAGGCGGCCCTCGGCCTGCCCCTGTTCAGCCGCCACCAGCAGGGCTATCGCCTGACCGACGACGGGGAGGCCCTGCTTGAGCGAGCCGAGGCGCTGGAACATGCGGGACTGGCCTTTGGCGAGGCGGGGCAGTTGCAGGGACAGGTGGCCGGCACAGTGCGCCTCGCCACCGCCGAGAACCTGGCCAATCCCCTCATCATCCCCTCACTGCCGACGCTCTTTGCCCAGCACCCCGAGCTGAGGGTGGAGCTGGTCACCGGGGTGCAGACGGTGAACCTGCACCGGCGCGATGCCGATCTCGCGGTGCGCATGGTCAAGCCCGATGCCGGCCACCTCACCCTGCGGCGCCTGGGCACCCTGGGCTTTGGCCTCTACGGGACCGGCGCCTACCTGGATGCCCGCAGCCCCGGGGTGGATGCCGCCAGCTTCGATCAGGATGACTTCATCGGCTGGAACGAAACCCAGAGCCACCTGCCCGCCGCCAGATGGATGACCCGCATGCTGCGCGGCCGCCCCTGTCGGGTGGAGACCGGCACCCTGGCGGCCCAGCTCGCCGCCGCCCAGGCCGGTCTGGGGCTCGCGGTGCTGCCCCACTACCTCGCCCGCCAGACGGATCTGGTCTGCCTGCTGCCGGAGCTCGGGGTGGATCAGCCCATCTGGCTGGTGCTCCACAGCGATCTCGCCCACTCCCGGCGGGTGCGGGCCGTGGCGGATCACCTCATCGCCCTGTTCGAGCGCGCCCGTACCGCCCTGCACCCCTTCTCGGGCGACCCCAGATAGAGGGGCCGGGTCGCATCGGGGCAAAACAAAAGGGAGCTCAAAGACTCCCTTTTATCTGCGCAGCATGGTGTGCGCGGCCTCTTCGGCGTTGTGCCTGCGGCGGGGTCACGACTCCCGGCGCCAGTGGTAGCGCCGCTCCGGGCGGCCACGCTGGCCGTAGTTGAGCTCCACATCCAGCCGATCTTCTGACTCCAGAAACTCCAGGTAACGGCGGGCCGTAGTGCGACTCAGGGAGAGGCGCAGGGCCACGGTGTCGGTGGAGAAGGTGTTGTCCGGCTCCCCCGCCAGCAGGTCCAGCACCTGGCGCAGGGTGATGGCGTCGATCCCCTTGGGGGTTTCCCGCGCCTCCCGCCCCTGGTTGCGCGCCTTGCCCATCAGGCGGTCCAGATCGCTCTGGGCCAGCTCCCCCGGCTCGCACAGGCGGCGATGCAGGACCAGGATCTCCTCCAGGCTCTGCTGGATGCGAAACAGCCGCAGCGGCTTGATGACGTAATCCTGGACTCCCAGGTTGAGGGCCTGCTGTATGGTCTCCACGTCGCAGGAGGCGGTCACCATCATCACCATCACCTCCCGGTTGTGGCTGCGCAGCCGGCTCACCCACTCCAGGCCCGAGCCATCGGGCAGGGAGATGTCGACCATCAGCAAGCGGGGCTCGCTCCCCGCCATCAGGCGATCCGCCTCGGCCAGGGTGCCGGCCCGCCCCATCAGGGAGAACCCGGCCGTGGAGGAGACCAGCTCCCCCAACATGGCGCCTATCCGCTCGTCATCCTCGATAATCAGCGTGAAGATTGGCTTCATGACTTACACCAATTGGTTTTTATTCAAATAGATACCGAACAGGGTCGTCTGCTCGGCGGTGCGGCGCCATTCTATCACGCCCCCCCGCCTGGCCACCGTCTTCTTGACCAGGAAGAGGCCGACCCCGTGATCCCCGGTCTGGCGGCTGACACCGTAGTCGAACAGGTGATCCGCCAGCGCCTCGTCCACCCCCTCGCCACTGTCCTCCACCTCGATCACCAGCCGCCGCCCCAGATCATCGAGGGAGAGCAGCACCCTGGGCGCGGCGTGCTCGCGGTTCCCCCAGGCGGCGCGAATGCCGTTGTCCAGCAGGTTGCCGATGCAGGTGATGAGATCCGCCGACACCTCGGCCGGATACTCCCCGAGGGCCGACCCCGCATCCAGCACCAGCTCCACCCCCAGCTCCCGCGCCCGGCTGAACTTGCCGAGGATGAGCCCGGCCACCGGCTTGTTCTCGATGACCCGCAGCAGATCCTGCAACATGTTCTGGCAGGCTTCGTTCTCCTGCTGGATGAGGTCTACCGCCTGATCCACGTGGCCGAGCTGGAGCAGGCCGGAGAGGCTGCTGAGCTTGTTGGCGAATTCATGGGTCTGGATGCGCAGCATCTCGCCGTACTGGCGCAGGTGGGTCACCTGCATGCCCAGGCTGCCGGTGCCGTCTGGCCGGCTGAAGATGAGCATGCGCCCCGGCTCGCGACCGCTGAGCTCCTGCCAGTGGCCGACGAAGTCATCCCCCTGCACGGTGAACCTGACCGCTCCCCCTTGCTGCAACGTGGGCACGAGGCCGGGGGCCAGCTCCGCCAGGGAGCGGCCCAGCAGGGCGTGGCGCCCGGTGCCGGGCAGTCGCAACTGATAGAAGGCGGCGCTGTTGAGCATGGTGATCCTGTGCTGGTTGTCCAGGGCCACAATCCCCTCCGAGATCCCCTCCAGCACCAGATCCTGCTGGGCGAAGCGATTGGCGATGGTCTCCGGCTCCAGATCCAGCAGGGTGCGGCGCAGCAGGTGCTGCACCCAGAGCGCCAGCAGCAGACCGCACCCCAGCACCGCTGCGATGGCACCGACCAGCAGGGCGATCCGCTCCTGATAGGTGCCCTCCACGGTGCGCATCAGATAACCCACCGCCACCGCGCCGATGGCCTGGCCATCGGGCCCCACCACGGGAGCGAAGCAGCGGATGGCGGGGCCCAGGGTGCCCACGTCCCGGGAGCAGTAGCTCTCGCGCGACTGGAGTGCAGGCCAGATGTCCTCCCCCCGGAAGGTCTGGCCCACCAGCTCGGGTGAGGGGTGGCTCAGGCGCCTGGCATGTTCGTCGGTCACCACCATGTAGGCGGCATCGGTGCGGCTGCAGATCCCCTGCACATAATCCCGCAGCCCGGGATCGCTCCCCTTCTCCAGGGCCTGGACCACCCGGCTGTCCGCCGCCAGCACCCGGGCCAGATCGCTCCCCTTCTCCTTCAGGTTGTTCTCCAGCAGGTGGCGCATGAAGAGGGCGAGCAGACAGCCCAGGATCAGGATCAGCAGCAGTGACAAGCCAAGCGAGAGGGTGACTAGCTGGTGGCGCAGTTTCATCGTTCAACCTTGCAGCGGACGGGGAAGCCCAGGGTGAGGGTGTCCCCCGGCCGGGTCAATGGCCAGCCTGGCGCACCTCAAAGGTGGCCACTCTAACGCCTCCTCCGGCCGTTGTCGGTTAGCTGGCCCGCAAAGCCATATAAAAACTTAAACACCACGGCCCGGGCAAAAAACCTGAACGTGAGCTGTATCACACTATTTACTTAGCCTGCGAAATAAATATAATGCTTCGCAAGCTAAGTAATTGAGGTGCCCGTCATGAAAAAGGATCTGGAGATGTTGCGAGAACTCTCCCTCGCCGAGCAGCTGGGGCGATTGCACCGGCTCTGGCGCACCGTGGCCGATCTCGAGCTGGCACCTCTGGGGCTCACCCATCCCCGCTGGACCGCCCTGTGGAAACTCAGCCGCCTCGGCGGCCACCTCAGCCAGAAGACCTTGGCCGAGGCCCTGGAGATAGAGCTCCCCTCCCTGATGCGGACCCTGGGTCAGCTCGAGGAGCAGGGGCTGATCGAGCGCCATTGTTGCAGCCAGGACAAGCGGGCCCGCATCGTCACCCTGACCCCGGCGGGCAAGGCGCTGCTCGATCAGATCGAGGGCCGCATCATCGCCGTGCGCCGGGAGCTGCTCACCGGCATCAGCCAGCAGGAGCTGGCCCAGTTTGAAGACATTGTGCACCGCATCTCCGCCAACGCCCTTGGCAAGATAGCCGCACAGCATGAAGAGAGAGAATAAGATGACACCGGATCAACAATTCAAGCGCTGGATAAAGTGGGCCATCGTCTGCTTCGTCCTGGTGTTTGGCTACTTTCTGCTGGCCGACATCAAGATGCCCCTGACCCCCCAGGCCATGGCCACCCGGGTCGTCACCCGGATGGCCCCCCAGGTCAGCGGCAAGGTGGTCGAAGTCGCCGTCGCCAACAACCAGCACGTCAAGCAGGGGGATCTGCTGTTCGCCCTCGACCCGGAACCCTTCCAGCTCGCCGTGGATCAGGCCAGGCTCGCCCTGGATCAGGCCAGGCAGCAGAACCGCCAGCTGGACGCGACCCTGACCGCCTATGAGGCGGAGTACAGCTCGCTGCGCACCCAGGCCGACCAGAAACAGCGGGAAGCGGCGCGCATCGACGCCCTCTACCGCCGTCACATGGTCTCTGAACAGCAGAAAGATGACGCCGACAGCGCCGCCCGCACCGCCCGTGCCAACCTGCTCGGCAGCCAGGCCCGGGTAGAGCAGGCCCGCGTTAACCGCGGCTTGCCAGGGGAAGACAACCTGCTGCTGCGCCAGGCCCGCAACCGCCTCGCCCAGGCCGAGCTCAACCTCGCCTACAGCCGGGTTCATGCGAGCCAGGACGGCATCATCACCAACCTGCAGCTCAAGCCTGGCAGCGTGGCCAATGCAGGCTCCCCCCTGCTGGCCCTGGTCTCCGAGCAGGTGGACGTGATCGCCGATTTTCGCGAGAAGAGCCTGCGCCACGTCAGCGCCGGCAGTCAGGCCCTCGTCGCCTTCGACGGCGAGCCCGGTCGCCTCTATCCGGCCCGCGTCGCCAGCCTGGATGCCGGGGTCAGTGCCGGCCAGTTTGACGCCAACGGCCAGCTTGCGAACCCCGTCGAGTCCGATCGCTGGGTGCGGGATGCCCAGCGCCTGCGCTTGCACCTGACCCTGGAGCAACTGCCCGCCCACCTGCCGGCCGGGGCTCGCGCCACGGTGCAGCTGCTGCCGGACAACACCCTGACCGGGCTGCTGGCCCGCGGCCAGATCCGTCTGCTCAGCCTGCTGCACTACATCTATTGAGATGATGACCATGAACCTGTGGCACAGACCCCTCACCCCCAACGAACTGCGCCAGTGTCTGCGCATCGCCTTTGGCTGCACCCTGGGGTTTGTGCTGTGCAAGATCTTCGGCTGGAGCAACGGGGTCTTCTTCACCGTCACCCCGGTGCTGCTGCTCGGCCTGGTGCCGGTGATGAACGGTCACGCCGCCCGCCAGCTCATCGCCTCCGCCGCCATGTGCGGTCTGGAAGTGGGACTGCTCGGCGGCCTGTTTGGCGGCCACCCGGGGCTCATGACCCCCCTGGTCTTTTTGCTCTTCCTCTACCGTTTCGCCGCCATGTCCCGGGGCAGCCTGTTCCTGTTCGGTGCCAACGGGGTGCTCAGCCTCAGCATCATGCTGCACTTTGCCAGCTACCCCGGGATTGATCTGAACGACCTCATCTTCAGCAACCTCTGGGCCAGCGTCCTGTCGGTGCTCATCGCCTATCTGATGACGGCCCTCATTCCGGATGTGGAGGAGCGCCCCAGGCCGGCCCCCTCCCCCAAGGCGCCGCACCGGATGCGCCACGAAGCCCTGCTGGGGGCGTCCATCGCGACCCTCTCGTTCCTGGTGTTCCAGATCTTCGATCTGCGCGACTCCATGTCCGCCCAGGCCACCACCCTGCTGCTGCTCTTCCCCATGCACTGGAACGGCGCCCTGGACTATGCCCGCAAGCGGGCCATGGGCACCCTGCTGGGGGTGAGTTTCGGCATCCTGGGGCAACTGGTGCTCTATGACTGGTCCGGCTTGCTGCTGCTGGTGACCCCGGTGCTCTGGCTCGGTGCCATGCTGTTCAGCTATGCCCATGTGAAGGAGGCGAGCGGCTCCGGAGTCGGCTTCGGTGCCCTCACCACCCTCGGCATCCTGTTCGGCCAGTACCTGACCCCGGGCAACGACCTGGTGTTCAGCGCCCTCTATCGGGTGAGCAGCATCCTCTTTGCCATCGTGGTCACACTGCTCGCCTGCTACCTCATCCACCGGCTGCTCAATCGCTTCGAGGCGACACGGTTCGGCCACTGACCCTTTTCTGCAGCCATTGGATGGCTCCCTTTCGCCCCGCTTGCCTGCCGGGGCGTTTTTTTGCCTGCCCCACGGACCAGAGGGAGACGGACGCATCCCGACGCAGGGCTCCCGCCACGAGGTTGCAGTTGTGCCTCATCCTGTTAGGCTCAAGGCCATATGACACCGTTGTGAGGATCAAACATGAAACACGCCAAGCTCTTTCTACTGGGGGCGGGCGCCATCACCCTGCTCGGCGGCTGCGATCTGGGCAGCGGCAAGCTGGGAGTGACCGGCGGCGATCCCGTCACCTATCTGTGTGAACAGAACCAGAAAGTGCAGGTTCGCTACTTCTCCCTCTCGGACGAGAGCCTGAACTTCGTCAAGCTCTCCCTCCCCGATGGCAAGGATTACACCCTGCCCCAGGCGGTTTCCGCCTCCGGCGCCCGCTATACCGACGATCACGAGGTGGTCTGGTGGAACAAGGGCAAGGAGGGGTTCGTCGAGATGCGTGATGACGCCGGGGAGTGGCAGAGCCGCTACAACGACTGCAAGGAGCAGTGATCCGCGCCGTCATGGCACACAGCCCACACGAAACACCCCGGCCTGGCCGGGGTGTTTGTCATTTCACTTCCACTTCAAATCGGGCCACAACCCGAGCCGGAATGGCTTGCTGATTCTGCTCCGATGGCCGGTAGCGCAGCTGCGCCAGCCCGGAGATGGCGATGAGATCCAGCACGCCGGGAGGCTGGGACTCCAGTACCTCTGGGCTGAACAGCGTGCCATTGGAATCGATGAGGTAGCGAAGGGTCACATACCCCTTGACCGGCCTCTTCGCCGGCAGCCCCCCGACCGGGTTAAAACTGATGGCATCCCCCACCAGCACCCAGTATTCGGGCAGCGTTTCCCAGGTGACATCCACCGGAGGCTGATTCAGCTTGGCGGTGGGGCTGGCACAGCTCCCGAGCAGGGCCAGGGCGGCCCACAGAAACAACCCTTTCACTCGCACTCGGCATTCCCTCTTCGTTGTATCGCTCGACTCCATGAGCGACGCGCCAGTGTCAGGCAAAGGGGCTCATCCGGGAAGCCCCTATCTGGCAGGCAAAAAAAAGCCAACCCCGGAGGGTTGGCCTTGTGACTTGTCACGACTCAGGCGCGCTTGTCGCTTACCACCAGCCAGAGGGCATGAACCATGCCGGGCAGACCGCCCAGCAGGGTCAGCACTATGTTGATGAGGAAATGGAGGCTGAAGCCTACCTGGATAAAGGCGCAGACCGGGGGGAGAAAGATGGCCAGCAGGATCTTGAGCAGATTGTTCATCGGGATTCCTCGTGTAAACAGCGCTTGGGGTTGGCCTAACCATAAACACCCAAGGCCTCAACTGCAAACCAGACAGGGGATCCGCTCTCCTCCTTTCCGCCAGGCGTTGAGGTCGTGAACCATCTGGTTGCTGCTGCCGCGCCAGAGCAGACCGGGATCCGCCAGGGCCTTCTCGAACCTGCCATCCACCAGCACGTCCAGCAAGGCCACCAGCTCCCGCTGGGCCGGGCTGAGATCGGCCAGCAGATAGCCGGTCCAGCACCAGATGTCCTTGCCGGGGCACTCGGCCCGCACCCGCTTCACCAGCGCCAGCACATGCGGCACGTTGGCGGGGTGGAGCGGATCGCCGCCGGAGAGCGACAGTCCGCGCCGCTTGATGCGGCTGTCGTTGAGATCGTGAATGATACGATCGCTCATCGCCTCATCGAACGGCTTGCCCCCATCGAGCCGCCAGGTGCTCTGGTTGTAGCAGCCGGGACACTGGTGCTCGCAACCCGACACGAACAAGGTGGCGCGGGTGCCTGGGCCGTTGATCACATCGACCGGGTAGTACTGGTGGTAGTGCATTCGAGTTCTCTGGGTTAACGGCCAACCCCCTCCCAACCTCCCCCTTCGAAAGGGGGAGGAGCTTCTTTGCCCCCCCTGCCAAGGGGAGGGCTGGGGTGGGGTCTGCTCGCTTACATATGCTTGACGCGGCGTTTGACCTCTTCCTGCTTGCCCGCGTTGAAGGGGCGCGCATCCGGGCTGCCGAGATAGCCGCACACCCGGCGGGTCACCGACACCTTGGCCGGGTCGTGGTTGCCGCAGCGCGGGCAGGTGAAGCCCTTGGAGGTGCACTCGAACTCGCCGGTGAAGCCGCAGTCGTAGCACTCGTCGATGGGGGTGTTGGTGCCGTAGTAGGGCACCTTGTCATAGCTGTAGTCCCAGACGTTCTCCAGCGCCTCCAGGTTGTGCTGGATGTTGGGGTACTCGCCGTAGCAGATGAAGCCGCCGCTGGCGATGGGCGGATAGGGCGCCTCGAAGTCCAGCTTGTCGTAGGGGTTCACCTGCTTCTCCACGTCCAGGTGGAAGCTGTTGGTGTAGTAGCCCTTGTCGGTCACCCCGGCCACCACGCCAAACTCCTTGGCGTCGATGCGGCAGAAACGGGTGCAGAGGTTCTCGCTCGGGGTGGAGTAGAGGCTGAAGCCGTAGCCGGTCTCCTCCTTCCACTCGTCGGTGGCCGCCTTGAGCCGCGCGATGATGGCGATGGCCTTCTGGCGCAGGGTCTCGCTGTCGAACAGGTGGACGTCTGTGCCATAGAGGGCGTTGATGGTCTCGTGTACCCCGATGTAACCCAGCGAAATGGAGGCGCGGCCATGTTTGAAGATCTCGCTGATGTTGTCATCGGCCTTGAGGCGCACCCCGCAGGCCCCCTCCATGTAGAGGATGGGGGCGACCCGGGCCTTGACCCCGTCGAGGCGCTTGATGCGGTACATGAGCGCTGTCTTGGCCACCCGCAGGGCGGCGTCCAGCTTGTCCCAGAAGTCCGCTTCATCGCGGGATTTCAGGGCAATGCGCGGCAGGTTGAGGCTCACGACCCCCAAGTTGTTGCGCCCTTCGTGGACCAGCTCGCCATTCTCTTCAAAGGCACCGAGGAAGGAGCGGCACCCCATGGGGGTCTTGAAGGAGCCGGTCACCTTGACCACCTGGTCGTGGTTGAGGATGTCCGGGTACATCCGCTTGGAGGCGCACTCCAGAGCCAGCTGCTTGATGTCGTAGTTGGGATCCCCCTGCTTGTGGTTCAGGCCATCCTTGATGGCGAACACCAGTTTCGGGAAGACGGCGGTCTTCCTGTTCTTGCCAAGGCCGGCGATGCGGTTGCCAAGGATGGCGCGCTGGATGAGGCGCGATTCCCAACTGTCCCCCAGGCCAAAGCCGAAGGTGACAAACGGCGTCTGACCGTTGGCGGTGTGCAGGGTATTGACCTCGTATTCGAGGGACTGGAAGGCGTCGTGGCACTCCTTCTCGGTGCGGGCCATGGCATAGGCATCCACGTCCCTGATCCCCCACTCCTCGGCCACCTCCCGGTGCTTGTGCCAGCTGATGGTCACATAGGGTGCCAGCACTTCGTCGATGCGGTTGATGGTGGTGCCGCCATAGATATGGCTCGCCACCTGGGCGATGATCTGGGCGGTCACCGCAGTGGCGGTGCTGATGGATTTGGGAGTGTCTATCTCCGCGTTGCCCATCTTGAAGCCGTGGGTCAGCATCCCCTGCAGATCGATCAGCATGCAGTTGAACATGGGGAAGAAGGGGGAGTAGTCGAGATCGTGGAAGTGCAGGTCGCCGCTCTCGTGGGCCTGCACCACGTCACGGGGCAGCATGTGACTGATGGCGTAATGCTTGGCGACGATGCCCGCCAGCAGGTCACGCTGGGTCGGGATCACCTTGGAGTCCTTGTTGGCGTTCTCGTTGAGCAGGGCCGCGTTGGTCTGCTCCACCAGGCCGCGGATCTCCTGGGCCAGGCGACCCCGGGCCTCGCGAGCCTGATCACGGTCGTGACGGTATTCGATGTAGGCACGGGCGATGGCCTTGTCGTCGGAGGCCATCAGGTGGTTCTCGACCCGGTTCTGGATCTCGTGGATGTCTACCTCCCCTCGCCCCTCCAGCTCCTGGCTGACGGCGGCGGCAATGCGCTCGGCCAGCGCCGGACTGGCCTGATTGACCGCGGCCGCAGCCCGGCTGACCGCATCGCGGATCAGTTGGCCATTGAATGGTGCACGACATCCATCGCGTTTGATCACTACCGGTTTCATCGATTTTCCCCGTATTGAAAGACCTGGTGGCCACCCTCGGCTCACCCTCGTTGAGTCCCCTTCTCCACGCCCGTCCCCGGCGCAAACAAGGTCAGCCAAGGCTTGAAACACCTGGGCTGACACTGAGAGGGCGACCACTTATGCACAGCTTTATAATACTATATATGGGTGTTTTTTTTATGCTTGCCCCTATATGTGGGGTCTATTAGGCACCAAAGCGGTACCCTGTTTCTTGATCCAGAACAGGTTTTGGAAGGAGTGGGGCAGTTCACGACCAGCGCCAAAAGGCGCTCTTTTTGCTCACCCCAGACGGGATGCGGGCTCCCGCCCGGCAAGGGATAAAAAGAGAGGGGCACGCCTTCCGACAACAATTGACCGAGGCGCCAAAGAGCGGGAGAGCACATACTGGGGAACAGTCTGTCCCTTGCGGAAAACACACGTGACCAAGGTCTTGCTCCTGCTCTCCCTCCTCTCCCTCCTCTCCCTCCCGCTGCTGGCCGCCGATATCCTGGTGATCAGCAGCTATCACCAGAGCAACCAGTGGGATCAGAGCTACAGTGCCGGCCTCGAGCAGCACCTCAAGCAGGCGCATCACCTCGGCTATCTCTATCTGGACACCAAGCGCCAGCCCGGCCAGACCCGTGACGAACTACTCGCCAAGGGAATGGCCGCCTACCGGGCCCACCAGCCGGCGCTGGTGATCCTGGGGGATGACAACGCCATCAACGCCCTCGCCCGACCCATCGCCGCCCGGGGAACGCCCGTGGTGTTTCTCGGGATGAACGAGAATCCGCGCCCCAAGGGGCTGGTCGGCCACCCCCTGATCACCGGCGTACTGGAACGCCCCCTGCTCAAGCGCAGCATCAGCGAGATGAGTCAGTTGATGGGAGGGCTTGAGCGTGCCCTGGTGCTGTTTGACGAAAGCGAGGTGTCCCGCACCGCCGTCGCCCACGAGTTCAAGGGGCGAGGCGAGCTGACGATAGGCCAGACCCAGGTCAGCAGCCGCCAGTTCACCGACTACGGACGCTGGCAGGAGGCAGTGCTCGCCAGCCGGGAAAATGGCTATCAGGCGCTCTTCCTCGGCCTCTACCACACCCTCACCGACGCGCAGGGCCAACATGTGAGCGAGCAGCAAGTGCTGGCATGGACCAGTGCCAACAGCCCGGTGCCACTGTTCTGCTTCTGGGCCTTTGCGGTGGGCAGGGGAGCCGCCATCGGCGGTCTGGTGCTCGACGGCCACAGCCAGGGAGAGAGAGCCGCCGAACTGGCCAATGCCATCCTCTCGGGCACGGCGCCCGGCGCCCTCTCCCCCCGCGCCGCATCCCGCGGGGAATATCTGTTCAGCAAGAGTGAACTGGCACGCTGGCACCTGACGGCTCCCGATGCCTGGCAGGACAAGGTGAGCTACGTCGAGTGAGCCCACCAACGACAAACCCGGCCAGTGGGCCGGGTTTGTCTGCTCAAACGTGCATCCTCAGGGCTGAATGGCCGCCTGCAACTCGGCTTCGGTCCAGATGGTGATCCCCAGCTCCTGGGCCTTGGCGAGCTTGGATCCCGCCGCCTCGCCGGCCACCAGCACATCGGTCTTGGCCGACACCGAGCCCGCCACCTTGGCCCCCAGGGCCTGCAGCGCCGACTTGGCGTCATTGCGGGACAGGGTGGTGAGAGTGCCGGTCAGCACGAAGGTCTTGCCGGCAAAGGGCTGCTCGGTGGCGGCTTTCTTCTCGATGACCGGCCAGTGGATGCCGGCGGCCAGCAGGGCCTCCAGCACCTCTATGTTGTGGGGCTGGCGCAGGAAGTAGTAGACGTGCTTGGCCACTATGTCCCCCACGTCGGGTACCTCGAGCAGCTGCTCCACCGAGGCGGCGCGCAAGGCTTCCAGGGTGAGGAAGTGGTTGGCGAGGTTGAGCGCCGTCGCCTCCCCCACCTCGCGGATCCCCAGGGCGAACAGGAAGCGCGGCAGCGTGGTGCTGCGCGCCTTGTCGATGGCCGCCACCAGATTGAGGGCGGACTTTTGCCCCATTCGCTCCAGACCGGCCAGCTGGATGGCGTTGAGGCCGAACAGGTCGGCCGGGGTCTTCACCAGCCCCTTGTCCACCAGCTGCTCCACTATCTTGTCGCCGAGGCCGTCCACGTCCATGGCGCGCCGCGCCGCGAAGTGCTTGATCGCCTCCTTGCGCTGGGCCTCGCAGAACAGGCCGCCGGAGCAACGGGTCACCGCCTCCCCCTCCAGCCGCTCCAGGGCGGAGCCGCACACAGGGCACTGGCTGGGGAAGAGGATAGCGCGGGCATCCGCCGGGCGCTGCGCCTCCACCACCGCCACGATCTGCGGGATCACGTCCCCGGCCCGGCGCACGATCACGGTGTCGCCGATCATGACGCCGAGGCGCTCGATCTCGTCGGCATTGTGCAGGGTGGCGTTGGAGACGGTGACGCCGCCGACGAACACGGGCTTGAGTTTGGCCACCGGGGTCACGGCGCCGGTGCGGCCCACCTGGAACTCGACGTTCTCAAGCAGGGTCATCTCCTCCTGGGCCGGGAACTTGTGGGCGGTGGCCCAGCGCGGGGCCCGCGCCACGAAGCCGAGCTCCTCCTGCAGGGGGATGGCATCCACCTTGTAGACCACGCCGTCGATTTCGTAGGGCAGATCGCCACGGCGGGCCAGGATGTCGTCGTGGAATACCTGGCAGCCGGCGGCGCCCTCTTTCAGCTTCACATCGGGGCTAAGTGGCAGGCCCCAGACTTTCAGCTGGTTGAGGCGCTCGAAGTGGGAGTCCCCCAGTTGCTCGCCGCCTACCCCGACGCCATAGGCATAGAAGCTCAGGGGGCGGCTCGCGGTGATGCGCGAGTCGAGCTGGCGCAGGCTGCCGGCGGCGGCGTTGCGCGGGTTGACGAACACCTTCTCCCCCGCCGCCAGCGCCTTGGCATTCATCGCCTCGAACCCGGCCCTGGGCATGAAGACCTCCCCCCTCACCTCCAAACGGGCAGGCCAGCCCTCGCCCCGCAGGGCGAGCGGTATGGCCTTGATGGTGCGCACGTTCTCGGTGATCTCCTCTCCCGTGGCGCCATCTCCCCGGGTGGCGGCCTGCACCAGCTGGCCGTCCACGTAGAGCAGGCTCACCGCCAGACCGTCCAGCTTGGGTTCGCAGCAGAAGGTGAAAGTCACCTCCCGCTTGAGGCGATCACGCATGCGCTGCTCGAAGGCAAGCAGCTCCTCGTCGCTGAACACGTTGTCCAGGCTCAGCATGGGGATCTCGTGGCGCACCTGCTTGAAGGCGGTCAGCGGCTGGCCTCCCACCCGCACGCTCGGCGAGGCCGGGGTCTTCAGCTCGGGATGCTCGGCCTCCAGCGCGATCAGCTCGCGCATCAGGCGGTCGTATTCGGCGTCCGGCACGGTCGGATCGTCCAGCACATAGTACTGGTGGCCGTACTCGGTCAGCAGCTCACACAGTTGACGGTGGCGGGAAAGGATATCGCTCATGGGGAAGTCTCGGACTGTGATTGAAGTAGGCAGGGTAAGAATACAAACAAAAATGCGGTACCTGGGTACCGCACTTTTCATTCATTCGACCCGCATGGCGTATTAGTCGCGGCTCGCCTCGTAGGCCGCCAGCTCGTGGCGGTAGCGGGCGATGGTATCGTCGCTCAGCGGGCTGCGCGAGGCGTCGGTCAGCATGGCGTCGAGATCGCTGGCCAGCTGATCGGCGGCCTGCAACATGTGCTCGAACGCGAAGGCGGCATTGCTGCGCAGCGGCAGCTGCATGAAGAGCGACACACCCGGGGTGCTGAACTGCTCCATGCGATAGGGGTTGAAGGTGCCCGGCTTGACCATGTTGATCATGGAGAAGAGCACCTCGCCCTTGCCGCCCAGATCCTCGTGGCGGTGGAAGATGTCCATCTCGCCAAACTTGAAGCCGAGCGCCAGCAGGGAGGAGAGCAGGGTGGCCCCTTGCAGGTCGTGACCGGGACGCGCCATCAGGTTGATGACATAGACATCCTGCCAGATCTTCTCGACCGGGGCCGGGGCTGGTTCTGGCTCGGCTGCGTGAACCGGCTCTTCATAGGCTGGCTCGTCATCGTAAGCGGGCTCTTCATAAGCCGGCTGGGCGTAGCGGGGAGCCTGCTGGGCAACCGGTGCCGGCTCGCGTGCACCGAAGGTCGGCGCCTGGGCATAGGCCGGCTCCACCAGCGGCTCTTCGTCCAGCGGCTGCATCATGGGCTCGCGCTGCGGACGGGAACGGTGTACCGGGGTACGGCGGATCACCTGGGCAGGTTTGCGCACCGGCGCGGCAGGGGCCTCTTCAACAGGGGCGGCAACCGGCTCGTCATAGTCCTCTTCTTCCTCATACACAGGCTGAGGGGGGACAGGGCGAGCGGCAGGCTTGCGCACCACGGGAGGCGGCAGATCGGCGTCGTCATCTTCATCATCGAAGGCGGGAACGGGGGCGACACGGCGGGGTTCGGGCTGACGGGCCTCGTCGCTGCGCAGTTTGGGCTCGGCACGACGGCCACCGCTCACCACACGCACCTGACCGATGCCATCGCTGTCGAAGGCGTCGTTGTCACGCTCACGGGACTTGGACTCCATCCGACCCAGGGGTTTCTCCTTGATCGGTGCCTGACGATTCTTTCTGTTGCTCCACAACCCGTGAATGAGCAATGCCGCGATGGCAATACCGCCCAGGGCAACCAAGATGTAACGCAATTCCTGCATTAGCTGCTTCTCTTTCTAGTTTTGCTCAGCCAAAGCGACGGCTTCACCGATATCGACCGACACTATGCGCGAAACCCCGGGCTCTTGCATCGTGACGCCAACCAGCTGCTCGGCCATCTCCATGGAGACCTTATTATGACTGATGTAAACGAACTGTACTGTGCTCGACATCTCTTTGACAAGAGAACAGAAGCGACCGACGTTCACTTCATCGAGCGGTGCATCCACCTCATCCAGCAGACAAAATGGTGCTGGATTGAGTCTGAAGATGGCAAAAACCAGCGCAAGGGCGGTTAGCGCCTTCTCCCCCCCGGAAAGCAGGGCAATGGTAGCATTCTTCTTGCCCGGAGGTCTTGCCATGATGCTCACTCCGGCCTCCAAAAGATCATCCGAGGTCAGCTCAAGCCAGGCACTGCCCCCCCGAACACTTTTGGGAACAGGGATTTTAAATCTTCATTGACCTTATCGAAAGTGTCGCGGAAGCGTATTTGTGTTTCTTTATCAATTCTTTTAATGGCTTGGCTCAAGGTATCGAGGGCCTGCTCCAGATCCTGGCACTGATTTTCCAGGTAGCTTGAACGGGTTTTCGCCTCCTCATACTCCTCCAATGCCGCCAGGTTGATGGCGCCAAGCGCCCCCACCTGCGCCTCCAGCGTCTGGATCTCCTGGCGCAGCTTGCCGCGATCAGCGGCAATCAGCACCGCCTGATCGAGGTCCACCAGGCGCACGCCCAGCTCTTCGAACTGCTCGTGCAGTCCCTGCCTGCGCGTCAGGTTGCGCTCGCGCTCGAGCCGCAGAGTCGCCAGCTTCTCTTGAATTTTCACCAGCTGCTTGTGATCGGCGCTTCTGGCCTGCTCCAGCTCGGTCAGCTGACGATCCAGCTCCGCGAGCCGCTGGTGACAGGCCAGTTGCTGCGCCTCAAGATTGCGCTGTTCGACCAGCAGGGGCGACAGATCCTGACTCGGAGCGGCCCCTGGCTCCTTGAGTTCCGCCAGCTCCAGGCCGAGACGGGCCAGCTCCTGCTCGCGCAGCGTGATGAGCTGGCGCTGGTTCTGCTGCTCCAGTTGCAACCGCTGGCAGGCCGCCTGCTGCTGCTCCCGGCGAAGGCGCACCTCTTCCAGCGCCCGCTCCGCCCCGCTCACCTGCTCCTGGGCGAGCAGCAGCGCCTCGGCGAGTACCTCCCCCTGCTCCTGCAGCTCGCCAAGGGCCGCTTCATCCTGCTCAAGCCGCTCCCCGGCCGACGCCAGCCGCTGCGCCTCCTCAGCCTGCTCCTTGTCCAGCCGGGCCAGCTCTTCCCCCAGCTGGCCCAGGCGCTGCAAGCGCTCCTGGCGCTGCCCCTCGCGCAGACTCCAGGCTTCGCGCAGTTGCTGCCACCGCAGCTCCTGCTCTCGCAGGGTGTGCTGAGCCAGCTCATGGGCACTGTGCAGCTGGGCCCGCGCTGCATCGGCGGCGGCAAGCTGCTCGTCGAGTCTGTGCAGCGCCTCCCGACCCGCGGCCAGCTCGGTGTGCAGCCGCTCACGCTCACCGAGCAGCGCCAGCGTACCGAGGGCCATGCCCTCCCCCAGATCCGCCCAGTTGGGGCCGAACCAGTCGCCGGCGGGAGTGAGCAGCGACTCACCGGCAGAGAGGATGTGCAGGCGGGACAGCGCCTCCTCCCTGCTCTCTGCCAGCCAGATGGCATTGAGGAAAGCCGGAATGTGCTCGCCCCCCAGTTGCGCCGCCAGGGTACCGGCCCTGGCTGGCTGGGCCGGGCCAATCCAGAGTCCGGGTTGCGCCAGGTTGCACTCGTCCGCCGGAATTGCGGTGAGCCAGCGGCCGAGCACCTTGTCCAGCCCCCGGGCCCACTCGGGGGGAACCTGCAACCGATCCGCCAGGGTCGCGCCCGCCATCTGCTCCCCCAGGATCTGATCCAGGGTGGCGAGGCGCGCCTCCAGCTCGCGCAGCAGGCCCTGCTGGCGACCCTGCTCTGCCTTGAGCTCTTCATGGCGCGACACACCGGCCTGCCACGCTGCATCGGCTTCCTCATGGCGGGCGCGGGAGAGCGAGAGTTCCGCCGCCAGGGCATCGAGCGCCGGTTGCAGGTTCTCCCCCTCCCCGCCAAGGGGCCCGGCCTGTTCGTCTTCCAGCTTGAGGCGGGCAAGCCGGGTCTTGGCCTGCAGCTCCTGCAGGCCATTCACCTCGGCGCGGGTCTGGTTGAGCCGCCCCTGCAACTGGCCCAGCTGCTGCTGCCACTGCTGCTGCCGCTGGCGCGCCTGCTCGAGCCGATCGCCCGCTACCGCACGCACGCTCTGCTGGTCGGTAAGCAACTGCTCACACTGCTCGAGGCGCGCCGACGCCACCTCCCCCTGCAACGTGCTGTCGCTCAGCTGTTCCAGCTGGCCGGCCAGCTGGGCCTTGAGGCCGTCGATACGCTCGCCGAGGGCCTGCCGTCTCGCCTGCCAGTCGCGGCCAAGCTCGCTCTGGTGCAATTGCTGCTGCTCGAGGCGGGCGATGGCTTGCCCGCCGAGAAAAATCTGTTGCTGGCGGCTGGCCTGCTCGGCCTGCGCCTCCTGGCGGGCCACCGACAGGGTGACGTGACGCCCTTCGTCTGCAGTGCGCTTGGCATCGAGGGCCGCCAGCGCCTGTTCAGTCTGGGCCAGTTCGGTCTTGGCTTCGCCAAGACGCGTCTCCAGCGCCCACAGTTCCGAGCCGATCAGTTCGCTGCGGGCCGCGCGACTGCGGCTCTTGAGCTGCTTGTAGCGCTCGGCGGTCTCGGCCTGGGCCTTGAGATGTTCGAGGCGCGAGCCCAGTTCGCTACGGATATCGCCAAGGCGTTCCAGGTTCTCCTGGGTATGGCGGATGCGCTGCTCGGTCTCGCGGCGCCGCTCCTTGTAGCGGGAGACCCCGGCGGCCTCTTCCATGAACAGCTTGAGATCGGCGGGGCGGGACTCCACCAGCCGGCTGACGGTGCCCTGTTCGATGATGGCGTAACTGCGGGGCCCAAGGCCGGTGCCGAGGAAAAGATCGGTCACATCCTTGCGGCGGCACTTCTGGCCGTTGATCTGGTAGTGATTGGAGCCGTCGCGCAGCACTTCGCGGCGCACCGAGATCTCGGTAAAGCGGCCGAACTCGCCGGGTACCCGGTTGTGGGGATTGTCGAACACCAGCTCCACCGAGGCGCGGCCATGGGCGCTGCGGTTGATGGAGCCGTTGAAGATGACGTCGGTCATGTTCTCGCCGCGCAGATGGCGGGCGGAGCTCTCCCCCAGCACCCAGCGCACGGCGTCGATGACGTTGGATTTGCCGCAGCCGTTGGGGCCCACCACGGCGGTCATGTCGGCGTTGAGTTCGATGCGGGTCGGCTCGACAAACGACTTGAAACCGGCGAGTTTGATCAATTTCAGACGCATGGCGGCCTATGTGGGTAACGAAATAAAGAGGAGGCGGGCAGGCGACTTTACCAAATCAAAGGCTTGTTTGTAATATGCTGGCACTTTCCCCATTCACTGATGGAGCTCACATGAGCCAATCACCCCACATGGTCAAAGATTCGGTCAGCGGTGCAGACTACTTCCTGCGCGGCTTCTCACTCATCCGCCAGCCCGGCATCCGCACCTTCGTGCTGATCCCCCTGCTGGTCAACTTCGTGCTCTTTGCCGGTGCCTTCTACGCCCTGTTGCTACAACTGGACGGTCTGTTCGCCTGGCTGCACCAGCAGATCCCGAGCTGGCTCTCCTGGCTTGATTACCTGCTCTGGCCCATCGCCCTCATCACCATACTGGTGGTCTTCTCCTTCATCTTCAGCTCGGTGGCCAACTGGATAGCCGCCCCTTTCAACGGCCTGCTGGCAGAGAAGGTGGAACAGATCCTCACCGGTGAAGCCATGAATGACACCGGCATGCTGGATGTGGTGAAAGATGTGCCCCGTACTTTCGGCCGCGAATGGACCAAGCTGAAATACTATCTGCCCAAGGCCATCGGCTGCCTGATCCTCTTCCTGATCCCGGTAGTGGGCCAGACCCTGGCACCCGTGCTCTGGTTCCTGCTCAGCGCCTGGATGATGGCGATCCAGTATGTCGATTATCCGTTCGACAACCACAAGATCGGCTTCATCACCATGCGCGACGCCCTCAAGCAACGTCGTGGAAAGTGCCTGAGCTTCGGCGCCCTGGTAACCCTCTTCTCCGCCATCCCGGTGGTGAATCTCTTCGTGATGCCGGTGGCCATCTGTGGCGCCACCGCCATGTGGGTGGACCAATACCGCAGCGAGCAACTTGGACGCTGAACCGCGTCATCATGATCAAAAGAGGGGGCGAAAGCCCCCTTTTCATTACTTAATCTAATGCATAACCAAGATAGCTTGTCGCCCCAGCGCAGGGTTGTTAGGATGCGGGCCTTTCTCGCACCCTGGGATATCTCATGTTACATGCACTCTTCTTGCTCGGCCTGGTGGCCGAAGGGATGACTGGCGCGCTGGCAGCGGGTCGGCGACGAATGGATCTGTTTGGCGTCGTGATCATCGCCTCGGCGACGGCCATCGGTGGCGGTACCATTCGGGATGTGCTGCTGGGCCACTATCCCCTGCTCTGGGTCGAGCACCCCGAATACGTGCTGCTGGTGGCGGGCGCCGCCATGGCCGGGGTCATCTCGGCCCCGCTGATGCGCTACCTTGGCAAGCTGTTCCTGGCGCTCGATGCCCTGGGGCTCGTGGTCTTCTCCATCTTCGGGGCTGCCCGGGCGCTCGAGATGGGCCACGGGGCCGGCATCGCCTGCATCATGGCCGTGGTGACCGGCGTGTTCGGGGGGGTGCTGCGGGACTTGCTGTGCCAGCGCATCCCGCTGGTGTTCAAGCGCGAGCTCTATGCCGCCGTCTCGCTGATCACCGCCGCGCTCTACTGCTTTGCGCTGCACCATGGGCTGCCCAACGACTGGGCCGCTTTCGGTGCCATCGGCATCGGCTTCGTGCTGCGGCTCCTGGCGGTACGCTTCAAGTGGGGACTGCCCACCTTCAACTATCAGTACGCCACCCATTGATCGCGCCAGTTCCTGGCCATATAGCACGGATAACGAGCAACAAAAAAGCGCCATACGGCGCTTTTTTGTTGGGCATCGGCAAGGGAGGAAAGGGTCAGTTGATCCCTTCAGAGCTGAAAAAGGTCGCCTTGTCGGCGATGAAACGCACCTTGATGTTCTTGCCTTCCCCTCCCCAGACACAGCTCGTGGTGCCGAGAGCATCGTCGCAACGCTCGGCCTTGCCGAGGATGGCACTCGCTTCGGCATAGCTCATCCCGACTTTCAGCTTGTCGTAGCTCTCGCGGTTGAGCTTCCCGCAACCAGTCAACAACAGGGCGATGAGCCCCCCGATCACAATCTGCTTCATCTTTCTCTCCTCTGGCTGGAGTCCAGAGCCTAGCAGCTTGGTCCCCCTCAATGCCAGCGGCAAAAAGACACAATCGGCACTCAACCCTTGAGGAAATCCCGACTCACCAGCTGCGAACGGGGCCTGTGTCCAGGTGCACGAAGTTGTCGGAAGGGTAATAACCCACACCGCCCACCTTGAGGTTCAGGGCGGCCTTGCGCAGGTGCGCCAGCTGCACGCCGGGGATGCGCACGTCAACCGCCTGCCCCAGGGTGTGGTAGCTGTGCTTGGCGACGCCGCGACTCTTGCGCCGCTTCTGCTGATTGGTGGCCGGGGAGCGATAACCCGAGATGAGCTGGATTTCGCCGTGGCGTCCCAACTTGTGTTGCAGCAGAAAGAGCTGATCGAACAGCTTTCTGTCGATGTTGAACACTTCGTTGCGACGGTAGTCACGGAAAATATGGTTGAGCTCCGCCAGCCCGTCGCTCAGATAGTGGCCATCTTCCCAATAACTGGCGCGTACCCGCTCGCCGGTATTGAGGTTGAAGAAACTCAGTTCCCGTCCCGAAGTGCTGCGGCTCGCCAGCGCAGGGAACGACAGCAGGCTGGTCCCCATCAGGCAACCCGCCCCCAGCAGCAGACGGCGTCGGCTTATCTCTTGTCCCAGCATCCGTTGTCCGTCCATCTCATGGTGAAGTCACACAGGTGAATGAATTTGATACAAGGGCCGAAACTACCTGCCAGAAAAAGCGCTGTCAAACCCCATTCACCCATGAAAAAGCCCGGCACGGGCCGGGCTTTTCACTCTGTGGCAAGGATCACAGCAAGCGGCTTTGATAGCTGACTCTGTCGAATCCGTAGATATCGTTGTGCAGTTGCTGACGTCCCTCTTCATCAATCCAGCTGCTCCAGTAGACGGTAAACACCGGGATAGGGTTGCTCAGGGGCAGCCACTTGGTCTGGGTCTCTTTCAGGATGCTGGCCACCTTGTCCGGCTGATAGCGGGAGTCCGCCAGCAGCAACTCCGCCAGATCGTCGGCGTGTTCCACCCGGATGCAACCCGAGCTGAAAGCACGGGCCCCCTGCTCGAACAGCGCCTTGCGCGGGGTGGAGTGGAGATAGATGGCATCGTTGTTGGGCAGATAGAACTTGTAGCGACCCAGGGCATTGTGATCCCCCGGCTTTTGCCGCAACCGGTAAGGGAAACCCGAGGCCAGCGCATGGTGCCAGCCATCTTCGCTGAACTGCACCGGATTGCCCTCGCCGTCGATCACCTCGAACTGTTCGCGATCCAGGTAGGCAGGATCGCGCCCGAGCTTGGGCAGAATGTCCTTGCTCAGGATGGAGCGCGGCACGTGCCAGGCCGGGTTCAGCACGATGGAGCGGATCTCGCTGGCGAGGATGGGGGTGGCCCGCTGCTCCTTGCCGACGATGACCCGACTGGTGAAGACCTCGCTGCCAGACTCCACCACGCTCAGGCGGTAGTCCGGAATGTTGACCAGCACATAGCGACCGGCAAGGTGATCCACCAGATCACGGCGCCACAGGTTGCGTACCAGCAGGCTGGCGCGCACCTCGGGGCCGGTATTGAGCCAGCTGCGGGTCTGACGGCCGATGATGCCGTCGGCGGTCAGGCCGTGGCGGCGCTGGAACTGCTTGATGGCCTGTTCGGTCTCGGGATCGTAGAGGCTGTCCTGGTGAGTCGGGGCACTGTCCCCCAGTTCGTTCAGGATGGAGCGGATCTGGCCGAGCTCGGTCGAGCTCTCCCCGGCCCGCAGGGTCGGCATGGAGAGGGTGGGCCAGTGCTTGGCCATGGGCATGGCCAGCAGCTTGCGCACTTCTTCGCGCACGGCGTCGTATTCCGCCACCTGTGGCCTGAGTTGCCTGACCTGCTCCAGCAGATTGTCTCCCTGGGGGGCATGGGCCAGGGGGCGGTTCAGATCCAGCTTGAGGGTCTGCATCTGTTCGCGCGCGACCAGACCCATCCCTCGCCAGGCCTGCTGGAATCGGGCCAGCTTGCCAAAGGCCTCATCATAGAGGGCACCGCGCCGATCCGCCGGGGTCTTTTGCAACTGCTGCCAGAGGCGGTAGAAATCCGGATGCAGCTGGGCCAGCACCGCTTCCTGCAACTGCTGTTCAAGCTCATGACGAGCCTGCTCGGCCACCTCGTTCTGATACCAGTCATGCTGGATGCTGGGACTGGCCACTACCGCCTGTTCCGTGCTGGCATGAACCATGCTGGCCGGCCAGCAGCCCAGCCAGATGAGATTCGCCAATGCCAACCAATACTTCTTACCCATGCTTCTTACCACGCTTGCCTCAAATCGGTTCATTTCGGCCTGTCAGGCGCGACGGTCAGGACCCCATGATGCGTGAATGCCGACGACTTTGCTAGCGGACGGAGGTGTAACGACGCCAGATGAGTTCCTGCTCCCCGCTGTCGCCGACGGCCACTATCGCCTCGTTGAACCGCGCTACGAATTCCCCGGACAGGGTCTTCTTGCTCAACATGAAAAAGGTGGGCGTCTCATGGATCGCCATGGTGTGGGGGACGACCGCGTCCGACAGCCCCTCTCTCTTCAGACCCCAGGGCGTGGCCAGACTATCCCCGAGAAAACCGTCTATCCGCCCAAGCAGCAGCTTGCGATAGTTTTGCACATCGTTGACCTCGCTCACCTGGTTGCGGTATCGCTGCAGAACCTTGGTGATTTCCGGGCCATAATAGTAGTCCCTGGTCACACCGAGGCGATGCCCGTGGGCCAGCCAGCTCGCCAGATCCGACTCCTCACCGGTACCGGATTTGCGTACCCAGAGCGATGTCCGGCCCGGGTTGTAGGGGATGGAGAACCAGGCATAACGCGCCCTCTCATCAGCAAAATACGCCTCCATCACGATGTCCAGCCGACCCCGCTCAAGATCGTGCAACCCCCGCTTCCAGGGACGCTCCACATAGACCAGACGACAACCCAGCCGATTCGACACGGCATTGAGGTAGTCGACCGCAAATCCACGCAGTTCCCGACGTGCTCCCTCTTGCTGGTAATAGTGGTATGGGGGCCAGTCATCGAAACCGACGCGAAGGGGGGAGGAGCAGAACGATTGCGCCCACAACGGTTGGAGGGGCAGACAGCAGAGCACACACAGAGAGAAGAGTCTCATGGGTCATCCTTGACGACGGGACAGGCCATCTTAATTCTGCCCGGGTGAAATGGCGACAGATCCTGCCACAACAAAGCACAATATCAGCCGTTTGCCTGATGCGCCCCAGGTGGCGGCAGACAGGTTGGCGCCGAAAAAGCCACAATCAAGAAGAGGAAGCAAACGACCCCAAAGCCCCTTGGTAAGCAGGGTGATTGAGGGTTAATATGTGAGCAAATATATTTTTGTGATCCACTATGCTTTTTTTGCAATTGGATTAGCATATGCGCGAAATCTGCCTATCAATCTGTCGGGCGTCGAGTGAGTAATATGACCTACAAAAAGTTCGGTTTTCTGGCTGCCATCCTGGCACTGAGCGGTTTCTACCTTTATACCCTCTATCTGGCCGCTCACCCCAACGTGAGCCTGGCTTACAAGCTCTATTACCTGGAAGGCAAGACCCGTTTCTGGGAGCACAACTCCAGCATGACCTACCAGCCCGGCAACGAACTCAACCTGACCAAGCCGAGCCGCTTCCTCTCAAGCGAAGGCTGGGCCAAGAAGCCCAACGAGCAAGGCACCGAGCTGAGCGGTCAGGGCGGTCTCTATTTCGTGCTGCCCAAGCAGCAGGCCCAGCCGGAGCAGCTCACCATCCAGGCCAGGATCAACAGCCCCCAGGCTGGCGCCCTGCTCAAGGTGGCGCTGGGTCATGATTTCACCACCACGGTCAAGCTGGCCAAGGCGGGCATCAACGAGATCCGCCTCAGCCTGCCGGGCGACTCCCTGACCGCCGATCCCAAGCGTCCCAACTTCCTGGCGCTCTCCGCCCCGACACCGCTCAACGTCCAGTCCGTGCGACTGACCGTGGCTCAGTGAAGCGGAATGCCCCAAGCATCTGTTCCGTAAAATAATTCTTTCAATAAGGAAGTTCCCATGTCCCGTGCCGATTTTCGACTCTCTCTGGTCGTTCCCGTTTACAACGAGGAAGAGAGCATAGACGCCTTCATCAGCGCGATAGATACCGAACTGGCCCCGCTCAAAGACCAGCTTGAAATCGTGTTCGTCAACGATGGCAGCCGTGACCGCACCCGTGAGGTGGTCGAGCAGGCCATCGCCCGGGATCCCCGTGTGACCCTGGTCAACCTGGCCCGCAACTTCGGCAAGGAAGCGGCCATGACCGCCGGCCTGCACCAGGCCAAGGGCGACGCCATCGTCCCCATGGACGTGGACCTGCAGGATCCCCCCTCTCTCATTCTGGAGTTCGTCAAGCTGTGGCAGACCGGCGACTATGACACCGTCTACGGCATCCGGGTGGATCGCAGCGCCGATACCCCGATGAAACGCCTGACCGCCGGTGGCTTCTACCGCTTCTTCAACGCCCTCTCCACCAGCACCAAGCTGCCGGAGAACGCCGGTGACTTCCGCCTCATCGATCGCAAGGTGGTCGAGGCCATCAAGCAGTTGCCGGAGCGCAACCGCTTCATGAAGGGGCTGTTCGCCTGGGCCGGTTTTCGCGCCGTCGGCGTTCCCTACGAGCGCCCGGCCCGCCATGCCGGCGAAACCAAGTTCAACTACTGGAAGCTGTGGAACTTCGCCCTTGACGGCCTGATGAGCTTCTCCAGCTGGCCGCTGCGGGTGTGGAGCTACATCGGGGTCGGTGTCTCCTTCATCGCCTTCCTCTATATCCTCAAGATCATCACCCAGGTGCTCTTCTTCGGCATCGACGTGCCCGGTTACGCCTCCCTGATGTCGGTCATGCTGTTCCTCGGCGGCATCCAGCTGCTGTCGCTGGGCATCATCGGCGAGTACATCGGCCGCATGTTCGTCGAGGTGAAACAGCGCCCCGTCTACCTCATCGAAGGGGTCTACGGCCAGTACGCCAAACAGGATGAAGAGCAGAAGCAGGAAGTGCCCACCACCAGCAAGAAGATCGCTGGCAAGAAGGCCGCCGCGAAAGCCGCTGATGATCAGCAGGAGCAGGCGTCTCAATGATCTCCCGCGAGGAATTCTGGCGGCTGGTTCGCTTCGGTTTTGTCGGCGGGGGGGCCACCCTCGTCGATCTGGGTACCTCCATCGCCCTGTTTCATACCTGGCCGGCCATCTCCGAGCACCTGGTCACGACCCTGGCCTTTGCCGTGGCGTTCTGGTTCTCGTTCTTCGGCCATCGCTACATCACCTTCCAGAAACAAGGTGCCGCCAGCAAGTTCCTGCTGGTTGCCCTCTTCTCTCTGGCGGTGCGTAACCTCATCCTGAGCGGTTTGCTGTTTGCGGGTCTTTCCGGTCTGTTGCCGGTGGTGATCGCCACCCTGACCGTCACCATGCTCACCTACGTTCTCTCCCGTATCTGGGTTTTTGCCTGATGAATGATATGACCAATACCGCCCCGTCAACCGGGGCTGCACTCCCCTATCGCCCGTCACTGCGCATCAGCGGCCGCGACTGGCTGATGATTGTCGCCGCCTTTGTGCTGAGCCGGGTGGCGCTCTATGGCATGGGCTATTTCGGCGTCCAGCTCTATGGCGCCACCGACATCGGGCCGCTGCAGGCCTACTGCCAGTTCGACTGCGTCTGGTTCCAGCGCATCATCGAGAATGGTTACGACCTCTATCCACGCTGGTTGAGCAAGGGCAATGCGGCGAACTGGGCCTTCATGCCACTCTATCCCATGCTGGCCGGCGGTCTCTCCAGCCTGTTTGACATGGAGAGCCTCATCGGCCTGATGCTGGTGGCCAACATCGCCTTCTTCATCAGCCTGCCCCTGATGCTGCTGGTGCTGCGCCAGCTCAAGCTGGGGGACGACACCGCCCGCTTCGGGGTCTGGCTGCTGGCCTTCTCCCCCTTCTCCGCCTATTTCGTCTCCGGCTATACCGAGCCCATGTTCATGGCCTTGATGCTGGGAATGTTCCTGTTCGCCTACCGCGAACAGTGGCTCATGGTCGCCTTCCTCGGCATCTTCATCTCCGCCACCCGCAACCTGGGGGTGATGATGGTGTTCCCGGTGCTGATCCTGGCCCTGCAAGCCTACGGCTGGCGCGAGTTCTTCCGCTTCACCGAGCGGGCCTTCAAGGTGGTGTTCACCCTCTGGCTCATTCCCCTCGGCCTCTTCTCCTACATGGTCTATCTCTATCACCTCACCGGGGATGCCCTGGCCTTCAAGCACATCCAGGTGGCCTGGGGCCGCTATATGGACAGCCCCCTGGACTGGTGGCTGAGCGGCTTCGAGCTGGGGGGGCGCAAGGCCTATCTCTCCATCATGGTGATCTTCGGCTGGTGTCTGAATGGCTACCTGTTCAGCCAGAAACGCTGGGCCGAAGCGACCCTGATGTTCATCTGCTGCACCATCCCCCTGATGACCGGCCTCAACGCCATGCCCCGCTACATGTTCGGCCTCTATCCGACCCTGCTGGCCATCGTGCTGCTGGCCCATCGCTGGCCTGCCATCCGCCCTGCGGTGCTCTGCATCAGCGGCATGGTTGCCTCCTTCATCGCGGTGGCCTTCGTCAACTTCAAGTTCTTCACCGTGTGACGCCACCCCGAATGCCTACAAGCCGGTCAACTGACCGGCTTTTTTCATGGCCGCGACACCCGGTTCACACTTTTCCATTCTTGAAAACGTAACCATTTGAACTGACGTCACAAATCGGTATTTTACCGGTCCAAGCCTGCCCCAGCGCACCCTAGAATGAGTGCCTCAACGGACCCTGCTCCTCACACTCTGCTCAAGGAATGGCTTATGCGTCTCTCTTCGCGCCCCGCTCTTCGCCCATCACCCCTGTGGCTGGCCGTGCTCGCCACACCGCTGTTCATCAGTCAGGCGATGGCCGCCCCCGAGGTCTATCTCCATGTGGATGGCAAACCGGTGGCCGAGGCGCTGACGCTGGACAAGGGCACCGTCACTCTGACCCACAGACTGGACAAGGGGAGCCACCAGATCCGCATCAGCGATGCGGGCAACAGCTGCGGCACCAGCTTCGGGCCAACCGAGGCCAAGCCCCTTCCCTTCGGCACCGCCCAGCCCATGGACAAGTGCAGCAAGGGGACAGACTTCAATCTGAGGGTGATGCTGGCGGGGGACTACGAGTTCACCTTCAACCCCGATACCCCCAGCCTCAAGGTGTTGCGGGCAACCAAAAAGAGCGAGTTCAAACGCCAGCCTCCGGAAGAGCCCTGCATCAGCTGGGATGGCGGCCCGGTCACGACATCACTCAAGGGAGTCTGGCCCGACGGCACCCGGTTGCGGGATGCCTACTCGGGACAGGAAGCCGTGGTCAAGGGCGGCAAGATCACCCTGACACCGAGCAAGGAGAGCGGCGGCCTGCTGCTGCTCGAGCCGGTCAAGGCCGCCAAGCCTGCTCCCTTCAGCTGGGATCAGGCGAGCGTCTATTTTCTGCTGACCGACCGCTTCCACAACGGCGATCCCGCCAATGATCACAGCTTCGGTCGTCAGAAGGATGGTCAGGACGAAGTGGCCACCTGGCATGGCGGTGACTTCAAGGGACTGACCGAGAAGCTCGACTACATCAAGCAACTCGGCATCAACGCCATCTGGATCACCCCCATGGTGGAACAGGTCCACGGCTTCATCGGCGGTGGCGAACAGGGGAACTTCCCCTTCTACGCCTACCACGGCTACTGGGCGCTCGACTTCACCAAGATAGATCCCAACTACGGCGACGAAGAGAGCCTGAAAACCCTGGTGGACGAGGCCCACAAGCGCGGCATGCGGATCATCCTCGACGTGGTGATGAACCACGCAGGCTACGCCACCCTCGCCGACTTGCAGGATCTGGGGCTCACCGATCTCACCCAGAACACCGGCAAGCTGCCGAGTCGCTGGAACGAATGGCGCCCGAGCGGCGGCCTCAACTGGCATGGCTACAACCAGTTCATCGACTACCAGTCATCCCACTGGGACAAGTGGTGGGGCCCTGACTGGGTGCGGGCCGGCCTGCCCGGCTACCCGCAACCCGGCACCGACGACGTCACCGGTTCGGTGGCGGGACTGCCGGACTTCCTGACCGAATCCACCAGATCGGTGGGGCTGCCACCGCTGCTCGCTGCCAAAAAAGACACCAGGGCCAAGGCCCTGCCCAACGCCACCGTGAGCGATTACCTCATTGCTTGGCACACCGACTGGGTGCGCCGCTTCGGCATCGACGGCTTCCGTGCCGACACCGTCAAACACCTGGAGCCCGCGGTCTGGGCCAGGCTCAAGCAGGCGGGCACCGACGCGCTCAAGGAGTGGAAGGCCGCCAACCCGGGCAAGGCCCTCGATGACCTTCCCTTCTACATGGTGGGCGAGGTGTGGGATCACGGGGTCGCCAAGGACTTCTGGTACCAGCACGGCTTCGATTCCCTGATCAACTTCGACTACCAGCGTGAATTCGCTCTGCCCCAGGCCCAGTGCATGGCGGGGGCAGAACCCACCTATGCGAGCTACGCCAGCCGCATCAACCAGGATCCCGAGTTCAACGTGCTGAGCTACATCAGCTCCCACGACACCAAGCTCTTCTTCGGCGACTACCAGGACGTGGCGCTGCAACGGCGGGTGGCCAACAGCTTCATGCTGCTGCCGGGGGGCATCCAGATCTACTATGGCGACGAGTCCGGCCGGGGACTGGCCAAGGATGGCGGCGTGTTCGATCAGAGCGTGCGCTCGGACATGAACTGGCAGGAGCTGGCGAGTGGCGAGAAGGCGGAGCTGGTCAAGCACTGGCAACGGCTCGGCCAGTTCCGTGCCGCCCACCCTGCCATCGCGGCGGGCAGCCACAAGAAGATTTCCGATGTCCCCTACGGCTTCGTGCGGGAGAAAGGAGAAGATAAAGTGGTCGTGGTCTTCGCAGGTCGGCAGAAATAGCGACCTGGCCTGAATAAAAAGGGGAGCCGATGGCTCCCCTTTTTTGTCTTGCTGACGCCCGCATCAATCAGACTGGCGAGCCGCCTTTGGCCACTGCAACCTCGCCCTGAGCAGGGTTTCCTGCCACAGGGGCCAGGCCAGCAAGGCCTGCTGATAGGTGCCAGCCTGACCGGGCAGCGAAATGCCATAGCTTGCAAGTCGATAGGCCATCACCGCATAGAAGGCATCCAGAATGCTCGCCTCGTCGAAATAGAAGGGCCCCCGCGCCTGGGACCAGAGGGTCTGCAACCGGGCCAGCTCGTCGATGACCTCCACCGGCGGTTCACTCTGGGTGGGCGCCCCCAGGAAGAAGGGCAGCAGGGTGCGGATCTGGCGAAAACCGGCGTGCAGCTCGGCGCACAGGCTGCGGGCCAGGGCCCGTTCGGCCTTGTCCACCGGATAAAGGTGGCGCTCCGGGCAACACTCGTGGAGATATTCGGCGATGGCCAGAGAGTCGTGAATACGCAGCTCACCGTCGTCGAGCCAGGGCACCAGGCCGGCGGGGGCCGTGCGCTTGAGCCGTTGCAGCTCCTTGGCATCTTCCAGATCGAAGACCTGCTCCTGCCACTCCAGTCCGCTCATGGCCAGCACCAGCGCCGTTCTCATTGCCCAGGTGGAGCCCGTGCCCACCGTCAAAACCAGGGATCCCATCGATTGCCTCCTGCATGGGTTGTTTACTGGCCATCCCGCCGGCCCCATGGCACGACATCCGATGACCACCTCACATTTGCGTACTGGCGGGTTTGACCCACTTGGGTAGCAGTGCTAGTTTGATTTTTCAAAACAATCAGTTAGCAACAATGTGAGCTATGGACAGCCAATTTACCATCGTCATCGCAGATGACCACCCCCTGTTTCGGGGCGCCCTCTATCAAGCGGTGCACATGGCCATCGACGACGCCAGATTGCTGGAGGCTGACTCCATCGACAGCCTGAGCCACCTGCTCGATGAACATCCCGACGTCGACCTGCTGCTGCTGGATCTCAAGATGCCGGGGGCCAACGGCTTCGAGGGGCTGGCCTATCTGCGCGGACATCACCCGGATCTCCCCATCGTCGTGGTCTCGGCCTCCGAGGATCCCGCCATCATCCAGCAGGTGCTGCGCCTGGGCGCGCTCGGCTTCATTCCCAAGTCCGTCCCCATGAAAGAGCTGGTCAGCGCCCTCAATACGGTGATCGGGGGGGACAACTGGGTGCCCGAGGGGATCTCCCTCCATCCCGAGCCCAGCGAAGGGCCCGATTTCGCCACCAAGCTGGCCAGCCTCACCCCCCAGCAATACAAGGTGCTCATCATGTTGCGGGATGGCAGCCTCAACAAACAGATCGCCTGGGAGCTCAACGTCTCCGAAGCGACCATCAAGGCCCATATCACCGCGATTTTCCGCAAACTCGGGGTCAAGAACCGCACCCAGGCGGTCATCGCCCTCCAGCAGATGGATATCAAGGACAGTTGAGCACCTTGTCACCATCAGAGCCCATATCACTCCGCCTTCCGCAAACTTGGGGTCAAGCACCGCACCCAGGCGGTCATCGCCCTGCAGCAAATGAGCATCAAGGACGACTGAGCTCGTCCCCGGCTGGCTCGTAACAAGCCAGCCACAACCGCCCCCAGCAGACTCTCTGGCCCCCCGCAGCAGCCGGAAACGGCCTCCCTGCACCATTTGCGGCTCGACAATTAGCACGGTCGTACTTTATGCTGCCAGCCCAGAGAGAGGAGAGCCGGATGAGCAAGGGACGTCTGACCCGCGACACCATTTTGCAGACTGCATTCGAGCAGGCGAGCCAGCAGGGGCTTGAGAGCCTCACCATAGGCTCCCTCGCAACGGCCTGCGAGATGTCAAAAAGCGGTCTGTTCGCCCACTTCCAGTCCCGCGACAACCTCCAAATCGCCGTGCTCACCCATTCCGCCGAGGTATTTCGGGAGCGGGTGATCCAGCCGGTGCGCCAACAGGGGCACGCCACCCAGCAGGAGAAACTGCTCGCCCTGTTGCAGGCCTGGCTGGCCTGGAACCAGAGTTTTGCCGGCCGCTGCATGTTCCTCGATGCCTGGACCTCCGCCCAGGAGGGTGAGGTCCAGCAGGCGGCACGCGAGCTGGTCCGTTTCTGGCTCGACTACCTGGCACGCCAGGTAGTGCAGGGGCAGGCCAGAGGGGAGTGGCGCAGCGATCTCGATCCCTGGCGCGCCGTCTATCGCCTCTATGGCCTCTATCTCGGGGATCAGGTGTTCCATGCCCTGGCGCTCAGCGAGGACCCGGCCCGCCACTTCTGGCCGGAGGTCACCGCTCTGCTGGCCAGCTGGCGCTGACCCGATGGTCTCTTCTTTTTAAAAACCCGTGAAAAAGCACGACCGTTCGCACACAAAAGACACAGGATGACCATGAGCAGCAAGATCTACTTCAACACACGCCGCTTCAGCCCGAGCAAGTTGCTGCTGGGCCTCGGCACCCGCCTGCATCACGTGCTCGCGCCCACCCACGCCAAGCGCACCGCCAGCAAGCTGCTGCTCACCCCGCAGCGGGCGACCCGGGACGTCGCAGCCCCGGCTGGCCTAGTCGAGCAGGCCATCCACACCAGTGAAGGGACCCTGATGAGCTACCGGCTCGGGCAGGGGCCGGTCTGGCTGCTGATGCACGGCTGGTCAGGCAGTGCCAGCCAGTTCTATCCGCTGATGAGCCACATCGCCGCCCAGGGCTATACGGCGCTCGCCTACGATCACCCCGCCCACGGCCGGAGCGAAGGGAACAGGGGTCACCTGCCCCGCTTCGTGCGCGCTTTCGACGAGATCCTCGAGCGGGTCGGCCCCGTCCAGGGCGTCATCACCCACAGCATGGGGGGCGCCGTCACCCTCAGCAGCCGTCACCCGGCAATCGATGCGCTGCCGCTGCTGCTCATCTCCCCGGTACTCGACTACGTGCCCCAGCTCTACGGCATGGTGGCGCGCTCCGGCTACTCCATCCGGCTGTTCGATGCGGTGGTCAAGGAGATAGAACACGAATACCAGCACCCGCTCAGCACGGTTGACCCCCTTGGCCGGCTCGCCCGGCGCAGCGGCGCCGCCCTCATCGTTCACGATGAGGAAGACCGCTTCGCCCCCCACCGGGACTCCCTGCGCGCGGCCCAGGATGGCCGCACCCGGCTGGTGAGCACCCGGGGGCTCGGCCATGGCCGTATTCTGGCAAGCCCTCCAGCCTTCGCCGCCTTCGATCAACTGAGCCAGACGCCCTTGGCAAACTGAAAATGAAACGGGCCGCAAAAATTGAGCGTGCGGCCCATTTTTATCCGGTATACAACGTCTTATAGTTGAATTGCGCGGTGGCAACCCGCCCTGGCGATCACGATAAGGCGCACCCTCATGGCCAGACCCAATACTGCTCTTCTGCTGACTGGTGGTGGTGCCCGCGCCGCCTATCAGGTCGGCGTACTCAAGGCGGTGGCCGAACTCTACCCCCGCAACATCGGCATCCCCTTCCCCATTTTGTGCGGCACCTCGGCGGGGGCTCTCAACATCACGGCGCTGGCGTGCTACGCCTCCTGTTTCCATCTGGGGGTGCGCAAGCTGGAGTGGGTCTGGCGACGATTCGAGACCCACCACATCTTCGACTTCCACCCTTGCCAACTGCTGTGGCGCACCCTCTATCAGGGCTCTGCCGGCCTCATCACCCCCCAGAGCAACCGAGCCTTTCACCTGTTTGACAACGCCCCCCTGCGCCGTCTGCTGGATCAGCTCATCGACTATCACCGCATCGATGACAACATTCTCTACGGCAGCCTGGAGGCCATCGCCATCACGGCCTCCGACTATGATGACGGCCTCTCCACCACCTTCTTCCAGGGGCGGGCCGAACATCAGCCCTGGGAGCGCGCCAGACGACGTGGCCTGCGTACCCTGCTCACCTCGGATCACCTGCTGGCCTCGTCGGCGCTGCCCTTTGTCTTTCCCGCCACCCCCATCGGCGATCGCGTCTACGGGGATGGCTCCATCCACCAGTTGAGCCCGCTCAGCCCCGCCATCCACCTGGGGGCGGAGCGGATCCTGCTGGTGACCCTGGACTCCCCTCACAGGGAGAACCCGACTCCCCGCCAGGGGCACCTGACCAGCTCCAACATCGCGAGCCATCTGCTCAACACCGTCTTCTCCGACACCCTCAATTCGGATCTGGAGCGGCTCGGGCGCATCAACCAGACCCTTTCCCTCATTCCAGCACGGGAGCGCAGCCGACTGAAACTGCGCCAGGTGGAGACCTGCGTGATCCGCCCCAGCCAGGATCTCGACCTCATCGCCCTCGAATACCTCCCACGGTTGCCGACCCAGCTGCGCCGTCTGCTGCGGGTGCTAGGGGTCAACGGCGAAGAGAGCAGCAGCCTGGCCAGCTTCCTGATGTTTGACCCCGGCTATTGCCAGCGGCTCATCAAGCTGGGATACCAGGACGCGCTGGATCACCGCCAGCGCATCGAGGCCTTCCTCGACCTGCCGGGCAGCGGGAGGCAGCAGCAGTTTCGCGAAGAGGCCTGAGGGGCCTTATCCCATGGCAAGGAGATCCTAGCGTCCCTCCAGCAGGCGCTGCTCCGCCTGTTCCATGGCCACGGCCGTGCCGAAGAGCACCAGGGTATCTCCCGCCGCCAGCACCAGCTCGCGCCTGGGATCCAGGCTGCGCTCCCCGCGATGAATCGCCTTGATGCGCACCTCTCCCAGGGCGAGATCCCGTACCCTGTGTCCCACCGCCCAGGCCTGGTCGTGCAGCAGCACGGGATGCAGCCGCTCGAGCTGTTGATCCGTCTCCAGATTGCCCGCACTCTTGCCGCCCCAGTAGAAACCGTGCAAAAAGCGATACTGGCTGCTGCGCTCGTGCTCCATGCGCCGGATCACCCGGCCGATGGGAATGTCGCAGTTGAGCAGCAGGTGGGAGACCAGCATCAGGGCTCCCTCCTGGGATTCGGGGATCACCTCGAAGGCGCCGGCCTGCTTGTAGTGTTCAAGGAAACTGTCATCCCGGGTACGCACCAGCACCTTGATCTCCCCCGCCAGATCCCGGATCAGCGTCAGCATGGCATCGACCCGCTTTTGATCGTCGAAGGTGATGATCACCAGCCGCGCCCGCAACAGACCGGCCGCCAGCAGGATGTCGCGCCGGCTGGCATCGCCGAACGCCACCTGCTCCCCCGCGAGCTTCGCCTCACTCACCCGCTCGGGATCGAGATCCAGGGCCAGGAAAGGTATCTCTTCGAGCTTGAGAAAGCGGGCACAGGTTTGGCCGGTGCGTCCGAACCCGGCGATGATGACGTGCTGGTGTTTGCTCAGGCCCGACTGGGCCACCTCGGCGCGAGAGAGCAGGGCACTGTCGGTGAGGGAGTGGGCAAGCCCCAGCGCCCGCAACACCAGCCAGGGGGTGAGGGCGATGGAGATGACACCGATGCCGATGAGCAGAGAGACCAGCTGGTGATCCAGCAAGCCGTGATGACTCGCCAGCGCCAGCAGCACAAAACCGAACTCCCCGACCTGGCTCAACATGATGCCGGCGGCCATGGCGTCGCGCTTGCGCTCCCCCATCAGGCGGCCCGCCAGCAATATGAGCAGCGACTTGCACAGGATGAGCCCCGTCACACAGGCCAACACCTGCCACCAGGCGCCCGCCACCAGCTCCCAGTCCATGGTCATGCCGATGGTAATGAAGAAGAGCCCCATCAACACGTCGCGAAACGGCTTGATGTCCACCTCGAGCTGATGACGATAGTGGGACTCCCCCAGCATCATGCCCGCCAGAAAGGCACCGAGCGCCATGGAGAGCCCCATCCACTGGGTCAGGGAGGCCGCCAGCAATGCCACCAGCAGGGCACTCAGTACGAAGAGTTCATCTGAACGTGCGCGCGCCACCTCGAAAAACAGCATGGGCAGCAGCCACTTCCCCACCGCCAGCAGCACGAAGAGCGCAAACAACCCCTTGAGGGAGGCCCAGGCGACCTCCGCCAGCAGGGCGCTGCCCTGCACCTCGGGCTGGGCCAGGATGGGGATCATCACCAGCAGGGGCACCACGGCAAGATCCTGGAACAGCAGCACGCTCACCCCGAGCTGGGCTCGCCGGGTATGGAGCTGCTTGAGCTCTCCGAGCTGCTTGATCACCACGGCGGTGGAGGAGATCGCCAGGGTGCCTGACACCACCAGCGCCTGGGCCAGACTCAGCCCCCACCACCAGCCGAGCCCGAAAAACAGCAGTGAGGTGAGCAGCACCTGCAGGCTGCCGACCCCCAGCACCAGCTTGCGCATGGCGAGCAGACGCGGCAGGGAGAACTCGAGCCCGAGGGAGAACATCAGGAACACGATGCCAAGCTCCCCTATGGTCTGCATCATGGCCTGACCCGTGACGATGGCCACGCCATGGGGGCCGAGCAGCATGCCGGCAAACAGATAGGCAAGGATCACCGGCTGGCCGAGGCGCCGGAAAATGGCCACCAGCACAACGGCGAAGATCAGCAGGATCAACACATCGGCGTACACCCATCCCTCTCCTTCATCTGCCCGGCACCCTCTTCCCTGCAAGCACAGCGCCCGCTCCCCATATGGCACACCACTCGCTCAGCGGCAGGGATTTCCCCTCCCGTTTCATCCCGTTAAGCCTAGCCAGCCCCCTTGTTTTTCATCGGACATATTTTAGGCACAGGGCTTGCAAGAGCCTGCGCAATGAATGGAGAGGTGTAAGGGCTGTAACGTGGAAAACACATCGTCATTGAACGGCTTCGGACATGGCATAGAGCAGTGGGTACAGCAGATGGAGCGGCTTGCGCCCTTGACCGGGCAGGACCGCTATCAGCAGATAGAGCAGTTGCTGGGGCAACGGGATCTTGACGCCCTGCTGGCAATCTTTGCCGAGCGGGTGGCAAACATTGTCCGGATCCACTCGCTCCAGTTCGACTCTGGCCAGCCCCATCCCCTCATCTCGCACCCGCCCCAGGCCAGGCTGACCCTGCATGCCTATCGCTTCGAGCTGCGGGGACGACACGAGCAGTTGCTCGGCCAGTTGCACTACGAGCTGGAGCACCCCCTGAGCGACGGCCAGAGGCGGTTGCTTGAGCAATATCATCAGCTGTTCAGCCTCCCCCTGCCCCTCTACTTGCGGCTGGATCGGCTGGAGCAGCAGGTGCGGCTCGACCACCTGACCGGGCTTGGCAATCGCGCCTACTTCGACGAGGCCATCGGCCGGGCGGTGGAGCAACACAGCCGGGAACCCCACGGCCTAGTGCTGGTGCTGCTGGATCTAGACAGATTCAAGCAGGTCAATGACACCTGGGGCCACCCGGTGGGCGACCTGGTGCTAAGCCGCTTCGCCCAGTTGCTGCAGGGGTGCATTCGCGGGACGGATCAGGCGTTTCGCCTCGGCGGGGACGAGTTTGCCCTGCTGCTGCAACCCGCGGACCCCGAGGCCTGGCGCCCGGTCTGGCTGCGGTTGCAACATATGCTCCACAGCCACAAGGAGCTCAGCGCCTTCTCTGTGGGGTGCAGCCTGGGAGCCGCCAGCTGGCAGTCTGGCATGGATGTGCAGCGCCTCTACGAGACGGCCGATACCCATCTCTACGCCCGCAAGAAAGCCGGGGGCTCCGGCCTGCCCGAATAGGGCATCACCCTTCACCTCCCGGCCCCCTGTCACTCTGCGATGTCAATCCGCATCCTGGGGGACGGGGGGCCGCCACTCCCACGCCACCCCTTCTTCTGGCGCCAGAAATCCGTCGCAGACAAAGAGCCCGGCCACCAGTGCCACCTGTTCACCGTAGTAGAGGATGGGAATGCGCCCCCGCTGCCAGGAGGGCACCCCGTACTCTTGCAGCAGCTTCTTGAGCCGCCGGCTGCCCACCCGACCCACCGGTTTCAGCATGACGCCCGGGGCGACCTGAAAACGCACCGAGAGCGGCTCGTCCCCCCTCGGTGTCCGCAACCCTTCGCCATCCGTTCTCCAGAGCCTGAACTGCCCGAGCCCGTCCGGCAGGGTGAGCGTCTCTTCCATCCCGATGGGCAGCACCTCCTCGCGGGGGGCGAGATCCGGCGCCACCAGGTACAGGCGCCCCTGATAGCGGCGGCACGCCAACCCTTGCAAGCTCAGCCTGGGGTTGGCGTCATCGCGCGCCAGCGCCACCTCCTGCCACAGCAGGCCCAGCAGCTCGCGGGAGGGCATCTCCCCCCCCTGGCGGCGGATCCAGTGGCGCAGCAGGTTGTTGCGCCGCACGGGGGAGAGGGAGAGGAGTCCGTCAATGCGCAGCCCTTCTCCCTCACCCACCGCCTGCCAGTCCGCCTCGGCCAGCTCGCTGATAAGCGCCTCCTGCTCGGCGCACAGGGCCATGGTTCGCGCCGTCGTCCGGGCCATGGCGGGCCAGCGGTCCTTGAGCAGGGGAATGATCTGCTGGCGCAGGAAGTTGCGGTCATAGCTCGGGTCCTCGTTGCTCTCATCCTCAACCCAGCCATAAGGAAGTGACTGCGCGGCTTCCGCCAGCTCGGCCCGGCTCATGTCGAGCAAGGGGCGCAACAGATGGCCTGCGGCAAAAGGCTGGCTCGCCACCATGCCCGCCAGTCCGCGCAGACCGGCACCCCGCTTGAGCGCCAGCAGCAGGGTCTCCAGCTGATCATCCTGATGGTGAGCGGTGAGCAGCCACTCCCCTTCCCCCAGGTGGGCGGCGAGTCGCTCATAACGCGCCGCCCGCGCCTGGGCCTCCAGGCTCTCCCCGTTGCCCCGACAGAGCTGCACCCGCTCCACGATGAGGGGCACCGCCAGTTGCCGGCACACCCCTTCGCAGTGAGCCACCCAGTCGTCGGCATGGGGGCTCAGGCCGTGATGAACGTGCAGGGCGTTCAGGGCGAGGCCGTGGGCGCGGGCAAAACGGGCCGCCAGCACCAGCAAGACGGTGGAGTCGAGCCCGCCGCTGAAAGCCACCAGCAGACCGTGGGAACCTTCCGGCGCGGGCAGGGTCTGACAAAAACGAGAATAAATACGAGAAATCATAGGCTTCCCCAATACGACCAGGCCGATCTTAGCAGAGTCGGGCTTATCAAGCGCTAACCCGGCTGCTAGAGTGAATCGCTCCCTGCGTGGGCAAGGAAGCCATATAACCCGAATTGGAATAAAACCATAATGAACAACAAGAAACACATCCTGGCCACCCTCGTCGGGCTGGCCCTGCTGGCCGGTTGCAGTCAGGCACCGAGCCAACCGGACAAACACTCCGGCCTTGCGCTGGCCAACATGGACACCAGCGTCAAGCCTGGTGACGACTTCTTCCGCTACGTGAACGGCCACTGGCTCGCCACCGCCAAGATCCCCGATGACAGGCCCGCCGACGGCGCCTTCTACCTGCTGCGGGACAAATCCCTGGCGGACGTGCGGGTGCTGGTGGAGGGGCTGGATGGCAAAGCCGCCGCCGGCACCCCGGCCCAGCAGATCCACGACCTCTACCAGAGCTATCTGGATCAGGCCGCCCGCAACGCCAAGGGCACCACGCCCCTGCTGCCGATGCTGAGCGAGATAGAGCAGATCAGCACGCCGCAGGATCTCGCCCGGGCCTTCGCCCAGAGCGCCCGCACCGGTGGCGGCTCCCCCTTCGGTTTCTGGATAGACGCCGACGCCAAGGCCCCTGACAGCTATGCCGTCTACTTCTACCAGGCCGGCCTCGGCCTGCCGGATCGGGACTACTACCTCAAGCGCGACCCCAACAGCCAGGCGCTGCTGCACAAGTACGAGCAACACATCGCCGCCATGCTGACCCGCTTCGGTGAGACGGATGCCCAGGCCAAGGCGAAACGCATCCTGGCCCTCGAGACCAGGCTCGCCCAGATCCAGTGGGACAACGTGGCCCTGCGGGACAGAGAGAAGAACTACAACAAGGGACCGGTGAGCGAGCTGGGGCGCCTCGCCCCCGCCATCGACTGGGACGCCTACCTGGCCCAGGCCGGCCTTGCGGGGCAACAGAGCCTGGTCATCGGCCAGCCCACCTACCTCTCGGCCCTGAACGAGGTGATGCAGCAGACCCCGGTCGCTGGCTGGCAGGCCTACCTCAAGTGGCAGCTCATCACCGATTACGCCCCCTACCTCGACAGCCAGACCGATGCCCAGAATTTTGCCTTCTTCGGCACCGCTCTTAGCGGCACGCCCAAGCAGCGCGCCCCCTGGGAGCGGGCCCTCGGGGTACTGGACAACAACCTGGGGGAGGCGGTGGGCAAGCTCTATGTCGAGCGCTACTTCCCGCCAGCGGCCAAGGCCCGTATGGAGCAGCTGGTGGAGAACCTGCGCACCGCCTACGGCCAGAGCATCCAGGAGCTGGACTGGATGTCCCCGGCCACCAAGACCCAGGCCCTCGAGAAGCTCGCCAAGTTCAGACCCAAGATCGGCTACCCGGACAAGTGGAAGGACTACAGCGCCATCACCATTCGCCCCGACGATCTGGTGGGCAACCTGCAGCGGGCCCGCGCCTTCGAATACGCCGACAACCTGGCTCGCCTCGGCAAGCCGGTCGATCGGGACGAGTGGCACATGTCGCCCCAGACGGTGAACGCCTACTACAACCCGAGCAACAACGAGATCGTCTTCCCGGCCGCCATTTTGCAGCCCCCCTTCTTCGACATGACGGCGGACGATGCGGTCAACTACGGCGCCATCGGCGGGGTGATCGGCCACGAGATGGGCCACGGTTTCGATGATCAGGGGGCCAAATCCGACGGTGACGGCGTGATGCGCGACTGGTGGACGCCGGCGGATCTCAAGGAGTTTCGCTTCCGCACCAGCCGGCTGGTGGCCCAGTACAACCGCTTCGAGCCCATCAAGGGCCAGTACGTCAACGGCCAGTTTACCCTGGGGGAGAACATCGGCGATCTCGGCGGCCTCACCATCGCCCACAAGGCCTACCTGCTCTCCCTGGATGGCAAGGAGGCCCCGGTGCTGGACGGTTTTACCGGCGAGCAGCGCTTCTTCCTCGGCTGGGCCCAGGTGTGGAAGGGCATGTATCGCCCCGAGCTGATGCAGATGCTGCTCGCCTCGGATCCCCACTCGCCGCCGGAATACCGGGTCAACGGCGTGGTACCGAACATCCCCGCCTTCTACGAGGCGTTCAAGATCCAGCCCGGCGACAAGCTCTATCTGGACCCGGCCAAACGGGTCAAGATATGGTGATGACAACCCGGGCAGGGGGCGGCCGACCAGCGGCCCCCTGCCCGCTTCCGACGTGGCAGGGAAGCGTCCCCTGCCCGTCACAGACACACAAGCAGCAACAAGGGTCCTCTTCATGAAAGCCTTATTCCTTACTCTCGGCCTGCTCACCCTGCCCCTCGCCAGCCAGGCGGCGGACGGCTTCTTCAAACAGCTGACACTCCCCTCCGGCCAGGTGGTGACCGTCAGCGAAGGGCGCGGCGAGCCCGCCTCCACCGGCAGCTACGACGTGCTCCTCTACTCCGGTGCCAACCCGCAGTTTCCGCTGGATCAGTTCATCGACGGCAAGGTGCTGCCGCGCGATGGCAGTATCAAGGAGATCAAGCTGCTGGATCTCAACGGCGACAAGCAGCCTGAAGTCATCGTCGTGATGGAGAGCGCCGGCAGCGGCAGCTACCTGAGCGCCGACGCCCTCACCATCAATCCCCAGGAGGGGCTGGAGAGCTTCAACCACGTGGAGGGACTGGCCCCCAGTGACGATGTGATTGAGGCCCTCAAGACCCCCCGCGACTGACAACCCCCACGCCCCGTATCACGGGGCGTTTTTTACCCCGCGCCTCCCGATGCGGTGCCCACGGCCCCCCACAGGGCGGATGGACGACTGTTTTTTTCTGTGCCTATAATCGCCGCACCCTGCCATAACGAAACACAAGGAGGTAAAAAATGGTTATCCAAGCGTGTCCGATGTTCTCGGCTCGCCTGTTCGGCACATTCAAGTGCTCTTGCCTGCATACCATCGCGCTGCGATAGCGGGTTCGAGCAAAGCCGACTCCCTTCCATACCGAGACCTTTCTCGACTCTGCCGTTGTCGCCAGCGCTCCTGATGACAGGGATTTCCCATCCCGCGATTTAAGAGAGCAAGAGCATGACAACCCTGATGAGTACCCATTCCCTGCAGATGAGTGCGGGGCACCTTCCCTTATTTGATCACCTCGAACTCGGCATTCGCGCAGGCGACCGACTCGGCCTGATTGGCGCCAACGGCTGCGGCAAGAGCACATTGCTCGCGCTGCTGGCGGGCGAGCGCACGCCCCAGGCCGGCCGGATCGTGCAGGCCGCCGCCTGCCGCTGCGAGTTCGTGGCCCAGCAACTGCCCGCCGGGCTTTCCACCCTCAGCACCCGCGCCGTGCTGCTGGATGCCCTGGGCAACGACCCCGCCGCCGAATGGCAGGTGGACAAGCTGCTGGCCGAACTGCAGCTGGAGGCCCAGGCCACGTTGCCGGTCAGTGCACTGAGCGGTGGCCAGCACAGCCGGCTGCAGATAGGCCGCGCCCTGCTGCGCCAACCCAACCTGCTGCTGCTCGATGAGCCCAGCAACCACCTGGACTTGCCCGCCTTGCTCTGGCTCGAGCAGTTTCTGCTGGGCTGGCGCGGCGCCTTCGTGCTGGTCTCCCACGACGCTCGCCTGCTGGACCGCGTCACGGATCAGACCCTGATCCTGCGAGACGGCCAGTTGCACCGCTTCGCCCTGCCCTGCAGCCAGGCGCGGGCGGCGCTGGCCGCCGAGGATGAACAGGCCCGTCTGCGCCGGGCAGATGAGCAAAAGGAGATAGACCGCCTGAGCGCCAGCAGCAAGCGCCTCGCCATCTGGGGGCGGGAGCATGACAACGAGAAGCTGGTGCGCCAGGCCAAGTCCATGGAAAAGCGCATCGCCCGCCTGCAGGAGGAGCAGAGCCAAGTGGCGGCGCTGGCCCCCTGGCGGCTCGAGCTGCGCGGAGTGAGCCTGCCTGCCGACACCCTGCTGCGACTGGAAGCCCTCGACGTATCGCCGGCACCGGCACTGCCGCCGCTGCTGCGTGCCGAGGGGCTCTGGCTGCGGGCAGGGGACAGGGTCGCCCTGCTCGGTGCCAACGGCACCGGCAAGTCCTCCCTGCTGCGCCAGTGCTGGCGCGAACTGACTGACCTGAGTCCGCAGGCGGGCTGGTACTGCCACCCCGGCGCCAGCATCGCCTATTACGATCAGTCCCTGCAGCAGCTGGCTGACGACGCCACCCTGAGCGACGCGCTGTACCCCCTGGCCCCTCTGCCTGAGGTGACGCGGCGTCAGGCGCTGATCCGGGCGGGTTTCCCCTATGCCCGCCACGGTCAGCAGGTGCACAGCTTGAGCGGGGGGGAGCGGGCACGGCTGCTGTTTCTCGCCCTGTCCCTCGGCAGCCACCACATGCTCTGGCTCGACGAACCCACTAATCACCTGGATCTGGCGGGCAAGGAGGAGCTGGCCGACGCCATTGCGGCCTTCCCCGGGGGCGTGCTGCTGGTCTCCCACGACCGGGAGCTGATCGAGCGCAGTTGCAACCGCTTCTGGCTGATAAAAGACGGGCGCATCCAGGAGGCCCACAGTGCCGAGCGGGCCTATGCCGAGCTGCTGGGCGATGCCCCCTTGCCGCAGGCGGGCAGCCCGGCTCGATCAGGTGACCCGCAGAGCGCGGCCGCCACGGGGGATGACGAAGAGGCGCTGCTGGCGCGCTGGTATGAGCTCGATGCCCTGCTCGCCGCCGATCTGGCCCGCAAGCCCAGGCACCAGACCCCGCGCCTGCAGCAGCAGTGGCGTGACGAGCTGGCGCGCCTTGCCGAGCGGCTCGGGTTTGCCTGACGCCAGCCCGGCTCATCCATCTCTTGTTACGCAACACACGCGGCCAGCCACGGCTGGCCGCAAGGAGTCATCATGACATCAGCACCACCCCACATCAGGCTGGATCCCGTCACCGACACCGACCTGCCTCACATCTATCGCGGCCTCTCCGATCCCCGGGTCGTCGCCTACTACGGCGTCAGCTACGACAGCCTGGCGGCATGCCGGGCACAGATGGATTGGTATGCCGAGCTGACCCGCACCGGCCGTGGCGCCTGGCACCTCATTCGCGACCGACTCTCGGGCGAACCGCTGGGGGCCATCGGCTACAACGATGCCGAGCCGACTCACCGGTGTGCCGAGCTGGGCTACTGGCTCTATCCCGAACACTGGGGCAAGGGGGTGATGAGCGCGGCGCTGCAACTCTGGCTCCCGCTCACTTACCGCACCACCGACCTGCACCGGCTGCTGGCAGTGGTGGAGGAGCCCAATCACCCCTCCGCCCGCCTGCTGGAGCGGGCCGGTTTTCACTACGAGGGCACGGCGCGGGAGTGCGAGCGCAAGGGGGATGGCTTCATCTCCCTGCGCCACTACGCCATCTTGCGCAGCGACCTGCCCGCCAGCCTGTGACCCGCAACAAAAAGCCCCGCACTGCGGCAATGCTGATCAGTTAAGGATCCATTGACCGATCCTTCTGCTGTAGGACAATCCGGAACCAATCACTGGTTCCGGATTTTTTTATGTCTATTGCAAACGATCTGAACGATGTTGTTGAGGCATCTGGCGACATGCTGGCTCGGCTGGCCATTTTTGCCGACCATATTCCCGACGAATGGATTACTGCCGCTGCCGCCTTGTCTGAAAAGGCCACTATCCGCCGACGCCGCTTACCTTCTGATATGGTCTTGTGGCTCGTCGTGGGGATGGCCTTTTTCCGCAATGAGCCCATCTCCGAGGTCGCTCGGCGCCTCAACATCTGTGCAGAAGGGTTGGCCAATGATGCCTTGCTCGCGGACAGTGCCCTGTCTCAGGCCCGTCAGCGACTCGGCAAACAGCCGCTCGAGTGGCTGTTCAAACAGTGCGCCGATGTGTGGGGGCGGGAACGTTATCCTGAAGACCATTGGCACGGTTTACAGGTCTTTGCCATCGATGGGGCCCTGTTCCGAACCCAGGATATGCCTGAACTCAGAGCACATTTCGGCTCGGGTAACACCTCAACCAACCGGCAGACACCCTACCCGATGCTGCGGTTGGTCACGCTCATGAATGTCCGCTCGCATGTCATTGCCAACGCGGCCATCAGCCCGTACCGCAAAGGGGAAATCCCCCTGGCCAGCGAGTTCATTCACTCATTGCCGGACAAGTCAGTGACCCTGCTGGATAAAGGCTTCTTCGGTGCCGACCTGTTGCTGCGTATTCAGGCCGAAGACACCGACCGTCACTGGCTCATCCCGGAACGCAAGGGGCTGGTATACACGGAACTTGAGCGCTATGGCGACGGTGACCGTCTGTTGCAAATGACGGTCTCGCCTCAGGCTCGCAAGAAAAACCCGGCGTTGCCGACACACTGGCAAGTTCGCGCAGTGACCTATGAGGTGGCAGGCAAGGAGAAAACGGTCTTTACCTCCCTGCCCGTGGCGCGATTCAGTGCAGCTCAGGTGGCGACCCTGTACCACGAGCGCTGGGAAATCGAGCTGGGATACCGGGATATCAAAAGCGCGATGCAGCACAACGCCATCACGCTGAGAAGCAAGAAAGTGGACTTGGTCTATCAGGAGCTGTGGGGATTGCTGCTTGGATACAATCTGGTCAGGCGGGAGGCCAGCCAGGCCGCCGTAGCCCATCAGCGAGCGCCCAATGAGGTGAGCTTTAAGTTTGCCTGTCAGTTCATCGCGAACCAGATGGCAGTGATGGCGGGCGCGTTATCGCCAGCCCATACGCCACGGAGGTTGGCGGAGTTGCGGGGCTGCATAGGCGTCATGTTCATAGAAAAACGCCCCAGGCCATCGAGACCCAGGGCGGTGAAGATATCAAAGACCCGTTTTCCGGTAAATCGCAATGCGGCTCCGCTTAAGTGAACAGCATTGCCGCACTGCGGGGCTTTTTTTCGGGAGTTACTTGATGGCGCAGACACCCTCATCGGACGCCGAGCGGCGGCGTCTGCGCCGCCACAGGGAGAAGCCGCCATACCCCAGGCTCAGCACGACGGCATAGAGCACCTGGGTGGCGAGGGCCAGCAGCACCAGGGCACAGAGCAGCACGCTGAGGCCCGCCAGCCCCTTGCCGGTCCCCGACAACAAGCGCCAGCCGGCCGCCATGCAGAGCAGATAGACCAGCACGAAGTTGCCATTGGCGTAGCGGATCAGCGCATCGAGGGGCAGACGCAGCCAGAGGATCAGGGTGATGGAGACGAAACAGATGGCGAGCACCCAGGCAAGGGCATGCAGGGGAGCGCCCCGGGCCGAGAGGCGAGAGAGGGAGACCGGCAGTTTGCCCTCCCGCGCCATGCTCCAGATAAGGCGGGCAAATCCCTGCAGGTAGATGTTGATGCTGGCGAAGCAGGAGAGATAGCCCAGCACCGCCACCAGCCACTTGGCGGTGGGGCCGAACAGCAGGGAGAGCAGGGCCGGAATGGCGGTGGCATTGGTCGCCTCGTCCCCGTAGAGGTCATATTTGAGCACCACCAGCGAGTGAACCCAGTAGATGAGCCCCGCCAGCAGCACGCCCCCCAGCAGGGCAAGGGGGTAGTCCCGCTCTGGCCGCTTGAACTCCTCCCCCATGTGGGCGAAGGCCTCGAGCCCCACGAAACACCAGAACATCACCGCCAGCGCCGAGCCCATGGCGGGCCACTCGCTCGCCGTTGGCAGAGGCTGGGCGGCATCGCGCCAGCTGAGATCCCCCTTGACCCAGATAAGCAGGGTGAGCCCCAGAATGGCCAGGGCGATCAGCAGTTGCAGGTTGCCGGAGGAGCGCGCTCCCCGCAGCCCCAGCAGAAAGACCCCGAGCAGGGTGAGCAGCTGGATACCCCAGAGGGTCCACTCCCCCATGTCGAACAGGGCGTGCCAGAAACCGGCGGCGATGGTGAGGGCGGCAGGCAGGCCCACCGGCAGCACCGCCAGAAACAGGAAAGCGGAGAAGCGCTCGGCGCCGTTGCCAAAGGCGAGGCCAATCAGATGGGGGGCGCCCCCCGCGTGGGGATAACGCCGCACAAGGCGGGCGAAGGTAAAGGCGATGGGCAGCACCAGGGCAATCAGCAGCAACCAGGCCCACAGCGACGCCCCTCCCGCCAGCGAGGCGGCGGTGGCCGGTACCACGAAGATCCCGGTACCGAGCAGGGAGGTGGCGAGCAGCCCCATCCCCTGCCAGAGCCCGAGATCCTTTTTCAACCCAGACATATCCTGTTGTCCCGTCTAGAAAAACATCCCGCCATGTTAGGCCGCCACCACCGCTTTGTTAAGCATTTGTGCCCATAAAAAAACCGCCCCGGGGGGCGGCTTTCTCACAGGGATGAACGCTGTCATCAGGCAATCAGCTTGTAGATGATGCCGGACATGGCGATGAGGCCGATGAGGGTGACGAAGCCGTTGCTGAGGTTGCCGGCATATTTGCGCATGGCCGGTACCTTGGCGATGGCGTACATCGGCATCAGGAAGAGCAGCATGGCGATGATGGGGCCGCCCAGATCTTCAATCATGCCGAGGATGCTCGGGTTGATGGTGGCCACGGCCCAGGTGGTCAGGATCATGAAGACCGCGGTCACCTTGTTCAGTTGCTTGACGTCGACGTTCTTGCCCTTCTCGCGCAGGGACTTGGCCATCAGGCCGTTCATGCCCTCTTGCGCACCCAGGTAGTGACCCAGGAAGGACTTGCTGATGGCAACCATGGCGATGAGCGGTGCCACGGTGGCGATCACCGGGTTGTCGAAGTGGTTGGCCAAGTAGGAGAGGATGGAGATGTTCTGCTCCTTGGCCGCCGCCAGGTCAGCCGGGGAGAGGCTCAGCACGCAGCTGAACACGAAGAACATCACCGTCATCACCATCATGACGTGGGCGCCCAGCAGGATGTTGCTGCACTTCTTCTCGGCGTTGGCGCCGTAGCGGCCTTTGTTGTCCACCGCGAAGGAGGAGATGATCGGGGAGTGGTTGAAGGAGAACACCATCACCGGGATGGCCAGCCACAGGGTCTTGATGAAGTCGCCGTTGAAGGCCTCACCCAGCGCCGGGGCTTCGGTGATGATGGCACCGTTCCAGTGCGGGATCAGGTAGAGCGCCAGGCCCATCAGAGTGACCACGAACGGGAAGACCAGCACGCTCATCGCCTTGACGATGACCTGGCCGCCCAGGCGAACGATTGCCATCAGACCCAGGATCAGCACCAGGGAGAGGATGGCACGGGGAGGTGCCGTCATACCCAGTTGGTGCACCATCAGGCTCTCGACGGTGTTGGTGATGGCCACGGAGTACATCAGCAGGATGGGGTAGATGGCGAAGAAGTAGAGCAGGGTGATGAACTTGCCTGCGGTCTTGCCGAAGTGCTCTTCCACCACCTCGGTGATGTCGCCGTCACGGGTGGAGCCGGACAGCACGAAGCGGGTCAGGCCACGGTGGGCGAAGAAGGTCAGCGGCAGGGCCAGGATCAGCATGGCGACCAGCGGCCACAGGCCACCGACACCGGCATTGATCGGCAGGAAGAGGACACCGGCGCCGATGGCGGTACCGTACAGACCCAGCATCCAGACCACGTCGGCCTTGTTGATGCCACGGGAGGAGGCTTTGCTCAAGCTGCCTTCAACTGCAATGTTCATGTCAGACATAGGGGTGTTCCTGTCATCAAGGAAAGTGGGATCTTAACTTGTCAGTGGGCCTGGGCCCGGTTCCTTTCCCTGGAACTCCAGCTATTCGTCCTGTTTGTTCCTCCGCCCCGGCCATCCGGCCGCCACTCCCTGTGGCAACCTGATTGCAACAAACACGGGCGGGGAGTCGTAATACAGAGGGGATCGTGCTCGCTCGTTAACAACGGGATAACGCTCACCTCATCCGATGAGATGACTCTAGTTAAAAGGCCCTATTAATCACAGCGTTTTTTTGAATTAATCAACCAAAGTTTGATTGGAATCGCCTTTCCGTCGCTTCAGATCACACTTGAATCGCCATATTGCGATTTTTTTTTAACATATAAACTTTTTGGTGTGATCCACCTCACCCTTGAAACGCGCAACAATTTCGTCACAACCCCCTCGTTGCCCCCGATTGTCTCCCGTCGCCCCATGGCGTACCCTTTGTGTCCGCCCTTTTTCTGCGTACCGACCATGACCCTCTCCCGCACCGATCTCTCCGAGCTGGCCGTGTTTGCCGCCGTCGCCCGTCACCGCAGTTTCAGCAAGGCCGCCCTCGAGCTCGGGGTCTCCGCCTCGGCCCTGAGTCATGCCCTCAAAGGGCTGGAGAGTCGCCTGGCCGTCAGGCTGCTCAATCGCAGCACCCGGGCCGTGGTGCCGACCGAAGCGGGCGAACGGCTGCTGGCCCAGGTGCTGCCAACCCTGGGGCAACTGGAGGCGGCGCTGGCGGAGCTGACGCGCCACGCGGGCGAACCCGTGGGCAGGCTCAGGCTCTGTGCCCCGCGAGCCGCCATCCAGGAGGTGCTGGCCCCGGTGCTCATCGACTATCTGGTGCGCTACCCGCGCATGCAGGTGGAGGTGGAAGAGCTGGAGCTGATGCCCCGCCTCATCGAGGATGGCTACGACGCCGCCCTCTTTTACGGCGACCTGCTGCCCCAGGAGATGATCTCGGTTCCCCTGGGCCCGCAGCAGCGCTATCTGGTGGTGGGCTCCCCCGACTATCTGGCGCGGCGTGGCACCCCTCGCCACCCCTCGGATCTGCGCCAGCACGACTGCATCGGTTATCGGCTCACGCCCCATCACCACTATCGCTGGGCCTTTGCCGCCGAGGGGGAACTGCTTGAGATCGAAGTGACGGGCCCGCTCACCACCAGCACGCCCGCGCTCTACCTGGGGGCGGCCGAGGCGGGGCTCGGGCTCGCCTACTGCCATGAAGGGGAGGTGTTCGACGCCCTGGCATCGGGGCGGCTGGTAAGCGTGCTGGATGACTGGAGCCCCAGCTTTGCCGGGTTCAACCTCTTCTATCCGGGCCGGCACCAGCTGGGGCAAGGGCTGCGAGCCCTGATCGACATGCTGAAGGAGTATCACAGGATCCGTTGATTGATGAAATTTATTCAGCAATCCATCAAATTAAAGCCTGATTATCAATTAAACCATAATAAACTAGACTGTCTGCTCGATTCCGGCCCTTTTCCCGAGTACAGATATGTCCGCCTACTTCCGTCTGCGTCAACGGGCCATGGCCCGCCGTTTCTGGGGCTATGCCCTCCCCTCCGTCATGGCCATGCTGGTCTCCGGCGCCTACTACCTGGTAGACGGCATCTTCGTCGGCCACTACGTGGGGGCCGCCGGCCTTGCCGGCATCAACCTGGTCTATCCGGTCATCATGGTGCTCATCGGCCTTGCCGCCATGATCGCCATGGGGGCCGCCACCGCCATCTCCTTCCAGCAGGGCGCCAGGAACCTCGCTCTGGCCCGCCAGGCTCTGGTCAGCGCCCTCTGGCTGCTGCTGATCCTGGGCACGGTAGCGCCGCTGCTGCTGCACCACTGGCACACCGATATCCTGCAGGCCCTGGGAATGGCCCCCGGCACCGACACCTGGCAGCAGGCCAGCGACTACCTCACCTGGATTGGCGGTGGCACCCTGCTGCTCGCCAGCAACCTGGCGGTGCCCTACCTGCTTCGCAACGACGGCCGCCCTCGCCTCGCCATGGTACTGGTGAGCGGCGGCGCCCTCCTCAACATCCTGCTCAACTACATCATGGTGGGCCGGCTCGGGCTCGGCCTCACCGGCACAGCCCAGGCCACCCTCCTCTCGGAGGCCATGGTCAGCCTGCTCGGCCTGGGGTACTTCTTCACCCGCCACGCCCGGTTGCGGCTGACCTGGCGCCAGCTGGTGCCCCGCTTCCCGGCCATGCCGAACCTGCTCTTCACCGGGCTGCCGAGCCTCATCGCCCAGTTCAATCTGGGGCTGCTGTTGCTGCTGCACAACAGCCAGCTGATGGTGCACGGCACGGTCAAGGATCTGGCGGGCTTCACCGTGGCGGGATACACGGAGGCGGTCTTCATCGTCATCCTGCAGGGACTGGCGTTTGGCATCCAGCCCCTGGTGAGCCAGGCAGCCGGGGCCGGGCGCCATCGCGACCTCCAGTTCCTGATGGCGATGGGGCTCAAGATCACCCTGGTCTATGGCCTGGGGGTCTGGCTGATTGTCCAGCTGCTGCCGCAGCCGGTCGCCATGCTCTACACCGGTGATCAGGACGCAGAGCTGCTCGCCGCCGCCATCAGCAGCCTGACCCTCAACCTCGCTGCCCTGCCCCTGGAGGGGATCGTCATGTTCGGCATCGTGCTGTTGCAGGCCATGGCCCGCACCCGCCAGGCCCTCGTCATCTCCGTGGCCAAGACGGTGCTGCTGCTGCCCCTCATCTTCCTGCTGCCCCTCTGGTGGGGGCGCGACGGGGTCTTGATGGCACAGCCCGCCACCGTGCTGCTGCTGACGCCCCCCCTGTGCTGGCTGCTGTGGCGGGAGTGGCGGGCCCTGAGCCCTGCCGGAGGGCGTGCTTCCGCCCCCATGCACCGGGCGCTGACCGCCCCCTGAGACCCGCCCCGGCGTCCCCCCACAAACGTCGCCCATAAAAAAAGTCCCCGCATGCGGGGACTTTTTATTGGAAGCAGCAGATCAGCAGTAGCCGTAACCCAGCAGACGCTGGTAGCGCTGCTCCAGCAGTTGCTCGCTGTCGAGGGGGCGCAGGGCATCCAGATCCTGCTTGATGCGCGCTTTCAGGTGCTTGGCCATCTTCTCCACGTCGCGGTGGGCACCGCCGAGGGGCTCCTCGACGATGTTGTCGATGAGCTTAAGCTCCTTCAGGCGCTGGGCGGTGATGCCCATGGCATCCGCCGCCACCGAGGCCTTCTCGGCGCTCTTCCAGAGGATGGAGGCGCACCCTTCCGGGGAGATGACGGAGTAGGTGGAGTACTGCAGCATGTTGACCCGATCACCCACGCCGATGGCGAGAGCGCCGCCGGAACCGCCTTCACCGATCACGGTGCAGACCACCGGCACGGTCAGGCCGGCCATGACTTTCAGGTTGCGGGCGATGGCTTCGGACTGGCCACGCTCCTCGGCACCCACGCCGGGGTAGGCACCCGGGGTGTCGATGAAGGTGATGATCGGCATCTTGAAGCGCTCGGCCATCTCCATCAGGCGCAGGGCCTTGCGGTACCCTTCCGGGCGCGGCATGCCGAAGTTGCGCTTGATCTTCTCCTTGGTCTCGCGACCCTTCTGGTGACCGATGATCATCACGGGCTCGCCGTCGAGACGGGCGATGCCGCCGACAATGGCCTTGTCATCGGCATAGGCGCGATCCCCGGCCAGCTCGTCGAAATCGGTGAATATCTGCTCGATGTAGTCGAGGGTGTAGGGGCGCTGGGGATGACGTGCCATCTGGGATACCTGCCAGGCACCCAGATCGCCGAAGATCTTCTTGGTCAGCTCTTCGTTTTTCTTCTCCAGCCGGCGAATGTCTTCGCTGAGATCCACGGCACTGTTGTGCTCGCTCACATGGCGCAGCTCATCGATCTGTGCCTGCAACTCGGCGATCGGCTGTTCAAAATCCAGAAAAAGACTCATAGGGACAATAGATCCTCTAATCAAAAACCAATTCAACCCGCTCTCGTCCAAGCAGGACTCGCAAGTCATCTATCAGTTGATCGGTGGGCGTCACCCGCCACTCGGTACCGAGCGTCAATCGCACCCGGGAACCGGGGCGACGATAGTTTACCTGAACCGGACAGACTCCGGCACGGGCGGGCTCCAAAATCTCGCACAAACGCGGGAAAAAGCGCTCGTCAATGCGTTGTTCATCGAGGGAGATGCGGATTGCCCTGGCAAAACGCTCCCTCGCATCGTTGATATCCAGCAACTCGCGGGCCGACATTTTAAGGCCACCGGAGAAGTCATCAAAGCTGACCTGTCCAGAAACCACTAAAATACGGTCTTTTTGCATCAATTCTTCGTATTTTTCCAGCGCTTCACTGAAAAGGGTCACATCCAGACGGCCGGATCTGTCGTCCAGAGTGAAGATCCCCATCTTGTTGCCGCGCTTGGTCACCATGCTGCGCGCCGCGATCACCAACCCCGCCGCCGTGGTCACCGTATCCCGGGAGGTGGGATGCAGATCGCACAGTCGGCCCGAGGTGTAGCGCCGCAGCTCGCTGCTGTACTGGTTGATGGGGTGACCGGTGAGGTAGAGCCCGAGGGTCTCGCGCTCCCCTTCCAGCCACACCTTGTCGGGCCAGTGCGGCACGTTGGCGAACGCCTTCTTGACGTCGTCGATCTCCTCCGTGAGCACGCCGAACATGTCGACCTGCCCCACCGCCTGGGCCTTGGCGTGCTGCTCGGCGGCGCGCATCGCCTCCTCCAGGGTCGCCATCAGGGCGGCGCGGTGGGGGCCGAGCCTGTCCATGGCGCCGGAGAGGATGAGCTTCTCCATCACCCGCTTGTTGAGCTTCTTGATGTCGACCCGGTTGCAGAAATCGAACAGGTCGCGGAACGGACCGTCCCGATCCCGCGCGTCCAGGATCGCCTCGATGGGCCCTTCCCCTACCCCCTTCACCGCGCCGATGCCGTAGACGATGTGGCCGTCCTCGTTGACGCTGAAGCGGTAGCGACCGGTGTTGACGTCCGGCGGGATCACGGTCAGCCCCATGCGCTGACACTCGTCCACCAGGGTCACTATCTTGTCGGTGTTGTCCATGTCCGCGGTCATCACCGCCGCCATGAACTCCGCCGGGAAATGGGTCTTGAGCCAGAGGGTCTGGTAAGAGACCAGCGCATAGGCAGCGGAGTGGGACTTGTTGAAGCCGTAGCCCGCAAACTTCTCCACCAGATCGAAGATCTTCATCGCCAGTTCGCCGTCGACGCCGTTCTTGACCGCCCCCTCCTCGAAGCCCGCCCGCTGCTTGGCCATCTCTTCGGGTTTTTTCTTGCCCATGGCCCGGCGCAGCATGTCCGCGCCACCCAGGGTATACCCCGCCAGGGTCTGGGCGATCTGCATCACCTGCTCCTGGTAGAGGATGATGCCGTAGGTGGGCTCGAGTATGGGTTTGAGGCTTTCGTGCTGCCACTTCTCGTCCGGGTAGGAGATGGCCTCCTTGCCGTGCTTGCGCTCGATGAAGTTGTCCACCATGCCCGACTGAAGCGGGCCCGGACGGAACAGGGCCACCAGCGCGATCATGTCTTCGAAGCAGTCGGGCTGCAGCCGCTTGATGAGATCCTTCATGCCGCGGGATTCGAGCTGGAACACCGCCGTGGTCTCGAAACGCTGCAAGAGGGCGAACGACTTCTTGTCGTCGATGGGGATGGCGGCGATGTCCACCGGCGGCTTGCCCTCTTTGGCAAGACGGGGGTTTATCATGCCAAGGGCCCAATCGATGATGGTGAGGGTGCGCAGCCCCAGGAAGTCGAACTTCACCAGCCCGGCGTACTCCACGTCGTTCTTGTCGAACTGGGTGACCGGGTGATGCCCCTCGTCGTCGCAATAGAGCGGCGCGAAGTCGGTGATCTTGGTAGGCGCGATCACCACGCCACCGGCGTGCTTGCCGGCGTTGCGCACCACCCCTTCCAGGCGGCGGGCCATGTCGATGAGGTCCTTGACCTCCTCGTCCTGCTCGTAGAGCTCGGGCAGCTTGGGCTCGGCTTCGAACGCCTTGGCGAGGGTCATGCCGGGGTCGGGCGGGATCAGCTTGGAGATGCGATCGACAAAGCCGTAGGCGTGGCCCAGCACCCGGCCGACGTCCCGCACCACCGCCTTGGCCGCCATGCTGCCGAAGGTGATGATCTGGGACACCGCCTCCCGGCCGTACATCTCGGAGACGTGATCGATCACCTCGTCGCGCCTGTCCATACAGAAGTCGACGTCGAAGTCGGGCATGGAGACCCGCTCGGGGTTCAGGAAACGTTCGAACAGCAGGTCAAATTCCAGCGGATCCAGGTCGGTGATCTTGAGGGCGTAGGCCACCAGCGACCCCGCCCCCGAGCCCCGGCCCGGACCGACGGGGATGCCGTTGTCCTTGGACCACTGGATAAACTCCATCACGATGAGGAAGTAACCCGGGAAGCCCATCTGGTTGATCACTTTGAGCTCGATGTCGAGACGCTCGTCATACTCGGGACGACGCTCGGCCCGCACCGCCGGATCCGGGAACAGGAACTCCAGCCGCTCCTCCAGCCCTTCCTTCGACTTCATGACCAGGAAGTCCTCGGTGGTCATGTCGCCGGTGGGGAAGTTGGGCAGGAAGTATTCGCCGAGGCGCACCGTCACGTTGCAGCGCTTGGCGATCTCCACCGTGTTTTCCAGGGCTTCCGGGATGTCGGCAAACAGCTCCGCCATCTCCTCCTGACTGCGCAGGTACTGCTGGGGGCTGTAGCGGCGCGGTCGGCGCTTGTCCATCAGGGTGTAGCCGTCGTGGATGGCGACCCGGATCTCGTGGGCATCGAAGTCATCGGCGGTGAGGAACACCACCTCGTTGGTGGCCACTACCGGCAGTTCGAACTCGGTGGCAATGGCCACCGCCATGTGCAGGTAGACCTCCTCGTCCGGGCGGCCGGTACGCAGCAGCTCCAGGTAGTAGGCATCCGGGAAGTGGGTCTGGTAGAAGGCGAGGCAATGCTCCACCATCTGGCGGTTGCCCTTGAGCAGGAACTTGCCCACATCCCCCTCGCGCCCGCCGGAGAGGACGATCACCCCCTTGGCATGTTCGCCAAGCCAGGCCTTGTCGATGACGGGGCGCCCCTGCACATGGCCGCGCTGATAGCCGCGGGAGATGAGCAGGGTGATGTTCTGGTAGCCGTCGTTGTCCATGGCGAGCAGGGTGAGGCGAAACTGCTCGTCCCCAAGCTCGTCGCTCTGCACCCAGAAATCCGCCCCGACCAGGGGCTTGATCCCCTTGCCGTGGGCAGAGCCGTAGAAGCGCACCAGGCCGCACATGTTCATCTGGTCGGTCAGGGCCAGGGCCGGCATGTTGTTGGCGGCGGCAGCGGAGACGATGGGACCGATCTTCTGCAGGCCGTCGACCATGGAGAAGTCGGAGTGCACCCTCAGGTGGATGAAACGGGGATCAGCCATGGTCACGCCCTCTCATTGCGCAAGCAGAAATCGTTCAGACAGATCGGCATCGGTTATTCGATCCCCAGGGCGCGGCGCACCGGCTTGAAGCTCTGCCGGTATTCGGGCAGCGGACCCCGTTCGGCCAGAATGGCGAGGTGCTCCGCCGTCGGGTAGCCCTTGTGGCGGGCGAAACCGTACTCGGGATGGCGGCTGTCCAGCTCGGTCATCTCGGCGTCCCGGGTCACCTTGGCGAGGATGGAGGCGGCGCTGATGGCGGCCACCAGGCTGTCCCCCTTGACCACGGCGCGGGCCTCCATCGGCAATCTGGGGCAGCGGTTGCCGTCGATGAAGACCAGCTCGGGCGTCACCTTGAGCCCCGCCACGGCGCGCTGCATCGCCAGCATGGTGGCGTGCAGGATGTTGAGCTCGTCGATTTCCGCCGGGCTGGCGCGGCCGATGGCATAGGCCAGCGCCTTCTCTTTGATCTCGCCAAACAGGGCGAGCCGCTTCTTCTCGGAGAGCTTCTTGGAGTCGGCGAGGCCAAGGATGGGATTGGCAGGATCCAGGATCACCGCGGCGGTGACCACGTCACCCACCAGGGGGCCGCGACCCACCTCGTCCACCCCGGCAATCAGCTTGTCTTCGGGAATATCGATCGTCATCTCATAGCCTTGAATCAAAACCGGCCCCGCAGGGCCAGTATCAGCACAACATCACGCCTGACACACAGGCAGAGCCCACTAGCGTTCCAGCAGCGCGGCAACCGCTTCCGCTGCCTGCACATCCGCATTGCAGCGGATCTTCTCGTGCAACCGGGTGAAGGTGGTGATGAGCTCGCTGTTGTCATGGTCCAGCAGCTTGCTCACCTCTTCCACCAGGTTGGCCGGGGTGCACTCGTGCTGGATGAGCTCAGGCACCAGCATCTTGTCCGCCAGCAGGTTCGGCAGGGAGACATAATCCGTCTTCACCAGCCACTGGGCCAGCAAGTAGCTGAAGGGTTTGAGCTTGTAACCGACCACCATGGGCTTTTTCACCAGCATGGCCTCGAGGGCCGCGGTGCCGGAGGCGAGCATCACCACGTCGGCGGCAATCATGGCCTCGCGGCCCTGGCCGTCCAGCAGCACCATGTCGAGCTCCGGGGCCACCTCGGCCTTGATGGCGAGGAACTGCTCGCGCCGTTTCTGGTTGACCAGAGGCACGATGAAACCGAGATCCGGGTTGTGCACCGTCAGGTGCTTGCACGCCTCGAGGAAGACCGGCGCCATGAAGCCCACTTCCGCCGTGCGGCTCCCCGGCAGCACCGCCAGCCAGCGACGGGCGGGATCGATGCCGAGGGCCTCGCGCACCGCCCCTTGATCCGGCACCAGCGGAATGTCGTCCGCCATGGTGTGGCCGACGAAGCGACAGGGGGCATCGAAACGGTCGTAGAAGGCTTTCTCGAACGGCAGGAAGGCGAGCACCATGTCGGTGGCGGCCTTGATCTTGTGAATGCGGCCCTGACGCCAGGCCCAGACGGAGGGGCTGACATAGTGGACCGTCTTGATACCGGCACGGCGCAGTTTCAGCTCCACCCCGATATTGAAATCCGGTGCATCCACACCGACGAAGATGTCGGGGGGATTGGCGATGAAGTGGCGCAGCAGTTCGCGGCGTACCTGGAGGATGCGGGGCAGACGGCCCAGCACCTCGGTGATGCCCATGACGGAGAGCTCCTCCATCTCGAACAGCGCCTTCACGCCGAGAGCCTGCATCCGCGGCCCGGCGATCCCTTCGAACTGCGCATCCGGGTAGCGGGCTTGCAGTTCGCGCACCAGCCCTGCGGCCAGGATGTCGCCGGAGGTCTCTCCGGCGACGATGCCGATGCGAATGGGATCAGGCACGAATGATCCCGCGCTCGTTGTCCTTGAGGAAATCCACATAGAGCTGGATGGCCGGTTCGCTCTGGGCCATCTCGCTCAGCACGGGCAACACCTCTTCAATGGTCTTGCCGGAGCGGAAGATCTCCTTGTAGGCGCGCTTGACGGCGGAGATCGCCTCGGCGCTGAAGCCACGACGACGCAGTCCTTCGGAGTTGACCCCGAACGGCTTGGCGTAGTTGCCGGCGGCCATCACGTAGGGCGGCACGTCCTTGTTCAGGGCAGCGCAGCCGCCGACGAAGGCGTGGGAGCCGACGCGGCCGAACTGGTGAATGGCAGACAGACCGCCGAAGATCACGAAGTCACCGATGTGCACATGGCCCGCCAGGGTGGCGTTGTTGGCGAAGATGCAGTTGTCACCGATGATGCAGTCGTGGGCCACGTGAACGTTGACCATGAACAGGTTGCCGCTACCCACCTTGGTCAGGCTCTGGTCCTGGGTGGTGCCGCGGTGCACGGTGCAGTTCTCGCGAAACACGTTGTTGTCGCCGATCTCGAGGAAGGTGCGCTCGCCGGCGTACTTCTTGTCCTGGCAATCCTCACCGATGGAGGTGTGCTGGAAGATCTTGTTGCCGCGACCGATCTTGGTCGGGCCCTTGATCACCACGTGGGAGCTCACCCAGGTGTTGTCACCGATTTCCACCTCGGCGCCGATGACGGTGAAGGGGCCGATTTCAACCCCTTTGCCGATGACGGCAGACTCATGGACGATGGCGGTGTCGTGGATGATGGCAGTCTGATCAATCACGGTTATACCTCGCGCTTGGCGCACATCAGTTCGGCAGTACAGACCACTTCACCGTCGACGGTGGCGACACCGGTGAACTTGGCGATGCCGCGACGCTCCTTCAGGAACTCCACATCCAGCACCAGCTGATCGCCGGGGCCCACCGGGCGCTTGAAGCGGGCGTTGTCAATGGAGGCAAAGTAATAGAGCTCGTTGGGGGACGGCTTGCCCACCATGGTGAAGGCCAGGATACCGGTGGCCTGGGCCATGGCTTCCAGGATCAGCACGCCGGGGAAGACCGGCTTGGCCGGGAAGTGGCCCTGGAAGATCGGCTCGTTGAACGAGACGTTCTTGATGGCGCGCAGGGTCTTGCGCTCATCGCTGATCTCGTAGTTTTCCACCTTGTCCACCATCAGGAACGGATAACGGTGGGGCAGCAGATCCATGATTTCCTGGATGCCCAGGCTCTTCTTTTCAGTAGTCAAAACAGTACCCTATACCAATCGTGATTATTCTTGATCCAGCTTTTTCTCAAGCTTGCTCAACCGCTTGTGCATCTCTTCGATACGCATCACCCGGGCGGCGGTCTTGCGCCACTCTTTATTGGTTTGCAGGGGGATGCCGGAAGAGTAGATACCGGGCTCGGTGATGGGACGCATCACCATGGCCATGCCGGTGACGGTGGCCTGGTCGCAGATCTCCATGTGCCCGTTAAAGACGGAGGCACCACCAATGATACAGTATTTGCCGACCTTGAGACTACCGGCCATCACGGTGGAGCCCGCCACGGCAGTGCCGTAGCCGATCTCGACGTTGTGGGCGATCTGGCACTGGTTGTCGATGATGACGTTGTCAGCGATGCGGGTATCTTCCAGCGCACCGCGGTCGATGGTAGTGCAGGCACCGATCTCGACCCGGTTGCCGATGGTCACGCCACCGAGCTGGGGGATCTTGATCCACTCGCCGCGCTCGTTGGCATAACCGAAACCGTCTGCCCCGATCACGGTGCCGGCCTGTACCAGACAGTCCGTGCCCAGGGTCACGTTGTGATAGAGGGTGACGTTGGCCCACAACCGGGAGCGCGCTCCCAGTCGGGTATCCTTGCCAACGAAACAGCCCGGGCCGATGCGCACATCGTCACCCAGCACGACGCCGGATTCGATCACCGCATTGGCACCGATGGCCACTCTCTCGCCCAGTTGCACGTCAGCCGCGATGACGGCGCTCGGATGGATATCCATGGCCGGCTGCGGAGTGGTGTCCAGCAGTTGGGCTACCCGGGCAAAGCCCACATAGGGGTCCTTGAGCACCAGGGCATTGGTGGGGCAAAACGGCAGGTCTGCCTCGGTGATGAGCACGGCAGTGGCCTTGCTCTGCTCCAGAAAATGCCGGTACTTCTTGTTGGACAGGAAGGCTATCTCCCCCTCCCCGGCTTTTTCCAGTGTCGCGACCTTGCGAATTTCCCGGGTCCCATCCCCATGGACCTCGGCCCCCAGTTGCTGGGCCAGCTGTGCGAGAGTGAATGCCATCAATTAGTTGCTCTTGCTAACCTGAGAAATAACCTGGCCGGAGATGTCCAGCTTGCTGGCTGCATACGGGGCGGCGTTGCGCTCCAGCACCAGATCGTAGCCATTGCTCTTGGCGATGGCGTCGATGGCAGCCTGCACCTTGGTCAGGATCTTGTTGCGCTCTTCGGACTGACGGCGACCGTTGTCCTGTTCAAACGCCTGACGCTTCTGGTTGAATTCCATCTGCAGCTTGGCCAGCTTCTCCTGGCTCTGCTTCTTCTGCTCGGCGCTCATGAAGGCTTCGTCCTTCTTGAACTTCTCGACCAGTGCCTGACCGTCGGACTCCAGCTTCTGCAGTTCACGCATGCGCGGCTCGAACTCGCCCTTCAGCTTCTTGGCAACGGCTTCACGCTGGGGCAGCTTTTGGAAGACTTCGCCCATGTCGACCACGGCAATCTTGGTCTCAGCGAAGGCAGAACCCATGCCGGCAGCCATCAGTGCAAAGCTCAAACCAGCTACTTTCAACGCTTTATTCACACTTACTCCTTGGTCCCTCGGTCGAGGGCTACCTGATTTACCTGATTGTGCAAGCGATCCACGAGATCGTCTTGTTACCTGGTGAGGCGCGCAAATGCGCGACCCATCATGCTTCCCCCCGCCATGGCGGGGGGGCGTCCGCTCCCCTTAGAAGGTACGGCCGATGTTGAAGGAGAAGACTTCGGTGTCGTCCCCTTCGTATTTCTTGATTGGTCTTGCCAGCACGAACACCAGCGGGCCCATGGGAGAGAGCCACTGCAGCGACAGGCCGGTCGACATCCGGATGTTGCTCGGGTCGGAGTAGTCCATCAGATAGTTGCAACCACTGAAGCAACGGTTCTGATACTGGCTGTAGTCGAAGTGGGTATCCCACACGGAACCGGCGTCGATGAAGAAGCTGGTCCTCAACTGGGGCTGATAGGTCTCGGAGGCAAAGGGTGTCGGCACGATCATTTCCAGCGAGGCCACCGCCAGGGCGTTGCCCCCGACCGAGCTGTCAGTGCCCTGGATGACGTCGTTACCACTCAAGTTGTAGTAGTAGAGCGCCTTCGGACCGACTGTGTTGCTCTTGAAACCACGCAGGGTATCGAAACCACCGGCGTAGTAGTTCTCGAAGAACGGCAGAACGTGCTCGTAATCGCCATTGGTGCCGTAGCCATCGCCGTAGGAGGCACGGGCCTTGGCCAGCATGACCCATTTGTGATCGGCATCAAACGGGAAGTAGTGGGCATCTTCTGCGTTGAGCTTGAAGTACTGCAGATCCATGCCGGGCACCGTCACCTTGGCGTTCACCCGCTGGCGGTCACCGGAGGTCGGGAACTGACCCTTGTTGAGGGTGGAGCGGGTCCAGCCGGCGGTGACGTCCACGGTGTTGAACACCATGCGGTTGTCGCCATCCAGATTGCCGTTGTAGACCTTCCAGAACTCGTCCACCTGTACATAGGGGTTGGGCTGGGACAGTTTGTTGTTTTCGTAGCCCAGGCTGAAGTCGAGACGGTTGTTCTCGTTGACCGGGAAGCCGCTGGAGAGACGGAAACCGACGGTGGTGTTCTCGTAGTCCACGATGTTGGCGTCGGCCGCACTGAACTTGTTGTAGTAGAGACGGCCGCCCAGGCTCACCCCGTCCACGGTGAAGTAGGGGTCGTTATAGCTCAGGTCGACGCTCTTGGAGTAGTCGTTGGTGCTGGCGTTGATGCCGATCTTCTTGCCGGTCCCCATGAAGTTGTCCTGCTGCAGACCCGCCTGCAGGCTCAGACCCGACTCGGTGCCGTAGCCGATACCGGCGTTGATGGACCCCGCCGGCTGCTCCTTGACCTTGAAGTCCAGATCGACCTGGTCATCGCTGCCCGGCACCCGCTTGGTGTCCACTTCCGCGGTCTCGAAGAAGCCGAGGCGGTTGAGACGGGTCTTGGACTGCTCGACGTTGTCGGAGGAGAGCCAGGTGCCCTCCATCTGGCGCATCTCGCGACGCAGCACTTCGTCCTTGGTGGTGACGTTGCCGCTGAAGTTGATGTTGCGCACATAGACCCGGGGACCCGGCTCCACGTTGACGATGAGCTCCACTTCCTTGGTCTGGTCGTTGATCTGGGGGAAGGTGACCACTTTCGGGTAGGCGTAGCCGTAACGGCCGAGGAACTTGGAGAGCACCTCTTCGGTATGGGTCACCTGACTGGCGGAGTAAACGCTGCCCGCCTCGATGGGGATGAGGCCCTTCATCTCGCCGCCGCGGTCGATGAGGTCGCCCTTGAGCTGGATGCCGGAAACCTTGTACTGCTCCCCTTCCTTGACGTTGAGGGTGACATAGACCCCCTTCTTGTCCGGGGTCATGGAGACCTGGGTGGACTCCTGGGTGAAGCGGATGTAGCCGCGGTCCATGTAGTAGGAGCGCAGCACTTCGATGTCACCGGCCAGCTTCTGCTTCTGGTAGCGCTGATCACCGGTGAAGTTCCACCAGGGCACGTCGTCCTTGAGGGAGAGCTGGGCCAGCAGCTTCTCTTCCGGGAAAACGTTGTTGCCGACGATGTTGATCTGCTGGATCTTGGCCGCTTCCCCTTCCACGAAGGTGAACTTGAGGTCGACCCGGTTGCGCGGCAGCGGGGTGACGATGGCCTTGACCTTGGCGGAGTACTTGCCCACGCCGTAGTAGAAATCTTCCAGCCCTTTCTCGAGGGAGCTCAGCACGGTGCGATCCAGCGGATCACCCACGCGGATCCCGGAGGATTCCAGGCTCTGGGTCAGTTGCTCTTCCTTGATGTCCTTGTTGCCGGAGAACTCGATGCTGGAGATGGTCGGGCGCTCCTTGACCACCACTTGCAGCACCTGACCGTCGCGATAGACCTTGACGTCCTCGAAGTTGCCGGAGGCATAGAGCTTCTTGATGGCGTTCGCCAGGGACATGGAGTCGACGGAATCACCGACCCGCACCGGCAGATTCAACAGGGCGGCACCCAGGGTCACCCGCTGCAGGCCCTCGACCTGAATGTCTTGCACCACAAAAGAGGCCGGGGCAGCCTGAGCCAGGAAGCTGGCCCCCAGCAGGCAACTCAACACCAATGCTTTTTTAACAGCCATTTTGTTCTTATGTGTCCTTGTTGATGCTCTGGCCTCAGAGGCGAGCGAAATCATTAAACAGCGCAATGCCCATCAGTAACATCAGAATGGCGGCGCCTATCCTGAACCCAACTTCCTGAATTTTTTCCGATACCGGCTTGCCGGTGATCGCCTCGATGAGGAAATAGACCAGATGGCCACCATCGAGCACCGGCAGGGGGAACAGGTTGATGATCCCCAGGTTGACGCTGATGAGCGCCAGGAATCCGAGGAAATAGACCAACCCGTAATCGGCGCTGCTGCCGGCCCCTTTGGCGATGGAGATGGGGCCGCTCAGGTTGTCCAAAGAGACGATGCCACCGATCAGCTTGCCTATCATGTCGAAGGTCAGGGTGATCAGGCTCCAGGTCTTCTGGACCCCATGCCACAGGGCTTGCAAAGGCCCATACTGTAACAGAGTTCGATACTCATCCGGTAATGGAACCAGTTGCGGCGACAAGCCCACAAAACCGACCAGCTGGTCCTTCACTTTCTTCCCGTCCGGGGTCAGGGTCAGGGTCATCTCGCTGCCCCCGCGCTCCACCGTCACCTGCAACGGCTGCGCCGGTGACTGCTGGACACGCTCGACAAACTGGGCCCATTCGGTGATGGCCTCTCCATCGACCCCCTTGATGCGATCCCCTATCTGAAGGCCGGCCTTCTCGCTAGCGCTCGATGGCACCACGGCCTCCACCACGGGCAGCACCTTGCCACCAAGGGGCACTATCCCGAGGCTGCCGATGGGAGACTCCTTGTCGGGGTCAAACTTCCAGCCTGCCAGCTGCAGGGTCTTGTCCACTGCATAGCTGGTGTTGGCCGCCTTGAGCTTGAGCTGGACCGAGTCATCACCAAGGTGGCTGATGAGGGCATAGGTGACGCTCTCCCAGTCACCGGTCTCCTCGCCGCCGACGCCGACGATCTCCATGCCTGGCAGGATGCCGGCCTCTGCCACGATGGAGGCGGGACGCACCTCGCCCACCACGGGTTTGACGCTCGGCACCCCTATCATGAACATCAGCCAGAAGGCGAACAGGGCGAACACGAAGTTTGCCATGGGGCCGGCCGCGACGATGGCCATCCGGGCCCAGACGCTCTTGTGGTTGAAGGCCTGCGCTTCCTCCCCCGGCTTGAGTTCGTCGACCCGGCCATCCAGCATCTTGACGTAGCCGCCAAGGGGGATCAGGGCCAGCACGTATTCGGTGCCATCCTTGCCAAGGCGACGCCAGATGGCCTTGCCAAAGCCGATGGAGAAGCGCTCCACCTTGACGCCGCAACGACGAGCCACCCAGAAGTGGCCAAATTCATGCACCGCCACCAGCAGCCCGAGGGCCACGATGAAGGCGCCGATATTCCACAGAAGCCCTCCCATCAGCCGCGTACCTCGCTGTCATGTCCAGTCCTGCGCTCGAGAGCATGGAGAGGGGCTGGCTGCCACCACAGTCCGTTCATACGGCAAGCTCCTTTATCAGTTGCTGGGCACGGGCTCGGGCCGTACCGTCCAGGGCGATGAGATCCGCCAGAGAGCCGGCAGCACTGCTGCCCAGCTCGGCCATGACGGATTCGTTGACTCTGGCAATATCCATAAATCCGATCCGCTCTGCAAGAAAAGCCGCGACGGCCTCCTCGTTGGCGGCATTGAGGGAGGTGGTCGCCCCCTGCCCTTGCTGGCACGCGCTCATGGCCAGCGCCAGACAGGGATAGCGCTCATAGTCGGGCCGGATAAAGCTGAACTCTCCGACACTGAAGAAATCCAAAGGTTCCACACCGGACTCGATCCGTTCCGGATAGGCCAGAGCGTGGGCAATGGGGGTGCACATGTCCGGGTTGCCGAGCTGGGCCAGCACGGAGCCATCCTTGTACTGCACCATGGAGTGAATGACGGACTGGGGGTGGATCACCACCTGGATCTGCTCGGGGGCCGCATTGAACAGCCAGCGCGCCTCGATGTACTCCAGCCCCTTGTTCATCATGGTGGCGGAGTCCACCGAGATCTTGGCCCCCATGGACCAGTTGGGATGGGCAATGGCTTGCGCCGGGGTAACATGGTGCAATTCACCCACATCGGCATAGCGGAAAGGTCCGCCGGAGCCGGTCAGCAGGATCTTGCTGATCCCCGCCCCGGCCAGATCGCAGAAACCGGGCTGGCGCTGCACGTCGACCGGCAGGCACTGGAAGATGGCGTTGTGTTCGCTGTCGATGGGCAGCAGCTCGGCGCCGTGCTCGCGCACCGCCTCCATGAAGAAGGCTCCGGACATCACCAGCGCCTCCTTGTTGGCCAGCAGAATGCGCTTGCCGGCGCGCACGGCAGCCATGGTGGGTGCTAGACCCGCCGCACCGACAATGGCCGCCATCACGCTGTGGGCATCGGGGTGAGCAGCCACGTCGCACAGGGCTGCCTGACCGGACAACACCCGGGTGGTGCTGCCGTGAGCCTTGAGCCGACCCGCCAGATCGCTGGCGGCGCCTTCGTCCACCATGACAGCGAACCGGGGGGAGAATTCGAGACAGTCGCGCAGCATGGCATCCACGCTGCGGGCAGCGGTCAGCGCCAGCACCTGCCAGCGCCCGGGGTTGTGGCGCAGTACCTTGAGGGTGCTCTGACCGATGGAGCCTGACGCTCCCAGGATCACCAGGTTTTGCATCAAGACTCCTGATTGGGTAACAGACTGATGGAGCGGGACGCTCCCGGGATCATCAGTGCGCGAAACATCAAAACTCCGGACCGAGCAACAGGTAGCTGAGCAGGAAGACGGGCAGCGCCGCCGTCAGGCTGTCGATGCGATCGAGAATGCCCCCATGGCCCGGCAATAGGGTGCCGGAATCCTTGATGCCGGCTTCCCGCTTGAACATGCTCTCGGCCAGATCGCCGAGCACGGAGGCCAGCACCGCCAGCAGAGAACAGAGCAGCACGGTGCCCATCTTGGCAGGCACGAAGCCCATGAACCAGGTCACGCCGATGGCCAGCAGGCTGGCGGTAAAGAGGCCGCCCAGCATGCCTTCAATGGTTTTACCCGGGCTCACGGCCGGCGCCAGCTTGTGTTTGCCGAACGCCTTGCCGAAAAAATACGCGCCAGAATCTGCCGCCCAGACCAGTCCCATCACGAACAGCAGGATCCAGGCCCCCATCATGGGGTCGTGATAGAAGTTGTAACCGCGAATGGCCACCAGGGACCAGAAGAAGGGAACCAGGGTCACTAGACCAAACAGGGATTTGAGCCAGATGGATTCACGCCACAGCCTGGCGCTTTGCGGGTAGCGCAGCACCAGCAGCAGCCCCAGCAGCCACCAGCTGACGGCGGTCCAGAGCACGCCCATCACCAGCGGATGCAGTTGGGGGATCCAGAGTTGCTCCACGGGCACCCAGAACAGGCTGGCCCCCAACAGCAGACAGAACACCAGCGGCAACCACTGTTGCGGCTGGGCAGTGACGAAGGCACTCCACTCACGGCTGGCCAGCAGAAAGACCAGGGCAGCGAGCAGGGCAAAGAATTTCAACGGCAGAAAAAACAGCGCCCCCAACACCAGGGGTACTAACAGTAATGCGGTAATAATTCGTTGTTTTAGCAAAAGAAACCTCTCTCTTGGGAGCGGGGTTTAGCCGGTCTGTTGCGCGGCGATCAATTCCCGGATCTGTTCACCCGTACACCCGAAGCGACGCTCGCGAGCAACGAAGGAGGCAACTGCCCCACTGAACTCGGCCTCGTCAAAATCGGGCCACAGGACCGGGGTAAAATAGAGTTCGGCATAGGCGAGCTGCCACAGGACAAAGTTGCTGATGCGATGATCCCCGCCGGTGCGGATCAACAGATCCACGGGGGGCAGATCAGCCATGCAGACATGACGACCCAATGCCGCCTCATCGACCGCCTCGGCATCCAGTTCACCCGCCGCCACGGCCCGTGCCAGGGTCCGGGCCGCCTGGGCGATGTCCCACTGACCGCCATAGTTGGCGGCGATATTGAGGGTCAATCCCTGATTGTTGGCGGTCAGGGCCTCGGCCTTGGCGATCTTGGCCTGCAGCCGCTCGCTGAAGCGGGCAGTGTCGCCAATCACCCGAAGGCGAATGCCGTTGCTGTGCAACTTGCTCACCTCGCGACCCAGCACCGTCATGAACAACTCCATCAGGGCGTTGACTTCCCCTTCCGGACGGCGCCAGTTCTCGCTGGAAAACGCAAACAGGGTCAGCGCCTCCATCTTGGCACGAGCGGCAAAGGCCACGGCCTCACGCACGGATTTCACGCCCGCCTTGTGCCCGGAAACCCGCATCTTGCCGCGGTTCTGGGCCCAGCGACCATTGCCATCCATGATGATGGCGACGTGACGGGGCAAGGACGAGCTGGCGCTATCGCCTAGCGCTGCCAAAAGCGACATTCATTTCTCCCACAAAGACAAAAGCGCCGTGCAGGGGCACTACACGGCGCTCGTAATATACCTGTCGGAGGCTTAGATTTCCATTAGCTCCTTTTCCTTCACAACCAGGGCGTCATCCACCAGCTTGATGAAGGTATCGGTCAGCTTCTGGATCTCTTCCTGGGCGCGACGGTCGTCGTCTTCGGAGATCTCTTTCTCTTTCAGCAGGGCTTTCAGGTCGGCGTTGGCATCGCGACGGATGTTGCGAATGGCAACCCGGGCACCTTCGGCTTCGGCACGGACGATCTTGGTCAGATCACGGCGACGCTCTTCGGTCAGCGGCGGCAGCGGCACGCGCAGAGTCTGGCCGTTGCTGGACGGGTTCAGGCCCAGATCGGAGGTCAGGATGGCTTTTTCCACCGCCTGGATCATGGAGCGATCGAAGATGGAGATGGAGAGAGTACGGGCATCTTCTGCCACCACGTTGGCCAACTGCTTCAGAGGAGTGGCAGCACCGTAATACTCCACCTGGATGCCGTCGAGCAGGCTCGGGTGAGCACGGCCGGTACGGATCTTGGACATCTGGGTCTTCAGCGACTCTACGCTTTTGCCCATGCGGTCCTTGGCGTCGTTTTTAATCTCGTTGATCACAGTGGTTTTCCTTTTGGCGAACGAGCCGACAGGCGGCTCGTATCTATCTTGTTGACTGGCGTAATGGACAAGCGAGCCTGGGGCTCACACTTGCCTTACTTGCTGGCCTGGTGGATCAGGGTACCTTCCGGCTCACCCATGATCACGCGGCGCAGCGCGCCCGGTTTGTTCATGTTGAACACCCGGATCGGCAGATCGTGGTCGCGGGCCAGGGTAAAAGCAGCAAGATCCATCACTTTGAGTTCTTTTTCAAGAACTTCATCATAACTCAGTTCCTGATAGAGCACGGCATCCGGGTTCTTGACCGGGTCATCGGTGAACACGCCATCGACCTTGGTGGCTTTCAGCACAACGTCGGCTTCGATCTCGATACCGCGCAGGCAGGCTGCCGAGTCGGTGGTAAAGAAGGGGTTGCCGGTACCGGCAGAGAAGATCACCACCTTGCCGGCACGCAGCTGGCTGATGGCTTCGGCCCAGCTGTAGGAGTCGCAGACCCCTTGCAGGGAGATGGCCGACATCAGGCGGGCATTCACATAAGCACGATGCAGGGCATCACGCATGGCCAGGCCGTTCATGACGGTCGCCAGCATGCCCATGTGGTCACCCACCACGCGATTCATGCCTGCCTTGGCAAGGCCGGCACCACGGAACAGGTTGCCGCCACCGATGACCAGACCGACCTGAACACCCAGCTCAACCAGCTCTTTGATCTCTTGGGCCATCCGTTCCAGCACCGCCGGATCAATGCCGAAACCCTCGGATCCTTGCAGGGCTTCACCACTCAACTTCAGAAGAACACGTCTGTATGCAGGCTTGGGATTGGTACTCATGTCACTGATTCCTGGTCATATAAAGACCGCGACATAAGTCGCGGTCTGGGGAAACGGAAAAACCGGTTCGATTAGGCCTTCTGAGCGGCCGCGATCTGGGCTGCTACTTCAGCAGCGAAGTCGGTCTCTTGCTTCTCGATGCCTTCGCCCACTTCGAAACGGGTGAAGGAAACAACGTCAGCGCCTTCTTTCTTCAGCAGCTCGGCAACGGTCATGGAAGGATCTTTCACGAACGGTTGACCAGTCAGGGAAACCTCACCGGTGAACTTCTTCATGCGACCTTCAACCATCTTCTCGGCGATCTCTTTCGGCTTGCCGGAGTTGATGGCGATGTCGATCTGGATTTCGCGCTCTTTGGCAACGACTTCGGCAGACACGTCTTCCGGTTTGACGAATTGCGGGCTGTTGGCAGCAACGTGCATGGCCAGATCTTTGGCCAGCTCGTCGGTACCGCCAACCAGCTTGGTGATAACACCGATGCGGGAGCCGTGAACGTAGGTGCCCAGGTTGTCACCTTCAACCAGCATCACGCGACGCAGGTTCATGTTCTCACCGATCTTGGCGATCAGGTTGGTGATGGTCAGCTCGACGGACTCGCCGTTGCCGAAGTCGGCGGCTTTCAGCGCGTCAACGTCAGCGATTTTCTGGGTGGCAGCGATCTCGACGATCTTCTGACCCATGGCCAGGAAACCGGCATCCTTGGAAACGAAGTCAGTCTCGCAGTTCAGCTCGATCATGACGGCAACGTTGCCTTCGGTACGGGCGAAGATCACACCTTCAGCGGCGATACGGCCAGCTTTCTTGGCGGCCTTGGCCTGACCGGATTTACGCATGTTCTCGATAGCCAGCTCGATATCACCGTTGGCTTCTTCCAGCGCTTTTTTGCAATCCATCATGCCAGCGGCGGTGCGCTCGCGCAGTTCTTTTACCAGGGCGGCAGAAATGTTTGCCATGTCCAGTATCCTCGGTCTTGAATTGACAAGAAACAGGGGCCACAAGGGCCCCTGCTAACCAATTACATCAGCTTGGTTAATAAGGGCTTTTCAGTCCTTATCAATTACTCAGCTTCAACGAAGCCATCTTGTTCGGCTTGAACAACGATGTCCTGCTCGCGGGCTTCCAGAACGGTGTCAGCAGCAGCGTTCAGGTACAGCTGTACGGCACGGATAGCGTCGTCGTTACCCGGGATGACATAGTCAACGCCGTCCGGGTTGGAGTTGGTATCAACGATGGAAACTACCGGGATACCCAGGTTGTTGGCTTCTTTGATAGCGATGTGCTCGTGGTCGGCATCGACAACGAACAGAACGTCAGGCAGGCCGCCCATGTTCTTGATACCACCCAGGCTCTTCTCCAGCTTTTCCATTTCGCGAGTACGCATCAGCGCCTCTTTCTTGGTCAGCTTGTCGAAGGTACCGTCTTCGCTCTGGGTTTCCAGATCTTTCAGGCGCTTGATGGACTGACGAACGGTTTTCCAGTTGGTCAGCATGCCGCCCAGCCAGCGGTGGTTAACATAGAACTGGTCGCAACGCTCAGCGGCTTCTTTGACGGCTTCAGACGCGGCACGCTTGGTACCTACGAACAGTACCTTGCCTTTCTTGGCAGCTACGGAGCTGATGAAGTTCATGGCATCGTCAAACATCGGAACGGTTTTTTCCAGGTTGATGATGTGAACTTTGCTGCGGGCGCCGAAGATGTAGGACTTCATTTTCGGGTTCCAGTAACGAGTCTGGTGACCGAAGTGAACGCCGGCTTGCAGCATGTCGCGCATAGAAACTTTAGCCATTTTATACCTCTGTATTGGGGTTAGGCCTCCACACATCCCATATAACCGACCCGTTAAGGCACCCCGGCATATGTGTCGATGTGTGTGTGTTGTTGAGTAAGGGTGATGGCATGAGGACACGAGTTCCCCATTCCGGCGCGCTTTATACCATAACTTTGGTCATGACACCACCAGCCCGGGTGCTAAAAATGGATCCCGGACCATGGTGCGACCGCCTGATGACGTTGCGATGACGATCACACTGGAAGTAAACGGGGGTTGGGGATAAAATTTCGCCCTGATTGCAAACGCATCTATTTTTCATTACCTGGTTGTTGGGCATCGGCAGGATGCGCAATCAGGCCCCAAGAGAGATCCCATGTCCATTAAAATCAAGACACCGGAAGAGATTGAGAAAATGCGTGTCGCCGGCCAGCTGGCCGCCGACGTGCTGGTCATGATCGCCCCCCACGTCAAGGCGGGCGTCACCACAGACGAACTGAATACCCTCTGCCACGACTACATCGTCGACGTGCAACAGGCCATCCCCGCGCCGCTCAATTACCACGGCTTCCCCAAGTCCATCTGTACTTCAGTGAACGATGTCATCTGCCATGGCATCCCGAACCACAAGAAACTGCGGGAAGGGGACATCATCAATCTGGATATCACCGTCATCAAGGATGGTTATCACGGCGATACCTCCGCCATGTTCATCGTGGGCCAGACCACCCCCCTGCGTCGCCAGCTCTGCAAGGTGGCCCAGGATAGCCTCTATGCCGCCATCAAGCGGGTGCGCCCGGGCATGTGCATCACCGAGATCGGCGCCGTCATCCAGCCCATCGTCGAGCAGGCAGGCTTCTCCGTGGTACGCGACTACTGCGGCCATGGCATCGGTGCCGAGTTCCACGAAGAGCCGCAGATCCTCCACTACCGCAACGGCGGCAAGCTGGAGCTGAAAGCGGGCATGTGCTTCACCATCGAGCCCATGGTCAACAGCAAGAAGTACCACTGCAAGGTCAATCCGAAGGATGGCTGGACCGTGACCACCAAGGACGGCGGCGACTCCGCCCAGTGGGAGCACACCCTGCTGGTGACCGAGGATGGCTGCGAGGTCCTGACCCTGCGCCCCGACGACACTATCGAGCGTTTTATCCGCCACGTTTGACATTCAACCCCGGCCGCGCGCCGGGGTTGCTCTTTACCCGGCCCGACCGAGAGTGTGACATGCCATGGATGCCAGCCTGCTTTCTCCCCATCTGCTCCCAGACGATCAGCTCACCCGTGACAACTGCAAGGAGTACCTGAGCCGCTTTCTCGCCTGGCTGCACGAACGCTTCGACGCCGGTGACAACATCATCGAACTGGTGGCCACCCGCTCCGAATACATGGACGCGCTGCTGACCAGGCTCTGGCACAAGTTCGGCTTCGACAGGACCGAGCTCACCCTGATCGCGGTAGGCGGCTATGGCCGCGGCGAACTCCATCCCCACTCCGACATCGACCTGCTGATCCTCTACGAAGGAGATGAACTGGACGAGGTGCTGGGGCTGCGCATCGGCGAGTTCATCACCCTCTTGTGGGATCTCAAGCTGGAAGTGGGGCAGTCGGTACGCAACGTGGCCGAGTGCATCGAGCAGGGCCGCAACGACATCACGGTTGCCACCAACCTCATCGAGGCCCGTTACATCACGGGTCGCCTGGCGGGATTCGAGCAGTTGCAGGCGGCCACCCAGCCCCAGCACTTCTGGCCGAGCGAAGCCTTCTTTCGTGCCAAACGCGAAGAGCAGGCCCTGCGCCACCAGCAGTTTCTCGGCACCGCCTACAAGCTGGAGCCGGATCTCAAGAACAATCCCGGGGGCCTTCGCGACATCCAGACCCTGGCCTGGGTCGCCCGCCGCCACTTCGGCGCCACCACCCTGTTCGAGATGACCAGCCACGGTTTTCTCAACCGGGCCGAGTACCGGGAGCTGCTCGACTGTCAGAACTTCCTGTGGAAGGTGCGCTTCGCCCTGCACATGGCCATCAACAAGGGGGACAACCGCCTCTTGTTCGACCGCCAGCGCACCGTGGCCCAGATGCTGGGGTTCGAGGGGGAAGGAAACGGCCCGGTCGAGCAGATGATGAAGCGCTTCTACCAGACGGTGCGACGGGTGGCCGAACTCAACGAGATGCTGCTGCAACTCTTTGACGAGGCCATTCTTGGCAACACCGCCATGGACGTGCGCCGCATCAGCGACGAATTCCAGCTGCGCGGCCGCCTCATCGATGCGGTGGACTCCGAGCTGTTCGGCCGGGATCCTGCCGCCATCCTGCGACTCTTCTACCAGATAGCCCAGCACCCGGAGATCGCCGGCATCCACTCCGCCACCTTGCGCCAGTTGCGCGAGGCCAGACGCACCCTCAACTGCTGGCTGCAAGATCTACCCGAGTGCCGCCGTCTCTTCATGGCGCTCCTGCGCCACCCCAACGGCATCGGCCAGCCGCTCACCCTGATGCACAAGTACGGGATCCTCGCGGCCTACCTGCCCCAGTGGAACCTCATTGTCGGCCAGATGCAGTTCGACATGTTCCACGCCTACACGGTGGACGAGCACACCCATCGGCTGCTGCAGAACATCCATCGCTTCCCGAATCCGGCCAGCCGCCAGACTCACCCGCTCTGCCACGAGGTGTTCACCCAGTTGCGCAAGCCCGAGCTGCTCAGCATCGCCGCCCTCTTCCACGACATCGCCAAGGGCAGGCGCGGCGATCACTCCGAACTCGGGGCCGTGGATGCGCTGGAGTTCTGCCAGTTGCACGGGCTGGATCGCTACGAGAGCCGACTGGTCGCCTGGCTGGTGCGCCACCATCTGCTGATGTCGGTCACCGCCCAGCGCCGCGACATCTACGACCCGGATGTGGTCACCGACTTCGCCCAGAAGGTGCGGGATGAATTGCACCTCGACCTGCTCTATTGCCTGACCGTGGCCGACATCTGTGCCACCAACGACAGTCTGTGGAACGACTGGAAGGGCACCCTGCTGCGCGAACTCTACTTCGCCACCCAGAAGGCCCTGCGCCAGGGGTTGGAAAACCCGCCGGACATGCGCCTCAAGATCCGTGAAAACCAGCGCCAGGCCAGGCAGATCCTGACTCAGCGCGAGGTGCCACAGGAGGCGGTCACCGCCCTCTGGAACGACTTCAAGGCCGATTACTTCCTGCGCCACAGCCCGGAGCAGATCGCCTGGCACTGCCGCAAGATCATCGCCCACGGTGACAACCCGGCCCCCCTGGTGCTCATCGGCAAGCACCCCATACGGGGCGGTAGCGAGGTGTTCATCTATTGTCGCGATACTCCCAACCTCTTTGCCACCGTGGCCTCGGCGCTGGATCAGAAGAACCTCAGCATCCACGACGCCCAGATCATGAATTCGCGCAACGACTACGTGCTCGACACCTTCATCGTGCTGGAGCCAAACGGAGAGCCCATCAGCCCCAACCGTACCGCCACCATCAAGAAGGCGCTGGAGAAAGCCCTTCAGGAGCCGGGCAAGCTGGTGCTGCGCAGCAAACCCCTGTCCAGACGCCACCGCCAGTTCAGCGTGCCGACCAGGGTGGTCTTCCTGCCCCACAAGGGGGAAAACCGCCACACCCTGCTGGAGCTGACGGCCCTGGACACTCCGGGCCTATTGGCCCGTATCGGTGCCGTGTTCCAGCAGTGCGGCCTCTCCCTCCATGCCGCCAAGATCACCACCATCGGTGAGCGGGTGGAGGACTTCTTCAGCCTCACCACCCTGGCCGGAGAGCCGCTGAACCCGGAGGAGCAACAGGCCCTCGAGGAGAGGCTGGTCAATCAGCTCAACCCCCAGGAACCGGTTGGCGAGAGTGCCTGACACGCTCGGATGAAGCCTCGAAAGAGGCTTTTTGACGTATTGATTCCTCAATCAGAACAAATGGTTGGACCACTCAAGTACAATAAATCGCCCTGATTCTGAAGAAATCGGCGAGAGCCCTTAAAAACGATTGGAAAAGTGTGATACAACAAACAGAATTTTATAAAGGAAACCTGTCATGACCCAGTTGCAACAGACCATCGAAGCGGCCTTCGAGCGCCGTGACTCCATCACCCCCGGCTCCGTCGATGCCGCCACCAAGGCCGCCATTCTGGAAGCCATCGACCTGCTGGACTCCGGCAAAGCCCGGGTTGCCGAGAAGATTGCCGGCGAGTGGGTCGTCCACCAGTGGCTGAAGAAGGCCGTGCTGCTCTCCTTCCGCATCAACGACAACGGCATCATCAAGGGCGACGATGCCCAGTACTACGACAAGGTTCCCCTGAAGTTCTCCAACTACACCGAAGAGCAGTTCAAGGCTGCCGGTGTTCGCGTCGTGCCGCCCGCGACCGCGCGCAAAGGCTCCTTCATCGCCCCGAACACCGTGCTGATGCCCTCCTACGTCAACATCGGCGCCTTCGTCGATGAAGGCACCATGGTCGACACCTGGGCCACCGTGGGCTCCTGCGCCCAGATCGGCAAGAACGTGCATCTCTCCGGCGGCGTCGGCATCGGCGGCGTACTGGAGCCACTGCAGGCCAACCCGACCATCATCGAAGACAACTGCTTCATCGGTGCCCGTTCCGAAGTGGTGGAAGGGGTGATCGTCGAGGAAGGCTCCGTCATCTCCATGGGGGTCTTCATCGGCCAGTCCACCCGCATCTATGACCGCGAAACCGGCGAAATCCACTACGGCCGCGTCCCGGCCGGCTCCGTGGTCGTTTCCGGCTCCCTGCCCTCCAAGTGCGGCAAGTACAGCCTCTACGCCGCCGTCATCGTCAAGAAGGTGGATGCCAAGACCCGCGCCAAGGTCGGCATCAACGCCCTGCTGCGCTCCATCGACGAGTAATCCACGTCGATGTCATCAAGGGCACCTCTGGTGCCCTTTTTCATGCCCGCTCTCATGGGTGGGCGCCAACTCCCCTGCCCCACCAGCACTGCACACCCCCATGAGACGATACCGCTTATGGCAGTGCTGACAAGGCGTTCACCTCTCCCCCTTGGCTCGTTGATTAAAAAAGACCTTTTTGACACCAATTTGAATTTGGCGCGCCTGTCACAGGCAAGGCGCCCGGACTCGGGTAAGATAGAGGGGTCAGGATCGTTTCAAACCAAGGAAGCCCGATGTACGAGAATCTCAAGAGCCTGGGGATCCAGGAACCCACCTCGGTGGACAGCTACACCCTGCGCCAGGAAGCCAACCACGACATCCTCAAGATCTATTTCAAGAAGCAGAAGGGTGAATTCTTCGCCAAGAGCGTCAAATTCAAATACCCTCGCCAGCGCAAGACCATGCTGGTCGACTCGGGGACCCATGAGTACAAGGATGTCACCGAGATCAACGCCAACCTCAAATACGTGGTGGATGAGCTGGACAATCTGACCCAGGGCGGCCAGCCTTCCGCCGATCCGGACATCAAGCAGAAGATACTGCGCGACTTGCGTCATCTGGAAAAGGTGGTGCAGAACAAGATCAGCGAGATAGAACGGGATCTCGAAAAGCTTTAAGCCGGTCTGATGCAGCAAAGGCGCCCAGGGGCGCCTTTTTCATTGGGTAACACCATGCTGGCGCCGTCAGGAAAGTCCCCGCACATGTCCCGCCACCAAATGCAACCCAGCAAAAAGGGAGGCTTGCGCCTCCCTTTTCGGAACTCGGATATCGGAGCGACAATCAGTTGCTCTTCATCCAGATGTCCATTTCAGTTTTCAGGTTGTCGGACTTGGTGCCGAAGATGGCTTGTACACCGGAACCCGCCACCACCACACCGGCGGCACCCAGCTTCTTCAGACCAGCCTGGTCAACCTTGGCCACATCCTTCACACCGACACGCAGACGGGTGATGCAGGCGTCCAGAGAGGCGATGTTCTCTTTGCCACCGAAGGCGGAGACCAGTGCAGCAGACATCTCGTCCTTGCTTTGACTGGCAGAGGACTCTTGAGCGGCTTCGTCTTCACGACCCGGAGTTTTCAGGTTCATGGCACGGATGACCACGGTGAAGACCACGTAGTAGATGACCGCGTAGACCAGACCCAGACCCACCAGCAGCAGCATGTTGTCGGCACGCGGAGATTGCACCACGAAGTCGATGAAGCCGTTGGAGAAGGTGTGACCGTGAACGACACCCAGCATGTTGGTCAGCACGTATGCCAGACCGGCCAGCAGAGCGTGGATGGCGTACAGTACCGGGGCCACGAACAGGAAGGAGAATTCGATAGGCTCGGTGATACCGGTCAGGAAGGAGGTCAGGGCAGCAGAAGCCATGATACCTACGATCTTGGCGCGGTTTTCCGGCTTGGCGGAGTGCGCAATGGCAAACGCGGCAGCAGGCAGACCGAACATCTTGAACAGGTAGCCACCCGCCAGTTGACCGAAGCCGTTGCCGGCAGCACGGGAAGCGTCATCAGCAGTCAGGAAGCAGGTCATGATGCCGTGTACGGTTTCACCGGCGGCGTTGACGCAGGTACCAGCCTGATAGAAGAACGGCACGTTCCAGATGTGGTGCAGACCGAACGGGATCAGGGAGCGCTCAACCACGCCGTAGATGCCGAAGGCCAGGACCGGGTTCTGGTTGGCAGCCCAGTCGGAGAAGGCACCGATGGCACCACCAATCGGCGGCCAGATGAAGGAGAGCACAACACCCAGACCGATGGAAACAAAACCGGTGATGATGGGCACGGCGCGCTTGCCAGCGAAGAAGCCGAGGTACTCTGGCAGCTGGATCTTGTAGAAGCGGTTGAACGCCCAGGCAGCCACGCCACCGGCGAGGATACCACCCAGCACACCGGTATCGATCTTCTCGACACCCATCACAGGCGCCATCACAGTCAGGGTGGCGGTCATGATGCCGTAGCCGACGATGGCGGACAGGCCGGAAACACCGTCGTTATTGGTGAAGCCAAGGGCGACGCCCACGGCGAACAGCAGAGCCATCTGGCCGAATACGGAACCACCGGCCTGCTCCATCAGTTGGGAGACGATTTCCGGCAACCAGCTGAAGTGGGCAGCCCCCACCCCCAGCAGAATACCTGCAACGGGCAAGACCGATACGGGCAGCATCAGCGCCTTACCGACCTTTTGCAGATTAGAGAAAGCATTTTTTAACATGTGTGCGCTCCTGAATGGATTTTTTTCCGACAACGACTCAGGGCAGTTTATTGATGACGATGTGCTTCATCCGTCACTGCGCCAAATGCGTTTTCCGGGTTGCTTATTTTGACCAGCAGAATATAACCCAGCGGGGGTGGAAATGCCTCTGTCGGAAACAAGGGAATAATAAATTTGGAGGAGAGATCACAAGATAATAAATAAGCAGAGAGGGGACTATCTTGAATATTATTTCGTATTGTTATAGCTTCGCCGCAAAAAGAAATAAACCACTTCAAAACAAATCACAAAGAAACCAAATAATACTTAAAGATACTCACTGTAACTGAATGTAACTTATTGCGGATTTATATTATCCAGTCTACCGATTAAAAAGGCCTCCAACAAGGGAGGCCTCCAATAAATATCGATTTTAATAAACCGAGATATTTAGTTCTTCTGTGAACGTTTCACTGCATCAATAAAGACCGATTTCGCCTTGGTTGAACCGGCACGCTCGGCTTCATTCACGAGCTGCATCGCCTTGTCGATGTCACCGACCTTCACCGCTTTCTCGATCTGGGCGTTGTAGAAGCTCTCGGTCTCGCTCAGCATGGGGGCACTGCTCTTGACTGCGCCGGCGGTCGCCAGGGGCACGACAAGCTTGTTTGGTGCCGTGTTGACTACCGGGGTGTTGGCATCAATCACATCCTGATAGACAGGCTTGTAATAGTTGCTCTCGGTTTTGACACCACTCAAGTCCTCCACAGAGAGGCTGACCACGCCCCAGGGGGAGTGCGGAATGACGGGGTCTTTTTCACCATAATCAACCACCCCCAGCGACTTGGTCATCAGCTTGGAAGGGCTAAGGATGGTGGTTGTTTTGTCCAGACCGCTCTGGTCTGTGTAGATCACCATGTAACTTTCGTTATTGGGGTTACCAACATAGGAGCGATCCACGGTAAACACGGCTTCCATGCGATCCCCTTGCAGCATGCGTGCAGGCTCGTACTTGAACACGTCGCTGCCCAACTTGCGGGTCACATTGAATTTGGAATCCAGCATCAAGACGGTCGGGTTGAACAGCGATTTGTCGATCAAGCCATCAACCGTGATGCGCAGGTCACCGGAGTTGACCGGCAACCGGAAGGCGGCAAAGTGGCTTTTCCCTTCGCTGAAAGCGTAAACGGGGGAGCTGTCATCAATGGGGATAAGCTTAGTTGCGCCCGGTTGTATGTCCTGGAACGGCAGACTGGAGACATCGCGACAGCAGCTGCCAACCGTAGCCAATTGGCTCATCGCAACGTCGCGATTTCCCATGATGGACTTGAACTCCTGAGTCGGCGCTACCGTCGTTTCCAACGTGGCGCACCCACCCAGCACAACAGAACAGAATACAGTCAAGGCTAATCTGGAATATCTCATCGCGTGACCCTAAGAAACGTGTTGTAAAAAAAGAGCCCCCGTCATGCGGGGGCACTTGCAGTCATGACGTCAACAGATTACCACCAAGCTTCAGCTTGAACACCGAAGTTCCAGGAGTCGTCCTGCTTCACGCCATTGTCATCCGGGCGGAACTGGCCGTCAGAATCCAGGTAGGAAGCATATACGCGGATTTCCGGGCGGGCCCAGAAGCTGGAGCCAGCGGACCAGGCCTGAGCCAGGGTGTATTTCTTACCGATGGTGCTGGTTTCGGTGCCATTGTTCGGCTTGTAGCTGTCATGGTGATAGCCAAGCTCGGCGATGGTCTTCATGGTGTCATTCCACTTGTACATCGGGCGAACGACAACGGAGAAGGTGTCTTTGTCAGCGCTGTCATTGTCAATATCACTGGCAGTACCGTAAACCAGCTGATGACCGAACTCGACCTTATCGCCAACGGGCAGCACGCCCCAGTTGATGAAGCGCCAGCCATCGCCCTTGGCGGCAGATTGGCTCAGGCCGCTGCCAGAACCGCTACCGTAGTCAACAGCCTGAGCGGCATAACCGTCGGCGAAATACTGAACCACGGTCTTGTTGAAGCCACCCAGCATGGATTGGGTCAGCTCGGCGGTCAGCATGTGGCCGTTTTTCTCGTAATCTTTGCTGCCCAGAGCCGCTTTCTGCTCATCGGTCAGGTTACCGCGGGCGTAGTCATATCCCAGCTCCAGGGAGCCGTCTTTCCACAGCGGGATACCGGCATAACGCAGGTCCAGTACGTCCGTATCAACACGCTTGTCGACACCAACACCACCTACAAACTGATCGTAATCATCCCACGGGTCGTTACGCAGCCATGCAAAAGAGAGCTTGCCCGGACCAGCCTGGATATTTTCTACACCAGCACCGGCACCAGACACATCCCAGTAGTAGAAGTCGGAGATGTGGATGTCGTGACGTTGATAGTAACGCTTACCGGCCCACAGAGTGGCTTCCGGCGCGAAGCCCAGCACGCCTTTGGCCTGGACGTTGAATTGGCGCAGGGCAAAGTCGGCATCACTACCGCTAGTGCTTTCCCAGTCGCGACCTTGCTGACCAGAAACCATTGCAAACATGGAGTCTACGTAGAAAGACTTGCCGTCCTTGTTGTAAGCCTCTTGACCTAGCTGGACTTCGCCGTAGGTCTCGGCTTCATTGCCCAGACGACCGACTTTCGCCTTGGAATAGGTTTGCAGGCTGCCGTTATCGGAAGTACCGACACCGGAACGCATGTAGCCGTGGAAATCAACGGCGAAGGCGGCTTGGGAAGCCAGGGCTGCGGTTACTGCTGCAGCGATCGGGAGCCACTTTGCTTTCATTTTCATTTTCCTTATTCCCGCTGAGAGGAGTGTGATCCTGATATTCAAGTTCTTATCACCGGAAAAACGTTTTGGTGATAACCGAGGTCGATTATAGGTACCCAAATTCCCTGCAAACATGAGCTGATTCACAAAACGATGACAAATCGCACGCCACCGACAGCCACAACCACAAAATGTCAATGAATTTTCATTTTTTGGCACCAACCACCCAAGATAAGCACAAAAAAGAAAAACAATAACCAAAGAAAGCGCTTTCAAATATTAATTTGCAACGAGAGTTAAGTGATAAATCCGTGTCGCAGTAGCAAAAACATGACTGAAATCGCTTTCAATGCGGAACTTTTAATTTTTCAATTTGTCGTGGGTGATGATGAATATGGCCAACCGGTTATCATCATTGGCGAGAAAAATAACCGGACGAAAGTGAGGATATATTTGGGGGCTGAGGCGTGACGCCCCAAAAATAAAACACCCCCGTCAGCACACTCACGGAGGTGAATTTATTCTCGGGGAGAAGGGTCTGGCTACAGTCTACTTTCCCAGGTTTTCAACCAGGCCAGCGCTGCCACTTCAGGCTCATCTTCTACCGTCGCATCGATTTCCAGGCGCACAACCAGTGGCTCGGCAGCCAGCTCCTGCAACAGGGCATCCAGCGTTCGCCCCGCTCCGCAGAAGTGTTCATAGCTGCTGTCTCCCATGGCGATGAGGGCATAGCGCCATCCCTTCATATAAGGAGCACGATCGGCCAGGGCACTGGCAAAGGGCTGCAAATTGGGCGGTATATCCCCCTGCCCCGTGGTGGCGATCACGATGAGCAGAAAGCGGGAGGCATCGATGTCGGTCAGCGCCGCGTCATCGAAGATCTGGCAGACATGGCCATTGGCTTGCAGGTGGTCACAGAGGGTCTCGGCCACCAGCATGGCAGAGCCGTAGACGGTGCCGACCAGGATATCGATCTCGGCCATCAGCGACTCCTCAGGGACAGATATTGGACCCGGCAAGACCGGGATGGGTAGGAAGAGCCCCCCTGTACAGGCGGGGGGCACGCGATTGCGCAGGCGATATCTCGTTGAGCCATAAGTCATTCCTCTGACGTACCTAGGCTACAGCATGCCACAGCCCGGTCAGAGGCAACAGATGGAAAGAGGCTCAGGCGCCGTAGTCTTGCTCGCTGGCAGGCCAGCCCAGACGGGCGAACAGACCCAGCACCTCGGGGCCCAGGGGCGCCTGGATCCGCATCGGCACCTTGAGCACCGGATGCTCGAAGCTCAGACGGTGCGCGATCAGCAGCAGGCGGTCGCACCCGTAGTGCTCGCGAAAGAAGCGGTTGTGTCGGCCATCCCCGTGGGTGGTATCACCGACGATGGGGTGGAACAGGTGATCCAGATGGCGGCGCAGCTGGTGCTTGCGCCCCGTCTTGGGAAAGAGGCGGACCAGGCTGTAGCGACTGGTGGGATGCTTCTTGGAGACGGCGAAGGGCAGCTCGACCTGATGCAGACGACGAAACGCGGTCACCGCCTCCTGGGCGGGGCGATCCGGGTCGCTGAAGGCATCGGCAATCTTGTCCAGCTGCTCCTTGAGCGGATAGTCGATGAGCCCCTCTTCGGGGGCCCATCCCCGCACCAGTGCCAGGTACTCCTTGTGGACCTGACGGGCAGCAAAGGCCTCGGTCAGGGTACGGGCCACGGCAGGATCGAGAGCAAACAGCAGCACACCCGAAGTGGGCCTGTCCAGTCGGTGCACGGGGTAGACATGACGACCCCCGATCAGATCCCGGGTCATCTGCATGGCGAAACGGGTTTCGGCCTTGTCGAGCCAACTGCGGTGCACCAGGAGACCGGACGGTTTGTTCACCGCCACCAGCCAGTCATCCTGATAAAGCAGTGTCGGCTGCAAGGCATCCGCTGTCCGGGTCTGCTCGTCCATCATTGTTCGACCACTTTGCCGGAGAGCAGCAGATCGAAACGGGCGATCAGACGAAGCAGGGCCTCGACCTCCGCCAGCTCCTCTTTATAGACCTCACTCGCCATGGGATAGAGGGAGACGCTGGTCGGCAGCGGAGCCTGCAGCAGCACCAGCTGCTCCATGCGCGGGATCAGCACGAACTGCAGCCATTGATCGAAACTCAGGGTATCGACACAAAACGGCAGCTCGCTTGCCAGCGCCTCGCTCCCCGGATGGTCGGCTTGCCAGCGTTCCAGACGTTGCAACTCGGCAGTCAGCTCTCCCAGCAGACCGGCAACCAGCAGATATTGATTCATCTCGCTCACTTCCTCATCGCGGGCCCGGTCTGCGACGGGGCCCCACTCAATACGGCCATCAAAAAGGGGCGCTACTATACACCGACCCCGCAATGGCTGCCATGTTACCGTCACCTTCATCCCCTGCATCACCGCCTCTGGCTATCTGGTGCAGCCCCCTTATAATCGCCCGCATTATCTTCAAGCGGGATCTCTTCATGTCTTCCATCAACACCCTGACCGAGTTTCTGACCCAGGCCGATACCCAGTTCCAGCTGTTCGATCTGGGCCGCCAGGTGCGCCCGCTCCCCAGCGACCTCTTCGTGCGCATCGAGCAGCAGCAGGAGCCCTACCCCTGGCCGTTGCAGCAACACGCCTGGCTCGGCGTGCACTTCTTCCAGCCGACCGAATCCAGGCACTACCTCTGGTTCCTCAAGTTCGCCCTTGATGAACGCGGCCTGCTCATTTCCAGCGGCCCCAAGCATTTCATGGATCAGGTGGTAGAGACTCTGGGCTACAAGCTCACCGGTGAACTGGACGAAGAGAAGGCCCAGCGTCTGGCGGACAACCCCTATACCTTCCGTCCGGCCGAGGCCAAGATGGCCAGTGTGCACGCCAAGCTGGCCCGCCAGCTGGAACAAGCCCCTTCCCCTTACTACGAGGCCCTCTGCCACTATCTGGCGGCGCCGGGGGAAGAGGGGTGGCAGGCCCTGGGACTGCAAGGGTTTGCAGATCTCGCGGAGCGGCTGCAGGTTGAACGCAACCTGGCACTGGTCTGCAAGGCCTTGCCCGTGCTGCCGCAGGCCCCCCTCTACGCCCTGTGCCAGAGCCTGGAGAACGCCCCCCTGCCTCCTGCCCTGCAAGGCGCATTGCTGGAGCACATCGGCAAGGAGCAGGAGTGCGCCGAGCCTGACCCCGAAACCCTGGCCTATCTGTGCCGGGCACTGGCCTCCTGCCCGGGCAACGGGCTGCGCACCAACAAGCTGCTGACCCTGCTGCAAACCCGGCCAAGCCCCTCCCTGCTCCTCGCCATCGCTGGCCGCCTCTGGCCCGATCTGAAACACCCCCAACTGCTCGGCCTGTTTCTGGAGCAGCTCGCCCTGCAACCCACCCAGTTCTTCAACCAGGTATTTGCCGAGCTCGTCACGCTACCGGCCCTGCGCAATGATATGCTGGCAAAACTGCGTGACCCCGAACGCAGCGAGGCCCTGGGTCTGGCCATCGGTCGCCTGTTCGCTTCCACCTAGGCCCGACACAACGGCCCTGTTGCCTGAGGTGAACAGGGCCCCAAACACATCACAGAAGGAACCCGCTGATGGGAGAAATGCTTGGGATCTTGCTGCTCGGCCTCATTGGCTGGGCCTTCTGGCAACAGCGCCGCCAGGCGGAGCTGGCCTGGCAATACATGCGCCGCTACTGCCAGCACCACGACCTGCAACTGCTGTCGCTGGCGCGGACACACCGCGCCCTGGGGCACAAGCCCCTGCGCCTGCTCACCTACTACCAGTTCGAGTTCTCCAGCGACGGAGAGAGCCATTATCAGGGACAGCTCTGCATGCAGGGGCTGCATGTCGCCGGTGTCGAGCTGCCACCCCATCGTCTCCCCTCCTAGATTTGAGAGCACGGGGGCTGGCTATACTCTTCCACAGCCCCCTTCCAAGGAGTACCAACATGGAATTGCTCACCCATGACATGGCCGCCCTGTTTGCCCAGCTGGGGCTGGCCAGTGACGACATCAGCCAGCAGCGTTTTATCCGCGACCATCCCATCGATCGCCATACCCAGTTGCCCGACGCGCCGTTCTGGACGCCTTCCCAGGCAGGCTTTCTGCGCGATGCCCTCAGCCACGACGCCGACTGGGCGGAAGCCATCGACCAGCTGGATGTGATGCTGCGCCAGGGGACCTGATCCCCGCACTCCCGGCGGCCAGCGTTGGGTAGACGCGGAGCCGCCAATCCCCTCCCTCTCGCCACCCACGCCCTTCGCTCCGCTTTCCTGATGGACAGGCTTTGATTAAGCTCTGTGCCACTATCCACCCGCAGCAAGACGGCCGTGCAGGAGCCAAGATGTCAGCCCAAGAGATCATCCAGATAGCCAACGAACTCAGTGCCAGGGGGATCACCCCCTCTACCGCCATGGTCAAGGCCCGCCTCAGCCATCCCGTGCCCATGGCCGAGCTGCTCAAGGTGTTGAGCCAGTGGAAGCAACAACCCCAGCCCGCGGCGACAGCGCCCGCCCCCGCCAGTGCCCCCGAGGCGTCCCCCTTGGCCACGGAAAGCGTCACTCTTCAGCAACTGAGTGAACAGCTCGCCCGGCTGGAGCAGAAGGTCGATCGCCTCACCGATCTGCTGCTCAACCAGAAGCCGGATTGACCCATCGCCATGTATATCCTCGAACTCACCTTTGAGTGCTACCGCGATACCTCCCTCGGGGAGGCCGAACGGGCCATCGTCCACTACCTCGACATGCTGCGCTATCAGGGGCAGATCCTGGGGCGGGAGTTTCCCACCAGCATGCACGAAGGCTATTTCGTCAGCCGGGTGGTCTGCCCGGAGCAGGACAGCCTGCACCCTGACAACCAGAGCGAGCTGGTCACCCTTGCCGAGCAAGGTCTGCACCAGGCGGGCCTGCTCGCCCCCAAACTTCACCTGCAAGGGGCGGATCTGCTCTCGGACAGCACGGACCCGTGCGCAGAGCAGGGGGAGCGTCCCAGCTGGATGCTGCTCTACACCAGCTTCCTGCACAGTTGCTCTCCCCTGCGCTGCGGCGATCACTTCTCTCCCATCCCGCTCTATCGGCTGCCCGCCGTCGCCAACGGTGACCACAAGCAGATCATCAAGTGGCAGGAAGATTGGGAAGCCTGCGATCAGTTGCAGATGAACGGCTCCATCGCCGAGCACGCCGCCCTGCACGAAATCGGCGAGGTGGGCAGCCGCCTTCATCGCCGGGGCAGTGATCTCGCCAGACGGCTGGAGGTCCTGAGCGGCATCCCCACCTATTACTATCTCTACCGGGTAGGTGGCCTGAGCGCTGCCGAAGAGCGGGCTCGCCCCTGCCCTGGCTGTGGTGGCCCATGGGCGCTGGCCGCCCCCCTGCACGAGATCTTCGACTTCAGGTGCGAGCCTTGCAGGCTGGTGTCCAACCTCTCCTGGGACTTCAAGGAATAGGAGCCTACCGCGCACAATGGCGCAATAAAAAGAGAGGGCCTTACCAGGTGGCAAGGCCCTCTCTTTTGGAGCATCACTGGGGCAAGGTTTCCAGTCGCGCCAGAAAGGCCGGCAACGAGGGGGCCAGCGTCAGGCGCCGCCCGGAGTCCAGCCACTCCAGCCACACCTGGCCGCTCTCGTTATCGAGGGACACCAGCGTCATCTCGTTGCGGGTCGTGGCAATGAAGAGTGAAGGGGATCGCTTCAACTTGCGCAGCATCAGCAGGTGGCCGATGAGGTTCTCCTTGAGCAGATCCAGATCGGCGTCGTTCCACGGCAGGATGAGTTCGATGCGCAGCCCCTTGAAAGAGCAGGGCAGAGGGCGGCTGAACCAGTGACCAAACAGGGCGATGGCGCTGGGATGCAGGGTCAGCTCCAGGGCGTTCGCCATGGCCGTGAAGTCGGCTGCCTGCTCCCGCTGGAACGGACGCCAGGCTACCCGACCCTCCCTGGGTTCATCCAGCTCGCAAGGAGAGCGCCAGTCGGCCTCCCAGTCACACAGGGGCAGCCCCCGCCTTCCTTCGCCATCGCGCTGCCAGCGTAAAAAGAACTGCTCCAGGGCAGACAGGACTTGATCCGACATCGATATTCCCCACAATAGCGGCCTCTGATGGCCGCAAGTACCTGATCGAAAAATCGGGCCATTGCACCATCAAACCCCTTATCAGACAAGCGTGAGCAAACCAGCATGAGCAAACAAGAGAGATACGCCGGCGCCAGTGCGCTGCAAGGCCTGAGCCTGGGGCAGCAGTCCGCCTACATCAGCCAGTACACCCCGAGTCTGCTGCAGCCCGTGCCACGCAGCCTGAACCGCGACGATCTTGGCCTGAGAGGTGAACTGCCCTTCCAGGGGTGCGACGTCTGGACCCTGTATGAACTCTCCTGGCTCAATGCCAAAGGCAAGCCCGTGGTTGCCATCGGGGAGGTCTTTGTGCCGGCCACCAGCCCGAATCTCATCGAGTCCAAGTCGTTCAAGCTTTACCTGAACTCCTTCAACCAGACCCGTTGCGACTCCCTGGAGGCGGTGCAGGCGCTGCTGGTTCAGGACCTGAGTGGCTGCGCTGGTGCCCCGGTGAGCGTCACCCTCTTCACGCTCGACCAGGCCCCCCACCAGATAGCCCAGTTGCCCGGTGAGTGCATCGACAGCCTGGATATCGAGGTGGACAGCTACGAGTTTGACGAGACCCTGCTGCAAGGGGCCGCCGGTCACGAGATCGTGGAGGAGACCCTGCACAGCCACCTGCTCAAGTCCAACTGCCTGGTGACCAGCCAGCCGGACTGGGGATCCGTGGTGATCCACTATCGCGGCCCGCGTCTCGACCGGGAGAAGCTGTTGCGCTACCTCATCTCGTTCCGCCAGCACAACGAGTTCCACGAGCAGTGCATCGAGCGCATCTTTACCGATCTCAAGCACTTCTGCGCCCCGGAACAACTGACCGTCCATGCCCGTTACACCCGCCGCGGCGGCCTGGACATCAACCCCTTCCGCAGCGACTGGGAGCCGGTTCCGGCGAACCTGCGCCTCATTCGCCAGTAATCACCGGCGCCGCCATCCTGCGGGCTGCGGCCCGCTGCGCATCACCTCAGTAAACTCTGGACGGGCGGGGGTGGGCTTGGATAACATGCCTGCACCTCCGTGCCGTTCTTAATCCAATGAATCAACTGTTTTTTCTGGCAATGATGATGTCCTCCCTGTCGGCTCCTGATCTGGATCTGGCCAAGGAGCAGTTGTCCATCGACCTGCAGCAGGCCCAGACCCTGGTGCTGACCGATCCCGCCAGATGTGCCCAGATTGCCACCTCCTTCCTCGAACGCACGGCCAACAATCCCAAGCAGATCATCAGCAACCGTCAGGAGTACGGCTATCGCGAGCCGATGCTGAACTACGGTACCGCCACCCAGACCACGGGCGCCTATCTGCTCAAGGGGGAGTGTCTGCAGCAGCTAGGGCAGTTCGCCCAGGCACAGGAGTCCTTCGAGCAGGGCATCGCCATGGCCGAGAAAGAGCAGCAGTTCGAGCTGCAGGCCCATGGGCTCTATCTGCTGGTTAGAAGCCGCAACCTGCAACAGCATACCCATGGCGCCGCGGCCCCCCTGCTCAACAAACTCGACAAACTGCTGGCCAATCCCGACCTCAAGGAGAGCCAGTTGCAGGTCTACAGCCGCTTGCTGCGCGTCAACGCCAGCATAGAGGAGCGGCAATTCGATCTCGCCAAACAGCAGCTGGCCGAGACCCGCAAATGGGCGGATCACGCCAAACAGCCTCTGGCCAGGGCCTGGACCAGCGCCGTGGGCGGGGATCTCTATCAGGCTCTGGGTCAGCCCCAGCTTGCACTGGGGGAGTACATCGAAGCACAACAGCAAGCCAAGCCCCTGCAGGATCCCCTCTTCCTCGGCCTGCTCTCGAACCAGATGGTCAGCCTCTATCAGGAAGAGCAGGAGCCACAAAAAGCGCTGCAATACGCCAGCGAGGCGGCCAACTATTTTCATGCCCTCGGCAATCCTTCCATGCTGAGCGACGCCCTGATCGTGCTCGCCCGCCTCAACCGGGATCAGGGCGAGATGAACATGGCGCTGGTCTATTTCTTCAATGCCCTCGACCTGCTGGACGAGAGCAGCCACCGTACCCGCATCGCCCACCTCAAGTTCGAGATAGGCAAGACCTACCTGCAGACCGGCAATCTCAACCTGGCGCGAAACTACCTGAACGCCGCACGCCAGTCCCATGAGCTGGGGGATGACAAGGAGTCGCTCATCGACACCCTGCTGTTGCTGGGAGAGCTGCACCTCAAGCAGCAGGAGGCGGGCATCGCCATCCTGCAGTTGGAGAACGCCCTCACCCTGGCCAACCGGATTGGGGACATCCGGCGCCAATTCGAGATCTTCCGCCTGCTCTCCGTCGCCTATGAGCAGAAGGGTTACCTCCAGCAGGCCCTGGAGAGCTACAAGAATTACCACCAGCGCAGCGAACTGGTTCGCCAGCAACAGCTGGCGCTGGAGCAGGAGGCGGTGCGCGACAACTACGCCCAGGTGGAGCGGGTGCAACAGGTCAAGGAGCTGGAGCAGCAACTCGACGCCAGCCAGCACCAGCAGGAGCGATACCTCTGGACCAGCGTCAGCACCGGGCTGCTGCTGGCACTCTTCATCTATCTGTTCTTCACCCTCTGGCTGAAACTGCGGGTCGCACGCCTTCATGCCAAACAGCTGGGAGAAGCCCTGCTGGTAGAGCCGCGCAGCGGCCTGGCCAACTGGCAGCGACTGATGAGTCGCTGGCCGCGGGAGATGGCCAAGCGCCAGCAGAAATCCGAGCGCTGGTACCTGAGCGAACGCCCCACCAGCGAATTTGACGACAAGCTGCACTACCTGCTGTTCCGGGTTCCCTTCCTGATCAACAGCCTGGAGCAACACGGCTATCAGGTCAGCCGCGAGATAGAGCAGGCCTTCGGCCGCTACGTCAACGAACTGACCCCGCAGGATGGCCGCATCTACGACCTGCGCGAAGGCCACCTGCTCTATGTGGTGCCCCAGCGTCACGTGGCCCAGTTACATCAGCTGGCCCAGACCCTGCTCGACACCCTGGCAGCCTTCCCCTGCGAGCACCCGCTGGACAGGCGCATCAGCCTCGGCATCGTCAGTCATCCCTTCCTGCCCAAGGCGGCCATGGCCCTCGATCACCACGGCCTGTTCGATCTCTGCTACCTGGCCCTCTCGGGAGCCATTCAGCTCAGCGAAAAATACCAGCAGAGCGTCTGGCTTGAGCTGGCCGCCATCGATTGCCAGCAGGCCGCATTTTTTAACGGAGATGTGTGGCAATGCTGCTTGATGGCAATTGACAAGGGACTGGTAAAAGTAAATTCTTCTCATGAAAAGCAATGGGTTAACTGGCTTGCGCTTTCACGGACGAAGGTTGCGGACAATCCGTGACAAAAAGGTACTCAACGGGGTCTTTGATTGGCTTTCTGTTGCTGGACGAAACAAAAACGATAATGACAACAGGGCGACCTGAAGAATGAATGATATGGCTGCCGTAACAGGACAACTGGCAAGACTCAGGGAATCCCTCCAGCAGAAACAGCAGGAGCTTGACGGCATGGCGAGCTTCTCCGATGCCGAACGCACCCGCAGTATCCAGTTCATCGGCAAGTTGATGCAAGCCTGTCGCGGCCACGATCGCGAGCTCGACAACCGGCTCGCCAAGCTCAAGCAGAAACTTGAAGGCAACCCTCCGCTCACCTCCATCGATGCCGATCTGATCGCCATCGAGAAGCTGTTGCAGCAGCACAGCCACACCATGGAAGAGTCCATCAGCCTGACCCGGGCAGCCATCGATCTCGGCAGCAAACAGCTCAAAACCATCAAGGGGTTTCCGGAAGATACCCGCCGCGCCCTCAAGGAGTTTCTCGCCAGCCCGGAGAGTTACGGCATCGGCGATCACCAGAAGAAGGTGATCCGGCTGCTGGAGTTCTACCAGCAGGCGATCAAGATCCAGCTGCTGCCGCGCAAGCCGCTGATCCCCCCTTCGGCGGAGATCCCCACCGAGCTCTCCAGCCCGGCCCCTACCGACTCCTTTGACATCAAGGCACATGCCCAGATTTCAGATGAGTTGCAGCGTCTCATCACCGAGCTCGACTTTGCCGGCGCCGTGGGCGAGAGCCTCGCAGACATCCGCCGCCAGTTGCTCGGGGGCATCACCCCTGCCCTGCTGGCCGAAGTCTGCCTGCAGATCATCGAACTCATCATCGAGGGTACCCGGGAAGAGCGCAAAGCCTCCCAGGCGTTTCTCAGCACCCTGAACGAGAGTCTCTCCTCGGTCCATTACAGCTTTACCGAATCCCTGGATGAAGGGCGGGCGCTGCAAAATGCCGCCCATCTCAGCGGACAGGCGCTGGAGCGGGAACTCGCCGCCATCGATCGCGCCATGGCAGCCCATGACTCGCCACAGATACTCAGGGGCGCCATTTCTGGGCATCTGGACACTATCCGCCGGCTGCAGCAGGAGCGGGAGGAGATGGCCAACCGCGAGCGCCACCTGCTCACCCACCTCTCCAACATGGAAGCCAAGCTCAGGTTGATGAAGGACGAGACCGCCGAGTACAAGAAGCGGCTCACCATCCAGAAACACAAGCTCTTCCTCGACAGCCTGACCCAGGTACACAACCGGGCGGCCCTGGACGAGCGGCTCGAGCTCGAATACAAACGCTGGCTATGCTATGGCACCCCCCTGTGCCTGGCCATCATCGACATCGACCACTTCAAGCACATCAATGACAACTACGGCCACATGGCCGGCGACAAGGCATTGAAGGTGGTTGCCAAGGCCCTGCAGAACGCCTTGCGCGACACCGACTTCATCGCCCGCTTTGGCGGTGAGGAGTTCGTGGTCTTGCTGCCGAACATCAATCCGGACAAGTACCAGAAGCCGCTGGAGAACCTGCGTCAGACCATCAAGAGCATCCCGTTCCGCTTTCGCGATGCCAGGGTCGAGATCACCATCTCCATCGGTGCCACCCTGTTTCGGACCGGCGACCATACCACGGATGCGTTCGAGCGTGCCGACAAGGCGCTTTACAGTTCCAAGCACTCCGGCCGGGATCAGGTCAATCTCGCCTGAATCCGCTTTGAGGAGCGGCTAAAAAAGCGGCAAACGCACAGTCCCCCTATTCCCCTGCCCACCCCCTTGCCTCTACTATCGAACCCGAGGGATGCCAAAGCATCCCGTTTTCTCCCCAGGGAAAGCACAACGATAACAAGCGAGTGAAAGGGGAAATTATGATTACACACATCAATCCCGTGGGCAGCATGGACCTGCTGTCCCAGCTCGAGGTGGATCGCCTCAAGCAGACGGCCTCCAGCGATATCTATCAACTGTTTCGCAACTGCTCGCTGGCGGTCCTCAACTCCGGCAGCCATACCGACAGTTCCAAAGAGATACTGGAACGTTTCAAATCCTTCGATATTCACGTGATCCGGCGCGAGCGCGGGGTCAAGCTCGAGCTGTTCAACGCCCCCGAGCACGCCTTCGTCGATGGCGAGATCATCCGCGGCATCCAGGAGCACCTGTTCTCCGTGCTGCGGGACATTCTCTATGTGTCGACCCAGCTCGAGTCCAATCGTCTGGTCAACCTGACCAGCTCCACCCATATCTCCAACGTGGTGTTCGCCATCCTGCGCAACGCCAAGGCGATCCTGCCCGGCGCCGACCCCAACCTGGTGGTCTGCTGGGGCGGCCACTCCATCAACGAGGTGGAATACCAGTACACCCGGGCAGTGGGTAGCGAGCTGGGTCTGCGCGAGCTCAACATCTGTACCGGCTGCGGTCCGGGCGCCATGGAGGGCCCCATGAAAGGGGCCGCCGTCGGCCACGCCAAGCAGCGGGTGCGCAACGGCCGTTACATCGGTCTCACCGAGCCTTCCATCATCGCCGCCGAACCGCCGAACCCCATCGTCAACGAGCTGGTGATCCTGCCGGACATAGAGAAGCGGCTGGAAGCCTTCGTGCGTCTGGGTCACGGCATCATCATCTTCCCGGGCGGGGTCGGAACTGCCGAGGAGCTGCTCTACCTGCTCGGCATCATGATGCACCCGGCCAACGATCGCCAACCCATCCCCATCGTGCTGACCGGCCCGAAAGAAAGTGCCGACTACTTCCGCGCCATCGACGACTTCGTCAAGGCGACCCTGGGGGAAGCCGCCACCAGTCTCTACCGGATCATCATCGGCGATGCGCCCGAGGTGGCCCGCGTGATGAAGGAGGCGATGCCGAAGATCCGCGAATACCGCAAGTCGGTGGGAGATGCCTACTCCTTCAACTGGTCCCTGCGGATCGAGCCCGAGTTCCAGCTGCCGTTCGAGCCGGATCACGCCAGCATGGCCAGCCTGGATCTGCATCGCAACCAGCCGCCCCAGCTGCTGGCAGCCAACCTGCGCCGCGCCTTCTCAGGCATCGTCGCAGGCAACGTCAAGGAAGGGGGCATCAGGGCCATCGAGAAGAAGGGTCCCTTCAAGCTGCACGGCGACAAGGAGCTGATGCACCTGATGGACAGGTTGCTGGAGAGCTTCGTCAAGCAGCAGCGCATGAAGCTGCCGGGCAGCCAGTACGTTCCCTGCTACGAGATAGTCAAATAGTCGGAACATCACAATGCACCGGAGGGGCCCATGGGCCCCTCTTTCATTGATGGTCTTCTACGGGGTTAGCAGGAGACGCCACCATTGTTACAATGGCTTCCCCGACGCCCGGAGTGCCCCATGCCACACCTGCTCATCATCGATGCCCTCAACCTCATCCGCCGACTGCACGCGGTGCAGAGCCAGCAGGGACTGACCCCGGCCCAGGCCCTGCTCGCCACCCGAGCCAACCTCATCAACACCTGCAAGAAGCTCCTGGCAGCCAGCGAGCCGACCCACGCCATCGCGGTCTTTGACGGTGAGGTCCACAGCTGGCGCAAGACGCTCTATCCCCCCTACAAGGAGGGCCGCACCCCCATGCCGGATGAGCTGAGGGAAGGGCTTGCCGACCTGCAGGACGCCTTCTGGGAGTGCGGTGTGGATGCCCTGCTCTCCCAGACCGACGAGGCGGACGATCTCATCGCCACCCTGGCAAGCGGCATTGCCCAGCACGGCGCCAGCGCCACCATCATCTCCACCGACAAGGGGTTCTGCCAGCTCATCTGCCCGCAGATCCGGGTGCGGGATTACTTCAACAAACGCTGGCTGGATGCCGCCTTCGTCCAGCAGCAGTACGGCGTTACACCGACCCAGCTTGTGGACTTCTGGGCCCTGACCGGTATCAGCGGCTCCAACATCAAGGGGGTGCCCGGCATTGGCCCCAAGACCGCCACCCAGTTGCTGCAGCAATACGGGGACCTGGCTGCCATGCTGGAGGCCTGTGAGCGGGAGGAGGCCACCAGACCCCTGCTCAAGCTGCGCCAGCACCGGGAAGAGGCCCTGCTGGCCCAACGCCTGGTCCGGCTGCAGCACGATATCCCGCTCGGGTTCAACCTGCGGGAGATCCGCTACCCTCCCGTCCCTGATGCCGGGGCGTGATCCCCAGCACACCATTTCCCAAGACAGGCCGTACCTGTTGACATAAATGGGTAAAATGTAAAGAAACATGGAGGATGTGGTGCAAAAATGGTATAAAGCCGACGAATCCTCCCCCTCTGTTCCCTAGAAGTGGATACGCCTCATGTCAAAAAGAAAGATTACCGTCATCCCGGGCGACGGCATCGGCCCCAGCATCATCGAATCCGCCATCCAGATCCTGACCCACGCGGGTTGTGACTTCGACTACGAATACGCAGATGCCGGTCTGGTAGCCCTGGAAAAACATGGCGAGCTGCTGCCCCAGGCCACCCTCGACCTGATCGAGAAGAACAAGGTCAGCCTGAAAGGCCCGCTCACCACTCCGGTCGGCGGCGGCTTCACCTCCATCAACGTCTCCCTGCGCAAGAAGTTCAATCTCTACGCCAACGTGCGCCCCGTCCTCTCCTTCAAGGGCACCAAGAGCCGTTACGACAACATCGACATCATCACGGTGCGCGAGAACACCGAAGGCATGTACTCCGGTGCTGGCCAGAAGCGCAGCGATGACAACCAGAGCGCCGAGGCGATGAGCATCATCACCCGGGAAGGGGCCGAGCGCATCGTCACCTTCGCCTTCGAGCTGGCGCGCCAGGAAGGACGCAAGAAGGTCACCATCATCCACAAGGCCAACATCCTCAAGTCCACCTCCGGCCTGTTCCTGGAAGTGGCCCGTCAGGTCGCGGCCCGCTACCCGGACATCCAGAACGAGGAGATGATCGTCGACGCCGCCTGCATGAACCTGGTGATGTACCCGGAGCGCTTCGATGTGATGGTCACCACCAACCTGTTCGGCGACATTCTCTCGGATCTCTGTGCCGGTCTGGTGGGGGGGCTGGGCATGGCGCCAGGCGCCAACATTGGTGAAGGGGCCGCCATCTTCGAAGCGGTACACGGCTCTGCGCCGGACATCGCCGGCAAGAACATCGCCAACCCCACCTCGGTGATCCTCGCCTCCATCCAGATGCTGGAGTATCTCGGCATGCAGGACAAGGCGGAGCGCATTCGCGAGGCCGTGCGGACGACCATCGAGTCCGGCGATCGGGTGACCCGTGACCTGGGGGGCACAGCGTCCACCAGCGAATTCACCCAGGCCATCATCGACCGTCTATAAATAGAATCCAACCATATGATTTTAAAAGGGAGCTTCGGCTCCCTTTGTTTTATGCCAACGCCTCCCTACCTCCCTCGCCAGATGAATACTATGTTGATATGAGGGATAAGGAGATCCACCATGCGTGCTACTTTCATCTTGCTGATTGTCAGCAGCAGTGCCACGGCATTAGACAGGCCAGTCGACAATGCCTGGTTGACGCCGCCTCCCCAGCACGAGGCGCCAGCCAAGCAGACCTGGCAATCCACCCTGGATACCAACGATCTGCTCAAACAGCCCAAGCCGCTCTCCCTGGGGGTGGATATCACCACCGACAGCAACGGTAATCGGCAGATCACCCCCTATCAGAAACTGAACCTCACGGCAGAGAAGAGCGTCAGCCTCTCCTTCGAAAAGCAAAAGCCCAGGATCAAGTTCAACGCTGGCGGCATCAACACCTCGGTCAAGCTTCGCGGGGATGGCGTCAAGATGCAGTTCAACCCCAGTGACAAGACCATTCCCCTGCAAATTGAGCTGAAGATCACCGACGACGAGTCCATGATGCGTCTGGACTACCGCTTCTGATGACCCAGACACAAAAAAACCGGACGTCGCCGTCCGGTTTTTTCATGCCCTGTTCCCGATGCTGCTTCAGGACTTGGGGGACAGCTTGGAGACCCAGAACTTGTTGTAGACGTGCACCGTGATCTCTTCGCGATCGTGATAGAGCTGTTTGGCCTGAATGATGAAACCGCCGTCGATGTCGGCCAGCAGTCCGCGCAGCACCTCGATGTTGTGCACCGCTTCGGCGTAGCGCTTCTTCATCGGCAGCTTGAGGTTGAACATGGCTTCCTGACAGTCGTTCTCCCTGAACCAGTCGGCCACCATGTGGGTCACTCGCGCCGGCTTGTCCACCATGTCGCACACCAGCCAGTAGGTATTCTTCTTGCTCGGCCGCCACACGAAACCATCGTCACGGATATGCTTCACCTGACCTGTGTCCATCAGGGATTGGGCCATCATGCCGTTGTCCACCGCCGTCACCATCATGCCGCGACGCACCAGCTGATAGGTCCAGCCACCCGGGCAGGCGCCAAGATCCACGGCCTTCAGGCCGGAGCACAGGCGCAAGTCCCACTCTTCCTTCGGCACGAAGACGTAGAACGCCTCTTCCAGCTTGAGGCTGGAGCGGCTCGGGGCATCGGCCGGGAATCGCAGGCGCGGGATCCCCATGTGGAAGGCAGAGTTGTTGAAGGAGTAGGAGTACCCCAGCATCAGGTGGTCATTGGCCAGGAAGAAGGCGTGGAACACGGGACGGTTCGGGGTCTCCTTCTTGGTCAGGATCTCGTTGCTGCGCAGCGCCTGGCGAAGCGGCACGGTGAACTTGCGGCAGAAGGCGGAGAGCTCCTTCGCCTCGTTGGTATCGGCCGTCTCCACCCGCAGATCACCGCAAATGGCGTAACCGCTCGCCGCCTCCAGGATGGGAGAGACCCGATCGCTTATTTCCAGATCTTTCAGCTCGTGGGTCACCACCAGCATCTGGCGAATGAAGATGAGCTCGCGGAACGGCAGCTTGCGCGCCAGCAGATCGGCCTGCTCCTCGTCATACAACTCGAAGATCACATAGCCGCTGTCGTCCTTGACCCGGGCAAAGCCGTAGCACTGCATGTTGCCGGCACGCTCGGTGATCTCTGCCGCCGCCTCTTTCTCAAAACCCGGGCGGCAATAAAGCAGCAGATTATTCATTCTTTCCTCCAAGACGACAGCCGGCCCACATCAGAGCCGCCCATCCCAACATAAAACAGAGGCCACCGGCCGGGGTGATGAGCCCCAGCCCCTTGCTGCCAAGCAGCACCATGGCGTAAATACTGCCGGAGAATCCCAGGATCCCCAGCACAAAGACGGCGCCCGCGAAGGTGATCACCTTGCCGCGCACGCCGCACAGCCCCAGCACCAGCAGGGCCAGGGCGTGGAAAAACTGGTATTGCACGGCGGTGTTGAACGCCGCCAGCAACGAAGGAGCAATGCCGGTCGCCGCCAGCCCGTGAGCGCCGTAGGCCCCGAGCATGGTGGCCGTCAGGCCGAAGAAGCCCGCCAGCACCAGCCAATGTCGTTGGATCTGCATCTTCTCTCCTTGCACGCTTCTTCTCTCGACCCGCTCGAGATGGTCAGGAGCGGCCCACCGCCGCGATAAAATCCTTGATCCGCTCCGCAGCCAGGCGCAGGTTCTCCTGCTCGCTCATGCCGCTCGCCTTTCTCGGTTTGAAACCATGATCCCCGTCGGTCAGCCAGTGGACCGATACGGCGGGTGAGAAGGGGAAATCGGCCAGCTCGGCGCGAGAACCGAAGGTATCGCGCTCCCCCTGCAGCAGCAGCGTGGGCGTCGTGATCAGCTTGAGCACCTCGCCCCGCCATGCGTCGGGCTTGGCCGGGGGGTGGAAAGGATACCCGAGAACGATCAATCCTGCAGCATCCATCTCGTCGTCCCCCTCGCAAAACAGCTCGGCCGCCATCCTCCCCCCCATGGACTTGCCCGCCAGAAACAGCCGGGGATGGGCAAACTGACGCACCATCTCGCGCCAGTGAGCCAGCAGCACGGGTTGTCTGTCCGGCGGCCTGCGTTTGCCGTCCTGAGCCCGTTTGGTCATGTAGGGGAAGTTGAAGCGCACTACCTCGATATCCGGCCCCGCAAGCAGTCGTGACAACTCGGCCAGGAAGCTGTGCTCCATGCCCGCCCCCGCGCCGTGGGCCAGCAGAATGCGAACGGGGGCGTCACTCGCCCCCTCTCTTGTCAGGTCAGTCACCAGGTCAACTCCTCAGGCATCGGCAAGGCGGGCACGCCTGCGGGCCTCTTCCTGCTCCACCAGTTCCAGCATCCAGTCGCGAAAAGCCACTATCTTGCCCTGATCGGACTGCTGCTCCTGACACACCAGATAGAAAGCGTTCTTGCTCACCAGCACCTGTTCGAACGGGCAGATGAGACGACCCGCCTCTATCTCCGGCTGGGCCAGCACGCTGTGGCCGAGCGCCACCCCCTGACCGTGGATCGCCGCCTGGATCACCATGGTGGAGTGGCTGAAGATGGGCCCCTGATTCACATTGGGCGCGTCGATGTCGAGCTGGCGGAACCAGGCCTTCCAGTCGCGCCGGGAGGTGTCGTGCAGCAGGGTGTGACGGGTCAGATCGTCCGGGGTGCGCAGGGGCTTGGGGCCGGTCAGCAACAGGGGCGAGCAGACCGGGATCAGGTACTCGGTGTGCAGCTTGTCCGAACGAAGACCCGGCCAGTTGCCGCGGCCGTAGTAGATGGCCACGTCCACGTCGTCGGTGAGGGAGCCCTCGTCCATGTCCACCGCCTTGATCCGCACATCGATGTCCGGGTGGCGTTCGCTGAACTTGACCAGGCGGGGCACCAGCCACTGGATGGCGAAGCTCGGCTGCAGGGAGACGGTGAGCGCCCCCTTGGCGCTGCGGGCCAGCAGCTTGTCGGTCGCCTCGGAGATGGAGGCAAAGATGTCCTTGATATCGAGGAAGTAGCTTTGCCCCTCCTCGGTCAGTAGCAGGGAGCGATTCTTGCGGCGAAACAGCTTGATGCCGAGATACTCCTCCAGCGCCTTGATCTGGTGGCTGATGGCTGCCTGGGTCACGAACAGCTCTTCTGCTGCGCGGGTAAAGCTCAAGTGACGAGCCGCGGCTTCAAACGCTTTCAGTGCATTGAGCGGAGGTAAACGACGAGACATGGAATCGGCCGACGATGAATTTTTCTAATGGGGCGCATTATAAATTGTCGGTTGCGGGTCGACCAGTGAATAAACATAATTCGCCACGCAATTCGTTGTCATATGGCTCACACCTTCTCTTCCATGTTGGTTTACATGTGGTTTTTGTGAGTGAGTCGACAGTGATTGTGGTGTTGTGTTTCTTCCTCTGCGGGAAGAAGGGCTAAATCAGGTCGATTTAACCCAGTCTGTCATCTGAATGTGTTTGGCGCCTCCGGTTGGATGGCGCCTTTTTTCTTATCCTCCCCTACACCCGGAACTGGCCCACCAGTTGCTGCTGCTTGTCCGCCAGTTGCGACAGCTCGCGCCCGTTGTCGGCGGAGGTCGCCGCTTCCGCCCGAATGGTATGGCTCACGTCGCGAATGTTGCTGACGTTGCGATTGATCTCGTCCGCCACTCCGCTCTGCTCCTGCGCAGCCCTCGCGATCTGCTCGTTCATCTGGTGGATGGTGCCGACAGCCTGGATGATCTGCTCCAGCACGCTGACCGACAGCTCCACCTTGGTGAGGGTCAGATCCGCCTGGTGATGGCCGGTCAGGATCGCCTTCACCACCGCCTCCGTCCCCGACTGCAACTGGCCGATGAGGTTCTGGATCTCGACGATGGCGTTCTGGGTTCGGCCCGCCAGGTTGCGCACCTCGTCGGCGACCACCGCAAAACCGCGCCCCTGCTCACCGGCTCGGGCCGCCTCGATGGCCGCGTTCAAGGCCAACAGGTTGGTCTGCTCGGCAATCCCCTGGATCACCACCAGGATGTCGTTGATGTTGTCGCTGTTGGCGGAGAGGTGCTCCACCACTGGTTTGGCATCGCTTATCACCGTCATCAGTCTGGACATGGCCTCCTGGGTCTGCGCCACCACGGACTTGCCCTCCTGGGCCGCCGTGTCGGCCTCATCGGCCGCCGCCACCGCCGCATTGGCATTGCCGGCGACCTGCAGGGCGGTAGCGCTCAACTCTTCAAACGCGGTCGCCACCAGATCCACCTCCTGATACTGGGACTGCATGCCGGCGCTGGTACGGGCTGCTCCTTGCGCCGCCAGGGCCGCACTGGCCCGAGTGCCCGCAACGGTGTCGATCACCTGGCTGATGGTGGATTGCAGCTTGTCTAGGAACTTGTTGAACCACTTGGCCAGCTCGCCTATCTCGTCATCCCTGCGCAGATCGATGCGCTGGGTGAGATCCCCCTCCCCGCTGGCGATGTCCTTGAGGCGTGCCACCACGGCGCGGATGGGCGCCACGATGCGCTGGGCCATCAGCCAGATGCAGAGCAGGGCGAGCGCCGAAATCCCGCCACCTATGGTGAGCTGGGTTGCCACGCTGCGCTGGGCCTGATCCTCAAGCTCCCCTTGCAGTTGCAGGGCCGAGGCGAGCACCACGGCGCGGGGCAGCTCGATATAGATGCCCCACTTGCGATCCGTACCGCGCATGCTGACCGGCACGAAGGTCTGCAACAGTGCGCCATCCGGGCTCCAGCGCGTCACCACATCTCCCTTGGTCAGCCACCCCTTGAGATCCTGCGCCAGCCCTTGCTGCTCCAGCAGATTGCCAAGGGCGACCGGGAACCCTTCCACGCCGGCCACCCGCCCTTCACTGCTGAGCAGAAGCACCTTGCCCTGCCCCTTGTAGAGGGTCCGGCCCATCTCTTCCACCAGGCTCTGCAGGGTCCCCAGGGAGATGTCGACCCCCACCATGCCAAGCAGGGAGCCCTGGTCCAGCAGCGGCACGGTTACCGAGGTCATCAACACCTGCTGGGTCCCCACCTCGTCCACATAGGGTTCGAGCAGACAGAGCGCCTTGCTGCGGATGCTGCAACTGTACCAGTCGTTCTCAAGACCGCCGTGTCCGGAGGGCTTGTCGTTGGCCAGCATCGCCTCGTCCATCACCTCCAGGTTGACCTTGCCGTCGACCCTGGCCCAATAGCTGGAAAAACGCCCCTTGTCGTTGGCGCCAAGCGCCGTCGACCCCTGATAGTTGTCATCCTCCCCGTCGAGCTGGTTGGGTTCGAATACCGCATAGACACCGAGCAGGTTCGCTGAAGACTCCGCCGCATCCTGCAACTGCTGGTTGACGGCATTGCGCAGCGCCTCGGAGTGAACGAAGTTGTCGGCCGCGTTCTTGCGCTGGAACAAGATGCCCTCGGCAAGCAGGGTCGCCCTGAAGTAAGCCTCATCGAGGTAGCTGGTCACCCGGGCTGCCTGGGTCGCCCCCATGGCCTGCATCCAGTTTTCTGCCGCGTGCTGCCCCTCCAGGGTGGTGGAGGTGAGCACCTGCTCCTGCATGCGGGCCGCGTTGAAAAGAGAAGAAGCCACCAGCGCGACGGCACTGGCCAGCAGACAGCAACCGGCGATCAGGGTGATCCGTCCCTGAACAGAAAGAGAACTCATGCCACTATTTCCTAACGTCTACAGATGTGAACACTGTATCGGTTTTGGATACAAAAACTTAACTAAATCAGCAGAGATCCAGGCTTAATTGATTGATTTCACCCGCTCCGGGCAAACCAACGACCAGACCGAGCAGGCGAATGGGTTTTCCTTGAGCCCGTTGCAGTCCCTCGTGCAGCAGATCGTGGAAGCGGGCCGCCTGATAACTCCCCTTGCGATAGACGGTGGTCTGGTGAAAATCGGCAAACTTCAGCTTGATCCCCTGCCCCATCAGCATCTCCGCAGGGCAGGCCTTGGCAAAACGCTGCTCCAGCTCGGGAATGAGCCGGCTGAGCACCTGCCAGCAGGCGTCCTCGTCCAGCACGTCGCTGGCGAGCGTCGTCTCCACACCGATGCTCTTGCGCACCCGCCTGGCCTGCACCGGCTGATCATCATGCCCCCAGATGCGGCCGGCCAGCATCTCCCCGAGCTTGCCGAAACGGGCGATCAGCTCCTCGTTGCCGAGCTGGCGGGCATCTTCGCAGGAGTAGAGCCCGAGGGACTCCAGCCGCTCTGCCGTCTTGCGGCCGATGCCGGGCAGCTTGCCAAGGGGGAGCTGGCGCACGAACTCGTCCACCTCCTGGGGGCGGATGACGAACAGGCCGTCAGGCTTGCGCTGCTCGGAGGCGAGCTTGGCCAGAAACTTGTTCGGCGCCACACCGGCCGAGGCAGTCAGCCCAAGCTCGGCGCTGATGGCGGCGCGGATCTCCGCCGCCATCAGGGTGGCGCTGCCACCGCAGCGGGGACTCTGGGTCACGTCGAGATAGGCTTCATCGAGGGAGAGCGGCTCCACCTGCTCGGTATAGCGCAGGAAGATGGCGCGCAACTGGCGCGAAGTTTCTTTGTAGACGGCCATCCGCCCGGGGATCAGCACCAATGGCGGACAGAGCTTTCTGGCCAGGGCGCTCGGCATGGCGGAGCGTACCCCGAAGCGGCGCGCCACGTAGTTGCAGGTGGAGATGACTCCGCGTCGGTCAGCAGCGCCACCGATGGCGAGCGGCACCTCCCTGAGGGCCGGGTTGTCCCGCATCTCCACCGCGGCGAAGAAGCAGTCCATGTCGATGTGAATGATCTTGCGCATGGCCGTGTCTGTTGCTGTGTCGACAGCCTCCCGAACAGATCATAGGGATAGACCCTGGGCATCCGGCGAGGAGGCGTGTCGAACGACAAAAATACTGTATGGATAACCAGTTGAACGTTCCATGCTACCCCAAGCCTGTCATTTCTGCCAGCGCGCCAGCGCGGGCTAGGGCATAGACTCTCAGGGCTCCCATTTGCGGGGGCTGGGAGGTGCAGGATGAAAAGATTCTGGCCGCTGCTGGGCCTGCTGCTGCCGCTGACGGGCACGAGCAAGGATCACCCGACTGCGGAGTGCAACTGGCTCTATCAGCGCATCGCCGCCTTGGAAAAAGCCATACAGCAAGGGGATGAACTGGGCACCAGGGAGGAGCTGGCAAAGCGAAAGAAAGAGTTCAAGGCAAAGGCATGCAGCCAATATGACTACTGACCCCATGCCACATAAAAAACGAGCCGACCCAGGGGTCGGCTCGTTTCGTTGCAAGGCTGCCTTCAGAGCGATATCCGCCGTTAGATGATGCGGTTGTCCACAAGCATCTTGCGACGGGCCTCTTCCTTGGCCATCTTCTTCTTGCGGTTGTCGCAAGGCTCGGGGCAGTCGCACTCCTTCTCGATCCCGATGGAACCCAGGCCGCCACAGGAGCCGGAGATGGACTTGCGCTGGAAAATGTAGCCGATGGCCATGGCCACCACGACCATCAGAAACACCCCGAAGGTGATCAGAAAGATCTGCATGTAGTTACCCCTTACTTCTTGACCAGATATGGTTTGAAGGCATCCGAATAAGCCTCTTCGAACCCGTCATCCGTCTTGGTGATGGTGAAGATGGCCAGCCCCCGTTCCTTGGCATAGGCCAGGCTCTTCTCCGGCCCCATGACCATGAACACGGTCGCCAACCCGTCTGCTGTCATGCAGGAGGGGTGGATGACGGTCACCGACACCAGGCGGTGCTGGATGGGCTTGCCCGTCAGCGGATCCATGGTGTGGGAGAAGCGCTTGCCGTCCAGCTCGTAATAGTTGCGGTACTCGCCCGAGGTGGCCACCCCGTTGTCACCGGGCAGGATCACCTCCTGTACTGAACCGGCATTGACGGTCGGCTTCTCGATGGCGACACGCCAGGGATGCCCCTTGCCGTTGACACCGTTGATGCGCAGCTCGCCGCCTATCTCCACCAGATAGTTGCGCGCCCCCTGGGACTCCAGGTACTCGGCCACCTTGTCTACGCCAAACCCCTTGGCAATGGCGGAGAGATCCACGTAGAGGTCCGGGATGTCCTTTTGCAGGGTATCGGCATCGGCAGAGGTTATCACATGCAGATTGCCAAGGCCCGTCTTCTGCCGGGTCTGGGTGATCAGCTCGTCGGATGGCACCTTGGTCGGTTTGGCATCAGGTCCAAAGCCCCATAGATTGACCAGGGGGCCCACGGTGACGTCCAGCGCCCCGCGGCTCTCGCGGCCAATGTGAATGGCCTCGGTCACCACCCGGGCCGTGTCACGGGAGACCACCAGCGGGGTACTGCCCTTGTGCTGGTTGAAGCGCGACAACTCGGAATCCGGGCGGTAGGTGGACATCTGATCGTTGACCCGCTCCAGCAAGACGTCGACCTCGGCCTGAAGCTTGGCGGCATCCGTGACGGCGGCATCCGCCACCTTGATGGAGTAGTAGGTGCCCATGGTGCTGCCGGTGATGTGGATCTCCGGCTTGGATTGGACCGATTCCTGACCGCACCCAGTCAAGAAAAAGGCTAGCCCTAAGGCTAGCCAGGTCTTTACAACACTGTGCATGGATTAACCACCAAAGTCATCCAGGAGGATGTTCTCGTCTTCAACGCCGAGGTTTTTCAGCATGTTGATGACGGCAGCGTTCATCACGGGAGGTCCACACATGTAGAACTCGCAATCTTCCGGTGCCTCATGGTTCTTGAGGTAGTTCTCGAACAAGACGTTGTGGATGAAGCCGGTGTAGCCATCCCAGTTGTCTTCCGGTTGCGGATCCGACAGGGCGACGTGCCACTGGAAGTTGTCGTTCTCGGCGGCCAGCATGTCGAAGTCCTCGACATAGAACATCTCGCGCTTGGAACGGGCACCGTACCAGAAGCTCATCTTGCGCTTGGTCTTCAGGCGACGCAGCTGGTCGAAGATGTGGGAACGCATCGGCGCCATGCCGGCACCACCACCGACGAACACCATTTCGGCGTCGGTGTCCTTGGCGAAGAACTCACCGAACGGACCCGAGATGGTCACCTTGTCACCGGCCTTCAGGCTGAAGATGTAGGAGGACATCTGGCCGGGAGGCGCAGTCCAGTTGCTGGGCGGCGGGGTCGCGATCCGCACGTTCAGCATGATGATGCCGAACTCTTCCGGATAGTTCGCCATGGAATAGGCACGGATGATCGGCTCATCGACCTTGGACTCCAGCTCGAAGATCTTGAAGCGATCCCAGTCCCCGCGATACTCCTCGGGAATATCGAAGTTCTTGTACTGCACGTGGTGAGCAGGGGCTTCGATCTGGATATAACCACCGGCGCGGAACGGCACGCTCTCCCCATCGGGGATCTGCAGCTTGAGCTCCTTGATGAAGGTGGCCTTGTTGTCATTGGAGATGACGGTACAGTCCCACTTCTTCACGCCGAAGATCTCTTCCGGCAGCTCGATGTCCATGTCGGAACGAACGGTGACCTGACAGGCCAGACGCTCGCCATGACGGGCTTCGCCCTTGCTGATGTGATCCAGCTCGGTCGGCAGTATGTCGCCGCCGCCGGCTTTCACCCGCACCTTGCACTGACCACAGGAGCCGCCGCCGCCACAGGCGGAGGAGACGAAGATACCGCTGCCGGCGAGCACGCCGAGCAGCTTGCCACCCGCCGGGCTGGTCACAGCCTTGGCCGGGTCGCCGTTGATGCTGATTGTCACGTCACCTGCGGTCACCAGCTTGGACTTGGCGAACAGAATGACTGCCACCAAGGCCAGCAGGATCACGGTGAACATGACCACACCCAGAATAATTTCCATCTATATTTCCTTTCCGATTACAGGGAAATACCAGAGAAGGACATGAAGCCCAGCGCCATCAGACCCGCGGTGATGAAGGTGATGCCGAGGCCACGCAGGCCTTCCGGAACATCGGAGTACTTCATCTTCTCGCGGATCCCTGCCATCGCGACTATGGCCAGCATCCAGCCTGCACCCGACCCCACGCCATAGACCACGGACTCCACGAAGTTGTAGTCACGCTGCACCATGAAGGAGACGCCACCGAAGATGGCGCAGTTCACCGTGATGAGCGGCAGGAAGATGCCGAGGGCGTTGTAGAGCGCCGGGAAGTACTTGTCCAGGGCCATCTCCAGGATCTGCACCAGGGCCGCGATCACCCCGATGAAGGTGATGAAGCTCAGGAAACTCAGATCCAGACCGGATACCAAGGCACCGTCTTTGAGCACGTAGTTGTAGATCAGGTTGTTGGCCGGGACGGCAACGGTCTGAACCACGATAACGGCAATCCCCAGGCCCATGGCGGTCTTGACCTTCTTGGACACCGCCAGGAAGGTACACATCCCCAGGAAGAAGGAGAGCGCCAGGTTCTCGATGAAGATCGAGCGAATCAACAGACTGATATAGTGTTCCATACCTTAATCCTTCGCCTCCACCTGCTTGGGATCCTTGGTGCGCACGCCCCAGATGATCAGACCAATGATGAAGAACGCACTCGGCGGCAGCAGCAGCAGGCCGTTGGGCACATACCAGCCACCATTGTTCACCAGCGGCAGCAGCTCGATGCCGAACCAGGTGCCGGAACCCAGGATCTCGCGCACGGTGGCCACGGTCAGCAGCACGGCGCCATAACCCAGACCGTTGCCGATACCGTCCAGGAAGGAGGGCAGCGGGGCACTCTTCATGGCGTAGGCTTCGGCACGACCCATCACGATACAGTTGGTGATGATGAGGCCGACGAACACCGACAGTTGCTTGGAGATGTCATAGGCATACGCCTTGAGCACCTGGTCAACCACGATAACCAGCGAGGCAATCACCGCCATCTGGGCGATGATCCGCACGCTGTTCGGGATCTGGTTGCGGATCAGGGAGATGAACAGGTTGGAGAAGGCGGTGACCGCGGTAACGGCCAGCGTCATCACGAACGCCGTCTTCATCTGGCTGGTAACGGCCAGCGCGGAACAGACACCCAGCACCTGCAGTGCGATGGGGTTGTTGCCGAGCACAGGCGTCAACAGCAACTTTTTCATTTCGCTCTTGTCAGCCATTGTTGATTTCTCCTGCACGTACCTTGGCCAGGAAGGGACCGAAGCCCTTGGGGCCCATCCAGAAGTCGAAGGTGTGCTGTACACCATTACCGGTCAGGGTTGCACCAGACAGGCCGTCGATTTCATGCTCGGAACCAGCCGGAGCATGGCCCTTGATCACCCGCAGCGCAGGCTGACCGTTCTGGTCGAACAGCTTCTTGCCGACGAACAGCTCGCGCCAGGCCGGGTTCTCGATCTCGCCACCCAGACCCGGGGTTTCACCGTGGTCATAGTAGGTGATGCCCTTGATGGTCTGGCCATCGGCCGCGACCGCTACGAAGGCGTACATGGTGGACCACAGACCCTGGCCGTAGATCGGCAGGATGATGTTGTCGACCTTGCCTTCGGCATCTTTGGCGAAGAACACGGGAACCAGCTTGGAGATCTGACGCAGGCCGGCCTTGTCGTCGGCCGGGGCCAGACGGATGCTCTTGGCCGGGTCCTTGGCGGCAACCTTGGTGTCGAAGTTGTCGGCATCGCCGTCAACGAACTCACCGCTGGTCAGATCCACCAGACGCGCTTCAATCTTGTCGCCATAGAGCTGGGCCAGGTCACGCTTGGCCACGGCGCTGATGTCGACGCCGGCGACGGACAGGATGTTGCTTTGCTTGTCCAGTGCCTTGTTTTCCAGCTGGGCCGGACGCAGACCCACGGCAGCCACGGAGACCACGATGGAGCAGACCAGACACAGACCGGTCACTACGGCGAGGGTGCCGGTAGTAGAGTCTTTATTAAACGCCACGTGCGATCCTCCGCTTGATGTTCGCCTGTGCCACGAAATGGTCAAACAAGGGGGCAAACAGGTTGGCGAACAGAATGGCCAGCATCATGCCTTCCGGGAAGGCGGGGTTCACCACCCGGATCAGCACCACCATCACGCCGATCAGGGCGCCATACCACCACTTGCCCTTGTTGGTGAAGGCAGCGGAAACGGGGTCGGTCGCCATGAAGGCCATGCCGAACGCGAAGCCACCCAGCACCAGGTGCCAGTGCCACGGCATGCTGAACATGGGATTGGTATCGGAACCGATGACGTTGAACAGCAGGGAGGTCGCAACCATGCCGACCATGACGCCGGCGATGATGCGCCAGGAGGCGATGCGCATGTAGACGATCATGGCTGCGCCGATGAGGATCATCAGGGTGGAAACTTCACCGATGGAACCGGGCAGGTTGCCAAGGAAGGCATCCATCCAGCTGATGGCTTCACCGGTGGCACCGTTGATCAGCGCCATCTGGCCGCCCTGGGCCCACTGGCTCAGTGCGGTTGCGCCGGAGAAGCCGTCAACAGCAACCCAGACCGCATCACCGGAGATTTGACCCGGGTAGGCGAAGAACAGGAAGGCACGACCCGCCAGCGCCGGGTTCAGGAAGTTTTTGCCGGTACCACCGAACACTTCCTTGGCCAGCACCACACCGAAGGTGATACCCAGGGCAGCTTGCCACAGGGGCAGCTCGGGCGGCACGATCAGGGCGAACAGGATGGAGGTCACGAAGAAGCCTTCGTTGATCTCGTGCTTGCGCACCATGGCGAACAGCACTTCCCAAAAACCACCGACGATGAAGACGGTGATGTAGATCGGGAAGAAGTGCGCCGCACCGATCAGCATCTTGCTGCCGATGCCGGCGACGGCCGGATCCAGCGAGGCACCGAACAGGGTGGCCAGGGCGTATTGCCAGGAATCGGCACCGGCCGCGCTGCCCATGTGGGCGATGGCGGCGATGGACTGGTTGCCGACGTTGTACATGCCCCAGAACATGGCCGGGAACACGGCCAGCCACACCATGATCATCATGCGCTTCAGATCGATCGCATCACGGACGTGGGCGGCATTGCGGGTCACGGAACCCGGGGTATAAAACAGGGTGTACGCCGCTTCGAACAAGGCATAGTACTTTGCGTACTTGCCACCCGGCTCGAAGTGATGTTCCATATTTTCAAGAAGTTGCTTGAAACTCATCGCTTAACCTTCCAGTTCGATCTTGGTCAGGCACTCACGCAAGACGGGGCCGTACTCTGTCTTGCCGGGGCAGACGAAGGTACAGAGCGCCAAATCTTCCTCATCCAGCTCCAGGCAGCCGAGCGCCTGCGCGCTGTCGGTATCACCGGAGATCAGATCCCGCAGCAGCAGGGTCGGCAGGATGTCGAGCGGCATCACACGCTCATAGTTGCCGATAGGCACCATGGAACGATCACTACCGTTGGTGGTGGTAGTGAAGTTGATGAGTTTGCCCTTCATCAGGTGAGAGAGGGTGGTACGGGTGATGGAGAACTTGTTGGCACTGGGTTTGACCCAGCCCATGAACTCTTTCTCACGGCCTTCGCCCAGCACGCTCACCTGGTTGTGGAAGCGACCCAGGTAGTCATGGACCCCTTCGGCCTTGGCACCGCTCAGCAGGGAACCGGAGATGATGCGGTTTTCGTCCGCACGCAGCTCGTTGTTGGTCAGCTGGCTGAGGCTGGCACCCAGACGGGTACGCAGCAGACGCGGCTTGATGACGTTCGGGCCAGCCAGGGAGATCACCTTGTCGGTAAAGATCTGGCCGGTGGTGAACAGCTTGCCGTAAGCGATCACGTCCTGATAGTTGATGTGCCACTGCACCTTGTTGGCACCGACCGGATCCAGGAAGTGGATGTGGGTGCCCGGCAGACCGGCGGGATGCGGACCGACGAACACGGCTTCCTTGACCTGGGCCAGGGAGGAGTGCGGCAGGCTGGCTTCGCCCTTGCAGACGTGGACGGTACCATCGGTCAGGCGGGTCAGCACGGCCAGACCGTCGAGGAAGGCCTGGGCCTGTTCCTTGATGATCAGCTCCGCACTGGCGGCCAGCGGGTTGGTGTCCATGGCGGTGACGAAGATGGCGCGCGGGGTGGAGCCCACGGCCGGCACCTTGCTGAACGGGCGGGTACGCAGCGCGGTCCATTGGCCTGATGCGACCAGGATCTCCTGCACCTTGCTGCGCTCGAGCTGTGCCAGCTCGGCGGAGGCAAAATGCGCAAAGGTCACCTGCTCGTCGGACCCATCAATGTCGATGACGACGGACTGGAGAACACGCTTGGCACCACGGTTGATCTCAGAAACCACACCGGTGGCAGGGGCCGTGAATTTAACGCCGGGATTCTTCTTATCTTCGAAGAGCTCCTGACCTTTAATGACGCGATCACCTACTTTGACAAACATAGTAGGACGCATCCCCACGAACTCTTCGCCGAGTGTAGCAACACGGGTGATGGCCGGGCCATCGTAGATTACTTGCTCCGGAGCACCCAGCACGGGGATGTCCAGTCCTCTTTTAATTGTAATCATACTCACTTGCACTACCGTTAAGGGAAGACAGGTTGGTTAGCGCCGAGAAATACATCACGACGAGTTGTTGAATGAGCCCGTCAACATCGCGGAAAGCTGTCGAAGAAATAAACAAATCAGCAACATACAGGATCATTCAAAAGCGCCTGAGTTTACCACCTTAGGCGAGTTAGCCGCCACGCCAAATGGGGAAAATCCCCGCCCTATCACAAAATTAACCTTCACTGAATATTTCGCGCACGTCCTTGCAAACCGTGGTTTTAAAGGACTTTTCGCAAAACTAACCATATAGGGGTATTTTTCAGGCGCAAGGAAAAGGATTAGAAAAAATAATGATCCTCCCCCTCATCCCTGGCGGCACACCATTCGTGATAGCGCTGTTAATGGCCCGAGGAAGGCGCCATCAGAAGGTCCAACGGCTCATGCAAAGGGGGATTTGCTGACGCAACCCGGCGTCTTTGGCGCCTGCTCCCTGGCCTGCCACTCGGATTCGGTATAGGTATGCAACGCCAATGCATGAATGGCTCCCGCCAACTCGTCGGCCAGCACCCCGTTCACCTGACGATGGCGCCCCAGCAAACGCTGTCCCTCAAACGCCTGGCTCACCACGACTACCTTGAAGTGGCTTTCGGAGCCCGGTGCCACCCTGTGCATGTAGCTTTCATTGATCACTTCCAGGTGGCTCGGGGAGAGCGCGGCGGCCAGCTTGGCCTCTATCTGTTGTTGCATGCTCACGGTAAGGACTCCTCGTTGAATATCCGGCCATTGTAGCCAGGGTTGTGCGCCCGATGCATCAGGTACGAAGGATCCGCTCGCTCTCGCCGCACCGGACTGGTGAATTTCTCCGCCGCCGCTAGAATAGCGCCACTTTCACCGCTGCCGGGCAACACGGGGCAGACGGTCGCCATTCATCAATCACACGTTGGACTCTTGCCTATGCAAACCCTGCTCGACACGGCCCACTGCCGCCTGACCCTGTATCGTTACCCGCGGCAGAGCCAGGATCCCCTGCAGGCCTGGGATGCGGCGGACGAGTACCTGATAAGCCACCTTGCCGAATCGCAGCAGGCACCTGACGGCCCCGTCATCATCATGAACGACGGCTTCGGCGCCCTGGCAGGCTATCTGCATGCCCACGCCCCCGTCTGCGTGACCGACTCCCACATCAGCGAGCGGGCCACCCTGGCCAATCTGGCGGAAAACGGGCTGGATCCCCACGCCATCACCCTGCAGGATGCCCTGGCCCCCCTGCCCGATGCCCCCGCCCTGGTGGTGATCAAGGTCTCCAAGTATCAGGCGCTGCTGGAGCAGCAACTGCTTGCCCTGCGCGGGGTCGTCACCCCTGCGACCCGCATCATTGCTGCCGGCAAGGCCAAGGACATCCACACCTCCACCCTCAAGCTGTTCGAAAAGTATCTGGGGGAGACCCGCACCTCGCTCGCCTGGAAGAAGGCACGCCTCATTCATTGCACCCCGGCCGCCGAGCGCCCGTCCCTGACCAGTCCCTTCCCGACCGTCTGGCCGCTGGAAGGCACCGACATGCTCATCCACAACCATGCCAACGTGTTCTCGCGCACGAGCCTGGATATCGGCGCCCGCTTCATGCTGGACAACCTGCCCATCCACAGTGCCCGCAGGGTGATCGATCTGGGATGTGGCAACGGCGTGCTCGGGCTCTCCCTGCTGGCACGAGACAGCGAGGTGGAGGTGACCTTCATCGACGAATCCCGGATGGCGGTGGCGTCCGCACGGCTCAACATCGAGCACAACCTGCCCGATGCCCTGCCCCGTGCCCACTTCATGGTCAACAACTGTCTCGATGACGTTCCCGTCGGGGCAGCGGACAGGATCCTCTGCAATCCCCCCTTCCATCAGCTGCAAGCGATCACCGATCACATCGCCTGGCAGATGTTCAGCGACGCCCACCGGGTGTTGCCTCAGGGGGGCGAACTCTGGATAGTAGGCAACCGTCATCTGGACTATCACAACAAACTCAAGCGCCTGTTTGGCAACGCACAAGTCGTTGCGTCGAACAGCAAATTCGTTATTTTGAAAGCCATCAAACGCTAAAGATAAAGCTAAAGGAAACCCATGATGAAAAAGTCACTCTTGCTGCTGGCCGCTCTGGTATTGGGCGGTTGTGCTACTCACTGGCCCGAGAGCGCCCTGCTCAACCCGCAAGTCATCCCCTCCAACCAGCAGTACTACTCCGGCAACCGCATCACCATGGAAGGGGTGGACAAGCGTGAAGCCGCCTATGTTTTCTCTATCAAGAAAAAAGAGAAGGCCCCCGTGCTGGTGAACAGCAGTCAGCCTCTCAACAGCCTGCTGGCTGAAAAACTGGCGGAAGGGCTGCGCAGCCAGGGCCTGGAAGTGGGCAACAGCGGCACCACCAACCTGACGCTGGCCATCTCCACTGCCGCCGTCACCGTGGAAGAGAAGACCTTCACCTATGTCACCAAGTCCCGCGTCAGCCTGCAGGTGATTGCCGACTTCCAGGGCAGCAAGCTGACCAAGCAGTTCAACATGTCCTCCAGCAAGGAGGGCCCGGGCGAGCCGAGCATGGCCGATCTGGAATCCACCCTGAACCAGCAGCTGGGCAGCGTGCTGCAGCAGATCATGGCCGACGAGGCGCTGCGCGGTTATCTCAAGGGTCAGCCGAGCTGAGCGAGGACATATAAATGAAGAAACTCTGGTTACTGATCACCTTGATCGCCCCCCTGGCTTTCGCCGGTCAAAAAGTCCAGATGGAGACCAACCATGGCACCATCGTCGTGGAGCTGGCCCCCAAACAGGCACCACAGACCGTGAAGAACTTCCTGCGCTACGTGGCAGACGGCAGCTATGACGGCAGCCTGTTCCACCGGGTGATCCAGAACTTCGTGGTGCAGGGTGGGGGCTACAACCAGCAGTTCCAGCCCCTGCCGACCTTCGATCCCGTGGTCAACGAGTCCAGAGGCGGCCTGCCCAACAAGCGCGGCACCATCGCCATGGCCCGCACCCAGGCGGTCGACAGCGCCACTCGCCAGTTCTATTTCAATCTGGTGGACAACGACAACCTCAACGCCAATGCCGGCGCCGGTTACACCGTGTTCGGCCAGGTCGTGAAGGGGATGGAGGTGCTGGACAAACTGGCCCAGGTCCAGACCGGCTACAGCTCCATCCTGCGTGCCAACGACGTCCCCACCAGCCCCATCATCCTGAAGAAAGTGGTGCTGCTCGCGGACAAATAACGCGGCCCGGATCACATTCCACCGCGTCCCTGAACGGGTCACCAATCTCTTTTTCTATACTCTGCTCCCCGATGTGTGCCACGCATCGGGGAGCAGAACCAGAAGGAGGAGCCGGTGACCTGTCATGATTACATAACCCAACACGCCGGCCCGCTGGCCCAGGCGGTTCGCCATTTTCTGGCACGCAAGATTCCCTATCAGCAGCTGGAGGACTTGAGCTGGCAGCTCCTCTCCCACTGGCAGGCGCTCTGCGTGATCCCCATGGACAAAACCCCCGCCAACGCACAGGAAGGAGTGTTCTGGCATCTGCTTCACAGCCTGCACCTGTGGGATGAGCAGCGCCTCCTCTGTGATGACGCGCTGCGCCTGCAACTCATGGCCTGCGCCAATTTTCTCGCCGACGAGGGCCCCTGCCCGCACCACTGCATCGGCTCGCGCCCCTGAAACCTGCCGCCCGCCACTCGGCTTGCCTTGGCTACGCCTGCCGAACCTGACAAAATGACCCCCTTTTCCCAGAGGAGTCAGGCTGTTGAACAATCTCCGCCCGCCCAGCCACACACCGGGCCGCGCCACCCGCTGGCGAGATGCCCTCGCCGTCTATCTGGAAGCGCGGGTACTCATCCTGTTTGCCATGGGATTTTCCTCCGGCCTGCCTTTGCTGCTGGTCTTTGGCACCCTCTCGTTCTGGCTGCGCGAAGCGGATGTCAGCCTGACCGACATCGGCTACATGAGCTGGGTAGCGCTGGCCTACGGTTTCAAGTGGCTGTGGTCGCCCCTGGTGGATCGGCTGCCCCTGCCCCTGCTGTCACGGCTGCTTGGGCGACGACGCAGCTGGATGCTGTTCTCCCAGGTGCTGATCGCCCTCTCCCTGGTGGGGATGGCCTATTGCGATCCCAAGACCCAGCTCGCCCAGCTGGCCCTCTTCGCCCTGCTGGTGGCCTTCTCCTCTGCCACCCAGGACATTGTCATCGACGCCTATCGCATCGAATCCGCTCCCGAGCGGCTGCAGGCGGCCATGGCCGCTTCCTATATGACGGGGTATCGACTCGCCATGATCATGGCGGGAGCGGGGGCACTGGCGCTGGCGGCCTGGCTCGGCAGCAACAGCGGCTATGACTATCGCGGCTGGCAGCTCACCTATCTGCTGATGGGAGGGCTGATGTCTCTTGGCATCCTCACCACCCTGATGAGCCACGAGCCGCAGATCGATCTCAAGAGTCAGGACGAGCAGCAGATGGCGCGCAAGGCCACCCTGCTGGCACGGGGTTGGTCCCCCACGCTGGCCGGGCTGGGGGCCTGGACCTACGAGGCCATCTGGTGTCCCTTCGCCGACTTCTTCCGCCGCTACGGCTCCTCGGCCCTGCTGATCCTCGGGCTTATCGCCTGCTATCGCATCTCGGACGTGGTGATGGGAGTGATGTCCAACAGCTTCTATGTGGATCTGCAGTTCAGCAAGACGGAAGTGGCCACCATCACCAAGGTCTATGGTGTCATCATGACGCTGGTGGGAGCCGCGCTCGGGGGCGTGCTGGTGATGCGCTTTGGCACCCTGCGCATCCTGTTCCTCGGCGCCGTGCTGACCGCCAGCACCAATCTGCTGTTCGCTCTCCTCAACGAAGTGGGCCACAACCTGGAGCTGCTGACTCTGATCATCTCGCTGGACAACCTCAGCGCCGGCATAGCGACGGCTGCGTTTGTAACCTATCTATCGAGCCTCACCAACGTAGCCTTCTCCGCCACCCAGTACGCCCTGTTCAGCTCCATCATGCTGTTGCTGCCCAAGTTGCTGGCGGGGTTTTCTGGTCGCGTGGTGGAGCAGATCGGCTACAGCCACTTCTTCATCGGCACCAGTCTGCTCGGCATTCCGGTGATGATCCTGATCATCATGGTTGCCAAACGAGGCAGCACCTTGTCACCACAAACGCACAAATAGCAAGCGTTTGCGCATTTTAGGGGGTGATTAGATTCACAAATCCTGACAAAGTTCCCTGGTGCTTGTTTATCCGTTGAATTTATTTGGCTAGAATCCCTCCCGCTCCTTGTGGGCAGGCTACGGAAAACCTCAACTAACGCACAAGAGACCAATAAAATGGCCAAATTTACCAAGACTCTGATCGCTGCCGGTCTGCTGGCTGCCTCCGCCACCCCGGCCTTCGCTGCCGACTACAGCGGCGACATCCACAAGAACGACTACAAGTGGATGCAGTTCAACGTGATGCACACCATCGACCAACGTCCTTTCACTGCAGGTGCTGAAGATTACAACGACACCTACTTCGAAATGGAATTCGGTGGTCGCTCCGGCCTGTTTGACCTGTACGGTTACGTCGACGTCTTCGATATCTTCGACTCCCGTCACAGCGACAAGCACAAGGGTCAGAACCTGTTCATGAAGTTTGCGCCGCGTATGTCTCTGGATGCGCTGACTGGTAAAGATCTCTCCTTCGGTCCGGTGCAAGAGGTTTACATCGCCTCTCTGAACAACATCGGCGACAACCAGATGGAAAACATGATCGGTCTGGGTGCTGATGTACAAGTGCCTTGGTTCGGCAAAGTGGGCATGAACCTGTATGCTCGTCACGCCACCGAAAACCAGTTCTTCACCGAAGAAGAGGGTGAGTGGAACGGTTACTGGTTCGCCATGAACTGGTTCAAGCCTTTCTACACCTTCAGCAACGGCAGCTTCGTCTCCTATCAGGGTTACCTGGACTACGCCTTCGACTTGGACACCCACAACCGTGCTGACCGTACCAGCGACAACCTGGCTACCTTCCACGGTATCTACTGGCACTCCGACCGCTACGCCGTCGGTTACGGCCTGAAGTACTTCATGGATGCCTACGGCACCAAAGACGGTTCCACCGCCTACGACGGTACCCCGTGGAAGAGCTCTGGCTTCAGCCACTACTTCTCCGTGACCTACAAGTTCTAATCGAACTCGTCACACGGATACAAAAAACCGGAGCAGCTGCTCCGGTTTTTTTATGCCCTCATGCTGGCAGTGGGGGGAGAGCCGCGCCCTCCCCGTTCGCCATCAGTCGCGGAAGTTCTGGAACTGCATCGGCTGGCCCAGTTCGGCGCCACGCACCAAGGCCATGGTCTCTTGCAGATCGTCGCGCTTCTTGCCGGTGACCCGCACCTCGTCGCCCTGGATGGCAGCCTGCACCTTGATCTTGGAGTCCTTGATGAGCTTCACCAGCTTCTTGGCCACTTCCTTGTCGATCCCCTGCTTGAACTTCACGGTCAGGTGGAAACGTTTGCCGGAGTGGACGCTGTCACCCACATCCATGGAACTGTTCTCGATCTGGCGCTTGAGCAGGGCGCCGCGCAGGATCTCGACCATCTGCTTGAGCTGGAAATCGGCATCGGCTTCCAGCTTCACTTCTTCCTTGTTCAATTCGAAGCTGGCTTCCACACCACGAAAATCGAAACGGGTCGCCAGTTCACGGTTGGCGTTATCAACGGCGTTCAACACCTCGTTCATTTTGACTTCAGAGACAATATCGAATGACGGCATAGCCGGGCTCCTCATGCTGTACTTCAGGTTGTGCTGACAGGTGGGCAAATCTACCAGAAAACGGGCAAATTTGCTGATTTCGATGGGATTGCTCTGCTAGAATCCCCTGCGCACAGGAATGGTGAGACCCGTTAGAACCCGTTTAGGAGCGACCGCGAGAGGTCCGACACTCGGTGAAGTGCAGCCCAGACACCCGCATGTTCATGCATACATGAGGCTCCCTGGCTGCGCATGAACCTTGAGCACGACCCGGCAACCAGCTCATGCACCGGTTCCAGGTATTCACCAAGCGACATCTTCCCTTATCCCGGGTTGGCGGTTGACAGGATGGCAGCCCTTCCCATGATCGAGCCTCTTCATGCCAAGCGGATTACGCGACAACAACCTGAAAACACGCCGTCACCCTGTCTCTCCCGAGTGGACCTTGCTGGGCTGCGGCGCCCTGGGCGGCGTCTTCGCCTCCCTGTTGACCCAAAGCGGCCAAGCAACCCGCCTCCTGCTGCGCGAGCGCCATCGTGCCACCTTGCACCCCGGCGTCGACTTTACCTCACTTGAGGGGCATACCCAGCTCCTGGCCATCGAACGCGCCTTCATCGACAAGCCGGGCAGCATCAAACGCCTGCTGGTGATGACCAAGGCGGGGCAGGTGATATCGGCCCTCACTCCCCTGGTCGGGCAACTGGCGGCAGGGGTGCCCATCGTGCTGCTGCACAACGGCATGGGGATCGCCGATCAGGTGGTCGCACTCTTCCCCGACAATCCGGTGATCGCCGGCGTCACCAGCCATGGCGCCATGCAGAGCGGCCACTTCGTGTTCCGCCACACCGGCAAGGGGGAGACCTGGCTGGGCCCAATCAACGAAGCGGCCCGTGCCCATGCCCACCTCGCCGACGAGCTGGCCAGCGCCCTGGGTCAGGCCGGTTGGGATGAGCAGATCCTGACACGTCAGTGGCAGAAACTCGCCGTCAACTGCGCCATCAATCCCCTCACCGCGCTCTACAAGCTCAAGAACGGCGAATTGGCCGGTCCGCGTTTTGCCGATGCCCTGCAGCAAATCTGCGTGGAAGTGGCTGACGTCATGCGGGCCGAAGGTCAGCCCACCGGCAGCGAAGAGCTGCTGCGCCGCGTCATGATGGTGGTGGAGCTCACCGCCGACAATTACTCTTCCATGTATCAGGACATGGAACAGGGCCGCGAGACCGAGATCGAAGCCATCACCGGCTTCCTGCTGGGCAAGGCCGCCCTTCACGGTATCGCGGTGCCGGTCAATCAGGGCCTCTATCAGGCCGTCAAAGAGAAGCGCTGAGCAGAGCAGCTGGCAAGCAAGGAGTGCAGGATGAGCGTACTGGTACTGGTGGCCCCCGGGTCGGAAGAGATAGAGACGGTTGCCATCGTCGATACCCTGGTTCGGGGTGGCATCGATGTGGTGCTGGCCTCCTGCTGCCCCACAGGAGCGCGCCAGATCCGCGCCTCTCGCGGGGTGCAACTGGTGGCGGATTGCCATCTCGACGAGCTGACCACCCGTGACTTCGATGCCATGGTCGTGCCGGGCGGTCTGCCTGGCAGCGAAGTGATCCGCGACACCCCCCTCGCCATCGACCTGCTACGGGAGCAGGCAGGCCTCGGCCGCTGGCGCGCCGCCATCTGCGCCGCACCCGCCGTGGTACTGCACCATCACGGCTTGCTGGGGAATGCGAGCACCACCTGCCATCCGGGCTTTCAGGCCCGTCTGCCCGCGACACAATTGAGCACGGCGCGGGTCGTGACCGATGAAGCCCATCGCCTGATCACCAGCCTGGGCCCGGGTACCGCCATCGAGTTCGCCCTCGAGATAGTACGGGTACTGCGAGGTGACGAGGCAGCCCGTACGGTGGCCGGTCCCATGGTGTTGCCCCCTTCGGTGTTGCCATAATCGCATCAATCACTTCTCTGAAAACGGCAGAGCCCCCTTGTTTGGTCTATGTTGGCTGCTCTTGTGCTAGATAAAACAATCCGGGCTTCCCCGGCCTGGCACCGGCTGTTAACATGCGCCCCTTATGCCTGTTATGTGCTCTGGGGTGGCCGTCACGCCGCCCTGACCCTGCCCTGTGCGGCCTCTGCCGCCTGACTCCGGTTATGCCGACCGGCCGGTTTACCCGGCCATCAACAGCCAATCCAACCCTGTGATCCCCGCCATTTCCCCTGATTTGCGGGCCTGTGGCCATGGATCCTCAACGAGCGAGAAAATCCCCATGCTGGAACGTGCAAGACAAGAGTGGTTCTCCAACATACGGGGCGATCTGCTGTCGGGCATCGTCGTCGCCCTGGCGCTGATCCCGGAGGCCATCGCCTTCTCCATCATTGCGGGCGTCGACCCCAAGGTCGGCCTCTATGCCTCCTTCTGCATCGCCGTGGTCATCGCCTTCGTCGGCGGTCGTCCCGGCATGATTTCCGCCGCCACCGGCGCCATGGCACTCCTGATGGTGACCCTGGTCAAGGAACATGGCCTGCAGTATCTGCTGGCAGCCACCCTGCTCACCGGCCTCTTCCAGATAGCGGCGGGCTACCTCAGGCTCGGCAGCCTGATGCGATTCGTCTCCCGCTCCGTGGTGACCGGCTTCGTCAACGCCCTGGCCATCCTTATCTTCATGGCCCAGCTGCCCGAGCTCACCAACGTCACCTGGCAGGTCTACGCCATGACCGCGGCCGGGCTTGGCATCATCTATCTGTTCCCGCTCGTTCCCGTGGTGGGCAAACTGCTCCCCTCCCCCCTGCTGTGCATCGTCATCCTGACGGCGGTGGCCATCACCCTGGGCATCGACATCCGTACCGTGGGCGACATGGGTGAGCTGCCCGATACCCTGCCGGTCTTCCTCTGGCCCGACGTGCCCCTCAATCTGGAGACCCTGGCCATCATCTTCCCCTACTCAGCGGGGCTGGCGGTGGTGGGACTGCTCGAGTCCATGATGACGGCAGCCATCGTCGACGAGATGACCGACACTCCAAGCGATCGCAACCGCGAGTGCAAGGGTCAGGGGATCGCCAACATCGGCGCCGGTCTGCTGGGAGGCATGGCGGGGTGCGCCATGATTGGCCAGTCCGTCATCAACATCAAATCCGGTGGCCGCGGCCGCCTCTCCACCTTCGTGGCGGGGACCCTGCTCATCCTGATGGTGGTCTTCATGGATGAGTGGATCCGTCAGATCCCCATGGCAGCCCTGGTGGCCGTGATGATCATGGTCTCCATCGGCACGTTTTCCTGGGAGTCGGTACGCAACCTGAAGAGCCACCCCCTCTCCACCAACCTGGTGATGGTAACCACCGTCGCCGTGGTGGTCGCGACCCACAACCTGGCACTCGGGGTCTTCGTGGGGGTACTGCTCGCCTCCCTCTTCTTCGCCCACAAGGTTGCCCGCGTCATGCTGGTCAAGAGCGACAGCGAGCGCAGCGGCGCCGTGCGTACCTATCTGGTGCGGGGCCAGGTCTTCTTTGCCTGCGCCGAGCAGTTCCTGGCCGGTTTCGATTTCAGGGAGGAAGTGGAGAAGGTGGTCATCGACCTGACGCACGCCCACTTCTGGGACATCACCGCCATCACGGCCCTCGACAAGGTGGTCATCAAGTTCCGCCGTGAGGGGAAAGAGGTGGCGGTCATCGGCCTGAACGACGCCAGTGCCACCCTGGTCGATCGCTTTGCCATCCACGACAAACGCCAGGAGGGAGAGCCCCTGCTGGCCGAGCATTGATCCCGGCGCCCCCATGAGGGCGCTGCCTGCAAGCCATAAAAAAAGCCCGTCTCTCCCCATGAGATGGGCTTTTTTTGGGCTGTTGGATCACAGTCAACACACGCGCCTCGGCGCGCCCATCCCGAGCCGATGGGGCAATGCGGGGTCATGACCTGCCGTCAGGGTGCAAGAGGGGCCAGGAAAGCAGGAACAGGGTGCCGCCCCGCCCGCCGGATTGGCAGACCGCACTGCCGCCGTGGGCCTCGGCAATGGCCTTGACCACGGCCAGCCCGAGCCCGCTGCCGCCACTCTTGCGCGAGCGTGACGGATCCCCCCGGCGAAACGCCTCGAAGATATGGGCGGCGACCTCCTCGCTGATGCCGGGCCCTTCGTCTTCCACGCTCAGGATGCACTGGGTGCCAGAACGATGCAGGCGCACGGTCAGCATGCCCGGCACCGCGTGCTTCTGGGCATTTTCCAGCAGCGCCATCAGGGCCTGACGGATGCGAAGTGCATCGCAACAGACCCAGAGCTCGGCATCGAGCTCCCGCTTGAGGGTGAAACCGCTCGCGGCCAGAGGGGTGGCAAACGCCTCAAGCACCACGGCAAGCTCGTCGGCCAGCCTGATCGCCTCTCGTTGCAGCTCCAGGTGGCCGCTGTCGTTGAGACTGAGCACCCGCAAGTCTTCGATCAGGTGGGTCAATCCCTCCACCTGGCGCAGCAAACCTTCAAAGAGCGCACGCTCTGGCGGAAATACCCCTTCGGCCAGCCCCTGCAAGCGGCCACGCAAGATGGTCACCGGGGTGCGCAACTCGTGAGCGATGGCGGCATTCCAGAACTCCCGCTCACGGGTCATGCTTTGCAATCGCTCGGCCATGGTATTGAAGTCCCGCACCAGTTGCGCCGTCTCCCCGATCGCCTGTTCATCCAGCGGCACGCGCGCATCGAGTTTGCCCTCTGCCACCTCTCGCAGGCTGTTTGCCACCGAGTTGAGGGGAGTCAGGATGCGCCGAGAGAGGCGCACCGCCACGTACAGCGCCATCCCCAATGCAATGAGAATGGTCGAGCCAATCCAGATCATCTCGACCCTGGAGGGCATCCAGCTCTCGGAGATGCTGCCAGGCACATAGGTCACGGCAATGGCGTAGAACACATAGGTGCCGATCACCGCGAGGCAGATGATGCCGAGCGCCATCAGCCCCAGGGAGCGGATGATTTGCCTGCGCAGGCCGGGTGCCGATGTCACGCATCACCCCCGAAGCGATAGCCGACGCCCCAGACACTGGCGGGCACCCCCTGGATGCCCTGTGCCTCCAGCTTCTTGCGCAGCTTGCTGATGTGGCTGTCCACCGTGCGCTCCTGGGTATCCCCCTCCGGCAGGCAGTGGGTCAGCAGTTCGGCGCGGCTGAACACCCGCTTGGGTGCCCGCATCAGGGAGGCGAGCAACTTGAACTCGGTCAGGGTCAGATCCAGCACCTGCTGCCCCTCATCGCGGCAAATGCTGGCCTCGTGGCTCTCCAGATCGATCTGGAAGGGGCCGACCCGCAGCACCCGGGCCGTGGCCTGTTTTGCTGCCTGGCTGCGTCTGAGCACCGCCTGTACCCGGGCCACCACTTCGGCCGGGTTGAAGGGTTTGACCACATAGTCATCCGCCCCCATGCGCAGCCCCATCAGCTTGTCGAGGTCCTGATCCAGGGCGGTGAGCATGATCACCGGCGTGTCGCCACGGGCCCGGATCTCGCTGAGCACCTGCCAGCCATCGAGCTGCGGCATCTGCACATCCAGCAACAGGAGATCGGGTTTGCATGTCTGGTGCATGGCCAGGGCTGCGCGGCCATCGGCGGCATGCAGGGTGCGCAATCCGTGGCGTTGCAGGTAAGCGGCGAGGATGTCGGCTATCTCGGCTTCATCCTCTGCAATCAGTACCAGTGACTGGGCCGCCGGGTTGGCGGAAGCAGGAAGATACGACATGGTCGGACTCGAAAATGGTGGGCTTGAACTTTATCACCGCCTCCATGGATTCTCCACAAAGCCTCGAATCATTCGCAATAGCCCCTCTCCATAATGCCCGCTCGATGTGCTCTCGCGGCAACACCATGCCCGGGAGGCGGTTTAACGAGGTGAATATGATGTTTGTCAAACAGCGGTATGCGGGCACCCTGCTCGCCGTCATTGCCGCATTCGGGTTGGCAGGTTGCGATGGGGCGACGCAAGCGCAAGATGCGCCGACCCTTCCTCAGGTGTCGGTGATGACGCTGGCAGGTCAGGACCTGGTCATCAGCGAGGATCTGCCCGCCCGGGTAGCCGCGGTGCGCAGCGCCGAAATTCGGGCCCAGATCAGCGGCATCGTGCAGCGCCGCCTGTTCGAGCAGGATGCCGAAATCGGCGCAGGCACCGTGCTGTTCCAGATAAATCCGGCCCCCTTCAAGGCAGATGTCGACAGCGCCGCCGCAGCATTGCAGCGGGCCCAGGCCGTGCTGGCCCGCGCCCGTATCCAGATTGACCGTCTGGTGCCGCTGCTGCGCACCGAGGCCATCAGCCGCCAGACCTATGACGATGCCGTCTCCCAGCGGGATCAGGCGGCCGCCGACGTGGCTCAGGCTAGGGCGACTCTGGCCCGGCACCAGCTGAACCTGCAATTTGCCAGCGTGGAAGCCCCCATCGCCGGGCGCATCGATCAGGCACTGGTGAGTGAAGGGGCCCTGGTGTCCCCCACCGACGCCACCCCCATGGCCAGGATCCAGCAGATCGATCAGGTCTACGTCGATGTCCGTCAACCGGCCTCTGTGCTGGACACCCTGCGCCAGCAGGCTGGCTCGACGGCACCGGAACTGGCGGTGGACATCCTCGGCAGCGACGGCAAGCCGCTCGGCATGCAGGGGCACATCCTCTTCTCCGGCATCGAGGTGGATGCCGGTACCGGTGACGTACTGCTGCGGGTACTGGTGGACAACCCGGAGCGGCGGCTCTTGCCCGGCCTCTACGTACAGGCGCGCATTCCCCGTGCCCGCTATGCCAACGCCCTGAGCGTGCCTCAGCAGGCGGTGGTGCGCACATCGGGCCAGACCAGCGTATGGGTGGTGGATGGCCAGGGGCAGGCACAACTGGTTCCGGTCAACACTGCTGAACTGGTGAATAGCCAGTACCGCATCACGTCCGGGCTCAACGCCGGACAGCGGGTGGTGATCGAGGGGATCGACCGCCTGACCCCGGGGACGCAAGTCATTGCCCATCCCTGGCAATCCCCCGCAGTCAGCCAGCAGGCTGACGCCGGTAACCGTTGAATCGGAGACATTTCATGCCGCAGTTTTTCATTCATCGCCCGGTGTTTGCCTGGGTGATCGCCCTCTTCATCGTGCTGGCGGGGGTCATCGCCATCCCCAAGCTGCCCATCTCCCGCTATCCCTCGGTGGCGCCGGTGTCGGTGACCCTCTATGCCACCTATCCGGGCGCCACGCCGCAGACCCTGAATGATGCGGTGGTGAGCCTGATCGAGCGCGAGCTGTCGGGGGTGAAGAACCTGCTCTACTTCGAGTCATCGGTAGATGCCTCCGGCAGCGCGCAGATCACCGCCACCTTCAAGCCGGGCACCGATCCGGAGCTGGCCCAGATGGACGTGCAAAACCGCATCAAGGCGGTCGAGCCTCGCTTGCCACAGGCGGTGCGGCAAACCGGCCTGCAGGTGGAGTCCGCCTCGTCCGGCTTTCTGATGATGGTCGGCATGACTTCACCGGATGGCCGCTTCGATGAGGTCGCGCTGAACGACTACATGGCGCGCAATATCGTGCAGGAGCTGCGCCGCATCGACGGCGTGGGGCGAGTGCAGCTGTTCGGCGCCGAGCAGGCCATGCGCATCTGGGTGGATCCGGGCAAGCTCGCCGCCTACGGGTTGACCATCAGCGAGGTGGCGCAGGCCATTGAGCAGCAGAACGTGCAGATTGCACCGGGGCGCCTCGGCGACGAACCCGCCCTGCCTGGCCAGCGACTGACGGTTCCCCTCACGGTAGAGGGGCAACTGACCACTCCCGAGGCGTTCGCCGCCATCGTGCTGCGGGCCGGAAGTGATGGCGCCAAGCTGGTGCTGGGTGACGTGGCCCGGGTCGAGCTGGGGGCGCAATCCTACGCCTTTTCCAACCGCGAGAACGGGGTGGCTGCCACCAGCGCCGCCATCCAGCTCTCCCCCGGCGCCAACGCCGTGCGCACCGCCGATGCGGTGCGCACCCGTCTCGCTCAGCTCGCCCCCACTCTGCCGGCGGGCATGGCCTATTCGATCCCGTTCGACTCGGCCCCCTTCGTCAAGGTCTCCATCGACAAGGTGATCCATACCCTGCTGGAAGCCATGGTGCTGGTGTTCCTGGTGATGTTCCTCTTCCTGCAGAACCTGCGCTACACCCTGATCCCGGCCATCGTCGCCCCCATAGCGCTGCTTGGCACCTTCGCGGTGATGCTGCTCGCCAGCTTTTCCATCAACACCCTCACCATGTTCGGCATGGTGCTGGCCATCGGCATCATCGTCGACGACGCCATCGTGGTGGTGGAGAACGTCGAGCGCCTGATGGCCACCCAGGGGCTATCGCCCCGAGAGGCGACATCGCGGGCCATGAAGGAGATCACCGGGGCGGTGATCGGCATCACTCTGGTGCTCACGGCGGTGTTCATCCCCATGGCGTTCGGCAGCGGCTCCGTGGGGGTCATCTACCAGCAGTTCACCCTGTCGATGGCGGTGTCAATCCTGATTTCCGCCTTCCTGGCCCTGACCCTGACGCCGGCGCTCTGCGCCACCCTGCTGCGTACGATCAGCCCGGATCACCATGAGAAGCGCGGTTTCTTCGGCGCCTTCAACCGGGGCGTCGAGCGGCTCACCGCAGGCTACGGCGTTCGGGTCACCCGGCTGGTCGGGCGCAGCGGACGCATGATGGCTACCTTCGCCGCCCTCTGCGCCGTGCTGGCCATTGCGGCCACCCAGCTGCCCTCCTCCTTTCTGCCGGACGAGGATCAGGGCTACTTCATGACCTCCATCCAGTTGCCGACCGGCGCCACCAGCGAGCGCACCCTGGCCGTCATCAAGGAGTTCGAGGCCCATGTGGCCTCTCGCGAGGCGCTCGACACCAACCTGGTGGTGCAGGGCTTCAGCTTCTCCGGCGCAGGCCCCAATGCCGCCATGGCCTTCACCATGCTCAAAGAGTGGGACCAGCGTCATGGTGCCACGGCTGCCGAAGAGGCTGAGCTGGCACAGGCCGCCATGGCCAACAGCAAGGAAGGCACCGTGATGAGCCTGCTGCCGCCCGCCATCGACGAACTGGGCACCTCTTCCGGTTTCACGCTCTTCCTGCAAGACAGGGCCAACCAGGGGGAGGCCGCGCTGCTGGCCGCCCAGGCGCAACTGCTGGCACTGGCGGCCCAAAGCGAAGTGGTGAGCGATGTCTATCCCGACAGCCTGCCCCCCGGCGAGAGCATTCACCTCGAGATCAACCGGCAGAAGGCCGAGGCCATGGGACTCTCGTTCACCAGCGTGAGCAGCACCCTGTCGGCGGCGATGGGATCGCTCTATATCAACGATTTCCCCAACGGCGGGCACATGCAGCAGGTCATCCTGCAGGCCGACGCCAAGGCGCGCATGCAGCTCGATGACGTACTCGGCCTGCGGGTGCGCAATGCCAGCGGCGGCATGGTGCCCCTGCGGGAGGTGGTGACGCCGACCTGGCGCCAGTCGCCGCAACAGATGATGCGCTTCGAGGGCTTCCCCGCCGTGCGTCTCTCCGGGAGTGCCGCCCCCGGGGTGTCCAGTGGCGCCGCGATGGCGGAAATGGATCGCCTGGTGGCGCAATTGCCGCCAGGCTTCGCCCTGGCCTGGACGGGACAGTCGCTGCAGGAGCGCCAGTCGGCGGCCGAGGCCCCCCTGCTGATGCTGCTGTCGGCGCTGGTGGTCTTCCTGGTGCTGGCCGCGCTCTACGAGAGCTGGTCCATTCCGCTCTCCGTGATGCTGGTGGTTCCCCTGGGCCTGCTCGGCGCCGTGGCGGCGGTGATGCTGCGCGGCATGCCCAACGACGTCTTCTTCAAGGTGGGCATGATCACCATCATCGGTCTGTCGGCCAAGAACGCCATCCTCATCGTGGAGTTTGCCCGCCAGTTGCACGGCGAAGGGCGCTCGCTGCTTGACGCTGCGGTGACCGCCGCCCGCCTGCGCCTGCGCCCCATCCTGATGACGTCGCTCGCCTTCACCCTCGGCGTGGTGCCGCTGATGCTTGCCAGTGGTGCCAGCGCGGAGACCCAGCATGCCATCGGCACCGGCGTGTTCGGCGGCATGATCAGCGGCACCCTGCTGGCCATCTTCTTCGTGCCGGTCTTTTTTGTCTTCGTCATCGGCACCCAGACGCGCATTCAGGCCTGGCGGACACAGCGAGCACAGCACCGATCATGCTGACCGCTGCGCGGGTTTGCTGGCCCTGAGGAGGCGATGATCATGCAATGCATGCCTGGCACCATTTTGCGTTCCTTCGAAGAGGATGAGCGCGCCATGGTGCCGGGCCTGTGGTTCATGGCCGGTGCTGCGGGGCGACCCTATCGCGGGTTGCCTCTCCAAGATTTGTGACCAGCCCTCCGTCGCCGGTGCATCCTTGGTCTTCTCCAAGATGGCGATCTGCTATCTGGCACAGGGGGCTTGCACCATCCCGGGTCGGTGCCGACCCAGCAGGAACCCGGCCTCAGCATCGCTCTGACGGCCGACTCCCTTGGCCTCATCGACTGCATGCTGTCTGCCATCACCAGTCAAGGCTGGACACTCCTGGTGCTTGAACCGCTGGAGAGGCCCCCGCAATGTTGATGACAGCCTGAGTCTCATTCAACACACTATGAAATCGAAGTCAATTTAAGTGTTACTCAGAAATCGACACATCGCAATCACCTCAGATACATTGCAGATCTACTCCGATACTTTCCCTCTGATCGTCAGCCTCAAGAGAAAAAGAAAATAATCCATTAAAAACAACACCATGAACTCTTTTCATTTAAAGATAACTCTTTCTTGCACATCCCATCAGCTGGTCATCAGGACACGCTTTCTGTGATTTGAAACACAAACTTTGATCATCACAGGGGATAAGCATTGCATTGGAAATCGATTTCAAGAAAATGAAGCCAGCATGATTTGTCTTGGCATCGATTGCATAGCGTCTGTTTGAGTCTTGACGGTTCATCGCGGTGGATATTTTTCCCATTGATTGGAGTGGTCAGTATGAATGCATCAAAAAAAGGACTTTTGGCGTCGTTGATCGCCGCTGCCCTGCTTGGCGGGTGTGGTGGGGCCGATAATATCGACTCGAATAGTGGCAACACCGGTGGTAATAACGGTGGCGACAACGGTGGCACCACGCCCCCTGGCGACAGCACCCTGATCCTGTTCGGGGTCGGTGCCAATGGGGGTACAACCCCCAGCATCCAGTCAGAGAAGGACAACTGGAGCTTGCAACCGGTCACCGCTTCTCCCGTCGCCATGACCAGCATCAGCGCCGTGCTCATCAACAATGCCGGTACCGATGACACCGCCGATGTGCAGGTAGCCGGTGACGGAGATGGCACCTTCATGCTCAAATCCGCCACCCCTCTGAACCTGAGCAAATACGCCTCCGGTTTCATCGAGTTCCAGCTGCGGACCAAGAGCAAGGTGCCGGAAGTGCTCAATGCCTCCATCGACAACGAATATCCCAACCGCAGCAGCCTGCCCATTGCCAGCGCCCTGACCGGTTCGGGCGACTGGGAAACGCTCACGCTGCCCATCAACTGCATGAAGCCCTTCCCCGGTGCCACGGCCATCAACCTCGCCACTGTGGGCACACCGTTCCACCTGGCCACCAAAGAAGCCTTCAACTACGAAATCACCAACATCAAGTACCTGCTCACCACCTCGGCCAAGCCCGTTGTCGACCCGGTCACCTGTGAAGCGCCTGGCGGTGCTACCGACCCGGGCACAGACCCAGGCACCGACCCGGGAACCGATCCCGGTACCGATCCTGGCACCGATCCAGGTACCAATCCGGACACAGGCTCCGGCGTCAACAATGCCCCCGCGCTGGTAGCCACCGATGCCGCACTCTACTACTCCGGTGACAAGAGCCAGGCCCAGGACCGCAGCGCCGATTACCCGGCAGCCAGCTTCGGCGGCACCCTGACCGATGAAAACCAGGTCATCACCATGGACCTGCCAGGCAATGGCGCCGCCTTCCTCGGGACCGACAGCGCCAATGGGGATCTCTCCGCCTATCAGGACGGCGCCATGCTGCTCGACCTGAAAGTCTCCAGCTACGGTGACTCCCCCAACATCCAGATCCGCATGGACGGTACCGCAGGCCCGGACTTTGGCACCTTCTTCACCATGGACAGCAACATCGTGCCCGATGACGACACCTGGTACCGCTGCATCCTGCCGGTCGCCTCTCTCATTCCTGCGGCCAACACAGGCTCGGTGCAAAAGGCGCTCTACCTGAGCGGGGCCTGGGACTCCATGGCCGGTCTGCGCTTCGCCTTCACCAACGTGGCCCTGAAAACAGCCATCCCGGCAGATTTTGACAGCAATCAGCCCTGTCAGCAGATCAGGTGACAAGGCATTGAATCTTCGAGAAATCGATTGAAAATAATTTTCTACGGATTGGAGCAATAAGATGAAATTGAAGTCACTCGCCTTGTTTGTCGGGGCATGTTGCGGGCTGGCAGTGCCCGCAGTATCGAATGCCGCCGAGAGTTTTGGCTTCCACGGTTATATTCGTGCCGGCTCGATGTTTGACGCCAAGGACAACTTCGCCAAGGCGGGGTACGAATATGAGATGGACAAGACCATGGGGCGCCTGGGCTCCGAGCTGGACAACAGCTGGGAAGCGGGCCTGAACAAGTTGTGGGATCTGGGCAGCAACAAGTCGGTCAACATCCACTTCAAGGTGGAGTCCGATGCCGACGGCCTGCAAACCCGTGCCGCGCCTCGCGAAAGCGGTGTGTCAGAAACCTATGTGGAGCTGGGTGGCATCACCCCGACCGGGACCATGTGGGGCGGCCTGCGCTATTACGACCGCGAGAACTACATCTGGACCACCGACTATTTCTACACGGACTACTCGGGAACCGGCGTCGGCATCAAAGCCATGGAGATGGCGGGTGGCAAGTGGGACTTTGCCTATATCAACAGCAACGACACCAGCCACTCCGACCGCGCCAATGGCACTGAAGCCACCATGCACACCCTCCACACTAGCGCCCTCTACGGTGCCTGGGACATGGAGATCGCACTCAAGCAGATGCCCAGCAACGAGTTCACCGGCGACAACAAGCAATATGCCACCAAGGGGGCAGAAGGAACCGTCATCTATTCCCGCGACGACTTCTTCTTCATGCCGGGCGGCTTCTCCAAGTTCATCGCCCAGGCAGGACGTGGGCTGGGTTCAGGGGACTTGCTGGGTGCCAACCTGACCAATACCGCCATGTATCGCAAGGGCTCCCTGTATCAGAAGACACTGCAGGACAAGGCGGATGGCTATAAACCCTACCAGTCCAAGGTGATGGAAGGCGATCAATCCTACCGCCTCTTCCTCTGGGGTGGCTGGTATGGCGCCAATATTCATCTGCTACCGACCCTCTCCTACCAGTACAACGACTACGAGCTGGGTGGCCATGACTCCTGGTATGCCGCATCTCTGCGCCCGGTATTCCCGATCAATGAGTTCTTCTCCATCCAGACGGAAGTCGGATATGTGAAAAACAACCTGATCATCGACAACGTCGAACGGGGTGGCACCTCTCACAAGGTCAGCATAGTGCCGACCTTCACCGTCAATACCGGCATGGGGCCCTCACCGGAGATCCGCATTCTGACGACCTATGTCGATCACAACAACGAGACCCCCTGGCAGGAAGACCGGGAAGATTTCCTGGTCGGTGTACAGGCGGACATGTGGTGGTAGGTTAGGTCGCGATACTTATCTGCACTATAATCTCGGGTCCCTTGGGGGGCCCGCATTGCATACGAGGAAACACGATGAAGGGAACGAAGCAGTGTCTGCCTTTCCTGGTCAGTCTGCTGATGGCCGGATGCGCCGGCATGGGCCCGGAGCATTCGCCAGGATCGGCAGTCTCCGCCCTGCAGCAACAGGTTGAGCAAGGTCGGGAACAATTGTCGAACAAGGTGGCGGTCGAGTCGTTCAAGGAACTTCGCTTCCAGTCCCTCGGGCAGGAGAGCCGCTGGATCGATGTGAGCACCGACAGCCAGGTCTATGCATTTGATTCAGGCAAAAGCTATGTAATGGCCTTCTCGCTGCCCGAAGTCAGCCAGGCAACTCGCGTCAAAATAACCATTCCGGTCGACTATACCGTCTTCCTGCCCAGCATCCTGTTGCTGGACGAGCAATACAACGCCGTTCAAACCATTCCCGGTTCCACATTCAGTTATGACGGTCGTTCGTTAATTTCAGGGCAGAACATTCAGGGGGAATTCACCATTCCGGCCCCCATTGGCAGCGCTCGGGCCGCCTATATGGTGATCTATTCCACGGCGAAGGACATGCAGGGCAGTACCCGGCTCAACCCGGACGATCTCCAGCGCGCCATGCAATATGATCGCACCACGGATGTCGCCCGCCTCATCAATGTGGAAGTGCCTCACTCTGCGACCGGACGCCTATATTTGACGCTGGACGCAGAGCCCGCTGCAAATGCGACGCAGATCGCAAAAACCATATCGCCCGTGATGGTCTCACCAGATAAATCGTTGGGTGAACTGGATTATTATCAGCATATTCGCACTGCCGTTCAGAGCAAAAACTATGAGCAGGCGCTCGCCTGGGTCAAAGCCGCCGAGCAAGCCGGTTTTACCAAGGCAAAAGAGGTCTTTTTTGCCGCCCAGCAGTAGCATTCCCTCCCCTGGCAAGGCGCATCATCGCTTGTCACCACCAGGGGAAACGGGTATCCTAACTTGCTGATTTATTAAGAAGATATTCATATAACACTGGCCATGACCAGGGGTTTTCACAGTCGAGTACGGAGGGGGGATGTCGAAGTCAGCTCAGGAGAAAAAAGCCACTGTCTATGATATCGCCCGCCGAGCCGGTGTCTCGGCAAGCACTGTATCCCGGATATTGAACGGCTCGGCCAAAGTGGCCGCAGATAAACGTCAGGCGGTGGAAGATGCCATTCAGGAATTGAATTTTCGTCCCAACCTGATGGCGCAATATTTGAAAACGGGTCAGTCCATGACCCTGGGTGTTTTGACCCAACATGTGGAGAGTCCATTTTCCAACGAAATGTTGCGGGGTGTTGAACACACTCTTCAGGGCATGGAGTATGTGCCGCTGATTGTCAGTGGTCACTGGAATGCGGAAGAAGAAGTTGAGCGGTTGCGCCTGCTGGTGGCCCGGCGGGTTGATGGCCTTATTATTTTGACCGGCCACGTCAATCAGCAAACACTGCTCGAGTTTTCCCAGCAAATACCGATTGTGGCCACAGGTCACAATATCATGACCGAGCGGGTACACTCCTTCAGCATCAATAACCGGCTGGGTGGCTACATGGCGACTCGCTATTTATTGGATCTGGGTCATCGTGACATCGCCCATATCGTCGGTTTGCCGGATCATAACGATGCCATCGAGCGTCATCATGGCTATCGCCAGGCCCTGGTGAGCGCAGGTATTGAATATGACCCCTCCCTGGTCATCCAGGGGGATTTCGCCGAAGTCGGCGGGCTCAATGCCGTCAAGAAGCTGGTGGAGAGCGGCCGGAAATTCTCCGCCATCTTCTGCGCCAACGATCAGACCTGTTACGGTGCCATTCTGGGGCTCAAGCAGTGCGGCTTGCGGGTGCCTGAGGATGTCTCGCTCATCGGTTTTGACGACCTGCCCTTCTCTACTTATTCCAACCCGCCATTGACCACGGTACGTCAGCCCATCTACGAGATGGGTGTCAAGATGGTCAAGACTCTGTTGGGTTTGATCGAGAACACGGAGCTGAACTCGGACGAACTGCCCGAATTGAGCATTGTGGTGCGTGATACCACACTGCCGTACAAGGGGTGAACACAGACCGGGGCGGTTCCCTGGGCAGCATCAGATCACAGCATCAGCGCAAAGCGGCCTTCGGGCCGTTTTTCTTTTGTTTGCCGCCTGCCCAGCGAATGACTTGCCCCTGCCGCGTCTTCCACTTTGACTCTCTGACATAGCACAGAGACCACACACAACCTGGCGTCCCTCTTCTGCCGGCCCCCAATCCGGCCTGGCCCGATGACACCAGCCAAAGCCTGGCAATCACAACCCGATGACCCCGGTCGACCCGAATGAAACAAGGCGCCTGAAGGCGCCTTGGGGAGTGTGCAGATCCCTGCGGGAGCAGGGCCACCGTCAAGGCGCTGCGAAGGGGGATTCCGTCCCGGTGGCCGCGCTGGTTGCCAGCGTGGGGAGAGGCTCGTCCGCTTCACACAGACTGGCTCTTCTCGTGGCCGCCTTCTGGGGGGGATACCAGCTTGCCAACCCCTGCTGGATGCGCGCGGCGGCGGCTTCCGGCGTCATGGTGCCGAGCACCACGGATTGCGATACCTCCGCAAGCTCTGTGGTAAGCGACGGCTCACCCCGGGTGAGGAACTGCGCCCCCAGACGCAAGGTGGAATCGCAGGTATCCCGCCAGCCCATCATGGTGCTCGCCACCGGATCCTTGAGCTCGAAGAAGTGGTTGGAGAGGGAGAAAAAACCGGGCACCGAATTGGAGAAACGCTCGGCAAAGTCGGCGCTTGCCATCCACTCCACCAGTTTCAGGGCGGCCTCCTTGTTCGGGCTGGCGGCATTGATGCCGATCCCCATGTCGGTGTGATCGGTGAAATAGCAGGTGTCCCCCTCCCGCGCGACGGGGGGCGGGAAGGCACCAAAATTGACCTTGCCGGTGAACTGGGCCAGCGACCAGGAGCCCGCCACTATCATGGCGGCCTTGCCCGCAGCAAAGGCATCCACCGCCTGTGCTTCGGTGGCATCGGCAGGATGGTCCCCTATGTAGGGCCGCCAGCTCGCCAGCTCACGAAACGCCGCCACATAAGGGGCATCGGTCACTCGCGCCTGACCGTTGATCAGCGCCAGGCGGCCATCTTCCCCATGCCAGTAATTGGGACCGATGTTCTGATAACCAAGCTCGGAGACCACCCAGCTGTCGTGAGCCGCCAGTGCCAGCGGCAGATAGCGGCCATCCTGCTTCACCTTCTCCAGCACGGCGAAGAAGTCGGCACGGGTTCGCGGCGGTGTCAGCCCAAGGGCGTTGAAGATATCGACATTGAAGTAGAAACCCTGGATCACGGAGGCAATGGGCAGGCAGAAGGTCTGGGCCCCGGAGTCGGTCTGCCAGGCGGCCTTGGCAAAGCTCGGGAAGTTCTCCATCCCGGGCAGGTCCGTCAGATCCAGCAGATGCCCCTGCTGGAACAGCCGCAGGGACTGATCATAAGGACGGCAAGTGATGAGATCCCCTGCCTTCCCCGCCGCCAGCCGCTCGGCAAGCTCCCGATCGTAATCCGCCGAGCGCTGCGAATGCAGCTTAAGGGTGATCTCGGGATGGATCGCCTGAAAACGGGGTAGAAACTGCTCCTTCCAGAGCGCCTCGTCATCCACGCGCCAGGTTTCCAGCACCAGCTCCTGGGATACCGCCGCCGTACTCAGCCCCCAGACCAGCAGGGCACTCACAGATTTCCACATCGCCTCTCTCCTACACCTTGAAACGGGCCACCAGACTCTGCTGCTGGCTAGCCAGCCCCGACAACACCTCACCACTGCTCGCCGATACCCGGGACGCCTGCTCGGTCTCGTGAGCCACGTCTGCGATGGCCGCCACGTGCTGGGCCACTCCCTGACTCACCGAAATCTGCTCCGCTGCGGCATAAGCCATGTGATCCGCAATCTCCTTGATGGCCTCCATGCGCGAGGCGATCCCCCCCAGGGCACTCTCGACATCCCGGGTCTGCTGCACACTCTGCTGGGTCTGCTCATGGCTCTGGGCCATCACGCTCGCCACATCGCGGGCGCATCCCTGCAGGTTGTCGATCATCACCTGGATCTCCTGGGTCGCCCCTTGTGAACGGGTAGCCAGCGCCCGCACCTCCTCGGCCACCACCGCAAAGCCCCGCCCGGCCTCCCCGGCACGGGCCGCTTCGATGGCCGCATTGAGGGCCAGCAGGTTGGTCTGTTCAGCCATGCCACGGATCACCTCGAGAATGTTGCCAATGTTGCTGCTGTAGCCTTCGAGCTTGCGGGTGATCGCCATGGCCCCGGCGATGTCGGTCGCCAGTTGCTCGATGCCATCCCGATTGGCCTGCATCAGATGACGTCCGAGCCGGCTCTCGTCATTGGCCTCCCCCACCTCCCGACGAACATGATCGCTCGAGCGCGCCACTTCGGTCGCACTGGTCTCCAGCTCGAAGATGGCGGCCGCCACCTGATCGGTCTGAGCCTTCTGCGCCTGCACCTGCGACATCACCTGCTCGCCGATCTCTGCGGTCTTGCGCGTCTCGCTCACCAGGTACTCAGAGCCGGTCTGGACCTCCATCAGAAGCGTCTTGGTGTGGTGGGCCAGCTGGTCGATGGAGTTCGCGACCTCACCAAGCTCGTTCCTGGCGGGGTAGCGAACCCGCAGCGTCATGTCCCCTTGTGCCATCAGACCGAGAACCCGATTGATCCGCACCAGCGGCACCTGGATGCTGCGGGCCGTACTCCAGGCAACAATGAGGGCGATGAGCACGGAACACAGGGCCACCATCACGATCCAGGTGCGGGCGCTGTCAACCGCGACGTCGGCACTCAGCCTGTCCTCCTGCATGCTCTGGTTGCTGATGGCGATAAGCCTGTCCAGGACCTCCCCCAGTTGCTGGCTCTGCGCCTCCTGCTGTTCACGCAAGCCATGGAGTTGCTGGCTGATTTGCTGACGGCGCACCAGGGTGGCAATCAGCCCCTTGTCGCCAAATACAAGTTGGGGAATGTGCGCCACATGGCGGGTGAACCTGGCCTTGACGTCATCGGGGACAACAATCCGCTCCAGACGCTGGTTCGCAATGTCGATGTCTTTGGCCAGCACCCCCTGTAGCGCCACCAGATCCGTGTTGCCGTCGGCACGCAGGATCAGCTTGAGATCCCGTGCAATACCGCTGGTGATGAGCTCCGCCTTGTTCTGCAAAGAGCGCCGCCCCGCCGTGTAACGCACCAGCAGGTCTGCCGCCGAACGGTAGTTGTCGTCCAGGTGCAGCAGCTCGCTCCGCATCCGTGCGAGCACCCGCTCCAGCTCGACTGACTCTTCGTGCAGGCTCATCAACTGCTCAGAGAGGGTAAACAGCCGGGGGGCCTGGTCGGTAACCCGGGCGAGTTGCCGCTCACTCTCGGTATCGAGTGTCAGGGCCGCGAATGCCTTGATGTGCTGCTCATAGCGGACCTTGTCATGGGCAACACGCTGACGGGACTCGGGAAACGCCGACGTCTCCCGGATGGCGAGATGCGCCAGGCTGTCCCTGTCAGCCATCAGCAACGCGGCACGCAGCCGGCTGGCGGTCAGGGCCTGAGGCGTCGCCTCCTCGGTCACCTGCTGGAAACGACCGTGAATGGAGGTCGTCTTCAGATAACTGATGGCCCCGAGCAATAGCAACAGGACCAGCAGCAGCGTAAAGCCCAATCTGATCCGCTGTACGATCGACATCCTTCTCTCCCACCTCTCCCTCCGCATCGGGGCGGAGCCGGTTATCAAGGCACCAGGAGCCCGACAGGCATCCTGGTGCATCTGGCTGACGGCTTATCGACTCAACCTGCCCTGGCAATCGAGCCTGACCACTTCCCCTGAGGCCCCCAGCAGAGAAGCCGGTACCCAGCGTACGGTCGCCATGTCGATACGCGCCTGTCCACTGGTGCCCAGGATGAAGGGGGTATTGACCTTCGCGAAGTCCATGCCCTCTTCGAGGCAGCGCAGGGGCAGACTCAGGGTCACCCACTTCTGCGGGGGCAACTGGCGCAAGGCCGGAGCAATCTCGATAGACTTGCCGCAGGGCCAGCCACACTGCAGCCCCAGCGTCATGTCCCCCGCTGGTGCCTGCTGCACCCGCAGCGTCACCTGCAGCTCGCTCTCTCCCTTCAGGTAGGTGCGACGGTCCGCCCCCTTGACCTGGGTGGTCTGCAACTGGATCGTGGCCCCGGAGTCGACACCCGGCTTGTCCGCCCCGAGGAAGGTGACCGCTCGCGCATCCTGCTGGCGCAGGTAGTCGATGGGCTGAACCTTGATGAAGGTCATCTCGGTCACGCTGTTGCCGGAGACTTCAGTCCCCGTCCAGTTGCTGGCATCCCCCATGCGCAGACGGTGTTCTTCACCCGCCTTTGGCCCGAACAGCTCGAGCACCTTGTCAGCGGCGCTCAGTTTGGCGGGGTCGCTCTCGTTGCAGCCGAAGGTACGATTATCCAGGGTCAGGGTATTGAGGTTGCTGACCCGGGCCGCCACAGGGGAAGGCTTGCCGTAGCTGAGCCCGTAGCCATAGGGGAAGAGCGGTGCGTACTCACCCGCTGGATCCTGCTCGAAGGCTGGACGCTGCCAGCCCGGGATATGGGTGGGCGTGCGATTGATGGTGGTGGCGCACTTGCTGAAGGGCCACGAGAAGGAGAGGCGTCCCTGGAAGTCATGGGCCACCTTGCCCTTGGCATCCCTGAACAGCAGATCGGTGATCCCCTCCCCCTCGGTGCCCGGCAGCCAGGCGGCGACAAAGGCGGAAGAGAGATTGAGCTCCTCATTGACGTAGAGCGGACGTCCGGAGAAAAGCACGGTCACCACGGGGATGCCGGCCGCCTTCAGCCGCTTGAGGGTCAACAGGTCCTCGTGATAGCTGCTCTTGAGATCCCCATAGGCAAGGGTCTTGTTGTCAGGAATGTCGCCGAACCACTCGGCATAGGGATCCTCCCCCATGACCAGGATGGCGACATCGGGCTTGGCTCCCGCAAACTCACCGGATCCCGTGCTCACCTGCACATGATCCGCACCGACGGTGGCGGTCACCGCATCCAGCACGCTCTGGGCACCGGGGAAATCACCGCGCCCGTTTTCGCTGCCTTGCCAGGTCAGGCTCCAGCCCCCCACCTGCTTGCCCAGATCGTTGGCGGCGCTCCCAGCCACCAGCACCCGGCTCTGCCGGCTCAGGGGCAGGATCCTGCCCTCGTTCTTGAGCAGCACCAGCGACTTGCGTACCGCCTCCCGGGCCAGCGCCTTGTGCGTCACGGCACCAAGTTCACCCTGCTTGCCCGCCAGCTCACGGGCCGACGGCATGGGTTTCTCCCACAGCCCGGCCCGCATCTTGACCCGCAGGATACGCGTCACGGCATCGTCGATCCGGCTCATCGGGATCTGTCGGCTCGCCACGCCATCGAGCAGGCTCTGGCGAAACTCCATCCAGTCCTTGCGCGCCGTGACCATGAAGATGTCGACCCCGGCCAGCACCGCAGGCAGGCAGCTCCCCATGGTGCAACCGGCGATCTCGCTGTGACCGTTCCAATCAGAGACGACAAGGCCATCAAAGCCCATCTTGCCCTTGAGCACGTCGGTCAGCAGATAGCGGCTGCCGTGCAGCTTGCCGTTGTACTCAACCCCGTCCTCTGGCAGCACATCGCGGTTGAGCTCGTTGTGCCAGCTGTTGAACGAAGCCATCACCACCTGGGCACCGGCATCCAGCCCCGAGAAGTAGCCCACCGCGTGCAGGTTGCGCAGGTCCTCTTCCGAATAGAAGTTCTGACCCCGGTCGACCCCGTTCAGGGTGCCGCCGTCCCCCACGAAGTGTTTCACGTTCGAGATGACATGGCGCTGGCCGCGCAGATCCGTCGTGGAACCTTGCAGGCCACGCACCATCTCGCCAGCATAGTGATAGACGATGGTGGGATCTTCGGAATAGCCCTCATAGGTCCGGCCCCAGCGATCATCCCTCGGCACCGCCACCGTCGGGGCGAAGGTCCAATCCAGCCCGGTGGCGGCCACTTCCCGCGCCGTCACCTGGCCGATACGGTAGATGAGATCCGGATCCCGCGCCGCCCCCAGGCCGATATTGTGCGGGAACAGGGTCGCCGCGAAGACGTTGTTGTGGCCGTGCACCGCATCGGTCGCCCACATGAAGGGGATGCGATACCCCCTGCCCTCAAAGCCCGCTTCCGCCGCCTGCCAATAGGTGTCGGCCTGGTGTGCCCAGTCCTGGGCCGACGCGTGTTTGTTGTTGCCGGGCCAGCCCCCTCCCCCGTTGAGGACGGAGCCAATCTTGTAGCGCGTCACCTCCTCAGGTGTCACTTCACGAAAGTCGGGCTGGATCATCTGGCCAACCTTCTCCTCCAGGGTCATCCGGGAGAGCAGAGCCTGGATCTGATGCTCCATCCCCTCGTCCCTGGCAATGGCGCTGTGGATCTGCGGCCAGGTGGAAAAATAGGGCATGGTCGACAACTCATCCGCCATCCCGGCACTCCAGATGCCGCAGCCCACGAATAGGCAGGTCATAGACCTGGTGAGACCTGTAGTTTTACGCATTTTCCTTATGACTCTCCGGATGTTCTCGTTCATCGCCTGGACTCATCGTTCATGGCGAGTCGTCTTGAAAAACAGTCAAATTTGAAATCGATTGCAAGAATATTAAATGGTAAACAGAAATCTCTTCGTCATTCCAGCAGTATCTTTGTCATGCCATGACAAAGATCCCGCAGAAAGAGAAAATAGTGATGCAACTCACAAACTCGGGGGCGTGCATCATCAGCAGAATACCCAGGAAGGAACAGAGAGAACGGGTAGACTCATGTCAGGAAAATCAACAAAATAAAATTAAAACAATAATTTAAATGCAATCCACCACATTGATTTGCCGCATGAGCTGCCTGGAACGACACCGATATGGCCAAACGACTGGGGAGTCAGAGGAATGTTGAAAGGATTCAATGGAATTCAATTCAAGTGCATGAATATATCAATAAACGAAAATTTGCCGTCTCCATCACATTTCATAAAAGCAAACTTGATCTGCCAAAAAATTTACTGTTACCTGAATTGTGAAATCGATTTCCACTCAGGGATTGTGTGTGAATCTTGACAGTGAAATGCGGACCGCAGGATGACTCGGTCATTTTCTGCGTGAGTGCGAAAATCGACGCCATTATTTCCGTCTGTGATCAAAGGGGTAACAATGAAAACATCTCGGCTTAGTGCCCTGACGCTTGCCATGTCTTGCGTCATTGGCTTGCATGGCTGCTCCCTGCCCAGCGCAGGGGCATCTGGTTCAGGTACCTCCTCGGCATCTGCCGGGCCTGTGGGTGAATTGCTGACCAATGGGGGCTTCCAGGGAACCGATGGATGGTGGACGGCCGGGGGGACCCTGAACGCCGAGAACCAGATGGGCTGTATCACCTTCACCGAGTCGGGCTCCAATCCCTGGGATGTCATCCTGGGTCAGTCCAATCTCGGCCTGGTGCAGGGGCAAACCTACAAACTCCATTTCACTGCCATGGCCAAGAGCGACATCAACGTCAAGGCCCTGATCCAGCATGATGGCGCCCCCTACACCAACTACATGGTGCAGGACCTCGCCCTCGGCAGCACGCCCAAACCGTTCGATATCCAGTTCACACCTTCTGCCACTGACGAGAAGACCCAGTTCCAACTTCAGATGGGCACCCAGACACCGACCACTGTCTGTATCGGTGAAGCCACGCTATCGGGCCCCTCCTTGATCAAGAAATCGGAGCTGGGCAGCGTGCGCGTCAACCAGGTCGGCTATCTCAGCAAGGCTCTGAAACGGGCGACCATCGCCACCGACAGCAAGGACTCGCTCCCCTGGACCCTGCGCAATGCCCAGGGTGAGACCATCGCGGAAGGCAAGACCACGCCCTTTGGCCTGAATGCCGCATCCGGCGAGAACGTACAGATTGCCGACTTCAGTCAGGTCACCACCCCGGGCACCGGCCTGGTACTGGAGGTCGCCGGCCAGAAGAGTCATCCGTTCAGCATCGGCGATGACATCTATCACACCATGAAATTCGATGCCCTCTCCTTCTTCTATCAGCAGCGTAGCGGCATCGACATCGAAGCCAAATATGTCCAGCGCCCCGACCTTGCTCGCCCGGCAGGACACAAGCCCGAGAACGTAACCTGCTTCAACAAGCAGGACGCCAAGGGCAACCAGTGGCCTGGCTGTGACTTCATGCTGGATGTGACCGGCGGCTGGTACGACGCCGGCGATCAGGGCAAGTACGTGGTCAACGGGGGGATCTCGGTATGGACCTTGATGAACCTTTATGAACGGGAGCAGCTGGCGAAAGAGGGTGACAAGAACGCCTTTGCCGACGGCAAGGTCAAGATCCCGGAACAGCACAACGGCTACAACGATCTGCTGGACGAGTCCCGCTGGATGATGGAGTTCTTCCTCGCCATGCAGGTGCCCGAAGGCAAGAAGGCCTGGGTGCCGGTAGGCGATCAGTCCAAGCAGCTCGACAGCCTGAAACTGACCGAGATCGATGCCTCCGGCATGGTCTTCCACAAGGTCGCCGACGAAGCCTGGACCGGGATGCCGCTCCCGCCCCACAAGGATCCACAACCCCGTTTCCTGAGCCACCCCAGCACGGCTGCGACTCTGAACCTGGCGGCCACCGCCGCCCAGTCCGCTCGCGTATGGAAGGATCTGGATCCGGCCTTCGCACAGCGCAGCCTGCAGGCAGCGGAACGAGCCTGGAAGGCGGCCAACCGCCATCCGGACGTCTATGCCTATGACAACTTTGTGGGATCCGGTCCCTATGATGACACCAACCTGAAGGACGAATTCTACTGGGCTGCCGCCGAGCTGTTTGCCACCACCGGCAAAGCCGAGTACAAGCAGGCCGTCCAGCAGTCCCCTCTCTATCTGGCTGCCCCCAAGGGGGATCGCAGCGCAAGTGGTGATCTCTACTGGCAGGATCTCAGCAGTGCAGGGACCATCACGCTGGCCATGGTGCCTAACAAACTGGGCAAACAGGAAGTGGAGAAGGCACGCGCCGCTATCATCGCCGCAGCTGACGGCTACCAGAAGAGCGTGGTGACGGAGGGTTACCTTATCCCCTATCAGGCGACCGAATACCCCTGGGGCTCCAACTCCAACCTGATGAACCGCAGCATCTTCCTCGGGTTGGCCCATGACTTCACGGGAGAGCGCAAATACCTGCAGGCCATGTCCGATGCCATGGACTATGTGCTCGGCCGCAACCCCCTCGACCAGTCCTATGTGTCGGGCTACGGCAGCCGTCCGCTGAAGAATCCGCACCACAGGTTCTGGGCTCACCCCATCGACCCCGCGTCTCCCCTGGTTCCGCCTGGTGTACTCTCGGGCGGACCGAATTCCATCAACTTCAGCGATCCCGTTGCCTCCACCCTCAAGGGCAAGTGTACCGGCCAGACCTGCTGGAAAGATGAGATTGGTGCCTGGACGCTGAACGAGGTCACCGTCAACTGGAATGCCCCCTTCTTCTGGACGGTCAGCGTACTGGATGAAGGTGGATTGACCCGCTGATCACCCTTCCAATGCTCCGTCCCCGTGACGGAGCATTGTTTTACTCCCCTGCCGTTCTTGCCCAGGACAGCTCCCGCACCGGTCGCCACCCTCCGCTTTACGTTTCCCTTTTCCCTTTTCCCTTTTCCCTTTTCCCTTTTCCCTTTTCCCTTTTCCGTCATCATTCAGAGGCTGACGGCAGCAGAACCCTCTCTTATCGATCATTTCATTGCATCTGACCGCACCTTCGCAACCCTGCCTTTTACATGTCCGTCTCTTGGCCACCTTATTTGCGCATCCACTTGATCCCTCATGTGCCATCAGATCTGCTGACGCCATCTGGGCATCACCCGCTCCCCGCCTCTTCTACAGTGCCCCGCGCGCGAAGAAGGCGGGAAAGCAGGATACCCGGCTCCTGAATCGGGTTTCGTGACCCTCAGCGAGAACCACAAGGAAACCCCAGGCTGAGCCCGCCATCTGAGCAAGACACTGTACAGAGCCCCTTAGCCGCCACCATGACGCCCTGCCACCAGAGGGTGAAGGAGCACGGCGATGGGCTCGGTTATCCAGGATTGCTGGCATGGGCGCCGGATCGGCGCCATGCCGAAAGCGCCCCCTGCATCATGCAGGGGTGCAGGAGTGCAGGAGTGCAGGAGTGCAGGAGCAGCATGAAAACCACGACAGACTTGAAATCGATATTTCAAAATACCAAGTCGAATAAACATGGCGTAAACCACATCATAAAAACAATTATAACTAAATGATAAATAACGATATTTTATTTTATATGCCTTATATCAGATATCCATCAAGTGATCGCGATCACAATTACAAAATCCGATTCGTGAAATCGATTTCCCACATTGTTGCATCGATCTATAGTGAGCCCAGCTTAATAACTGAGGAATGATCATGAAAAAAATCATGTTGTGCTGCTCTGCCGGGATGTCCACCAGCCTGCTGGTGAAAAAAATGCTGGTAGAAGCCGAAAAACGGGGCCTGGCTGCCGAGATCAAGGCTTTTGGCGCATCGGAGTTCGATGACCAGATGCCCCATTACCAGGTGGTCTTGCTGGGACCGCAGATCAAGTACATGCAACCGGAGTTGCAAGCCAAGGCGGCGGCTCACGGCATCAAGGTACAACCTATCGACATGATGGATTACGGCATGCAGCGCGGCGACAAGGTGCTGGACTACGCCCTCTCCCTGATTGGTTAAGCGTGCTCACAAGGAAGGACACACACTATGAGTTCACTCTATGGGATGCTGGTCAAGTTGATCGAACAACGGATCGGCCCATTGGCAGGAAAACTGGGCCAGCAACGCTATGTTCTGGCCATCCGTGACGGTTTTATTGCCGCGCTGCCGTTCATGATCGTCGGCAGCTTCATGCTGGTCTTCATCTTCCCACCCATCTCCAGCGAAACCACCTGGGGCTTTGCCAGAGCCTGGCTCGATTTTTCCAACACCTATCGTGCCGAACTCATGTTGCCCTTCAACATGAGCATGGGGCTGATGACGGTCTTCATTTCGGTGGGCGTCGCATCCAGCCTGGCCAAGCAATACTCCCTGGACCCCATCACCACAAGTCTACTCTCCCTGATGTCGTTCATGCTGGTGGCGGCGCAATATAAAGACGGCACCATCTCCACCCAGTATTTCTCCGGTCAGGGCATCTTTACCGCTCTCATTTGTGCCATCTATTCGACCGAGGTCTACGCCTGGCTCAAGCGCAACAACATCACCATCCGTCTGCCCGAGCAGGTGCCGATGGGAGTGGCGCGCTCCTTCGAGGTGCTGATCCCGGTCCTGGCGATTATCCTGACCCTGCACCCCTTCAACATGCTGCTGCAGGAAACCACTGGCATGATCCTGCCCGAGGCGATCATGGCCATGCTCAAACCGCTGGTGGCGGCTTCCGACAGCCTGCCTGCCGTCTTGCTGGCGGTGCTGTTGTGCCAGATCCTCTGGTTTGCCGGCATCCACGGCACCATGATCGTCACCGGCATCATGAACCCCTTCTGGATGGCAAACCTGGCCAGCAACCAGGCCGCATTGGCCGCCGGCCAAGCCATTCCCCACACCTTCCTGCCCGGTTTCTGGGATCATTTCCTCTTTATCGGCGGCGTGGGCTCCACCTTGCCACTGGCATTCCTGCTGATGCGCAGCCGCGCCGTGCACCTGCGCACCATAGGGCGAATGGGCGTGGTCCCCGGGTTCTTCAACATCAACGAGCCGATCCTGTTTGGTGCTCCCATCATCATGAACCCGGTCTTCTTCCTGCCCTTCATCCTGGTGCCGGTGATCAACGCCATCCTGGCCTGGTTCGCGGTGGATCTGGGTCTGGTTGAGAAGGTCGTGATGCTGACCGCATGGACCACGCCGGCCCCCATCGGCGCCTCCTGGGCGACCAACTGGGCCTTCAGTCCGGTCATCATGTGCTTCATCTGCATGGGGATCTCCGCCCTGATGTACTACCCCTTCGTGCGGGCTTACGAACGCACCCTGCTCAAGCAGGAAGCCGAGACGGCTGAAGCGGAAGAAGCCGCTAGATCAGAAAAAGCAGACACAATCACACCGATTCAGAGTCAGGCGTAAGCGCCAGGCGTGCGGGCGCCACGCCGCCTGCACGCCGGTCATCAAGAGGAAACTGCAATGCAATATACATTCCCCGAAGGCTTCTGGTGGGGTAGCGCCTCGTCGGCCGCACAATCGGAAGGGGCTGCCAATGTGGGCGGCAAGGCACCAACCATCTGGGATCACTGGTTCGAGACGGAGCCACACCGTTTCCATGGTCAGGTTGGCCCGGCCAACACCTCCACCTTCTACGATCGTTATCGTGAAGACATCGCATTGATGGAACAGATTGGCCACAACAGCTTCCGCACATCCATCTCCTGGGCCCGGTTGCTGCCGGATGGCCACACCGTCAACCAGGAGGCCGTCGACTTCTACAACAAGGTTATCGATGAGCTGCTGGCCAAGGGGATCAAACCCTTCATCGGCCTGTTCCACTTCGACATGCCGATGTACTGGCAGGAGCAGGGAGGCTGGGAGAGCCGCGAAACCGTGGCGGCCTATGCCGAGTACGCAGCGCTCTGCTTCAAACTGTTCGGTGATCGCGTCGCCTGCTGGATGACCTTCAATGAACCCGTTGTGGTAGTGGAAGGAGGGTATCTGTATGACTTCCATTACCCGAACCAGATGGACTTCAAACGGGCAGCCCAGGTGGCCTATCACATGATGCTGGCCCACAGTCTGGCGGTGAAGCGTTATCGCACACTCTCCCTGCCCGGCCAGATCGGCATCGTCCTGAACCTGACCCCCTCCTATCCGCGCTCTTCAAACCCGGCAGACTTGAAGGCCTCGTTCATTGCCGACCTGTTCTTCAACCGCGCCTTCCTCGATCCTGCGGTGAAGGGGGTTTATCCCCAGGAGCTGATCGATATCCTGCGCGAGCACGATCAGATGCCAGTTGTGCAAAGCGGCGACTGCGAACTGCTGGCCGCCGGCAAGATCGATCTGCTCGGCATCAACTACTACCAGCCGCGGCGAGTGAAGGCACGCATGACGGCCATCAACCCGGACTCCCCTTTCCTGCCTGACTGGTTCTTCGAGAATTACGAGATGCCAGGCCGCAAAATGAACCCTTATCGCGGCTGGGAAATATATGAGCGCGGTATTTATGACATATTGATCAACCTGCGAGATAACTATGGAAATATCCCAAGCTATATCTCCGAAAATGGTATGGGTGTCGAAGGGGAGCACAGATTCATTGGTGAAGATGGTCAGGTAAAAGACGATTATCGTATCGACTTCATTCGCGGCCATCTCCAGTGGATTCATACCGCCATTGCCGAAGGAAGTCATTGCCGTGGTTATCACCTGTGGACCTTTATTGACAACTGGTCCTGGATGAATGCCTACAAGAACCGTTATGGATTCATCAGCCTTGATTTGGAAAGCCAGCAGCGCACCGTCAAGAAAAGTGGTGAATGGTTCGCCAACGTCTCTCGTAATAATGGATTTTAAGGAGTCATAAATGATGGATCTTGAAGAAGCAGTCATGGGCATCATCGTCAATGCCGGCCAATCTCGCAGTCTCTGTTTCGAAGCCCTGCGTCAGGCTCGTGCTGGCCAGTTCAGCGAAGCGGATGCCTTGCTGCTCCAGGCCACCGACGCGGGGAAGGCTGCCCATGCCGTACAAACCAAACTGATTGAAGCCGATGAGGGCGAAGGCAAGACCAAGATGACACTGGTCATGGTACATGCCCAGGATCACCTGATGACCTCCATTCTGTGCCGCGAACTGGCCACCGAACTGGTCGAGATCTATCGCCGCCAAGCCAGCTGATTTTAACTCATCGGATCGGGAGTCCGTGCTTTTGCCACCGTTATATACGGTGGCTTTTTTTATTCTGGTTATACCAGCCAGCCGTCATGTCTTTCATACCTTTTTCAGGCAATTTCAAAAGTATGAAACTGTCATGACGCGATACCAGTATAAGTTTCAATATCTGTTTATGGCTATTCTGATGCTGCTTGTAGTCATCAATAAAACACTCATTAATAAACACACAGGAATGTGGATAATATGCGTAAACTTGGACTGATGTCAGTATTGCTGATGGCGGGAGGATTATATTCCACTCAGGCATCGGCATGGTGGTGGAGCAATCAGGATTGGCAGGTCTCTGATGGTTGGCGCAATGGCGGGTCAGAATTCGACTGCACCTGGCGCGCCGCCAACGTCTGGATGGAGTCCGGCACGGCCATCCTCCATGCGAAATCCGACAAAGGGAACAAGAGCTGTGCTGAGCTGCGAACCTACAACTACACCCGCAAGGGTCGTTATGAGGTGCAGATGCAGGCAGGATCGGTGCCCGGCACCATCAGCTCCTTCTTTACCTATACCGGAGATGCAGGCACCAGCTCTCACTATGAAGTCGACATCGAGCTGATGGGGGGCACCAACCTGCTCCATACCAACGTCTGGATCCAGGGGCGTCAGTATCCCCAGGACATCGACCTGGGCAAGTACGGTATCTCCATCTGGAACATGGAGCGCTACGCCTTCAACATCGACGAGGCGGGAGTCACCTGGCAGGTCTTCAGCCGCACCCAGAACAAATGGGTGAGCGTGCGCCGCGAGAGCCGCCCCGTCACCAGCTGGATGCAGACGTTTGTGAATAACTGGATCAGCGCCAACCCGAGCTTCCCGCCCAGTTCCTACAACGGCCAGCCCGTCTACGCCAAATACAAGTACGCCAATGTGACGCCCTGGGAGTGATCGCGATGGTCAACTAAATCCGGGCACACGGCGGCATACCCAAAACCGAAGACACAAAAAAGCCCAACTGAATAAATCAGTTGGGCTATATAGATGGCGGAGGAGGTGGGATTTGAACCCACGGATGGTCGCCCATCGCCGGTTTTCAAGACCGGTGCATTCAGCCGCTCTGCCACCCCTCCGCAGCAGTGCGACGCATATTACCCATGCCCCCAGCCCTTGTAAATCCCCACTCCGTTTGTTTGCCCATTTATTGGGCTATCTGGCGCACAAAACCGGCAAAACCGCTGCAAACCGTGCTTTTTCAAGCGGATGGCTTGACTTGAAAACAGACTCACCCACTATAGGGGCCACTACCACATCCCCAGCAAGATGGACTTATGAGAATCAAACATGCCCTGTTCGCCGCCCTGACCGGCGCGACCCTGCTTGCGGCGCCCGTTCAGGCGAGCGAGCTGACCAAGAGCGATGTCGAGCAGATCGTGCGCGACTATCTGGTCAAGAATCCGGAGATCCTGGTCGAGATGTCCAACGCCCTGCGTGCCAAGCAGGAGAGCCAGCAGGCCGAGAACGACAAGACGCTGATAGAAGCCCATGCCAAGCAGCTCTTCGCCAACCAGGATCCCGAGAGCGGCAATCCCAAGGGCAGCCTGACGGTGGTGGAGTTCTTCGACTACAACTGCGGCTACTGCAAGCGCGCTCATCCCCTCATTCAGCAACTGCTCTCTGAGGACAAGGAGATCCGCTACATCTACAAGCAGTTCCCCATCCTGAGCGAAACTTCCTACTACGCCGCCCGCGCGGCGCTGGCGGTGAAGCTCGGCCAGCCCGACAAATACCAGGCCTTCCACGACAAGCTGTACGCCCATCAGGGACCCCTTTCCGACGAAGCCCAGGTGAAAGACGTCGCCAGGGCCGCCGGCGTGGACTGGAGCAAGGTCGAGGCGAAGATCAAGGACGGCAGCATCGATCAGAATCTGGGTACCAACCGGGCGCTGGCCGAAGCCATGGCCATTTCCGGTACCCCGGCCTTTATCATCGGCGATCAGATCCTGCGCGGCGCACCGCGGGATCTGGCCAGCCTCAAGGCTATCATCAAGGATGTCCGCGCCGGCAAGAGCATTCAGTAACCCGCGCGTTGTGCATGAAAAAACGCCCCGGCATGCCGGGGCGTTTTGCTGTTCAGGCTGCAAACCATCAGGCCTGATGGGCCGTCGCAAGAAGCTGTCAGCAAGGCGAAGAGCAGCGCTGGGACCCGAGTCTATATGAATAAATGAGGTTCCCGAGCAGCCCATGACCCGTGATCACGGCTTCGCAGCAGGGCCATAACCGTTCGGATTCTGGCTTTGCCAGCGCCAGGTATCGATCATCATCTGCTCCAGACCCCGCTCAGCCTGCCAGCCCAGCTCGTCACGGGCCAGAGCCGGTTCAGCCCAGCACTCGGCAATATCGCCGGGGCGACGGGGCTTGATCTGGTAGGGAATGGCACGGCCACTGGCTGCCTCGAACGCCTTGACCATCTCCAGCACGGAATAGCCCTGACCGGTGCCGAGGTTATAGGTGAAGACGCCGGTATCACTCTTGATGCGGGCCAACGCTTTGAGGTGACCGATGGCGAGATCCACCACGTGGATATAGTCGCGCACCCCGGTGCCGTCCGGGGTCGGATAGTCGTTGCCAAAGACCCCCAGCTCCTTGAGCTTGCCCACGCCGACCTGACTGATGTAAGGCAGCAGGTTGTTGGGGATGCCGTTGGGATCTTCACCGATGAGGCCGCTCTCGTGAGCCCCCACCGGGTTGAAGTAGCGCAGCAGCACGATGGCCCAGCGAGGATCGGATTTGGAGAGGTCACGCAGGATCTCTTCAACCATCAGCTTGGAGCGGCCATAGGGGTTGGTGGCGCTGGTGGGGAAATCTTCCCGCAGGGGTACCGAGGCCGGATCCCCATAGACGGTGGCCGAGGAGCTGAACACCAGCCGGAACACGCCGGCCCTGGCCATCTCTTCGCACAGCACCAGGGTGCCGGTCACGTTGTTCTGATAGTAGGTGAGCGGGATCTGGCCGGATTCCCCCACCGCCTTGAGGCCGGCGAAGTGGATCACCGACTCAATCTTGTGGGTGGCAAACAGCCGTTGCAGGCAGGCTCTGTCCAGAATGTCCCCTTCCACGAAGGTGACCGGCTTGCCGGTGATCCGCTCGACCCGCTTGAGAGACTCGGGGGAAGCGTTGGAGAGGTTGTCCAGTACTACGACCTGCTGCCCGGTACCAAGCAGCTCGACCAGGGTGTGGGAACCGATGTAACCGGCTCCCCCCGTCACCAGAATTGTCATTTTTTATCCCGTACTTTGCTGAAACTGGGGTTGAGTCTACCCGCACGACCCGCCCGGGAAAAGCTCGGGATACCAATGACGCCCGTCAATACTCCAGGCTCACATCCCCTCTGGCGGTGCAGGAACAGGCCAGCGCCACCCCGTTCTCGAGGTCCTGCGCGCTCAGGGTCATCACGCTCTGGCGCTCGATTTCGCCTTCCGTGGTGCAGCGACAGGCGCCGCACACCCCGGCGCGGCAAGCGGCCATCATGGTCTCCCCCGCCCCCTCCAGTGCCGCCAGCAGGGTCTGGCCAGGCAGTATCTTCACCTTCTTGCCGCTCTTTTTCAGGGTCAGCCAGAAGTGGTCGCTATCGGCCGCAACTGGCGCCGCGCCCGATGTAACAGCAGGCAGACCGAATGACTCCTGGTGCAACTGTGCTGCCGGCAGTCCCAGCTCCGCCAGCATGGTGCAGACGGCGGTCATGTAGGGGGCTGGGCCACACAGATAGACATGGCGGCTCAAGAGATCCGGCGCCAGTTCCTTGAGCATCCCCGGTGTGAGCCGGCCAACCCAGGGATGAGCCGTTGGCGCCTCTTCCCCTACTTTCTCCAGCACTAAAGCATGGCGCACACCGGCATGAGCCTCGGCCAGCGAAGCCAGTTCCCTTGCGAAGATCACATCCCCGGGGGTTCTGGCGCTGTGAATAAAGCGAATGTCTGCATCCGGCCGTTTGGCCAGCTCGTCGCGCAGCATGGCCCACATGGGGGTGATGCCGGAGCCGGCGCTGAGCAGCAGCGGCCGCTCGCAGGGCAAAGCGGTCAGGTGGAAATCGCCGAAGGGGCCGTCTACCCGGATCTCGTCCCCCACTTGCAGGCTCTGGTGCAGATGGTGAGAGACCAGCCCCACATCCTTGATGGTGACCTGCCAGAAAGGATCCTGCGGGCTGGAGGAGAGGGTGTAGGCGCGGCAGTGGGGCTGGCCGTCAATCATCGTGTGCAGGGTGACGCACTGGCCAGCCAGCACGGAGGGCAGGTCGCCAGCCAGGGGTTCAAATTGCCAGCTCGCCACATCGTGGGTCTCTGCCCGGCGGGCTATACAGCGCAGGCTCAAAGAGGTGGAGGTCATCGCAAGGCTCCTCTTGCTCGGAAATAGCGTTGAAAAAAGGCGAGCCATCAGGCTCGCCAAAGGCTTACAACATGCTGAGCGTGTAAGGCTGTATCTTTGCTCAGGCCGCCAGGATCTCGGCGAGATCCGCGTCTGCTGTGGTGGTTCCTTTCAGGCCGAACTGCTCCTCCAGCACCTTGAGCAGGGCAGGGGTGAGGAAGGCCGGGGCGGTCGGGCCGGTGCGGATGTCCTTCACGCCGAGTGCAAGCAGGGTGAGCAAAATGACGATGGCTTTTTGCTCGAACCAGGAGAGTACCAGGGTCAGGGGCAGATCGTTGACGCCGCACTCGAACGCGTCGGCGAGCGCCAGGGCCAGCTGGATGGCAGAGTAGGCATCGTTGCACTGACCCACGTCCAGCAGACGGGGAATGCCACCGATGTCGCCGAAATCGAGCTTGTTGAACTTGTACTTGCCGCAGCCCAGGGTCAGCAGCAGGCTGTCCTGCGGGATCGCCTTGGCAAACTCGGTGTAGTAAGCGCGCTCGGCACGGTCACCGTCACATCCCCCCACCAGGAAGAAGTGGCTGATTTCGCCAGCCTTGACCTTGTCGATCACCGCAGGAGCGGCCTGCATCAGGGCGTTGCGGGCAAAACCGATGGTGATGAAGTGCTCGAGCTCAACGTGCTTGAAGCCTTCCAGCGCTTGCGCCTTGGCGATCACGGCGGAGAAATCTTCCCCTTCCAGGTGGGTGACCCCAGGCCAGCCGACGATGGAGCGGGTGAAGATGCGATCGCTGTAGTTGCCCACGTTCGGGTCGATGATGCAGTTGGAGGTCATCACCACGGCGCCCGGGAAGTTGGCAAACTCCTTCTGCTGGTTCTGCCAGGCGGAGCCATAGTTACCCACCAGGTGCGGGTACTGCTTGAAGAAGGGGTAGGCCAGGGCCGGCAGCATCTCGCCATGGGTGTAGACGTTGATGCCAGTGCCCCTGGTCTGCTCCAGGATGAGCTTGAGATCCACCATGTCGTGACCGGAGACCAGGATGCACTTGCCCGGAACCGGAGTGACGCGAACCTGGGTCGGCTCGGGGTGGCCGAAGGCGGTGGTTTCACCGAGATCCAGCATCTCCATGATCTTGAAGTTGAGCAGGCCAATCTCCATGGCGCACTTGAACAGCGGATCCAGATCGCAGGGATCCGTACCGAGCCAGCTCATGATGCGATGGAATTCGGCGGCTACCCCGGCATCCTGCTGATCCAGCACCCGGGCGTGCTCCATGTAGGCGGCGGCACCCTTGAGGCCGTAGAGGCAGAGCAGGCGCAGCCCCATGATGTCTTCGTTGACCTCGTTCTTGCCCCGGTTGACCGCGGTCTGCGGCGCCTGGGCAAGCTGGGCCAGCAGATCGGCACCCGGCTCGAAGCTGGCCGCGGCGGGCAGTGTGTCGGCCTGCACCGCCAGCGGTGCCAGCTTGGCGGCCAGTTGCTGGCGATAGGCCAGCGCCTGGTTGACGTAGGCGACGATGCGAGCGGAGTCGAAGTTGACGTTGGTGAGGGTGGCAAAGAACGCCTTGGGCACGAAAGCGTCTATTTCGCTGTCGACGATGCCGTGCTCGCGGGCCGCCAGGGCCCAGGCGCTGAGCCCTTGCAGGGTATAGATCAGCACATCTTGCAGGTCGGAAGTTTCCGCCGTCTTGCCGCACATGCCTTGTGCATAGGCGCAGCCATTGCCTGCCGGGGTACGAATAGTCTGTTCACATTGCACACAAAACATCATGTCTCTCCTAATTGGACATTTCAGTTATCTGTTTTGTGGCGATTCTATTCCCCTCCTGGAAAACTTAATAGGCATTCAATTTACCAATTAACATTTCATTGATGCAGATCAAATAGAAAAAAGCCGCCCAAATCGGGCGGCAAGCGGGTGGGAAATCAAGGAGAGACAACTCGGGTTTGCAACAACAGGGGCAATGATACGGGCCGGGGCATGGGCAGCCGGCCCCAGGTTCATCAGGCCAGATAGGCGCGCAGCATCCAGACCAGTTTCTCCTGCTGCTGCACATAGTCGGAGAGGATGGACGCAGTCCCTTCATCACCGGCATCGGCGGCCTGACCCAGGATGCGGCGCTGGGCAACCAGCAGTTCGCGGAAGCTCGCCAGCAGGGATTCCACGCAGGCACGACCGTCATGCAACCCCTTCTGCTCGGGGATGGCGGACACCTGGATGTAGTCGCTGAAGCTGTGCAGGGGCACCCCATCCAGGGTCAGAATGCGTTCGGCCAGGGCATCGACTTTCAGCAGCAGGTCGTTGTAGATCTCTTCGAATTTCAGGTGCAGCTCGAAGAACTGGTTGCCGCGGATGTTCCAGTGGAAGCCACGGACGTTCATGTAGAGGATCTGGTAGCTGGCCAGCAGCTTGTTGAGCTCGGCGGCCAGGGCTTGTGATTGAACGGTATCAAGACCAATGGGGCTCTTCATGATTCACCTCCAGGTGGTAAGCATTATCGGGAACGGAGTCAGCTTATCCAGAAGCAGACTCAAAGGACAATCGTCCGTGCCTTACCGATCCATAGCCAATGGCTATCGTCGGCAAAAAAATGCACCGGCTTTCATTGCTCAAGCCGTTCGATATAGAGGATCACCTCGCCGAGATGAATGCCGAACTTGCTGATCTTCGCGCGGTTGATCAGGCGGTCGTCGTCCAGCAGATACATCCAGTCATCAAAGCTCACCCTCACCACGCTCTCATCCGGCAGAGCCAGATCGAGTTGATAACGCCAATTGAGGGCAAAGCCCGCTGTCTTGCCTACCGCCTCCCCCACCACGTCTGAAGCCGTGCCGCGCCAGTGGCCATCCGCCCCCTTGCTCAAGAACCAGGTGCGGGTCTGCCGACGGCCATCATCAAAGTAGAACTGCTCGAACAGCTCCCCCTTGCCCTCTCGCCAGTGCCCCTGCATCTCGACCCGAAAGCGACTGGTCACTTCGCCGCTGCGGTCCGTCACCAGGCCATGGGCCACCAGCTTGCCATTGAAGAAACGGGCGAGATCCCAACCCGGCCGGGAGCCGCGATAATCGTCAAGACCCGCGCCGCAACCAGAGAGCCACAGCAGGGGCAGCAACCAGGCAAGACGCCACCAAGAAGAGAACTTCATGGAATACTCCATCAGGATTGGCCGCGCAGGCGGCGGGTCAGAGCGGGATCCCGGCTGTCGTCAGTCAGCCAGATAGCAAGAAACGCGGGGGCGAAGGCGGGATCATATAGAGATCCAAGGAGGCGATCTCGCAACCAGAAGTGGCCCGCCCCCTGCTCGTCCACATAAAAAACCAGCTTGTCGCCGGGGGCGACATCCGGCCAGAGCGTGGCCAGTCGAGCCAGCCAGCGTTGGCGCTCACTCTCGCTGCCAAGGCCGAGCCGCTGCCACTCGGCGGCGGTCGCCTCCAGCAAATCCTGGCGCTCGATGGCCCTCGCGTAGGTAATGCTGAGGGCCTGCGGGTAGCGCCCCGGCTGATAGCGGCCGCTCTCGCTGTAGAGGGTGGCGTCATAGAGCTTGAACCAGAGCCAGCGCATCTCCCCCTGTCCCACGGTGCGCAGCCCCTGCCAGGGGGCGGCAACGCTCTGGGCGGTCGCAAACAGTGGCAGGCTCAAGGCCGCCAGCAGCAGGCTAGTTCCACCCCATGTGCCAACGGGCGGGATCCTCCAGTTCATGCCAGTCCATCTCCTGTTCCTGCAGGGTGTTGATATCCTGCATCACCACACTCGCCAGATGCCCCTGGGCATCGCGCTGGCAGGCCACCACCAGGTAGAAACGCTCGGCCAGCTCGCACTGGCCATCCCTGGTCCACTTGGAAAACAACAAGGTGTCGGTCGAAAAGGTGTTCATCTCGTCTCACCCTCCAGCTTGACCGTTACCCACAGGAGTACGGGTAACCACCACATCCAGATCACCGCCAGCAGCACTGCGCTTGTCCAGATGCCCCAGGGTAAGTTTACTGCCCCCATGGCGGCCCCCGCCATATAGGAGGAGGCGCCCCCCACCATGCCGAACAGCCCCTGTTGCCAGCGCGGCAAGGGGCGAAGCCAGGGAAGGCCGTGGGAGAGGGTCAGGGCGAAACCGCACCAGAGCAGCAACAGCCAGAGCGGAAAACCGGACGGAAAGTGAAACAGGCCGAGGCGCCAGAGCAGGATGTCGAGCAGGCAGCCTGCCAGGGCGACCGGGATGAGGCGCCAGTCCTGCCCACGGCGGGGGGAGAAGATGAAATGGAGCAGCAGCATCCCGAGCAGCGGGCCCGGTTGCTGCCATGTCACCGCCAGCAACCAGTAGAGGTTGAATCCCAGCAGGTGGGCCCACTGCCACATGATCAGCGACCGCTTGCCGGCAAGTCCCCGGACCAGCCATGGGGCCCCGGCTTGGCAGCCTCCAGTTGCACCAGGCTGATGGCCCGCTCCCAGAATCCCCCTTCACAGTAGGCGAAGTAGAAGTGCCAGAGCCGGATGAAATCCTGGCTGTAACCGAGTTTGGGCAGCTCCGGGGCCAGCGCCAGGAAGCGTTCGCACCAGTGGGCCAGGGTGCGGGCATAGTGGTGGCCGTGATCGTGCAGCCGTACCAGCTGCATGTCGGTCTCCCGCGCCAGCAGACCCGCCATCTGGGAGACGCAAGGCAGGCAGCCTCCCGGGAAGATGTAGCGCTGGATGAAGTCCACCCCGCGCAGATACTGGGCGTGGCGCTGATCGGCGATGGTGATGGCCTGGATCAGCAGGCGTCCGCCGGGCTTGAGCAGGCGCGACAACTGGCGGAAATAGTCAGGCAGGAAGGCGTGCCCCACCGCCTCGATCATCTCGATGGAGACCAGCTTGTCATAGCGTCCCTCCAGCTTGCGGTAATCCTCCAGCAGCAAGGTGATGCGATCCCCCAGCCCCTCCCGCTCGATCCACGCCTTGGCATAGTCGTGCTGGGCCCGGGAGATGGTAGTGGTGGTGACCCGGCAGCCGTAGTGACGGGCCGCATAGACGGCAAGACCGCCCCAGCCGGTGCCTATCTCCAGCAGGTGGTCGTCCGGCCCAAGCTCAAGCCGCTCGCAGATGGTGCGCAGCTTGGCCTGCTGCCCCTCCTCCAGGGTGGCATCCGGGTGGGGATAGATGGCGCTCGAATACTGCATGTGATCGTCGAGAAAGCCCTGATAGAGGGTGTTGCCAAGGTCATAGTGGGCGGCGATGTTCGCGCGCGAACCGGTCAGGGTATTGCGATTGAACCAGTGGCGCACCTTGTTGAACGGGAAGCTGAGCCAGCCGAGGCGCCGTTCCAGGGCGTCGAGCAGCGGCAGATTGCGGGCTAGCAAGCGCACCAGTGCCACCGGCTCCGGGCTGGTCCAGAGACCCTCCACCCAGGTCTCTCCTGCGGCGATGCTCCCTCCCAGCAGCAGGCGGCGATAAAACGCCGGATCCTGCACCACCAGCTCGGCATGCAGGTCGCTGCCCGCCTTGCCGAAACGGTGGCACTCGCTGCCGTCGTGGAGCACCAGCTGGCCCTGCTCAAGGCGCGCCAGCAATTTGAGCAGCAGTTGCTTGGCCCCCTTGTCGATGAAAGAGGCAGAGAGGGTTGATTGAGCAAGTTCCATTAGCAGCTCTCCGAATGGGTCAAGAGTGGGGTCGTTCGGTTGGGATGAACCCGCACCATGAGCTGCTGACAACACCAGGAAGCGGAGTTAAACGGGTGTGTCAGCGTCACGGGCGGCTCTCCGGATGGGTGAAGATGGGGGTGCGTTTGATAAAAAGGCGCAGGGCCTGCCAGTAGATCCCGAGCAGCACCTTCAGGGTCATCCAGGGCCAGCGAGCCAGCAGCGCCGCCAGCCCCTTGCGCGACAGCGGCGCGCGGCGCAGGGCCAGGGTGGCGTCAAACAGCTTGCTCTCACCGGATACGGGGTGGCTCTCGATATGGATCAGCGCCTCCTCTTTCGGCGCCCGGATGCGCCAGTGGTAGCGCATCCCCAGCCCCATGAAGGGGGAGACATGAAAATCCTTGTCATGGGGGGAGAGCGCCGCCAGATCCAGCAGGTAGTAGTGACGCTCGTTCCAGGGGGTATTGGAGACCTCAGCCAGCAGGTAGCGGGTCTCCCCCGCCCGATCGCAGAAATAGAAATTAACCGGGCTGAAATAAAACCCGAGGCAGCGCACGTTGCCAAGGAGCAGCACCCGCCCGCCGGGCTCCGCATCCCCCCCAAGGGCCGCCACCTTGTCCCAGACCGCCTGCTTGAGGGGCCCTTCGCTGCCCCGCAGATAGTCCTCGCGGCGAAACGAGAGCAGTCCGGCCCGCTCCACGGCAAACCAGCGCCCCTGCTCAAGCCCGGGCAGTTCGTCCAGATCCAGCCCCAGCATGAAGAGGCTGTATGAAAAAGCGTGGGCCCTGGGGGCGAAGCGGCGATGGCGCACCGAGCCTTGCCAGATGGCGCTGATCCCCTCCCCCATTCCCTCGTCCCCCTGCGTCAAGGCCGCGGCGCCGCTCATAGCTCGGCCCCGAAGCGTCTGGCCACGTCCAGGGCGCTGCGCACCCCGTCCTCGTGAAAACCGTTGTACCAGTAAGCCCCGCAGAAGTGGGTATGCTGATGGCCACAGATCTCGCCCCGTCGCTGCTGGGCGGCGATGGAGCCCTGATTGAATACCGGATGATGATAGACGAAACGGCGCAACACCTTGCTCTCGTCCACCCGTCCACTGGGATTGAGGCTGACGCAGAAGGGCGCGGAGGAGCTTACCCCCTGCAGGATGTTCATGTTGTAGCTCACCAGGGGGCGCGCCCCGTCATCCTCACCGAGCTGGTAGTTCCAGCTCGCCCACGCCTTGCGGCGCATCGGCAGACAAGAGGCGTCGGTGTGCAGCCAGACGTCGTTGGCCTGATAGGGCATGTTCCCGAGGATGGCCCTCTCTCCGTCGCTCGCATCCGCCAGCAGGGCCAGGGCCTGATCGCTGTGACAGGCGAAGATCACCTCGTCAAAATGGGCCTCCTGCCCCTGGCTGGTGACCACGACGCCATCCGCCACCCGGCGCACCGCCTCCACCGGGGTAGCGAGGCGGATGCGCGACTGCCAGCCCGCCGTGAGCGGCCCTATGTACTCTCGCGAGCCTCCCGGGATCACATACCACTGGGGCCGGTTCGCCACCTCCAGCAGCCCGTGGTTGGCGAAAAACCGCAGGAAGAAGCTCAAGGGGAAGGCACGCATGTCCGCCAGGGTGGAGGACCAGATGGCCGCTCCCATGGGCAGGATGTAGTGGCGGGCGAAATAGTCGCTGAATTTCCCCGCCAGCAGGAAGTCCCCCAGGGTCAGCTCGGGGGTCAGCTCCCGCTGGCGATGCGCGGCCAGCCAGGCCCGCGCCTCCCGGTTGAAGCGCAGGATCTCGGCGACGAAGCGATAGAAGCGCGGGCTCAGCAGATTGCGGCGCCGGGCGAACAGGGTATCGAGGTTGTGGCCGTTGTACTCCATCCCCTCGGGACTCTTGACCGAGAAGCTCATCTCGGCGGGTTGGCGCCCCACCCCGATGCGCTCCAGCAATTTGAGGAAGTTGGGATAGGTGCGGTCATTGAAGACGATGAAGCCGGTGTCGATGGCATAGTGGCGCCCAGCCTGTTCCACCTCCACGGTGGCGGTGTGGCCTCCCAGGGTCGGCGCCGCCTCGAACAGGGTGATGTCATGCAGCTTGTGGAGCAGAAAACCGGCGGTGAGACCGGAGATACCGGAGCCGACGATGGCGATCTTTTTCTTCATGAAGGGCGTCCTTTCGAAACGAGTGTGCGGCCAAGGCGCAGCCAGAGCCCTGTCGGCAGGGCGCCGAGCAGGCGCAGCAGCCAGATGAAGCGACGGGGAAAGTGGATCTGGTGGCGACCGGCGGCAAGCCCCGTCATGATGGCGCGGGAAGCCTCTTCCACCGTCACCAGGCAGGGCATGGGAAAATCATTCTTGTCGGTGAGCGGCGTCTGCACGAAGCCCGGGCGGATCAGGGTCACCCCGATGCCCTTGCTGGCCAGATCCAGGCGCAACGTATCCGCCAGATAATCGAGGGCCGCCTTGGAGGCGCCATAGGCCTCCGCCCGTGGCAGGGGCAGCCAGCTCACCGAGGAGCTGACGATGGCAAGCCGTCCACCCGCCCCCAACCGCGGCAGCAAGGCGGCCAGGGCGTTGCCGGTGGCAATGAGGTTGGTCTCGATGACCCGGGCAAACAGGGCGCCGTCAAAGCCTTCTGCCGGATCCATGTATTCACAGTTGCCCGCATTGAGGATGAGCAGGTCGAGGGCGGGCAGACTCGCGGCCACCCCGGCCATGGCGGCGCTGTCGCGCGCATCAAATCGCAAAGGGGTGATCCCCAGGTCGGCCAGTGCCTGCAAGCGCACCTCGTCCCGGCCACAACCCCACACCTGCCAGCCGGCGCGCCGATAATCCAGCGCCAGCTGGCGGCCGATGCCCGAGGTGGCCCCGGTGATCAGCACCCGGCCGCTCATGTCCCCAGCCTCCCCTTGATGGCCCGTACCACGGGCCCCAGCAGTGGCAACTGCTCGTAGAGCATGGCCCCGAGATCGAAGTAGTCCCGGTGCAGGCACACCTTGCCCCAGGAGTCGAACGTCAGCCGGGTGGCCCCCTCGACCCTGACGGCCCGACCACCGGCAATCCTGGGGTGGGAGAAGGTCATGACCCAGGCGAGCCAGGCTTCGTTGCCCGACTGCTGCTGACTCGTTATCTCGAAACTGCACTGGGCAAGGCGCTCATAAAGGGAGGAAAAGTAACGGGTGAGCGCGGCAAGCCCCTCTATCCGGTGCGCAGGATCGATGAAGAGCACCTCATCGGCATAGACCTCCGGCAAGCGGTGCAACTGATGCTTGTCCAATTGCAGGTAGAGGATGACAAAGCGGGCCAGCGCGTCATTCATGCTAGTTTTTCTCCAGTTCGCGGAACATCTCGATGGCCCTCACCCGTGCAACGGCATGATCCACCATGGGGGCCGGATAATCCTGCCGCCCCTTGAGCCGCAACCAGTCGTGGGGCTCGTGGAGATAGGCAGCAGGCACATCCGCCAGCTCAGTGACCCAGGTACGAATGAACTCCCCTTGTGGATCAAATCGTTGCCCCTGGGTGGTGGGGTTGAAGACCCGGAAATAGGGCGCCGCATCGGCCCCGGTCCCCGCCGCCCACTGCCAGCCGCCATTGTTGGCCGCCAGATCCCCGTCGATGAGCCGACTCATGAAGTAGTCCTCCCCAAGCCGCCAGTGGATATGGAGATCCTTGGTGAGGAAGCTCGCCACTATCATCCGCAGCCGGTTGTGCATCCAGCCGGTGGCGTTGAGGCAACGCATGGCCGCATCGACCACGGGGTAGCCGGTGCGCCCCTCGCACCAGGCGGCGAAGGCATCCGGATCCCAGCTCCACGGCAGGGCCGCCGTCTCCGGCTTGAAGGGGCGGTTCATGGAGAGGCTCGGGATCAGCACCAGCAAGTGGCGGTAGAACTCGCGCCAGATGAGCTCGTTGAGCCAGACAAAACCGGGTTGGGCCTTCGACAGGGGCCGGTAGCCGAGACGCTGCTGCAGCGCCCCCACGCACTGGCGGGCACTGATGATGCCCGCCGCCAGATAGGGGGAGAGCACGGAGGTGCCCGCCAGCGCCGGAAAGTCCCGGGTCTCGCCGTAATCGAGCACCGCCTGATCCAGAAAAGCGTGCAACCGGCGGCTCGCCTCGGCCTCCCCCACCGGCCAGCGGGTGTCCGCCGTCAGCTCCCCCAGCCCGTCGTCCACCCACTCCCGCTCGGCCAGGGGCAGCCACGGCAACGGCTCGCCGCGTGGTGCGGGGGCACGGTGAATGACGAAGCCATCCTCCTCGAGAGCCTTGAGCCAGGCGCGGCTGAAGGGGGTGAAGACCTTGAACATCTCCCCCGACCCGGTCAGCACCCGACCGGGCGGCAGCACGCAGCAGCCGTTGAACCAGTGGCTGGTCATGCCCTGCTCCCCCAGCGCGGCGCTGACGGCGTGGTCGCGGCGCAGCTCGTCAATCTCGATGGCCTGGTTGGCGTAGAGCTGGCTCACCCCGAGCTCCCGGCAAAGCGCCGTCAGCGCCGTCGGCACCTCGGCAAAGGTCTCGACCCGCAGCAGATGAAGCGGAATGCCGAGGGCCGCCAGCTCGCGGCCCATGGCATCCACCTGTGCCAGCATGAAGCGCTGGCGGACCGGGGCCAGCTTGTGCGTCTGCCACTGGGTCGGCGAGACGATGAAGAGTGCGGCGACCGGTTCATCTCCGGCGCAGGCGTGGCGCAGGGCCGGGTTGTCGGCCAGACGCAGATCGTTGCGAAACCAGACCAGCCTCATGACGGTGTTCTCCCGCCCTTGCCCTTCGCCTTGGCAGTGCGGGTCGTCACACTGACCTCTGCCAGGGTGGCGTGCCAGTTGCGGGCACGCCGCCACGGCTCATCGTAGAGGCGTCCCAGCTCGCCAAAGAAGCGGGTACCCGCAGGCCATTCGGCGGCCTGGTCCTGTTTGCCGAGCCCGGCCCCCAGCAGGATCAGCCAGGGGGGAGTGGCGCGCCCCTCCAGCAAGGTGGCATGGCGGGGCTCCACCGCCCCCAGCAGTTGCACCTCATAACCCTGACCAATGAGCTCATACGCAGCCCAGACCAGATCCAGCGGCCCCACCTGCCCCCAGCTTGCCAGGGTGACGGGCACGCCTTTCTCCTGCTCGATGAGGTGGCGGGCGAAGCGGGTATGCAGCCAGCCGAGCCACACCTGTTGCAGCAGCTCGCCATCGGGACGCTCGCGCCACAGCCCCAGCAGCCGCTCCACCAGGGGCTGCAGTACCCGGCTGCGCACCAGCTCGAAGGGGTAGCTCGCCAGCAGATCGCCAAGCTCGGCCTCCGCCTTGCGCTGGTTGAAGGCGAGCAGCGCCTGGCTGAACTGCTCCAGGGTCTGCTGCCAGTGATCGCTCACTGGCGCACTCTGGGGCTCGCTCAACAGCCCCTTCACCTGACCTATGCTCACCCCCCGCTCCAGCCAGCTCAGGATCTCGCCTATCTGGCGGATGTCCTGCTCGCTGTAGAGGCGATGGCCCTTCTCGGTTCGGGCCGGTTGCACCAGCCCGTAGCGGCGCTGCCAGGCGCGCAGGGTGACGGCGTTGACGCCGGTGAGGCGGGAGACCTCGCGAATGGGGTAGACGCCCTCGTCGGGGAGAGGCGCGGCGGCTTGTGATTCATCAGACATGAGAGAGTCCATCAGACGTTGGGAAGAGGCCCCGGTGATCCGCCGGGGCCTGCACAGGGTGTTCAGAGCCCGTAGCGCAGCTTGAGCGTGTCGGGATGAAGGTCGAGGTAGGCCTGATCGGCCAAATCCAGCCACACCTTCACAGCCCGTAACGCAATTTCAGCGTGTCGGGATGGGGATTGAGGTACACCTGCTCGGCGAGATAGGGGTTCGGGTACTCGCGCAGGTAGTGGCGGATCAGGGTAAGGGGCACCAGCAACGGGAAGACGCCGGTGCGGTACTTGTCGATGGTGTCGCACAGCTCCTGCTTCTGGGCCGGGGTCAGCACCCGCTTGAAGTAGCCCTGCAGGTGCATCAGCACATTGGTGTGGCTGCGGCGGTTGGCCCGTAGGGTCAGCGCCGCCATCAACCCCTGGATGTAGCTGTCGGCCACCTCCTGCAAGTTGGCCTTGCCAAGGTTGGCGAGCAGGCGCCCCAGCGCCCGGTAGTGGGTGGTGGCGTGGGAGAGCACCAGGTACTTGTAGCGTGAATGGAAGCGGATCAGGGCTGAGGCGGTGATCCCCCGGGCGCAGAGCTGCTGCCAGTCGTGGTAGGCGAAGACCCGCAGCACGAAGTTCTCCCGCAGGATGGGGTCGCACAGGCGGCCATCTTCCTCCACCGGCAGCAGGGGGTTGGCCTCCATCAGCGCCTTGGCAAAGAGGCCGACCCCCTCCTTGGCGCTCCCCTCGTTGTTGGCGCCATAGATGCGCACCCGCTCCATGCCGCAGCTGGGGGACTTGGCGCAGAGGATGTAGCCGGAGAGGAAGTCGAGCTGGCGTGCCTTCTGCTCGCTGAAGGCAATCAGCTTGTCGGTAACGTCGAAGCTGCCGTTGCTTGCCTCGGCCCGCACCTCGCCCTGGCGTTTCACCAGCCGGATGGCGGCGCGGGGTGCGCCCAGGCCAATGGCCATCTCGGGGCAGACGGGGTGATAGTCGAAATGGGCGCCCAGATCCCGTTCGCAGAAACTGGATCGTTTGTGGCCCCCGTCGAAGCGCACTTCCTGACCGAGCAGACAGGCACTGATACCGACCTTGATCTTGTACATGATGAAGCCCCTTGTATAAGCCTTGAGTAAGTTATAGCAGTTATACAAAAGATTGGAAGCTGTATAACTATTGCGAACTGATACGGCCAGGGGGCGGCGGGCGGATCAGCCCCCATAAAAAAAACCCATGACCGAAGTCATGGGTAAAGGTGAAGACCCTGCAGGAAGGATGATCAGAAGCTGTATTTCACACCCAGGCTGGAGATGGAGCCTTTTTGCAGATCCCAGTTGCGATAGGTGTAGTCGGCGGTGAGGGCCAGGTTCTGGGTCAGCTTGTACGCCGCCCCCGCCTTGAAGTCGTGCATGTCGTCGGTCATGTTGGCGTAGCGATAGCCGGTGGAGAGCTCGACGGCGCCGATGTCGTAGCGCAGGCCCACTTCTCCGTAGAGGCTGCCGCTCTTCTTGCGGGCCAGGGTATCCCAACCGGAGTGGTTCACGTCGGAGGCCAGCTCCCGTTCCAGGCTGTAGCCCATCAGGCCGGTTTCACCGTAGAGGTTCAGGCCGGTGCTGAGGGGGGTGTAGACACCCATCCCCAGGCTGGAGATGGCCATGCTGTCGTTGCCGCTGCTGCGGGAGGTGTATTCGCTGCCGATCCGGCCGTAGACATTGCTGGTGAAGCTCTTGGAGAGATCCAGGCTCAGGCCGCCGAAGTCGCGGTTCTCCCCATCCTTGCCACCGATGTAGTCAGACTTGGTGTGGGCCCAGGTGGCAGAGCCCTTGGCATAGCTGAAGGCATCTTGCGCCAGGACGGAGGTGGAAGAGAGACCGGCCAGAACCAGAACAGACAGTGCGATCTTTTGCATTTTGTTGACTCCATGGGTTGAGTTAGGCGGACCTAACTGGAATGGAGCCATTGTGACGGGCAAAGGGGGCAACGCCGAGGAGCAAGCTGTTGCCAAACCATGTCAGATGTAAGCGGATATTGCTGGCGGTTACCGGTGCAACACTCTGCGGGGGAGCGAGGGCTCCCCCGCTGTCATCCTAGCGGAACTCCACCTCGTCGATCTGCACCCGCACCAGCGGCTTGCCGATGAGGCCGGCGGGTCGTGCCAGCTCGATGGCCCGGGAGGCGCGTGCCTCCCCCTTGCGCAGGTAGGAGTCAGGCAGGCGGTTCTCCCCGACCCAGAAGCGCACGGGCTCGCTCGAGAGCTGCACCCCGTCGGCGCTGAACAGGGTCAGGCTGCCGTTGACGCGCACCACGTTGCGACTGCCGGTGTTGCTCACCACGAACTGCAGGCTGAGGGGATCGTCCCCCGCGACCTGGTCCAGCTTCACCGTGATGCCGTCCCGGGTCGCCTGGGAGAGCAAGTCGGGATGGGCCATGGCCTGCTCGGTCAGCACCGGGGCCGCGACACTCGCCGTCACTGCCTGACCGGCTACCGTGGCTGCCGGCTTGACCAGCAGGTATTCCCAGGTGAAATCGTCATTGAGTTGCACCTGGCGACCATCCGGCAAGGTGATCTGGTGCAGGGGAGCCGCCTCGGCCAGCAGAGGGCACAGACAGAGGGCGACCAGCAGTCGGGAGAGGGGTTTCATGGGCAGGCACTCGATAAAGGATGCGAAGGGGGCAGTATAAAGAGTCGTGCCCTCCTTGCCTATGACCCCCCTCACGTTACGCCCCGGCTCAGATGACCAGGGGGTGGGGATCCTCCAGCGTGGCCAGATCCAGGGTCACCAGATCGAACTGGGCACTCCTGAGGGCCTTCTGGATGGTGGGCTGCATGTCGAACACCAGGGCCCGCAGCCGTTCGGGCACCCGGATCCTCGCAAGGGTGGTGACCCTGTCACCCAGGGTATGGAAGAAGACCTGGGCGCCCCCCAGCCCCATGTCCACCAGCATCTGCTCGGCCATGTCGACCATCCGCAGGTGCCGCCTGTCCAGGGAAGTCATATCGACAAACCGCCGGCTCAGGCAGGCCTCCCCCACGTCTCCCCAGAGCGCCAGTTGCCGCTGGTGAAAGCCGTAGCGAAAATCCCGGTTGGTCATCCCCTGCTCGGCAAAGATCCAGAGGGTGTTGGCGGGCAGGCTGTGGAATCGGCGCAGGTACTCCCGCTTCTCCTCCACCGAGGCCGACATCAGCAGCGGCGGGCCCTCTTCATGTTCGAGCTGCTGGCAGAGGTAGCGCACCGGGTCGGTCACCTCGGCGAGGTGGCCCAGGTGGGCGCTGAAGATCATCTCGTCGGTCTTGAGCACCTGATGGGGGATGCCGTAGTGCCGGCAGTAGCGCTGTGCCCTGGCCACCGACTGGCGGCTGAGGGTGGGGTTGTCCAGGGTGATGGCGCGAAATCGCACCCCGCTGGCCCGGCACAGATCCATGCTGTAGCAGGATTCCAGTCGGCCGGAGAAGGAGACAAGCAGTTCGCTGTAACCGGCCAGGGTGTTGATGAGCCTCTGTTCCCTGGCTTGAAAGGTCTGATCGTATCCCCGATTCAGCGCAACGACATTGGCATCCATAACAACAACTCCGGATGATGAACTGGATACCATTTTGCCCGCACCAAGCTGAATATACACTTAAAGAGCATGGATAAAGCTGTACGTTATTTGCCCTCAATCAAGGTTTTGCCCACTTTTTTCGCTGCGAAGCGAAACTGGCGCCCCTCAGGCAGGCAACAACCCCTGAGCGATCAGATGCGCCCGGCACCGGGCCGGATCGGTGAAGATCAGCCCCCGCAGACCGAGCGCCTCGGCCGCCGCCACGTTGGCCGGGCTGTCGTCGATAAAGAGGCACTCCCCAGCCTTGAGGTCGAACGACACCAGCAGATAGCGGTAGATGTCGGGCTCGGGTTTGAGCATTCGCACCCGGGCCGACACCACCTTGCCGCTGAAGAAGCGCCAGAAGGACTGATGCTGCTCCAGCCAGTCGATGCTGGCGTGCCCCATGTTGGAGAGGGCATAGAGGGGGTGGCCTGCACCGTGCAATTCTTCGATGAGCTCCACCATGGCAGGATCCGGCACAAGGGAGGACGGCACCGCCTGCAAGATGGCCAGATTCTCCGCCATCGACAGGCCGGTGCGCCCCTGCGCCTGACGGGCCATGGTGTGCAGGGAGAGGGTCCCCCTGTCCACCTCCAGCCAGTCCGGGTGGTTGAACAGCTGCTCCGCGATCGCAGTCGCCCCCTCGGGTCCGCGCACCCCACTCACTATGGCCACCGGATCCCAGCGCACCACCACCCTGCCCAGATCGAAGATCACCGCCATCGTCTCGTCCCCTCTATGTGTTGTTGCCACGGATGTGGTCACGGCGGTTGCCACAAACAGGGACCAGAACGACGCTCACTCCCCCTCGGCAACCCGAGCCACCACCCTGCCCCGTTCAACGCCCCCGGGCAAGTTTTACTTGCATCGCACCGCCAAATCCCTTAATGGTTATGGCGTTACATTCAGGACACGCCCATGAACACACCATTCTTCTTTGTTTTCTCGTTTACCCGGCCCACATGAGGGAAGGCCCGTCGTCACGTGAACCATTCGCGTAAACAGAAACCAAAGACGAATCGAGCCTCCCCAGCGGAGGCTTTTTTTTGCACCACACACCACAGAATCACTGGATAGGGAACCACCATGGCAACGCTCGACGAGATCAGACACGACATCACCCAGTTGGATCAGGAGCTGCTCGCCCTGCTGGCCAAACGCAAGACCCTCAGCATCGAGGTCGCCCGCGCCAAGCAGGCCAATCCCCGTCCCATCCGTGACCACCAGCGCGAACAGGACTTGCTGGTCGCCCTGATCCAGAAAGGGCGCGCCCTCGGACTGGATGCCCAGTACATCACCCGCATCTACCACACCATCATCGAAGACTCCGTGCTCTCCCAGCAGGCCTACCTGCAGAGCCTGCTCAACCCCCAGCAGCAGGAGCCCATGACCAGCGTCGCCTACCTGGGACCGCGCGGCTCCTACTCGAGCCTGGCCGCCCGCAAGTACCTGGCCCGCTACAAGGATCAGGTGATCGAGGTGAACTGCCAGAACTTCCGCGAGGTGCTGGACACCGTGGAGTCGGGCCGTGCCGCCTTCGGGGTGCTGCCCATCGAGAACACCAGCTCGGGCTCCATCAACGAGGTGTACGACGTGATGCAGCACACCACCCTCTCCATCGTGGGTGAACTCACCTATCCCATCGAGCACTGCATCCTCACCGCCGTGCCCACCGAGCTGTCCCGCATCAAGACCTTCTACGCCCATCCCCAGGTGTTCCAGCAGTGCTCCCATTACCTCAGCAAGCTGGAAGGGGCGCGCCACGAGATCTGCGACTCCTCCTCCAGCGCCATGATGAAGGTCAAGGAGCTGGCAAGCCCGGAAGCGGCGGCCATCGGCAGCGCCGCCGGCGGCGAGCTCTACGGCCTGGACGTGCTGGCCGAGCAGCTCGCCAACCAGAAGGAGAACTACAGCCGCTTCATCGTGGTGGCGCGCAAGCCCATCGACGTTGCGCCCCAGATCCCGGCCAAGACCACCCTCATCATGTCCACCTCCCAGAAGCCGGGCTCCCTGGTGGAGGCGCTGCTGGTGCTGCGCAGCCACGAGATCAACATGACCAAGCTGGAATCCCGTCCGGTGCAGGGCAACCCCTGGGAGGAGATGTTCTACCTGGATGTCTCCGCCAACCTGCAGACCCCGGCCATGCAGGCCGCCCTGCTGGAGCTGACCAAGATCACCCGCTACATCAAGGTGCTGGGCTGCTACCCGAGCGAAGACGTCAAGCCGACCGCCGTGCCGCCCGTCTTGATGGGAAGCTGATGGGGAGCGGATCCCGCCCCTGCCACACAAAGGCGAGCCCCGGCTCGCCTTAGTGCTCTGTGCTCCCTCCCCGTGAGACGCGGCCCAGTCCCGCCCTTCCCTTCCGGCGTTAAACCGCCCTCCACCCCCTTCCTCGTGGACCCGGGATCCTGGCGCGGCTGTATTTCCACTCACCATCAGGCCATCTTCCTCCCGTTGCGGCCCCCTTTTGCCGCCTGCCGGGCCTTTCTATCGTTTGGCTTTATTTAACGACATGGCAACATCGTTAGATTTCCCTAAACAAAAAAGGTTCATCGCGGCTTTCCGGGGAAGGCCGCCTTGATTTTCAGAAAAAAGTATTCTGAGTCCCTAAATCCATATGCCATACGCTTTATCACTTTGATCTTGTTGTTCACCCCTTCCAGCACACTCGTGTGCATCGGGTAGTTTGCACTCGCCAGGATCCCCCGCATATATTTCGATAAATTTCGACCAAATCGTTGCAGCGGCGCTAGCCCGCTTTCCTTCACCTGCCGCATCCAGCTCCGCCATCGTCGCCATCCTTCCCACACGCTCGGCGCATACCAGATGCCCTTCAACCCCTCTTTCAGCACGTACACCATCGCCAGCGGTTGATTCGCCGCCAACAGCTCCTGCAACTTCACATCCTGTTTTTCACTCAACTTCGCCCGATTACGTAGCAGCAACCAACGCGCACTTTTGACCACTTTTCGCGCCGGTTTATCGCTTTTCAGTGCATTCGCCTGCTCCACTCGCACCCGGTCCACCACCTCTCGGCCATAGCGAGCCACCACGTGGAACAGGTCGTAGACCACCTCCGCCTGCGGGCAGTGTTGCTTCACCTCCAGGTCGAACGCCGTGTTCATGTCCATCGCCACCGCTTCAATCTGCTGGCATCGCTCGCCGAGCTGCTCGAAGAAGGGACGGATAGCGGCCCGGCTGTTGCCGTGCCCCACCCACAGGACGCGGGTTCGCTCGGCATCCATGATCACGGTGGCATAGCGGTGTCCCTTGTGCAGGGCAAACTCATCCATCACCAGCCGCCGCACCTCCCCAAGTTCGATGGTGCCCACACTGGTCTGCAAACGGCGCTTGTCGATCTCCTTGATGGTGTGCCAACCGACCCCGGTGAGCTGGCTGACATGGCGGATGGGGAGGTACTGAACGAGCGCTTCAATCCAGCACTGCATGCGCCGGGTGAGGCGGGAGCCAGAGGGGAGCCAGTCGATATGTTCACTGACGCGACCACAGCGCAGACAGTCGACGCGGCGAACAGGCAGTTGTAACCAGACTTGTCGGTCAAATAGGTCTCGCTCACGCACCCGGCGGATACGTTGGTCGTGGATCAATGGCGTGGGTTGCAGGCATCGGCGACAACGGGGCAACAGGTCGGCGCGAGGCTCAAGGGTAAACAGGGTGTGATGGTTGGCAGAAAGCGCTTGGGCGATGACGGTATAACCTGGCCAGAAGGAGGCAATATCAATATGATGCACGGCGACAGCAGGGTGATGGTGGTGGTGTGTTTGGAGACAGCCAGTTTACCAGCACCCTGTCTGTCAACTTCCACTTCCCCAAGATCCCGCGAAGAACCACAAAAAAGGCCACTATTCCGGCGCCCGGGCGCCTCTTGTTCTACCTCAGCCCCGTTTTTCCTCGCCACAGGCCGGATCCCGCCCGGCCCATCAACTCCGTTTCTCCTGCCAAAGATCAGTTACCGCCCAAGACGCCAAGCGCGTTTATCCTCCCCAGGCCCAATGCAGTCCAAGGCGCCAGCCCCGGTTATTCCCCGCAAATCCGAGCCCCTTCCCGGCCAAACAAAAAGGCGAGCCTGCGCTCGCCTTTGTCTGTGCCGTGATGATCGCCGGGCTCATGCCGGCGCCCCCCGGACCTACCCTAGAACTGGCCCGCCATCAGCTGGTTCAGGTGATAGAGGTTGCGGGTGTCGAGCTCCAGCTCGGTGGCATAGGTGTTGCCACGGGGATAGGTCGCCACCACCCGGGCACCGCGCACCATGCCCGCCACCGACACATCCAGGGAGTTGGAGGTCTGGGTCAGGTCCTTGTAGCTGCTCTGGCCGCGCACCTGCTGGCCGTTGAGCTGCTCCGCCAGCTCCCGGTAGGCGTCCATCTTGGAGGCGCGGATCGCCTGCAACATCTTCTCGGACTGGGAGGGACCGGGCTGGATGTCGATCACCGCATAACCCACTGCCTTGAGCACCGGGAAGTCATCGGGCTTCTCGCCCACGTCATAGTTCACCACCCGGTTGCCACTGCACGCCGTCAGCAACATGGCCATCAGGCAACCCAACAAGATTTTCATCGCTGTTTCCCCGTTTTCCTGTTCACCATACCCGATGTTTCACGGCTCAATGTCAGCCAGCCCGCTTCACGCTTCATGACGCGCCACCTCAAGGGGTTAGGTTGACCAGATGGCCGGACGGGCTCTGGCCCCCCCGCATCAGGTAACCGCGATTGATGGAGGCCCGGCCAAAGGAGTTGCTGGCACCGGACAAATATTGTTTCGGGATCAGGCTCTGGGCCGTGGTCTCCACCATCTTGGTGCGCAGATCAATGATGCGGGCGTTGACCAGGATCCCCTGCTGATTGCGGCTGAAGGTGCCGGTCAGGATGCGGGAGATGGGTAGCCGGGACGAGAGATCCTTGTAGTTTCGGCTCATCACGAAGTCCCCCTGCGGGGTCACCTGGATGTTGCCCGTGGTCTTGAAGTCCACCACCACCTCACCGCGCCGGTTCAGCTCGTAGATGAAGCTCTCCTCGATCTGCTGCCCCATCCAGTTGGTGTCCTTCAGGGTGTCGAGATCGACAAAGGAGGCGACCGCAATGGGCTCGGTCAGGGTCGTGAGAGACTTGCGCTCCATCAGCTGATCCGTCATGCGGGCCACCAGCCAGTTGAGCTCCATCCCCTTCGCCGCCTGGCGGGGGTCTCCCAGCTCCCGATTGATGGGGTCGGCCGACCCGCAACCGACCAATGCCAGCGCCACCGCCAGCACCGTGATAACTCTCTTCATGGATACCTTTCCTGTATCTGCACCTGACCTGTTATCGGTCGCAACCGCCAACACTTGAGGCGGGAATGCGCGCAGGATCCTCGATGATCCCCAAGCAGAGGCGCGTACTGTGCCACCGGAGCCCGCCGTACGGGCTCCGGCCAGGGAAGAAGGCATGGTTCTTGCTTTTATTTGGTCACCCGCTCCGGTGCAGACCGGATCTGTGTCCAGGATCCCTGACCCGCCCCACCGGCGGCAGCGGGGTCGCCCACTCAAGGTGTTTGTTATGAAAGTTTCGCTGCTGTTCACCCTGCTGCTGGCCAGCCTGTCGGCCAGGGCCGAACTTATCGAGGCCCAGGGCAGTGCCGCCATTCTGGGGGGCGACGAGGTCTACGCCCGCGAGCAGGCGACCCGGGACGCCCTGCGCCAGGCGCTGCTGGCCAGCGGTGCCTCCGTCTCCAGCATCCAGCGCCTGGAAAACGGCAGCCTGCGCTCCGAGCAGATCCAGATCCGCTCAGGCGGCGACATCCGCCAGTACCGCCTCAAGCGCGAAGAGGTGCGCAACGGCCGCATGTACATCACCCTCGTGGCCGACATCCAGGCGGAGCGGCAGATCTGCCAGACCCAGCACTACGCCAAGGATTTGACGCTGGTGCGCCTGCGCATGCGCTACCCGGACCAGGCAAGCACCGGTGCCCTGGACGACATGCCCGCCGATCTCTCCCGCCGGCTGTTTGAAACCCTGGCGACGACGCCCCAGGTGGTCGCACGCCAGTGGCTGGACGAGAACCTGCGCATCGACCCTCTCCATCTGCAACAGGGGGATCGCAGCGCCCTCGAGGAGATCAAGGCCCTGAGCCTGCGCACCGACAGCCAGTATCTGGTGCTCGGCAGCATCGACGACCTCTCCCTCGAGCCCCAGGGCAACGCCCTCACCAGCTGGTATGAGGATCCCGTGCGCAATTTCTCCATGCAGCTCTACCTGTTCGACGGCATCAACGGCAGCCTGCTCGGCCGCAAGGAGTACAAGGGCCGCGCCAACTGGACCTTCTCCAAGCGGGAACAGGTGGGCAGCAGCGGCGGCCAGTTCTGGCAGTCGAGCTTTGGCCAGGAGGTGGGCTACCAGTTGAAGGAGGCGGCCCAGGACATCGCCGCCGAACTCGCCTGTGCCCCCGTCACCGCCCGGATCGTGGCCCAGCACGAGCGCGGCCCCCATATCAACCTGGGCCGTCGCAACGGGGTCAAGCTCGGGGACCAGTTCCGGGTCCAGCACAGCGCCGACTTCGTCGACCCCTATGGCAAGTCCAGGGTGATGCGCAACCCCGCAGACGGTCTGTTCGAGGTGGTGCAGGTGTTCGAGGATGGCGCCATCATCAGCAGTCAGAACAAATATTCGCCGTTCAATGTCCAAATCGGTGACCTGGCCGTATTGGAATAGGAATCAAGGGTTTAAAAGCACAATGCTTCTTGTATAATGCCCGCCACAAGGTTCCCGTAGCTCAGCAGGATAGAGCGGTCCCCTCCTAAGGGACAGGCCACTGGTTCGACTCCAGTCGGGAACACCATACACAGCAAGGGGCTGGCATCGTCATGATGCCAGCCCCTTGTGCGTTGCTGCGCCATTTCCCCTGCATCCATGGCGGCCAGGTCCCGCCCCCCCCCCCCTCTTCAATGTCTCACTGCCACCAACAACCCCGCGAGCCCCACCAAAGATGATCCCGGCCATCCCCCGGTAGTTGCCACTCCCGGTGGCGGCACACCGTCATCTACCCTTGAAGGGCGCCGTCCGGCAGGACGGCCCTCCATTCGCCGAGACACAGAGAAGGACATCATGGGCAGCAAACGAAAATCCAGAACGGAAGAACCGGTCGTGGCCGAGGCGCAAAAGCCCCTTGGCAACAAGGCATACGAAAAAGCGCTGCGCCTCTTGCACGTGGAGCTGGTCAGGCTGCAGCAGTGGGTGGTGCACAAAGGGCTCAAGGTCTGCATCGTCTTCGAGGGGCGCGACGGGGCCGGCAAGGGGGGCACCATCAAGGCGATCACCGAGCGGGTCAGCCCCCGGGTCTTTCGGGTCGTCGCACTGCCCGCCCCCACGGAGCGGGAGAAGAGCCAGCTCTACTTCCAGCGCTACATCCCCCATCTGCCGGCGGCGGGGGAGATCGTCATCTTCGATCGCAGCTGGTACAACCGGGCCGGGGTGGAGCGCATCATGGGCTTTTGCAGCGAGGAGGCGAGCGACAAATTCCTGGCTGGCACCCCCATGGTGGAAAAAGCCCTGGTGGACTCAGGCATCATTCTGCTGAAGTACTGGCTGGAGGTGACCCCACAAGAGCAGGAGCGGCGGCTGCGTGATCGCATCGACGATGGCCGCAAGATCTGGAAGCTCTCCCCCATGGACATCAAGTCTTTCGATCGCTGGGATGATTACACCCGGGCGCGGGATGCCATGTTCATCGCCACCGACACCGCCTGGGCCCCCTGGTTCGTGGCCCACTCCGAGGACAAGAAACGGGTGCGCCTCAACATCATCTCCCACCTGCTGGCGCACATCCCCTACGAGGCGCTGCCGGCGGAGCCGGTGAAGCTGCCCAAGCGCAAGATAGGCAAAGTCAAACCATCGGAGCACCCGCTTCGCATCGTGCCAGCCCTCTTCTAGCCAGAGGGGGTGAGCCCTGGCTCACCCCCTTTCCCTTCCTACCCCAAGGGGCAACAGGCGCTGCCGGTATCACCCAATAGCTTGTTGTTGCTCACGTTTTCCCGTTTGCCTCCCCTATACTTCAGCGACATTCAGGTCTGGCCGAGCGAGGAGGCCCCCATGTTGCGACTGTTTGCCCTGCTGCTTGTCTGCCTGGTGCTCCCGGTGCGGGCGCTGACCCTGACCCCGGTGGCGGGGGAGCTACGCCACCCCTGGGGGCTCGCCTTCCTGCCGGATGGCGGCTACCTCGTCAGCGAGCGCCCTGGGCGCCTGCTGCGCATCGACGCGGGTGGCAACCGCCATGTGGTCTCCGGCCTGCCGCCCCTCGCCGCCACGGGTCAGGGGGGTCTGCTCGATCTCGCCCTGGACGGCGATGGCTGGCTCTATCTCAGCTACAGCGAGCCGGGGGACGGAGGCGCCGGCACCGCCGTGGCCCGGGCCCGACTGCAAAAAGACACCCTCGTCGACTGGCAACTGCTGTTTCGCCAAGAGCCCAAGGTGGCCGGCGGCGCCCATTTCGGCTCCCGCCTGGTGCTGACGGAGGACCACCTCTTCATCACCCTGGGGGATCGCTACAGCGAGCGGGAGCGGGCCCAGACGCTGGACAACCACCTCGGCAAGACGGTGCGTCTGCACAAGGACGGCCGGGTCCCCGCCGACAACCCCTTCGTCAAGACGCCGGGGGCCCTGCCGGAGATCTGGAGCCTGGGCCATCGCAACATGCAGGGGGCGGCCCTGCGCCCGGGCAGCCAGCAGTTCTGGGCTCACGAGCACGGTCCCCAGGGCGGGGACGAGGTCAACCTCATCCTGCCAGGCCACAACTACGGCTGGCCCAGAGTGACCTTTGGCGAGGAGTACGGGGGCGGCAAGATTGGCGTGGGCCAGAGCGCGCCGGGCATGACGGCGCCACGCTGGATCTGGGTGCCCTCCATCGCCCCCTCGGGCATGACCTTTTATCAGGGGGACCTGTTCAGGGAGTGGCAGGGGGATCTGCTGGTCGGCGCCCTGCGTGGTCAGGCCTTGTTGCGCCTGCACCTCGACGGAGACAAGATAGTGTCGGCAGAGCGGCTGCTGACCGATCTGGGGGAGCGGATCCGTACCGTCAAGGAGGGCCCCGACGGCGCCCTCTACCTGTTGACGGATTCAGGCCAGGGGCGCCTGCTCAAACTGACCCCATAGCATGAAAGGAGCAAGGATGAAGACGAATCGCATGCTGCTGGTGCTCTGCACCAGCCTCTGGTTGCTGGGCTGCAACACCATCCACGGGATGGGGCGGGACATCGAGAAGGCGGGGGAGGTGATCCAGGGCTCCGCCAAGCTGACGGACGCACCGGCCGCAGAGGGTCGCTGATCCCGGCCAGGTGGCGCTGTGGTTCGCCGCCTGTCGCCCCTCCTCTTACCCCTGTTCGGCGCTGGCCACCAGACTGGCCAGCGGCGCCATGGTCACCCTGACCCCGTGCTGTGCCAATGCCTCGCGGGCGCTCTGGGGCAGTTGCTCGTCGGTGATCACCTGATCGATCGCATCCCAGCTCACCACGTTGAAGGTCCCCACCTTGCCATATTTGGACGAATCGCAGATGAGGATGCGGGTCGCCGCCGACTCCACCACGGCCCGCTTCACCGGCACCTTCTGTTCGCTCGGGGTGGAGATCCCCTGACTGTCCCAGGAGGAGGCTGACAGGAAGGCGATGTCCAGATGGAGGTTGCGCAGGAAGTGGGCAGTGGCCTCCCCGGCACAGGACTGGTTCTCGCGAATGACCTGACCCCCGGTGTGATAGAGGCGGCAGCGGCCGTGCTCGATGAGGTAGGCGCAGACCATGAAGTCGTTGGTCACTATCATCAGGTCTTCCCGAAGCGCCAGCTCCCGGGCCAGCTCCAGGGAGGTGGTACCGGCATCCAGATAGACGGTGCTCCCCTCGCTCACCTGGGCGGCGGCGAGCCGGGCAATGGCCAGCTTGGCCCCCTGCATCAGGCTGCGCTTGGCGGCGTGGGAGGGCTCGCTCTTGATCCGCTGGGAGAGGCTGACCCCGCCGGAGACGGAGAGTACCCGCCCCTGCTCCTCCAGCTTCTGGATGTCGCGCCTGATGGTCATGTGGGAGACCTGCAGCCAGTCGGTCAGCTCCACTATGCTGACCACACCGCGCTCTGCCAGCAGTTGCAGGATACGTTGCTGTCGCTCTACGGGAATCATCTTGCCTCGCGCCTCGGGAAAAGGAAGGTGCCATTCTACCCCAGCGACCTGGGAAAAAATGATAAATAACCTGAAACGGGCTCACAAATCACATTTATTCACAATAAACACGCTAAAACTTGACCCAAAAGAATCTCAATCCGCATAAATAACAAAAATTAACACTCAATAAGTTATTTTTTGTGACGACTGCCTGATATTTCATCGCCGCAAGCCTCTACTATCTGCTCATCAGTCGTAATCGAGGAATCACGAGATGAGCACTCCCTATCATGTTGCGGTCATCGGCCTGGGCGCCATGGGCATGGGCGCCGCCCGTTCCTGCCTGCGGGCCGGGCTCACCACCTATGGCATCGACCTCAGCGAACAGGCCCGCGGCCAGTTGCAGCAGGCCGGTGCCGCCGCCGTCATGGCCGATGCCAGGCCCCTGGCCGAGACACTCGATGCCGTGCTGTTGCTGGTGGTCAACGCCACCCAGGTGCGCCGCATCCTGCTCGGCGAAGCGGGGTTGGCTCGCCACCTCAAACCGGGCACCGCCATCATGGTCTCTTCCACCATCGCCGCCGAAGAGGCGAGCGCCCTGGCTGCCGAGCTGGCGCTGATGGGGTTGCCGATGCTGGATGCGCCGGTTTCCGGTGGTGCCATCAAGGCCGATGCCGGCGAAATGACGGTGATGGCCGCAGGCTCCGACGCCGCCTTCGACAAGCTGGCCCCGGTGCTGGATGCGGTGGCCGGCAAGGTCTACCGGGTCGGCAGCGAGCCGGGCCAAGGCAGCACAGTCAAGATCATCCACCAGCTGCTGGCCGGGGTGCACATCGCGGTGGCCGCCGAGGCCATGGCGCTGGCCAGCCGGGCAGGGGTGTCCCTGGATCTCATGTATGACGTGGTGACCCATGCCGCCGGCAACTCCTGGATGTTTGAAAACCGCATGCCTCGGGTGCTGGCCGGTGACTACCAGGCCCGCTCCGCAGTGGACATCTTCGTCAAGGATCTCACCCTGGTGGCGGACACCGCCAAGGCGCTGCGCTTCCCGCTGCCGCTCGCGAGCACGGCGCTGAACATGTTCCTCGGCGCTAGCAACGCAGGGCACGGCCAGGAAGATGACAGCGCCGTCATCAAGATCTTCTCAGGCATCACCCTGCCGGGTCAGGAGGAGCAAGCATGAAACTCGGAGTCATCGCAGACGACTTCACCGGCGCCACCGACATCGCCGGTTTCCTGGTGGAGAACGGCCTCGCCACCATCCAGTTTGCCGGCATCCCGGCAGAGGCGGATCTGACCGGGGTCGACGCCGTGGTGATCAGCCTCAAGAGCCGCTCCTGCCCCGCGGACGAAGCGGTGCGCGACTCCCTGGCGGCCCTCGACTGGCTCAAGGCCCGCGGCTGCCCGCGCATCTACCAGAAGTACTGCTCCACCTTCGACAGCACGGCGGCGGGCAACATCGGCCCCGTCACCGACGCCCTGCTGGCGGCGCTGGAGAGCACGTTCACCCTGATCTGCCCGGCCCTGCCGGTGAACGGTCGCACCGTCTATCAGGGCAACCTCTTCGTCGGCACCCAGCCGCTCGCCGAGTCCGGCATGCGCCATCACCCCATCACCCCCATGACCGACAGCAACCTGCTGCGGCTGATGGAGGGACAGGCCCAGGGCCGTGCCGGTCTGGTGCCGTTCAATACCATCGCACAGGGCCCCGGCGCCATTGCCGACGCCTTTGAGCAGCTAACGCAAGCTGGTGTGCGCTACGCCGTGGTCGACACCCTGACCGAGCAGCACCTGCTGGACATCGCCACCGCCGCCCTCGACATGCCCCTGGTGACCGGCGGATCCGGCCTCGCCATCGGCCTGGCCCGTCAGCTTGGCAGCGGCGATCTGCAGGGTGCCCGCGAAGCGGGCTGGCCCAGAGGCACCCGCGCCGCGGTGCTGTCGGGCTCCTGCTCCGAGATGACCAACCGTCAGGTGGCCCGCTATCGCCAGCACGCTCCTGCCCTGGCGCTGGATGTGGTGCGCTGCCTCGAAGATGCCGACTACCCGGCCGAGCTGGCGCGCTGGGTACTGGACCAGCCCCGGACACCGGCGCCGCTGGTCTACGCCACCACCAGCCCGGTTGAGCTGGCCCGCATTCAGGAAACCCACGGCCAGCAGACGGCCAGCGACGCGGTGGAACACTGCTTTGCCCGCCTCGCCCAACTGCTGCAAGGCGCCGGCGTGGACCGCTTCATCATCGCCGGTGGCGAGACCTCGAGCCGGGTCACCCAGGCTCTCGGCGTCAAGGCGTTCCACATAGGCCCGCAGATCGCCCCCGGTGTGCCCTGGGTGCGGGCCATCGACGCCCCCCTCTCGCTGGCCCTCAAGTCCGGCAATTTCGGGAGCGACGACTTCTTCGACAAGGCTCAGGAGTACTTCCATGACTGAACAGGCACTGCGCGACACCATGGTGATGCTGGGAGCCTCACTCTTCCAGCGCGGTTATGCCACCGGGGGCGCCGGCAACCTCTCCGCCCTGCTGCCGGACGGTACCCTGATCGCCACCCCGACCGGCTCCTGCCTGGGACGGCTCAGCGCCGACAGGCTCTCTCACGTCAACCTGCAGGGGGAACACCTGGGGGGAGATCGCCCCTCCAAGGAGGTGGCCTTCCACCTTGCCATCTACCACAACAATCCGGACTGCCGGGCCGTGGTACACCTGCACTGCACCCACCTGACCGCCCTCTCCTGTCTGGAGGGGCTGGATCCGGCCAACGTCATCCGCCCCTTCACCCCCTACTACGTGATGCGGGTCGGCCAGTTGCCGCTCATCCCCTACTACAAGCCGGGGGATGCCCGCATCGCCGAGGAGCTGGGGCGCCGCGCTCCCGAAGGCAACGCCTTCCTGCTTGCCAACCACGGCCCCGTGGTGACGGGCAAGGATCTGGTGGATGCGGTCAACAACATGGAAGAGCTGGAGGAGACGGCGCGCCTGGCACTGATGCTCAATGGCCACTCCATCCGCTACCTGAGCGAACCCGAAATTGATGAATTGAGGAGGATGAAACCATGAGCAAGTTTGCCGCCAATCTCACCATGCTGTTTACCGAGGTGCCGTTCCTGGAGCGCTTCGCCGCCGCCCGCGACGCAGGCTTCGAGGCGGTGGAGTTCCTTTTCCCCTACGAGTGGCCGGCCGCAGAGCTGGGCCGCCGCTTGCGCGAGCAGGGGCTCTCCCAGGCCCTGTTCAACATGCCGCCGGGCAACTGGGGCGCGGGTGAGCGCGGCATGGCTGCCATCCCGGGGCGGGAAGCGGAGTTTCGCGGCCACCTGCCAAGCGTGCGTGACTATGCCCTGGCGCTCGGCTGCACCAAGGTACACGCCATGAGCGGCATCGTGGACCCTGCTCATAGCCTCTCGGCCCACCGCCAGACCCTGATCGACAACATCCGCTTCGCCGCCGACTTCCTGGCCGAAGACGGCATCAAGGTGCTGCTTGAGCCGCTTAACGATAGAGATGTGCCCGGTTACTTCCTGGCCCACCAGCTCGACGCCCTGGCCCTGGTGCAGGAGATAGACAGACCCAACGTGGGGGTGCAGCTCGATCTCTACCACGCCCAGATCATGGACGGGGACCTCACCCGTCTCATCGGCAAGCTGGGCTCGGCCATCGGCCACGTCCAGATCGCCTCGGTACCGGATCGCCACGAGCCGGACGAGGGGGAGATCGCCTACCCCCACCTGTTCAAGGCGCTGGCGCAGGCGGGCTACCACGACTGGATAGGCTGCGAGTACAACCCCAGAGCCGGCACCCGGGAAGGGCTGGGCTGGCTGACACAACAATAACGACCCTGAACATGAACGAGTCTGAGGATAACAAGATGCAGATCATCATCACCGGCGGCGGTGGCTTCCTGGGCCAGAAACTGGCCCGGGCCCTGCTGCAAGGCCCCCACCCCTTCACCGAGCTGCTGCTGGTGGACATCCAGCAGCCGCAATCCCCCCTACCGGACCCCAGGGTTCGCTGTCTGCGGGCCGACCTCACCGAACCCGGTGTCGCCGAGTCCCTCATCAGCGAGCGGACCGCCGTGGTCTACCACCTGGCCGCCATCGTCAGCAGCCACGCGGAGCAGGACTTCGATCTGGGCTGGAAGGTCAACCTGGACACCACCCGCACCCTGCTGGAGGCGTGCCGCCATGCCCGCCCCGGCATCCGCTTCGTGTTCACCAGCTCCCTCGCCGTCTATGGCGGCCCGCTGCCGGAGCTGGTGAATGACGGTACCGCCCTGACCCCCACCTCCTCCTACGGCGCCCAGAAGGCCATGGGGGAACTGCTGGTCAACGACTACAGCCGCAAGGGCTTCGTCGACGGTCTGGTATTGCGCCTGCCCACCATCTGCGTGCGGCCGGGCAAGCCGAACCGCGCCGCCTCGTCGTTTGTCAGCAGCATCATCCGCGAGCCGCTGCAAGGGGAGAGCGCCCTCTGCCCGGTGAGCCCGGATCTGCGCCTCTGGCTCTCCAGCCCCGCCACCGTGGTCGCGAACTTCCTGCTGGCGGCCAGACTTCCCGCCACCGGTGACGCCCGCAGCATCAACCTGCCCGGCATCAGCGTGACCGTCGGCGAAATGCTGGAGGCCCTCGCACGGGCCGGTGGCCAGGTGGCCCGGGATCGGGTGCAGTTTGCCGCCGATCCGGCCATCGAGCGCATCGTGGCGAGCTGGCCGGGACGCATCGACAACCAGCGGGCCAGCGCCCTCGGTTTCGCGGCAGACAGGACGTTTGCCGACATCATCGACAGTTTCATCACCCATGACATGCAGGAGGCATCATGAGCGACATCCCAACCCCCATCATCGGTCTCATCATCGCGGTCTTCGTGCTGGTGTTCCTGGTCATCCGCACCCGGGTGCACGCCCTGATCGCCATGCTGGCGGCGGCCTGCATCGCCGGGATCACCGGCGGCATGAGCATCGACAAGACCCTCACCGTGATCACCCAGGGCTTTGGCTCCACCCTCGGCAGCATCGGCATCGTCATCGGCCTCGGGGTCATGATGGGTCGCCTGCTTGAGGTCTCCGGCGCCGCCGAACAGATCGCCTACAGCTTCATCAAGTGGCTCGGCAAGCGCCGCGAGGAGTGGGCACTGGCCATCACGGGCTACATCGTCAGCATCCCCATCTTCGTGGATTCCGCCTTCGTCATCCTCTATCCGGTGGCCAAGGCGCTGGCAAAAAGTGGCAAGCGCTCCCTGCTCACCCTGGGGGTGGCGCTCGCGGGAGGCCTGGTGGTAACCCACCATACCGTGCCGCCGACCCCGGGCCCGCTGGGGGTTGCCGGCCTGTTTGGCGTGGACATCGGCGCCATGCTGCTGACCGGCATGGCCCTGGCCATCCCCTGCGTGCTCGGCATCGTCTTCTACGCCCAGTGGCTCGACAAGAAGTACCCCGAGTTCGGTGCCCAGGCCGCCCAGACCCCGGACGAGCTGCAAGCCACCTATGAGCAGTACCTCAAGGAGAAGGAGGGCAAGACCCTGCCGAGCCTGACCCTGTCGCTGCTGCCGATCCTGGTGCCCATCGTGCTCATCTTCGTCAAGGCCATCTTCACCACTCTGGCCACCCTGGAGGGCATGGACGGCCTGATGGCGAACCCCCTGGTGCAGGGCATCAACTTCATCGGCACCCCCATCATCGCGCTGGCCATCAGCGTGCTGCTGGCGGTCTATACCCTGGTCCCGCACATGGACAGGCACGCCACCGCCGCCCGCCTGGAAGAGGGGTTGCAATCCGCCGGCATCATCCTGCTGGTGACCGGTGCCGGTGGGGCGCTGGGGGCTGTGCTGCGCGACAGTGGCGCGGGTCAGCAACTGGCCGAGCAGATCGCCCAATTGCCCATCTCCCCCATCCTGATCCCCTTCATCGTGGCGACTCTGGTGCGCCTCATCCAGGGGTCCGGCACCGTGGCCATGGTGACGGCGGCCTCCATCTCCGCCCCCATCCTGGCGCAGATCCCCGGGGTCAACATGCTGCTGGCCGCACAGGCCGCCACCATGGGGTCGCTCTTCTTCGGTTACTTCAACGACAGCCTGTTCTGGGTGGTCAACCGCATGATGGGGATCTCCGACGTCAAGCAGCAGATGATCGTCTGGTCCATCCCGACCACCATCGCCTGGGCCATCGGCGGCACCGGCGTCGCCCTGCTGAACCTGCTGTTCGGCTCCGGCGGCACCTGGTTCGACCCCGTGCTGCCGCTGCTGGTGCTGGCCCTCATCGTCTGGTACGTCAAGGGGCAGTCCCTGGCTCCGGCGGCAGGGGCCGTCCCGAGCCGGGAGTCATAACTCGCGCCGTCACGGCACCGCTGTCTGACGAGGGCCAGTCTGCTAGACTGGCCCTCTTTTTCGTTCATTCATCTTGCAAAGGAGTGTTGGATGCCTGCGTCTTCCTGGTGGGACAAGTCCACCGGTTTTGCCCTGCTCACCATCTTGCTGTGGGCCTCCCTCGCCGCGCTCACCTCCCGGATCACCAGCGTCTCGCCGCTGGTGCTGGTGGGGCTGGTGCTGCTGTTCTGCGGGGCGGGCACCCTGCCATTCTGGCGCCAGTGGCGCGCCAGCCCTCTCACCTGGCTGGTGACCATCACCGCCCTGCTGCTCTATCACCTGCTGCTGTTCACAAGCTTTCGCCACGCCCCCGTGCTGGAGGCAAACCTCATCAACTACCTCTGGCCGCTGTGCATCATCCTGTTCACCCCCTTGCTGCTGCCGGGTCATCCCCTGAGCCTGCACCATCTGCTGGCCGGGGCCCTGGGTCTCGCGGGATCGGTGCTGGTGATGGTCGATGGTCACCTGCAACTGCAACAGGCCCATCTGCCCGGCTACCTGCTGGCCCTCGGCGCTGCCATCGTCTGGGGCGCCTACTCCGTGCTCTCCCGCCGCCTGCCTCCCGCTCCCGCCGTGGTCACGGCCGCCGCCTGCCTGCCCGCAGGGCTCCTGGCCCTGCTGCTGGCATGGATGCTGGAAGGCCCCTTGCCATTCGCCCGGATCCCCCTGGGGGACTGGCTGCTCATCGCCGGGCTCGCCCTCGGCCCCATGGGGGCGGCCTTCGTCACCTGGTATCTGGCGCTGCGGGACGGAGATCCGCGCCGCATCGGCGCGCTCGCCTACCTCACCCCCTTGCTGAGCACCCTGCTGCTGGTCTGGCTCAACGGCGAGGCGCTCACCCCGCGCCATCTGCTGGCGGGGGGGCTCATCATGGGCGGCGCCCTGCTCGGCCTGCTGGTGAAGAGCCCAAGTCAACGGGAGCTGGCACGGCCACTGTCATAAAAACGCCATCAGACCTGATTAAGCTCGCGCCCATTGCGTGATTCAAGCAGGAATCTGATGTGAAAATTGCCCATTTTGCCTCCCTCTCTTCCCTCGTCTTGCTGCTGGTGGCCGGTGTTCAGGCCACCGCGCTCTATCATGGCTGGCAACAATTCAACCACTCGGCCCAGGCCCAGCGTCTGCAGGAGCGCCTGCAACAGCAACTGAGCGGTCCGTTGCAGGGGGCGCTTCGCGACTATCTCGGCAGCGGGGATCCCCTGCTGCTGGCCCAGGCACAGGGAGTGCGCCAGCAGGCGCTGGCGCTGTTGTCCCGCCTGGAGGATCCCCAGACCCAGCCGCTAAACGCCCGGCTTGAGCAGATGAAAACCCGCATTGACGGCGACTATCTGGCGGCGGGCAAGCTCTCCGGCAACAGCCAGTGGTTGCTGCAAAATGCCGAGAACGAGTTGACCACCCAGGCCAAAGCCTTGCTCCGTTACGGCCAGCAGGGAGCAGCCGCCGGGCGGGATCCGGTCCTGGCCGAGCAGTATCGCCAGGGGGCGGCCGACATCCTGACCGCCCTCCCCTCCCTCGCCCACCAGCGCCAGAACTACATGGAGCAGGCGAGTGCCAAGCGTCTCGAAGGGCTGCAATTCGAGCTGGCTGCCCTGCAAAAGCAGGCCGACGCCCTGGCCGCCCTGCCGAGCATGGAGCTTTTCGAGGAGGCACCGGCCGACGAATTCACCCTGGGAGAGCCAATACGCAAGGAGCTCGGGGATCAGCCCAAAGCCGAGTTGACCTCCCTGCTCAAGCGCTATCCCCAGGAGCTGGAAAACAGCCGCAAGGCGCTGCAACAGCAGCAGGCCGCTCGTCAGATGGTGCAGCAGGACATCACCCAGCTGCTGCAAGCGGGGGAGCAATTGGGCGAACAACTCGCCGCCGCCCGTCAGACCATGAACCGGGAGCTGGCCACCGTGCTCGGCGTGCTGGCGCTCTGCCTGGTCGTGGTGGCCCTGCTGTTCGCCCTGGTGCAGCGTCGCTGGCTGGTCAGGCCCCTGCTGCAACTGCGGGCAGCCTTCCTGCAGCTCGACGCCACGGGTCAGGCCCAGCTGCTGACCCCGGGGCGCGAGCGCAACGAACTGGCGGACATCGTCGCGAGCTACAACCGCCTGATACAGCGCCTGCAACAGGATCAGCAGCAGAAAGAGGGCCAGCTATCGGCGGTGTCGCAAAGTCTGCAAGGGATGGTCAACCAGGTGCAGGAGATCCATCACAGCACCCGCACCACGGAGCAGGCGGTGGATGAGAGCGACACCATGATGCAGGAGCTCAACCAGCTCGCCAGCGAGGTGCACCAGGTCGCCGCCGAAATCGCCCAGCACGCCCAGCACAATGAACACTCCATGAGCCAGAGCGAGCGGCTGGTCGGGGGCATGCTGACGGCTACCGCCCAGACCGGGCTCGCCATCGACGAGAGCAGCGGCGCCCTGGCCCAGCTGACCCGCTCGGTGGAGGACGTGACTGCCATCGTCGACGTCATCGGCCATATCTCCCAGCAGACCAACCTGCTGGCCCTCAACGCCGCCATCGAGGCGGCCAGGGCCGGGGAGCAGGGACGCGGCTTCGCGGTGGTAGCCGACGAGGTGCGCCACCTCTCCGCCGACACCCAGCGCTCCCTCGGCCAGATCACCGAGATCCTGGCCAGCCTCACCCAGGCGGGGGATCAGCTCGCCACCGTGCTGGCCCGCATCACCGCAGAGGCCGCCGAGCAGCGCCAGCAGGCGGAGCAGCTGCGCCAGACCACCCTGACGGTGCGGGAGATGGCGCGCAGCACCGCCGTCATCGCCCTGCAAGGGGCCGACAATGCCAAGAGCCAGGAGCACAGGCTGGCGAGCTTCGCCGCCCTCATCGGTCGCATCAGCCAGCACGCCCGCCAGGGCAGCCGCCTCTCGGTACAGGTCTCGGAGCACATACACCACCAGGCCCAGCAGATCCCCCGGATCCTGAGCCAGGCCTGATAACCCCCGGGTCTGGTTCGCACCAGACCCGGGGCGCGTTCCCTGTCTACCTGCCCGCAGTACGGCCTTGCCGCAACCCTTCCCCTGATACTCCCGTCACGTCTTCACGGACGATGACGGGTTGCCTCATCCATTCAGTCACAGGCTCCCTCACCCCTTTCACATCTCTGGTCCCCCTGTCTGTCGGGGCGACGGCTCACGCTCACGACAGTGAGCATCCGGCCGGGTCCATCTTTTTTTGTGATACAAAATTATATGTTGCCACCGGGTTAACAAAGAAAGTTCTGCCTTGATGGCAAGATCTGCGCAGGAGAACGGTGAAATCACCATGAAAGCGCTGTCATTGCCGACATGAGCGGCCTGGGAGTGCCCACACCAAGAATCATGATTATTTGCACTCGGTCATATTTTTGAAACTTGGCGGGAACTTTACATTGATATTTCGCACCGCGAACGTACTCTTGGTGATGTCAGATCGCCAAGGATCGACAGCCAAAAAATAACGACTGTAACGATGCAGATAGCCCCGACCGATGCGCCAAGGCATCAGGCACAAGGGCTCGACAGAGAACCATTTTTTTGCCCTTCGGGGTGTTGATTGCAATGCCAATACCGAGCGGCGGGTGCCTACCCGGCTGCCGGATAAAAAAGCTAAGTCCATAAAATCAGGAGCAATAACAAATGGAAAAAGTGATCTTCAAGCGCGCCGCGTTGAGTGCTGCCGTGGTCGCGGCACTGGTCGCACCTGGCATGGCGTTCGCCGCTCAAGACATGATGAGCCCGGAATACGGCAAGTCCTACAGCGCCTTCATCGACGAAGGCAAGCTCACCGGTGGCCTGTTCTACTTCCAGCGTGAGCGTGATCGCGTCCAGGCCGGTCCGGGTCAGGATGGCAAATACCACTCCAACCTGAGCCATGCCACTACCCAGGCAGCCCTGAACTTCAACTCCGGCTATGCATGGGGTGTGGTCGGCGTCGACGTGGGCGGCTTCGGTGCCTACGACCTGGCCGTTGACGAGAGCAATGGCGTCAACGAAGAGAACGAGTTCTCCTTCTGGGGCGACAAGTGGGGTTCAGGTGGTGACGGCGTTCCCGAGAACGGCTTCAGCCTCTCCAACGCCGCCCTGAAATTCAAGTTCGGTGACGCCGTCACCGCCAAGGGTGGTTACACCCAGCTCTATGTACCCGGCATCCTCGGCGTCAACTGGTCCTATCAACCCGGTACCTACCGTGGTGGCCAGATCGAAGGCACCTTCGGCGGCCTCTACCTGACCTACGCCATCGCCGACGAGTACAAGGCTCCCTGGTTCAAGAACACCACCGGCTTCTCCAAGAGCAGCCCCTATGCCAGCGATCCCTTCACCGATGCGAACAAGATCGACTACATCCACGGTCTGGCCGCTCGCTACACCTTCGAGAACGGCACTGCCGTCACCGCCGGCTTTGGTCAGTCCGAAGGCTACATGGACAGCTACCACTTCAAGCTGGCCCACAAGTTCGACGTACTGGGTGGCCTGAACACCAGCTACCAGTTCTACGGTTCCGACACCGAGAACAGCGACTATGACGGCCTGGCCTGGCAACAAGCCCTGACCGCCAGCTGGGCAGCCGGCCCCTATGGCTTCCGTCTGGAAGGCCTGTGGACCAAGGCTGAAGGGGATCTGGGCAACTACCTGCCCCGTCTGACCCGCGGCTACGGCAACTCCCAGGGCGCGAACGAAATCTGGTGGGATTCCCGCTCCGACTGGAACCACAACGACGAGAAGGCCCTGTTCTTCGGCGTGACTCGTTCCCTGGATGATCTGGTGGGTGCACCGGGCTGGGGCGTGGGTGTCTCCGGTGCCTACGGCTGGGATGCCAACAACGGCGACAAGTCCCTGGAAGGCGGCAAAGAGTGGGCAGCCAACTTCGACGTCATGTACACAGTGCAGGACGGCAAGCTGAAGGGCACCCTGTTCAAGCTGCACTACACCGACTACAACAACGAACAGGACGACAAGGGCAGCTGGTACTACCCGAACATGTTCAGCTCCGAGCATGACGTCAAGTTCCACATCATCATGCCGTTCACCATCATGTAATCAGGCATCTGACGTGACCGAAAACCGGGCCTCTGGCCCGGTTTTGTTTTTGGTGGCACCACGCTACCATGCCAGCTTCGGGCCACCTGCCGGCCGTCAATCAGGACCATGCTCATGCCCCATCCCTTCGTGCTCGTCACCGGCTGCTCCAGCGGCATCGGCCTCGCCGCCGCAAGAAAGCTCGGCGCCCGGGGCTTCACCGTCATCGCTTCCGCCCGCAAGGCCGAGGATGTGGCCCTGCTGCAGCAGCAGGGTCTGTTGGCGGTGCAACTGGATCTGGCGGACAGCGCCAGCATAGAGCGAGGGGCGGCAGAGGCGCTGGCCCTGGCAGAAGGGCGCCTCTACGGCCTCTTCAACAACGGCGCCTACGGCCAGCCCGGTGCGCTGGAAGATCTGCCCACCGAGGCGCTGCGCGAGCAGTTCGAGACCAACCTCTTTGGCTGGCATCACCTCATTCGCCAGATATTGCCCCCCATGCTGGCGGCAGGCGAGGGGCGCATCGTACAGAACAGCTCGGTGCTTGGCCTGGTGGCCATGAAGTATCGTGGCGCCTACAACGCCAGCAAGTTCGCGCTGGAAGGCTATACCGACACCCTGCGCCTGGAACTCGCGGGCAGCGGCGTGCACATCAGCCTGATCGAACCCGGCCCCATCGACACCCGGTTTCGCGCCAATGCCCGGGAGGCCTTCCTGCGCCACATAGACCCCGCCACCAGCCGCCATCAGGACGCCTATGCCCAGACGCTGGCCAGGCTGGAGCGTGAAGGGGGTGCCCGGGGCTTTACCCTGCCAAGCGAGGCCTGCATCCCGCCGTTAGTGCATGCGCTCACGAGCAAGCGTCCCAGGCACCGCTACCCGGTCACCTTCCCGACCAAATTGTTTACCGTGCTGCGCCGCCTGCTGCCAAGCCGCTGGCTTGACAAGCTGCTGATCAAATCCGCCTGATAAAGGGGCCCTCGGTGGCCCTCCTCTTGACATGCACCTGTCTCAGCAACGATACCCGCTCAATAGTGCTGGCCGTTGCTGTAGTAGTGACTCTTGACGATGGGCAGCACCTGCACCACCACATAGGTCTGCTCCCCCAGCACCCCTTTCAGGTGGCGGGTGATGAGGGCGGCAGCGGCATCCTGCATCTCCTGCGGTCGTTCGAACCAGACCAGCTCCACGAAGGGGAAACCGGCTTCGGGCTGGCCATCTCGTACCCACTGGCTCGGCACGCACTCCAGGGTGATGAACTCCGGCTTGCCACCGGTCAGGGCGCAGAGCTCCGCCATCAGGGGGGCGCTTATCCGCTGCAGGGTGTCGACAGAAACTGCCCGAAAACGAAGGTGGGGCATGGGAAACCTCTTGGCTGTGACAAATGAAGACTTATCATAGAGCACTCATCCCGCTCACATAAGGTGCCTCATGAGATTCCATCCCACGCTGCTCTCCTTCCTGCTCTGCCTGCTGCTGCCGCTCCATGCCATGGCCGATCCGGCCTTTTACCGCATCAACAAGGGCAACGAACAGCACTGGCTGCTGGGGTCCATCCACGCGGGCAAACCCTCTCTCTATCCCCTGCCGGACCCGGTGGAGCGCGCCTGGCAGCAGAGCCGCGCCCTGGTGATGGAGGTGGACATGACCCACATCAGCCAGGAGCAGTGGCAGGAGATGGGCGCCATCACCCGGCTCGTCGACGGCAAGACCCTCAAGGATCACCTGCCCATCGACCTCTACCGTCGCACCCTCATCGCTGCGGGCCAGAACGGTCTGAACGAGAGCATGCTGGCCCCGCTGCGTCCCTGGTTTGCGGCCATTACCCTGACCCAGGCGGCCCTGGAGCGCACCGGCTATCGCGGTGAATACGGTGTCGACCAGCACTTCGCCAAGCGGGCGAACGACGGCGGCAAGCCCATCGTCGGGCTGGAGACCCTGCTGGAGCAGCTCGGCTATCTCGCGAGCGTCGGCGACAACCAGACCCTGATGCTGGAGAGCACCCTGGACGAGCTGCCCGACATCCAGCAGGGGTTCGACGCCGTGATGACCGCCTGGCAGAACGGGGATCAGGACACCCTCATCAATCTGCTCAGGGAGGAGATGGCGCCGCCCAAGCTGCAAGCCTGGCTGGAACAGACCCTGCTGGCAGAGCGCAACCGCAACTGGGTCAAGAAGTGGCCCAGCCTGCCGAACGAGAGCTTTATCGTGGTAGGGGCCCTGCATCTTTACGGCGAGCACGGGCTGCTCGCCCTGCTGGAGCAGCAGGGCTGGCGCATCACGCCCCTCACCGAACCGACCCTGGAGAAGGCAAAATAGCGTCCAGTCCGGCGACCTGACGCGCCGGATGCGCGTCGGCTCACAGAATTTGCTGCCGATTAAATAACCAGAGAGGGAGTTGATCGAGATCATCCCCTCCCTCCTGAAGAGGTATCTATCATGCCTGTCACCGCCCAGTGACAGGAGTGAACGAGATGGAATTCTGGATGAACCTGATGTTCGGCAACAGCGTGGGGCTGATGTCCATGCTGGTGATTTTCGGCACCTTCCTGCTCATCAGCGCCTATGCGGTCTATTTCATCTACAAGGTGATGCACGCAGAGCCGCCCAAAGAGGGGCAATAACCAGGCTCGCTCAGACCGCCTTACCCGGCAGGGGCCTGGGCCTGCGAGCGTTGCCATTCTAAGGCCCACCAAGGCCCGCTATACTGGCTCCCTCATTTTCATGCGGGGAGCCTGCCGTGTCTCATAACGACGAACTCTCACTGTTCCTGCAGGAAGTGGCCGACGTGCGGCCCCTTCGCAGCGACCATATCGCCCCCGTTGCGGGCAACAACCAGCCCACCGAGGCGCAACTCGCGCGCCGGGAAGCCGCCACCGCCGAACAACTCACCCTGGATCACCTCGGCACGGAAGCAGTCGAGATGCTGGACCCCCATGCCATCGTCGGCTTCAAGCGTGACGGCGTGCAGGAGGGGGTCTACAAGAAGCTGCGCCTTGGCAAATACGAGCTGCAAGGCTCCCTCGACCTGCACCACAAGACGCTCAACGAGGCCCGTATCGCCCTGGTGCAGTTCATTGCCGAATGCGAAGTGCGGGATATCCGCTGCCTGCTGATCCTGCACGGCAAGGGGGAGCGCAGCACCCCGCGTGCCCTGCTCAAGAGCCATGTCAGCGCCTGGCTGCCACAGTTGCCTTCGGTGATGGCCATGCACAGCGCCGAGCGCCGCCACGGCGGCAGCGGTGCGCTCTACGTATTGCTGCGCAAGAGCGAGCGCAAGAAGGCGGAAAACCGCGAACGGCACCAGAAGCGCCTCGGCTGACTGCCTGAGGGTGGCACCAGGATGGATGGCAGTGCTAGCATCGGGCGGCCCCGATCATGCCAGGTACGGGGTGCATACCATCAGGGACGATAACAAGGACAATCCCATGTCATACCAGAAACTCGAACAACATCAGCAACAACTGCACCGCCTCTCCCACCTCTCCGCCATCTGCGGCTGGGATCAGGCCGCCATGATGCCGGAGGGGGGCAACGAGGCCCGCGCCGAAGCAATGGCGGAGCTCGGCGTGCTGATCCACGGCAAGCGCACCGCCCCCGAGCTTGGGGAGTGGATTGCCAAGGCAGAGAGTGAACCGCTGGACGAGCACCAGCGTGCGAACCTGCGGGAGATCAAGCGCCAGTGGCAGGATGCAAGCCTGCTGCCGGGGGCGCTGGTGGAGGCGCTGTCGCTCGCCGGCAGCAAATGCGAGCACGCCTGGCGTCGCCAGCGCAAGGAGAACGACTGGGCAGGTTTTGCCCCGAACCTCGAGGAGGTGGTGCGCCTGTCGCGGGAGGTGGCGACCTTGCGCGCCGACGCGCTCGGGGTGCGCCCCTATGACGCCATGCTGGCGCTGTACGAGCCCGGCATGACGAGCGCGAGGCTGGATCAGATCTTCGGCGATCTGACGAGCTGGCTGCCCGGCCTCATCCAGACCGTGAGCGAGCGGCAGAAGAGCGACACCCTCCTCACCCCGCAAGGCCCGTTCCCGGTTGCGACGCAGCAGGCGCTCGGCCAGGAGGTGATGGGACTGCTCGGCTTTGATTTTGCTCACGGCAGGCTCGACGTGAGCAGCCACCCGTTCTGCGGCGGCGTGCCGACGGACGTGCGCATCACCACGCGCTACAACGAGCAGGAGTTCGTCTCCAGCCTGATGGGCATCGTCCACGAGACGGGCCACGCACGCTACGAGCAGGGCCTGCCGCGCGCACTGCTCGGCCAGCCGGTGGCCGAGGCGCGTTCCATGGGCATTCACGAGAGCCAGAGCCTGTTCTGCGAGATGCAGCTCGGCCATCACCCCGCGTTCCTCGCGCTGATTGCGCCGCGCATTCGCGCGCACTTCGGGGCAGAGGATGCGCTCGCACCCGCGAACCTCGAGAAGCTGTACAACAGGGTCGAGCCCGGCTTTATCCGCGTCGATGCGGACGAAGTCACCTACCCGGCCCACGTCATCCTGCGCTACGAGCTGGAGCGAGACCTGATGGAAGGGCGCATCGAGGTTGCGGACATCCCCGAGCTGTGGGACGCGAAGATGCAGCAGTGGCTCGGCTTGTCCACGAAGGGCAATTACCAGAACGGTTGCATGCAGGACATCCACTGGACGGACGGCTCGTTTGGCTACTTCCCGAGCTACACGCTCGGCGCCATGTACGCGGCGCAGCTGCGCTTCGCACTCGAGCGTGAGCTCGGCGACATGGGCACGCTCGTAGAGTCCGGCCGCCTGCCGGAGATCTTTGGCTGGCTCGGTCGCCATATCTGGTCCCAGGGCAGCCTGCACTGCACGGACGAGCTCATTCGCCGCGCGACCGGTGAGGCGCTCAATCCCCAGTGGCTGCGCAAACACCTCGAACAGCGCTACCTAAAATAACCGCTCCCGGGCGCGCCCCTCGTCGCGCCCGCTTTTCCCCTGCCCGACTATTTTTGCTATTCCTGTCCGTTTTTGGCTAGTCACCCCTCTCGCCCCCGCTTAGTCTCTGGGACATGCCCACAGCAACCCGAGCCATGCCATGACCACAGCGCCCCCGCATTCATCCCAACGGGACGAGATCATCCCGGGTCTCACCCGGGAGCAGTGCCACGCCGCACGCCTCGCGCGAGACGCGCGTTTCGATGGCCGCTTCTTCACCGGGGTGCTCTCCACCGGCATCTATTGCCGCCCCGTGTGTCCGGCGCGGGCACCGCACGAGCACAATGTGCGCTATTTTCGCTTCGCGGCGGCGGCAGAGCAGCACGGGCTGCGCCCCTGCCTGCGCTGTCGCCCCGAGCTCGCACCGGCCCAGAGCGGCGATCTGCCACCGCTCGTCGCCCAGGTGCTGGCGCGCATCGAGCGCGGCGAGCTGGCGGAGCACAGCCTGGGCGAGCTCGCGGCGCAGGCCGGGATCACGGAGCGCACCCTGAGGCGCCAGTTCGAGCAACATCTCGGCGCCTCGCCGAAACAGGTGGAGCAGACGCGCCGCCTGCTGCTTGCGAAACGGCTGCTGACGGAGACGCGCCTGCCCATCACGGACGTGGCGTTTGCCGCAGGCTTTGCGAGCATTCGTCGCTTCAACGACGCCTGGCTGCAGGCGTATGGCATGACGCCGGGCGCCCTGCGCAAGCAGGAAGGGGGTGCGCCGCAGGAGACGCCGCAATCGAGCCTGCAACTGCACCTGCTGTATCGCCCGCCGTTCGACGTCCAGGCCATGCTCGCGTTCTACCGGTTGCGTGCCATTCCGGGGCTGGAGCGGGTAGATGAGCACGGTTACGAACGCCGTCACCGGGTCGGCGAGCAGGAGGGGCTCATCCGCATCGAGCCCGTCGAGGGGGAGAGGCTCAGACTCACGGTGCGGGATCTGCCGCCGGGTGCGCTGCCGGACATACTGTACCGCGTGCGCCGCATGTGGGATCTCGACGCCGACATGGGCCGCATCGGCGAACACCTGGGGCAGGATCCGCTGCTCGCCGGCATCCAGGGACGATGGCCCGGGGTGCGGCTGCCGGGGGGGTGGGATGAATACGAGGTGATGCTGCGCGCCATCGTCGGCCAGCAGGTGTCGGTCAAGGGTGCCATCACCATCATGGGGCGCCTGGTGGCGCGCACCCAGGCGCAGTTCGGCACCGCGCAGCTGCCCACCCCGACCCAGCTGTGCGAGCTGGATCTCGACGGCATCGGTATGCCGGGCAGCCGCATCCGAACCATGCAAGGGCTTGCCTCGGCCCTCGCAAGCGGCGCGCTCACCCTGGGCAGCGCGAGCGACGAGCAACTGCTCGCGCTGCCGGGCATAGGCCCCTGGACTGTCGCTTACTGGCGGCTGCGCTGCGGGCTCGACACGGACGCCTTCCCCGCCTCGGATCTCGTGCTGCAAAAGGCGCTGGGGGGCGGTGACAAGCTGCCGGTGAAAGAGGTGACAGCGCGCAGCGCCCCCTGGCAGCCGTGGCGCGCCTACGCCGCGAGCTGGCTGTGGCACGCCATGAGTGAACAACCGGCGCTGCTCACCCGGCCAACACAGACACAAGACGAGGAGAAGAGCCCATGATCCGCTATGACATGATGCCCACCGACCAGGGCGAACTGCTGGTCGCCATCGACGAACGCGGTCTGGTGCACGTGGACTTCCTGGCCGGACTGCGGCCGCTCCCCGACATGCAGGACTGGCAGCAGGACGGCGAGGCGCTCGCCCCCTTCCTCGCCGAGTTTCGGGACTACTTCGCGGGCCGGTTGCAGCGCTTCACCCTGCCGCTCGCCCCCAGGGGCACGGCGTTTCAGCAAGCGGTGTGGCAGGCGCTGTGCGACATCCCCTACGGGGAGACCCGCAGCTACGGCGACATCGCCCGCGCCATCGGCAAGCCAAACGCGGTGCGGGCGGTGGGTGCCGCGAACGGCCGCAATCCGCTCTCCATCATCATCCCCTGCCACCGGGTGATCGGCCAGAATGGCAGCCTCACCGGCTATGCGGGAGGCCTGCCCATCAAGCAGGCACTGCTGACGCTGGAGAGGGACTCTCGTTGATCCGGCACCACCCGGCCAGGGCTCACTGCCGCTGCGCCAGCCAGCCGTGAAACCCCAACGCCTGAAAGAAGCGGTGCGCCGCCGCGAAACCGACCCCTTGCAAGAGGCGCCGGGTCTGTCCCTCGTCCAGGGAGGTGAAGTCCTCTCCGAGGCGGCGCACCATCTGCTCGCAGGCAGGAAGCGGCAGACCGGCGAGGGCGGCTTGCAGCCCCATCGCCTTGCGCTCGAGCGGGTCCGTGGGCGCCATCAGATCCGCCAGCAGCAGGGGAGCGCCAGGATTGAGCTGGCGATAAATATCACCCAATAGCGCGGTTTTGGCATCTTGCGCCAGAAAATGCAGCACCAGCAGACAGAGTGCACCATCGCAAGGCTTATCCACCACAGGCAATGCGCCCAGGTGCCAGCACACCCTCTCCCCCATGCCCACCTGCTCGGCCCGCATCCTGGCATGGGCCAGCATGTCCGCCGAGATATCCTGGGCCACAAAGGTCCAGCGGGGGCAGAGACGGCCAAGCAGCAGCAGCTCGCTGCCCGTGCCCACCCCCACCAGCAGCACCCGGGCCTGCTGGCCCAACGCGGCCATCAGCCGGGAGGCACAAAGCTGGTGCAGCAGCTCGTAGCCTGGCACCAGCAGGGGGATGCGGCTGTCATAGGCCTTCGCCCCTTCTCCTTCGAATCGCTCCGTCATCTTTTGCTCCTTTGGTGTGAGCCCCCTTGATAGGGGCTGCCGCCGGGAGAAGGTCAAGAGCCACAGGGACGAGCCAGTTGCCAGCCCAGCCCTTCCCATGAAGGGAGGGCCCTAGCCCCCCTTGCCCAGCGCCGCTTTCAGAGCAGGATTGAAGACGCGCTGGAGGGAGGCGGGGTTGTTCACCAGCTTGGCCGCCGGGCGGCGCGGGCGCCTGACCAGCTCGCCGCCACAGTTGGGGCAGGTCAGGTGCAGATACTGATCGTTGCACTCGGCGCAGAAGGTGCACTCGAAGGAGCAGATGTAGGCCGTCGCCGTGTCGGCGGGCAGATCCCGGTCACAGCACTCGCAGTTGGGTCTGAGTTCAAGCATGGCAAGTTCCTGATGTACAAGGGGAAGCGGGAAAGAGAGCGGCTCAGTCGACGATAAAGAGGCGAGCGCCCAGTTCGGTATAGGAGCGATGGGGTTCGGCGTTGTCCGCCACCTGGTAGCTCATGCCCGGCGTCAGGGTGAAGACGCGGCCATCCTGCAACTCGGTGTGCAGCTCCCCTTCGAGGCAGAGCAGCACATGGCCCTTGCTGCACCAGTGATCCGCCAGATACCCGGGGGAGTACTCCACCATTCGCACCCGCAGATCCCCGAACTGCCGGGTGTGCCAGCGGGCGACGCCGCGTTCTCCCTTGTGTTCGGTCGGCGGGACCTCGGCCCAGTTCGTGGTGCAAAACGGCAGTGCATGGATGTTCATGACGGATCCTTTGTCAGAAGAAGGCTGGGGGAAGGTGCCTCACCACGGGATATCCGTGACAAGGCCGCGCCCCATACTGCCATCAAATCCGCTCCAGCCCCATGCCCACACGGGCAATCATCCCCTCTTCAGGCTGCCCATCACCTGCATCTCGCAGCGATGGCAGTCAAAGCGCAGGCGGAAACTCTCCTTGCCCATCTTGAGCGCCAGGGGCTCGGCCTTGAGACCGGGTACCTCCTTGGGGCAGAGCTGCTGGCTGTAGCGGATGCAGTGCTTCGTTGTCATCAGCACCACTTCCCGCTCCTCCTTGTTCGCCTCATACGCGGGGGCGATGCTCCCCACCCCGTGCTCGCGAAAGAACTGCTCCGCCGCGCTGTTCAGCACGTTGCCGAGGTAGGAGAGCCGATGTTGGGGATAAACGGCGCCTCGCAGGGGAATGCGCCGCTCGGGTCGCCGGTAGGCAGCCAGACGGGCCGCCTCCAGGGCGGCAATGCCGTCCCGGCGCAAGCCGTTAAGCTGTGAAGCCGCAATAAACAGCGGCCTCGTTATTGCCAACTCAATCTGGCGAGCCACAAACAGGGTGTTGCCGAGTTTGCCGAGCTGATCCCTGGCCTGCTGCAGCGCCCGTTCCGGGTTGTCCGCCGGCTGCTGGTCGCAGGGGAGCGTAACGGCGGCGCCAATGCCCTGCTCGTCGGTAAGCGTGAGCCGCAGTCCCTCGTCGCACTCCGATAGCCGCATATCGACCCGGATGCGGCGATCCGCGCTCCCCTTTTCGAGCTGCTTGCTGAAGGCCTGATCGTGGTTGCGAAAGATCTCGGTGCCCACCTTGAGACCGGGCATGGGTTCCGACAGGAGTAACCGCTTGCTCTGTGCCTTCTCTTCCACTTTATTGAGGCGCATCCCCACCAGCTCGCCCCCCGGCTTGAAGAAGCCGAGGCCATCGCCGTTGTTGAGGGCAACAGCCTGGCCGTCGATCTCGATGCCATCGCGGGTCACGCTGGTGACGCGCCCGAGCGGCTCCCCGACGTATTTCGGGCTGCGCGGCGAGTCGATGCCTGGCTGTCGGCCATGGAGGAAGTAGTCGGTGCTGCCCCGGTTGAAACTCTTCTTGGGATCCGGCGTAAAGGTGTAGCTGCAACGACCGGCGGAAGCGGCCACCAGGTCGGGGCGGCGCTCCAGGATGGTGTCCAGCTTCTGGCGATACCAGGCGGTGACGTTCTTGACGTAGTCGAGCCCCTTGAGGCGCCCTTCAATCTTGAAGGAGCGGATCCCTGCGGCGATCAGCGCCTCCAGGTTGTCGGTCTGATCCATGTCTTTCAAGGAGAGCAGGTGGCTGTTTTCCACCAGCACCTCCCCCCCTGGCGTTTGCAGGGAACAGGGCAGCCGACAGAGCTGGGCGCACTCGCCGCGATTCGCGCTGCGGCCGGTGCGGGCATGGCTGATGTTGCACTGGCCGCTGTAGGAGACGCACAAGGCGCCGTGGATGAAGAACTCCAGCTGCACGCTCGTGGCGGCGCTTATCTCGCGGATCTGCGCAAGGGAGAGCTCGCGGGCCAGCACCACCTGGGAGAAGCCCACGTCCTGCAGAAACTTCACCTTTTCCGGGGTGCGGTTGTCGGTCTGGGTGCTGGCGTGCAGCGCGATGGGGGGTAAATCGAGCGCCAGCAGCCCCATGTCCTGCACGATCAGCGCATCGGCGCCCGCCTCGTAGATCTGGTGGGTCAGGCGCCGGGCCTGCTCCAGCTCGTGGTCGTGCAGCAGGGTATTGAAGGCGACGAAGACCTGGGCGCCGAAGCGGTGGGCATGGCGCGCCAGCGCCTCGATGTCCTCGAGGCTGTTGCCTGCTGCGCTGCGGGCACCGAAGGCGGGGCCGCCCATGTAGACGGCGTCGGCGCCGTGGTTGATGGCCTCGATGCCATAGGCAAGGTTCTTGGCCGGGGCCAGCAACTCCAGGCGGTTGTGATGGTTCTGATCGCGCATAACGTCCGGTTCGAAGGGCTGCAAATGGCCGCCACTCTAGCCAGACTCCCCGCCCCCCGCCTTGATCCCGCTTAAGATCACCGCAGAATGCAGGATTGACCCGGTACAAGAACGTCTGGCTGCCCCCTCATCCCCCGGCCCTGAGAGAGTGCCGACTACGCTGGCACCCGACGCGGAGCTAGATCACGACCTTGAGGGCCAGCCCCAGCAGCACCAGGCCGCTCACCTTGTCGATCACGGTGGATTTGGCCTTGAGCCAGGCGAGTACGGGCCCGCGAGAGAGCACCAGGGCCACCAGCACATACCAGAGCGCATCGATGCCGCCTGCGGTCAGCATCATGATGCCCCCCTCACGCCAGCCGGTGTCGGCATGCACGAACTGGCTGAACAGGGCGATGAAGAAGATGGCGAGCTGGGGGTTCAAGAAGGCCACCATGAAGCCTTCGAACGCCCCCTGACGGCCACGCGCACCGTGCACCGTCTCGTCGGCAGCGTCGCCACTGGCGGGCTTGGCCAGCAGCGCCTTGAGCCCGAGCCAGGCGAGAAAGGCCGCGCCGCCGTAGCGGATCAGATCAAACAGCAGCGGGGTCTGGGTGATCAGTACCGAGAGCCCCAGCGCCGTGATGAGGGCGTAGATCCCCACCCCCAGGCCGTGGCCGAGCGCCGTCGCCACCCCGTGGCCCTGCCCCCCCTGCACAGTGTTGCGGATGATCAGCGCCAAGCTGGGCCCCGGACTGATGGCCCCCATCACGCAGATGGCGGCGAGCGCCAGCCAACTCGTCATTTCCATACTCTGTCCTTCTTTCAAGCCGAATGTTGCTACCCGGAATCAGGGTAGGGGTCGGCCAGCTATGCCAGAAGTGAAAGTTATGAATAGAGCCCATAGCCAACGGCTATAGGCTGGCATAACGGACTGCCCTAGCGGAGCGGGTCTGCCTTCCGCTCCAGCTGTTTGCGGCTCTCCCCCAGGGTGAATTGCAGGTGATCCCGCAGGAAGGGGTAGGCCAGCTCGCGAAACCAGCGGTGGGCCGGATCCAGGTGGTGGCGCTGGTGCCACAGCAGATGATACTGCTGCACCCGGGTGGCGAAGGGGAGGTCGCAAAAACTCAGGGCATGCTCCCTGGACAGCTGCCAGGCGATGTGGGCCGGGGTGGTCATCAGGCAATCGGTGCGCAGCAGCACCTCCACTGCGGCCTGGAAGAAGGGCACACGGGCAAACCAGCGACGGGAGAGCCCCAGGGGCGCCAGCACCTGCTCCACCGGGCTGTCCTTGTCGCCGCCGCCGCTCACCTGCAGGTGGGGCCAGGCGAGGTACTCCTCCAGGCTGGGCGCCGTGCCCGAGAGCGGGTGATGGCGCCCCATCAGCATCACCAGCCTGTCCTCCCCCTGATGCAGACCGCGGATCTGATCCGGCACCAGCTCGGTGATGGTGGAGACCAGATCCAGCTCGGACTGCCACAGCTGCGGCAGCAGGCGCTTGTCCCACAGGCTGTACTCCAGCGCCGCCTGGGGCGCGGCCCTTGCCAGCGCCGCGCAGATGTCCGGCAGGATGTGCTGGGCCACGTAGTCGGAGGAGGCGAGCCGGAACACCCGCTCGCAGCGCTCGGGGACAAACTCCGGCGCCGCGTAGAGCCGCTCCAGGGCACCGAGGGAGTCGGCAAGCGCCGCCGCCAGACTCTCGGCCCGCGGCGTCAGCAGCCAGCGCTGCCCCTCCCGCACCAGCAGCTCGTCACCAAACTCGCTGCGAAGCTGGCCGAGCTGCTTGCTGATAGAGGGCTGACTCAGGTGCAGCAGCTCCGCCGCCCGGCTGATGTTGCGGGTCTCCAGCAACACCTTGAGGGTGGGCAACAGGTTGAGATTCGCTTTGTGCACTGACAACACCTCGGGAAGGGAGAGCCTGGGTCGGGCTCTCATCTTAAGACAAGGAGAAGCGGGAATTTAAGCAAAATCACCACCTTGTTCCCCCATCCCCTCCTTGCGCTCCCCTGCCCGCGGGATGACACTGGAAAACCTGTACGACATAATTGCGCCATGTTCCGCCCGCGGGCACTCCACAACAAGAAGCGATAACAAGATGAAATACGCCAATATCACCGGCTGGGGCAAATGCCTGCCCCCCGCAGCGCTGACCAACGATGCCCTCGGTACCATCATGGATACCTCGGATGAGTGGATCTACCCGCGCACCGGCATCAAGGCCCGTCGGGTCTCCCACGTCAGCACCCAGGCGCTCGCCACCCTGGCCGCCCGCCGCGCCCTGGCGTGCGCAGGCCTGGACGCCGCCGCCCTCGATGGCATCATCCTGGCCACCGCCACCCCGGGCACGCTGGTCCCGAACTGCGCCTCTGCCGTGCAGCAGGCCCTCGGCGCCCACCAGGCGGCGGTATTCGACCTCAATGCCGCCTGTACCGGCTTCGTCTATGCGCTCTCGGTCGCCACCTCCCTGGTGCAGACCGGCATGATGCAGAAGGTGCTGGTGATCGGCGCCGAGCGTCTCACCCAGTTGCTGGACTGGGCCAAGCGTGACACCGCCGTGCTGTTTGGGGACGGCGCCGGCGCCGTGGTGATAGAGGCGAGCGAGCAGAAGAGCGGCCTGATTGCCAGCAAGCTCGGTTGCGACAGCGAGGCGCGGGAGATACTGCACGTGCCGAACTTTGGGACCGATCGGGTGCGTTTTGCCGACGTCGATGGCCTGTTCACCTTCAACTTCGAGGGGCAGGAGATCTTCAAGCGCGCCGTGCGCGGCATGGGCGAGGCCACCGGCGCCGTGCTGGCCCAGGCCGGCATAACCCCCGAGCAAGTCGACCTCATAGTGCCGCACCAGGCCAACGTGCGCATCATCGAGACCCTGGCCAAGCGCATGAACGCCTCCATGGAGAAGGTGATGGTCAACATAGAGCAGTACGGCAACACCTCCGCCGCCACCGTGCCCATCGCCCTGTGCGAGGCGCTGGAGCAGGGCCGGGTCAAGCCAGGCAGCCATCTGCTTACCGCCGCCTTCGGGGCCGGCCTGACCTGGGGCGCCGCTCTCATCAAATGGGGGGATCGCGTCACCCCGATCGCGAGCTGTGAAGAGGAGCTGCCCCCCTGCGAGCAGAGCGCCCTCGAGCTCATCGCCCACGCGGTGCAGGGCTGCCAGCAGGCGCGCACCGCCGACGCCTGAGCCTCGCCACGCCCCTTTCCCCCATCAAAAAGAGGAGCCCATCGTGGCTCCTCCGTGCCTGCCCTCCCTTCCGACCCTCTCGGACATCGGCATAAAAGTCATTGAAAAGCGTGAATTTTGAGCGAAACATATCAAAAAATAACCAGTTGACACTTTTTTGTCGTCAGAATGCGGCCAAGGGGTTCACAACCTTGCCGGATCTGGTAGTATGCGGCCTCGCACTTGGGGAGGGGTTCCCGAGCGGCCAAAGGGATCAGACTGTAAATCTGACGGCTCTGCCTTCGAAGGTTCGAATCCTTCTCCCTCCACCATTCAAGTGCGAACAATCAGGAAAATACCCCGTGGAGGGGTTCCCGAGCGGCCAAAGGGATCAGACTGTAAATCTGACGGCTCTGCCTTCGAAGGTTCGAATCCTTCTCCCTCCACCATCTTCCTGCATTGCGTGAACGGCCTGTAAAAAAGTAGTACCCCTGTGGAGGGGTTCCCGAGCGGCCAAAGGGATCAGACTGTAAATCTGACGGCTCTGCCTTCGAAGGTTCGAATCCTTCTCCCTCCACCATTATTCAGAAAACCCGGCCTGGCGCCGGGTTTTCGCATTTATGACCAGTGGTCATTTGACACTGTCAGATCTGACAATTGCCCTGCCCCCGCTTTTTCGAAACAGTAAAAGCCTCGAGTCGCAAGGAGCGCCCGCACATGTTTGAAATCTGGGATGAAAGGGGCCGTGAGCAGGGGTTGACGCTGCCCGAGCTGCAACAACGGCTGAGGGATTACCAGGGAGACGTGATGGTGCGCTACCTCAACCGCCTCGGCCTGCCGAGCACCCTGTTCCTGACCGTTGCGCAGGGCCAGGCCTACCAGCGCTTCAAGGCCGGCTCCCCCAGACTCGACTGGTCCTGGCTGGCCCAGGCCATGCATGGCACGCCCCTCCTCGATGCCGGAGGCCGTCAGCCGGAACACGCACTTCGTTGACGCGCCACCCGACCTCCCTTGAGTGCATTTCATCAGGGTCCCCCGCTTCCTGAGGGATCTCCCTCGCGCGCCTCCAGTCCCCTGCCCACTCGAGTGGCAAGTTGATTATCAGACGATTCCTACAGCCCCGATTTCCTCTCGCCCTGTATGATGCGCAGCCATCCATCTCCATCAGGTGAGAGCCATGCTTGCGTTCAAAGAAGAGTATCCGATGAGTGCCATGGCAACGATGGCCATGGCGGATGTCGCCGTCCCCTTTTACCAGCCGATCATAGGTCGAGACCGTCAGGTCAAGGGCTACGAGGCGCTGGCAAGACGCTGGGATCCGGTGGCGCAATGTTTCCAAGGCATCAATTTTCTCGCCCTCAGCCAGGATGAATCCCTGCATCTGGATATCGTCATGCTCAGGGCCATCATGAGGGATCTGCCCGTTCTGGCGAAAGGAGGGGAATATGCGCTCTCCATCAACCCGGCGCTGTGCAACCCCACTTACCAGGGGCTGTTGCTGCGGGTGCTGGTACAGGCGCGCAAGGTGGGGATCGCCATCTGGTTCGAGGTGCTGGAGCACACCCGGCTGGAGAGCCGGCACAGGGCGCTTATCGAGGAGCTGCGTGCCCATGGCGCCCACATCGCCTGCGATGACTTCGGCTCCCTGGCGTGCAACTTTCAGCGGCTGATGGCCCTGCCCTACGAGGTCGTCAAGCTGGATCGCTCTCTGCTGCTGCAGGCGACGCGCACCGCTCACGCCTTCAAGATGCTGGTGGGGCTGGTGGCCTACCTGCAGCGACTCGGCATGGCCGTGGTGTGCGAGGGGGTGGAAACCCAGGCCCATATCGAGATAGCAAGCCGCCTCGGCTGTGACTATCAGCAGGGCTACGCCTACGCCATGCCCTCCCCCCTCTCCCGCTGGTCCTAGGCGCCCTGGACACCATCAACCGGGCCCGGACCTGACTGCCTGCTCACCCCGCCGTTTTCCTCTTCCCGCACTGTGAATGGACTCACAGTTTGGCTCATTCAGAGCCCGTTTCAGACCCGCATCTCTATAATGGGCCCGCCTGGGCCTCTTCGACGCCTGGCATAACCTGTTGATGCTACGGAACATTACAATGAAAAATAGCCACAAGACCCTGCTCGCCGCTGCCATTTCCCTTGGATTGATGGCAGGCTGTAACAGCCAAAATGACTCCGAGACCCCGACCCCCATGGTTCGCTTCGCTACCTTCAATCTCGCCTTCGATCGCACTGCACCCGGCATGCTGGGGGAAGAGCTCGCCCTGACCCGCACCGAGCAGGATGCCCTGCTGGCCCGCCTCGCCGACGGCACCTTGAGCGGCGCCGAGAAGACCAAGGCCCTCGACGTGCAGCAGATCCGCAACATCGCCGAAATCCTCCAGCGCACCCGGCCGGACGTGTTGCTGCTGAGCGAATTCGACAATGACGGCAAGGGCCGCGACACCACGGACCTCAACGCCTTCAACGACAACTACCTGGCCCATGCCCAGCACGACGAGGTGACCGCCATCAGCTACCCGGTGCTGCAGAACTTTGCCACCAACACCGGCCTGATGAGCGGCCATGACCTCAACCTGGACGGCAAGATCAACAACGGGCCGGACGACGCCTGGGGCTTTGGCAACTACCACGGCCAGTATGCCTTCGCCGTGATGTCCCAGTACCCCATCGATACCAAGCAGATCCGCACCTTCCAGACCTTCAAATGGAAGGACATGCCGGGCGAAGCGAACCCCGTCATCGACGACTGCAACAATGCCAAGGCGCCGATCCCGGCCGGCCGCCAATGCGGCGATGCCTGGTATGACGACGCCGCCTGGCAGGCCTTCCCGCTCTCGTCCAAGAACCACGCCGACGTGCCGGTGCGCATCAAGCGTGGCAACAAGGAGGAGGTGATCCACTTCCTCATCTCCCACCCGACTCCGCCCATCTTCGGCAACGCGGCGCGCCACAACGTCAAGCACAACCGGGCCGAAGTCGCCTTCTGGCAGGATTACGTGGAGACCGCCAGCTACATGGTGGATGACGCCGGCAAGGCCGGTGGCTTGGCCGAGGGCGCCAGGTTCGTCATCGCCGGTGATCTCAACGCCGATCCCCAGATTGGCGATGGGGATCTCACCGCCATTCAGGCGCTGCACAACCATGTGCTGGTCAACCAGGCCGTCACCAACGGCGCCCTGATCCCGGTCAGCCAGGGCGGCCCCGAGTGCCTCGCCAGCCAGCCGGATCAGTGCAAGCGCAACAACAACCGCCCCACCCCGGAGCGCATCACCAGCAGCAGCGGCCTGCAGCTCGACCACGTGCTGCCCTCCGCCAACCTGAACGCGGTCGCCTCCGGCGTGTTCTGGCCGGCCAGCTTCGAGCCGGGCTACCACCTGGTGTATGACCCCAAGCTCGGCATCGCCAAGGGCGTCAGTTCGGATCACCGCCTGGTGTGGGTCGACGTCACACTGTGACTGTGACGCAGAGCAGACAAGCAACGGGGCACGCAGGCCCCGTTTTCACTGGTTTGTCATACCAGCTTCTCCACCCGGGCCGGCAGCCCCTGCCGGGCCGACGAGCCGATGGCCCAGTCCACCAGGGGATAGCGGCCATGGCGGCTGGGATCCAGCACCGCCAGATCGTTGAGGTTGACTCCGGCTCCGCGCAGGGGATTGGCGACCACTTTCTGGCCGTCTATCCAGTGTTCCCGCGCCCCCAGCTCCTTGTGGCCGAAACCGTGCTCGATGGCGATGGCATCGGCCTGTACCCCTGCCACGCACTCGGCCACCCCGATCACGCTGCCATCCGGGGTGCTGACCCGCACCCTGTCCCCGCTCTCTATCCCCAGCTGCGCCGCCGTCTGTGCATTGAGCCGCACCCGGTTGCTGGGGTTCACCTGGCGCAGACGATCCGAGCCGATGCTCATGGAGCTCATGGTGTGGGACTTGTAGCTGGTGAGCAGCAGCGGCCACTGGGCCGGCTTGAACGCCTCGTTGAGCGGCGTGCCGTCCGCCAGCTGGGGTCGGAAGAAGCGCGGGGTGCCGCTCAAGAACTGGCCGCTCTGGCTGTGGCGGCGGCTGCCCACCTCGGGGTTCCACACCATCAGCGGCTTGGGCCAGCGCTTGCTTGGCTGACCCGCGTCATCGCGCCCCTTGGCCGCCGGCTCGAAGCGCCCGCCACGGGCGAACAGATAGGCGGCGCGGCCCGCCTCCTCCGCACTCAAAGTGGCATTCAGCACCGGCAGGATCCGCTCCACCCCGGACCAGGCGAGATCCTCCGGATCTATGGCAGGCACCGGCTCGCCGAGATAGGCGACGTTGGCCGCCCCGTAGAGGGAGAAGTCCGCCGCCCTGTTCAAGCCATGCAACTTGCCGTCCGCCCCTTTGAGCGCCCCCTCGCCAAAGCCCGGCAGCCCCAGCCGTTTGGCCACCGCGATAAAAAAGGACTCCATGCAGACCGGATCCCCCTCGGCAGTCTTGGCGACACGAGGCTCCACGATGGGCCAGCGGCCGGTGGAGACCTTGGTCAGCACCCCGTGCCAGGCGGTGGCCCAGCCCCAGGACTCGTAGGTCAGGGTATCCGGCACTATGTAGTCCGACAGCGCCGACGACTCGTTGATGAAGCTGTCGATGCTGACCACAAGGGGCAGCACGGCGGGGTCCTTGAGCTCGTCGCCTATGGCCTTGCTGAGCCCGGCCTGACCGTAGAGGGGGTTGCCCATGTGGTTGATCCAGGCCTTGAGCCGGTAGGGGTAACCATTCACCGCCGCTGTCAGGTGTTCGCCGAGCAAGGGGCCGGAGATGGGGAACCAGGGCTCTTGCGCCGGATAGGGGTTCTGACCCGCCTCACGCTTGCGCCGATACTCAGAGGTCTTCTCGTAAGGGAACTTGGAGCGCGACAGGAAGACCCCGGCGGGCTTGACCATGCCGGGGAAGCTCGCCAGATCGTAGCGCGGCCCCGCCCCGAAGGGATCGAACTTGCCGCCACTCGCCACGGCGCCGCCCCTTGCGTTCAAGTTCCCAATCATGACGTTGAGCATCATGATGGCCCAAGCCGAGTAGAAGCCATTGGCGCTCATGGTGCCGCCGTGGGAGACCACTGCCGCGCGGGTGCCATGGCTGGTGAACTCCCGCGCCAGCGCCTCGATGTCCGCCACCGGCACGGTGCACTCGGCGCTGTATTGCGCGAGGGAGTGCTCCCGGCACGCCTCGGCCAGCAGCTGGAAGCTGCTTTTCACCATCAGCTCCCCCTTGGGGCCCTGAATGGGGCGATCCACCCAGAGATTGGCCCGCTCACACTGGCCGGCGGGTCTCGGCTCGCCGCTGTTCGCCTCCTCTACCAGCATGGCGTCCCCCTCTCCATAGGCTTCCCCCTCAAAGGGCAAGCCGAGATCGCTTGCCCGCAGCATCTGGCCGAAGCGCGGATGCCCCTCGTCGCAGACAACCAGATGGCTGGCGTTGCAAAAACCGCGATAGCCGGCCCGCTCGGCGGCAGCGGCATGGGGGGCCGTCAGGAAAGGCTCGGCGTAGCGTTGGTGGTCGATGATCCAGCGCAGCATGGCCATGGCCAGCGCCGAGTCGGTGGCAGGGCGGATGGGCAGCCAGCGGTTGGCGGGGGCGGAGGGCATGTTCACCGTGTTGGGCAGGCTGGGGGCCACCACCACGTAGGAGAAGGGCTTGCCCTGCCGCGCCCGGTTCGCCGCCAGCTGACGGGACTGACGCTTGAAGGGGTTGCCCGATTGCTGGGGCGAGGTACCCATGAACAGCAGGAAGTCGCTCTCGTCCCAGTCCGGCTTGAGGTGGGCGTTCTTCTCCAGATCGTCCAGCAGGGCGCCGGCCCCGACCCGGAACGACAGACCGCAGTAAGCGCCGTGATTGGCGAAGTTGCGGGTGCCAAAGCTGTTGAAGGTGAAACGCTTGATGAAGTGATCCCGCCCCTCGTCCGAGGCGTTGCTCACCAGCAGCTGGTTGGCCCTGGGGCCGTACTCCGGGTTGGCCGGGTCGAGGGGCTCGGCGAGGTTGCGAATGGCCCGCAGCCCCTCAACCTGGCCCTCGCCGAACAGATCCCCCCCTCCACCACCTCGGCCACCAGCTGCTCGAAGGGGATGCTCTGCCAGCGGCCGCTGCCACGGGGCCCCAGCCGCTTGAGGCAGTGGGTGACTCGCTGCGGGCTGTCGAGCTGCTCGAGCATGGCGTTGCCCCGGGCGCAGGCGGTGGAGCGCCCGTCCAGCCCCCCTTCCTGGTAGCCACTGGTTGCGAGCAGCGCCTGTTTGACCGGGGTCTTGAAGTCGATGTGGTGGCGGGCGGAGAGGGGGTGATAGGGGTTGCCCAAGATCCGCACTATCTGGTCGCGCTCGTTGTCGATGCGGGCCCGCACTCCGCACAGGGTCCAGCAGCCGAGGCACATGGTGTTGGCAACCCGCTGGGCCGGGTTGGGGTGCAGTTCCCCCCGCTCGTCAACCCGGTACTCCACGGCCAGCGAGTTGCCATGGATGGGATCCCGGGTCGGCTTGCCCGAGCTGCCGGTGGCAAGGCCAGTCGCCACCTGCTTGAGGGTGTCGCTGTAACCGGCGACGAACAATCCGGTGCCGCCGGCGATGGCGGCGCCCTTGAGAAACTTGCGTTTGCTGTGATCCATCAGAGTGCCTCGCGTGCAAAAGGAGTGGGTGCCTTGATGGCGGGGGAAGCAGAGGGGCGCACCAGCTCCGAGAGGGCCACCAGCAGGGCCAGCAGCAGACCGAAAGTGCCGAGAATGCCGAGCACACCGGCCGGGCCCCAGGCGATTTCATAGAGATAGACGCCAGCCCCGTACTTGGGTGCGAGCTGCCCCTGGATCAGCACCAGCCAGCGCAGGCCCCACACCAGGTGCAGCCCCAGCAGCGCCAGCCCCCAGAGTGCCAGGCGAGCAGAGATCCTGGGCCGCAGCAGCATCAGCAGGCCGGCCAGCCCCAGGGTCAGCAACAGCCAGTGGGCCGCCAGCCGCCAGCTCGGGTCGAGCCGATAGAGGGCTGCAGCCTCTGCCGCCGAGGCACCGCCCAACAGGGCCCAGCCCAGCAGGGAGAGCGCCAGCAGGCTCAAGGTCCAGCCACTTTGGCGCAGCAGAGTCGATTCGGTCTGGGCACCCCAGCCCGCCAGCAAGCGGTTGAGCAGCAGCAGGGCACTCTGGGCCCCCAGCACGGCGCTCAGGGTCAGCAGCCAGGGCAACCAGGGGGTATGCCAGAGCGGGCGCGCCGCCACCGCCATGGTCTCGAGCCCGGTATAGAGGGCGATACTGAGCCCGCTCAGGGCCGCCAGCAGGGAGAGGAGCCGCAGCCAAACGTGCCCCGACCAGCTTCCCAGGCAGAGCAGCTGGGCAAGGCGGGCTATCTTGTCCTCTTCTGCACCGCGCCGGGCCAGGGCGGGCCTTAGCAGCAGCCAGCCGAGCAGCATGGAGAGCAGGCTGAACAGCGGCAGCAGATAGGCGCCATACCACATGACGGAGCCAACGCGCGTCTGGGCATAGAAGTGCCAGGCCCGGGCCGGCTGGTGCAGATCCGCGGTCAGGGCGATGGGAGCCACCAGACCGGCCGCCACCATCAGCACCGCCGCCAGGGTCTGCAGCCGCGGGTCCGGCGCCTTGCGCCACAGCTCAAACGCGCCGAGCCAGAGGGCCCCGTAAGCAAGGCCGATGAGGAAGAAATATTGCACCGCCCAGGGCAGCCAGGTGATGGGCTGAGCCGGGGCCAGCAGTTCGTTAATGACCATGGGCTATCTCCTTGCCATCGTCGGTGAGCAGGGTGCGCAGGGCCGGGTTGCCGGCGACCTTGCTGACGAAGGCCTCGTCCATGCCGAGATAAAAGACCCGCGGCTGGGTATTGGCCTCGGGCTTGAGCACCTTGAGCGCCGGCTCGTGTTCGCGCAGCAGCTGGCTGATCCGGCTCTTGGGATCGTTCAAATCGCCTATGATGCGCGCCTCGCCGACACAGCTCTCCACGCAGGCGGGCAAGAGCCCCGCCTCCAGCCGATGGGCGCAGAAGGTGCACTTGTCGGCGGTGTTGGTCTCGTGGTTGATGAAGCGGGCATCGTAGGGACAGGCCTGCACGCAGTAACCGCAGCCGACGCACCAGTCGTTGTTGACCACGACGATGCCGTCATCGCGCTGGAAGGTGGCGCCGGTGGGGCAGACATCGAGGCAGGCAGGCTCGGCGCAGTGGTTGCACAGCCTCGGCAGCATCAAGAGGGAGGCGGGAGCCGCGAGGGCGACCACGTCGCTCACCTCGTACTGGCTCACCGTGGTGCGAAACTGGCCGAGGGGAGGCTGGTTTTCGATGGTGCAGGCCACGGTGCAGGCCTGGCAGCCGACGCAGCGGCGCAGGTCGATCAGCATGCCGTAACGCTTGCGCCCGTCCCCCCGGCTGATGGCCGCCCGCCCGTTGCGGGGAGCGGGAACGGACTGCGCCTGAACCTGGGTGACGGGGAGCAGGGCCGCCCCTGCGGTGAGGGCGGCGATCCCGGATAACAATCGGCGCTTGCTGGGCTCCATGGCGTCTTTCCTTCTGCTGAGCTGGCTTGAAAGGGGTTGGGCCGATTGTCCTCAACGCAGGAAGTCGCCTCTATTGTGGTTTTCCACATACCGGGAGCCGGGTTGATCCAGCGCAATAAAAAATGCCCCAGCCCTGCTGAACTGTGACCGGGGCGGCGTTTGCCGCCCCTCCCGGCCCCCGTTCGCATGCAAGCGCACATCCCGGTGATAGACTGCCCCCTTTGCACCGAGAGGAGAGCCCCCTGCACGCCCCAGTCCCCTTGCCCCTGCTCAGCCTGCTGCTCTGGCTCGCCCTGTCAGCCCTGCCGCTGCGGGTGCAGGCCGCCCCGCCCCCCTCTGTGCCAGAGCCGGCCCGACAGGAATCCACCCCATCCCAGGCTACGCCGGTGCAGGCCATGGCCGAGCCGATACGCATCGGCGTGCTGGCGACCCGCGGCCCGGCACTGGCCAGAGCCCAGTGGCAACCGCTGCTGCGCTGGCTGGCACAGCGCGTGCCCGACCATCGCTTCGTGCTGCATCCGCTGGGGCTCGATGAACTGGCCGAGGCCGTCGCCCGCGAGCACCTCGATTTCGTCATCACCAACCCGGGCCAGTCGGTGAGTCTGGCGCGCCAGTATCCGCTGGCCTGGCTCGCCACCCTCAAGAGTCCGGCCGGGGGGGACAACCTCGCCATCGGCGCCGCCCTGGTGGTGCCTGCCCAGACCCCCTACCAACACTGGCGTGACCTCGAGGGGCAAGCGGTCGCCGCCGTCTCGGAGAACGCCTTCGGCGGCTACCTCGCCTATCGCTTCGAGGCGGGCGAACAGGGGGTCAGGCTGGAGCGCTTCTTCTCCACCGTGCAGTTCACCGGCTTTCCGCTGGACCGGCTCATTGAGCGGCTGGCGGCAGGGGAGGTGGCCGCCGCCATCGTGCCGGTGTGCCAGCTGGAGCGCATGGAGCGGGAGGGCAAGGTCGCCAGGGGGGCGTTTCGGGTGCTGGACGATCAGGCGCCGGCCGGCTTTGGTTGCCAGAGCTCGACCCGGCTCTACCCCAACTGGTCCTTCGCCAAGACAGAGCGGGCCTCCCCCGCGCTGGCGCTGGCGGTGACCCGCGCGCTGTACGATCTGCCCGCTGATAGCGAGGCGGCCATCGCCGCCGATTCGGCGGGCTGGACCGTGCCCACCAGCGAGCTTGCCATCGACCGCCTGCTCAAGGCGCTGGATCGCCACCCGCTGCAGGGCCCCTGGTGGCAAGCGGCCTGGCACTGGCTGCGCCAGCATCAGCAGTGGGGCTGGGGTGCCCTGGCGTTGGTACTGCTGCTCGGCGGCCACCACCTGCTGCTGCAATACCTGTTCAACCGCAGCCAGCGCCGGCTGCTCAAAGCCCGCCACCAGCTCGAACAGAAGGGACGCCAGCTGGCACAGGCCAGACGGCTCGCCGAACTGGGCGAGCTGGGCGCCAACGTGGCCCACGAGATCAATCAGCCCCTCAGCGCCATCGCCAACTACAGCCAGGGAGCCTTGTTGCGACTGGACAGATTGGCACAGGATCCGGCCCAGTCTGCCGCCCAGGCCTCCCTGCGTCAGGCCCTGGAGCAGATAGGGCTACAGGTCCAGCGCATCACCCAGACCGTCAACCGGCTCAGGGCCAGGCTGCAAAAGCGCCCTCCCCGCTTCGCGCCTTGCGACCTGCCCACCCTGGTGGCGGAGTTGCACCCCCTGCTGGAGCAGATGCTGGCACCGCTCGACGTCGCCTTCACCCTGCACTGGCGGGGCCAGCCACGCCCGTTACCTCTGGACGGCACCGGGATGGAGCAGTTGCTGGTCAACCTCATCAAGAATGGCGCCGAGAGTGCAGCGAAGAGAGCGGCGCAGAGGGCAGCTAAGAGTGCGCGCCCCGCTGTTCACTCCCCTACTCACCCCACTACGCAAGCACCGGCACAGGAGCCTGCCCGGGTCGAGCTGCTGATCGCCTTCGAGGCGCAGAGGTTGCTGCTGGAGATCCGCGACAACGGTGCCGGCCTGAGGGTCCCCGCCACCGAACTGCAGCAGGCGTTTTACAGCGACAAGCCGGACGGCATGGGGCTGGGGCTCGCCATCTGCCGGGAGGTGGTCGAGAGCCATCGCGGCCAGTTCAGCCTGGAGAACCTGAGCCCCCACGGCTGCCTGGCCCGGGTCATCCTGCCCGTGCCGCCCCCCGAAACCCTCCCTTCATCCACTGACATGCCGAGGAACTGAGATGCCGACCCCTGCCCGCCCCCCGCTCTATCTGGTCGACGACGACGAGGCCGTGCTCGACTCCCTGCGCTTCATGCTGGAGAGCTGCGACGAGCGGCAGCTGCTCAGCTTTGCCGATGGCGAGCGCTTTCTGGCCGAGGTCGACCTGCACCAGCCCGCCTGCCTCATCCTCGACTGCCGCATGCCGGGGCTCTCTGGCCCCGAGGTGCAGCAGCGGCTGAAGACGGCCCAGAGCCCCATCGCCATCCTGTTTCTCACCGGCCACGGCGAGGTGCCACTGGCGGTGGAGTCCCTCAAGCTGGGGGCGGTGGATTTCTTGCAAAAGCCGGTGCAGCTGGCCCCCCTGCTCGCCGCCATCGAGCGGGCCGAGCAGGCGACGCTGAGTGCGGCCACCCGCCTCGCCCAGCTGGCCGCCTTTGAGCGCCTCACCCCGCGCGAACGCCAGTTGTTGCAGCTCATCGCCCGGGGCAACAAGAACCAGCAGATAGCGCAGGATCTCTGCATTTCGGTGCGCACCGTCGAGGTGTGCCGCGCCAGCCTGATGAAACGCCTGGCGGTGAACTCTCTCGCCGAGATGCTGCTGCGCTACGCGAAAGTGAACGAACAACCCTGAGTGGCCTGCAACCGTACAAAACGGGCAGGGATCACACATTTGGCGCTTCGATGGCGGTAGAGTGCCCTCTTCTCTTCACCAGGATCGCCCGGGTCCTGCGCCTTGTTTCGAGGACACATCATGGAACTGCTTCTGCTCAGCAACGGTAAAACCACAGAACACCCCGGCCTGCTCGGCTGGGCCCGCGACCGGGTGCAAACCCTGCTCGCTCGCAACCAGGTCAAGCGCATCCTGCTCATCCCCTACGCGGTGATCCGCAGCGACTGGGATGCCCGCGCCCGGGAGCTCACCGAGAGTCTGGGGGTGGACGCCATCAGCATCCATCACTTCGACGATCCGGTGGATGCCATCAACCGGGCCGACGCCATCTTCATCAGCGGCGGCAATACCTGGCTCCTGAACCAGCGGCTGCACGAGTATGGTCTGGTGGTCCCCATCCAGCGTGCGGTGCGCGAGCGGGGCGTGCCCTATGTGGGCTGGAGCGCCGGCTGCAACGTGGCCACCCCCAGCATCCGGACCACCAACGACATGCCGGTGTGCAGCGCCGTCGTGCTGCCTGCGCTGGGGCTCTTCCCCGTGCAGATCAACCCACACTATCTGGACGCCAGCATCAGCGGCCACATGGGGGAGACCCGGGACGAGCGTCTGGCCGAGTTCTGCGCCATCAACCCGAGCGAATCCGTGGTGGCCCTGCGTGAGGCGAGCCTGTTGCAGATCGGCGGCAATCACATCGAGTACTGGAGTGCCCGGGGCGAGACCTTCAAGATCTTCAAGCACGGCGAGCCCGTCCGGGAATACGGGGACGCTGCGCCTCTGGCAGCGCTCACCCCCTTCACGCCGGCACGCTGATCCTGCCAAACGACAGAGGGATGGCCTGCGCCATCCCTCTTGCTTTGTTGCTCGCCCCTTCGTGATTCATTCCAGAATGGCCATCTCCTCCCGAGAGCCGCTGCGACCGGGAGCCCTCAGCAACACCACCAGCGGCACGGCGCACAGGCTGACCCACATCATCAGGCGAAAATCCTGCAGGTAGGCGAGCAGGCTGGCCTGCCGGGTCACCTCGCCGTTGATCATGGCCAGCCCCTTCGGCGTCATCAGCTCCGCCATGCCCCCGCCCTGATGCAGGTTGACATTGAACGGGGTGATGTAGGCGGCGAACGCCTCGTGGTTCATCTGGGATCGCTGGGCCAGATAGGTGATCACCACCGAGATGCCGATGCTGCTGCCGATGTTGCGCACCAGGCTGAACAGCGCCGTCCCCTCGTTGCGATAGCGCGGCGCCAGGGTCGCAAAGGTGATGGTGGAGAGGGGCACGAAGATGAAGCCGAGCCCCAGCCCCTGGATGATGCCGGTGCGCACTATGTCCCAGCTGCCGATGTCCGTGTTGAACAGGGTCATCTCCCACATGGAGAAGCTGGTGAGCAGCAGCCCTGACAGGATGAGGTAACGGGCGTCCACCCGGCCCGACAGCCTGCCCACCAGCATCATGGCAACCATGGTGCCCACCCCGCGCGGGGCGAGCAGGTAACCCACGTCGATCACCGGGTAACCCATCAGCCCCTGCATGAAGGGAGGCAGCAGCGTCATGGTCGCCAGCAAGATGATGCCGACGATGAAGATGAAGAGCAGACCGACGCTGAAGTTGCGATCCCGGAACAGGGCCGGTTCTATGTAAGGATGCGGGTGGGTGAAGATATGCACCACGAAGAGGTAGAACGCCATCACCATCAGGGCGGTCTCGATGACGATCTCCCGGCTGGCGAACCAGTTCTGGGACTCTCCCCTGTCCAGCGCCATCTGCAACGCCCCGATGCCGAGACTCAGCAGGGCGAACCCCAGCAGATCGAAGCGGCGGCTGGCATCGATCTTCGTCTCCTCGATGAAGGCGGCAAGTCCGAACCAGGCCAGCAGGCCGAACGGCAGGTTGATGTAGAAGACCCAGCGCCAGTTGTAGTACTCGGTGAGCCAGCCCCCCAGCGACGGCCCCAGAATGGGGCCCACCATGACCCCTATCCCCCAGAGCGCCATGGCAGAGCCGTGCTTCTCAGGCGGATAGGTGTCCAGCAGCACCGCCTGTGAGAGGGGCACCAGGCTGGCCCCGAAGATCCCCTGAAGCAGGCGGAACAGCACTATCTGCTCCAGGCTCTGGGCCGCGCCGCACAGCATGGAGGCAACGGTAAAGCCCGCCACCGACCACATGAACAGCCTTTTGCGGCCAATTCTTGCCGAGATGAAACCGGTCAGCGGCATGAAGATGGCGGCCGCCACTATGTAGGAGGTGAGCACCCAGGAGATCTGATCCTGGGTCGCCCCCATGGCTCCCTGCATGTGGGGGAGGGCCACGTTGGCGATGGTGGTGTCCAGCGCCTGCATGATGGTCGCCACCATCACCGACAGGGTGATGAAGGTGCGACGGGAAGCCTGGTCTGCCTGCCCTGTGGCTGCGCTCGTCATATCAACCTCGACCTGACAGGCCAGGCAGGGTGCGCTGATGGCCGGTGTCTATCTCGGCGGTGGCACTCAGACCCGCCCTCAGGGTGGGCAGATCCGCTCCCGAATCCAGCTTGATCCGCACTGCCACCCGCTGGGCGATCTTGACCCAGTTGCCGGTGGCGTTCTGGGCCGGGATCACCGAAAACTCGGAGCCTGTGGCCGGGCTCAGGCTCTCCACCACCCCGGTCCAGTGCGCATCGGGGTAGGTATCCACACTGATGTCCACCTTCTGGCCAGGTTGCACATGGGTCAGCTCCGTCTCGGTGAAGTTCGCCTCCACCCAGGGGGTGTCGGTCTCCACCAGCATCATGGCGGTCATGCCCACCAGATTGTACTGGCCGGGCTTGGGCAACTGGCTGACGATGCCGTTGGCGGGGGCATAGATGGTGGTGCGAGCCAGATCCAGCCTGGCCTTGGCCAACTCGGCCGCGGCCTCCTGATAGGCGGGCTGCTGCTCCACCGGCAGGTTCACGTCCCCGCTGAGGGAGGCTTCAATCTTCTTGAGCCCCTCCTCCAGCGCCACCTGCTGCTGGGCGGTCTGTATGGTGAGCTGGCGGGCATCGTCGTAATTGGCGGTGGAGGTGAAGTGCCTGGTCACCAGATCCGCCTGGCGATGCTCCTCCTTCAGGGCATAGGCATGGCGGGTGCGGGCCACGGCGATCTCCGCCTGCTGGCCGCGATAACTGGTCTGCAGCGCCACCAGATCGGTGCGCACCTTGGCAAGTTCCGCCTCGGCCTTGGCCACGGCGACCCGGAAGGACTCCTGATCCAGCTCGAACAGCGGCTGGCCGGCCCGGACCTGCTGGTTTTCCTCGACGAACACCTTGGCCACCCGGCCCAGCACCTCGGTGCTGATGGGGACCTTGTCCGCCTTCACATAGGCGTTGTCCGTCTCCACATAGCGCCCGCCTTGCAGATAGATAACGCCCGCACCGATCAGGGCCAGTGCCGGCACCACCACCAGCAACAGCAGGCGGGTGCGGCGCCTGTTGGCGGCGGGACGGGAGGAAGAGGGGGAATCAGTGGTCATGATATGGCTCCACGTTGGTTGGCATCACAGGAAAGCATCAGAGGTGGCCGAGGTTGGCACGCAGGATCTTGAGGGAGCGGCACAGCGCCTCGGTCGCCTCCTCCCCCAGCTCGCCGATGGCCCTCTGATGCACCAGATCGGACGCCTGTTTGATCATCGCCAGATAGGGGGTGGCCCCTTCGGTCAGATGGAGCTGATAGGCACGCCTGTCATGGGGGTCGCTGCGCCGCTCCACCAGGCCGCTCTCCGCCAGCTGATCGAGCTGACGGGCCAGGGTGATGGGCTGGATGTCGAGCCGCTCCGCCAGATCCACCTGGCGGATCCCTTCGCTGCGTGCAATGTGCACCAGAGCTCTGGCCTGGGCCAGGGTGAGGCAGCTTCCCTCCAGCTGCTGCTGGAACTGGCGGCGCATCAGGCGCTGGACGTCGCCGATGAGAAAGCCAAGGGTGTCCGGTTGTTTGTTCATGATATGCAACCCATATAGTAAGCTTTACTTATTATATGCAAAGCGTATCCATGTGCAAGCTGGCCCCGGCCGCCGTTTGGGTTCATGCTGGGTGCCACCACCTCAACGGCAGGAGACACGTCATGGATATCAGGATGGAGCGGGACAGCCTGGGGGAGATAGCCGTCCCGGCGGACAGGCTCTGGGGGGCCCAGACCCAGCGCTCCCTGCATCACTTCAACATCTCGGGGGAGCGCCAACCCATGGAGATCATCCATGCCCTGGCCCGCATCAAGTCCGCATGCGCCCGGGTCAACCACGCCCTGGGGCTGCTCCCCGCCCGCAAGGCCCAGGCCATCATGGCCGCTGCCGACGAGATCCTGCGCGGCCTGCACGACGCCGAGTTTCCCCTGATGGTGTGGCAGACCGGCTCCGGCACCCAAACCAACATGAACCTCAACGAGGTGCTGGCAAACCGGGCCAGCGAACTGCTCGGCGGCCCCCGGGGGGAAGCGCGGCTGGTGCATCCCAACGACGAGGTAAACAAGAGCCAGTCCAGCAACGATGTCTTCCCGAGCGCCATGAACCTGGCGGCGGTCACCGCCATCACGCAGCGGTTGCTGCCGGCCCTCGCTGCCCTGAAGCAGACCCTGACAGGCAAGGCCGCCGCCTTCGACCACATCGTCAAGATTGGCCGCACCCATTTGCAGGATGCCACTCCCCTCACCCTGGGCCAGGAGATCTCCGGCTGGGTCGCCCAGCTTGAACAGGGGGAGCGCCATCTACGGGCCGCCCTGGCCCATTTGTGCGAGCTGGCGCTCGGCGGCACCGCCGTGGGCACCGGCCTCAACTGCCCTCCCGGCTTTGCCGAGGCGGTGGCCAGAACCCTGGCCGAGCAGACCGGCCTGCCGCTCATCAGCGCCCCCAACAAGTTCGAGGCCCTGGCGGCGAGTGACGCCCAGGTTCACGCCCACGGTGCCCTCAAGACGCTGGCAGCCTCCCTCATGAAGATCGCCAACGACGTGCGCTGGCTGGCGAGCGGCCCCCGCAGCGGGCTGGGGGAGCTGCTCATCCCCGAGAACGAGCCCGGATCCTCCATCATGCCCGGCAAGGTCAACCCGACCCAGAGCGAGGCGCTCACCATGCTGTGCGCCCAGGTGATGGGCAACGATGTGGCCATCAACATCGGCGGCGCCAGCGGCAACTTCGAGCTCAACGTGTTCAGGCCGATGATCGCCTACAACGTCCTGCAGAGCGTGCGGCTGCTGGCGGACGGCATGCAGAGCTTCCACGACCACTGCGCCGTCGGCATCACCCCGAACCAGGCCAGGATCGACGATCTGCTCTCCCGCTCCCTGATGCTGGTGACGGCCCTCAACCCCCATATCGGCTATGACAAGGCGGCCGAGATCGCCAAGCGGGCGCACCATCAGGGGCTCAGCCTGCGGGAGGCAGCCATTGCCTCGGGCCACCTCAGCGCGGAGCAGTTTGATGCCTGGGTGATCCCCGCTGACATGGTGGGTCGCACGCCATAAGGCAGCTCAGCTGCGCGATAATCCGAGCCCGGGTGATCCCCGCTGACATGGTGGGTCGCACGCCATAAGGCAGCTCAGCGCACTGCACGGCAATCCCATGCCCGGGGCATACCAGCTCAGGTGGCAGGCGCAGCAAATAGGGACTGTGATGGGCAATAAAGATGAAAAGGGCGCCATGGCGCCCTTTTCATTGCAGATCTGCCGTCAGGTCTTGCTCTGGCAGTTGAACATCCAGTGGGTGCCGAACTTGTCCACCAGGGATCCGAAATAGTCACCCCAGAACATCTCCGCCAGCGGCATCTCCACCTGGCCTCCCTCAGCCAGGGCTGCGAACAGGCGATCGGTCTCGCCCCGGCTGTCCGGCTCCAGGTTGAGGTAGCTGTTGTTGCCCTGCACCAGGGTGAACCCCATGCTGGCCGGAGCATCCGTGCCCATCAGCACGTGACCCCCAAGGATGGGCAGGGCCACATGCATCACCAGCTCCCCGTCTTCCTCCGACAAAGGGGGCTGGCCCGGGCAACCCGGGGACTCCTTGAACCTGTGGATGGGGCCGCTGAAGTCACCGCCGAACACTTCGCGATAGAAGAGGAAGGCAGCCTCCGTCTCCCGGGCAAAATTGAGATAGGTACTGACACGCGCCATGGGTTTCTCCTTGTCACCGATAGCTGGCCCCTGTGGCCAGCTAACAGCATAGAAGAGCACGGGGCTCTGTCAGGTGGCGCTCCGCCCCCTTCTGCGCACGGGGGAGCCGCGCTCACAGCCCGGGCTCGGTCGAACACGCAAAAGCGCAACCCGATTCGCAGTGGGTTGCACCTCATATAGGCATTCATAAGATGCATTGCCAACCCATTAATAATGCTGTGAAAAGCGGACAAGCGGCGGGCTTGAAAGGAGCCTGATGGAGACCGGATTCATGGAAGAATTCAACAATGTAACCAATACATTAAAATTTCTTGCTTGAAGGTTTCACCTGGTTGCACCATCATCGGCGAAATTTAACCGTCCGGTAATATTGTTACCTTCTAGACACAGGAAGTCCCATGGCCACTACCACCCTCGGCGTCAAACTCGATGAAGCGACCCGCGACCGCCTCAAACAGGCTGCGCAGACCCTGGATCGCACTCCCCACTGGCTGATCAAGCAAGCCATCTTCACCTATCTGGAGCAACTGGATCGCGGTCTGACCCCGCCCGAGCACTCCGGGCTGGCTGCCGCCGCCGGGGAAGAGGCCGTCGAGACCCTGACCGAGCAGGGCATCCAGGTCTTCCTCGAGTTTGCCGAGAGCATTCTGCCCCAGTCCGTGCTGCGGGCCGCCATCACGGGGGCTTATCGCCGCCCCGAGACCGAAGCCGTCCCCATGCTGCTGGAGCAGGCCCGTCTGCCCAAGGAGAAGGCTGACGCGACCCAGAAGCTGGCCATGGGCATCGCCGAGAAGCTGCGCAACCAGAAGAGCGCCAGCGGCCGTCAGGGCCTGGTGCAGGGGCTGCTTCAGGAGTTCTCCCTCTCCTCCCAGGAAGGGGTGGCCCTGATGTGCCTGGCGGAGGCGCTGCTGCGCATCCCCGACAAGGCGACCCGGGATGCCCTCATCCGCGACAAGATAAGTGGCGGCAACTGGAGCCAGCACCTGGGCCAGAGCACCTCATTGTTCGTCAACGCGGCCTCCTGGGGTCTGCTCATCACCGGCAAGCTGGTTGCCACCCACAACGAGGCGGGCATGAACAGCTCCCTCAAAGGACTCATCGGCAAGGGGGGTGAGCCGCTCATCCGCAAGGGCGTCGACATGGCGATGCGCCTGATGGGTGAACAGTTCGTCACCGGCGAGACCATCGCCGAGGCGCTGGCGAACGCAGGCGGCATGGAGAGCAAAGGGTTCCGCTACTCCTACGACATGCTAGGGGAAGCGGCCCTGACCGAGGAGGACGCCAAACGCTATCTGGCCTCCTACGAGCAGGCCATCCACGCCATCGGCAAGGCCTCCCACGGTCGCGGCATCTACGAGGGGCCGGGTATCTCCATCAAACTCTCCGCCCTGCATCCGCGCTACAGCCGCGCCCAGTACGATCGCGTCATGGAGGAGCTCTACCCCACCTTGCTGGGCCTGACCCAGCTCGCCAGGCAGTATGACATCGGCATCAACATCGACGCCGAAGAGGCCGATCGCCTGGAGATCTCCCTCGATCTGCTGGAGAAGCTCTGCTTCGATCCGTCCCTCGCCGACTGGAACGGCATCGGCTTCGTCATCCAGGCCTACCAGAAGCGCTGCCCCTATGTGATCGACTACGTCATCGATCTCGCCAAGCGCAGCCGTCACCGCCTGATGATCCGTCTGGTGAAGGGCGCCTACTGGGACAGCGAGATCAAGCGCGCCCAGCAGGAAGGGCTGGAAGGCTACCCGGTCTATACCCGCAAGCCCTACACGGACGTCTCCTACCTCGCCTGCGCCCGCAAGCTGCTGGCGGTGCCCGAGGCCATCTATCCCCAGTTCGCCACCCACAACGCCCACTCCCTGTCTGCCATCTATCAGCTGGCGGGTCAGAACTACTACCCGGGCCAGTACGAGTTCCAGTGCCTGCACGGCATGGGTGAACCGCTCTACGAACAGGTGGTCGGCAAGGTGGCCGACGGCAAGCTGGGTCGCCCCTGCCGCATCTATGCTCCGGTGGGCAGCCACGAGACCCTGCTCGCCTACCTGGTGCGCCGCCTGCTGGAGAACGGGGCCAACACCTCCTTCGTCAACCGCATCGCGGACAACAACATCTCCCTCTCGGATCTGGTGCAGGATCCGGTGCAGCAGATCGAGCAGATGGCCGCCCGTGAAGGGACCCTGGGTCTGCCCCATCCGCGCATCCCCCTGCCCCGGGATCTCTACGGCGAGGCGCGCCCGAACTCCGCAGGTCTGGATCTCGCGAACGAGCACCGCCTGGGGTCACTCTCCGCCGCCCTGCTCGCCAGCACCAACACCGCCTATCAAGCCGTGCCCATGCTGGGTTGCGACACCGAGGCGCCGACCCAGTTCCAGCCCGTGCTCAACCCGGCGGATCACCGCGATGTCGTCGGTCAGGTGAGCGAAGCCACGGTAGCGCTGGTGGACAAGGCTCTCGCCTGCTCCCTCACGAGCGGCCAGATCTGGCAGTCCACCCCGCCAGCCGAGCGGGCCGCCGTGCTGGACAGGGCCGCCGATCTGATGGAATCCGAACTGCAACCCCTGATGGGCCTGCTGGTTCGCGAATCCGGCAAGACCTTCGCCAACGCCATCGCCGAGGTACGCGAGGCGGTGGACTTCCTGCGCTACTACGCCGCCCAGGCGCGCAACCACTTCGCCAACGACACCCACAGACCGCTCGGCCCCGTGGTCTGCATCAGCCCCTGGAACTTCCCGCTGGCCATCTTCAGCGGCCAGGTTTGCGCGGCCCTGGCCGCCGGCAATACGGTGCTGGCCAAGCCTGCCGAGCAGACCCCCCTCATCGCGGCACAAGCGGTGCGCATCCTGCTGGAAGCGGGGGTTCCCGCCGGTGCGGTGCAACTGCTGCCGGGCCGTGGAGAGACCGTGGGTGCGGCGCTCATCGCGGACGAACGGGTGCGCGGCGTCATGTTCACCGGCTCCACCGAGGTGGCGGGCATCATCTCCCGCAACCTGGCCGGTCGCCTCGACGCCCAGGGTCGCACCATTCCCCTCATCGCCGAGACCGGCGGCCAGAACGCCATGATCGTCGACTCTTCCGCCTTGACCGAACAGGTGGTGATGGATGTCATCTCCTCGGCGTTCGACAGCGCCGGTCAGCGCTGCTCCGCCCTGCGAGTGCTGTGCGTGCAGGATGACGTGGCGGATCGGGTGATCCGGATGCTCAAGGGCGCCATGGCCGAGTACAAGGTCGGCAGCCCCGAGCACCTCTCCACCGACATCGGCCCCGTCATCGACGCCGAGGCCAAGACCAACATCGAACGCCACATCAAGGCCATGGGCGACAAGGGGCGCAAGGTGCACCAGATCGCCCGCACCCAGGGGGATGCCTGCAGCCGCGGCACCTTCGTGCTGCCGACCCTGATCGAGCTCGACAGCCTGGACGAACTGGGACGCGAAGTGTTCGGCCCTGTGCTGCACCTGGTCCGCTACCCGCGCACCCGGCTCGGGGAGCTGCTCGAGCAGATCAACGGCAGCGGTTACGGCCTGACCCTGGGTGTCCATACCCGCATCGACGAGACCATCGCCCAGGTGGTGAATGTGGCCAAGGTGGGCAACCTCTACGTCAACCGCAACATCGTAGGCGCCGTGGTCGGGGTGCAACCCTTCGGTGGGGAAGGGCTTTCCGGCACCGGTCCCAAGGCCGGCGGCCCGCTCTACATGTATCGCCTGCTCGGCGCCCGTCCCCAGGAGGCGGTGGCCAACCAGCTGCACCAGGAGTCCGGTGCCCTGCACGCCGAGGCGAAAGCCCCCCTCGTGGCCCTGCGCGACTGGGCGAGCAAGCAGGATCCGGCCCTCGCCTCCCTGTGCGATCACTACGCTGCGCTCTCCCAGAGCGGTCGTACCCAGCTGCTGACCGGCCCCACCGGCGAGCGCAACAGCTACAGCCTGCTGCCCCGGGAACGGGTGCTCTGTCTTGCCCAGGAGAAGGCCGACCTGCTGGCCCAGCTAGCCGCCTGTCTGGCGGTCGGCAGCCAGGTGCTGCTGCCGGACGATGCCCAGACACGCGCCCTGCTCTCTTCCCTGCCGACCGAGGCGCGGGATCCCATCGCGCTGGTGGCGGACTGGGCCACGGGGGAGACGGACTTCGATGCCCTGCTGCACCACGGCGACTCGGATCAGTTGCGGGAGGTGAGCAAGCTCGCCGCCGCGCGCCAGGCAGCCCGTAACGGAGCCATCATCGGTGTGCACGGCCTGCATCGCGGCGAGACCGACATCCCGCTGGAGCGCCTGCTCATCGAGCACGCCCTCTCGGTCAACACCGCCGCCGCCGGTGGCAACGCCAGCCTGATGACCATAGGCTAAGCGCCACATAGTGACGGAGACTCAAGCCCCGCCGATGCGGGGCTTGTTCTTTCGTCTCTGGGACACGCCCATGAAAAAGGCCGCCCTTGTCGGGGCGGCCTTTTTGTTCTCCCCTCTCCCCTCGCGGGAGAAGGGTGGGGGATGAGGGGCGACTCGCCTACACGTACTCCATAAAGACGCGGGAGGTGAGCTTGGTGATGAGCTCATAGGGAATGGTGCCGATCTGGTCGGCCACCCGCTCCACCGGCAGCCCTTCCCCCCAGAGCACCGCCTCGTCACCGGCCTTGTCGGTGGCGCCGGGGCCGAGATCCACTGTCGTCATATCCATGGAGACGCGGCCCACCAGGGGTACGATGCGGCCATTGACCAGCACAGGTGTGCCGTTGGGGGCCATGCGCGGATAGCCGTCGCCGTAACCGATGGCAATGACCCCGAGCCGGGTATCGCGATCCGACACCCAGTTGGCGCCATAGCCCACCGGCTCGCCCGCCTTGTGATCCCGCACCGCGATGAGCTGGGTCTTGAGGGTCATCACCGGTTGCAGGTCGTAATCCGCCGCCACCGTATTGGGGAAGGGCGAGACGCCGTAGAGGATGACGCCGGGGCGCACCCAGTCGCAGTGGGAATCTGGCCACGCCAGGATGCCTGCCGAGTTGGCCATGGCGCGCTCGCCCAACAGCGGCGCAGTCAGCTGGCTGAACAAGTCGATCTGCTCGCGGGTGGTGGGTTGCTCCAGCTCATCGGAGCGGCTGAAGTGGGTCATGACGTTGAACGGCTGCACCACGTTCTTGCACTTGCCGAGGCGCTCGATAAAGGCGGGCATCTCCTCGGCCCGCACGCCGAGACGGTGCATGCCGGTGTCGAGCTTGAGCCAGGTCACCACGGGGGCAGGCAGCTCGGCCCGCTCCAACGCTTCGAGCTGCTCCCAGGTGTGCACCGCGGTCTGCAGGTTGTTGGCCGCCAGCACCGGCAGGTCGGCGGCGCTGAAGAAGCCCTCCAGCAGCACGATGGGCTTGACCACGGCGCAGGAGCGCAGCATCAGCGCCTCTTCGATGCGGGCCACCGCATAGGCGTCCGCATCCACCAGGGTGCGGGCGACCGGCAGCAGGCCGTGACCGTAGGCGTTGGCCTTGACCACGGCAATGATCTTGCATTGGGGGGCGTGGCGTTTCACCACGGCGAGGTTGTGGCGCAGGGCCGCTGTATTGATCTGGGCGATAGCCGCTTTCATCTGTTTTCCCTTACGAGGGCATGATAATCAGGCACCGGGTGGTGTCAGCCCTCAAATCTCATCGTCTAAGGCCGGACCGGCAGAATTGTCGAACCGGGAAAACTGTTTATGGATGCCGGGAGCAGGCTCCCGACTTAGTAGTCATCGTCAAACGCCGGGCCCGCGTAGTTGTCAAAACGCGAGAACTGACCCTGGAAGGTGAGCCGCACTCGTCCTATGGGGCCGTTACGCTGCTTGCCGATGATGATCTCGGCGATCCCCTTGTCGGGGCTGTCGTCGTGATAGACCTCGTCGCGGTAGATGAACATGATCAAGTCCGCATCCTGCTCGATGGAGCCGGATTCCCGCAGATCCGAGTTGACCGGGCGCTTGTCGGCCCGCTGTTCCAGGCTCCGGTTGAGCTGGGAGAGCGCCACCACGGGGCACTGCAACTCTTTCGCCAGCGCCTTGAGGGAGCGGGAGATTTCACCGATTTCCAGAGTACGGTTGTCAGACAGGGCCGGCACCCGCATCAGCTGCAGGTAGTCCACCATGATCATGCTGATGCCGCCGTTGTCCCGCGCCACCCGACGGGCGCGCGAGCGCACTTCGGTCGGGGTGAGGCCGGAGGAGTCGTCGATGTACATCTTCCCCTTCTCCAGCAGCAGCCCCATGGTGGAGGAGAGCCGCGCCCAATCCTCGTCGTCGAGCTGGCCGGTCCGCACCTTGGTCTGGTCGATGCGCCCCACGGAGGCGAGCATACGCATGATGATCTGCTCGGAGGGCATCTCGAGGGAGAAGATCAGCACCGGCTTGTCGGCGGTGAGGGCCGCGTGCTCGCACAGGTTCATGGCAAAGGTGGTCTTGCCCATGGAGGGACGGGCGGCGACGATGACCAGATCCGAACGCTGCAGGCCGGCGGTCATCTTGTCCAGATCGTTGTAGCCGGACGACACGCCGGTCACCCCGTTGTGGGGGGTCTTGAACAGCTCTTCAATCTTGTCGACGGTCTGCTCGAGGATGAGCTTCAGGGGCTGGGGGCCCTCGTTGGCGCTGGTGCGCTGCTCGGCGATCTGGAACACCTTGCTCTCGGCAAGATCCAGCAGATCGTTGGAGGTACGGCCCTGGGGCTCGTAGCCCGCTTCGACTATCTCGTTGGCGACCGAGATCATCTCCCGCACCACCGCCCGCTCACGCACGATCTCGGCGTAGGCACTGATGTTGGCGGCACTCGGGGTGTTCTTGGCGATCTCCACCAGATAGGCGAAGCCACCGGCCTCTTCCAGTTGCTCGGAGCGCTCGAGCTCCTCCTGCAGAGTGATGAGGTCGATGGGGTTGCCCGCGTTGGAGAGGCGGGTCATGGCCTGGAAGATCAGGCGGTGCGGGCGGCTGTAGAAATCCTTGTCGATCACCCGTTCGGCGACCCGATCCCAGGCCTCGTTGTCCAGCATCAGGCCGCCCAGTACGGACTGTTCGGCCTCAAAAGAGTGGGGAGGTACTTTCAGCTGTTGTGTCTTGGCGTCTTTTTTCGCCGTCACTTGCTCTGCCATACACATAAAAACCGCAGCGGGAAGGGGACGGGAATTTTACAAAAGAAACCCCGCCATCGCGAGTGCTAATACGTCCCGTCATCGCATCCGGCGACAAGACGGGACCCAGGCCTCGTCAGCGTCATCCACTTGTGCGCCGCAGACATGCCTCACAGTACGAGAAAGGGCCAGACCAGGGTCTGATCCTTCGTTCTTGCTCTTTGTTTGTTGCGCAGCCTGCGCACCGAGCGACTCGGCCGTCTGTGTTTCATAAGCGCCTCCCCTGTCGGACGACTCAATCTGTTCATGAATAATTCATGCCATCCGTGATAATCATACCCGCAAGCTGCAACACAAAAAGGGACTGGCAGCCTGCCATGCGCCTCGCTGAGCTTGCACAAGCAGAGCATGCCCCCACCTACATGAGAGTGAAAGAGTCAAAATGAAAAAGATGCTGACCCTGTTTGCCCTGATCCTGGCCATTGGCCTTGGGGCACCCATCGCCGAGGCCAAGAAACTTGGTGGCGGCAAATCCTTTGGCAAGAGCTACAAGACGGCTCCGGCCCAACCTGCAGCCAAGCCGGTCGACACCAAGAACCCGACCGTGGGCGCCCAGGCCCCCAAGAAAGGCGGCATGATGGGCGGCCTGCTGGGTGGTCTGCTGGCCGGCGGCCTGTTCGCCTACCTGCTGGGCAGCGGCGCCTTCGAAGGTCTGCAAGGGATGGACTTCCTGCTGATCGCCCTGCTGGCACTGGGCGGTGTCTTCCTGTTCCGAGCCCTGCGCAGGAACAAGGCGGCAGCGGCCCAGCCACAGGCGGCCTATGCGGGCTATCAACCGCCCCAGAGCGCGGCCCCTCAGCAGTTCGAGCAGAGCCACAGCGCCCCGCAGGCCACCGGTTTTGCCGACAGCGACGTGCCCTTCCGTCTGCCCCCGGGCTTTGACATGAACGGCTTCCTGGCCGGTGCCCGCGATCACTACCGCACCCTGCAAGAGGCCTGGAACAAGAACGACCTGGAGAAGATCCGCGAGTACGTGAGCCCCGAGCTGTTCGAGCACCTCAAGGCCGAACGCGCCGAGCTCTCCGGTGAGCAGCACACCGAGGTGATGTACGTGGACACCCAGCTGGTCCGTGCCGACTACGGCAGCGACTGGGCCCAGGTGAGCGTACGCTTCAGCGGCCGCTACATGGACCGTCAGGAGCAGGTCGAGGAGGATATCAAGGAGGTGTGGCACCTCGAGCGTGATCTCGCCAAGGACAATGCCCCCTGGCATATCGTCGGCATCGAGCAGCTCTAAGGTTCAACCGACCCATTTCATCAAGGCGACCTCAGGGTCGCCTTTTTATTGCCATCAGATCGTGTCATGCCCTATTTCGAGGCAGCTCCCCGTGGCCGGATATATTTCCCGAGAGACACTGCTGATGACATTGAAAATAAAAAGAGAGGCAGCCATGGCTGCCTCTCTTTTTTATTGGCTCGGGGTGCAGGGATTATTTGCAACCCTCTACCGAGGTGGAGTTGATATAGCTGACCTCGCCGGCCGGCTGATAATCGGCGACCTGAATGGTCTTCTTCGCCGCGATATAATCCTTCAGCACACCGGCATCCACCAGACCGGCATTGATGGTGTCGATCTTCGGATAACCGTCACCACCGGCCGCGCTGAAGCTCGGGATGGAGAAGCTGTAGGTTGCCGCCGGATCGAAGGCCTTCCCGCCGATGGTGGCGATGTCCACGCTCTTGGCCTGGCAATCCACCGTCATCTTGATGCCGCCGAACTGGGCATAGCCACCGGTATTGGCGGTCTTGGTCGCGACCTGACCCAGGTAGGTCAGCAGCTCGTTGCCGCTCATGGTCGCCTTGTTGACGGTGTTGCCGAACGGATGCACGGTCAGCACGTCACGGTAGCTGATGTCCCCTGCCGCGATGGAGGCACGCACCCCACCGGAGTTGACGATGCCAAAGTCGGTGCTCAGCTTCTCGGCAGTCGCGGTGGTGATGAGACGACCCAGGTTGGTCTGCTTGTTGCGCACGTTGGCGCGTTCACCGTCCAGTACGCCATCGGTGGCACCGATGACCACACCCAGCTCCTGCTGTCCCTTCTCCTGATAGGTGAGCAGGGTGTTGTAGAGCTCGGGATCCTTGACGATCTCTTCCTGAATGAAATCACCGTCCGCATTCTTCAGGTTGACCGGGATCAGATCGTACTGGGTCAGGGTCAGCTTGCCATTCTGATAGTCAAACTGGGCACGACCCACATACTTGCCCCACTCGTGAGCCTGCATGATCCAGGTGCCGTTCTGCTGATCCGGCTGGCAGTCGTCGCCCGGCTTGAAGTCGGCGTACTTGTCCGGGGTGCCCGGCTCCATGCAGACCGGGTTCTGGGAGTGACCACCGATGATGGCGTCCAGAGTGCCTGCCGGCAGCGCACGGGCCATCTCCACGTCACCCGGTGCGTTGCTGCCGTGCTGGCCATTCTCGTAATGGCCCATGTGGGTGATGGCAAGAACCAGGTTCGCCTCTTTGTTGTCGCGGATTTGCTTGCCGAGATTGGCGGCTTCCGTGGTCGGATCGCGGAACTCCAGGGTCTGGACGTTGTTGGGATCCACCAACTGGGCGGTGTCCTCTGTGGTCAGACCCAGCACGGCGACCTTGAGGCCGCTCTCCAGCTTGAACACCTTGTAGGGATCGAAGTAGCGCTTGCCACTCGTCTTGTCATAGATGTTGGCGGAGATCATCGGGAACTGGGCCCACTGACGCTGTTTCTCGAGGATAGTCAGGGGGTTGTCGAACTCGTGGTTGCCCACCGCCATGGCATCATAACGGATGCTGTTCATGGCCATGAAGTCCGGCTCTGCATCCTGCAGATCCGACTCTGGCACCCCGGTGTTGACGTCACCGCCGGAGAGCACCAGCACTTCGCTGCCCGCCGCTTTCGCCTCGGCACGCAGCCGCTCGACCAGGGTCTTCTGGGCCGCCATGCCATATTCGCCCTTGTCGTTGTGCCAGAAACGACCGTGGGTATCATTGGTATGCAAAATGGTCAGCTTGCAGACATTTTCGGTGCAGGGGGCGACGCTGTCGTTGCTTGAGGTATTGCAGCCGCTCAATGCGGCAAGCACTGCCAGTGCGATACTTCCTTTGACAAATTTATAATTCATTTCCATATCACCTTGTTATTTTGTTATTGGACGACCCTATCCAGGATCGGGCGGTAATATAACAAACAACATGTGACGGTTTTTCATCGGCGACTCACAAATTCCGCCAAATGTGATCATCCACGCAACCTGTTTCCCCTATTTGGAACAGAGGCACCCCACTCGCAGAGCAATTTCCCCCATGATGGCAGCCCGCCGGTAACGGTTATGGCATACTGCCCGCCAATCAATGCCAAGGAGTGCCTGGAATGGCCAAGTACGACAAAATTTCCCCCGAAACCCAGCAGGAGGCGATGAAGATCGCCCGTGCCAACCAGAAGCCGGGGCAGACCAAGGAGCAAACCCAGCTCATCGCCCAGGGGATCCAGAAGGGCATAGACGAATACAAGAAACAGATGAAGGCGAAGGCCCGCGAGGCCAGCCGCCAGAAGAAACTGCAAGCCAAAGCCAGGCACTCTTCCCAAGAGACACGGGAAGAGGAGAGCGAAGCCGAGGTCATCGAGCTCACCCGCCAGCACCCGCTGCCCTGGATCCTGCTGGTGCTGAGCTGGCTGGTATTTGCCGTGCTCTGGTTCTGGTTCCGCTGATCCTGCCCAGGCAAACCTTTGCCCTGCGATCCGCTTCACAGCCCGGGCGCGGGGGACTGGTCATTCCCCACCCGGACTGCCTACACTCTGCCCCCCTTGTCAGGAGACACTCATCATGAACCCGGCCCCGCTCTATCTGCTGGCTCCCCTCGCCCTCTTCCTCGTGACCCTGGTGCTCTATCGCATCTCGCCACTGCGGGCGGTCGCCGCCGGCCATGCCCGCTGGTTTATCCTGCCCGCCTTCACCCTCTTTATCCTGCTCATCGTCATCAATGGCGCTGCGGATCCCGCCCTGAGAAGCCCTGCTTTCCACTGGCTGATGCCGGGGTTCGGCTTTGCCTTGAGCCTGTTCCCTGCCCTGCCCAAGGCACTGGTACCGCGCCTGGCTATCAAGGAGGGAGCCTTCGCTGCCCTGGGTCTGATGCTGATGAGCCTTGCCATGGTCTACTGATCGGCAAGCGCTGGCGTCACGATGGCGCCAGCCCCCCTTCTTGTACAAAGAATGGCCTTCGGGCATCTTGGTGGGCGGATAACCGGCATGGAGGCCAGATGAACAATCCGCCCGATTTCATGGCGCTGTGGGATTATCAGGATCCCGTTGCCAGCGCCCAGCGTTTTCAAGCACTGCTGCCCGAGGCGCGTGCCGCCAACCTGCAATGGGAGCTGGAGCTCCTCACCCAGATAGCCCGCACCCATTCGCTGCAACGCCAGTTTGCACAGGCGCACCAGCTGCTCGACGAGATAGAACCCCGCCTCACCGAGGCGACTCCACGGGCCCGCGTGCGCGCCTTGCTGGAGCGTGGCCGCACCTTCAACTCCGCCGGTGACAAGGCCAGCGCCAGAGCCCTGTTTGAACAGGCCTGGCAACTGGGAGAACAGCACGAAGAGCACTATCTGGCCATCGATGCGGCCCACATGGTGGCCATCGCCGCCCCCCTGGAGGAGCAGAGCCACTGGCACCAGCTGGCGATGACCCTGGCCGAGCGCAGTCACGACAAGCGGGCGCGAGGCTGGCTCGCCACCCTCTATAACAATCAGGGCTGGACCCTGTTCGAGCTGGGTCGCCTCGACGAGGCCATCGCCTGTCAGCAAAAGTGCCTGGTCTGGCACGAGCAGCACAACAACCAGGGCAAAGCCTTTATCGCCCGCTGGAGTCTGGCGCGCCTGAGCCGGGCCCAGGAGCGCCATGAACAGGCCATGGCCGAACTGGCGCAGTTGCGCGACGACATGACCGCCGCAGGCGCCCCCGAGGATGGCTATGTGTTCGAGGAGCTGGGGGAGAATGCACTCGTGCTCAATGATCCCGCGGCGACCGAGTACTTTGCCCGCGCCTGGTTTCTGCTGTCACAGGATGGCTGGTTCACCGCCAACGAGGCAGAACGACTGGCCAGGCTCAAGCTGCTCGCCAAACTCTGATAAGCGTGCGGGGCGGCCAATTGGCCGCCCCGCACATCAGCATGTCTGCCCGGGAGCAGAGATGACGACTCAGGCCGGACTCGCCTCTTCCCAGCCCTGCTTCTTGCGATAAATCGTGGAAGGGCTTATTTCCAGCAGGGCCGCCGCCTTGGGGATGTTGCCGTCACAACTGGCGATGGCCTGTTCGATGGCCTCCTTTTCCACCTGCCAGAGCGGACGAACCTGCCTGCGAACGACCACGGGTTCTGACTGGGGATCCGCGATCCCGACCGCAGGCTCCGGGGCCAGGGTACGCCCCCCGTTGAGGGGAGGTGGCAGGATATCCGGGCTCACCAGCTCGCCATCATTGAGCACCACTATGTTGCGTACCACGTTTTGCAGCTTGCGCACGTTGCCGGGCCAGGGGTAGTCGAGCAGCACCTGCACTGCGTCCGCATCAAAATCCCTGAACCGCTTGTTCTCCTCACCGGCATAACGCAGCAGCAACTCCCGGGCCAGCAGCAGGATGTCCTCTCCCCGCTCCCTCAGGGGGGGCAGCGCCAGCGGGATCACGTGCAGCCGGTAGTAAAGGTCTTCACGAAACCGTCCGGCCTTGACCTCCACCAGGGGATCCCGGTTGGTGGCGCAGACAAAGCGCACATCCACCGTCTCCAGCTTGCCGCTGCCGACCCGCTGCAGGGTGCCGGTCTGGATGAAGCGCAGCAGCTTGCTCTGCAGGTCGAGATCCATCTCGCAGATCTCGTCGAGGAAGAGGGTGCCGCCGTCCGCCAGACTGGCCGCCCCCTTGCGATCCCCTTGGGCACCGGTAAACGACCCCTTCACGTGGCCGAAGATCTCGCTCTCCATCAGGTCATGGGGAATGGCGGCGCAGTTGAGGGCGATGAAAGGCTGATCCCGACGCGGGCTGCACTGGTGGATGGCCTCGGCGCACACCTCCTTGCCGGTGCCGCTCTCGCCAGTGATGAAGACGGTGGCCTTGCTCGGCGCCGCGCTCTCGATGATGCGATAGACCGCCTGCATCGCCATGGAGGCGCCGATGAAACCGGCAAAGGAGCTGCGCTCGAAGTTTTCCCGATACTGGGCCACCAGCGAGCTGAGCTGCTGGTGCTTCAGGGCATTGCGCGCCGTGGCGCACAGGCGCTTGCCATCGAACGGCTTGGTGAGAAAATCGAAGGCCCCGAACCGCATCGCCTCCACCGCCACATCCACCGAGCCGTGAGCGGTGATCACCACCACGGAGCAGGGCAGCTGCCGCTCCGTGATCTGCTGCAAGATGTCCATGCCGGACATGTCGGGCAACTCCAGGTCGAGCAGCACCACAGGGGGCGGGCTTGCCAGCAATTGTGCCAAAGCCTGCTGGCCACAATCTGCCAGCTGCACCTCGTAGCCATCCTGGGCCAGATACTGCTCATAGACGACCGCCAGACTGCGGGTATCTTCCACCAACAGGACACGGGGTTTGCTTTCAGCCACGAGATCCATCCTTGCGCTTGATTTTGTTGTCTATTCTGGGGGCTAGCCGCCACACACTCAAGACGGCCTCATCGCTTTATCCGGGGGATTGCGACAATACACAAGCAAAAACGGCTCCCTGGGGAGCCGTTTTTATGGTGCTTTGAGCTTATTTCTTGGCGTTGTCGCCATCGGCAGCCGGTTTTTCGATGGCCAGCAGCTCTACGTCAAATACCAGCACGGCGTTGGCCGGGATGGAACCTGCACCGTGCTCGCCATAGGCCAGCTTGGACGGCAGGAAGAACTTGAACTTGGAGCCGACTGGCATCAGTTGCACCCCTTCGGTCCAGCCCGGGATCACCTGGTTGAGCGGGAAGGTAGCCGGCTCGCCGCGATCGACGGAGCTGTCAAACTTGGTGCCATCGGTCAGGGTACCGGTGTAGTGCACCTTGACGATGTCGGTGGCCTTCGGCTTGGCGCCGTCACCCATCTTCTCGACCTGATATTGCAGGCCGGACTCGGTGCTCTTCACGCCCTCTTTCTTGGCGTTGGCAGCCAGGAACTCTTCACCCTTCTTCAGGTTTTCCACGGCATCCTTGTCGGCCTTCGCCTTGGTCAGCTCGTTGATCTTGGCGTCGTATTCCTGCAGAACCTTCTGGATCTCCTCGTCGGTCATCTTGGCTTCTTTGCCCAGACCGTCGGTGACACCCTTCAGGATCACGGTGTTGTCCAGCTTGATGCCGAGCTCCTGCTGGCGCTCCAGGGTATTGGCGATATAACGACCCATGGAGAGGCCGATCGCATAGCCGGATTGCTCTTCAAAGCTCTTGGCCTCAGCCTTGGGGGCCTCTGCCGGCTTGCTGGCTTCTGCCTTGACCTCTGCGGTGTTGGTCGCAGCAGGTTTCTCATCTTTTTGGCAAGCAGTCAGACCGACGGCAACCGCCGCAGCCAACAGGGACACCTTCAGAAAATTGTTCATCAGTTTCTCCAAAACTCTAAATACCGCTCTCGGTTCCTTCGTGAAATGAGAGGTTTATCGTGATAAGCGCCTTATACTAACGCCGTGATCGCAGGTAACGAAAGCATGAGACAGGAAAAATGATCAAAAGTGCCATTTATCTCATCGGTATTTGCCTGATGCTGACGGGGTGCGAACAACGCTCACTTCCCAGCCAGCAGATCCACCTCGCCAACCAGGGGCTGCTGAGCGCGGATCTCGCCAGTTCCGGCAAGCTCGCGCTCGTCTCCAGCCTGAGTCAGGGCACTGTGGTGTGGGATCTGGAACAGGGCAAGGAGCGCTGGCGCTGGCGCCAGAGCGACGACCAGGAGGAGTTCGTCACCCTGACCCGCTTCTCCCCCGATGACAGCCATGCCATCACCGCCACCCAGCACACCTTCGCCATCTGGCGCTTGCAGGATGGCCGCTCCCAGGGCTACTACTCCCTGCCAGAATCCCGCCTGCGCGATGCGGCGATCTCGGCGGATGGCCGCCAGGTGCTCATCGGCCGTGAAGACGGCAAGGCGGAAGTGGTCGACACCCAGACCGGACGCCGGCTGCAATTCCTCGGCCACACCGAACAGGTCAACACGGTGGATCTCTCCCCCAATGGTCGCTATGCCCTCACCGGCGGCAACGATTACAGCGCCTATCTGTGGGATACCCGCACGGGCCAGGTGGTGTGGCGCTTCAACCACGCCGGGCGAGTCGTGATGGCGAGACTGGATCCGTCCGGACGTTTCGCCTTCACCGCAGACAGTCGCCAGGCCAGCATCTGGGATCTCAAAACCGGCAAGGAGCACAGCAGGTTGCAATATGATCACCGCTTCGAGGTCTACACCAGCGCCCGCTTCGCCAACGGCGGCAACTGGCTCATCACCGGCGCCCCCTCCCGCCAGCTCACTCTGTGGCAGGTGAGTGACGGCCAGCCGTTGCAGAGCTGGCGCGTCTCGCCCCATCCCAAGGTGAAACCGCCGAGCGCTGTGGTCTATGGCGTGGCTTTGCGCGACAATGACCACCTCGTCAGTGCCAGCTCCAGTGGCCTGGCTGAAATCTGGACTATCAAGTAAGGACCAAAAGGCCCATGAGTCAGCAACTAAACGAACGCCTCGAAACCCTGGAAAGCCGCCTCGCTTTTGCCGAATACACGGTGGAGCAGCTCAACGACGAGGTCACCACCCAGGGTCGCGAGCTGGACCGGCTCAAACACCAGATCCATCTACTGGTGGATAAATTGCAGAGCGTACAGCCGAGCCAGATCGCCAGCATGGCCGAAGAGACGCCGCCACCGCACTACTGATGCGTGCCAGCCATAAAAAAACCCGCGCCATGCGCGGGTTTTTTTATCATCGGCCAGGCCGTGATCAGTGCTGATGGCCCTTGCCACCACAACCGCCACCACCGCAGCAACCACCGTGACCGTGATCGTCGCCGTGATCGTGTGCATGGTTGTGACCATGGCCACCACAGCAGCCACCGTGGTCATGATCGTGATCATGGTCATGACCATGATCGTGACCGCAGCCACCGGCGCCGTGCACATGGCCGTGGGCCAGCTCTTCGGCGGTCGCGGCACGCACGTCCTTGATCTCGACCTTGAAGCCCAGGGTCACGCCAGCCAGGGGATGGTTGCCGTCCACCTTGATGAACTCCTCGGACACCTCGATGACGGTCACCGGGCGGTGACCATCGTCGGTCTCGGCCACAAAAGTATCCCCTTCAGACACTTCCATGCCGTCGAACAGCTCGCCGGGCACTTCCTGCACCAGATTCTCGTCGTACTCGCCATAGGCCTGGTTCGGCGTCAGGGTGACGTCGAACGCCTCGCCCACGCTGCGACCTTCCAGCTCGGCTTCGAGGCCGGAGACCAGGTAACGGGTACCGTGCAGATACACCAGCGGCTCTTTACCGACAGTGGTGTCGATGACTTCACCGTGTTCGTCGGTGACCGTGTATTCCAGCGTAACCACGCTCAGGGGAGCTACTTTCATGTCAGGGATCCTGCGGATAGAAAAAAACGGGCTCAGAATACCTCAAAAAGGCAGACAAGCATATGGTCGGTCCGGCTTCGGTGTGATGAAAAAGTCATCAACAGCGACCAGCCTGACCGGCGTACCATCACCTTGAGGCATGGCACTCACTCGGGACGAAACACCCCTATCACCTGCTCCGCCTCACGCGTCGCCTTGTCCACCTGCTCCTGAGTCTGCACCTGGGTATCCCCGCACTCGACACAGGTCACCTTCTCGACTCCATGCTCCATATACAGCATCATGGTGTCCATCTTGCCGCACGCCGGGCAAACCGCCCCGGCAATGAAGCGCTTTTTACGTCTGGTTTCCATTTTTGTTACCTCCAGGCAGCATCATATCAGGGTTTTTACATGCATCACGCCATCGAATATCAGCATTTTTCCACTTCCACCCTTCAGGTCGGCCCCCGCAAGCGCTCCCCCATGGGCCAATTGCTGCGCATCACCCAGGGGGTGGCGCTGCTGAAATTGGGTGCCCATGAGCTGCTGCTGACACCTGGCAGCCACTTCTGGCTCTGTGCCGATGCCCTCGCCGCCTTCACCCCTCTGGCTGGCTGCCAGCATGATCTACTGGCCTGCTCCGTGCGGGTGCCCCAGCCCGCCCAGGCTGGCTGGTTGCAGGCAAGCCCGTTGATGGACGCACTGCTGGACAGCCTGGCGGCCTGGTCACGCCCACGCGACTGGCAAGGCCCCTATGGGCAGCGGCTGCAAGTGGTGGGAGATGAGTTGCACGGCTGCACCATCTCGTCACTGGGGGATCAGGCACTGCAAGATGCCTGGCAAGCCCTGGCCAGAGCGCAGCCGGATAGCGTGGCTGCCTGGCAGACCCTGCTGGGCACTCGCGGTCTCGAGGGCCCGGACGCCCGGGCACTGCAGGATCAGTGGCAACTGTTGCAGGGGATTCGCCTGCTGCGAAGCGGCAGCACACCGTCACAGGTGGTGAGCAGGCTGGGTTATCGGGATGAAAGCGCGATGGCCGAGGCTCATCTGCAATGGCTCGGGGCGCCCCTCTCCCCTCAGCCGTCCGCGACCCGATAAGAGAGGCATAAAAGGATGACAAAAGAAATCCAGTTTTGCGGCTCACCGCCGCTAACAACAAAGGAGTCATTCATGTCACCATCCTTTATGCTGAACACCCGATTGACCGTCACCGACTAGATCAACAGGACATCCGCCATGACGAGCAAGGCCAACCAATCCCAGGGCATGTTGCTGTTCCACCTCTCTGCCAGACAATCCTTCGCCATCGGTACCCTCAAGGTGAAGGAGATCGTGCCCTACACCCAGCTCACCGCCCTGCCACAATCCCATCCCACCGTGCTCGGGGCCGCCAGCATGCGCGGCACCACCATCCCGGTGATCGACATGGCAATGGCCGTGGGCTACCGCCCCATCAGCCGGGAGGAGATGCCCCACTGCTTCATCATCATCACCGATTGCCGCCGCACCCAGGTGGGCTTTCTGGTGCGGGGCATCGACAAGATCACCGAGTGCAACTGGCGTGACATCGAGCCGCCCCCTCCCTCCTTGGGACAGAACGTCTTCGTCACCGGCGTGACCCGGGTGGGAGATCAGTTGATACAGTTGCTGGATGTGGAGCTCATCCTGTCGCGGGTCTATCCGGACGATCCCAGCCATCTCTACCCCGTGCTGACCGACGTGCAGCGCGAGCGGCTCAAGCCGATGCGGATCCTGCTGGTGGACGACTCCTCCGTCGCCCGTCGCCAGCTCATGGCGGCGCTCGATTACATCAACATCCCCTACGAGGTCTGCACCAACGGACGTGACGCCCTCACCCTGATGCAGACACGGGTCTCCCAGGGCACGCGGATAGACATCCTGGTGAGCGATATCGAGATGCCGGGGCTGGATGGTTACGAGCTGGCCTTCGAGGTGCAGAGCGATGCCAAGCTGGCGGGAGCCTACATCATCCTGCACACCTCCCTCTCCAGCGAGATCAGCGTGGAGCGGGCCCATCAGGTCGGCGCCCACGAGGCGCTCACCAAGTTTGAAGCCAACGAACTGATCCAGGCCATGCTGCGCGGCGCCGAGCACCACGATCGTCTGCTGGCCTGATGTCGCGGCGAGCCAATGGCTCGCCGCCCCCTTTTCCTCCCTGCTCTTCCGAGTCGCTGCATGTTGACAGAAAGCCACTTCCACGCCCCCTGGTGGGCGCGCAACCCCCATCTGCAAACCATTTTGCCCAAGTGGCTGCGCCGCTCGCCTGCCCGCTTCATCCAGGAGCGCCTCGAACTCCCGGACGGCGATTTCGTCGATCTGGCCTGGAGCGGCGAACCCGGCCAGGATGAACAACCCCTGGTGGTGGTGTTCCACGGGCTGGAGGGGAGCATTCACTCCCACTATGCCAAGGGGCTCTTTGCCCACCTGCAGCGACAAGGGAACGAGGCGGTGCTGATGCATTTTCGGGGGTGCAGTGGCGAGCCGAACCGGCTGCTGCAGGCCTATCACTCAGGCGCCATCGAGGACGCCCAGACGGTGATTGCCGAGCTGGAGCGGCGTTTTCCTGGCCGCCCCCTGGTCGCCATCGGCTATTCCCTGGGGGGCAACATGCTGGTCAATCTGCTGGCGCGGGCCTGCCCGGCACCATTGAAGGCGGCGGTGGTAGTGTCGGCCCCGCTGCAACTGGCAAGCTGTGCCGATCGGGTCAATCAGGGCTTCTCACGGGTCTATCAGAACTACCTGCTGCGGACCATGCGAACCAACCTGCAAAGCAAGATCCGGCGCCAGAGCGCGGCACGGGCGCGCTGGCAGCCGGCCCAGATCACCCGCATCGCCACACTGAGGGAGTTCGACGAGCTGGTGACAGCACCGCTCCATGGTTTCGAGAGCGCCGATCACTACTACCAGACCTGCTCCGGCCTGGGCCTGCTGGCCCGTATTCCCATACCGACCCTCGTCATTCACGCCGCCGACGATCCCTTCATGACCGATGCCGTCATTCCGGCGGCGGAGCAGCTCTCCCCTCTGGTGCGCTACGAGCTGAGCCGCCAGGGCGGCCACGTGGGCTTCCTGCACGGCTCTCCCTGGCGCCCCCGCTTCTGGCTGGATGAGCGCATCAGCCAGTGGTTGCGGGAACAGACTCAGGGCGCGAACCGGTAACCGTTGCGCCCCTCTTCCTTGGCCTGATAGAGGGCGCCATCGACCCGCTCGAGCAGCATGACGAGGCTCTCCCCGGCTCGCCACTGGGCTATCCCCTGGCTCAGGGTGAGGTGGGGGGCTACGTCGGAATCCTCATGGGGCAGAGCCCTGGCCGCCAGAGTGGCGCGAATGCGCTCCGCCACCTCCTGGCCACCGGCCAGCGTCGTCTCCTGCAGCAACACCACGAACTCCTCTCCCCCGTAGCGCGCCACCAGATCGCCGGGCTCCCGCACACTCTCCTCCAGGCACTCGGCCACCAGGATCAGGCACTCATCCCCCGCCTGATGCCCATAGCGATCGTTGTAGCGCTTGAAGAAATCCACATCGAGCAGGATCACGGTGAGCGGTACATCCTGGGTGGTGCCTTGCGCAATGGCACGCTTGCACGCCTGATCGAAGTGGCGACGGTTGGCTATGCCGGTCAGGGGATCCCGGTTGGCCATGGCATTCATCTTGTTTGCCAGCATCAGGTTGTCGTGCTCCCTTGACACCGCAAGCTCGAACCAGCCGTTGAGCATGCGCCGTCCCGTCTCCAGCACCACTAGCAAGACCCCGACCACGATGGTGTTGACCAGAACAAAGGGCTCAGGACTCCAGGAGGCTCTCACCAACAAGAACAGCAGGGGGACCGACACCAGTGCGTAAAACAGCCGCACATCGCAATACGCGGCGACGAGACCGGTCAGCAGCAACAGACTGACCATGTTGAAAATGAAACTGAAGCCCCCCTTCAAGTCGACGATCGAAATGGTGTAACCCACCATGGCCCAGGCTAGCCCCCAGGCCAGGGCACAGACGCACAGGGACACCAGCCAGATGGCATGGGATTGACGGGAGAGCCAGCCCCACCCGAGCGGCAGCAGCAGGCCAACACCTATCATGGCAAAGAGCTGCCATTTGTATGACCAGGGCAGGTTGCCGACCAGTACCAGGTGTGCATCCCGATAGATGTAGAAGCGGGTCAGCAGAAATACGAGGGCGATGAGATTGATGACCCAGTACCAGCGCAAACCGGCGCTCAGGGCGCGGCGGCGGGCATCGAACAGGTGCTGTTCGAATTGACTGGAGGGTCGGCGTGCGTCAATGGATTGCATGGCACCCCTCGTCCAAAACGAGACAAATCCCTTGCGCTTGCCGACCAGACATCGACAATATCCGCAACCCACTGAGTGAAGATGAAATCATGATTATCCCCTGGCAAGAACTGGAGCCGGACACCCTCACCAACCTGCTCGAACACTTTGTGCTGCAAGAAGGCACCGAATACGGTGAACAGGATGTCAGCCTGACCGACAAGGTCGAAGCAGTCAGGCAACAATTGCTACAAGGTAGCGCCGTGCTTGTCTACAGCGAGCTGCACGAAAGTGTCAATGTCGTCCCAAAGACTCATTTAAGCAAGTCACCCACTGACGACTTCCCCCAAGCGTAACGCGGTCACGGCTTATCGGGCGGCTCACCCCGCCCTCCACCTATCCAGCTCACATCATCAGGCCGCATGACCAGTTCGCCACCCAGCAGCACCTATTCCAACGTACCCAGAGCACAGGGCAGCCCTTGTTCACAGCTATTGCCGGGAAGCGTGGGGGCAGCGGGAGGATGACGGCGCACTTGACCGCACTTTGGGCCACCCCTTATAACGGAACTCCCAAGGAAGAGAGAATTCTATGTCCGCCAAGCATCCCATCATCGCGGTCACCGGTTCGTCCGGTGCCGGTACTTCCACCTCCACCAACGCCTTCCGCTCCATGTTCCACCAGCTTGGATACAAGGCGGCCGTGGTCGAGGGGGACAGTTTTCACCGCTACACCAGGCCCGAGATGGACGTGGCGATCCGCAAGGCCCGGGAGCAGGGGCGGCATATCAGCTACTTCGGCCCGGAGGCCAACGACTTCGGTCTGCTGGAGTCCTTTTTCCAGGAGTATGGCCAGAGCGGCACAGGCCAGTACCGGCGCTATCTGCACAGCTTCGACGAGGCAGTGCCTTTCAACCAGATGCCGGGCACCTTCACCCCCTGGCAGGATCTGCCCGGCGAGACGGATCTGCTGTTCTACGAAGGACTGCATGGCGGCGTGGTCACGGGGGAGCACAACGTGGCGCGACACGTGGACTTTCTCATCGGCGTGGTGCCCATCGTCAACCTGGAGTGGATCCAGAAGCTCATTCGCGACACCTCGGAACGCGGCCACTCCCGCGAGGCGGTGACCGACTCCATCGTGCGTTCCATGGACGACTACATCAACTTCATCACGCCGCAGTTCTCCCGCACCCACATCAACTTCCAGCGGGTGCCGACCGTCGATACTTCCAACCCCTTCAGCGCCAAGGTGATACCCAGCCTGGACGAGAGTATGCTGGTGATCAGGTTTCGGGGCATCAAGCAGGTGGACTTCCCCTACCTGCTGTCGATGATAGACGGCGCCTTCATGTCCAGGATGAACACCATCGTCGTGCCGGGTGGCAAGATGGGCTTCGCAATGGAACTGATCCTGCGCCCCCTGATCCAGCAACTGATCGAAACGGGCAAGATCACCTGAGCCAAGGAGCTTAACGATGCGCGCTGCACTTCTCTCATTCACGCTGGCAACCCTGCTGGGGGGTTGCAGCTCCGGCCCCGCCGCACCCACGGTCGAAACGGGCACCATGGTGGTTCGCCCGGCGGAGCATTGGACCTACGGAGCGACACCACGCTATGCGCTGGCCGAACAGTTCCAGTATGCGGGCAACAGCGCCGCGCCCTGGCTCGAGCCGGTACAGCAGGCCGTCATCCGGCAACTGGACGGCAAAGGCTGGCGCAGCGTTCCCCTGGATGAGGCCGACGTCTGGGTCGCCATCGGGGTAGCTGGCAGCCAGGACATGAGCGATGGCGAGATCTTCTCCCGCCTCGGCATGACACCGGGCCTGAACGTCGCCGCCAATGCCCGCAAGGGGACCCTGGCCGTCGTGCTGCTCGACGGGCATAGCCAGAAAGCGGTGTGGAGCAGCGCCATCCAGCTCGCCAGCGACGTGCCTGTCGCAGAGGAAGCCCGTGGCCAGCTTAGCCAGCAACTGGCCGCCCAGTTGCTGGGCTCGCTACCGTCAGAGTGATGTCTCTTTCAACAAAAACGGCCTGCTTCACGCAGGCCGTTTTCCATGCACGCCGTGACGGCATCAGGGTCACTTCAACTCGCAGGTCAGCTGGGTCACACCGCTCTTGACCAGGGTGGCCTGCTTGTCCTGACGGGAGAAGGTAGTCACCCCGTCGGAATAGCTGGCAGTCTCTTTGGGCGACTCGATGCGCCCCAGCTTGTGATAGACACCGGCATAAGGGAACTGCACCATGTCGGCCTGGGCATCATAGGTGATGGCCAGCAACTCTTCCCCGCACTGATACTGGCTGTATTGATACTGGGTCGGCTGCGGCATGCTGCAGGCGGCCAGACCGAACAGGGGAAGCAACATCATCATTTTTTTCATCGCACTTTCCTTATGTCATGGCGTTATCGACGGGACAAACTTTAGCGGTCAACCCTCAAGAATTTGATAACTATGGGTAATTTCTACCGCTTTTTCCAACATCAGGGAAACTGAACAATATTTTTCCATGGACAGATCCACCGCACGGGCGACCTGCTTCTCCGCCAGCCCCTTGCCGGTCACCACGAACTTGAGGTGGATCTGCTCAAATACCCGGGGAACGGTATCGGCGCGGGTCCCTTCCAGTTCGACATGGCAGGCGGTCACGGACTGACGGGCCTTCTCCAGGATGGAGACCACATCGATGGAGCTGCAACCGCCGACAGCCAGCAGGATCATCTCCATCGGGCTGGCACCTTCACCCGGGTTGGCGCCATCCAGGGTCACCTGATGACCGGACTCGCTCTCCCCCACAAACTTCATGCCTTCCACCCAGCTGACCTTGGCTTTCATCTCTCACTTTCCTCTCAATGACAACGGTTCTAACGCCCATAGCATACCTCAAGCCGGGGTCGAGTGGCACATGCGCCAGGATCTTGCCCGTTCCCGACGATAAAGCCCCGTTTGTGGCGACAGCAGCCTCTCCTGCGAAACGGACGACGACCCAAAGGGAAATAGATCGAAATCAACATCCGACCTCCTCTTCTTGCCTAGAATGCCCCGGACGACGCAGCAGATGGCGGCTCACCGGTGGACGGCAAAACCCCAAAGCCTTGTCAGCACAGGCAAAGGCTCTTATTCTACTGCGACCAAAGAGTAAGGAATGGCAAGCTTGGCAACTTGCCTGGACGCACAGTCCATAAAAATGACACTACAGAGGAAGTCTCATGATCATTGGCAAACCGCAAAGCGATCCCACCCTTGAGTGGTTCTTGTCGCATTGCCACATTCATAAGTATCCCGCCAAGAGCACCCTGATCCACGCCGGTGAAAAAGCGGAAACCCTCTACTACATCGTCAAGGGCACCGTCGCCGTCCTGATCAAGGATGACGAAGGCAAGGAGATGATCCTCTCCTACCTGAATCAGGGGGATTTCCTGGGCGAGATGGGGATGTTCGAAGAGAACGAGAATCCGGAGCGTTCCGCCTGGGTACGTGCCAAAGGCGCCTGCGAAGTTGCCGAGATCTCCTACAAGAAGTTCCGCCAGCTGATCCAGGTCAACCCGGACATCCTGATGCGTCTATCTGGTCAAATGGCCAAGCGCCTGCAGCACACCAGCCAGAAGGTCGGCAACCTCGCCTTCCTGGACGTGACCGGCCGCATTGCCCAGACCCTGCTCAACCTGGCCAAACAGCCGGATGCCATGACCCACCCGGATGGCATGCAGATCAAAATCACCCGCCAGGAGATCGGCCAGATCGTCGGCTGCTCCCGTGAAACCGTCGGCCGCATCCTCAAGATGCTGGAAGAGCAGGAGCTCATCTCCGCCCACGGCAAGACCATAGTGGTGTTTGGTACCCGCTGACCGGGTTCCGCCGACGGCGCCCGCACAGCGCCGTTGGATAAAAAGGCTGCCCATGGCAGCCTTTTCCGATCCTCTCCCCTATAATCCCGAACGCCCCGCCGTCATGGCCTTCGCCAAGAGAACTCCTATGCACCTTCAATGCCCCCTTTGCCGCAGCCCCCTGCACCTTCATGCCGCCTCCCGCGGGGTCTATTGCGACAACAAGCACCATTTCGATCCCGCACCGGAAGGCTATCTGGACCTCATCCCCGGCAAGAAGAACCCCAAGGACAGCGACAGCCGGGCCCTGCTGCGCGCCAAGCGCCGCTTCCTGGAACAAGGCCACCAGCTGCCTCTGGTGGACGCCATGGCGAACCTGCTCGCGCCTCTTGGCGAGCGCGAGCTTGTCCACCTCGGCTGTGGCGAGGGGTACTACTGCCGCGCCCTGGCTGAGCGGCTGCCCGGCTGGCAGGTCGGCGGTTTCGATCTGGCCAAGAATGCCATCTTCGCCGCCAACAAGGCGCAACCGGAAGGCCAGTTCGTCATCGCCGACCCAGCGCGCGCCCCGCTGCTGCCTGGCACGGCCCAGGTGCTACTGGTCAACGACCTCAAGGTCAAGACGGAACTCCTGGTCAGCTGGCTGGCGCCGGGCGGCTATCTGCTCCACGTGCAGCCAGGCCCTCGCCATCAGTGGCAATTGCGCGTCAGCCTCAATCCGGTGAGCATGGAACATCCCCTGAGCTGGCCCGCCTTCACCGGGCTCGTCAGTGTTGCCCAGCAACGCGCCCAGTTCAGTACGGCGCTGGATCAGGGCCTGCGCGAGCACATTCTGGAGACCAGTCGCCTCGGCTGGCGTGCCAGCGGCGAGCAGCGCCACGCCTTCACCCACCAGGGGCCCGACGCCCTCGAGCAGGATCTGCTGCTCAGCCTGTGGCAAAAACCGCTGTGAACCGGTGACATACCATGAAAAAAGGCCCTGACGGGCCTTTTTGACAAAGCGAGTGCGCCTTTCCCCTGACAGGGAAGAGACACCCGACCACGCAGCAAGACAAAAAATGGGGCCCTCGGCCCCATTTTTCATCACGGCAGATCAGTTGCAGCTCGCCGCGCCCTGATCGACCCAGACGGCGGCCTTGCCGGGCTCATCGCCCTTGGTCCAGTACTGGGCCTTCCACTTGCGGCCGTTGTGGCTGGTGACATCACCGCCGTTGTAGACCACTCCGGCATCCCAACCCAGTTGCACCTGGCTCACCAGTTTCCACTGATCGGCGGTGCGGCTCGGCTCGTTGCCCTGGGTCCAATACTTGGCCTGCCACACCAGTTGCTTGTGGCTCACCTTGTCATTGGTGTTGTAGACGGTACCAGCACTCCAGGCCGGATGGTTGGCCGCATCCGGATCGCTGGCCTCGCAGCCACCACCTGTACTGGCCGGCTTGACGGTCAGGCGGGTAACGGCTGTGGCATCCAGCGCCCCGTCGGTGACCACCAGGGTCAGATCGTAGGCCGTATCACTGGTCACGTTCGAGCCCGTCACCACCAGGGTCGCGCTGTCCAGACCGGTGGCGCTGAGCCCGGCCGGCACTGTCCACTGATAGCTCAAGGCATCACCATTGGGGTCGGAAGCGGTGGCCTTGATGCTCACCTGCTTGCCGGCCTCGACGGTCGCACTGGCCGGTACGCTGACCACGGGGGGCAGATTCGGCTGCGGCGCCTTGTTGGTGACCACCACCTGATCCTTGGCCGAGAGCCCCTGATCGTCCGTCACGGTCAGCTCGAACACCAGATTGATGTCGCTGCTGACGGCATCCAGTACCACACGGGCCTTGGCCTGGGTAACATCCAGCAGGCTGGCCTGGGGTCCGGAGACCTGTTTCCAGCTGTAGGTCAGCGCCCCGTTTTCCGGATCGTGGGAGGCGCTGCCGTTGAGGGTCACCTCGGCCGGGCCGGTGGCACTCAGATCGCTGCCGGCATTGGCAACCGGCGGCTTGTTGGCCGGCGGCAGCGTACCCTCGCCGTGGCCCAGCCCCTCGTGCATGGCGTTGAGGATGTCGCCGTTGTCCGCATCAATTTCCCAGGCGAACAGACCGCCGAGCTGGTTCGCCAGCACGTACTGCCCCTTGGCCTTGACCGAGCGGTCGTTGTCGAAGGTGATGAGGTCGCCACTGCTGGCCTTGAAGACATAGGGGGCCTCGGCCGACTCGTCATAGCCCTGCTCCCAGCCTGCGCCCATGCGGTTGTTGACGATGTCGCGGTAATCCACCACGCCATTTTCCCAGGTACCGCTCACCGGTCCGGTGGCGGTGCCGGTGAAGGGGTTGCCGGCCTGGTAGTTCTTCACTCCGGTCCAGCCACGGCCATACATGGCCGCCCCCACCACAATCTTGCCCGGTGTCACCCCCTGACCCAGCAGCGCCTTGACGCCCTTGTCGGTGGTGTACTTGGTGGCCGGATCCCAGCTGGAGGCAAAGAGGTTGGTCTGGTGGGCCAGATTCGTCAGGTCGAAGGCGCCGCTGAAGTCGTAGCTCATCAGGAAGATGTGGTCCATGTACTGCTGGGCCGCCTGATAATCCACCTTGGCAATCTTGTCACCGCCGGCGCTGATGGCCGAGGTCAGCTCATACTGGCGGCCAGTCTCGGCTTCCAGTTCATCGAGCATGGCTCGCAACTCCTTCATCAGCACCACATAGGTGGCGCCGTCATTCGGGCCGCCCAGGCTGGGGTTGGCCCCCTGTCCGCCCGGGAACTCCCAGTCGATGTCCACGCCGTCGAAGAATTTCCAGGTCTGCAGGAACTCTTTGACCGAGGCGACGAAGGTATCGCGCTTGGTCTTGTCACCCAGGAAATAGAAGGGATCGGAGAGGGTCCATCCGCCGACAGACGGCAGAATTTTGAGGTCCGGATGGGCCTGTTTGAGGGCCATCAGGTTGCCGAAGTTGCCCTTGTAGGGCTCATCCCAGGCGCTGAGGTTGCCTTGGGACATCTGGATCGCCGCCCAGGGATCATGGATGGAGACCTTGAAGTCTTCGCGGCCCGCACAGGAGCGCTGCAACGCCTCGAAGCTGCCGGAGATCTCTTTGAGGCTGTCGTTGATGCCGTTGCCACCGCAGATGGGGGTGAAGCCGTAGAGAATATGGGTCAGGTTCTGGGCCGGGATCTTGTCCACGGTGAACTTGCGACCATAGACACCCCACTCCACGTAGTAGGCCCCCACCACCTTGCCGGACTTGTTGGCGTAGGGCTTGTTGTTCTCCTTGAGGGGCGCATTGAGCGGCGCCAGGTGGCTGCCGTCGGTATCGGCGACCATCAGCTCCTTCTTGTCGGAGAGGGTGCAGCCGTCGGCGTTGCACAGGGCCACCTGCATCTGGTAACGCCCCCCCTTGGTGACCTTGAAGTTGGCGGTACCCGCGGCGGAGGCCGGGCCTGACCACACCTCCTTGCCATCGAGCAGTACCTTGGCGGTCTGTCCGACGTCACCGGACCAGAGGTTCCAGGTCACGCTCACGGGAGCGCCATCCTTGTGGACGGTCACCAGCTGGTTGTAGGCCGAAGCGGCCTGATTGACTTCAACGATGGCAAACTTGGTGGGGCCGGATCCAATGGTGGGTTTGCCCGGGGCAGCGGCGAAGGCGGAGGTAGTGCAAAGCCCCCCGACCAGAAGCGCCAGCAGGGAAAGTTTTGGACTTAACATATTTGAACTTCCTTATTTCGTTATTGGAATTAACAACGAAAAAGGCAACGCAACCTGCCAGGTAACGCAGACAACATCGCAACCATGGCTTGGCCCATGGACGATACAACCTGTGGTGGCCCCGCTATCCTAGGTACGCAGACCCTTAGACCGGAAGCTTTGCGTCCCGGACTTTCATCCGGTTTGCCTTTTTGCACAACTTGATTTGCGACAAAAATAATCGCCGAAAGACTATAGAGGAGAGTCGCCCGGGTGCCACCTGCCAAAAGTGACACCCAGCAAGACTCAATTATCACCAATCACGAAAAATGGCGACGAAAATGGCGCCATCATCGGCGATCATGACGCCTGGATGGCATCCAGAAAATGTTCAGCCAATGCTCGATTCTGTGAGACCAGTCACTGAACCGGCATCAGCAGGCTGTTCATCAGTGCGCGCAGCTTGAGAGGTTTGACCGGTTTGCTCACGTAGCCGAAGCCGTGCTCACGGATCTGTGCCTGCAACTCGCTCTTGCGATCCGCACTGATGATGATGCCGCCGATACCGTTGCCGTGGGCCAGCCTGATCATGTGCAGCGCCTGCAACCCGGTCTTGCCGTCATCCAGGTGATAATCCGACAGCACCAGCGCAGGCAGGAAGCCGCCGCCGATGATCTCTTCCGCCTGCTCCAGGCTCTGGGCACAGCGCACCTCGCAGCCCCAGCGTCCCAGCAGCGAGGCCATGGCGATGAGGATATCCTCCTCGTTGTCGATGCAGAGGATCCTGACCCCTTCCAGCTGACTGTCTCGCAGGGCCGGGGTCGTCACCTGGCTGGGGATGACGGGCCGGGTCGCGAGGTTCAGGGTGATGGCAAAGACGGACCCCGCTCCGGGCCAGCTGCGCAGGGAGAGCTGATGACCCAGCACCAGCGAAATGCCGCGGGCGATGGCGAGCCCGAGGCCAAGCCCCTGCTCCCTGGCGGTGCGGGAGTGATCGAGGCGGGAAAACTCGTCGAAGATCGCCTCCTGCTTGCCCTCCGGGATGCCGGGGCCGTTGTCCCACACCTCGATGCGCACCTTATCCCCCATGCGGCGACAGCCGAGCAGCACCCGACCGCCGGGGTTGTAGCGAAATGCGTTGGTGAGGAAGTTCTGCAACACCCGCCGCAGCAAGCGCACATCGCTGTAGACCGCAAGGCGGCTCTCCACCACGGAGAACTGGATCCCACCGGCCTGGGCCAGCACGCCGAATTCCGCCTTGAGATTGTCCAGCACATCGCTCAGGGCGAAATCGAGCTTCTTCGCCTTGAACTTGCCCGCCTCGAGGCGCGAGATGTCCAGCAGATCCGTGATGAGATCCTCGGTCGCCCCCAGGGCGTCGTCGATGTGGCGAGCGATGCGGGCCGGTTCGTCCTCCGGGGGCAGCATTTCCAGCAAGGAGGAGGTGAAGAGCTTGGCCGCGTTCAGTGGCTGGGTCAGGTCGTGGCTCACCGCCGCAAGGAACCGACTCTTGGACTGGTTGGCCCGCTCCACCTGCTGGTTTACCAGCAGCAGTTGGCGGTTGAGTTCGGAGAGCTCGTGGGTGCGCTCGGCCACCCGCGCTTCCAGGTGCTCGTTCGCTTCCCGCAGCACCCGCTCCGCCGCCCTGAACGGGGTGATATCGGTGAAGGTCATGACAAAGCCCCCCGCAGGCATGGGGTTGCCCTGCATCTCGATGACTCGGCCATCGGGACGCTCCCGCGCCGAGACATGGGGGCTGCCACGCTTCATGAAGGCAACCCGCCGCGCCACCTGGGCCTCGATGTCTCCCTGGCCGCACAACCCCTGTCCAGCGTTGTAGCGGATGATCTCCTCGATGGAACGGCCCACCTGAATGAGACCGGGGGGATAGGAGAACAGCTCGATGTAGCGTCGGTTCCAGGCCACCAGCCTGAGCTCCCTGTCCACCACGGAGATCCCCTGCCCCATGTGTTCGATTGCCCCCTGCAACAGGCCGCGGTTGAAGCGGAACATGTCGGAGGCCTCGTCCACTATGGTGGCGATCTCCTCGAGCTGCATGTTGCGTCCCTGCAGGGCAGAGGCCAGCACCAGGCGGGCGGACGAGGTGCCGAATACCCCCGCCAGCAGTCGCTCCGTGTGGGCGATGAGCTCGGCGGAGGCCTGCATCTGGGGCGCCAAGGTGCCTCCCCGCTCGCCGGCGAAGCGACCGAAGGCCCGCTTGACGCGGCTGGAACCGACGAAGCGGGCCGCCAGCATCTCCAGCTCCTTCACCGAGACCCGCGCATGATAAAGCGCCGAGGTGTCCCGGCTCGTCTTGCCGACGAAGTTGGCGGCCTGCAGCCGCTCGCTCACCGCCGCCCGTGACAGCAGGGAGCCCGCCACATAGCCGGCGAGGTTGAGCAGAAGACTCAGGAAGAGGCACCAGGCCCCCAGGCTCAGATCCCGCACCGCTGGCCAGTCTGGGGGCGCCAGCAGGGCTTCGAGGGGGGAGCCAGCCAGCAGTCCGCTCTCCGCCAGCAGGGTCACGAACCAGAGGCTGACCCCGAGGGCGAGCCCGAGATAGACGCCCTTGCGATTGCCATGACGCCAGTACAGGCCGAGCAGCAGGGCTGGCGAGAACTGGGCCACGGCCCCGAACGAAAGGTAACCGATGCGCGACAGACTGGTGAGATCCCCGAGCCAGAGATAGAGCGCCCAGGCCGCCAGCAAAATCAGCAAGATGGCGCCCCGACGCACCTGCAGCAGCAACAGCATCAGGCGCTCGTCCCGCCCCTGTTGCCAGACCCGGCGCAGCAGGACCGGCAACACCAGATCGTTGCTCACCATGATGGCCAGGGCGATGGTGCAGACGATCACCATGCCGGTGGCCGCCGAGGTACCGCCGAGAAATGCCAGCATCGCCATGCCGTCGTAGCCGAGCGACATGGGGAGGCTTATCACATAGGTGTCCGAGGCCATGTCTGCCCCGACCCACTGCTTGCCTGCCAGCGCCAGCGGCCAGATGAAGAGCCCCATCAGGAAGAGATAGAGGGGGAAGATCCAGCGGGCCCAGTGCAGATCCTGCCCCTGGTTGTTCTCCACCACGGTCACGTGAAACTGGCGCGGCAGGCAGATGACGGCACACATGGCGATCAGGGTGTAGATGGCGAGCTCCAGCAGACTGCCCGGCGTCACCGCCACCACCGCATCGAGGAAGTCGCCCGCCACCAGGGTACGCGCCTCGCTCGGTCTAGCGATGATGAGCCAGAGCGCAAAGCCCCCCACCGCCATGAAGGCGAGCAGCTTGACCACGGACTCGAAGGCGATGGCCACCACCATGCCCCTGTGGTGCTCGGTGGCATCCAGGTTGCGGGTGCCGAACAGAATGCTGAACAGGGCCAGCAGCAGGGTGACCCCCAGCGCCAGCTCCGCCATGTTGCTGGTGGGGCTGACCCCCGTGCTGTTGGCCATCAGCAGATCGAGCCCGGTGACGATCGCCTTGAGCTGCAGCACCAGATAGGGAAGTATCCCCATGACGGCGATGAGGCTGATCACCATGGCCAGGCGCTGGGACTTGCCATAACGAGCGGCGATGAAATCGGCGATGGAGGTGATGTGCTCGCGCTTGGCCACCAGGATGAGGCGGGCCAGCAGGCGCCAGCCAAACAGGAACACCAGCATGGGGCCCAGGTAGATGGGCACCGGCGACCAGGGGGATTCGCTGGCCTGGCCCACTGTGCCGAAGAAGGTCCAGGAGGTGCAATAGACCGCCAGCGACAGGCTGTAGAGCAGAGGCTGCCCCTTGGGGCGACGGCGCTTGTTCTTGTCCGCCACATAGGCGATGAGGAACAGCAAGCCCAGATAGGCGAGCGACAACCCGATCAGCAGCCATCCTTGGTGCATCTCTCTACTTCCCTTTTCCAGATAAGTCGGAGGCCTGCCGCGCCAGAGACCGGCAGACCTGTGTCATCGGCCCTGTTCAGGGCTCTCTTCACGCAGCCGCAACACGAAGACCGGCAGCACTACCAGCACCATGATAAAGAAGATGCCGCCTCCCAGCGGCTCGAACAGCACGCCGCAGATCGCCATCAGGGCCGCCACCGTCATGCCGAGGCCGAGCGCCGCATAGAGCGCCTGGGTGGGGATCTGCTGCTCCGCGGGCAACTGGCGGGTCATGAAGCGGATGGCGCCAAGGTGACTGACGCAGAAGGTGACCCCGTGCAGCAGCTGGCCGAGCACCAGCACCGCCAGGTCGGTAGAACTGCCGAGCAGCACCCAGCGCACCACGCAGCCAAGGGCCCCCACCAGAAACAGCGTCTGGGCGCCGAAGCGCTGGAGGAAGCGCTTGTCCGCGGCGAACATGGCGATCTCCGCCACCACTCCCAGAGCCCATAGATACCCGATCAGGGTGCCGCTGTAGCCGGCGCTCTTCCAGTAGATGGCGCTGAAACCGTAGTAGGCCGCATGACTCCCCTGCAGCAGGGCGGTGATGAGCAGGAAGCGGCGCACCGGGGCCGACCTGAGCGTGACGAGCAGCGAGGCCTTGGCCCGCTCCCCTTGCAGCTCCCGGGGGGCGGGTCGCAGCGGCAGCAGGCTGAGCCCCAGCATGATCAGCAGCCCGGCCACCATGGTGTGCAGCACCCAGTCGCTGCCAAAGTTGCCCACCAGGGCCCCCACCAGGGTGGAGGCGACGATAAAGGCAAAGGAGCCGCACAGCCGCACCTTGCCGTAGTCGAGGTGGGTCTGAACCACCATGCGGGTGGCAAGCGCCTCTCCCATGGGCATCAGGGTCGGGTAGATGAAGTTGGCCGCCAGGGTCAGCACCACCAGCCACCAGAGGCTGTGGCCCAGATAGAAACCGAGGAAGGCCAGCAGACTCAGCAGACAGAGCAGCCGGGTGACGGGCAGCAACTGGCCGGCCCCCTTGACTCGCCCCATCACCATCAGGTTGCCGGCAAAGCGGATGGCCATGCCCACCCCCAGCAACAGCCCTATCTGTTCAGTCCTCACCCCGATGCCTTCCAGCCAGAGCGACCAGAACGGCAGGTAGGCGCCATAAACGAAGTAGAAGGCACCAAAAAACAGGGCTAACCAGGAGAACGCGGGCATAGAGGCTCGGGCTGCATGACAAGGGGCACAAATGATAACCGATTTCGGGACGGGGATCCCCAGGCGGCATGACAGATAAAAACCATAAATATCAATAAAGTTGAACCTTTGTCACATCCCCCTGTCTATTGGGTAACACCGCTTCCTGATGAGTGTTGCAATCCTTCCACCCGCCCCTGGCGGGTTTCTTTTTTGCATACGCCGACCTTCATGACAAAAGGGGCCCGAGGGCCCCTTTTCCTGCATGCTGGTCCACGACCATCAGAACACGTACTTGACCCGTGCACTGAGGTTGCGGCCAGGCTCGGTCTGCTTGCTGGTATCCGCGGTGGCGGCAAGGCCGGTGATGCTCTCGTAGCTCACGTACTCCTTGTCAAACAGGTTGAATACCCCCACGTTGAGCTGCAGGTCCTGCACCGGCTTGAACTGGGCATAGAGATCCACCACGCCCCAGCCTGCGCTCTTGATGTTGTCGTTGCCTCGCGCATCCTTGCCCACCTTGTCCATGTCGTCGGCAAAGCGCAATGCGGTGTTGATGTTCCAGTTCGGCTGCTCCAGACGCACCCCGACGCTGCCGTTCAGGGGGCTCAGGCTGTTGATGTAGTTGCCCTCGCCATCCTTGCCCTCGATGTAGGCCAGGTTGCCCCAGACGTTGACCAGCTCGTTCAACCAGTAATCCGCCTTGGCCTCGGCCCCCTTGGTGGTCGCCTTGTCCAGGTTCTGGTACTGATAGAGGGCGGTACGGCCTTCGGTGCCCACGGCCGTCAGTTCGATGAAGTCGTCGAACTTGTTGTAGAAGGTGGCCACTTCATAGCTGAACCCGCCACGGCTGCCGCGCACCCCCAGATCGATGCCGTCGCTGCTCTCTGGCTTGAGGTTCGGGTTGGGCTCGATGCGATAGCCATACGCCTGGTGGTTCAGGGTGGAGAAGGCGTTGTCATACATGGGCGCCTTGAAGCCGTGGCTGTACTGGGCGAACAGGTTCGCCGCCTCGTGCGCCTTGAACACCAGCCCCAGCTTGGGAGAGAACTCCCCTTCGGAGATCTTCTTCATGTTCTCGCCCGTGTAGGCGGGATCCTCGTCCGGGGTCATCTTGTAGTAGTCGTAACGCACGCCCGGGGTCAGCACCCAACGCTCGCCGAACTTGATCTCGTCAAAGGCCCAGAGCGCACTGCGCTCGCTGGTGGTGGAGGGGAAGCTCAGCTCGTTGTAGCCGACGAAGTCACCCGGCACGGTCGGCCCCTTGAAGCGGGTGCGCTCGTTGTCGGTGTGCTCGTATTCCAGGCCCCAGGCCAGACGCTGGCTGGCGAGCGCCTTGTTGAACTTCACCTGGGCGCCCAGGCTCTCCTGCTCGAAACCGTTGTGATCCAGGGAGTTCTTGGTCACATAGGGGTTGCCCGGCATGACCGGATACTTGGACGAAGCGTACTGATCCAGGGTCTGCTTGGCGCGGCTGTAGTAGATCTTGCTGTCCACGCGATCCGCCCAGGGGGCGTTCAGGGCGAGGCCATGATCCAGTACCAGGGAGAGGTTGTCGGTCTCCTTGTCGGTAATGGGCTGGTTGAAGACGGAGCCCGCCTTGGTCAGATCGATGGCATCCGGATCCTGCCCCTCGGTGAAGTAATCCACCGTCAGTTTCAGGAACTGCTCATCGGAGAGATTCCACTTGCTCTTGAACAGCACGGCCTGGCTGACGATGTCGAACTCGTTCTTGTCGCCGTCATAATTCTGGGTGACACCGCCATCGCGCCAGGTGTAGCGCAGCAGGTTCTCGACTTCCCCGGTGCGCAGCGCCCCCGTGATGCCGGCCATTCTCTGGTGACTGCTGGAGGCATAACCCGTGGTCGCATCCAGATAGCTGTCGCGGCCCTTGAGGAAGTCGCCTGCATCCTTGGTGGTGATGGCAATGACGCCTCCCAGGGCATCGGAACCGTAAGCGGCGGAGGCCGGCCCTTTGGCCACTTCCACCTGCTTGATCATGTCGGTGTCGAAGTAGGTCTGACCCACGCCGCCATTCTTGTAGGCATCGTTCTGGCGCACACCGTCCTGCACCACCTTGACCCGGTTTTCGCTCATGCCGCGAATGGTGAAGGTCTGGGCATCTCCTGCACCTCCCTGCACGCTCACCCCGGGCTCATAGCGGAACAGATCGGCGACGTTGCTGACGACCTGCTCTTCAATCTGCTCCGAGGTAATGACGGCGATGGGACCGGAAACATCTTCCAGCTTCTGTTCCATCCGTGAGCCGCTGACGACCATGACTTCATCGGCTTTCTTGTCTGCGGCGAAAGCGGGGGAGATCAGCCCGGCCGCCACGGCGAGGGCTATCAGGGAGGGGGGGGTGTTGTGCGCCACTGCAAAGTCCTTATTGAGAATTATTATCAAGAGGAAGGCATATTACCCCGCCAGAGACAAAGATCAATAATAAAGTAAATAATTCTCATTTCACTTTATCGTCATTCCCCCTTACACTGGCGCCACTTTTTCGCTCGCCATGCCGCCATCCCATGGTGCAGCCTTTTCCCATCCCCTGTTTCTTGAGTGAGTAACCATGATCCGACGACTCCCCCTGCTCGCCCTGCCCCTGCTGCTGGCCGCCTGCACCACCACGCCGCAGAACACCCCACCCGAGACCCTCTATGACGCACGGCTCGATACGGCCCAGGGGCAGGCGCTGACCTTCGAGCAGGCGATGGCGCGGGTGGCGGATGCCGACATCGTGCTGGTGGGGGAGCTTCACACTCACCCGGCCATCCATCTGTTGCAGGCACGTCTGCTGGCGGGGCTTGACGAGATGTCGCAAGCCGATGGCCGGGCCTTGGTACTCTCCATGGAGCAGTTCAGCCGCGCCGATCAGCCGGTGCTGGATGCCTACCTGGCCGGACGCATCGGCGAATCGGCCCTCATTCGAGATGGCCATGCCTGGCCCAACTACCAGAGTGATTACCGCCCTCTGGTGGAGTTCGCCAAGGCGCAGCACCTGCCAGTGATTGCCGCTAATGCCCCCAAACCTCTGGTGAGCTGCGTCGGTCAGGAGGGAGCGGCCTGGCTCGACAAACTGCCGGTCAATCGCCGCAACCAGCTTGCCCGCGAGCTGACTCTGGGGGATGACGGCTACCGCCAGAAGTTCATGGCCTCCATGCACCATGGGGATGCGGACGGCAACGCCCGTCGCTTCGCCGCCCAGACCAGCTGGGACGACACCATGGCCGAAAGCATGGTGGATTATCTGGGCAAGCATCCCGGCAGGCGCATCATGCATATCGCAGGCAACTTCCACGTGGAGGGGGGACTCGGGATCGCCAGTCGCATCGCCAGCCGCAATCCGGCACTCAAGGTGGCACTCATCGTGCCGCAAACCGGTGACGAGACAGCCCCCGGGAGAGACGCCGATGTCAGGGTCCACATCGCTCCCCTGCCGGAACGCTGGCTAAATGCAAAGGAAATGAAGCAAGATATGGGCGCACTGCATCAATCCCGAAGCCGTGACTGCAGCCAATGGTTGCAACCCTCAAAATAGCCCAAGGATTTCATATGGATGTGTTACTCGTCATCGACATGCAACAGGGGTTGTTCGATAACCCCCGCCATCAGGATGCCCAGGTCATCGCCAACATCAATCGTCTGGCCGATCGCGTGCGGGGCCAACACGGACGGGTCATCTATGTGCAACACGACGAACCGGGTTCCGAACTGGAACCTGGCAGTGCGGGCTGGCAACTCCACGCCGATCTGGCCCCGTCTCCCCACGACAGCCGGGTGCGCAAGACCGCCTGTGACAGCTTCCTCGATACCGAGCTCGGCTTCCTGCTGGCAGAGCAGTCGGTAGACAGACTGCTCATCTGCGGCTGTGCCACCGACTTTTGCGTCGATACCACGTTGCGCAGCGCCGCCGCCAGGGGCTTTGACGCCTTTGCGGTGACCGACGCCCATACCACGGCGGACAGGCCGCACCTGAGTGCGGAGCAGATCATCCAGCACCACCACTTCATGTGGCGGCATCTGAGCCTGCCTCAAGGCAGAAGCGTGACCCTGCTCACGACGGATGAGCTGCTGGCCACCATCTAACCCGAGCGGGCGTGTTAATCTGCCCGCTCTGAAGCGATCACCCGATTGGAGTCTTGTGTGCGTCTACTCTCTGCCGTTGCCCTCACGCTGCTGTTACCGGCGCTCACCGCCTGCTCCGGATTGCCGGGGGCAGCACCCGATGGCCCGGCCCCCCTGTTCCACACCCATATCAGCGACGACGGGAGCAAGCGCTTCACCTTTGAGGCCGCCCCTCTCGACGTCCTGCCAACCCGGTTGCAGGAGGGAGATGACAACCGGCTGAGCCGCCGCGACAAGAGCCTGCTGGAACGCCGGGAAGCCCTGCAGGACGAGCAGCTCACCCAGATGCTGGCCACGCGCAAGTATTGCCGAAGCGGCTATATCGTCCTCAGCCAGACCTCCTGGAAGATCCGCGGGGAATGCAACGAAAGCGCCAGCCAGGCCGATCGCGATGCCTTCCCCAACCAGGCAGGCTGGCAGGAGTAACCCGGGACATAACAACAAAACGGGCAGCCCAGGCTGCCCGTTTCTCATCTCGCTGATTGTCCCCTCAAACGGGTTCATCCGCCGGGCTGGTCAGCTCGGCGCCATTGTCGATGCGTTTGTGCCCTTCCACCAGGTGAACGAAGTCCACCAGCTCGTCGCCGGAGACACGGAACGCCTGACCGAATCCCTTGACGAACAGCCCCTGCTCGGGCTTGAGCCTAAACAGCACGAAGTCCTTGAGGTTGGAGAGCCCTTTGACTATCTCGCCGAAGCGCCCTTCCAGCGCCGCAACGGCCTTCTCCCAGCGTGCGTCGTCGCGCGCCACCACCTCGGCGACCGCATCGAAGGTCAGACGCTTGCGGGCAAACAGCTCGCGGGCCCCGGTTTCGTCCTCGATCAGCATCAGCGATACCTTGGGCACCTGTTGCAGGTTGCGGGCGTGGCGAGCTATTTCGGAGATGAGCACATAGTAACCATCTTCCTGCAGCACGAAGGGGGCATAGCTGGCATTGGGGTTGCCTTCGCCATCCACAGTGGCGAGCTGCAGGGTACGGCAACCGTCGCGGAACTCGCGGATCTCCGGTTGCAGGCGGTTTTGCAGGCGCTCCTGACGTTCACTCATGCTTTCACTTCCTCTTGATACTGACGGCGCAGGGCCATGAAACGCTCCACCTGCTCAGGCAGCAGTTGACGCTGCTCGTCCCGGCCCAGGTAGATCTTGAAAATGCAGCGGCCACTGTGGCCGAAGAACTGGAAGGAGTGCCCTTCCTTGCCCATGAAGAGCTTGCTGACCAGGGCGATGCCCGCCACGTTGTCGAGCTTGAGGTGGCCGTGCAGTTCGCCGTCCCGCCCCATCAGGTTGTAGTAGCCGCGCGCGTTCTTGCCCTTGGGGAAGGGAGCCTTCACCTCGAAGATGGAGCCATCGGATTCGACGATGGTGGTCACCTGACCCCAGCTGGACAGGTCCGCCAGCAGGGCTTCGGCCTCCCCGGCCGGCACTTGCGTCATCAGGGCGGCAGGCAGATGGCGTACCACCTCCCACTCGCTGACGGCCAGCTCGGTGGCGAGGGTGGACGGGTGGGCGCTGGGGTCTTGCTCCAGCAGCGCCTGAATGCGTTGTGCAATGCTCATCGGTTCTCCCTGGATGATCTGGCGATGGTGCTCGGTGTCGCGGCGGATACTGTAATAAAGCGCCCCAAGTAACGCAATTGATAATCGCTTTCATTCTCAGTGCATTTTGATGGACGACTTGATATTCTCGGCGGCAACCCTATTTCATTCACCCTTCGGAGGTTCGCATGGGCCGTCGTTTTGCCCTCGCATTCAGCCTGCTCGGCTGTGCCCTTTCCCTCTCTTCCCCATCCGTCATGGCGGTGGAGCGTATCGTCAGCATAGGCCCGGCCACCACGGAACTCATCCTGGCACTGGGAGGCGAGCAGAGCCTGGTCGCCACCGATGTCAGCAGTCCGGAGCCCAGAGGCGTGCCCAAGGTCGGCTATCACCGCGCCCTCGCCGCCGAAGGGATCCTGAGCCTCTCTCCGACCCTGGTGGTCGGCAGCGACGAGATGGGCCCGAACAGCACGCTTGATCAGTTGCGCCGTGCCAACGTCAAGGTCGAGGTCATGGACACAGCCCCTACGCTGGCCAACCTCAACGAGCGTATCGACACCCTGGCCCATCTCCTGGGTGACCAGGCGGCAGGGAGCAAGCTCAAGGAGGAAATTGCCGCCCAAAGCGACACCCTGGCGGCGCAGGCGAAGCAGAACAAGCCCCTCAAGGTCGCCTTCCTGCTGCTGCACAAGGGTCAACCCACCAGCATCGCTGGCGGCAACACCACCGCCAGCGCCCTCGTCACCCTGGCGGGCGGCGTCAATCCGGTGGCTGGGCTCCACGACTATAAGCCCGTTTCCACCGAATCCCTCATCGAGCTGCAACCTGATCTGGTGCTGGTGAGCGGTCGCGACTGGCAGCAGTATCAGGATCCCGACGCCGTTCTGAGCCAGGTACCGGCCCTGTCAGCCACCCCTGCAGGCAAGAATAAAGCCATCCACGCCATCGACGGACATGCCCTGCAAGGGGGCCTCAGCCTTCGTTCCCTGCAACAGGCGAACCAGATCGCCCAGTGGATCAAGCAGGGTTCCTGATGCGCCTGCCTCTGCCCTGGCTGCTCGCCCTGACCGGCTGCGCGCTGGCGTTGCTGCTGGTCGGGTCCCTCGCGACCGGCCCCATGTCCCTCTCCCTTGGCGAGAGCCTGCGCGCCCTGTTTGCCGGACCCCAGAGCGGGATTGAGGCTCACAAATTATTGATCGTGCAGGAGATCCGTCTGCCACGAACCCTGCTCTGCATCGCCGTGGGGGGCATTCTCGGCCTCTGCGGCGCCGTCATGCAGGGACTGTTTCGCAACCCCCTGGCAGACCCCGGCATCATAGGGGTGTCGGGCGGGGCAGCACTCGGCGCAGCCCTGGCCATCGTGTTGCTCGCCCCGTTGGGCTCGCACCTGCAGAGCCTGCTCGGCCTGGGGTTGCTGCCCCTGCTCGCCTTTCTCGGCGGAGCCCTCACCACCACCCTCGTCTATCTGCTGGGTACCCGGGAGGGGGGCACCTCGGTCACCGTGATGCTGCTGGCCGGGGTGGCCATCACGGCGCTCTCCGGCGCCGTCATCGGACTGCTCACCTATCTCGCCGACGATCAGATGCTGCGCAACCTGAGCCTGTGGCAGATGGGCTCCCTGGCGGCAGGCAAGCCGGTCGATGTGACGCTGGCGCTGCTGACCCTGGCCGCTTTGCTGCTGCTGTTCATGCGCGATGCCAATCCCCTCAACGCCCTGCTGCTGGGAGAGGGAGAGGCACGGCATCTGGGGGTGAACGTGCAGACACTGAAGCGTCGCCTCATCCTGCTCACCGCTGCCGGTGTCGGCGTGGCGGTGGCCGTGGCGGGCATGATCGGCTTTGTCGGCCTGGTGGTTCCCCATCTGGTACGGCTGCTGGCCGGTCCCAACCATGTCCGCCTGTTGCCGCTGTCTGCCCTGTTGGGGGCTGGCCTGCTGCTGGGGGCCGACATGCTGGCACGCACCCTGCTCGCTCCGGCCGAGCTGCCCGTCGGCATCATCACCGCCCTGCTGGGGGCCCCCTTCTTCATCTGGCTCTTGGTCAAGAGCCGCCGAACCCTGTAACAGGAGATCGTCACCTTGCCCGGATCCCCCTCCCCCCTGCTCAGTTGCCGGGGTCTTCACCTCAGTCGTGGTAACCGGCTTATCCTGGACAGCCTGGATCTCGACCTGCATGTCGGCAGCCTGACCGCCCTGCTCGGCCCCAACGGGGCGGGCAAAAGCTCACTGCTCAAGTGCCTGACCGGCGAGCTGGAACATGAAGGGGAGATCCACCTGTTCGGCCAGACCCGCAGGGGGTGGGCCGACAACGCTCTGGCCCACCGGGTCGGTGTGCTGCCGCAAAGCTCCTCCTTGAGCTTCCCCTTCCTGTGCGAAGAGGTGGTGGCCATGGGCCGGCTGCCCCACAGCGAGCCTGCCAGCCGGCGCGACGAGATAGTCCGCTCCGCCATGACCCACGCCGGGGTCGACCATCTGGCGAACCGCCTCTATCCCGGCCTTTCAGGCGGGGAGCGTCAACGGGTGCAGTTCGCCCGGGTGCTGGCCCAGATCTGGCAGGCCCCGGAGGAACCGCAGCAAGCGCGGCTGCTGCTGCTGGACGAGCCCACCTCGGCGCTGGATCTCAAATACCAGCACCAGTTGCTCGCTATGGCCCGGGCGCTGGCCGGTCGCAACACCGCCGTGCTGGTGGTGTTGCACGACCTCAATCTGGCAGCCCGCTACGCCGATAGGCTGGTGATGCTGGAGCAGGGCAGGCTGATGGCTGACGGCAGCGCAGGCGAGGTGCTGACCCCGGCGCTCATCGCGCGCCTCTACGGCTACCCCGCCCAGGTGATCCGCCACCCCGAGAGCGGCGTCCCCATGGTGGTGTGACACCCGGGGACAGATAGCAACAGAGCGCCATCAGGCGCTCTGTCTTTTTGCGGTATCCAGCCCTGGGCTGACCAGCAGGGCAATCCCCACGGGCACATCAGGCTATCTGGTAGCGCCCCGGCTTGTGATTGAGTGTCAACACCAGGTTACAGATGATGGCTGCCACCACAGAAAGCGCCAGCAGCCAGGGGGAGACCACGAAGAAAGAGGCGACCACGATGGCGCAATCCAGCCCCATTTGCAGCTTGCCTGCCCGCACACCCCATCTGTCCTGAATGAAGAGCGCTAGGATGTTGAAGCCCCCCAGGCTCGCCTTGTGGCGGAACATGATGAGCAGCCCCATGCCGATCAGGGTGCCGCCGATCAGCGCCGCATAGACGGGTTCGATCTTGCCGATTTGCAGCACGGCGTTGAGGTGATCCGTCATGAAGGAGACAGTGGCCACGGCGGCAAAGGTATTGAGGGTGAAGCGCGGCCCCATTCTGAGCCAGGCCAGGGCATAGAAAGGCAGGTTCATGGCGAAGAACAGCAGGCCGAAGCTGATGCCGGTCACCTGTTGCAGCAGCAGCGCCAGGCCGGCGGTGCCACCGGTGAGCAGGCCGACCTGATGGAACAGGAAGATGCCGAGGGAAACGAAGCCTGCTGCGGTCAGCAAGGCGAGCACATCCTCATACAGTGGATGCGCAGAGCGTGAAGTGTTGTCCATAACCAGGTATCCAGTCGCGAAGTAAGAGAGTGTTGGCCGCCCGTCGGGCGGAGCGAGCCCCGTGAACCGGGGCTTCGTTATGCCGACAGTCTCCATTTTGAGTGAGATGGATCACAAGTCCCGCCCTTCACGCGCCAAAATGGTGCGCGTCATCCAGGCGTTACAATCCTTGCACCAAAATGTCCCACACTCACCGCCGGCCTGATGCTGAAAAACCTGAAACGGGCCGCTGCCCCCGCGCCCGAATCGTTCTAGAATGAGTCGCTTGTCACTGCCAGCGGAACAACAGCGGATGAGAGTCACCGTATTCGGAATAGGTTATGTCGGGTTGGTTCAGGCCGCCGTACTGGCGGAGATGGGTCACAAGGTGGCCTGCGTGGATGTGGATGCCGACAAGGTCGCAGGCCTGAAAGCGGGACACATTCCCCTCTTCGAGCCCGGCCTCGCCCCTCTGGTGCTGCGCAATCATCAGGCCGGCCGCCTGATCTTCACCACAGACCCGGCACGGGCGGTGGAGTTTGCCGAGCTTATCTTCATCGCGGTCGGAACGCCGCCGGACGAGGACGGATCCGCCGACCTCCATCAGGTAATGACGGTGGCGGACACCATAGGCCGCCTGATGCAAGGGGGCAAGGTGGTGGTCAACAAGAGCACTGTCCCTGTCGGCACCGCCAGCCGGGTACGGCGACACATTGCGGAGCGCCTCGCCGACCGTGGTCTCGATCTTCCGCTCGACGTGGTCTCCAACCCCGAATTTCTCAAGGAGGGCGCCGCCGTCGCCGACTGCCTGCGGCCGGATCGCATCATCATCGGCACCGACTCCGATCACGCCTTCTCCCTGCTGGAGGAGCTCTACGCCCCCTTCAACCGCAAGCGAGACCGCATCCTGCGGATGGATGCACGCAGCGCCGAACTGACCAAGTACGCCGCCAACGCCATGCTGGCGACCCGCATCTCCTTCATGAACGAGATGGCCACCCTGGCCGAAGCCCTGGGCGCCGACATCGAGGAAGTGCGCAAGGGCATTGGTGCCGATCCGCGCATCGGCCACCACTTCATCTACCCGGGCTGCGGTTATGGCGGATCCTGCTTCCCCAAGGATGTCAGGGCGCTGATCCACACCGCGAAGGAGGCGGGGTGCGAGACCCCCCTGCTGCGCTCGGTGGAGCAGGTCAACGAGGCGCAGAAGCACAGGCTGATGACCCGGCTGCACCACCATTTTGGTGCCAGTCTGTCGGGGCGCACCTTCGCGTTATGGGGACTCGCCTTCAAACCCAATACCGACGACATGCGCGAAGCCCCGAGCAGGGTGCTGATGGAGGCGATCTGGGCGGCAGGAGGCCAGGTGCAGGCATTCGACCCCGAGGCCATGACCGAGGCCGCCCGCCTCTATGGCCAGCGGGCGGACTTGACCCTGTGCGACACCCAGGAAGCCGCCCTCCAGGGGGCCGACGCCCTGCTCGTCTGCACCGAGTGGCAACAGTTCCGCGCACCGGATTTCGACCTGCTTCGCCAGACCCTGAAGCAGGCCATCATCTTCGACGGCCGCAACCTCTATGACCCGGCCCGTCTGCGCCAGCGCGGTTTCACCTACTATGCCATCGGCCGTGGCGACAGCCTGACCCATCAGGAGGAGCGATGAAGTACCTCGTCACCGGCGCCGCCGGGTTTATCGGATTTCATGTGGCGCGCAGGCTCTGTGGCGACGGCCATCAGGTGGTGGGGATAGACAACCTCAACGACTACTACGCGGTGAGTCTCAAGGAGGCGCGCCTCGCCCTGCTCACGCCTCTGCCCGGCTTTCGCTTCGAGCGCACCGATCTCGCGGACCGCGCGGCCATGGCTTCGCTCTTTGCCCGCGAGCAGTTTGACCGGGTGATCCATCTGGGGGCCCAGGCCGGGGTGCGCTACTCCCTGGACAACCCCTTCGCCTATGCCGACAGCAACCTCACCGGCCACCTCACCGTGCTGGAAGGGTGTCGCCAGACCCGGGTGCAGCACCTGATCTATGCCTCCTCCAGCTCGGTCTACGGGCTGAACGAACAGATGCCGTTCAAGCCGTCCCATGGGGCGGATCATCCCGTCTCTCTCTATGCGGCGAGCAAGAAGGCGGGAGAGCTGATGGCCCACTCCTACTCCCATCTCTACGGCCTGCCCACAACCGGGCTGCGCTTTTTCACCGTCTACGGCCCCTGGGGTCGGCCCGACATGGCCCTGTTCAAGTTCGTGCACGCCATCCTGAACGGCGACCCCATCGACCTCTACAACCAGGGCCAGCTCTGCCGGGATTTCACCCATGTCGACGACATCGTCGAGGGGACAGTGCGCATCTCAGACATCCCCCCTGCGGGCGATGCCCACTGGCAGGGGGCCCCGGACGCCAGCCCGGCCCCCTATCGCCTCTTCAACATCGGCAACGACAGCCCGGTCAGGCTGCTGGACTTCGTGGATGCCATCGAGGCGGCCCTCGGCAAACGGGCCATCCGCAACATGCTACCCATGCAGCCCGGCGACGTGCTCGCCACCTGGGCCGACACCCGCTCGTTGTTTGACGCCACGGGCTATCGCCCCCGTGTCGGGCTCAAGGAAGGGGTTGACGGCTTTGTCCGCTGGTATCGGGACTACTACCGGGTCTGAGCCAGGCGAGGTGGCAGGGTCGCCTGGCTCAGACCCTGCGCTCAGGATGAAGGGGTATAGCTGAAGGGCACCATGGTGGGGGAGAGCCCACGACAGGCGGGTTTGAGTGCTTGCGGGCCTGCCAGCAGCCAGTCGGTACGGTGACGGTTGCCGAGGTTTTCCATCTTCGCGGGGTCAAAACACCTCACCATCAGGTCGGCGCTCCCCAGTACCCAGCGCCCGGGGGCAGCCTCTATCCAGGCGGCAGCTTCCCGGGCCTGCTCCCCGTCTCCCATCAGATAAGGGTAATGTTTCACTGGTTGCAGGCTAAACAGCAGATGCTGCTCCTTGAAGCCCGCCAGCAGCAGTTCATCCCCCGCGGGCACCCTCTGCGCCGCCAATGCCATGACTCCCTGAGGGGTTCGCACCTCGTTGAGGCGCACGCTTATCCAGCAGGAGTAGATCAGCCACCCCACCGCCAGGGAGCAGAGAATGGCGGTCAGTGGCGCCCGGCGAAGCCAGGCATTGATCAGCAGCAAGGATCCCCCCAGCACCAGCAGGGGAAGCCAGGGATCCGGCCCCAGTTCCCCCAGACGGCTGGCCACTCTGTAGCTATATGCCAGCACCAGAGCCCCCACCAGCCCTACCCCTCCCAGCAACCAGCCGAGCCCGGCCAGCAGTCGCCCCGGCCAGATCCGGACCAGCAGGGTGCCGATGAAGGGTGCGGTCAGGAGCGCCAGGGCGGGCGTACCGGGCGTGATGTAGACGCCCCGCTTGCCCGGCGAGCAGGAGAAAAACAGCACCACCAGCACCAGATAACCCAGCAGCAGCAGGATACGCCTGTCCTGCGCCCGGATGGCGCGCCGCCAGGCCACCACCAGCCAGGGCAACAGCAGGGAGAGCGGCAGCCAGAACGGCGGGATCACCGAGGTGATGTAGTACCAGAAGGGTTTGACGTGATGCCAGGCGCTGGTATAGCGAGTCACCGTCTGGCGCAGCAGTATGTTGTCTCTGTAGGCCAGCAGGAGGGGATCTCCGCTTCGGGTCACGGCCTCCAGCATGGGGACCAGCCAGAGGCCCATCGCCAGGGCCATGGCCAGCGGCCCGAGCAGGGCCTTCAGCCAGGCTGACAAAGGCGCGGCGCGGATTTGTGCCCTGTGGGTCCAGAGCGCGGGAAGCAGCACCAGCAGGGCCAGTACTCCCACCCCCTTGGTGATGACGCCAAGCCCTGCGGCAAACCAGCCGAGCCAGTACCAGCGCCACCCGCCACCGCAGAGGAGGAAGCGCAGAAAACCATAGAGACCGAGGGTGATGAAGGCCGTCGCCAGGGCATCGATCTGCGCCGTCTTGGCCTGCAGGGTGAACTGGACGGTGAACAGCAGCAACAGCCCGGCCATAAAGCCGACCGCTGGGTTCCATAACCGACGCCCCAGGTCCCACACAAGCAAGATGGTCAGCAAGCCAGACAGCAGGGAGGGCAGCAGAAAGGCCACCTTGATGGAGCCAGTCAACACATAACCGATCGCGATCCCCCACATAAACAGCGGCGGCTTGTCCGGATAGAGCTCCCCGCCGCGCATGGGGAAGAGCCACTGGCCACTCTCCACCATCTCCTTGGCGATCAGGGCAAAGCGCGGCTCGTCCGCCGGCCAGGGGTCCCGCAGACCCAGCCCGGCCCCCAGCACCACCAGCGCGATCAGCAGCAACCAGCCAAGGGACGTCTGATTGAGCAGGGTGCGATCACTCACCATGACGAGCCTCCCCGGTCACTCCCTTGTCACGCCGCCAGCCCCGATGCTGGATATCGAGATAGAGGCTGTAGAGCGCGGTGAAGGTGGGGAAGAGGTTTTGCAGCACGCCGACGGAGTCCTGCTTGGGAGAGAAGGTGAAGTAGCTGAGCGTCATCAGGCTGCCGAGCACGCTCATGTACCAGAACAGGCGCGGGATGACGGGTCGCCCCGCCCGCCTGGACGCCAGAAACTGCACCAGCCAGCGTCCGCCGAACATCAGCGCCCCCGTGTAGCCGATCAGCTTCCAGCCGGTGACGTGCACCCCGGTCCAGTCCAGCCAGTCGATGGGGGCAGACAGCCAGGCGTCCATCACTCCAGCATCTCCCGGATTTCAACCACCTTGGATCGGCGCTGCAACCACCAGACCCCGACCACGTCCACCAGCCCGACCCAGAGCCGGTTCCAGACCCCATATTTGGAGATGCCCGCCTGGCGCGGCCTGTGGTTGACCGGCCAGGGCGCCATGCGCCCCCCTTGTGCCTGGATCAGCGCGGGGATGTAGCGGTGCATGTGATTGAAGGCGGGCAGTTTCAGATACCAGTCGCGACGCACCACCTTGAGCCCGCAGCCGGTATCCGGAATGCCGTCGCGCAGCAGCAGATCGCGAAAGCCGTTGGCCAGCGTTGAAGAGAGGCGCTTGACCCAGTCGTCACGGCGGTTGACCCGGTGGCCGATGAGGCCCACTTGGTATGGATCGCTCTGGTAGCGGCGCATCGCCTCCTCCAGCATGGCGGGGATGTCGGCGGGATCGTTCTGACCATCGCCGTCGAGTACCACCAGCCAGTCGCCACGCCCGTGGCGCACCCCGCTCAGCACCGCCATGCTCTGGCCCACGGCATGGACATGGCACAGCACCCTCAGCCTGGTGAAACGCGTCTGCAAATCGCGCAGCACCACATGACTACCGTCCACACTGCCATCGTCCACATAGATAAGTTCGTACTCGAACCTGCCCCCAAGGGCGGCATCTATTTCGCCGACGAGCGGGGCCAGATTGTCCCGCTCATCCTTGGCAGGCACCACGACAGAGATATCGACCGATTCGACCATATGCACATCCTGCCCTCATCCGAGGCGCTATCGATTCACCCGGCAGACCCGACGACATTGCATCGATGGCCTGGCTGACATCATGCAAATACAAGGCGTTAGAAAACAACTGTGTCAGCATATTGAACCTCAATTAACAAATCTGTCAAAGCAGTCACTGACCCGGGAGCCATACCGCTTCTCCCCTGCACCAAAAGTTCCATACCGTTTTCATCTCTGTTGCTCACCCACATAACCAGATGTTCCATCTGCTGGCTGGCGTCCCTCCCCGGATCGGGCCTATATGTTGCGGATACCAAAGACGAGGTTTCCATGAAAAAACGACTCTGGGGCTGGGGACTCCTGATACTGCTGGCCACCACTTCCCACGCAGATCCCTTTCGTCAGGCCCCCAAGGCCATGAGCGCACTGCGCCAGGGCGCCGCCATGGAACAGGGCAATCCGAGGCAGGCCATCGCCCACTACTGCACCGCCGCCAACCTTGGCAACCCGGAAGCCTATTACCGCATCGGCCGCCTGCTGGCCCGCGGCCCCCAGGGGATCCGCAATGCCCGCAGCGCCAACGCCTACCTGGCCATGGCCATGCGCCTTGGCAACCAGCAGGCCGCCCGTTACTACAACGAGCGGGTCGGCAATGCCCCCCTGGGTACCTGCGGCATCGGAGGCGGTGGCGGTGGAGCTCCCTGGGTACGCCCCAGCACCCCCTTCGATCAGGAGCGCTACCTGGCCAGACAGTCACAGGCCAAGCAAAAGCTGGCTGTCATGATCCGCCAGGCCGCCCAGCGTCACAAAGTGGACCCCCAGCTCGCCCTGGCCATCGCCATCGCCGAATCCAATCTGAACAGCACCGCCGTCTCCCCCAAGCAGGCACAGGGCGTCATGCAGCTCATTCCCGAAACCCAGGCCCGCTTCGGCGTGACCCGGCCGTTCGATGCCCAGCAGAACATCCGTGGCGCCATGATCTACCTGAAGTGGCTGGAGAAGCAGTTCGGTCCGGACTGGGTGAGGATCAGCGCCGCCTACAACGCCGGGGAGCAAGCCGTACTGCGCCACGGCGGTGTGCCGCCCTATCAGGAAACCCAGGAGTATGTGCAGCGGGTGCTCTACTACTCGGGGCAGGATCCTGACAAACCTGCCCGTCGCAGCTCACCGCGCTGAGCTTGCCCGGCGGCCCCTCTTCCCTCGCGCCTGTCGACCGTCCCGGCCTGCGGCGCCCGGCTTTGCCGCCCCTCTCCCATTGGTTTACAATCGACGGGTTTTTTGGAACCGGGTTGACGGCCCGTCGACCCGGCCCCACCACGACATCAGTTTGTTAATGCCAAGACATTAAACTGCTGAAAGGAAGAGAATTAGCCAATGGCTCAATTTATTTACACGATGAACCATTGAAGTGAGATGAAAGCCAGCTAGAGCTAGCAAGAGCTGCATAAAGCTGGCAAATTCAGGACCTTACAATCAATATCCGACAGCTAATCTCGGCTTTCCACAGCTCTTTTTTTGGCCCCATTTTGGCCCCAAACTCATCAGTTCTGTATTTTTTGGCCCCAGGATGGCCCCAATTTTTGAGGCCTTTTGCTGGAGATGATGGCTCCAATCACCAAGAGATACAGCACTGTTAGATCTGACAGTTGCCAAGATGGAAAGAGGGGGGAAGTGTGCCGTGAGTGAATGGCTCATTGATTTACCTGAGGCAGGAATGGCCACATTGCGTGGCCATTGTCACATCAGCGGGTGAGGTCTTCTATCTGGGTCACCTTGCCATTGATGATGGTCACGGCCTGAGGGATGTCACTTTCGCGGGCCTGATAGGTCCAACGTTCCCCAATCTTCGGGGCATCCAGAAGGCGTTCATCAATGATGTCCTCTTTCATCTGCGGTTGACCGCACTTCTTCTGCACGTTGAAAGATGAATCTCCCTCACTGATGAGCGCGTTCTTACAACGCATTGCTCCTGCATGAGATGTCAGTGGCACAAGAGCAATCACACACAACAGCATCCATTGTTTCATAGCCATTCCTTGTCAGAGGTGTATTGGTCAATTTCAGGCATCAATTGTAGTCCGACCTCAAAGACATGGACTCTGGATTTGACCCCATAGATCCAGACACTTTTTCCCGCTTAGGGTTGTGATACCCGACTGCGCAGAAATTCCCGAGGTGAACGGTATCCCAAGGCGCTGTGCGGGTGGTGTTCGTTATAATGCTCAAACGCGATGGCCAAATTGCCTACCGCTGTTCGGCTATCTGGTTTCGGCATCATCTCGATATAGTCTCGCTTCATCGTCTTCACGAAGCTCTCCGCTATACCGTTGCTCTGTGGGCTTCTCACCGCCGTCGTTCTGGGCTCCAACCCGATTTCTCGTGCAAACGCGCGGGTCTCATGGGCTCGATACGCCGAGCCATTATCAGTCAGCCACTCCACCGGTGATGCCGGCAACGCATCCCCGAAGCGTCGTTCGACAGATCTCAGCATGACATCTTGCACCGTGTCACTGTCGTAACCCCCGGTGCTGGCAGCCCAGTCCAACGCCTCCCTATCGCAGCAGTCCATGGCGAACGTGACTCGTAGTTTTTCACCGTTATCGCAGCGAAACTCGAAGCCATCCGAGCACCAACGTCGATTGCTATCTTTGACGGCAACACGCCCCTTATGTGCCTGCTGGGCCAATGGTGCAGCCGGTTTTCTTTCCAGCAGCAGGCCATGCTCTCTCATGACGCGATATACCCGTTTGGCGTTTACTACAGGCTGTCTTGTTGCCTCTGACTGACGCCGTAACAGCGCCCAGACCCGGCGATAGCCATAGGAGGGAAGTTCTGCCATCGCCTCCATGATACGGCCAAGTAAGGCTGCATCATCACGCTGGCGATGATGACGACCATCTTGCCAACCTGGTTTGCGATGAACACGAACGGATAGCTGCGCACGCGATACATTAAGGGCCTGGCTCACAGCACTTAATCGTCGTCCCCCGGCAACAAGGGCGCATGCGCAATCCATTTTTTTGCTCGACCATACTCCACGGCTTCTTTGAGGATCTCGTTCTCCATGGTCTTCTTCCCGAGCAGACGCTGGAGCTCTCGGATCTGCTTGATGGCAGCAGCCAACTCGGAGGCTGGAACAACATCCTCACCGGCGGTGATCGCCGTGAGAGAGCCTTCCTGGAATTGTTTACGCCATTTGAAAAGCTGGTTGGCGTTGACGTCGTGCAAGCGAGCGACATGAGATACGGTCATTCCGGGCTCAAAGGTCTGCTGCACGATGGAGATCTTTTCCTGCGGAGTCCGGCGTCGACGGCGCTCAGCCCCTGTTAACACTTCGACCATTTTCTCGTTGCGACTAGTACTGAACATAGTTCCAAGACTACCTCTTAAATTAAGAGGGGCGAAGTGTCTGGATCTTCAAGGGGCCAATCTAGACTCAAACTTCCATCTCAAATGTTGGTAGATCAGGGGCCCATCCTGCCATCTCACTACTTCGGTAAAACGCCTTCTGGCCGATGGCCACCCCTCCCCCCCTCGCACGATCACCACGTCCCCGCCCGTGTAGCCCGCCGCGAAAAATGAGAAATTCTTACGGGGAAAATGACTATCGACTGGAGCATGGTATTTATCATTCTCTGCGATGCAGATTCCGCCGAGAATGAAAGATGCTATTGGCAGATGAATGCTTGAGTTTCTTGACGGGTTCGGCCACTTGGCGGCGTCACAAGATTGACCTGTGCATTACCTGAGATACAGAGGCTGATGACATGTTCATCTTCATCATCGATATCCCGAGTAAATAGCTGTTCCGAATAGTAGATCACCGGAGGAAGGGAACTCAGTCCAGTTTGTGCGATCTGATTAGTCGCTAAACAAAACAAGCCACACCCAAAGGACTGAGTTGATGCCTATCCTACCACCTCTGCCACGACCACAACGGCGCCGCATTCACAAAATCATCCATGCCACCCGTGATAAAGGACATGCTCGTCGCTTGATGGCCATCTTGCTGTTACATGAAGGACGCACGATCACCGATGTTCATCACCTTACCGGCGCTGCGCGCTCGACCATCGGTCGTTGGCTTCGGTGGTATCGAGATGAAGGCATAGATGCGCTAGAAGCCTTACCGGCTGGCCGTGCCCCAGTCTTACCTATCGCCAAGATTGTCACCTTACTGGTGCTGCTCATGCAGTTTTCTCCGCAAGATTTTGGTTATCAGCGCAGCCGTTGGTGTACTGAACTATTGGCTATAAAAATCAATCGGTTAACAGGGCTCAATGTGGCAGCCTCCACGCTCCGCCGATGGTTACCTCGTATGGGCATTGTCTGGCGCAGGCCCGTGCCGACCTTGCGGATAAAAGACCCAGCCTATCAGGAAAAAATGGCGAATATCGACGCCGCGCTGGCCCGCTGTGATGCCGATAATCCGGTGTTTTATGAGGATGAAGTCGATATAGACCTCAATCCCAAATTAGGAGCCGACTGGATGTTCAGAGCGCAGCAAAAGCGGGTTGTCACACCGGGGCAGAATGCCAAGCATTATCTGGCAGGCGTTCTCCACGCAGGCAACGGAAGGGTACTTTACGTCAGCGGGATCAAGAAAAACTCATCGCTGTTTATTGCCATGCTGGAAAAGCTGCGCCACCACTACCGACGAGCCAAAACCATCACGTTGATCCTCGATAACTACATCATTCACAAAAGCAAACAGACCGAGCGATGGTTGAAGAAGAATCCCAAGTTCTGCCTGGTGTTCCAGCCAGTTTACAGCCCTTGGGTTAATCACATAGAACGGCTATGGCACAAGTTACATGAAACCATCACGCGCAATCATCAATGCAGAGGGATGGCAAACCTGCTGGCCCGAGTGAAACACTTCATGGATACCGTGTCTCCTTTCCCGGGGAATGGCTATGGCACAGCGAAGGTGTAGCACTATTGGGATCAGTTATTTACCATCCGGGCTGAAAGTGCTAGAGGTGATGCTGTTGGTTGCTGTCAGTGAGCTGGGGAAATCTGCACTTCTTACCAAAACCTGCTCTCCATTGTTCAGGACGTCATTTGCATTGTCGTCAATGAACACCAAGAAATGCGAGGGGTCTGCCGTTACGCAATTGTCGTTGGCATCAGCCAAACACGCAGTCACTACCGTCTGATTGTCAATTGCTTGGCTACGAGCGAATCTCATGTTTTTCAGTATGTTACGGGACTCGAAATGCAGGGCGTTTCCGCTGAGCAAGCTGGATAAAGCCGGGGCCCCAATACCGAGTAAAATGACGCCCAAACTGACCGCTATCATCAGTTCAAGCAATGTGAATCCTTTCACATTCTTCATAGCGATATCCTCCTTGTACAAATAAAGCCTAACCACTGATTGCCATATCGCCAGAAAAAGCCAACGTTTAACAGGGGTTTAAACCTCGATTTCATAGGTTGGTAAATCAGGCGCGGGCCCAATGATGGCGCCTCCCTGGTAAAACGCCTTCTGGCCGATGGCCACCCCTCCCCCACGCACGATCACCACGCCCCCGCCCGGGGTCTCCAGCGTGGTGCCAGTGCCCGTCGTTGCGGTGACGGTACCGACCAGCAGCGGGTCGGCACCGGGTATCAGCGCTTGGAACTGCTTGAACAGGTTCATACAAATCGCTCCACACTCAGTTGCTGGCGCACCGTCATGGCCTTGTTCTGCAGCTCAGCAGAAACCCTGACGCCCCGGTTGTATCCCTTCCAGCCATCCACCGCGAGCAACGCCCCGGGCAGAATAAGCCCCGTATCGGCAGACAACGGCAGTTGGATGGTCTGGGTGCGCTTCGGCATGGTCTTGGCCAAGCCCACCACACCCTGGGCGCGGGCCGCCACCACATCACACACCAGCGGGTGGGTGATGGCCAAAGCCTGCCGCTCCCCTGCTGTGCCTTGACGCAGCACCCGCGCGTTGATGCCCTGATGGCCACCGCTGACATAGATGCCGTTCGCCGGCTGCCCCGGCTGGAAATCGCTGCCCAGCGTCGTGATGATGGCGCGGGGGATGGCCACGTCGGCCAGCGCCCCATCGAGCTGCCAGGGCACGGTCGGATAGCGCGGCTTGATGACCAGGTGCCGATCGCGCTGGTGCGGCAACACGAACCCACCTGCCGCCTCGGCCAGGTACTTGATCGCCTCGATGGGTGTCTGACTGTCCAGGCTGAAGAAGCCGCCAGGTACCAGCCAATCCGGCGCCTGCCAGTCCAGGGTCCACCCGAACGGCAGCAGCGCCTCTGCGAGTTGGGCCATGGTCGCTGCACCGATCTCGCTCACTGCCTGGGGTAAGACATGGGTCGGTGACAAATAGGCCGTGCGAGAGCGCCCGGTGAGGGTCGCCGACTCACGGGCAAAGCTCTGGCTTGATTGCCAACCATCGCACACGCAATCCCACTGCTGGCCGTTGACGAAGATGCTTACCTCCTCCTCGTCCGTCATCTCGGCTGCCGCGATGCGGGGGATCTGGGCCGTGAACTGCCAGGCCCAGGAGTCGGTGTCGAGCTCGATGCTCAGCGAGGTGGCGGGAATGTCGAGCCCGTCCCTGACCCGCACAATGCTTGCTGCGTTGCTCACCAGGTAAACCCTCCGGGTTGGAATAACGATGTGGGCTTGCCCGAACCAGACAAACTCCAGGGAGGCATCCCCCCGAGGGCGGCCGAACGCCAGCTTGCGGCTGCGCTTGTCCGGCCGCTCCGGGGTGATGGGGGGCTTGGGGGGCGGCGTGATACCCCAGGGGGGCTGTATCGCCTCGTCCCACCCATCCCGCCAGCTTTTGCGAAGAGGCAGGCCCCACTGCCAGCGCTGACCGGTCAGGGTGAACCCCAGCCCGATACCCTGGGCCCAGCCGCCCTGCCACTCGTTGTCCAGGCGCGGCAGGTCGCGATAACCGCTCACCTGCCAGCACCCCGCCCTGGTGGCCTCACGCCACGGCGAGCGCGGGGTGACATCGCAGCGCGGCAGGCTGGTAAAGCCGGTGCCGTGGGTCGTGCCCAGTGCCGGGCCTTCTTCAAAGCGATCCTGCACCAGGTTATCGCAGCGCGGCATCTGGGCCGCGACACCTACCAGAGTGCTCTCCAGCGCCGTGCCCTCTTGCCAGGACTGCTGATGGTGCGCCTGGGCCACCCCGGGGCGCTCCCAGTGGCTGGTGACGCTGGTCACTACATCCTGGGCTTGCTGCCATTGCCCCTGGCTGGTGTGGCTCGGCCCCCGAAACACGTTGATGTCATAGCCCGCCTCAATCTGGTAGAGCGCGGCCCGCGCCGTCACGGTCAGCGTTGCATCGATCACCACGCTGGCGGTGATGTCCGTGACCGTGGCCGGGGCCGTGCTGGCCAGGGTAGCCGGATGGATGGGCGTGATCGTGACATCTGTCAGCGGTGCCTGCCCCTGCCCCTGCAAGACGGCAGGCAGCACCAACCCGGGGGAGCTGGCGAAGGTGGGCGGCAGACAGGTGCCCTGCAGCACGGCCGCATAGCGCACCACCATGGCCGGGTTCAGCTCCAGGGCAGCGGACGACTTGCGGGCCTTCTGCAGCGCCAGGCGGGCGTCGGTTCTGGCCATGCTGACCTCTTGGCTCACGCAGAGCGGTTAGGGTTCGGTGAAGGTGGCATTGTTGATGCGCACCATGGCGCCCGCATACAGCTCGTTCGCCGGGATCTCGATGTCGGCCCCGCTGCCCGGTGGCCCCACATCCAGGTCTGCGATAAAGACCCCATCGCGGTTGGCCAACCGCCCCCACGCATGGACCCCGTTGCCGGTGACCATCTTCTCGGCAAGCGGCTTGAGGGTCAGCACCCCGCCCGTCACGCTCTGGGCGCAGGGGTGGGTAAACTGCATGGCGACCAGCAGCACCTGACTGGTGACGGCGGCCCCCGGGGCGGGGCGTGGCCCGGTGTAAATGGTGAGGGTCGCCGGCCCCGCACTGCCTGAGTCGATGGCCGTGGCCAGCAGATTGGCGCGAGCGGTGCGCAACGTATCGGAGTAGGTGAACATTTCAACCTCCTGACAGGCCGACCCCCTCACCGGGGGCGTAGGGGGTAGGGAGCTGGTAGTCGGCCGCCACGGCGTTGTAATCGGCCGGGCCGAACGCCGGATCGTCCTGGGCGACCAGCATGTAACGGCGGTTGAGCCAAAGCAGGTCGAACCGGTACTTGCCGTCAGATGCCCGGCTGTAGGTCTCGCCGACGATATTGCCCGCCTGGTCAAAGCACAGCACCCGACGCCTGACCCCCTCCCCGTTGATGGTGACGGTGCTCTCGATATAGCCCTGCTCAACGTTACGTATCCCATCACGGAGCCAGAAATAGTCTTGTCCAACGCAGATTTTGGTCGGCATGCTAACAAACAACTGCCGCACTGGGCCTGCGAAAAACGGTGGTTCACCACGCCAGGCCACATCCTGAGGTTGGAACTGGCTACGGGCCTCCTTGTTGATGGGGATAATCGCCATCGGCACAGTGACAAGTGTGTACGGAAGGGTATCCGCCATGATTACCTCCACGGGCCTGTCAGGTCGAAGCCCATAAGAGTTATTTGACCTGCTGTAGTTTGCGACTCTGCATAACCGACTTGGATCAGGCGCACTATCTTTCCAGGCAACGCGGGCAATCCGATATAATTCTTGCCTGAAAGTGCTGCTACATTGACAAATGGCTGAATGAGGCCAATCAAGTAACCACGTAGCTCATTACCCGTTTCCATCACCATAGGCGGGGATGCACTCGCATAAAACGCATTATCAGGCCCGTTTGGGTAGTTCATTCCATTGCCTGGTCGGCCAAACAATCCTTTGGTCCACCAATTATTAATCGTCCCTGCCAATTGGGTAAAATTCCGCGCCAATACCCTATAACTGGTGTTATCAAACAATGGGAATGTATTGCCATAACTGGTATTTGAAGATCCGGCATTGGTCGCCCAGTTGCGTGACAGTTCTGATGTGGACGTAGTTGGGTAATGGCTCAACACCGCATGGTAACGATCACCTGGTCGCACCGACAGCAGATAACCGAAACAAAACAGAAACTGATAATTGGCAGACGCATAGGCAGGCAAAAAATAAAATAATTGGCTGTCACCAATAAAATCCCAACGACCATTGCTATAACGCTTAGTCGCTGGCCAGCGGTGCTCGAAAATCAATGTGTATGTGTCGATATCGATCACATCCTCGACCATCGCCACCTTTGCTAGATAGGCATTACTGGTTCCTGTCCAGCCGCTGAATGCGGTGTTGTCGATGCGCAGGCTCACATTACCCGACTCGCTGACGTTGCTCGGCCGGTAGATGGCCACCTGACCGTCACCACTCTCATGGGTCAGAGTCCAGCCGAGGGGGGCCACCTTCATCGACATGATGCCGCTGCCAGCACTACCCGGGTTGCCGCCGTCCAGCTCGAACCAGACTTCGGTGCTGCTCACCTTCTTCGCCCGATGCTCGCCGTTGTAGGCGGCCGGGCTCGCCCCGCTCACCTCGATCACGGAGTCCTGCAGGTAAGCATGACCGCCGGAAAACGTGGCCTTGGCGGCACCCTCGGCAGCATCCCACATCAGGGCATTAATCGTGAGGTTGCCGAACCCGGTCACCAGCACCGCTTTGAGCAGGGCCGTCAGGGCCCCGGCGGCGGTGTCCCCCAGGCTTGGCGCTCCCTGCATCGCATTGCTGTACCATTTCACTGGAAAATCCATGATGCACCCCTTTTCTTTAGCGCCAAGGCCCGACAAGATCAAAACCCATTAATGATCTTGGATCAGTGTTAAAGGTATTGGTCTGATAGGTAGGCCGGATAAAACGCACTAACTTGCCAGGCAAGGCGGGCAGGTTAGCGAAGTTATTACGATGCCAATCCAAGACGTCGCCATAGGGCACGATCAGACCCGGCATATAGCCACGTAAGTGGTTGCCAGACTCCACTACCATGATGGGGTCTGTACTCATATAAAAACTGTTATCGGGGGCGTTTGGAACAGAAAGACCAGCACCGAAGCGACCGAAAAGCCCCTTTAACCAGTAACTGGTAACACCAAAGAGTTGATGAAATGGGCGAGCAAGAATACGGAAGCTAGAATCATCAAAGGCTGTGAACGCCGTGGCACAAATATTATTGTTGGTGTTTTTATTTGCCATATGCAAACTACTATGGGCCGGGTTTGTCGTGGTGTAGGTATGCAGCATGGCATGATAGCGATCCCCTGGACGAACCGATTTCAAATAGCCAAAACAGAATCCAGATTGAAAGCTGGCGTTGCCGATTGCAGGAAACCAGTAGAATAACTGTGAGTCACCAATCAAGTCCCAAATCTTGGCGCTGTAACGCTGGGTAGCTGGCCAACAGTGTTCATAAATAGTGGTGTAGGTATCAATATCCACCACATCCTCGACCATGGCTATTTTGGCAAAGTAGCTAGCTGACCCAGAGGAATTCGTTCCTGTCCAGCCGCTGAATGCGGTGTTGTCGATGCGCAAGGAAACGTTCCCCGACTCGCTGACATTGGTGGGGCGATAGATGGCCACCATGCCGTCACCGCTCTCATGGGTCAGAGTCCAGCCGAGGGGGGCCACCTTCATCGACATGATGCCGCTGCCAGCACTACCCGGGTTGCCGCCGTCCAGCTCGAACCAGACTTCGGTGCTGCTCACCTTCTTCGCCCGATGCTCGCCGTTGTAGGCGGCCGGGCTCGCTCCGCTCACCTCGATCACCGAATCCTGCAGGTAAGCATGACCGCCGGAAAACGTGGCCTTGGCGGCCCCCTCGGCGGCATCCCACACCAGGGCATTGATCGTGAGGTTGCCGAACCCGGTCACCAGCACCGCCTTGAGCAGGGCCGTCAGGGCCCCGGCGGTGATGTCCCCCAGGCTCGGGGCACCCTGCATCTGACTCGCATACCATTTCACCGGAAACGCCATGATGATCTCCTATAGAGGTGGGGCAGATTGCCCCACCTGGTTGGTCCCTTATGGGGTGTTGATGTTGCCGCGCAGGGCCAGCTCGAACTTGTCGGTATCCTGTGACGCCACCGACTGCAACACGGTACGGATCGGCCAGAAGGGGGCGCCGGCTGCCTCGGTGGTGAAACGCAGCACGTTGCCACTCGCCCAGCCTGACCCCCAGCCCCGCTTGTCCAGCCGGAAATAGGGCTGGCCGTTGTTGGGGTTGATGGGCGCCAGATCGGTGTTCACATCCCCCGCCGCGATCTGGCCCACATGCTCCCCGACCAGCACAAAGGTGGTGCTGGAGGTGAAGATCACCGCCCAGCGCTCCTGCAGGGCGCCCCGGTTGGTGACCAGGATCGGGTAAACCGTGTCGTTGTATTGCGCCGTGGACTGGTCTCCGATGAGGAAATCAGACCAGACATTGGTCCACGCCTTCTGATCGAACAGGTTGGTATACCTGGCCCACAGGTCGCCGATGATGAGGGCGCTGGAGACATAGGTATCTGCCGGGTCATAGGCATGGGACAGCGCCTTGGTCAGCAGCAGGCGCCCCGAGATCTCCACGTCGCTGACCAGGCTCATGTCCTCGATGCGATGCACGGCATAGAGGGGTTCGACATAGCCGGTCAGGTCTAATGGAGTGCCGAGCGTCACCACGCCGCTATCCAGGTTGACGCTGTAGAGGGTGGTCGCCAGCGCTTTGCCGTTCTTGTCCTCCACATGGGCATGCGCCAGGCGGGTGCGGCCGGTGCTGAGCTGCTGCCCGGCACTGACCCCCAGCGGGAACGCCGACTTGCGGGTGCTGTGAACCACCACCGTGGTCCCCTTGCGGATGAAGGGCACCCGGCCATCGGACGGCAACCGCACCGGATCCAGCCCGATGATGTCGGCATCGAGAGGCAGATAGCTGAACACCACACAGTTGAACAGGATGGTGTCGGCCACCACGCTGATGGGGCGCCAGATCTTGCCGTCCAGCCCCACCTGGTCAACGTCATACCAGGGCTGGCTCTCGTTGCCCGCAGCGGTGACGAACCGACCAAAGCGCACCGTCACCACCCCGGTCTGGTAGTTCACCCGGCCATCCATGTCGGTGGTGGTGAAATAGCCGTCCCCGTCCGCCGTGGCCTCGATGCGCCGCCCGCTCGCGGTGTTGGCGCTGATGTAGAGGCTACCCGGCGCCACCGGCGCCCCCGGGGTGCGGAAGGTCACCTCATCCACCGACTGGGCACTGAACGAGGTGGCCAGGGACTGCAGCGACGGCTGCGCCGTCTGCCCGGCCGCCCAGTCAGACAGCACCGCCAAGCCGTTCGAGTAGTCGATGGTGCCTGCCTGGATACCGGATCCCGTCTCCGGGTCCGGGTTGCGGTAGAGCAGGCCCTGCCGATCCACGTAGGTGCTCCCCCCCAGGGTGAAGCGCAGCGACCCTTCCAGAATGGCCTCCGCAAACCCGGGGGTGACATCAATGCGCAGCGCCTGGGCGGTCAGGGTGGCGTTTTGCGCCAAGGCACTGTTGTTGTTGCGGTAGGTCACTTCGACCCAGCCCCCCTCGCCATCGGGGAAGGTGTACGCCGTGTTGTGGTACTCGATGCCGGTCATGGTCCAGCGCTGCACCGCCACCTGGTTGTTGCCCACCCATTTGGTGCCCACGGTCACCCAGGCATAGGTCGGCTTGGGCAAGAGGGCACTGCCATCCGGCATGAAATGCAGGGTGCCGGCGGCGTAGTTGATGGCCCCCAGGGTGTTGCCGCTGGCGTCCTTGAGGTTGCCCTGGCCGTCATCCAGCAGGGTGATCACCGGGTCGCGGGTCTGGATCACCAGCTCCTGATCGTCCACATCGAACTTGTGATAGAGCGCGTTGAATTTGACATGCACCGACCCGGGGGTCAGGTTGGTGGCCCCGCCGCCTGCGCCGTCCAGGGTGATGGAGAGGTGCCCCACCTGGCCGGGGGTACTCAGGCGCTCCGGTTCAACGTGGCGCTCGGTCACCGGCTCACCGTACTGGTACTGGGCGATGTACTCCTGGCCCAGCGCCGGCAGGGTGATGTGATCGAGAATGATCACCCCCTCGGCATAGTTGATGGTGCCGGTGATGTTACCGCGCAGGCGCCCATCCCCCACCGCATCGTTGGCCGTTTGGCCGCTGCCCCAGGTCAGGATCACGCTCTTGGGGGTGATCCCGGTGTGGGGCAGTTGCCATGCCGACTTGCTGATGCTGATGGGCTGGTTGCTGCGGTTGGTGTAGTTGACCGGGGTCGCCCAGCTGAACAGGATTGCGGTGTCCACGTCCGGCAGGGCTCCCAGGGTCAGCATGACCGACCCGGTGGCCAGGTTGACGATCCCGGTGCCGAACGAGCGATCCGCGCCGAACAGCTCGCCGCGCCCGTTGTCCTTCAAGTCGTACCATTTCCCCTGCGCCATAAACGACACCGTGAGGGTGCCCGGTGCCGGGGTCGGCAGCAGGGTGATGGTGTAGGCATAGCCCCGGTTGTTGGCCTTGATGTCGATCCTGGCCGTGTCAGCGATACGGGACGGGCGAGACGCTGGCCAGAAGCTGATGGTTTTGCTGGCGGTCCCGTAGTTCGGGCACTGGGCATTGAACTCCAGCTGACCCCGGCCATAGTCGATGGCACCCACCACGGACCCGGCGACAACCAGCTCGCCCCCCTTGTCGGTGATGACGGCTGCACCGATGGTGATGGTCAGGGTGCCGGGTTTCACGCCTGTGCCGAGGAACAGGCCCCGGCTGGGGGCAATGCTGACCACGGTCGAGAAGCTGACCAGGCCCTTGCCCGAATCCACCAGGCTGGCCATTTCGCCAGCCGCTGTCAGATCCACCGCTGGGGTCTCGGTGCGGGCAGACGGCACGATCTGGGTAAAGATCGTCTTGGCCCGCACCTGCATGGCGCCCAGGTTCACCGCCTCCGCCAGCTTGGTGGTGGCGAAGTAGTTGGCGGCATCGGCCACCACGGTTTCCCGCAGGGCGGTTTTGACGTTGGTCACCACATCATAGGGGGTCGGCTGCTCCCCCTCGAAGGTGTAACGCAGCGGGTCCGCCAGCTTGCAGGTCACCACGTTTCGGGTGAACTCGGGCACGTTGGGCACCTGGAACTTGGCCAGCTGCTGGGTGACTTCCAGCACCCGCACATACTGCTCGAACTCCCCCGCCTTGCCCTCGTTGCCGACCAGCACCAGGGTCTCCCCCACTTCCGGCAGGCGCACTTCGACGCGCTGGAAGAAGCGGATCGCCCGCTGGCCTTCGAGCTGGGTGTCGTACAGGAAGCCGCGCCACTTGGGCCCACGGGCCAGATAGCGCTCCAGCACGTCGCGGGCATTGGCGCGGGTGTCGTGATGATCCCGGGTGTTGATGAGGCATAGCCCCACGTTCGGGTCAGCCGGGGGCACCTGCACGATGATATGGGCACCCCGATAGGTGTCCGTGTCATCCGTCTGCACCGCCAGAAACGCCTTGCGCATGCTGACCACCCCATAAGTGCGGTCGAGATCGCTGATGTCCTGAAACAGGCCATTGTGCTCGCCGCTCACGATCTCCTGCCCGGTGATGCGGCCGCCGCCGTCCGTGGTGTCAGTCAACCGCTGACTGGCCATCAGTTTGATGTCGCCGGAATGAATGGTCATGGGGTTACCTCAAGAAGGCGAAGGGTGATTTCATAAGGGGTCTGGGCATCCGGATCCGCGATCCGGTAGAGTTGCTTTGCCTCCAGCCCACCGCTGTTTTCTCGACGCCATATGACGGTGAAGATGCGCCCGTTGAGGAAGAGCTGCATCCGAGTAGACGGGGCCGCAGCCAATGACTGCAATGCCAACACGGTCGAACGCCTTACCCATGCCTCACCATCAGAGCGAAGAGTGATGGGGCGCCCCTCGGATTGGACGGACTCTTCGACGATGATGGCCCCTGAAAGCGTTGGGGTTATGACCTGTCCAACAGGCTCCCACGCGAACTCATCTTCCCAGTCCAGGTCATCTGGCAATTCGATACCCGCTAATGTGATCATCAGCTTCTGAGTCCTTGCTGTTTCAACAGACGCAGCAACGCATCCAGGTTTTCCTCATCGGACTGGAGTTCTGCGCTGTGAGTGTCGGATTTGAGATAGATGGTGACCGTTTTATTACTGCCTGATGGCGTCGGTGCACTCTGTTGTTGCGGCGGCGTGGTCCCTACAGTCGGCTGAGTCGTCGCTTTCTCCGCTTCCTTATGCTGCGCCTTATTCAACTCCTTCTGGAGCTGGGCACGCATGGCCTCCATCTCCTTCTGAAATTTCTCTGCGTACCACTTGCTCCACTCGCTGTAGGCGGGGATGTCCCTGACTTTCTGGCTGTAGCGGGCCAGCTCGTCCTCCACTCCGGCCAGGGTGTTGGCCAGGGCATCGGCGTTGCCGCGGAGCTGGTTGATATCCACCGTTTTGTAGAAGAAGGAGCCAGCACCAACCGTGCGAGTCACATCCCCTCGCCCCGCCCCCGACAGGGCAGAGCTGCCACCACTCGTACTGCTGATGGCGTCTTCCACATCGGCTTTGGTCTTTTTGGCCTCTTCTTGCACCCCTTTGAGGTTCTCCCTCATGGTGTCGGTAGCCTTCTTCGACTTATCCGCCGCGGTGTTGAAGCCATCACCAATCTCTGCTGCTTTCGCTTTGGTCTGGCGGATATGATCATCCAGATAGGTAAGCCCGCGTCCTTGCTCCTGTGCAGAGACCTTTCCCGCCTGCCCTACCGATAACCAGACCTTTTTCAGCTCCTCCAGCTCTTGCACCGTGTCTGCCTTGTTGACGGCCGCCTTCATGGCGGCGGCAATGTCTTGCGAGGTGGCATTCACATCGGTAGCAACAGCGCGGAAGGTGTCGATGGTCTGGCGGCCCACGGCATCAATGCCGGTATGGAGCGCTTGATAATCCACGCCCAAGCGGCGCAGCTTTTCTGACAGCACCGACTCAGTGATCTGGGCCGTGCTGATGGCACCATTTTTCATGGTGTCAAAAGCCGCCATTGACTGGACCTTCAATACCTCGAGATCCTGTAGGCTCATGTCCTGCAGACTCTTGCGCAGCCCCGCATCAATCTCGGTCTGGGTGACCTTGCCCTGCTCACGCAGCGACTCGAGCGCCAGGGTAATGTTCTGCAGGGAGGTGGGATCCCCCAATTGCAGACCCTTGAACACCTCGCTGATCCCGGTGGCCGTTTCCTTCCCTTTTGCCTTGAGCAAGTCGAAGTCGGCCACCAGCTTCAGCACGGCTGGTCGAGTCTTGGCGTCAATGGCCTGGCCAGCCATGTCGGCTCCAGCCGCCAGATCGAGAAATCCCTGTCGCATGCTGGCCAGTGCAGCATCGGCCTGATATTGCAAGGACTCGGCCTTGAGCCCGGAGGCTTCAAGCGCCTTTTGCACCTGCAACTGGCCCGTCAGGTACTCGCGATGGCCTTTGAGCCGCTGCTCGTAGGCTGCCCGCTCGACGGCAGAGAGGTTGGCGACCTCCTGTGCAGTGAGGATCTGCACATTCTTGAACTCGTCAAACTGCGCCATGGTGGTCATGCCCTGGCGCTGCAGTTGGGCGAAGAAGGCGCGAGACTGCTCGGCCACTCGCTGCTCAACCTCCCCAGCCTCGCCCATCTTGGCCGCCCAGACCCCGGCGTCTTCGGCCAGCTTGGCCAGCCCTTTTCCACCCTCGTAGACAAGAACAGAGAGGCCAGCCGCAACGGCACCATTACCCAGGGTAAGCGCCCCCAGCACCCCATTGAGCTTGACCGCTTTCTTGCTCGTCTTGTCGAGCTCTTTGCCGGCCTCTGCTGCCGGCTGTACCACCCCGGTTTTCATCGCCTGCCCGAAGCCGAGCAGTTGGGTACTCCACTGGATCACCTTCATGGTGCCCCAGACCTTCACCACCAACCCGATCCCGTCTCTCATCTCGACAAGGGTTTCGGTGATCCCACGAATGGCGATGGCACCAGATCTCATGCCATCGGACACACCTTGCGCCCAGGTTGCCAAACTGCCATCTGCCGCTGCGGCTTTGATCTGGGCAGTGACCTCTGCCAGCTCGGATTTGATGAAGGCAAAAATCCCCGCATCGGCCACGGCCAGTTCGACCTGGTTGAGCTGCTCGAGAAAGTTCGACCATATTCCACTGAAGGTCTGCGCCATCTCCTCCGACGCACCGGCCGCATCCTCGCCCATCGCCTTGATCAGCAGTTCGATCTCGTTTCGACCCAGCTTGCCTGCCGTGGCCATGGCGATGATCTCGTCAGTGGTCTTGCCCATGGCTTTCGACAGCAGTTTGGCCGCTGCCACCGAGCGCTCATTGAGCTGGTTCATCTCCTCCGCTTGCAGCTTGCCTTTCACATAGGCTTGCCCGAGGGCGGTGATGACCCCTTCCAGATCCTGATAGGTGCCGGCCGTCTTGGCGGTGTAGTTGGCCGTGGCCTGCAGCACCCCGTTATAGGGGTCCAATCCGAAGTTCTTGGCCTTGATAAAGGCGGTGGTAATCTCGTTGAGTTGGAACGGGGTCTTCTCGTTGAACTCCCGCAACCAGGCCAGCGCCTTCTCGCCGCCGGCGGCACTCCCTTCCACGCTCTTGAGCGAGACGCCCAGGCGCTCAATCTCATCCGCGGTTCTGACCATCCCGGTGGTTCGGGCAGCCAGTTGATCAAAACTGAGAAAGGCTGCTGCAACGCCGGTGATCTTGCCCGCCAGAGCTTCCCATCCTTGCTCACCACTCTGAACCGCTTCATGCAGCTGCTCGGTGTTCTGTTCTGCCTGCTTGGCTTTCTTGCTGTATACCTCCATCCCGGCAGCATTGGATCGCAATTGCCCTGCCTGTCCTGCAAGCTGGCTCTTCAGATAAGCCACCTGGGTTCCAGCCTGTTGGCTGGCCGTTTCAATCCGTTTCTGCTCGCTGGCCAGCTTGCGGGTGTCGACTCCTGCTTCGGTCAGAGCCCGGCGCAGCCCATTGAGCGTGGTGTTCTGCCGCTGATATTGGCTATCGAGGGATTGCACTTCCCGGCGAGCAGCGTTGAACTCCCGGGACTGCTGGCGCAGCGCCTTCTCGCTGGCATCCAGTCCGTTCTTGAGGGCATTGGTTTGCCCCGCGCTCTCTTTGTACTGGTCCCCCAGCAGACGAACCTGATCCCGCGCATCCTTGAGCGCCTGGCGCTGCTCCTTGGTGACGCTGGTCGCCTCACTGTTGGCCTGGCGCAGCAGATCCACCTTGGCCTTGGCTTCCGCATGAGCGCTCGCCAGCCGCTCGGTCTCCTGCCGACTGGTGCTGTAGGCAGCATTGGACGCCGTCAGCTCTTTCTTGGCATCCGCCAGTGCCTTGCCCATGCCGGTAGCACGGGTGCGGGCAGCCTCGAGCCCCTCACCCAGATCGGCAGTGCTGCGCTTGAGATTGGCAAACTGGGTCAGGGTCGCGTTTTGCTCACCGAGGCGCTGCAGCTCATCCCCCAGGGAGCCGACCTGCTCGCTGCTCGATTCGGTCTCACCACCCAAGGTATCCACCTCAGCGATGAGCTTGCTGATCTCGGCCAGCCCCTCAACGGCGGCGCGGATCCGCAGCTGGATATCGGTATCGTTGCTGGCCATGGGGATTCCTCAGAAATGAAAAAACCCGCCGAAGCGGGTTAATAGTTACTTTTTGTGACAATGGCGATCTGTATTCAATTGCATCACACCATTTTTTGGATGATATTTGTCCTGCCACATTCAAACAAAATGGGGTGCCAGTCGGTTACGCCGCTGGTGTTGTGCTGTCAGGAAAACTCCTGCCAGTGCCCGATCTACCCGATAAGGTGTGACGGGACTTCAACTTCAACATTGAAGCCCGGCACTGTTCTGTCTGTTATCCCCCCGGGCTTCAAGCAACTTTTGGAGCCCTATATGGCAAGTTCAATTCATAAACAACGTCACCGCGCAGCGGTAAACCAAGCATATCGTTGCTACTACTGCGGCATGCCTATGTGGGAGGCGAACCCAACACAGTTTTCTGATCGATATCAGATAAGCAAGCAGCAAGTAGACCACTTCCAATGCACCGGGGAGCATCTATTAGCCAAATGCGATGGCGGGCCTAACTCTGCGAGCAACATTGTGGCTGCTTGTAAGTATTGCAACCAAGCAAGGCACAATGACAAAGACCCTTTGACTGCAGCTAAATACAAGAAGAAGGTCAAGTCTCTCGCCAAAATGGGACAATGGCATACCTCAAGAATCCTTCAGCAAGCTCAACAGTCAAAGAGCCCAAAAGCGAAGTAACTGCATCGCGGGTCGAATAACAGAATGGCATCCATCGATGCCATTCGATTAGTTGAGGATCTCCATCCGATACGGCTCGGACTTACCGGGCTGAGTCACCAATGAGCCTTCCAGCTCCCCTTCCATAAACTCGCCACTCATCAGCGCCAGGGCGCCCTGGGCGGCCAGCATGGCCTGGTCGATGGTGACGCGCACTCGCTGGCCGGGGTTGGCTAGGTTCTCGCCGTCGATCAGGAAGTAGCGCGGCTTGAGGGTCTCGGTGGTGCCGGTGTAGGTGGTGCCGGTCACGGCCGCTTTGGTGTAGCTCACCTTGCAAGCGACAGCCGCCGTGTCGTTCAGCGCCATCACCATGTTGCCATTCACCTTGTAATCGGTGTCGAGCACCAGCGTGGTGCTGCCGCTGGCGAGTTTCACTACGATGGTGCCGGGCTTGATGTAGGCGTTGCCCAACTCGACCCATCCCTCTTTACTGAGGGTCACCGGTTCATCCACGACCGCGGCCTCGGTCTGGGTGAAGGCCACCTGCTTGCCGGCGATGGCATCGGCCAGCAGTTGCTTGGTCATGGAGTCCCACTTCAGTGAGAGCTTGGCCGGGTCCTTCGGCAGTTGAACCGAGTCCAGCGCCTGGCCAAAGGTGCTGCGCTTCTTGGAGATGCGCGACTTCTCCTCGGTGGTCGGTGGGGTGACGGTGATCTCGTTGACGTTGATGGGGCCAATCAGGGGCCCTTTCACGCCGTTGTTGATTTCGGCGATGTAGACATCACCGGCCAGCAGCAGGCCTTTGTCGGTAAATGACATGCTTGGATGCTCCTATGGTATCCAGATGGGGGTGCCAACCTAGAGGATGGCGGTGTAGGTGAGGCTGAATTGGATGGAGGTCAGCAAGGTGTCGCTGCCGATTTCTTCGGGTTCCAGATTGATGGTGCCAACCGAGATAGCGAGCAGCGTCGTGCCCGGCAGGGGGATCCCCGCCGTCGAGGGCACCAGCGCCGCCAGCACCTCTGACAGCAACTGATCACGCCCGGCACGTCCGGCACTCGCGGGCTGGTAGAGATCCACCTGAATGTTGCGGGTGCGCTTCCACTCCCGCCCCCGCCGCTCCGGTTTGCCCTCGGTCAGTTCCCGAAAATGGGCCAGCGGCAGTGGGGTATGCTGGTCGATCTGCGGGTCGCTGTCGCACACCCGGTCTTCTGGTGACAGTGAAGGCACGCTGCGCAACTTGGCCAGCAGCGCATCGATGATGACGGTCGCTTCGGTCATGTCACTCTCCTGCTGAAGGTGCTGGCAAGGTTGGCTTGCAGCTCATCGAGGAACTGCTCGGTGATGATGTCGCTCCACCAGCCCCGCAGGCCCACACCACCCGCCATCACCAGCCGAGGCTTACCGGCTTTCGCATAGCGGATCATCGGGCGTCGCTTCTTGCCGTAGGGGTTGATAAAGCCGTAGACCTGCACTCGCTTGCCGCCCCGCATCACCCAGACGCTGGCCCGGGTGCCAGTACCATCGGTACGCTGACTGGCAAATTTGACTCGGCTGAACGGGATCGTCTTCAGGTCCAGGCTGATGGTGGCAACGTCGTTGCTGACGTTCGCCTTGTCGAGCCGGATCCGCGCCCTGACCGAGGCTGTATTGAAACCATCCGCTGAGATCCGGTTCACGATGTCACCACGGGTGTTGGAAGCCACTTCATTGACCACGGCCACCAGCTGCTTGCGGATCGTGGCAGGGAGCGCCTTGAATGCATCAACGCTCTCGCTTAGGCCGGTGACGTTGATCACCCTGGCCCTGCGCTTGCGGCTAAGTCCGCCCGGCATCAGACCACCATCACTCGGAGCGTGGTGCCGTTGTCACTGCCCTCAATCAGCCCATCGATACGATATTGCCGTCCCCGCAAGGTGATCTGGTCACCCTGTCGTGCAAAGGGGGGGACGAGTTCAGGCAGGATCAGGTCTATCTGGTGTCGCGGTTCGCTGCGGGCCCCCACCATCACGTTCTCAGCCGCCAAGAAGGCGGTGACCGGATAAGGATCCCCCTGCTTCGGGGTGTAGGTCGCTGGCTCGCCGGAGAGCTTGCGGGCCGAGATCTGCAAGGCGCCAGGCTCGCTGGCGGTGTCTTCGATCAAGTACCAGCAGGCATTTCCCTTCAGCAACTGCCCGGGCAGGATATCGCCCCGAGCCCGCACCGTGATCAAAGTCGAACCGGTTGCATAGATACTGGCCTGGGCCTCGCGACCTGCCGCCTTCGGGTCAATGATCTTCGCCCACAGTTTGCCAAGCAGCGGCCATTCTGGGGGCGTGCCAGTTGCGGCGCCAAAGCGCGTCAGCCGGGTGTCGAGTTCGCCACTTTTAAGCATGCGTCCCCCTAGCCCACCACGATGTCACGGTAGGGGTGGATCAGCGAGTCATACGCCAGCGGCAGAGTCGTGGCAATGGTGCCCGTCACCACGGCCTCCCGGTGGGTGTACCAATGGCCGATCAGTAGCAAGGCCGCCAGCTTGAGCGCAGGAGTGAGGGGCTGCCCCTCCTCCCCTGCTGCCACCAGCGGCTTGTTGATGTCGGACTGGATGTGGCTGATCGCCGCTTCAATCAAACCGGTCAGAAGCGCATCTTCGTCGGTCATCTCCGGTTCGATTCGGCACTGAGCCTTGGCTTCAACCACGGTGATCAGCAACATGTTTACTCCTCACCCTCGGCTGCGGTGTAGGCCTCAGCCACGCCACCGTCGATCAAGGCCTGCGCCTTGGCTGCGTCAAATCCGGTGATGTCGCCGGGGCTGTAGTTCTTGAAGGGGCGGATCACCTTGATAAGCATCACGGTGGGTTCGCTCCCCGCCTTGTCTGGTTTGGCCATGATGGCTCTCCTGAACGGTCTTGATAGGGAAATGGAAGGGGCTACGAAGTAGCCCCGTGACAGGGCTTACCAGGTAACGGCGGTCCCCAATACCAGCCCTTCTACGTGACGGAAGCCCACGTCGTGGTTACCGACCAGACGGATCAGGGACTGGTTGCGGGCAAAGGAGCTGACCAGCTCGCCGGCAGCATCCACATAGGTGGCTTCGCGGCTGAAGTCGATGGTCATGTTGTCCTGCTCGCCGATCACCACGTCGTTCCAGTCGGCGAAGTAGATCTCGGTCTGGTTGGTACCCGCGCCGAGGTTCACCGGAATGGTGTTGGTATGGGCAACCGGGTAACCCTTCAGCAGGCCTTGGGCCATTTCCGGATAGACCTTATTACCGTTGCCATCGCGCAGGCCGAACAGCTTCATCCAGGAGCGCGGGCTCATGCCCCAACCCGGGTTGATCATCATGGAGTCGGAGCTCATCAGTTTCAGGATGAGCAAGTCGAGGTAAGCATCGATGGTGTCCAGATCCGCCGTGCCGGTCCAGGCAACAGTACGGCCCGCGTCGGTGGCCACTTTCTTGAAGCCGATCGGGGTATTGTTGCTGCCGTCATCGCGCAGGAACGCCTTGTCTTCACGACCGCCCATGGCCGCGAGCATGTCACCCAGCACCAGCTGTTCGACGTTGTACCCGGCACGCCCGATCAGCTGGTTGCTAATCGGCACCAGGGTGATCATGGTCTTGGCCGCCAGCTTCACGTCATCGAAGCTGCCACCGGTAGCCTTGGCATCAACGCCTTCCCCCACGTAGCTGGAGGTGGCCCCACCGGACATGCGCGGCATGCTCAGATTGCCGTTGGGCAGCGGCACCGGCCGGGCCCCGAGTTTGCGAACGATGGTGCGGGGGCGCAGCAACTCGATCACCTCGGAGTGCAGGTTCTCGGGAATGATTGCGCCACCGGAACCAGCCGCGGTGCTGATAGCCATGGCAATCCCGGCATCACCGATCTCGTTGGCGGCAAACTGCTCTGCCAGCTTCATGTCCCCCTCACCTGCAGCAACGGCCATGGCGAGACGAGCCATACCAGCACCGGGGTACTGCTTGAGTTCTTGTTTCACATGTACTGCCGGGGGGGCCTGGGATCCGTGAGCATTGACCGGCACAGCCTGCTGCGCCATCAGTCGCTCGGTGCTTTCTTGGCGAGCAATGGCGGCACTGATCTGGTTCGCTTGCGCCTCCAGATTGGCAAACTGAGCCAGTTGCTCGTCACTCAAGGCAGTGCCGCTCGCTTCCAGGTCGGCAAGGGCTTTGATCTGGGCGACGATTTCGCCACGCTCGCGGCGGAGGGTTTCGATAGTTTTCATCGAGTGGTTTCCTTTGGGTATAAAAAAAGCCCCTGACGGGGCTTATTGGGATGGGCTCCGCCGCAGGGCTAGAGCTGGTTCTGCAATTCGATGGCCTTGGCCCGCAGGCCGATGGTCTGTTGGGGTTTGCCCTGGCTGGCCACGCTGGCGGCGAGGGCGTTGAGGTAGTCCTGGGGATTGGCCAGCTCGTCTGCCAGGCCATTGGCCACGGCTTCACTGCCGCTGAAGAGGGCCGCTTCAGTGGCCTGCACTTGCTCTGCCGGCAGGCCGCGATATCGAGCGACGGAGCTCACGAACAGCTCGTAGGCCTGATCCATCCGGTGGTCAATGGCGGCCATCGCCCCCTCGGAGAGAGGCTCGTGCGGGGTGCCGTCTTTCTTGCGCTCGCCGCGGTAGAAGGTGGTGAAGGTGAGGCCCACTTCCTGCTCCCACTTGCTCACCTCCATGTGCTCCATGATGACGCCCACCGAGCCGCAGCCGCCGGTCTCGCTCACCACCACCCTGGTGCAAGCGGCAGCGATGAAATAGGCGGCCGAGTAGGCGGCAAAGTTGACCAGCGCGGTAATCGGTTTGACGCTGCGCTTGGAAAAGATGTATTCCGCCAGCTCCTTGCAGCCCACCGCCATGCCGCCGCCAGAGTTGATGTCGAGCACGATCTCCTTGACCCGTTCGTCAGCCTGCGCGGTGGCGATCTGCATCCTCACCCACTCGTAGCTGGTCAGCTCGGTGCAGGTGGCATCGATGTGACCACGCCGCGCCATCAGGATGCCGTGCACTGGGATCACCGCCAGACCGCCGATGCGGTTCTTGAACTCCCCTCTGGCCTCCAGCGGCGCAGGCTCGAACCCGTCCGGCAACTCGTCGGCGGCCATGATGTCTCGCTGGTTGCCCAGCATCCGTGTCAGCAGCAGGCTCTTCACCCCGGCCAGAACTTCCTGGGTGGCATAGAGGGGTTGGCCAAACGCCATGCTGGCCAGATGGGGGTAATTGATCAGCTTCGGCATAGGATGGCCTCGATCTCGTTGAGTTGTTCGGCGCTGGCTTTGGTGATGCCTGGCGGGAGGGAGCCAGTGCTCACCATGTTGAGCGGAGTCAGGTAGATATCTCCACCTGCTACCGGCGGCAGGTTCTCCAGCCGGCGGATATCGTTGACGCTGAGCCAGCCCCATTGGCGGCCGAGGGCATAGGCCTCGTAGCGGGATTTCTGATCTGCCCGTAGCAACCCGGAGACGTTGAACTCGATGTAGAGGTTCTTTCGCTCCGCTGGCAACAGCAGGTCACGCATCATGGCGCCTTCGATCCGCTTGACCCATGCCAGCAGGGTGTAGATGACAAACTGCAGCCCCTGGTGCTCGATGTTGTTGTTCGTCGCCCGCTCCAGTTCGCCGATCATGTGCGGCGGTACCTTGTAGAGCCGGCAGATCTCGTTGGCGCCATACTTGCGGGACTCCAGCAGCTGCGCCTGCTCGTTGTTCATGGCGAGCTGTTTGTACTGCATCCCCTCCTGCAGTAATGCGACCGAAAAGGCGTTGCGCAGTCCGGAATGGCGCTCTACAAACTTGCCGAGGAACGCATCCACCTTGGCCTGTGAGTCGAACTTGGCGCCATCCTTCGGGCTCTCGATGACTCCGGAGAGCGTGGTGCCGTTGGCAAACACCCGTCCCGCATGCTCATCCACCGCCATCGCAAGTCCGATGGTGTCCGGGTTGGTCTGGATTGGTGACAATCCCAGGTAGCCGTCAAGACTGAACGCCTTGACGTGGTGCACCATCCGCATCGGCAGGATCTGGTTGCTGCCATCCAGCAACTGGTAGTAGGGCAACCCATCCGGTCCCTTGAGCACAGCTACCTTGTCCGGGTTGATGGGAATGAGTTCGGTGATGAAACCCCGCCCATCCCGGTCGATCAGGCTGTAGCTGTTACCCCGCAGGCCCAGGTGGCCCATGCGTTGTTCGTTGTACTCGAACGCAGTGTCTTTCTGGTTCGGCTGGTTGTGGATCAGGTCGTAAAGGGGGTGGTCGGTGGCACGCAGCCGCTTGTCATCGTCACGGCGGTAGAGCTCGCAAGGGAGCTGGGCCACCGACTCCGCCAGCAGGGTGACACAGGCACGCACGACGCCTTGTGCCAAGGCAGTCTCCGGCGTCACCAGCACCCCAGCCTTGGTCGTCTTACCGGCCATGCTGCTGATCCACTGACTGAAGTTGCCGCCCTTGCGCCCGCTGCCGAACATCATTGGCAGGAACATCAGCTATCCCCCTTGTTGCGTTTGGCAAACTCGGCGGCCGCCACTGCCCGGCTCATCAGAAATGACCAAGCGAGGCAGAGCAGGCCACCGACCACCCAGCCAAGGGGGTGTGAGTAGAGACTGGCGCCATAGGCCAGTGCCGCAGCCCCCAGCAGGCCCACGATGAAAATGGAAAGTTGTGTCAGCATAAAACGTCCGAGGTTTCGTAGATGGAGCGATCATCTTCACGGCCCGGCACCATGGCCCGACCGATGGCCATCATCAGCGCGACAGCACCGTCTATCTTCTGGTCGGCGCTCTCCTTGACCGGGCGCACCATGTCATCGTTACCGGGCAGATGCTTGCCGATCACGTTGCCAATGCACCAGGTCATCAGGCTGTTGCCGTCGTGGTGGAAGCGGCCTGCCGTGATGGCCGCCTCCAGCTCTTTCATGGCGCCGGACATGTTCTGATAGTTCTGGGTGATGGTGATGGGGGTCATCCCTTCGTCCGCCAATGAATGCGAGAGAGCGATGGCGCCCGCCGGGTCGAGGGGTGTTTCCAGCACCTTGTTGTCGAGGTTGGCCTCTTTGGCCTCCTCGAAGATCTCGCGATAGTCGATCTCCGCGCCATCGGTGGTACTGAGTTCACCCAGATTGACCCACTTCTGGTATCGCTCCGCCAGACGCCGGTTGTCGTTATCGAACACGGTATCTTCCGGCACCCAGAATCGGGGGGCCACGGAGTAGTAGTGGCGCTTGCCGTCGATATCGCGCCAGAACAGGCGGGCCATGGAGTTCATGTCGAGCTTGCGTGCCAGGTCGAAGCCGAGAATGCACTCGTCACCGGCAAACTGCTCCAGGGTGAGGCTCTTGTCCTCGCAGGCCGCCCAGCGCTGCATGTTGTAGAACGCCGTCTTGGCCGAGACCCAGACGTTGAGGTGTTTGGTCTTGAAGATGTTGGCAAAGCGGGCCGACTTGATTGCCTTGGCCTGCTGCGCCAGCAGGTGATCTGAGTAGACCGAGATCCCCATATTGGGGTTGGCCTTGGCCAGCACAGCGGGATCTGCCCAGTCATCACCTTCGTCGATGGTGTAGATGATCCCGAACAGCTCATCGTCCGGCACCGTGCCGGCGAGCATCTCGATCACCTCCCGCCGCTTGTCGTAACAGGGCCCGTCGATGTTGTAGCCCGCGGTGGTGATGATCCACATCAGGGGCTGCTTGCGGGCTCCCATACCGGTGATCATGGTGGTATAGAGATCGTCGCTGTCGTGCTCGTGGTATTCGTCCACGATGGCGCAGGATGGCGACTGGCCGTCACCAGGGTTGCCGATCAGTGGCTCGAAGCGGGCGCCATCAGCAGGGATGTTCATGTTGCTGGCGTTGACCTCGATGCCGTAATGATCGAGCAACGCCGGGGTACGTTTGGCCATCAGGCGGGCTGGGCGGAATACCTCCCACGCCTGTTTCTCTGTCGTGGCGCCGGAGTAAACCTCGGCGCCAAATTCGTTATCCGCCGCGAAGCAGTAGAGGCCAACCGGGGCGGAGAGCGCCGACTTGCCGTTCTTGCGGGGGATCTCGTTGTAAACCTCGCGAAAGCGCCGTAGGCCACTTCCTTTGCGCACCCAGCCGAACACGCTGCAGATAATGAACAGCTGCCAAGGCTCGAGGTTCAGAGTCTGGCGCTTGAAGGCCCACTCACCCTTGGTGTGGGGCATGAGCTGAACGAACTTGGCGGCCCGCTCGGCTTTGTCCTTGTCGAATCGGTAGCGAAACTTGGCCGACTTCTCCTTGGCCAGATCATCGAGATGACGCTGGCAGGCCTGGATCACATAGCGGCAGGCAGGAATCTTGCCGCGCACTATGTCGCGGGCGTAGCCATTGGCCACGTTGACGTAGGGATAGCTTTTGCGTGCGGCCATGGTCCATCCCTACAAAGCAGCGAACGGGTTGCCGCCTCCCTTCTTCTTGTTGCCGCCGATCAAGCGCGAGCGGCTGGAAGGGTCCAGCCCGAGCATGGCCCCGTATGTGGTCATTTGCTTGAGTGATTCGTTGGCGACGGTACAGGCCGGATTCTTGACTGGACCACCAGTGGCCCCTTCAACCACCAGGCCGTGCTTGGTGATCTCAATCTCGGCTCTGCGCCAGCGGGAGTAAGCGGCGCAGAACGCCTCCAGGTTGTGCAGATCGGTGATGCACAGCACCTCGGCGGCGCACAGTTCTTTGATGACCATATCCCACAGCGTGGGAGCCCATGGATCCTCTGCCAGCCACTCAGGGCAGGCGACCCCGATGAGAGGGGTGAAGGTGGGTTCGTCTTTATTCAGTGCCCGCTTGCCGGCATTGCCCCCCAGGCGCTTCAGTGCGGTCGGCTTGGGCTTTCTGCCGCGCCCGGGCACGGCAGCTGCACCGGCCATCGCGCCCTCCATTTAAATTTTTAATTTCGCGGGTATAAAAATTTCGCGGGGCGGAGCAGTGGTGAGGTCGAAAAGCTGGGAGGATTTGATCCCCCCTACCCCCTCCCCAGCCCCGCCCGGCGGGCTGCCAGCGCCTCTGCCCGCGTCTTGGTGGCGTGGCAAGGGTCGCAGATGCTCTGCAAGTTATCGTCATCATCGGTGCCGCCAGCGGCCTTGTTGACGATGTGATCGACCTGAGTCGCTGGTGTCACGATGCCCAAGGCAAGGCACACCTGGCACAGGTACTTGTCCCTCTCCAGTATCCGCTTGCGTCGCTTGCGCCACGCCCAGTCATAGCCGCGATCATCGGCGCTGACCTTGGCCACCGTCTTCCACCCATCGAGCAGATGTATATGGGCTGGGCAGTAGCCATGCCGCTCGGTGGTCAACTGATGACAGGTGCGCTCTCTGCACACCTTGGGAACTCGTAGAGGCATGGCTGCTACCTGGTTGGTGCCGCACCGGCACACATTAACGCGGGACGACCCGCCAGATGGGAGAGTGACCCGGTGCGGCGATTCGGTTACTGATGGGAAATTAGGGAGTGGTAGGCTCTTTCGCAGGCCAGACCGGAGGCTCGAGCTCGGTCATAAGCTCTTGCCAACTCTCCCGCTCGCGCATCAGCCCGGCTGAGCAGGTCGGCGAGCACCACGGCGGGCTGTCTGGCTGTTTCGCCTGGCTGGGCAGCGCCGGTATGGCTGGCGCACTGATTTGCTCGTGCTGCCAAGCGGCGGGCTTGCTCGTGCAACCCAACAGCAACAGCACTGGCAGCAGCAGCGTCACTCTCAGCCCGGGCAATCTCTTGTTCTGCATCCTGTCTCACCTTCTCTATGTCCGCTTGGCGACGCTGCTCAGCCTCTCGCGCAGCGGTTACCGCATCCGCTCGTGCAGTGGCCAGCTCGGCCGCCTGTTTGTTCCACTTCTCTGACCACTCAAGCCCCTTGTCATGAGCTCCGGAGCTGTAGCCTGAGTGGTGAATCCACCACGCCAGCAGCGCTACCGCGGTCAGGCGAGCGAAGAACCACACCACGGGATGCGCATCGAGGAACTGCCTGACGGGGTTCATGCTGCAGCCACCCCATTTTTGATGGCCGCAGCGGCATCCATGCCCCTGAACAGACATTCCTCTGCGACACGCCGGCGGGTCAGCCCGCGCATCACCTTGCCATCGTTCTTGTTCCACTTCCGAAACTCACGGGCTGCACCATCGTAATCACCGGCGTTCAGCTTGCGCAGCAGCGTGGAATCTCCCAACCCTTCCGGGATGGTGTCGGCATCGATATCAGAACCGACGTTGTAGGCGAACGACACCAGCGCATCGAACTGGCCTTGAGTCAGTGGAACCTTGACCAGCGACAACACATCTCGCTCAAAGCGGCGGAGGTCATCAACGAACGCGCTGTCAGCCTGTTGCTGCGACCACTCCAGCCCGGGCTTCACCTCTGGCCCTGTGTGCCCCCACCCGATAGTCCACGGCTCCCCATTTTTACTGCCAGGGTCTGGGTAGGCCCTCAACTTGCAGGTCTCGAAGTAGTGCATAAGGCTGATGCCGTGCGGTGATGTGCGCTCAACTCGGACCATTGCCAAACCTCCTATCCAGCACGCGACCGGCAAACTCGCGGATCTTCTCGACCCCGAGGAACCCGATCGAACCGCCGACAAACCCGGATGCGGTGGCCGCAATCCCGAACAGCTCCATCCCAGACATCACCGAGAGGGAAATGGCACCACACAGCAACGACTCGAGTAGCCGCTGTCGAACGCCGCCGCCGGAGTAAGTCACCCGCAGCCAGGAGATCACCACGGACAGAATGAAGCCATACAGCGCGGGCCAGTGAGTGTCGGCCCACGCCAGCAGCCAGGCCAACAGGCCAAGGTCTTTATCAGGCATCTTCATACCCACCACCCCGCAGGGCCTCTGAAATGAAAAAACCCCGGCAAGGCCGAGGTTTGGAAAGGGAAATAAAAAAGGACTGAACCCTTTCGGGTGCAGTCCTCCATCATTAGAAATCAATCTACACAAAATTGCTCTCGATTGTCAACCGCCACCAATAGGCAAACGATCCCACCACACATTGAACACGGTATGGCCCGCCAGTTTCTCAGGAGCATCGGACACGACAGCTCTGTGCAACATCATGACGTCATAGCGACTGACCTGCACATCGATCAATTTTGCGTGACCACTGTCTGTCCGCGTGATCAACCCAACGGGATCTGTAAACAGCACGGCACACTGCTCAGCAAGGCCCCTTGGTAGGTAGCCATCCAACCCCTGCACGCACATTACAACCTGAGCCCGCCTCGCGTTGAGATTACCTCCCCCCCACAGTGCGCCGCCACTTGCCAATAGCCATATCAAATATCCAAGCACTGCCGCCGCTGCTGCCACTGACCCTATTCTGACTCCCATCACGCCTCCTAGGCAAAAGCCTATCTGTCAACACCAACACCCCACCAACCCCGCTCATGCACGCAATTTGCTGCAGTGCCACCAGCTCCGCCCTGCATGCCCCCATATCACGACCATCCCGCTCCTGTGCCAGGATCATCATCATGAGAGCAGAGTTACCAGCCCCAAGCAGCTGGAAAAGCTTGAACTCCATAAAAGCCTCCTCGCGATCTTGGGATGTATAAACCCCTCTCTCCTGCCAATAATGGAGAGGATATTCAGTCATCAACATAATAACGGGCCTCCGGCATCACCTGCTCGGATAAAAATTGAATGCGTCAGTTATTAGGCAGGAGCTGCCAATGCTGATAATCTACAGATCAGAAATTAATTCTGTCAATCATTTTCGATAAAAACTTTTTTAAGAAGCTCACACGCACAAATATGTCCCGTCAGAACAAAACCACTTTTTGTAGCGTTTTTCCACTGACTGTAGACTCTAGTTAAGAAATTTATGATCTTGATTATACGTAATATGGAAAAGCAATACGTGAAATATCTATCCATCCTGCATTGATGACCCATGGCTCTTATTCGATAACAATGGTTTTGATACATGATATAAACATTGTCACCGTCCGCTACATCATGGTCGACCTAACTGGCCTTACCCATCGCATCAAACCATGGTAACTGTTCGCTGACGTCAACACGGCTGCATTAAAGGCTTTAAGGCTGATTACCCATCAAGACTGCAATCTTGATGAAGGCCGGAGCCGGATAGATAAAACCCCAATTGAATCCCCACCGACACTTCAACTACCTCAGAGCCTGCATGCCGCCTGACTTCAACAGGCTATCTACTTTTGTGGGGCTGACATGATGATATCATCACAAAATCAAATAATCATGGTTGGTTGTGCAGTATCAGATTTTAAATATTGATTGCCATGGTGTTCATGTGCACCTAAATCAACCATTGGCAGATGCTTAAAAATGATTTTAAGACTAACATCATCCCCCACGAAAAAGAGTTTAAGCGATGTGGCTGCTTAAACACTTTAACGATACCAACCGATAACCAGCCAGTCGTCGTCTAAAACATCTATTCATTGCTTTAATAGTATTTAAAAACTGTCTTATCGATACAGAAGCAGGGTTTGTCACAACAAGACATATTTAGCCGCTAAAATGACTTTAATGGGTAGGCAGGCTACTTGGGAAACCTGAGAAACCCCAAACGACACCCATCACGGACGACAAAGCTCTTTCGTTACTGTACAAAAACACAGCATCATACTTGTCTACCCCGGACTGGTTCCGGCCCTCCCGCCAACCGCTCAGCATGCTGCTGCACCAGGTAGGTTCGCGCCAGTTCAGGGCCCTTACACCCCAGCCAGGTGTCGTAGTCATCCGGCGACACGATGACCAGGCCACGCTTCTCGTCCCCTGGTTTGTGCATTCGCCGCAGCAGCGGGTGCGTGTCGGCATTGATGGTGAGCTGGGAGAAACTGAAGGTGTAGCCCTGCTCCTCCTGCCATGCCCGCCAGATGCCGGCCACCGCGAAGGGCATGCCGTCGGCCATGCTGATCCGCCAGCGCTCGGCCTTGCCGCTCTCGTAACAGGGTTCGAAGAAACCGGTCATAGGCACCAAGCAGAGATGCCCCTGCTGCCAAGCGTGGCGGTAGGTCGGCTTTTCACCCACCGTCTCGGCCCTGGCGTTCATAGTGGTGTAGTGCTTGTTGCCAGGCTGCACCTTTCTCTTCGGCACCATCCCATAGCTGGCGATCAGCGCCTGCCGCCGTCCGTCTCGCTGGATCAGGATCGGGGCCTGGTAGTCCTGCCACACCTCCTCCTTCCAGTCGTACCCGGGGTCATCAACCCCGAAGTATTCCACCAGCTCCGCCTTGGTGGTCGGGATGTAGTTGATGCACATGCACAGCCCCTCCGTCGGATGAGAGCCCAGACTCACCGAGCCGGTTTCTACCAAGCATAATTCGACGCGGCACAGCCCGCACTGCCAAGACCCGATTGCCGACCAGTGATCTTTCCGGATCCCTCGGATAAAATGCCTGTATGTTCATACAGTGATAATTGCCATGATCCCCCACGCCACCGATGCACCTATCATAGAGCTCCCTCTGTTCCTCACCCCTGCCGCCTGTGGGTTTCCCTCCCCGGCTCAGGACTATGTGGAACAGTCCATCGACCTCAACCAACACTGTGTCCCCCACCCGGCGGCCACCTTCTATGTGCGGGCCAGCGGACACAGCATGGTCGGGGAAGGCATCAATGACGGCGATATGCTGATCATCGACCGAGCCGTCACAGCTCGCCACGGCGACATCGTGCTGGCCTGTCTGGATGGTGAGTTCACCGTCAAGATCTTGCAGTCCGACCCGCCCGCACTACTACCGTCCAACCCGGATTTCGCCCCCATCATTCTGCAAGAAGGGCAGGAGCTGGATATCTTCGGCGTCGTCACCTTCGTTCTGCACAAAACCCGGCGAGGGTAGCCATGCCAACCGCCATTGCCCTGGTCGACGTGAACAACTTCTATGCCTCCTGCGAGCGCTTGTTTCGCCCCGACCTCAGAGGGGTGCCGATCGTCGTGCTCTCCAACAACGATGGCTGTGTCGTGGCCAGATCGGCAGAAGCCAAGCGGTTGGGGATCAAGATGGGGGTGCCCTACTTCCAGATCCGCGAGCTCTATGAGGAGCAGGGCGGTATCTGGTTCAGCTCCAACTACGCCCTCTACGGCGACATGTCGAACCGGGTGATGACCACCCTGGAGAGCATGGCCCCAACCGTCGAGGTCTACAGCATTGATGAAGCCTTCGTCGAGCTCAGCGAAAGTTGGGCAGGTGACCTGCTGGCCTATGGCCGCCAGATCCGCGAGCGGGTGCAGCAGTGGACTGGCCTCACCGTCGGAGTCGGGATTGCGCCGACCAAGACCCTTGCCAAGCTGGCGAACTACGCAGCCAAGAAGTGGCCGGCCACCGGCGGTGTGGTGGATCTGCGTGATGAGGGGCGCCGCGCCAAGCTGATGGCCATCACCCCGGTTGAGGAAGTCTGGGGGATCGGACGCAAGCTGACCGCCAAACTCAACAAACAGGGCATCAACTCCGTGGCAGACCTGGTGGCAGCCGACCCCAAGAGCCTGCGCCGACAGTATGGGGTTGTCGTCGAGCGCACCGTGCAAGAGCTGCGGGGGCTCCCCTGTGCCGAGCTGGAGCAATTGGCCCAGGCCAAACAACAGGTCATCTGCAGCCGGAGCTTTGGTGAACGCATCACCGCGTTTGGGCCCATGCGGGAGGCGCTGGCCGGCTACATGGAGCGGGCCGCCGAGAAGCTGCGTGCAGAGGGGCAACGGTGCCGCCACATCACCCTCTTTATAAGGAGCAGCCCCTTCTCGGAGCGGGAGACCTACTACAGCAACCAGATATCGGCCAAGCTGCAGACAGCCACCTCAGACACCCGAGATCTACTTGCTCTGATTGAACCGCTGCTGCGCCGTATCTGGCGGGATGATGTCCGCTACATGAAGGGGGGCGTCATGCTGGCTGACTTCAGCCCGGCCAGCATGCACCAGGGAGACTTGTTCGCTGACCGGCAGCAGGATCCACGCAGCGAGGCACTGATGAAGGTGATTGACCAGATCAATCAGGGAAGGTTGGGGAAGGTCTACTTTGCAGCTCGTGGCCGGGACACCAGCGAGTGGATGATGAAACGAGAGCAGCTTAGCCCTCGCTACACCACCTGTATCAGCGAGCTCCCCGCGGTGAAGGCATGAGTTTGACCAGCTTGGTCAACTGTTGCTGAAGAGACACCGACTTTGGCACCGACGGCATCTTCTTGGGGCTTGGTGGAGCCTCTGGATGAATGCAGAGCACCTTGATGAAAATCCGCTTGTGGACTTTCTTCTCCTCTTTTAGCCCTCTCCGAACTTCAGCTACCAGCTCGACACATTTCATCGAGCGTAAGTAGATCATGAGATCGCCAGCCTGACCACTCGGTATCTCAAGCACCTCGACGACGTCATACAGGTCGAAGAAATCGCCGTGAAGAAGTCCCCACCCTGCCATCTTCAGAGCTGGCGATCTCAATTTGCTATCCATGCGTTGTGGCCCCATCCTCGCTCTTGCAGTTCAGTCCCCCCCCCGGTGTCAGAATAGTTGTCGCCTAATCTGAATAATCTAAATGTGAAGACCGGGGGCGGATAAAGAGTGTCGAATGGCTCGTTATTCAAGTGAGCGCAAGGCTGCTTTGCTCAAGAAGCTGCTGCCGCCCATCAATATGTCGGTGGCCGAGTTGGCTCGGCAGGAAAACATCAGCGAGGTCACTCTGTATAATTGGCGCAAACACGCCAAAGACGGAGGGTCTCCTGTGCCCGGGGACAACAAACTGACCGATGAATGGCCCCCCCCGGTGTCAGAATAGTTGTCGCCTAATCTGAATAATCTAAATGTGAAGACCGGGGGCGGATAAAGAGTGTCGAATGGCTCGTTATTCAAGTGAGCGCAAGGCTGCTTTGCTCAAGAAGCTGCTGCCGCCCATCAATATGTCGGTGGCCGAGTTGGCTCGGCAGGAAAACATCAGCGAGGTCACTCTGTATAATTGGCGCAAACACGCCAAAGACGGAGGGTCTCCTGTGCCCGGGGACAACAAACTGACCGATGAATGGCCCGCCGAGGCCAAGTTCGCCGTCGTGCTGGAAACCGCTGCGCTTTCCGAGATTGAACTCAGTGAGTACTGCCGCCGTAAGGGTCTCTATCCCGAGCAAGTCCAGCAATGGCGCCAAGCCTGTATTCTGGGCCAGCAATCCGCTCGTACCTTACAACAGGCGGAGAAGGCACAGGCCAAAGCGGACAAGAAGCGTATCCGGCAACTGGAGCAAGAGCTGCGGCGCAAAGACAAGGCCCTGGCCGAGGCGGCAGCTCTGCTGATATTGCAAAAAAAGCTCGATGCCTACTGGAGCAACGTCGACGAGGACAACTGACCTCGTTGCCAGAGCGGCAGCAATACGTTGCATGGTGGCGCGAAGCGCTTGAAGCTGGCGCCCGCAAGCATCCTGCGGCCGAGGTGTTGGGGCTGAGTCTGCGCACGCTCCAGCGCTGGTTGGCCGGGCCTGAGCTGAGTGCCGATAGGCGACCGGATGCGGTTCGTTCCATACCTGCTCATGCATTGAGCCCAGAGGAGCGGCAGGCCGTGCTGGACGTCTGCAATAGCCAGGAGTTCGCCTCGTTGCCGCCGAGTCAAATTGTGCCACGGCTGGCCGACCAGGGGCGCTACTTGGCCAGTGAGTCGAGCTTCTATCGCATCTTGCGGGCGGCTGACCAGCAGCACAGGCGTGGCCGGAGCCAGCCACCGCGTCATGTGCCGGTACCAACCAGCCATACCGCGACTGGGCCCAATCAAGTGTGGTCCTGGGATATCACCTACTTGCCGTCACTCGTGCGCGGCCAGTATTACTACCTCTATCTGATAGAGGACATCTACAGCCGCAAAGGGGTGGGCTGGGAAGTGCATGAGCAAGAGTGCGGTGAACGGGCGGCGGCGTTGCTGCAACGGAGCATCATCCGCGAGCAGTGCTGGAAGCAGCCGCTGGTCTTGCACTCGGACAACGGCGCGCCAATGAAGTCAGTCACGCTGCTGACCAAGATGCATGACCTGGGTGTCACGCCCTCGCGGGGACGGCCTCGGGTCAGCAACGATAATCCGTACTCGGAGTCATTGTTCAGGACGCTGAAGTACTGTCCGCAGTGGCCATCAGACGGCTTTGCCAGTCTGGAAGCGGCCAGGGAGTGGGTGCGCGACTTTATGGCCTGGTATAACGAAGAGCACCGGCATAGCCGTATCCGCTTCGTCACACCCAACGAGCGGCATCGGGGTGACGATAAAGCCCTGCTGGCGAAACGGGATGCTGTGTACCAGGCCGCCCGAGCACAACACCCAGCGAGGTGGAGTGGCAAGACGCGAGACTGGACACCTATCGGTGCCGTGATGCTAAATCCGGAGCGGCCCGAGAAACCCGAGCCGGAGCAGAAAGAGGCTGCTTAAAACAGCTTTGCGCGACAACTATCTTGAAAAACGCCGCCCCCCACAATCAGCTCTGTACTTGCTCCACACTCACCGTTCGACCTTGCTTACCTTCGAAGGTGGCCGCTAATTCCACTGCCTTTTCATGACTAAACCCTCTGGCATCGCGAACTTCTGTGGATGCACGAGGTTTACCTTCTCGACTCAGGCTTGAGATATAGAGGGGGCCGATCGGTATTCCCTCATCCTTGAGGCGAACAATCCAGCTACCAGGAGCCGCCTTCATAGGAATAGGCAGTTCCACATGATGCAGATTTCCGCTCTCATCACGCACGATGGCAACTGCAACAGCATACCCAGGGCCCCGACGATTCGCCGACGCCCACGCCTTGGCTGCAGTCTCGTACAGCAGGGCAGCTGCCGGATCCCAGAGGTAATTACATGGTGATGCGGTGATCAGGTACCCACTCTCAATTTCACTGTAAACTGCATATCCAATGTGTTTAGACATCCTGTTCCCTCTTCTACCCGATGAAGATCCAGTTCCATGGCCAACCGTACTGCATAACTCGGTCAGAACATCTATACGCTGTAAGCACCTCATTACTGTGCTCTATGATAGCGGTAATCGCCTATCACCGCAGCCCATTGCTCCACAACAATAGCCTCAGACGAGGTGATTTCACTATGTACCCAAAGAGAAATCCTATATCAAAGTCTAGTTTGAGCTACTAAATAACCGTTCCGAAATGTAGATCACTTATCCGGGAAAGAAGGGAACTCGGCGTCGTTTGTGCGATCTGATTAATCGCCAAACCAATCAAACGACAAACGAGCCGAGCCCGAAATGATACTAACACTCCCCGACCATGATGAGCGACGCCGGATCATCAACAAGATGCACCGGACCAAAGATAAAGATCTCTGCCGGAGGCTCAACGCCATCTTGCTCCTTGCTGACGGGCACAGTGTCTCGGCTGTTTCTCGGCTCACTGCCGCCGCCCGGTCATCGATCAATCGCTGGGTGAACTGGTACACCTTGTACGGTCTGGAGGGGCTTGAAAGCGAGCCTCGGGGGCGCAAGCCGGTGCTGCCATTTGCTCACATCTCGGGTCTATTACACCTGTTGATCCAGTTGTCTCCACAGGAGCTCGGATATCAGCGCTCTCGTTGGAGTACCGAACTGATGGCGCTTGAACTCAAACGGAGTTGGCGCCTGACATTGCATGCTTCAACAATACGGCGATGGCTGCCCAGGCTAGGGATTGTCTGGCGCCGGGCCGCGCCCACTTTGCACATCCGCGATCCCCATAAAGAGCGGAAAATGGCCGCCATCAATGAGGCCTTGGGACGCTGCAGTGCGGACCATCCCGTGTTCTATGAAGATGAGGTGGATATCCACCTCAATCCCAAGCTGGGGGCGGACTGGATGATGCGAGGGAAGCAGAAGAAAGTGGCAACTCCGGGCCAGAATCGCAAACATTACCTCGCTGGCGCCCTGCATGCCGGAACAGGTAACGTGACCTATGTGGCGAGCGATAGCAAAGACACGGACTTGTTCTTGTCACTGCTCCAGACACTAAAGCGAACTTATCGGCGCGCCAAGAGCATCACGCTGATCCTGGATAACTACATCATCCACAAGAGCAAAAAAGCACAGCGATGGCTGGCAAGAAATCCGAAGTTCATCGTGCTTTTTCAGCCGGTGTATTCGCCATGGGTGAACCAGATTGAGCGGCTGTGGCATGCCCTCCATGAAACGATCACCCGGAACCACCAATGCCGCACATTGGGTGAGTTATTACGTCGCGTGTTCTACTTCCTGGATCATGCCGCCCCGTTCCCCGGTAATGGACATGGGCTTATGCAACTGGAGCGAAATTAGGATCAGCTATTTAGGTTGATGTTTACTAAATACCTTCTTTGACTGCTTCTATATCAAGAAGATTAATTTTATTGATTTTATCTTTGTGTATTACGATCGTCAGTTTGGCCGGATATTTAAATCGCATTTCGCTGATTCTAAATGTCCACAGCATAATTTTCAGTAAATCTTCATCACTGATTCTTCTATGTTCTTTAATTCTTGTTATCCCTGATCCAAAAATTGGAACAGAGACACTTTCCTGACCATACACCTGATTAACCTTATCCCAAAAACTAATTAAAAATCCAAGATACTCAGGCATTGTCAAATATGCTTTATTTTGAGAATCAAACTTTGAAAAAGCCGTAAAAATATAGTCATTATATACACAAACCGTTCCTATCTTATATTTTTGTTTTTTTCCAGACCGACGTAGGTCGTTAATCTCCAACACTTCACCTTCGTCAAAATCATAATTGGAAATGTATTCATCAAGTGTCTCAATAGGTTCAATGAGATGCTGCTTTAAATACACCCCATTAAGTGATTTATATGCAATCACTTTATCATCAACTTGCGTATCAAAATATTCGTTGAAAGCAATAACTTTGAATCCAGCCTGTTTGAATATATCACCACTTTTTATGCATATCTTACTGCTCTCTACTTCAATTTCTATCTCATTAAGATGGTTTGATGACCACCATATATATACATAATAGAAAAATAGAAGCAATAAAAAGATAAACCCAGATTGAATTTTATGTTTGTCTGGAATTTCGCAGAAGATCAATACCAATGATAGTATTGTACTTAGAGCCGATGTTGACTCAAGAAATTTTTTTCTAATCCTAGAGTCGAAAAAATCTACTTTTTTCATAATTATCTTTTTGTGTAAAAATGCCACTATATCAAATAATGGCATTGAGGAAAGTCAATTAATTTCGAAAAATAAAGACACCAGATTCTCTTTTAGAGTTTTTCATGAAGCCTGTGTCTTTTAATGCTTTCTCTATGAGTTCTTTATTCATAGGGATATGCAAAGTAGGAACATCACTCATTGAGTCTCTGAACTTAGGGAGTTTATCCCACAGATCCTTCACATCTTGTATCAAACAGTTATTACTTAATAGCTTGTCATTTGTTTTGTAGTCCGGATAAATGACTATCACAGGTAAACCTAAAGAATTGATGCCATAATCTATTTCTTCTCGAAGAGCTTGAGAGCTTTTGGTCGATTGACTAAGGAAAAGAATGATGTTTTTTGAATTACGCAGTCTTTCTCTCAACCTCGGTTTGAGTGTGCTCTCCCAATCACTACCATCACGCACATTGTATGTTTTATCATGTGAATTAATAAATGGAAATTCTGAGTCGCTGACTTTCCATGCTTTTAACAGATTGTAATACACAAAATCCTTAGTTGCATTTGCCCCTAATCCACCCTCAGTAAATGGCTCCGAAACATAAAACGCTGCATAATTTCCATTTGCATAAGCCATTGTTAACTCCTATGTATGACTTTTCGGCCAGCAGTTAGATAGATAAAATTAAAAACATAGTGACACATTAAAAGTGCAGCAGCACAAACCTTTTAAAATACAAATCCCACACAATAAACCACTCTATCCGTTATGCCACACTACAACGACGATCTTTTCACATGATAGGGTAATGAATAGACAACCGTCCCTGAGTTACAGCACTCAAATTGCTGCTTTTAACCAATGATAATGGTCGCATGTACTACTCATAAACAAGCTTGGCGGACACCAAGATTGCCATATGGGTATGATACTATCATATGAGTTCCAAGCGAGATAAAACATTGAGGAAATTTGCCACGGATCAAATAAATGTCTATGTAACTAAAGGATCAGAAGAGGTTTACAGCACTAGGGCTAAATAACTGATCCCAATAGTGCTACACCTTCGCTGTGCCATAGCCATTCCCCGGGAAAGGAGACACGGTATCCATGAAGTGTTTCACTCGGGCCAGCAGGTTTGCCATCCCTCTGCATTGATGATTGCGCGTGATGGTTTCATGTAACTTGTGCCATAGCCGTTCTATGTGATTAACCCAAGGGCTGTAAACTGGCTGGAACACCAGGCAGAACTTGGGATTCTTCTTCAACCATCGCTCGGTCTGTTTGCTTTTGTGAATGATGTAGTTATCGAGGATCAACGTGATGGTTTTGGCTCGTCGGTAGTGGTGGCGCAGCTTTTCCAGCATGGCAATAAACAGCGATGAGTTTTTCTTGATCCCGCTGACGTAAAGTACCCTTCCGTTGCCTGCGTGGAGAACGCCTGCCAGATAATGCTTGGCATTCTGCCCCGGTGTGACAACCCGCTTTTGCTGCGCTCTGAACATCCAGTCGGCTCCTAATTTGGGATTGAGGTCTATATCGACTTCATCCTCATAAAACACCGGATTATCGGCATCACAGCGGGCCAGCGCGGCGTCGATATTCGCCATTTTTTCCTGATAGGCTGGGTCTTTTATCCGCAAGGTCGGCACGGGCCTGCGCCAGACAATGCCCATACGAGGTAACCATCGGCGGAGCGTGGAGGCTGCCACATTGAGCCCTGTTAACCGATTGATTTTTATAGCCAATAGTTCAGTACACCAACGGCTGCGCTGATAACCAAAATCTTGCGGAGAAAACTGCATGAGCAGCACCAGTAAGGTGACAATCTTGGCGATAGGTAAGACTGGGGCACGGCCAGCCGGTAAGGCTTCTAGCGCATCTATGCCTTCATCTCGATACCACCGAAGCCAACGACCGATGGTCGAGCGCGCAGCGCCGGTAAGGTGATGAACATCGGTGATCGTGCGTCCTTCATGTAACAGCAAGATGGCCATCAAGCGACGAGCATGTCCTTTATCACGGGTGGCATGGATGATTTTGTGAATGCGGCGCCGTTGTGGTCGTGGCAGAGGTGGTAGGATAGGCATCAACTCAGTCCTTTGGGTGTGGCTTGTTTTGTTTAGCGACTAATCAGATCGCACAAACTGGACTGAGTTCCCTTCCTCCGGTGATCTACTATTCGGAACAGCTATTTAGGATTCACCTTGAGCCACCCGCTTATAGAACGCCGCCACCTCGCTCTCCTGCACATGGCACCAAGCCAGCACCGCTTGATAAAGCGGGTACCACTGCCGCTCCCACTCGCCTCGGCTAAGCGTCCCCAGCAAGGGCTCGATGGCGCGACGCACCTGGGTACCGGGGATGGGCCGCAGCCCGGTACCGCCACAGCGCGGGCATACCTTGTCGACGGCTTTGCCGTGCAGGCGACTCAGCTCCAGATCGCGGATCACCCCTCGCCCGTGACAGAACTGCGGGTGACAGGCTGCCCCCGGGGTATCCACCGTGCGGCAGTAGTGTTGCACCGCCAACGCGGCGATTGCCTTCAGGGCCATCCCCTGGCCGCGCTCCTTGACGGCCCCCACATACTTGGGCACCAGCTTGCTGCACTGGGCCATCACCCCGATCACCGCCTTGCGATGGCTCTCCTTGTCCTTGGTATAGCGGGCCATCATCAGTGCCAAGCCCACCCCTTCATATTTTTGCACCAGCCCCAACGCCCCCAGCACATCGGCCTGCGTCAGGTGAGAGGGCCCGGTGGAGCGGGACTGAATGGCCTGGATCATCGCCGAGCGGGGTTCCCCTATCGACAGCGCATATTCGAGTCGCATCAGAATGCCTCCAGTGACCAGTGGGCGCCTTTGCGCTGGACCCCGACGAAGGTGAACATCCAGTGCTGCTTGGCGGCCACCTTGATCTTCACCCGGGCATCGTCCTCCCAGAACCCCTTCACCTCGTGCAGCTCGATCAGCCCATCCCGGCGCACCACCATGAAGTCCGGGGTGTAGAAGGTCTTGTCGGCCAGCCGCAACTTGAGCGGTTCAAACTCGTAGTGCAGCACCTCCCCCGCCAGCATCAACGTGCGCAGGTGGCCGGCATAGGCCTCCTCGGTCTTGTTCATGGATCCCGGGACCGACTGCGGACGGGCACGCGCCTTCACCCTCAGTTCTCCTGCAGGCTTTCCACTGTATGGCGTCATCCAAACACTCCCAGGCCGGCGGCCTTGTTCAACGTCATCACGACGTGATCCAGCTGGCTGCCGTGGGTTTGCTCCCACTGCTGCCAGCCCTTGTTGTGCAATTCCATGTGTGCCTGGTGGCAGAGCGGAAAGGTCATCAGGTCATGGCTCTTGCTGCCCATCACACTGAGCCCGTGCCCCACCACGTGGTGCGCCTCGATGCCATCGGTCTGGCCGGTCACCACGCACGGCAACTGGCGGACGAACGCCAGATAGTTGGCCGACTCCCAGCGCCGCATCTTGGGGCGGGGGATATGCAGCATCGGCGGCTCCGGGTCGATGGCCTTCACCGCTGGCTTGATACGCAGCCGGCCGCGCAGCTCGGCCAGCGGATCCTGCTCCAGCAGCTCGGTGCGATTCACCCGATAGCGGGCATCCGTCTCGCGATAGCCGCGTCCTGGCACCAGCAACCGCTCCGGCTCCAGCGGCGGCAAACGGCAGGCGTGGCGCACCACGGCGATCGGCAGATGCTGCTGCACCTTGAACACGCTGGCCCACCAGCAGAGATCCCGTGCCTGCAACTGGGCAATGGCAACCCCACACCAGCCCGCCACCCGGGTCAGCAGTGCCCGGGCGATCGCCGCGGCGTGCTCCGCCGGGTTGAACGGCAACTGGCCATCCCGGTATGCGTTGTCATGGTGCCAGCACAAGGGGAGCGGCAGGCCCCCCATCTCGGCGGTGACCGACTCCCCGATACAGCCATGGCCGATCAGGCAATGGCCCACGCTGCGCAAGGCCAGCTCGCCGCCCGCGGCGTTGACGATGGAAGGGTTGAGAAGGGCACTGGCCAGCTCCGGGAACTGAGCCAGCAGGTCGCCACCGTCTGGGGCAGGAACCAATACCGCCGGGCGGTTGGCCAGGGCGGTGCGAAGCTGTGCCAGCCCCTCCCCCACCTTCAGCAGCACCATCCCCATCTCTGGCACAAAGACCGGGCGGGCCGGGATCATCCCAGCTTCTCCACCATCTCCAGCTTGTCGAGCAGCGGGCCCAGGCGGGTCAATAGCTGATAGCTGGCGGTGCGGCGCACGGCGAGAGACTCAGAGGAAATGACCCGGCGAGCGGCTTCGGCGGCAGTCAGGCCCGGGCAGGCTGTGTCGATGGAACGGAACAGCTCGACGCTGGCATTGATGGCAGCCCCGGTCGGGTTGCTGGCCTGCTGTTGTAAATGACGTGAACGGGCCGCACTGCGGCTAGAGAATTGGCTCATAACCAGTACCTCACGGTAGGGGTGATGGCATTATGATAACAAAATACAAACCAAAAGTTAGTTTTTGTTGGTTAGGATTTCCAGTCACTTAACCTACTAATTAGATGAGTAGAAACACTTAGGCACATGACAGCAACTCCCTCAAAAAGGTCAATACTGAATGCACTGTGCAAACCGTTGTGTTGATCCAGAGGAGAAGGAGAGGACATGAATCAAATGAAAAAGTACTTCATTGAGGTGATTTGGCCAGTAATGAAGAAACACATCATTAGCTTTGCCAGCGCACTACTGGGAGCAATCTTGAAAGACGCGTTCAGTAGCAAACCATCCACCAGTACCAGTTGAAGAAGCAAGTCCATGCTGAATGTAACGACACCAGCACTGGCTTTAATCCCACAAACTGTCGCCCGGGACACTCGGGCGACACTAGATAGAAAGACCGCCCACAAAAAGCCTCTAAAGAGAATCAAACTCTCCCATCTCTCCCGCCCCTGAATCGCAAGCGTGTAGGGAACCATTGAGTTGTTACAGGCTGATTCCAAGAATTTATTTTATAAAAACGAATCGAAAATTCACCAAGTTGGTTGATTTTCCAGTTTGTGTAGGATAGAGTTCAGGATAGATGTAACCCCCACCACACAACTAAGGAATGCACCATGGCTCTCACTGAGTTCGGCAAAGCCGTCCGCATGGCGAGAATCCAGATTGGAGAAACGCTACTCACAATGGCGAATGCACTGAACGTGTCATCGTCATTTTTGAGCGGGCTTGAAACTGGGAGTAAAAAAGTTTCCAAAGAATGGGTAAGCAAGATCAGCACATATCTGGAAGACAAGGGCTACCCAGTGCCCGAATTGGAAGAACTCGCGGCGGTATCTAACGAATCCGTAGGACTGGAAGGACTCTCTGCTCAGCAAAAGATGCTAGTAGCCGGGTTCGCCAAGTCCCCCTTTACCACAGAGCAACTGGCCCGTTTTGCTGAACTGCTCGAGCAAATGAACAAAGGTGATAAATGAACGACCCTCAGCATTACATGATGCGTGGCAACAGAGTCTTACCCATGTCTTCTCGCAGCATTGAACTCCTCGCAAAAGGCTTTTGCGGGGCAGTTAAAATTGGCAAGAAATACAAACGTTTCGATGTGTTCTTCGAGTCTCTCGTGGAATACAACATCACATTGAACATCGTCGATGATGAACAATGGGCGGAAGATACACATAACCTCACCAGAGGCCATTTCGATCCCGATACAATGACGATCAGTGTTCCTCAGAGCACCTATGAACTTGCTTGCCTACGGGATCAGGATTCGCTCTCCATCATGTTTCATGAATTGGGCCACCTGCTGCTTGGACATAAGCCGATGCTGCACTTCTCTCAGAAACCTCCGGAGGAAATTGAAGATGCAGAGTGGCAGGCAGACCAGTTTGCAGAGCATGTACTCACCCTGCTGGGATTCAACATTCAGCAGCTGAGCTTTGACTTTGCAAAATGAAAAAGCCCTGTAAGAACAGGGCCTTGGATGGAGCTGAGTGTTAGCGCACAAAGCTCCGAAGAAAACGGGGGATAACCCATCCGCTTATCTCAGATTCGCACCCTCAGATTAGCGGTTCTCCTTGAAAATGACAATCCTGTATGGGTTTACAGGATTGACGGCTAATCTGAGGATAATCCTTATGGCCACTGGTATTTGTTCGAAATGCGGTAACCCTTGCTCCATCATCTTCCGTCCCTATTTCACAAAGAACGGAAAGATCATTCGCTCTCGGTCAGGAAGGATGTTCCCGATTCCTGTCTGTGACTGCACGAGTCGCACAGTGTAGCTCATTAAAAAGACCGAATTGGAGACATATCTAAAGGGGCTTAAGCCCCTTTATTGATTCAATACACATTGCTAGTGCAATACTGTACATCGCTCATGCCGCCACCTTCCCCAGCCCGACCTTGGCCAGCAGCTCGGCGAACCGGCTCTGGTACCAGTGCGGCTGCGTCTCGCGCTGGCAGCGCGGATCCACGATGTTCTTGCCGTACAGCAGCCCCTTGGGCGTGATCGCCCAGAACTCCTTCTGCTTATCCGGTGACTTGGTGGAGGGGCGGCGCATCTTGGTCAGCAACCCGTTCGACTCGAGCAGGGCGTTGAAGTAGCGCACCCCCATGCTCACCCCGTGCTGCTTCAGCCCCTCGGTGGCCGAGAAGGTCGGCCGCGAACTGCCATCGGTGGCATCGCTCGGCGCGTCGATGGCGTAGGCTGGCAGCAGGTTAGGCAGACCGTGTTGGCGCTGGATGGTCTGCAGCATGCCCAGCTTGCCGGAGTTACTGACGTTCAGCATGCGGGCCGCGGTCTCAACGAACAGCAGCTCGACCTGTACCGCCTCCATGTTGATGACCGGGGCCTGGCCGATCGCGTACTGCCCCGTCTTGCGAATGCTGGGCAGCACCTCACCGGTGACCCACTGCTTGAACCCCTTGGCCGCGGGCAGCTTGCTGCCGAAGATCAGGGCATAGACCCCGCTCTCGCACAGGAAGCTGACCTCCTGCATCCCGCTGGTCGTGGGGGTGTCGCGTTTCACGACATCCCCCTCGTCCACATGACGCTTCACCGCATCCCTCGGGTTGCTGTAGCCCAGCGCCTTGCACACATCGACGGCACAGAACAGCACGCGCCCGGCTTCATCGATCAGGCGCACCTTGCCAAACTCCATACTGTCAAAACTCAACACCTGCATGTCACTCTCCCGATTGTCATGTCCTTGGCATAGCCCCAAAAGATACTGTGTATTTATACAGCCATCAATCACCGTTTGTTATGTTCTCACGGCGGGATATGACCTACACCATCAACGGCAGATGCTGCCTGACCAGCAATCCCAGGGGGAGCTCCTCGACGTCCAGTTGCAGCAGCACCAGGCCGAAGGCGTGCGCCCGGGTGAACTCCTGCCGCGCCCCCTTGCTCTGCTGCCAGCCGGGCAAAAACGCCACCGCCTCACACTCCATCAGCATCGGGATGGCGATCCGCATATAGGCATCATGCGCCCAGCCATCCGGCAGCACGGCGGGGTTCATCACCCTGGCCCCCTGCCCTTGCAGGTAGGCCTCGGCGGCAAAGAACGCAGGCCGGTTGAACTGTGGCAGGCCCGTCATGGGCCCTGCCACATACACCTTCACCCCGGCCAGGTCGATCAGGCCACGTTCATTCAGTTCTTTCAGTTCAACGGTCATGATGGGCCTCCCCGGCCAGATCGCGATTCGCACGGTTGAGCGCCACCAGCACCACCTTGGTGATCGCCAGCAGCAGTGTGCCCAACCACACCAGCAGCAACAGGATGGCCCGCAGCGGTGCCAGCAGCAGGCGCACCACAGGGCACGGGAACATCACCAACACCCAGCCCGCGAGGATCACCCACACCACCGGCGCCTGCAGCATCTGCCAGCCCATACCCCCCTCATAGGGCACCATGGCCAGCACAAACAGCGCCACGAACAGGTACATCAGCACGAAGAAGGCCTTAGCCATGGCTGGCCTCCTTGGTCTTCGCCGCCAGCTCTGAGAGCTCACGGCACGCCGACACCAGCCGTGGTTCATCCAGTAACGCCGCCTCGTCCTCTTGCACTTCTTCCCGCCATGCCCGCAGCGCTACCCATATCAGCACCAGCAACACGGCCAGCAGCAGCGCCCAGCCGACGATCAACATCCCAAACAGCATGCCTATGTTCATCCCTTCCTCCCCCTCCCGGTGGTGGCTTGATGGGCTGCCTTGTGCATGGCAGTCCCGACGATCTCGCCTATCTCGGTGCTCCAGGCACCAAACCCGATATCGTGGATCACCCACATCCCGATCGACACACAGATTCCGCCCTCTTGCGCCTTCACCAGCTCCTCGATCCCCAACAGCGGCGCTTGCCAATCCCGGGTCGGGGTGTGCTGGGCGTAGTAGTGCATCATGACTGCACCTCTTGCTCGCCAAGCTGCTCATTGAGCTGCCGCACCCGGTAATTCAGCATCTGCATCTCACGCTCTTGCCGGTGGAAGTCATCGTGATAGCGAGCGAGGCGCTGCGCCTTCTGTTCGGCATCACGTAGCCGACGATTCATCACTTCAGGATCGCCAATCCGACTCAACACATGAGCCATCATCTCCAGCTCAAGCCGGTGATTCTTCTGGATTTGACCCCATAGATCCAGACACTTTTTCCCGCTTAGGGTTGTGATACCCGACTGCGCAGAAATTCCCGAGGTGAACGGTATCCCAAGGCGCTGTGCGGGTGGTGTTCGTTATAATGCTCAAACGCGATGGCCAAATTGCCTACCGCTGTTCGGCTATCTGGTTTCGGCATCATCTCGATATAGTCTCGCTTCATCGTCTTCACGAAGCTCTCCGCTATACCGTTGCTCTGTGGGCTTCTCACCGCCGTCGTTCTGGGCTCCAACCCGATTTCTCGTGCAAACGCGCGGGTCTCATGGGCTCGATACGCCGAGCCATTATCAGTCAGCCACTCCACCGGTGATGCCGGCAACGCATCCCCGAAGCGTCGTTCGACAGATCTCAGCATGACATCTTGCACCGTGTCACTGTCGTAACCCCCGGTGCTGGCAGCCCAGTCCAACGCCTCCCTATCGCAGCAGTCCATGGCGAACGTGACTCGTAGTTTTTCACCGTTATCGCAGCGAAACTCGAAGCCATCCGAGCACCAACGTCGATTGCTATCTTTGACGGCAACACGCCCCTTATGTGCCTGCTGGGCCAATGGTGCAGCCGGTTTTCTTTCCAGCAGCAGGCCATGCTCTCTCATGACGCGATATACCCGTTTGGCGTTTACTACAGGCTGTCTTGTTGCCTCTGACTGACGCCGTAACAGCGCCCAGACCCGGCGATAGCCATAGGAGGGAAGTTCTGCCATCGCCTCCATGATACGGCCAAGTAAGGCTGCATCATCACGCTGGCGATGATGACGACCATCTTGCCAACCTGGTTTGCGATGAACACGAACGGATAGCTGCGCACGCGATACATTAAGGGCCTGGCTCACAGCACTTAATCGTCGTCCCCCGGCAACAAGGGCGCATGCGCAATCCATTTTTTTGCTCGACCATACTCCACGGCTTCTTTGAGGATCTCGTTCTCCATGGTCTTCTTCCCGAGCAGACGCTGGAGCTCTCGGATCTGCTTGATGGCAGCAGCCAACTCGGAGGCTGGAACAACATCCTCACCGGCGGTGATCGCCGTGAGAGAGCCTTCCTGGAATTGTTTACGCCATTTGAAAAGCTGGTTGGCGTTGACGTCGTGCAAGCGAGCGACATGAGATACGGTCATTCCGGGCTCAAAGGTCTGCTGCACGATGGAGATCTTTTCCTGCGGAGTCCGGCGTCGACGGCGCTCAGCCCCTGTTAACACTTCGACCATTTTCTCGTTGCGACTAGTACTGAACATAGTTCCAAGACTACCTCTTAAATTAAGAGGGGCGAAGTGTCTGGATCTTCAAGGGGCCAATCTATCTTCTGATGAGCCCAAACCTGCTCTGCCCCCCTTCCGTGCGCCCCCTGAAGCATACAGACATGTCCAGCAAGCAACTTCACATGGCCGCGACTGTTCACCCAGAGCAGCCCCCAGCCACGGGGCAGGTCGTCCAGGGTGATGATGCCTTCAGGACACATGTAGTACCGATAAGTGCCCATCCCCAGCACTTCACCATTGCGGTGCGGCTTCTTGGCATCGGCGAGGAAGTCAGCACGAGAAACCTTCACCTCAACGAGAACAGAACCGCCGTTGCAACCCCAGCGATATCCCCAAGCATCTGCCCGCTCACCACCATAGAGCCCACCCACCTCGATCATGGCGATCTGGCATGCTGGCCCCCTGCTTCCCATGGGGCGCTTGAGCCACGCGCAGGCAATCTCTGATAAGCGAGAGTGAGTCATCTGTTCGCTCATGCCTCTACCCTCACCAGTTCCACCGCCTGGCCCCGGATCCGCGCAGCCTCTGCCCGTGCCTCCTCGGCCCCATCCCACACCAGGTAATAACCGGCGCCGGTGGCGGCATCGGTCTTGCCCAGGGTATCCAGCGAATTCGACACCTCCAGGTGCACCCGCTCCCCCACCCAGCCCCGCACCGGCGGATAGATGACCACCCGGCAGAACTGCGCCTCACGGACATCGCGCTCGACGTTCGCATTGAATTGACTGGCCATCACGCACCTCCCCCGCGTTTGAACAGCGCCTTCAAGCTGGCAACGCCGCGCTGCCCAGCTTGCTGGTAGAACTCGGGGCTGTGGCGGATCTGCTCACGAGTGGGCAACCCCTTCAGCACCTCAGCCTCGATATCCTCCCCGGCCATCACACGGCGCACGACCTGGTCATAGGCTTGAGCGAACACCTTGCGGTACTCGTCAGCGGTCAGCGTCTGGCGTTCGAAGCGGGTAGCTCGAGCGGCAATCACCACGGCCGGGTGGCTCTTACGGTGGCGTACCACATCGGCCAACGCCTGATCGACCGTCGGTAGTCCAAGCGACTCCGGCGTGACCTGGCACCACTTGATGAACATCCCGGTGCTGGGGAAGAACGGGATCTCCTGCTCGCGAGCCACCCGCATGCCCAGCTGCAGCTGCTCGCGACTGGTGCACTCAGCATCCACCAGAGCTCGGGTCCATTCGGCCAGGGCTCGGCGCTGGGCGTCATCGGTCGGGAAAGCATGCTTCCAGGCAGGGAACACGATCTTCAACTGTTCGAACAACATCGACACCATCTGCGAGTCGTGGTCGGTCAAAACCCTCTGCTGTTGCTCTCCGGCATGTGCAGCAAGACCATAACTCGTCATGTCCTCGAGCACTGCGCTCAGTGGTTTCATGCTCATCAGAAGCCCTCCTGCATCCGGCGATTCAGCTCGTCGGCAGTCATGGATTGGGTCAGGTCGGTATGCTGGCCACTGACGGGCCGATGGGTGGGGGCGTTGCGTCTCACCGTCAACGGGGTCCACTGCTGGCGCAGCTTCTGCGGGGACAGCACATTGGTGCACCAGAATGCATCCCGGCTCACCCAGTCATACAGCTCGCAGATATCCCGGTGGCTGCGCTGGTCGAGCTCACGCATCAGGCGGATCACATTGGCCCACTGTGCCCAGTTCGGTTCAAGCGCGGTGGGCGCGATCACTTGCACCCGTTTGAACATCCACTGCGCGGTCGTCAGGTCTTCCGCCGTACCCCAGGCTTTGCCATTGGGCGTCTGGATCGCAGCCCCCGGGATAACCCGGGTCTTGGGCTCGGCAACAGTGGGCTCATCAGAGAGGGGGTCAGCAGTGACAGGCTCATCAGCGATAGGCTGTTCACTCTGCTGGTCGAAAGTCGCGACAGCGAGTTGCGACGAAGAGTCTTTAAGATCTGTCTTTATGTTCTTACTGATATAGTCTTCGGCGTGTTGTTCGGCGGGTAAATCCGCGCCGCCACTTTGCGAACCAGCCTCCAACCCCAGTGCTGGCGCGGCCTCAGAATCCGCGCCATATTCCGCGCAAAATATTTGCGATAATCCGCGCTGATAGGCATCGAAATTGAGCAGGCTCACCACGGTATAGCCCCCCTTGCCACGGGCCCCCACACAGCTGATTGCCCCCTCTGCCCTGAAGAACTCCAGCGCCCGGCGGGCCTGATCTTCCGAGATGCCGCACTCCTGCCCCAGGCTCTTGGCCGAGCACACCAACTGCCCGCGGGAAAGCTGCACCCGCTTGCCGCCAAACACCACGGTGCGCTGCTCATGCGCCACCTCGAGGATCAGGTGAAACATCACCACCTTCTTGGCGACATCCCGGTACCAGGCCGCGTTCTTCATGCTGCGGTAGAACAGGCGAAAACCGGTGCGGGCATTGTCGTCCACGTTGCAACCTCGTTGCGTTGGGGCGGCCACCGGGGCCGCCAGTCTGATCACCTCACCCATGTCCCACCTCCCGTAGATGCTGCATCAGGCAGTCAAGGTGGCGCCTTGCCTGCTCCGGGGAAACGGGGATCTTGATTCCGCCACGGAACCCGCCATAAACCAGGAATGTGCCGCACTGGCTACAAACCAGTCGTGGCAGCATGCTGGGAATGACACTGGGTCGACGCTGACGCGTAAGTGAAGGCCGAGGCAGCTCTGGCCGCTGATGCCCGACCAAAGACATGCTATTGGCACCTTGCTCAAAGGCATTGTTAACCGTATGCTTTTCCATGTTCTCATCCCCAATCGATGACTGAACCATGGCCTCGGCTGTTGACGCAGCGCGGGGCCGCCTTGTATCTACTTGCTGGAAGTCGTCGGCAGTTGCCGCACATTTGCGCCAGTGCTGCTGATCAGCCCCAGCACATGCTCGGCGGCCTGGGTACCGATGCGCTCGATTTGTCCCTGCTCTATCCTGTCGATCACCCCGTCTGCCCGAGCGTCGTGAATGGCCTGCATCAACTTGCCGAACACCGCCTGCGCCAGCAGCACCTGCTCTACCAGGTCGTCATCGCTCACGACCCCCGCTGGTAAGTCCACCAGCACCTTGCCCCGACTGACGGCCCAGGCATCGAGGATGGCGTTATCACCGGTGATCTCGGTGACGGCAACCGCCTCGGCCAGGGTGAGATGGCGGTCGTCGCAATCCGGGTTGAGCTTCTTGCAAAACTCCGCCGGCTTGCGCCCCATCAGCCGCGCCAGTTCGCTGGCGTTGAAGCGATGGCCAATGCCATAAGCCGCCGCCATCACGTCCGATGACCGGAAAACCGCCCTGACTTTTGCCGTGGTGTCATTCCGTTGCTCTGTCATAGTGATCCCTAACGGTTGGTTATAAATGCCCGGTGAATGCTGATACAATCGCCCGCCCTTCGTCGGTCAGAGGCAATTCAGCAAGCTCAGATTGGCTCAAACCTTGCTGCTTGAGCTTGGCCACCCAGGTGCTTGGCACTTTGCCACGCCTGAAGGCGTTGCTTACCCCCTCCGGGGTGATGCCGAGCGCAGCCGCGATGGCACTCTTGGTACCGAATCGAGTTAACAGGGTATGCATGGCGTCCTCTGGCGTTTAACACACACCAAATCATAACTCTTGGTTAGTAAAATTCGCAAGAGGTTAAAGTTAGGCGAAATTGACAAACAATAACTGGACGTTAGGAAATGGATGAGAAACAGACACCAATGGCGCGTTTTGAAGCCGACAAAATTGCATTCTCGCAGCGACTTAATGCCGCTCTCGATGAATTGGGCTGGCCTGCTCGAGGCCGGATAGTTCGACTTAAACGCACGTTGAGGGAAAGCCTGTCTGAAATCTCTGTACGCAAATGGCTCAAAGGTGAGGGGTTGCCTGAAGTAAAGCGCCTGGGAGAGCTCTCGCGCATCACTGGCAAGAGTGTGCAGTGGTTGCTGACAGGCACCGATCCGGGTGACGGCAATATCGAGCCACAGCCGTTCCCTATCTACCAGGTGCCCTTGATTTCGTGGGTTAGTGCCGGGGAGTTCAAGGACTGCGGCGACATCCCGAGTCTGGAAGAGGCAGAAGAGGTCACCATCAGCCCAGTTCGCGTCAGCACTCGGGCCTATGCCGTGCGGGTGAAGGGTGACTCCATGGTCGCGCCCATGGGGGGAAAGTCATACCCTGACGGCACTATCATCATCGTGGATCCAGAAGTGGAACCTGCCCATGGCAAGAAGGTGATAGCCCGCTATGGCAGCGACATGACCTTCAAAGAGCTGGTGATGGATTCCGGTTCCTGGTGGTTAAAACCCCTCAACCCGCAATACCCCCTGCTGCCGGTCAATGAAGACGTGCAGATCTGCGCCGTACTGGTCTGCTCGGTGATGGTCGAGTAACGCCAATCCGCAATCGGGTTATGAATCTGCATCGCGATTTGCAAGCAACTGCCGCTTGAGCAGGTCGAACTCCTGCATGGTGATCTCACCGTGCTCACGCAGCCACACCAGTTTGCCCAGTTCATCTGCCACACTGCCGCCGTGCTCAGGCCTCACCGCCTGAGCGGCGCACTGATGGATCAATCCCTCTACTCGCGCCACCCACACCTCTGCAGACCGTCTGGCCTGCGCCACCGCAGCCGAATCTGCCCTGAACTCCCCGGCCAGCAGGGTGATGCTCAGTAGTTGATAATCGGGCTCCTGGGTGGTGATCAACACCTGCACCAACGACACGGTCCCCGTGCTGGTTTGCTTGGCGCTCAGGCCGCCCAGCAATGCGCCGACACCGCCCATCAACACACCGCCAACCAACGCCCGACCTAGCTGACTGCCGCCCTGCGTCTTGGTGTGCGTGGCGCCGGCCGTCTCCCTGACCTTGACCCCGATCACCTGCGTACCCTGGATGATCTTGCGGGCACGGATATGCCCATCAAAAAAGCGCACCGCCAACCGGTGGCGGACCATGTCTATCCCTATCCCCTCCCAGCCCCCATCAGACCAGGTGTGGTACGTGGCCACAAACGCCTCTTGCTGCTGCTTCACCGCCAACTGATGGGCCAGGTCGGCCCCCACCCCGCCAAGCAGCGTGGACCCGCATTGCGGGCACGGGCTCTCTCCTTCCTCAATCAGCGCATGACACGCTTGGCACTCCATCAACCTGCTCACTCGGCATCCCTCCCTTCAGCACGTCCCAGTTTTGCACCGAATGAGCCTGAATGAAAAAAAACCTAAAAAACCTAACTTTCGGGTATTGACCGAAATCAAACCTGATATATGCTAACCAAAAGTTAGGAATTGAATTCAGTGCGAAAGACGACCCCAGCCGGAGGGCCAGAACAACACTGGCAGCGGTGGCAACAAACCGCTTGGGGACATAACACCGGCAACCGGGCTGACTCACCTCCCCGCTCTCCCTTGGCAAGGCTGGTATGCGTGCCGACCAAGGTGAACGGAAAACACAGTCAGTGACCGGCTGGCAGCTGGAAAGACAGCGTTGTTGAAGTGATAGCGAACGAAGCGAGGGCGGGTCTGACTCCCCAGCCACCACCCGGTGAAAGGCCGGGACACAACCGGGATTGCATTGCAGGTGAGCCTAGGCCCATGGGGTACCGCACGAGAGACCCGGAGACCAATGCAATCCACGGTTGTGGTGAATGGGAAGGTCTTTGCGCCAACCGGCATTCGTAGGGATGCCCCCTAGACCTCGGCCGGTGTCAGACCCGGCCACCACAGCAAACCCGTCAGTTGGGCAAGTCGAAAGACCTCAGCGCTGACGCCGGATAGGGTAACCGGCAACCAACCCACCGCAGGGTTACGCGGTCGCCTGGTCCCGCTGTGAAGCGCCACCCAGGCCCTCGCCGAGAGGCGACAGTTTCGATAGGTAGGTCTGCCCGTGAGGGCGCACCGGTACCGATAGCAAGAACGGCTGACTCACTGTGAAGTGCTCAAGCCACCACCACAGGTGCAACGCATGTGGTTACTACTCCTGATGTTGATCTGGCTGTTCGGGCTGGCAGCTGACCAACTTGCAATACCAGCCGTCACCCACCTGACGGCGCCATCAAGGGCAGCACCACTGCCCATGCTGGCACAGGGCTCCGGGCCCTGACCAATCAGCCCGACATGTTCTCTCCTGGCCCCGGCAACGGGGCCCTTATCCCACAAGCGATAGCGGCCCAACAGCGGGTCACGGCCTCCTATTGCCTGTCGCTTGCGTGATGAGACCAATTTCAGACATAGCGGAGGCAGTCATGCACCCACGCGAGTTCATTGCCAAGCACATCAAGGCAACGCTGGAGAAGGAGGAATTCCCCCCCCATGCGGTCTCGCTAGGGGTGAAAGAAGCCACCTTCTATTTCGACCGGACGCCCAGCTTCGCCAAGGGGAAGGTGTTCGATGAGTGCCTCAAGGCAGCCCGCGCAGTAGCCAGGGTCGCAAAGAAGGCCAAGCCCTGATCCGGGGAGCGGGTCATATCTCAACGAAGAGGCAACGATGAACCACTACGCCCAAGCGCTGGCCGAACTGCAGGCCCAGCCTGACCACGATCTCAAGCAGATTGGCGACCAATGGCAGACCCCCAAGGCGCTGGCCTGGGGCCTGTTCCACCAGTTCGCCCCCACCCTGGGGCCGGTGGTGCTCGACATGTTCGCCGACGACTGCAACGCCCTGGTGTCGAACTACTACGACGCCGAAGACAATGCCCTCACCCAGGAGCTGGCCGCCGACCTGCGCCGCCTCGGTGGTGCCGCCTTCGGCAACCCGCCCTACTCCCGCCCGTGCGCGGATAGCGAGGGCAACCCCATCACCGGAATGGAGGCCATCCTCAACTTCTGCCGTGAGCAACGGGCACAGGGCGCCAAGATCATGCTGCTTATCAAGGCCGCCACCAGCGAGACCTGGTGGCCGGAAGATGCCGACTTCATCCAGTTCATCAGCGGCCGCATCGGCTTTGAGGTGCCTAGCTGGTACGTACCCCGCGACCCGAAGAAAGACAAGCCCAGCGCCAGCGGCTTCGCCTCAGCCGTGGTGATCTTCGACGCCGGCTGGCAGGGCGAGCGCCGCCCTGAAGCGCGTCTGCGCCGTGACGACCTCATCATCACCGGTCAGATCATCCTCGACATGATCCACCGCCAGGCTGTCGCGCTCAACGAAGAGGCCAGCCAGGCCATCGCCAAGGCTGTCACTGCCGAGCCAGCCCAGCCACAAGACCAACCTGCCGTAACCAAACCAACAGCGTGGGAACCGCCAGCGGCCAGCGATGATGCGACCAACACTGCGGCGGCAGACGAACTGGCAACACAGGAGCTGATATCGCCCATCACGGAAAGCACCATGCTGGGCGAACAGGGCTATGCCGATGTCAGCAGCATCATGGGCAAACAGATCGAGTGCAGCGACTTGGGCGAAGAACAGCAGGCCAAGGTCAGGGGTTATGTGCACGGTTGGCTGGACGAGCAGTATCCGCTCTCCGAGATCTTCTATCGGCTCGACCTGGCCGTTGCCAACCTGCTGGCCGGCAAGCCTATCCACCTAGGCTTTGTCACAGAGGATAGTCGTTCCCCCGTCCTGCCCCACTGGCAGCGCCACCCCGCAGTGAAGGGGGTTATCTACCAGATCGACGATGCGGACATCCTGACCCCGGCCAGGACCGCCGAGCTGGCCGCCTGGATCATCGACAACCTGACGGCCTCAGGCGATCTGCTGGCACAGGCCACCGCCAAAGCCGCCGAGCTGTTGGCGCAGAGTGCCGAACCTGTGCAGAGCGAACTGCAGCTCGAGCTGTTGTCTGAGCCAGAACCGGATAGCCACCAGCAAGATGAGGCCCCCAACATCAAGCCGCTGGAAGACTGGGCCTTCGACTACCAGAACGACGAGCTCAATCTGGGTGGCGCCGAGTGGTCGTGCTTCGTCGCCGTGCTGACCGTGCTCTACGGCGCCAAGGAGCACTACACCGCCCGGGAGGTAGCGATCGCCATCTCGGTCAGCGACGAGCAGCTCATGGACGAGTACACCACCCTGGACGAGGAAACCAAGGCGCTGCTGCGCAAGGTTGTCTCAACTCTGAAGCAGGTTGAGGGATACAATTTCACCGAGTCCTTCACCATGCTCGACCTGCACCGCCAGGAGGCTGTCATCGCCTTGCTGAACGCCCTGCATAACGAGCCGACCCTCAGCCCCGTCACGCAAAAGAGTGTGATGATCAACGCCATTACCCGAGTGAATGAGGTGATGGCATGAGCAAATCACTTCGCCGCTCCCGCGCCGTCAGGGCCAAGGTGACCGGGGCCCCGCTCAACCTGGGATCAGCCATCAACGTGGATCTGTTCGCCGGCGGCGGTGGCGCCAGCACGGGGATTGAGCGTGGGCTTGGGTGCCCGGTGCACATCGCCATCAACCACAACCCCAAGGCGCTCTCCATGCACCAGGCAAACCACCCGGAGGCTCTGCATCTGCAAGAGGATATCTGGGCCGTGGACCCGGTTGCTGTGCTGGCAGGGCGCTCGGTCGGTTGGCTGCACGCCAGCCCGGATTGCACCCACCACTCACAGGCCGCCGGCGGTCAGCCGCGCAAGCAGGAGATCCGCAGCCTGGCATGGGTGATCACCAAATGGCTTGCCCTGAGCAAACCTGCCGTGCTTTCCATGGAGAACGTCAAGCAGATGCGCACCTGGGGGCCCCTCATCGCCAAGCGGGACAAGGCCACTGGCCGGGTCATCAAGCTGGTCGAGGTTCAGCGCGGCAAGAAGACCAAGATCGAGCTGCATATCGCCGAGCCCGGAGAACGGGTGCCACGCCAGCAGCAATACCTTGTGCCGGATCCCAAGCGGGCAGGCCAGACTTGGCGCCGCTTTCTGGCCAGCATCGAGCGCATGGGGTATGAGCTTGACCATACCGTGAAGAATGCAGCCGATTACGGTGCGGCCACCAGCCGCCAGCGCCTCTACCTCGTTGCCCGCCGGGACGGGGAACCCGTTTGCTGGCCCGCTCCAACCCATTGCAAGGCCCCGGCACCAGGCAGCCACCTCAAGCCCTATCGGGTAACGGCGGATCACATCGACTGGTCTATCCCCTGCCCCAGCATCTTCCTCACCAAGGAAGAAGCCCGGGCACAGGGGCTGAACGTCAAACGCCCACTGGCCGATGCCACCCTGGAGCGCGTGGCAATCGGGGTGATCCGCGAGGTGCTGACCAATCCCAAGCCCTTCGTCATCGAGCTGGCAAACTGGTCAGGGCGCGGTGTCGATTCGGTTGATGCCCCATTGCGCACTATTACAGGCTGGCCCAAGGGTGGCGCGTTCGCCGTGTGCAACCCGAGTCTGGCCCCTCTGGTGGTGCGCCACTTCGGTAAAGGGGGTGAGCACGGGGTGGATGAACCTGCGGCAGCCATCATGGCCGGCGGCGGTGGCAAGTCCATGCTGGCGGCTCCCTTGATGGTGCAGGCCAATGGCGGGTTCAACACCGTGCCCGCCAGATCCGTGTCTGACCCATGCAGCACCATCACCTCGAGCGGCAGCCAGCAGCAACTGGCCTCAGCCTTCATGGTGCACCTGCGCAGGAACCTGCCACCGAGCACTTCGGAAAGCCAGCTCCCTACCATCGTCTCGGCGGACCAGCACCACGCCCTGGTGCAGACCGTGATGGCGAGCCCGGGTGAGTGCGGCCTGACACCGGAGCAAGAGGCCGGAGCCCTGCGGGTCAGCGCCTTCCTGATGCGCTACTACTCGAGCGGCGGGCAGTGGGGTGCTGTCACCGAGCCGATGCACACCATCACCACCAAGGACCGGCTGGCACTGGTGACCGTGACCTGGTGCGGCAACACCTGGGTGATCGTGGATATCGGCCTGCGCATGCTGGTACCGAAGGAGCTCTATGGCTGCCAGGGCATGCCGCGCCACTACATCCATGACCGCGGCCACGACGGCACCCCGCTCTCCATCACCGATCAGGTGTTGATGGTGGGCAACAGCGTCAGCCCGCCGCCGATGGCGGCCATTGCCAGAGCCAATAACCCGTACAAGCACCTGCAAGCCAGGAGGGCAGCATGACCAAGCAGCAAGCCGCCGGGATCACCATCCTGGTGCTCAACACACTGGCCGCGCTCATTGCGCTGGCTCTGATGTAAGGGGGGACGCAGCATGATCACGGTCACCGATACCAAAGGACAAAAACACCACTTGGCGCTGGACGCCATAGCCAAGGTGAGCGAGGCCTCTCTCAGCTCACGTTGGCATGGGATTCGCTCCTACATCAAGACGTTCGACGGCGATGAGCTGGGTGTGCGGGAGGACGCCCAGCAGGTACTGGCGCAGATCGAGGCGAGAAGCGTATGAGCATCGTACAGGACGTTGCCGAGTGGATTCATGCCCGCACCGGCGGCGCCATCAGTGCCGATGTGGCTGCCGAGTTCTCCCTCACTGTCAGTGAGGCCAGCATCGTGATGGGCCAGATCCACAGGGAGTCTCGCTTCACCACTCGAATTGAACACTTCTGCATGGTTGGGCAAAACGGTCGCGGGCGCCATACCCGCCGCCTCTTCGTTGACATGGTGAAACCGCCGCAGTGGCGCAAGACCCCGGTGATCGGCATCAATGGGGATCAGGTCGTCCGGTTCGACAGTGTCACGGATGCGGAGACCAAGGGCGGTTTTGTCAGGGTCGGCATCACCCGCTGTCTTGCCGGCCAGCAGGAAAAGCACGGCGGGTACCGCTGGCAAATCGATACCACCAAAGGAGCAGGCCAATGCACCGCTACAGCTACACCCTGAATGCGGCCACCGAATTGGGGGCAGCACCGGATCGTCTGACCGGGACCATCGAGGCGCACCACCCGATGACTCACCAGCAGATCCGGCTGGCCGCCATCGACAAGGCCCCGGCCCAGTATCTGAATTTCAACGAACTGGAGTACCAGGAGATTGAATCCCCCCTGAATTGAATGCCCAGCCATGCAGGCCTGGATGTAACGAACCACGACTGTCCGGGAGGACACGATGCATATCAAACTTTACCAGCGCAATTACCGGGATGATCTCAAGCAGGCCATCCAGCAGGAGCATGCCGGCAACCATCAGGATGCGGCCCTCTCCTACAAGAAAGCCCAGCACCACGCCACCAGCGCCAACATGTTGGAAAAGGCCAAGTTCGCGATGGCTCGCCGTATTCACTGCCTCAAGCAGGCAAAGGACCCCCAATGGAGGCAGGTCAACACCAAGTTCCAGCAGCTCTATCAAACCCAGGGGCATAACTGATGGCCAGCCGCGGTATCAACAAGGCCATCCTGATCGGCAACCTCGGCCAGGATCCGGAAGTGCGCTACATGCCCGGCGGGAACGCTGTCACCAGCATCACCTTGGCGACCTCCGACACCTGGCGCGATAAGCAGACCGGCGAGGCCAAGGAGCGCACCGAGTGGCATCGTGTCGTCTTCATGGGAATGTTGGCTGAGGTGGCAGGGAAGCACCTGAAGAAGGGCTCTCAGGTCTATGTGGAGGGCAAACTGCGGACTCGCAAATGGCAGGACCAGAGCGGCCAGGAGCGCTACACCACCGAGGTGCTCGTGGACAGCTTCACAGGGGTGATGCAGATGCTGGGAGGAAGCGGGCAAAACGGAGGAGGGAAACAGCAAGCGGCAGGCAGCCAGCAAAGGCCAACGCCACAGCCGGCGCAATCACCGGCCTACACCGAACCACCGATCGCTTATGACGACGATCTGCCGTTCTAGCGTAACGAAAGACAGTGGCCCCATGGGGCCGCTCTTCTCGCCGTGAGGCGTAAAGGAGACATGAATATGCATCAGAAAGTGGTTGTGATGGAACGCCCCAGCTGGGTTCTGCCTCGAGTTTTGGGAGAGATGTTCGGGTACACTGAGAAGGCCATCAGCGAGAAGCGGAAGAAGGGTCAGCTTATAGAGGGGGTCCACTACAAGTTGGCCCCGGATGGGAAGTATGTCTATCACTGGCGGAGATATGAGGATTGGCTGACCGGAACCAAGAACTGATCGACATCGTTGCTGAAACACCAGGTGTCGAACTGCACGGCAAGAGTCTTCGCATCGACTTCCGATTCCACGGCAAGCGATGCCGGGAAACGCTCAACATGCCGGCCACCAAAGCCAACATCAAGCACGCCTCCCGCAAGCGGGAGGCTATCCTGCATGAAATCGCCATCGGTGTCTTCGACTACGCCAAACACTTCCCAGACAGCAAGAACGCCCACCGGTTCGCCGGCACGACCGCAAGCCGGGACATCTCTCTGGGCGACCTGGTAGAGCACTACCTGAAGATCAAGGATGTGGACATAGGCGATAACGCCCGTGGCCGATATCGCTCAATCCTGGGGATGCTGGCATCTGACCTGGACCACACCCGGGTCGTCAGCACCTTCCGGACCGAAGACCTGCAGCAATGGCGCCGGTACCTGATGACCGAGCCGCGTAACAGAACCAGCAAGCCCTTGGCTCCGAGATCGGTCAACTACTATATGATGGTCGCCGCTGGGCTGTTCAACTTCGCCAAGCAGAACGGCTACACCCATCAGGACCTTTCTTCAGTGCTGACCAAGGTGGAAGTGATCCGGGATAAACCAGACCCATTTGATCAAGATGAGTTTCGTCGCCTGCAGGAGTCTGCCAGGCACGATATGGACGCAATGTGGGTCCAGCTCGCCTGCTGGACAGGCATGCGCACTGGGGAGCTCTGCTCCCTGGCATGGGAGGATGTTGACCTGGAGCGCGGGGAATTGCAGATCCGCCGAAACATCACCCAGGCCCGCAACTTCAAGGTGCCGAAGACAGGTCATGAGCGCACGATTGTGCTCCTCCCACCGGCAATTGAGGCACTCAGACGCATGCGGCCAATGACAGCCATGCGCCAATCCCACAACATCAAGAAGACGCTCCGGGACCGCCGGCAGGTAGATGAAAAGGTCACGTTCGTGTTCAGCCCCGATGTAACCAGCAAGACACCCGGGCTCAGCATCTGCTACACGGCCTTCACCTTGGGTGACAAATGGGACAGGTTGATAAAGAGGGCTGGCATTCGCCGCCGAACCCAATACCATATGCGCCATACATTTGCTTGCTGGATGCTGACCGCTGGCGCCAACCCTGAATGGGTTGCGTCTTACCTTGGGCACGAGGACAGCACCATGGTGCGAACAGTCTATGGCAAATGGATTCCCGAACAAGACCGCGACGAAGCGGACAGGGTTTGGGGCAGGCTTGGGGCCAGCTTTTCAGATTTGGCCCCATTACAGCCCCAAGATTTCAAAGCAACACAATAACAACCTGTAAATTAAAGAGAATTAGCCAATGGCTCAATTTATTTACACCATGAACAGGGTTGGCAAGGTCGTGCCGCCCAAGCGTCATATTCTCAAGAACATCTCCCTCTCCTTCTTCCCGGGGGCCAAAATAGGCGTGCTGGGTCTGAACGGCGCCGGGAAATCGACCCTGCTGCGCATCATGGCGGGTATCGACACCGAGATCGAAGGGGAAGCCCGTCCGCAGCCCGGCATCAAGATCGGCTACCTGCCCCAGGAGCCGAAGCTGGATCCGGAGCAGACCGTACGCGAAGCGGTCGAAGAGGCGGTCGGCGACGTCAAACGCGCCATGGCGCGCCTCGACGAGGTCTATGCAGCCTATGCCGACCCGGATGCGGATTTTGACAAGCTGGCCCGCGAACAGGGCGAGCTGGAAGCCATCATCGCCGCCCAGGGCGGTCACAACATGGAAAACCAGCTGGAGCGCGCGGCCGATGCCCTGCGCCTGCCGGCCTGGGATGCCCAGATCAAGCACCTCTCCGGTGGTGAGCGCCGCCGCGTGGCCCTGTGCCGCCTGCTGCTGGAAAAGCCGGACATGCTGCTGCTGGACGAACCGACCAACCACCTGGATGCGGAATCCGTGGCCTGGCTGGAGCGCTTCCTGCACGACTACGAAGGCACCGTCGTGGCCATCACCCACGACCGCTACTTCCTCGACAACGTGGCGGGCTGGATCCTGGAGCTGGACCGCGGCGAAGGCATCCCCTGGGAGGGCAACTACTCCTCCTGGCTGGAGCAAAAAGATGCCCGTCTGGCCCAGGAAGCGAGTTCCGAAGCCGCCCGTCGCAAGTCCATCGAGAAGGAACTGGAGTGGGTTCGTCAGAACCCGAAAGGCCGTCAGGCCAAATCCAAGGCTCGTATGGCTCGCTTCGAAGAGCTCAACACCAACGACTACCAGAAGCGCAACGAGACCAACGAGCTGTTCATTCCGCCCGGACCGCGCCTGGGCGACAAGGTGGTGGAGGTGGCCAACCTCTGCAAGTCCTATGGCGACCGCCAGCTGATCGACGATCTCTCATTCTCCATTCCGAAGGGTGCCATCGTCGGCATCATCGGTCCGAACGGTGCCGGTAAATCGACCCTGTTCCGCATGATGTCGGGTCAGGAGCAGCCGGATTCCGGCTCCATCACCCTGGGTGACACCGTGGTGCTGGCCTCCGTGGATCAGTTCCGCGACAGCATGAACGACAAGAAGACGGTGTTCGAGGAAGTCGCCGACGGCCAGGACATCCTGCGCATCGGCAACTACGAGTTCCCGAGCCGCGCCTACATCGGCCGCTTCAACTTCAAGGGTTCCGACCAGCAGAAGCGGGTCGGCGAGCTCTCCGGTGGTGAACGTGGCCGTCTGCACCTGGCCAAGCTGCTGCAGACCGGCGGCAACGTGCTGCTGCTGGATGAACCGACCAACGATCTGGACATCGAAACCCTGCGCGCCCTCGAGAACGCCCTGCTGGAGTTCCCGGGTTGCGCCATGGTCATCTCCCACGACCGCTGGTTCCTCGACCGCATCGCCACCCACATCCTGGACTACCAGGACGAGGGCAAGATCGAATTCTTTGAAGGCAACTTCACCGAATACGAAGAGTGGAAGAAGAAGACCTACGGTGCCGAGGCTATCCAGCCGCGCCGCGCCAAGTACAAGCGCATTGCCAAGTAAGGCGAGGCAACAGCTGCGCCGCCAGGTATGACGTCACAAGGGGAGCCGGGGCTCCCCTTTTTTGCCTCTTCTGACTTACAATCTCCACCTATTCCCCACCGATAGCGACCCATGACCCAAGCCTCCACCACCAGACTCACCATCCAGATCCAGCTCGAACCCGGCTGCCTGGGGCCGGATGGCAAGCAGCACATCGATACCTTCTGCGCGGCCGCCAACCGGATCCTCGCCGCCATCGAACCCCGACGGGTGCACTGGGTGCTGCTGCCCCGCCATGACAAGCAACTTGCCGAGCAGGCCTACTTCCTTGATGGCCGCCCCTTGAGCGAAACCCAGGCCACCCTGCTGCTGCAACGCATGGGGTTGACCCTCGATCCCTTGCTGGAGCAGAGCGATGCCGTGCTGAGCCAGCTTATCGAACGCTACCAGAAAAACCGTTGATCCCGATGTGGAAACGGGGCTCTATTGGTCCCCTTTCTCCTGCCTCCGGGAGAAAACGTTTGAATTTTTACTCTATTCATTGATCCGCCTCGCACATCCGGGGTTTGTAAACCTGGCCGCCTGTGTGAAAATGTGCGCGCTGTCACGGTATCAGGACGAGTCTGGTCACTTCACCGCCAGAATCAGGGTCCGTCGCCCCGCATGGATGGGCCGGGCCCCCTGCTGCCTATTTCACGTCACCCATTGGAATCCAACATGAATCAACCACATCACGCTACCGGGCAGACCGCCAGCCCGGCTGCCGGGCATGGATTGCTCGAGCGCCTGTTTGCCCTGCGCGGTCATGGCACCACGGCCCGCACCGAGGTGATCGCCGGCATCACCACCTTCCTGACCATGGTCTACATCGTCTTCGTCAACCCGCAGATCCTCTCTGCGGCAGGCATGGACACCCAGGCCGTGTTCGTTACCACCTGCCTCATCGCCGGCATCGGCAGCATCCTGATGGGTCTGCTGGCCAACCTGCCCATCGCCCTGGCTCCCGCCATGGGCCTCAACGCCTTCTTCGCCTTCGTGGTGGTGGCCGGCATGGGCTACTCCTGGCAGGTCGGCATGGGCACCATCTTCTGGGGTGCGCTGGGCCTGCTGATCCTGACCCTGCTGCGGGTACGCTACTGGCTCATCGCCAACATTCCCCTGACACTTCGGGTCGGCATCACCGCCGGCATCGGTCTGCTCATCGCCCTGCTCGGCCTGCACAATGCCGGCATCGTGGTCGCGAGCCCCGCCACCATGGTGACCGTGGGCAACCTCACCTCCCTGCCCTGCCTGCTGGGGCTGCTCGGCTTCTTCCTCATCTGCATCTTCTCCGCCCGCGGCGTCCACTCCGCCGTGCTCATCGCCATCGTGGTGACCACCACCCTGGGCTGGCTGTTCGGCGACGTCACCTTCAAGGGCTTCGTCTCTGTGCCGCCGAGCATTGCACCGGTCTTCGGCCAGCTGGACCTGATGGGATCGCTGGACATCAGCCTCGCCGGGATCATCTTCTCCTTCATGCTGGTCAACCTGTTCGACTCTTCCGGCACCCTGATCGGCGTGACCAACCGCGCCAAGCTGGCCGATGACAAGGGGCACTTCCCGCGCATGAAGCAGGCCCTGGTGGTGGACAGCGTCAGCTCCGTCGGCGGCGCCTTCATGGGGACCTCGTCCGTGACCGCCTATATCGAGAGCAGCTCCGGCGTCGCCGTGGGTGGCCGCACCGGCCTGACCGCCATCGTGGTGGGCATCCTCTTCCTGCTGGCCATCTTCTTCTCTCCGGTTGCCGCCATGGTGCCGGCGTATGCCGCGGCGGGGGCCCTCATCTACGTGGGCGTGCTGATGTGCTCCGAGCTGACCCGGGTGAAGTGGGAAGACCTGACCGAAGCGGTGCCGGCCTTCATGACCGCGGTGATGATGCCGTTCAGCTTCTCCATCACCGAAGGGATCGCCGTGGGCTTCATCTCCTACTGCGTGATGAAGGCGGGCACAGGCCGCTGGCGCGAGATCAACCCCTGCGTGCTGGTGGTGGCCCTGCTCTTCGTCCTCAAGTTTGTCTGGGTCGATGCCCACTGATTTTTCTTCCATGAAAAGAAAAACCAGACTCTGAAAACAAAAATGCCCGTCATCGACGGGCATTTTTTTAGGTTCATCGCGGCTTTCCGGGGAAGGCCGCCTTGATTTTCAGAAAAAAGTATTCTGAGTCCCTAAATCCATATGCCATACGCTTTATCACTTTGATCTTGTTGTTCACCCCTTCCAGCACACTCGTGTGCATCGGGTAGTTTGCACTCGCCAGGATCCCCCGCATATATTTCGATAAATTTCGACCAAATCGTTGCAGCGGCGCTAGCCCGCTTTCCTTCACCTGCCGCATCCAGCTCCGCCATCGTCGCCATCCTTCCCACACGCTCGGCGCATACCAGATGCCCTTCAACCCCTCTTTCAGCACGTACACCATCGCCAGCGGTTGATTCGCCGCCAACAGCTCCTGCAACTTCACATCCTGTTTTTCACTCAACTTCGCCCGATTACGTAGCAGCAACCAACGCGCACTTTTGACCACTTTTCGCGCCGGTTTATCGCTTTTCAGTGCATTCGCCTGCTCCACTCGCACCCGGTCCACCACCTCTCGGCCATAGCGAGCCACCACGTGGAACAGGTCGTAGACCACCTCCGCCTGCGGGCAGTGTTGCTTCACCTCCAGGTCGAACGCCGTGTTCATGTCCATCGCCACCGCTTCAATCTGCTGGCATCGCTCGCCGAGCTGCTCGAAGAAGGGACGGATAGCGGCCCGGCTGTTGCCGTGCCCCACCCACAGGACGCGGGTTCGCTCGGCATCCATGATCACGGTGGCATAGCGGTGTCCCTTGTGCAGGGCAAACTCATCCATCACCAGCCGCCGCACCTCCCCAAGTTCGATGGTGCCCACACTGGTCTGCAAACGGCGCTTGTCGATCTCCTTGATGGTGTGCCAACCGACCCCGGTGAGCTGGCTGACATGGCGGATGGGGAGGTACTGAACGAGCGCTTCAATCCAGCACTGCATGCGCCGGGTGAGGCGGGAGCCAGAGGGGAGCCAGTCGATATGTTCACTGACGCGACCACAGCGCAGACAGTCGACGCGGCGAACAGGCAGTTGTAACCAGACTTGTCGGTCAAATAGGTCTCGCTCACGCACCCGGCGGATACGTTGGTCGTGGATCAATGGCGTGGGTTGCAGGCATCGGCGACAACGGGGCAACAGGTCGGCGCGAGGCTCAAGGGTAAACAGGGTGTGATGGTTGGCAGAAAGCGCTTGGGCGATGACGGTATAACCTGGCCAGAAGGAGGCAATATCAATATGATGCACGGCGACAGCAGGGTGATGGTGGTGGTGTGTTTGGAGACAGCCAGTTTACCAGCACCCTGTCTGTCAACTTCCACTTCCCCAAGATCCCGCGAAGAACCTTTTTTTATGGCGGGTACAGGGCTCAGCGTATGCCGCGGGCCTCACGGATCCACTCCCAGGCCTGCTGGATCTCCTGGGTCTTCTCCTTGGCCATCTCCATCATCTCGGGGGGCAATCCCTTGGCGGCCAGCTTGTCAGGGTGATGCTTGCTCATCTCCTTGCGATAGGCTCGCTTGATCTCCTGATCGCTGTCGCTCTCGTTCACCCCGAGCAACTGATAGGCATCCTTGAGGCGATCCCGGGAGGGGGGCTCCTGACGGTATTGCTGCCCCTGGCCACCGCCCTGCTGTTGCTGACGGTGGAAGAAGTTCATCTGGGCCTCGGCCATGGCCAGAATGCGGGCCAGCTCGATGCGACTGAACCCCAGCTCGTCGGCGATGGTTTGCAGGATGGCCCGCTCGTTCGCCTCCACCTGACCGTCGGCGAAGGCGGCCTGCAGCTGGACCTCGAGGAAGAAGCGCAGGATGTCACGCTGCCCCAGGCTCGCCTGGCGAAACTCCGCCAGGGTCTCGCGCAGGGGGAAGTCACTCTCCTTGCCCTGGCGGAATGACTCCTGGGCCCTTACCCGCTGCTCTCCGGCCAGCCGCATCCTGTCCATCAGGTTGGACGCGACCCTTATTTCGTGCTCGGTGACCTGGCCACTCGCCTTGGCGATGTGGCCCATAACGGCGAAGGTGGCATGGAAGAAAACGGCCTGCTGCTGCTGGCTGGGCGCCCGCTGGAAGGCCCCGCGGATCCCCATGCCCCGATCGAAGCGATGGCCGATCCACAGGCCCAGCAGGGCACCGAAGATGTTGCCGAGCAGAAAACCGAAGAAGGTGCCAAGCACCTTGCCCCAAATACGCATGGTTCAAGACCTCGTGATGTTAATGGGTGCCGGCGAGCAGTTGCTCGTCCAGCTCGCGCAGCCGATCCACTGTGCCGATGTCGCGCCACTCGCCTGCCAGCAGGCTGCCACCCACCCGTCCCTGCGCCATCCAGTCGCGCAGCAGGGGGGCCAGCTTGCGCGCCCCGCAGGGCAAGCCGGCAAAGGCGGCAGGCTGATAGAGGCCGACGCCGCTGAAGGTGAGGGCCGGGGTGTCCAGCACCCGACCCGCTTGCAGGGAGAAGTCCCCTTGCGGGTGCTGGGGAGGGTTGGGCACCAGCCAGAGGTGGGCGAGCTCCTCCCCAAGCGGCTGGTTCACCAGAGCGCGATAATCCAGGTCGAGCCAGGTATCGCCGTTGATCACCAGAAAGGGTTCGCAGCCCAGCAGGGGCAGCGCCTGCACGATGCCGCCGGCGGTCTCGAGCGCGCTCTCTTCGGCCGACCAGTGGATGGATACCCCGAGTGCACTGCCATCGCCGAGGGCCGCCACCAGCTTGTGTCCGAGCCAGGCGTGGTTGATGACAAGTGTGGTCACGCCGGCTGCCTTGAGTTTTTCGATATGGTGCACGATGAGCGGCTTGCCCCCCGCCGCCAGCAGCGGCTTGGGCAGCAGATCGGTGAGCGGACGCATCCGCTCGCCGCGCCCGGCGGCCAGGATCATCGCCTTCATGGTGTCACCCCGGTGCGCGCCAATCCGGGCAGCACCACCTGCTCCAGCCACTGGCCGAAGCGGGCCAGCACCGGATAGGCGGCGCCATGGCTGCGACAGACATCAACGACGTAGCCCAGGGTACGGGGAATGTCCTTGAGGTAGCCGGCCTTGCCATCGCGGTGATAGAGGCGGGTGAAGATCCCCGCCGCCTTGAGGTGGCGCTGCATGCCGGTGAGATCGGCTGCGCGACGAAACGCGGCATAGTCCAGATTGCCGAGCAGACCGGCCCCTTGCAGGGTGTCGAAGCCAAGTCGCATGCCCTGCTCGATCACCACGTCCGGCCAGCGCACGTAGCAATCTTTGAGCAGGGAGACCAGGTCATAGCTCAGCGGCCCGATGACCATGTCCTGGAAGTCGATCACCGCCAGCTCGCTGTCGGCCGGGGTCTCGCCGCCGCACACCATCAGGTTGCGGCTGTGAAAGTCCCGGTGCATCACTCCTTGTGGCTGGGCCTGGTTGCTCGCCGTGAGGCAGGCGAAGGTCTCCGCCAGCAACTGCTGCTCTTCATCACTCAGGGCCAGTTGCAGGTGATGCCCCAGCAACCACTCGGGGAAGATGGCATTTTCGCGGGCCATGAAGGCCTCATCGAAGGGCTCGAGCTCGAGCGCCACGGCGCCGAGCCCTGGCAGCAGGGCGATGGCCTTGCCATACCAGGCCAGTACGCTCTCTTCGTTCAGGCAGCCGATAAGCTGGGTATCCCCCAGATCCGTCACCGCCAGCAATCCCTGCTCGTAGTCGACCCCCTTTACCTCGGGGGCCAGCAGCCCCGCATCGTGCAGGGCGGTCGCATTGCGAACGAATTCATGATTTTTTTCGGTTTTCGGATTAGCATCCACCCACACCAGACCGCCGCCCCGGAAGTAGCGGCGGAAACTGGCGTCACCGGAAATAAGCGTCAACGAGAGGTTGGCGTCACCGGAAATCCGGCGAGCCCATTGCAAAAGCAGGGAAGCGCGATCGTGCATGAGTCGGGAACCAAATTGGAAAGCAGCACTTGGCTGTTAGCCCTGGCCGCAATAATGCTTTATCATTGCCGGCTAACATAAAGCAATGACATGCAATGTCAACTCGATGGATCCTGACATAAAATGCATGCCCTGAATCCACCGTTTTTACTACGGATTGCGCGAGCCTTTCACATGACAAAATGGACACTGGGATACTCCTGTCCCATCGCCCTGACCATCAGCCTTGTTCCTGCCCTGAGCCCGCTCATGGCCCAGGCAGCGCCACTCAATGCGCCACCCGCTACCGGGATCCTCGACAGCCTCTGCTATGACTATGTCCCCAAGATAGAGAAGCCCACTGCGGGCCAGGACGCCAATGCCCAGCCCGTCGAGGTGGATGCCGATCGCCTGGAGGCCAAGCAGGGCGGTACCGCCGTCTACGAGGGTGACGTCAAGGTGCGCCAGGGCGTGCGCAAGTTCGACTCCGACTATGCCCAGCTCGACCAGAAGAGCCGGGATGTCATCGCCATCGGCAACATCTATTACAACGATGGCCAGATCACGGTCACCAGCGACAAGACCCTGAAATCCAACCTGGACACCAAGAACTCCGAGCTGGAAGAGGGCAAGTATCAGGTCCATGGCTCACCGGTGCGCGGCTTCGCCGAAAAGGTGACCATGACCAACAACAACCAGAACATCACTCTGGAAGGGGCCCAGTACACCACCTGCCCACCGGGCCAGGAGGCTTGGACCCTGAAGGCCGGCAGCATCGACATCGATCAGTCCGAGGTATTCGGGGAGGCCTGGAACGCCAGCCTCTGGCTCTATGACTATCCGGTCTTCTACTTCCCTTATATCAACTTCCCCATCAAGGATGAGCGCAAGACAGGTCTGCTCTACCCAGGCTATACCCAAAGCTCCAAGAACGGCATGGACATCACCCAGCCGTTCTACTGGAACATCGCCCCCAACTACGATGCCACCATCACCTCCCGCTTCATGGACAGACGGGGCCTGATGGAACAGGTCGAGTTCCGCTACATGCCGGACCCGGCCCACGTGGGGAGCCTCTACTTCGAGAACCTGGCAGACGACAAGCAGTACGACGAGACGGCCAGCCTCAATCAGCATCTCTCTGACGGTCACCGTTACCTGCTCAGTGCCCGCCACACCTCCATGTTCATGGACAACGCCATGCGGGTGTCGGTGGACTACACCAAGGTACGGGACCAGGACTACAACTACTTCAACGACTTCACCCCCAAGGTGGGGACCCAGGTCGACAACCAGTTGCAGCAATCCCTGAAGGCAGGTTACTACCAGCAGAACTGGAACCTCGATGCCGAGGTACGGACCTATCAGATCCTGCTGGCCAGCGCCCAGCAGCCCCACGAGCTGATGCCGCGCATCAACCACAACTACTACCAGCAGGGCAGCTGGTACGATCTGGCCTGGAATACCGAGCTGACCAACTTCGGCTACAACAACGATCAGGCCATCGAGCAGAACAAGGGGGAAGCCTATACCGGCACCCGGGTCTACACGGCCCCCACCCTGACCATCCCCCTCGTTGACGAGGCGGGCTACTTCCTCGACAGCCAATACAAGCTGATGTACACCCGTTACGACCAGACGGTACCGGACAACATGAGCCAGGCATTCCGTGACAAATTTGATCCAACGTCAAAAGGCATCAATACCGGAACCGGGAAACAAGAAAATGTCACTCTGGAAGAGGGGGCCATCACCCGGGTACTGCCCTCGTTCCGTCTCAAGGGCGGCATGACCTTCGAGCGGGATCAGCAGTGGTTTGGCGAGGGAGCCAACCAGACCCTGGAACCTGAATTCCAGTACCTCTATGTGCCCTACAAGGATCAGGACAACATCGGTGTCTATGACTCCACCACCATGCGCCAGGACTACTACAGCCTGTTCAGCGATCGCCGCTTCGCCGGTCTGGACCGCATCAGCGACTCCAACCGGCTCTCCTTTGGGGTCACCACCCGCATTTATGATCCGGCCGGGGATGAACGAATCCGGTTGGCCGTTGCCCAAGCCTTCGACTTCGTTGCGCCCAGGGTCAAGCTTTACAGCAGCGATGAGCTGAGCACCAATACCCGCTCCCCGCTGTCGTTCGAGGGTGACGCCAAGATCAACGAGCAGTGGTATGCCCATGCGGGGGCACAATATGATATGGAACAGCGCCAGATAAGCTCTGCCAACAGCGCACTGGAATACCGTCACGAGAAGTTGATCAGCCAGTTGAACCACCGCTTCGTGCGGGATGCCAACTACGACCTCGACCACAAGGGGCAGGTGACGGATCTCAACCAGATCGGCCTGCTGCTGACCACCCCGCTGGACGATCGCTGGCACCTTTATGGCGGCTACTATCAGGAGCTCAATCAGAACGTCAAAGTGGACCGCAAGGTGGGTCTGAAATACGACTCCTGCTGCTGGAGCATCAACTTCAACCTGGAATGGGTCAACACGCCAGACAACGTGAACCTGACCCCGACGTCCGAGCGCAGCCTCGGCATTCAATTTGAAATGAAAGGATTGGGTAGCGTGGGTACCGGCTCCAAGGGCACTTCCCTGGACACCGAAGCACTGCCTTACATTCGTCCGTTTAACCTGCGAGACCAGTAATCGGTCTGGCAAACGCCTTGAGAGATGGATATGAAGAAGACGTTGATTTCCCTGCTGACCGCAGGCCTGTTCGGAGTCATGAGCCAGGGTGCCCTCGCCGCCCCCGAGCTGATGGACAAGGTGCTTGCCGTGGTCAACAAGGATGTGGTGCTGGCCAGTCAGCAAGAGGCCCTGGTGCAAAAGGTCAAGGCCTCCGCCCAGGAGAGCGGCCAGTCCCTGCCCGATGACGTCACCCTGCGCAAGCAGGCGCTGGATCGCCTGATCCAGGAGAGCCTGCAACTGCAACTGGCGGAGCGCCAGGGGCTCAAGATCAGTGACACCCAGCTGGAACAGGCCATTCAGAGCATCGCCGCCGACAACAAGATGAACCTGGAGCAACTGCGCGCCCAACTGGAGCGGGAAGGCCTGACCTACGCCCAGTACCGTGAGGAGGTGCGCCGCGAGATCCTGATGAACGAGGTGCGCCGCAGCCAGGTCCGCCGTCGCATCAACATCTCCGATCAGGAGGTCAAACAGGTGGTCGAGGCCCTGAGCAAACAGGGCCAGCAGCAGACGTCATATCATATCGGCCATATCCAGGTCGCACTGCCGGACAACCCGAATGCCGAGCAGCTCAACGCTGCCAAGGCCAAGATCGAGCGCATTCTGGCGTCCCTGAAAGAGGGGGCCGACTTCCGCAAGCTGGCCATTGCCGAGAGTAACGGTCCCAAGGCGCTGGAAGGGGGTGACTGGGGCTGGTTGAGCCCGCAGGAGATGCCCACCCTGATGGCGGAAGCCGTGCAAGGGGCCGGCAAGGGTGACATCGTCGGCCCGCTGCGCTCCGGCGCCGGTCTGCACATCATCAAGATCTTCGACACCAAGGGTCAGCAACAGGTCATGCAGACCGAGGTGAAGGCGCGCCACATCCTGATCAAGCCCTCCATCATCCTGAGCGAGGAGAAGGCCAAGGGCACCCTGGACGGCATCCTGCACGACATCAAGAGCGGCAAGGCCAGCTTTGCCAGCATGGCAGAGAAATACTCCGAGGATCCGGGCTCTGCGGTGCAGGGTGGCGAGCTGGGCTGGTCTGATCCCAACGTCTATGTGCCGGAATTCCGCGACATGCTGGGGCGCCTGCAACCGGGCCAGATCAGCGAACCCTTCCGCACCAGCCACGGCTGGCACATCGTGCAGCTCGAGGATCGCCGCAGCCAGGACGCCACCGGCAAGGCCCAGGAGCAACGCGCCTACCAGCTCATCTTCAACCGCCGCTTCGCCGAAGAGTCCCAGGCCTGGCTGGATGAGCTGCGCGACGAAGCCTACATCCAGATCGAACCCAATTGATGGGCGACAAGCAGATGAACAAGGCGCATCCAGGGCACGCCGAGGCACAGCTGAGCTGCCACCGGCTTGCCATCACCCCGGGTGAACCGGCTGGCATAGGCCCGGATCTGGTCCTGCAGATTGCCCAGCGGGCCTGGCCCCATCAGCTGGTTGTGATCGCCGATCCCGCCCTGTTGCGCGAACGGGCCGCCCTGCTGGGGCTGTCCGTCGAGCTTGAACCCTATGACGAAAGCGCCCCCACCCGTCCGCAGCGGGCGGGGACTCTGACCGTCTGCCCCGTGCCGCTCGGCGCCCCCGTGGTGCCAGGCAAGCTGGATGAGGGCAACGGCGCCTATGTGCTGGCCACCTTGCAGCGCGCCTGCGACGGCAACCTGAGCGGCGAATTTGCCGCCGTGGTGACCGGGCCGGTGCACAAGGGGATCATCAACCAGGCGGGCGTCTCGTTCAGCGGTCACACCGAGTTCTTCGCCCAGCAGTCCGACACCGCCGATGTGGTGATGCTGCTGGCCACCGAAGGGCTGAGAGTGGCCCTCGCGACCACCCATATTCCCCTTGCCTATGTGGCCAAGGCCATCACCGAGGATCGCCTTGGCAAGGTGATCCGCATCCTGGATGCGGATCTCAAGCGCAAGTTCGGCATCGAACACCCTCGGATCTATGTCTGCGGCCTCAATCCCCATGCCGGGGAAGGGGGTCATCTGGGCCGTGAAGAGATCGATGTCATCGAACCCGCCCTGGCCGCCCTGCGCCAGGAAGGGATCGATCTGGTCGGCCCGCTGCCGGCCGATACCCTGTTCCAGGACAAATACCTCAAGGATGCGGATGCGGTACTCGCCATGTACCACGATCAGGGGCTGCCCGTGCTCAAGTACAAGGGCTTTGGCAACTCGGTCAACATCACCCTCGGACTTCCCTTCATCCGTACCTCGGTGGACCACGGCACCGCGCTGGATCTGGCAGGCAAGAACCTGGCAGACCCCGGCAGCCTCACCACCGCGATCAACCACGCCATCCAGATGGTAGAGAAAAAAAGATATGAGCAGTAAGGTGCACATGGGCCACACGGCCCGTAAGCGTTTCGGTCAGAACTTCTTGCACGACCGGTATGTGATCGACCAGATAGTGGCCGCCATCAACCCGCAACCGGGTCAGAATCTGGTGGAGATAGGCCCGGGTCTGGCCGCGCTCACCGAGCCGGTCGCCGCCCAGATGGACAAGATGACCGTGGTCGAGCTGGACCGAGATCTTGCCGCACGTCTGCGCGAACACCCGACCCTCAAGGAGAAGCTGACCGTCATCGAAGCCGATGCCATGCGCTTTGACTTCAGCACCCTGATGGGGGAAGGCAAGGGGCCGCTGCGCATCTTCGGCAACCTGCCCTACAACATCTCCACCCCGCTCATCTTCCACCTGTGCGAATTTGCCGACCGGGTGGAGGACATGCACTTCATGCTGCAAAAGGAAGTGGTGCTGCGTCTGGCCGCCGGCCCGGGCAGCAAGGCCTATGGCCGTCTGAGCGTGATGACCCAGTACTACTGTCAGGTAGTGCCGGTGCTGGAAGTTGGCCCGGGCGCCTTCAAGCCGGCGCCGAAGGTGGATTCCGCCGTGGTACGTCTGATCCCGCACAAGAACCCGACTATCGTCGCGAAAGACATTCGTTGCCTGAACCGGGTCTGCACCGAAGGCTTCGGCCAGCGTCGCAAGACCATTCGCAACAGCTTCTCCAACTTCATCACCGACGCCCAGCTGACCGAGCTTGGCATCGATGGCAACCTGCGCCCGGAGAATCTCTCCCTCGAGCAGTTCGTCACGATCGCCAACTGGCTGGCCGACCAGCAACAGGCCTGATCCCATGACCCAAGCCCGGATAGTGGTCCGCCCCCACCCCAGCTATGTGGCGGGAACCGCAGATCCCTACCATTTTCTCTATCGCATCGAGATTGAGAACCTGGGTCCGGGCACGGTGCAACTGCTGCATCGACGCTGGCTCATTACGGATGCCAATGGCAAGATGCTGGAAGTGGAAGGTCCCGGCGTGGTCGGTGAACAACCCCTGATCGCCCCCGGCGAGACCTTTTCCTACCAGAGTGGCGTTCCCCTCGCCACACCGCTTGGCGTGATGGAAGGCAGCTACATCCTGCAGGATGAATCGGGGCAACAATTCGAAGCCCCCATCGCCCCCTTCACGCTGGCCGTCCCCAACATAATCAACTGAGGTTTCATGGCGAACTGTTTCGTCGGTGATATCCAGGGCTGCTACGACGATTTGCGCCGTCTGCTGGATCTTGCCGAGTTCGACTTCGATAACGACACGCTCTGGCTGTGCGGCGATCTCGTCGCCCGGGGGCCGGACTCCCTCAACACCCTGCGTTTCGTCAAATCACTGGGGCAGCAGGCCGTCACCGTGCTCGGCAACCACGACCTGCACCTGCTCGCGGTGGCCCACGGGGTCGCCCCGCTCAAGAAGAAAGACAAGCTGCAGGCGCTGATGGAGGCGCCGGATCGGGACGAGCTGCTGGAGTGGCTGCGTCACCGTCCCCTGCTGGCAGAACACCCCGACCTGCCCATCATGATGGTGCATGCGGGCCTCTCCCCCGCCTGGGACGCCCACACCGCCCGCAGTTGCGCCCGGGAGGTGGAGAGCCTGCTGCGCGGGGATCAGTACAGCTGGCTGCTGCACAACATGTATGGCGATCAGCCCGACAGCTGGAACGACAACCTGCTGGGCATAGAGCGTTACCGCTACATCATCAACAGCTTCACCCGGATGCGCTTTTGCTACTTCGACGGGCGCCTCGACTTCAAATGCAAGAAGGGCCCCACCGAATCGACCCCGGGCCTGCGCCCCTGGTTCGAGCAGCGCGAGCACCATGTGGATGACCCCATCCTGGTCTTCGGCCACTGGGCGGCCCTGATGGGCAGCACCGGCAAATCCGATATCAAGGGACTCGACACCGGGTGCGTCTGGGGCAACAGCCTCACCCTGTGGCGCTACGAGGACGACGCCCTGATCGCCACCCCCTGCCCGGCCTATGCCAAGTAGAGCGGCTCTTTGCGGAACAAGGGAATGATCCGCCGTTGAGAGGACAGCAATGCCCTCTCCTGCGAAATGGAGCTGAAAACAGAACGGGCCCGGCAATGTCGGGCCCGTTTTTTCATGATGAGCGGATCAGAGCCTGCGCCCCAGCCGTTTCTCGACCTGGCGCCGCTCCCATTCCGGGCCAAACAGCTTGAAGGGCTGGAACAGGTTGATGGCGTGAGAAGCCAATCCCAACCCCCAGCCCAGCATGGGCCACCAGGCCCAGATATAATCCGGGTTGCTCAGGTAGTTGATGATGAACAGCCCCCCTATCACCAGCACATAGCTCATGAGGTGGCCGTAGAAGCCCCTGAGCCCCTCCACGAACTTCATCGCCTCCCGCTCATCCCGCGCCACCTGCACGCGTCCCCGATCTTCGCCCTCATTCCCTTTCATCTCGCTCTCCTGCAGTTGGGTCACATCGAGCTCGAAGACGGCGGCCAGGGCCTTGAGGGATTCCAGTCCAGGTTGCTGGCCCTGCTCTATTCGCTGAATGGTGCGAACGCTCAGGCCAGTGAGGGTCGCCAGCTGTTCCTGGGACCATCCCCGTTGCAATCTCAACTTCCTGACGATCATCTTGCGCTCCTTGTGGTGATTGACAGGGCCAGCATAGGGGAAGGGGATGAGAGGCGACACGACAGATGGCCGACACTCACCTGACTTCCTTTAAAAATCATAAAGTTACTACCACGCAATCGTGGCTTTTGCGCCCCGAGCAGCCAGGCTTGGCGTGCCGCTGGCGGCCAGGCGTCGCGGGGGTTACAACCCCTGCATCAGCTCGGCACCAATCTCGAAGGAGCGCAGGCGCGCCTGATGATCGACGATGGGGCCGTTGAACATCAGCTCGTCCGCTCCGGTCTCTGCCAGCAGAGCCTTGAGGCCGTGGCGTACCCGATCCGGCTCCCCCACCAGGGAGCGAGCCAGGGTCTGCTCCATCGCCATCAATTCGCGGGGAGACCACTCATCCCCCAGCGTCTGCACCGGCAGTGGCAGCTTGCCGGCATCCCCCCGGTAGAGACGCAGGAACTGCTGCTGTAGGGTGGTGAACAGGAAGCGGGCCTCACGGTCGGTGTCGGCGGCGATCAGATTCACGCACACCACCGCATGGGGTTTGGGCCAGCGGGCAGAGGGGCGGTATTGGGTACGGTAGATCTCCAGCGCCTGCAGCAACATGGCGGGAGCGAAGTGGGAAGCAAAGCCGAACGGCAACCCCATGGCCGCAGCCAGTTGGGCACTGTAGAGGCTGGAGCCCAGCAGCCAGATGGGCACATGGAGTCCCTGACCCGGCACCGCCTGCACGGCACCGACCTCGTCGCCAAAATAACTCATCAGTTCGCGTACATCCGCCGGGAAATCATCCACCTCGCCGCTGCGCTGGCGGCGCAGCGCGTGCATGGTGCGCTGATCGCTGCCAGGGGCGCGGCCCAGGCCGAGATCGATGCGATCCGGATAGAGGGAACTCAGCGTACCGAACTGCTCCGCAATGACCAGGGGGGAGTGGTTCGGCAACATGATGCCGCCAGCCCCGAGCCGCAACGTCGTGGTGCCCCCGGCCAGGTGGCCAATCAGCACCGCTGTGGCGGCGCTGGCAATGCCCGGCATGTTGTGGTGCTCCGCCAGCCAGTAGCGGTGGTAACCCCAGCGCTCCGCATGGCGAGCCAGATCCAGCGAGTGGCGAAACGACTCGGACGGCAGGCCACCTTCGGGAACGGGCACCAGATCCAGCACGGAATAGGGGACGACAGACATGGGACACTCCATTGGTTCACAGGGCGTTTATCAGGGGAGCAATGTAGCACGAGATATCTGAACGAATCATCTCACCACAGAGCAAGGGGGCAGCCCGGAGGCCGGCTGTTGATTTGGGGCCGAAGAGCGCAAGATCGAGTCCTAGGCTTTTTGTCATCCAGCAAGCACACTGTTAGGTGACCAATACGGCGATCGCCAGGGGACAAGGATCCGTCCATGACAAACGCAAGTCTCAGTCGCAGACCCTTTTACGTACACATTGCCACCCTTTTCATCCTGCTCTTCTCCTTGCTGGGGGGCGCCCTCATCGTGCTGCAGTTCCAGCAGGGCATGCAGCAGGGGCTGGAGCACGAACGTCAGAGCTTCCAGCAATACCGGGAGCAGCTTGCCCTCGCCATCAAGCTGAACCAGCGACCGGCCCGCATGTCCCTGAATCTGCTGCGCAGCGGCCAGCTGTCCGCCATGACAGACCTCGAGACGCGGCTCGCCTTCCTGCCCCAGCTGGCGGAAGTACTGGCCAACAGCACCAGTTACGGCGCCATCTATGCCGGTTACGAGGACGGCGATTTCTTTCTGGTTCGCAAGCTGACCGAACGGGCGAGAGGGGCGCTGGAGGCGCCTCCGCCCGAGAGCCGCCTGCTGGTCCAGAGCCTGCATCAGGGACAGGGAGAGTTCCTCTATTTCGACCAGCGGCTGCGGCTGCTGGAGCGGCGCCCCATGCCGGACTACCGTTTCGATCCGCGAGATCGGGGCTGGTACAAGGAGGCGCGCTGGAGCACGGGCATCATAGTGACCCACCCCTACCTCTTCTTCACTACCCGGGAGCCAGGCATGACACTGGCGGTGGAGAGCGACGATCGCCGGGCAGTGATCGGGCTCGATGCGGGCGTGGAGGGACTCTCTTCCCTCATCGGCGAGTTGCCCCTGCCCGGTCACAGCCAGCTGGTGCTGTTTGACGAGGTCGGGACCCTGCTGGCCACGGATCCCGAGCGCCTCCCAAGCTTCGAGCAACTGAGCCGCCTGCCCATGCTGTCGGCCCTCAATCACCCCATTCTCACCAGGCTGCAACAAGAGATGGCCGCGCGGCCTGCCCTGCTGCATCACCCCGCCGAGCTGACCCTGGCAACGGTTCAGGGTCAGGAGTGGCTGGTCAATCTCTCCTCCCTCGGGGAAGAGTCCCCGTTTTATCTCGCCCTCCTGGTGCCCACCGAGGTGCTCACCGCCCCGGCGCGCCAGGATGCGCTGCACAATCTCGCCTGGGCCCTTGCCGGTCTGCTGCTCCTGCTGCCCGTCATCTGGCTGGCTGCCCGGCGCACTGCCGCCCCCTTGCTGGTATTGACCGGGGAGGCTGAGCGGATCCAGCACTTCGACTTTGGCGAAAGCCCGGGGCCGGATTCGGCAATCCGCGAAATTGACAACCTCGCCCGCGCCATGTCCAGCATGCGCCTGACCCTCGGCAATTTCATGAACATGGGCCGGGCACTGGCGGCAGAGCATCGCTTCGATTCATTGCTCAGCCGCATCCTGCACGAGACGGTGGCGGCTGCCCAGGCCGAGGGCGGCTGCCTCTTCCTGGCCCAGGAGAGCGAGATGCAGGCCGTTCACGCCATCTGGCAGGGGCAGCCGCTGGCGTGCGAACAGGTACAGTGGCAGGCGGCGCTGCTCGGCGGTCTCTACCACACGGAGCGCCTCTGCCTGCCCCTCGACGAGGCACAGTGGGCCCGCTACCTCACCGACTGGGGCCCCTTCCCCGGTGCCTGCCAACTGCTGGTCGAGCCCCTTCACAACCACCGTCAGGAGCTGATCGGCTGCCTGCTGCTGATCCTGCCAGACTGCTCGGCCCGCGAACTGGCCTCGCGCATCAGCCTCATCGAGGCGCTGGCGGGCACCTCCTCCTCCGCCATCGAAAACCAGCGCCTGCTGGAGGAGCAGAAGCAGCTGCTGGAAGCCTTCATCGAGCTCATCGCCGGTGCCATCGATGCCAAGAGCCCCTACACCGGCGGCCACTGCCAGCGGGTGCCGGAACTGGCCAGGATGCTGACCCAGGCTGCCTGCTCACAGCAGACGGGGCCCTTTGCCGATTTCCGGCTCAACGAAGAGGAGTGGGAGGCCATCCATATCGCGAGCTGGCTGCACGACTGCGGCAAGGTCACCACCCCGGAGTTCGTGGTGGACAAGGCGACCAAACTCGAGACCATCTACGACAGGATCCACGAGATCCGCACCCGCTTCGAGGTGCTCAAGCGGGATGCTCACATTGAGGCGCTCTGCGCCCTGCTGCCCCCATCCGGGCAGCAGGCCGCCCTCGAGGCCCTGCTCCCCCTCTGGCACACCCTGGATCAGGAGTTCGCCTTCGTGGCCGAGTGCAATCTGGGGGGCGAGTGGATGGCGCCGGAGAAGCTCGCCAGGCTGGATACCATTGCCAGCCGCACCTGGTTGCGCACTCTGGACGATCGGCTCGGCATCAGTCAGGAGGAGCGCAAGCGCCACCAGGAGGCCCCCTCTCCCCTCCCCTGCCGCGAGTCGCTGCTCGCCGACAAGGCGGTCCATCTCATCCCTCGCCCCGAGCACGACAATCTCGCCCGACACAACCCATGGGGCTTCAAGGTGCGGGTGCCCACCCACCTCTACAACAGGGGGGAGCGCTACAACCTCGCCATCGGCCGCGGCACCCTCACCGAAGAGGAGCGCTACAAGATCAACGATCACATCATCCAGACCATACGCATGCTGGAGAAGCTTCCTTTCCCCCGCCATTTGCGCAAGGTGCCGGAGATTGCGGGGGGCCATCACGAACGGATGGACGGCACGGGCTATCCGCGCCAGTTGCAAGGGGGACAGATGAGCATTCCAGCCCGCATCATGGCCATTGCAGACATCTTCGAGGCGCTGACGGCGAGCGATCGCCCCTACAAGTCAGGCAAGACGGTCTCCCAGTCCCTGGCCATCATGGTGAAGATGGTGCAGGAACAGCACATAGACCCGGCCCTGTTTGCCCTCTTCATCGAGAGCGGCATCTGGCGGGACTACGCCAGACGCTTCCTCGCCCCCGAGCAGCTGGACGAGGTAGAATGCCAGGCCCTGCTGGCAGGATCACACTGACCTTCCGCTGGCACTCGCCCATAAAAAAAACGGTCAACCCGGGTTGACCGTTTTTCGTTCCACTGCGCCCCTTAGAACAGCAGGTGCGCCACACCGGCAATCACCGGCAGGGTGACCAGGGTGCGCAGCAGGAAGATGACGAACAGCTCCCACAACTTGACCGGGATCTTGCTGCCCAGCAACAGAGCGCCCACTTCCGACATGTAGATGAGCTGGGTGACCGACATGGCGGCGATCACGAAGCGGGTGATGTCGCTCTCGATGGTGGAGGCCAGCACCGCCGGGATGAACATGTCGGCGAAGCCCACCATGATGGTCTTGGAAGCGGCTTCCGCCTCCGGCAGTTGCAGCAGCTCGAGCAAAGGCACGAAGGGCGCCCCCAGCCAGTTGAACACTGGGGTGTGCTCCGCCAGCATCAGGGCACAGGTCCCGACGGCCATCACCACCGGCAGCACGCCAAATACCATGTCCAGGGCGTTTTTCACCCCTTCACGCGCCACGGCGCCGAGATCCGTCATGCTGTCGGCCTTGGTCAGGGCACGATGGTAGCCGTAGCTCAGCACGCTGTGCTGATGGGGGATTGCCTCCTGCTTGCGGCACAGGGGAGTACCGTCGCTGTAGACATCCTTCTTCCAGGAGAGCGGCGGCAGGCGCGGTACCACGATGGCGGCCACCACACCGGCCAGGCAGACGGTCAGGTAGAAGGGGACGAACATATGCTCCAGCTTCACCTGGGAGATCACCACCAGACAGAAGGTGATGGAGACGGCGGAGAAGGTGGTACCGATGACGGCCGCTTCCCGCTGGGTGTAGAACTTGCCTTCATACTGCTTGCTGGTCAGCAGGATCCCGACGCTGCCATCACCGAGCCAGGAGGCGAAGCAGTCCACCGCAGAACGACCCGGCAGACGGAACACCGGACGCATGATGCGGGTCATCATGGTACCGACAAACTCCAGCAGACCAAAATCCAGCAGCAAGGGCAGCAGCAGACCCGCAAAGATGAAGACGGAGAACAGTACCGGCAGCAGATCGTGCAGCACCAGGCCGCCGGTCGCCCCTGAGCGCAGTACCTCGGGACCGGCTTCAAAGAAGGTCAACAGCACGAAGACCCCGCCCAGCACCCGCACGCACGCCCAGAAGGGGGAGACGTTGAACAGGCTGTTGAGGAAGGGGCGTTTCACCAGGATCGCCGGTTTGAACAGCCAGGCGATCAGGGTCATCAGCATGGTGGTGGTGATGATGGCGCTGACCATGGCCACCAGATGATCGGCAAACACCGTTTGAACCAGCTTCGCCAACACGGCGACGGGAATGGTGACATTGCCGTCATAGATGACCGGGGTCATGAACAGCAGGATCCCGATCAGTGACGGGATCAAAAACATCAGCACGTTGCGGCGAGTACGGATTGCCGGTGCTTCCAGGGTCTTTTCCAACATATAAACAGCCTTAAATATGACTTTTCCTTCAGCCGGGCCGCCTGCATACTCATGCCCTCGCCCGGAAAACGGGCGCAAGAATAACCCAAAAAACTGCACAAACAAGCCGTTAATTGATCATTTCAAGCATAAATATTTTATCAGGCGAACCATCCATAAGAACAAACCAAAACAGTCATGCATATCGATTCAATTTGAATGGTTAGCATAATGTTTCATACAGGTTACATTCAGGTGCGCAGTATAATCCGCAGCCACTGTCAGGCAATAAGAGACATGAAAAATATATCTATAGGGTGATCCCATCGATCGCCCCATAAAAAAAACCGGAGCCTGTCTGGCTCCGGTCTTGTCACGAACATGATGCTCAATCGCGAACGTAAATGACTTCGACGCCGTCGTCGTCCTCATCGTCCCAGTCGTCATCGTCCAGGCCATCATCGAAGGCCTTGGACGCCGCCAGGGCATCGGCTTCCGCCTTGGCAAGCTGGTTCTTGTGGTAGTCGTCCCACTTGAACTCCACCTTCTCGATGGCGTCTCTGGCATCCTCCGCCAGCTGACGGGGCATGGTGTCCAGCAGATCCAGGATGTCGTAGCACACCTTCTTGGTGCCTTCCTTGCTGATGGCGGTGATGGCGTAGACCGGACCTTCGTGGTTGAGGGCTGCCTTGACTCTGTCCATCACTTCCTGAGCCTCTTCTTCCAGGATCAGGTCCATCTTGTTGAACACCAGCCAGCGCGGTTTGCCCGCAAGCTCGGGGCTGTATTTTTCCAGCTCCCGGACGATGGTCACGGCGTTCTCGGCCGGATCGGAGCCATCCACCGGGCAGATATCCACCAGGTGGATCAGGACGCGGCAACGCTCCAGGTGCTTGAGGAAGCGGATCCCCAGGCCTGCCCCCTCGGCAGCCCCTTCGATGAGGCCGGGAATGTCGGCAATGACGAAGGAGCGGGAGTTCTCACCACGTACCACACCCAGGTTCGGTACCAGGGTGGTGAAGGGGTAGTCTGCCACTTTCGGACGGGCCGCAGAAACGGCGCGAATGAAGGTGGACTTGCCTGCGTTGGGCAGACCCAGCATGCCGACATCCGCCAGCAGCAGCAGCTCCAGCCTCAGGGTACGCACTTCACCCGGGGTGCCGTTGCTCTTCTGGCGCGGCGCCCGGTTGACCGAGCTCTTGAAGCGGGTGTTGCCAAGGCCGTGGAAGCCGCCCTTGGCAACCAGCAGCTTCTGATCGTGACTGGTCAAATCTCCCAGCAGTTCGCCGGTGTCTTCATCGGTGGCGCGGGTGCCGACCGGTACTCGCAGGATCTTGTCCTTGCCGCGACGACCGGTACAGTTGGCACTCTGGCCGTTCTCGCCACGCTCGGCGGCGTGGAAGCGCTCGAAACGGTAGTCGATCAGGGTGTTCAGGTTTTCATCGGCCACCAGATACACGTCACCACCATCACCGCCGTCACCGCCGTCCGGGCCGCCGTTCGGGATGTACTTCTCGCGGCGGAAGCTCACACAACCGTTACCACCGTCACCGGCATCGACTCGAATCTGGACTTCATCAACAAACTTCATAGGTAACCGTCACCTTAATTCGAAAAACCGATACGCAATTATAGTGATACGGGCCCCTTCGGGCGAGGCGCATCTGGCCGATGAGGGCTGTCAGCGCCGGCTCATCCGCGTGCCGTTTTTTCGTCAAACTCATCAGAAAAACAAAAGCCCCGCCAGGTTGGCGGGGCTTCGGATCCTTGCGGTCCGTAATTACTCAGCAACGATGCTGACGTACTTACGATTCTGCGGACCTTTAACTTCGAACTGCACTTTACCGTTCGCGGTAGCGAACAGAGTGTGGTCCTTGCCCAGACCAACGTTCTCACCAGCGTGGAACTTGGTGCCGCGCTGACGAACGATGATGCTGCCAGCCAGAACTGTTTCGCCGCCGAAACGCTTCACGCCCAGGCGTTTAGCTTCAGAATCGCGACCGTTGCGGGATGAACCGCCAGCTTTTTTGTGTGCCATCTATCGGACTCCTCTAATTAAGCGCTGATGCCAGTGATTTTGACTTCAGTGAACCACTGACGGTGGCCCGCTTGCTTACGGTGGTGCTTACGACGACGGAACTTGACGATAGTCACTTTCTCGCCACGGCCGTGAGCCACAACTTCAGCCACAACCTTGCCACCTTCAACGAAAGGAGCACCTACTTTGAAAGTGTCGCCTGCAGCAACCATCAGCACTTCGTTGAAGTCGATGGTAGCGCCAGTCTCAACGTTCAGCTTTTCCAGACGAACGATTTGACCTTCGGCCACACGGTGTTGTTTTCCGCCGCTTTGGAATACCGCGTACATTTGATTAACTCCGTAAAGGCGTGTCTTTTGCTCAAGGCCAGACACGCACAAAAACCTATAACAATGGGCGGGCATTCTACGCAGAACGATTTGCCGAGGCAAGGCCAATTTAGCAAAAAGTTTATTTTGTGCGCATATCTGCCCCCGTGAATAAACGCCTAACTGTAACCCATTGTGAAATCGTGTAGAATCCCCGCCATTGCTAAAAACGCAGTAAATGCTGCCGTCACGTTACGAGACTTATGGACCAACAGACTATCCGTGCGCTCTGTGCCGCCGACATGACGGCGGTCAATGAACTGATCCTGGCGAGACTCCAGTCCGATGTCAGCCTGATCAACCAGCTGGGTTTCTATATTGTCAGTGCAGGCGGAAAACGGATGCGCCCCATGCTGACCGTGATGGCCGCACGCGCACTGGGCTATGAGGGTGAAGATCACCTGAAACTGGCCGCCATCATCGAGTTCATTCACACCTCTACCCTGCTGCACGACGACGTGGTCGACGAATCCGACCTGCGCCGCGGCCGGGAAACCGCCAACGCCCTGTTTGGCAACGCCGCCAGCGTCCTGGTGGGTGACTACCTCTACAGCCGCTCCTTCCAGATGATGAGCGAACTCTCCAACCTGAAGGTGATGGAGATACTCTCCGATGCCACCAACACCATCGCCGAAGGAGAAGTGCTGCAGCTGATGAACTGCAACGATCCGGATACCACGGAAGAGAGCTACATGACGGTCATCTACTGCAAGACCGCCAAGCTGTTTGAAGCCGCGACCCGACTCGCCGCCGTGCTGACCCATCAGCCCCAGCCCGTCGAGCAGGCCATGACCGACTACGGCAAGTACCTGGGTACCGCCTTCCAGATCATCGACGACGTGATGGACTACTGCTCCCAGAGCGAGGAGATGGGCAAGAACGTGGGTGACGATCTGGCCGAAGGCAAGCCGACCCTGCCGCTGTTGCGCGCCATGGAGGCAGGTACCCCGGAAGAGCGTCAACTGGTGCGCGATGCCATCGAGCACCGCAACGGGATGGATCACCTGGAGCGTATTCTGGGCATCCTGGATCGCACCGGAGCTCTCGAATACTCCCGCCAGCGAGCTCGGGAAGAGGCTGACAAGGCCATCGCCGCTCTCGCCATCCTGCCGGACTCCCGGCACAAGCAAGCGCTGGAGACCCTGGCCCACATGGCGGTACAGCGCAGCGCCTGATGCTCAGCCGGAAATAAAAAAGAGGCCCTTTGGCCTCTTTTTTATTGTCCGGAAAACACAGTCTGGCTCACTCATCACCATCCTCTATCGCGCCAGCGCCCACAGAATAACGGCCCCGGCCACCACCAGACAGCCGCCGATGCGGCGCAGCTGCTCGGTGGGCTGCTCGCTCAGCAGCCGCAGCATCTGTTGCCAGGCGCGCGGCATCAGCAGCGGTCCCAACCCCTCGAACAGCAACAGCAACCCCAGCCCCATCAACATGGATGTCAGCATCACCTCTCCTTATCCCCTGCCGGTCTGTGGCTGGCAAACAAAAGGGCCTGAATCATCAGGCCCTTGGGTCATATCAACACGTGTTTACTGCTTGTCACCGTGCGGCGACTTGAGGTAGCGGAAGAACTCGCTGTCCGGCTTCAGCACCATGAGGTCGTTGCCACCGGCGAAGCTCTTGCGATAGGCCTCCATGCTGCGCACGAAGCTGAAGAACTCGGGGTCCTTCTTGTAGCTGTCGGCGTAGATCCTGGCGGCCTCGGCATCCCCTTCACCGCGCAGCTGGCGTGCGTTGCTCTCGGCATCCGCGATCATCACGGTCACCTTGCGGTCGATGTCGGCACGCAGGATCTCGGCCTGCTCGCGGCCCTGTGAACGGTGTTCACGGGCGACAGCGGTCCGCTCGGCCCGCATCCGCTGATAGATGGAGCTGGAGACTTCCACCGGCAGGTTGATCTGCTTGATGCGCACATCCACCACCTTGATGCCGAGCTCGGAGGAGCGCGCCATCTTCATCAGGGCATCTTCCATCACGGTACTGCGCTCGCCGGAGACGATGTCCTTGATGGTGCGGTTACCGATCTCGGAACGCAGGCCGTTGTTGATCTTGCGCTTGAGCAGGTCTTCAGCCTGGATCTTGTTGCCACCACCGGTCGCCAGGTAGTACTTGGAGAAGTCCTCGATCTTCCACTTCACGTAGGAGTCGATGATGAGATCCTTCTTCTCGGACGTAACGAAGCGATCCGCCTGGCCTTCCAGGGTCTGGATGCGGGCATCCATCTTGCGTACCTGGTCGATGAGCGGCACCTTGAAGTGCAGACCCGGCTCGTACAGGCGTGGTTCACCGGAGTCGACCCGTTTCACCTTGCCAAACTGCACCACGATCCCCTTCTGTCCTTCATCGACGATGAAGATGGAAGAGAAGCAGACCATGGCGGCCACAGCGATGACACCAATAGCTAGCTTTTTCATCTATCAGTTTCTCCCTGTGCTGAAACGATCACCGCCACGCAGCGGGGTCGGAGTGGAGTTGGCCCCTTCGTTGGACGGCTGGGCCGCCTCGACTGCCGGGGTGCCCGCAGGACGTGCCGGTTGCACGGCATTCGCCTTGCCAGAGAGCTTGTCGAGCGGCAGATAGATCATGCTGTTGTTGCCAGCCGGCATGTCGACCACCACCTTGTTGGCCTGCTGATAGAGCTCTTCCATGGTTTCGAGGTAGATACGATCACGGGTCAGCTCGGGTGCGGCCTGATACTGGGGCAGCAGCTCGTTGAAGCGAGCGACTTCACCCTTGGCCTTCAACACGATCTGGGACTTGTAGGCTTCGGCCTCCTGCTCCAGACGTTTGACCTGGCCACGAGCCTTGGGCTCCACTTCACGGGCATAGGCTTCCGCTTCACGGATGAAACGCTGCTCATCTTCCTGGGCGGAGATGGCGTCATCAAACGCATCCTTCACCTCTTCCGGCGGACGCGCCGGCAGGAAGTTGACGTCCACGATCTGCAGACCCATCTGATAGGGCTCGATGATGCTGTCGATCACCTGCCAGGTTTCCTGACGCACCTTCTCACGACCCGTGGTCAGCACATCGTCCATCCGGGTGTGACCCACCACGTAGCGCAGGGCGCTGTCGGTGGCCTGGCTCAGGCTCTCGTCTGCATTGGTCACGCTGAACAGGTACTGCTCGGGATCGACCACACGATACTGCACGTCCATCTCGACCCGCACCACGTTCTCATCCTGGGTCAGCATGAAACCGGACGCCGGCAGGGAACGGACCGATTCCACGTCCACCGGGATCACCCGGTCGATGAAGGTCGGTTTCCAGCGCAGACCGGGATCCACGTTGTGGGAGTATTCGCCAAAGCGCAGCACCACGCCCCGCTCGGCTTCGCGAATGGTGTAGAAGCCGCTGACGACCCACACCACCACGGCCACCACCAGCGCGATGGAGAGGCCGAACTTGCCGACGTCACCACCACCGGATTTGCCACCACCGAGCAGACCGCCAAAACGACGGCTCACCTTGCGAAGCATCTCGTCCAGATCAGGGGGGCCCTGATTCTTGCCGTTGTTCCCCCAGGGGTCACGGTCTTTGCCATTGTTACCAGGCTCATTCCAAGCCATCAGCGTCTCCATTAATACATGCGGATGGATATCATCTCTATCGGGCCACAGAGGGGCGATGAAGTCAGCAAACCAGTTATGTTCATCGACCCATCAAGGCCTGATAAAGCGTTGTAAACTCTCACCTTCTTGTTTCATGAGGCGGTTCCAGTCAGCCCGTTGCAGGCGAACTTCCAGCACAAAGTCCCCCTCCTCGCTGAAACCTTCCTGCTCGATACCTTTCAGCCGATAGAGCGCACTGCGCAGTCTGGCGGCGGAAGGGGGCAGTTGCAGGGTGTGATGCACCATGGAGCCGGCCAGCAGTTCGGTCAGTGCCTGGAACAGGTATTCACTGCCCTCGCCAGTCTGGGCCGACAACCAGACTCGCACCGGTCGTCCAGCCTCATCCCGTTCAAGACCAGCCGGACGATCCCCCAGCTTGTCGATCTTGTTGCAGATCATCAGTTGGGGACGGTCATCCGCCTCGATCTCGGCCAGCACACGCTGGACCGACTCGATATTCTCCTGCATCTGTTCATCGGCGCAGTCCACCACGTGCAGCAGCAGGTCCGCTTCGCGAGTCTCCTGCAGGGTCGCCTTGAAGGCCGCGACCAGATCATGGGGCAAGTGCCGAATAAATCCAACTGTATCCGCCAGGATCACATCACCCACATCCTGGATCACCAATTTGCGCAGGGTGGGGTCCAGGGTTGCGAACAATTGGTCGGCAGCATACACGCTGGCATCTGTAAGTTGGTTGAACAAAGTGGATTTTCCGGCGTTGGTATACCCCACCAGAGAAACGGTCGGCACTTCGTTGCGGTTGCGGGCACGGCGCCCCTGCTCCCGCTGCTTGGCCACCTTGTCGAGGCGGCGCAAAATGGCCTTGATGCGCTCACGCAGCAGGCGTCGGTCGGTTTCAAGCTGGGTTTCACCCGGGCCGCGCAGACCGATCCCCCCCTTTTGTCGCTCAAGGTGGGTCCAGCCTCGCACCAGACGAGTGGAAAGATGGCGCAACTGGGCCAGTTCGACCTGCAACTTGCCTTCGTGAGTGCGGGCGCGCTGGGCGAAGATATCGAGGATAAGGCCTGTTCTGTCCACGACCCGGCACTGGAACAGACGCTCCAGGTTGCGCTCCTGGGCGGGGGTCAGGGCATGGTTGAAGATGACCACGTCGGCGTCCAGCATCTGGACCTGGGACGCGATCTCTTCCGCCTTGCCGCTGCCGACAAAAAATTTGGCGCTGGGTGCGCTGCGACTGGTGGTGATCACCCCCAGTGCATTGACCCCGGCCGAGCTCACCAGCATCTTGAGCTCGTCCAGATCCTCCCGCTCGCCCTCATCGCTGAAGTTGACATGTACCAGAACGGCCTGTTCACCAGCTTCGTAACGGTCAAACAAGCGCTTGCTCCTTGACAGGTATCATGATGGATCTGAGTTGGCGAGTGAACTCGCCGCAGGATATCACGCCTCGGCTTCACCCTGCTCTTCACCGGCGGCGCCCGGGGCGTGCTGGTGATGGTTGACGGCACGGGCCGGCACCACGGTGGAAATGGCGTGCTTGTAGACCATCTGGCTCACGGTGTTCTTCAGCAGAATGACAAACTGGTCAAACGATTCGATCTGACCCTGCAGTTTGATGCCGTTCACCAAATAGATAGAAACAGGAATACGCTCACGGCGCAGCGCATTCAAAAACGGGTCTTGGAGAGATTGCCCCTTAGCCATCTTTCTTTTCCTTATAGTTTGTTGTTTTTAAACACCGGATATTCAATATAACAACCTGATTATACAGGAGTGTCAAGCCGGACCAGCTTGGGCGACGACCCTGGCCAGATTGCCAGACTCACCAGATTCCAACCAGGTCACATCAGGCCAACCGCGCAACCAGGTCATCTGACGCTTGGCCAACTGGCGGGTGGCAACAATGCCGCGATAACGCATCTCATCATACTCCACTTCCCCCGCCAGGTAGTCCCACATTTGGCGGTATCCCACGCAGCGAATGGAGGGAAGATCCGGGGTGAGATCCCCCCGCTCGTAAAGCGCCCTGACCTCCTGCTCGAAGCCGCTGCCCAGCATCTTGTCAAACCGCTGTTCGATGCGCTGGTGCAGCACGGCCCGCTCCCTCGGCGCGATGGCAAACTGCAGCGCCCGGTAGGGCAGCCCCTCTCCCTGTACCTGGGTCAGCTCGGTGAGGGTCTTGCCGCTGATGCGGTAAACCTCGAGCGCCCGGCACAGGCGCTGGGGATCGTTGGGGTGGATGCGGGCACCGGCCACCGGGTCGATGCGCACCAGTTCGTCATGCAGCGCCTGCCAGCCGAGGCGGGCAGCCTCTTCCTCGATGCCGGCCCGAATGGCGGGATCGGCGGAAGGCAGCGGAGAAAGCCCCTCCAGCAGCGCCTTGAAATAGAGCATGGTGCCGCCCACCAGCAGCGGAATGCGGCCACGGTCGGCGATCTCTTTCATCTCCCGCAGGGCATCCTTGCAAAAATCCGCCGCCGAATAGCTCATGGCGGGATCCAGGATGTCGATCAGCCGGTGCGGGGCCTGCGCCAGCTCGGCTGGCGTCGGCTTGGCGGTGCCTATGTCCATGCCGCGATAGATGAGCGCGGAGTCCACGCTGATGATGTCGCAGGGCAGGGCCTGGCACAGTTCAATGGCGAGATCCGTCTTGCCGGAGGCCGTCGGCCCCATCAGAAAAATTGCAGTCGGCAAGTCAGCCACGTTAAACACTCCCTTCGGCCGCCCCTTCACGGGCGAACCGGCATAAAACTGGTCATATGGATGCAACAGACGACGAGACGCCGTCAGTTGCCATCGGCAAACTCGGCCAGCACGTTCGCCAGCGGCAACGGACGCACCATGCGAACGTCTGCCAGTTGGTCACTGAAATCGGCAACAAGTTCCGTCAACAACCGGGTGGCAGTGGCAAAATCGTATATTTTTTCGGCACTTATGCCTTGTTCCACCAACCACTGGCATAGTACCCCAGCCTGCGCGTCGGCATCACTGTCAGATCCGCTCTCGACCAATTGCAACAATTCGGGTAAGAGGCGGGCCAGATCGGTCTGGCGCAGCAGGGCAGGCACCCGAGTCAGGATCATGGTGTCGCGTCCCCCGCTTTTCAACTCCAGCCCCATGCGTTTGAGCAGACGTTCCCGCTCCTCCACCAGGGCGACCAGGTTTTTCGGCAGCTTGAAGGAGACCGGCAGCAACAGAGGCTGGGCCGCCAGCCCCTGGCCCCAGGCATCCAGCAGCCAGTGGCGCAGCAACAGACGCTCGGCGCGCACCAGGGAGAGCAGCGCCAGTTGCCCCTGACGCTCCATCAGCAGATAGGCCTGCTCGACCAGGCTCAGGGCGCGCCACTCCCCCGTTCGGGCTGGCGTCTCGACGGCACCGCTCTCGGCTCCGGGCCGGGATGCCGGCGTCGCCACCTCGGGCAGGGGGGTGAGCAAGGCGCCCATGCCTCGCATCGCGGCCCGGCTCGGGGGTTCGGGAGGCTGGTAGTGTCCTCCCCTGCCACCACCGCCTTCCCGCACGCCGTCGCCATCTCGTGCAGGGGCAGGAGCCCGATAGCCGTGTTCGGCACCGTACCACTCGGTGCGCGGCGCCTGACCCGGATAGGTGATCTCCGGGCTGCCCGGCAGCTCGACCTGGGTCTCGGCCAGGGGTGCATCGGTGGCGCTCCCTGCCCCGTCCTGACGCAGGGCGGTAAACAGCGCCTGGAAGATGAAATCGTGGATGAGACGCGCCTGATGGAAACGCACTTCGTGCTTGGCCGGATGGACGTTGACATCCACCTGGCGGGGATCCAGCTCGATATAGAGCACATAGGCCGCGAAGCGATCGGCGGGCAGCAGCTCGTCATAGGCCTGGCGAATGGCGTGATTGATGAGCTTGTCCCGCATCATGCGGCCATTGACATAGGTGTATTGCAGGTCGTTCTGCGGCCTGGCTCCTGCCGGGGTGGCCAGCCAGCCCCACAACCGCACGTCGCTGTGTTCGCTCGATACCGCCAGGGCATGGTGCATGAAGGGGGAACCGCAGACGGCGACGAGGCGGCGCTCCTGCTCCGCCACCGTGTTGGCCGCCTTGTACTGGCGCACCACCTTGCCGTTGTGGCGCAGGATCAGGGTAGCGTCGAAGCGGGAGAGCGCGATGCGGCGCACCAGTTCGTCGATGTGGGCAAATTCGGTCTTTTCGCTGCGCATGAACTTGCGCCGCGCCGGGGTGTTGAAGAAGAGATCCACCACCTCCACCGTGGTGCCCACCGGGTGGGCTGCCGGCTTGACGGTGACGCTCATCTCACGCCCTTCCGCCTGGGCCTGCCAGGCCTCGCTCTGCTCTGCCGTACGGGAGGTGAAGGTGAGGCGGGAGACGGAGCTGATGGAGGCGAGCGCCTCCCCGCGAAAGCCCAGGCTGTTGATCCCTTCCAGATCGTCCAGGGTCGCCACCTTGGAGGTGGCGTGGCGCGACAGCGCCAGCACCAGCTCATCCCTGGCGACACCGCAGCCGTTGTCACGAATGCGGATAAGCTTGGCGCCTCCCTTGTCGATGTCGATCTCGACCCGGTCAGCCCCCGCATCCAGGCTGTTTTCCACCAGTTCCTTCACCACGGAGGAGGGCCGCTCCACGACCTCACCGGCAGCAATCTGGTTGGCCAGAATCGGCGGCAATATACGGATTGGCATCGCTTGCTCCTGCAGATGAAAAAGGGGAAGAGGTGGACCTGGCGCCATCAACGCTCACCGCCCCTCCCTGCCATCGGCAGAGAAGGGCGGCGTTCTTCAGCCCGCGCTATTTTCGCGGAATATAGAGCACCTGCCCTATCTGGATGTCCCGTGACTTGAGCTTGTTGATCTCCACCAGTCGCGCCTGACTCACCCCATGTTTCTCGGCGAGACGGGAGAGACTCTGGCCGCGGGTGACCACGTGGCGGATCATGTTGGACTTGTCGTTGCTCTGCACGCTGGCTACCGGCGCACTCGGCTCCTGGGCTGCGACCTTGTAAGGTTTGATCACGCCGGCACCGGAGGCGCTGCCGACGCTGCTGACCGGGGCGCCGCCCTCACCGACGCGATAGGGCTCGCTCGCCGGCATCCGGTTGGTCACGACCTGCTGCGTTGGCTGGGCAACCGGCTTGCTGACGGCGACCGGCTTGCTGGCAGGCGCCTGACGCGGCGGGGCGGCAACCTGGCCCTTGCCGGTGAGCATGGGCCCCTTGGTCGGATGGCTGCGGTAATAGTTGCGGATCCCCTCGAAGATGGCCCGGGCCAGCTGATCCTGATAGCTGGCGGTGGCCAGCAGCTTCTCCTCGGCGTGGTTCGAGATAAAGCCCGTCTCCACCAGTACCGAGGGGATGTCCGGCGCCTTCAGCACCGCCAGACTCGCATGTTCCGGCGCCTTCTTGTGCAATCTGGCCACCCGGCCGAGCGAGCGCAGGATCTGGCGGCTGACGTCATAGCCTTCGGCCCTGGACTTGTCCATGGAGAGATCCAGGAAGGTCTGCGCCAGATAGGGGTTGGGATCAGACTCGGCCAATACCTTGCCAACGCCCCCCAGCAGCTCCCCCTGCTTCTCCTGCTTCTCGAGCCAGCTACCCATCTCGCGGTTGGCGCGGTTGGTCGACAGCACCCAGACGGAGGCGCCGCGAGGAGTCGAGTTGTGGAAGCTGTCGGCATGCACCGACACCAGCAGGTCTGCCTTGGCCTTGCGGGCGATTTCGGAGCGTTTGTTGAGATCGACGAAGTAGTCGCCACGGCGGGTCAGCACGGCTCGCATGCCGGGCTCCCGGTCGATGAGGGCCGCCAGCTTCTGGGAGACCGCCAGGGTCACCCGCTTCTCGTAGGTGCGGCGCGGGCCGATGGAGCCCGGGTCTTCCCCGCCGTGACCAGGATCGATGGCGATGACGATGGCCTTGCCGTGCCCCCCGACGGGAGCGGGCTGAGCCGCGGTACTCCCCTTCTCTTCATAGGGAAGATCGATCACCAGACGGTGGCCATAGGGGCCTGCCGGCGCCAGCGGGAAGACCACCGGCTTGATGGCAGAGCCGAGATCCAGCACCAGTCGCAGGCCGCCCTTTTCCAGCGGCGTGCTCTCGCGGATCTTGCGCACCAGCTCGCTCTTGTTCTCGATGCGGGCCAGGTTGGTGGCGTTGCTCGCCCCTTTCAGGTCGATTACCAGACGGTTCGGACCGGTCAGGGTGAAGTAGTTGAAATTGGGGGCGCTGCTCATGTCGAGCACCACCCGGGTGTTGTCCGGTGATGGCCACACCCGCACACTCTTGAGCTGATTGGCCCAGGTAGGCAATGCCATCAGGGAGAGAACAAAAACAAGGATCACGCGCACTGAGATGACAACCGTTCCAGAATGGCTTCGCCGATAGCAGTACGGGCATCAATCTGCACCTCGCGCTGCTCGTTTGCATAACTCAGGGTGATCTCGAGATCCGGGGCTGGCAGCCAGCCGTCGCCCTTCTCTGGCCACTCCACCAGGCAGAGGGTATCGGCGGCGAAATAGTCGCGAATGCCCATGAACTCCAGCTCTTCCGGGTCGGCCAGTCGATAGAGATCGAAGTGATAGACCTGCCACTGGGCAAGCTCATAGGGCTCCACCAGGGTATAGGTCGGACTCTTGACCTTGCCCTCATGACCCAGTCCCTGCACCCAGCCTCGGGTCAGGGTGGTTTTGCCGGCCCCGAGGGCACCGTGCAGAAATACCGTGGTGGCCTGCTGGCATGCCTTTGCCAGACGGCCACCCAGCGCCACTGTTGCTGCCTCGTCCGGCAGTGTCATCATCAAGGTTTTTGCCATGTTCTTCTTGTTACTTGTTACTGTGTCGGATTGACCAGACGACGGATCCAGGGCAGCAGATCCGATGCCAGCATGCCCCTCTCACCCTCGGCGGCGGCCAGGTCGGCGGCCTCTGCGTGGATCACGGCCCCGAGTCGGGTGGCCATGCCCGCAGACCAGCCCTGAGCCAGAAGGGCGGCGATTATACCAGACAAGAGGTCACCCATGCCGCCACTGGCCATGCCGGGGTTGCCCTCGTCGCACAGGGAAATACGCCTGCCGTCGCAGATGAGCGACCCCGCCCCCTTGAGCAGCACCACGCCACCGTAGCGCTGTTGCAGCCGCGAGACGGCCGCAAACCTGTCCCCCTCGACCTCGGCGATGGTGCAGCCCAGCAGGCGAGCCGCCTCCCCGGGGTGGGGTGTGAGCACCCAATTATCCTGATGACGGGGGGCCTGCGCCAGCCAATTCAATCCATCGGCGTCCAATACCAGTGGCACGGCGGCTCCGATGCCCTGTTCGAACCGGGCCCGGCCCCACTCATCCTGACCGAGCCCGGGGCCCAGTACCTGCACCGATGCCCACCCTTCATCCATGTCCGCCGGGCATCCCATCAGCTCGGGTTGAACCAGGCTGGCCGCAGGGCAATCCGGGTGCTGGCGCAGGCGTACCAATCCTGCCCCCGCCCGCAGACAGGCCTGACCCGCCAGCAGGATGGCCCCCTGCATGCCGAGGTTCCCCCCCGTCAGCAGTACCTTGCCGCTGTGTCCCTTGTGAGCCGAGCGCCTGCGCGGGGTCAGCAACCCCTTGAGGCTGGGATAATCGATCCGCTCGGCAGCGGGAACCCGTTCCTCCCCCGGCGTCACACCCAGGGGATCCCGGTCGAGGTGACCGACTCCGTCTACCCCGTCGGCGGTGAGCATGCCCTGCTTGATGCCGATGAAAGTGAGGGTGCGGGTGGCACGCACCAGTGCGCCCATGGCGCGGCCGGTGTCGGCATGGAGACCGGAGGGGAGATCCACCGCCAGCACGGGCGCGTTCAAGCCATTGATTGTTGCGACGATCTTTGTCATTGACGAGGAGAGGGGAAGCTGGACGCCGGTACCGAGCAGTGCGTCTATGACCAGATCCGGCGGCGGCAGCGTGGCGGGCAGCAGATCCTCGGCCATGGTCACGCTCCCCCCCGATGCGAGCCACTCTTCGGCAGCCCGCCTGGCATCTCCCCTCAGCAGGCCGGGAGCCCGGGCGGCAATCACCAGAGGCTCGAGGCCGATGCGCCGGGCAAGGCGGGCCAGCACGTAGCCGTCCCCGCCGTTGTTGCCAGGGCCGACGAAGATCCACCACTGACGGCTGTCGGGCCAGTGGTGACAGGCATAGTTGCACAGCGCACTCCCGGCCCGCTCCATCAGCACATAGAGGGGCAACCCTTCCTGCTCGGCCCAGCGCCGTTCCATGCTGCGGATCTGCTCGGCCCGCCACAGGGGTTGTGCTAGACTCTCCCACTCATTTTTGCGGATAGCGTCCCCGAACACCTCTACCATGACGGCCCCCACGTTTCATCATCCCATGACCCGGCAACTGGCACGCCATATTGCCGCCCTGCGCCTGCCACACTCCTGCAGGCAGAGGGGGGATGCTGCATGACGGCTGCCGAACTTGCGCAACTGGCCCACGATATCAAGCTCTGGGCAAGGGAGCTAGGATTTGACCAGGTCGGCATCGCCGACACCGACCTCACCCTGGAAGAGCCGAAGTTGCAGGCCTGGCTGGATGCCGGTTATCACGGCACCATGGACTACATGGCGCGCCACGGCATGATGAGGGCCCGCCCCCACGAGCTGTTGCCGGGCACCTTGCGGGTCATCTCGGTGCGGATGAACTACCTCCCGTTCGAGGCGGGCTTTGCCGCCACCCTGCGCGATCCCACCCTCGGCTACATCAGCCGCTATGCCCTCGGCCGCGACTACCACAAGGTGCTGCGCAACCGGCTCAAACAGTTGGGGGAGCGCATCGAGCTGCGGTGCGACACCCTGTTGCGGGCGGCGGGACAAACCCTGGGCGAGTGGCGCCCCTTCGTCGACTCGGCCCCTATTCTGGAAAGGCCGCTGGCGGCCAAGGCCGGCCTTGGCTGGGCGGGAAAGCACTCACTGCTGATCAACGAGTCCGCCGGCTCCTTCTTCTTTCTGGGAGAATTGCTCATCGCCCTGCCGCTGCCCGTGGATGCCCCGGTGGAGAAGGAGCTGTGTGGCAAGTGCGTGGCCTGCATCAATATCTGCCCCACCGGTGCCATCATCGCCCCCTATGTGGTAGACGGACGGCGCTGCATCTCCTATCTCACCATCGAGAATGACGGCCCCATTCCCGAGGAGTTCAGGCCGCTCATGGGCAATCGCATCTATGGCTGTGACGACTGCCAGCTCATCTGCCCCTGGAACCGCTATGCGGATGCCAGCCCCGAACCCGATTTCAGCCCCCGCCCCGACCTGCATCGCCCTCCCCTGCTGGTACTGTGGCGCTGGAGCGAAGCCGAATTTCTCAAGCACACGGAAGGCAGCCCCATCCGCCGCATCGGCTATCAGCGCTGGCGCCGCAACCTGGCGGTGGCCCTTGGCAACGGACCGGCCAGCAGCGAGGTCCTGGCCGCCCTGCAACAGGCGCTGCCTGAGGCGGCGCCCATGGTGGCCGAACATATCGAGTGGGCGCTGGCGACCCTGGCCAGGCGTCAGCAGGAAGAGAATAAAAAGACGCGATTGCTGATCCGCTGCATCGAAAAAGGTCTGCCGGATCACGCATAAGTGATCTGGCACTTGCCGGATCGCAGCCATTTTTTCATGCTCTGCCGACCATTGAACATCGGCACAATAAAAGGAAGATTCTGATGCAGATGCTGGGAGTAGATATTGGGGGGTCCGGGATCAAGGGCTGCCTAGTCGACACCGAAACCGGGGAGCTGATTGGCGAACGCCACCGCATCGCCACACCGCAACCGGCAACCCCGGCCGCCGTGGCACACACCCTCAAGGCGCTGGTCGAACACTTCCAATGGAAGGGTCCCGTGGGGTGCGGTTTTCCCGCCACCATCCACAACGGCATCGCCAAGAATGCCTCCAACATCGACAAGAGCTGGATTGAGACCGATGCCGCCCACCTGTTTGCCGATGTGACCGGCCTGCCCTGCCATGTCCTGAACGACGCCGATGCGGCCGGTCTGGCGGAGATGCGCTTTGGCACCGGGCAGGATCGCCAGGGGGTCATCATTCTCATCACCGTCGGCACCGGCATCGGTACCGCCGTCTTCGTCAATGGCCAGTTGCTGCCCAATACCGAGCTGGGCCACCTGATGCTGGAAGGCATGGTGGCCGAACACTATTGCTCCGATGCGGTACGCAAGCGCGAGGATCTTTCCTGGGGCCGCTGGGGCAAACGTTTCAACAAATACCTGGCTCGCCTGGAGTTTCTGTTCTCCCCCGACCTCTTCATCCTGGGGGGCGGCAGCGCCGCCAAGCTCGACAAGTTCATCGACAAGATTGAGACCCGGGCTCCCCTGGTGGCGGCCGCGAACCTCAACCAGGCCGGCATCATAGGCGCCGCCCTCTATGGCGCGGCCCGGCAAGGGGGCTGACCGCCAGCAACATCAGAAGACCCGGCCCGTGCCGGGTCTCTCTCATCCGGGCTCAGAGATCGTCGAGGCGATGAGCACCGTGTACCAGACGGGTCAGGCGGGATTGGGCCATGGAGGCCAGGGCTTTCAGCAGCGCCGCCGTGTCGGGCGTGGGGCACTCCCGGGCCAGACGTTCCAGCTCGCCGATGAGCCTCTCCTCCTGGCGTGACACCAGGGCCACTATCTCCGCGGGCTGGGTTGTGGCGGGCAGCGCCAGACGATCCCCCTCGGCCAGCAGATCCTCGCCAAATCCCTGATCCAGCCAGGTCTCCTTCACCGCGCTTCCCATCTGCTCGCGATAATCGTGCAGATGAGCCGCCGCGGCATCCTCCCGCCCTTGCAGATAGGCCAGCAACATCCTGCTGCGCTCAGCATCCACCCGGGGGATCTGGCGCCCGTAAATGTGCCCTTGCCGATGATGAAGCTCCTCGAGATAGAGCATCAGGTCCTTGATCTGTTGGAATCGCATCTCGCCTCCCTCCTGGCATCCACCTGCAGCCAGTATAGGGAGCTGGCATGTCGACACGGCCACGAACTGGTCATTTATTGTTCTGCATCAAGGAGATGGAAAAGAAAACAGAAAAAGAGACGGCAGGAGGAAGGGGAAACCGGCAGCGATGCTGCCCGGACGACCGGGCACCTTGTCCGAAGGGGAGACATCAAATCGACGACATAAAAGATATTTACCAGCTTATATTCGGACCAATGTCATCAAATCGGAATCTTATATTGATACTGGTGGTTATACCTCCACACCATAGTCAAATGGCGGGAATCCTTATCCATTTTTTAGACGTCTAGACGTAAAAACATGCGTTGACACAGCCATCCGGACATCTTAGCATCATCCTCCATGATGACAGAGCTACCCAGTGAAACCTCTGCCCAATTTACCCGCCTGTAGCGCCCTGTGCTTTAAGGCTGTTAGCACGGAAGAATCCATGATTAAGTTGATCGGTCTCAACAAAGTCTACGGTAAAGGCAGTGATGCCGTGCACGCCCTGCGTGACGTGAGCCTGCATGTGCCCCAAGGCAAGATCTTCGGGGTGATCGGTGCCTCCGGTGCCGGCAAGAGTACCCTCATCCGCTGCGTCAACCTGCTGGAGCGCCCCACCGAGGGGCAGGTCATCGTCGATGGCCAGGACCTGGTCGCCCTCAGCGAGCGGGATCTGACTCAGGCTCGCCGCCAGATCGGCATGATCTTCCAGCACTTCAACCTGCTGGCCTCTCGCACCGTCTCCGCCAACATCGCCTTCCCGCTGGAACTGGCGGGCTGGAGCAAGGACAAGATCCAGAGCCGGGTCAGCGAACTGCTGGCCCTGGTCGGGCTGGAAGCCCGTGCCCACGCCTATCCGTCCGAGCTCTCCGGCGGGCAGAAGCAGCGCGTCGCCATCGCCCGCGCCCTGGCACCGGCTCCCAAGGTCCTGCTGTGTGACGAGGCCACCTCGGCCCTCGACCCGCAGACCACCCGCTCGATCCTGACCCTGCTCAAGGAGATCAACGTCAAGCTGGGGCTCACCATACTGCTCATCACCCACGAAATGGACGTGGTGAAGGGGATCTGCGACGAAGTGGCCATCATCAGCGACGGCCGTCTCATCGAGCAGGGGGAAGTGGCCTGGTTCTTCAGCAATGCCAAGACCCAGCTGGCCCGGGATTTCATCCACTCCACCATCCACCTGGAAGTGCCCCAGGAGTATCAGGATCGGATGAGTGCCGAGCGGGTGCCCGGCAGCTATCCCCTGGTGAAGCTCGGCTTTACCGGGACCACGGTGGATTCGCCGCTGATTTCCGAGGCGAGCCGCCGTTTCAACATCGACATCAGCATCCTGAGCGCAGACATCGAATACGCCGGTGGCGTCAAGTTCGGCTTCCTGCTGGCGGAACTGTTCGGGGACGAGGCCCAGTGCGAGGCCACCCAGCAGTTCCTCATCGACAACCACATTCAGCTGGAGGTAATGGGTTATGTCCGAAGCAATGATTAATCTGCTGATTTCGGCTCTGGGCGACACCCTCATCATGGTGTTTGCCTCCGCCCTGTTCGGCTGCCTGCTCGGCCTGCCGCTCGGCGTGGCGCTGCACGTGACCAAGGCGGGCCAGATCCTGGCCAATCCGCTGCTCAACAAGGTCCTGGGCGTCATCGTCAACGTCGGCCGCTCGGTGCCCTTCATCATTCTGCTGGTCGCCATCATTCCGTTGACCCGCTTCATCGTCGGCACCAGCATCGGTACCATCGCCGCCATCGTGCCGCTGACCGTGGGCTGCATCCCCTTCGTCGCCCGCCTGGTGGAAGGGGCTCTGATGGAAGTGCCTGACGGCCTGCTGGAAGCGGCCAAGGCCATGGGGGCCAAGCCCCTGCAAATCATCGCCAAGGTGCTGCTGCCCGAGGCCCTGCCGGGGATCCTCAACAGCGTCATCATCACCCTCGTCACCCTGGTGAACTACTCCGCCATGGCAGGTGCCATCGGAGGCGGTGGTCTCGGTGATGTGGGTATTCGCTACGGCTACCAGCGTTTCGATCCCACCGTCATGCTGGTCACCGTGGTCATTCTGGTGGTGCTGGTTCAACTCATCCAGAGCGCGGGTGAGCGCCTGGTCAAACAATGTGATCATCGTTAATCGTCGATTTCTGACAGGAGGTTTTTATGAAATTGGGCATCAAATCCGCAGCAGCTGCGCTGCTGGCAACCCTGGTACTGGTCGGTTGCGGCCAGAAGGAAGAGAACAAGACCCTGAAGGTGGGCGCCATCGCCGGTCCCGAGACCGAGCTGGTTGAGACCGCGGCCAAGGTTGCCAAGGAAAAATACGGCCTGACCGTCGAAGTGGTCACCTTCTCCGACTACGTCACCCCGAACGTGGCCCTGAACGACGGCAGCGTCGACGTCAACGCCTTCCAGCACAAGCCCTACCTGGATGCCCAGATCCGTGATCGCGGCTTCAAGCTGGTGCCGGTCGGCAACACCTTCGTCTACCCGATCGCCGGTTACTCCAAGAAGGTCAAGGCCCTGTCCGAGCTGAAAGACGGTGCCCAGATCGCAGTGCCGAACGATCCGACCAACCTGGGTCGTTCCCTGATCCTGCTGGAGAAGCAGGGCCTGCTGACGCTGAAAGAGGGTGCCGGTCTGGAAGCGACCGTACTGGACATCGCCAGCAACCCGCGCAACTTCAAGATCGTCGAGCTGGAAGCCGCACAACTGCCGCGCTCCCTGGAAGACGTGGATCTGGCCATCATCAACAACACCTTCGCCGGTCAGATTGGTCTGACCCCGACCGAGAACGGCCTGTTTGTCGAAGACAAGGAGTCCCCCTACGTCAACCTGATCGTTGCTCGCGAGAACAACAAGGACGACGAGAAGGTCAAGGAGTTCGTCCAGTCCTTCCAGACCGACGAGGTCTTCAAGAAGGGGACCGAGCTGTTCAAGGGCGGTCTGGTGAAAGGTTGGTAATCACTCACTCTGGAAAAAAGGCCACGTCAAGCGTGGCCTTTTTTTTTACCCCCGTTATGATAGCCGCAAGCACGGCAACACGAAAAACAGAACAACAATGAAGAAATGGTATCTGGCCTACTGCAAACCCAAGGAAGAGGCCCGCGCCCGCGCCCACCTGGCAGCCCAGGGCGTTGAATCCTATTACCCCATGGTCGAGATTGAAAAACTGCGGCGAGGCAAGCGCGTGCCCCAGCGCGAGCCCATGTTCCCCAACTATCTCTTCATCTACGTGGATCTGGAAGAGGTCACCCCGGTCACCCTGAAATCGACCCGGGGAATCAGTCGCATCATCCACTTCGGCAAGGAGTGGACCCCCGTCAGCAGCCAGCTGATCTACCGGCTCATGAGCCGGGACGACAGCGACGAGGCGCGCGCCAGCTATGCCCGTCTGCCGACCCAGGGAGACAAGGTACTTATCGAATCCGGTCCCCTCGCCGGGTTTGAAGCCATCTATCTGGAGCCGGATGGCGAAAAGCGGGCCATCCTGCTGGTCAACCTGCTCAACCAGGAGACCTGCAGCAGCTTCGAAAACCAGGCCTTCCGCCGCCTGGAGTGACCCGTCCTGTCGGCAGAAAGAGCCACAGGGCAGTACACAAGACACCATCCCCCTGCTTCCGAACGGTCAGGACCGCACCTGCGTCGTGCATCCTTCCACCACCAGGTTTTCGGGCCGAAAAAAACGGGGCAGACCCAGAGGTCTGCCCCGTTTTTCTCTCCCTTGCGTCAGGCATCCAGTTCGAAGCGGCTGATGGCCGATGTCAGTCTCCCCGTCTCCCGGGTCAGGCGGGCGGCGATCTGCTCCCCCTGCTGGCCATGCTCGCTGGACTGATGGCTGAGCCCGGCAATCTCCTCCACCGTGCCCGCCACCTCCTGCGCCGCCCTTGACTGCTGCTCGGTGGCGGTGGCGATGGCGGCAAGCTGGCCGCTGAGATCCTGCACCAGCGTCGCCATCGACTCCAGGGTCTCGGTCACCGAGGCCACGGCGCCGCGCCCCTGCTCCACCAGCAGGGTGCCGCTGCCCACGGTATCCGCGGTCTCCCGGGTTTGCTGCTGGATGCTGGCAATGGTCTGGTTGATCTCCATGGTCGATGCGCTGGTGCGGCTGGCCAACTGCCTCACTTCATCGGCTACCACGGCAAATCCCCGTCCCTGCTCACCGGCCCGCGCCGCCTCGATGGCCGCATTGAGTGCCAGCAGATTGGTCTGCTCGGCGATGGTGGCGATCACTTCGGTGACCCTCCCCACCTGCTCGCTCTGGCTGCTGAGCTGCGTCATCGCCTGGTTTGCCTGGGCAATCATGGCACCAATCTGCGCCATGGTGGTCCCCATGCGGGCGAGGGCCTGCTCTCCCTCCCTTGCCTGTTGCTCGGTCTGGCGAGCCGCTCCCGCCGCGTCCGCAATGTTGCCCGCCACATCCCGGGTACTGACCGACATCTGCTCGATGGCGGCTGCCACCGCATCGAGCCGCTGATTCTGGCTTGCCAGATCATCCACGATGGCATTGGTGGTCTCGCCCACCTCGCGGCCAGCCCCCTCCACCTGACCGACCGCCCCCTGGATCTCCCCCACCAGCTCGCGCAACTGTGCCGACATCCGATTGATGGAGCCCGTGAGCCCTCCCAGCTCATCCTGACGAAGCACGGGCAAGGGGGTGACGGGGAGGCGGCCATCGGCCACCAGGCCCGCCCGTTTCACCAGGCTGGCGATGTCCCGGGTCAGGCGTCGGCTGAACAGCAGGGCCACCAGGGTGCCCAGCAGGATGACGCTGGTGGTGGCCAGCAGCAGGGTGCGGTGAATGGTCTGACTGGCGGCCGCCATCTCCCCCGCCATCTTGTCCACCTCGGCACGGGTATGGGTCACCTGGGTCGCCAGCTGATCCGCCAGCCGGGTCAGGGCGGGCTCTATCTCGGTGGCCATCAGGTGGTTGGCCCTGTCCCAGTCCGGGGCCTGGCGCTTCTCTATCACCTGGCCGACCAGCTCGGCAAAGGGGGCTGACATCTCTTCAAAGAGCGTCCAGAGCCCCTTTTGTGCCTCGGTGAAGTTGGCCTCTTGCTGCTTCAGCTCGGCCACCCGCTGCTGGTGGAACTGGTAGTAGTCCCGGTACTTGTCCAGGTACTCCTTCTCCCCCGAGATGAGGAAATCCCGCAGGGCGGAGAGCGCATTGCCCAGGCTGTTGTAGGCATCCCCCACCTGCTTGAGCAGCAGGCGCCTGTCACCGGGCAACGTCGCCTGGGGCGTTGCCACCTCTTCATTGGCAAAAGACTGCAACTGATCGAGGGCCGACTCCGCCAGAGGGCCGGCCTCCAGCAGCATCAGGGTGTGGGCGGGCAGGTTCTCTTCGGTGTGAGCCAGGGCCCACACCTGTGACTGTGCCCCCTTGAAATCCTTGAGTGCCCGGGTCAGGTCGGGGGTGAAACGCTGGCGCTCGATGGCGTGCCAGGCCTCTTCCCACTCCTGCTTGATGCGATCACCCTGTGCCGGATCCTTGCCGAGGATGAGATAGGCCCGCAGGGATGAAACGGTGGCAATCAGGGCTTTCTGGCTCGCCTCGTCCCGCTGCAGGGCGGGCAGGGCCTGGGCCAGCAAGGCATCTTGCGAGCCTTCGATCCGGCCGAGCTGATGATAGACAAGGGCGGAGGAGAGAATGATGAGCAGGTTGATAAAACAGAAGCTCAACAACAACTTGCTTGATATTTTCATGGCCATCCTTGGAATTCGTCGGGCATCCTGCCCGGGATTAGCGTCTGATGAGCGCGGGCAAACGAGCCTGCCAACCCTGATGCCATCCCATCAGCTCCTCGCGGGGCATGGGACGGGCGGAGAAGAAGCCCTGGCATTGATCGCACCCCAGCTTCGCCAGCAATTGCCAGGTCGCCTCATCTTCGACCCCCTCGGCCACCGATTTCAAGCCCAACTTGCGAGCCAGCTCGATGCTGGACTCGATGATGGCTAGGCGAGAGGGATCTTCATAGCAGCGATCCACGAAGGATCTGTCCAGTTTCAACTCGGTAAAGGGGAGCAGGGCAAGCTGCTGCATGGAGGAGTAGCCGGTCCCGAAATCATCGATGGAGAGACCAAAACCGTGCATCCGCAAGCGGGTCAGCACCTCCAGCGACTTGCCGAGATCCTTGACGAAGGCGCTCTCGGTCACTTCGAGGGTGATGAGCTCGGGGTTGATGCTCCAGCGCTGGCAGTGGCTGAGCAGGGTGTTGCACAGATCCCCCTCGATGAGGGAGGTGGTGGAGAGGTTCATCGACAGGTTCAGGGAGAGCCCGGTCTTCTCCCACAGGTGGCCGTCCCGCAGCGCCTTGCCGATGATCACCTCGGTGAGCGGGTCGATGAGCCCGTTGTGCTCCGCCAGCGGGATGAAACGGGCCGGCGAGATGAGGCCATATTCGGGGTGCTGCCAGCGGGCAAGCGCCTCCATGCCGAGCCACTCCCCGTTGTGAAAACCCACCTTGGGTTGATACCAGGGCAGCAACTGGTCCTGATCCAGCGCCCGGCGCAGCTCATCCAGGGTCAGGTGATAACCATCCTCCTCCTGGCTGCGCACCTGCTGGGGCCGCCAGGCACCGATGAGCTGCGCGATCTGCTGGGGAGACGCGGGTTTCTCGATGCGCCCCAGCACCTGCAGGCCATAGGCCCGGCTCATGCGCAGCACGGCATCGACCACGTCATCCTCCAGGGCGCTGCACAGCACAATGCCGCCGCGGAACCCGCCAAGGGAGAGGCGGCGCAGCAGCGCCATGCCATCCATGCCCGGCATGCGCAGATCGCAGAACAGGATGTCGACCCTGTGGTGCTGGCACTGTGCCAGCGCCTCCTCCCCGTCCTGCGCCTCCAGCAGGTTGCCGTAGCCCAGTCCGCGGATCTGGTGCATCAGGGCCTTGCGCTGGAAGTTGTGATCCTCCACCACCATGATCGCCAACTCATGCCGTGCGCTATTCATCGAGCCATAACCCCGTTTCACCTCTGATAGAGTCCATCAATGCCTGTACCGCCCTGGCCAGGTCATCGAGCTTGTCTAGTTGTTTCAATCTGGCCGCCGCCTCCAGCCGGGCCGCCTCCTCTGCCAATGCCTGCTGTCCTACCATGCGCGCGGCCCCCTTGATGCGATGTGCCGTCTCCACCAGCGCCTGGGTATCCTGGCTGGCCAGCGCCAGCCTCATGTCCTCGCCATCCTGCTCGCTGGCGTCCAGGTATTCGCTGGCCATGCTGCGAGCCACCGCCTCATCCCCGAACAGGGTCAACCAGCTTATGCCTGGCAGCTGAACCCTGGCTTGCCGAGGCACCTCCGAGGCGAGCTGTTCTTCCTGAGTCGGCAACCAGCGCCCCAGGGTCTGGCTCAGGGCATCCAGGCTGTAGGGCTTGAACAGCATGTCGTTCATGCCGGCATCACGCATCTGCTGGCTCGCCTCCTCAGAGGTATCGGCCGTCACCCCGATAATGGGAGCACTGTCCCCGGCATCCCGCAAGGCTCGCGTGAGGGCATAGCCATCCATCACCGGCATGTGGCAGTCGGTCAGCAGCAGGGCGAAATCCTGCCCCTGCCAGGCGCGCAGCGCCTCCTCGCCATCTTCCACCACCTCGGATTCGAGCCCCAGGATAGCGAGCTGCCTCGTCAGCAATGCCCGGTTGACGGGGTGATCATCCGCCACCAGCACCCGCCCCCTGAGCTTCTCCCCCTCCATCCCCATCGACTGGCTCGCCTGCTGGTTGAACAGTGACTGGCAGGTTTCCAGCAACAGATCGGGGTAGAGAGGCGATTGTCCCAGTCGCCACCAGGCGTCGCCCCCCATGCGCCCCCGCAGGGCCTCATGGGGAGAGAGTACTATGCCCTTGAGGTTCGAACGCTGCAAACAGGCCAGCCAGTCACTGCCAAGGGCCTGTTCCAGGTGATTCTCCTGCGCCAGCAGATGCCCCTCGAGGGGCTGCTGCCAATGGTGTGCCTCCATGCGAACCAGTCTGGCGCCCAGCCTGGCCATCACCGATTCCAGCCCCTCATCCTCCCCAAACCACCACCATACCTGACCGGTCAGGGGCGGCGCTTCCCACTGGCACTCGGCCAGGGGCAGCGTGAAGGTCACGCAGGTGCCCATTCCGGGGGTACTTTCCAGGGTCAGGCTCCCCCCCATTTTCTGGGTGAGTTGATGACAGATGGCAAGCCCAAGCCCGGTGCCGCCAAACCGGCGATTGGTGTCGGACTCCACCTGCTTGAACGGGATGAAGAGGGTGCGCTGCTGCTCCAGGGCGATGCCTATCCCGGTATCCCGGACCCGGAAGGCCAGCCGGTCGTCTTCATAATCCACCTGGATGGCGATCGCCCCTGCCTCGGTGAACTTCACCGCGTTGTTCAACAGATTGGAGATCACCTGCCCCACCCTTATCCCGTCGATGCAGGCCAGATCCGGCACCGTCTTCCCCCACCGCAGCGTCACGTTGAGCCCCTTGCCATAGGCCAGGGCCGCATGTCCCCGGATGACATCGCAAATCACCGAGGTCAGGCGGCAGTGATGGGGGTGCAGTTGCAACTGCCCGGCTTCCATCTTGGAGAAGTCCAGGATGTCGTTCACCAGATAGAGCAGATGGTTGGTGGAGGTCGAGATATTGCGCAACATGTAGCGCTGATCGTCGTCCAGCGCGCTCATTTGCAGCAGCTCCAGCATGCCGTGCATGCCGGAGATGGGAGTGCGAAGCTCATGACTCATGGTGGCGAGGAAGCGGCTGCGCGCCTGGGTCGCCTCCTCCGCCACCCGCCTGGCCTGGCGCAGCTCCAGCTCCTGGCGCTTGAGCTTGGTGATGTCCTGCACCACGCCGTTCAATATGACCCCTTCAAGCCCCTCCTGGTGAACGAAATGACCACGGATCTGCAAATAGCCCGCCTCCCCCTGACGCCGGATCTCCACCTCGAGATCCAGCGGCTGCATGCTCAGGGCATGACGATCCACCGTGGCCACGAAGTCCTGGTGCGCCTTGCCTGTCAGCCCCAGGATGGAGGCACCGGTGACCGCCATGCCGACCAGGTCCTCTTCGACCCCCACCATCTCCCTGACCCCTTGCGAGGTGTAGAGGAAGTGCCCCTTGCCCGGCCCAAGCCAGTGATACTGATAGACCAGACCCGGCATGCTGTCAGTGATCTGGGTCAGCCGGGTCTGCGCCTCCTGGGCCGCAAACCGCGCCTGCTCCAGCTCGGTCACGTCGGTCAGCACTGTCAGGATCCCGAGCCGCTTGTCATCGGGCCCCGCAAAGAGCCGCTTGGTGTAGATCATCTGGTGCAGGCGATCGTCATCAAACCGGATCTCGCCCCGGCCATGAAGCTCCTCTCCGCTCTCCCAGACGCTGGCATCCTCCTCCATCACCCTGGCGCGGATCGACTCGGGCAATCGATCCTGGAGCAACCGCTCATAGGAGCCCGTCAGGTTCTCCCCGCCGAGGAACATCTGCCGATACGCCCGGTTCGTCATTGCCACTTCATAGCGCTCGTTGGTCAGCACCACCTGGTTGGGCAGGGCATCCAGCATCATCTGGACAAACACCAGCTGCTCCTCGAGCCGCCGCTCGGCCTCCCGCCGCTGGCTGATCTGGCGGCGCAACGTCCGGTTCCAGCCCATGAACAGCAAGAGGCAGAGCAGGAAGATGCCGCCGCCAAGGGAGGACCAGAGCAGCACCGTCTTCGGATCCAGTCCCGTCTGTATGGTCAGGGAGAGCCACTTTTTCTCCAGGGCGGAGAGCTCGTCGGGGGGAATGGCGATCAGCACCTTGGTGAGGATCTGCTGCAGCATGGGGTCCTGCAACTGGGTCGCCATGGCGATGGGTACCCGCAGGTCGCTGCCGGAGAAGACCACCTGGTAGCGGTCGCTGAATCCCTTTTGCAACGACTGCTCCAGGGTGGTGGTGCTCATCAGCACATAGTCGACCTTCTGCTGGTCCAGCAGGGGCAGCAATTCGGCATCGCTGGCCACCGGCACGGCGATGGCCCCCACCTCGTTCAGCAAGACCTGCTCCACCGAGCCCCCCACCATGCCCACCCTGTGCCCTTTCAGTGCCCTGGCGGCGGTGAGCTCGGCCATCCCCTGCCTCGCCACGACCACCCGGTTGATCGACGCGTAGTTGGGGGTAAACCGGGCAAACTGCTGACGCTCCGCGGTGGGAGTCATGGCCGGGATGAGATCCAGCTTGCGATCCTGGAAGAGCGCCATGCTCTGGGCCCAGCTCCGGGTCGGCACCAGGGTGAACTGGAGCCCGGCACGCTGGCTCATCAGTGTCAGCAGATCGGCAATGAGCCCCTTGAGCCGCCCCCTGTCGTCCACCTCGCTCATCCCGGGCCAATCCGGAGCAACCCCGTAGCGGATGACCGGATGTGCTTGCAACCACGCCTGCTCCTGCGGATTGAAGACGATCTCCCTGCTCCTTTTCACCAGGGCATAGTCGAGGATGTCCCCCGCCTCCAGAATGGCGCGACGCTCGAGGGGAGAGATATCCTCGAGGGCCCGCTCCAGCAATCCCTGCAAGACATCATTCCTGGGTGCCACGGCCATGGCGAGGGAGGTATCCCTCATCCAGTCGATCCTGGCCAGCGCCATGCCCGCCATGGCTTGCAGCCTGTTCAGCATGGGCAGCTCGGCCAGGTAGGCATCCGCCTTGCCCTCCTTGAGCATGAAGATCGCCTCGTCACGGCTGTCGGCCGTGATCAGATTCGAGATCCCAAGGCGCAGCAGCTCATCGCAGGCGCTGACACCGAAGACGCAGACCCAGCGCACCCCATAGGCCTCCTCCAGGGAGAGGCTCTCCCTCCCCCCCGTCAACAGCACGGCCCGGGGCAGTGCCATCAGCTCGGAGGTAAATTGCATCTGCAGGGTGCGGGTCGGGCTCGGAGCCACCCCGATCAACATGTCGACCTTGCCATCCAGCAAGGCCTGCTGGACCGCCGCATTGTTGACGTAGGCACGGTAGCGAAGGCTCACCCCTAGCCTGGCTGCAATCTGGGAGGCGAACTCATCCAGGGGGCCGGTGAAGTTGCCGCGCCCATCGGTATAGACATAGGGTGGCCAGGCCGCCGAAGGCATGCCGACAACCAATTCATCATGGGTGGCAAGCCAGTGCAGTTCGTCCAGGGTGAAGTTGCTCTGGTCCAGTTGCGCCGGCGCAGCCGCAACCATCAGGCTCCAGAAAGCCAGACCACATAGCAGGATGAGACGACAGCAGCGGCGGAACATTATCAACTCCCATACGAAACGGAGGGGGATCATAGAGTGTTTGGCGCAATGTGCGACAACTAAATTGAGACAATGCTCATCAGGAAAGAAAAATGGCAGGCCCAGGCCTGCCATCCACCAGGTCGGGGGCCGGGCCCCCTCCCATCAGGTTATTCGGTTCCCGAGCCGGAAACCGGTTTGAAACTCCCGCTCACGGATGTGGGCGATCTGCACTTCCTTGCCTTCCAGCCCGATGTCTTTGAGCAGGGCAGGTGAAAGATGCAGGTAGCTGACGCGACGCTCCAGCCGGGTGATCCTTTTTTGAACCAGGGTCTCTACGTGGCGCAGCAGGGCGAGTTCGATAGACATAATATTCTCCAGTTGAACGTGCGGTTCCCCCGGAGAGAGGTGATCACCCTGCGGGACAACCGCGGGTGATGAAAAAAGCAGGTGTTACCTGTCCCCTCCACGCGGCAAATAAAGAGCACGAGTCTTCGCGCTGCCAGAGCAGCGATCGAACGCAACGTTGAACATGGAATGTTGCATGGTCGTCTCCTTACCGTGTGAAAGTTGAACAAGTTGCCGCAGTGTAAAAAAACACCGAATTTTACGCAATATCTCTCCCACCCATATGGGTGGAATGCGGCCAAAAAGAGGTTCAGTCAAATCCCTGACAACAGCCGGAACTCCTCCAGCGCATAGGTATCCGTCATGCCGCTCACATAATCGAGCAGCAGCCGCACCCGGTAGTACCACTCCTGCTCGCTCTCCTTTTCGAAACGGGGATCCCGGCTCGCCACCGCCAGCCGGTACGCCTTGAGGTGGCGGGCAGAGAGGCGGTGGAACAGCCGCCGGGCAAAGAAGAGCTCGCTCCCGCCATTGCCTGCAAGCAGCCGCTCGAACTGGCTGGCGGGCAGGGCCAGCAGGCAGGCGTAGGTGGAGAGCACCCCGCGCAGGGCGGCATAGCCTTCCAACTCCAGCGCCTCCACCTCCGGGCGCATGAACACCAGCTCGCGAGCCACCCGCTTGAGGGTATCGAGTACCCGGGCTGCCGGAGCCTGACCGTGCAGCAGCGCCTGGGGATAGGCCCCGCTCAGGATCTGATCGTGCTCGGCCACATAGGTATGGGCGGCCAGCGCCACCAGATCCCGGGTCAGATGCTGGCGAAAATGGGGGAAGAACCCCCGACCGGAGGCAAGCGCCTCATCGAGCAGGTCGGCCATGTAACCGCCCTCATCCGCCTCGCGCAGGGCTGCCAGCAGTTCGTTCTGGGTGAGGATGTGCCTGTCCACCGCATCCTCGAGATCGGCGATGCAGTAAGAGATGTCGTCCGCCGCCTCCATGATGTAGACCAGCGGATGACGGCACCCCTCGGCCAGCCCCAGGCTCTGGCCGAGGGCACGATAGAGGGGTTGTTCGCTGAAGAAGATGCCGCGCTTGCTGGTCCAGCCGTGGTGCTGACCATAGCCCTGGGGATGGTGCAGGCCCGGCAGGGGCTGCTGCGGGTATTTGCACAGCGCCGCCAGCTGCCCCAGGGTGAGGTTCAGCTCATGCAGGCTGTGCACCAGTCGCAGGCTCTGGGCATTGCCGTCAAACACCAGCAGATCCTGGCGAAGGGTTGCCCACTGGGGGCTCGGCAACTGGTCGTGGGCACGGGCGAAGAGGCCGTCCAGCTCCTGGGCAAGCCACTGACTCATCACCTGCTCACCGAAATGGCCAAACGGCGGGTTGCCGACATCGTGCAACAGGCAGGACATCTCCACCAGATTGATGAAGGCCCCCTCGCACACCACTCCGGCTGGCAACGCCGCCAGGATGCGGCGACTGATCTGGCGACCGGTCTCCTGCACCTCCAACGAATGGGTGAGGCGGCTGCGCACCGAGGCTTTCACATCGAGCGGGAAGACCTGGGTCTTCTGCTGCAGGCGTCGCACCGGCGCCGCCTGCACGATGCGGGTGCGGTCCTGCTCCGTCGCCTCCAGCAGGTCTTCGTCTCCCCAGGGGTGAATGCGCTCGGGGGGGATCAAACGGTCATACATGTCGTGGCTCCTTGCCTGAGGCGTCGTGTCTACGAGAGCAGCCAGCGCCGCAGGCGGGCGATGTCACCCGGGTATTCCCGGCGCAGGGTTTCAATCCAGTCTTCCACGTTCTCCCACCAGGCGGGGTGATCCGGGCTCTGGATAAGCTGGGCCGTCTGCTGCAACCGGCGCAGGCCGATGGAGCCCGCCGCCCCCTTGATCTTGTGGGCCTCCTCCACCACACCGGCCTGATCCCTGGCAATCATGTTGGAGTCGAGCACTGCCATGTAGTCCGGCATCATCTTCTCGAACAGCTCGACGCTGGAGAACAGCACCGGCTTGCCGACCGTGCTGGCGTAATCGGTGAGGAAGGGCAGATCCAGCAGGGCATCCTGATGGTGGACATCGTCCTGCTCGTCCGCCTCGTCCCCGGCGAGATCCGCAAACAGGTGGCCTATCACCTCCCGCACCGCCTTGGAGCCCAGCGGCTTGTTGATCACATCCTGCATGCCGTGATCCCGGTAGTACTGGCGATCGCCGGTGGCGTTGGCGGTGAGCGCCACCATGGGGGGCAAGCTGTCGCCGTAGCGCGCGAGCAGCTGCTCCGCCACATCGAACCCCGTCATGTCCGGCAGCTGGATGTCGAGCAGGATCAAGTCGAAATCATCCGGGTTGGCCATGGCCAGCGCCTCTGCACCATCTCGCGCCACCTTGACCTGATGGCCGAGCTTGTTCAGCAGGGCGCAGGCCACGGTGACGTTCAGCTCCACATCCTCCACCAGCAGGATGTCGAGGGAGGGCATCTCGGGCTCCGGGGCTGCGGCCCTGGGCTCGACGCAGTCCACCTCCAGCTCGGCGGTGAAGCAGGCGCCTTCGCCCGGGTCGCTGTCCACATAGAGTTGACCGCCCATGGCCTGCACCAGCTGGCGGGAGACCGCAAGGCCGATGCCGGTGCCGGTGGCGTGCTTCTTGCCCTGCACCTGATAGTACATGGCGAAGATCTTCTCCTGCTGGGCGCGGGGAATACCCACCCCGGTGTCTTCCACCTCGAAGTGCAGCGCCAGCTTGCCCGGTTCATCAGCGGCGTGGGCGAGACAGCGTATGGTGACGCCCCCTTCATCGGTGAACTTGACCGCATTGCCCACCAGGTTCCACAGCACCTGGCGCAGCCGGGTGCCGTCCGCCATCACGAACTGGGGCATGTCGCCGTCCCGGTCGAAGTGCAGGTAGAGCCCCTTCTGCTCTGCCTGGATGCGCGACAGCGTCTCCAGCTCGTCGAGGAAGGCGGGCAAATCCAGCGGAGCCGGCGCAATCTCCAGCCGGCGACGGTCGAGCTTGTCCAGATCGATGATGTCGTTGAAGATGTTGCCGAGCGTCACCGCGCTCAGGTGGATGGTCTTGAGCTGCTGCTGCTGTCTGGCATCGAGGGGCGTATCCATCAGCATCCGGCTCAGGCCGACGATGCCATTGAGCGGGGTGCGCAGCTCGTGGCTGATGGTGGAGATAAAGGTGGTCTTGTCCCGACTCGCCTTCTCCAGCTTGTCCTGGTACTGCTTGCGCTCGGTGATATCGCGACCAAAGCCGAGCAGGCCGAGCCGCTTGCCGAAGCGGTCGAAGAAGGGCACCTTTCGCAGCTCGAAGTAGGCCTTGCGGCCATCGGGATACTCCAGCCACTGCTCATAGGTGAGCGGCTCGTTCTGGGCGAAGACCTGCTTGTCGGTCTCCACCACCTTGCTGGCGATGTCGTGCTTGTAGACATCGAACGGGGTCAGGCCGATGAGTTCCGCTTCCACCTTGCCGGTGAGCTCCTCCATGGCGCGGTTGCAACCGGAGAACTGCTCGTCCTCGTTGCGGTAATAGACCAGATCGGGGGAACAGTCGATGAAGGAGCGCAAGAGGGCGGTACGCTCCCCCAGATGCAGCTGGGCCTTCTCCCGCTGGAACACTTCGTTTTCGAGATCCTCGATGGCTTGCTGGCGCAGGGTCTCGGCCCGGTTGGTCTCGGCGATCTGGGCATTGAGCCGGCTGATGTTCTCCTGCAACTGGCTGTTGAGCTCGAGATCCCGCTCGCGCATGTCTTGCAACTTGCGCACCATGCGGGTCAGCCGCTGGCGGGAGTCCTCCAGCTGATCCACCACGATGGAGAGAAAATAGACGGCCCAGGGGGTCACCAGCAGGCCGAAGAAGACAGAGCGCACCAGGTCGACGATGTCCACGGTGCCGCGCAAAAACAGGGTCACCCCCATCTGGATCGAAACGGCCAGCACTATGATGGCGGTGGCCAGGAACATGCTGAAGCGCACCAGTCCCAGCTTGGTCATCAGGTCGACGTAATATTGCGCCCAGGATTTGATCTGCTTCATCTCGTTGTTTTCTCCCCTTTTCTTGCGCAAACAGGATACCAGTACGGCGCCATGAACTCTTGTCCGTCGCGTATTCAATTATTGATTAACGTCACACTCCGGCTGGGGTAGCATGCCTGCCATGCCTCAGTCAGCACCGGTTCCACCGGAATACCGGGGCACACTGTCACCCTTCTCATTCGTTATGTCAGGAGCATACCCGATGCGAAATCATGTTCTGTTGAGCCTTGGCCTGCTGGTCGCCACCACCGCCCACGCCGATCTGGGGGAGATCCCCCGCCAGACCGGCTGGTCCGGTTTTCTGCTGGGCGGGGTCAATGCCGGCAGCCACAAGTCCAACTTCTATGCCGGTGACGACAGCAACAGCCGTATCGATGATCTGGGCTCCCCCGGCCGCGAAAGCGGTCTGAGCCCGCTGCTCAATGCCGATATCCGCTACACCTTCGCCGATACCCGCACCCAGGTCTTCCTCGGCAACCTCATCCAGGACGCGGTGCGCTTCGACTTTACCCAGCAACTCGGTCTGCGCCAGGAGATGGGTGACAAGGGTATCGTCGCCACCTCCCTGGTGTTCAACCTCATGCCGGTGGAAGTGTGGAGCGATCCCTTCGCCACCGGCGTGGACCGCAGCGCCACCGATCTCACCTCGAAAGGGGTGCGCTTTGCCTGGGACAGGATCTGGGGCAGCAACGTCTACGCCACCCTGACCAGCCGGGAAGTGGAGCTCGACGAGGAGCGCAGCGGCCAGCAATATGACCTGACCCACGGCACCCACTACGCCTCCATGCTGAGCCGCAACGGCAAGGTCCACGACCTGGCTGTCTCCTACCAGTACCACTTCGGCGGCGACCAGCTGCTGGAGCCCGCCTTCCTCTACAAGGAGGCCCGCCTGGACGGGAGTGCGGAGAGCTTCAAGAATACCGGTCTGCAGCTGACCTATGCCAAACGCGCCTCCCAGTGGTCCATCGTGAGCAACCTCTACGCCGGCAAGCGCAAGTATGACGAGGCGAATCCCCTGTTCGGCCAGCGCGCCGATGCCAGCGAGTTCGCCCTCAATGGCACCTTCTTCTGGCACAACCTGTTCGGCATCAAACCCCTTGCCGCCACCTTCACCGCGGCCTATTCCAGCGCCGACTCCGACATCGACTTCTACGATGCCGAGGCGCTTCGCTTCAGTACCGGGCTGCTTTACAACTTCTGACCCGCCCCAAGCAAGGAGGCCACCCCCGGGGTGGCCTCTTCATTTGCACAACCCTCGACCATCAGATGCCGAGGGAGTCCAGCAGATCGTCGTGCTCGTTGCTCGCCGGCGCGGCCGCCGGTGCCGGTTTGGCTGACTGCTTGGCCTGGGCGATCAGCTCGTCGGGATCCACCTCCTCCTGCACGCCGCCATCATGGATCCGGATAAACTCCGTCTTGTCCATGGCCAGCTCCAGATAGAAGATGTTGTTGCTGGCGGTGAAGAAGGTCACCCGGCGGGTCTCGGGATTGTCGAGGTTGGTGTCGACGCTCAGCATCACCTGCTTGTTGAGCGCCAGCATCTTGGGCTGGTTCTGGGTGATGTGGGTCTGCAGCTCGCGCCCCACCTTGGTGGTGAAGCTGCCGACGATCTGGTTCATCAGCTCGCCCATGACGTTGCTCACCTCGTCCGAGGTGTGGGAGATGGCGAGATCCTCCTTGGAGAGCCCCATGCTCAGCATGTAGCTCTGGTAGAGCTCCATGGCCGCGGCGGCGGAGAAGTTGATCACCACCAGCCCGGAGAAGCCGCCGTCAAACAGCACGAAACAGCCGATGTCAGGCTTGAGGCAGGTCTTGCTGATCCGCTGCACCATGCCGGAGAAGCGCACCTGGGTCTGGGTCGCCGCACTCAATACGCTCGTCACCGAATTGCACAGGCTCAGCAGTACGTCCTCTGTGGTCAATACGGCATCATCCTCGGATCTTGTCACTATCATGGAACCTTCCTGCTGATCGAAATAATGGGGCTGTCACTCGTGTCGCCCATGTCACCATGCACCGGCGCGATACGCTAACAGATTGCGTGATCCCGGTGCCCAAAGCGCGAGCCACCTCTCACTTGACTGGATTATCAGTCAGAAATGGCTGAAATCCATCCAGGGTAGCCAGACGGGTTTGCCAACTGGCAGCCGCCCCTTGCAAGGCCTGCTCCTCATAGGGAATGGCGGGACAGGCACCCCAGATGGGACCGGGCCAGGCCGCATCCAAGCTGAAGCGGGCCACGTGGTGCAGGTGCAGCTGAGGCACCAGATTGCCGAGGGCCGCCACGTTGATCTTGTCCGGGCCGAGTGCCCGCTCCATCAGGGTGGCGACGGCGCAGGACTCCTGCATCAACTGCTGTTGCTGCTCGGGGGCCAGATGATGGATCTCCCGCAGGTTGGCGACCCGGGGCACCAGAATCAGCCAGGGATACTGGCTGTCTTTGGCCAGCAGGACGCGGCACAGGGGCAGATCCCCGAGTATCCGGGTATCCGCCTGAAGGCGGGGGTGCAATTCAAACATGGGGGCCTCGCTGATCAACATGGGCACATCGGGAATCAAAGATGTGCCCACGTTACTGCAACGGGGAGCAAACTTAAAGGCGCGGCACGGCCCAACCGATGAAGCGCTTGCGAAGCGCGGGGTCCGCCTGCAGGAAAAGCTGTTGCAACTGCCCTTCCAGGGCGCTGGCCGGCACGGAGGAGGCCCGGGGCGTCGCCACGGCGGCCGCAGTCACATCCGCCGCACCGGCGAGCACGGCAGGCCCCTCGCCACGGTTGTACTCCATCAGACTGGCATGCCAGTCCATGCCGATCTGCATCCCCTGCACCACCAGCGTATCCTGGCGCACCTCGAGGGGCTGCCCCCCCGCCACCAGGCCCAGGACAGGGGCCCTGGCGTAGCGTTCCATCCCGGCCTCGTCCGCAGGCACGGGAGCCTGCAGGCGCACCGACTGCCCGCGGGCCTCATAGCGAAGCACCTGGGGCTCGGAGCGAACCTGGCGATCGTTGTAGCTGCTGTTGCGACTCGGGATCACCCCCTCATAACGCACCAGCAGTTGCTGCTCTCCGTCGGCCAGCACGGCGTGCTGCTCGTCCTGCACCTTGCCTGCGCTCACTGCCAGGATCTGGAAATCCCGGGGCACCTCGACCCTGACCTCGGCCTGCACACCGCCGCAGCACAGCAGCGCAACCCCTGCCCAACCCTGATGACGCTTCATTCCCTGACTCTCCTTTCGCGATGAAGGGCGCAGGGTAGCAGCCCCAGATGACAGAAAAATAACGGGATGCAGGCTCACCCCAGCAGATAATGGGGTCGCTCGGCAAACCACTGGGCCAGCACCTGCTTGAACAGCCGGATCTTGCGCGGCACCCGGCGCTGCTGGGCGTGCAGCACATGGATCGGGTGCAGGCCGGTCTGCCACTCCGTCAGCACGGCCACCAGCTCCCCTCGGGCCAGGCTGGCCTCCACCAGCATCAGTGGACACTTGGCAAAGCCCATGCCCGCCCGGGCCAGTTGCAGCAGGGTGCTGTAGTGGTTGGCCCGCACTCGCCCCTGCACCAGGATGTGCGCCTCCTCTTCCCCCTGGCGAAAGTGCCACTGCTCCCAGTCCGGGTTGTGGCCCTGCAGCAGGCAGGATCGCCCCCCCAGCTCATAGGGAGTGGCGGGGATCCCCTCCCGCGCCAGCAGGGCGGGGCTTGCCACCACCACATCCTTGAGCCTGCCGAGCGGCAGGGCCACCAGGTTGTCGGGGATCAGCTCCATGGCCCGCAGAGCGATGTCATTCTCCCCCTGGCTCATGTCGATCATGGCATTGGTGAAGTTGAGCTCGACCTGGACGCCGGGGCAGAGCTCGGCAAAACGGGCGAGCAGCTCGCTCACCATGCGGTCCCCCGTGCTGACCGGGCAGGTGAAGCGCAGGCGGCCGCTGTCCTCCTCGGTCAGGGCGCGGATCCCCTCCTCCGCCTCCCGGGCCAGGGCAAAGATCTCGCCGGCCTGCTGGTGAAGCACCCTCCCCGCCTCGGTCAGGCTGAGTCTGCGGGTCGTGCGCTGGAGCAGCTGGGCATTGAGGGCGGACTCCAGGGCGCTGACATGGCGGCTCAGCATCCCCTTGCTCACCCCCAGGGCATCGGCAGCGGCGGAGAAACTGCCCCGCTGCACCACTTCATAGAAACTGGCCAGGTGAGTGATATCCATCATTAGCACCAATATGGAAACAATGGGTTCATCATAAGCGCTTTTTCTCCCTTTTTATCCCGCTATCATCAACTCATCTCAACCAGGAGCGATAGATATGAAGATTGTGATTGTGGGTGCCTCCGGCACCATTGGCGCCGCCGTCAGCGAACTGCTTGCCCAGGATCACCAGGTGATCCGGGTCGGTCACAGCCAGGGGGATGCCAGAGTGGACATGCGCGACCCCGCCTCCATCAGAGCGCTCTTCGAGCAGGTCGGGTCCTTCGATGCCCTGGTGGTCGCCAGCGGCAGCGTCGCCTTCAATGCCCTGACCGAGATGACGGACGAGCAATGGCAGGTGGGGCTTCAGAGCAAGCTGATGGGCCAGATCAACCTGACCCGGGCCGCCATTACCCACCTGAGCGACCGTGGCTCCATCACCCTCATCAGCGGCATTCTGAGCGAGGAGCCCATCCACTGGGGGGTGAGCGCCACCACCATCAACGGTGCCATCGAGCACTTCGTGAAAGGGGCCGCCTGCGAGCTGCCAAGGGGCATTCGCATCAACGTGGTCAGCCCCACCGTGCTGGAAGAGTCCATGAGCAAGTATGCCGACTTCTTCCCGGGCTTCGTGCCGGTACCCGCCGCCCGGGTGGCCCAGGCCTACAAGAAATCGGTACTGGGGGTACAGACCGGTCAGATCTTCCGGGTCAATGGCTGAGCGCTCCGGACAACCCAATGAAAACGGGCCCCGTCATGGGGCCCGTTTTGTCATCTGCGTTGCAAGCGCCTCCCCTGCCACCGGCAAACGTTTGTTCGCCTGCGGCAAAAAAAGCGGTCGGCCTCAGTCGATCAGGCCGTACTGCTCCCGCAGTACCTCGATGATCTCCTGCTTCGGATTGGCACTGCGTACCAGCGGCTGACCGATGATCTTCTCGGCGATCCCCACATAGGTGCGGGAGATATCCATCATCACCTCGGTGGGCAGCTTGTTGTCCCGGGCCAGGGCGAAGCGCTCGGGCATGCGGTTCTTGTTGAGCAGGATGTCCGGATCCGGGAAGTGGTTCAGCAGCCACTGGCGGAAGCCCTCTTTGGACTTCTCGATGATCTCGCCGCCGCGAAGGGCTGCGCCGTCCCAGATGCGGGAGCTGTCGGGGGTGCCCACTTCATCCATGTAGATGAGCTTCTCGCGACCGGCGGCATCGGTCACGTAACCGAACTCGAACTTGGTGTCGACGAAGACCTGATCCAGGGCAGCCAGCGCCTCGCTGATGACGTTGAAGCCCTCTTTGAGCAGCGCCTCGTAGCGGTCGATGTCCGCCGGGGAGCGGAAGCCGAAGGCCTGATGGTGGCGCTCGATGTCGCCGCGGGAGACGTTGACGTCGTCCGCTTCCGGCACACCATCCAGCCCCTTGAGGATCCCCTTGGTGGACGGGGTGATGAGGATCTCGGGCAGCTTCTGATCCTTCTTGAGCCCTTCCGGCAGGGTGATGCCGCAGAATTCCCGCTCACCATCCTTGTAGGCACGCCACATGGAGCCGGTGATGTACTGGCGGGCAATCGCCTCGATCATCACGGGACGGGCTTTTTGCACGATCCAGACGAAGGGGTGCGGGATGTCCAGGATGTGGCTGTCCGCCAGCCCCTGCTCCTTGAACAGCTTGAACCAGTGGCTGGAGATGGCATTGAGCGCCGCGCCCTTGCCCGGCACGCCGTTCAGACCGTCCACCCCTTGCCAGATGCAGTCGAAAGCCGAGATGCGATCACTGATCACCATGAGGGCCAGGGGCGTATCGGCCGGCACATCATAGCCTTTCTCCCGAATGAGCCGGGCACTGTCTGCCGGGGTCAACCAGTAGACGCTGCGCACTTTGCCGGAATGGACAGGTTTATCGGTACGGATCGGCAAATCGTCGTTCACCGCCAATACTTGATCTGCAAGACTCATGGCTAATAACACTTCCTGTTGTGGGACTAGTTAGGCAGGGGCACCAGACCCCTGTCTGTGGGGGATTCACATCATCAGGTACTCAGGCCCGGGGCAACCGGCTCGGCACGCTGGCCCTGCGGCAACCCGGACATAACAAAACAGGGGCGCGAGGCCCCTGTTTCCATGCTTACTTCGCCCCCTGATCGGCCAAGCCCTTGGCAAAGGCCTCGGACAGGCTGATGTACATCTGGGAGATGACACCGGATGCGACAGGCTTCTTGTCCTTGTCGAACAGGGTGATGGAGGTCTTGCCGCCCGTCATCTCGCCGAGCTGGAAGCGATACTTGTCTTCCTCGAGCTTGAACGGTTCCGCTCCCTTGGCCTTCCAGAACTCGCTGTCCGGCTCATCGTATTCCACGTCGATCCAGCCCAGGGACTGCTGGGTATCCTTGATGGTGAAACCATAGGCAGGCAGCACCTGATTGAGGCGGCGCCACACCTGGTCAAACGACCCTTCGGCAATCCAGGCGCTCAGCTCGTTGTTGTCCAGACCCAGCTCCAGCCCCATGCCATCGCTGGACTTGTGCTGTTCACGGGCCTTGAGCTGCTTGTCGTAATAGAGGGAGAACTGGTTCAGGGCGCGGGTAGCATAACGCTGGGCGTCCGCCGGCGTCAGCACAGTGCTGGTCTCGCCGTCGATGGTCTCTTCGTGATCCAGCACCCGTACCGACATCTTGATGGCGTGGCGCTGCACATCGTTGCGCAGGGTGAACTGGTAACGCTGACGGATCTTGAAGTCATCGTCATCTTCCGCCCAGCCATCGAGCACCGCTGAGTTGTCAAACCAGCCGGTCTGCAAGACGCCGTCCTGTTGGTCCAGCTTCTCAGTGGTGACCTTGTGTTCGGCCAGGAAGTTCATCAGGAAGGCCCAGGTATCGCGCTCCACGCTCTGGGAGGTGCTGAGGGCATAGAAGGCGACGGTTGGCTCGCTGGCATTGGCCACCACCTGGCTGCCGGGCACCACGGTGAGCAACTGGGCGGGCGGACGCACGTCCACCTTGGCCCCGAGGGCGCCCTCACGGCTGCTCTCGGGCAGGGCCGGAATGTCGAAATTGCTGTTAAAGGCGGGGGTACTCAACCCGGCGGGCACAAGGAAGGCGCGGCCTTCGAGGCGGCTCTCTTCATACTCGAAGCCACGGTTGGCCATTTTGCGTTCCTGGGGTGAGCTGCAGGCAGCCAGCACGGCCACCGTCGCGACACTCAGTACCAGGCGCACTGCATTTCCCTTTCCATTTGCTTTAAACACTCGCCATCAACTCCGCAGTCATCAGTGCTCGCGCCATCGCCGCTTCCCCCTCGGGGGTGAGATCGGTCAGGGGCAGACGCAAGGTCGCCGTCGCCATCAATCCCAGCCGGGCACAGGCCCATTTCACCGGGATGGGACTCGGTTCACAGAACAGAGTCTGATGCAACGGCATCAATCGATTGTTGATGTCATGAGCCTGCCCGACATCACCGGCCAGGGCAGCACGACACATGTCGGCCATCTGGGGCGCCGCAATATTGGTGGTGACCGAAATGACACCATCGCCCCCTTGCAGCATAAAATCACATCCGCTGGCGTCATCGCCACTATAAAGCGCAAAATCCGGCCCGCACAGTTCGCGCAGCAGCGGGGTACGGCCAAGATCGCCAGTCGCTTCTTTCAAACCTATGATGCCGGGCACCTTGGCCAGACGGGCCACCGTCTCGGGTTTGAGGTCACAACAGGTGCGACCGGGCACATTATAGAGAATTTGAGGCAGACCACTAGCCTCGGCGATCGCACAATAGTGACGATAGAGGCCTTCCTGGGTGGGTTTGTTGTAATAGGGGGTAACCGAGAGACCCGCCACCACGCCCATGGTGGCGAAACGCCGGGAGAGGGCGATGGCATGAGCAGTATTGTTGGAGCCGCAGCCCGCGATGACGGGAATGCGTCCGGCGGCGTATTCCACCGTCTTCTCAACCACGGCGATATGTTCCTGCTCGCTCAGGGTGACCGACTCTCCCGTGGTTCCCACGGCGACAATGGCGCTGGTCCCGGCATCCACATGATATTCCACCAGCGCTGCCAGACTGACCCAATCGATGTCGCCCGAGGGCAGCATGGGGGTAACGAGCGCAACAATACTACCGCGTAACATGGATAATTCTCCCGATTTTCAGGGGCGTAATGGTAAAGCTGCCCCTTTTGAAAAACAAGGGAGGCACGGGACAAGCCGTGTTACCATCCGGCACAAAACGTATGAATGCACGAGCGCACAAGAGGCCTCACGGCAGGGTGCCTGCACCCGCGGTCAACGCATTCTCAATAATGGACGAGAGACGATTTATGACTCACTACCTGGTCGTAACGGCCATCGGCACGGACAGGCCTGGCATCGTCAATGAGGTGACCCGTCACGTCAGTGGCTGCGGTTGCAACATTGTCGACAGCCGTCTTGGCATCTTCGGCAACGAATTCACCTTCATCATGCTGCTGTCCGGTGACTGGAACAGCCTGATGCAACTGGAAATCAGCCTCCCACTGCGCAGCCAGGAGTGGGATCTCATCACCATGATGAAACGCACCGAGCGCCACCACTCCCTGCAATATGACATCAGCGCCAGCGCAGAGGTGCTGATCCGGGATCAGCCGGGCATCGTAAGTCAGTGCACCCAGTTCTTCAGCGATCACGGCTGGGACATCCAGGCCATGCAGACCATCACCCTGGAACAGCAGCCCTTCAACCTGCTCAAGGCGAACTTTCAGTTGAATCTCTCCAAGCAGGGAGAAGAGCCCGGCTCGAAGACAGCCTTCGCCGATTTCTGTCGTGGACTGGGCGCCGAGTCGTTCGAATTCATCGTCAATCACAAGTACGCCTGACGGCGTTTATCCGAGGAGACCCCATGTCACCACTAGAAGCTGGTACCCAGGCCCCCGATTTCTCCCTCTCCGATCAGGACGGCAATCAGGTTCGCCTCGCCGACCTGCGCGGCAAGAAGGTGCTGATCTATTTCTACCCCAAGGCGATGACCCCGGGTTGCACCACCCAGGCCTGCGGTCTGCGCGACGTCAATAGCGAGCTGGCTGCCCTCAATGTGGTGGTGCTCGGCATCAGCCCTGACAGCGCCAAGCGCCTGAAAAAGTTCGAGGAGCGCGACAACCTCAACTTCCGCCTGCTGGCCGATGAGGATCACGCGGTGGCCGATGCCTTTGGCGTCTGGGGCCCGAAGAAGTTCATGGGCAAGGAGTATGACGGCATCCATCGACTGAGCTTCCTCATCGACGAAGAGGGCAAGGTTGCCCATCGCTTCGACAAGTTCAAGACCAGCGATCACCATCAGGTGGTGCTCGACCTCGTCAAGGGGTAAGCCACCAGCGGCATTGTTGCAGGGCTCGCCATAGCGGGCCCTGCTCGTTTCACCACGGCATCAGCCCCCACTCTCTGGCGGCTCACCAGGGCGCCTCCTCCCCCCTTTTCTCGCCAACCTCCCCTCTCAGATCAAAAAATTCATCCTGGATATGGGTTAACGTGACCCCAGATTCATTTTCCAGCGAGACAGCCCATGAACATGAGCCACACCGAACGCCTGATCCTGAGCAACCAGTACGAGATCCTGGCCAAACTCAATCCGGAAAAGGCGGCGTTTTACCAGCGTGCCAGCACCATCGTCGAGCGCGGCTACTGCCTGCAGATCCTCGAGCTGGAGAAGAGCTTCGGCCATCTGGATCTTGCCACCTGCCAGGAGGTGCTGGACACCCTGGAGCTGCACCATGCACTGGCCATCTCCTGGGGCAACCTGGATGCCAGCGCCCGGGCCGATGTCAACGAGAGCCGCCTTGCCTTCAACGGCTACAGCCGCAGCCAGGAGCGGGAACTGGCGGATTACGTCTGCTTCCTGCTGGAAGTGGACAAGCGCTTCCCCGAACTGCCCTGCCCCTGCGATGAGCTCTCCAGCGACATCGCCATGCGGGACAAGTACCAACGCATGCTGGCGGTCTGGCGTCAGTGCCCCCGTCAATACAAGCTATCCATCCAGGAGATCAGCAAGGTGCTGGCCGCCTGAATGTGAAAAAGGCGCCTGAGGGCGCCTTTGTCGTCAGTCTGACTCCGGAAAGTCATTCGTAGAGGAAGGATTTGTCCAGCTGCTTGAAGGCGGCGTTGAGGGTATCGGCCAGCTCTTCGTAGCGGGGACGGGCCACCAGCTGACGTTGACCGCCCTGCTCGTTCATCTTGCCGTTTATCTCCCGATACCAGGTGGCGAGGGAGGGGGGCAGCCGGGTATCGGCGCGCTGGCCGAGCCAGTAGTACCCTTGCAGCGGCAGGCTGAGCAGGAAGAGCACGGACGCCATCACGGAGGGCCAGTAATGAAGCTCGCCAAACTGGAACTGCACCATGACGCTGAGCACCGCCAGTGCCGGGATCACCTTGAGGGCGAATTCGGTGGCCCTGATCACCCGATTCTCCGGGAACATGGAATTAAGCTCGGGACGGCGCGGCCAAAGAGTCATATAATGACGGCCTTGCTGTAATTTAGTTCCAAAAATGTTCATGCTCATGCTACCTCCGAGCTCTTTTCGAACGCATTAACGGCAAAACCTCGACAATATTTGAGAGGCAATAACAAAGGTTGAGGATGACTTTGTTATTTTTCAACAATCAGGTTATCCTTTGTACGCCCATTTTACGCTGGGGCACGGCCACTGACCAGTCAGGGACGTCTGAATTTCGGGTCTTGTATCACTATACAAGGGGCAAGCAACAGATTGCCAACCCTCATAAGGATAAGTTGATAGTTTTTGGACGCACCGCGTCCGGCGCATCCTCCAACCCAACCCAATCTGCGATAGGATTTATTCATGAGTAAGCTGGTTCTTGTTCTTAACTGTGGCAGCTCGTCCCTGAAGTTTGCTGTCATTGACGCAACCACCGGTGATGACCTGCTGTCCGGCCTGGCCGAATGCTTCAACCTCGACGACGCCCGCATCAAGTGGAAGCTGAACGGCGAGAAAGGCAACGCTGATCTGGGTGCCGGTGCCGCTCACCAGGAAGCGCTGGACTTCATCGTTCACAAGATCCTGCCGCTCAACCCGGAACTGTCCAAGAACCTGATCGCCATCGGCCACCGCGTGGTACACGGCGGCGAGCGTTTCACCTCCTCCGTTCGCATCTGTGATGACGTCATTGCCGGCATCGAAGCCGCCATTCCTTACGCACCGCTGCACAACCCGGCTCACCTGATCGGTATCCGTGCCGCCCTGAAGGTCTTCCCGGAACTGGCCGAGAAGAACGTCGCCGTGTTCGACACCGCCTTCCACCAGACCATGCCGGAAGAAGCCTTCCTGTACGCCCTGCCGTACAAGCTCTACAAAGAGAACGGCATCCGTCGCTACGGCGCCCACGGCACCAGCCACTACTACATCAGCCTGGAAGCGGCCAAGCAGCTGAACAAGCCGGTGGAAGAGCTCAACATCATCAACTGCCACCTGGGCAACGGCGGCTCCGTCTGCGCCATCAAGAACGGCCAGTCCGTCGACACCTCCATGGGCCTGACCCCGCTGGAAGGCCTGGTGATGGGTACCCGTTCCGGCGACATCGATCCGGCTATCATCTTCTTCCTGCACGACAAGCTGGGCATGAGCGTTGCCGAGATCAACACCATGCTGACCAAGGAATCCGGCCTGCAGGGTCTGACCGAAGTCACCTCCGACTGCCGTTTCGTTGAAGACAACTACGACAGCAAGGAAGAAGCCAAGCGCGCCATGGACGTGTACTGCTACCGTCTGGCCAAGTACATCGGTGCCTACGCCGCCGCCATGGACGGTCGTCTGGATGCCGTGGTCTTCACCGGCGGCATCGGCGAGAACTCCGCCCCGATCCGTGAGATCACCCTGAACAAGCTGGGCCTGCTGGGCTTTGACGTCGACCACGACGCCAACCTGAAGGCTCGCTTCGGCAAGGGCGGCGAGATCACCAAGGCTGGTTCCACCAAGGCCCTGGTTATCCCGACCAACGAAGAGTGGGTCATCGCCCACGACGCGCTGGAACTGGTCGGCGCATAAATTAGCTGTAGAGCAAGGCCGCCCCAGGGCGGCCTTTTCCTGATCCCAAAAAATGAACAAGGGGTAATAAGTGGCACGCACTATTATGCTCATCCCGGTCGGCACTGGTGTCGGCGTAACCTCCGTGAGTCTTGGCGTCGTTCGCGCCATGGAGCGTCACGGTGTCAATGTCAGCTTCTTCAAACCGGTCGCCCAGCCGCGTCCGGGTGAAACCGGTACCGAGCGCTCCACCGCCGTGATCCGCGCCGCTGCCAACATCAACCCGCCCGAGCCGTTCGCCCTCTCCTACGCCGAGAACATGATCACCTCCAGCAACACCGACATCCTGCTGGAAGAGATCGTGGCCCGCTTCGAAGAGCACGTGAAGACCAGCGGTGCCGAAGTGGTGGTGATCGAGGGCCTGGTTCCGACCGACAAGCAACCCTTTGCCAACAAGCTGAACTACGACGTCGCCAAGGCGCTGGACGCCGACATGGTGTTCGTGACCCATCCGGGCAACGACTCCAGCCAGAAGCTCAAAGAGCGCATCGAGCTGGCCTGCTCCAACTTCGGTGGCGTCAACAACCCGCGCATCGTGGGCTGCGTCATCAACAAGGTGGGTGCCCCGGTTGACGAGCACGGCGTGACCCGTCCCGACCTGACCGAGATGTTCGAAGCGCACCACCACGGCGCCGATACCGGCCACAACCTGGAAGTGCTGCAGGTCTTCGGCAAGAGTCCGCTGCGCATCCTCGGCTGCATTCCCTGGAACACCCAGCTGATCGCACCGCGCGCCAAGGATCTCGCCAAGCACCTGGCCGCCAAGATCATCAACAAGGGTGAGCTGGAAAGCCGCCGCCTGCAGACCGTGACCTTCTGCGCCCGCTCAATCCACAACATGATCGAGCACTTCCGTCCGGGCAGCCTGCTGGTGACCTCCGGCGACCGCTCCGACGTCATCGTCTCCGCCTGCCTGTCCGCCATGAACGGCGTCAAGCTGGGTGCCCTGCTGCTGACCGGCAACTACCACCCGGAACCCCAGGTGATGGCACTGTGCCAACAGGCCATGGCCACCGGTCTGCCGATCATGATCACCGGCACCAACACCTGGCAGACCGCCGTCAGCCTGCAGAACTTCAACGTCGACATCCCGGAAGATGACCGCGAGCGTATCGAGCTGGTGCAGGACTACGTTGCTGGTCACATCGACAAGCACTGGATCGAGTCTCTCTCCGCCAAGTCCACCCGCTCCCGTCGCCTGAGCCCGCCGGCCTTCCGCTATCAGCTGACCGAGCTGGCCCGTCAGGCCAACAAGCGCGTCGTGCTGCCGGAAGGGGAAGAGCCGCGCACCATCAAGGCTGCCGCTATCTGTGCCGAGCGTGGCATCGCCCGCCCGGTCCTGCTGGGCAACCCGGAAGAGATCCGTCGTGTTGCCGAACAGCAGGGCGTGGTACTGACCGACCGCGTCGAGATCATCGATCCCGTTGCCGTGCGCGAGCGCTATGTGGCTCGTCTGGTCGAGCTGCGCAAGAACAAGGGTATGACCGAAGTGGTTGCCCGCGAGCAGCTGGAAGACAACGTGGTACTGGGTACCATGATGCTGGAGCGCAATGAAGTTGACGGCCTGGTATCCGGCGCAGTGCACACTACTGCCAACACCATCCGTCCGCCGATGCAGATCATCAAGACCGCTCCGGGCTCTTCCCTGATCTCCTCCATCTTCTTCATGCTGCTGCCGGACCAGGTACTGGTCTACGGTGACTGCGCCATCAACCCGGATCCCACTGCCGAGCAGCTGGCCGAGATCGCCATCCAGTCCGCCGACTCCGCCGCCGCCTTCGGTATCGAGCCGCGCGTGGCCATGATCTCCTACTCCACCGGCACCTCCGGCGCCGGCGCGGACGTGGAGAAGGTGCGTGAAGCGACCGAGCTGGCCAAGGCCAAGCGTCCCGACCTCATCATCGACGGCCCGCTGCAGTACGATGCGGCCATCATGGAGAACGTCGCCAAGTCCAAGGCACCGAACTCCCCGGTTGCCGGCAAGGCCACCGTGTTCGTCTTCCCGGATCTCAACACCGGCAACACCACCTACAAGGCGGTACAGCGCTCCGCCGAGCTGGTCTCCATCGGCCCCATGCTGCAAGGCATGCGCAAGCCGGTCAACGACCTCTCCCGTGGCGCCCTGGTGGACGACATCGTCTACACCATCGCCCTGACCGGCATCCAGGCAGCCCAGGCCGAGTAATCGACCCGCAGTCCGATGCAATGAAAAACCCGCCGAGAGGCGGGTTTTTTTATGGCTCGCGCCCAGAAATGTTGATCCGCAAGATCAGGTCGGGATCCCGTCCGGATCCACGGACAGATCCGCGTTCCGCCCTTGGCAAGGCACGAGGGATAAGCAAACGCTCACACCCTCGCCAGGGGATTGCACAAATGCGATCCAGCCAGGATCAAATTGAAATATCCCTTTAAGATCATGCGACTAACGCCAGACACACCGCTAATCTACAGAGTTTTCCACAGCTTTTGTGGATAGTTTACCGATCATTTGAAAGAAAATGACAGGTGAAGCCCCTCCCTTCACCCTTCTCTTTCACCCCCTCGATAACCTCCTGATGCTGTGGCCTGCATCCCTACCGGCCCCCCCCCCCACTTGCCCGCAACGCTGCCAGACACGAAAAAGGGCTCCGAAGAGCCCTTGAACAGCTATTTTCACATCCGGCCACATCAGGGACGCAGGGATTTGTCCGCCCGGGAGATGCCACAGACACCGGAGCGCACCACTTCGATGATCTCGTTGGTCTGGGCAGCCGTCTTGATGAAGGCGTCCAGCTTTTCGCTGGTCCCGACGAGCTGCACCGTGTAGAGCTCGGGGGTGACGTCGACGATCTGGCCACGGAAGATGTCCGCCAGCCGCTTCAGTTCGTCACGTGCACCACCGGCGGCGCGCGCCTTGACCAGCGCGATCTCCCGCTCGATGTGCTCACCCTCGCTCAGGTCACACACCTTGAGCACGTCCACCAGCTTGTGCAGCTGCTTCTGGATCTGCTCCAGCACCCGCTCATCCCCCATGGTGACGATGGTCATGCGGGACAGGGTGGGATCCTCGGTGGGGGCCACCGTCAGGGTCTCGATGTTGTAGCCGCGCTGGGAGAAGAGGCCTACCACACGGCTCAGGGCGCCGGATTCGTTCTCCAGCAGTACTGAAATGATGTGTCTCATGATATTTCCCCCGCCTTGCTCAGCCACATCTCGTCATTGATGGAACCAAACTTGAGCTCCATGGGTACGGCCGAAATAATGTGTCCCATTGTCAGGTTCTCTCCGTCTTGCTCAGCCACATCTCGTCCATGGCGCCAAATTTGATCTGCATCGGATAGACGTGCTCATCCGGGTCGACCGAGATGTCCATGAACACCAGCCGATCCTTCATGGCGAAGGCTTTCTCCATGGCGCTCTCCAGCTCGGCCGGATCACTCACTGCGATGCCGACGTGGCCGTAGGCTTCCGCCAGTTTGACGAAGTCTGGCAGAGACTCCATGTAGGAGTGGCTGTGGCGACCACCGTAGAACATCTTCTGCCACTGCTTGACCATGCCCAGCGCTCGGTTGTTGATGGAGATGATCTTGATGGGCACCCCGTACTGCATGCAGGTGGAGAGCTCCTGAATGTTCATCTGCACCGAACCGTCGCCGGTGACGCAGCAGACCACCGCATCCGGGTTGGCAAACTGGGCGCCCATGGCGGCCGGAATGCCGAACCCCATGGTGCCGAGACCACCTGAGTTGATCCACTGGCGCGGCTTGGCAAACGGGTAGTAGAGGGCGGCAAACATCTGATGCTGGCCCACGTCGGAGGCCACGAACGCCTCCCCCTTGGTCACCTTGTAGAGGGTCTCGATCACCTGCTGCGGCTTGATCAGGGTGGGGTGGGTCTCGTAGGCCAGGCAGTTGCGTGAGCGCCACTGGCCGATCTGGCTCCACCAGTCCGCCAGTACCTGCTTGTCGTTGTCGAAACCACACTCGCGGATCACTTCCAGCATTTGCTCCAGCACGGTTTCCACCGAGCCGACGATGGGCACGTGGGCTTGCACCGTCTTGGAGATGGAGGTGGGATCGATGTCGATGTGGACTATGGTGGCATTGGGGCAGAACTTGGCCACGTTGTTGGTCACGCGGTCATCGAAGCGGGCACCCACGGCGAAGATCAGATCCGCATTGTGCATGGTCTTGTTCGCTTCGAAGGTGCCGTGCATGCCCAGCATGCCGATGAATTGCGGATGGGTGCCGGAGAAGGCCCCCAGCCCCATCAGAGTAGTGGTCACCGGCAGGTTCAACAGCTCCGCCAGCTTGGTCACCAGGTGATCCGCATTGGCATTGATGGCGCCGCCGCCGACGTACATCACCGGGCGCTCGGCCTCCACCAGCAGCTTGGCAGCCCGCTTGATCTGCCCCTTGTGTCCCGCCTTGGTCGGATTGTAGGAGCGCAGGGAAACGGACTCGGGATACTGATAGGGGAACTTCTCTTTCGGATTCTGCACGTCTTTGGGCAGATCCACCACCACCGGCCCCGGGCGGCCACTGGCGGCAATGTAATAGGCCTTCTTGATGGCCTCGGGAATGTCGCTGGCTTTCTTGCACAGGAAGCTGTGCTTCACCACCGGGCGGGAGATGCCGATCATGTCGGTCTCCTGGAACGCATCCTCCCCGATCATGCTGGTCGGCACCTGGCCGGACAGGATCACCAGGGGAATGGAATCCATGTAGGCGGTGGCGATCCCCGTGATGCAGTTGGTGGCGCCGGGACCCGAGGTCACCAGCACAGTGCCCACCTTGCCGGTGGAGCGGGCGTAACCGTCCGCCATGTGCACTGCGGCCTGCTCGTGCCGCACCAGGACATGCTCCATCTTGCCGTTTTCGAAGAGAGCGTCATAGATGTCGAGCACTGAGCCACCAGGGTAGCCGAAAACGTGTTCCACTCCCTGATCTTCCAGCGCTCTAACCACCATCTGGGCGCCTGATAACATCTCCATGATAAAGCCCTCCAGGCTTTGCTCCGTTAAGCGAAAGCTATCGACAGTCCGCTGCTTCCCGGCAGCGCCGATCCGAGTCTTGTTGTTGTCTGCAGGCAGATCAGGCGAGTTCGGAGCCGTCGATAGTAGAAAAATAGGGGTTTTCCATCATTCACCCGAAAAGCGGGTGAAAAACCAACTTAACCCGCCCGTGAACGCTTGTCCACGGCTTTGTCTGGCCATAACAGTCATAAATTTCAAACAGCTATTAACATTCAGTGACTTGGCCACCAGACGGGCAACAAAGAGGGGCCCTGGGGGGAACAACCAGCGGATCATGCTGCCCGCGTCGGTCAGGAACAAAATAAACGGCCCACCCCGAGGGGGTGAGCCGTCAAAAACTGGCTGGTTTCACTGCTCGTCTTCGGGTTCTGCCAGCCAGATCTGCTGATCCGGATCCGTCTCTTCGCAGACCGAAATGCTGACACCCATGTCGAGCAGCTCATGCAGGGTGAGATTGTCTGCCAGAGTCATGGTGTCGCCGTTTTCATTGGTAAAGCGCATGGTGTCCGTCCTCTCCGTGGTGGGATCGACTCAGTTTAGTCAAAGGCGCTGAGTTGGGATAACCAGGGACGCTCCTGGCCGGTGCGGCTGGCAAGCTCCCCCAGGCTGTCACACACCTCCTCCGGAAAGAGGGTCCTGCCCCAGAGGCGGCGGGAGAGCGCCCCCACCTCCTCCCCGGCCCCGGCCAGCAACCAGTCGGCCAGCTCTCCTGCCACATCGGGATAGCGTACCCTGCCAGGAGAAGGGGCCTCCAGCCAGCTTCGCACCGCATTGGCATCCAGGCTGTCCATCAACTGGGCCAACCCCATCAGCTCCAGGGTCCTGCCGTTGGTCAACTGCTCGAACTGGCCACCCAGGGGTTTGACCAGCAGCTTCTTGCCAAGGGAGAGCGCCTCGGAGGCAAGCTCGAATCCCGCATTGCTGATGACCCCGCGACAACCGGCCAGCGCCAGCTTGAACCCCTCTCTGGCCTGAGGTTCAAAGCGGATGTTGCGCCACTCGCTGCGCTTGCGCACCTCGGGATGGAAGCAGATGAACGACTGCTGGCTGAAACGCGACAACAGGGCCGCGATCGTCTCTGTCTGCTCGAATGGCAGATAGACCAGGATCTGCTGGTTGTCCGGCACCGGCTCGAGGGGATCGACGATGGGAGGCAGCAGGGGCTGGCCGAAATGGAACCAGTGCAGCCCCAAGGACTGGCGTACCGGCGCAAAATGGCGCATCAGCTGGCGGTTGAAGCCGCTCTCCCCCCAGCGCGGGATCGGCCAGTCGAAGCTCGCCTGATGGCTGATGGTGAGGCTGGGTTTGCCCCAGCGGCGAGCAGCATGGGCACTGAGCGGCTCGAAGTCGCTGATGACCAGATCGTACTCGCGACAATCGAGGGCACGCAGATCTTGCCAGAAACGCAGGGGAGAAAGTCCCTTGAGGGTGCGCCAGCCCGAGATGCGCCCCTGATGGCTGGCGAAAGTGATACCGGGGAAGGTGCGATAATCCCCGAACTCCCCCATCTCGAAGTAGCCGTCGGCGGCGCGCCCGCTGAACAGATAGTCCACCGCCACGCCCCTGCTCTTCAATGCGCGCGCCAGGGTCCGGCTGCGACTGATATGACCGTTGCCGGTCCCCTGAACGCCGAACAGTATCCTCATCCCTGGCTCCAACCCAGCGCCCAGAGGGCGCAACCACCACCAAGCAGCGCCCCGGCCACCAGATCGCTCAGATAATGCACCCCGAGCAGCAGGCGGGACGCCCCCACCAGCGCGGCCCAGACAAACAGCAGCGGTGCCCAGAGCGAGAAACTGGCGGCCAGTACGGTCGCCATCAGAAAGGCGGCCGCGGTATGGCCCGAGGGCAGGCTGTAACGATCCGACGGGGTGATGAAGACAGGCAGCCCTGCCGGGCGCTGGCGTTTGAGGGCATTCTTGAGCAGCAGGTAGAGCGGCAACTCGAGGGCAAACGCCCAGAGCGCCACCCTGACCGCCTCCTGCCCGGCGCTCCCCTGCCACCAGAGCAGGCAGGCCGCCACGGCATAGAGGGGGCCGTCACCGGTACGGGAGACAAGCCGGCTTATCCTGGCCTGCGGCTGATTGTAGGGGTGGAGCAGGCAGACACGGCACACCCGCAGGTCCCATTGCTGGATCTTGTTCATCACGGCCCTCCCTTGCATCCTGAGTGCAGACTAGGAGGGCGGCATGACACTTCGTTGACGCCCAGATAACAGATTGATGAAAAAAAGGGCCCAGGGGCCCTTTTTCATCCGTCATCCCGAAAAAGTCAGTTCAGGGCACCGCGCAGGCCGTTTTCCATCAGGCGGCAGTTGTGGGCCGCGAGGCGGCTCATGAAGTGCTCGTCCACCGTCAGACCAAACACCTGTTCGTAGAGATCCTTCATCACGAAAGGCTGCCACATCATGCTGAGGAAGGAGATCTTCAGCATCTCGGGGTCCAGGTTGTCCGCCAGCTGGCCGTTGGAGCGCATGGATTCGAGCAGGGCATCGAACTGGGGAAGTTGGCGATCCAGCAGGCGGCTCAGCACAAAATCACGCCCCGGGCTCTTTTCAGTGGACAATGCGCTGGAGATGGCGGAGGTCAGCTCGCTGTTGGGCGCCATCACCTGATAGTAGGTGTTGAGCAGATCGGTCAGGCTGCGGTTGCTGCTCTCGTCGTGCCAGGCTTGCTCGAGGGGCTCGGCCACATCCCCCAGCACCGCCTTGTAGAGGCCTTCCTTGCTGCCGAAGTAGTAGTGGATCATCGCCAGATTGGAGCCTGCCAGCTCGGCAATCTCGCGGGTCGTCACCTTGCTGTAGGGGGTGTTGAGAAAACGTTCGCGTGCGGCGGCAAGCAGCTTGTCACGAATGTCGGAACGTCCGACTGGACGGCCAGGTCTGCGTTTTTCCATGGAATACCTCAGATAATTCAGCAAGGGCTGATAAGTCGATCTGATTGTGCGGGTGATCGAGTACAGCAGGAATGACCAGATAATCAGGCATGAACCGAATATGGGACAAGAGAATTTGCACTCCTTTACAATCCGATTAAATAAACCAGTGAATTGAACCTGTCCATTCCGGTTGACACAGCATAAAAATCTCGTTATTGGTAGTAGCGTTATCGACTGGAAGGATTGAGACATCATGCGTATTGCCGCTCCGCTACTACTGCTCTCCCTAATCGCGACTCCTCGCGCGGGATCCTTGTAGCCGGGCTAAGGCATAGCCGGAATTTACAGAAACCCGTGCACCCCGCACGGGTTTTTTTATGCCATGCAGGATGCACGCAGCGAACTTAGGAAGAGGGAAGTCACATGTCAGATCGGGTCATCATATTCGACACCACCTTGCGTGATGGTGAGCAGGCGCTGTCGGCCAGCTTGACGGTCAAGGAGAAGCTGCAGATCGCCCAGGCGCTGGAGCGGCTCGGTGTCGATATCATGGAAGTGGGTTTCCCCGTCTCCTCCCCCGGCGATTTTCAATCGGTTCAGACCATCGCCCGCCACATCAAGAACAGCCGGGTCTGCGCCCTGGCTCGCGCCCTGCAAAAAGACATCGATGCCGCTGGCGAAGCCTTGAAAGTGGCAGAGGCGTTTCGCATCCATACCTTCATCTCCACCTCCTCCATCCACGTGGAGAGCAAGCTGAAAAAGAGCTTCGAAGACGTGCTGGAGATGGGGGTCGGCGCCATCAAGCACGCCTTGCGCTACACCGATGACGTGGAGTTCTCCTGCGAAGATGCGGGCCGCACCCCGATAGACAACCTGTGCCGCATGGTGGAAGCCGCCATCAAGGCCGGCGCCCGCACCATCAATATCCCGGATACCGTGGGCTACACGGTGCCGACCGAATTCTCCGGCATCATCCACACCCTGTTCAACCGAGTACCCAACATCGACAAGGCCATCATCTCGGTGCACTGCCACGACGATCTGGGCCTCTCGGTGGCCAACTCCATCAGTGCCGTGCAGATGGGGGCCCGCCAGATCGAGTGCACCATCAACGGCATCGGCGAGCGTGCTGGCAACTGCTCCCTGGAAGAGGTGGCGATGATCCTGAAAACCCGCGCCGACCTGCTCGGGGTACACACCAACATCCGCCACAGCGAGATCCATCGCACCAGCACCCTCGTCAGCCAAATCTGCAACATGCCGGTGCAGCCCAACAAGGCCATCGTCGGCGCCAACGCCTTCTCCCACAGCTCAGGCATCCATCAGGACGGCGTGCTCAAGGCGAAGAACACCTATGAAATCATCACCCCCGAGAGCATCGGTCTCACCCAGAACAACCTCAACATGACCTCCCGCTCCGGCCGCCACGTCATCAAGCACCGGATGGAGTCCATGGGCTACGCCGAGAGCAGCTACGACCTCGACGATCTCTACGCCAAGTTCCTCACCCTGGCCGACAAGAAGGGCCAGGTGTTCGACTACGACCTGGAGGCCCTCGCCTTCTTCAGCCAGATCCACGAGGAGCCCGAGCACTTCAAGCTGGAGTACCTCGGCGTGCAGAGCGGCAGCTCGGTGCTCGCCACCGCCTCGGTCAAGCTCAAGGTAGGCCAGGATCTGGTGTGCGAGGCCGCCACCGGCAACGGCCCGGTGGATGCGGTCTACCAGTGCATCAACCGCATCACCGGCTACGAGATCCGCATCGACAAATACGAACTCAAGGGCAAGGGCGAGGGCAAGAACGCCCTCGGCCAGGTGGACATCGTCGCCGAGTACAAGGGACGCAAGTTCCACGGCATGGGGCTGGCCACCGACATCATCGAATCCTCGGCCCAGGCCCTGGTTCACGTGATCAACAGCATCTGGCGCGCGGACCAGGTGGCCGAGCAGATGGAGCGCAACCACACCATCAAATCGGAAACCGTCTGAGCCCGCCGCCGGACAAGATGACAGCATGACATGGGGAGGACCGGGGCCAGGGCCGTGGCCCGGACCGGCCTCCCGGATGAAACGGAATCACACTATCAAGACGGAGAGAGTATGAGCAGTTATCGGATCGCAGTATTGCCGGGTGACGGCATTGGCCCGGAAGTGATGGCAGAGGCCATCAAGGTACTGGAAAAGGTGCAGACCAAATTCGGCTTCTCCCTCGACTATGACCGTCACGACGTCGGCGGCATCGCCATCGACAACCACGGCACACCGCTGCCCCAGAGCACGATCAAAGGCTGCGAAGCGGCCGATGCGGTGCTGTTCGGATCGGTGGGTGGCCCCAAGTGGGAGCACCTGCCGCCCAACGATCAGCCGGAGCGCGGTGCCCTGCTGCCCCTGCGTGCCCACTTCAAACTGTTCTGCAACCTGCGCCCGGCCCGCATCTACACCGGTCTGGAGCAGTTCTCCCCGCTGCGTGCCGACATCTCCGATCGCGGCTTCGACATCGCCTGCGTGCGCGAGCTGACCGGCGGCATCTATTTCGGCCAGCCCAAGGGGCGTGAAGGGGAAGGCGCCACCGAGAAGGCCTTCGACACCGAGGTGTACCACCGCTTCGAGATCGAGCGCATCGCCAAGATAGCGTTTGAATCGGCCCGGGTGCGCAAGTCCAGGGTCACCTCCATCGACAAGGCCAACGTGCTCGCCTCCTCCATCCTGTGGCGCGAGGTGGTGACCGAGGTCGCCAAGTCCTACCCGGACGTGGCCCTGAACCACATGTACATCGACAACGCCACCATGCAGCTCATCAAGGATCCGTCCCAGTTCGACGTGCTGCTCTGCTCCAACCTGTTCGGTGACATCCTCTCCGACGAGTGCGCCATGATCACCGGCTCCATGGGCCTGCTTCCCTCCGCCAGCCTCAACGAATCCGGCTTCGGCCTGTTCGAGCCGGCCGGTGGCTCGGCCCCGGATATCGCCGGCAAGGGGATTGCGAATCCCATCGCCCAGATCCTCTCCGCCGCCCTGATGCTGCGTTACAGTCTCGGCCAGGAAGCAGCCGCCCAGGCCATCGAGCAGGCCGTGGCCCAGACCCTGGCAGAAGGCTATTTCACCGCCGACCTGCATCAGGCCAGCGCCACGCACCCGGTGCAGAGCACGGCCGACATGGGCAGCCAGATCGCCGCGCGCATCTGATCCCACGGCATCGATAACAAGGAAACCGAGCAATGTCCAAGACCCTCTATCAGAAAGTGTTCGACGCCCACGTGGTGCGGGAAGTGGAAGGGGAAACCCCTCTCATCTACATCGACCGTCACCTGGTGCATGAAGTGACCAGCCCCCAGGCATTCGACGGCCTGCGCGCCATGAACCGCCAGCTGCGTCGCCCGGATCTGACCTGGGCCACCATGGATCACAACGTCTCCACCACCACCAAGGACATCGCCGCCTCCGGTGAGATGGCCCGCATCCAGATGGAGACACTCGCCGCCAACTGCAAGGCGTTCGGGGTTCGTCTCTATGACTTGAACCACAAATATCAGGGCATCGTCCACGTGATGGGCCCCGAGCTCGGCATCACATTGCCCGGCACCACCATCGTCTGCGGTGACTCACACACCGCCACCCACGGCGCCTTCGGCTCGCTCGCATTCGGTATCGGCACCTCCGAGGTGGAACACGTGATGGCCACCCAGACCCTGAAACAGGGCCGCGCCAGGACCATGCGTATCTCTGTCAACGGCAAGCTGGCCGCAGGCATCAGCGCCAAAGACGTGGTGCTCGCCATCATCGGCAAGGTGGGTCACGCAGGCGGGACCGGCTACGTGGTGGAGTTCGCCGGTGAAGCCATCGAGGGGCTCACCATGGAAGGGCGCATGACGGTGTGCAACATGGCCATCGAGCTCGGCGCCAAAGCGGGCATGATTGCCCCCGACCAGACCACCATCGACTACATCCGTGGCAAGGAGTTCGCTCCCAAGGGGGAGGCGCTGGAACAGGCCATCGCCTACTGGCTGACCCTCAAGAGCGACGAAGGTGCCCACTTCGACGCCGAAGTGGTGCTCGACGCCGCCGACATCGCCCCGCAAGTGACCTGGGGCACCAACCCGGGCCAGGTGATTGCCGTCAATGAGCCCATCCCTGCACCGGAATCCTTCGCCGATCCGGTGGAGCAGCAGTCCGCCCGCAAGGCCCTCGCCTACATGGACCTGCAACCGGGCCAGAAGCTCTCCGACGTGGCCATCGACAAGGTGTTCATCGGTTCGTGCACCAACAGCCGCATCGAGGATCTGCGCGCTGCTGCCGCCATCGCCCGCGGTCGCAAGGTCGCCGCCGGGGTACAGGCCCTGGTGGTGCCGGGCTCCGAGCAGGTGAAGGCCCAGGCCGAGGCCGAGGGGCTGGACAAGATCTTCATCGAGGCAGGCTTTGAGTGGCGTTTGCCCGGCTGCTCCATGTGTCTGGCCATGAACAACGACCGGCTGCAACCGGGGGAGCGCTGCGCCTCCACCAGCAACCGCAACTTCGAGGGGCGTCAGGGTCGTGCCGGTCGCACCCACCTGGTGAGCCCGGCCATGGCCGCCGCCGCCGCCGTCACCGGCCACTTCGCCGACATTCGCGCGCTGTAACGACAAGGAGAACATGATGACAGGTTTCAAACAGCATAAAGGGATCGTCGTTCCCCTCGACAGCGCCAACGTCGACACCGACGCCATCATTCCCAAGCAGTTCCTGCAGAAGGTGAACCGCATCGGCTTTGGCAAGCACCTGTTCCACGACTGGCGCTTCCTGGACGATGCAGGGGAACAGCCCAACCCGGAGTTCGTACTGAACAAACCGCAATTCGCTGGTGCCAGCATCCTGCTGGCCCGCGAGAACTTCGGCTGCGGCTCGAGTCGTGAGCACGCCCCCTGGGCGCTGGCGGACTACGGCTTCAAGACCATGATCGCCCCGAGCTTTGCCGACATCTTCTACGGCAACGCCATCAACAACGGCATGGTGCCGGTTCGTCTGAAAGAGGAGGAGGTCGACGCCCTGTTCCAGCTGGTCGCCGCCCAGCCGGGTATCGAGATCGAAGTGGATCTGGAGGCCAACCAGGTGCGTGCAGGCAGCCTCACGTTCAGCTTCGAAATCGACGAGTTCCGTCGCTACTGTCTGCTCAACGGGCTGGATGCCATCGGTCTGACCCTGCAGCACGAGGCCGCCATCAGCGCCTTCGAGGCGAAGCAGCCAAGCTGGATTTGACGAGCCTGCGACAAGAAAACGAGTAGAATCAACAGGGAGCCGAGGCTCCCTGTTTTATTGTCGGGTCGCGGTACAAAACCCGCCACCTCTGCATGTCCGACAGGAGACACCTATGTCCGCAAGGGGCGCCCTTTCATTGCTCTGCCTGCTGCTCAGCCTCCCGGCCCTGGGCGGGCAGACCTCTTTCACCAACAGTGGCGGCCAGCTCAACGTTGGCTGGCAGGACAAGGAGGGCAAGGCGCAGCAGCTCAGCTACCGGCTGGAGGCGGGCAAGCTGCCCCCTCTCATCGCTTACCGTCCGGCCAGGATGCAGGAAGACGTACTGCAAAGCCTGCTGCAACAGGCCCCCCTGGCGTTCCCCGAGGTGCAGTTCTCCCTCGTTCGCCCCGCCATGAGCCTCAGCATCAAGAGCCGCAACGCCGACAAGGCGCGGGAAGCCTCCCAATGGGTCAAGCCCGAGCAGGCCAAACTGGAGGCCGCCTGGCTCACGCAGCACTACTTCCAGCCCTTCACTGCCCCCGACGGCGCTCCCGCCATCAAGCAGGATCATGTGCGCATCGCCCTGGAGAGCCGGGACGAACTGGCCCCGTTGATGGAGCAGCTCAAGCAGGAAGGGGCCACCGAGACCGAGGCGCGCCAAAAGACGGTGGCCCACATGCTCGACTTCATCCAGGCCATCCCTTATCAACTGCTCGACAGCCAGTCGGGCCGCTCTGGCAAGGGATTTCTGAGCCCGCGCCAGGTGCTGGAGCAGAACCGGGGGGATTGCGACAGCAAGGTGACCCTGATGGCCGCCCTGCTGGCCCAGGGGTATCCCGATCTCAAGCAGGCCATGGTGTTCGTGCCGGGACACGCCCTGCTGGGGGTGGCCCTGCCAGCCAAACCGGGGGACGCCACCTTGAGCCGGGCGGGGGAGACCTACCTCCTGATGGAGCCGACCGGCCCGGCCCAGCTGCCCATGGGCCAGCTCGCGCCCACCAGCAAGACGCTGGTCGACAGCGGCCAGTTGAGCGTGCAGCCGGTGCAGGATGAGGGGAAATGAGACAGGCCAGCCCATGGCTGGCCTGTCTCGAGGAGGACGGGCGCCCGGGTCTCAGGTGAGGGAGAGAAACTCCAGCGCCAGCAGGAGACCGTCTTCTTCCTCCAGCACCCGCACGATGCGAGCCTGGGCCTCGAAGGGAGGCAGAAGATTGCTGCTGGTCGCCAGGCTCACCCGGATGGGCTGGGCCAGATCGAACGCGTGCTTGTTCACCTCGACGCCCATGCCGTTGGCGCTGAGATCCCGGCAGACCCCCTCCAGCACCTGCTGATGCTGGAACAGGGTGACGGGGGCATTGATGACCATGCGCTGGAAGGCACGTCTTTCCTTGGTGCTGGTGATCACTGGGGACTTCCTCCTTGGTGGTGGCTCGCACGATGCGGCCCGTGAAACATAGTGCTGGCCTCCCCCCAGGAACGCCAATACAATGCGATGCGTTGCTCAAACGGGGTGCGGTTTACCGCTGAGATTATACCCGTGAACCTGATCCAGATAATGCTGGCGGAGGAATTTGAGGCATGGCGCGCGTTTTTTGTGCCCTCATCCGCCGGCGCTCACCACACGCGAGGTGCCATTGATGAGCACCCCGACATCCACAGGAGTGCCATTGATGAAGACCCTGCTGCTGATCGCCACCAGCCTGCTCTCTGCCCAGGCGTTTGCCGCCGACACCCTCACCGTCTACACCTACGGCTCCTTCGCCGCCGAATGGGGGCCGGGCCCCAAAATCAAGCAGGCCTTCGAGAAGGAGTGCGGCTGCACCCTCAATCTGGTGCCCCTCGAGGATGGCGTCGCCATCCTCAACCGGCTGCGGCTGGAAGGCCAGCACAGCAAGGCCGACATGGTGCTGGGGCTGGACGATGCCCTCATCAGCGAGGCCAAGCAGAGCGGCCTGTTCGCCCCCCATTCCACCAGGCTCGATGGTCTCAAGGTACCGGGTGGCTGGCAAGACGACACCTTTGTCCCCTATGACTACGGCTACTTCGCCTTCGTCTATGACAGCAACAAGCTCAAGCAGCCCCCCAAGAGCCTGAAGGAGCTGGTGGCACGTCCCGATATCAAGGTGATCTATCAGGATCCCCGCACCTCCACCCCTGGTCAGGGGCTGATGCTCTGGATGAAGTCGGTCTACGGGGATGAGGCACCGACCGCCTGGGCGCAACTGGCCAAAAAGACGGTCACCGTCACCAAGGGGTGGTCAGAGGCCTACGGCATGTTCCTCGACGGCGAGGCGGACATGGTGCTCTCCTACACCACCTCCCCCGCCTATCACCTGATCACCGAGAGCAAACCCCAGTACCGGGCGGCCGCGTTCGAGGAGGGTCACTACCGCCAGGTGGAAGTAGCGGCCAAGCTCAAGGGCGCCACACAGGGCAAACTGGCTGACCAGTTCCTGCAATTCATGGTGAGCCCCGCCTTCCAGAACGAGATCCCCGGCGGCAACTGGATGTATCCGGTGACAGACGTGGCGCTGCCCAAGGGGTTCGAACAAATGATCACCGTAGCGAAGCCACTCACCTTCAGCTCTGACGAGGTGGCCGCCAACCGCAAGGGGTGGATCCGCGAATGGCTGCAAGCCGTCACCCAGTGAGTTCAGGTCGTCGTTCCCTCTGGTGGCTGCCCGGCAGTGCAGCCACCCTGGTCATCCTGCTGCTCTCCATTGGGCCGCTGGTCGCCCTGTTGTGGCAGGCGGGGGCCCTCTCCCCCCGCGCCCTGCTAGGCGATCCCTACCTGCGCCACGTGCTGGGTTTCAGCCTCTGGCAGGCACTGCTCTCCACCCTGCTGAGCCTGGGGCTTGCCATCCCGGTGGCCAGAGCCCTGGCGCGACGCCGTTTCACCGGACGCCGCCTGCTGCTCAAGCTGTTCGGCCTCTCCCTGGTGCTGCCAGTCATCATCGCCATCTTCGGCATGGTGGCGGTGCACGGTCGCCAGGGCTGGCTGCCGCAACTGCTGCACGGCCTGGGCCTGGATCCCGGCAACTACCTCTATGGCCTGTTCGGCATCCTGCTGGCCCATGTCTTCTTCAACATGCCGCTGGCCGCCCGCCTCATTCTGCAGAGCATAGAGAGCATCCCCGAGTCCTCCTGGCGCCTCGCCAGCCAGCTCGGCATGCGCTCCTCCCACATCTTCCGGCTGCTGGAGTGGCCGCTCATCCGCGGCATCTTGCCGGGGCTCGCCAGCCTCATTTTCATGCTCTGCTTCACCAGCTTCACCACAGTGCTGGCGCTCGGGGGCGGCCCCAAGTCCACCACACTGGAGGTGGCCGTCTACCAGGCGCTGCGCTTTGACTTCGATCTCGCCACCGCTGGCGGGCTCGCCCTGGTGCAACTGCTGCTGACCCTGGCCCTGCTCCTGCTGCAACACAAGCTGCAGACCACCCCGGCCAGTCGCCTCACCAGCCGTCGCCCCTGCCTGCGTCCCGACAGACACCAGAAGGGCAGCGCTCTGGTGGATGGGCTGGCCCTGACCATGGGGCTCGCCATCTTCCTGCCGCCCCTGCTGGCCATCGTGGTCGCCGGGTTCAACCCCGGTCTGCTGGCGGCGCTCGGCTCACCCCGGCTGTGGCAGGCAGGGGGGCAGTCTCTGGGCATAGCCCTGGCGGCGGGCTCTCTGGCCACTTTGCTCGGCGCCGGGCTGCTGCTCACCAGCCGGCATCTGAGGGTGCGGGATCGCAAACGGCGGGCCGCCGCCCTGTGGGAGGCCAGCGGCTCCATGATCCTGATGATCCCGGCGGTGGTGCTCTCCACCGGCCTCTTCATCCTGTTCATGCCCTTCACCGACGTCTTTGCCCTGGGCCCCTGGCTGGTGGTGCTGGTCAACGCCCTGATGGCGCTGCCCTATGTGCTGCGTACCCTCTCGGCCCCCATGCAACTGGTGGTGCGCCAGTACGATCGGCTGGCGGACAGCCTGGGGGTGCGCGGCCTGCATCGCCTGCGCCTGGTGGAGTGGCCCCTGCTACGCCGTCCGCTGGCCCTGGCCATGGCGCTCTCGATGATATTGTCCCTCGGGGATCTCGGGGCCATCGCCATGTTCGGCAGCCAGACCCTCACTACCCTGCCCTGGCTGCTCTATCAGCAGCTTGGCAGCTACCGGCTGACCGAGGCGGCCGCCACCGCCCTGCTGCTGCTCACCCTCTGCTTCTCCCTGTTCTGGCTGGTGGAGCGGGGACTGGGAGGCAGGCATGTGGATCACTGATCCCCGGCGGCATTGCCGCCTCCCTGCCCCCGGATCCGTCCAGGCATGCCCCTGGGGTGTCCCTTGGAGCAGTCACTCACGCTATCTTTCATCAATTTTTCTTACTTGTTGTTCTATAAAACGACATTCAGGAGCCAAACATGCTGGTAATTGAGGAACTGGTCACCAGTTATCCCGACTGGCAGGTGACCTTCAGTGCGACCTTGCCCAAGGGGGAGATCACCGCCCTCATCGGTCCGAGCGGCGCCGGCAAGTCCACCCTGCTCGGCATGATCGCGGGCTTCGTGCCGGTGGAGTCGGGCACCCTCACCTTCGACGGCCAGGATCTGCTGTCACTGGGCCCCGCCGAGCGCCCGGTCACCACCCTGTTCCAGGATCACAACCTCTTCCTGCACCTGTCGGTGTTCGACAACATCGCCATCGGCCTGCATCCCGGCCTGCGCTTGAATCCGGCCCAGAAAAGGCAGGTGCAGGAGGCCGCTGACAAGGTGGGCCTGGGGGAGATGCTGACGCGCCTGCCGGAGCAGCTCTCCGGCGGCCAGCAGCAGCGGGTGGGGCTGGCCCGCGCCCTGGTGCGGGGCAGGCCGCTGCTGCTGCTGGACGAGCCCTTCTCGGCCCTCGATCCGGCCCTGCGCCGGGAGATGCTGGCGGAGGTCGCCCGCCTCGCCTGCGAGCAGGGCATCACCGTGCTGATGGTCTCTCACAACCCCGAGGATGCCCAGCTCATCGCCGATCAGGTGCTCTTCATCGACGCGGGACGCATCGCCTTGCAGGGCAAGCCGGATATCCTGCACAGCAGCGATCACCCCGGGCTGCTGCGCTACCTGGGCCGCGCTCTGGCGCCACAGTGAAGGGCTGACAAGCAGATGGTCTCTCCCTGTCGTTCCCAGGACGATGCCCAGCTCATCGCCGATCAGGTGCTCTTCATCGACGCAGGGCGCATCGCCTTGCAGGGCAAGCCGGATATCCTGCACAGCAGCGATCACCCCGGGCTGCTGCGCTACCTGGGCCGCGCTCTGGCGCCACAGTGAAGGACTGACAAGCTGATGGTCTCTCCCTGTCGTTCCCAGGACGATGCCCAGCTCATCGCCGATCAGGCGCTCTTCATCGACGCAGGGCGCATCGCCTTGCAGGGCAAGCCGGATATCCTGCACAGCAGCGATCACCCCGGGTTACTGCGCTACCTGGGCCGACCGAGAGAGGCATGAGATAGGCGGGATCAAAAAAGGGGAAGCCGGACGGCTTCCCCTTTCTCATGCAGAGATCCCGTCAAATCAGAGATTTTCCTCGGCGAACGAAGCCAGCCGGCTGCGCACCACCCCGTTCAGGAAGATGTTGGCACTGCCGTCGAAATCCTTGAACCGCTCGACGATGTAGGTCAGACCCGAGGTCACCGGGCTCAGGTAGTTGGAGTCTATTTGAGCCAGGTTGCCGGAGCAGACGATCTTGGTCCCCTCCCCGCAGCGGGTGATGATGGTCTTGATCTGGGACGCGGTCAGGTTCTGGCACTCGTCCAGCAGCACGAAGGTGTTCTGGATGCTGCGCCCGCGCATGAAGTTGACCGATTTGAACTGGATATTGGCCTTCTCCATGATGTAGCTGAGCGACCCGCTCATGTTCTCGTCCTGCTTGTGCAGCACCTCCAGGGTGTCGGTCACCGCCGCCAGCCAGGGCATCATCTTCTCTTCTTCGGTCCCGGGCAGGAAGCCGATGCTCTCGGCAATTTCCGGGGTATTGCGGGTGACGATCACCTTCTCGTAGATCCCCTTCTCGATCACCAGCTCCAGCGCCGCCGCCATGGCAAGCAGGGTCTTGCCGCAGCCCGCCGGGCCGGTCAGGATCACCAGGTCGATGTGCGGATCCAGCAGGGCATCCAGCGCCATGCCCTGATAGACGTTCTTGGGATGCACCCCCCAGGCCTTGCGGGACATCAGCCGCTCGCGGCCGAGATCTTTCAGGCGGATCTTGTTGCCGTCGTGGCTCAGTACCCGCGCGGCAAAGAAGTTCTCCTCGTCCAGCAGGTACTGGTTGACGTGGACTCCCTCCAGCAGGTTGGCATCGATAACGTGGACCGTATCGCGGCCATGGGTTTCGCTGTCGCACTCGCCGACCCGCTCCCAGAAGCTGCCGGGCACCACCTGGAAGCCCTTGGCGAGCAGGCGGATGTCGTCGATGAGCTGGTCGCTGCGGTAATCCTCCACATGGGCAAGACCTGCTCCCTTGGCCTTGAGGCGCATGTTGATGTCTTTGGTGACCAGCACCACCTGACGCTTCATCTCGTGCTTTTGCAGGTAGAGGGCGGCGTTGATGATGCGGTTGTCCGCCTCCTTGTCGGTGAACACCTCGGCATCCTGGGGCAGATGGTGATCGCTGAAGATGGAGATACGGCCGCTCGCCTCGCCGGCCAGCGCCACTCCTTGCACTATCTGCTCCGGAGTCGCATCGCGGAACACATCTTCCAGGGCACGGATGGCGATGCGGGCATCACGGCTGACGTCCTTCTGGCGATCCTTGATGTTGTCGAGCTCTTCGAGCACCGTCATGGGGATGAGCACGTCGTGCTCTTTGAAGGAGTAGATGGCGAGGGGTTCGTGAAGCAGAACGTTGGTATCCAGGATAAACAGCTTTCGGTCCGTGTTGTCCATAAGCATCCTCCTTGGCACTGAAGGTGCCACGTGTGTGAATCTCAGATGTCATTGAAACCACACGGCCGTGACAGTTTTATTACCCCCAACGCTACGCCCGAATTTACCGGTGCGCAACAAATCGCTGCCATCATGGGCGTCGTTCGAACATAAAATCAGCAACAAAAAGGCCAGCATGTCGCCGGCCTTTGGTGGCAATCAGCACCTCAACCGCACTTGGAATCCCCGCAGTTGAGACAGGTCATGCAGCCATCTTTTTGCACCAGCGCCTTGGTGTGGCACTTGTAGCAGAGCGCGGCACTGGGTGGGAAACCGCTGCCCGCCGGCTGCTCTTCTGCCTGTTGCTGTGCCTGCAATTGCGCCTGCTTCTCGGCCAGGAACGCCTGCTGGTGCTCGTCCAGCCCGGGCACCTTGAGCATGCCGATCTCGGTGAGATGGGTTTCGATCACGTTGCCAATTTCGGCGATGAGAGAGGGCACGTACTTGCCCTTGTTCCAGTACCCCCCCTTGGGATCGAACACGGAGCGCAACTCCTCCACCAGAAAGGTGACGTCCCCTCCCTTGCGAAACACCGCCGAGATGATGCGGGTCAGCGCCACTATCCACTGATAGTGCTCCAGGCTCTTGGAGTTGATGAAGATCTCGAACGGGCGCCGGGTCTCGTGCACCGTGCCCTCGTTGAGAATGATGTCGTTGATGGTGATGAACAGCGAGTGCTCGGAGACATGCTCCGGCGTTTTCAGCTTGTAGGTGGTGCCCATCAACCGCTCCGGGCGCAACACGGTTTCATGCATGTGCACCACGTCATCCTGGGGCGTCGGCGCATCTTGCGGCTCATCCCGGGTTTTTACCTTGTAGGCGACGATTTTTCTGTCGATTTTCTTGACCATGTCTCGTCCTCAGAACTTGCCGTAATAGCCTTCTTTCAAGGCGTCATAGAGGTTGGCGGCGGTGTGCAGCTCGCCATCGTATTCGATCTCCTCGTTCCCCTTCGCCGTGATGACGGTGCCATCTTCCAGGGTGAACTCGTAACTGGTGTTCTCCAGATCCTTCTCCTTCACCAGCACGCCCTGGAAGGCGGCCGGGTTGAAGCGGAAGGTGGTACAGCCCTTGAGGCCGGAGTCCGAGGCATAGAGGTAGATATCCTTGAACTGCTCGAACGGAAAATCGGTCGGCACGTTGGCGGTCTTGGAGATGGAGGAGTCGATCCAGCGCTGGGCCGCCGCCTGGATATCCACGTGCCCGGTCGGCGTGACGTCGTCCGCGGTGATGAAGTAATCCGGCAGGCGGCTACCCTCCTCCTCGGCATAGGGCATGGCGGCCGGGTTCACCAGCTCGCGATAGGCCAGCAGCTCGAAGGAGTAGACATCCACGCTCTCCTTGCTCTTCTTGCCCGGCTTGATGACATTGCGGCTGTAGTGGTGGGCAAAGCTCGGCTCGATGCCGTTACTGGCGTTGTTGGCGAGCGACAGGGAGATGGTACCGGTCGGCGCTATGCTGCTGTGATGGGTGAAGCGTCCACCCACCTCAGCCAGCTCGGCTACCAGAGCGGGATCCACCTCGGCCACCTGCTGCATGTAGCGGCTGTAGCGGGCATGCAACACCTTGCCCTTCACCTTGTCGCCGAGCTTGATGCCATCTGCCGCCATTTCGGGGCGCAGACGCAGCATCTTGCCGGTGACTTCGAACTCCTGCTCCATGATGGGGGCCGGCCCCTTCTCCTTCGCCAGACGCAGAGACTCCTGCCAGCCGGTCATCGCCAGCTCCTGGGAGACCAGTTCGGTGAAGGCGACGGAGGCCGCAGAGCCGTACTTGATGCGCAGCATAGTGAGGGTCGAGCCCAGCCCCAGGAAGCCCATGCCATGGCGACGCTTGGCGGTGATCTCCTCGCGCTGCTTGGCCAGCGGCAGCTGGTTTATCTCCACCACGTTGTCGAGCATGCGGGTGAAGATGGCCACCACCTTGCGAAACGCGGGCCAGTCGAAGGCAGCCTGCTCGGTGAAGGGATCGCGCACGAAGGTGGTCAGGTTGACCGAGCCCAGCAGGCAGGCCCCATAGGGCGGCAGAGGCTGTTCACCGCAGGGGTTGGTGGCACGGATCTCTTCGCAGAACCAGTTGTTGTTCATCTGGTTCACCTTGTCGATCAGGATGAAACCGGGCTCCGCATAGTCGTAGGTAGAGGTCATGATGACGTTCCACAGCTTGCGCGCGGGCAGGGTCTTGTAGACCTTGCAGGCCACCTGGCCCAGCTCGTTGATCACCACACCCTCCTTGTTGGGCCAGTCCGCCCAGACCACCCTCGCAGGGTCATCCAGCGCGATGCCATCCTGCTCAACCTCCTTGGCGGTGTAGGGGAAGATCAATTGCCAGGGGGCATCCTCCTTCACCGCACTGACGAACTCTTCGGTGATGAGCAGGGAGAGGTTGAATTGACGCAGGCGACCATCCTCCCGCTTGGCCTGGATGAACTCGACGACATCGGGGTGACGGATATCCATGGTGCCCATCTGGGCGCCACGACGGCCACCGGCAGAGGAGACGGTAAAGCACATCTTGTCGTAGATATCCATGAAGGAGAGCGGCCCGGAGGTATAGGCCCCCGCTCCCGAGACGAAGGCTCCGCGCGGTCGCAGGGTTGAAAAATCATAGCCGATGCCACAACCCGCCTTCAGGGTCAGCCCCGCCTCGTGCACCTTGCCGAGGATATCGTCCATCGAATCCTCAATGGTGCCGGAGACGGTGCAGTTGATGGTGGAGGTCGCCGGCTTGTGCTCAAACGCCCCGGCGTTGGAGGTGATACGGCCCGCCGGAATGGCACCATTGCGCAGGGCCCACAGGAAGGGTTCATACCAGGTGTCGGGTTCGCGCTCCTGCGCAGCCAGCGCGCGAGCGACACGCTGGTAGGTCTCGTCGATGGAGCCGTCGATGGGGGCGCCATCCTTGCTCTTGAGACGATACTTGCTGTCCCAGATCTCGAGAGACGTCTCCTGCAGAGGGATCTGGCGGCTGGCGGTGACGCCCTCCAGTACCGGAATGGATTTAGCCATGGTCAATCAACCTCCTGTGAATGGGGCAATATCGTGACAAAAATACTACCAGTAGTGAATTTAAGAACTCAAAGCACAATATATTGTGATTTATCCGTCATAAGGGCGCCGATTCTATCCTAAAAAAATGCCCCGGCCAGCAGATTTCTGGGCCAGGGCATTTAACCGGTTCAATTTCCGAGAGATTTAAAGCGAGAGACTATCTCAGGGTTTCTTGACGTATACGCTCGGAGTCTCACCCGCCATATTCAGATAGAACTCATAGACGCCATCCGCCTCGGGCGAGAACTTCATGTCCTCATACTTGGAGCACGGGTTGACCGGTACAGGTTCCCCGCCGAGCACGGCAACGCCATCGCTCGGGCTCTTGTAACCGAAGTTGGTGCCACAACTCCAGCCGGAGTCGGCAAACTTGAACTTGTAAGGAGCCCACTCTTTCTTGAGCGTCCCCTTGGCCATGTAGAGCTTCTCGGCAACCTTGACGACCTTGCTTTCGTCGGTGGCCATCCAGTCGTTCATCTCACCACGCAGGTAGATGGACTTGCCGCCGAAGTCGCTGTTGTCCGCCGCTGCCTGCTCTGCACCACCATTGGATGCGCAACCGCCTAATACCAGGGTTCCCGCCGCCAGCATCATCGTTACTGTTCTTTTGAACATGTGTCCATTCCTCAAATTATTGTGATTCCTTGGTCCATCGATGTGGACCCGAGAATTAAACCAGAGCAGGCATGACAAGAAAGGTAGAAGCATCACATTCTGTGCTTTTTATATCCAGAATGCAGGCTTTCGAATAGATATTGAACAGATACAGGCCGCAAACAAGTCGATATTGGCTGGGATGATGAATGCGAGTATCAGAAAACACGGCGGGAAACAGCACCATAGTGCCCGCTTGCCCTCCAGTGAGGGCTGAATTTCAGGCAATAAAAAACCCCGCTCGAGTGAGCGGGGTTTCTTGTATTGGGTGCCTGGCAGTGTCCTACTCTCGCATGGCGAATGCCACACTACCATCGGCGCTACAGCGTTTCACTTCTGAGTTCGGCATGGGGTCAGGTGGTTCCACTGCGCTATTGCCGCCAGGCAAAATCTTCAATCTGAAAAAGCTGATTTAGTTATTCGTTCTCGGTATCTGCTACAAGTCTCTGAACACTTCTTGGGTGTTGTATGGTTAAGCCTCACGGGTAATTAGTATGGGTTAGCTCAACACGTCGCCGCGCTTACACACCCCACCTATCAACGTTGTGGTCTCCAACGGCCCTTTAGGACCCTCAAGGGGTCAGGGATGACTCATCTCAGGGCTCGCTTCCCGCTTAGATGCTTTCAGCGGTTATCGATTCCGAACTTAGCTACCGGGCAGTGCCACTGGCGTGACAACCCGAACACCAGAGGTTCGTTCACTCCGGTCCTCTCGTACTAGGAGCAACTCCCTTCAATCATCCAACGCCCACGGCAGATAGGGACCGAACTGTCTCACGACGTTCTGAACCCAGCTCGCGTACCACTTTAAATGGCGAACAGCCATACCCTTGGGACCGACTTCAGCCCCAGGATGTGATGAGCCGACATCGAGGTGCCAAACACCGCCGTCGATATGAACTCTTGGGCGGTATCAGCCTGTTATCCCCGGAGTACCTTTTATCCGTTGAGCGATGGCCCTTCCATTCAGAACCACCGGATCACTATGACCTACTTTCGTACCTGCTCGACCTGTCCGTCTCGCAGTTAAGCTGGCTTATGCCATTGCACTAACCTCCTGATGTCCGACCAGGATTAGCCAACCTTCGTGCTCCTCCGTTACTCTTTGGGAGGAGACCGCCCCAGTCAAACTACCCACCAGGCACTGTCCGCGAGCCCGATTCAGGGCCCTGCGTTAGAACATCAAACATACAAGGGTGGTATTTCAAGGACGGCTCCAGCGCAACTGGCGTCACGCCTTCAAAGCCTCCCACCTATCCTACACATGTAGGTTCAATGTTCAGTGCCAAGCTGTAGTAAAGGTTCACGGGGTCTTTCCGTCTAGCCGCGGGTACACCGCATCTTCACGGCGAATTCGATTTCACTGAGTCTCGGGTGGAGACAGCATGGCCATGGTTACACCATTCGTGCAGGTCGGAACTTACCCGACAAGGAATTTCGCTACCTTAGGACCGTTATAGTTAC
>NZ_CP026122.1:3825000-3977500 GCF_002902865.1 Aeromonas sp. ASNIH5 | reverse complement strand
TCAGGAAATGGCCGCGATGGCCACCCGCCTCCAGCCCCTGGGCGATGACGGCATCGGCTCCGTGGTCAGCAAACCACTGCGCTTCTGCCACCGTGGTGGCGCTGGCAAACACTTTTGCGCCTGTGGCTTTTACCTGGGCAAGCAACTCGGGCTCGGGCAAGCCGAAGTGGAAACTGACCACGGCAGGCCTGAACTCTGCAAGCAGAGCCGCATGCTCATCATTGAAGGGGGCCCGAGCGGGAGCACGCGACGGTGCAGCGGCATCCACCCCAAACTCGGTGTAATAGGGTGACAGCACCTGGCGCCAGCGCTGCTCCGCTGTCGGTTCCGGCTCGTGCTGCCGATGGCAAAAGAAGTTGATGTTGTATGGGCCCGGCCCGCTGGCGGCGAGGCGGCTCAGCTCCTGGCGCAGATCGGCACCACTCAGCATGGCGGCAGGCAGGGAGCCCAGTGCCCCCGCACTGGTCGCCGCCATCGCCAGGGCGCAGTCCTGCACGCCCGCCATGGGGGCCTGAATGACGGGATAGCGCATCCCCAGTTCGGCAAAGGGCGTCATATGACGGTTTCCTGTTTCTGATGGTGAGTCTGATTGTGCGCCAGAGGCGGGTTGAGTCGGCAGAGCGCACCTGACGTGCTGACACGTCGTCTGGCGATGTCGCCTGTCCAGTTTCCGGCCAGACATCCTGTCTTCGCTTTCATCCATCAGGCCCCTTGAGGTTCATGGCACATCGGGCCCGCGAAGGGCCCGAACGTGAAGTGTCAACGCACGCTGCGCAGCAGGAAGTCCGGCTGGCCACAGGAGCGGCGCTCCCGCTTCTGCATCTCGTCGGAGCAGGGAACGGCATCCGTCCCCTGCTTGTTGATGCAGATGTAGATCTCCCGCAGGAAACGGCCCCCATCAGCGCAGGCCACCGTGATGTTATCGGGGGCCAGCCACTCGCTGGCGCTCGCCAGATCAGCCTTGAGCTGGAAGCTGCTTTTGCGCAGCGGCTCTTCCGGCGATTGATAGGAGGCCGGGATCTTCACCTTCTGGCGCAGATCGCTGGCCAGCTTATGGAAGGCCTGCTGGCTCAGGCCGGAGCAGGTGCCGTGCTTCTCCCATTCATGGCGATAGAGGAAGCGGCTGGGGTAGAGCCCGGCAAACTGCTGCTCCATATCCGCATCCAGCCGCTCGCGGGTGCAGCTGGCGGGGTAGCCGCGCTGATACTGGGGCCAGAGCCCATGCAGCACGAACCCCAGCTTGCGGGCGCACTGCTCCCGATCCCCTGGCTTGATGGCGCAGTGCTCGGGCGACCAGGAGAGTGCCATGGCGTAATAGTCAAACTCCCCCGCATAGCCTTTGCCCTGGGCGGCGGAGATCCACAACAGCGACCCCACCAGCCATACCATGACCTGCTTCATCTCTCGTTCCCCCTCATCTCTTTGCACCCGGTGGCGCCCCATTTTGCGCCCTCATGCTCCCATAACAGGGAGTCAAAGAACAATCGCTCAAAATGGCCTTACTCACTGTGGGTCAGACCAGTAAAAGGTTTCCCCTGCCGGATCAGAGGCGTAAGCTGGCTCTCCGGCGGGCCTTCATGACGCGCCACGTTTCCCCGATTTCATCAGCAACAGGACGTAACATGATCCGCAAGAATCCCTCAGGTCACCTGCCCGTTATCGACGAATCCGCCTATATCGACAAGACCGCCATCATCTGTGGCAAGGTGATCATCAAGGAGAACGTGTTTGTCGGCCCCTATGCCGTGATCCGCGCAGACGAAGTGGACGAGAGCGGTGACATGGAACCCATCGTCATCGGCGCCAACTCCAACATTCAGGATGGCGTCGTCATCCACTCCAAATCCGGCGCTGCCGTCACCATCGGCGAGTTCAGCTCCATCGCCCACCGCAGCATCGTCCACGGGCCCTGCGAAGTGGGTAACCGGGTCTTCATCGGCTTCAACAGCGTGCTGTTCAACTGCCACATCGGCGAAGGGTCAGTGGTTCGCCACAACTCCGTGGTCGATGGCTGCGATATTCCCCCCGGCTTCTATGTCCCCTCCACCACCCGCATCAACCAGCAGAGCGATCTGGCGCAGATCCCGCGCGTCACCGTGGACGCCACCGAGTTCTCCGAGGATGTGGCTCACACCAACATCGACCTGGTCAGGGGTTACAAGGCGCTCTCCAACGAGTTTTGATCCGGCGAGCGGTTCACGACACACAACGGGCGCCACGGCGCCCGTTGTCACAACTGTAAAGAGGGCGAAAAGAGGGTGTAAAGGTGGTTGAGCCGGGCGCACGCGTCGCGTTTGATGGGGGCGTTCCCATCAATGGAGTCATCATCATGTCACGCTATCCTGTCGCCCTTGCCCTGCTGCTGGGCACCACGCTCCTTCATGCCGGCGAGATGCCGCCCCCGATGGGCGCCCGCCAGGGAGGCCCCATGACACCGCCCCCCTCCGTGCTCTATCACGCCAGCAAGCAGGGTGCGGATCCCCAGGCCCTGGTCCAGGCGCTGTCCAAAAACATTGATGCCGCCAAGCCGGATACCCGCTACGAGGTCACGGTCAGCGTGCGCGAACTGCCGCCCCAGCCACTCAAACCCCAGCCCGCCGGTGCGCCGCTCAAGGGGCAGTGAGATGAGTCTGCACCGCCCTTCACTCTGGCTGCTTGCCATGGCCATCGCCCTGCCCGCCATGGCGGGTCCGGGGAACATGGGCAGACCGGGCGGATGGGAGAGCCCTGCCCCGCAGTACGGCCATGGGGCTGGCCCCGGCTTCGGCCACCGCGTCGACAGGCTGCCGGGAGGGGTGGAAACCCTGCTGCTGGCCGGGCTCACCTACTATGTGCTCGACGGCATCTTCTACCGTCGGCAGGAGAACCACTATGTGGTGGTCTCCCCACCTCCTCAGGTCCTGGTGGTGGCAGAGACAGGGCTCATCCCCCTGGATCTGGATGGCCGCCGCTATTACGTCAGGGAGGGTCACTACTACCTGCGAGAAATAGACGGGCGCTACACCGAGGTGCCGCCGCCCGCGGCGCTGCGCTGAATCGCACGGTGGAACAGATACGAGCAGGGGGCCTTGGCCCCCTCTTTCATTACCGGGGTTTTACCCCACTCGGGTCTGAGCCGCGTACCTCAGGACGGGTCATGCAGGGGCAGCGTCATGGTCACTCTCAGCCCCCCCTGTGCGCGATTGCGCGCCTGGATGGTACCGCCCTGTAGAATCACCGCCTTGCGGGCGATGGCGAGCCCGAGCCCGTAGCCCTTGCCCATGCGGGGTGAGCCGATGCGCACGAAGGGGTCGAAGATCCCCGCCAGCTTCCCCTCCTCCACCCCGGGCCCCCGATCGGCGATGGAGAGCTGCACCTCCTGGCCCAGGCGCAGCAAGCGAACATTCACCATCTGGCCCGACTGCGAGAAACGCAGGGCGTTGCGCACCACGTTATCCACGGCGCGGCGCACCAGCTCGGCATGCCCCAGCAGGAGACAACCCTCCCCCAGCGCCGCCTCGAGCGCTATCTCGACTCCGGATTGCTGGGCTTCGAACCTGGCATCCTGGACAACCGTCTCCACCAGCGCCAGCAGGTCGTAGTGGCTCTGCTCAAGCCCGTGGCCCTGCTCGGCACGGGAGAGGGTCAGCAGCTCCCCTATCATCCTGTCCATCCGCTCCGTCTCGAGCCGGATCCGCGCCAGGGCGTCGCTCGCCTTCTCCGGGCGCTGCTCCGCCAGGCCGATGGCCATCTGGATGCGGGCCAGGGGGGATCGCAGCTCGTGGGAGACGTCGTGAAGCAGTTGCTCGCGCCCCTCGACCAGTTGCTGCAACCGCTCCACCATGAGATCGAACTCCTTCGCCACCTCCGTGAGCTCGTCCCGGCGCCAGCGCAGAGCGGGCCAGAGTCTGACCCCCAGATCCCCTCTGGCTACCCGATCGAAGCTGCGCCGCAGGGCGTTCATGGGCCGGGTCAGGTGCCAGGCGAACAGAATGCTGAACAAGAGTCCCCCCAGGCCGCCAATCCAGAGCATGGGCGGAGGAATGTTGAGCCAGGAGAGGGGGCCGGGAGCCGGCCCGCCGGGGAGGACGCGCGGGTCCGCTCTGGTCTGCAGCAGATAGGTCTGCCCGTCGCTGGCAATCACGGTGCGTGTCAGCACGCTGCCCGGGCCAGGTTCCCCGGAGGCTGTCAACCTGGATGCCCGGGGCGCTGGCCGGGGAGGCGCATCGGAGACATCGAGGAGTGTTATCTGCAGCAACGGCGGCGACATGGCCTGGCTCAATGCCGTCGCAGCCTCGATTCCCCCCTTTGCCAGCACGGCTGCCGCCATCTCCAGATGCTGGCTCGCCAACTGCTGGGCCAGGTGCTCTTCCGGGGGAGCACGCTCGGCACGAAAACCGAGCCAGAGCAGTTGGCTGACCAGCACGATGGCCAGCCAGAACCCCAGCAGAATCTTCCAGAACAAACGTCCCTTGAGGATCACCGTATCTTGTACCCTATGCTGCGCACCGTCTCTATGGTGACGGCCTCCCCCGCCTTCTGCTGCAGTTTCTGCCTCAGGTTGCAGATGTGCACATCGACGCTGCGATCATAGGCCTCCCGCGGGCGCCCTACCCCTTGCAGGGAGAGGGTGTCCTTGGTGACCACCTGCTCCGGTGCTCGCACCAGCAACACCAGCATGTTGAACTCGGTGGCGGTCAGCTCCAGCGGCTCCCCCTGCCAGAGGCAGACCCGGTTGGCCGGGGTGACCGTCAGATCCCCCAGGATGAGGGCATCCGGCGAGGGGGTTGCGCTCCCCCCCTCGTTGACCCGCCGCAGAACGGCCCGCAGCCGGGCCACCAGCTCCCTGGGGTAGCAGGGTTTGGGCACATAGTCATCGGCCCCCATCTCCAGTCCCACCACTCGATCCACGTTGTCCCCCTTGGCGGTCAGCATGATGATCGGCAGGCGGCTGCGCTGGCGCACCTGGCGCAGCACCTCGGTGCCGCTCAAGTCGGGCAGCATCACATCCAGCAGCAGGGCGCTGTAACGGCCGGAGAGGGCATGGTGCACACCTTCCCCTCCGGTCAGCACCTGGGTGGTATCAAACCCTTCTCCCCCCAGGTATTCACTCAACATGGCGCCCAGTTCGGCATCGTCATCCACCAGCAGGATCTTCATATGCGGTCTCCCTTGTCGGCGGCCATTTTCGCCGCTTGCCACGCACTTGGCAGCCATTTTTACGAAACCCTTACGCTTGGCGCAAAGAGCCTTAACCCGGCTCTGGGGTAGAGTGCCGCCGTGATCGTCATTCAGGATACAGGTTGTCATGCCCACGTTCTCCCCTCGTCTCTTCTGGCTGCTGCCCCTGTGCGCCCTCGCCCTGTTGCTGGCCTGGCGCCCCCAAGCCAAGGCACCCGCCAGCGACTACATCACCGCCAGTGCCGAGACCCGGGATCTGGAGCAGCTCATCATGGCGGACGGCACCCTGAAGGCGCGCAAGCAGGTGAGCGTGGGCGCCCAGGTGTCGGGCCAGATCAAGAAACTGCACGTGACTCTGGGGCAGGAGGTCAAACAGGGGGAGCTGCTGGTCGAGATCGACGATCTGCCCCAGCAGAACGCCCTCAAGGATGCCCTGGCCCAGCGCGACAACCTCCAGGCCCAGCTGGATTCCAAAGAGGCCACCCTTCGCAATGCTCGCCTGGCATACCAGCGCCAGCGGCAGATCGTCGCAAGAGGCCTTGGCAGCACGGCCGACCATGACAGCGCCAAGGCGACCCTGGACGAGACCCTGGCCGATATCCGGGCCCTCAACGCCCAGCGGGTGCAGGCCGAGATCGCGGTGGACACCGCCCGGGTCAACCTGGGGTATACCCGGATCCTGGCCCCCCTCTCCGGTACCGTGGTGGCCATGCCGGTGGAGGAGGGGCAGACCCTCAACGCCAGCCAGAGCACCCCTACCCTGCTCAAGATTGCCCAGCTCGACACCATGACGGTGGAGGCCAGGATCTCCGAGGCCGACGTCATCAACGTCCGGGTCGGCATGCCGGTCTATTTCACCATTCTTGGCAACAGCCAGCGCCGCTTCGAGGGATCCCTGCGGGCCATCGAGCCCGCCCCCGACACCATCAATGACGACGACACCACCACCAGCAGCAGCGACAGCAGCGCCATCTATTATCACGGCCTGTTCGAGGTGCCCAACCAGGATGGTCAGCTCAGGATCAGCATGACGGCCCAGGTCTATCTGGTGGTCGCCCGGCTCAAAGATGCGCTGGTGATCCCGGCCATCGCCCTGCAGGGGGATCAGGTCAGGGTGATCGACGACGGAGGCCGGATCAGCCTGCGCCAGGTCAGGGTCGGCCTGAACAACAAGGTGGATGCCCAGATCCTGTCGGGCCTGAGCGCCGGTGAGCGGGTCATCGTCAGCGAAGTGAGTGCAGGCCAGAGCAACGCCGCCGGGGGCATGCCGCCCCCCATGGGGATGTGACCATGGGCGCCTTGTTGCAACTGCGGGGCATCCGCCGCCACTTCAAAGAGGGTGAGCGCACCGTCACCGTGCTCGATGGCATCGATCTGGCGATCGCCCGTGGAGAGATGGTGGCCATCGTCGGCGCTTCGGGCTCCGGCAAATCCACCCTGATGAACCTGCTGGGCTGCCTGGATCAGCCAAGCGAGGGGGCCTATCTGGTGGCCGGGCGCGACACTGCCACCCTCAGCCGGGACGAGCTCGCCGCCCTGCGCCGGGAGCACTTCGGCTTCATTTTCCAGCGTTATCACCTGCTGGCGGATCTCGATGCCCGCACCAATGTGGAAGTGCCCGCCCTCTACGCCGGTCTGGATCCGGCCGAGCGACGCCAGCGGGCCGAGGCCCTGCTGACCCGCTTCGGCCTCGCCAGCCGGCTCGAACACAAGCCAAGCCAGCTCTCCGGCGGCCAGCAGCAGCGGGTCAGCATCGCCCGGGCCCTCATCAACGGCGGCGAGGTGATCCTGGCCGACGAGCCGACCGGGGCCCTCGACAGCCAGAGCGGCGCCGAGGTGATGGCGAGCCTTCAAGCTCTGCATCGCCAGGGCCACACCCTGGTGATCGTCACCCACGACATGGACATCGCCCGCCACGCCGAGCGGATCATCGAACTGAAAGATGGCCGGGTGATCGCCGATCGCCGCACGCGCGAGCCACAGGCCCTTCCCCAGGCGACCCAGGCCGCCACCAAGACGTCCGCCAGGGGGAAGACCCCGCGGATGGCGGGGCTCGGGAATGCCCTGCAGATGGCCCTCAAGGCCATGGTTGCCCAGCGTCTGCGCACCTTTCTCACCATGCTCGGCATCATCATAGGTATCGCCTCGGTGGTGACCGTGGTGGCCCTCGGGCAGGGCTCCCGGGAGCGGGTGCTGGGGAACATCAACGCCATGGGCACCAGCACCCTGGAAGTGTTCCCCGGCCGCGGCTTCGGGGACATGCGCTCCGCTACCATACAGACGTTGCGGATCGGGGACGCCGAGGCCATCGCCCGGCTGGACTACGTGCACAGCGTCACCCCCAGCCTCAGCACCAGCGCCACCCTGCGCCTTGGCAGCACCGCCGTCTCCGGCACCATCAACGGCGTCGGCGCCCAGTTCTTCCAGGTCAGGGGCTATCGCCTGGCCCAGGGCATGGGCTTTGATCGCCAGAGCGAGGAGAGCCTGGCCCAGGAGGTGGTGATCGACGAGCACACCCGGGACAAGCTGTTCGCCCCGACCCAGTCCCCCCTGGGCCAGGTGATCCTGCTGGGGGATCTGCCCTGCCGGGTGATCGGGGTCGCCATCAAGAACCAGAGCGGCTTTGGCAGCGACGAGACCCTCAACGTCTGGATCCCTCATACCACCGCCATGAGCCGCCTGCTGGGGCAGAGCCATCTGCGCAGCATCAGCGTGCGGGTACGGGACGAGGTGAGCCTGGACGCCGCCCAGGACGGCATCAGCCGCCTGCTCACCCTGCGCCACGGCAGCCAGGACTTCTTCCTGCTCAACACCGACAGCATCCGCCAGACCATCAGCCAGACCAGCGCCACCCTGACCACGCTGATCGCCCTCATCGCCCTCATTTCCCTGATCGTCGGGGGCATAGGGGTGATGAACATCATGCTGGTCTCGGTCACCGAGCGCACCCGGGAGATAGGGGTGCGGATGGCGGTCGGCGCCCGGACCCGGGATATCCAGCAGCAGTTCCTCATTGAAGCCGTGCTGATCTGCCTGCTGGGGGGCGTGCTCGGCATCGCCCTCTCCCTGCTGCTGGGCCAACTGTTCGACCACTTCAGCAGCGGCGTCCGGATGAGCTACTCCCTTGCCGCCATGGGGGTGGCCTGCCTTTGCGCCAGCCTGATCGGGGTAATATTCGGCTTCGCCCCGGCCCGCCGGGCCGCCAGGCTGGATCCCATCCACGCACTGGAGCGCGAATAGCCCGCATTGACGCCGGGGTGACGCCACTCACCCCGACACCGGATCAGGGGCCGATGCCCGGCCCCGCCACCAAGCCTGAACGCCCGCACTTCTTCCCTGAATGCGCGGGTTCTTTGACCGGGTCCCGTACCCGGTCTTTTTTTGTTTCCCGCCCGCCATACCCACAAAATAAGGTTCTTCGCGGGATCTTGGGGAAGTGGAAGTTGACAGACAGGGTGCTGGTAAACTGGCTGTCTCCAAACACACCACCACCATCACCCTGCTGTCGCCGTGCATCATATTGATATTGCCTCCTTCTGGCCAGGTTATACCGTCATCGCCCAAGCGCTTTCTGCCAACCATCACACCCTGTTTACCCTTGAGCCTCGCGCCGACCTGTTGCCCCGTTGTCGCCGATGCCTGCAACCCACGCCATTGATCCACGACCAACGTATCCGCCGGGTGCGTGAGCGAGACCTATTTGACCGACAAGTCTGGTTACAACTGCCTGTTCGCCGCGTCGACTGTCTGCGCTGTGGTCGCGTCAGTGAACATATCGACTGGCTCCCCTCTGGCTCCCGCCTCACCCGGCGCATGCAGTGCTGGATTGAAGCGCTCGTTCAGTACCTCCCCATCCGCCATGTCAGCCAGCTCACCGGGGTCGGTTGGCACACCATCAAGGAGATCGACAAGCGCCGTTTGCAGACCAGTGTGGGCACCATCGAACTTGGGGAGGTGCGGCGGCTGGTGATGGATGAGTTTGCCCTGCACAAGGGACACCGCTATGCCACCGTGATCATGGATGCCGAGCGAACCCGCGTCCTGTGGGTGGGGCACGGCAACAGCCGGGCCGCTATCCGTCCCTTCTTCGAGCAGCTCGGCGAGCGATGCCAGCAGATTGAAGCGGTGGCGATGGACATGAACACGGCGTTCGACCTGGAGGTGAAGCAACACTGCCCGCAGGCGGAGGTGGTCTACGACCTGTTCCACGTGGTGGCTCGCTATGGCCGAGAGGTGGTGGACCGGGTGCGAGTGGAGCAGGCGAATGCACTGAAAAGCGATAAACCGGCGCGAAAAGTGGTCAAAAGTGCGCGTTGGTTGCTGCTACGTAATCGGGCGAAGTTGAGTGAAAAACAGGATGTGAAGTTGCAGGAGCTGTTGGCGGCGAATCAACCGCTGGCGATGGTGTACGTGCTGAAAGAGGGGTTGAAGGGCATCTGGTATGCGCCGAGCGTGTGGGAAGGATGGCGACGATGGCGGAGCTGGATGCGGCAGGTGAAGGAAAGCGGGCTAGCGCCGCTGCAACGATTTGGTCGAAATTTATCGAAATATATGCGGGGGATCCTGGCGAGTGCAAACTACCCGATGCACACGAGTGTGCTGGAAGGGGTGAACAACAAGATCAAAGTGATAAAGCGTATGGCATATGGATTTAGGGACTCAGAATACTTTTTTCTGAAAATCAAGGCGGCCTTCCCCGGAAAGCCGCGATGAACCCAAAATAAGCCGCCCGAAGGCGGCTTTTGTCATCACGGGCCAGTCGGTTACCCCGGGCCATCAGGCGCCGATGATGCCGCCATCGTCCCGGGTGATCCGCAACACAGCGGAGCGGGGAATGGCGGTGCCGCCGTCCGGGAAATGGGAGGGCGCCCCCTCCTCACCCGGGTGCTGCACCCCGACGAACAGGGTGCGCCAGTCAGGCGTGAAGGTGAGGCCCGTTATTTCGCAGGCCACAGGGCCGGTCAGGAAGCGGCGCACCTCGCCGCTCGCGGGATCGGCGCACAGCATCTGGTTGTTGCCCATGCCGGCAAACTGCTTCTCGTTGGAGTAATCGCCGTCGGTCTGGATCCAGAGCCGCCCCGCCTCGTCGAAGCCGATGCCGTCCGGGCTGTTGAACATGTTGTCCGGATGGATGTTGGCACTGCCCGCCATCAGCCCCTCCTTGTGCACGCCAGGGTTGCCCGCCAGCAGGAAGAGATCCCACTCGAAGCTGTCGCTCCCGTGATCGTCCCCCATCGGGCGCCAGCGGATGATCTGGCCATAGGGGTTCTCGGCCCTGGGGTTGGCGCCATCGAGAGGTTGGTTCTCCTTGAGGCCGCGGTTCTTGTTGTTGGTCAGGGTGCAGTAGACCTCGGCTCTGTGGGGATGCACGGCCACCCACTCGGGCCTGTCCATGGTGGTGGCGCCCAGCCGGGTCGCCGCCTCCCGGGCGAAGATGAGCACCTCCCCCTGATCGGCGAAGCCGTTCTCCCGGGTCAGGCCGTGCTGGCCGTGCACCAGGGGCAGCCACTGGCCGGTGCCCTTGAGCTCCCCCTCCCTGGCCTCGAAGCGAGCCACATAGAGGGTGCCCTCGTCCAGCAGATCCCGGTTCGCAGGATCGTTGCCCGGCGCCACCTTGTTCTTCGAGACGAAGCGGTAGATGTGCTCCCCCCGCTCGTCGTCGCCGAGGTAGACCACGGCGCGGCCATCCTGGTTGACGGTGAAGGCCGCATTCTCATGCTTGAAGCGGCCAAGGGCGGTACGCTTCTTCGGGGTGGAGGCGGGATCGCGGGGATCGATTTCCACCACCCAGCCGAAGCGGTGCGGCTCCTGGGGATGCTTCGCGAGATCGAACCGCTCGTCAAATTTGTGCCAGCCAAAGCCTGCATCCTCGGCGGCCAGGCCGTAGCGGGCGGCGCGCTGGTCCAGCACCGGCTTTCCCTCGCTGCCGAAGTAGCCGTTGACGTTCTCCTCGCAGGTGAGGTAGGTCCCCCAGGGGGTCTGGCCATTGGCGCAGTTGTTGAAGGTGCCAAGGGCGGTGCGCCCCTCGGGATCGGCCTGGGTCTTGAGCAGGGCATGGCCCGCCGCCGGGCCGCTCAATGTCATGGGGGTCGTGGCGGTGATGCGGCGGTTGAGGGCCCCCTTGGGGTTGGCCTGCCACTTGCCATCGATGCGCACCAGCTCCACCAGGGAGACCCCGTGGGCCGCCTGGGCCTTGGCGACAGCCTCTGCACTGAGGGTCTTGCCACCATCTTCAAACAGGTATTCGTAGTTGGTGTATTCGTTGTTGACGGCGAGCAGGGCGCGATCCGGGCCCAGGGAGAAGAAGCTCATGCCGTCGTTGTTGTCGCCAAACTGGCGGGCCTGGGCCTTGGCATCATTGCCTTGGGCAAAGGCGGGGGCATCGGGGAAGAGGGCATCTCCCCAGGCGATCAGCACCTCGGCCTTGTAGCCGGGCGGCACCACTATGGTGTCGGCCACCGAGGCGGGCACGGCCTGGAAGCCAAGCAGCGGCCGGGTTGCGGCGGCCACGGCCTGGGCCACGGGGCTCGCGGCAAAGAAGGCCACCATGCTGGCGGCGCCCACCCCTTTGAGGAAGCCACGGCGGCTCAGGCCCGCCTCGATGAGGCGGTTGAATGCCGGCTCCTGCTCGCGGGGGTGGTTGGCACTGTCTTTCTCGTCAAAACGGCTCATCGGCTTTTCCTTGTTATCTCGGCGCAATCATTGCGTCATCACGGCGTCCGGCCACAGCATGGCAGCGCTTTATTAAGCGAGGATGACAAATGATGAGATAACCGGCTGGCCCGGCAAGACGCCACCGCCAACGACAAGGGGCGGTGGACACCAGTCCCACCGCCCCAAGAGACACATCGCCGACAGAAGCTCTCCCCTCTATCTAGCCGCACGTCTTCAGACTGCTATGCCCGTTTGTACCGGATAGCACCCGATGGCAGCGTCTAGTTGCACTTCTTCAGACTGCTATGCCCGTTTGTACCGGATAGCACCCGCTGGCAGCGTCTAGTTGCACTTCTTCAGGCTGCTATGCCCGTTTGTACCGGATAGCACCCGCTGGCTACGTCTAGTTGCACTTCTTCAGGCTGATATGCCAGTTGGCGCCGGATTGCACCTGGTGTTTGGCGGCGAAGCTGTCCATGTTCAGGGCCACCGACACCTGCAACAGGCTGTTGAGGTAGACCAGGGGCTGGCCCTCCGGCACATCGCCAAAGCTGCTGACGTAGGGGGCCTTGCCCTCGTATTTCAGCGCATCCCCTTCGCTGATCCTGATGCAGGCGTTGTCCCCCTTGTGGATACCCGCCTTGGTCAGCAGGCTGTCGTCGATATTGGTCCAGACGTTGCCGTACTGCACGTCCAGGATCGGAATGGTGCCCTTGAGGGTACCGTCTTGCTCGGCCACCGCGGGCTGATAGGGGATGGTCACCACCTCGGCGGGTAGCAGAGGCCCCACCTGCTCGAAGCTGATGGCACCGGAGGCCAGGCGCGCGCCGGTGTAGGCGTAGACGTCGCGGCCGTGGAAGGTGTAGGACTTCTCGGAGCCCTTGAGGCGGTTGGTCTTCTCGTCTATCTGGCGCACCGCCTCGATACCGAAGTGCTCCGCCGCCAGGGTCAGGGTGCCGTTGTCCGGGCTGACGATGAAGTGGCCGCTCCTGGTCTTGAGCACCACCGACTTGCGTTCGGTGCCGACACCGGGGTCTACCACGCTGACGAAGACGGTGCCCTCGGGCCAGTATTGCAGGGTCTGATAGAGGCGGTAGGAGGCCTCCCAGATGTTGTAGGCCGGGATCTCGTGGGTCAGATCATGGAGCGGCAGGGTGCGGTCCACCCCGAAGGCGACCCCCTTCATGGCGGAGACGGCGCCATCCTTGAGACCGAAGTCGGTCTGGAACACCAGGGCCTCGCTTGCGAAGGCACTAGCCCCCACCAGAGAGAGGGCAAGCACGAGGGCGCGGGGGACGATACGAATATCCATGTCAGGGCTCCTTTCAAGCCGTTTGGACGTCCAGATTGCCACTCAAGGGGATCTTTGCAACCCCTGATGCCCGAATGGGGGGAAAAGACTCGCCAATCCGGACCGCTCGGGTGTATCCATGGGCATTCGACGACAGGAGAGCACCACATGACAGTAGAGAAACGCGACACCATTTTGCTGAGCCTGGGGGAAACCCGGAGCCGAATGCAGATCACCGGGGCGGACGGCGTCAGCCAGACATTTTCGCTGGCCCTGGGGCTGGATGCCCTGACCCCGGGTCCGTTTCGCCGGGACCCGCCGAGCGCCCTGGAGCTGGAGCAGGCCATCCCGGTAACGGAGGATCTGCTGACCCCCCTCGAGCTTGAGCAGGCCATCATGGTGGTGGAAGATGTGCTGATGCCCCTCGCGGCCCATGTTCCGCCTCACCCCGTGCTGCACCTGCAAAGCCCGGTGCCCCTGGCCGAGGTGCTCGGCAACCGGGTGCAGAGCCGGGAGAACATAGAACGGTTGTTCGGCCAGCTTGCCGCCATGGTGGAGGGGGATCCCCTGGCATCGGCCCAGTTGCCGAGGGAGAGGCGCATCGCCGCCGCCCTGCTGATCCTGCGGGAGTGGATGCACCACCTGGATGCCGGGAGCGTCGTCCTGGTCGATGGGTGATGCCCTGTCACACAGCGGGTTCGAAGCGCCGCCGAGACACCGCCCACGTCAACCAGAGGCTTGTCAGCGTGCTGCCGACGAAGAGCAGATCCAGCGCGACGCCAAGACCGGCCCCGTCGCTCACCCAGCCCAGCAACACGGGTACCCAGTTCGCCACATAGGCGATCACATAGAAGAGGGAGAGCAGCCGCGCGTGGCTGGCCGGGGGCGCGATGCGATTGATCAGGGTCGCACTGCCCACGAACACGGCCCCCTGGGCATAGCCCGCCACCAGCAGCCCGAGCCCCGCCAGCCAGCTGGGCAGGCCGTGAACGGCCCCGGCAAAGAGCAGCACGCACAGCGCCAGGACCAGCACGCCGCTTTGCAGGGTATGGCGAGCATCGAGGCGACGGGCCCAGAGCTGGCAAAGCCCGGAGAAGACCAGATAGGCCGCGACAAGATAGCCGAACAGCCCCAGATCCGTCATGCCCAGCATCTCGCTCACCACCTTGGGACCCATGGCCAGCAAGCTGGCCGCCACCGCCCAGGCGGTGAAGAGCGCCAGGGCGCAAAGGAAGAACCCGGCCCCCGTGGCCCTGAGCCCCTCCCCCAGGGATCCGCCCCCCTGCCCGCTCGGGGCGGCCTCCGTCGCCCTCACCCCTTTGGGCCAGCTCAACACCAGCCCCCCGATGGCGCAGGCCGCCATCCCCAGGATCAGCAAAAACGGCAGCGTGGTCGGGTAGAGATCCTGCTGCAGCGCCAGCCCGCTGAACACGGGGCCAAGGGCCAGCCCGGCGGTGAACGATAATGTGGCGCTAAGCGCCGCCCGCTTGCCCCCATCCCTGGGGCCAAAACGCAGCAGCGCCACATTGGCGGCGCCGGTCAGGCTGCCCGTGCCAATCCCGGCCAGCAGCCGCGCCAGCAAAAGGGCCCAGAAGCTGTCGGCCAGGGAGAAGAGCAGGGCCCCGCCCCCGACCGCCACCAGGGCAGGCAGGATCAGGGTGCGCAGATCCGCCACGCGTCCCGCCAGGTTGCCCACCCCGAACAAGGCGATGAGCACGCCCCCCGCATAGCCGCCATAGATGAGACTGAGGCCGAGATCGCTCAGAGCCAGCGCCGCCTGGTAATGGGGATAGAGCGGGGTAGGCACGCTGCTGTTGAGCAGGGCCGACATCAGGGCGAGGGAGAGAAACCAGCGCAGACGAGGATGGACAACCTGACCTGGCTCGCAAGCCGGAACGCTTGAGACAGACATGGACACTCCAGTGGCAGACGAATGAAACCGCAATCGGGAGCGACATCATAGCGATCCCGCCCACCCCGGACTGCGGCAGTTCTGCATCACGCCGACTCAATCCTGCATCACGTCGGGGTGGCACGCGCCCTTGGCCGGGGAGCCGCAGGCACGCACCGGACCCGGTCTATCCCCTTGTGCTGCCATCCCCGCTGGCATCTAATATTGCGGCGCCAATCGGGCGTTCTGCTTGAGTGAGGAGCAAGCATGATCAACTGGGACGATGCCCGCTTCTTCCTGGCCCTGGCACGGCGGGGCAGCCTGCGGCAGGCCGGACTCGAGCTCGGGGTGGATCAGGCCACCGTCGGGCGACGGATCACCCTGCTCGAGCAGCAGCTGGGGGCCAAGCTGTTTATCCGCACCCCCAGACACTATCGCCCCAGCCCCCTGGGGGAAGCGCTGCTGCCCCAGGCCGAGGCCATGGCGCAGGCGGCCCTGGCCATGATGCGCACCGCGAGCCTGGGGGAGCTGGAAGGGGAGCTTTGCATCGCCACCACGGATACCCTGGCCCAGGGCTTCGTGCTGCCCGCGTTCACCCTGCTGCGCCAGCGCCACCCCGGTATCCGCCTCAAGTTGCTGACCGCCGTCAGCGTGAGCGACATCCCCAATCAGGAGGCGGATCTCGCCATTCGCAGCGTGCGCCCCGAGCAGGGAGATCTCGTGGTCAAACGGCTCGCCACCATCAAGATGGGGCTCTACGCCTCTCCCGACTACCTGGCCAGGCGAGGCACGCCCCGCTCGGGTCAGGCACTGCAAGAGCACGACCTGCTGCTCTTTCCCAGAGAGCTGGTGGCCCGCCACTGGCTGAGTCTGTGCGGCGAACCGCTCCACGAACCCAACGTGGTCCTGCAGAGCAATGCCCAGCTGGTGCTGATGGCCGCCGCCCGGCAGGGGCTCGGCATCGCCCTGCTCTCCACCTTCCTCGCCGAGGAGGATCCCGCCCTGGTGCGCCTGCTGCCTGACCAGCACGATCCCATCGACATCTGGATGGTGCTGCACCCGGATGTGCAGAAGACGGGCCGAATGCGCGCCCTGGTGGCAGCCCTGGAGGAGGTGTTCCAGCCCCTGCAACAGACCCAGCCCTCCGCCCCCCCCTGTCAAACGCACAGGGATTGAGCGGGTATGCCCCCCATACGGGGCACTTTCTTCGCAACGAACCATGTTAGAGTCCGCCGCTGTTTTTTCCTTTGATAACGGGACCTTACATGAAGAAGTTTGTTGTTTCATCCAGTGTCATCCTGATGGCGGGCTTGCTGACAGCTTGTGCGAGCGAGTCGTCGCGCACCCTGGAGGTGCCCAAGGTTGCCTCCTATCAGAGCCACTATCAGGGCGCACGCAGCCCCATCGCCGTCGGCAAGTTCGACAACCGTTCCAGCTACATGCGTGGCATCTTCTCCGACGGCGTGGACCGTCTGGGCAACCAGGCGAAAACCGTGCTGATCACCCACCTGCAGCAGACCGGCCGCTTCAGCGTGCTGGATCGCGACAACATGGCGGAGATCCAGGCCGAAGCCGGGATCAAGCAACAGGCTCAGCAACTCAAGGGCGCCGACTACGTGGTCACCGGCGACGTCACCGAGTTTGGTCGCAAGGAAGTCGGTGATCATCAGCTGTTTGGCATCCTGGGTCGCGGCAAGTCACAGATCGCCTATGCCAAGGTCAACCTGAACATCGTCAACGTCACCACCTCGGAAGTGGTCTTCTCTTCCCAGGGTGCCGGGGAGTACGAACTCTCCAACCGCGAGATCGTCGGCTTCGGCGGCACCGCCAGCTACGACTCCACCCTGAACGGCAAGGTGCTGGATCTCGCCATCCGCGAGGCCGTCAACAATCTGGTGAACGGCATCGAGACCGGTGCCTGGCGCCCGGCCCAATGAGGAGAGACGAGATGACGCTGTTCCGTCCTTCCCTGTTGCTGGTCAGCGGCCTGCTGCTGAGCGCCTGCGCCCAGGGGCCGCAGACGCTCTACAACTGGGATCAATATCAGGGGGGGGTTTACCAGCACATGCAGGGTGACGACACCGGGGTCGAAGCGCAGATCGATACGCTGGAGAAAAACCAGCAGGAAGCGAGCGCCAAGGGGCAGGCTGTGCCACCGGGCTTTCACGCTCACCTCGGCATGCTGTACGCCCAGCTCGGCAAGGATGCCCAGACTCGTGAGCAGTTCGAAACCGAGAAGCGCCTCTTCCCCGAATCGGCCCCCTTCATGAACTTCCTGATGTCCAACAAGAAGGGAGAGACCCAATGACCCTGCGCACCCTCCTTGCCCTCACGCTGGGCACCCTCCTCCTGGGCGGCTGTGCACAGGGCCCCGGCTACGACTACAGCAACTTCAAGGAGAGCAGACCGACCTCCATTCTGGTGCTGCCGCCGGTGAATCACTCGCCGGACATCAAGGCGGGCCCCAGCCTGCAATCCCAGATCACCTATCCGCTCGCCGAGTCCGGCTATTACGTGCTGCCGGTAGCGGTCACCAACGAGACGTTCCGGCAGAACGGCGTGACCGAGCCCGCCGACATCCAGGCGCTGCCCATCAAGAAGCTCCACGAGATCTACGGAGCCGATACCGCCCTCTACCTCGACATCAAGGAGTACGGCACCAGCTATCTGGTCATCTCCAGCGAGACAGTGGTCACCGCCAGTGCCCGCCTGGTGGATCTGCGCACCGGCAAGCTGCTGTGGGAAGGCAGTGCCAGCGCCAGCAGTGCCGAGCAGCAGGGCAATTCGGGGGGCGGCCTCATCGGCATGCTGGTGGTGGCGGTGGTCAATCAGATTGCCAACACCCTTACCGACAAAGGCCATGAAATCGCCGGTATCACCAGCGTCAGGCTGCTCAGTGCCGACATGCCCAACGGCATCCTCCATGGCCCCCGCTCGCCGAAATACCAGGCTCGCTAAGGCGCCCGTCACAGTCCACACAAGAGGGCGCCATGCCCTCTTGTTTCAGTCGCCACCCCTTTTCCCTGCCTGACATCGCATGACGCCTCATCGTCTATCTTTTTGATATTGTTGGCTCATTCTTGCGTATGCCGGGTGACGACCCACCAACTTCATCTGGTGATGCCCGGCAAAATCAGTTACAAGAATGGCCTCTGTCACCATGGACGAGTTCACTGCATGGCTGGATCACTGTTGCGTATCATCCCCCGTCAATGGCTCTACCGGTTTGGCTGGCTATGTCTGGCTCTGACAGGGCTCGGGCTGGTAGCCAACTACACCTACTTCGTCATCAGGCACGACATGGCGCTCATTACCGCCAAGCAAGCCAACCTGTTCGAGGTGTTCTATCAGCGGGCCCGCATCCTGGCGCCAGAGAAACTGGCTGACTTCATCGACAACAGCAGCATCAAGATGCCCATCTTCAGCGAGAACGGGGATGCGGCGGCCTATGCCTATGGCTATGATCTCCCCACCCTGAAGCGCCTGGCGGTCATTCCCGTGTTGCCCCCGGCCAACCAGATGCTCCTCGCCTACCTGTACGTCATCTCCAACCCCGAGGTCCTCAACCTCTACGCCTTCTATGACGATCGCCGCCTGCTTGGCATGGTCGCCAACAAGGGGATGCTGCCGAGCCAGCTGCTCCCGGTCAACACCGACCTCAATGACATCGAGCCCTGGACCCACTTTTTCGGTTGCGCCTCCTTCGCCTCCACCCATGTCCCCTGCAGCACGGATGAAGCCTGGGTATCCGAGATCTACACCGACACCTTCACCGGACTGAATACCATCACCCTCTACTTCCCCTTCGTCTATTACGAGCCCGCCATCAAGGACTACCGCTATGGACTCAAGGGCATCGACATCGCCGTCGACCGGGCGTTCAAGGATGTGCTGCACCCCTTCGAGAGCCTCAATCCGACCCGGACCGTCCTCTCCTTCGAAGAGGTCGAGCCCTGCCGCCCGTTCCACCTCTGCCTGAGTACGCCGCTGATGCGCACTCAGGCAGGCAATGATCTCTACCTCAAGTGGTCATACAGTTACGGCGATTTCATCCGGTCCGTGCTCTACGGGGCGGCCTTCAAGCTCTATCTCATCATCCTGCTGCTGATCATGCTGACGGGGCGCAGCCTGGTTACCCGTCTGCGCATCCTGGCCCAGACCGACCACCTGACCCGGCTGCCACGCCGTGACATCCTCAATCAGGCGCTGCTGCGGGAGCACGACTACCTGATGATCCTCGACATCGACAACTTCAAGTCCGTCAACGACACCCATGGTCACGGGGTGGGTGACCTGGCGCTCGTCGCCTTCGCCAATCACCTCAAGACCAATATCCGCAAGGGCGATGTCGCCATTCGCTGGGGCGGGGAAGAGTTCATCGTGCTGTTCAAGGGGATGGACGATGACAAAATGATGCATCACTCCGCCGCCCGCCTGCTGGAGCGGCCATTGCGCATCCCCGAGCTGCCCGCCCCCATCACCTTCTCCGCCGGAGTAACCCGCATTCGCGATTACCTGACGGTGGCCGAGGCGGTGCAACTGGCCGACGACCTGCTCTATCACGTCAAGCAGCACGGCAAGCGCAATATCGCCTATTACCAGGGGCAGACCATCCGCCTTGTCCGCGATCCGGGTGACAATTCAGCCCCCTGAGCGGCCCGGCTTCTGCCGCTCCCCTGCTATCTGTTACCATCCCGCCCACGCTGATTGTTTCCGTCCCGGCCACGGGGCGGGATAACCCCATACTGGTGCCCTATGTCCATTGCCTCTTTCGCCGAACTGGCCCTCTCCCCCCGCTTGCAGCAAACCCTGACCGAGCTTGGCTACGCCGCCCCCACCCCGGTGCAGGCCAGCGCCATCCCCCTGATCCTCACGGGGCGGGATCTGATGGCGGGCGCCCAGACCGGCACCGGCAAGACCGCCGCCTTCGTGCTGCCCCTGCTGGAGCAGTTGTTGCAACACCCGACGAGCGATGGCCCCCGCCCCATCCGCGCCCTGGTGCTGGTGCCGACCCGCGAGCTGGCGGTGCAGGTTTTTGATAGCGTCACACGCTACGCCAGAGGCACCGACCTCACCAGCACGCTGGTCTACGGCGGGGTGAGCATCGCCGCACAGGTGGAGGCGCTGAACGCCGGGGTGGATATCCTCATCGCCACCCCGGGCCGCCTGCTCGATCACCTGCGCCAGGGGGCGCTCACGCTGGCCGAACTGCGTCATCTGGTGTTTGACGAGGCGGACAGGATGCTCGACATGGGCTTTATGGACGAGATCAAGGCGCTGTTGAAGCAAATCCCGGCGGATCGCCAGACCCTGCTGTTCTCGGCCACCTGCGATGACAACCTGTTTGCCCTCTGCAAAGTGCTGCTGCGCGACCCGGCGCTGGTGGAAGTGGCACCGCGCAACACCACGGCGGCCGAGGTGGAGCAGCGGGTCTATGCGGTGGACAGCGATCGCAAGGTGGCGCTGGTCCAACACATGCTGACCGTGAAGGGCTGGGCGCCGGCGCTGATCTTCAGCCGCACTCGCCAGGGGGCCGACAAGCTGGCCCAGCAGCTTGGCAAGGGGGGCATCAATGCGCTCGCCTTCCACGGGGATCTGTCACAGAGCGCGCGGGAAAACGTGCTGCTGGCGTTTCGCGCCGGCACCTTGCAGGCCCTGGTGGCTACCGACGTGGCGGCTCGCGGCCTCGATATCAGCGAGCTCAACCATGTGATCAATCTGGAGTTCCCCCATCAGCCCGAGGATTATGTCCACCGCATCGGGCGCACCGGCCGCGCCGGCAACAAGGGGCTCGCCATCACCCTGTTCAGCCCGGAAGACGCGCCGCTTCTAGAGAAGGTGGAGGCAGTGCTCGACACCCGTCTGCCCCAGCAGTGGTTCCCGGGCTTTGAACCGGATCTCACCCGCTTCGACCCCGAGCCGCGCCGTGCCAGCAAGGGAGCCCTGAAGCAGAAGGCCAGAAAGCAGGCCCTCGCGGGCAACAAGGGCGGCAAGGGACGAACATCCTGACACGACTGTTTGCTGGGGCAGCCATGTGGCTGCCCCAGCATCACCCCTCTCCAGACCCAGGCCTGTGGGGTGACGCCAACCGCTTTCCTGCCGCTCCCCCCTTGTTTTTCTCCGCGCCCTCCTCCTCAGTCCACTTGCCCTGACCCGGCGACCCTTTGCCACACTCTGCTACAAAAGAGGTAGTCAGGGGGCACACTTTCGCCACAAAGCAGGCGTGCAATGAAGGCATGGACAAGGAGGACATCATGAAACCCGCATCCCTCGTCTGGGCCCTGCCCCTGACCCTCACCCTGCTCTGGCTCGCTGGCATCACCCAGTGGCCCGCCAGCGTCTGGCCCTGGCGCCACGAACTGCTGATCCTGACCGGTCTGATTGGCCTTGGCGCCATGACCCTCTCTTTGCTGCTCGCCCTGCGCCTGCCGAGGCTCGAAGCCTGGTGCGGCGGGCTGGATCGCATGTTGCACCTGCACCGCAGCAGCGCCCTCTGGGCCACCGGCACCCTGGTGGCCCACTGGCTGCTGGTGGAAGCCCCCAAGTGGGCCGTCGCCGCCGACTGGCTGACCCGGCCAGCGCGCCGCGGTGCTGGTGCTGGTGCTGGTGCTGGTGCTGGTGCTGGTAACGATGCCCTGTGGCACGAACTCGGCAATACCTTGGGGGAATGGAGTTTCTATCTGCTGCTGGCGCTGGTGGTGGTAAGCCTGCTGGCGGTGGTGCGCTACGAGCGCTTCAAGGTGGTTCACCGGCTGGCTCCGGTCATCTATCTGATGGGCTGGCTGCACGGGCTCTGCCTGCTGCCGCGCATCGGCGCCCTGACCCCGGTCGGCCTGACCCTGCTTATCGGCGGCGGGCTGGGTACTCTGGGGGCGCTCTACTCCCTGTTTGGCCGGGTGGGACGGGACGCACGCCGCCAAGGGACGGTCAGCGCCCTCACTCCTCTGGACGAGCGCACCCTGGAGATCCGGGTTGGCCTCACCGCGCCCCTGCACGGCTATCGCCCGGGGCAGTTCGCCTTCTTCGACTTTGCCGGGCGCGGCGAGCCCCACCCCTACACCCTGGTCGATGTCTCGGCAGATGGCTGTACCCTCACCCTGGCGGTGCGCGCCCTCGGGGATCACACCCGCTGGCTGCACCGCCACCTCAAGGTGGGGGATACGGTGATCGTGACCGGCCCCTATGGCGCCTTCGCCCTGCCGGATCCGGCCCCCGCGCTCTGGGTGGGCGCCGGTATCGGCATCACTCCCTTCGTCGCCTGGCTGGAGGCCCTGGTACGCCGTGGTGAACAACGCCCCGGCACCACCTTGCTGCAATGCGCCCCCACCGCCGAGGCCGCCCCCTATCACGGCCGGCTGGCCGAGCTGTGCCGCCGGGCCGGGATCGACTACCGGCTGCATCTGGAGTCCGAGCGCGGCCAGCTGGCTCTGGCCGCCCTGGGCGAGCGCCAGCACACCCCGGTGTGGTTCTGCGGCCCAGAGCCCATGGCCCACACCCTGGATGCCCATCTGGCCACCCCGCTGCACCGGGAGCTGTTCCGCTTTCGCTGACGGGCCAGCCGGCGCAGTCAGCCATCGGCTGCGCCGTTTTTCTCGGTGCGGGGCGCAGGCGGGCCGGCAAACAGCAAGATTGTCCAAGCGAGAGGCACACCCTTGGGGCTAGATTAGGGGGGCAGTCTGGTACAGGAGGGAAAGATGGCGCAGGACAACCAGTTCATATTCGCACACAGTCAGCACCTGGCGAGCCTGACTGCGCTGCGGGTCAACATGACGGAGTTTCGCTACGACCGTCACGCCCACGAGGAGTACTCCTTCGGGGTCACTCTGGCCGGGCGGCAGAACTTCTTCTGCCACGGCGGAGCCCACTCCAGCCCGGCAGGCAGCGTCATCCAGTTCAATCCCGGGGATGTCCACGACGGTCATGCCGGTGACAACGCCAGCCTCGACTACACCATGCTCTACATTCCGCCCCACGAACTCACCCCGCTGTTTGCCGATGCTGCGGGCGAGCGGGCAATGGGGACCTACCGATTGTTGAAGCCCCTGGTGCGCGATGAGGCGCTGAGCGCCTGCATCCTCGAGCTGGCCCAGGCGGTGCGCGGCCAGGCCGACAGCATAGAGCAGGAGTTTGCCCTCTATCGCCTCGCCACCCGAGTGATGCAGCAGGCGGGACGTTTTGAGCCCAATGGCCGGGTGAGTCGCATCGATCGCCTCCTGTTGCAGGCCAGGGACTTTATCCACGCCCACTTTCAGCAGGATATCTCCCTGGCCGACATCAGCGCGGCGGCCAACATCTCCAAGTACCACTTCCTGCGGCTGTTTCGCCAACAGCTTGGCATCACACCCCATCAATACGTGATCAACTGCCGCATCAATGCCGCCCGGCGCGCCCTGGCCGCCGGAGAGTCGGCGCAGGATCTGGTGTACCGCTTCGGTTTCACCGATCTCAGTCACCTCAACCGTCGCTTCAAGCGCATCTATGGCATGACCCCCACCCAATACAGCGCCAGCCTGATCCGCTGAGCCCAAGGAACACCCCATGATTGAACTTCTCGCCTATGCCATCGGCATCATGTATACCCCAGGCCCCGTCAACCTCATCGGCCTCAATGCAGGCCTGGGTGGCCGCACCCGCGCCTCCCTTGGCTTCTTCCTCGGGGTCGGCTTGGCGATGTTCGTGCTCCTGCTGCTCTTTGGCTGGGCGGGCACCCGCCTGGTGCGGGAAGATACCCTGATCTATGTCAGCCTGGTGGGGTGCCTCTATATCGCCTATCTCGCCATCAAGATCGCCAGCGACAGCGGCGAGCTCGGTGCCAACGAGGCGCCTGCCCGCCCTCTGGGGGTGCGCAGCGGCTTCATCATCCAGCTGCTCAACCCCAAGGCCATGATCGCCACCCTGCCCATCACCAGCATCCAGTTCCCGGCAGCCCAGATCCACGGCTGGAGCCTGCTGCCCTGGTCCCTGCTGCTCGGCCTGCTGGCCGCCGGCGCCCCCGGCAGCTACTCGATGGCTGGCAGCCTCATCGGACGTCATCTTCAACATCCTCGCTGGTTCAGGTACTTCAACCTGCTGATGGCCGCCCTGCTGCTCTACAGCGCCATAGCCCTGGCCTACCAGCATGTCTACCTGCCGCTGGCCGCCTGAGCAGGTCAATTGCCCACGCCAAAAACGGTGAAACACCACCGATGAAATGGCACTGCAACTGAGAAGACACAGGCCGGGCACTGCTGCACCGGCCTTTTTGGGTCATTTTCTCCATGAGCCGGCTATCCTCACGGGGTCTTGTGCCCGATGTGACGCTACCCATGGTTCGCTTCGGTACCAGAGGCAGACCCCTTCCCTCATCGGCGTCAGCGCAGCAATACGACGCCATGACCAAAACCCTCATTCGGGTATTGATGCATACGGAATGAATAAGCATTATCTGCGGCCCCTGGTCATGGATAAGAATGTTGTATGTCCTTTGATAAAAAGCACGGTGAGTTCATCTTCAATGTGCAGGAACACCTGGTCACCTGCGAGCTGATCGGCCCTTTCAATGAAGAGGGTATGCTGACGTGGATTACGGAGATTAAGCGCGTGGTAAACAGTCTCGATGGTAAGCGTTTCTGCGCCCTGGTGGACCATCGTCAGCATCAGGGGGTGGTGCTATCTGCCCTGCCCCATCTGCAGGAAACCTATCAGTGGCTGACCCAGAAGAATCTGGTGGCCATCGCCTCCCTCTATTCGGCCAAGGTGCTCCATCACATCGCCCTCTCCTGCCTCTCCCTCACCCACCCGGACCATATCCGGGCATTCAACGACCCCCAAGAGGCCATCGCCTGGCTGGATGCCCAATATCAGACGCGGTAGGCCACCCGGCCTGGCGTGAGGCTCACTATGTCGCGCACTAGCCAATCCGGCCTGTGTTGATGCGCACTGTGCCGTGACGTCACCGGCCCGGTCTGGTTAAAAAGGCCGGTATCCATGCCCTGCTGTACTGCGCCCGGTAGCAACCGATGGCTGACCCCCCAGAGACAAGAAATAGGTGCCACTCGGGAGAGCCGCAGCCTGGGCGGTTAGCTGCCCCGGCAGGGCGCCATCCGTGCCAAGGGGCATCTGCGCCGCCCGCACGCTGCCACCCCAGAAGCTCGCCACCAGTATCAAGGCCCCGGCCAACCCGTATTTGATCCAGGATTTCATCGTCTTGCTCCCCTCTCGTTGGCCCTCGCCACTCTGTGGCAAGCAGGCCCATTTATCAGTGGGCAGAAGATAGGGGGGATTTGTGAGGGGAAAATGAGGTTGTGTGAAGCCAAGGTGAAGTCGGGGGAAAGTCCGGAAAAATCGGCAGCGAACCACGACCAATTCTGCGATTGACGGTGAGGGATGTGGAAAGAGGGAAATGGTCAAAACACGCAATCGCCGCCTTGATATAAGGACGATTAACGCAGCGTAACCGTCCGAATACGCGGTGCATGTCGAAGCTGTAACCATAGGGGTAGCGACAAAGTGTATGGAGATGGTATTCACCTGACAGTTGCCCACAAAAGGGAGTGGTCATACGGCTTCAAACCGGATAACAAAACGGTACCCCTACCGTGTTATCCGGAGTCACCGTATGACCACCAACGAGAAAGTAGCACGTCGTAAACTCAGCCTGCTAGAGCTCGCCAAAGAGCTCAATAACGTCAGCAAAGCCTGTAAGCTCATCGGCTACAGCCGCCAGCAGTTCTACGAGATCCGCCGTAACTACCAGACCTATGGGGCTGAGGGCTTGCTCGACAAACTCCCCGGCTGTAAAGGGGCGCATCCCAACCGGGTCGCTCCCGAGATTGAACAGGCTATCCTCGATTACTCTCTCACCAGACCAACCCATGGCCCGCTGCGGGTCGCGCAAGAACTGGCTCTGCAAGGCATCAACGTCAGTGCGGGCGGTGTGCGTGGCGTGTGGCAACGTCACGACTTGCTCTCCAAGCATGACCGCTTGTTGCGCCTCGAGAAAACCCACAGGGAACAGACGATTGAGCTCAATGACGAGCAGATCCGCCTGCTCGAGCGCTTCAGCCCCGAGTTTCGCGAACGCCAAATTGAGGTTCACTACACCGGGGAACTGGTGGCGGTCGACACCTTCTTCGTCGGCGCACTCAAGGGGGTGGGCAAGGTGTATCTGCAAACCGTACTGGACTGCTACAGCCGCCACGCCTGGGGACGGCTCTACACCAGCAAGCTGCCGGTGACCTCGGTTCATGTGCTCAATGAAACGGTATTGCCGTTCTTCGAAGCCCATGAGGCGCGGGTCTATACCATCCTGTCGGACAACGGGCGCGAGTTCTGCGGCCGCCCTGACCATCATCCCTACGAGCTGTTCCTGCAACTGGAGGGAATTGAACACCGGACAACCAAGGTACGCAGGCCGCAGAGCAACGGTTTTATCGAGCGACTGCATCGCACACTGCTGGATGAACACTTCCGTATCAAGGGGAGAACGACCTGGTATGAGTCGGTAGAGCAGATGCAGACAGACCTGGATAGCTACCTGGAGCACTACAACACCCAGCGGCCACATCAGGGCAGGATGATGGAAGGACAGACTCCCTACAGCATGTTCAAAAAGGGTCTGAAATTGATACCGAAGGAAGTGCGCACTAAAGTAGCGTAAACAAGACACCGGTTTGAGGCCGGTGTCAGGTGATAACTAGATCTGTACAGCCTCCCACTTATAACAATCATATTACATTCCTCCAGTACGAAAAAAACCACCCATTACACGGGTGGTTTTTCCTTATACGCAAAAGTTTAGTGATATTTAATCTCCAACCGCAATCACCCCAGCGGCGGCGTGCGCGGCGGCACCCTGCGCTTGCTGCCGGTGGACTCGAAGGCCGAGGCGACGCGCAGCAGGTTGTTGTCGTCATAGGCGCGACCGGCGAAGGTCAGCCCCACCGGCATACCGATATCGGCCATCACGCCCATGGGGACGGTGACGGTCGGCACGCCGAGGTGGCGGATGGCGAGGTTGCCGTTGGCCACCCAGATGCCGTTGCTCCAGGCGATATCGGCGGAGGCCGGATTCACGTCCGCATCGGCCGGGCCCACGTCAGCGACGGTGGGGAACAGCACGGCGTCGAGCTTGAGCTCGTCCATCCAGTCCTCCAAGTCCAGCTTGCGGGTCTGCTCCAGCCCACGCAGGCCGTCCGGCACAGAAGCAATCTCGTCGAAGCGCTTGAGGCCGCGCTTGGCCATCTTGACGTACTCGTCCATGCCCGCAGCCAGATCGCCCTCGCGGTTCGGCAAAGTGCCCGGATCGTGGGGGAAGATCTGGGGGCCATCCACATCGGCGAGTTTATTGAGCTTGGGATCGCCGTTGGCGCGCAGAAAGTCGTCGAACGCCCAGCCGGAGAGCTCCCACAGCTCGTCGTTGAGAAACTCCGGGCTCACGATGCCGCGATTGAACACGGTCGGTGCGCCGGGTCTGTCCCCTTCGCAGTTGGAGACCAGCGGGAAGTCCACTTCGATGACTTCGGCGCCAGCGGCTTCCAGCGCTTTGCGCGCCTCTTCCCACAACGCAATCACGGTCTCGCGGGTATGAATGCGCTGACCGGTCGGGCCGCCGATACCGGGGTTGTCGCTGGTGCCGGCCAGTTCATCCTTGTTGATAAACATGCGCGGCACGCCGAGGCGCTTGCCCTTGAGGGCATCGGCCTTGGCAGCCAGTTCCAGATAGGACGCCGGACGCACTTCGGAGGCCTTGGGCAGTTGCACCCAGGGCTGCATACGCCAGAGATCACCACGAGTCTCGGCATCGTCGGCGACCACCACATCCAGCACTTCCAGCAGATCGGCCATGGTGCGGGCATAGGGCACGACGACGTCCATGGTCGGGGTCAGGGGCCAGTTGCCGCGCACCGAAATCACGCCCCGGGACGGGGTGTAGGCACACAGGCCGTTGTTGGACGCAGGGCCCCGGCCGCTCGACCAGGTCTCTTCGGCGAGACCAAAGGCGGCGAAGCTCGCGGCGGTGGCAGTACCGGCCCCGTTGGAGGAGCCGGAGGCAAAGGGCGCGGTCAGGTAGTCGGCGTTGTAGGGGCTCTCGGCGCGGCCATAGACGCCGCGCTGCATGCCGCCATTGGCCATGGGGGGCATATTGGTCTTGCCAAGGCAGATGGCACCGGCGGCGCGCAGGCGCTCAACGGTAAAGGCATCACGCTGGGCCACCAGATCCTTGAAGGCCGGGCTGCCGGAGGCGGCGGTCAGCCCCTTGACCAGATAGCTGTCCTTGGCGGTGTAGGGGATGCCGTCGAGCGGGCTCAGGGTTTCCCCACGGGCGCGGCGGGCATCGGAAGCCTCGGCCTCTTTCAGGGCATCGGGGTTGGGCACCACGACGGCATTGAGGCGGGTTTGTGTCTCGGGGCCATTGTAGGCCTCGATCCGGGCCTGATAGGCCTCGACCAGTTCGACCGCGGTGGTGCGGCCTGCTTCGAGCGCACCGCGCAGCTCTGCAATGGAAACCTCGGTCACTTCGATCATGGGGATCTCCTGTAAAAGGGTGACTGTTTGTCATGATGATCGCCGCATCGGCGCCTGCGACCATCACATTATCAAGAGATAAAACCCCACGGCGTGGGGTTTTGAATTTCTACACTCTTCGACCAGCTTATTTGCCGGAAGGGATCTGCTGGGTAATGCAGTGGATATTGCCACCGCCCAGCAGGATCTCGCGGGCCGGTACACCGACGACCTTATGCTCCGGGAAGATCTCTTCCAGAATGCGCTGGGCTTCGCCGTCGGTGGCGGCATCCAGCAGCGGGTAGACGATGCGATCGTTGGTGATAAGGAAGTTCACGTAGGAGCCGGCCAGACGGCCTTCTGCCTCGCGCGGCACACCGCTGCCGCTCTCGACACCGGCAGACTCCTCTTCAGTGCAGAACAGCGGGCCCGGCTGGGGCAGCTTCCACACTTTCAGCTTGCGACCCTTGGCATCGACCGCCGCTTCCAGCACCTTGAGGGCGGCCAGGGAGCGGACGTACTGGGGATCGTTCTCGTCATCGGTCCAGTGCAGGGCCACTTCACCTGGGCGCACGAAGCAGCACATATTGTCGATGTGGCCGTCTGTTTCATCCATGTAGACGCCTTCGTCCAGCCAGATAAAGCTGGTGACGCCCAGATAGTCGCGCAGGTGAGCTTCGATCTGCTCTTTGGTCAGGTGCGGGTTGCGGTTTTCGTTGAGCAGGCACTCGGCGGTGGTCAAGCAGGTGCCTTCGCCATCCACATGGATGGAGCCCCCTTCCAGAATGAGCGGCGCGTCGTAACGATCCATGCCGTGCTGTTCCAGCATCCGGGCTGCGACCTCTTCATCCTGGTTCCACGGGTAGTAGAGACCACCCTTGTGGCCGCCCCAGGCGTTGAAGCCCCAGTCCACCCCACGGCACTCGCCTGCGGCGTTGGTGACGATGGTGGGGCCAGTGTCGCGGGCCCAGCAGTCATCGCTGGCCATCTCCACCAGGGTAACGTGGGCGGGCATGATGCCACGGGCCTGCTCCATAAACTGGGCCGGCACCCCCATAAAGACCGGCGTCGCGCCACCGATGGCATCCGCCACCTTGGCGAAGGTGGCCTGGGCGAAGCGACCGGCTTCCCGCCAGTTGTCCGGGCGGAACGGCCAGATCATCCAGACGGCCTGCTGGTGAGCCCACTCGGCGGGCATGGTGAAGCCGTCGGCGGCCGGCGTGGAATTCATGGTCTTGATGCTCATCGCAAGGCTCCTTGCATGGATTGAGGCCCCCGATTTGCCTGGGAACCCTGGAAAAATAAGAGTGGGTCGCAGTGTAAGAAGTTGCGCGCCCATCCATCAAATGAATAGGATTAATTGTCCCATAAACACGGCGAATAATCCCCCCCATGAAACTGCACCAGCTCGACCTCAATCTGCTGCTCGCCTTTGACGCCCTGATGACGCAAGGGAGCGTGACCCGCGCCGCCGAATCGCTCTTTATCAGCCAGCCCGCCATGAGCCACTCCCTCGGCCGGTTACGGGCCTTTCTCGGCGACCCGCTGCTGGTGCGCACGCCCCAGGGGATGTTGCCGACTCCCCGGGCCCAGCGCCTGCATCTGGGGGTGCAGCAGGCGCTGCGGCTGCTGGAGCAGCAACTCTGGGAGGAGGACGAGTTCGCGCCGCGTCAGTCGAAGCGCCGCTTCGTGCTCTGCACCACGGATTACGTGGAGTGCGTGCTGATCCCGCCCCTTATCCAGCGCCTCAGGAAGCTGGCCCCCGGCGTCACCATCGAAATCCGCATCCTGCGCGATACCCTGCCCGAAGCCGAGCTGGCGAGCGGCGAGATAGATCTCGTGCTGGGGTTTGACGAGTACATGCAGGTGCCGGGGTATCTGGGCAAGGAGACCTGGCTCACCGAACCCCTGGCCGGGCTGGTGCGCGCCACCCTGGAGCTGGAAGAGGAGCGCATCACCCTCGAGCAGCTAATCGAGATGCCCCATGTGTTCCACTCACCGCTCGGCACCTCGGAGGCGAGCCTCGACCGCTATTTGCAGAGCCTGGGCCATAGCCGCACCATCTTGGTCAACAGCCAGAGCTATATGTCCGCCGCCGCCATCGTCAGCCAGAGCGACCACCTCTTGGTGCTGCCCAGCATGGTGGCCGAGCTGCTCGCCAGCCACTGGCCGCTGAAAAGCCTGCCCCTGCCCGACGACGTGCCGGACTATCACCTCAACTGCGTCTGGCACCCGGTCCACGCCCAGCAACCGGCGTTGATCTGGTTGAAGGCGCTGATGAAGGATCTGGTGAATCCGGGCTAAGCGGCAGCGGCTGGCAGTTCCTCCCCCTCATCCCCAACCCTTCTCCCATTCTTTTGTAAATGAGCGGGAGAAGGGAGCAAACAACCCGGCGGCGTGTGGCATCCCCAGCAACAACAAAGGCTCCCGCGGGAGCCTTTGTTGTTTCCATCCTCGCCATCACGCCCGCAGGGCACTCATCATCCGGGCGACGACACCGGCCAGCAGAGGGCGGTCGGGGTGACACTGGGCGAAGGTGACCAGTCCCTGGATATGGACCTGCAAGAAGGCGGTCAGGGTGGGGATGTCCCCCTCTTTTGCCAGCTCTCCCTGCGCCTTTGCCAGGGCCAGCTGCCCGGCCAGATCCTGTTCCAGCTCGCCGTAGATGGCCTTGAAGCGAAGGTGCAGCTCCTCGTCCTGCTCCGCCAGCTCCATCAGGGTGCGGGTCAGCAGGCAGGAGCCCTGCAGGGCATCGTCCACCACCTGCTCGAGGTAGGCGTGCAGCCCCGCCAGCGGGCTGGGCTGTGCCAGGCAGCGGCGGCGCAGGGTCCCCTTCTCTGCCACATAGTGATCGACCGCCGCCAGCAGCAGGCCGCGCTTGTTGCCAAAAGCGGCATAGAGGCTGCCCGGGTGCAGGCCGGTTGCGGCCACCAGCTCCTGCATGGTGGTCTTGGCATAGCCTTTGGCGCGAAAGGCTTCCATGGCGTTTCGCAAGACGGCATCCCGATCGTATTCGGCGCTGCGCATGGGGTCTCCGGTGGCAAGGTCCCGCGGGACGGAAAAAACAGGGCGGCAAGTTTACCCCAGCCTCCCCCGTCAATCCATGTTGAATGCTTGCTCAAAAAATACTTGCACACAAACCAAAAAACGTCTTGAATGCCCGTTCAAGAATCACTCCCTCAGGACAGACGATCATGAATACCCTGTTTCAGCCCTATCGCCTCAACGACACCCTCACCCTCGCGAACCGTTTCATGATGGCCCCCCTCACCCGCTGCATGGCGGGCCCGGGTCTGGTGCCCACCGAACAGATGGCCGCCTACTACGGCCGCCGTGCCGACATCGGCCTCATCATCTCCGAAGCCACCATCATCCGTCCGGACGGGCAGGGCTACCCCAATACCCCGGGGCTCTACAGCGCCGAACAGATCGCCGGCTGGAAGAAAGTGACCGGCGCCGTGCATGCCAACGGCGGCAAGATCTTCGCCCAGCTGTGGCACGTGGGTCGTCTCTCCCACCCCTTCTTCCACCACGCCGAAGTGCTGGCCCCCTCTGCCGTCGCCCATGAGGGCACGGTGCCGCGCATGCGCGAGCTGGTCTATCAGGTACCCCGCGCCCTGACCGAGCGCGAAATCGCCCAGCTGGTCGAGGATTACGCCCAGGCCGCCGCCAACGCCATCGAGGCGGGCTTTGACGGGGTGGAGATCCACGGTGCCAACGGCTACCTCATCGATCAGTTCCTGCACCACGCCAGCAACCTGCGCACCGACAACTACGGCGGCAGCCCCGAGAACATGAGCCGCTTCGCGCTGGAGGTGGTGGATGCCATCGCCGCCCGCATCGGCGGGGATCGCACCGGCCTTCGTCTCTCCCCCGGCGCCTATGTGCACCTGGAAGGGGATGCCCGGGATCGCGCCGTGTTCGACCACCTGCTGGCCGAGCTGAACCAGCGCACTCTGGCCTATCTGCACCTGGGCATCTTCGATGACAGCCTCACCTTCGACTACCTGGACGGCCGCGCCTCCGACTACCTGCGTGCCCGCTACGACGGCCACCTGGTGGGGGTGGGCAACTACAGCGCAGAGACCGCGCTCGAGGCCATCGAGGCTGACCGCTTCGACCTCGTCGCCATCGGTCGCCCCCTCATCGCCAACCCGGACTACCTCGCCAAGGTGAAACAGGGCGACGCCCTGGTGCCCTATGCCGACACCATGCTGGCGGAACTGGTCTAACCCTCGCCGGCACCTTGCCAGACCAAGGATGGGATCCGCGCCCCCGCGCGGGTTTCCAATGTTTGGGCCCTCTCCCGGGCCCTTTTTTCTGCCTGCCTGTCCCCTTTTTCACGTAAATGGTTGTCATCAACAACCAAAAGATGGTATTGGTTGCGCACAACAACCAAATGCCATCACAAGGAGACAACCCCATGGATCCCCGCCCCCTGCGCGCCCTGTCGAGGGAACTGGTACGCGAACTCGGCATGCTCTCCCAGCAGTGCGGCTCGCTGGCCCTGAGCCCCCTGGAGGCCCACCTGCTCATCGAGCTGGAGAACGGTCCCGCCACCAACCAGCAGCTTGCCGAGCGCCTTCGCATCGACAAGTCCAACGCCAGCCGCCCCCTGGCCCGCCTCGCCGAGCGGGCGCTTATCGCCTGGCAACCCCACCCCTCGGACGGGCGCAGCAAGGAGGCGAGCCTCACCGAGCCGGGCAAGGCACAGCTTGAGGAGCTGCACCGGCAGATGGACGAGACCATGGCGGGGGCCCTGGCCCAGCTCTCCCCCGCCGAGTGCCAGCAGATCTGGGAGGGCATGCGGCTCTATCGCAGCGCCCTCTCCCGCGCCCGCCGCCAGCAGGGGTTCGTCATCCGCCCCATCACCCCGGCCGACAATCCCCGGATCGCCGCCGTGGTGCGCGCCGTCTCCGCCGAATACGGCCTCACCGCCGACAAGGGGTACGGGGTGGCGGATCCCAACCTCGATTTTCTCCACGAGACCTATCAGGGGGAGCGCAGCCGCTACTGGGTGATTGAGGGGCCGGACGGCACCATTCTTGGCGGGGGCGGCATAGCGCCGCTGGCGGGGGCAGCGGATGTATGCGAGCTGCAGAAGATGTACTTCCTGCCCGCCCTGCGGGGGCTGGGGCTGGGACGGCGGCTGGTGCTGCAGGCGCTGGCCGAGGCTCGCGCCCTGGGTTACCAGCGCTGCTATCTGGAGACCACCGCCGTGCTGCGGGAAGCCACCGCCCTCTATGAATCCCTGGGCTTCGAACACCTGCCGGGGCCCCTTGGCTGCACGGGCCACGACGCCTGCGAGATCTGCATGGTACTGGCGCTCGACGGGAAGACGGGAAGGAGGGGAGATGAGTGAACCAAAACGACTCTCTGTCGGCATACAAGATGTCAGCTTCGGTGAAAGGGTGAAGCTGGTTGAGCCTGTCAATCTCTACGGCTGTACCCTGGCTGACGATGTCTTTGTCGGCCCCTTCGTGGAGATACAGTCGAACGTCTCCATAGGACGCGCAACCCGCATCCAGTCCCACAGCTTTATCTGTGAGCATGTGACCATAGGTGAGCGCTGTTTTATCGGTCACGGCGTCATGTTTGCCAATGACCTCTTTCAAAGCGGCGCCCCCGACCCGGATCCCGCCAGTTGGGGCCGAACCGACATCGGGGATGAGGTATCCATCGGTTCAAACGCCACCATTTTGCCGGTACGGATATGCCAGGGAGCCGTCATCGGTGCCGGCGCAGTGGTGACCCGGGACATCACTGTCCCTGGCACCTACGCCGGCAACCCCGCCAGATTGCTGCGTACTTTCTAGCCAGAAGCGCCAATTCCCCCTCACCCCCCCTTCTCCCGCAAGGGTAGAAGGGGGGACGGACAGGCAATCTGTCGATACCCCGCAAGTCCGATCACCCCGTATCACGGCCCCTGGCTGACACCGCGCCTCCCCAGAAGAGCGCTTGCCATTCATCTCATGGACAGTGACACATAACGCCTGTCAGGCTCCAACCCGCTGGGTATAGTGATCAAAGGCGATTACCTTTTGATATCCTTCTGATTCATAAAGTAATTTTGCAGGTTGATTGGAGACAGCCGTCGCCAGTTTGACAGTCAGGGCATCTGTCTCCCTGGCAAAGCTGGCCACCCGTTTCAGCAGCGCTCTTGCCACCCCCTGCTGGCGAGCTGACTCGACGACATAAAGATCATTGAGGTACCACATCCTCTTCATCGCGACGGAAGAGAATGCCGGATACAACTGGACAAAGCCTGCACACACTCCCGCCTCGTTGCGTGCCAGAAAGATAACTGAATCCGCCCCCTGAAGGCGTTCTCCGATGAATCGGGTTGCCTCATCTCTGTCCGGCGCTTGCCCATAAAACTGCCGATAGGCATCAAACAGACGGCTGGTTTCTTCAATGTGGGCCAACGTGGCCTGGAATATCTGCATGGCATCTCCTTGTCACCCTTCCCTGCACAGCGGTGCAATAGGATGGGGCCGTATGGCAAATACAGTGTCGGGTTTAAGAGGGGAAATAGAACCAGGCGGTCTGGATAAGACCCTCCTTCACCTCGAACACCACCACGCTCTCGATGGGCTCGAGGGAGAGGCCGTGGATCAGCTCGTGATCAAACACCTTGTTGCCCATGACAGTGCGTGACAGCAGCTCGGCCTTGAGCAGCGGGTTGTTGAATCTGTGCTGCGCATAGAAGGTTCGCAGCGCCCCCTTGCCGACTGTGCTCGGCGTCTCGGTCGGCATGCGATAGCCTTTGAAATCCGGGGCAAAGCAGGCCACGAAGGCGTCGAGGTCGTGGGCATTGTAGGCGGCAAACTGCGCCTCTACGGGTTGGGTGACGGACATGTCTCTCTCCATGAGTGAAATTTAAATCACTTATCCTTTATTTTTATTCACTCATCAAGCCCCGGATGGGGATCTACGCCCCTTCCAATGAAACGCCCCATAACAAAAAACCCCGCCGAAGCGGGGTCTCTCTGGTCATCCGCCACCCGCAGGGTGCGGGCGGAGTGATCAGTGTTCGCGGGTCTGGCGGAAGTGAACGTCCGGGTGACGCTCCTGGGCCAGGCGCAGGTTGACCATGGTCGGCGCGATGTAGGTGAGGTTGTCACCCCCATCGAGGGCCAGGTTGACCTCGTTCTTGCGCTTGAACTCCTCGAACTTCTTGACGTCGGTCCCTTCCACCCAGCGGGCGGTGGCGACGTTGACCGCCTCGTAGATGGCCTCGACGTTGTATTCGCTCTTGAGGCGCGAGACCACCACGTCGAACTGCAGCACACCGACCGCACCGACGATGAGATCGTTGCTGATGAGCGGACGGAACACCTGCACCGCCCCCTCTTCGGAGAGCTGCACCAGCCCCTTGAGCAGTTGCTTCTGCTTGAGGGGGTCACGCAGGCGGATGCGGCGGAACAGTTCCGGTGCGAAGTTCGGGATACCGGTGAACTTGAGATCTTCACCCTGGGTGAAGGTGTCGCCGATCTGGATGGTGCCGTGGTTGTGCAGACCGATGATGTCGCCGGCACAGGCCTCGACCGCCTGTTCACGGTCACCGGCCATGAAGGTGACGGCGTCGGAGATGTTCACGTCCTTGCCGATGCGCACGTGGCGCATCTTCATGCCCTTGGAGTAGGTGCCTGACACGATGCGCATGAAGGCGATACGGTCGCGGTGTTTCGGGTCCATGTTCGCCTGGATCTTGAACACGAAACCGGAGAACTTCTCCTCGGTCGCCACCACTTCGCGGCTCTCGGCCTTGCGCGGCATGGGGGCTGGCGCCCAGTCGGTCAGGCCGTCCAGCATGTGGTCGACACCGAAGTTGCCAAGGGCGGTCCCGAAGAAGACCGGGGTCATCTCGCCGGCGATGAAGGCGTCGTGATCGAACTCGGGAGAGGCGCCCTGCACCAGCTCCAGCTCGCCACGCAGCTGGGCAGCCAGATCGTCGCCGATGGCGGCATCCAGCTCGGGGTTGTTCAACCCCTTGACCACCCGCTTCTCCTGGATGGTGTGGCCCTGACCGCTCTGATACAGGTAGGTCTCGTCCTTGTAGAGGTGATAGACACCCTTGAAGGACTTGCCACAGCCGATGGGCCAGGTGATGGGGGCGCACATGATGTTGAGCTCGCGCTCCACCTCGTCCATGACCTCCATCGGATCGCGCACTTCGCGGTCCAGCTTGTTCATGAAGGTGAGGATGGGGGTGTCACGCAGCCGGGTCACTTCCATCAGCTTGCGGGTCCGGTCTTCAACACCCTTGGCGGCGTCGATGACCATCAGGCAGCAGTCGACCGCCGTGAGGGTACGATAGGTATCTTCGGAGAAGTCCTCGTGACCCGGGGTGTCGAGCAGGTTGACCAGGCAGTCGGCGTAGGGGAACTGCATCACGGAAGTGGTGATGGAGATACCGCGCTGCTTCTCCATCTCCATCCAGTCGGATTTGGCGTGCTGGCCCGAGCCACGGCCCTTGACGGTACCGGCGCGCTGAATGGCCTGTCCGAACAGCAGGACCTTTTCGGTGATGGTGGTTTTACCCGCATCCGGGTGCGAGATGATCGCAAAAGTGCGTCTCTTGGAGACTTCACTCAAAAATTCAGCTGACATAATTCGACGTTCTTCTATTGAGCGGCGGCCTGGAGCCACCGTGGGAAAAATGCGGGACAGCACCTTGGAATCAGGGCGCCCATGCAGACAACGACACCACGCGGGCGGGTCAGTGACCGCCGGTGGAGACAGGAGAAGCGCGTTGCATTACATGGGTCTGGCCCCGGATCAAAGCAAAATTGCGCGGCATTATACCCGCGCGAGTGAAAAATACCCAGCCCGCTATCACGGGGGCCCGGGGTCGGCCTCACCGGGCCGTCATCACCCGGTTGCGCCCCGCCAGCTTGGCCTCGTACATGGCCTCGTCGGCCCGGCGTACCAGCTCGCCCAGGTTGTCATCCTCGGGTTTGTACTGGGCGCAGCCGATGCTGATGCGGATGGGGTGATCCGCAGGCACCCCCTCAATCTCGAGGCAGGCGACGGCGAGGCGGATCCGCTCCGCCACCTCGACGGCCTCGCCCAGGAGGGTATCCGGCAGCAGCACCAGAAACTCCTCGCCGCCGTTGCGCCCCACCCTGTCGAGGCTGCGCAACTGCTCCTCGATGCACTGGGCCACGGCGGTGAGCACCCTGTCACCCACGTGGTGGCCCAGCTGGTCGTTCACCTTCTTGAAGTGATCCACATCCAGCAGCAGCACGCACAGGGGTTTGCCCTCCTCCCGGGCCTGGGTGAACCATTTGCGCCCCTTGGCCTGGATCTGGCGCCGGTTGTGGATGCCGGTCAGTTCGTCCGTCATGGCGAGGCGCTGCATCTTGCGGGTGCGCCCGCGCTGGTGCACCACCAGGGTACCCATCACCACCAGCAGCAGGGCCACCACCAGGTATTGCCAGTAGCGCCGCTCCTGCAACTGCTTGAGTTTCTCCGCCTGCAACTGCTGCTGGGACCTGAGGGTCTGGTTTTCCAGCTCCTTGCGGGCGAGATCGAACTCGAAACGCATCTGCAAGGAGCGCTGTTCCCGCAATCTGAGCTCGAGGGCCTGGCGGGTCTCGACATAGGTCTTGAGGCTGGTGAGGGCCGACTGGATGTGCCCCTGACGCTCCAGCACCCGGGCCCGTGTCTCATGCACCCGGGCGAGGAAGCGCAGGTTCTGCTCCCGGGTAAAGATGGGCTCGGCCTCGTCCAGGTGCCGCAGCGCCTCGCCGGGTCGGTTCAGGGCCTCGAGGACCTCGGCCATGACGAGGTGCCAGTGGCCCAGGGTGACGCTGTCCGCCCCCTCCCCCTGATGAAGGGAGGCTGCCGCCTGATCGAGCTTGGTCATGGCCTGGTCCGGCTTGCCCTGTTTCTGCAGGATGGTGGCCAGCTCTATCCGGCTCCAGGCCAGGACCCCTTCCTGGTTTGATCCCGTATAGTAACGCTCCGCTTCGGCCATCAGGGGCAGCGCCTTGTCGTACTCTTCGGTGTCGATGTAGAGGAGCCCCTGCTGGCTGTGAATGTCCACCAGGTACTCCTCGACCCCGAGCTGCCGGTAGTCGTGCTCCAGCTCCTTGAAATAGCTCTCGGCCCGCTCATAGAGCCCCATCCTGCGATAGGCATTGGCAATATTGGCGAGCACCTCGCGCCCCTTGGCCTCCAGCCCGAGCGCCTCGTATCGCTGGTGGGCATCGATGAGATCCATCAGCCCCTCCGCCAGCTCCCCCTGGTAGGAGTACATCTCCCCCCGCAGGCTCAGGATGTCGGCACGCTGGCGCTCATCCCCGAGCCGGCGAGCCAGGGTCAGGGCGGCGTCGTAATCCTCCCCGGCCCCGGCCATGTTGCCGAGCAGTTGCCGGTGATACCCGCGGCAGGCGAGCAACCCCACCTCGGTGACCCTGTCCTTGCGGGCACGGGCCTGCGCCAGCCCCTGCTCGGCAAACGCCACCGCGCGGCGAAACTCCTCGTCTCGTTCACTCGGCTGGGCCCAGCACTGCAGCCGGGCAAGGCGGCCCTGCACCTCGGGCGGATAGTGTGCCTGTTCGGCAGTCAGGGCGGCGACGCGCTCGCGAAATACCTGCACCGGCATCGTCGACTCTTCCAGTCGCTGCAACGCCAGTTGCAACTCGTACCCAGCCAGTGGCGTCGCCTGGGCCAGGGCAACCCCCAGCAACAGACCACCTCCCATCAGGATCTTCATGCGGACATTTTCTCCTCTTCACTGGCCGGACGCCGCGCTCACCGCTGTCATCATATCCCCACAGACTCTGGGCGCACAGCCGCCAGAGGGTGAGAAAACGCCTCATATAGAACGAGAGCCTCCCCTATCCCTTCTTTACAGAAGGAGAGAGTGCATCGACTATATATGCTTTCGAACAGGGGAAGGGATGAGGAATGACCTACGAGGAGCTGAGGGAGGCTTACGACAGGTTGTTGCTGGAGAACGAGCGTCTCAAACGCATCGCGGATGACGCGCGGGAGAAGCTGGACGCCGCCATGGACGGCACCGGCCTGTGCATCTGGCAGAACCATGTGCCCACCGGCAAACTCATCATCTTCAACCGCCGCTGGGGCTCCATGCTCGGTTACCAGCCCAAGGAGCTGTCGGCCCACTTCGACGTCTGGCGCGCCCACCTGCACCCGGAGGACAGGGAGCAGGTGCTGCAGTCCTTCTTCGACCATCTGGAGGGCAAGAGCCCGTTTTATCAGGCGATGCACCGCATGATCGGCAAGGATGGCAAGACCACCTGGGTGCTGGACCGGGGCCGGGTGGTGGAGCGGGATGAGCAGGGCAACCCCGTCCGGGTGATGGGCACCCACATCGACATCACCCACGAGAAGGAGTACGAGCAGCAGCTCGCCCAGCTTGCCCACCGGGATCCCCTCACCGGCCTGTTCAACCGCACCGCGCTGCACCGCCACTTTCCCGGGGAGTACCAGGCCATCTGTTTCATCGATCTCGATGACTTCAAGCTGGTGAACGACAACCTGGGCCACCGGGCAGGTGACGAACTGCTGGTCTCCCTCGCCCAGCGCCTTCGCCACTGCTGCGGCGAGGAGGTACGGCTGGGGCGCATCGGCGGGGACGAGTTCGTACTGCTGCTGCCCTGGGCGTGCGACGATCCCCGCACCAGCCACCTCGCCCGCCAGTGCATCGATGCCATCGCCACCCCCTTCGAGCTGCCCAACGGGGACGCCTCGGTGGGACTGAGCATGGGGATTGCGGCCATCCGGCCCCAGGACGATTTCGGCGCGGCGCTGGCCCGGGCGGATCAGGCCATGTACAGGGTCAAGCGCAGCGGCAAGCGGGGTTTTTATATTGCCCAGCCAAGCGGTCAACCGCTGCTGGATCAGGAGCAGGTCAACGAACGGGGCCTCTACCACAGGCCCACTCTCTGAGCCTGAGCACCCTCAATGGCGCTGCCAGCGCCGCAGCAGGCGTCCACGCAGGCCGCAATCGAGCAGCCAGCTGTTGTCGAACACCCGCAAAATGGCCGCCTTGGCGTGACGGGACATGGCGACCGCATGGAAGCGTGTCTGCTGCGCCCGTCGCCGGTTCATCCGCTCGAGCAGGGGGTGGGGCAGGTTCTGGGCGATGAAGTCGGAGATCACCAGCACGTCGGCCTTGGCAAAGGCGGGTTGTTCGAGCTGGGTCAGGGCCTGCTCCAGGCAGGGCACCAGATCGGTCCCCCCGTGAAAACTCATGGAGAGAAAGCGCTCCGCCTTCTCAAGCCCGGTGTCGGCGGTGATCTCCAGGGTCGCCACCTCGGTGGAGAAGAGCATCAGATAGCAGCCCCGCTTCTCCTCCATCGCCCCCTTGAGCAGGGCGAGAAACAGCGCCTTGGCACACTCCTCCGGATAGCCCCCCATGGAACCTGACGTATCGACGCAGACGATGAAAGGGCCACGCGGCTGCACCTCCTGCCCTCCCTGCTCGGGGGAGCGCAGCATCAGACGCTGGCGCGGCAGGGTGCCCCGCGACTGGTAGCTCAGCAGGCGCCGCTCCAGATAACGGCGATAGAACTCCAGCTCCAGCTCCGGCAGCGCCAGCATCACCGCCTCGCTCGGCAGGAGGCGCATCAGATCGCTGGCCGGGTGCACCCCCACCAGATCGTCGGGCACATCGTCACTTTGCACCTCCTCCAGCTCGTGCACAGGCACCGGCGGCAGCGTCCTGTCCTCGCTGCGCCGCTCCCGCTCGCTGCGCCCAAGCAGGGCGGCGATCTCCGCGAGCAGAGGCTCCTGCTGCAACATGCGGGCGTACTGCTTCACCAGCGCCAGGCTGCGCTTGTGCCAGCTCCCCTGGGCCAGATCCCAGAGCCCCCCGGCGGAGATCTGGTGCGGATCCAGGGCATCGGCCAGGGTCCGGTTGGCCAGCAGTTGATCCTCTATCTCCTGGCGCTGCTTCTCCCGCTCCGCCTCCGCTATCTGCTGCTGCAACTGCAACAGGCTGCCCACCAGGCTGGCACGCCACTTCTCGATGAAGAGCTGGCGCAACCCCTCGGTGGGCTGGGCCACTATCTGGCGCACCAGGCTGCGGGCATCCCCCGCAAAAGGGCTGTGCTGCTCAAGGGCTTCCAGCAGGGCGGGCAGGCGCCCCACCAGCTCCGGCAGGGGCAGTTGCCGATGGGCCTGATAGAGCAGGTATTCCCGCTCGAGAGCCACCGGCACCGGCTTGTGACGCATCTCCTCCCCAAGCTGTTCGCTCCAGGTCTGGATGCGCTTTCTGAGCAGCTTGCCCTGCAGGGGCGAGCGCTTGAGGAACTCGGAGATCTTGGGGGTGGAGGCAAGCAGCAGCGCCATCTCCCCCGCCAGCTCCCCCTCCCCCATGAGCAGCCCCAGGTCCATCATGCCGATCTCTAGCATGGGCCACCCCGGATGTTGAGATGTGATGGAATATCATGCTGACGAAACATGTTTTTCATCCTGTTTATTTCACCAACCCCACGTCAGACGCGACGTCACCCCTGTGCATCGAGAAGAGGCAGACGATCCCGCCACTGCTGCAGCTCGGCCCCCAGCCGCTCCAGGTCCCGGCTCAGCACGAAGAAGCTGTCCTCCACCTGACGCAACCAGTTGTCCCCCACGAACAGATGGGGCTGGTGACGGTCGAACAGGTTGCGCTGACCCTTGAGATTTTGCAGCACCCGGTTCACCTGGCCCGTCAGGTCGTCCAGGGCCGACAGCCAGGGGGCCATCACCACCTCGGGGATGGGGGTGCGCTCCACCAGCATCAGGGGCACGGGCTGGCGCTGGATATCCAGCACGTGCAGCCGCAACTGCTCGTCCAGCACCAGCTCGTAGTGCCCCTCCTTGGGGTTGCCGAGGGGCCAGCCCACCAGCGCCTCCCCGGTGGGGTGCCAATGAGAGAGCAGGGTGCGATCGAAGGTGAGGGTGCCGGTGAGGCGCTCGGGATCGCTGCCATCCAGGGGCGCCGGGGTGAGCAGCTGGAAGTGCACCAGCTTGCCGAACAGCCTGGCGTTGGCCAGCGGCAGTTCGGTGCCGCGGGCGCGGCGGCCGAACCACTGCTTGCGCTTGACCGCCTTGCAGCCGATGCGCAGGGCGACCGCCCCCTGCAACTGCTTGAACTGCTCGCGCAGGGAGAGCAGCTCCCGGGTCAGCGCCAGTTGCTGGTAGCCGTAGAGGCGGGAAAACTCGCCGATCATCTCCAGCAGCGCGGTGCGGGAAGCCTCGTCGTGCCAGAGGCAATCCTTGAACAGCAGCAGATCCAGGGGAGCCACCTCGTCGCGGCCATTGAAGAAGGCGCTCGCCTTGATGAGCCGCACCGCCTTCTTCCAGCGCCGATCCGAGACATAGCAGCCGTGCCCGAGCTGACTGTCGAGCTGCTGGCGCAGCTGGTAGATGAGTTCGAAACAGGCGTCCGGCAGGCGCACCTGCTCGATGGCATCCTGCCAGGCGTCGTACTCTTCCCCCCGAATCTGCACCGAGGGGGTCAGGTTCTGATGGGATTGGCCATCGCTCGCCAGCATGGCCTGGAAGTTGGATTTCTCCTGCACCCTGTCCATCCAGACCCGCACCAGCATGCGGTCGTAGAGCGCCTCCAGCCCGCTGTCCGGGGCCGGCAGCTCGTTCGAGGCGGTGACCAGCAGCCGCATGGGAATGGGGTGCTGGCTGTCGCCGTTGCGAAACTGCCGCTCGTTGATGGCGGTGAGCAGGGTGTTGAGGATGGCGGGGCCCGCCTTCCAGATCTCGTCGAGGAAGACCACCTCGGCCTCCGGCAGGTAGCCGCTGGTCAACCGCAGGTACTTGCCATCCTCCTTGAGCGCCTGGATGGAGAGGGGGCCGAACACCTCCTCCGGCGTACTGAAACGGGTCATCAGGTATTCGAAATGGCGGGCATCCTGAAACGCCAGCTTGAGGCGCCGCGCGATCAGGCTCTTGGCGATGCCCGGGGGGCCCAGCAGAAAGACGCTCTCGCCACTCAGGGCCGCCAGCAGGCCGAGCCGCAGGGCATCCTGGCGCTCATACAGTCCCTCACCAAGGGCGGAAAGGAGCCGTGGCAGACGCTCATGAATGGGGGTGGCACGAACAGTATTCTGGGCTAAAGGCGGCATAGGCACAGTTCCGAAGCTAATAGGTCATCCGTGGTGACGGGGTCCGGCCTCTGGCCCCGCCCCACTCTCATTGTCTGTCATCTCTGCCCCCGGGGAGGCGCTCGTTTGCCATCGCCACAGGGCGAAAAGCGCACGTCCGGGGTGCAGCAAATCCCGCGAGAGTGTACTCTGCGCATCATTATTTACCCCAACGCAGATCAAGAGTGAGCCTTCGCCATGCAAGATCCCCTGCTGGACCCGCTGCGCCAGCGCATCCTGGCCCGCATGGGCATCCCCCTCTGGCAACAGAGAGGCCGACTCCTGGCGGGAGGCACCAGCCCCGACGGCGCCGCGCAGCCGGCAAACACGCCCGCCGACGAGGTGCTGGCCCCGCAGGAGACTGCCCCTCTGCCGACCGGCAAGCTCTGGCTGCTGGCAGAGACGCTGCCCGCGCCCTCCCTGCTCGGGGACATCTGCCGCTGGCTCGGCCTTGGCACCGACGAGGTCTCCCTGCTGTCCGAGATGCCTTCCCTGCCCGCGGGGGCCACTTCGCCCCTGCTCTGGCTGACGGCGCCGGACCCTCGCTGGCCCGATGCCCTGGTCTGCCCGCTCAAGCCCGATGGGGCGCACAAGCGCGCCCTCTGGCAGCAGTGCCGGCAGCGCCACACCCCTTGATGCTCACGACCATGGCACGGCCATGGTGTCCATCGCAAGCCTGAATCCCGTCCGGAGTGACCATGTCTGACCTCTTGCCCCACTTTCGCCCCCTGCTCGAATCGGACTTCGAAGCCATCTACCCCATCGAGCAGGCCGCCCACCAGGAGCCCTGGAGCCAGGCCAACCTGCTCTCCTGCTTCGGGCCGCGCTATCTCAACGGCCTGATGCTGGTGGACGGACGACCGGCCGGTTTCTACATCTCGGATCTGGTGGCGGGAGACAGCTCCCTGATGAATCTCTGCGTGCACCCCGATTTTCAGGGCAAGGGGCTGGGGCGAGTGCTGCTCAGGGAGTACCTGGCCCGCAGCAAGGCCGGCAAGGCCGAGGCCTGGTTCCTGGAGGTCAGGGCCGGCAACCGCACCGCCATCAACCTCTACGAGAGCGAGGGGTTTGCCGAGTATTGCCGCCGCGCCGACTACTATGGCACCGGGCAGGAGAGGGAGGATGCCGTGCTGATGTCCCGTCTGTTCGACTTCGGCTGACAACCCGCAGCAGACCGCCGTCAGCGGGCGCCCCCCTCTGACCTCCCAGACTCCCCCGCTTCGCTTCCCCCTCAGGGCAGGGGCGCATTGTCGATGGAGGGGTCTTCCAGGCTCAGGGTCACCCTCAGCACGGCCTCGAAGGCGGCTCCCGAGAGGGGCATGAAGAAGCCGCGGCCGTAGGTGACGCCGGGCATCCAGATCTGTTCGATATCCACCGCGATCTTGATGGGGCGAAGCGGCTCACCCGGTCGCTGGACATAGATGCCAGGGGCCGTCGCAACCTGGGGGAAGCGGCGCAGAATGTGCTCGCTGCCATCCCCCGCATCCGGGTTGAGTCGCACCTTCACCAGCCCCGCCAGGGCGGATTGCATCTCGGGGGCACGCCACAGCCTGGTATTCAGCGCCTTGCAGCGTCGGCACTTGGCGCGCTCGATCACGTAGAGCAAGGGGTATCCTTCCCTCAGCGCCAGCCGCTGCGCCTGCTCATAGCCCTCGGCGCCACTCAGCCAGGGATTATCCTGCTCCCCCGCGCCCCCCAGCAGATACCAGAGGGCGCCTGCCCCCGCCAACAGCAGCAACACGCCGGTGAACAGGCTCTTGATCCCGATATTCATGGTGCAACTCCCTGAATGAATCCGATCCCTGCCCCCTATCATGCCTCACTCTCATCTGGTTGACGACTTTGTGATCCAGGACAAATGGCGCACACTTGTAAGCTGTAATGTTAGAGTTTAAACTCCAGCCCCGATTTTGGTGCCCCTGCGGGCGCACAACTGTTACTTGAGGATGCGTGAGATGTCGCAGTTTCATCTGGTTAGAGTGATGCGCGAGCGTATTGCCCGCCTTGGCAACAAGGCCGCCCTGCGCGTCCAGCAGGATGGCCAGTGGCGCGCCATCGGCTGGCGAACCCTGGGTCAGGCCATGGATTATTGCGCCCAGGGACTGATCCGGGCGGGCCACCAGTCCGGCGAGATGGTCGGCATCTATGCCCGCAACATGCCCGAGTGGACCCAGGCCGACCTCGGCATCCTGGCCGCCCGCGGCGTCAGCGTGCCCATCTACCCCACCAGCACCCTCGATCAGCTGCGCTACATCGTCAAGGATGCCGGCATCAGGATGCTGTTCGTGGGGGAGCAGCCCCAGTTCGATCAGGCGCTGCACCTCATCGACAGCGGCGAGATAAGCCACATCGTCGCCCTGGACGGCACCGTCGATCTGCGCGGCTGCGCCTCGGCCAGCCACTTCCAGACCTTCCTCGTCTCCGGCAACCACCAACCCAGCGAGCAGGTGCTGCGCGAGCGCGAGCGCCACTACCGCATGGACGACCTGCTGACCCTCATCTACACCTCGGGCACCACGGGCGAACCCAAGGGGGTCATGCTCGATTTCGCCAACATGGCCGCCTGCTTCGAGATGCATGACGCTCGCCTCGACCTCAGCGAGCAGGATGTCTCCCTCTGCATGCTGCCGCTGAGTCATGTGTTCGAGCGTGCCTGGAGCTACTACGTGCTCTATTGCGGCGCCGAGAACGTCTACATTCGCGACCCGCAGAAGGTGATGGATGTCATCGGCGAGGTGAAGCCCACCGTGATGTGCGCCGTGCCCCGCCTCTACGAGAAGGCCTACGCCATGATCCAGGCCAAGGTCGCCCAGGCGCCGCGCCTGCGCCGCGCCCTGTTCGGCTGGGCCACCCGGGTGGGCAAGCAGATGGTCGCCACCCGTCAGGCGGGCAAGTCCGCCTCTCCCCTGCTCTATGGCCAGCTCTGGCTTGCCGAGCGCCTGGTGTTTCGCAAGCTGCGCGCCCGTTTCGGCGGCCGCACCCGCTTCCTGCCGGTTGCGGGCGCCCGTCTCGCGGACGAGGTGAATCTCTTCTTCCAGGCCATGGGGCTCAACCTCAAGTACGGCTACGGCATGACCGAGACCACCGCCACCGTTTGCTGCTATGAAGACACCCAGTTCAGGCTGGGCTCCATCGGCACGGCGCTAAACGGCATCGAGGTGAAACTCGGCGAGAACAATGAACTGCTGGTGCGCGCCCCCACCGTGATGCGTGGCTACTACAACAAGCCGGAGGCCACCGCCGAGGTGATGACCGAGGATGGCTTCCTGCGCACCGGCGATGCAGGCGAGCTGGATGACGAGGGCAACATCTACTTCACCGAGCGCTTGAAGGAGCTGATGAAGACCTCCAACGGCAAGTACGTGGCGCCGCAACTGGTGGAGGGGACCCTCGGCAAGGATCGTTTCATCGAGCAGATTGCCATCGTCGCCGATGCCCGCCACTTCGTGTCGGCGCTCATCGTGCCCTGCTTCGAGTCCCTGGAGGAGTACGCCCGCTCCATCAACCTGCAGTACCAGTGCAAGACCGAGCTGCTGCGCCACTCCCGGGTAATGGAGTTCTTCGAGGCCCGCATTCAGGATCTGCAAAAGGAGCTGGCCAAGTTCGAGCAGGTGAAGAAGTTCACCCTGCTGCCGAGCGCCTTCTCCATGGAGCTCGGGGAGATCACCCCCACCATGAAGCTGCGCCGCAAGATCATCGAGGCCAAATACCAGCGCGAGATAGAAGCCATGTACAGCCACGTCTGATCGACGGGCCTGATATGAAAAAGCCGCTCATGGAGCGGCTTTTTGCTGGGCGTCTCTCCCTTATGGCAGCTTGACCAGGGGTTGCTCGCGCAGCTCGGTGGCCCGACCGCCCTGGATCTTCTCCACCTGGGCCAGGGCCTGCTTCACCTCGTCGGCATTTTGCAGCAGGCGATAGGTCAGATCGAAGGTCTTGGTCTCCCCCGGCTGGATCTTGGGGACCAGCCCGAGCGGGCGCTGGTACTTGGTGCTGTAGGCATAGCTGGTACCGGGTTCGATGCCGGTCACATAGCCCTGGGCCCGGGTGTCGGTGTTCTTCCACAGGGTCAGCACCGGCAGCTGTCGGGTGTTGTAGCCCACCGCCACTCCGGCGTTGCCGGCCCGGTTGTTCAGCACTGCCAGGGTATTGCCGTCGGCGTCGCTGTAGGGCACCAGGTTGAACACCATCTCGTCGAAGCCCTTGGTGGGCCCCAGATAGGTTTGCCAGCCCTTGAGTCCGGCCTTGGCGTAGTCATTGAACGGGGAGATCTGCTTCACCGGCGTGCTCACCCTGGCTCCCTCCTCCAGAATGGGGGCCCCGAAGTTGCCGTGATAGATGATCTGGTACTCGTTCTCGTAGTCCGCGTGGTTGGTCAGCTTGTCCTGCAGGGCAAACTCCGCCTGACCGGGCACCACGCTCAGCTGGGTCCAGGTGACCAGTTCGCTCATCTTGAAGGTGCGCTCGTCCACCCGGCCCAGCACGTGGATGGCATAGGGCGGCTCGTCGTCCACGGTCACGCTGACCACAGAGGCGGGAATGTTCTGCACCCGGCCATGCAGGCTCTTGAGGCGGCCGTCGTCATCCACTCCGGGATGACCCGTCCACTCGTAGCCGCAGCGCACCAGCATCTCGTTGAAGCCGTCGAGCCAGCCGAGGCCGCCACGGCTCTCGAGATCAATGAAGGCGGGATTGACCACCTCCTTGACCGGTGAATCCCAGCCTAGGCGCAGATCCGCCGCCTTGACCTCCTTGATCCCCATGCCGCGGGTCGGCACCAGGGTGATCTTCATGACGCCGTTGTCGACGATGAGCAGATCCACCCCTTCCTGGCGGCCGCCGTGCAGGCGTTTCTTCTCGATGGTGAAGGGAACCGGACTCTTGATGCCGAGCTTCTCGCTGGTGATCTTCCAGTCGCCCACATCCAGCCCTTGCTGGGAGTCGGTCAGCAGAAATTCAGCGGCGTGACCCGCGGTGGCGCCCAGGGCGAGCAGCACGGCAATGGAGAGTTTCTTCAACATGGATTTATCCTCGTGTCTCTTGTTTTTGTGAAAGCTGAATCGTTTCAGTGATCGAAAACTAGGCGTCTGACGCCCCGGACTCAAGAGACAAAAAGAGGAAATGTGAGCCGATTGACAATAAAAACGGCTTCAGCCCTGCTGAAATGAAGGCTGACTCACAGTTATGAAAGGAGGAAAAAACAGGCGGGCGCCGAGAGGGGCGCCCCCCTCACCCCGCCCGCACCACATCAGGCAAGTGCCAGCGTCACCGCGGCTTCGGCGTGGATGGCGGTGGTGTCATAGAGAGGCACGGCGGCCTGGCACGCCCCCACCAGCAGGGCGATTTCGGTGCAACCCAGGATCACCGCCTGGGCACCGGCCTGTGCCAGATCGGCGATGATGGCCAGATACTCGGCCTGAGACGACTCGCGAATATCGCCGAGGCAGAGCTCGTCATAGATGATGCGGTGCACCCGCTCCCGTGCAGCGTCATCAGGCACCAGCACCTCCAGCCCGAAGCGCTCCTGGAGCCGCCCCTTGTAGAAATCCTGCTCCATGGTGAAGCGGGTGCCGAGCAAGCCTACCCGGGTCACCCCGTCGGCCTGGAGGCGATGGGCCGTGGCATCGGCGATGTGGAGCAGGGGAATGTCGATGGCGGCCTCGATCTCCGGCGCCACCTTGTGCATGGTGTTGGTCCCGATCAGCAGAAAATCGGCGCCACCGGCCTGGATGGCCCTGGCCTCGGCTGCCAGCAGACGGGCGGTGGCGGGCCAGTCACCGGCGTGCTGCAACCGCTCTATCCCGGCAAAATCCACGCTGCTCAGCAGCACCCGCGCCGAGTGCAGACCGCCGAGCCGCTCGCGTACCCCCCGGTTGAGGGCCTGGTAATAGCTGACGGTGGACTCCCAGCTCATGCCACCCAGCAGACCGATACATTTCATGGGATCTCCTTATGTAACCCGATGGTGCAAACCAATGCTGCAATCCCTCAGGGGGCGCGTTTGATCGCACCGCCCCGGCAATAAAAAAGGCCCCGAAGGGCCAACAAGACAGCCGGTAAAGGCTCAGGCCGAGGCCTAAACCCAGATCATCAGCACGCAGGCCGCCGTGGCGAGCCCCATGCCCAGATTGAAACGACGCCAGCCGGTGGCGGTGCGGATGAGGCGGCGCACCTGGGCACCGAACAGCACCCAGAAGGCACCGGTATAGAGGCCGGTCACGAAGAAAATGCCGAGCACCCAGCCCGCGGACGGCCAGTAAGCCTCCCCCGCCAGGGTGAAGCCGCTGATGGCGGAGAGCGCCATCATCCAGGCTTTGGGATTGAGCAGTTGCAGCATGGCCCCCTGATGGGCCGGGATGAGCGGCCGGTTCCCCTCCGCCGGGCCACTGGCGTTGGCCACCTTCCAGGCCAGCCAGAGCAGGTAGGCCGACCCCACCAGCTTGAGGCCGTCGTGCAGCAGGGGCAGACGCTCGAACACCACCCCAAGCCCCAGGGCCGTGGCCAGGATCATCAGGTTGATGCCCCCCACCACCCCCACCAGCAGAGGCACGGAGCGGCGAAACCCCTGGGCGGCCCCGGCACTGGTGAGCAGCATGTTGTTGGGGCCCGGCGTGCCACAGGTGATAAGGGCAAAGCCCGCCAGGGGGAGCAACCAGTTCAGATCCATCTCAACCTCGTTCAGATACGGCAAGCCTCCTAATATGCAGAGCCGACGCCCTGACGACAAGGTCAGCAATGCATTTTCTTTGCATGAATAATCAAGACGCTGTTAATACCAGAGCATCACCACGCACAGGGCGGTCAAGGCACCCAGGCTGCCGTTGAGACGACGCCACCCCTTGTCCGAGTTGATCCAGCGGCTGAGCTGATGGCCAAACATCACCCAGGCGAAGCAGACCGGGAACCCCGCCATGGGGAAGACACTCATGATGCCCCACATACTCGGCCAGTAGTCGCTCCCCGGCAGGCTGAACAGACTGATGGCCGAGATCCCCATCATCCACGCCTTGGGATTGAGGAACTGGAAGCCCAGCCCTTCAAGCAGGGTCAAGGGGCGGGCACGGCTGGCGGGATCTCCGGGGGCGCCTGCCACCGCGATGCGCCACGCCAGCCACAGCAGGTAAAGGCTGCCCAGCACCTGCAGGCTCAGCTTGAGCAGGGGCCAGCGCTCGAACAGCGGATAAAAGCCGAGCGCCAGCACCAGTTGCAACACAGGCTGGCCCACCGCCACCCCGATGAGATGGGGCAGGGTGCGCCGCACGCCGAAGTTGGCGCCGGACGCCGTCAACATCAGGTTGTTCGGCCCTGGCGTGCCGCAGGTGAGCAGGGCGAAGCCAAACAGGGTGGCATACCATTCGATGGTCATGGGGAGACTCCTTTCTCGCCACATTGTACCGATACAATGTGTGCTTGTTGGTTGTTTAAAGACTGATAATCACGCTATATTGCGGACAATCTTGGATCAATGGATTTATTGTCACCATGACAATCTGGACGCCCGACCTCACCCCTTTCGAGGGGCCCCTCTACCTCAAACTGGTCAAGGCCATCGAGCAGGCCATCGCCACCGGCATCCTCTCACCCGAGACCCGGCTGCCGACCCACAGGGCCCTGGCAGATAAGCTGGGGGTCACCGTGGGCACCGTCACCCGCGCCTACACCGAGGCGGAGCGACGGGGCCTGCTGGCGGCCCGGGTCGGGCACGGCACCTGGGTCAGGGGAGCGGCGGATCCCGCCAACGAATGGGTGATCCGCAATGAAGACAGCCAGCGCATCGAGCTGTGGCAGAACCTCCCGGTCCAGCTGGACAGGGGCGCCATCATCAGGCCCCTGCTCACCGAGCTGGCGCAGGGGGATCTCAACGGCCTGCTCGGCTATGACAAGGAGGCCGGACGCCCCGCACAACGCCAGCTGTTCGTCGACTGGCTCGCCGAGCAGGGCATCACGGCGAGCGAAGATCGCCTGCTATTCAGCCATGGGGCCCAGCACGGCATCATGCTGGCCCTGCTGGCCACCGGCTGCGTGGGAGAGACCCTGTTTTGCGAGGGCCTGAGCTACCCCGGCATGCTGGGCAATGCACGCCAGCTCAAGAATCAGGTGGTGGGACTGGCGATGGATGAGGAGGGACTGCTGCCGGAGGCGCTGGATGCCGCGTGCCGTACCCGCCGGGCCAAGCTGCTCTACCTCACCCCCACCCTGCAAAACCCCACCACGGCCACCATGAGCCTGGCGCGGCGCGACGCCATCGTCGCCATCGCCCGTCGCCACGATCTGCTGATCGTCGAGGATGACGTCAACGGCCTGCTGCCCGAAAGTGCGATCCCTCCCCTGGTCAACCTGGCACCGGAGCGGGTCATCTACCTTGGCAGTCTCGCCAAGATCGCCTGCGGCGGCCTGCGGGTCGGCTTCGTGTTGTCCCCTCCCGCCCTTCGCAGCGGCTTCGCCCAGGCGATGCGGCTGTCGAGCTGGATGGTGAGTCCGCTGCTCATCGAACTGGCCTGCAAGCTGGTGAGCCAGCGCCAAATCATGCCGCTCATCGAACACCAGCGAAAAATCCTGGCGCGCCGGGGTGAGCTACTGCGCCACCTGCTGCCGGGAGCGCGCTGGCAGGCGGGGTCCATGCACGCCTGGCTGCCGCTGCCCGAGCCCTGGCGCAGCCAGGAGTTTGCGGAGGCCGCCAACGCCCTTGACGTGGGGGTCGCCAGCGGAGAACACTTCGCCGCCGGCCAGTTTGCCGCCCCGCAGGGAGTACGCCTCAGCCTGAGCCAGCCCGCCACCGACGCCCGCGTCGCCGAAGGGCTGGAGCGCCTCGCCGGGCTGCTGAGGGGCTCGCCGCCCACCAATCCCCTGCTATAGTCATTGACCCTGGCACCCGAGGAGCCTTCATGTCTGCCGTCCGTCCCGCCCTGCTGATCGCAACCCTGCTGCTGGGAGGCTGCGCCTCCCCGGCCCATCAACAGCTTGGCGCCGCCCTGAGCGGACTGGAGGGGGAGCTGACGCGGCTGGAGGAGGAGTTGGCAGCCATGAACGGCCTTCACTATCAAAAAGCCATCGACGCCCCGGTGGCGCTGCGCCGCTATCTCAAGGCCCCCGCACCGACGGCGGAGGGACTGGTGCCCGTGCAGAGCCGGCTGCAAGATGGCCCCCTGCTGCGCTACGACTACCGGCTGCCCGCCGGAATGACGCAGCTGCCCACCGACAACCCCTGCCTGCGCTACGAGTTCGAGCTGCGCCGCCTCGGGCGCCTGGGCCAGCTCGAGCTCGCCTGGCAGGGAGAGTCGGGAGCCGGGGAGCTGCGTGTCCCCGAGCGGGACTGCCCCTTCTCGGCCAGGGGGCCCGGCCTTCAGTGATGCTATCTTTGCCCCGCCCAAGGCTGGCACTGAGCCATTCCTGACCCAGGTGGGGTATTGACCCCCTCTGGTTCTCGCGGGAGAGTGGAGGCTAACTTTGAATCCAACCTCGCCCCCCCCGACCGGCGAAGGAGCGTCAAAGATGCAGATCCTCCTCATCGAAGACGATGCCATGATGGGCTCGACCCTCACCCAGGGACTGAGTGATCTGGGGCTGCCCCCCACCGAGCTGTTCCACTGCAAAGAGATTGCAAGCCTGCCCGCCCTGCTGCGCCAGCACGCCTTCGATGCCATTCTTTGCCGCCAGTATCACCACCAGGCCCACGAGGGAGTCAGGCTGCTGCATGAAGCACACCACCTGGGCCTGCTCGCGCCCGGCTGCGTGCTCCTGCTGCTGGAGCAGGACGAGGACACCGGTCAGTTCCCCCCCTCCGACCTCTATTTCGCCCTGCGTCTGGCCGTGCCCTTCACCACGGAGCAGCTGGCGCACAGCCTGCAAGCGCTGCTGGCACTGACCACGGTGACCCGCCCCCTGGCCACCCCCATGGCGCTCAGGGAGTGGCGCAGCGCCTGCGCCCAGTGCGAGGATCTGCTTTACCGGCACGCCAGCCACAAGGGGCTGGAAGCACAGATGGACAGGGTAAAGGGCTACATGCTGCTGCAAGCCGGGGAACGGGTGCAGGCCGCCCAGCACTACGCCATCTGCACCACGGAGCACGATGCCTGGTGGCCACGCCAGGGACTGAACCAGGCTCTGCTCGGGCTGAACCGGGTGGAGAGCGCCCACAAGGATCTGGCCCGCAACCGGGAGCGACTGCCCCCCGTCATCCATCAGGCGCTGGTTCTCGCCTGCCAACTGCACGAGGCGCAGTGGGATCCTGCCTGGGAAACCTTGTCAGGCTTGCTCCAACGCTGCCCCTGGCAGCCGCAGTGGCGCCAGGTGGCCATTTTGCTGGCCTTGCTGCGAAGGGATGAAGGTCAGGTGCTGGCGCAGGCCACCGATTTCATCCTGCGCTACTTCCCCAAACAGACGTTTCGCCACTCCGTCGAACGCTGCCTGCTGGATGCGACCCTGGCGGTGCTCTGGCATCCACCGGGAGAGGCCAGAGTTCATGGGCTGCAGCAAGCGCTGGAGGAGCTCGGCCAGCAGGCAGTGACCCTGCGAGCCCACGAGGAGGGGCTGCTGCGCGCCCTGATGCTGGGTCTGGATTATCGATTCGATGACGCCTTGATGCTGCTGGCCAAGCACCCGCCGGAGGCGGCGCGGGACAATCACCTCAACCAGTTGCTCGGGGTGGCCGTCAGCCAGTTCTGCGGGCTTCCCCACCATGCCCAGCGTTATCTGGCCCAGCTCGGCCAGTATCAGGGGCCGGTGGCACAGACCCCGCTGTTGCAGGGGCTCATTTTGCAGGTGGTCGACGATCTGGCGCGGCAACTGGCGCAGCGGGAGCAGCAGCTGACCCAGCTGCGCGAGGAGCGGCAACGGGCCATGACCACGGGTCAGCTCCAGCTCGCCGTGCAGAGTGCTCTGACCCTGCAGGAGCGATTCCCGGCCCAGGCGGGGGATGCCTGGCAACTGCTGGTATTGCTGACCCAGTGCTGGCCCGCCGGCATGGCGGCCCCGGCGGTGGCCCGCCTGGTGGACAGGCTGGAGCAGCGTCTCAACCACAGTGCCGCCTTCCTGGAACACCATGGGAACGCCTATCGGGAGACCCTGCAACAGGTGAGATCCCACCTGGCCCCCAAACTGCCGCCCCTCGGTCCCCATCAGGGCCTATAGCCATCCAGGGCGGTGCATGCCGCCCTGGCAGGTGCGTTACAATAAGCCCCGCACCAGGATCCCCGCGATCAGCAGGGGGGCGACCAGCCGCCAGCACCAGAGCAGCGCACCACGCATCAGCGGCGAGAGATCCGCAGGCACAATACTGTCCCCCAGCTTCCAGCCAAGCAGCAGGGTCAGCACCAGACCGAACAGGGGCATCATCAGGTTGGAGGTGAGGTAATCCAGCAGATCGAACAGGGTCTTGCCAAACAGGGTGTAGTCCGCCCAGGGCCCGAATGACAGACTGACCGGAATGCCGCAGGCCATGATGAGCAGGGTCAGGACCCGGCAGGCATTGCGGCGCGACCAGCCCCACTCCTCGGTGGTGAAGCGCACCAGGTGCTCCAGCATGGAGATGGAGGAGGAGAGCGCCGCCACCAGCAGCAGCAGGAAGAAGATCACCGCCAGCCCCTGACCGAACGGCAGGTGGTTGAACACCGCCGGCATGGTCATGAAGGTGAGGCCGGGGCCGGCGGCAGGATCGATGCCGGTGGAGGCCAGCACCGGGAAGATCATCAGCCCCGCCAGCACCGAGATGCAGCTCGCCAGGGTGACCACCCAGACCCCGGAGCGCAGCGCCCCGTCACTGCTCGGCAGGTAGGCGCCATAGGTGGTGTGTACCCCGAGGCCAATGGAGAGGGAGAAGAACGCCAGCCCCAGGGCGTCGAGCACCCCCTGCCCCGTCAGGTGGGAGAAGTCGGGCATCAGGAACTGGCGTACCCCGGCCATGGCCCCCGGCATGGAGAGCCCGGTCACCACCAGGAGCAGCATCATCACGAACAGGGCCGGCATCATCCAGCGCAGCGCCCGCTCCACCCCCTGTTGCAGCCCTCCCTGCACGAACCACCAGGTGAGCCCGGCGAAGACGAGATGGGTGAGGGCCGGCCAAAGGGGATCGCTCACATAACCGGTAAAGAGTGCGGTGAGGGTGCTCGCCTCACTCAGGTTGAGCTCGCCGCCCACGGCCAGGGCTGCATAGCCCACGGTCCAGCCCCCCACCACGCTGTAGAAGCTGTAGATGAAGAAGCCACACAGGATCCCCATGTAACCCATCCAGCGCCAGTTCGGCCCCACCAGCTTGTGGAAGGCGCCGAGCACGCCGCGCTGGCTGCGGCTGCCGAGCAGGGTCTCCCCCACCAGCACCGCGACCCCCAGGGTGAAGCTGAAGAGCAGGAACACCAGCAGGAAGGCACCGCCCCCGTTGGTGGCTGTCACATAGGGGAATTTCCAGATGGCGCCAAGGCCGATCGCCGAGCCGGCGGCCGCCAGCACATGACCAATACGGGAAGACCACTGAACCTGGCTCATACAACCTCCGGGCAAGACAACATCAGTTCGATACTCCATGGCTAGACGCGGTGTGCGCCGCAACAAAAAAGGCCGCCTGAGGGCGACCTTTGCAATGAACAGTCAGACAAACGACACCTGCAAGGTCACCTCTCCAGGAAGGGGCTAAATCGGCCACAGAGAGCGATAAGGGGTGACATGGGAGGGCGACGCCTGCACGGTAAAAAGGAGCCACAGCCTAAACCATGGCAAGAGAAGTTGACAGGAAATAGTCTAAAACAGAACCAAAAACAGATTTAACCAAAACAAAATATCGAAATTGCAGACCGTTACTCTATTTATTTTTAATTAACAGATTTTTATAAAGAGTCAATCCTGCCACACCACTCCCCGGCCAGCCCGGCCGGGGAGTGGCAGAGATGACCAAGCCTCCCTACACCAGGCCGCGCACCAGAATGCCACCAATGAGCAGGGGAGCCAGCCAGCGCCAGCAGCCCATCAGCAGGGCCCGCCAGTGGGGAGCCAGCCCTTCGGGCAGCGCCTGGCGACCGAGCCGCCAGCCCAGCAGCAGCGTCAGGGCCAGCCCGAACAGGGGCATCATCAGGTTGGAGGTGATGAAGTCCAGCAACTCGAAGATGTTCTTGCCAAACAGGGTCAGGGTGGCCCAGGGTCCGAACGACAGGCTCACCGGGATGCCACCCGCCATCACCAGGGCAATGACCAGGTTGCACGCCGCGCGGCGGGACCAGCCCAGGCTCTCGGACAGGAAGCACTGCAAATGCTCCAGCAGGGAGATGGAGGAGGAGAGCGCCGCCACCACCAGCAGAGAGAAGAACACCACCGCCAGCCCCTGGCCGAAGGGCAGTTGCTGGAACACCGCTGGCATGGTCATGAAGGTGAGGCCCGGGCCCGAGGCCGGGTCAATACCGGTCGCCGCCAGTACCGGGAAGATCATCAGGCCCGCCAGCACGGCGATGACGCTCGCCAGCAGCACCACCCAGAGGCTGGAGCGGCCGACCCCTTCGCTGGAAGGCAGGTAGGCGCCATAGGTGGTGTGGATGCCAAGGCCGATGGAGAGGGAGAAAAAGGCCAGCCCCATGGCGTCCAGCACACCCGACATGCCGAGCTTGCTGAAATCGGGCATCAGGAAGTGGCGCACCCCGGCCATGGCGCCCGGCAGGGTGAGGCCGAAGGCCACCAGCAGCAGGATCATGATGAAGAGGGCCGGCATCATCCAGCGCAGGGTGCGCTCCACCCCTTGTTGCACACCGCCCCGCACGAACCACCAGGTCAAGCCGGCAAACAGCAGGTGGGTCAGCACCGGCCAGAGCGGATCACCGACGTAGTCGTTGAAACGGGCGGTCAGTGCCGCGCCGTCCCCCTGTTGCAGCTCCCCCGCCAGGGCCATGCCCGTGTACCCCAGGGTCCAGCCGCCCACCACGCTGTAGAAACAGAAGATGAGCAGGCTGCACAGCAAACCCATGGCACCGACCCAGCGCCAGCGCCTGCCCATCAGTTCACCAAAGGCTCCCACCACCCCGCGCCGGGTCAGGCTGCCGATCAGGGTCTCCCCCATCAGCACCGCCACCCCCAGGGTGAAGCTGAACAGCAGAAAGACCAGCAGGAAGGCGCCGCCACCGTTGGCGGCGGTGACATAGGGGAACTTCCAGATGGCGCCGAGACCGACCGCGGAACCTGCGGCGGCCAGGATGTAACCGAGCCGGGATGACCATTGGGACTGCTTCATAAGAACTCCACGCGAAGGGCCTGCCAGCGAGGCCCGAAATGGCGCTCAGAGTACGCCCGCGGGCGCGCAATCACTCGGCGTATATCCGATATAAAACTCAGTTTTTAGCATCATTAACCAATAAAATTCGGATAACCAATCAATCGTGCCACAAAATAAAAACCGGAGCGGGGATGCTCCGGTTTGTTGTCTGCCCGGGTCTGGCGGGATTAGATGACCCCCAGCTCCCGCAACCGCTCCATCAGATAGCTGTGGGCGGTGTGACGCTCCGAGAGCACCACGTCCGGACGGGGGTGCAGGAAGAGCGGCAAGGAGATGCGGGACTTGGCGGCACTGCCCCCGGTCGGGTTGATGACCCTGTGGGTGGTGGAGGGGTAGTAGCCGCGGGAGGCCTCCTGCAGCATGTCACCGATGTTGATGATGAGGGTGCCGAAATCGCAGGGCACATCCATCCACTCCCCGTCTGAACCTTTCACCTGCAGGCCCGGCTCGTTGGAGGCGGGCAGAATGGTCAGCAGGTTGATGTCTTCATGGGCGGCGGCGCGGATGGCACCCGGCTCCTCGGTGCCGTCGAAGGGCGGGTAGTGCAGCACCCGCAGCAAGGTCTTGTGGCTCTCTTCAATCATGGAGGAGAGCGGGCAGCTGTAGTGGGCGGCGATGTCCCCCGGGGTGTGTTGCTCCACCCAGCCCAGCAGCTCGGCGGCCAGATCGTTGGCGAGGCGGTAGTACTCCATCGCCTGCTCTTTCAGCTCTGCCGGCATCTGGCCCCAGGGATAGATGTGGAAGTACTCCTTGATGTCCTTCTGGCTGTGGCCCTTGGCCACCTCGGACACCGAGGGCGGGAAATAGCCGTCCTGGGTCTCGCGATTGAACAGGAAATCCTGCTTCTGTTCGCTCATGAAGAAGCGATACCAGTTGTCATAGATGGACTGCACCAGCTCCTTCGGGATGGGGTGGTGAGTCAGCACCCCGAAGCCGGTGGTGCGCAGGGATTCGGTGAAGCGCTCGGCCGCATCGGGGGAGCGATAATCGACGGTCAGGACTTTCATTGTTTTTATGTTACATGCCAGTTAAAAGTAGGCGCAGTTTACCCTGCCTCCCCCGGCAAGAAAAGGCTGCCGGAAGCCCGTCTACAATGGCTTGAAAATACTGATAAAAACATCATGATACGGCCCCCTCGCCCGGTGCTTGTCCCGGACGGGCCTCCTCTTCTAGAATGCCCCACCCCCTTTGCTGTCGGAGCCCCCTCATGTCCCCCAAGATCCTGTTGTTGACCCTTCCCTTCCTGCTCGCCGGGTGCAGTTCCCTCTCGGAGGAGGAGTGCCGTGCCATGAGCTGGTACAACCAGGGCTATCAGGACGGGGAGCAGGGCAAGACCCGGAGCGCCACCCGCGACTATCAGAAGACCTGCGGGGAGTACGGCCTCAAGGTGGATGAGGCGGAGTGGCAGCGCGGCTACGCCAAGGGGCTGGAGCTCTATTGCATCCCCGAGCTTGCCTACAGCAAGGGACGGGAGGGGAGCGAATACCTGGGGGTCTGCCCCAACGACACCAGCTTCCTCACCCAGTTCGAGCGCGGCCGCAAGGAGTACCTGCTGGAGCAGCGCCTCGGCGAATTGCAGCAGGAGCTGGAGCGCACCGAGCGGAGCATCCACCAGCTGGATCAGCAGATCCGGGGCGAGAGCGACAGCCGCCAGCGCGACTACTACCGTGCCCAGCGCGAGCGCGCCATCCGTCACTACGAAGGAGTATACCGGGACTACAACCGGCTGCGCTTCCCGGATCGGGTGATCCAGTTCTCCTTCGGGAGCTGACAAAAAGGGGCCGACATGGCCCCTTTCTGTTTATGCCGCCGTCTGTTTTTCCCCTCAGGCGGGCAGGACCCAGCGCTGCAACGCCAGGGCGATGCCATCCTCGTTGTGATCCGCGGTGACCCGGTCTGCATGGGCCTGGATCTGGGGCGCCGCATTGCCCATGGCCACCGCCAGCCCCACCTGCTCGAACATGCTGATGTCGTTGTTGTTGTCGCCAAAGGCCACCAGGTTCTCCATGGCGATCCCCTCCCTCGCCGCCCACTGGGCCAGCCGGTTGCCCTTGCTGCAACCTGGCTGCACCAGCTCCACCGCATAGGGGGCCGCCCAGTCACGGGTGAAGGGCAGTCTCTCCACCACCTCCCCGACGAAACGGTGCAACCGGCCGGGATCCTGGTTGAACAACTCCAGCTTCCAGATGGGGGACTGCAACCAGGACTCGATATCCTCGGCGGGCAGCAGGGAGACCTTGAGGTGATCCGGCTGGGTTGCCGACCAGCGCCGCATCCGGCCCACGTGCTCCTCGCAGCCCAGGTAGCCGATGCCGTCCCCCAGGTGGAACAGCGCCCCCATCTGCTGGGCTTGCACCTCCTCCAGCAGGGTGGTGAGAGGCGCCACGGCCAGGGGATCCCCGGCGAGGATCCTCTCCTGCACCGGATCATAGAGGTAGGCACCGTTGCTGCAGATGATGGGGGTGTCGAGGGCCAGCTCGTGGTGGAAGGGACGGGCCGTCATGAAGTGGCGACCCGTCACCAGCAGCACCTTGATGCCGTGGGCCCGGGCCTGGGCAAGGGCCGCCCGGGTAGCGGACGAGATCTTGTGATCCCGGTTCAGCAGGGTACCGTCCATGTCCAATGCAATGGCCTGATAACGACTCATATCACCTCCAGGAATGTCGAGACGGGTGCGGCGCCATCCCTCCCGTTTCCAGTGCCATGACGACACATCTCACCGCCGGGAATGCGGACTGGGCATCGCAAGGCCCATGATGGGAGACGCGCTCGCCGGGGGGCGGGAACAGCGGAGTAAAGAGCCATACCGTCCCAGACTCGGCGCCGCGATGCAAGTCCGGCCCGCCATCCCGTCGCCGAACTGTGATCCCCGCGCCCTTCGTCAGCCCGCCTCGGCGCACCCGGCCACGGCGTTTCGCCTGTCCGCCCGTCTGCGCAATCCGTAGAAACCGAGGGCACAGATCACGCCGCAGAGGCCGGCCAGGTAGAAGGGCCACTCGGTCCCCGCCAGCAGCACCAGGCTGCCCAGCACCACCGCCAGGATCTCGCTGCCCACCGCCAGACCGCGGTAGAGCCCCATCGCCTGCCCCTGCTGGCTGGCATGGCTGCGGTTGGAGACCGCCACCGAGGTGGCCAGCTCCCCCAGACTCATGCCGATACCGGCCGGGATGAAGGTGAGCGCGAGCCCCCACCACTGGGTCGGCAGGATGAACATCAGCATGCCCGCCGCCATCACCAGGTGGCCGACGATGCCAAGGGAGCTGCCGCGCCAGTGCCGTGCCAGCTGCTCACCGATCCAGGAACCCAACATCATGGGCACGCTCACCAGCACGGCGGCTTGGGCCAGTTGCACCGGATCCCATGCCAGCCGCTCCACCAGCCAGACATTGAAGTAGGTGAAGTAGAGCTGCACCGCCCCGTAGCTTGCCAGGGTCAGGGCAAAGTAGGGCAGGAGACGAGGTTGCAGCAGCAGTTGGCGGGTCGAGAGGGGAGCCTCATCCCGGGTCGCCGGCACCGGGGGACGATTGGGCAGCAGCCAGAGCACCAGCAGCAGGTTGATCACCGTCATCCCCACCGCCAGCCAGGCCGCCAGGCTGTAATCCCCCGAGACCACGGCCGCATAGCCCCCGATCATGGGGCCCACCACCCAGCCCAGGTTCATGCCGATGTTGATGCGGGCGAAGTTGCGGGCCTTGGTCCTGGCCGTGCTCATGTCCGCCGCCATCGCCTGCACGATGGCGATGTCGCCGTTGAAGAAGCCCTCCACCACCCGGCTCAGCAGCAAGAGCGGCAGGGAACGCCAGGCGATGCCGAGGGCCATCAGCACATACCCTGCCAGCACCCCCACCAGACAGAGAGTCAGCACCGGCTTGCGCCCATGGCGATCGGAGAGACGGCCAAGCAAGGGGGCCCCCAGCAGTTGAAACAACGGATAGAGCCCCATGATGACGCCAAGCCACACCTTGCGGCTCCAGTCCGACGCCTGTGGCGTCAACATGCCCTGGGCCGGATCCAGCAGCAGCGGCGCCAGGACGGGGGAAGGCAGGCTGAACCCCGCCACCGCCAGCGTCACCGTCATCACCAATACCCAGAGGGTCGCCTGTCCCTTGATCCCTTCCATCTTCGCCTCATTAAATAAAGTTATCGGTTTATTTATATTGTGAGGGGTCGTCCATTAAGTAAAGCAGATTGTTGATTTAAATCTCCCTGCTACCCATAATGACCTCATCCAGGCGGTCACCGCACCGATACCCACCACCGGAGCCCCCATGAACGCCAGTACCGACAAGATCCTCTATCTGCTGAAAACCCGCGGCCCCCAGAGCGCCGCCGAACTCGGCGACCAGTTGCAGATGACGTCCATGGGGGCGCGCCAGCACCTGATGGCCCTGGAGTCAGAGGGCTGGGTGGGGTTTAGCGACGAGGCCCGCGGCCGCGGTCGCCCGGTGCGCCTGTGGCACCTCACCGACCAGGCCTGGCAGCGCTTCCCAGACACCCATGGCGATCTGACCCTGCAGCTGATCGACGATATCCGGCAGGTGTTTGGCGACGCGGGCATGGAGCAGCTCATCACGCAGCGGGAGCAGCAGATGCAGGCACGCTATGAATCCAGGCTGACCCAGCCGGCGCTGGCAGACAGGCTGATGACGCTCAAGGCGCTGCGCACCCAGGAGGGGTATATGGCGGACATGTCGCAGGAGGAGGACGGCAGCTGGCTGTGGTGGGAGAGTCACTGCCCCATCTGCAGTGCGGCCAGAGCCTGTCGGGGCTTTTGCCGCAGCGAGCTGGCGCTGTTTCGCCGGTTGCTGGCGCCGGCCGAGGTGGAGCGGGAGCAGTATCTGCTGGAGGGGGACAGCCGCTGCCTCTATCGCATCCGGCCGCCCCGCCCCTGAGCGGGCGGAACGCAAAAACAACAAAGCAGGCGCCGGGATGCCTGCTTTGTTGCCTTCGGGGAGGGGGTGCTCTCGTTCCAGCCCGTTGTTTCCCGATAAGGTCGAACGGCTGATGGGGCTCTTGACCCGGTAAGGTCCTTCACCACAGGTGCCTGGTCGGGCGCCTGTCTTGCCACCGGAAGATGTAACCATGGTACTCCCCGCGATGCGGTGAGTGGTTGTGAAGTAGCAGGTATTTTCAGTTGTTTTTGCAATAGTTCACCCTTAATCTAGGAAAAGTGGATTAGTAATTGCGAAGAGGTACGGAGAATGCTGAAACTTGATCGTATAGACAGGCATATTCTGGAGCTGATGCAGGAAAATGGCCGCATCAGCAACCTGGAGCTGGCCGAGCTGGTCGGGCTCTCCCCCTCCCCCTGCTCGCGCCGGGTCAAGGCGCTGGAGGATGCCGGTCTCATCGATACCCATGTCACCCTGCTCAATGCCCGCCAGCTGGGGCTGACCCTCACCGCCTACATTCACATTTCCATGGACAGGCACACTCCGGAGCGGTTCGAGAACTTCGATCGCGCCGTCAAGGATCTGCCCGAAGTGCTGGAGTGCGACCTCATCACCGGCAACGATGCGGATTACCAGCTCAAGGTGGTGGTGCGGGACATGGAGCACTACCAGCACTTCCTGCTGGACAAGCTGACCCACATCTCCGGCGTGACCGGGGTGCGTTCGAGCTTCGTGCTGCGCCGCATCAAGCACAAGACCGCCCTGCCCCTCAACCACCTGGGCTGACAACCCACCCCGCATCCGGGGAGCACCAAAAGCAAGAGGAGGCCCGGGCCTCCTCTTCTTGTCTCTGTTATCAAGGGCATTCGCGGTCAACACAGCCCCCGGGCGCCCTCGCGCCGCCAGGTGGTGGACGCCTCGTCATGCCTCGACCTGGCTGACGTCCTGCACCTGCAGCAACCAGCCGCTCTGCTCCTGCAGGGGTTCGCCGCGCAGCCGCAGCCGCTCACCGGTCGACACCCACTGCCCTTTGGGCAGAGATATTTCCAGGCTCTCGCTGCCGTTGTCGAACACCCAGCGATCGGCGCCCAACGACTCCATCAAGTACCCTTCCATCTCCACTCTGGACTCGGCCTGCCAAGAGGGGGAGGCGGTATCACGGCTCTCGATGAAATCCCCCTGAACACCAAAGCTGGCCAGCCCCCACAGAATGGAGAGCCCGACGATGGATGATTGCATCTCTCTCTCCTGTTGGTTTGCTACCTTGAGGGCCAGTATGGGAAGAGAAAAATGAGTGCACCATGAACAAGGTGCCAAAGTGCTGGCAAGATCGCGAAAAAAACCGGCCCCATGGCCGGTCATGTCATTTTATGTCGTACAGGTCACACTACTTGGCCGCTTCTTCTGCCATCCGTGCAGCCCTTGGTTTATTTGTCCACATGGCCACCCCGCGGTGATCCGCACAGATCCCCTCGTCGGTGACCGCCCTCACCCGGACCCCGTCCTTGCAGATGGCCTGCCAGGCATCGGCATCGTCGATCTGCAGCTCGGAACGGGGATAGGAGGTATCGGCGCAGGCGCACAGCAGGATGGCAAACAGAGGCAGCAGGGATTGCATGGGTTTCATCGGGTCACTCCTGACGGGAAAAGGGATCAGCGCCCCAGCTGCGCCGCCACGCGATCGCAAAGCTGCTTGAGCTGGGCCAACTCAGCATCGGCCAGATCCACCTGATTGCGCAAGCTGTCCGCCAGACAGCACTCCCTTACCTCCTGCTGCAACTGGCGTCCCGCCTCGGTCAGACTGATGCACTTTTGCCGCTCATCCTCGTGGGAGACGGTGCGGGTCAGCCACCCCTTGCTCTCCAGCCGCTTGACGATGGGGGTCAGGGTGCCCGCATCCAGTCCGGTCTCCTGCCCTATCTCCTTGAGGCTGACCTCGTCCCGGGCCCAGAGCGAGAGCATCACCAGGTACTGGGTATAGGTGAGATCCAGCTTGTCCAGCAGCGGCCGATAGGCACGCATCACCGCATTGGAGGCGCTGTAGAGGGCAAAACAGACCTGCTTTTTCAATTCGCTCATGGAGGACCTCGCTGACGACAAGGAGGCAGTATACCCCATCAACTTCGGGGCTGAATAGTTTGCACACAAAACAGTTGCCAGCCCCCGCGTTCAGGACTACCCTGATTTTAGTTTGCACACAAACAAAAATACCAGGCCGCCGCCCAACGCGCGGCCCCACTGCCGGAGAATGCCCATGAATGCCATCAGCCATCAAATCCAACTGCTGCGTCGCCCCACCGGTCTCCCCACCCTGGAGGACTTCGCCCTCCGGGACGTGCCCCTGCCCGCCCTGCAGGAGGGAGAGGTGCAGGTCGCCAACCAGTGGCTGTCGGTGGACCCCTACATGCGCGGCCGCATGAGCGAGGCAAAAAGCTACGTTCCCCCCTTCCCCCTCAACGGTCCCCTCGACGGCGGCGCTATCGGCACGGTACAGGCATCGCGCCATCCCGATTTCAAGGTGGGGGACAAGGTGAGCAGCATGCTGGGCTGGCGGGATGCCTTCGTGGCAAACGCCGCCCAGCTCACCCGCCTGCCCGACACCATCCTGCCGCCCCAGCGCTTCCTCGGCGCCCTCGGCATGCCGGGCATGACCGCCTGGGCGGGCCTGCACAAGGTGGCGCACCTGAAGGCCGGTGAAACCCTGCTGGTCTCGGCGGCCTCCGGGGCGGTCGGCACCATGGCGGTCCAGCTCGCCAAGCAGGCGGGAGCCAGGGTCATCGGCTCCACCGGCTCGGCCGACAAGGTCGCCTACCTCAAGACCCTGGGAGCCGATGCGGTGATCAATTACCGGGAGACCCCGGATCTCGACGCCGAGCTGGCCCGCCTCGCCCCCGAAGGCATTCACGTCTACTTCGAGAACGTGGGGGGCGCCATGCTGGATGCCGCCCTCAACCACCTGGTGGTGCACGGGCGCATCGTGCTGTGCGGCCTCATCGAGCAGTACAACAGCAACGGCCAGGCCAGCGGCCCGCGCAACCTCTCCCAGGTGATCCGCAAGCGCATCCTGATGCAGGGGCTGCTGGTCTCCGATCACTGGCAACACTACGGGGCGTTCCTGGCCGAGGCCATGCCGGCCTTCGAAGCGGGCACCCTCCAGGCCGAGGAGACCGTCAGCGACGGGCTGGCCAGCATGCCGCAAGCCTTTATCGGACTGTTCTAGGGCCGCAATACCGGCAAAATGCTGGTCAGACTGCCCTGAACCGGGGGCCTTTACCATCTATTTAACAGATAGAATGTCGCCAGACCCATCCATTTAAGCGATGGAAAATCGGCATCCGATCCCCCTTGAACAGGCGGCTTGCGCAACGGGCCCATCCCCCCTAAGGTGGGCCCGTTTTCCCTGGCGCACCCCGCCATCTCAGCAAGGAGCCTCCCCTATGTCTACCCCCTATCCCCGCGTCGGTGTCGGCGTCATTCTCACCAATGGCCAGGGCCAGGTACTGCTTGGCAAGCGCAAGGGCAGCCATGCCCCCTACTGGTCCATCGCAGGCGGTCATCTGGAATTGGGGGAGACCTTCGAGTCGGCAGCCATCCGGGAGGTGGCGGAGGAGACCGGCTTCGTCATCCGCCAGCCTCGCGTCATCGCCGTCACCAACAACCTGGAGACCTGGCGCGAGAGCGGCCTGCACTACATCTCGGTCACCCTGCTGGCAGAGGTGGACGGGGAGCCGCAACTGCTGGAGCCGGAAAAATGCGAGGGCTGGATCTGGTGCGACCCGCACAATCTGCCCGAGCCTCACTTCGATGCCAGTCGCCAGTCCATCGCCTGCTGGCTGGCGGGACAATGCTACCTGCCCCAGCCACAACCTGCCCCCTGACCCTCACCGGCAGGCTGCCGCGCGTCATCCCGGCACCTCTCGTCAGCTGGCGGAGGCGACCAGCCCCCCGCCAGCCCCTGTTGATGGCAGGCAGCGCGGGAGGGAGTACCGTCACCAAACTGTCACTTTTTTGTCATATTATCCGGGCCAGGATGATGACGAGGAAGGGAAGATGGGACAGGTATTCATGCAGTTCTTGTGGCTGGGATGCATCAGTGTTGGCGGGCCGGCCGCCCATATCGGCTATTTTCAGCGCACCTTTGTCCAGCGGCTGGGCTGGCTGAACCAGGGGGAGTTCGCCCAGTTGCTGGCCCTGTGCCAACTGCTGCCGGGTCCGGCCTCCAGCCAGCTCGGCTTTGCCATCGGCCGCTACCGCGCCGGCATCGGCGGCGCCCTGGCCGCCTTCGTCGGCTTTACCCTCCCCTCCTTCCTGCTGTTGCTGGCGGCCGCCGTCGGTCTGGGTCAGCTTGCGGGCAACCTCTGGCTGGACGCCGCCCTGCACGGCCTCAAGCTGCTGGCGCTCGTCGTGGTGGCGGATGCCGTGCTCACCATGAGCCGCCAGTTCTGCAAGACGGCGCTGCAACAGGGGGTCATGGTGGCCACCGCCGCCGCCCTCTGGTGCGCCCCCGGTCTTCTGACCCAGGTCGCCATGCTGCTCGGCGCGGCCCTGCTCTGTGCCTTGCGCAAGCCGCACCCGGGGAGTCAGGACCTCGCGTCCACTCCGGCTCGCCAGCCTCACTGGCCGACCCTGCTGCTGTTCGCCCTGCTGTTCGTCGGCCTGCCCCTGGTGGCGAGCGGCCCCGTCAGCCAGTTGCTGGCCGACTTTTACCGGGCAGGCAGCCTGGTGTTTGGCGGTGGTCACGTGGTGCTGCCCCTGTTGCAGGAGAGCCTGGGTCACCACCTGAGCGAGCAGCAGTTCCTGACCGGCTACGGCCTGGCCCAGCTGGTACCCGGCCCCATGTTCACCCTGGCCACCTACCTGGGCGCCGTGCTGCTGCCCGCCACTCCCCTCATCGGGGCGCTGCTGGCGACCCTGGCGCTCTTCCTGCCGGGTTTCTTGCTGCTCTGGGCGCTGGGCCCCTGCTGGCAGCACTGGCTGGCCCGCCCCCGTCTGGCGGGGGCCGTGGCCGGCATCAACGCCGCCGTGGTGGGGCTGCTGCTGGCGGCCCTCTATCAGCCGGTGTGGCAGAGCGCCGTGCTCTCCCCCACCGATCTGGCGCTGGCCGCCGTCGGCTTCTACCTGCTGCGGGTGCCACGGCTCCCCGTTCTGCCCCTCGCAGCCCTGCTGACGGGGGCAGCCCTGCTGCTGGCCTGACGAACCCGCGACAAGTCAGGCAGCGCCCGCCGGGCTGGCGGTCATGGCTCTTATCCCCGAGGGGAACCAAAGAGAGCAAGATCCGTCAGGACAGCTCGGGCCCGTTGGCCGATAGTGGGCGGCACAGAGGAGAGACCATGGATCACAACCAGACAGAGTCCTACCGCCGACGCTTTCAAACGGTGACAGAGCACATCGAGCGCCATCTCGACGACGACCTGTCGCTGGAGCGGCTCAGCGCCGTGGCGCACTTTTCGCCCTTTCACTTTCATCGGCAATTTGCCGCTTACTGCGGCGTGCCGCTGGGGCGTTACATCCAGCTGCTGCGGCTGAAGCGGGCCTCTTACCGGTTGGCATTCGCGCCTCTGGACAAGGTGACTGATATCGCCCTCGATGCCGGCTTCCAGCATGGCGAATCTTTCAGTCGCGCCTTCAAGCAGACGTTCGGCCTGACGCCCAGCCAGTTCAGGCAGCACCCGGACTGGGCCAGCTGGCATCGCTGCCTGCCACGGCCCCCCACCAAGAGGATTGATCCCATGCGAGTCGACATCATCCAGTTCCCGCAGACCGCCGTCGCCGCCCTGACCCATCAGGGCCTGCCCGAGCGCATCAACGACACCGCGGCGCGCTTCATCCAGTGGCGCAAGGCCACGGGCGGCTCCCCGGTCGCCACCAGCCGGACCTATGGCCTGGCGCCGGACGACCCCGCCACGACGGAGGGTGCGGCGTTTCGCTTTACCCTCTGTGGCAGCGTCGAGGCCCCCGTCGCCGAGGACAATGAGTGGGGGGTGAAGAATGCCCTCATCCCGGCCGGGCGCTGCGCCGTGGTACGCCACCACGGCTCCCACGACCTCCTGGCCGACTGTGCCCGGGCGCTCTACCGCGACTGGCTGCCCGCCAGCGGCGAAGAGCTGCGGGATTTTCCGCTCTTCTTCCACTACCACAACTTTGTACACGAGGTGCCCACCCATGAGCTGGTCACCGACATCTACCTGCCGCTGGCATAGCCCGGCACCTGACAGGGGGAGATAAAAAAGCGGCGCCTCCGAAGGGAGGCGCCGCTGGTCATGTCGGGGATCAGGCGTCGGGCTCGAAATCCAGGCTCAGGCTGTTGACGCAGTAGCGCTGGCCGGTCTCGGTCGGCCCGTCGGGGAAGACGTGGCCGAGGTGGGAGCCGCACTGACTGCAGGTGATCTCCACCCGTTTCATGCCGTGGCTGTTGTCCTCGGTGTAGGTCACCGTCCCCTCGATGGCCCGGTCGAACGAGGGCCAGCCGCAGCCCGCGTCGAACTTGGCTGCTGAGTGGAACAGCACCTGCTTGCAGCAGACGCAGTGGTAATCGCCGCTCTTGCGGTTGTGCAGCAGGGCACCGCTGTAGGGACGCTCGGTCCCTTTCTCCCAGCAGACGTGGAACTGCTCTGCACTCAGCTTGTCGCGCCACTGTTCAGGGTTGTTACTGCTCATTCCGGCTCCTCACCACTGATAACGGTGCCCAGCATACCCAGTCAGGGTGCCTGGCTCTACCCCGCCAGCGGGAACTGTGATCCCGTTGGCAACACGGCGACAACATCCGCTGCCACCACCCCTTCGCTCGCCAGCACCGCCGCCGGCAGGGCGACCCGCTCCAGCAGCTTGAGGGAGTGGGCACGCCCCACCGCCACCAGCCGCTTGATGTCGTCCGGCAGGAAGGGCAGGCCGTCATTGGTGGCGGTGTCGATGGTCTGGATCCACTCCATGCCCTCCCCCGGCGGCGGCAGGCGGAACTGGATGTCATAGTCGCTGGCGTTGAACAGCACGTACCAGCGCTCCCCGGTGCAGCCGATCATGCCGATGTCCATGGCAAACGCCTGCCCCATGGGGGCGTGCCAGTCCTGATCGGTGAGCTGATGGCCGTCCGGGTGATACCAGTTCACCTGGTGGCAGCTGGTCGCCTTGCCGTTCCAGCCGTCGTCGCTCAGTTGCAGGTTGGAGAAGACCCCGGACTCCGCCCGCAGCGCCATCATCTGGCGGGTGAAGGCGAGCAGCCGCTCGTCCTCCGGGCGCAGTTGCCAGTTCACCCAGCTTATCTGGTTGTCCTGACAGTAGGCGTTGTTGTTGCCGAGCTGGCTGCGGCCCATCTCGTCCCCGGCCAGGAAGTGGGGCGTCCCCTGTGACAGCAGCAGGGTGGCGATGAGGTTGCGCTTCTGCTGCTGGCGCAGGTTGTTGATGCGCGGGTCCAGGGTCGGCCCCTCCACCCCGTGGTTGCTGGAGAGGTTGTTGCCGTGACCGTCCCGGTTGTCCTCGCCGTTGGCCTGGTTGTGGCGCTGGTTGTAGGAGACCAGGTCCTCGAGGGTGAAGCCGTCGTGATAGCAGAGGTAGTTGACGCTGGTGTGGGGGGAGCGCCAGTTCTTCGGGAAGAGATCCCGCGAGCCCACCAGACGGGTGGCAAAATCCCCCATCTTGCCCGCATCCCCGCGCCAGAAGGCGCGCACCGTGTCGCGGTAACGATCGTTGATCTCCAGCCATTGGCTCGGAAACTGGCCGAGACGATAGCCGAAGGGGCCGATGTCCCAGGGTTCGGCGATGAGCCTGACCCGCGCCAGCACGGGATCCGCCATCATGGCCTTGAAGAAGGCGCTCATGGGATCGAACTCCCCCGCTTCCCGCGCCAGGGTGACCGCCAGATCGAAGCGGAAACCGTCCACCTGCATCTCGGTGACCCAGTAGCGCAGGGCATCGAGCACCAGTCGCAGGGTATTGGGGTGATCCAGATTGACGCTGTTGCCGCAGCCGGTGACGTTGGCGTGGCGATGGTAATCCGGACCGTGGGCCCCCGACTCGAAGGCGTAGTAGCCCGCGTTGTCAAACCCCTTGAGGGAGAGCATGGGGCCGTCGAAGCCCGACTCCGCGGTGTGGTTGTAGACCACGTCCAGGATCACCTCGAGCCCCGCCCGGTGCAGCTCGCGCACCATGGTCTTGAACTCGGTCACCGCATCCTTCGCCCCGTAGCGCGGTTCGGGCGCGAAGAAGGCGATGGGGTTGTAGCCCCAGTAGTTGGTGAGCCCCAGCTGCTCGAGCCTGGGCTCGGACATGAAGGCCGCCACCGGCATCAGCTGGACCGAGGTCACCCCCAGCCCCTGCAGATGCTCGATCATCAGCGGGTGGCTGATGCCCAGATAGGTGCCCTGCAACGCCTTGGGGATGCCGGGGTGCTGGCGGGTGAACCCCTTGACGTGGGTCTCGTAGAGCACGACCCGCTCCGGCGGGATGCCGGGCTTGCCGACCCCCTGCCAGTCGAAGGCATCGTCCACCACCACCGACTTGCCCACCATGGCCGCGCTGTCCCCCTCGTAGAGGGCATCGTCCCAGTGGGTGGCACGGCTGAGCGCCCGGGCGTAGGGGTCTATCAGCAGCTTGTCCGGGTCGAACAGCAACCCCTCCTGGGGAGAGCCATGCACCCGGTAGCCATAGCGCTGACCGGCCTTGACCCCGCGCACGTGGCCGAACCAGTACTGGCCGCGCCGACCGGGCAAGGGGAGACGCGCCAGCTCCTGCTCCTCGTCGTCGAACAGGCAGAGCTCCACCTTGTCCGATTGGGGAGCCCAGACACAGAAGTGGCAGCCCGTCTCGTCCAGACGGGCGCCAAGCGGGTGATCTACCCCGTTTTCCATTTCAAACATCAGGACTCCTGTTTGATGAACAAGGTCGCGAGCGGCGGCAAGTCCAGCACCAGGCTGTGTGCCATCCCCTGCCAGGGGGTCGCCTCGGCGACGAAGACCAGACCCACATCATAGTTGCTGCCCCAGTAATGCTCGCTGTCGGTGTTGAGCACCACTCGATAGCGACCAGCAGCCGGCACCCCGAGACGGTAACCGATGCGCGGCACCGGGGTGAAGTTGCAGGCCACCACCAGCGGATGGGCCCCCAGCTTGTCGGCCCGCAGCCAGGCGAAGATGCTGTTGTCGGCATCGTTGTGATCAAGCCAGCGGAAACCTGCCTGTTCATAATCCGCCTGATACAAGGCAGGTTCATGACGATAGAGGTGGTTGAGATCCCGGATCAGCCGCTGCTGGCCGCCGTGCCTGGGGTACTGCAACAGGTGCCAGGGCAGCTGGGCATCATGATTCCACTCGTTGCTCTGGGCGATCTCGGTGCCCATGAAGTTGAGCTTCTTGCCGGGGTGGGCATACATGAAGCCCATGTAGGCGCGCAGGTTGGCGGCCTGCTGCCACTCGTCCCCCGGCATCTTGTAGAGCAGGGAGTGCTTGCCGTGGACCACCTCGTCGTGGGAGAGGGACAGAATGAAGTTCTCGTCATAGTGGTACACCATGGAGAAGGTCATGTCGTTGTGGTGGTAACGACGGTGAATGGGCTCTTTTTGCATGTAGCTGAGGGTGTCGTGCATCCAGCCCATATTCCACTTGAAGCCAAACCCCAGGCCGCCAAGGAAGGTGGGACGGGAGACCCCGGCAAAGGCGGTGGACTCCTCGGCGATGGTCATGGCGTGGGGGTACTTGCCGTACACCTCCTCGTTGGTCCACTTCAAGAGGCTGATCGCCTCGTAGTTGTGGTTGCCGCCATCGACGTTGGGCACCCACTCACCGGCGTTGCGGGAGTAATCCAGATAGAGCATGGAGGCGACCGCATCCACCCGCAGGCCGTCGATGTGGAACTTGTCGAGCCAGAACAGGGCGCTGGCCACCAGGAACTGGCGCACGGTATCGCGACCGAAGTCATAGATGTAGGAGTTCCAGTCCGGGTGCCAGCCACGGCGCGGATCTTCGTACTCGTAGAGCGGCGTGCCGTCGAAGCGGGCCAGGCCGTGGGCATCGGACGGGAAGTGGGCGGGCACCCAATCCAGAATCACGCCGATCCCCGCCTGGTGGCACTGATCCACGAAGTATTTGAAATCGTCGGCCGTGCCGTAGCGGCTGGTGGGGGAGAACATGCCCACCGGCTGGTAGCCCCAGGAGCCGCTGAAGGGGTGCTCGGAGACTGGCAGCAGCTCGATGTGGGTGTACTCCATCTCCTTGATGTAATCCACCAGTTCCACCGCCAGCTCGCGCCAGCTCAGGCTGTCGCCGTTGGAGTGGCGCTTCCAGGAACCCACGTGCAGCTCGTAGATGGAAAGGGGCTGTTCGCGCTTGTCATTGAGCTGACTCTCGCGCCAGGCGGCGTCCTGCCACTGGTACTGGCCGTGGTCATAGACCACGGAGGCGAACGAGGGGTACTGCTCGCAGTAGAAGCCCACCGGGTCGCTCTTGTGGGGCAGGCGATTGCCCGCCGGGTCTTTCAGTTCGAACTTGTAGCGATCCCCGGCCTTGAGCCCCGGCACGAACAGCACCCAGTGGCCGCACTGGCTGCGCTGCATGGGGTGACGGCGGCCATCCCAGAAGTTGAAATCCCCGATGAGGCTCACCGCCGTGGCGCTCGGCGCGTAGACGGCAAAGCGTACCCCTTCCACCTGCTGGCCGAGGTGCGTCACGGTGCGCAACTGGGCGCCGAGGGTGTGGTAGAGGTTTTCCGGTTGCCAGGTGAGTTCCGCCAGCCCCTCCCAGGCGGCAGCCTGGAACTGATAGGGATCGATGATGTCGGCACTGGCGTCGGCGTAGGTCGCGATGAGCTGGTAGGGGAAGGGATTCTTGCGGCGGGTGAAAACAGTTTCAAAGAGGCCCGCTTCGTCAGCGGCGGTCAGGGTGACAACTATCTTGCCTGACTTGAGATCCCTGACCCGGACCTCGAGTGCATCGGGCAACCAGGCGGTGAGTTTCAGGCCTGGCCCATCCGGATTGGCCAGCAGGCCTAGATGGGAGAAGGGATCGGCACAGCGGGCGGCAACCAAACGTTCAACGGGCATCGACATTTCCTTTGATGGCTGAACATCCGCTTCGGCCGAAGCCGAAGCGGATGAAAGTGAGTCACATGTTGGCGTTCAAGGCTCAACGGCTGGCCTCGTCACGGGCCCGGCTCATCTTGCCCGCCAGATTCTTGAGCGCCTCGTCGGCGAAGATATCCTCCAGATCCCGGGAGAGCTTGCGACGCCAGTTGGGGTACTCGTAGCTGGTACCCGGCACATTGACCGGCTTGTCCATCTCCAGCCAGTCTTCGAGCTGGGTGCTGAACAGGGCACAGCTGCCGCGGGACATGTGCAGTTGCAGACCGTGGTTGAGCTCGGTATTCATGCCGACCCAGTTCACGTCGTGACTGATATTGCCAGAGATGACCCCATGAGCATGCAGGCTGTCAAGGATCCGCTGCTTGGCCTGGTGGCGATCAGCATACAGGGTCTTGAGTACCTCTTCATCCGGGTACAGGCCCAGTTCGCGTCCCAGCGCCAGATCGTCGCAGTGCCAGAAGCCTTTGAGGGTCGGCATGTCGTGGGTGGTCAGGGCGGACATCGCCTGCTCGGCGTAGTGCGCCGGGGAGATGAAGCCACCATCGTCCTTGGAGCGCTCGAAGAAGAACACCTTGTAGGAGTGGACGCCGTTCTCTTTCAGGGTCACGTCGATCCCCTCCGGCACGGTCCCCAGATCCTCGCCGATCAGCAGGCACTGGTTGCGATGAGACTCGAGGGCCAGGATCCCCAGCAGATCGTTCACCGGATAATAGATGTAGGCCCCCTTGGCGGCCGACTCTCCGGGCGGCACCCACCACAGGCGCAGCAAGGCCATCACGTGGTCGATGCGCAGGGCGCCGCAGGAGCGCATGTTGGCGCGGAACAGATCCACCATGGGCTGGTAGGCGGCCTCGAACAGCTGGTTCGGGTTCATGGGGGGCAGGCCCCAGTTCTGGCCGAGGGGGCCGAGAATGTCGGGCGGCGCACCGACCGAGGCTTTCGGGCAGTAGAGATCCCGGTTTGCCCAGATCTCGGTGGAACCTTCGGAGACGCCGACCGCCAGATCCCGGTAGATCCCCATCACCATGCCGGCGGCCTTGGCGCGGGCATCGGCCCGGGCCAGCTGCTCGTCAGCCAGGAACTGCAGATAGAGATAGAAGGCCACATCCTGCTGGTGCTCGGCCATCCAGGCCGCCACTTCGGGGTTGTGGTAATCGCGCAGCGCCTCGGGCCAGACCGGCCAGCCCCAGGCATTCTCGCCTTTGGCATAGAAATGGGCCTGCAGGGCGTCAAACGCTGCCTGCTGTTGCAGGCTGTCGCCACCGGCGGCCACGAAGGCATCGAACGCAGCCTGACGCTCGGCACTGAAGCTGGCCTGGTCGAACACCTGGCGCAGCATGCCGATCTTGGTCTGGATGACGCCGGTGTAGTCCACGTTGTCCTTGACCCGCAGGGAGGTGAGGTGCTGCTGGAAGGCCGGGCTCGCCACCTCCGCTTTCAGGCGATCGTTGCCCAGGAATTCGGGCACCGCTTCCACATCGATATAGGCGACGTTGAGCCAGCGACGGGAAGAGGGGCTGTAGGGGCTGGCACTCTCCGGGTTCGCCGGATAGAGGGCGTGGATGGGGTTGAGACCGACGAAGTGGGCTCCCCAGGCGGCGGCATTCTCAACCAGCTGGCCGAGATCGCTGAAATCGCCGATGCCCCAGTTGTGGCGGCTGCGCAGGCAGTAGAGCTGGACGCTCGGGCCCCACACCTTGCGACCATTGGCGATAGGCGCCTGCTTGTAGCAGGACTTGGGGGCGACGATGAGACGCATGGTGGCCAGCGGCTCGTCATTGCCCTCTTCCAGCAGGATGAGCTGGTGATAACCCAGCGCAGGCTGCACATCCAGGGTGACGCGATAGGCCTGGCACTCCATCTCTTCGAACTCGGCCACCCCGACCAGCTCACCCTCGATGGGGGTGAGTTGACCGGACAGCACTGCACCCTGCTCCTGCTGGAGCTGCCAGGTGAGGGCATCGTTGACGAATTCGATGGGGAGGCGAACCTCAAGAGTAACGGCGTCGCCGCTGCGTACCACCATCACGGGATCCAGCGCGCGCAGCCAGTGCTGGCGGTGCTCCTGCTCAAGCTGTTCGGACAGGGCGGCCTCGTCGTCGACGCGGTAGCCCATGGCGCCCAGCATGGCGGCCTTGCTCTCTTCCGATACCAAGGCCGGCTGGCCCCAGGCATCAACATACTCACTGGCAATGCCTTTGGCGGCAGCCAGCTGTTCAATCAGGGTGGTCATAGTTTGAGAATTCCCGCTGTGGATTCTGTCTACGCTATTTTGTGATTAATTTTTATGGTTGGTACTTGAACAGTGGCTCTTTGGCCATGCTAAACCGCGCACATTTTTACATATCTCCCCGGCTGGATGTGTGACCGGGCAGGCACTATTGTTGTTCTCTGCCACCGACTTTGCTGATGATGCATTCAACAAAAGTTGGTAGCCAGTTACATAAACCGAAAATAAATTTCACAGTTTTTCATGATATAGCGCAATTTCGCGCAGATTGTTGGTTGACTCGCGAGGGAGTTCTAGTAAATTTACAAACGGAATTTTCTTTGACTACTGAACAGTTAGGTAACCAATTATGACTATCAAAGTAGGTATTAACGGTTTTGGCCGTATCGGTCGTTTCGTTTTCCGTCTGGCCGCTGAGCGTGCTGACATCGAAGTGGTTGGTATCAACGACCTGATCGACGTTGACTACATGGCTTACATGCTGAAGTACGACTCCACTCACGGTCGCTTCAAGGGCACTGTTGAAGTCAAAGACGGCAACCTGATCGTCAACGGCAAAACCGTACGTGTTACCGCTGAACGTGACCCGGCCAACCTGAAATGGGGCGAAATCGGTGTTGACGTTGTTGCCGAAGCAACCGGTCTGTTCCTGACCGACGAAACCGCTCGCAAGCACATCGCTGCCGGTGCCAAGAAAGTCGTACTGACCGGTCCGTCCAAAGACGCCACCCCGATGTTCGTCATGGGCGTCAACCAGGATTCCTACGCTGGCCAGGACATCGTTTCCAACGCTTCCTGCACCACCAACTGCCTGGCCCCCATCGCCAAGGTTCTGAACGATACCTTCGGTATCGAATCCGGCCTGATGACCACCGTTCACGCTACCACTGCTACCCAGAAGACCGTTGATGGTCCGTCTGCCAAAGACTGGCGCGGTGGCCGCGGTGCTGCTCAGAACATCATCCCGTCCTCTACCGGTGCTGCCAAGGCTGTTGGCGTGGTCATCCCGGAACTGAACGGCAAGCTGACCGGCATGGCCTTCCGCGTGCCGACTCCGGACGTGTCCGTTGTTGACCTGACCGTCAACCTGAAGAAAGAAGCGTCCTACGCTGAAATCTGCCAGGCCATGAAGGCTGCCTCCGAAGGCGCCATGAAGGGCGTGCTGGGCTACACCGAAGACGAAGTGGTTTCCACCGACTTCCTGGGTGAGCGTCAGACTTCCGTGTTCGATGCCAAGGCTGGTATCCAGCTGAACAAGACCTTCGTGAAAGTCGTCTCCTGGTACGACAACGAAATGGGCTACTCCAGCAAGGTTCTGGACCTGATCGCTCACATCTCCAAGTAATTTGGGATGCGCAATCGCGTAGCTTGAAAAAAGGCGGCCAATGGCCGCCTTTTTGTATTCTGAATCACGGACCCTTTCTGAATGTCCCCGAGCACTGGAGCCTTTATGACACCGACACGTACGCTGACTGCCCACTGCACCCTGAGCCAGGATGGCCTGCCCCTGCTGACCATAGACAATGAGCACGCCAGGGCCGAGATAAGCCTGTTTGGCGCCCATGTGCTGCGTTACCAACGCCATGGTGTGCCGGCCTCTCTCTGGCTCAGCGACAAGGCGATACTGGATGGCAGCAAGCCCATTCGCGGCGGCATTCCCCTCTGCTGGCCCTGGTTCGGCCCCTCCCCCGCTCGCGTTGGCAGCGGCAAGCCGGCTCATGGCTTCGCACGCAACTGCCTGTGGACGCTGGATGGGGTCTCCGATCACGGGGATGGCACACTCGTCCACCTCTCCCTGCGTGACAACGATGCCAGCAGGACGCTCTGGCCTCATGCCTTCGAGCTGGAGCTGGACGTACTGGTCGGCAAGGAGCTTTCCCTGGTGCTGACCACCCGCAACACCGGCAAGTCAGCGCTCACCTACAATGCCGCCCTGCACACCTACCTGCAGATCAGTGCGCCGGAAGCGGTAACCGTGACTGGCCTCGGCGAACCCTATCTGGACAAGCTGACCGGCCGAAACGAACTGCAACAGGGAGCGCTGACCGTCACCGCAGCCATGGATCGCATCTACCGCCAGCCCGACCCCATGGTCAGCGTGCAGGATGGTGAGCGCACCACCCGGGTGGTCAACGGCAACCACGACAGCGTGGTCGTCTGGACCCCCTGGCAGGAAGGGGCCAGCGCCATGGCCGACATGAGTGACGACGGTTATCGCACCATGCTCTGTGTCGAGGCGGCCATCACCGCCGAGGACGGGATCACCGTCCCGCCCGACGAGGAGCACAGCTTCTCCACCGTCATCATCTGACGATACAGATGACGGATAAATAAAGAGGGCTCCCGCGGGAGCCCTCTTTGCATCTTGCCATCAGAGTCAGTCAGGCGTTGCCCTGGGTCTTGAGCTTGAGCTCGGCGGCGAAATCCAGCATGCGATCGAGCGGGACAAGCGCTTTGAGACGCAGTGCCTCATCCACATGGATCTCGTGACGCTCGGCACCGTCGGTCAGGGCTTCCTTGATGGCCACCAGGCCGTTCATCGCCATCCAGGGGCAGTGGGCGCAGCTGCGGCAGGTGGCACCATCACCGCCGGTGGGCGCTTCCACCATCTCTTTCTCCGGGCAGGCCTGCTGCATCTTGTAGAAGATGCCGCGATCGGTCGCCACGATCAGTTTCTGCTGGGGCAGCTCTTTGGCGGCCTTGATGAGCTGGCTGGTGGAACCCACCGCATCCGCCAGCTCGATGACGGAGGCCGGGGACTCCGGGTGCACCAGCACGGCGGCATCCGGGTTCTGGGCCTTGAGCTCGCGCAGCGCCTTGGCCTTGAACTCGTCGTGCACGATGCAGTGACCCTGCCAGCGCAGCATCTCGGCCCCTGTCTTCTTCTCGATGTAGGCGCCGAGGTGTCTGTCCGGGCCCCAGATGATCTTGTGACCCTGACTGTCCAGATGTTCGACGATCTCCAGCGCAATGCTGGAGGTGACCACCCAGTCGGCACGTGCTTTCACCGCTGCCGAGGTATTGGCATAGACCACCACGATGTGATCGGGGTGGGCATCGCAGAAGGCAGAGAATTGGTCGATGGGACAACCCAGATCAAGCGAGCACTCTGCCTCCAGCGTCGGCATCAGCACCCGCTTGTGGGGGCTCAGGATCTTGGAGGTCTCTCCCATGAAGCGCACACCGGCCACGATCAGGGTCTGGGCCGCATGGTCGCGACCGAAGCGGGCCATCTCCAGGGAGTCACCCACGAAGCCACCGGTGGCTTCTGCCAGGGCCTGGATCTCGGGATCCGTGTAGTAGTGGGCAACCAGCACGGCCTGGCGCGCCTGCAGCAGCACCTTGATCTCGGCGATCAGGGTCGCCTTCTGCTCGGGAGTCAGGGGCTGTGGTTTGGCCGGGAAGGGGTAGTCCATCTCGACTACCGGCGGAATACTGCTCAGTGCATTGCTCATTGCGACTGTTCCATCAACGCTCGGGAAGGCCAAAATTATAACCAGAAGCCGTGCACAAACCCATCAACAAATCCAGTACAGTACAACTGTCAGGACCCGCTCCGACCATATCGTTGTCATTCTTGCCAAAAGGAGTTGTCGAATGAAACAACGTTCGCTCAAGACCAAGTTGTTGTTGCTCACGCTGGGACTTTTTCTCGCCAGTGGCGTCGCCATGACATGGATACAGTCCTCCTCGCTGAACGGCCTGCGCGATGACATCATGGCGCAGACCCGTGGCGCCCTGGAGCAGGAGGTTTCCCGTTCCCTGCAATTCCAGGCAGAGCGGTATGCCGTGCAGATCGAAGACCAGTTGCAGCAGGCCTATCAGATACCGCTCGGCATGGCGGCGCAGCTTGAAGGAAGCATGGCCCAGCCGGACCAGCGGCTGAGTCGCCCGCAAGTGGAGCTGCTGCTTGGCAGCCGCCTGCGCCAGGCAAACGGGATCAGTTCCATCTACGCCCAGTTCGAACCCAACGGTTACGACGGACAGGACGCCGACTGGCAGACGGGCGCCAGCCATTCGGTTGCCGGTAAGGGCAGTCTCGAGGTCTACTTCACCCGGGAACAGAACGGAAACATCGCGCAGCAGACCATAGATGCCGCCACCAGTGATGCCAAGTTCGACACCTCGCGCAATGAATTCGGCATTCGCAACAGCGAGTGGTATCTCTGCGGTCGCGAGACTCGTCGCCCCTGCCTGATGGAACCCTACCTCTACGAGATAAGCCCTGGCCAGAAGATGCTGATGACCAGCCTGACAGTGCCCGTCCTCAAGGATGGCAAGTTTGCCGGGATCACCGGGGTCGACATGAACCTGCCCATCTTCCAGCAACTGGCCGAGCACCTTGGCAAGAGCCTCTATGACAACCAGGCCGAGGTCACCCTGGTCAGCAAGGCGGGCTTCATCGTCGGCAGCAACCGCCATTCGGACAAACTGGGGCGTCCCCTGACAGAGGCCGGACTGGTTGCCCCGAATGGACGCCCCGCCGATACCGACAGCGATTTCATCTTGCAGCAGCCCATACGGATCGATGCCGCCGACAACCAGTGGTGGCTGATGATCAAGGTGCCCAAGGCCCTCGCCCTCAGCCAGGCCAACACCATCAGCCAGCAGCTCGGCAGCCTGTTGCAGGCGACCCAGCAGCAGCAGCTGGTTGCCATCGTTGTCATCACCCTGGTGGCCCTGGGCCTGCTTGTCTGGTTCATCCAGACCATCACGGCGCCCCTCTCCCTCATCAGCCGCCACGTCTCCCACCTCGCCAGCAATGAAGGCGACCTGACCCAGCAGATCCGTATCGACACCCACCAGGAGCTCATCGAGCTGGGCAGGCATCTCAATGCCTTCCTCGGCAAGCTGAGGGCCATGGTGCAGGGCAGCAAGCAGATTGGGCAACAGGTGCATCAGCAGGCCAGGGGCATGAAGCAGACGGCCGATGCCATGCGCAGCAGCCTGGATGATCAGAGCCTGGAGCTGGAGAGCGTGGTCAGCGCCATGCACGAGATGAGCACCACGGCAGTCAGCGTGGCGGGCTATGCGGAACAGGCGGCGCAGGAGTCGGAAGCGGCGACCCACCATGTCAGCACGGCCCAGCAGACCTTGAGCAGGGCCCGCAGCGAGATCCATACCCTGGTCGAGGACATGCATCAGGCCGACAAGGCGGTCGCCCAGGTCGCCCAGCGCAGCACCAATATCAGCCACATTCTCGATGTGATCCGGGCCATTGCCGAACAGACCAATCTGCTGGCCCTCAACGCAGCCATCGAGGCGGCTCGGGCCGGCGACATGGGCAGGGGCTTTGCCGTCGTGGCGGACGAGGTGAGGGCGCTGGCCAACAAGACCCGCTCATCCACCGATGAGATAGGGCAGCTCATCGGCAGCCTGCAAACCGAGGTCACCAGCAGCCAGCAGCTGATGAGCACAGGGATCGCCCGCTCGGTGAGCACGGTTGAAGGCACGGAGCAGGCCTTCGAGGCACTCAATCAGGTGGTCACCCAGATCCAGCAGATCCATGATCACATCAGCCAGGTGGCGACCGCCGCCGAGCAGCAGAGTGCCGTGAGCGACACCATCAACCAGAACCTGATGCGCATCGGTGACGCCGCCACCACCCTGGGACAAGAGGCCAATGCCAGCCAGCGCCTGAGCGAGGCACTGGAACAGGCGGCCACCACCCTGGCAAGCGAGCTGGATCGACTGCGAACCTGATGGGAGACGGAAACGAAAAAGCCCGCATCGCTGCGGGCTTTTCAATATGGTGGTCGTTACTGGGCTCGAACCAGTGACCCCCTCCTTGTAAGGGAGGTGCTCTCCCAGCTGAGCTAAACGACCTGGGATATGACTGAAATGATGGTGGGTCGTGCTGGATTCGAACCAGCGACCAATTGATTAAAAGTCAACTGCTCTACCGACTGAGCTAACGACCCATCGAAATCATTTTTAAAACATGGTGGTCGTTACTGGGCTCGAACCAGTGACCCCCTCCTTGTAAGGGAGGTGCTCTCCCAGCTGAGCTAAACGACCTGGGATATGACTGAAATGATGGTGGGTCGTGCTGGATTCGAACCAGCGACCAATTGATTAAAAGTCAACTGCTCTACCGACTGAGCTAACGACCCATCGAAATCATTTTTAAAACATGGTGGTCGTTACTGGGCTCGAACCAGTGACCCCCTCCTTGTAAGGGAGGTGCTCTCCCAGCTGAGCTAAACGACCTGGGATATGACTGAAATGATGGTGGGTCGTGCTGGATTCGAACCAGCGACCAATTGATTAAAAGTCAACTGCTCTACCGACTGAGCTAACGACCCATCGAAATCATTTTTAAAACATGGTGGTCGTTACTGGGCTCGAACCAGTGACCCCCTCCTTGTAAGGGAGGTGCTCTCCCAGCTGAGCTAAACGACCTGGGATATGACTGAAATGATGGTGGGTCGTGCTGGATTCGAACCAGCGACCAATTGATTAAAAGTCAACTGCTCTACCGACTGAGCTAACGACCCATCGAAATCATTTTTTAAAGCATGGTGGTCGTTACTGGGCTCGAACCAGTGACCCCCTCCTTGTAAGGGAGGTGCTCTCCCAGCTGAGCTAAACGACCTGGGATTCTGTGTTCAGAGTGGTGGGTCGTGTAGGGTTCGAACCTACGACCAATTGATTAAGAGTCAACTGCTCTACCGACTGAGCTAACGACCCACATCCTGAACCTTTCACCAGCCGCATGTGCGGCCAGCGTTACAACATGGTGGTCGTTACTGGGCTCGAACCAGTGACCCCCTCCTTGTAAGGGAGGTGCTCTCCCAGCTGAGCTAAACGACCTGGGATTCAATATTCAGAGTGGTGGGTCGTGTAGGGTTCGAACCTACGACCAATTGATTAAGAGTCAACTGCTCTACCGACTGAGCTAACGACCCACATCCTGAACTTTTCACCAACCGCATGTGGCGGCCAGCGTTACAACATGGTGGTCGTTACTGGGCTCGAACCAGTGACCCCCTCCTTGTAAGGGAGGTGCTCTCCCAGCTGAGCTAAACGACCTGGGAATATTGTCTTCACCTGCTGTGAAGAAATGGTGGGTCGTGCTGGATTCGAACCAGCGACCAATTGATTAAAAGTCAACTGCTCTACCGACTGAGCTAACGACCCTCACCACGACCAGTGCCGACTGCATTACTGCTCCGGCTCTGACGGCGGCCTATATTACGGATTTATCATCCTGGCGCAATAGAAAAATCTTAAATTAAATCTGATTGTTCACTGCGCATACAAAGCAGAGAGTTCTTTACAAGAGTGTTACGAAAACAGTGACATGCAGCAATGTCACAGCTTGGCCAGACTCTGTTTGGCCAGCTGGGCCGGCGAGGTGTTGGGGTAACCCTTGATCACCTGCTCATAGAAGGCCTTGGCCTCTGTTTTTTTGCCGTCAAGCTGGGCGAGCATGCCGAGTTTCAGCAGGGCATCGGCCCGCTTGGGTGACTTGCTGTATTTGTTCGCCACCGTGGAGAACTGGCTCGCGGCCCCCGCCCTGTCCCCCTTGTTGAACATCAGCTGGCCGAGCCAGTAGTGGGCATTGGGAACATAGCTGGAGTTCGGGAACTGCTTGATGAACCCTTCGAAGGCAGGAATGGCCTTGTCGTAGTTCTTCTCCTTGAGCACCATGTTCACGGCCGCGTCGTAGGCCTGGTTCTCATCCTGGTTGGTGGAGTAGTTGGCAGCCGCGGCAGGAGGCGTTGCAGCACCTGCAGCACCTGCAGCAGGTGTTGCGGGCGTGGCGGCAGGCTGGCTGTTGGCCACCTTGTCGAGCTCTTGGTAGAGTTGGCGCTGGCGCTCCTGGGACTGCTCCATCTGGTAGGTCTGCTGTTCCAGCTGACCACGCAGCTCGGAGACCTCCCCTTGCAGGGAGTCGACCTGTTGCTGCAGTTCGGCCTGCAGACGCAGACGGGCGTTGAGGGTACGCTCCAGCAGAGCAACCCGGTCTTCCAGGCTGCCGGTCGGTACGATGGCACCATTGTTGCCGCTCAGCACCACGCCGCTGCTGCCAGAATCCCCGCTCAGATCGCTCACGGGTGCTGCCGCTTGCGCATTCAAAGCAACCAACACGGCCAGCGCAACACCAGCTTGCTTGTACACAGATTTCATTCGGATCAAACCTTAGCGTTTAGTGCAAATAAAACGGCCAGCGCATAGTCGCTCGCTGATACAGATTTCATTCGGATCAAACCTTGACGTTTAGTGCAAATAAAACGGCCATCGAAATGGCCGCTTGCATATAAACGAACTTCGTTCGACTCAAACCTTAGTAAACCAGGACCGCACGGCGGTTCTTGGCAAAGGCTTCCTCGGTGTGGGACAGATCCAGCGGCTTCTCTTCGCCATAGCTGACGATGGAGAGCTGCTCGGCCTGCACACCCAGGGTTTGCAGATACTTGGCAACAGCCTTGGCACGACGCTCACCCAGCGCGATGTTGTATTCCGGCGTACCGCGCTCGTCGGCGTGGCCTTCGATCAGTACCTTGACGCTCGGACGTTCACGCAGGTAGCTGGCGTGGGCATCCAGCAGGTCGGCGTACTGACCCTGAATGTCGTAACCATCGTACGGGAAGTAGATCACGTTGTCGCGTTGCAGCGCTTCGAACTTCTGACGCATCTGCTCTTCCGGGGACAACATGCCGTTGGCGCCGCCGGTTTGTACACCGCCCATGCCGTCGGTCATGCCGGACTCGGCGCCAGCGGCGTCGGAGTCGGAAGAGGAGCTACAGGCAGCCAGGGTGAACAGTGGCAGTGCGATGGCCAGACCCTTGAGCAGTTTATTGAGTTGCATGCTATTTCCTTAAACCTTTATAACAAAACAAAAAACAATCGATTTTTATCAATTCAAGAAGGGCGACCAAGCTGGTGCACGAATTTCACCGCTACTGGTCGGAAGCACTGCCTTGAAGCGACCGTCGGTCGACACCAATGCGAGACTCTTACGACCCTGATAGATGGTGGCATAAATGATCATGCTGCCATTGGGAGCCACACTTGGCGATTCATCCAGAGCACTCTGGGTCAGTACCAGCATGGCTCCATTTTCCATATCCTGGCGAGCGATGCGATATTGTCCCTGAACCCGGGTCACCATCACCATGGACTTGCCGTCCGGTGTGATGGATGCCCCCTGGTTGGAATCCCCTTCCCAGGTCATCCGGCGAGTCATGCCAGTCGCCAAATTTACGCTATAAATCTGGGGTTTGCCACCACGTTCAGAGGTGAACAGCAAAGTTTGACCGTCCGGCATCCAGGAGGGTTCGGTGTCGATGGTGCGGTTATTTGTGACTCGAGTGAGTTGCTTGCTAGCAACATCAACGACATAGATGTCAGGCTGCCCATCTTTGGACAGAACAATAGCCAAACGACGACCATCTGGAGACCACTCCGGCGCACCGTTGATGCCACGGAAGCTGGTGATCAGACTGCGCTGCTGGGTGTAGATGTCCTGCACATAGATCTCGGACTTCTGGTTCTCGAAGCTCACGTAAGCCAGCTTGCTGCCATCCGGCGACCAGGCCGGGGACATCAGGGGTTCACGGGAGCGCAGCAGAGTCTTCTCGTTGTAGCCGTCGTAGTCGGAGATCCGCAGCTGATACGGGAACTGGGTGCCCTGCTGCACGGAGACATAGGCCAGACGAGTCAGGAAGGCACCACGCTCACCGGTCAGACGCTCGTAGACGATGTCGGAGATGCGGTGGGCAAACTGGCGCATCTGGGCACCCGGGATGGTCGCCATGCGGCTGTCCAGGATGTAACCGTTCGCTTCACCGCCCTGGGTCTTGGCCAGCTGGCCTTTCAGGACGTCGACCAGCTCGAAGTTGATCTTGTAGGTGCCATCACCCACGGCGGCGATGGAGCCGACCACCACGGCCTCGACCCCTTGCGAAGCCCAGGGTGCGAAGTTGATCTCGCCGCTGGTGCTCGGCGTCTGCGGCATCTGGCCACGGGCCAGCGGCTTGAACTTGCCGCTACGCATCAGGTCGTTGGAGACCACTTCCGCGATGTCCTGCGGCAACTGGCCATTGCCCTCCCACTTGAAGGGGGCGATGGCGATGGGGCGCGCACTGTCGATACCGCCGGTGATGACGATGTCCAAGGCCGCCTGAGCGCTCTGGCCTAGCAGAAGGCAGCCAACCAAAGCAAAAAACACTTTTCTTATCATGGCTTAAATACTCTGTTCCAAAAAAATGAGAGGTGAAATCCCTTTATCAGCAGATGCTGCCAACCACGGTCATTGACCCCGTTCTATCACGCTTAGATGCTCGGTTCTAACTTGAGGTTAAACTCCTTCAACATCTCGAATGCCGCCGGATCCTTCGGCACCGGCAACTGGTTGGCCTTCAGAACCGCCGCCTTGCCGGAGCGGCAGACCGCCGGATCACCCTGACCGTTGTCCACCGAGATGACGAAGCCGCTACTGGCCAACTTGACACCGATAGTACATGTTTTGCCCCGCATGGTGGGATCCAAAATCATGTAGCGCTCGACCGTGGCCTTGATGAGGGCGGCATACTTGTCGACTTCGCCCTTGGCGGCTGCCGATGCTGCCTGACTGCGCGCATTGGCCTCGGCGGCCAGCTGCTGCTCCATCATGGCTTCCATCTCTTTTTGCAACTTGGCCTCTTCGGCCGCCTTGCGCTTGCGCTCCGCCTCAATCTTGGCCTTTCTGTCGGCCTCGGCCTTCGCCTTCTTCTCTGCGTCAGCTTTTGCCTTCTTGTCAGCCTCTTCCTTCGCCTTCTTCTCGGCCTCGGCCTTGGCTTTCTTCTCGGCTTCCGCCTTCGCCTTTTTCTCGGCTTCGGCCTTGGCCTTCTTCTCGGCTTCCGCTTTCTTGGCCTTGGCCTCTTCCGCCTTGGCCTTCTCTTCAGCCTGCTTCTTCTCCAGCTCTTCTTTTTTCTTCTTGAGCGCCAGCGCCTTGGCCTCTTCCGCCGCCTTGCGTTCGGCTTCGGCCTTCTTGGTCTTCTGCTCTTCCAGCTTGCGGGCTTCCTCGGCTTTCTGGGCCTTCTCTTCGGCCTGCTTCTGTTCAGCCTCTTTCTTCTGCTTGTCGGCTTCGGCCTTGCGGGTCGCCTCTTCGGCCTGCTTGCGCTTGGTCTCGGCGATACGCAGACGCTCCTGCTCCTGTGCCAGCTCGCGTTTGACGCGCTCAGCGTCTTCCTTGTCCTTCTGCTGCTGTGCAGCCTTGGGCTGGGCCTGCTTCTGCTGCTGGACCTGCTGCATCTGCTGCTCCAGCATTTCGCTGTCCATCATGACCGCATTGACGATCTGTCCCTTGGACTCGGGGCGCTTGGGTTTGCTGAAGTCGACACCGACCAGCAGGATGATGCCGATGATCAGATGCAGCAGCAGCGACGCGACGAGATAACCGGAAATACCACGCTTCACATCCATCTCCGTCAGTTCACCGGATCCGTCATCAGACCAACCTGAGGCACACCGGCTTTCTTGAGGGCCACCATCAGCAGGATCACCTCCTCGTAGCGCACGGACTTGTCACCGGCGACCACCACGGGCGCGTTCTGGTTGATGGCCAGATAGCCCATGGCCTTCTCGGTGATGTACTGCTGCATCGCCTCTGGTGTGCCGCTCGGTACGGGTTCGTCATCCGCCTCGCCGGCCTTGATGACGTACTCACCCTCGGTATTGACGCTGACGATGAAAGGCGGCTTGGAGTCTTCCGGCAACTGCTCGGACTCCGCCTGGGGCAGGTCGACCTTGACCCCCTGCGTGATCACGGGCGTGACCGCCATGAAGATGATGAGCAGCACCAGCATGACGTCGATATAGGGCACCACGTTGATCTCGGCGACCTTCTTGCGTTTGAGCCGCTGATAGGTTTGCATTACTTCTCACCCTGCTGTGCGATTTGGCGGTTCAGAATGGTGGTGAACTCGTCCATGAAGTTGGCGTAGGCGTTTTCCAGCCGTTCGACCTTGTTGGTGAAGCGGTTGTAGAAGATAACGGCCGGGATGGCGGCAAACAGACCCATGGCGGTGGCGATCAGCGCCTCCGCGATACCCGGTGCCACCATCTGCAGGGTCGCCTGCTGAACCTGGCCCAGAGCGATAAAGGCGTTCATGATCCCCCAGACGGTACCGAACAGACCGATATAGGGGCTGATGGAACCGATGGTCGCCAAGACCGGCAGGTTGGACTCGAGATCGTCCACTGCACGGGACAGGGAAACGCGCATGGCGCGATAGGTACCGTCCATCACCGCATCCTGACCGCGGGCACCGGCCTTGAGCAGGCGAGCATACTCCTTGAAGCCGGAGTAGAAGATGTCTTCCATGCCTTCGATGTCGTCACGACGGGAGGAGGACTCCTGGTAGAGACGATTGAGGTCGACCCCGGACCAGAATCTGTCTTCAAACTGCTCCGAGGCGAGGTTGGCCGCCTTGATGGCCTTGGAGCGCTGGATGATCAGCGCCCAGGAGACGACCGACATGCCCATCAGGGTCATCATGACCAGTTTCACCAACAGACTGGCTTGCCAGAACAGGCCAATAAACGAAATTTCAGCGTGCACTTAACAGCACTCCCTTGATTTTTTCAGGTATTGCAACAGGTTTCATTTGCGGATGACTGACACAGGCGATCTGTACCATGGCCTGAGTGATCAGCCGTCCATCAGCCGCCAGGATCTGCTGTGAAAAACGCATGGAAGCGCGTTTCACTTCAGTTACTTGCGTCATTACGGTCAGCAGTTCATTGAAGCGGGCAGCCGCGCGGAAGTCGATTTCGGTGCGACTCACCACAAACGCGATCCCCGCCTGCAGCAGGACATCCTGTTCGATGCCGCCTGCGCGCAGGAATTCGGTGCGGGCCCGTTCCATAAACTTGAGATAATTGGCGTTGTAGACGATGCCTCCGGCATCCGTGTCTTCGTAGTAGACACGCACCGGAAACTCAGAGACTTCCCCCATAAAAATCTGTGATCCATTCGACAGTCAGATGGGGGGCTATCATAGCGCAGGGCTGAATAGGAAAGAAGCAGGGGGAGACAGGGAAATCCCCTCTCCCCCTGTTTTTTATGGCGTGCTGCGGCGCCGACAGGCCGAAGACCACAGGGCTGTCAGCATCACAAGAAAAGCGGACAAGAGAAGTGGCTGCGAGCGGCGTGACAAGCGAGGTTCTGTCGCTCTGACCGGGCGGCGGCACGCCCCTCAAAAAAAAAGAAGGAGGTGGGCTCATGCCGACCTCCTTCATCATTTATGGCAGGTAGTAGCTGCTGGTCAGCCAGAGCCCGCAGAGCAGGCTGGGCAGGGCGAGCCAGGGGAGGAACAGCACGCGACCCACCAGGCTGCGCGGGTGAAACCCCAGTCCATGCATGACACCGCAACAGACCGCCCACATCAGCCAGGGCGCGAGCCAGAGGCCGTGCTCACTGGTGTTGGCCGCGACCAGGTTGGGCGCCTGCAAGATGGCGACAGCCAGCAGGGCCGCCGCCAGCAGCATCAGACCTTGCCATGGCTGGCGCTCCAGAGGAGCGGCCAGCCGGGCGAGCCTGTCACTTGTCTTCATCAATCTGACGATCCAGGTTCTCGGTGTGCTCCAGCCAGAGCGCATTGATAATCCCAAACGCACAGGCCAGCAGCAGCCCCAGGATCCAGGTGAAATACCACATATCAGGGCACCTTCTTAGTAGAGCGATTGTTGGTTGTCTTCGATGTGCTTGTTACTCACCCGGCCGAACATCTTGATGTAGGTCCAGATGGTGTAAGCCAGCACGGTCGGCACGAAGACGACTGCGACTACCGTCATCACCTTGAGGGTGTTGAAGGAGGCGGTGGAATCCCACATGGTCAGGCTCTGGGACGGCTCGAGGCTCGAGGGCATCACGAACGGGAACATGGAGAAGCCCGCGGTCAGGATGATGCCGGCGATGGCCAGGGAGGAGAACAGGAACGCCACCCAACCCTTGTCCAGCTTGGCCGCCACGGCGGTCAGCAGACACATCACCAGACCCAGCACGGGTGCGGCAATCATCCAGGGATAGAGGTTGTAGTTCTGCATCCAGGCACCGGCCTGCACCACCACTTCCTTGTGAAGGGGGTTGGTGACGGCGTCGGTGGCGACGGAGCCCACAATCACATAACCATCCATGCCGCTCACCCAGACACCGGCCAGGGCAAACAGCACCAGGGTCAGCAGGGAGAAGATCATGGCGGCGGTGCGAGAGCGCGCCAGCACTTCACCTTCGGTCTTCATCATCAGCCAGGTTGCACCCTGGGTGATGATCATGAAGAGGCTCACCAGACCGGCCAGCAGGCCGAACGGATTGAGCAGACCGAAGAAGTTGCCGTGATAGGTCATCATCAGGAACTGGTTGAAGCTGAACGGTACGCCCTGCAGCAGGTTGCCGAACGCCACCCCGAAGATGACAGGGGGAATGGCGCTACCGGCAAACAGAGCCCAGTCCCAGTTGGAGCGCCACTTGGCATCTTCCTGCAGGGAGCGGTACTTGAAGCCGACCGGACGGAAGAACAGCGCCATCAGGGTCAGGATCATGGCGATGTAGAAGCCGGAGAAGGCCGCCGCATAGACCATGGGCCAGGCGGCGAACAGGGCGCCACCGGCGGTCACCAGCCAGACCTGGTTGCCTTCCCAGTGCGGCCCCATGGTGTTGAGCATCACGCGACGCTCCACATCCTTCTTGCCGACGAAGGGGAGCAGGGCGCCCACCCCCATATCGAAACCGTCGGTGATGGCAAACCCGATCAGCAGCACGCCGACCAGCACCCACCAGACCAGACGCAACAGTTCGTAATCAAACATGGGTCACTCTCCTTATGCCTTGCTCTGTTCGAAGTGGTACTTGCCCGTCTTCAGGCTGCTTGGGCCCAGGCGCGCATACTTGAACATCAGGTACATCTCGATGATCAGCAGTACTGTGTAGAACAGGAAGATCCCGATCAGAGAGAACCAGATCTCGGACGCAGGAATGTTGGATGCAGAGACATAAGTCGGCAGCATCTCGGCGATGGTCCAGGGTTGACGACCATACTCAGCGACAAACCAGCCAGCCTCGATGGCGATCCAGGGCAGCGGAATGCCGTACAGCAGCGCCTTGAGCAGCCACTTGCGCTCGCCGATCTTGTGGCGGGTGCTGTCATAGAAAGCCAGACCGATCAGCACCAGCATCAGAATGCCGCAAGCGACCATGATGCGGAAGGCGAAGAACAGCGGCAGTACCTGCGGGATGGAGTCATCCACGGCGGCCTTGATCTGCTCGTCGGTGGCGTCGGTCACGTTGGGGGTGTAACGCTTGAGCAGGAGACCATAGCCCAGATCCTGCTTCACTTCGTCGAAGCGGGCGCGGGTATCGTCGGACTTGTCACCGGATTGCAGCTTGGTCAGCAGGTCGTAGGCGGTCATGCCGTTGCGCACGCGCAGCTCATGCTCGCTCTTGAGATCCTTGAGACCAGTCACCTGACCGTCGAGGGAACGGGTGGCGATGATGCCGAGGGCATAGGGGATCTTGATGGCGTAGTCGGTGCGCATCTCCTCCTGATTCGGGATCCCGAACAGGGTGAAGGATGCCGGAGCCGGCTCCGTGTTCCACTCGGCCTCGATGGCCGCCAGTTTCACCTTCTGCACTTCCCCGGTCTCGTAGCCGGACTCGTCACCCAGCACCAGCACGGAGAGGATGGAGGCCATGCCGAACGCGGCCGCGATGGCGAAGGAGCGACGAGCGAACGCCACATCACGATTCTTCAGCAGGTAATAGGAGGAGATCCCGAGCACGAACATGGCACCCGTGGTATAGCCTGCCGCCACGGTGTGGACGAACTTGACCTGTGCAACCGGGTTGAACACCAGGTCGGCGAAGCTCACCATCTCCATGCGCATGGATTCGAAGTTGAACTCGGCACCCACCGGGTTCTGCATCCAGCCGTTGGCGACCAGGATCCACAGTGCGGAGAGGTTGGTCCCGAGCGCCATCAGCCAGGTAGCCGCCAGGTGCTGGCGCTTGCTGAGACGATCCCAACCGAAGAAGAACATACCGACGAAGGTGGACTCCAGGAAGAAGGCCATCAAGCCTTCGATGGCCAGCGGGGCCCCGAAGATGTCGCCGACATAGTGGGAGTAGTAAGCCCAGTTGGTACCGAACTGAAACTCCATGGTGAGCCCGGTGGTAACCCCGAGGGCAAAGTTGATACCAAACAACTTGCCCCAGAACTTGGTCATGTCCCGGTACACTGTGTTGTTGGTCATCACATAGACAGACTCCATGATCGCCAGGATGAAGGCCATCCCCAGCGTCAAGGGTACAAACAGGAAGTGATAAAGGGCCGTCGCAGCAAATTGGAACCGCGATAGGTCTACCACATGCTCAGCAATCATGATGTTTCCTCACCGATTATTGGCACGGCTATTTTAAGTTTTAAGGACAAAGCTTCCATTGGAAGTCCCCGAACGGTCGGTCACCCCTCGCGGACTGACCGGATTCGACTGCCACCACATTAACAACAAGGCAATATACAGGAACAAAAAAAGCTAATGTTTAACATCTAATAAACAATAACCAGGGTTCTATTCCCGCCTATAATGATCGCTGTTTTATATCACCTTTATTTGATTGAAATCAATGTAAAACCACCCTCAATACATGTTTTTTCAAGGTAACTTATAGGGCTTTCCCCATTAATTATGGGAGCTTCATCACAAAAAACGATAAGTCGTAAATAATTGATTTAAATCAATTTTATGACCAACCAAAATAGTTTCAATTCTGTTAAACAAATACGCAACCCCGGAAATAAAGCCTTCGCATCTCGATTATTTCAATAAATGGCCAGGCTCATCCAAAAATCAATTTAAACCCAGTAAAAACACATGTTTATGCGGATTGACACCCCCACCAAAATCATTAGTTTATCTAATCAAAAGCCCATAGATTTTCTTGTTTGCCCCACCCGGAAAGAGCTCCTACAATGCGCCTCGCAGTGAGGGCATACCTCTGAATACAGGCCGGTCATTCCGGGTTCCCGGTACGTATTCGATGAACATTTCGAACCTGTTTGTTGGGATTAATGATGAAAAAGTTTGTTGCCAAGACCATCCGTTACTACAAGCTTTCTTTCGTTCAACTCTATCAAATGAACCGACTCTGAAGCCTCGCGACGGCTCCTCTGTTTTTTCCCGACCGGTCTGCAGACGCTCTCACTGTCTGTGAACATCCATCCTGAATTGTCTTTGCCCACCGCCTGTGCCGTGGGCTTTTTTTTGCCCGCAAAACAAAAAGCCGCCTCAAGGGCGGCTTTTTGGTTCATATCGCAACGTCTACTGATCTGCCGGTCGTTCCAGACCAAAGTGTACGTAGGCTCTCTGAGTTGCGATCCGCCCTCTGGGTGTACGTTGCAGATAGCCTTGCTGGATCAGATAAGGTTCCAGCACGTCTTCTATGGTGTCCTTCTCCTCACCGATGGCGGCGGCCAGGTTGTCGAGCCCGACGGGCCCCCCCATAAACTTGTCGATGACGGCCAACAATAGCTTGCGATCCATGAAGTCGAAACCTTCATTGTCCACGTCCAGCATGTCCATGGCACGGGCCGCAATGGGTCCGTCAATTCGCCCGTCAGACTTCACCTGGGCAAAATCTCGTACCCGCCTTAACAAACGGTTAGCAATGCGCGGTGTCCCCCGGGAGCGACGGGCTACCTCGAGAGCGCCGTCTTCCGTCATGTCGAGCCCGAGGCAGCGGGCGCTGCGAGAGACGATGTCGGTCAGGTCCTTGACGTTGTAAAACTCGAGGCGCTGCACGATGCCAAACCGGTCACGCAGGGGGCTGGTGAGGGAGCCGGCCCGGGTGGTGGCACCGATCAGGGTGAAGGGAGGGAGATCGAGCTTGATGGAGCGGGCCGCTGGCCCCTCCCCTATCATGATGTCGAGCTGATAATCCTCCATCGCCGGGTAGAGCACCTCCTCCACCACCGGACTAAGGCGGTGGATCTCGTCGATGAACAACACGTCGTTCGGTTCGAGGTTGGTGAGCAGTGCCGCCAGATCGCCGGCCTTCTCCAGCACGGGGCCCGAGGTGGTCTTGATGTTGACCCCCATCTCGTTGGCAACGATGTTGGCCAGCGTGGTCTTGCCAAGGCCGGGAGGCCCGAAGATCAGCAGATGATCGAGGGCCTCCCCGCGCTGGCGGGCGGCCTCGATGAAGATCTCCATCTGATCGCAGACGTGATCCTGTCCGGTGTAATCGGCCAGCTTTCTGGGCCGGATGGCCCGATCGATGATCTCGTCCTCACGGGCGGCACCGGCCGAGATGAGGCGATCCGCTTCAATCATTGTCTACCTCACACCAGGCTGCGCAGGGATTCACGAATGATCTCCTCTACCGACATGCCGTCGGCGGCCACCTTGCTGACGATCTGGCTGGCCTGCTGCGGCTTGTAGCCGAGGGCCACCAGTGCACTGGCCGCCTCCTCGCTCGCATCCGGGGCACGCAGCGGGCTCTCTTTCGCGGGCAGGGTGATTTCGGCCGGGGAGAAGAGATCGTGGCTGACCCAGCCCTTGAGGCGGTCTTTCATCTCCACCACCAGGCGCTCGGCGGTCTTCTTGCCCACACCGGGCAACTTGACCAGGGAGCTTATCTCCTCGCGCTCGACGCTCATCACAAACTGGGTGGCCGTCATGCCGGAGAGAATGGCCAGGGCCAGCTTGGGGCCGACCCCGTTGGTCTTGATCAGCTCGCGAAACAGCGCCCGCTCCTGCTTGTGGTTGAAGCCGTAGAGCAGCTGGGCATCTTCACGCACCACGAAGTGGGTGTGAATGACGGCCTCCTTCCCGAGTTCGGGCAGATCATAGAAGCAGCTCATGGGCATATGAACCTCATATCCCACCCCTCCGACTTCCAGCAACACCTCGGGGGGTTGCTTCTCGATGATGACGCCTCTCAAGCGACCGATCATGTTCTTTTCCTCGCCACGCAGACTCTCGCAAATTGGGTCATAGCATAAAGAATAACTGGATAAGTATCCAGCATAGGTCCATGCAGAACATGGGATGACCAGCTCTTCATACCCGGCCATTTCCCTCGTTCAGAACACAGTCTGTCACTTTATTTTCCATCGGGGATGGCACATCTTCGTCATTGATTGAACACTGAAATGGTCTTGTTCGGCACCAGGGAAGGCTTGAATCATGAAAATCGTCACCACATCCAACCTCGGACTCACCATTCTGCTCGGCTGCACCCTGGGCATGGGGGCGATCGGCTGGTATGGCAGCCAGCGGCTGGCTGATCTGCTCTCCTACGTCCTGGGTGCCGCCTGGCAGACGGCAGATGGTGCCATGGAGGGCTCCATCGAACTCGGCAACCAGTCGCTCTATATCCAGAAGATGCTCTCGGGGATCCCCCTCGACGCACCGGAGCTGCAACGGGCAAAAGAGGCGGCCAGCGACGCTTTGCGCCGGGTGGAGCAAGGCGGGCTCATCGATGCGGCGGCCATTACCACGCTGAAGCAGCATGAGCAGACCTATCAGCAAGAGCAGGCACAGCTGCTGACCCTCTATCGCACCTTCACGAGCGCCGATGAGGCGCTGCGTGCCAGTTCGGAACGCATGTCACGCCTCTCGACCAGGCTGGAGGTGATCGGTGACGAGGCCGTCGAGAGCCTCACCCGCTCACCGGATCAGGCCATCAGCTGGAACGGCGGCCTCGCGACCCGCTGGCAGGCGGCCGATGGCGGCATGGAGGCCAACATCGGATTCCTGCGCCAGCTCTATGCGCTGGAGAAGATGCAGGGCGAAGGCCTCACTCCTGCCATCCAGGCCGAGCTGGCACAAGCCACCCGCTTCTATCAGGACGCGGTTGACGGCATGCTGGCAACCGGCCAGTTCGATGTGCCCGGCGACGGGGAGTTTGCAGGCCAAATGCTCTCCACCCAGTATCGTGCCCTGCAAGCCGACAATGCCCGCCTGATCCGTGAATGGACCACAGCCCTGAGCGCTTATCAGAACCAGCTGGCCCGTTACGAACACAGTGCCGACCAGCTCAGGCTGGCTCTGGTCGAGGTCGAGGCCCAGGGGGACGCCACCGTCGAGGATCAGGTTCACCAGCTCAACGCCATCATCGACTACACCAGGGGACTCATCCTGGGGGGCTTGCTGCTCAGCCTGCTGATCGTCACCTGCTGCGGCTTCTGGCTGGTACGCACCATTGTTCGCCCGCTACTCCAGGTCGACAAGCGCATGCAGGACATCGCCGCCGGGGAGGGAGATCTCAATGCCCGCATCAACCTCTCACGCGACGACGAGATTGGCTCCCTGGCCGGCAGCGTGGATCGCTTCATCGAGAAGCTGCAGAAGATGATCAGCGCCACCATGGACAACAACCAGCACATCAACCAGCACGTGCACACCTCGGTCAACCGGGTCCAGGCCATCAGCCAGAGCAGCCGCCAGACCGCAGCGCATGCCCAGGCGCTGCACCACGACAGCGAGCAGATGGTGCAGGTGGCCACCACCATCTCGGACAACTGCAACCTGGCGGCACACAACGCCAACGAGGTGCGCCAGCTCACCACGCAAAGCAGCCAGTATGTCTCCTCCGCCACCGCCGGCATGCAGCGGGTGGTCATGGAGGTGGGCGAATGTGCCACCGCCATCAACGCCCTCAAGGAGCAGGCAGGGCAGATTGGCCAGATCATCTCCACCATCAGCAATATCTCGGAGCAGACCAACCTGCTGGCACTCAATGCCGCCATCGAAGCCGCCCGGGCGGGCGAGATGGGGCGCGGTTTTGCCGTGGTGGCCGACGAGGTGCGCACCCTGGCCAATCGCACCGCCACCTCCAGCGCCGAGATAACGGATGTGATCAACAGCATCCAGCAGCAGACAGAGCAGGCCTATCTGATGATGCAACGCAACCTGAAAACCGTGGAATCGGGTATGGCGGACTCCGACAACACCAAACAGATCCTGTTCAAGGTAGAAGAGGCCATCGATCAGCTCGCCGACATGGTGCAACAGGTGGCAGAGGCGACCAGCCAGCTCTCCCACACCCTGGGACACACCACGGGCAAGGTTTCGGATATCAGCCTGCAGGCCCAGACGGGCGAACAGGAAGCCCAGGAGTGCCTGCAACTGGCCTCCTCCCTCCATCAGGCCAGCCAGCAGCAACAGCAGTTGCTGTCGCAATTTCGGGTCTAGTGCGGGCGGGGCAAGGCCCCGCCCTCCCCCCCAGCGCCGCTGAATTTAGCCCTTGGGCCGGGGGACTTCGCCTGTTAAAATTCCGCACTTGAAATTTTCCAGGGCCAAGCCGCCCGAACTAGCGAAGGTCTACCGCGATGCGTACCAGCCAATATCTGCTTTCCACTCTCAAGGAAACCCCCTCCGACGCTGAAGTTGTCAGCCACCAGCTGATGCTGCGCGCCGGGATGATCCGCAAACTCGCTTCCGGCATGTACGCCTGGCTGCCGACCGGCCTGCGGGTCCTGAAGAAGATTGAAAACATCGTCCGCGAAGAGATGAACAATGCGGGTGCCGTCGAAGTATCCATGCCGGTGGTACAGCCCGCCGAGCTGTGGCAGGAGTCCGGCCGCTGGGATGACTACGGCCCCGAGCTGTGCCGCCTGACCGACCGTCACAACCGCCCCTTCGTGCTGGGTCCAACCCACGAAGAGGTGATCACCGCGCTGGTCCGTTACGAAGTGAACAGCTACAAGCAACTGCCGCTGAACCTCTACCAGATCCAGACCAAGTTCCGCGATGAAGTGCGCCCCCGTTTCGGCGTGATGCGTGGCCGCGAATTCCTGATGAAGGATGCCTACTCCTTCCACATCGACAAGGCCTCCCTGGTCGATACCTATGAGAAGATGCATGCGGCCTACTGCACCGCCTTCACTCGCATGGGTCTGAACTTCCGCCCGGTGCAGGCCGATACCGGCTCCATCGGGGGCACCGGCTCCCACGAATTCCAGGTGCTGGCCGAGAGCGGTGAAGACTTGATCGCCTTCTCCGATACATCCGATTACGCCGCCAACATCGAGATGGCCGAAGCCCTGGCACCGGCTGGCGAGCGCGCTGCCGCAACCAAAGCCCTGACCAAGGTGGCCACCCCGGCCGTCCACACCATCGACGAAGTGGCCGCTTTCCTGAACGTGGCGCCGACCGCCATCGCCAAGACCCTGCTGGTACTGGCCGAGGAAGATGAGCACGGAAAACAGGCCGTCATCGCCCTGGTACTGCGTGGCGACCACGAGCTGAACGAAATCAAGGCCGAGAAGCTTTCTGGCGTGGCTAACCCACTGACCTTCGCCAATGACGAGCAGATCAAGGCTGCCGCCGGTTGCGACGCAGGCTCCATCGGCCCGGTCGGCTTTGCCGGTCGCATCATCGTCGATCGCAGCGCCGCCCATCTGAGCGATTTTGTTTGCGGCGCCAACGAGACCGGTTTCCACCTGACCGGTGCCAACTGGGATCGCGACATCGCCTCTTTTGAGGTTGCCGACCTGCGCAACGTGGTGGAAGGTGACCCGAGCCCGTGCGGCCAGGGCAAGCTGCTGCTCAAGCGCGGTATCGAAGTGGGCCACATCTTCCAGCTGGGTACCAAGTACTCCGAAGCGATGAAGGCGAGCGTGCTGAACGAAGGCGGCAAGTCCGTCACCATGGAGATGGGTTGCTACGGTATCGGGGTTTCCCGTCTGGTGGCTGCCGCCATCGAGCAGAACAACGACCAGTACGGCATCATCTGGCCGGACGCCATCGCCCCGTTCGAAGTGGCCATCGTGCCGATGAACATGCACAAGTCCGAGCGCGTGGCCGAGCAGGCACAACAGTTCTACGCCGAGCTCAAAGCCGCCGGTGTGGACGTGCTGTTTGACGACCGCAAGGAGCGCCCGGGTGTGATGTTCGCCGACATGGAGCTGATCGGTGTGCCCCACGCCATCGTCATCGGTGACCGTGGTCTCGACAACGGCGTGGTGGAGTACAAGTGCCGCCGCTCCGGCGAGAAGCAGGAAGTGGCGATCAAAGAGATCGTTGCCCTGCTCAAGGCCAAGCTGGGTCGCTGATAACGCGACACCGCCTTTCGCTTTTCATAGGAAAGCCCCGAGTGCCACGGCACTCGGGGCTTTTTATATGGCTCTCAGCCATGATGCACAAAAATGCGTCTCCAGCGTGAACCAATGAGATAACTGCATTGCCCTGTACACGGCACGGCTGATTTCCTAGACTGGCGCTCTTTACCCAGCTTGCCCGAGAAGTTATGTCCATCGCCTCAGCCAATACCGTTGTCGTGCTCGACTTCGAGACCACAGGGCTTTCACCCGGACAAGGGGATAGAGCCATCGAGATCGGTGCCGTCAGAATCAAGGATGGCCATATCAGTGAGCGTTTCTCGGCATTGATGAATCCGGGCTTCAACGTGAGCAGCTTCATCGAGCAATATACCGGGATCAACAATGCCATGCTGAAACAGGCTCCCCCCTGTAACGAGGTGATGGCGGATTTCGTCGACTTTATCGGTGATGACAATCTGGTCGCCCACAACGCCTCCTTCGACAAGCGCTTTCTGGATGCGGAAATAGAGCGATTGCCGGCGCAATACCGCGGCCAGTTCGCCTGTTCCCTGCTGCTATCGAGGCGCCTGTTTCCCGATGCCCCGGATCACAAGCTGGGTACCCTGGTGCAATACCGGAGTCTGCCCAATGATGGGGTGTTTCACCGTGCCTTGGCGGATGCAGAGGTGACGGCCCACCTCTGGCTTGCCTTGTTGGAAGAGCTGGCGTGTCGACATGGCATTATCGACCCGGACTTTGCATTGCTGCTGACCCTTGGCAAGAAGCCAAAACAGGTGATTCCATCCTTCCTGCGGGAATATGCGACTCGGAAATAATATGTGCCGATATGCATCATCAATCATCCATGCCATGTCGGCACTGAATTTCCCCGCCTTCACATCCATGATGGCCCGGCGTAAAGAGAGGCAGGCAAGCAGATAATTTAGCACTGCACATCAATGAAAAAGCGCGCCAAATGGCGCGCTTTTTTTCCTTGTCATCTGGCGACGGGGCCGGTTCACGGCGCTTCAGGCATTGCGACCGATAAAGAGATCGGTCACATGGCAGCTGCTTCTCGCGGCCAGCGCATCCAGCATGTAGGCTGCCGCGTCTTCCGGCGTCATGAAACCACTCGAATCCACGTGATCCGAATTCTCCCAGAACTCGCTGCGGATCCCGCTCGGATAGAGGTTCACCAGTCGCAGGGGAGCACTCTTCAGCTCGGCCCGCAAAGATTCGAGAAAGCCGCGCATCCCCCATTTGGAGGCGCAATAGAGGCTCTCGTTGGCCTTGCCGGTCTGGGCGGCGGAGGAGAGCACATTCGCCAGCACCCCGCCCTGGTCGCCGATGAGGCGCACCGTCTGCTGGGCCACCAGTATGGTGGAGATGAGATTGCTCTCCACCACCCGGCGGATCTGCTCGGCGGTGTAGACACCCACCGGGCCGAACTCGCCGACACCGGCACAGTGGATCACCATGTCGGGCAGGCCGCCCCACTCCACCGCAGCGGCAAAGGCGACATCCACCTCTTCGTGGTGTGCGAGATCGGCGGCAATGCCGATCACCGCCTTGCCGAGCAGCTCTTCCTGCTCCTGCAGTTTCTGGTAACGGCGACCCATCATGGAAACCTGATGGCCGCGTTCAACCAGCCCTATGGTCAGGGCGCGGCCCAGTCCGGACCCCGCGCCAGTCACTATGATGTGGCCCATGTGTGCTCCTCAGGGAGATCAGAAGGTGAATTCACCACCGATGAACCAGCCGTCGATGGTCTGATCGACGCGATCGAAGTCCATCTCGGCCTCACGCCAGCCGGCGCGGATCTTGAGCGGCACGGAAGAGAACTTGTAGGAGCCGCCCAGACGGTAGTCGTAGTTGTCGGCATCCTGCACGCGGGCATCGCCGAAGGCGGCAAAGCCGGTCCCCGGGATGCGCGCTTCGGCGCCGGTATAGGCCATCAGCACATCCTTGTCATAGGAGTAGTGCTGGGTGTTGAAATCACCGTCGTAGCGACGACCGGTCAGACCCAGGTCGATCTGGAACAGGTCGTTGTTGAACAGGCGATAGTAGAGGCTCAGGTCGTAAGCCAGCAGATCGTTGTTGAAGCTGCCGCCGCTGCTGCTGAAGTCGGACATTTCGAACTTGGCGTTGGGCAGCAGCAGGATGCCGTGCTCCAGTTGCAGGTAGCCGCTCCAGTTGTAGTTCTCGTCGTAGCTGCCATCGGCACCCACGCTGCTGACCTGGCCACTTCCCTGGGCATTCCACAGATCGGCACCCGCCGCAAAACGCCAGTCATTGGCGGCCATGGCCCCATGGCTGAGCAGAGCCATCACAGTGCCGGCAATCAGGGTCTTCTTCATCACTTCGCTCCATTTTGGACTGGAAAGGCCATCATTTTACCCGCTGGGCAAGGAATACCTAGAGTAAAAAGCTGAACAAGCGTCCATAAATGTCAGTGCTTCATCCCTTTCATGGGTTCGACCGGCTTCACGGGCAGACTCAGTGACAGCGTCTGGCCATCGTCCAGGGTCAGGGTCAGCGGGAAGGGCGTGCCCTGGGCCAGGGTATGGATGTCGAACAACATGATGTGCAGGCTGCCGGGCTTGAGCACGGCCTCCCCCTTGGCCGGGATCTCGATGCTCTCCACCTGGCGCATCTTCATGACGCCGTTCTCGTGCAAATGGGTGTGCAGCTCGACACGGCCCGCCTCAGGGGACGCTCCCGCCACCAGTTTCACCGGTTTGTCCCCATCGTTCCTGAGCACCATGAACGCCGCCGTGTTCGGCGAGCCAGGGGGCAGCAGGCGCACATAACCATCGACTGCGTCGACCTTGGCCAGGGCCGGGGTGGCCAGAAGCAGTGCCATGGTGGAATAAAACGCACGTTTAAACATGGTTGAAATCCTTTTATGATGTTGTTAAACGAGACAAAGCTTACCCCTGTGGCAAGCTTTTGACAGCCCCCGACAACAAGGATTCAGACATGGCCCTCACAATTCTGGCCGAACAGCAGGACGGCTTGCTCACCCTGACCTTCAATCGACCGGAAAAGCGCAATGCCCTCAACACGGAAACGTATCTGGCGCTGACCGACGCACTGCGCCAGGCCGCCCGGGACGAAGAGGTCCATGTGCTGCTGTTGCAGGGCCAGGCGGAGTGCTTCACCGCCGGCAACGATCTGGCCGACTTTGTTGGCAAGCACGCCCTTGAGCCGGACGACCCCATCCTGCAATTTCTGCACACCCTGGCCGACTTCCCCAAACCGGTGATCGCCGCCGTGGGCGGCCCGGCAGTCGGCATCGGCACTACCCTGCTGCTGCACTGCGACCTGGTCTATCTGGGTGACAACGCCCGGCTGCAACTGCCTTTCGTCGAGCTGGGGCTGGTACCGGAGTTTGCCGCCAGCTTGCTGCTGCCACGCGCCGTCGGTCACCTCAAGGCGGCGGAGCTGTTGCTGCTGGCAGAGGCCATCGATGGGGAAGAGGCGCTGCGTCTCGGGCTCGCCAACCGGGTGCTGGCCCCGGCGGACCTGCTCCCCTTCGCTCGGGAGCAGGGACTGAAACTGGCGGCCAAGCCGCCGATGGCGCTTCAGAAGAGCAAGGCGCTGCTCAAGCAGGAGCTCAAACAGGCGGTGCATTTCGTCATCGACCTGGAAGCGTGCGCCTTCGCCCAGGCCCTGCAAGGGGAAGAGGCGCAAAGCCGCATCGCCAGCAAGCTGCAAAAACGGCGCTGAACTCAGTTGAGACGGAACCGGCCTATCAACTCGCAGCCCTGCACCCTGTCCTGCACCTGGATAAGCCGGGCAATCTCCGGATTGGGGTGGCGCTTCAAGAAGGAGAGCAGGGCGGCGCGACAGCAGCCCAGCTCACTGATGAGGGATTCGCACTCCCGGTTGGGGCACTGGGGCACCAGGGCGGTGACCAGCTCGGAGGCGAGCTTGAGGTAACGCAGTTCATAGGCGGGCTCTTCCATGGCACGCCAGAAGTCAGCCATGCGGTGACAGGTGGCGACCCGCATGCTGGCCAGTTCGTCCAGATCCCCGGAGGCCAGCTCATAGACTTCCCCCAGGGCCTGCTGATAGAGGCAGATCGCCGTGCCCAGAGCCCCCATGCCAAGGGCATTCTCCGCCTCCAGCATGTAACGTTGCCAGTTCTGATGTTCCATGTTCCTCTCCTTTGCCGACACGAGTGGAGTCTGTATCATGGCCAATCGAGAACAAATATCAACCAGACCCTTTGTGCTGGTTTTTATAGCACTTGGCAACCTGGGGGCGTCTCGATTACGATCCTCACCCTCGATATTCAACTGCATGCATCACTCATGACGCCTCGTCTCCCTCAAATGCTGGGCTGCTCCCTGCTCTGCATCCCCCGCATGCTGGTCTGGATCTATTAGCTGCGCTCTATCGAACGCCACTAACCAGATCCATCAACAAGAGGGAATACCAAGATGAAACCCTGCAAGCACTGGTCTCAGGTCGAATATCTGCACCTGACTGTGACCAATCCCAACATCTGTCTCAAGGGGAAGCACAGCTACTACTCCGGCGCCTGGGACGGTCCGTTCGAAGACGCCGCCGTACGCTATCTACATGGCGACAGCTTTAGCCGCCATCCCGACACTGGCTGGGAACCGCTATGGCATATCGACAGACTTCACATCGGCGACTACGTGCAGATCGCCGCAGGTGTGAAGATCCTGATGGGGGGCAACCATACCCACAATACCGACTTCATCAGTACTTATCCGTTTCTGGAGATGGAGGCACTCAAGCGCAGTTATCGACCGGCTGGCGATACCCGCATAGGCAATGATGTCTGGATCGGCATGGACACGATGATTATGCCCGGAGTCAGTATTGGTGATGGTGCCATCATTGCAGCGCGCTCGCTGGTCAATCAGGATGTCCCCCCCTACGCCATGGTCGCAGGGACGCCCGCCAAAGTCCTGCGAATGCGTTTCGGCGATGACGACATCGTGCGACTGCAGGCGCTGGCCTGGTGGGACTGGCCCGATGAAAAGGTACAGGCGCTGCTCCCCTGGATCCAGCAAGGGGAAGTGTCCCTGCTAGAGCAAGCGGCCAAGCAGTGGCAAGAGCATTCGAGCCCACTCACTGGGCGCTGAATACAAAAAAGGGCGACCCGGTGTCGCCCTCTCTTGTGAATATATTTGCTCATTTCGCAATTTGTGACGGATTGACGCGACACTGCTTGCCGGGGTAACCAGGCAGATCCGACGCCTTGCTGCTGCACGCCAGCCGTTTGGCTTCGGCGAGGCGATCTGCGAGGTTGACCTCATCGATCGGCTGCCAGGCCATCTGCTGGCCGAGCCAGCTGGCCCAGGCAAACTCGACGAAGTAGACCTGATCCTTCTTGCTGAAGTAGCCCGCATCCTGCAACAGCCCCGCCAGGGTGCGGTAGGGGTAATCCGGCAATTCACCGATATGGCCGGGCAACAGCTCGGGAGTCAGGGGTTGACCCCGTTCATCCTTGAGCCAGGCCCAGTGGTTGTTCTGCATCTGGCTCCAGAAATTGGCCCTGTCCTGCAACCGTGCAATCACCTTGACCCTGACCTGCTTCACCCCCTGCTGCCACAGCGCCTTGGTCAGGTGGTGCCTGTCCACCAGCCAGTAACCCCCATCCGGCGCGATGACGATAGGGATCTCTTTCTTTTTCATCAGCTTGTCGAGCTGCTTCTCGCTCTTGTCCGCCAGCTCCCGGGCTGTGGTATCCACCTGCAACTGACCGACGCCGCCCTGGGTGGGGTGCAGCGCCTCTATGTTCACTTCGCACCAGCTTCCCACCGGGCTGCTCTTCTCGCACGGGGACAACGCCCAGGCGCCCTGGCTCAGCACGCAGGCCAACAAGATCCATGCTCTCATCACTCTCTCCTTTTCCTGGCGCTCACGGCGCCCCCTCGTTGACAGCCGCATCGGATATCAATGGGACTCATACTGGCGGTCTGACCAGCAAAGGGGATATCATGATTTCCCATCTGCCGGCGATGCATTCTCGCCGAGTTTTCTCCCCGCTTCACACATTTTGAAGGATTCACCATGAAAGGATGGAGCCCCCTGCTGGCCCTGCTGGGCTGTGCCTGCATCCAGGCTGCCGATGTGCCGCCCGGTACCCCACTCGCCGCCGAGCAGGCTGTCGTCCGTCATCTCAAGGATGAACCGGCGAGCCTGAGCCCTCTCAAGCTGGTGGGACTGCCGGAGCTGCAGGTCCTCAGAGACCTTTACGAGGGGCTGCTGACCCAGGGGCCGGACGGCAAGGTGCTGCCCGGGGTGGCATCCCGCTGGGACAACGAGGGGAACCAGACATTCACCTTCCACCTGAGGCCGGATGCCCGCTGGTCCAACGGCGACCCCGTGCGCGCCGCCGACTTCGTCTATGGCTGGCGCAAGCTGGTTGACCCCAGGGAAGCCGCCACTTTCGCCTGGTTTGCCCAGCTTGCCCGCTTCGACAAGGTGGACGACATAGTGGCAGGCAAGCTGGCCCCCGATGCGCTCGGGGTGGAGGCCGTCGATGACCATACCCTGAAGGTGACCCTCTCCCAGCCGGTGCCCTATTTCCTGAGCCTGCTGACCCATCCCAGCCTGTCGCCCCTGCACCGGGCCAGCATGGAACAATATGGCAACCAGTGGACCCAGCCCGGCAAGCTGGTGGGCAACGGCGCCTTCGTGCTGAGTCACCGGGTGGTGAACGAGAAACTGGAGCTGACGCCCAATCCCTACTACTGGGATCGCGCCCACACGGTGCTGACCCGCGTCACCTTCGTGCCCATCAACCAGGAGAGCGCGGCCACCCACCGCTATCTGGCCGGGGATCTGCATATCACCGAATCCTTCCCCAAGGAGCAGTACCAGAGCCTGATGGCCCAGATCCCGGGGGAGGTCTATACCCCGGAACAGCTCGGCACCTACTACTACGCCTTCAACACCCAGCGCCCGCCCCTCAATGATGTGCGGGTGCGCCAGGCGCTCTCCTACACCATCGACAGGGGCCTGATTGCCGACAAGGTGCTGGGCACCGGGGAGAAACCGGCCTACCACTTCACCCCGGACGTGACCGCCGACTTCGACCCCAAGCCCAATCTGCTCTCCACCAGCAGTCAGCAGGCGCTGGACGAGCGTGCCAGAGCCCTGCTGAAAGAAGCGGGCTACGGCCCAAGCAATCCTCTCAAGCTGACCCTGCTCTACAACACGGCAGAAATTCACAAGAAGATGGCGCTGGCCATCGCCAACCTGTGGAAACAGAAGCTGGGGGCCCGGGTCGAGCTCACCAATCAGGAGTGGAAGACCTATCTCGACAGCCGTCAAAGCGGCCAGTTCGAGGTGATCCGCTCCTCCTGGGTCGCCGATTACAACGACCCCTCCGCCTTCCTCGGGCTCTGGGGATCGGGCCACAGCGGCAACATGGCCCGGTTCGCCAACCCGGCTTACGACAAGCTGCTGGCGCAGGCGGCCAACAGTCAGGATCCCGCAGAACGGGCCCGCCTGTTCGATGAGGCCGAGGCCATCTTGCAGAAGGAGGCCCCCATCGCCCCCATCTACCAGTACACCAATGCCCGGCTCATCAAGCCCTGGCTCAAGGGGTATCCCATCAACAACCCGGAAGACGTGGCCTACAGCCGTCAGCTCTACCTCGTCAAACACTGAGTCCGGGGAGGGGTCGGGACACCTGACCCCTCCTGGCACTGTTCCTGTTCAAGTTCCCGGCATAAAATGCCGCCTCTTTTCATTCATCAACCCCGTGATCCGATCCTGCCATGCGTGCTCTGCTCCTGATTGCCCTGTTTGTTGCCCTTCCCGCCAAGGCCGCCGATGAAACCGAATGCCGCCAGGCCTTCCTCGAATGGATGTTGAGCCAGCAGAAGCAGTTCAGCGACCGCAAGGCCAGCAAGATGGAGCGGCGCAATGCCGAACGAGCCATCGATCAGGCCCGGGATGCCTTCGCCAAGCAGGAGAGTTTCTGCCAGGCCATGGCCTGGGTCGCCAGCGCAGAAGACAATGACCCCCGCTTCAAGCCGAGGACGGGGGAGATCCACGACTTCACTCCCCGCGGCTGAGCCGCCATCTACGACTTTTTTCAGCCTTTCCCGTGTTGATTTATTGACCCAAGCAAAGGTGGTGCAACAGTCCGCATCTACAATGACGCCGTAACAATCACAAAAATAAAAAATAACTTTATCAGTTACTTGGCTCATTCAGGATGCGCACATGACCACAACCAGGCACGAAGGGGAGATCCGTTTCCCCGATCACATATCACTGATCTCGACCACGGATCCCGCCAGTCACATCACTTATGCCAACCAGCACTTTTGCGATGTGGCGGGCTACAGCGCGACCGAAATGGAAGGGGAGCCCCACAATCTGGTCCGCCACCCCGACATGCCCAAGGCCGCGTTCGCCGACATGTGGCGCCGCCTGCAACAAGGCAAGAGCTGGATGGGGCTGGTAAAGAACCGCGCCAAGAGTGGTCAGTTCTACTGGGTCAACGCCTACGTCACGCCGATTCTCAACAATCAGCAGCAGATCATCGAATACCAGTCTGTCCGCACCCGTCCCCAGGATCACGACATCGCCTGGGCAGAGCAGCTCTATACCCGGATCCGTGACGGCAAGGCACTGCCCTGGCTGACCCGGCTGACCCTGGAGCCGGGGCAGCTGTGTCTGCTGCTCTCTGGCACCGCCCTGCTCGGCATGGGGGCCAGTCTGGTCACCGGCCAGCCGGGGTGGGGAGTCATCACCCTGCTCTGCTTGCTGGCCCAGATGGGGCATGGCTGGCATCTGCAACGGCGGCTGGCCAGGCTGCTGGCCATGGCGGGCGAGGAGCAGGGCAGCGCCCTTTGCCAGGTACTCTATGCCAGGCGTCAGGACAGCCTGGCCGCCCTTGAACTGCTGCTGCGCATGAAGAAGGCGGAGCTGCGCGCCGTGGTGGGTCGCAGCGCGGACGCCAACCAGCAGATCCTGCAGGCGGCGGAGGATGACAGGGGGCATATCCAGACCATAGACACTCACCTGCAACAGCAGCGGGCCCAGAGCGAGCAACTGGCGGCGGCCATCACCCAGATGAGCCAGTCCATCCGCGATGTGGCTGACAATGCCCACCAGGCCAATGCGCTGGTGGGCGAGGTCCAGCAGGTGTCCGCCAGTGGCCAGCAGGCGCTGGCCACCACCCGGGATTCGGTCGACAGGCTTCATCAGGAGCTGGACGCCAGCCAGGGCGTGCTGGCGCGCCTGACCCAGGACAGCCAGAAGATCAACGGCATTCTGGAGGTGATCGGGCAGATTGCGGATCAGACCAACCTGCTCTCCCTCAATGCGGCCATCGAGGCGGCACGGGCCGGTGAACAGGGGCGCGGCTTTGCGGTGGTGGCCGACGAGATACGGGCCCTGGCCCAGAAGACCCGCAGCTCCACCGGCGAGATAAGCGACATGATAGGGGCGCTGCAACAGAGCACCCGGCAACTGTCCGATGGCATGGAGCAGGGGGCCCAGACATCAGTGCTCTGCCAGCAGCACATGGGGGCCACCGCCGAGGTGCTCGACCAGATCAACCGGATGCTGGCCCGGGTGACCCACACCAGCGACGAGATAGCCCAGGCGGTGAGCCAGCAGGCGGATGTCACCAGCACCCTGGATCAGGGGATCCACCAGATCCACCAACTGGCGAGCCACACCGCGGACAACAGCCGTCAGGCCCTCGATGGCATCACCCTGCTGGTGGAGCGGTTGCAAAACCTCTCCCGCCTGATCAACCAGTTCCACGACTGACCCCCTTGCCGTGTAGTTTGGCGCGCCCCCGGGCGCGCTGCCGATCTCTCCTCTCCTTCACGACGACAGGCTCCCGCCGGGGGCAAGAAGTCCGTCTCAGGATTTGCCCTTGAACTGCTTGATGCTGCGCTTGCCCTGGGTGCGACGGTTCGCCTGCTTGTCTCTTGGCGCCCGTTTGCTCTCCCCGCTGGCGGGTTTGTCGGTCACCGGGAAACCTGCCAGCGCCGCCAGGGGCAGGGGCCGACCGGTCAGGGCCCGGATCCCCTCGAGCGCCTCCCCATCCCCGTGGCAGGTAAGGGAGATGGCCAGACCGCTCTGCCCGGCACGGGCGGTACGACCGATACGATGCACGTAGACGGGCGCATGCTCCGGCAGATCCAGATTGATCACCACCGGCAATGCCTCCACGTGGATGCCGCGCGCCATCAGATCCGTGGCCACCAGCACCCGCACCCTGCCCTCCTTGAAATCCGCCAGCGCCTGCTCCCGCGTGGCCTGATCCTTGTTTCCGTGCAGGGCTGCCACCGTCATGCCAGCCCTGGCGAGTTTCTTGGCCACCCCGTCCGCGCCGTCCCTGGCACTGATGAAGACCAGCACCTGGGGCCACTCTCCGGCCTCCAGCAGGGCGATCAGCGCAGGCACCTTGCTGCTCCTGTTGACCAGATAGAGCCGCTCCTTGATGTCGTTCACCAGGCTGTTGAGCGGCTCGGCCTCGATGCGCACCGGATCCTGCAGCAGGCCCGAGGCCAGGCTCTCCAGTTCGATCGGCAAGGTGGCGGAGAAGAGCATCTGCTGCCGCACCTCCGGCATTGCCTTCATCAGCCATTGGATATCGGGCCAGAACCCCATCTCCAGCAGGCGATCCGCCTCATCCAGCACCAGCATGCGCAGGGCACCCAGTCCCAGCGTCTGCTGGGCCAGCAAGTCCCGCAACCGTCCGGGGGTCGCCACCAGCAGTTGGGGGCCGAGAGCCAGTTCCTGCTCCTGCCACTCCTGGGCCACCCCGCCACACAAGGTCAGAAGGCGCACCCCCAACCCGTCGGCAATCTCCTGCAGGGCGGCGCTCACCTGGCTTGCCAGCTCCCGGGTGGGGACCAGTACCAATCCCTGTACCCGGTCACTGGCTGCGTCCAGCCTCTGCAGCAACGGCAGGCCGAATGCCAGGGTCTTGCCACTGCCGGTCCTGGCCAGGGCAAGCAGATCCCGTCCTGACAAGGCAGCAGGAATGGCTAGCTGCTGAATGGGGGTCGGTTTTTCCAGCGCTGCGGGCAGCAGGGGCAACAGGGCGGGGTCAAGGGCGAGTTCGTCAAACGTCATGGGGATCGCAGATACAGGCTGAACGAGGATGTGGAGGCGAAGTCTAGCCAGACCCACCCCATAAGTAAAAGGTTCGGGAGCGCAATAAAAACGGCCTGCCCCGTGTGAACGGGGCAGGCCGTCAGGCAATCAGCCTGTGGCGCGACTTACAGAACGGCCAGGGCGGCGGCGTAGTTCGGCTCGTCGGCGACTTCGGCCACCAGCTCGCTGTGCAGCACCTTGTCGTGCTCATCCAGTACCACGATGGCACGGGCAGCCAGACCCACCAGCGGGCCGGAGGAGAAGGCCACGCCGTAGTCCTGCAGGAAGGAGACGCCACGCAGGGTGGAGAGGTTCACCACCTTGTCCAGACCCTCGGCGCCGCAGAAACGGGCCTGGGCGAACGGCAGGTCGGCAGAGATGCACAGCACGACGGTGTTGTTCAGGGCGCTTGCCTGCTCGTTGAACTTGCGCACGGAAGTGGCGCAGGTCGGGGTGTCGACGCTCGGGAAGATGTTCAGGATCTTGCGCTTGCCGGCGAAGGTCGCCAGGGTCGCATCGGACAGATCGCCAGCAACCAGGGAGAAGGGCTTGGCCTGCTCACCGGCAACGGGGAAGTGACCGGAGACGGAGACGGGGTTGCCTTGCAGGGTGACGGTATTGCTCATGTTAGGTCCTTGATGATTGATGTGGGATCCAGGGTCCCCAGTATAGGCCCGCCACGGGATGACAAACACCCGCTAATGAAAGGGATTTGGCATCCCTTTGCGTCCCCCCTGCTCCAGGGGCAGATCAGCGGCCACTGGCATGGACCCGGACAAAGAGGAGAAGAGGGCTTGACCTTGGACTTTACACCAAGGTTTACACTCGGCTCAGTCATCCAGGATCCCGCAGGGGCGGGATCCCTCAAGAGGAACGCATCATGAGCAAATCCTGCTGCAGCCATCAACACGCCGCCGCCCCCATCAAGGCCGTCAGCAAGGCCGCCACCCCACAGGCCGGGCACAGCCACACCAGCCACTGCTGCGACAACGGGGCACAGGCCAGTGGTGTCGCCAACCCGACCCGCCACGATCATCAGGGGCAAAGTGGCGCAGACAGCCCGGGTGATGAAGAGCCCCCCAGAGGCACTTGCGCCACCGACACAGCCAACGGCCACGAACACGACCACGATCACGATCATCATGAGCAGGGGCACGAGCACGCCCACACGGGCGCCGCGACCGAGCCGCCGCTGGCTAGCCCCGAGCAGAACAGCCGCCGCCATAGCTGGCAGGTGCTGGGCATGGATTGTCCCAGCTGTGCCCGCAAGATAGAGACCGCCGTCAGCCGGGTGGAGGGCGTACAGCAGGCCCGCGTGCTGTTTGCCACCGAGAAGCTGGTGGTGGATCTGGCCCCCGGCCTCTCCCCCGACCCCGTCACCGCCGCCGTGCTGGCCGCCGGATTCCAGCTCAAAGGGGGAGCTCAGAACACGGCTCGCAGCGAACCGGGCCGCAGCCCGCTGATGCAGAGAGTCAGCAACCTGCTCGGCAAATACTGGCAGCCCCTGTCGCTCGCCGGCTTGATGGGGATGGCGGCCCTGCTGCCGAACCAGCTCGGTCAGCCGCTCTTTACCCTGGCCACCCTCTGGGGGCTGTGGCCCGTCGCCCGCAAGGCGTGGGCACTGACCAGAAGCGGCTCTCCCTTCGCCATCGAGACCCTGATGACGGTCGCCGCCGTGGGGGCCCTGTTCCTCGGCGAAACCGCCGAAGCGGCCATGGTGCTGCTGCTGTTCATGCTTGGGGAACATCTGGAAGCCTATGCCGCCGGCCGCGCCCGCGCCGGGGTCACCGCCCTGATGGCGCTGGTGCCCGACAAGGCGCTGCGCATCCGCACCACTGCCGAGGGCGAGGTGCGGGAAGAGGTCGCTGCCGACCAGCTGCGCCCCGGTGACATCATCGAAATCGCCCCGGGTGCCCGCCTGGCCGCCGATGCCCGCCTGCTCGACCCCCTCGGCGCCTTTGACGAGAGCGCCCTGACCGGCGAATCCATCCCGGTGGAGCGCCGCCGGGGTGACAAGGTCCCCGCCGGCAGTCTGGCGGCGGACCGGGTGCTGCGCCTCGAGGTGGTGTCCGAACCCGGCAACAACGCCATCGACCGCATCCTGCATCTCATTGAGGAGGCCGAGACCCAGCGCGCCCCCATCGAGCGCTTCATCGACCGCTTCAGTCGCTGGTATACCCCGGCCATGATGCTGGTCGCCCTGCTGGTGGTGCTGGTACCGCCGCTCGCCTTCGGCCAGAGCTGGGACGAGTGGATCTACCGCGCCCTGGCGCTGCTGCTGATCGGCTGCCCCTGCGCCCTGGTCATCTCCACCCCGGCGGCGGTCACCTCGGCACTGGCGGCAGCCACCCGGCAGGGTGCCCTCATCAAGGGGGGCGCCGCGCTGGAGCGGTTGGCCCACATCGATACCCTGGCCTTCGACAAGACCGGCACCCTGACCCTGGGCAAGCCGCAGCTGACCGAACTGGTGAGCCTCGATGGCCAGCCGGAGGCCGAACTGCTGGCGCTGGCGGCCGCCATCGAGCAGGGCTCCCACCACCCGCTGGCCCGCGCCGTGGTGACGGCGGCAGGGAAGCGGGGTCTTGCCCTGGCGGCGGCCCAGGATCTGCGCGCCCTGCCCGGCATGGGGGTAGAGGGTCGCATCGACGGCGCTCTCTGGCAATTGCTGGCGCCGAGTCGGGTCGCCTCCCTCGATGACGCAACACGGGGCCGGGTCGCCGCCCTGGAGCTGCAAGGCAAGACAGTGGTGGTGCTCGGTCAGCCCGACGCCGCCCCGGCCGCCCTGCTGGCCCTGCGCGACCAGATCCGGCCGGAAGCGGCTGCGGCGCTGCAAGAGCTCAACCAGCTCGGCCTGCAGAGCATCATGCTGACCGGGGACAACCCCCGCGCCGCCGAGGCGATCGCCACCGAGCTCGGCATGGGCTGGCGCGCCGGCCTGCTGCCGGAAGGCAAGGTAGAGGAGATAAGCCAGCTCGCCAGCACCCGCAAGGTGGCCATGATCGGCGACGGCATCAACGATGCACCGGCCATGAAGCGGGCCAGCATCGGCATCGCCATGGGAGGCGGCACCGACGTGGCGCTGGAAACCGCCGATGCGGCGCTGACCCACAACCAGCTCGGCGGGGTCGCCGCCATGATCCGGCTCTCCCGCGCGGCGCTGGCCAACATCCACCAGAACATCGCGCTGGCGCTGGGGCTCAAGGCCATCTTCCTGGTCACCAGCCTGCTCGGCATCACCGGCCTGTGGATTGCGGTGCTGGCCGACACCGGCGCCACCGCCCTGGTCACCGCCAACGCCCTGCGCCTGCTGCGCAAGCGCTAAGTCGGCCGTAAATGGCACAACTTACAGCCGCCCCAACGGGCGGCTTTTTTATTGCCTCGCCCACGAGCAAAGAAAAAGCGCGGCTGCCGGTCGGCAGTCGCGCTTTGCTTACTCTCTCGGAGTTATCCCACCCTTGGCGAGGTGGAATTCAACCCTGGGGTGCCGAGCCAGCCCCGGGCTCAATGGGAAAGACTTACTTGGCGCTGCACTCCTGGATGATGACGCTGCCCACCTCGCCGGAAGTCTGGGTCGGGTCAACCTTCACCAGGAAGCTCCACAGACCCTGTTCCAGCGTGATGCTGTTGTTGCCCATGCCACCGTCGCCGTGCTGGAGCGGGTAAACCTGCTCGGGCTCCAGTGCGATCAGGGTGCCACCGGCATCCTTCACGAAGAACTGCTTGCTCCAGTTGCCATCGTCGTTGGCAAACTTGAAGTCAAAGCTGCCCGCGTAGTTGAAGGCGGCCTGATAGATGGCGAGGTTGCCTTCCATCCCCTTGTAGCTCAGCTGGTAGGCCGGCTGGGCGTTCCAGTCGCTCAGACTGCCGCGCACATAGAGCGGGAAGCCGAGCGGATTGCCCGCGACGGTATCCAGCACCTTGCAGCTCTGCGCCGGTTCGGTGTAGCTGACACTCAGGGTGGGCTTGTCCTTGTTCATGGCGGTGAAGACAAACTTGTAGGTGCCAGCCTTCTCCACGTTGAACGGCAGATCCCCGCCATTGGCACAGAGCGTATTGACCTGGCCGGTCGCAAGCTGGTCGGTATCGCTGCACTTGCCGTAATTGACGGGGCCGCTCCACTCGTTGCCAGCGATCTTCACCTGGGTCGACCCCAGCTGATCCGCCGTCACCTCGGTGGTGAACTCATAGGTGAAGTTGCCACTGAAGTTCATCTTGTTGACCGGATCCCACTGATTCAGGAAACCGCGCACGAACACCTCGGTGTCACCGAAGGGAGGCAAGGTGCTCAGATCCGTCTTCTTGCTCACCGGCAGCCCCGCGCCCTGGGCACCGCTCTGCGGCTTGACGAACACCGCCGCCGACCAGGCGCCAAGGGTCAGCTGACCGCTGTCATTGGCCGCACCGCTGGCGATGCTGTCGGAGTCACGGTGGGCACCGCTCAGGACCATGCCGGTCAGATCGATGGGCTGATCCTTGCCGTCACGGAAATCGCCGATGCTCTGGGGCTGATTGGTGGCGTTGATCATCACCACCAGGCCGTCGATGGCTGGATCCAGATCCGCACCGGCGCCCACCCCGTCATCCACGCTCATCACGATGAGACCCGGGATCTGCTCAGGGCCGGTGTTGCGGAAGTCGACCCGCTTGATCACCTCGGCGCCGCTGCCAAGACGCAGCAGACGAGAAGATTGACGCAGTTCGGAGAGCTCCTGGTAGAAGTTCACCATCTGATGCATCTCGGCCGAACCCGGCTTGGCGTGCTGGCCGAGCACCTGCTCGATCAGCTCGTAGTTGGCCTCGTCCTTGTCCTTGCGCGGCAGCCCTTTGTCAAAATTATTGTCACTTAAGCCGTAGTCGACCCGGTTGTACCAGTCACCGGAGTCGTAGCTGTCCCGCTCCATGGACTTGGAACGCAGCAGCTCGACACCCGCGTGGGTGAAGGGAATGCCCTGACCCAGCATGGCGGTCGCCAGAGAGACCCCCTGCATCCGCACCAGGTCGGCCCCGGCGGGTGCCTTGTACACCAGGTTGTCGAACAGAGTCTGGTTGTCGTGCTTGTCGACATAGTTCTGGATTTCGGTCGGATCCTGGGCATAGCCCGCCGGTTGACCGTTGTAGTCGATGTCGGAGCCTTTCTTCGGTATGCCGTCCTTGTCGGTCAGCACGAACTCCTTGAGGTTGCCCGCCATGCCGAGGCGCACCAGATCGGACTGATGCAGGGCGGTGGCGAGATCGACGCCGTCCAGCTCGTTGGCATCCACCAGGGCGCCGTTGCCAAAGCCCTGGGTCTTGCGAATGGCTTCGCCGCCGTCGAACGGGCTGCCGCCGCGCACCGCATCACGCAGCCGGTCGGAGAAGGAGCCGATGCCGGTACCGGCCAGGTGCTTCTGGGTCGCCTGCACGAAGCGCTTGTCATCCTGTACCTCGCCGAAGTTCCACCCCTCGCCGTAGAAGTACATGTCCGGATTGACCTTCTTCACCTCGGCCAGGGCCTGCACCATCTGATCTTTCGGGTGATGGCCCATGAGGTCGAAGCGGAAGGCATCGATTTTGTAGTCCCGCGCCCAGGTGACCAGAGAGTCATCCATCAGCTTGGCGAACATGGCGTGTTCCGGCGCCGTGTTGGAGCAGCAGGTGGAGTTTTCCACCGAACCGGTCTCCGGATTGAGGCGCTGGTAGTACCAGGGCACAATCTTGTCGAGCACGGATTTGGAACCGAGACCCGCTTCGTTGGTGTGGTTGTAGACCACGTCCATCACCACGTTCATGCCGATGTTCTGCTTGATGGCCTGCACCATCTCGCGGAACTCCTTGATCCGGGTCGTCCCCTCCGCATTGGTGGCGTAGGAGCCTTCCGGGGTGGTGTAGTGGTAGGGGTCATAGCCCCAGTTGAAGGAGTCCACCCCGCGCAGGTAGCCGTACAGCTCCTGCACCACGGGGTTTTCCTTGCTGTCGCTGGCTTGCAGATCACCGAGCACGGCTTCGATGGTCTCGCCGCCACCACAGTGGCTGGCAAACCTGGAGTTCTTGACCTCGGGATTGACCTCGCACAGCTTGCTGAAGTCATCGCCGATGTTGGCCACCTTGGCCGGATCCTCGTTGACGGTGGCGATGTCGAACACCGGCAGCAGGTGCAGGTGGCTGACGCCGCTCTTGGCCAGGGATTTCAGGTGGGTGACGGGCACGCTGTCGCTGTCGGTCAGCCCGAGGAACTTGCCGCGGTGATCCACCGGCGTCGACTCGTCGTTGCCGGTCAGATCCCGGACGTGGGCCTCATAGATGGTGATGTCGGCGGGGTTCTTCTGGCTGTGGGGCGCCTTGAGGCCGTCCCAGCCTTCCGGCTTGAGGGCCGGATCGTCGAGATCCACCACCTGGCTGAACTCGGAGTTCATCGCCAGGCTCAGGGAGTAGGGGTCGGTCACCTGATAGGATTCCAGCTTGCGGCTGACCGGGTGATAGACCTGGATATCGTAGCGGTAGTATTTGCCGACCAGATCGCTGCCCCCCTGCACGCTCCAGCTGCCGCTGGCCTCGTCCAGGGTCATGGCGCGCTCGCCAAGCGACTTGTGCTGCTCGTCGAACAGCGCCAGCTTGACCGACTTGGCGGTCGGTGCCCAGAGCCGGAAGGTGACATTGCCCCCCTCCACCACGGCGCCGTAGGCCAGCTTGGTGGCCGCTTCGCTGTAAAGGGCATCGAGGGCACCGGCACTCTGCACCAGGGTCGCCCCCTGCAGGATGCCGTCCGCATCGGTCCCGATGGCGACCAGCTCACCCTTGAGCAGGGGCTTGAGATCTTTCCCCGCAGGCAGGGCGAAGGCGGCGGCATCCTTGAGGTGCGGGTATTTGGCCTGTTGCTCTTCGGTCAGGCTGGTCGGGGTCAGCTTGAGGTAGGGGAAATCGAATACACCCTCGCTGTTTGCGGTGATGGTGCCTGACTCTGTGTAGTAGAGGCGCACATAGGGCTTGTCCTTGCCCCCTTGCCAAATCAGGGTGTTGTCGTCGATGAGGTGGGCACTGGCCCCCGCCACGCCGAAGGCGGCGGTGAAGGCTTCCGCCCGGCTGCCGAAGATCTCGTTCTTGCCGGCGACGATGGCCACTGTGCGATCCGGGTGATCGCTGAAGACCACCTTCATGTCGCTGCCGGTCAGGTTCGCGAGATCGCCGTTGCGGGCGATGAAGTTGATGCAGCCTTCCATCTTGGAGAGCGGCACGACCCAGGCCGGACCAAAACTGTCCGCCGCGGACGGCGTCTTGCTCTTGTCATCCCAACCGGTGTTGAGGCCGCCCTCCGAGGTCGAGTTGCAGGCGTCGTTGTTCCACAGGTGCAGGCTGTGGCTGGCGAACGGGCCGGTGACACCGCGCGCCGCGCTGGTCTGGGTATCCACCAGGGCGATGACCGCTTCGTCGGGGCCGGCCGTCAGCAGTTCGGCCGGGGGCTGGACGTTGGGAAGACGAGCGACGGGCCCATCCTGGGTGCCGGGAGGAAGGGTCACATCCGGGTTGGTTGGCACATCAGGGGCAGTAGGGATCTCGGGGTTGGTAGGCAGATCAGGGACAGTAGAACTGTTGTCGTTACAGCCTGACAAAAGCGCGAGCAGTGAGGCTGTTACCAGCGCCACTTTGGTCTTTTTCATATCCATTTTTTTATAATTCCCGCTGTAGTTAGTCTCGATATCCGAGTACCCGGTCATTGCCGAGCGGTGTCATATTAATCAGCGGGAATTGCCGTAAATGTGAGCGGATGGGCAAAAAAAACCAATCCGCATCAACAAGATAACGTTTTCATAACGAAAACTCGATCGCGCTCACAGACCTGGCAACGCTTTCGGCCCATACCAGCGGAAAGAGGGGAGCGAGTGACGAAATCAATGTCCAATCAAATGGATAGAGGGGACTGGGTGATGAAACGGATTGAGGAGCAGGCCAGGCGGCTGGACCAGGAGTATCAGGGCATTGCCCAGTTGTTCGATCAGTTCTGCCAGCAGGCCGGCGTGCTCGCCGAACGCTATCACTTATTCAACTGGCCGGATTATGAAGAGAGCCCGCCCCTCGCCCGCGCCTTCACCCTGCTGGGGGAACCACGGGAGCTGCGGCTGCGCTGTCAACCCGGCGAGGGGGGTTCCCTGAACGGCCTCCTCCAGGTGTGTGGCGAGGAAGGCAAGGTTCACGCCAGCCTGGGCTTTCATGCCGACGGGCACCTGCTGCTGGAGCCGGGCCGCCTGCTCGACGACCCGCCGGGACTGCTGCTGAGGCTGATGCTGGGCTCCCTCTGGCAGGATCAGGGGAGCGAGCCTCCCCGCTGACGCCCGCCAGGGGCGTCAGTCGGCAGACACTTCGATGGTCAGGTGCACCAGCTCCTCGTGGATGGCGAGGCGCTCGCGGATCGCCTGTGCCGGGACCGGGGTCGCCATCTGCAACGACATCGCGGCGGCATACTGCGTCTGCCCCACCCGCCAGACGTGAAGATCGCGGATCTCGGCGCCAGGCAGCTCGGCGATCACCTCGCGGATCTCGTCCACCAGGGGCGCATCCATCTCCGCATCCAGCAAGACGCGCCCGGTATCACGCAGCAGCCCCCTGGCCCACACCGCCACCAGCACGGCCCCGGCGATGCCCATCAAGGGATCCAGCCAGTCCGCCCCCCACACCATGCCTCCCACCAGCGCCACAATCGCCAGCACCGAGGTGGCCGCGTCCGCCAGCACGTGGAGGTAGGCGGCCCGCAGGTTGAGATCCTGATGGCCGTGGTGGTGATCGTGCGAGTGGTCGTGATGACCGTGATGGTGGTCGTGACCATGGTGATGGCCGTGATCGTCCCTGAGCAGCCAGGCACAGGCCAGATTCACCAGCAGGCCCAGCAGGGCAATGCCGATCGCCTGCTGATAATGGATGGGGCTGGAGTCCAGCAACCTGGCCACCGACTCGAACAGCATCAATCCCGCCACCCCCACCAGCAGCAGGGCGCTGCTGAAGCCCCCCAGCACCTCTATCTTCCAGGTACCGAAGCTGAACCTGTGATCCCGCGCGAAGTGGCGGGCAGCGCGATAGGCCAGCACCGAGAGGTCGAGGGCCAGGGCATGGGAGCTCATGTGCCAGCCATCGGCCAGCAGCGCCATGGAGTTGTAGAACCAGCCCCCACCGATCTCCGCCACCATCATGACGACGGTGAGCAGCACGGCCCAGCGGGTCTTCTGTTCGGCCAGGGGATTCCCTTCGTGGACGACGGGGTGGTGGCAGTGGGATGAGGCGAGGGATGGCATGGATTTCTCCTGAAAACGAGGATGCTATATACTATACCCCAGTATAGTTTTATTGATCGAGAGGATCCTGGATGTCACACACGGTTCACGACAAGAAGAAGCTGCTGGCACGGGTCAGGCGCATCAAGGGGCAGACCTGTGCCCTGGAGAGCGCTCTGGAACAGGAAACAGACTGCGCCGCCATCCTGCAGCAGATCGCCGCCATCCGCGGCGCCGTCAACGGCCTGATGCTGGAGGTACTGGAGGGGCACATGCGCGAGCATCTTGGCGCCGAGGAGGCGACCCATGCCGAGCGGCTGGAGGATCTGGATCAGGTGGTGAGGGTACTGCGTTCCTATCTGAAATAAGGGCGCCCGGTGATGACGGGCGCCTCTGTCAGTCGAAGTCCGCGTAGGGGGTGAGAGGCCTTGGCGGCATGTCGAGATCCCCTTGCCAGGGCTTGAAGGTGTAGCGCAGGAACAGGGTGACATGGCTGGGGGCATAGTCATCCGCCTGCTGGATGTCCACCCGGCCACCGATGCGCCAGTGCTCCGTCAGCCTGTGCTCCACCACGCCATTCAGGGTGTAGCCGAATCCACTGCTACTGCCCCCTTTCACAGGCGCATTTCTGTCTGGCAAACCGCTTGGCAACAGGCCTTCCAGCGGGTAGCGACGGCTGTCGTCGGTACGGGCGTAGGACCAGGATCCCGATCCCCCCAGCTCCCACGACCAGTCCGGGGTACGCTGCCGGTAGCTGACCGGCACCGAGAGCGAGAAGTACCCTTGCGGGCTGTAATACCCCCCCTGCCCCAGGGTATAGCCCCCCAGATCCTGCTGGTAGTGCCACAGCATGGTGCTGAGCCCCACGCTGGCACGGCGATGGGTCTCGTTGACGAACTTGTAATAGCCCCCTCCCATGAGCCGGGTGCGCCAGTTGTCGGGCACGTTCTTGCCGGTCAGCAGGTGCTGCTGGGCGCTGCCCCAGAACCCGACGGCCCCTCCCAGATCCCGGCTGAGATCGAGGCGGATCCCGTTCGCCCGCACCCCGCCCCAGCTGATGCCCGTGCCCGGATCCACCGTTCCCCCATAGGAGAGCAGCGAGCTGCTGACGGGCCGACGCGAGAGGGTCATCCCCCACCCCAGCGTGTGCCAGTCACCGGTCAAGGTGGCGCCTCCGACCCAGTCCACCACCTCGAAACCCAGGGGCGTGGTCCCCAGATCGAACGCCCAGGCCCCCCGCTGCCAGCCTGCCGCCAGGGTGGTCCCCCGGCTCTGCTGGTGCGCGTCCCCGCGGCAGTCCCTGGCCGCACAGGTACCGAACTGCGCCCGGTAAGGGGAGTCCGGCAGATCTCCGGCATCCATGTCGACGAGTTCAAGGCGGCCGAAGGCGGTACCACCGGCCAGCGGCGTATCCAGTTGCGCCATCTGGGTCAGCGCCCGCAAATCCGAGTAGCCCCCGGTACCGCTGGAGCCCCAGTAATCGCTGTCGAGGGAGAAGGTGGTCTGGCTCTGCCGGTAATGCCTGTCGAGATCGCTGCGCAGGCCGGATGCCAGCCACCCCTCCCCATCCTGACTGCGAGCCAGCCGGGTCAGCTCGCCCCCCTCCAGATCCTCGCGGGGGCCAGACCTGCGGCCACCAGCCCCTTGCGATCCCGCACCAGTGCCTCCTCCACATCATGCTCGGCAACGCGCTGGCGGGCGGCATCGCGCCAGAACAGCGCCGTCTGCTGGGAGGCCGGTTGCATCGCCACCAGGGGTTCGTAGTCGGTGAAAATGGCGCGGGCTGTTTCGCCCTCTCCCAGCGCCTGATAGAGATTGGCTACCCGGCGGTAGTAGCTGGCCCCCTCCGGGGGCAGCGGGCTGACCGGCCAGGCGGGCAGCCAGTGACGGGCCTTTGCCAGATCGCCCCTGGCCTGGGCCAGTTCGGCCATGCCAAGCCTGGCCTCGGGCTGCTGCGGCGTGCGGGCAAGCACCTCCTGATAGCGCTGCTCCGCCAGTGCATAGGCCCCCCGATCCGTGGCCCACTCCGCCAGCATCAGGCTCGCCTCTTCATCCGGCTGCAACGGCTGAAGCAGGCGTTCGGCCCCCTCATCATCCCCGGCCTCGTGACGCGCCCTCGCCCTGGCGAGCACCTCGTCACGGGCGAGGCGCTGATCCAGCGCATCCATGTCCTGTGTCCAGACGGACCTATGGATGGCGGCCAGCACCCCTCTCGCCTCCACCGTCTTGTCCTGCCCCGAGAGATAGAGGGCGGTAGCGTAGCGCAGAGTGGCGTCCTGGGGCCGCGCCGCCAGACGTTCCCGCAAGAGCCGCTCCCCGCTACCGGCTTCCCCGAGGCGGGCCCGGGTATCGGCTACTCGATAGGCCAGCCACACCTCTTCCGGGGTCAGCGCGAGTGTCTGCTCGCGAAGGCGCAGCGCCGCCGCCACCTTGCCGGTCCGATCGAGCTGATCGGCCTCCTCCTGCAACAGCCCGGCCTTGAGCCGCCGCCCTTCGGCCTGCATCCCGGGGGGGCCCTGCTGCTCCAGCAGGGCCAGGGCACGCGCCGGATCCTGCTCCTTGTAGAGATCGAACAGGCGGGCCAGGGCCCGCTCCCGCGCGCTCCCCATGGCGAGCGCCTTGCGATAGGCGGACTCCGCGTCGGCATCGCGATGACGGCCACGCTCGCTGTCTCCGAGCCCCAGCCAGGCTTCGGGTTCACGCCCATCCTGGGCGATGGCACGGCGATACAGGGTCGCCGCCTCATCCCACTGCTCCCGTTCCAGGGCGCTGCGCCCCTGGCTCACCAGCAGCCAGTAGCGGTTGGTGGCCAGCAGGCTGCGCCATTTGTCCTTGTCGGTCACCTCGGGGTGTGCCAGCACCCGTTCAAACTGGGCGATGGCCAGCGCTCGCTGATCGTTGCGGGAGTAGGCCTGCCCGAGGGCCCCCATGAGTTCGGGATCCCCCGGGTTGGCAGCCAGGGCACGCTGCAAGCGGGAGATGGAGGCACCACCTCCCGCCGTGCTTGCGAGCGCCGACTGGCGTGCACGATAGGCAGGCGAGGCCCACTTCTCCTCCTGGGCCGCGAGTAGCTGTTCCGCCTTGGTGGTATCCCCTTCGCCAAAGAGCACCATGTACTCCTGCAAGGCAGCGATGCTCCCGGGACCGATGGGCAGGGATTCGATGTCCGCGAGCCAGATCTCGGCGGCCTCGTCCCGCTGATAGGGGTCTCGCGCCATCTCGCGCAACAGGTTCTGCGCCCCCTGACGCCGACCCTCCGCCAGATAGAGGCGAGCCAGCCCGCCCCGCACTCTGGGCTCACCCGGATATTGCCGGTTGAGTGCCTCCAGGGCCGCCAGCCCCTTTGCCTTCATGGCCGGGATCCGTGTCTGCAACAGGGCATAATCCACCGCCACGTCGAGATTGGGGGGCAAATCACCGGAGAACAGGGAGCGATAGAGACGCTCGGCCTCCTCCAGCCTGCCGGCGCTGGTCAGCAGCCTGGCTTGTTGCAGTTGCTGGCGCCTGGCCGGTTCGTTCAGGGCCAGGTTGGCCATGCCCTGACGATAGAGCGCAGAGTCGGGGTCTTGCTTGCCAAGGCGGGCCAGCAGTGCCCCGGCCTCCTTGACCTTGCCCTGGCGCAGGGCCTGACGGGCCTGGGCTGCCAGCAGCTCCGGATGATCGGGCTCCACCAGGGAGAGGGAATAGAGGCTGTTGCTGACGAGATCTTCCCGCCCACGGGCCTCGCCAATCCTGACCTGCTCCAGCAGCCAGGCCACCGGCTGTACCGTCCCTTGCGCCAGGGCTCCGCTCATCAGGCAGGCGAGCAGGCACCCCAGGGTCACTCTGCCTGACATGACTCGCTCCAATCCGGCTGCAGGGTACCGTCGGCGGCAAGGCGATAACGCCCCTGATCCCAGCCTGCGCCGAACAGGGTCAGCACGCTGCCGTAGTAGGCATCCGCATCCAGCCCGTGATCGGAGACCTGCTTGCGCAAGGTGACCTGCGCCGGCAAGCCCCGTGACAGGGGCAGAAGGGCGGCGGCAAAGCCGCTCGGCCCCTTGCCCTGAACCTGTCCACTTTGGCTGGAGACCCGCTCGGGAAGATGACCCGATTCGGTCAACTGCGCCAGCATGGGGGCAAAATGGGCCACCAGGGAAGCCCTGGCGGGATCCTCCTCGCTCAACATGCCGAGCCAGAGATAGACGCGGATGGCGTCATAGCCACCGGTGTCGCCCTTGTCCGCCGTCACCTGCCATCCCTTGTCGGCCTGCCAGTCCACCCAGTCCGGGGCAAAGCCACGGGGCCGAGACCCGGCAGCGTGGCGACCTCCTCCCGGGCGATACGCCGCAGCAACAGGGTGCCGAGGGCAGAGTAGCTGTGGTTCTCCCACAGGCGACCCGCCTCCAGCAGGCTGTAGGCTATCCAGAGATCCGAATCGGACGCGCTGTTCGCATCCAGCACACCCCAACTGCCGTCCTGCTGCCTGCCCCAGAGCCAGGATGGCAGGAAGCCGGTCAGATCCCCGCGGGCGAGCTGCCGCTCCGTCCAGTCGAGCAGGCGGGCAAAGGTCTCCCTGTCATCGTTGACCAGGGCGAAGAAGAGGGCATAGCTCTGGCCTTCCGAGGTGGTGATGCGGCGCCCGTCGGCAGGGTCGATGACCCTGCCCTCTTCGCTGATGTAGTGCTGGCGAAAGTGATCCCACTCCGGCCAGTGACAGACGGCCTGCGCCGGGAGGGAACAAAGGGCCCAGAGGAGCAGGGCACCACAGACATTTTTCATCTGAGTCATCTCTTAATCTTCCTTCAGACGGCGGCGACTGGCACTGGCAAGCAGCACCCGCAGGCCCCAGCCCAGTACCAGCATGCAGAGCAGGGTCAGCCCGGCAAGACGCACCGGATAACGGGCAAACAGTTGCCAGAGACGCTCCCACCACGGCAGGTAGCCCACCTCGTAGCGATCCCCCACCACCAGGCTCTTCACCCCGGATTCCCGGATGATGGCCACCGAGCCTGCCACCTGATCGCGCAGGGTCCGGGTCTGCAGGGCATCATTGAGCAATGTGACCCCCGCCGGTCCATCCGCCAGCAGTGCGACCAGGCTGCGCTGATCATGGGTCGGCGATTGCAGCCCCAGGATGACGTCGATGGCCCGGTTGCCCGTCATGCCCACCCGGGCCTGGGGCTGGCGATCGGCCATGGTGTGCAGCAGATCCCCCTTGTGCTGGCGGGTTGGCTCGTTGACCCAGCTGCGCGTGGATTGCAGCAGGGCGTCGGGAGCCAGATCCCCTCGAAACTCCTCCGGCAGGGTGCCGATGAGCAGGGTATCCCGATCCTCGGTGCGCGCTCGCTCCCAGTCGTCCAGAACCTGCAGGGAGAGCGCCGGATACCCGGTCTCGGCCCCGATGGCACCGACGGCATCGAGCAAGGTGGTGATCTGCCCGGGATGGGGTCTGGCCGGCATGACAATCTGGGTGTCGGCGAGATCCGCCATCCGGCTGAACGGGAAGCCGGCATAGGCGAACGCCTTGAGGTCGGGCATCTCGATGAAGTGGCGATAGCCGGTGAAGTCGATGGTGGAGCCCTCGTCAATGCGCACCTGATGGGCAGGCGGCATCACCAGGTCGCAACGGCCATCCTCCGTCCCTCCCATGTATTGCTGGGCATACTCGAACGAGAAGCTCAGGCTGTTGGCCTGGGTGGTCTTGAGCCCGGGCATGCGCAGCGCCATGGTGTCGCCGTCGTAGGCAAACCAGAGCGGCAGGGTCAGCAACCGCTCACTCTTGACCTCGCCGGGCTCGAGCGTGAACGACTTCATGAGCTGGCCGTTGACCCCCACATCCAGCCGGGAACCGTCGCGCAGGGTGGGCGAGGTGTGGTGATACTTCAGCTCCGTCCTGATGCCGTTCTCCCCCAGCAGATAGAGATCCGGCGGCAGGCGCAGCGTCAGGCTCATGGGCCACAGCGTGCGCCCCGTTGCCTGCAACTGGCCCGGGTACTCCGTGAGCTCGTCAAAGCGCATCTTGCGATCCAGTCGCACCCAGTTCGGGGCGTCGTAGGGTTGACGCGGGGAGAGCGGCTTCACCTCGTCCACCATGACGCTCTGGCCACGCAGCATGACATCGCCTCGCGCCAGCCCCTGCACCGCCGTCAGCAGATCCTGCTGATCCCGCCCCAGGATCAGCAGCAGCTTCACATAGGGGTTGTCGGGGGAGCTGATCATGTCGATGGTGGGCCCCTTCACCTCGGGATAGTCCACCAGGAAATCGGGGCGCGCGTCATTGGTGGCAAAGATCACGGCGTTGCGATCCGGCAACTGGTTGATGAGCACAGGGAAGTGCTGGCCTCGCCACTGGGCCTTGGTGCCGAACCAGGAGGCCAGCACCGCCGCCGCCTGCTGCTGCTCCGGGGGCACTGAGCCCGTGAACACCATGGGCAGAGTCAGCTTGCCATTGTCCCGCACATCGAGGAACGGCATGGGGAAGAAGGAGAGCTCGTTGCGCACCGGCAGGGTCTGCAACTGCAGGGTCAGCTTGCTGTCCCGGTTGACGTTGAGCCAGAGGGTGTCGCTCGCCGGGTTCTCGCACACTTTCTGATAGTGGCCGACGAAGCTCACCTTGAGGCGGTTGAAATCCTTGGCATAGCGGGGATCCAGCTCGATGCTGGCATGGGTCATCGTCCCCATCTGATCCTGGTTGAGGGCCGTCACCCCCATCAGCTCGTCATTGAGATAGACCTTGACCTGGGAGATGAGCGGCAGCAGGGAGGGCGATGGCGTGAAGTTCAGATCCAGGGTGGCCCGGGTCACCACCTCGTCCCGCCGCACGGTGAAGTCGGCCAGTCCGTCTGGCGCATTGCCACGCAGGGAGAGGGTGCCTGGCGATGACGCCATCTGTTCGAAGCTCATCCCCTGGGTGCGCACCGGAGCGGGAACGGGCGGCAGGGGGCCGACGGCCTCGGCGGCGGTCGCACTCTGCGCCATCAGCAGGAGAGGAATAAGGTAGCGTTGTGGTTTCATCATCCTTTCACTGTCTGTGAGGTCGGAGTCCCGGCCCGGAAATCTGGGGAGACGCGACGGGGAACGAAGGAGAGGAGCCAGCGAGCCAGCTTCTCGAGGAGGATACAAACAAAGCCGATGGGTGAGGTACGGGCCAGACGCCAGTAAGCCCCCCAGCCGAGCAGGGTAATGTCGATCAGGCTGTGGAGGGGGCGATCCTTGCCCAGACGCTGCTGCCACAGGGACCAGGTATCGGCCCGGGCGAAGGTGCACTGGATGAACTCGACATGCTGTGCCTGCGCCATGGGCTCCAGCTCCAGCCCCAGCCCCAGCTTGCAGCCGAACACCCGCTGCACCTTGGCGGCGAACGCCTGCTCCCGCTGGTCATGGCGCAGCAGCAACCAGACCCTCTCCTTGTCGGCCAGGGGCAGGGGCGCCTCGAGCAGCACCCCGCCCCCCCCGTTGGAGTAATCCCTGACGGTACAGGGGTAGAGGTGACCGTTCGCCAGCCTGATGACCGCCGGCATCACCATCTCCACCCTGGGGTTGGCACGGACCTGGCGCGACTCGAAGGCCACCGCCAGGGCGCCGCCCAGTATGGTCATGTTGTAGAGGGTCCAGATCATGCTGAGGATCAGGGTCGGCACCTCGTCGGCAGGGCCGGTGCCGATGCGCCAGAGGCCGAACCCCAGCCCGCACAGATTGAGCAGGATCAGCAGCAGATAGGGGCGGGAGACCGACAGATCGAGGAACACCTCCTCCGTCATCCCCCCCTTGGCAGTCACGTTGAACGTCCCCTTGTGAGGTGCAAAGAGCGCCACCGTGGTCGGCCTGGCGATGTACCAGGCCAGCACCGTCTCATAGACCTCGCCCCAGAAGGAGTGGCGCACCTTGCCCTGCAACCGGGAGTTGGTCAGGGCGCTGTGGAAGATGTGCGGCAACATGTAGAGGGCGATGGCCGCCGCCGGGGCATAGATGATGTAGGCGTGCAGGATCAGGAAGGCGAGCGGCGCCGTCAGGAAGATGAGCCTCGGTATGCCCGAGAGAAAGTGCAGCATGGCATTGAAGTAGCACAGCCGCTGCCCCAGCTTGAGCCCCTTGCCGAAGAGGGGGTTGTCCAGACGCAGGATCTGCACCATGCCGCGCGCCCACCGGATGCGCTGACCGATGTGGGCAGAGAGGCTTTCGGTGGCCAGCCCCGCCGCCAGCGGGATCCGGATATAGGCCGAGGTGTAGCCGAGGCGGTGCAGCCGCAGGGAGGTGTGGGCATCCTCGGTGACCGTCTCCACCGCGATGCCGCCGATCTCGTCAAGGGCGGTGCGCTTGATGACGGCGCAGGAGCCGCAGAAGAAGCTGGCATCCCACATGTCGTTGCCATCCTGCACCAGGCCGTAGAAGAGGGCCCCCTCGTTCGGCATCTTGCGAAACCGTTGCAGGTTGTGTTCGAACGGATCGGCGGAGAAGAAGTGGTGGGGGGTCTGGACCACGCCCAGACGGGGATCCCGGTAGAACCAGCCCACCGTCATCTGCAGGAAGGAGCGGGTCGGCAGGTGGTCACAGTCGAAGATGGCGACCAGATCCCCGGTGGCCATCTTGAGGGCGTGATTGATGTTGCCCGCCTTGGCGTGCTCATGGGTCGACCGGGCCACATAGCGGATCCCGGCCTCCTCGGCGAAGTCGCGAAACGCTGCCCGCCCCCCGTCGTCAAGCAGCCAGATGGTCAGCTTGTCGGCGGGCCAGTCGAGCCCCATGGCGGCGTAGACAGTCCCCTTCACGATGGCGAGATCCTCGTTGTAGGTGGGGATCATCAGATCCACGCTGGGCCACTGGGCCGGATCCGCCGGCAGTTGTGCCGGAGGGCGGTGCAGGGGCCATGCGGTCTGCCAGTAGCCGAGCAGCAGCACCAGCCAGGCATAGGTCTCGGCGGCCAGCAGCAGCAGGCCGCAGGCCAGGCTGACGGGATCGAACCAGTCGAGGGTCGAGGTGTAGCGCCACCAGATGTAACGGCAGGAGATGGTGAGGGAGAGCACCATCATCATCAGCATGGGATAACGGCCCGGCACGGCCCGCAGGATGAAGGCCATGGCCGCCAGCAGGAGGACGAACACCAGCTGCGCCTGCAGGGTGAACGGCTGGGTGACGCAGAGCAGGGAGAGGCTCCCGGCCACCACGCAGAGCAGCACGCTCTTCCAGCGTGCCTCGCGGGGCGTGGCCCTGGCGGCGGCCAGCCCTTTCTCCTCCTGGCGGGCCAGGAAGGCGCCGAGAGTTTGTGTGCCCCTATGCCAGACCCGCTGCCAGGAGGCAGGCCAGCGCAGGGGGATGGGCTGTGGGCGACGCACTATCATCCAGAGGCTCTGCAACAGAACGCGCAGGGGATCCCCCACCCGGGGGTGCGTCAGCTGGGGATAGAGCCCCCGGGCATGGCCCAGCACCCATTGCCAGCCATGACGCTCGAGGGGGAAGAGAGCCCAGGCCAGCAGCCAGCCCAGGGTCAATGCGGCCGCCCCCGGGCGGGAAGCCCCCCGCTCGCGCAGTGCGCGATAGCGCAGCGAGCACCAGAGGCCCGCAGCCGGCGTCAGCAGCCGCACTCTCATCGGGGCGCCTCCCCCTCTGCCAGACACCAGGTCGCCAGGGCGGCCAGCTCGTGGGCAACCAGACTGGTGGGCGCATAGCGGCCGACCGGCAGCTTGGCGGCCATGGCCTCCGCCATGGCTTCATCCCTGTGCAGATGAAGATTGAGCAGAGGGAGCCCCCCTGCCAGCCAGAGATCCAGCAACCCCTGCTGCAGGGCCCGCTGGCTGGAGAACTGGGTCACCAGCAGACGCTCATCGGCCGCCCAGGAGTGGCGGTGAAGCCGCACATGGCAGTTGGCATCCGCATTGACCACCAGCAAGCGCCTGCAGGGGATGACGGGGGCCATACCCCGGGGCAGATCCAGCAGCACCAGATCATAGCCATCGATCCCCGCCAGCCACTCGGCCGACGCCCCCTCCCCCCCGCCATGGGAGAGCAGATCCAGTCCCTCCTCCCGGCGGTGAAGCGCTCCTCGCCACTCCCGCGCCGGCTGGGTCAGCCGGCTCCAGCCTCCCGGATCGTCATGGGGCAGGCCAAGGTGGATGCCAAGCTGGTTGTCCGGGCAGAGATCCACCGCCAGCACCCTTGCCCCCTGCTCATGGGCAGCCTGGGCCAGTCCGGCCACGATGGCGGTGGTCCCCACGCCTCCCCGGATCCCCTGCAGGGCGATCACCTTCATGCAGACCTCCCCTCGCCAGTCCCCTCGTGCCCTTTCACTGCCACCTCCGCCAGCAGGGGGAAGCGTGCGCACAAGGCGGCGAGCCGCTCCCTGGCGGCAATATCCTGGTAGGAGAGGCTGACACCAAAGGCCTGCTGGACCATGGCCACGTCATTGATTACCGTGCCCTCCACCGGGACGCCGAAGGGGGTCTGCATGTCTGATTGCCGTTCGCTGCGCATCGTCACCTCCGGTCTCATTGGGGATAGGGGACCCAGTCCCCCTGCCCCAGCTTGATGTGGTACTTGCCCTGATATTCGATCACCACCGAGCCCTGGTTCTCGGACACCGACGGGGTCTGCGGCAGGTCGCCCAGCAGGGCATCCCAATCGATGGTCTCGCTCCCGAACACATCCTTCCCCACCAGCCTGGAGACCAGTTCTGATACCGCCAGGAAGCTGCTGGGGGTGTCCACGTTGCGGGTCGCCTCGTGGGGCGCCTTGGTACCGAGCAGGGCAACCCCCACCGGCACCTGGGTGATGCTCGGGCTGGGAATGTCCCGCAGCCCGGCCATCTGCATCTTGTCGCCGGTGAGAGCGGCGCCGTGCTCAGGCACCATCACCACGGCCACCTTGCGGCCGGATTGCTCCAGCGTCGTCATGAAGTCGTCCAGCTGATCCAGCAGGGTCTTGAGCCTCGCCTTGTAGGGCGCTATCTGGCGGCTCGCCACATAGCGGTTGCCATCGTGCAGGGCGATGAGGTTGAAGAAGGTGACGTTGCGTGCCGCCTGACTCTGTGTCCGCTCGTTCAGCCAGCGGCCGAACAGGGCATCCCCGCGATAGATGGGTTCGCCATCGAAGGAGGCGAGGTCATGGGCCAGCCCCTTCTTGTCCATGGGGGTCACATCCAGCCCGGCATACTGCTGCAGGCCGGTCAGGTAGTTGCCAAAATCCCCCGAGTGATCCATGGCCACCTGTTTGGCAAAGCCGAGCTGGGCCAGGTTCTCAAACAGCAGGCATTGCTTCGGCGCCGTCACATAGAGCCCCTGGTGGCTGGTCTGCCCGCAACTGGCCCGCAGCAGGCGAATGGAGCTCGGGCCGCTGTAGGAGGTGGCGGAGTTGAAGCGGTTGAAGCGAATGTCGAAGTGGGACCAGACCGGGTGCCCGGTCAGGCCGCTCGCCTCCACGTCACGCCAGGCCAGGGAGCAGACATTGATGATGAGCACATCGAAGGGGGTCGCCTGGGCTGGCAGGCTCTCCGGGAAGTGCACCAGTCTCTCCTGCTCCTCCCGATAGAAGTCATCGAGATAGGCGTTGAGGTTCTCGTTGGTCGGCGGGGCACTCTGGTCAAGCTGCTCCTCCATGGGCAGCACTGAGGGGCGGGTCTCCTCCCGGGACGTGTTCACGACGTGCTCGCTCGCCCCCTTGCTGCTCGCGAAGGGATTGCTCACCTGGGGCGAGACCCAGAGCCAGAGCAGCGCCAGCAGGATCCAGGGGGTGAAGCGCAACCACTGGGCGATGAACAGATAGAGCGTCAGCAGCACGAACCCCGCGCCGACCATCTCCCAATTGATGAAACGCCCGAGCAGCTCAGCCCAGTAATCCAGGGTGAAGGAGAAGACCTGGCTGCCCTGGGCACGAATGCTCTCTATCCCCGGCAACCAGGTATCGTGATAGAAGATCCCCGCCCCCACCGGCAACGCCAGCCAGTGCCGCGCACGGCGCCACCCGGCCCTTGGCAGGGGAAAGATCAGGAAGGCGGCAAACACCAGGTTGATCAGGGGGTGGAAGTTGAGATATCCCCCCCAGAGCAGGGCGAACTTGGCAAGAAAATAGACATTCCAGCCACCCAGGCCATGCCAGTCCAGCCAGGGAGAATCGGCATCAGAAACGTGTCGGGTCATCGGCGATGAGTCACCTGTTATCGTGGGCCCCCCGAAGGGGCCGGGCACACTGCAATGGTTGTCAAAAGAATAGCCTGACTATTATGCAACTATTAATTTGTCTCAGGTGGCGCTGAACCTGACTCCCCCGGATGGGTGTAAGGGGAATGAGAGGGGCCGTATGTATCCATATATTATCCAAACGATCCCGATAAGGCAGCCTTCTCTGACAAAATGGGGGGAACGTGCAGACGGGATGCAGGATCCTGGCAAGGGCCCCGCGCTTACCACTGCGACAGACTTTGTCAGCCCTGTCGCCATCTCGAACAACTTGAGGCCACCTCTGGATTGCGCCATCATATCGGCCCGGCTGATGGCCGGCCGAATTGGACAGTCAACTTCAAGGACCCCCCATGTTTGAACACGTCGATGCCTATGCTGGCGACCCCATACTGACGCTAGTCGAGACCTTCCATAAAGATACCCGCGAGCAGAAGGTGAACCTGGGGATTGGCCTCTATTACGACGAGCAGGGACGCATTCCGCTGCTGCCGTCGGTGCAGCAGGCCGAAGCGCAGCGCGCCGCTGCCCCGGCCCCGCGCCCCTACCAGCCGATGGAAGGCGCCGCCAACTACCGCACCGCGGTGCAGCACCTGCTGTTTGGCGCCGAGCATGAAGCGGTCAAGGCGGGTCGCATCGCCACCATCCAGACCATCGGCGGCTCCGGCGCCCTGAAGATCGGTGCCGATCTGCTCAAGCGCTACTTCCCGACCTCCGAGGTGTGGGTCAGCAATCCCACCTGGGACAACCACAAGGCGATGTTCGAGGGGGCCGGCATCAAGGTGCACGACTACCCCTATTACGATGCGGCCACCGGCGGCGTGCAGTTCGACGCCATGATCGACTGCCTGAGCAGCCTGCCTGCGAAAAGCATCGTGCTGCTGCACCCCTGCTGCCACAACCCGACCGGGGTGGATCTCTCCCGTGCCCAGTGGGACCAGGTGATCGCCCTGGTGGTCGAGAAGAACCTGATCCCCTTCATGGACATCGCCTATCAGGGCTTCGGTGACGGGCTGGAAGAGGACGCCTATGCCATCCGCGCCATGGTGGCCGCCGGTGTCAGCTTCTTCGTCAGCAACTCCTTCTCCAAGAACCTCTCCTTCTATGGCGAGCGCTGCGGCGGCCTGTCGGTCATCTGCCAGGATGCCGAAGAGGCGAGCCGGGTGCTCGGCCAGATGAAGGCCACCGTGCGCCGCAACTACTCCAGCCCCCCCACCCACGGCGGCCAGATCACCGCGGCGGTGATGAACGACGCCAGCCTGCACGCCATGTGGGTCGGTGAGGTGACCGAGATGCGCACCCGCATCAAGGCCATGCGCCAGAAGCTGTTCGAGGTGCTGAGTGCCAAGGTGCCGGGCCGTGATTTTGGCTACTTCATCAACCAGCGCGGCATGTTCAGCTACACCGGCTTCACGCCGGAGCAGGTGGACCGTCTTCGGGAAGAGTTCGCCGTCTACCTGGTGCGCTCCGGTCGCATGTGCGTGGCGGGCCTCAACAGCCGCAACGTCGACTACGTGGCCGACGCCATGGCCGCCGTGCTCAAGGGCTAAGCCCGCAAGCCCCGCTCAGGCGGGGCTTTTCATTTGTCCCCTTGCCCGTGGAACCGTGATGGATCTCATTGCCCTCTCCCGCCTCGGCGGTCGCCACCTGGTGACCCTGCATCTGCTGCTCGACACCCGCAGTGTCACCCGCAGCGCCGAGCGCCTCTGCACCACCCCCTCCACCGTCAGCAAGACCCTCAACCAGTTGCGCGAACTGCTGGGGGATCAACTGCTCTACCGCCAGGGCAACCAGTTGCTGCTGACCCCGTTTGCCGAACGCCTCGGCCCGACGCTGCGCCGCCTGCTGGGGGAGCTCAACGGCCTCACCAGCCAGGAAGGATTTGCCCCTGCCAACTGGCAGGGGGAGCTGAACCTGGCGATGCGGGAGAGCAGCATGATCTGGCCCATGGGGGCCGTACTGGGTCAGTTGATGCAGGAGGTGCCGGGGCTGATGCCCGTCGTGCGTAACAAGGACGAGCAGGGACTGGCTGCTCTGGCGGCGGGCAAGCTCGACTTCGTGATCCTGCCCCACGATCAGAGCCAGCCCGGGGTCAATCAGCCCGGCCTCGTCTGGGAAACCTTGCGGGAGGACGAGCTGGTCTGCCTGATGCGCGCGGATCATCCGGCGTTGATGCGCCCCTGGGATCTCGATGCCTACCTGAGCTGGCGCCATATCGCCATTCGCGATCAGGAGCTGGCCGATCCCTTCTTCGAGCAGAGTCTGGCCCAGCGCCAGGTACGGCGCAGACTGGGGGCCACCCTGCCGGATTTTGGCAGCGCCTCCGCCCTGCTGCGCCAGAGCGATCTCATTCTCACGGCCGTGAAGGGCTGGGCTACCCGGGCTTGTACCCAGGGGTTGGTGAGCCGCCCTGTCCCCTTCGATTACGGCGCCGTGACCCACAGCCTGGTGTGGTATGGCCCCCTGGGGGAAGATCCCGCCCTGCGCTGGTTCCGTCAGCGCATCCTGCAACTGGCCCGGGAGCTGGACGCCCCACAATGATGCCTGGCGGCAGGACTCAGGGCTTCTTGGTATAGATGGGGCCTGGGAAAGAGGTGACGTTGTTGCCCAGTTCGGTGATGCGGGCGGCCCCCTGCTTGCGCACCTGATCGACCCGCAGCACGTGGTGCATGGGAATAAGGGTGCGGGTGACGTCGGCAAATTCGCTCTTCAGCTTCTCGTGGCTGGGGTCGACGATGAGCGCCGTGTGGTTGTCCCACACGAAGTGGGCGATCTCGATGAAGCCGAACAGCTGGCCCTGATTCACCTCTCTTACATAGACTTCGTAACGCTCGCTGTGACAAATGAACTGCACTCGATAAAGGGCGTTGGATTCACTCATGGGTATCTGTTGGTGATGGACGGTTGACCCATTCTAGCCGTCCCCTCGGACAGCCCCTATAGACAGAGTTCACAGTTGCGTCATATCGGGTCACAGCCTCCCGACGTGCCGCAGAGCTCAGATCGCAGGCAGCATCACGGCCCCAAACCCCTTGACCTTCAATGCGTTGGCCAGCACTGTCAGATCAGCCGACCCGGCTTCTGGCCATAACAGTGCCTCCCCTCGCACCCCGTGGTGGCGAAAGCCGTTGAGGCGGATGGGCACGGGCCCCAGCGACAGCAAGAAGGTCGTCAACGCCTCCTCCAGCGCGCCGGTGGCATCGAGAAAATCGCTCCGCCCCGGCACCAGCAACAGCCGCACCTCCGCCAACTTGCCCGCCTGCGCCAGCAGTTGCAGCGATGCCAGCACCCGCTCGCGGCCCCACCCGGTCAGGGCCAGATGCACGGGCTCGTGCCACCCCTTGAGGTCTATCATGGCGCCGTCCAGCACCGGCAACAGCCGCTGCCAACCCGTTTCACCCAGGGATCCGTTGCTGTCGAGCAGGCAGGTGAGACGGGCCAGATCCGGCGCAGCCTTGATGGCCGTGAACAGGGCGATCACGAAGGACAACTGGGTGGTAGCCTCCCCGCCGGAGACGGTGACGCCGGTGAGCAGCGGGCCATAGCGGCGCAGCAGGGCCAGCACCTCGGCCACCGACATCTGGCGCGTCTTGGGGTTGGCGTGGCGAGGGCAGACATCTAGGCAACGGTCGCAGTGGGTACAAAGCTCGGCTTGCCAGCTCACCCGCCCCTCCTGCATCGCCAGGGCTCCGCCCGGGCAACCGGGCACGCAGTCACCGCAGTGATCGCACAACCCCATGGTGTGGGGGTTGTGGCAGCCGGGGCAGCGGAAGTTGCAGCCCTGCAAAAACAGCACCAGCCGGTTGCCGGGGCCGTCCACGCAGGAGAAGGGCAGCCAGCGGCTCACCGTCGCCCTGAACTCGGCCCCCTTCTGCCTGCCGTTCTCAGTGCTCATTCAAGAGGGTCTCGATAGCCACCACCCGCGGTGCCCGCTGGCGGATCCCGGTCAGCTCGCTCGCCTCGGCGCCGAGGCAGGTGGTCTGCAGCCGCGAGCCTTCTGCCGCGAAGCGGGCCACATCGCGCTTGCGGATCATGTAGCCGGTCACCCGCACCAGATCGCTGTCCGCCACGTTGGCACTGAATTCGCGCATGCCGAGGGCGAAGGCCCCCTTGCAGAGTTGCAGCAGCGCCTGCGGGTTCTGGCGTATGGTGGGATCCAGGGTCAGGATCTCGCTGATCCCGGAGTGATAAAAGCCGTGGTGGGGCGCCAGGGCCAGCAGGTGACTGGCGGGATCCGGCTCCTCGCCATAGGGGATCCGTACCCCCGGAGTCACGCCCCTGTCCACGCTGAGTCCCCCCTGGGCGTGGAGCAGGGCGCGGCTGCCCCAGGCATGGGTCTGGCTCCTCCTGGCCACCCACTCGGAGAGGCGGGCCGAGATGCGATAGCCAAGCTGGTTGGCCTCATCGTCATGGCCATAGCGCCACGGCAAGCCTCCCTTCTCCATCAGCAGGTTCACCGCCTCCGCCATGCCAAAGATGCCGAACATGGGGACGAAGCGCGTCTCCTCGATCAGCCCCTCCTCCACCAGGAAGCTGTCGAAGAAACCCGACTCCCGGTGCAGGAAGGCGGCACGCACCTCGATGAGTCGCGAGGCCTGCTCGCAGTAGTGAGGCAGTGTGCGCGCCATGAAATCCTCAACCCCTGCGCTCTGCCCGGCCACGCCCTTGAGGGAAAGGCGCACCAGGGTATTGGCACCGCCCCCCAGGGGCAGGGCATTGTAGCAACTGACGATGCCAAAGCCGCGTTCGTCGAAGGTGTCCCTGTGCAGCGGATAGTTGACGATGTGGGGCTTGCTGCAGGCCGAGATGTTCTCGACCCCTTGCAGCAACAGGTTGTCCGGGGTCTGCACCGGGTCGTGGAACAGACTGAGATTCGGCGCCACCTGCTGGAGTTCCCTGTCGATGCGCAGGATCAGCCGGCAGATCCGGTTGTCGTCGGGGCCGATGTTGACGTGCATGAAGGCATCCGGCAGCACCCGATCCAGATAGATCCAGAAGGCCTTCAGCTTGCGATGGAGCGTTTCATCATCCAGCTCACCGGCGAAGGGCAGCAGCAGGTGATCGAGGCGCCCCAGCCATACCGGCATGCCGGTGACGGAGGGCACGTGGTGGTAGAGGATGCGCAGGGCATCGAGGGCCTCGTCGAAGTCCAGGGGGGGCGCCAGCTCCAGCCAGGCCGAGCCCTGGCGCAGAAACCGCTCGTAATCCGGCAGCACATAGCGCGGTTTGTGGGGAGCGTGTCCCTCGAACATGTCGCACAGCACCCCTTGTGCCATGGCATCCTGCACGGCGGCAGGCAACTCGGGGTAAGGCAACGCGTTTTCGGCGGCGAGCGCCAGGGCGTGGCTCTTCTGGGCCGGTGACAGCAGGGGGTCGCGCACGATGCGCTGGCAGGTTTCGGTGAAGGACATGGTTCACTCCGTGGCGGGTGGAACCAAAATCCTCACACTTGGGAGGTCTTTTTTGAAGTGACATTCCCAACAGGGCGGATATCCCATCAAGACATCCGCCATGCCGGATCACGGCACATCCTTCACCAGGGCCAGAACAGGGCCACGCCCCCCAGCCAGCGCAGCAGGAAGAAGCCCCCCATGCCGACGACCACCACCACCAGGGTAGGCAGGCGCAGCAGGGTCAGCACCGTAACCAGCAGGGTGGCGGCCAGGTAGTCCGGATCCCAGTCCAGCCCGTGGCCGGGCTCATAGCTGAAGACGATGGGCAGCCAGATGGCGGTCAGCACCGACTGGGCCGAGAAGCTGAGGAAAGCCCCCATCTCGGCCCCCGGCTGATAGCGGGTCAACCGCGAGAAGAAGGCAAAACGGTTGAAGAAAGTGATCAGGGCCAGCAGCCCTATCATCAGCCAGCCCATGATCACCTCCTCATCCGGTGCAATACATAGCCCACCACCATGCCGGCCAGGGCCGAGACGATGATATGGATCTCCGCCAGCAGCGGCTTGGTGACGAGCGCCGTCCCGCCGCTCACCAGAGTGGCCGCCACCATGGGCAGGTTCTTCATGGCGGGGAGCGTCATGGCGATAAAGGTGGCGGCGATGGCAAAGTCGAGCCCCATCTTGTCCAACCCGTCAATGTACTGGCCAGCGGCGATGCCGAGCAGGGTCGCCAGGTTCCAGAACAGATAGAAGACAAAGCCCGCGATGAGCGCATAGGCGGGATTGAAGGCACCGCTGCGCTCCCTGTCTTTCAGCGCCACCGCAAACATCTCGTCGGTCAGGAAGAAGGCGAGGCTGGCCCGCCAGCGCAGGGAGAGCGGCAGCACGTCGCGCCGGAAGGTGAAGCCATAGAGCAGATGCTGGGAGGTGATCACCATGGTGGAGCCCATGATGGGCAGCAGCGGCGTCCCCGCCCCGAACAAGGTGGTGGCCGAGAGCTGGGCCGCCCCCGCATAGACCAGCAGCGACATCAGCTGTGCCTGGAGCGGGCTCATACCCGCCTGAAGCGCCAGGGCGCCGCACAGTATCCCCCAGGGGATGACGGAAATGGAGAGCGGGAGCATATCCAGAGTGGCGCGCCACCAGAGTGCCCCCGTGCGCTCGGGCGCAGGGAGGCGGGTTTCCGACATCATGGGATCATCCTTGTCACAGCCAATGCGAACCGGGAAAACTAGCACGGCGCAGGAGGCAGTGTCACGCCATGGTCTGCAACAAATGCAACGCCCGCATGAGAGCGGGCGTTGGCAGGCGGGATCAGGGCTCGATGATGATGGGGGTGCCGGGCTCGATGGCGTTCCAGATCTCGTCCATCTCATGGTTCAGCACCGCAATGCAGCCATTGGTCCAGTTGGACGGCTGCACCCTGCGATCCCCCAGGCTGTTGCGCTGGCCGTGGATCATGATCATGCCGCCCGGGTTCACACCCAGCTCGTTGGCGCGCTTGATGTCGTCCAGATTCGGGTAGTTGATGTGAATGGCCTTGTAGAAACCAGAGTTGCTCTTCTTGTAGTCCAGGGTATAGCGACCTTCCGGGGTACGCTGATCCCCCTCACGCTGCTTGTGTCCTTTGGGAGCCGGGCCCAAGGCAATCCAGTAGCGCTTCACTTCCTTGCCATCCTTCATCAGGGTCAGGCTGTAACTCGACTTCTTCACCACCACCATATCGGCGGACAGAGTGGCAAAACTCAACGCGGGCCACAGCCCCAGCAAACACAGCAATACGGCTCTCACTATCCATCCCTCTGCGAGCCTTCTGGGCTCTCTTGTTAGCAAATCATCTGAATGCTGCCACCCTCTGGTGGCGAGCGAGCGCCATGATATGGGATCGCCGTGAATACTCAATATATCGGGAGAAACATATCTGTGGCCAGCAGGGGGAAATGGCCGTCAGCCCGCCATGCAGACTCCCTGCCAAGGGCAGGGCGTCGCCTCTTGCCTGCAACCGGGCACCTCAGCGCAGATCGTCAAGGCCAGGAAGATGGCGCATGAAGAAAAACCAGCGGGCAGCGCCGCCGCCAGTGACACTTGAGCCTGTCCACCAGCCAATCCCCGGCTGGCACCATGGGGTCAGGCCATCTCAACGCACAAGAAAAGAGCCCCTGATGGGGCTCTTTGACGGTGCAACACCGGGCTCAGGCCTGGGTCACTGGTTCGGCGGTCTCAAGGCGCCGGATCCAGGCCTCGAAGTCTGCCAGCATGCGCGCCTCGGACTCGCTGTTGTCGGCGATGAGCTCGGCCCCGTGTACCACCCGGATATGGGCGTCGAGGGGCGTCCCCTCCCCTGCCGGTGGGCGCTGCCGCGCCGCCGCCATGCACGTCTGTGCCTGTTGCCACGCCTCGGCGGCACTCCGGTTGCACGCCTCTGCCAGCGGCACCGCACTGAACCCCTCGCCGGTGAGGCTCTGCAGCGTCTCGTCATGGGTCATGCCGTTGCCCGGTCCCCAGTAGTGGGCGGCCAGATCCGGCCCGATGCGCGGGTTGTCGGTGAGGTAGCCGTCGCGTTTCAAGAAGTAGGCGCGGGTCTGCTCCACCGCCATCAGCGCCAGCAGATAGCCGTGATAGGCACAGGCCGACTCCTGGTTCAGAAGGTGCGGGATGGCCAGCAGTGGGCGTGGGCTCTCCACCCCCAGGATCTTGCGCTCCCACTTGCGGGCCAGGGCCAGCACGGCGGCCGGGGTGCGCTCGCTCTCTGCCATGGCGTAGAGATCCCGCTCGAAGTAGGCCACCAGCGCAATCTGGCGCTCGTTGAAGGCGCGAAATGGCTGGCGCGCTTCAATCATGGCCTGGATAAGCGCATCGGGGATGGGTTCTCCCGCCACGTTTCTGGCATAGCGCTTGAGCCAGTCCGCATCGTCCAGCAGGCTGTCGCAGAACATGGACTGGGTCTCGGCATAGGCCATGGAGGTGGGCGGAAACTCCTGGGAGAAGCAGGGGGCGTTGCCGGTGACGTTGGCAAAGTGCGCCGCGTGGCCGCCCTCGTGGAACAGGGTGTTGAGCCCGCTCCAGCCGCTGCCCACCTGAGCCGGATTGGCCAGGCTGGTGAAGTTGACCACCGCCGGCACCCACTCCCCCTCCTGCCAGAAGCTCGGCACCGGGCCGTGGCAGAAGCCGTTCTCGTATTTTCCCTCCCGGGTCAGCAGATCCAGGGTGAGGGTGGCACCGCGGTACTGGATGCCGAGGCGGCGGAAGCTCTCGACCCAATCCTTCAGCGCCCGGGAGAAGGGCACGTAAGGGTCGAGCTGGCGGGTCACGTCACCGCTCACGCTGTAGCGCAGGTTGTGGGGCAGCAGGGCTGCTTCCCCCTTGGCCGCTTTCAGCTCCGCCAGACTCTGGTGCAAGCGGGCATCGGTGCGGGCGATGAAGTCGTCAAGAATGGCAAACAGCTGCTCCGGGCTCATCTGCTCGTTCTTGTGCACCTTGTAATCGAAGTAGTCGCGATAGCCCATGGCACGGGCGAAGCGGTTGCGCAGCGCGACGATGTCAAGATAGCCGTTGTCGACCACCCACTGCTCCAGGGTGTGGAACATGGCGAGCGCGCTCTGGCGCACCGCCTCGTCGCTGCTGGCGGCCAGCGCCGTGCTGGCGGCGGGCAGACTGCCGGGCACCTGGCGGCCCTGCTCATCCAGCAAGGTGAGCTTCAGCCCCTTGCGACGGGCGAAGAGATCCGCCTCGGCGGCCACCAGCTCGTCCATCAGGGCGGAGGCACCGGGATCTTCGATGACGTTGCACTCGAAGAAGGCGATCCAGCCCCCCAGACCACGCCTGAGATCCGCCTCTTCGGCCTGGGCCTGCATCTCCCGCAACACCGGCAGGCGGGCAGGATCGGCACAGAACGCCTTGTAGGCCTGTTCGGCCGCGGTGAAGCCTGCCTGATCGTCGCTGGTGCCCATGTAGGTGGACCAGAACAGGTCCTCCTTGCGTCTGTGCACCTGCAGGTAATCGGCATTGAGCTGGTTGAGATAATTCCTGGCAATGGAACTCATAACTTCCCTCTTGTTATGGGGCGACCACGGGGGCGCCCACTCCTTTTTGGTGAAATGCCAACCCATTCACACTTCTTGCAAATGGAGCAGACAAATTGTGCGCCGGGATGCGCGCCATCACGCTATCAAAAGCGAGGGTTTCTGTCTGCTGGCTATACTGGTTGTCAAACTGCTCAATTGGCTGTTTTCCATCGCAACCCATTGAAAGTTAATGATATGTTAAAAATAACAACAATCAGGTCCGGTCGGTAGTTCGGCTACAATCAGACCCGCATGGGAAAGTAAGGATAAGACTATGTTCAAGCTCGGTGATATTGCCGTGAGTCGCAAACTGATGCTGCTGCTCTCACTGGCCCTGGTCGGCTTCATCGCACTGCTGCTCATCTCGGCCAGTGCCCTGCACCGCAATCTGATGAGTGAACGGGAAGCCAGGCTGCAGGCGGTGCTGGATCTGGCCATGAGCCGGATCCAGGCCCTGGCCGCCACCCTCCCCCCGGAGCAGGCCAAGGCACAGGCCAAGGCCATGCTCGACAGCATGCGCTTTGACGGGGACAACTACCTGTTCGTGCTGGATGAAGATCGTCGGGTGGTGGTGCATCCCGCCAAACCCGAGCTGGTCGGCCAGCAGATGGGCAACAACCCTGCCGAGTCCCACTGGCAGCACATGGTGGATCTCGGCAAGGGCGGCCACCAGGGCAGGCTGGAGTATCAGTGGGTCTCCCCGTCCGGCGAGGCGGCCCAGAAGATGTCGCTGGTGACGGGCTACCAGCCCTGGGGCTGGATCCTGGGCTCCGGTGTGTTGTTGCAGGACATTGAGGCCACCATGTGGTCGCAATATGAGTGGATGGGTGGCGCCACCTTGCTGGTGATCCTGTTGATGGGGCTGCTGGGACTCGCCATCAGCCGCTCCATCGTCAATCCCCTGGCCGAGATCAACAAGGCCATGGCCCGGGTCGCGGCCGGCGATCTGGTGGTCAGCATCCCGGTGCTGGGCAGGGATGAGCTCGGCGCCGTCGCCAGCTCCACCAACCAGGGGCTGGATGCCATCCGCCGCGCCCTGCTTGAAGCGAGCCAGGGGGCCCGCAACGTGGCGGATGCCGCCCTGCGCATCGCAGCCTCCGCCGAACAGACCAACCAGGCGGTCAACAGTCAGCGGGATCAGCTCGCCCAGCTCGCCACCGCCATGAACGAGATGAGCGCCACCATCGCCGATGTGGCGGGTCACGCCGAAAACACGGCCCGTGACACCCAGGATGCCACCAGCGAGGCCGGGCTCGGCAACCAGGATGTCCATGCCAGCGTGCACGGCATCCAGGCGCTGGCCACCGAGGTGGACCAGGCCACCTCGCAGGTCAACCAGCTCAAGGAGGGAGTGATGCAGATAAGCGAGGTGACGGCGGTCATCAGCGCCATCTCGGAGCAGACCAACCTGCTGGCCCTCAACGCCGCCATCGAGGCGGCCCGGGCCGGCGAGCAGGGCCGTGGCTTCGCCGTGGTGGCCGACGAGGTGCGCCAGCTGGCAAGTCGCACCCGCCACTCCACCGAGGAGATCCAGAGTACCATCACCCAGTTGCAGCAACGGGCTGTCACCGCCGCCAACGCCATGGACGCCAGCCGCAAGCTGGCGGAGAGCAGCGTCAACCAGTCCGAGAAGGCGGGGCAGGATCTCTCCCTCATCGTCAATCACATCCAGCACGTGAGTGACATGGCGACCCAGATCGCCACGGCGGCGGAGCAGCAGAGCATGGTGGCGGAAGACATGAACCGCAACGTCAGCGGCATCAACGACTCGGCGCTAGAGATGTCCCAGGCGGCCTCCCAGTTGGCCCAGGAGAGCGAACTGCTGGCCGGTCTCTCCCGAAGCCTCGACGAGCGACTGGCGGTGTTCAAGCTGGACAACGCCCAAGCCCAGGACAGGATGATGCGACCGAACCAGGCGCCCTCTTCCCGAGCAGGCATGCAACCCCGCCACTGAGTGGCCCCATGAGCCCCTGCCAGGCTTGCAGGGGCTCCTTTCCTGTCATGGCCACGGGAGCCTCTCCCGGGCCACCCTCTCGCACTGAACCAGCGCGCAGATCCCGATGGCGTGATCTGCCGCTGATGCGCTGCTCCGATGAGATGGCACTGTCAATTTTTACACTTAATTTTTTAACAAAATATAGTCATGATGAGTGGTCGCCACAGGCGGCACCATGACCCTTTCTGTAGTCATTTGGCAAACTGGTTGAAAGGCCAGGACGCAAAGCCTCCGGTCTAAAGACAAGCTGTCCAGGATAGCGGGGTTGCAGCACCGTGTTTCGGGGAACTCCCCTGCCAACGTGACTGCCCACATCACCGAACAGAGGAATGTATGGCAGCAAATATCCGACTCACCCATCTCGCGGCAGCGCTGGCGCTGCTGGCCAGTGGCGGCGTACTCGCTCACGGCTACATCAGCCAGCCAGAAGGGCGCAACTACCTGTGCAAGACAGGGGGCAACAGCCAGTGTGGCGCCATCCAGTGGGAACCCCAGAGCCTGGAAGCCCCCTCCGGCTTCCCCGATGGCGGCCCCGCCGACGGCCAGATAGCCTCGGCCGGTCACCCCCAATTCGGCGAGCTCAACACCCAGACCCTCGATCGCTGGACCAAGCGTGAGGTGCAGGCCGGTCCCTTCGCCATCAGCTGGACCTTCACTGCCAACCACGTGACCCGCAACTGGCGCTACTACCTCACCAAGCAGGACTGGAACCCGAACCAGCCCCTCACCCGGGATGCGTTCGATCTCAATCCCTTCTGCGTCATCGATGGCAACATGGTGCAGCCCCCCAAACAGGTGACCCATCAGTGCACCCTGCCCCCGCGTACCGGTTATCAGGTCATTCTCGGGGTGTGGGAGGTAGGGGATACCGCCAACAGCTTCTACAACCTGATCGACGCCCGGTTCAAGGATGGCACCCAGCCACCGCTGACCTGGAGCCAGGGAGGGACCATCTATCCCTCCATCGACCTGGTGGCGGGTGACAAAGCGAGAACCCGGGTGTTCGATGCCAATGGCGAGCGCACCGATCTCCAGACCGAGCTGATTATCGCCAGCGCCGGGCAGGGCCAGAAGAACAACTGGGCCCACGCCCTGGCGAGCAAGATCAACGCCGAGCAGAGCCAGATCCGTGCAGGCCAGCAAGGTACGGATGGCCAGTTCAACCCCGTCTACGGCCAGAACCCGGTCTACCTCAAGGCTGGCAGCAACCTGCAACGGGTCGAGATCCAGCTTGAGCAACAGCAGCCCCCGGTTGAGAACGGGATCAGCGTGAGCGGTCTGGCGAGCGACTACACGCTCGACAACGGCAAGCTCACCCTGACTTTCACCGTCACGGCCCAGGGGGATCTCGCCATCACCAACACCCTCTATGACCACGGCGGTGTCGCCAGGGGACAGAACAGTGCCGACATCAAGGACGGCAGCCAGAGTTTCTCCATGGCGCTGACCGGCTTGAGTGCAGGCCACCATCAGCTGGTGATCGAGGGCAAGCCCAAGGCCGGTGGTGACGCGGTGCAGCAGACCCTGGACCTCATGTTCAAGGATCCGGCAAGCGGGGGCGATTACCAGTTCACCTTCCCGGACGGCCTCAAGTCCTACACCGCCGGAACCCGGGTGCTGCAGCCGAAGAACGGCAAGGTCTATCAGTGCAAACCCTTCCCCTACAGCGGCTGGTGCAGCCAGTGGGCGAGCACGGCCACCCAGTATGAACCGGGCATAGGCTCCCACTGGCAGGAGGCCTGGACAGCGCAGTGATGGGACGTCTCCGACCTGGCGAGAACCCGCTCGGCGTTTCCCGTGCCAGATCAGGTCAACATCAAACAAACGGGGAGCCCATGGCTCCCCGTTTTTCATCCCCCCCCTCGGTTCAAATCTGGTAATCGATCAGGGGCTCGTTGCTCATGGCGCGGGCCTGGATCTCCGCCAGCGCCAGCTCGGGGTTGCAGAGCTGGATGAACTGCCAGGCAAAGTTGTGCTGGAACTGTCCCTGCTTGAGGCCGATCCAGGCGGTGTGCGGCGCAAACAACCGACTGCCGTCCAGTTGCACCAGTCCCTTGTCCCGCAGGGAATCGAACGCCATGTCCGCCAGTATGCCCACCCCCATCTCCAACTCGACATAGGTCTTGATGACGTCGGAGTCCTGGGCGGTCAGCAGGATCTGCGGCACTATGCCCGCCTCGGCAAAGGCATCATCCACCCGTGCCCGACCGGTGAGGCCGGCCTGATAGGTGACGATGGGCCAGTGGGCCAGAGCGGCCAGGGTCAGCTCCCGCTCGGCGGTGAGAGGGTGCTGCTCCGGCACGACGATATTGTGGTGCCAGCGGTAGTAGGGAAAGGCCACCACCCCTTCGCTCTTGTCGAGCTGCTCGCTGCTGATGCCGATGTCCACCTCGCCGGTCTGCACCAGCCGCACTATCTCCTCCGGGCTCCCCTGACGCAGCTCCAGCTGTACCAGAGGAAATTGCTCCCGAAACGCCTTCACTACCCGCGGCAGGGCATAACGGGCCTGGGTATGAGTGGTCGCGATGAGCAGCCGGCCTGAGTCGCGATTGGCAAAGGTGCTCGCCAGTTTGCGGATGTTGTCGGCATCCCCCAGGATACGCTCGGCGATCACCAGCAACTCCTTGCCCGGCTCGGTCATGCCGAGCAGACGCTTGCCATAGCGAATGAAGAGGCCGAGCCCCAGCTCCTCCTCCAACTCGCGAATGTGGCGGCTGACCCCGGACTGGGACGTAAAGAGGGCATTGGCCACGTCGGTCAGGTTGTAATCCCGCCGTGCCGCCTCCCGAATGATTCGCAATTGCTGAAAGTTCACCTCATCGCCTCCTGCGCTGAGTGGCGGTGGCTCGTGCCACCGTCCTCTTGTTATGGATTGCCGGGATCATAGCCCGGCAGCAAGCCTGAAAGAGGGCCGCACCTCGCGGCTTGCCCTCAGATCTGGTAGTCGGGATAGAGCTGTGCCTGCCTGGCCACCAGACGCACCCCCTGGCCGGGGGCAAAGGCCCGGGCGGCCTCCTTGCTCAGTTCGGCCTCGTAGTGGGCGCCTCCCGTCTCCCCATCGCCACGCAGTTCCACCCGGATGCGCGGCCCCATGGGCAGCAGGCGGGTAATGGTGGCGCGAATGCCACCGGGGGCATCCGAGGGCAGGATCTCCAGCTCGTGGGGGCGCACATAGGCGATGGCCGCACTCCCTTCTGCCAGATGGGAGGGGATGGGGCCACCCAGTTGCTGTTCACCGATGCCGAGCCCCTGCCCGGCCACCCTGCCACGAAACAGGTTCACGCTGCCAAGGAAGCTGTGCACGAAGGCACTGGCGGGCTGATCATACACTTCGGCAGGGGTGCCAATCTGCTCTACCTTGCCGGCGTTCATCAGCACCACCCGATCCGCCACCTCCAGGGCCTCTTCCTGATCGTGGGTCACGAACAGACTGGTGACATGCAGCTCGTCGTGAAGCTCACGCAGCCAGCGGCGCAGCTCCTTGCGCACCTGGGCATCGAGGGCGCCGAAAGGCTCGTCCAGCAGCAGCACCTTGGGCTGCACCGCCAGGGCCCGGGCCAGGGCGACCCGTTGGCGCTGACCACCGGAGAGCTGGGTCGGGTAGCGTGCCGCGACGTGGCTGAGCTGCACCAGATCCAGCAGCTCCTTGACCCGGGTGCGGATGGCCGCCTCGTCCGGGCGTTCGCTACGCGGCTTGACCCTCAGACCAAAGGCCACGTTCTCGAATACCGTCATGTGGCGAAACAGGGCGTAGTGCTGGAACACGAAGCCAACGTTGCGCTCGCGCACATGGAGATCCGAGGCATCCTCGCCGCGGATGATGACGCTGCCACTGTCCGCCTGCTCCAGCCCGGCAATGATCCGCAGCAAGGTGGTCTTGCCGCAGCCGGAGGGGCCGAGCAGGGCGACCAGCTCACCGTCGTGAAAATCGAGGTTGATGTCGGCCAGCGCCGCGTACTGATTGAAATGCTTGTTGAGCCCTTGAACCTGAATGCTCATGAATGCCTCTCCTATAACCGTTAATTCGGGATCAATGGGACTGGGTCGGTTGGCCGCGCAGCCTGGCCAGCAGGGTCTCACCCAGCAGGGTGAAGATCCCGAACAGCGCCAGCAGGCTGGCCACCGCGAAGGCGGCACCGGTCTGGTACTCGTTGTAAAGGATCTCGATGTGCAGCGGCAGCGTGTTGGTCTGGCCGCGAATGTGGCCGGAAACCACGGAGACAGCGCCAAACTCCCCCACCGCCCGGGCGGTACAGAGCAGCAGGCCATACATCAGGCTCCAGCGAATGCCGGGCAGGGTCACCCGCCAGAACATCTGCAACCCGCTCGCCCCCAGCATGATGGCGGCCTCCTCTTCCTCCGGGCCCCGCGCCTCCATCTGGGGCAGCAGCTCGCGTACCACGAAGGGCACAGTGATGAAGGTGGTCGCCAGGATGATCCCCGGGGTAGCGAAAATGATCTTGATGTCGTGCTCGCTGAGCCACTCGCCGAACCAGCCGCGACTGCCGAACAGCAGCACGAACATCAAGCCCGCGATGACCGGCGAGACCGAGAACGGCAGATCGATGAGGGTGATAAGCAGTTGCCGGCCAGGGAAGCGGAACCGGGCGATGGCCCAGGCAGCGGCCAGCCCGAACAGCAAGTTCAGGGGCACCGAGCAGAGCGTCACCAGGGCGGTCAGCCCCAGGGCGCTCAGGGCATCCGGCTCGCTGATGGCGTGCCAGAAGAAGGCCAGACCCGGGCTCAGCGCCTGGATGAAGACGGTGGCCAGCGGCAACAGCAGCAAGGCGGCAAACCAGCCCAGACCGACGGTGACCAGCAGCCATTTGACCCAGACCGGTTCATGGGTCACCGGGGGATGACGCGCCGGGGTGGCCGGAGCGGACTCCTGGGCCTGATCGAGATGTGCAGTAGAGACGTTCATATACGGCTTCCTCCGATGCGAGCCCAGCTCCAGGCTTGCAACTTGTTGATGAGCAACAGCAGCACAAAGGAAATGAGCAGCATGACGGACGCAATGGCCGATGCACCGGCGTAGTCATACTCCTCCAGGTGACTCATGATCATCAGGGGGGCAATCTCGGACACCATGGGGAGGTTGCCGGCAATGAAGATGACAGAGCCGTACTCCCCCACGCCGCGAGCAAACGCCAGGGCAAAACCGGTGAGCAGCGCAGGTACCAGGGTCGGCCACAGTACCCGGATGAAGGTCTGCCAGCGGTTGGCACCCAGGCTCGCGGCCGCCTCCTCTTGCTCGCTCTCCGCTTCCCGCAGCACCGGCTGCAGGGTACGCACCACAAAGGGCAGCCCGATAAAGGTCAGGGCAATGACCACCCCTATGGGGTTGTAGGCAAGCTCGATGCCCAGCGGAGCGACCCATTGGCCAATCCAGCCGTTGGGGGCAAAGATGGCGCACAGGGCGATGCCGGAGACGGCAGTCGGCATGGCAAAGGGCAGGTCGATCAGCGCATCCACCAGTCTGCGGCCGGGAAAGGTATAGCGCACCAGTACCCAGGCCAGTATCAGACCGAACAGACTGTTGAGCAGGGCGGCAATGAAGGCGGCGCCAAAGCTCAGGCGAAAGGAGGCGAGCACCCGGGGGGAGCCGATCACCTGCCAGAACTCGGCGGCGCTCAGGTTGTTCACCGCAAACAGCACCAGTGCCGAGAGCGGCAGCAGCACCAATATGCCCAGATAGAGCAGACTGAAGCCCAGCGTTGGCCCCAAGCCTGGCAGGACGGAATAAGAACTTAATCGCATAACACATCCGTTTGTTATAAATACTTTGGATGTGACGATTTTGCTCACGGCGGCCAGGGACAACAAACACCAATAATGCCTTTGCTAAGCACTTTTTTATCTAACAATGGTGGAACAAGGCTTTTAGAGCGATAAGCATAAAAAAAGGTCTTTTATATAAATAAAAGACCTAAAAGACGGAGCGGTAAAACCGGGAACATGCAAAGTCAGTCACGCTGGCCAAGTTGCCAGCCCGTCTGGAAATCGTGCCGAGACAATCCGAGGGTCCCTCATCTAAAACTGAGTGCGGCCTGCTTGCCCCACTCGGCAGGAGCAGGCTCCACCACCATTTCGGCACGGCGGTATAGGGTGCCGAGCAAAGCGAGCCCCTGGTGCCACTCCCCATGGCCGGACTGGGCATTGATATGGCCCACCTCCCCCGCATCGAACAAGGGCACCTGCCACTGCCGGCTCCAGAACTCTGCCCGCTCGAAACTCATCCAGGGGTCATTGCGGCTGGCGATCAACTGGGCAGAGACCTTGATGGACCCCGCCAACACCTCATCCGGGATACCGAAACGGGCAGGATCGGCAGGGGCAACGATGAAGATGGAAGAAACCTTGTCTGGTTGCAGTCTGGCGGCAGCGATGGCCGTCAGAGCGCCGAAGGAGTGGGCGACCAGGTGGACCCGGCTGCGCCGGCTCCTGAGCTTGCTCGCCAGCTTGGCGCTCCAGACCGTGAGATCCGGCTTGTCCCAGGGCAGACCCATCATTCTCTGCCACTGGGGAAATTGCTGGTGCCAGCGGCTCTGCCAGTGATCCGGCCCACTGTTGTGCAGACCGGGAACCAGAAGGATCTTGTTCATCGTGGTACTCCTATCTGTTGTCACAGGGGCCTGCGTCTCTTAGCGGCCCGGTTGGTAAATCTGGTCAAACGATCCGCCCTGGGCGAAGTGCTTCTTCTGTGCCTTTTCCCAATCTCCTTCCAGATCCTTGACAGTGAAGAGCGTCAGGTTGGGGAACTGGGCCGCTGTCTCCTTCAGGATCGCCGGATTGCTCGGACGATAGTGGTATTTGGCGATGATGCGCTGCCCTTCGTCAGAGTAGAGATACTCGAGGTAAGCCTTGGAGACGGCCTCGGTACCATGCTTCTTGGCTACCTTGTCCACCACGGCTACCGGCGGCTCGGCCAGGATGGAGACCGAGGGCACCACCAGTTCGAACTTGTCGCTGGTGCCCGGCTGATTGAGCACCAGCAACGCTTCATTTTCCCAGGCCAGCAACACATCCCCGAGCCCGCGTTCGATGAAGCTGGTGGTGGCGCCACGTGCCCCGGAGTCCAGCACCTTCACATTCTTGAACAGATCGCTGACAAACTGTTTGGCGCCCTCTTCAGTGCCGCTTTTCTTCAGGGCATAGCCCCAGGCAGCCAGATAATTCCAGCGCGCACCGCCGGAGGTCTTGGGGTTGGGGGTGATGATGGCGACATCCTTGCGCACCAGGTCGCCCCAATCCTTGATCTGCTTGGGATTCCCCTTGCGCACCAGGAAGACGATGGTGGAGGTGTAGGGAGAGGCATTGTTGGCCAAACGCCCTTCCCAGTCGCTGGCGGTGAGACCTGCCTTGGCCACCGCATCCACGTCATAGGCCAGCGCCAGGGAGACCACGTCAGCCTCCAGTCCGTCCACCACGGCACGAGCCTGTTTGCCTGAGCCACCGTGTGACTGGCTCACCACCACATCGTCGCCGGTTTTGGCCTTCCACTCTTTGGCAAAGGCACTGTTGTACTCCTGGAACAGCTCCCGCGTCGGGTCATAGGAGACATTCAGCAGCCGCACCTCGGCGGCATTGGCCTGGCCAAGCGCCAGCAGGGAAAGGACGGTCAAAGCGGTCATTCGCAGTTTCATGGTGATACTCCATATCGTTGGGTTGAGTACAGCATGCTCGCTTATCCATATTCCATGAAGAAAGAAAAAGCGCTTTGCTTATCTCTTCTCCGCATATGAGCTCCCGATGGTCCTCTGGCACTCTCGGTCAGAGCGTATTCGCGTGCTTGCGATGCTCATCTCCAGACACGACAAAGCCCGGTCGATTAGCCGGGTTGGGAAAAGATGGAGGAACAAAGGCAAACCAGAGCGAAGGGTAAGCCCTGGGTAAAGGGACAATGCCAGGCACGCAGGCACCACAGGGGGGAAGAAGCGGGTTGTCAGTAACAGGCGGCAGACCCGTCGGTTGCCTCTTGTTTCCTGAGCTCTTATCCAGACGCCAGAAAGCAAAAAGGCCTTCCCGATAGGGAAGGCCTTTCAAATTAGTGGCGGAGCGGACGGGACTCGAACCCGCGACCCCCGGCGTGACAGGCCGGTATTCTAACCGACTGAACTACCGCTCCGCATTCGGTTAGCTTTCGCTAAATCATTTGCCGCTTCTTAATGAGGTGTCATCCTCGCAGCCAGTAACGTGATTTTTCACGTCACCGTTTAATTGGGTGCCTGGCAGTGTCCTACTCTCGCATGGCGAATGCCACACTACCATCGGCGCTACAGCGTTTCACTTCTGAGTTCGGCATGGGGTCAGGTGGTTCCACTGCGCTATTGCCGCCAGGCAAAATCTTAATCCAGAAAGCTGACGTGAATAACGACTTCGCTAGTGTGCGTTGTCATTACCACTGAATTTGAGTAGTTCGCTCATTCGCTACAAGGCCAGAAACACTTCTTGGGTGTTGTATGGTTAAGCCTCACGGGTAATTAGTATGGGTTAGCTCAACGTATCGCTACGCTTACACACCCCACCTATCAACGTTGTGGTCTCCAACGGCCCTTTAGGACCCTCAAGGGGTCAGGGATGACTCATCTCAGGGCTCGCTTCCCGCTTAGATGCTTTCAGCGGTTATCGATTCCGAACTTAGCTACCGGGCAGTGCCACTGGCGTGACAACCCGAACACCAGAGGTTCGTTCACTCCGGTCCTCTCGTACTAGGAGCAACTCCCTTCAATCATCCAACGCCCACGGCAGATAGGGACCGAACTGTCTCACGACGTTCTGAACCCAGCTCGCGTACCACTTTAAATGGCGAACAGCCATACCCTTGGGACCGACTTCAGCCCCAGGATGTGATGAGCCGACATCGAGGTGCCAAACACCGCCGTCGATATGAACTCTTGGGCGGTATCAGCCTGTTATCCCCGGAGTACCTTTTATCCGTTGAGCGATGGCCCTTCCATTCAGAACCACCGGATCACTATGACCTACTTTCGTACCTGCTCGACCTGTCCGTCTCGCAGTTAAGCTGGCTTATGCCATTGCACTAACCTCCTGATGTCCGACCAGGATTAGCCAACCTTCGTGCTCCTCCGTTACTCTTTGGGAGGAGACCGCCCCAGTCAAACTACCCACCAGGCACTGTCCGCGAGCCCGATTCAGGGCCCTGCGTTAGAACATCAAACATACAAGGGTGGTATTTCAAGGACGGCTCCAGCGCAACTGGCGTCACGCCTTCAAAGCCTCCCACCTATCCTACACATGTAGGTTCAATGTTCAGTGCCAAGCTGTAGTAAAGGTTCACGGGGTCTTTCCGTCTAGCCGCGGGTACACCGCATCTTCACGGCGAATTCGATTTCACTGAGTCTCGGGTGGAGACAGCATGGCCATGGTTACACCATTCGTGCAGGTCGGAACTTACCCGACAAGGAATTTCGCTACCTTAGGACCGTTATAGTTACGGCCGCCGTTTACCGGGGC
>NZ_CP026122.1:3400000-3820000 GCF_002902865.1 Aeromonas sp. ASNIH5 | reverse complement strand
TCCCGCACCAGCTCTATATCGCCCATGAAGTGGGTCATCGCTACGCCCCGCGCGTGCTGCTGGCCGATGAGGTAGGTCTGGGCAAGACCATCGAAGCGGGCATGATCATCCATCAGCAACTGCTCTCCGGCCGCGCCCATCGGGTGCTGATCCTGCTGCCCGAAACCCTGCAGCACCAGTGGCTGGTCGAGATGCTGCGTCGCTTCAACCTGCACTTCTCCCTGTTTGACGAGGAGCGCTGCATCGAGGCGTTCGCCGATGCGGAGAACCCCTTCGAGACCGAACAGCTGGTGATCTGCAGCCTCGACTTCCTGCGCAAGAAGCGTCGTCGCTTCGAGCAGGTGCTGGAAGCAGAGTGGGATCTGCTGGTTGTCGACGAGGCGCACCATCTGGAGTGGAGCGAGGAGGCGCCGAGCCGCGCCTACGAGATGGTGGAAGCGCTGGCCGAACAGGTCCCAGGCGTGCTGCTGCTGACCGCCACCCCGGATCAGCTGGGCCACCAGAGCCACTTCGCCCGTCTGCGCCTGCTCGATCCCGAGCGTTTCTACGACTACGAGGCCTTCCTCGCCGAGGAGCAGGCCTATGGTCAGGTCGCCAGCGCAGCGCAAGAGCTGCTGGATGGCGAGACCCTGAGCGAAAACGCCAAAGCCATCCTGGCTGATCAACTGACCGGTCTGGATCTCGGCGATGCCGCCGCCCGTCAACAGGCGGTCGCCAAGCTGCTGGATCAGCACGGCACCGGTCGCGTCCTGTTCCGCAACAGCCGCGCCAACATTCAGGGCTTCCCCGAGCGTCATCTCAACGTCTACCCCATGCCGCTGCCGGAGCAGTACAAGACCGCCATCAAGGTGATGGGCATGATGGGTGGCAATGGCGGCGATCTGCAGACCCGCGCCCTGCGCTACCTCTATCCCGAGAAGATCTTCCAGCAGTTCGAAGGCGACAACGCCACCTGGACCCAGTTCGACCCGCGCGTCGAGTGGTTGCTGGAACTCTTGCTCGGTGCCCGCCAACAGAAGGTGCTGGTGATCTGCTCCGAAGCGGCCACCGCCATCGCACTGGAAGAGGCGCTGCGCACCCGTGAAGGGATCCGCGGTACCGTATTCCACGAAGGGATGTCGATCCTCGAGCGGGACAAGGCCTCTGCCTATTTCGCGCAAGAGGATGGTGGCGCCCAGGTGCTGCTCTGCTCCGAGATCGGCTCAGAGGGCCGCAACTTCCAGTTTGCCAGCCACCTGGTGCTGTTCGATCTGCCCCTCAACCCGGATCTGCTGGAACAGCGTATCGGTCGACTGGATCGCATCGGTCAGCAGAATACCGTCGAGATCCACGTCCCCTATCTGGAGGGTACCTCCCAGCGCGCCCTGCAGCTCTGGTATCACGATGGTCTGGACGCGTTCGAGCAGACCTGCCCGACCGCCCGCCCGGTATTCGAAGCGGTGCGTGACGAGCTGTTCGAGCTGCTGGCCGCCAACACCGGCGAGCAAGGCCCGCTCGACGCCCTGCTGGTCAAGACCCGCGAACTGCACGAGCCGCTCAAGGCCCGGCTGGAACAGGGTCGCGATCGCCTGCTGGAGATCCACTCCAGCGGTGGTGCTGCCGCCCAGCAGCTGGTCGACAAGCTGGCCGCCGAAGATGACGACACCGGCATGATCTCCTTCGCACTCAAGATGTTCGACGAGATCGGCGTCAATCAGGATGACAGAGGCGAGAACGCGCTGGTGCTGACCCCGGGGGATCACATGCTGGTCTCCAGCTTCCCGGGCCTGCCGCAAGATGGCATGACCATTACCTTCGATCGCAACACGGCCCTGTCGCGGGATGACATGGCGCTGCTCTCCTGGGATCACCCCATGATGCGCGGCGGTATCGACCTGATCCTGGGCTCCGAGATAGGTGCAACCTCGGTCGCGCTGCTCAAGAACAAGGCGCTGCCCATCGGCTCCATCCTGCTTGAGCTGATCTTCGTCGCCGAGTCTGCGGCCCATCCCCAGCTCTACCGCTTCATGCCGCCGACGCCTATCCGTCTGCTGATGGACAAGAACGGCCAGAATCTGGGCGAGAAGGTAGCGTTCGATGCCTTCAACCGCCAGCTGACCCCGGTCAACCGCCACCTCGGCAGCAAGCTGGTCACCGCGTCCCAGCCGGTGATCCACGGCCTGATTGGCAAGGGCCAGGTCATTGCCGACGAGCTGAAAGCCGGGATTGTCGACAAGGCCCGCGCCCAGATGGCGCAGACCCTGCAGCAGGATCTCGATCGTCTGGAGGCGCTCAAGGCGGTCAACCCGAACGTGCGCGACAGCGAGCTGGAATATCTGCGCAATCTGCAGGCAGAATTGCACCACCTGATCGACCAGACCCAGCTCAAGCTGGATGCCATCCGCTTTATTGTGGTGACCCATAACTGATAAAACGGTGAAATGGCCAAACCCAACGCGAGTTGGCTGCCATGCACTTTTTATCGTGGTAACCCATAACTGATGGGGGCTTGCCCCCGCTTTGACCAAAGATGCGAGACGCTATGTTTGTATACTCACCGCCCCTGGAACCCTGGCTCGATATCCTGTTCAAGGACAAGGACATCATGGTGGTCAACAAGCCCACTGGCCTGCTGAGCGTCCCCGGGCGCGGCCCCGAGAACGAAGACAGCGTGCTCCATCGGGTCAAGCAGCAGCACCCCAAGGCGGCAGCAGCCCATCGCCTCGACATGGCGACCACCGGTGTGCTGGTAATCCCGCTCAACCCCAACTCCCACCGGGAGCTGAGCCGGCAATTCCGCGAGCGGGAGACCGAGAAGCACTACCTCGCCTGGGTGTGGGGTGAACCGGAACAGGATGCGGGTGAAGTGGACCTGCCGCTCTGCGTCGACTGGCCCAACCGGCCGAAACAAAAAGTTGACCATGAGGAGGGGCGTCATGCCCTGACCCTGTGGCAGAAGCTGAAGGTGGAGAACGGCAACAGCCTGATCAAGCTGACCCCGATTACCGGTCGCTCCCATCAGCTGCGGGTCCATATGCTGGAGCTGGGTCACCCCATCCTCGGCGATAACCTCTACGCCAACCCGGATGCGCTGGCGGCGGCACCGCACCTTTATCTGCATGCGGCCAGCCTGACCATCAGCCACCCCCGCAGCGGCGAGCGGATGACCTTCGAGGCGCCAGCCCCTTTCCCGGTCTGAGCCTGACAGGTAACTGCCAAATAAAAAGAAAGCCCCCATCGAGAGATGGGGGCTTTTTTATCGCTCAGACGCGGATATCGATATTGCTTCCGAGGGAAGCGCTGGCCGATGTCGGCGCAGCCGGAGCGGATTGCGCTGCGGTTTGCAGCAATTTCAGTGCGGATTCGCCTTCCTGGGTCTGCTGCTTTTTGGCCAGGCTGGCCACCATCAGTGCAGAACCGAACGACGCATTTGCAGAACTAGAAATATCCATTGTGTACCTCCTGCCAAGAGACTATCGGCCGGGACCGGTGAGACATGAGCCATATCGTTCAACGCAGATATGCCTTGTCCGGCGAGCGCCGGGCCAACCAGCGCTCTTCCATCTCCAGCAATGTCTGATAGGCCTTTTCAGCATGCTCCGGGCGACTGAACAGATATCCCTGCCCATACAGATGTATGTCGGTCAATGAGCGCAGCACATCGAGCTGCCCCTGGGTCTCGATCCCTTCACATACCAGTTTCTTGCCAAGCATGGAGCCCATACGGCAGATGTTGGCGACCAGTTCGGCCGCCTCAATGGAGGTGTCGATACCCTGGATGAAGGACCTGTCTATCTTCACCTTGCTCACCGGCAGCTTCTGCAGATAGCTGAGGGAGGAGTAGCCGGTGCCGAAGTCGTCAAGGGCCAGATGTACCCCCTGCTGGCTGAGATCCTGCATCAACTGCAGCGAGTTCTTGACCTCGCGCATGGTGGTGTCTTCCGTCACCTCCAGCACCAGGCTGGACGCAGGGATATGGTGCTCCATCAGCGCTCTGGCCACCAGCTTCAAGAGGTTGCGCTGGTACATGCCCGGGGAGATGTTCACGCACATCTGCAAGTCCACCAAACCCAGGTGCTGCCACTGATGCAGTTGTTCACATGCGGTATTCAATACCCAGCCACCCAGTTTCTCGGCCAGCTGGAACTCTTCCGCCACCTGGATCACCTCGTTGGGGGGAATAAAGCCAAGCTCGGGATGGCGCCAGCGCAGCAGCGCCTCCACGGCTTCACAGCGGCCACTTTCCAGATTGACGATGGGCTGGTAATAGAGCTCGAGCGCATTGTGCTCCAGCGCCATCACCATGTCAGACGCAAGATGCTTGCGCCTGGCCGTCTCGTTGAGCAGGGAACTGTCATAGATGACATAGGGAACATGGGTCTTGCGGCTGTGAGAGAGGGCCTGCTCCGCCCGGCTGAGCAACTCCTGGGTCTGGTTGCTGTCGGTCGGGAAGAAGGCGATACCAATACCGACCTCAAGCCGGAAAGGGTAGTTGTCGATGATGATGTCTTGCTTGATGGAGTGGAGCACTCTGGCCACGAGCTCCCTGACCTGACGAAGATCGCTCCCCTCCCGTTGCAGCATGGCAAGCTGATCTCCCCCCAAACGCGCCACCCACTCCCCGTTTTCGCACAGGGCGCGCAGCCGCTTTGCCACCTCCTGCAGCAGGAGGTCCCCTGTGTTGTAGCCAAACTTGCTGTTGATATCACGAAAGTCGTTGATGTCGACCAGCACCAGTCCGAAGGAGGTGTCACGGGTGACATAGGCATCCATCTTTTCCAGCAGCGCCAGCCGGTTGGCGAGCCCGGTGAGGGGATCGATCCTAGCGGTCCTGAAATGGCGCCTGGCTTCTCGCACCAGCAGGCCGCTGAGCAGAATGACGGACACCACCAGCCCCGACACCATGAACAACAGGGCATTGCGCAACTGGCCAAAACGCGCGTCGTTGCCCGTATAGACGTTGATGTTGTTCTGCATGACGGAAGCAAGAGAGTAAGAGAGGGGTTCCTGCAAGGGCGCCAGTGTCATCATGACTTGCTGGTAATCCGGCGTCCCCGGTTTGAGCCTGACCAAATCAGGCTCCAGCTTGCGGATACTGCTTTCGGTCAGTTTCACCAGCCGCAGCGTCTTCGGATTGTCCGCGAGGCTTTTTCTCAATTGGCCGCTCAGGAGGATGGGGGTACGACTCCAGAGAATGTCATAGCGGAGCAGCAGGGCTTCCTGGTCTATGCCACCATAGTGGTAAATCTCGACGGCATTGAGAAAGCGGCCCAGCTCGAGCTGCAACTGCATCAATGCCCAAGAGACGTCATAGGTGTACTTCTCCATCACCCGGGTCGCATTTTGTATCTGCACCAGGCAATAGAGGGTGCTACCCGTGAACAACAGAATGGATAGATAAAGAACGCCGAGTAAGGGCCAGGCCCTGGTCTTCGCTTTCACCCAGTACTCCCGTAAACCACCGTTTTTACTGCTGAATGTCGATCGCACTCAGTTGCCAGATCATCATGTCGGTGAACTCGGAACGCCTGAGTTCGGGATGCTGATCCAGTGGCAGGATAAACCAGAGCGGCCCCTTGTCACGTACCCGCATGGTCATCCCGTCATCCTGCCAGGCCAGGATAGGATCGTATTGCTTGACCTTATCCCAGTTGATCCGGATCTGGAAACTGTTCAGGGCGGTGAGCGTGATGCTCTTGCCGTTGGCCTTCACCTCCGTCAGCACGTCCGCCAGTTTCGGCCCCACGTATTTGTGCGGTTTGTCCACCCAGGGATTGCTCGTCACCACCTCATGCTGCGGCAGTGCCTGGATCATGGCCATATCGAACAGCACCTCTCCATCTGCCGGGTCGGCAGGGTCCAGATTCCCCGTCACCTTGAGAATGACCGGTCCCTGTGGTGTCGCCTGCGCCATGCCCGGCAAGGCCAGGGAAAGGAGTAACGGGAGAAGCCCTAAGTATCGCATGTTCACCTCAGATCATTTCACTATCAACAACTTCAGCTTAGTAGCACTAAAAAAAACGGCCCGCAAAAGCGAGCCGTTTGATGACTTGACGGGATTACATCATACCCATACCGCCCATGCCACCCATATCAGGCATGGCAGGTGCATCTTTCTTCGGCAGCTCGGAGATCATGCACTCTGTGGTGATCATCAGGCCGGCGACGGACGAGGCGAACTGCAGGGCAGAACGGGTTACCTTGGTCGGATCCAGGATACCCATGGCCAGCATGTCGCCGTATTGTTCGGTGTAGGCGTTGTAACCGTAGTTGCCTTCACCGTTCTTCACGGCATTGGCGATGACGGAGGCTTCTTCGCCGGCGTTGATGACGATTTGACGCAGCGGGGCTTCCATGGCGCGCAGGGCAACCTTGATGCCGACGTTCTGGTCTTCGTTGTCACCACGCAGGGAGGCCAGCTTGGCAGCAACGCGCACCAGCGCTACACCACCACCGGCAACCACGCCTTCTTCCACGGCTGCGCGAGTGGCGTGCAGGGCATCGTCAACACGGGCTTTCTTCTCTTTCATTTCAACTTCAGTGGCAGCACCCACCTTGATCACGGCAACACCGCCGGCCAGCTTGGCCACGCGCTCTTGCAGCTTCTCACGGTCGTAATCGGAAGAGGTCTCTTCGATCTGCTGACGGATCTGGGCCACGCGGCTTTCGATCAGGGCAGCATCACCCACGCCATCGATGATGGTGGTGTTCTCTTTGGTGATGACGATGCGCTTGGCACGGCCCAGATCTTCCAGGGTCGCTTTTTCCAGCTCCATGCCCACTTCTTCGGAGATCACGGTACCACCGGTCAGGATGGCGATATCCTGCAGCATGGCCTTGCGGCGATCACCGAAGCCCGGCGCCTTGACGGCGGCCACTTTCACGATGCCACGCATGGTGTTGACCACCAGGGTCGCCAGCGCTTCTCCTTCCACGTCTTCGGCCACGATGATCAGCGGTTTGCCCGCCTTGGCCACACCTTCCAGCACCGGCAGCATTTCGCGGATGTTGGAGACTTTCTTGTCCACCAGCAGGATGAAGGGGTCATCCAGCTCGACGGAGCCGGTTTCCGGCTTGTTCACGAAGTAAGGGGAGAGGTAGCCGCGGTCGAACTGCATGCCTTCTACCACCGCCAGTTCGTCGTCCAGGCCCTGACCGTCTTCCACGGTGATGACGCCGTCACGGCCGACCTTGTCCATGGCTTCGGCAATCAGCTTGCCGACCTTCTCGTCGGAGTTGGCGGAGATGGTGCCTACCTGGGCGATGGCATTGTTGTCGGCACAGGGAGTGGACAGAGCTTGCAGCTCGGCAACGGCAGCCACAACGGCCTTGTCGATACCACGCTTCAGATCCATGGGGTTCATGCCGGCGGCAACGGCCTTCAGGCCTTCGTTGACGATGGCTTGAGCCAGTACGGTGGCAGTGGTGGTACCGTCACCGGCGGCGTCATTGGCCTTGGAAGCGACTTCCTTGACCATCTGGGCACCCATGTTCTGGAACTTGTCTTCCAGTTCGATTTCACGAGCAACGGAGACGCCATCCTTGGTGATGGTCGGGGCGCCGAAGGACTTGTCCAGCACCACGTTGCGGCCTTTCGGGCCCAGGGTCACCTTGACGGCATCGGCCAGGATGTTGACGCCTTCCAGCATTTTGATGCGAGCTTCGTTGCCAAACTTAACTTCTTTAGCTGCCATGTTCTTCAATCCTTAAATCAATTCGGGAAAAGAGGGAGGGTGATTACTCTTCGACAATCGCCAGGATGTCGGTCTCGGACAGGATCAGTACGTCCTGGCCATCCAGCTTTTCGGTCTTCACGCCGTAGCCTTCGTTGAAGATCACCTTGTCACCCACCTTGACGGCCAGTGCTTTGACATCCCCATTGTCCAGAATTCGACCAGTCCCCACGGCAAGAACTTCACCACGGGTGGACTTCTGGGCCGCAGTGCCAGTCAAGACGATGCCGCCAGCGGATTTGGCTTCAGCTTCGATGCGCTTGATGATGACGCGGTCGTGCAGTGGACGAATTTTCATCGATAACTCTCCCAAAATGAGTCTCTGTGTTGCTTGAGGAATGGCCGCAATCGGCCAAATTTGTCATGCCCCTGATCTGGGGCAACAGGGCTAGCCCTTCAAGGGCAAATACAAAAAAAATATTTTCACGTACTATGAACACCTTCGATGGATCACCCATCCCCAATCAGGAAGGCGGATGGAGACGGCCAGTATTCAGGCCCAAAGCACCTAGAGACTCTGCCTTGAGCCGACCCAATCCCATGCTGACCGCTCCCATGACGCCCATGCTGCTGCGCATGACGGGCCCCATGATCCTGGGCATCATCGCCATCCTGGCCTTCAACCTGGTCGATACCTTCTTCATCGGCATGCTGGGTACCCAGGCGCTGGCCGCCATCAGCTTCACCTTCCCGGTCACCTTCGTGGTCACCTCCCTGACCATGGGGCTGGGCGCGGGCCTGTGCGCCCTGCTCGGTCATGCCCTGGGGCAGGGTCGCCACGACGAGGCAGCCCGCATCACCACAGACTGCCTGTTCCTCGCCGTCATCCTGGTGAGTCTGCTTGCCGGACTGGGGGCAATGACCATTACCCCTCTGTTCACCCTGCTGGGGGCCAGCCCCGAGCTCATCTCCCTCATCCACGATTACATGCTCATCTGGTATCTGACCGTCCCCATGCTGGTCGTGCCCATGGTCGGCAATGCGGCCATCCGGACCACGGGGGATACCAAGACCCCCAGTCTGGTGATGGGGGTCGCCGGTCTGGTCAACGGCGTGCTGGATCCTCTGCTCATCTTCGGGCCGGGCCCCTTCCCCGAGTGGGGCATTCGGGGCGCCGCCATCGCCACCACCCTCTCCTGGCTGATGGCCATGCTGGTCAGCCTCTATATATTGCGCCACCGCGAGGGCCTGCTGCGCTGGCACCTCTCCCCGCGCCCGCAGTTGCTGGCCCATTGGCGCGCCCTGCTCCATGTGGCTGTGCCCGCATCGTTTACCAACATGCTCAACCCACTGGCCAACGCCGTGTTGATGATCATTTTCGCCGGGCTGGGAACCGAGGTGGTCGCCGCCTACGGCGCGGCATCCCGGGTCGAGGCCTTGCTGCTCATCGTGATGATGGCGCTCTCTTCCGTGCTGGCCCCCTTCATCTCGCAGAACTGCGGCGCCGGGAATCCGGCCCGAGCCAAGGCCGCCCTGCTGCTCTGCATGCGCTTCGCCCTGCTGTTCCAGCTTGGGGTCTACGTGCTGACCTGGCTTCTCGCACCCTTCATCGCCGATCTGTTCAGCGATCATCCGCAAGTGGTGCGACTCATCGTGCTCTATCTACATCTGGTCCCCATTGGCTACGGCTTTCAGGGCATGGTGATGCTGCTGGCCTCGGCGCTCAACGGCGTCAGGGCATCGGCGGTGTCACTGCTGATAAACGGCATCAGACTGTTTGCCTTCTTGCTGCCAGGGGCCTGGCTGGGGGCAAAACTGGGGGGAGAACAGGGGATCTATCTGGGGATGCTGCTGGCGAACCTGGCCGCCGGATTGCTGGCATGGGGGTATGCCCGCCACAGATTCGAGCGGCTGTGCCGTCAGGGGAGATCCTGACGGCACAGCCCGAGGCTCGCGATTACTCTTTGCGTTCGAACTCCCCTTCGATGGTGTTGCCACCGCCTCGCGGGGATTGTCCGGGCCTGTCATCGCCCGGGCCCGGTTCAAACGGCTGCTGGCGAGCCTGGAAGCCCCCCATCTGCATCCTGAACTGATTGCTGCCAATCAGCTTGTCGGCCAGCATGTTGCGCAGCCAGGGCTGCAGCAGCAGGATGCCGACAATATCGCTCACAAATCCCGGGATAATCAGCAACAAGCCCGCCAGCGCCAGCATCATGCCACCCATCACCTCGCGGCCGGGCATCTCCCCCAGCTGCATCTTCTGCTGGGCAGTGAGCAGAGTCTTGATCCCCTCGCTGCGCACCAGCGACGATCCCAACACGGCGGTCAGCACCAGCAAGCAAACGGTCGGCAAGGCCCCGATCACGGAGCCCACCTTGATCATGACGGTGAGCTCCAGCAATACCAGCCCGACCAACAACAGTAACAACTTGCCCATAGCAACCTCGGAGCGATGAATGAATGGACCCGGGGTGTCCGGTCGGCAGCCGCACATCGCTGATGCTGACGCGCCGGGTTCAGGTCTTCTGACATTAACATGGGGCTGGTTGATCATTTTTCAAGCCTCTCCTGCCGCAGGCCCCGGAATACGGATAAATATTTGTCCGCCCAACTGGGATTGAGGTGGTTGTTCTGTCAAAGTTAATCGCCCGATTGCAATATCTGTTTAATGACCACAAGAAATTTGAGGTTGCCTCAAATTTAGTGATCCAGGTCTAATACCGGATACCTCAATTGGGGTAACATCAACACCAGTCATTGCACAGGGAGCAACTGGCTCCCAACTGCCCCACCCGATGTGTGGTGCTTCAGGATGAAATGTGCGTAGGGAAATCGCGACCACTCGGTGAGGATCGTTTCCATTTATTTGATTTCTGAGGCATAACAATGAGCGACATCAAGAACGTCCGCATTGAAGAAGACCTGCTGGGCACCAAAGAAGTTTCCAACGACCTCTACTACGGCGTGCACACCCTGCGCGCTGTTGAAAACTTCAAGATCAGCACTCAGAAGATTTCTGACGTTCCCGAGTTTGTTCGTGGCATGGTCCTGACCAAGAAGGCGGCTGCACTGGCCAACGGTGAGCTGGGCACCATCCGTCCCGAGATCGCAGACAAGATTGTCGAAGCCTGCGACCTGATGCTGAACACCGGCAAGTGCTTCGATCAGTTCCCGGTCGATGTCTATCAGGGCGGCGCCGGTACCTCCGTCAACATGAACACCAACGAAGTGCTGGCCAACATCGCCCTCGAGCTGATGGGACTTGAAAAGGGTCGCTACGACGTTATCAACCCCAACGATCACGTCAACAAGTGCCAGTCCACCAACGATGCCTACCCCACCGGTTTCCGCGTGGCCGTGGTCAACAGCACCGACACCACCCTGCACGCTCTGGAAGCCCTCATCGCCGCCTTCGATGTCAAAGCCAAGGAATTCAAACATATCCTGAAAATGGGCCGTACCCAGTTGCAGGACGCCGTGCCCATGACCCTGGGTCAGGAGTTCCACGCCTTCGCCGTCACCCTGCGTGAAGAGATCAAATCCATCAAGCGTTGCCAGGAGCTGCTGCTGGAAGTGAACCTGGGCGCCACCGCCATCGGTACCGGTCTGAACACCCCGCCCGAGTACTCCGGTCTTGCCATCAAGCGTCTGGCCGAGATCACCGGTCGTGCCTACGTGCCGGCAGAGGACCTCATCGAAGCGACTTCCGACTGCGGCGCCTATGTGATGCTGCACGGTGCGGTCAAGCGCTTGGCCATGAAGCTCTCCAAGATCTGTAATGACCTGCGTCTGCTCTCCTCCGGCCCGCGCACCGCGCTCAAAGAGATCAACCTGCCGGAAATGCAGGCTGGCTCCTCCATCATGCCGGCCAAGGTCAACCCGGTCATTCCGGAAGTGGTCAACCAGTCCTGCTTCAAGGTATTCGGCAACGACGTCACCATCACCTTCGCCGCCGAGGCCGGTCAGCTGCAGCTGAACGTCATGGAGCCGGTGATCGGTCAGGCCATGTTCGAATCCCTGAGCCTGATGGAAAAAGCCTGCATCTCCCTGCGCGAGAAGTGCGTGGAAGGCATCACCGCCAACCCGGACATCTGCATGAACCACGTGCTGAACTCCATCGGCATCGTGACCTACCTGAACCCCTTCATCGGTCACCATGAAGGCGACATCGTCGGCAAGATCTGCGCCCAGACCGGCAAGAACGTCCGCGAAGTCGTGCTGGAACGCGGCCTGCTGACCGCCGAACAGCTGGACGAGATCCTCTCCATCGAGAACCTGATGAACCCGCAATACAAAGCCAAGCGTTACACCCGCGAAGCCACCGTATAAGCGAGCAGATGGGCCGGGGTTATCCCGGCCCATTTAAAGTCAATTCCCGAGCGGTCTCTCCACAGCCCCATCGGGAATTGGCTTTTCAGCCTAATAAAACCTAAAAAAACTGGAAAATGGAGTGTTCGCTATGATTGGAATCGAGTTACTTGTCGTGCTCGCCGCTATCTATCTGGGGGCCCGGATAGGCAGCATAGGTATCGGCTTTGCCGGTGGTCTGGGGGTACTGGTACTGACCTGGGGGCTGGGCATGCCCATCCCGAGCGATCAGCTGGTGACCTATCTCCCGTGGGACGTGATCATGATCATCGCGTCCGTCATCTGCGCCATCGCCTGTATGCAGCTGGCCGGCGGGATGGATTATCTGGTGCACCTGGCCGAAAAAGCCCTGCGCAAGAATCCCAAGCACATCACCTTCGCCGCGCCGGTCGTCACCTACCTGATGACCATGCTGGCCGGTACCGGTCACACAGCCTTCTCCACCCTGCCGGTGATCGCCGAAGTGGCCAAGGAGCAGGGCATTCGCCCCTCCCGTCCGCTCTCCATCGCGGTCGTTGCCTCCCAGATTGCCATCACCGCCTCCCCCATCTCGGCGGCCGTGGTCGCTTTCTCCGGCATGCTGGAGCCGCTTGGCGTCGACTACCTGACCCTGCTGGCCATCTGCATCCCGTCCAGCTTCATCGCCTGTCTGTTGGGGGCCTTCATCGCCAACCTGCTGGGCAAGCCGCTGGATCAGGACGAAGTCTATCTGGAGCGCAAAGCCAAGGGACTCATCAAGCTGCGCGGTACCAGCCAGGTTGAGATCAAGCCTTATGCCAAGCTCTCCGTCGGAATCTTCGTCGCCTCCATCGTGGCCGTGATGGCCTATGCCACCGCCATCTCCGGCAACGTCGGCCTCATCAGCAGCCCGCCGATCCCCCGCGATGGCGCCATCATGGGCATCATGCTCTCCGCCGCTACCCTGATGGTACTGTTCTGCAAACTGGACGCGGCCCAGATCACCAACATGCCGACCTTCAAGTCCGGTATGTCCGCCTGTATCTGCGTGCTGGGCGTGGCCTGGCTGGGCAACGTCTTCGTGAAGGGCAACATGGTCGAGATCCAGGCGTTCGCCGGCGATCTGCTGAGCCAATACAGCTGGCTGCTGGCCGTGGTGCTGTTCTTCTCCTCCATGCTGCTCTACTCGCAAGGTGCCACCACCAAGGCCCTGATGCCTGCCGCCCTGGCACTGGGTGTCAGCCCGCTGGCGGCCATCGCCTCCTTCGCCGCCGTGAGCGCCCTGTTCGTACTGCCGACCTACCCGACCCTGCTGGCCGCGGTCGAGATGGACGACACCGGCTCCACCCGCATCGGCAAGGCCGTGTTCAACCACCCCTTCTTCATCCCGGGTGTGGCCACCATCGCCATGGCAGTGGCGCTCGGCTTCTTCTTCGGTGGTCTCATCCTCTGACCGATGAACCATCCCATGCAAAACGGCCCGAACGGGCCGTTTTTTTATGCCCGGCCACCGCCGGGCTCCCATGAAAAAGCCGCTCCTGGGAGCGGCTTTCGTCACCCTGGCGGCATCCTCAGGCCGTGGTCTGGCGGGTACCGAAATAGTCAGCCAGGAAGTCGTCGAACGACAGGCTATCACTGCGTTCCCGCTCCCGCTGCTTGGCCAGGGAGTCCCGTGCCTCGCCGGCAAAATAGGCCTCGTCCCAGTACTGCAGCTCGCCGGCCAGCATCTCTTCCCGGTAGCGGCTCGCCAGCGCATCGCCGAAGCAGCCGTTGTCCTGACCGCTTGAAAGCAACTGCTTGAGCAGGCGGGCGGAGTAGGTCTGCTCGGGGTCGAGCAGCTTCTCACGGTGCATCGCCAGCGTCTCGGGATAGCGGTTGCGACCACAGCAGCGATCCAGCAGCGCTGCGACCTCGGCCAGCTCGTCGAACAGCTTGAGGCCGTACTCCTTGAGGCCGATGGCATTGCCCTGCTCATCTTCAAGCGTCAGGCCGGGGCGACGCCCCTCCAGCACCACCTTGTTCTGGTTGCGGCGGTTGCGGGCAACCTCGTCATCCGAGAGCACGGGGGACGGGCGCAACAGGCACCAGACCAAGAACAGGTCGAAGAAGCGGATTTGATCCACCTCGATACCGAACGGGGTGAAAGGATTGACGTCCACCGTGCGCAGTTCGATGTATTCGATGCCGCGCTGCTCCAGCGCATCCGAGGGCTTCTCGCCGCTGCGGGGGGTGCGCTTGGGGCGGATCGGCGCGTAGAGCTCGTTCTCCAGCTGCAGCACGTTGTCGTTGAGCTGGCGGTACTCGCCGTTCACCTTGACCCCTATCCTGGCGAAGTCGGGATCATGGGTGTTGATGGCCCGGCGCAGGCTGCTCACATAGGCGGGCAGGCTGTCATGACTGATCTTGAGCCCCGCCTGGGCGCTGTTGGTGTAACCGAGATCGGACAGGCGCAGGGCGGTGGCATAGGGCAGGTAAAGGGTGCCCTTGCCGGTCTTCTGGAACGGCAGGCTGCTCTTGCGCCCCTTGAGGAAGGAGTCGCAGATGGCAGGAGACGCGCCGAACAGATAGGGCACCAGCCAGCCGAAGCGGTAGACGTTGCGAATCAGCCCCATGTACTTGTCGGAGATGAAGCGCTGGCTGCAGCAGCCCTCTCCCACCAGATCCTGCCACTCGCACCAGAAGCTGTCCGGCATGGAGAAGTTGAAGTGCACCCCGGCGATCACCTGCATCAGGCTGCCGTAGCGGTTCTTCAGCCCCTGGCGATAGAGGGTCTTCATCCGCCCGATGTTGGAGCTGCCGTACTGGGCCAGGCGGATGCTCTCCTCGTCACCGACGAAGCAGGGCATGGAGAGGGGCCAGATCCGCTCCTCTCCCAGATGATGAATGGTGTGGCGGTGAATGTCGCCGAGCTGCTCGATCAGGCTCTCGATGGAGTCGGTGGCCGGCGTGATGAACTCCAGCAGGCTCTCGGAGTAGTCGGTGGTGATGTTGGCATGGGTCAGGGCCGACCCCAGGCTTCTGGGGTGATCGGTCTGGGCCAGGGTCCCTTCGGGGGTGATGCGCAGACATTCGCGCTCGATCCCGCGCCGGATCCCCTTGAGGGCGGTCACCCGTTCCGGGGTGCCCAGCGCAGCCAGCAACTCGGTGAGCGACAAGCTAGTAGTAGTCATATTCACGGCTCATGTGTGGCCGCCCCACCCGGGGCGGCACTTATTGTTGCGACGCCCCTCAGGGCAGTTGCAGTGGATAGATGGGAAGATGAAGCTCGCTCAGGGGTTTTTCAAGCTTTTGCTTGTCTCCCACCACCACAATCACCATCTCGGCCGGATCCAGCCAGCGGGCTGCACTGGCCTTCAGCGTCTCGGGCGAAACCGTTTTGATCAGGTTGTTCTGGGCCTGCACATAGTCCGGCTTCAGGTCGTACATGATCATCTGCAGCAGGAAGCCAGCCTTCTGCCCCAGGGTCTCGTAGGAGAGCGCATCCTGCTGGGAGACGGCGCTGCGCATGTAGGCCAGCTCCACCGGGGTCGGCCCGCTCTTGCGGTAGCCGTCCATCTCCTTGAGGAACTGGCGGATGGCATCCACGGTCGCATCGGTGCGCACGTTGGCGCCGGTCGCGAAGACACCCGCCTCGCGGTTGGCCTGGAAACCCGAGCTGGCACCATAGGTGTAGCCCTTGTCTTCCCGCAGGTTGAGGTTGATGCGGCTGTTGAAGTTACCACCCAGGTTGAAGTTCATCAGGTTGGCGATGAAATAGTCTCCCGTGGTGTCAAACGGCATGGCGCGACGGCCGATACGGATCACCGACTGGGGGGCTCCCGGCTTGTCCACCAGATAGATGCCTGGCTTGGCCTGCTCTCCCCCGGGCTTGAGATCCCCCAGGGTCGGGGCCGCCCCCTGCCACTGGGTCAGGAAGGCGAGACCGGATTCCACCTGCTGGGCGGTCACATCACCTGTCACCACCACCTTGGCATTGGTCGGATTGTAATAAGCCTCATAGAAGCGCTTCACATCCGCCAGGGTCAGCTTCTCCACGTCCGCCAGCACCCCGTCAGAGGGTTGGCCGAGGCGGTTCTGCTTGCCATAGACCAGTTCGCGGAACGCCTGACCCGCCAGCCACTCGGGTTGCTGCTCGCTCTGTTTCATGCCTTGCAGCATCTGGGTCTTGAGCCGCTCGAAGTCCGCTTCCCGCAGGCCGGGTTGCAGCAGCACTTCCCGCACCAGCGCCAGGGTTTCGGGCAGCTTGTCCGCCAGACTGCTGATGGTGATGAGGTTGTTGTACTGGGCGCTGGAGACGCTGATGCTGGCGCCGAGTTTTTGCAGCTCGTCGCTCAGCTCGGCCTCGGAGAGGCGCGTCGTCCCCTGCTCCAACATGGCGGCGGTGAGGCTGGCCAGCCCCAGCTCTCCCTTGCCTTCGGCCCGGATGCCACCCGGCAGGGCGATCATGATGGAGACGGCCGGGATCTCGTCACTGTGGGTGCCGATGATCTCGATCCCCTTGTCGAGCTTGCCACGCCAGATGGCGGGCACCTTGACGCTCACCGCATCGGCCGCCTTGGGCTGCACGCTGCGATCGAAGTCATCTTTCACCGGCCGCTCGGCCAGCACCTTGTCATGCTTGCTGTAATCCGGCAGCTCCCGCTTGGCGGGAGTGAAGTTCGGGGTCGCGGCCTGCCAGTCGCTCTTGCCCTTGGGCACCACGCTCAGCACCACGGCAGGCTTGTTCTGGATGAACTTGTCGTAGGCAGCCTTGACGTCAGACCCCTTGACCCGGGCAATGGCATCCAGATTCTTGAACACGTAGTCGGGATCCCGGGCCAGCACCTGCCCCATGGCAAGCTGGCTGACCTTGCCCTCGATGCTGTCGAGTCCCCAGATGGCGGACGCGCGATAGCTGCTGATGGCCTTCTCCAGATCTGCGGGCTTGATGCCGCGCTGGGCAAACTCGCCGATCACCTTGTCCACCTCGCCCTTGAGGGTCTTGAGGCTGCCATCCGCCGCCGGATTGGGGTAGGCATAGACCGTCAGGGTGCAGGCAAGCTCTTCGCAGGAGTGGGAGGCACCCGCCTCGATGGCCTTGCCGGTTTTCACCAGGGACTGGTAGAGCATGGAGCTGGCAGAGCCCCCCAGCACATCGGCAAAGATGTCCAGCGCCGGCTCCTGCGGGTCACCCAGGGAGACGGTCGGGTAGCTGATATACAGGAGCGGCAGATGCACCTTGTCTTCCAGCGTCACGTAGCGGGTTGCCGGCAGGGTGGCAGGCTGAGGCGTCGGTTCTGCCACGTCCGGACCGCGCGGGATGGAACCGAAGTACTGCTCAATCCAGGCCAGCGCCTGCTTGGTATCAAAGTCGCCGCCCAGGGTCAGGGTCGCGTTGTTGGGACCGTACCAGCGCAGGAAGAACTGCTTGAGGTCGTTGACGTCGACCCGGTCGAGATCCTCCACATAACCGATGGGTTGCCAGGAGTAGGGGTGGGTGCGCGGATAGAGTGCCTCCCCCACCCGCTCGCCCACCAGGCCATAAGGCTGGTTGTCGATACGCTGGGCCCGTTCGTTCTTGACGGTGGCGCGCTGGATCTCGAACTTCTTCTGGCTCACCGCATCGAGCAGGAAGCCCATGCGATCCGCCTCCAGCCAGAGCACCTTCTCCAGCTGGTTGGCCGGCACGGTTTCGTAGTAGTTGGTACGGTCCTTGTTGGTGGTGCCGTTCATGTCACCGCCCGCCTCGTTGATGATCCGCATGTGTTCCTGATCACCAACGTGCTTGGAGCCCTGGAACATCATGTGCTCGAAGAAGTGGGCAAAGCCCGACTTGCCCACGGTTTCCCGGGAGGAGCCGACGTGATAGGTGACGTCCAGATGCACCAGGGGATCGGAGTGGTCGGGGGCCAGGATCACGGTCAAACCGTTGTCCAGCTTGTACATCTGGTAGGGAATGCCGAGCTTGCCCTCCTGCTTGACCTGCTCGGACACCAGGGTCGGGGCCGCCAGCACGGGAAGAGAGAAGCCCAGCAGCATGCTTAATGGAATGAGTTTGTTCACGGGTACCTCGTGAGTGACAAAAGGGCTAGAAGATCTGACTGGCCAGCAGAAACACCAGGGCATAACGAAGCAATTTGCCGAGCCCGATCAAGATGAGGGAGCGCCAGAAGGAGAGGCGCAGCCAACCAGCCAGCAGACAGAGACCATCGCCGACCACAGGCGTCCAGGCAAGCAGCAGACACCAGTGGCCATGACGTTTGAGCCAACCAAGGGCTTTTTGTTCCCCACGGCCTTGAAAATCTTCCGGTTTTTTCTTGTGGGTGGCGAGCCAGCCGAGCCACCAGGTGGTCATGGAACCCAGGGTATTGCCCAGCGTCGCCCAGAAAAGCAGGCTGGTCATGCTCCACTCCCCCTTGACCGCCATGGCGCCCAGCAGCACTTCCGAGCTGCCGGGCAACAGGGTGGCGGAGGTGAAGGCGCTCAGAAACAACCCTCCCAGCCCCATCCCGGTGAAGTCTATCATCCGGGCTGGCCGTCTGCGGCGGACATGCGCAGCAACAGCTTGCCGCGCACATGGCCCTGCTCGATGGCCTGATGGGCCAGCGCCCCTTCTGCCAGCGTGTATTCACCAGAGACAGTGATCTTCACCTCCCCCTGGCGAAGCAGCGTCAGCATCTGGGTCAGCTGCGTTCGATCGGGATGGACCAGCATGCCGACAACCTCGACGCCAAGCTCGGCCCCCGCGTCCTTGATCTGCTGGGCCGTGATGGTGGGGACCGTCACCAGACGGCCGCCCGGCTTGACGCAGGCCAGCGCCGCCTTGCCGCTCTCGCCCCCCACCAGATCCAGCACCAGATCGAACGGACCATCGGTGATCGCTTCGGTGCACCACCCGGCCTGGTGGTAATCCACCATCCGGCTCGCCCCGAGACTATGAAGGAAGCTGTGATTGTCGCCGCTTGCCGTGGCAACCACGTGGGCACCATAGGCGGCGGCAAACTGCACCGCCAGGTGGCCGACGCCACCGGCACCGGCCAGGATCAGTACCCGTTGCCCCGACTGCAGGCCACCGTGCTCCAGCAGCCCCTGCCAGGCGGTGAGACCCGCCAGCGGTAGGGCCGCTCCCTGCCTGAGGCTCACCCCATCGAGCTTGACCAGCTCCTCCTCGCGGGCCACCACGGATTCGGCATATGCACCGGCGGCGAGGGGGAAACCCACCATGCCGCACACCTGATCCCCCTCGGCCAGGGAGGTCACGCCGGGCCCCACCTTTTCCACCACGCCGGCCACGTCATAACCCGGCGTCCAGGGCAGGTTGTCCTTGTTCTGGGCGGCCGCCCAGCCGAGACCGGCCCGGGTCTTGGCATCGATGGGGTTGACCCCCGCAAAGCAGATGCGCACCCGGACCTCTCCCTCTGCGGGTACCTTGTCCAGGGAAGGGTTGAGCCTGAGTACCGAGGGGTCGCCGAATGCGGTAATCTGTAGCTGCGTCATTGCACAATCCATCCTGTTGATTGATCAAGGGTCAACAGAATAACAGCGAGGACACCATGGCTCGAATGTTTCTTATTCCTCTGTTGCTGGCCCTGGGGTGGTGGGCGTTTCTGCTCTACTTCCGCATTCCGCTCAAACAGGGGGCCAAGGGCTTTTACTGGATCATCGGCATCGGCGGCGGGCTTGCCGCCTTCCTCAGCCTGATGATGGTGCTCACTCACTAGGGTTCGGGGACAAGGGGGAAGAAGAGAAGATGCTGCATGGACTGAACCATCTCACGCTGGCAACCGGCGATCTCGACAGCAGCGTTGCCTTTTATGTCGACTTGCTGGGATGTCGCCCCAGGGTGAGATGGGCACGGGGAGCCTATCTCACCCTCGGCGATCTCTGGCTCTGTCTCTCCTGCGATCCTCCCCAACCGGCCAGAGATTACAGCCATGTCGCGTTTGGCATCTCGCCTGAACAGTTTCCAGCCTTCTGCGCCCGTCTGCGCGCGGCGGGCGTCGTGGAGTGGAAGAAGAACAGCAGCGAAGGGGATTCACTCTATCTGCTGGATCCCGACGGGCACCGACTGGAAATCCATGCAGGCAACCTGGATAGCCGCCTCGCCTCTCTCAGACAGCAACCCTATGAGGGTCTTATCTGGTTCGACTGAGCCGGATTCACCCCTGCTCGGCACGAAGATGGTAGTGACGATTGCTGCCCTGCCCCAGCACGCCCTGCGCCAGCAGATGCTGGAACACCCGGTCCACCTCCTCCAGAGACAGTGACAATGCCTCTGCCACCTTGCGTTTGCTGCATTTGAGCTCGCCGCTCTCCAGCGCGCCGCGCACCTGGGCGACCACGGCTGGCTCGGGCACGGGTCTGCTGATGGCTGGCGGCTCCGGGGTCGGCGCTGCGACCCGGGCCTCGGCTTGCGCCCTCTCCCGTTGCCACATCCATTGACGGCGGAAGCGGTTCTCCTCACCGATCAGGCTGACGAAAAAGGCACCAAATGCATCGAGCAGGATAGACAGGAAGCAGACCAGCAGGAACTGCACCTGGCCGATGCTCATGCCCACCCCGTCCGCCAGACTGCTCATCAGCCCCAGCATGGAGGACTGCTCCCCCAGCGGCTTGGCGTCCCGCTCCTGGCGCAGCTCGTCCTGACGCAGCCTGAGCTTGGTGTTGGCCTGCTGCAGACCGCTGACGCCGCTCGAGATACGCGCCATCTCGATGTATTTGCGGGCCGCCTCTTCGTTGAGCTGGATCTGCCGCTCTATGCTGGCTATCTGCTCGTCGAAACGGGCTATCTCCCGCTCGTGACGCGCCTGCTGGCTCAGGATGGTGTTGGTGGCGCTGTTGATGCCGCCGATACTGCCCCCGATGGAGATGGCGGCCAGCACGCTGTAGAACAGCAGCGACCAGAAGGCGCCGCCCAGATCCCGCCTCGCCTTGCACTCGCCGTACTCGTACCAGACATAGAACTTGCCCAGCTCGAAGATGATGGCCAGCCCGCCGAACAGCCACTTCATCAGGGGGTTTTCGTCGATGGAGAGAAACAGCAGCAGGGAGAAGACGATGGAAGCCAGAATGGCCAGCCCGGTAAAACTGTAGACAGTCGTGAGGGCGAACCATCCCTTGGGGTAACGCAATGCGGCGCAAGCCTGAGTAGTCATGATGAAACGGGAAACATCTGCAGGAAAAGTTGGCTGCCGATTATAGTCGCCACTCCCCCGGAGAGAAGGGCAAATCCCCGAATTCCCGCCGATGGACGATCAGCTGCCCAGAGTGCGACCAAAACGTGCAAATCCGCAGCAGAAAAACACTACAATCGACCCCGTACCTGAAGAACATCTGCGGTTATGCTCGGGTTAAGCCCGCCGCATTACACTCATTTCCACCGAACACGACTCGAGGACATCATGAACAGAACGACGGCTTTGTTGCTCTCTCTTTTTCTGATCACTGGTAGCGCCCTGGCACAGGACGAAGGGAGCCAGACCTTCTCCGTGGATGCGCTGACCTTCAATCTGGACTGGAATGACACGCAGTTTGACTGGTCCCAGAGCAACTGCTTCGATCTCGGGAGCGGTGACACGGCCGCCGCCGACTGCAAGAGGATCAACCTCAGTCTGGAGGACGAGACGCAGCGCAACCAGCCCCCCAGCACCAACCAGATCAGCACGCAACCGGATCAATGATCCCCCTGACAGGAGCCTTGATGCGATGACCCACATGACCATGACTTCCCGCGGCGCACTGCTGCTCTCCCTGCTTCTGGTTCAGGGAATGGCCTTTGCTGCCCCCCCTTCCAAACACGATGACGACATCCGGATCTCCACCGACCAGGGCCGGGTAAGCCTGGATTGGGACGACAAGGAGTACGAGTGGTGGCAGCACAACTGCCTGGATGTCAGCACCCGGACCAGCCGCATCCAGCTCAACTGCGACAACATGGATGGCAAATACCGCGACCATTACAACCGCAGCATTCACAGTGGCAACAACCCGGGTCAGGGCCATGACAAGCCCAGGAACAAGCACGGCGGCAACGGCCACCAAAAACACTGACCAGCATGCCCATGGACATGGTTGAGGGGCCTGTGGCCCCTGGAGTCATGTCCCCTACCAGTAGTTTTCCATGCTGATATTGCCGGGGGCGCGACGCAGGTTCTTGGCAAGCCCCAGCCCGAGCAGGGTCTGCTGAGTCTCTTTCACCATGGCGGGGTTGCCGCAGATCATCACCTGGCTCAACTCGGGGGAGAAGTTCAGCCCCACCCTTGCCTGCAAGCTGCCATCGACGATGGCTGCCGGGATACGCCCTGCCATCGCCCCCGGCCAGGTCTCACGACTGACGAAGGGAACATAGCGAAAACGCTCGCCATGCTGCTCGGCAAAACTGGCGATAAGCGGCTGATAGCTGAGCTCTTCCCCTTTTCTCACCCCGTGTACCAGCACCAGATGCTCGAAGCGGTCGAAGACCTGTCCCTCGGCCAGCATGGCGAGGAAGGGGCCGATGGCGGTGCCGGTTGAGAGCAGCCACAGGTCCCGTCCCGGGGGAATCTCATCCAGGGTCAGAAAACCGGTGGCCTGGGACTGCACCAGCAGGCTGTCGCCCACCTGCAGGGAACCGAGAGAGGGGCTCAGTTCACCGCCGGGGATCTCCACCAGATAGAATTCGTGATAGGGCGTGCCGGGAGGATTGACGAAGGAGTAGGCACGCTGGACGCGACGCTCGCCCTGCTCCAGGGCCAGCTTGGTGAATTGACCCGCCTTGTAGGGGGCAAGTTCCGCCTCCACACGCAGGGAGAGCAGGGTGGGTGTCCACTCGATGCGCTCGATGACCCGACCTTCAACCCAGGCAGCCATAAAGGTTCTCCTCCAGAGGAACAGACCTTCACTTTACCCCTTGATCTGAAAATAAAAAACCCGCGCATGTGCGCGGGTTTTTCTGCAAGAGCGGAACGCTATTACAGAGCAACGACCTGGATTTGTACGGTTGCTTTGACGTCAGCGTGCAGCTGAACAACAACTTCGTACTCACCGGTGTTACGCAGAACATTGCCCATGCGGACTTCGCTCTTGGCAACGGCTACGCCGGCAGCAGTGATGGCTTCAGCCACGTCACGGGTACCGATGGAACCGAACAGCTTGCCTTCGTCGCCAGACTTGGAGGCGATGACAACGGCAGCCAGCTCACCCAGCTTGGCAGCGCGCTCTTCGGCAGCAGCCTTGTTGGCAGCCAGTTTGGCTTCCAGCTCAGCGCGACGAGCACCGAAGGCTTCGATGTTGGCCTTGGTGGCCATAACAGCTTTGCCTTGCGGGATCAGGTAGTTACGGGCATAACCAGCTTTTACGGAAACTTGGTCACCCAGACCGCCCAGTTTGGCGATCTTATCGAGCAGGATAACTTGCATTACCTTTCCTCTATAAATTTCGTTGAGTTAGGCGTAAGCGCCGGGCCGATTCTTACTTGTTGTGCAGATCGGTGTACGGCAGCAGAGCCAGGTAACGAGCACGCTTGATGGCGCGTGCCAGCTGACGCTGATACTTGGCGCGGGTACCGGTGATACGGCTCGGTACGATCTTGCCAGATTCAGTGACGTAGTTTTTCAGAGTAACGATATCTTTGTAGTCGATCTCGGTAACGTTCTCGGCGGTGAAGCGGCAGAACTTACGACGACGGAAATAACGTGCCATGGCCTTTATCCTCTAATGCGGTGATCTAAGAATTACTCTTCGGAAGACGCTTCAACAGCATCTTCGCGACGCTCGTCGTCACGACGGGTGAAGCGCTCTTCCTTGGCCTTGGCCATCGGAGAAACTTCAGTCACGGCGTGCTTGGTGCGCATGATCATGTTGCGGATAACGGCATCGTTGAAGCGGAAGTTGGTTTCCAGCTCATCGATAACGGCCTGTTCAGCTTCTACGTTCATCAGAACGTAGTGAGCCTTGTGCAGCTTGTCGATCGGGTAAGCCAGTTGACGACGGCCCCAATCTTCCAGGCGATGAATGGTACCACCAGCGGTGGTGATAGCGCCGGTGTAACGCTCGATCATGCCAGGTACTTGCTCGCTCTGGTCCGGATGAACCATGAAGACGATTTCGTAATGACGCATTTTAGCTCCTTACGGATTAATTCAGCCTCCGCCCAGGTGCAGCCAGACCTCGGAGGCAAGGAACATAGTGATGTTTAGACGCTGCTTTCTAGGGCGGCGTATTGTACGAAATCACCTCTCCCACTGCAACTGGCGAAGCAAGATGTTTTTCTCGATGAGCCCGATACAAAACTTTAATTGATAACAATTATCATTTAGATCCATACTCTCCTCATATCCCCACGGAGGATGACAGTATGCAACCTGCGCTCACCACGGCCATCCCGGCCCGCAAATTCAAGCTGACCCTGCTCGGCCCCGCCTTCATCGCCGCCATCGGTTATATCGACCCGGGCAATTTTGCGACCAATATCCAAGCCGGCTCCACCTTCGGCTATCAACTGCTGTGGGTAGTGGTGTGGGCCAATCTGATGGCCATGCTGGTGCAGACCCTCTCGGCCAAGCTCGGCATCGTCACCGGCAAGAACCTGGCGGAGCACATTCGCGACCGGCTGCCCAAGCCGGCGGTCTGGGCCTACTGGGTACAGGCGGAGATCATCGCCATGGCCACCGATCTCGCCGAGTTCATCGGCGCTGCGGTCGGCTTCAAGCTGCTGCTCGGCATCACCCTGCTGGAAGGTGCCTGCATCACCGCGGTGGTCACCTGGGGGATCCTGATGTTGCAATCCCGCGGCCAGAAGCCGCTGGAGTTCGTGGTGGGGGGCCTGCTGCTGTTCGTGGCCGCCGCCTACATCGTCGAGCTGGTGTTCTCGCGCCCCCATCTGCCGAGTCTGCTGGAAGGGGCACTCTTCCCCGGTCTCCCCAATGGTGATGCTGTCTATCTTGCTGCCGGCGTGCTTGGTGCCACCGTGATGCCCCATGTCATCTACCTGCACTCGGCCCTGACCCAGCATACCCAGGAGCAGGGCACGGTGACCCAGCGGCTGCACAGCACCCGGGTCGACGTGGCCATCGCCATGACCATCGCCGGCTTCGTCAACCTGGCCATGATGGCCATGGCGGCTGCCGCCTTCCACAGCTCCGGCAATCAGCAGGTGGCCGAGCTGGAAACGGCCTACCAGACCCTCACGCCCCTGCTGGGCCCGGCAGCCGCCACCCTGTTCGGCCTCTCCCTGGTCGCCTCCGGCATCTCCTCCACCGTGGTGGGAACGCTGGCGGGGCAAGTGGTGATGCAGGGCTTCGTGCGCTTCACCATTCCGCTCTGGCTGCGCCGAGCCATCACCATGGCTCCCGCCTTCGTGGTGATCGCCATGGGCCTCAACACCACGGAAATTCTGGTACTGAGCCAGGTAGTGCTGAGCTTCGGCATCGCCCTCGCTCTTATTCCGCTGCTGATCCTGACCGGTGATCGCGCCCTGATGGGGGCACATCGCAATCACCCCGTCACCCAGGCCGTGGGGCGCCTCATCGTCGCCCTGGTGATCGGCCTCAATGCCTATCTGCTGGTCACCACCCTCTAACGCCATCTTGAGGCTCATTGACCCGGGTTGATGAGCCTCTTCGCACTTTCGCGTATGCTGCCCCTTTCCCTTCTCATCATCTCGTTGCGGGAGCCCTGCCATGGAACATACCCGAGCCAGCTTCGTTCTGGGCCACCATCAGGAACAGGCCAGCGTCGTCTGTTGCAAACAGGGGGATCCGACCCTGCTGGTCACCGACCTCACCCCCTTTCATCCCCAGAGCCACCTCTGGCCCGATCAACCCGGTGACGTGGGCACTGTGCGCTGGGAAGGGGGGGAAGCGGCCGTGGGCCCCTGCCGCATGGGCGCCATCAGTCCCGAGGGCGAGCTGTTCGTGGATACGGAGATTCCGGTCAAGCGGGGGGCGGATGGGTGGGCTTTCGTGGTGGTGCATCCCCTCGCCAGTTCCCATCACCTTGCCATTGGCTCGCCTGTGGAACTGACAGTGGATGCCGAGGCTCGCCATGCCCTGAGCCTGGGCCACAGCGCCTGCCACCTGGTGGCACTGGCCCTCAATCGGGCGCTCACGCCCTATTGGCGAAAGGAGACAAGCGAGCTGGACGCTCTCGGGCAGCCGGATTTCGACCGCCTCGCCATCCAGCACTCCCGGGTCGAGCCCAGAGGATCAAAGGAGCAGTACCGGATCGGCAAGAGCCTTCGAAAAAAGGGAATCAACAGCGAGGCACTGCTGGCCGACCTCGACAGGATAGCGCTCCAGGTCAACGAGCAGCTGATGCGCTGGCTCAAAGAGGGAGGCGAGATCCGCCGCAGCCGGGCCGGTGAGGCCATCATCGATTCCCGCTACTGGCATGGCATGCTGGAGGGTCGGGAGATCACCATTCCCTGTGGCGGCACCCATGTGGGCAGTCTGACCGAGTTGGGCCAGGTTCAGGTGACGCTGGCCTCCAGTGAAGAGGGATTTACCCTCACCACCCGGGTCACTCCCTGAACCACCCCAGCCCTCCTGATGCCGCACCGCCCTGACCGGGGCGGTGTCCCGACAGAGAGAGCCGCAGGCAGATCAGCGCGGCGGTATCTCACCCCGGGCTGACGACCACATGGCCACGGGGTAGCAAAAAAACCATGCGATGCGCCACGGGTGAGGGGCCACTTGCCCCTTTCCTGGCGCCTGACGATGTCAGGTAGGCTCCCTTCGCATCCCCATGTGAGGGATGTCATCTTCCAGATACCCTTCCCCTTCGGCCACGAAACCATGCTGGCCGTAGAAACCTTGCAGGTGGGCCTGTGCACCGAGCCAGATGCTGTGTGCAGGCCAGCGTGCCTCGCACTCTCTGACCGCTTGCGCCAGCAGGCGGTGACCCAGTCCGCCCCCCCGCGACGTGGGAGAGGTGACCACACGGCCGATGGCTGCGCCGCTGTCATCACCAATGCCGGGCGCCATGATGCGGGCATAGACCGCCAGGTGATCTCCCTCACGGCCGAGCAGATGCAGCACGCCGTCACGGCGATCCAGCCCGTCCAGATCCTGGAAAGGGCAGGTCTGCTCCACCACGAACACCTCGGCGCGCAGGGCAAGCAGCTCATACAATTCATCCGTGGTCAGCTCGGACCAGGATTTCATACTCCAGTTCATGAATGACTCCTGTTTAATGGGGTCTGACAGCATAATCTTGCTCCCGACGAGGGGCATTAACCTTGGTTAAGTTGCCCCCCTTCTCATCCAATGCGGACATGGCCGACAAAGAGCCGATCTCTGCCCAGGTTCATCGGCAATCCCTTCTGGCTCAACCCTGAACGCGCGTTTTCAGCCGCCTGCGGATGCGGCTCAGGCTGATGGGGGTGATCCCCAGATAGGCGGCAATCTGGTGATCCGGGACCCTGGCATCCAGCGCGGGGAAGCTTCGCAGAAAATGCTGATAGCGCGCCTCTGGACCCCCGGTCAGCAGCAACAGCTCTTTCTCCTCCTTGATGCGCAGTTGCACTTCAAGGAGATGGTGATACCAGGCGGGCCAGCAAGGGAGTCGGCGCAGATCCGCCAGCGGAAGAAGCTGCAGCCGGCAAGGCTCCAGCGCCTCCACGCTGTAGCGGGCGGGCTCACCGCTGAGCAGGTGGTGGAAGTCGAGAAACTCGTCCCCCTCCCAATAGAATTCCTTGATGTACTCGCGGCCATCCGCCAGCACCACCCTGGCCCGCAGCAACCCCTCCTCCACCCTGACCAGCAGTGCCGGACTGTCACCGGCATGCCAGAGGCAGGTGCGAGGGGGCAAGGTCAGGGAGCGGACAAAAGAGAGGAGGCGCTCGGCCTCCTGCTCATCTGCAACCCGTTCCCAGACAAAGGGGGGTCTGTCGGTCATCGTCTTGTCAGACGCGGCGCTGGCGCACGGCTTCGAACAGGCAGACACCGCTCGCCACCGAGACGTTGAGGCTGGATACTGCCCCCGCCATCGGGATGCTCACCAGCTCGTCGCAATGTTCGCGGGTCAGGCGGCGCATCCCCTTGCCTTCGGCCCCCATCACCAGCGCCATGGGGCCGGTGAGTTTGGCCTGATAGAGATCGTGATCCGCCTCACCGGCGGTACCCACGATCCAGACGCCGCGCTCCTGCAGCTCGCGCAGGCTGCGGGCCAGGTTGGTGACCTGGATGAGCGGCACCACTTCGGCGGCGCCACAGGCGACCTTGCGCACCACGGACGTGAGGCCTGTGGCCTTGTCCCGCGGCACGATCACCGCATGTACCCCGGCCGCATCGGCACTGCGCAGACAGGCGCCGAGATTGTGCGGATCGGTCACCCCGTCCAGTACCAGCAGGAAGGGCGCTGTCTCTTGCGCCGCCAGATCGTCCAGCAGGCTGGCCAGGTCGTGCTCGGCCAGCTTGGACGCTTCAATCACCTTGGCCATGATGCCCTGGTGATTGTTGCCTTCCGCCTTGTCATCCAGCGTCTTGCGGTTCACGCTCTGCACCCTGATACCGAGGGACTCCAGCTCGGCCAGCAGGGGATGCAGCCGCTCGTCATCGCGGCCCTTGAGAGCCCACACCTCGATGAAGCGCTCCGGGGTGCGCTCCAGCAGCGCGGAGACGGCGTGAATGCCGTAGATCAGTTCAGTACTCATTTAGTGCTCTTGGCCTTGTCGCGAGCCTTTTTGCTCGGTCGTCTGTTGCTGGGCTTGGCACGGCCACCCTTGTCGGATTTACCGCTCTCCTTGCCCTCTTTGCGTTTCTCGTGGCGCTGGGCGCTCTTGGCCTTCTCTTTCTTGATCTCGGCCTGCTTGCGCGCCATCTCCTTGGCGTTCTTGCCGGTGGCCTTGAGGGGCTCTTCCACCATCACGAAGTCGATCTTGCGATCGTCCAGGTTCACGCCCATCACCTTGACCCGCACCTTGTCACCCAGACGGTAGCGGCGGCGGAAGTTCTCGCCGATCAGCTGCTGGTGCAGCGGGTCGAACTGGTAGTAGTCGTTGGTGAGGGTGCTGACGTGCACCAGACCGTCGATGTGGATCTCCGCCAGACGCACGAAGAAGCCAAAACCGGTGACGCTGGCGATGACGCCGTCAAACTCGTCACCCACGTGATCCAGCATGTACTCGCACTTGAGCCAGTCTGCCACGTCGCGGGTGGCATCATCGGCACGGCGCTCCGTCATGGAGCAGTGCTCGCCCATCGGGTCCACTTCTTCCAGCTGGTAGTGGTAGCCACCGCTCGGCGTCCACTTGTGGCGCAGGTTGCCCTGCTGCTCCTTGGCGGTCTGGTACTTGATCGCCCGGTGCAGGATGAGATCCGGGTAACGACGGATTGGCGAGGTGAAGTGAGCGTAGGACTTCAGGGCCAAGCCGAAGTGACCGATGTTGTCGGCCTGATAGATGGCCTGACGCATGGAGCGCAGCAGCATGGTGGAGAGCAGTTCCGCATCCGGGCGCCCTTCGAATTTGGCGGCCAGGTCGGCAAAGTCCTTCGGCTCGGGCTCCAGGCCCCCCTTGAGCTCCAGACCCAGTTCGGCCAGGAAGTCACGGAAGCCGGTCAGACGCTCCTCGCCCGGGCGGTCGTGCACCCGGAACAGGGCGGCGGCCTCGTTCTTCTCGATGTAGCGGGCGGCTGCCACGTTCGCCTGGATCATGCACTCTTCGATGATCTTGTGGGCGTCATTGCGCACCAGCGGTACGATACGGTCGATCTTGCGCTGGGCGTTGAAGATGAAGCGGGTCTCCTCGCTCTCGAACTCCACCGCACCGCGTTGATGACGGGCATGCTTGAGCGCCTTGTAGAGGTTGCTCAGCTCCTCGATGTGGCCCACCAGCGGATCATACTGCTGACGCAGCTTGGGATCCCCGTCAAGGATCGCCGCTACCTTGGTGTAGGTCAGGCGAGCGTGGGAGTTCATTACCGCTTCGTAGAACTTGTAGCCGGACATGCGGCCGGCGGCGGAGATGGTCATCTCGCACACCATGCAGAGCCGGTCGACCTGCGGGTTCAGGGAACACAGACCGTTGGAGAGCACCTCCGGCAGCATGGGCACCACGAACTCGGGGAAGTAGACCGAGTTGCCGCGCTGATAGGCTTCGGTGTCGAGGGCCGTGCCCGGTTTCACATAAGCCGAAACGTCCGCGATGGCGACCCACAGGCGCCAGCCACCACCGCGCTTGGCTTCACAGAAGACGGCGTCATCAAAGTCACGGGCGTCTTCCCCGTCGATGGTCACCAACGGCAGGGCGCGCAGATCGATGCGACCCTCTTTGGCCTTCTCCGGCACCTGCTCGCCGAGACCGGCGACCTCCTTGGTCACCTCTTCCGGCCAGGTGTGCGGAATGCCGTGGGTACGCAGGGCGATCTCGATCTCCATGCCGGGCGCCATGTTCTCACCCAGGACTTCCAAGACGGTGCCGACCGCATTGAAGCGGGCAGTGGCGCGCTGGTTGATGCGCACGACCACGACCTGGCTCTGGCGAGCCCCCTTGTTCTCCCCTTCCGGGATGATGATGTCCTGGCCGATGCGGCTGTCATCGGGTACCACGAAACCGACGCCGTTCTCGACGAAGTAACGACCGACGATGTCCGCCTCGCGGGATTTGAGCAGGCGCACCAGACGCGCTTCCTGACGACCCTTGCGATCGATCTCGGTCGGCTGCACCAGGGCATAGTCGCCATGCATCAGGCGCTGCATCTCGCGGTTGTTCAGGAAGAGATCCGCTCCACCACCCTCGGGGCGCAGAAAACCGAATCCATCTTTGTGGCCAAGCACATAGCCTTTGACCAGATTCAGGCGATCCGGCAGGGCGTAACATTGGTTGCGGGTGAACACGAGCTGCCCGTCGCGCTCCATGGCGCGCAGACGACGTCGCAAGGCTTCCAACGGCTCTTCATCGGTCAGCTTGAGGACCTTGGCCAGCTCTTCCCGGGACATGGGTTTCTCATGGCCCTTGATGAGCTCCAGCAGCATCTCGCGACTGGCGATGGGGTTTTCGTATTTTTCGGCCTCGCGTTGGAGGAAAGGATCTTTTTGAGACATAAGCAGGCCTTAGGGTAGGTAATAACGCAGACATTATATCGGAGGGGGGAGCTAATGGCATCCATCGACTGCCTTTTGGCCATTCTCTCTGTCATACTGGACACAGTTTGCAGGTATGTGAGACTCGGAACTCATGAGCAAGGACTCGTTCGCCCAATCTGCCGCCTATTTGAAACAGGCGGTTCCCCTGATGATCAAGTATCAAATTCCCACCACGCCGAACAACTATCACCTTTGGTACAGCTATGTCTCCGGCGACATGCCCGAACTCAACCATGCCGTCGATCAGGCGATAAAACAACAGGGGACCTTCTCCCTGACCACCTGTGAGCGTCTCTACCACCAGCACCTTGCGGCTCAGGACGAGCAGCAGATCGAGGCGATGAAACTCAACCTGGCGGCCATGGCCAGCGAGCTGAGTCACTCGATGCAGGATGCCATCTCCGATACCGGGCTGTTTCAGGAGATGCTCGACAAGAGTTTCGACAAGCTGAGCAAGATAGACGACGAGGGGCTCAGCCTGGAAGACACCATGGGGATCCTGCGGGATCTCGTGCGCGAGTCGCGTGACGTACGCATGTCCACCCTCCACTTTCGCAACCAGCTCAGCAGCGCCGAGAAAGAGATAAAAGAGCTGAAACAGGCCCTGAACGAGACGAGGAAGCTGGCCACCGAGGACCCGCTCACGTCTCTGCTCAATCGACGCGCCTTCGATCTCGAGATGGACAGCCTCATTCGCAGCAAGCAGCCCTTCTCCCTGATCCTGACCGATATAGATCGCTTCAAGAACTTCAACGACGAATACGGACATCTGCTGGGGGACCAGGTGCTGCGCATCGTCGGCAAGCGGCTGCGAGAGGCCAGCAAGGAGGGCATAACCGCCTATCGCCTGGGGGGTGAGGAGTTTGCCCTCTTGGTGCCAAACCGCGCCCTGGCGCTGACCCGCCAGATGGCCGAGAGCCTGCGTCGCGTCATCGAGCGGATGTCGATTCTGGATCGCAAATCCGGGCGACGCATCGATCACATCACCGCCTCGTTCGGCGTGGGGGAATACATCCCCCAGGAGACGGCAGACACCCTGATCGAGCGTACCGACAAGCTGCTCTACAAGGCCAAGGAGCTGGGACGCAATCGGGTGATGCCACTGCCCTCCTGATCCCACCAGATGCAAAAAGGCCGGTCATTGACCGGCCTTTTTCATGCTTCCCTTCTCGGGATCAGAGGCTTTTCAGCTTCTCTTCCGGCAGGGCCAGCTCGTCATTGTGGTTGACACCGATACCGCGCTCCAGCACATGGCGGGCGATGGCATGGGCCTCTTCCAGCGAGTGCATGCTGTAAGTACCGCACTGGTATTCGTTCAGCTCGGGGATCTTGCCCTGATCCTGCACGGTCAGCACGTCGCTCATGGCGGCCTGCCAGGCAGCGCCAACACGGGCTTCATCCGGCGCACCGATCAGACTCATGTAGAAGCCGGTGCGGCAACCCATGGGAGAGATGTCGATGATCTCCACCCCATTCCCATTGAGGTGGTCACGCATGAAGCCGGCAAACAGATGCTCCAGAGTATGGATGCCGCGCTCGGAGAGGATCTCCTCGTTCGGCACGCAGAAACGCAGGTCGAACACGGTGATGGTGTCCTTGTTCGGGGTCTGCATGGTCTTCGCCACCCGCACTGCCGGGGCGGCCATGCGGGTATGATCGACGGTAAAACTGTCCAATAACGGCATTTCTGACTCCTGATTTGGTTACCAGAACCAGCCCCCGCTGGAGAGCTGATCCTTGCATTGTCGATACTGGGCACCGTAGCGCTGGGCACGGGCCTCCACCTTGCGGGAGACCTTCATCAGCCATCCCTTGCTGCGGTAGCTGCCACGTCGGTAGCCCCCCCAGCCTTCGTGATAATTGAGATACTGGCCATAGGCATCCCACTTGGACGTGCCGTTGAGCCGCTGTGCCTTGTGAGTGTACCAGCCCATGAAATCGATGGCGTCGGCAAAGTCGTCGCGATCGCTCCAGCCGTTGCCGGTTTCCCGCTGGTAGTCGGCCCAGGTTTCGTCTTTCACCTGGGCATAGCCGTAGGCTGAACTGGCCCGCCCGGTGGGGATGAAGAGGAAATACTGCATCGGCGGCTGGGCATCGTGCACGAAGGAGGACTCCTGGTACATCATGGCCATCACTACCTGGACAGGTGTCCCCCACTTCTCGTTCATCTTGAGCGCCGCCTCGTGCCATTCGGGTTTCTCCCGAAAGATCTGGCACAGGTTTTCCGGCTGGGCCGGCGGCCGGGTACTGCACGCGGTGAGTGCCATCAAGCACGCCGCCACGACCCCGATACGGTACAACGACATCAGAACGACAGACTCTTGCTGTTCATCACAGGGCACATCCACCACATCAGATCGCGTCTTCGTTCTCTTCACCAGTACGAATACGAATGACGCGCTCCACCTCGCAGACGAAGATCTTGCCATCACCGATCTTGCCGGTACGCGCTGTGTTCTGGATGGCTTCCAGGCAGGCATCGAGATCCTCGTCCTGCACCACCAGCTCCACCTTGACCTTGGGCAGGAAGTCGACCATGTACTCGGCACCGCGATAGAGCTCGGTATGGCCCTTCTGGCGGCCGAACCCCTTGACCTCGGACACTGTCATGCCGTTGATGCCGATCTCGGCCAGGGCCTCGCGCACATCGTCCAGCTTGAACGGTTTGATGATGGCTTCAATCTTCTTCATGGTGACTCCTTACCAGTTCTGTTTGCCGAACCCGGACGTGATGGGATAGCGGCGGTCCTTACCAAAGTTGCGAGCCGTGATGCGGGGGCCGACGGCGGCCTGACGGCGCTTGTATTCGTTGAGATCCACCAGACGGATCACCTTGCGTACCACCGCCTCTTCGAAACCTTCCGCCACCATGTCGGCGACAGACGCATCCTCTTCCACGTAGCGCTTGAGGATGGCATCCAGAATGTCATAGGGGGGCAGGCTGTCCTGGTCCACCTGATCAGGTGCCAGTTCGGCCGACGGGGGACGATCGATGACCCGCTGCGGGATCACGTACTCCACGCTGTTGCGATATTCGCACAGCTTGAAGACCAAGGTCTTGGGGACGTCCTTGAGCACATCAAAGCCACCCGCCATGTCGCCATACAGCGTGGCATATCCCACGGCCATCTCGCTCTTGTTGCCAGTGGTCAGCACGATACGGCGGCGCTTGTTGGACAGCGCCATCAAGAGTACACCGCGGCAGCGGGCCTGCAGGTTCTCTTCGGTGGTGTCGCGGGCGGTCCCTTCAAACAGAGGTGCCAGCTGCGTCATGAAGCCTTCGAACATGGGTTCGATGGAGATGATGTTGAACTCCACCCCCATCCGCTCGGCCTGCTCCTTGGCATCCTCCACGCTCATCTGGGCGGTGTAGCGGAATGGCATCATCACCGCCTGCACCTTGTCCGCCCCGATGGCGTCGGCCGCAATGGCCAGGGTCAGCGCCGAGTCGATACCACCGGAGAGGCCCAGCACGGCGCCCTGAAAACCGTTCTTGGTGACATAGTCGCGCACCGCCAGCACCAGGGCCTGATAGGTCTCGGCCAACGGCTCCAGCGGTGCGGCGGGTTCCCGCTCCTTCACCGGCTGACCATCGGCAAAGCGCACCAGCGCCAGCTCTTCGGCAAATGGAGCAAGCTTGTGGGTCAGCTCGCCCTGGCTGTTGAACACCTTGGAGCAGCCGTCGAAGATCAGCTCGTCCTGGCCGCATACCTGGTTGAGGTAGATGAGCGGCAGGCCGGTCTGATCGCAGCGTTCCGCCATCAGCTCGCGGCGGATCCAGGGTTTTTCCTGATCATAAGGAGAGGCATTGATGGTGAGCAGCAGCTCGGCCCCCCCCGCCTTGGCGGCCAGCGCCGGACCCGGCTGCCAGAGATCTTCGCAGATGAGCAAACCCAGCTGATGGCCACGGAACGGCACCACACAGGTATCGGCCGCCGCAGTGAAGTAGCGCTTCTCGTCGAACACCCCGTAGTTGGGCAAGTCCTGTTTGAAATAACGTGCCCGCAGTTGACCGCGCTCGTAGAGAGACGCCGTATTGTAAAGCGCCCCCTCTTCGCGCCAGGGATGGCCCACCAGAATGGCACATTGTCCCTGCCATGCCGCGATGCGGGACAGCGCAGCCTCGACCCGGATCATCAGGTCGGCGCGCAACAGCAGATCCTCAGGCGGGTATCCTGTCAGGGCCAGCTCGGAGCAAACCAGCAGATCGGCCCCTTGCTGATCGGCCAGGGCTGCTGCCGCCAGTACCTTGTCACAGTTATCTTCGATGGCGCCTACCGTCAGATTTAACTGGGCAAGCATCAGAGAGAGGGCTTTTGCCATGGCGATGCATCTTGAATTCGAAAATGATGGGGAATGATAAAGAAAAGGCGCTGGCTGTGCCAGCTCAACACTTGGGCTTTGCGCTGGTGTTCTGGCTGTCTGGAGATAAGATGTAACTAATCGAGGGAGATACTGCCATGATCAAGGACGAGAAAGGATTCACCCTGCTGGAACTGATGATCGCCGTCAGTCTGGGGGTCATCTTGCTTGGTATTGGTGCACCGGCCATGTCGAGCCTGCTCAATGAGAATGCCTTGAAATTTGAATCTCGCACACTCTTGAAATATCTGCGTTTTGCTCGCAGCCAAGCCATCGACAACCAGCAATCTGTCACTGTGTGCCTTGCCAATGCCAGTGACAATTGTGTCACCGCCAATCCGACCCAATTCCTCGTGTTCGTCGACGGTAATGGCAATGACATTTTCAATAACGGTGAGCAGATCCTGGCAAGAAGCCCTCAGCTATCTGACTCGCTGACTGCTGCAAACAATCGAACTTCCACTACCTTCAGCCCTGATGGCACCAGCCTGGGTACCAATGCCACCATCACGCTGTGTCGTTCGGGAAATGCCCAGATAAATCTGGTCATCTCTCCCTCCGGCCGCACCACCCAATCTACCCAGGCAAATATCTGCCTCTGAATGAAGTTCTTCGCTATCGCAGTTGACGGGCATCCTGTTGCTGACCCTCTTTTGACTGGAAATTTTCCTCCGCTGTTCGGCATTCCAGGATTTTCTTCACAGGCTGTACCGCACCATCCACCTCGTATCCTCTTTGTTTGAATTTATCCTGCACCGCCTTTGGCGTGTTGTCTGCCACAGTACCGTGCAGGACAACCTTCTGGCCGTTAACCAGCTCGACATAACATTTTATGTCATCTGCCAAGACAGACCCGGATAACAAGAGGCACAAACCCAACACCCCGCTGCGTGTTTTCATTGCGCCTCTCCTTCGTAGAGGTAAATTTTCTTGGGCGACATGTCCATTTCAGCCTCTTCCGCCCCCTGGGCGCACTCACCGCCACTGGTACACCGCTCAGGCTCACCATCCCCTTCATCTTTCAGGATGACCTCTTCCCCGGTGCCGCCCCCCAGGATGCGGATTTTGGCATCATCCCCGGCATGTACCACCAGATCGTCTGCCACCTTGTTTTGCACTTCAACGTAGCGTTCTGGAGTTTCATTGCCATCGAGATCGACCACATAGCGGAAGGAGCTGCCATAGTGCATGTCCACCATATACTGACGCGCCGCGCCTATAGACTGAATGGTGCATTGCTGGAACGATTGCACCTGAGGCAGGAAGGAGGTGAAGTAAAGCTTGCCCTGCAAGACCACCCCGGCCCCCAGAGACTTCTCTCCCCTCGCGTTCAACCAGTTGACCCAACCCTTGGCACTGGTAATACCCGCCTTGATTGCCAGCGTGCCTTCGACTGTCGTCTGGACCGACAAAGGATCATTGGTCACATCGTAGAGGTCTGATACTAGGATAGGGTCTCTGGCCGTCGCATTCGTGGCACGCGGCATGACATCATAGTCACGCAACATGAAATAGCCATTGCGGACGGTCGATTCAGACGAAGGGCGGTTGCGATCGCCGCTGCCGATCAGCACCGCATCGAAGGGGCGATCCTGATAGGAATAGACCGTATTGCCCCCCACCACGGAACGAGTCACTTCCTTGTTGATGGTGCGCACTACTATGGGTTGTGTAAAGAAGCGGCGGTCATCTGCCAGCGTTGAGTCCGACCCCAGACTGGCAAATTTGAATACACTCCAGTCCGACTTGTTGGTACTGGGGAGATCCATGCGCCAAAGATTGCCTCCTGTATCTCCAACATAGATGCGGTCGGTCTTGCCATCACCATCACTGTCGAGTGTTGCAACCGACCCAGGCATACTGTCAGTTATCTCTGTGACCTGGAGATTGCTAGTATCAGAAGGGGTTGCACTGAATATCAACGCCCCCGTTTTGGCATTGACGATGTAAATCCCTCTGCCCATGCTGTCACTGGATCCCAATCCCAGCAAGCTCTTGTTCACGTCATAACCGCCAGCAAAAATAAGCACGGGATCACTGATTCCCGGTACAAGCGCGACTTCAGGCACCGACCAGGTCAGCCCCAGCTCACCAAAACCAGTCGTCAGACTGTTCAGACGCCACTTCAGTGACGGCGCATCCGGGCTGGAGACGTCGAAGGCGTAATAAGCCTTGCCCCCACTCCTCAGCCCGGTGAACACCCAGACAAAGTCGCTTTCCGAGGCTTTCAATACACCATTACGGTTGGCATCCTTGATAAGGGCGACGGGAGATGAGTCGACGCCATAAATGTGGTCAGCGGATTCGGCATTGGCACGCAGCGCCTGCTGATTCGCCAGAAATTCATAGGGAATGGCGGCCCAGCTTTCGTCTACGGTTTTACCCATGTCCTTGAACATGTGAAGGAAACCGGCATTGGTTCCAAACACTATCCGCAAGTCGGGTGCATCCGTCGGGCTGCCGGATTGTGGGCCATAGTTCAGCACCAACGGACGGGAGTGCAGGGGATCCCCCATGATATGGCGGCGGTTCAGGGTTGAGGTATCAAAGTCTTCGTTGTCGACATCCAGCCCCTTGGTCCAGTTAATCAGTGCATCCAAATCGGTCGTGCTGCTGGCCTGCATCCAGGTCATGAGCGCCGCCTCACTGCCAGCCTGCGTCACCAGATTGGCCTTGGTCAGCTGATCGAGGCGGTTCTGGGCATTGTTGATGACATAGAGACTGCGATTGCTTTTCCCCGCCAGCATCTCTTGGGCTCCCCCTTCAGCCACCTTGTTGCCATCGCGGCCCGATGACCAGAAGGTTTGAGCGTTATCGATAATAGCACCATCAGGTTTAATTGCCGGCAATCCTCTCGCATCCACCACATAACCATCAGAAGAGAGCATTAATTTTTTTAGATTGCCTTTCCACTTAGGGCCGGCGTCTGGTTCAAACATCGCGTAATAAATATTGTTATTACTACGTGTTCTATCAAAGTTATTGCTGGCGATGGCGGGTGACACCAGTGATGCATTGATACGCAATATTGCCAATAGTGATGCTTTCAGCGCATCACTTAAGGCAGATGCATCGGTTGCCGGATAATATTTCCCTCCACCCCGCCGTGCCGTTTCGGCCAGCAAATTACCCGCTCCGGTAATGGCTTCATCACCAAACCCAACAGTGAAGGTAGTTACCGTCTGCTTATCACCCATCGTACTGTTAATATCATTGTGCTTCATATAGCCAGCCAGTGCAGCCAAATAACTAGACCCACGACTACTACCTGAACCATATGACACTGCTGTACCATAAGCCCGCTTGTCATTATCAGATAATGTGTTGATAAGACCTATCACAGTATTATCAGAGGAACCATCACTAGTCGGCTCACCATCGGTGATGTAAATAACATAACCATTGTTCGAACAATTGTCATAAGGAGCCTTATAAGTACCATCAGACTTTTCAGCTGATGTATCTCTGGCAGGCGATAAACTACCCCCCTGAGTACCGTAGACAACACTCATCCCTCCAAAGAATTGATAGGCCTCCTGTAAGGTCTCGCACAACGGCGTGTTGCCATCCGCATTCAATGCATTGACTTTATCAAGCAAGTCCTGCTCACCTGTCTTACCATTACCCAGGATTGTTTCACTTCCTAATATATTACGGACAATACGACCACCATTGGTATTTGTGTTTCTACTGCTATTCTCATTAAAAACTGCCAAACCAAAATCCACACCAGGTGTTGATGAAATTAACTCAGCCACCGCATTTTTGGCAATACTCAGCCTTGATTGGCTGACTGGTTTACCTGGCCCGTGATACCAACGTATATAATTGGAAGAATACAGTGTAATGCCTGTATTGTTATTATAGACATTGGTAACATCTGCAGTATACGCTGCCGTTGCGGTAGAGTTCCCCCTGATGGGGTAACCAGCCCCTACTGTCAAAGTTCCACTATAGGGATTGGCTGTATTCCTTACCGTAACATCCTGTTGACAATCTACCAATTTTATATCTTTTTCTTGCTCACCTCTGATGGAATCCCATGACCAATATCGCCAAAAAAGAAAATTGGTTTCCTTATAAACCCAAACAGCTGAAACAAACTGCCCTACATTGGACAAGGGGAGCTTTGACGTCGCGCATGCATTTACGCTGTCAGGGAAGCGGGCAGAACTGGTAATACTAAATAGCTGTTCCGAATAGTAGATCACCGGAGGAAGGGAACTCAGTCCAGTTTGTGCGATCTGATTAGTCGCTAAACAAAACAAGCCACACCCAAAGGACTGAGTTGATGCCTATCCTACCACCTCTGCCACGACCACAACGGCGCCGCATTCACAAAATCATCCATGCCACCCGTGATAAAGGACATGCTCGTCGCTTGATGGCCATCTTGCTGTTACATGAAGGACGCACGATCACCGATGTTCATCACCTTACCGGCGCTGCGCGCTCGACCATCGGTCGTTGGCTTCGGTGGTATCGAGATGAAGGCATAGATGCGCTAGAAGCCTTACCGGCTGGCCGTGCCCCAGTCTTACCTATCGCCAAGATTGTCACCTTACTGGTGCTGCTCATGCAGTTTTCTCCGCAAGATTTTGGTTATCAGCGCAGCCGTTGGTGTACTGAACTATTGGCTATAAAAATCAATCGGTTAACAGGGCTCAATGTGGCAGCCTCCACGCTCCGCCGATGGTTACCTCGTATGGGCATTGTCTGGCGCAGGCCCGTGCCGACCTTGCGGATAAAAGACCCAGCCTATCAGGAAAAAATGGCGAATATCGACGCCGCGCTGGCCCGCTGTGATGCCGATAATCCGGTGTTTTATGAGGATGAAGTCGATATAGACCTCAATCCCAAATTAGGAGCCGACTGGATGTTCAGAGCGCAGCAAAAGCGGGTTGTCACACCGGGGCAGAATGCCAAGCATTATCTGGCAGGCGTTCTCCACGCAGGCAACGGAAGGGTACTTTACGTCAGCGGGATCAAGAAAAACTCATCGCTGTTTATTGCCATGCTGGAAAAGCTGCGCCACCACTACCGACGAGCCAAAACCATCACGTTGATCCTCGATAACTACATCATTCACAAAAGCAAACAGACCGAGCGATGGTTGAAGAAGAATCCCAAGTTCTGCCTGGTGTTCCAGCCAGTTTACAGCCCTTGGGTTAATCACATAGAACGGCTATGGCACAAGTTACATGAAACCATCACGCGCAATCATCAATGCAGAGGGATGGCAAACCTGCTGGCCCGAGTGAAACACTTCATGGATACCGTGTCTCCTTTCCCGGGGAATGGCTATGGCACAGCGAAGGTGTAGCACTATTGGGATCAGTTATTTAGGCACACTGCTATTTGAAGAGAAATATATGTACTTTTTGCTATTGTTTGTGTCGGGGTCATTAGGTAATGCTGGATATATTGTTGCGGGATCATAGGCTTCACTCACCTGCATTGTTTCTTTCATACTGCCGGATGTATCAAATATCAGCAGCACCTTGGGGCGAAAATCCCCGGCCTTGTTAAAGTCATATATAAACAGTTCGGTGTCATCGGCTCTCGTCGATGTAATGCCAAACACAAGGCTACACCAGCATAAAATCACTCCAAGTCGTCGTAACCACATATCCTTCGCTCCTATTCGGTGAGCAGTGGTTGTTCTACACCCGCAATCCAAGTCAACGGGCGAACATATTTTCCATAATTCACATTGGCCTGCAGCTCGACATACTTGCACTTAGGAATCACATTGCTGCTGCTGGCGTCAATCTTTCTCTTGCACACGGTTTCGGTGCGATTAGCAAGAGCGACCGCGGCCGAAGCATTGCTGCTATTGATGCTGATCGCCGCACTGGCCCCCGGAGTGTCGCTCATGCCGGCAATCACCGTCGATATGTTGTTGCTCTGTATAGCGGCTTCGATAATGCCTTCGAGTCGGTGCTCTGCCTGGCGGAAGCTGGCAGACGAGCCTGCCATCTTGAGGTCTTGCCCCGAAGATTGCATCACCACCACGGCAATCAGGGTCAGGGGCACCAGAATGATCAGGGCTATGATCAGAGCCACACCGCTCTGGGATTTCATTTCCCTCCTCCTGCAATCACCGCTGGATTACGTAATGAGACGCTCGACTCCAATAGCAAACGACGATAACCATCGCCGTTACCCGGGACCTGAATATCGCCAACCTGATAGGTGTTGTTATTGACATAGCGACTGGAAACTTGTAACGAACGCACGAGCACAAAGACTCTAGCGGCGATGACTCGACCCTCACTCCACTCCTGCCCTGTGACATTGTTGGTAGCGACATAGCGATCAATTTCGCCATCAGGGACTAAGCTGTCATCAACACCAAGCAATATTCTCATCTGTTCAATGCCTTCGGCCATTGCTCCACCAATTAATAAAGAACCACCCCCAGGCGTTAAATATCGCTTACGCAGCTCAGGGTTGCCATTTTTTGAATTAGGAGATAGGTAGTAAATAAAATGCTGATATTCCCACAACTGCGGGTTTATCATGGTGCCGGGGATGGCCTCCCCCTTTTTGAATAGGTAGGCTGACTGTGTTGTAGTTGCAAGATAAAAGCGTGTAGTCACTAGATCTTTAGATTCCAAAGAGTTTCCAACTAATCGCTTGATACTCACAACGTCTGAATTGGCTATACGGTCACCGACATCAATGCAGTCGAGCCCCCCTCCTATCACGGTTCTATTTCCATCTATATGCGCAACCCAGAATGAACGTAGTGAACCTGTACTAGTTGGAAAACTGCCACGATCTAAGTCATCTAAACAATCTTTTGCTACAGTAGTCCCGCTACTTAAGGTTATCCCCAAGTCTTTAGTCATTGGAGACCCCGTATAATCCCCCCAGAAGCCGGCCCATTTCAGATCCTGGGTGAGCAGACGCATGGCGATACGGCCATTTTCCTGCAACTCACTCTGATCGAAAGCATCTTCGGTGGTGGCGCGAGAAGCCACAAAGATGCTCAAGCCGCCACCGACCAGAAATACGCCGATCAACATGGCAATCAGCCATTCAATCAGGGTGAAGCCACGGGCATTCATAGTGTGGTCGTCAGTACGAACTGACGCCTCTGTCTGTCTGCCGCATTGCCCAACCCACAACTGTTGCGCACTGCGGCCACTGCAACGGCACCATCGGACAGAGACTCCCGCCCCTGCCAGAAGATCCCTATGGTCAAACTGTTGTTGGCGCCACGAATCACGCAGCCGACCGGAGATTGCAGAGGTGATGCGGCACCGGATACTGCGGTTCCCAGCAGAGACTGCTGCCAGTAGAAGAGGTCCAGTGCCTGCCGCTCAGTCCTGCTGCAATCCGACATGGTGCCATTGTTGTTGGCACAGCTCGGCATATCCAGGATCGCGTTGCCGGATACCACTGTCGTTCCCTGACCAGCCCAGCTGTCTTTGTTGATCCTGGCGCGTTCCACCAGATCATTGGCCAGCCAGTTGGCGATGGTGCGCTGACGCGCTTCGTAGCTGGAAAACTTGGCGGTAACCTGCATGGCAACCAATCCCAGCAAGCCGAAAGAGAGCACCACGGCCGCAATCATCACCTCCAGCAGGCTGAATCCCCTCGTGTGTCGATGGCGCAGTGGTTTCATCGCCTAGTCCCAGCAAGCATTGTTGACGGTATCCCCGAGCCGGGTGGCACTCCGGGTGCCATCCTGGTCGATGGAGAAAATGATGCAGTCGCTGTCTGACCCCTGCGCACCAGAGGCCGTGGCAAACAGGATGTATGTATTGACCCCGGCCGAGATGACCAGGTGATAGAAGCCGGATTCGGAGTTCTCCGAGATATTCAAATCGGCTGCGGATGAGGTATACCGATTGAAGTCCATAAAATAGGTTTCTTGTCTGTTGGCGGCGTCCAACAGCATTTTTTTGGCATCAATTCGGTGGCTGGACAGCAGGTAACGCTGATAGGAGGGATAGGCAATAGTGCCAAGAATCGCCACGATTGCGACGACAATCATCAATTCAATGAGAGAAAAGCCTCGATAGAACCCAATCATAACCCATCCTTGGTGACTGGCGGTTCATATAGTCTAATGCCGGATAGGTCGCAACGACAAATCCGGCATCAGGAACATAACTCTTTATTCTCAGGCCATCCTGGCCACATTCAAATAATTCTAAGCTCGGGCGGCACTTCAAACACCACATTCTCTTCTCGGCCAGGATGCTCGGTCACTATCTTGCCTCCCAGCTCGCGCAGACGAGCAATGACATTCTGAACCAGCACATCGGGGGCTGACGCACCCGCCGTGACCCCGATACGGACAACCCCGTCCAGCCATTGCGGCTCAATCATGGAGGCATCGTCGATGAGGTAGGCCTTGGCGCCCACCTTCTCGGCCAGCTCCCGCAGACGGTTGGAGTTGGAAGAGTTGCGCGACCCCACCACCAGCATGGCGTCCACCAGCCCGGCCATCTCCCGCACCGCATCCTGGCGGTTCTGGGTGGCATAGCAGATGTCATCCTTGCGCGGCCCCTGGATCTTGGGGAAGTGCGCACGCAACGCATCGATGACATCCGAGGTCTCGTCCACGCTCAGGGTGGTCTGGGTGACGAAACAGAGATCGTCCGGGTTCTTCACTTTGAGTTTGGCCACATCTTCCGGCGTCTCCACCAGATACATGCCCCCCTCACTGTTCTCGTACTGTCCCATGGTGCCGATCACCTCGGGGTGGCCGGCATGGCCGATGAGCACGGCTTCGGAGCCCTTGCGACTGGCGCGATGGACCTCCATGTGCACCTTGGTCACCAGCGGACAGGTGGCATCGAACACCTTGAGGGCGCGGGATTTGGCCATCTCGCGCACGACCTTGGCGACACCGTGGGCAGAGAAGATGACGATGCTGTCATCCGGCACCTCATCCAGCTCCTCCACGAAGACGGCGCCCGCCTCCTTGAGCTTGTTCACCACGTAGCGGTTGTGCACCACCTCATGGCGGACATAGATGGGGGCACCGAACTTCTCCAGCGCGCTCTCGACGATGCTGATGGCCCGGTCGACACCGGCACAGAAGCCACGGGGGTTAGCCAGCAGAATATCCATCAGTGAACCTTCTCCTCGTCATCAACTCCCAGGATCTCCACCTCGAAGGTGACGGTGTGACCGGCCAGGGGGTGGTTGAAATCGACCGTAACCGACATCCCTTCCACCGCCCGGATGATCCCGGGCAGTTCGCTGCCGTTGGGCTGGTCAAACAGAATGATGGTACCCACCTTGGGCTCAACTTCGTTACCGAATTTGGCGCGATCGAGATGGTAGATGTTGTCAGGATTGGAAAGGCCGAACGCCTCTTCCGGCGCCAGGGTAAAGCTCTTGCTCTCCCCTTCGCGCAGCCCCAGCAGGCATTGCTCGAAGCTCGGCGTCAGGCTGCCGTCTCCCATCCGCAGACGGGCAGGCTTGCCGTGCAGCGCCGTGCTGTCGGCCACCGAGCCATCTTCCAGTTTGATAGAGAAATGGAACAGCACGCTGCTGTCCGCAACAATTAGCTGGCTCATGAGGTCGCGTCCTGTTTTTTCTCGCCACGGAAGCCGTCCAGCACGATCATGGCGGCACCGATGAAGATGAAGCTGTCAGCCAGGTTGAACGCCGGCCAATGGGCGCGCTGCCAATAGAAGTCGAGGAAGTCGACCACATGACCCAGCACCAGCCGGTCAAACACGTTGCCGAGCGCCCCGCCGATGATCAGGCTGTAGGCGATACCGCTCCAGCGCTGGGTGACCGACTGCTTGCGCAGCCAGTGGATCAGCAGGCCGCAGATGGCGAACGCCAGCACGGCGAAGAACCAGCGCTGCCAGCCCCCCTGATCCGCCAGGAAGCTGAAAGCAGCGCCCTTGTTGTAGACATGGACCAGGTTGAAGAAGGGGGTGATCTCCACCCCCGGGTAGCCAAACGGCAGCAGTTTGACCACGGCGAGCTTGCTCGCCTGGTCCAGTACGAAGGCCAGCACTGCCAGCCACAGCCAACGCAGGCCGCTTTTATGTTGAGTCATGTTCATCAGGCAAATTGACGCGTTTCGCCGTCACCCTCGACGTTGGTGACGCAGCGGCCACAGATCTCTTCGTGACCCGCAATGGTGCCCACGTCTTCCACATGGTGCCAGCAGCGGTCGCACTTGGCGGCGGCAGACTGGGCCACGCAGAGCCACAGGTCATCGCGCTCGGTCGCCACCGCGTCTGCCGGTGCGGCATCGACGCTGACCACCCTGGCCTTGGAGGTGAGCAGCACGAAGCGCAGCTCATCGGCCAGGGCATTCAGACGCGCGGCCAGCTCAGGCTTGGCGAACAGAGTCAGCTCGGCCTGCAGAGAACCGCCGATGCGCTTCTCGCCACGGGCCACTTCCAGCGCCTTGTTCACTTCACCGCGCACGGTGAGGATCTCGGCCCAGAACTCGTCGTTCAGCACTTCGCCCGCTTCCAGCCCGAACAGGCCGTCGTACCACTCCTCGGTGAACACGAACTCACCGCGCTCACCCGGCAGCAGCGCCCAGATCTCGTCGGCGGTGAAGCTCATGATCGGCGCCATCCAGCGCACCATGGCCTCTGCGATGTGATAGAGGGCGGTCTGGCAGGAGCGACGGGCCAGGCTGTCAGCCTTGGCGGTGTACTGACGGTCCTTGATGACGTCCAGATAGAAGGAACCCATCTCGATGGAGCAGAACTGCATCAGCTTCTGGGTCACACCGTGGAAGTTGTACTCATCGAACGCGGTCACGATCTCGGCCTGTACCGCCTTGGCACGACCCACGGCCCAGCGATCCACCACCACCATGTCGGCAGGCGCCACCATGTCGGTCGCCGGATTGAAACCGTTCAGGTTGGCCAGCAGGAAGCGGGCGGTGTTGCGGATGCGGCGATAGGCGTCGGCAGAGCGCTTGAGGATCTCGTCGGAGACGGTCATCTCGCCGGTGTAGTCAGTGCTCGCTACCCACAGACGCAGGATGTCGGCACCCAGCTTGTTCATCACATCTTGGGGGCTGACCACGTTGCCGATGGACTTGGACATCTTGCGGCCCTGACCATCCACGGTGAAGCCGTGAGTCAGCACCTGGTTGTAGGGAGCCTTGTCTTTCATCGCCACGCCGATCATGAGCGATGACATGAACCAGCCACGGTGCTGGTCAGAGCCTTCCAGATACATGTCGGCCGGCTTGCCGTTGAACTCGGGACGGGCGTCGACCACGGAGGCGTGGGTAGAACCGGAGTCAAACCAGACGTCCAGGGTGTCGGGCACCTTCTCGTAGTTGTCGGCATCGGCGCCCAGCAGTTCGGCCTTGTCCAGATCCCACCAGGCCTGGATGCCGGACTGCTCGACCCGCTTGGCCACCTCTTCCATCAGGCGCACGGATTCCGGGTGCAGCGCCTGGGTATCCTTGTGAACGAACAGGGAGATGGGCACGCCCCAGGTACGCTGACGGGAGATACACCAGTCGGGACGGTTCTCGACCATCGCCTGGATGCGATTCTTGCCCCAGGCCGGGACCCAGCCGCTCTGGCCGTGTTCGGCAATGCCCTGAGTCTCGATACGCTCGATCTCTTCCAGGGCGCGCTTGCGCAGACCCTTCTGCTCCATGCTGATGAACCACTGGGGGGTGGCACGGAAGATGATCGGGGTCTTGTGACGCCAGCAATGCGGATAGGAGTGGTTGAATACCTTGTGATGCAGCAGGGCGCCGCGCTCGGTCAGCACCTCGACCACGGCCGCATTGGCCTTGAACACGTGCTGGCCGGCAAACAGTTCGGTATCCGGCAGGTAAACGCCGTTGCTGCCAACCGGGTTGGCCACTTCCAGACCGTACTTCTGACCGACCACGAAGTCTTCCTGACCGTGACCAGGGGCGGTGTGCACCGCGCCGGTACCGGCGTCCAGGGTAACGTGGTCACCCAGCACCACCGGCACGTCGAAGCTGTAGAAGGGGTGGTTGAAGCGCAGCAGCTCGAGCGCAGCGCCCTTGGCGTAGCCCAGGTTGTGGAACTGCTCGATGCCGGCGCGATCCATCACATCCTTCACCAGCTCAGCGGCCAGGATCAGACGCTCGGGATTGTTGCCCTCAACCTGCACCAGTGCGTAGTCGAGATCGGCGTGCATGGCGATGGCGCGGTTGGCCGGCAGGGTCCACGGGGTAGTGGTCCAGATCACGGCAGAGAGCGCGCCCTTGCCGGTGTGGCCTTCGGCGCAATCAAACTTGGCGGCAACGCCAGCCTCGTCGACGGCCTTGAAGCGCACGTCGATGGAGGGGGAGTTCTTGTCGTAGTACTCCACTTCCGCTTCAGCCAGCGCGGAGCCGCAATCGGTACACCAGTGCACCGGCTTGGAGCCTTTGTGCAGGTGGCCGTTTTCAACGATCTTGGCCATGGAACGGATGATGTTGGCTTCGGTCCCAAAATCCATGGTCAGGTAGGGGTGTTCCCAGTCACCCAGCACGCCCAGACGGATGAAGTCGGTCTTCTGCGCTTCGATCTGGGTTTTGGCGTATTTGCGGCACTCGGCGCGGAACTCGGCGGCGGAAACCTTCTCGCCCGGCTTGCCGACCATGCCTTCCACTTTCAGCTCGATGGGCAGACCGTGGCAATCCCAGCCCGGCACATAGGGGGAATCGAAGCCAGAGAGGCCCTTGGACTTGATGATGATGTCTTTGAGGATCTTGTTGACCGAATGACCGATGTGAATGCTGCCGTTCGCATAGGGGGGGCCATCGTGCAGAATGAAAGAAGGCTTACCCGCTTTGGCGCGGCGAATGGCGCCGTAAAGATCCTGATCGTACCAACGTTTCAACATGTTGGGTTCGCGTTTGGCCAGATCGCCACGCATCGGAAACTCGGTTTCCGGCAGATTCAGGGTGTGTTTATAGTCGCTCATCAGTCCTGGGTTCCCTTCTTTTCTAAAAGAGTGCTGGGTAAATGAAATTGTGGCAGCCCGAACCAGGCTCGGGCCGCCAGGGCATCTCGTTCGATCTGCTCTTTCAAGGCGGTGAAAGAGTCAAATTTCTGCTCTTCGCGCAGCTTGTGGCGAAGCAGCACCTTGACCTGCTGACCATATAGATCACCAGAAAAATCAAATAGATGTACTTCCAATCTGGCTTGTGTACCGCTCAAGGTCGGACGTACACCCACATTGGCGACACCGGGGAAAGTCTTGCCGGAACATATCACTTCCACCGCAAACACGCCACCGACCGGGACCACCTGGCGTTTGAGGGCCAGATTCGCGGTGGGAAAACCTATGGTGCGCCCCAGCTTGTCACCATGGGCCACCCGGCCGCTGATGGCATAGGGGCGACCGAGCATCAGCTCCACCTCCGCCATGCGGCCCGCTTTGAGGGCCTCGCGCACCAGCGTACTGCTGACCCGCTGGCGGGAAAGCTGGAAGCTCTGGGTGCTGATCACCTCGAACCCGAAGCGCCGACCGGCCTCCTCCAGCAGGTGGAAGTCCCCTTCCCGCCCCTTGCCGAAGCGAAAGTCGTCGCCGACCACCAGATAGTGCACGCCGAGTTTCTCCACCAGCAGTTGCTCGATGAAGGTGCTGGCCTCCTGCTCGGCAAAACGATGGGTGAAACGCACGCAGAGCATGCGATCGATCTGCATTCCCTTGAGGGCTTCGTACTTCTCCCGCCAGCGGCTGAGGCGGGCGGGCGCGGCACTGCCCGCAAACAGCTCCAGCGGCTGGGGTTCGAACAACATGACGCAGGCCGGCAGGCCAAGTTGGGCGGCCTTCTCCTGCAAACGGGCCAACACCGCGTGATGCCCCTGATGAACCCCATCGAAGTTGCCTATGGTCAATACACAGCCCCGGTGACGGGGCTTGATATTGTGAATGCCGCGAATAAGCTCCATCAGTGCCTTGTGCGTTGCTGCCATGGAAATCGGCGGATTATATATCAGGCAGCAGGCAGGGTCAGCCCTGCCGTTGACCCGATTTAGCCATCCCGCTCGCTTCTCGGACTCGGCCAGGAGCATCGCACCTCGTTGGCGGGCCAACTCGACAGCCCCTGAGACCGCTCCCCCATCTCCCCTGTACTGTCCCCCTCCCTTGCAGCTGGCTCCTTATTGCTGACCGGCTCTCAGGTGCCGTGGCCGGATCCCCAATGCCAAGAGGACAATGCCATACAACGCTCCGCCCAGGCAGAGCAGCAGGGTCAACTCCAGGCTGGCCTTGCCCATGCTCCAGGCACCCCATTGGGCGAGATCCGGTGACAGATAGGCCAGAAGCCCCCCCATCAAGACCGTTGCCGCCAAGAGCTTGAGGCAGAACAGCCCGGTGTTGCGGGAAGGGCGATAGACATCCTGCTGATAGAGCCCCTTGAACAGCAGTACGGCGTTCAGCGTGCCGGAGCAGGCGGTCGCCAGCGCCAGCCCGACGTAGCCGAGCGGATAGATGAAAATAAGGTTGCACACCATGTTGGCTACCATGGCCATGATGCCGATACGCACCGGCGTCCTGGTGTCCTGGCGGGCGTAATAACCGGGGGCCAGCACCTTGATGAGCATCAAGGAGAGCAGCCCCGTGGTGGAGGCCAGCAGGCTCGCACTGGACATGCTCACCTCGTGCAGACCGAACTCACCGCGCATGAAAAGTACCCGCAGTATGGGCTCGCGCAGCACGGCGATGCCGACCATGGCTGGCAAGCCGAGCAGCATCACCATGCGTACCCCCCAATCCATGGTGCGAGAGAAATCAGCCGGATCCGCATCCACGTGTTTTCTGGCCAGGGCAGGCAGGATCACCGTGCTGATGGCCACAGCAAAGAGGCCGAGGGGAAACTCCAGCAACCTGTCCGAGTAATAGAGATAGCTGATGGCACCGGTAGCCAGGAACGACGCCAGCATGGTGTTGATCAGCAGGTTGATCTGGCTGACCGACACCCCGAACAGCGCCGGGATCATCAGGGTGCGGATCTTCACCACCCCCGGATGGTGCCAACCCCACTTGGGCCAGACCAGCATGTTGAGCTGGCGCAGAAAAGGATACTGGAACAAAAACTGGACCAGACCGCCGAGGAAGACACCGATCGCCAGGGAGATTTCGGGGCGCTCCATCAAGGGCGCGATCCACCAGGCCGCCGCAATCATGGTGATGTTGAGGAATACCGGCGTGAAGGAGGACACGGCAAAACGGCCAAAGGTATTGAGAATGGCCCCCGCCATGGCGGTGAAGGTGATGAACCAGAGGTAGGGGAAGGTGATCTTGAGCATCAGACTGGCCAGCTCGAACTTCTCCGCCGCCGGTCCGCCATGCAGCCAGTCCCAGAACCAGCCCCAGCCAAAGAGAGCCGTCAGGACACCGGAACCCAGCACCCCGAGCAGAGTGACAACGGTGACGATGCCACCCAGGGTGCCCGCCACCGCCGCCAGCAGCTCCCGAACCGCCTGCTCGTCACCGTTTTTCTTGTACTCCGTCATCACGGGCACGAAGGCCTGGTTGAATGCCCCTTCGGCAAAGAGCCGGCGCAAGAAGTTGGGAATGCGATTGGCGAAGAAGAAGACGTCTGCGGCCACCCCGGCACCGAGCAAATTGGCGATGACCACATCGCGCACCAAGCCCATCACACGGGATGCCAACGTCATTCCGGACACAATCATGCCGGATTTGATCAATTTCTTACTCAAGACGAGGCCTCTGGAACTGTCGGAAAGAAAAGAATGCTGTTAGAATCGGCCGACAGTTTAACCGTCTCCCATCTGACACACCACCGGGGGGCGGTGTTTATTTGCACAAATCATTTGACAATATGTGGTTGGGAAGGCATATTTCCGGGCCTTTTCAATACACTCGCTAAGACAGTTTTAGGAGTTTTACCTTGGCTAACATCAAATCTGCTAAGAAGCGTGCTCTTCAGTCAGAGAAACGTCGTCAGCACAACGCCAGCCGTCGTTCCATGACCCGTACCTACCTGAAGAAAGTGATCGCTGCCATCGCCTCTGGTGACAAGGCTGCTGCCACTGCCGCTTTCGCTGTTGCTCAGCCGATCATGGATCGTATGGCGACCAAAGGCCTGATCCACAAGAACAAAGCTGCTCGTCACAAGAGCCGCCTGTCTGCCCAGATCAAAGCCATGGCTTAATCAGCATCCGCTGATGAAAGCTGAAAAAACCGGCCTAGTGCCGGTTTTTTATTTGGGGTCGCTACAGTACAGTCTGTGCAACAGTCCGATCATCTCACGCACTTCATGGCTGCGCAGGGAATAATAGACCGTCTGGGCTTCCTTCCTCGTCGCCACCAGCTCATCCCGGCGTAACACCGCCAGATGCTGCGACATGGCTGACTGGCTCAATCCCAAGACCTCGTTCAGCTCGCCGACCGACAGCTCCCTATCCAGCAACTGGCACAAGATAAACAGCCGCCGTTCATTGGCCAATGCCTTGAGCAGGGTGACGGCACGCCCGGCATTCGCTTCCATCTCTTCCAATTGCATCTCACCCTCCTCTTCCAAGACAGGCATCATAGCGCCGTCACCGTCGATTTAAAACGAGAGGCTTGCCGGCTGAATGGCCGTGAAATCCTCCTGCCCGGCAAAGAGGAAGGAGAAATCACTCTCGCATACTCGCTTGACCGCAGGATGTTGGATCATCCGCTCGGCAAAGATGACGTAATACTCCTCCATCAGATCCTGGGTTTCACCTAGCAGCATCACCTCCTCCCCCTCCAGGATCTCTTCCCGATAGATGGTCGGAGCCATGAAGATGCCCTGGTTGAAGAAGCCGAACGCCTTCATCAGCGCCGCATCGTCGAATTCTCCCAGAATGCTGGGGGAAATTCCCTGCTGCTCGAACCACTGGGTCAGTTGACGACCCATGGCGGTGCGACGGCCCGGGATGAGCAGCTTGCGCTCTTCCAGGCAGGCAGGGAAAGGCTGGGAGGGCAGAGGCGCCTTGCAGAAGAAACTGACGCCGCATCCCCCCAGACGCTTGGACAGCAACCCGGCATGCTGGCTGGAGTCCACCGGGCAATCAGAGAGGATCATGTCGAGCTTGTGCTCGCTCAACTGCTCCAGGAGCAGTTCATGGGTCGACTCGAAACAGCGCAGGTGAATGGAACCATCATTGGGGATCACGGAGAGCAGTACCCGGCTGGCAAGACGCTTGGAGAGTGCATCTGCGATGCCGACGTCGAACAGGATCTGGCTCTCCTTGCGGTAGTTGACGATATCCAGCATCTCGTAGGAGAGGCTGAACATCTTGTCCGCATAGCGAAACACCAGTTGGCCAAGCTCGGTAGCCTCAAGGGAGCGTCCCTTTCTGATCAGCAACTTGCCGCCAAGACGCTGTTCGAGCAGCTTGATCTGACCGGTCACGGTCTGCGGAGTCAAAAAGAGGGCTTCCGCCGCCTGCGTGACGGAGCCCTTCTTCTGAGTCATCCAAAAATAGTAGAGATGGTTGTAGTTAAGGTGTGACATCCGATGGGGTTCCCGCGCCAGGCGGGCTCCGGTAGCAGCTGAGTTCAACCGCCAGAATGTCATACATGTCGCTGATCGAGTCAACCTTGTTCGCGTCGAACTGTGCCTGCAGATGGGCCTTGAGACGACCGGCATCCGGCATTCGCTCGGTGCAATAGCGCTTGTTGGACAGCTTGACTCGCTCGCCGGCACGACTGCTCAGTGCCCGTTCGGCGAAGGTCTCTCCGAACCGGGCTTTTACCTGTGAGTCTCCCAGCATGAGTGCGCTGTCGACCACCCCGTTGAGATAGGCAGAACAACTTGCCGAGGTGGCATCCCGCTGACAATCGGCCAGACTATCTGCCCAGAGTGCAGGGCTCGCAAGCATGACTAACCATCCTAGTTTTCTCATAACCCCTCCGTACTTTGATTCGCCTCCCGATTGGGCAGCGATATCCGCAGGGCGATGTAACCGATCACGGCCGCGAGTGTGGAACCTGCCAGGATCCCGAGGCGCGAGTAGCTGCCGTAGTCCAGTCCGCCATGCTCGAATGCCAGCGATGCGATAAACATCGACATGGTGAAGCCGATGCCACACAGGATGCTGACGGCAAAGATCTGTCTGAAGTTCACTCCTTGCGGCAATTGGGCAATGCCTGATTTCACAGCCAGCCAGCTGATGGTGAAAATCCCGAGCGGCTTGCCGACGAAGAGCCCCAGGATGATCCCCATGGGGAGCGGATTGAGCAGAGCCGAGAAGTAGATCCCCTCCAGCGATACCCCGGCGTTGGCGAAAGCGAACAGCGGCAGGATCAGGAAGGCACTCCAGGGGTGCAGCACATGCTCCAGATGCTTGAGTGGCGATGCGTAACGCTTGCCGTTGAGGGGGATCATGAAGCCCACGATGACCCCCGCCAGGGTCGCATGGACACCGGACTTGAGCACGGCAACCCAGAGCACCAGGCCGACCAGCATATAGAGTCCAATCCTGTCCTCACCACGGCGATTCATCCAGAGCAAGGCCAGGGTGGCCACCACACCTATCGCCAGCGCAGTCAGCGACAGTTGCTGGGTGTAGAAGAGGGCAATGATGATGATGACCCCCAGATCGTCCATGATGGCCAGCGCCAGCAAGAAGACCTTGAGACTGGTCGGTACCCGCTTGCCCAGCAGCGCCATGACCCCGAGAGCGAAGGCGATGTCGGTTGCGGCCGGAATCGCCCAGCCAGCACGGGTAGCCTCGTCTCCGTAGTTGAAGAAGCTATAGATGAGGGCCGGTGCCAACATCCCACCCACGGCGGCAATGGCCGGGAAGGTTGCCTGCACCCGGGAGGAAAGCGCCCCCTCCAGCATCTCTCGCTTCACCTCGAGACCCACCAGAAGGAAGAAGATCGCCATGAAGCCATCGTTGATCCAGAGCAGCAGCGGCTTGTTGATGTCGAGCGCCGCGATGCGAACCTGCACCTCGGTATTGAGGAAGCTCTGATAGTGTTGCGCCAGTGCCGAATTGGCCAGGCCGATGGCAAGCAGGGCGGCCAGGATCAGAATGATCCCGGAAGCAGACTCCAGTTTGAGAAAACGCTTGAATACATCGCTCATATCTAACTACCCATAAGATTCCATTTTTTCAGTCTAGGGCCCGAGTAGCTCAATGAAAAATCGTTTCTAACGGCCGATAACAACGGAAAAACCGAAAGCAAAACAGATAATGCCTGCTATAAGCCGGTTACTACCCTCTTTCAAGAGCCTTCTCTCCACCCGGAACATCGCATATTAATTCACAGAAAATGCAAAAAGGCACCCGAGGGTGCCTCTAACAGCTGAGTGTCGATTCATCGTCACCTGAGAGGCGGGACTCGCCCCAGGCTCATTATCTACTCAAATAGCGACAGGCGCCTTGATCCCAGGATGGGGATCATAGCCCTGGATCTCGAAATCCTCGAATCTGTAATCGAAGATGGAGTCAGGTTTGCGCTTGATCACCAGTTGCGGCAGGGGGCGCGGCTCGCGGGTGAGTTGCAGTGCCGTCTGCTCCATGTGGTTGGAATAGAGGTGCACATCGCCACCGGTCCAGACAAAGTCCCCCACTTCCAGATCGCACTGCTGCGCCATCATGTGGGTCAGCAGCGCATAGCTGGCAATGTTGAACGGCAGGCCAAGGAAAACATCACAACTACGCTGGTAGAGCTGGCAGGAAAGCTTGCCATCCGCCACATAGAACTGGAAGAAGGCGTGGCAGGGTGCCAACGCCATTTTGTCCAGCTCGCCTACGTTCCAGGCGGAGACGATGATGCGGCGGGAATCCGGGTTGTGCTGGATGTCGTCCACCGCCTTCTGGATCTGGTCGATGACAGACCCATCGGCCGCCGGCCAGGAGCGCCACTGGGCACCATAGACAGGCCCCAGATCACCGTGCTCGTCGGCCCACTCATCCCAGATGCTGACACCGTGCTCTTTCAGATAGGCGGTGTTGGTATCGCCATTGAGGAACCAGAGCAGCTCATGAATGATGGAGCGCAGGTGGCACTTCTTGGTGGTCACCAGCGGGAAACCTTCCGCCAGATTGAAGCGCATCTGATGACCGAACAGGGAGACGGTCCCGGTCCCGGTGCGATCGGATTTGACGGTCCCTTCATCCAGAATTTTCTGCATCAGGTCGAGATAGGCACGCATTACTTCGCCTCCTTGGGTGCATTGCCGAACAGACGGGGCTGCTTGTAGGCGGCCCAGACCATGAGCGCACCCGCCACTATCATCGGGGTAGAGAGGATCTGGCCCATGCTGATCTCGTTGAAGTAGAGACCCAGCTGGCTGTCAGGCTGACGAACAAACTCCACCAGGAAGCGGAACAGACCGTAGAACAGCAGGAACATGCCGGAGATGGCGCCACGGGGCGGGTGCTTGCGCCAGAACAGGTTCAGGATGATGAAGAGCACCACACCTTCCAGCGCGAACTGGTAAAGCTGGGACGGGTGACGCGGCTCGGGGCCCGCCTCGGGGAAGATGATGGCCCAGGGGACATCGGTCACCCGACCCCACAGCTCGCCGTTCATGAAGTTGCCGATGCGGCCAACACCGAGGCCAAACGGAATCAGCGGCGCCACGAAATCCGCCACGGTGAAGAAGTGGCGCTGGGTTTTGTGGGCAAACCAGATCATGGCGGTGATCACCCCGATGAGGCCACCGTGGAACGACATGCCACCGGTCCATATCTTGAACAGATAGGTCGGGTCTGCGAGGAAGAGATCGAAGTTATAGAACAGCACGTAACCGATGCGCCCTCCCAGGATCACCCCGAGGAAGCCGTAGAACAGCAGATCCGAGACCTCGTTGCGGGTCCAGCCGCTATTGGGTGCATCGGCGCGGCGACCTGCCAGCCACATGGCGAAGGCAAAACCGAACAGGTACATGAGACCATACCAGCGTACCGATAATGGTCCCAAACTGAATGCTACGGGATCAATCTGCGAGAAAACCCAATATCCGTCGTGCTGCATAGGCGGCCCCAATCATAAGAAAAGCCGCATTCTCCGATCATTCTTACGCAGTAACAAGGTGGAATATCAATCGGGCAGCCTGACCTTGTGCCCAGCCCGCAGCAATCCGCCCAGACCGTGCTCTTCCAGATATCGGGCAAACAGGCCCCGCAGCACGTGAGGATTGTCATGCTTGAGACCATCCGCCATCAGCGCCTTCAACTCGCCAAGGTCGGATTGCCGCAGCACGTATTTGATACGGGAGATGTTGTGGGTATTCATGCTGAAACGACGATAGCCCATGGCCAGCAGCAGCAGCACCCCGACCGGATCGCCAGCCAGCTCGCCACAAACAGAGACCGGCTTGTGATAGCGCTGAGAGGCATCGACCAACAGTTGCAAAGCGCGGATCACCGCGGGATGGAAGGCATCGTAGATGCTGGCGACACGGGCATTGTTGCGATCCACCGCCAGCAGGTACTGAGTCAGGTCGTTGCTGCCTACCGACCAGAAGTCGATGAGCGGCGCCATCTCCGGCAGGATGTACAGCGCGGAGGGGACTTCTATCATCACCCCGAGACTGGGGTAGCGGATCACCGCATCGCGGCTGGCCGCTTCTTCCGACACCTCGCGCCACGCCTGATCCAGCAGACGACGGGAGGCCTTGATTTCACTGACGCTGCTGATCATCGGCAGCATGATGGCCAGATTGTCCAGCCCTTCGCTGGCCCGCAACATGGCCTTGAGCTGAACCAGGAAGAGTTCGGGGTGATCCAGGGTGAGCCGGATCCCCCGCCAACCAAGGAAGGGATTTTCCTCCACGATGGGAAAATAGGGCAGTTGCTTGTCCCCCCCCACGTCCAGAGTCCGCATGCAAACCGGGCGATCCCGATAGGTTTCCAGGATCCCGCGATAGCGGGCAGTCTGCTCCCACTCCGAAGGGAAGCTGTCCTGCAGCATGAAGGGGATCTCGGTGCGATAGAGCCCGACCCCGTCCGCCAGATGATTGAGGGAGATCTCGGTATCCGCACTCAGCCCTGCGTTGAGCAGCAGAGAGACCTTGGTGCCGTCGGCAGTCTCGGAGGGCTGGTTGTCGACGCTACGCACCAGGGTGTCGAGTGCCCGCTCCTCACTCAGCAGTTGCCGGTACTCGGTCAGGATCACCTGGTTGGGTTCGATGAAGAGATCGCCGCTGTAGCCATCGATGACCAGAGTGCGCCCGCCGATGTCACCGAGGGGCAGATCCACCCCCATGATGGCCGCCACCCCCATGGCACGGGCCAGGATGGCGGCATGGGAGTTGGTCCCGCCCTTGAGCGACACCACACCGCTCAGAAATTCCCTCGGGATCTCCGCAAGGATGGTGGCCGTCACTTCATCGGCGACCAGCACCACGGGTTCGCCGATGGTGAGCTGCTCGGGTTCGTCCTGCACCAGCCGGCTGATGAGCCGCTGGGCGATGTCTTTCACATCGGTGGAGCGCTCCCGCAGATAGGGATCCTTCATCCCCTTGAACTGCTCTATCAGCCGATCGCTGATGAGTTTGACCGCCGAGATCGCCGTCCAGTGTTCCTTGCTGACCTTGTTGCGGATGGGCTTGATGTAGCCGGGATCGTTAAGCAGGTGCAGATAGATGTCGAAGATGGCGACCGAGTCCTGGCTGTAGCTCTCGCGAAAGCGCAGTGCCAAGCTCTCCAGATCATGGCGCACTTCCTCCACCGCCAGCTCGAGACGGGCAAGCTGCTTGGCATGATCCTCGTCCTTGCGCGGCGTGATGGTATTGAGCGCCTTGCGCGGACGCCACACCCAGGCCTTGGCGATGGCGATGCCACTCGCCCCGGCAATACCGCGCAGCGGCTTGCTCCAGTCGGTCTTCTGCAGCCACCCCTTGGCCTGGGCCTGGGCGATGCGGGCAGCCAGCTGAGCTGCCAAGGTGACCATGAAGGACTCTTCCCCCTCATCGAAGAGGCGGCTCTCCTTCTGCTGCACGACCAGAATCCCCACTACCTGACGCTGATGCATGATGGGAGCGCCGAGGAAGGAGCGAAACGCCTCTTCCGCCACATCGGGCAGGAACTTGAAACTGGGATGGGAGGGGGCATCGGCCAGGTTGATCAGCTCTTCACGCTGACCCACCAGACCGACGATACCCTGCTCGAACGGCAGGGTGGCCTTGCCCACGGCCGATTCGGCCAGACCATCGGTCGCAGCCAGTCGATAGCGGCGCATGTCCGGCTCGGCCACATAGACGGAGCAGCAGTCCACCGTCATGGCGAGCCGGGTCTGGCTCACCAATGCTTGCAAGGCCTGTTCGAGGGTGTTGGCCTCGGCCATGCTTTCCACGATGCGTCTGAGTTCCGTCAGCAACTAGTTGTGCTCCTTAACGCGAGCGGTTGCGCCGCCCATCTTTTCGGTTAGCCTGCACCACGGGGACTGGCATGGCCAGCGGGGCAAACTCCTTCATCACCCGGCGGTAAACCTCCCGCTTGAAGGAGACGACCTGACGAACCGGGTACCAGAAGCTGACCCAACGCCAATCATCAAATTCCGGGTGACCATGACAGCCAAACTGGATCCTGGACTCTTTGCCAGGATCGAGCTGCAACAAAAACCATTTCTGCTTCTGGCCAATACAGACCGGTGAACTGTCCCAGCGGACGAGTCGTTTGGGTAAGCGATACTTCAGCCAGTTGCGACTGGTCGCCAGTATGGTCACATCGTCCTGCTTGAGGCCTATCTCCTCATACAGCTCACGATACATGGCCTGTTCCGGCGATTCACCATCATCAACCCCCCCCTGCGGAAACTGCCAGGAGTGCTGCCCATAGCGCTTAGCCCACAATACTTGTCCGTCACGGTTACAGATCACGATGCCGACATTGGGACGAAATCCGTCACCATCTATCACGTGATCACCTTATAAAGGCTGAATCTATAACGAGATTGTTCCACATTCACCCCGTGGCGGCAAACAGGGACTGTCATCTTCCATTCATGAATAACTTGGCATTTCAAGCAAAGTTATAAACAAATTGAAGGTTCATGCTAGGCAAGTTGCCCACCCAGACTGTGCATAAACCTGTGATCAAGCAGGTATATACAGTAGTTTTATACTGTGGCATTGCACGGAAGCATATCATACCCGATTCACTTAAAAACAAAATATACATTTAAATACATAAGGTTATAGTTTAATTGCTGGATCAAGATCCATGTCTTTTGCCTAAGAGGATCCAGCCTGTCAATTGTGAACAAGTTCGACTGCTCAAAGATCCACCAAGACGGATTTATCCACAGACATGGCGCATTATCTGCACCGAAATGGCGCTGAAAATCGGCGTATTCTCACATTTATTTCTGGTGCCACGCTTCCTTTCACCACTTTACGCCAGTTATCCAAGATTTCTGTGGATAACTGTGTGCAACAGCTCGCACAAACCCTTGGACAACTCGTTTATGCGGGGATCCGGCGGGCCAACATACTGGATAAATAAAGTAAAACCCTTTAAAATCATTTGGATATGTTGAACTCTGTCACCCATGTCTCCCTGTGTATAGTCGGGCGAGGATAGGTTATAAAATCAGCGATACCATGCAAGGATCCGTATTGCGATGTCTATTATCTCCAGAGGAGCCCTCATGCCCGCCAATCCCCACTCAGAACAAGAGCTGCTCAGTCGAGCCTACGCCATGGCGGGCTTCACTCTGGCCCAGCTTGCCGCAACGGCGGGCATCCCCGTACCGCGGGATCTCAGACGTGACAAGGGCTGGACAGGGCAGTTGATCGAGTGGCAGCTGGGGGCCAGTGCAGGTAGCCGTCCCGAGCAGGATTTTCCGGATCTCGGTATCGAGCTCAAGACGATCCCCGTCGATCCTCAAGGGCGCCCGCTGGAAACCACCTTTGTCTGCGTGGCCCCCCTCATCGGGGTCAGCGGCCAGCGCTGGGAGGAGTCGAACGTGCGCAACAAGCTGTCGCGGGTGCTCTGGATCCCGGTGGAAGGCAGCCGCGACATCCCTGTCGGCGACCGTCGCGTCGGCATGCCGCTGCTGTGGAGCCCGAATGAAGAGGAAGAAGGACTGCTGCGCCAGGACTGGGAAGAGCTGATGGACATGATAGTGCTGGGAGAAGTGGAGCAGATCAGCGCCCGCCACGGCCAGGTATTGCAGCTACGCCCCAAGGCGGCCAACAGCAAGGCGCTGACCCGCGCCATCGGCCGCAATGGCCAACCCATCATGACGCTACCACGGGGCTTCTACCTCAAGATCGAGTTCACCCATCAACTCCTGCAGCGCCATTTTGCCCTCCCCCTTTGATCCTGCTTATCAACATCCTTGTCATAAAGTGATATAAAAATAACCAGTGCTACTTTCTTCGCAGCCAGTGACAAGGAGTCCATATGCCGATCAACAAGCAATTCCTCAAATCCCGTCCCGAGGTCAAGGTGACCTTTGCCGTCGAAAAGGAGGCCGCCGGTGATGCCGAGCAGGTCTTGCTGCTGGGTGAATTCAGCCAGTGGCAGCCCATTGAACTGAAGAGGATGAAAAACGGGGAGTTCAAGGCGACACTCAACCTGCCGACCGATGGCCCCAGCCATTTCGAGTATTGCTATCAGCTAGTGCAACCCGATGGTGAAACCCTTTATAACAACGACTGGGAGGCGGACGACTATGTGCCTGGCCCCTTCGGGCGTGACAACTCGGTGGTGCGGGTCAGCCAGCCCGGTTGAGCCAATACCCCGCACACGGATACAAAAAAGGCTCGCCATTGGCGAGCCTTTTCACTACCTGTCGAGCTTTTCGCCGACATACCGACACCAATTCGAATCGAATTAGTTGAGCTTCTCTTTGATACGAGCAGCTTTGCCGGACAGGTTGCGCAGGTAGTACAGTTTGGCGCGGCGAACATCACCACGACGCTTCAGTTCTACACTGTGGATCAGCGGAGAGTGAGTCTGGAATACACGCTCAACACCTTCGCCGTTGGAGATCTTGCGAACGGTGAAAGCAGAGTGCAGACCGCGGTTACGCTTGGCAATCACGATGCCTTCGAAAGCCTGCAGACGCTCTTTACCACCTTCTTTAACACGAACTTGAACACGTACGGTGTCGCCCTGGGCAAAAGCCGGGATGTCGGTACGCAGTTGCTCTTGTTCAAGCTGCTGAATAATCTTGCTCATTGTCTTTCCTTACCTAGGATAAACTGAAAACTCTACTTAACGCTGTCACGCACTTCGCGGACATACTCGGCAAGAAGTGATTCTTGCTCGTCAGTCAGAGCTAGGTTGTTAATAAGTTCCGGCCTTCTCTGCCAGGTTCGTCCGAGCGATTGCTTGAGTCGCCAGCGCCGAATCACTTCGTGATTGCCGCTTGTCAGCGCCTCGGGCACCGTCAGCCCATCCAACACCTCCGGCCGAGTATAGTGGGGATGATCCAGCAGCCCATCCGTGAAGGAGTCCTGCTCGGCACTGGCCTGATCACCCAAGACCCCCGGGACCAGACGCGAAACCGCATCGATCAGGGTCATGGCAGGCAACTCGCCACCACTTAACACGTAATCTCCGATAGACCACTCTTCGTCGACTTCGGTTTGTATCACGCGTTCATCGATACCTTCGTATCGACCGGCAACCAGAATCAGTTTCTGATTCGTCGCCAACTCGGTCACGCCCGCTTGAGTCAGCTTGCGCCCCTGAGGAGAGAGATAGATGACTTTCGCCCCGTCTCCCGCCGCTTGCTTGGCTGCATGAATGGCATCACGCAGCGGCTGAACCATCATCAACATGCCGGGCCCACCACCATAAGGACGATCATCGACCGTACGGTGTTTGTCGTGGGTGAAGTCCCGAGGGTTCCAGCACTCAATCTGCAGCAGGCCACTCTTGACGGCCCGACCCGTTACCCCGTGCTCGGTAATGGCTCGGAACATTTCCGGGAAGAGGCTAATCACCCCAATCCACATAAGAAACCTCCGGCACCCGTGTTAGCGCGGGAAACTAGAAACCAGGATCCCAATCAACTTCGATTGTTCGAGCAGTCAGATCAATATTCTTGATCACCTGCTCTTCCAGGAACGGTATCAACCGCTCCTTTGCACCAAAGGCATCTTTTACATTGGCCTCAACCACCAACACATCGTTGGAGCCGGTTTCCATCAATTCGGTCACCTTGCCCAGGTCGTATCCCTTGGTGGTTACCACGGTGCAACCAATGAGGTCACGCCAGTAGAACTCCCCTTCGGGCAACGCAGGCAACAGATCGGCGGGGACGCCAATCTCGACGTTGGTCAATGCCAGGGCATCCTCACGCACATCGATACCATCGAGTTTGCAGATCAGACCCTTGTTGTGACGCTTCCAGGATGACACCCGGATTTCACGCCACGCCCCGTTCTGATTGATCAGCCAGGGGTTGTAATCGAAAATCGCTTCGGCAACATCGGTGAAGGAGTTCACTTTAAGCCAGCCCTTGATTCCGTAAACGGTCCCCAGGGTGCCCAGAACTACAGGTTTTTCCACCTTAACTCCCTACCGTTTGGCTGATTAAGCAGCTTTGGCAGCGTCTTTGATCAGCTTGGCAACGCGGTCAGAAACAGCGGCACCAGTAGCAACCCAATGCTCGATACGAGCCAGGTCCAGGTTCAGCTTTTCAGCGTTACCAGCAGCAACCGGGTTGAAGAAACCGACGCGCTCGATGAAACGACCGTCACGGGCGTTACGGCTGTCAGCAACTACTACCTGGTAGAACGGACGCTTTTTCGCGCCACCACGTTGTAAACGAATGGTTACCATATCGTCCTCATAAACATCTAATGAACAAGGCCTGCAAATACGCAGACCCTAGCTTAAAATAAGCCGCGTAATTCTACTTGGATTCGTAATAATTGCAACCAAGCCAGCTATTTTTTGCGCAGGGATTGGCATGAAAAAGGCTCACCAGGGTGCAATGCTGATCAGTTAAGGATCCATTGACCGATCCTTCTGCTGTAGGACAATCCGGAACCAATCACTGGTTCCGGATTTTTTTATGTCTATTGCAAACGATCTGAACGATGTTGTTGAGGCATCTGGCGACATGCTGGCTCGGCTGGCCATTTTTGCCGACCATATTCCCGACGAATGGATTACTGCCGCTGCCGCCTTGTCTGAAAAGGCCACTATCCGCCGACGCCGCTTACCTTCTGATATGGTCTTGTGGCTCGTCGTGGGGATGGCCTTTTTCCGCAATGAGCCCATCTCCGAGGTCGCTCGGCGCCTCAACATCTGTGCAGAAGGGTTGGCCAATGATGCCTTGCTCGCGGACAGTGCCCTGTCTCAGGCCCGTCAGCGACTCGGCAAACAGCCGCTCGAGTGGCTGTTCAAACAGTGCGCCGATGTGTGGGGGCGGGAACGTTATCCTGAAGACCATTGGCACGGTTTACAGGTCTTTGCCATCGATGGGGCCCTGTTCCGAACCCAGGATATGCCTGAACTCAGAGCACATTTCGGCTCGGGTAACACCTCAACCAACCGGCAGACACCCTACCCGATGCTGCGGTTGGTCACGCTCATGAATGTCCGCTCGCATGTCATTGCCAACGCGGCCATCAGCCCGTACCGCAAAGGGGAAATCCCCCTGGCCAGCGAGTTCATTCACTCATTGCCGGACAAGTCAGTGACCCTGCTGGATAAAGGCTTCTTCGGTGCCGACCTGTTGCTGCGTATTCAGGCCGAAGACACCGACCGTCACTGGCTCATCCCGGAACGCAAGGGGCTGGTATACACGGAACTTGAGCGCTATGGCGACGGTGACCGTCTGTTGCAAATGACGGTCTCGCCTCAGGCTCGCAAGAAAAACCCGGCGTTGCCGACACACTGGCAAGTTCGCGCAGTGACCTATGAGGTGGCAGGCAAGGAGAAAACGGTCTTTACCTCCCTGCCCGTGGCGCGATTCAGTGCAGCTCAGGTGGCGACCCTGTACCACGAGCGCTGGGAAATCGAGCTGGGATACCGGGATATCAAAAGCGCGATGCAGCACAACGCCATCACGCTGAGAAGCAAGAAAGTGGACTTGGTCTATCAGGAGCTGTGGGGATTGCTGCTTGGATACAATCTGGTCAGGCGGGAGGCCAGCCAGGCCGCCGTAGCCCATCAGCGAGCGCCCAATGAGGTGAGCTTTAAGTTTGCCTGTCAGTTCATCGCGAACCAGATGGCAGTGATGGCGGGCGCGTTATCGCCAGCCCATACGCCACGGAGGTTGGCGGAGTTGCGGGGCTGCATAGGCGTCATGTTCATAGAAAAACGCCCCAGGCCATCGAGACCCAGGGCGGTGAAGATATCAAAGACCCGTTTTCCGGTAAATCGCAATGCGGCTCCGCTTAAGTGAACAGCATTGCACCAGGGTGAGCCTTTCTGCCTGACCAGCAGGAAAATCAGAACGGACCGCGACCGCCACCACCGAATCCGGGGGGCAGCATGTTCTTCATCTGGCCCATCATCTTGCGCATGCCGCCCTTGCCGGACATCTTCTTCATCATGCGCTGCATCTCGGTGAACTGCTTGAGCAGCTTGTTCACATCCTGGACCTGCATGCCGGAACCCGCAGCGATGCGGCGCTTGCGGGAGCCCTTGATGAGATCGGGATGGGCACGCTCTTTCGGCGTCATGGAGCTGATGATGGCCTCCATCCGCACGGTGAGCTTGTCATCCATCTGATCCTTGATGTTGTCCGGCAGGCCGGACATGCCGGGCAGCTTGTCGAGCATCCCCATCATGCCACCCATGTTGCGCATCTGGGCCAGCTGCTCACGGAAGTCTTCCAGATCGAAGCCCTTGCCGCTCTTGACCTTGCTGGCCAGCTTGGCCGCCTTCTCTTTATCGACGTTGCGCTCCACCTCTTCGATGAGAGAGAGCACATCCCCCATACCGAGGATGCGGGAGGCCAGACGATCCGGGTGGAACGGCTCCAGCGCGTCGGTCTTCTCGCCCATACCGATGAACTTGACCGGTTTGCCGGTGATGTGACGCACCGACAGTGCGGCACCACCGCGGGCATCACCGTCTGCCTTGGTAAGGATCACACCAGTGAGCGGCAGCGCCTCGTTGAAGGCCTTGGCGGTATTGGCGGCATCCTGGCCTGTCATGGCATCCACCACGAACAGGGTTTCGACCGGCTTGATGGTGGCGTGCAGATCCTGGATCTCCGCCATCATTTCGCCATCGACGTGCAGACGACCGGCAGTATCGACGATCACCACGTCATAGAACTTCTTGCGCGCCTGATCGATGGCGGCAGTGGCAATGGCGATCGGTTTCTGGCTGGCATCACTCGGGAAGAAGTCGACACCGATGTCGCCCGCAAGGGTCTCAAGCTGCTTGATCGCCGCCGGACGGTAGACGTCCGCACTGACCACCAGCACCTTCTTCTTGCTGCGCTCCTTGAGCAGTTTGGCCAGTTTGCCGACCGTAGTGGTCTTACCGGCCCCCTGAAGACCTGCCATCAGGATGATGGCCGGCGGCTGGGCAGCCAGGTTGAGCTGTTCGTTGGCCTCCCCCATCACGGTGACCAGTTCGCCATGGACGATCTTGATGAAGGCCTGGCCCGGGCTCAGGGATTTGGCCACTTCCTGGCCCACGGCACGTTCCTTGACGCGCGCCACGAAATCGCGCACCACCGGCAGGGCGACGTCCGCCTCGAGCAACGCCATGCGGACTTCGCGCAGGGTATCCTTGATGTTCTCTTCGGTCAGACGGCCGCGGCCGCTGACGTTGCGCAGGGTGCGCGAGAGTCGTTCAGTCAAATTCTCAAACATGACGCTTTCCGGTTCTTGGCGTGACACTGGGGGCATTATACCCCGGTCAGCACTCTAGGGACGATTACTCGCCGCTTGCCGCGGCGGCCTGCCATCGAGCGGGCAGGTCAACAAATGGAGGGCAGTATACCCCAGTCAACGCCGGAGGACGATTATTCGCCGCACGGTGACCATCAACGCCTACTTATATGTGGGCAGTTAGCCTCTGGCACAACTGGCGAGCATATCTTGTGCAAGGTATACTGCCCCTCTTATCCATAAAGCTTGTTTGACAACGACCTGGTTATGATCGTGATCTCTGTTCTGGCCCTGGCGTTTTACCTGCTGGCCATCATCGCCTCACTGCACCTGCTGCTCAGCGCCAAGCCCGTCGGGCAAGTATCGCTGTTCGCCTGTGTCGGGCTGGCCCTGACCGCCCATGGCATGGCGGTGGGCAGCGAAGTGCTGGCCACCCATTCCGGCCAGAATCTCAGCATGTTGAACGTGGCGTCCCTGGTCAGCCTTATCATCAGTTGCTTCATGACCTGCGTCACCCGACGCTTCAACGGCTGGATCCTGCTGCCCGTCGTCTACAGTTTTTCAGCCCTGCTGCTGGCAGCCAGCGCGCTCATTCCCGGGCGCTACATCACCCATCTGGAAGCGCACCCCCAATTACTGCTGCACATAGGCCTCGCGCTGATGGCCTATTCGGTACTGATGATCGCCTGCTTGTTTGCCCTCCAGCTTGCCTGCCTGGACAGGCAACTGAAATCCAGAAAAATCAGCCACTTGCCAGCCATGCCACCCCTAATGACGGTGGAGAAGCGCCTGTTTCAGCTCATTTCTGCAGGTCTGCTGCTGCTGACCCTCTCCATCGCATCCGGCCTGTTCTTCCTGGAAGACATGTTTGCCCAGGGCAAGTCCCACAAGGCCATCCTCTCTATCCTGGCCTGGTGCGTCTACGCTCTGCTGCTCTGGGGTCACCATACCCGTGGCTGGCGCGGCCGCAAGGTCATCATGCTGAGCCTCATCGGCAGCTTCATCCTGACACTGGCCTATTTTGGCAGCCGTTTCGTCAAGGAAGTGCTGCTTAGCTGACACACGAACATTCCCCAACCATCCTTACAGGAGCCCTTCTTGGACAGTATCTCAACGAGTACATTGCTGATTGTTCTCGTTATCTTGATCCTTTTGTCAGCCTTCTTCTCCAGTTCCGAAACCGGTCTGATGTCGCTCAACCGCTACAAGCTGCGGCATCTGGCCCAGACCAAGCACAAAGCTGCCCGCCGGGTCGAGAAGCTGCTGGCCAGGCCGGACCGCCTGCTTGGCCTCATTCTCATCGGCAACAATCTGGTCAACATCCTGGCCTCCGCCATCGCGACCATCGTCTGCATCCGGCTGTTCGGGGATCTCGGCGTCGCCATTGCCACCTTCGGGCTGACCCTGGTGGTACTGGTATTCGGGGAAGTCACCCCCAAGACACTGGCGGCCATGTTCCCCGAGCGGATAGCCTATCCTGCCTCCTGGATCCTCAAGGGGCTGATGGTGCCGTTCGCCCCCCTTGTCTGGCTCATCAACAGCATCACGAACCTGCTGCTGAAACTCTTGCGTCTCGAGCACAACAAGGATGATTCCCTCAATTCCGAAGAGCTGCGCACTATCGTCAACGAGGCGGGCAATCTCATTCCCAAGCACCACCAGGAGATGCTGATAAGCATCCTGGATCTCGACAAGATGACGGTGGAGAACATCATGGTCCCTCGCAGCGAGATCTCCGCCATCGACATCAATGACGACTGGAAGATCATACTGCGCCAGCTGGCCCACTGCGCCCACACCAAGATCCTGCTCTATCGCGACAACATCGATGACGTCGTCGGCTTCCTGCACTCACGGGATGCCCTGAGACTGGTCGCCCGGGATCAGTTCAGCAAGTCCAGCCTGCTGCGGGAAGTCGACCCCATCTATTTCATCCCCCAGGGGACCCCCCTCAACGTGCAGTTGGCCAAGTTCCAGCGCAACAAGGAGCGAATTGGCCTTATCGTCGACGAATATGGCGATATTCAGGGGCTGATCACCCTGGACGACATCCTGGAAGAGATTGTCGGTGACTTCACCACCTCCATGACACCGACCCCGAGTGACGAGATCCATCCCCAGCCGGACGGCTCCTTCCTGGTTGAAGGCTCCGCCAGCATCCGCGAGCTGAACAAGGAGATGGACTGGCACCTGCCCATGGACGGCCCACGGACCCTCAATGGCGCCATCCTGGAGTACCTTGAGGAGATCCCCCAACCCAACATCAGTGTCAGGCTGGCGGGCTACCCTATCGAAATTCTCGAAGTGGAGAACAACATGGTGAAGATGGCGAGGATCATGCCGCACCTGTACCGGGACGATTCAGGGTACGAGGATTGAAAAAAGGCTGCCAATGGCAGCCTTTTTGTTTCACTCGCTCTCGTCATCCGGCTCCAGCACCAGAGTGGGGATGAGCTCACCGAACACCTGCTGCAACTCGTCACGGTTTGCCAGCAAATCCTGCAGCGTATAGCCATCCATCACCGCGAGGAAGGCGTTCATCGCCTCCTTCAAGGCACTCTTGAGCAGACAGACGGAGACGATATGGCAGACCGGGGAGCTGCAGTCGATCCCGTCCAGATTGCCCTCCAACGCCCGGATCACTTGCCCGATATTGATCTCGTCGGGGGAGCGCGCCATGCGGATACCACCATTCTTGCCGCGTTGTGACTGCAGATAGCCCAGTTTTACCAACTGGTTCACCACCTTCACCATGTGGTTACGGGATACGTCGTACAAGGCGGATACCTTGGCCACGCTCGACAGTTCCCCCTCCGGCAGGGTGGCCAGATAGAGCAGGGCTCTCAATCCAAAATCGGTATAGCTCGTTAGTCTCATAGTGCCTGTAGCGCCTAGCGCGAAGAATTGATGATTGATCCAGATCAATTAAACATTTAGGATGCAACTTAATAAGTGACATTCCAGATGTTCAATTAGAAAGGACCTCCTATGTTAGACCAAGCCACCATCGCCGTCATCAAGAGCACCATTCCTTTGCTCGAATCGGCGGGCCCTGACCTCACACGGCACTTTTATCAGCGCATGTTCAGCCACAATCCTGAGTTGAAGGATCTCTTCAACCTGGCTCACCAGCGTAGCGGGGGACAGCCCTTGGCACTGTTCAGTGCGGTGGCGGCCTATGCCAGGAACATTGACAATCTGGGGGCCCTGGCCGGAGCCGTTGAACGCATCGCCCACAAACACACGGGTTTCCTGATCCAACCGGAACAATATCACATTGTGGGTAGTCATCTCTTGGCCACGCTCAAAGAAATGGGTGGCAACGCTGTCACGGAGGAGGTCCTTACCGCCTGGGGCAAGGCTTACGGTGTGCTGGCCGACATCTTTATCGGCCGGGAGAGCGAGCTCTATCGGGAGAAGGCAAGCCAGGACGGTGGTTGGCAGGGAACCCGCCCTTTCATCATCAAGGAGAAGCGTCAAGAGAGTGAACTCATCACCTCTTTCGTCCTGGCACCCCTCGATGGCAACCCCGTGTTGCGTTTCAAACCGGGGCAATATCTAAGTATCAAGCTGGTTCATCCCGCCCTCGAGCATCAGGAGATCCGCCAGTACTCCCTCTCGGACGCCCCCAATGGCCGCGACTACCGCATCAGCGTCAAGCGCGAACCCAGGGGTCAGGCCTCCAACCTGTTGCATGATCATCTTCACATCGGTGACACGGTCGACATCATGCCGCCGGCCGGCGACTTCTTCCTGCAAGAGGAGACAGACACGCCTGTGGTGCTGATCTCCGCCGGGGTCGGCCTCACCCCCCTGCTGAGCATGCTCAACCACTTGCTGGCCGATGGCCCGGATATGGATATTCGCTGGCTTCACGCCTGCGAACATGGCGCCCACCACGCGTTCAGGGACGAGATCCGGGCAAAGAGCAGGCAACACGGGAAACTGGAGAGCCGGATCTGGTATCGAGAGCCGGGGGAGCAGGATGTCAAAGGAGAGGATTACGACTTCAGCGGCACTCTGGCACTGGAGCAGGTCACCGACCTCATGCCGGCCGACGCCCACTACTATTTCTGCGGCCCTGTCCCGTTCATGAAGGCAGTCAAAACTCAGCTGGAGAATGTGGGCGTGCCTGCCGGGCGGATGCACTACGAGGTCTTCGGCCCCCATCAGGGCCTCTGATCCCTCCCCTGACCGAGAAAATGCACAAGGCCCACAAGCACAGCTTCGTGGGCCTTGTAATATCAAAGCGGGCTACCAGCACTCAGTGCATCGCCTTGGCACGGGCGATGGCATTGGCGGGCATCCGGTTGCCGAGCCGGCTGAGCAGGCTCGCCGCCTTCTGGTGCATGGCCTTGTCGCCGATGACGGCGCCGTGCAGCCAGTGATACGCCTCCTCGTAATCCAGGGGACTCCCCATGCCCTGCAGCAACATCTCCACCCACTCCATCTGTGCCCGCAAGAAGCCGAGGCTCGCGGCTTCCCGCATCAGGGTCTCGGCCCGCACCAGATCCTTCTGGACCAGGATCCCCTTCCAGTAATAGCGGCCAAGCTGTTCCAGCGCCGGCGCCAGCCCCTGGTTGGCGGCCTCCCACATGTACTGCACCCCGATCTGGGCATCCGGCTTGGTGCAAACTCCCCAGGCCAGCATGTCTCCCCAGAGGAACTGATAGGCAGGGATCTTCATCACCGAGGCCCTCGCCTCGATATCCTGGGTGAGCTGGCACCTGTCCTGCTTCACCCGGGCCAGATGGCGCCCCTGCTCTATCCAGTTGAGCAGTTCGTCCTGGCGATAGAGCGGCACGGCCTGCAACTCTCCCGCAGCAGCGGATGCCTGCGTCGTCGCCCTGGGCAGCGGCGCCGGGGCCGGGGCAGATGCCACGGGGGCGGCAGCGGCCGGCACCGCGGTTGACGGCATGGGAGCTGTGGCCACACTGGCCGAGGACTCCGCAACCGGTGCTGGGACCGGGGCGGTCGATGGCAAGGCCGCCGAGGGCGTCGGTGCTGTGGCCGGACTGGCCGTGGGCTCAGCAACCGGTGTTGGGACCGGGGCGGTCGATGGCAAGGCCGCCGAGGGCGTCGGGACGGGAGCGGCCGTGACCGCCGCCGACTGGGGTTGCGCAGCGGCCGAGGTGGGCTCCGCACCCTGCAAAGGGAAGCTGCACACACCGATAATGGCGATGAGGGTTCTTGGTTTTATCATAGGGATCTCCTGCTGCCTTCTGTTATCGGCAGCCAGGGCCATCTCCTTAGCCCGCTACACCCAACCCCGAAAATGACAAAGGGGAGCCTGGGCTCCCCTTGCGGTCGACGTAGAGACTTACTTGACGAAGTCGACGCCCAGCTGGATGTCAGCCTTCAGGGTGGCCAGCATGCTGTCCATCGCTTCCTGCTCGAAGGCGCTCAGCTTGCCGTAGTCCAGCACGGTTTCGACACCGTTCTTGCCGAGCAGCACCGGCTGCGCGAAGAAGGTGGCGTGCTCACCGTTGCCTTCCACATAGGCACACTCGATGACGTTGGCTTCCCCTTGCAGACCCTTGATGAGCGACAGACCGAAACGGCAGGCTGCCTGACCCATGGAGAGAGTGGCGGAACCGCCACCGGCCTTGGCTTCCACCACTTCGGTACCGGCATTCTGGATGCGCTTGGTCATGGCAGCCACTTCCTCAGCGGTGAAGCTGGCGCCTTCAACCTGGGAGAGCAGCGGCAGAATGGTCACGCCACTGTGACCGCCGATGACGTTGACACGTACCTTGTCAACGTTCAGGCCCTTGGCTTCGGCCACGAAGGTCTCGCCGCGGATCACATCCAGGGTGGTCACGCCGAACAGGCGACGCTTGTCATAGACACCGGCTTTCTTCAGCACTTCGGCGGCGATGGCGACCGTGGTGTTGACCGGGTTGGTGATGATGCCGATCAGTGCTTTCGGGCAGGAAGCAGCACACTTTTCCACCAGGTTCTTGACAATACCGGCGTTGATGTTGAACAGGTCGGAACGGTCCATGCCGGGCTTGCGCGCCACGCCGGCAGAGATCAGCACGACATCGGCGCCGACCAGAGCCGGGCTCGGATCTTCACCGCAGAAACCTTTTACTTTCACGTCAGTCGGGATGTGGCTCAGGTCCGCCGCCACGCCCGGAGTGACCGGGGCAATGTCATACAGGCTCAGTTCGGAACCGGCAGGCAGGCGGTTTTTCAACAGCAGAGCGAGGGCTTGGCCGATGCCACCGGCGGCACCCAGAACGGCAACTTTCATGATCAACTCCATGTCTAAGCGTAGGTTTAAGGTTGTTTCTAGTTGGGTTAACGCTGATTCTTATTGTGCGCCTCACCTTAAAGGATCCCCTCCTAAAAAACAATCTGATAACAGTTGTAATCACGGGTTCTGTGAGCCAGGGAACAAGCGGCGATGAAAGCGGAGAGGAATATGCGATAAATGGGAGGAAAGACACAGATTTCCTGTGCTTCCCTCACCATTAAGAGGTAAATGTGACTGCTTCAGGACTGGAAAGCCAGTGCCCGACGCTCACACCAGCGGAAACCAATTGTTAACAATCCATTCATGGTCAGATAGAGCGCTCCGGCCACGGTGAACACCGCCAGGGTGTCATAGGTCTGGGCGTTGAGACGCTGGGCCAGCCCCATGATGTCCATGATGGTGATGGTACTGGCGAGCGAACTCCCCTTGAGCACCAGGATCACCTCGTTGGAATAGGCGGGGACCAGCCGACGGGCGGCATGGCGGGTCTTCATCCACAGGGTCTGTCCGGCCGAGAAGCCGAGCGCACGGCAGGCCTCCACTTCACCGGCGGGGATGGCGTCGAGCGCCCCTTTGAACAGCCGGGTGGAGTAGGCTGCGGTATTGAAACCGAGCGCCAGCACGGCGCAGAACCAGGGTTGCTTGAGCAGCGGCCAGAGCGGCCCCGCCTTGAGCCATTCAAACTGGCCAGGCCCGTAGTAGATGAGGAAGATCTGGATGAGCAGCGGCGTACCGGTAAAGACCAGTACCCAGAGCTGCACCAGCTGGGTCGCCACCGGAATGCGGCGCTCCAGCACCCAGGTCATGCCGGCCGCCATCAGCACGCCCAGCAACAAGCTGAACGCGGTGAGCTGCAAGGTGATCGCCAGCCCTCCCAGCAGGGTCATCAGGTAATCCTGCATGGTCAGCCTCCGTAACGGCGGGTATAGCGGGACGCCTGCTTCAAGCCGAATTCACTCACCAGACTGATGGCCAGATAGATGAGGGCGGCAGCGGCGTACCAGGTGAAGGGTTGATAGGTGCTGGCAGAAGCCATCTGTGCCTGACGCATCATCTCGTTCACCCCGATGAGGGAGACCAAAGCGGTGTCTTTCAGCAGCACCAGCCACTGGTTGCCGAGCCCGGGCAGGGCGTGACGCCAGGCCTGGGGCAGCACGATGCGAAAGAAGGTGTGCCCCTTGCCAAGGCCGAGCGCCTGCGCCGCCAGCCGCTGCCCCGCGGGCACCGCATTGAGGGCGGCACGCAGGGTCTGGGTGGCGTAGCTCGCAAACAGCAGGGAGAGCGCCAGTACACCGCAGGCGAACGGGCTGAACTCCACATACTCCCCGGTGATGAGGAACAGCACCTGGGTCGAGCCGAAGTAGATGAAGAGCACCACCAGCAACTCGGGCAGACCACGGATCAAAGTGGTCAGGGTGGCCACGGGCCACACCAGCCAACGCTGCTTGCTCAACTCAGCCGCACTGAATGCCAGTGCCAGCACCATGCCACCGACCAGGGATGCCAGGGCCAGCCCGAGGGTCATCCAGGCTGCATCCAACAACAGGCTCAACATGGCTTACTGCGCGAAGTACTTGTCATAGATCTTCTGATAGGTGCCGTTGGCCTTGATCTCGGCCAGCCCCTTGTTCAGCTGGGTCAGCAGTTCCTGGTTGCCCTTGGCCACGGCGATGCCAAAACCGGTACCGAAGTACTTGGCGTCGGTCACCGGGGTACCCACCACGGCGTATTCCTTGTGCTGCTTGAGCCAGTCCGCGGCCACCGCCGTATCGGCAAACACGCCGTCAGTGCGGCCATTCATCATGTCGAGGAAGGCGCTCTGGTAGCTGGCGTAGGGCACGGTCAGCAGACCCTTGCTCACCCAGTTGTCCACCAGATAGGACTGGTGAGAAGTGCCGTTCTGCACGCCGACTGTCTTGTCCACCAGATCGTCCGGCCCCTTGAAGGTCTCTTTCTTGGCGACGAACACCGCGGAGTTCTCGTAATAGATATCGGAGAAGTCGACCTGGGCAGCCCGCTCCGGGGTCACGTCCATGGCGGCGATGACGGCATCATAGCGACGGAACTTGAGGCTGGGGATCAGGCTGTCGAAGGCCTGGTTGTGGAAGCTGCACTCCAGCTTGGCCTGCTCGCAGACCGCGCGGGCCAGATCGATGTCAAACCCCTGGAACTCGTTCTTGTCATCCAGGTATTCGAACGGCGCATAGGTTGCCTCGGTGGCGAACTTGATCTCTTTGGCCAGCACAGAAGTGCTCAGCAGACCCATGGCGGCGATCAGCAACAGACTCTTTTTCATGACAGCTTCCTTATCGACTCAATATCAATGCATCAAGAATTCGGCAAACCGGCTGGTTTGCGGGGACTGGAAGATGGCGGCGGTGCCAGATTCGATGATCCGCCCCTTCTCCAGATAGATCACCTGACTGGCCACCTTGCGGGCGAACTCCACCTCGTGGGTCACCACCACCTGGGTGATGCCTGTCTGGCTCAGGGTGCGGATGATCTCCGCCACCTCTTTGGTAATTTCGGGATCCAGGGCAGCCGTCGGTTCGTCAAACAGCAGCACCTGGGGATCCATCATCAGGGTCCGGGCAATGGCGACCCGCTGCTGCTGGCCACCGGAAAGCCGTGCGGGCCAGGCGTCCCGTTTGTCGGCCAGTTGCAGCTGGGCCAGCAGATAGGCCCCTTTCTCGATGGCCGCCTCGCGGCTCATGCCGAGCACCTTGACGGGCGCTTCAATCAGATTCTCCATCACGGTGAGGTGCGGCCACAGATTGTACTGCTGGAACACCATGCCCACCTTGCGGCGCAGCGCCTGTGCCTGACGGTTGAATTCGGCAGTAGAGAGGCTGGACGGGAAAGAAAATTCACTGTCTGCGATGCGCAACACACCGGCATCCGGCGTGTCCAGCAAGTTCATCATGCGCAGCAGAGAGCTCTTGCCTGCCCCGCTCGGGCCCAGCAATACCAAGGTCTCGCCGGGAGCAGTCCGAAAGCTCACCTGCTGCAGTACCGGCACCTTGTGCCAAGATTTTTCGATGCCGATTAATTCGATACCCATACAGCCCAATTGAATAAGTTTTCAAAATTTCGTCCTGATTCTAGCGCCAGCATAAGTTGATGCAAGCTATATTTGAATCAATATGCAGAACAAGCGCCGCTTCCTTGCCAAAACAGGCATATGAATGCAAAATAGCAGCGCTGTTCGTATCTGCCGCCTGAGCGTGACAGGCGGTCACTCCCCTCATTCGTGAGTCCAAGATGAAACATAACGACAAGCAAGAAAAACTGGCCAAGGCCTTTAAAGCCTTGCTGAAAGAGGAGCGTTTCGGCTCCCAGGCAGAGATAGTGACTGCCCTGCAAGAGATGGGCTTCGAGAACATCAACCAATCCAAGGTCTCGCGCATGCTGAGCCGCTTCGGCGCCGTTCGCACCCGCAATGCCAAGATGGAGATGGTCTACTGTCTGCCGGTGGAACTGGGCGTGCCCACCACCTCCAGCCCCCTCAAGAACCTGGTGCTGGATGTCGACCACAACGGCGCTCTGGTGGTGATCCACACCAGTCCCGGCGCAGCCCAGCTGATCGCCCGCCTGCTTGACTCCCTCGGCAAGGCCGAAGGGATCCTCGGCACCATCGCCGGTGATGACACCATCTTCATCACACCGACCAGCGATACCGACATCGAGGAGCTCTACCTCTCCGCCCTCGAGCTGTTCGAGCAGACGCCCTGATCCGGTCGCCTTGAGCGATCCGCACAAAAATCCCGGCCTTGGCCGGGATTTTTTGTTTTGAGCGGTCGGCAGGCCGGGCTTATTTGCCCTCGGCCACCAGAAAATCGACGGAAGGGGCGAAGAAGGCCGCGCCGGTCACCGCCCGGGTGAAGCGCAGCAGGTGGTCGAAGTGGCTCCCCTCCCCTTTGTACATGCTGGCCAGCATGGCGTTGAAGTGCAGCGGTGTGCGGCAGCAGGAGATGAAGTAGAGCCCCTGTTCGCTCATGGTGCCCCAGGGCATGCTCTGGCGCAGGATCTCCATGGACTCCCCCTTCGGGGTCTTGAGGTTGACCCGCTTGATGTGGGAGGTGAGTGGCTTGTCGGCGGACTCGTATTCGATGTTGTCGACCTTGGTGCGGCCTATGATGTCTTCCTGCTCCTTCAGGGCCAGCTTCTCCCAGTCGCTCATGGCGTGGGCCCAGCGCTGCACGTGGATGTAGGAGCCACCGGCGAACTCGCCGCCGTCCAGCAATGCCACCTCGGCGCGGTGCTCATCCTGCGGGTTCTCGGTGCCGTCGACGAAACCGGTCAGATCCCGGCAATCCTGGTTGCGAAAACCGCGGACTTCCTCGGCCAATTCAACAAGCCCGGCCAGCAGGGCCATGACGCGATGACCGGCATGATGCAGCACGTCCACCCGATCGGCACGCAATTGTACGAAGAGATCGAACGGGGTATTGGGGGCCTCCTGACCGTTGGCGGATTGCGCCATGAAACTGCGGAACTGGGGCGGCCGGGCGGCAGGATAGAGATCATCCCAGGCGTCGGCCCCAACGGCGACCAGACCGCTGAAAGCCGCATCGGGGAAGTCGGCGCTCACCGCCTCCCAGAGTGCTGGCAGGCTGGCCAGGCGGGAGGTCAGGGCAGCGGCGTCACCGGTGCGATTGAACATCAGATAGAGGGCGTGCAGATTCGGCTCTGCGCAGATCCCGGCTTGGGCTTTCATGTCTCTCTCCAAGTGCGTTGGCTATGGGCGTGGCGCGATTATAAACCAGCGCGCTTCCAGTTCATTGATTTCACGACAATACCACGCACTCAGGGCAAGGGGTCAAACAACACCAGGGCATGAGGCGCCACGGTCACCCGCGCGCGCTCCCCTTCCAGGGGCTCACCGATGCTGGCTTCCAGTTGCTGGCCGCCCCCCTCCACCAGTACCCGGCAGTGATGGCCCAGGAACTGTTGCTCACGCACCCGGAGCTCACCGTCATCCGCCGCCGTCAGCGCCAGTTGCTGAGGTCTGAGCATGAGCTGCAACCGCTCCCCCACCGCGCGGCCATGGGGCTCCTGACCGCAGATGGTTCCAAGGAGGGTCTGCACGCAGTGGCTGTCCACCACCTCGGCCGCCAGATAATTGACCCCGCCGAGAAACTCCGCCACGAAGCGGTTCCCGGGGCGGCGATAGAGCTGCTCCGGCTCCCCCACCTGCTCGATGCGACCGGCGCGAAACAGGGCCAGCCGATCGGCGAAGGCGAAGGCCTCTTCCTTGCTGTGGCTGACGAAGATGGCGCCAATGCCCTGCTGTTTGAGCAGGGTGCGGATCTCGAGGATCAGCTTCATCCGCACCTGGGTGTCGATGTTGGAGAAGGGCTCGTCCAGCAGCATCAGGCGCGGCTTGCACACCAGGGCGCGGGCGATGGCCACCCGCTGCTGCTGGCCGCCGGAGAGCTGATGGGGATAGCGCTCCCCCAATCCCTGCAGGTTGACCAGCGCCAGCGCCTCTTCCACCTGCTGCAGGCGGCTGCCGCGATCCTGCCCGGTCAGGCCGAAGCCGACGTTCTCGGCCACCGTCAGGTGAGGAAAGAGAGCGTAATCCTGGAAGATCATGCCGATATGGCGGGCCTCCGGCGGCACACTCACGCCGGGGGCATCGAGCAGGGTCTCTCCCAGCCGGATCTCCCCCTGGGCCAGGGGCAGCAGACCGGCCACTGCCTTGAGCAGCGTGGTCTTGCCACAGCCGCTGGCCCCCAGCAGACAGACAATCTCGTTGTCGGCCACCTGCAGGGAGAGCTGCTCCAGCACGGGGCGGCCATTGTAGTGACAGCTGACCTTCTCGATATTCAGGCAGGACAAGGTTCTTTTCCTCTCGCGTAGTGATGCCGGACGGGGCCGCTCAATGGCCTGGACCATCCAGGGTACGGTTGATCCACAGCAGGGGAATCAGCCCCACCAGCACGATGACGATGGCACCGAGCGCCCCCCGCTCCAGCATCTCGTCCGAGACGAACTGATAGACGTGGGTCGCCAGGGTTTCGAAGTTGAACGGCCGCAGCAGCAGGGCGGCGGGCAGCTCCTTCATGGATTCGATGAACACCAGCATGGCGCCGGCAAAGAGGCCGCGCCGTACCAGCGGCAGGTGAATGCGACGCAGCATGCCGCCCGCCCCCTGCCCCAGAGAGCGGGCAGCCATGTCGAGGCTGGGGGAGATCTTGCTCATGCTGCTCTCCACCGACCCGATGGCGATGGCCACGAAGCGCACCAGATAGCCGAACACGATGGCGGTGAGGGTGCCGGTCAGGAGCAGACCGGGGCCCGGCATCCCGAGCCACTCGGCCAGATCGTTGATGCCAAAATCCAGGGCCGTGAGCGGCACCAGCACGCCGATGGCCAGCACAGTCCCCGGCATGGCATAGCCCATGGCGGCGAGGCGCAGGGGCAGCAAGCTGCGAGGCCCCCCATCGAGGCGACGGAAGAAGCCGAGCAGCAGGGCAATGGCCATGGCCAGCAGGGCGGTCAGGGCCGAGATGGCGAGGCTGTTGCCCGCAAAGCGCACGAATTCGGGCGTCCACGACAGCGCGAAGTAACGCCCCCCGTAATCGAGCAGGATGACGAACGGCAGGGCGAACCCCGCCAGCACCAGGCCCCAGCACCAGAGCCCGGCCAGCACGCCCCTCAGGCCACCGAGGGGGTAACGCAGGGGCTGCTCGAAGCCCATGGACTTCTGGAACACCTGCTGGCGCTGGCGGGAGCGGCGCTCCAGCGCGATGAGCAGCACCACCGCCAGCAGCATCAGACAGGAGAGCTTGGCGGCGGTCGCCAGGCTGCCGTAGCCGAGCCAGGTGTCGTAGATGGCGGTGGTCAGGGTGTTGATGGCAAAGAAGTGGACGGTGGCAAAGTCCGCCAGAGTTTCCATCGCGACCAGAGATGCCCCCACCATGATGGCCGGGCGGGCCAGGGGGAGGCTCAGGCGGCGAAAGCTCTGCCAGGGGGTGCAGCCGAGCAGGCGGCTGGAGTGAATGAGGCTGACCGACTGCTCCAGGAAGGAGGCCCGTGCCAGCAGATAGACATAGGGGAAGAGCACCAGCGCCAGCACCCAGGCGGCGCCACCGAGGGAGCGAATGGCCGGGAACCAGTAGTCGGCCGGTCCCTGCCAGCCAAACAGGGCACGCAGCCCCGCCTGCAGCGGGCCCGAGTAGTCGAGCAGGTCGGTATAGACGTAGGCCACGATATAGGAGGGCATCGCCATGGGCAGCATCAGCGCCCATTGCAGGGCGCGGCGCCCCGGCACCTCGCACATGGCCACCAGCCAGGCGGTGGGCACTCCGAACAGCAGGCTGAGGCAGACCACCCCCAGCACCAGGCCGGACGTGTTTCGCAGATAGTCGGGCAGTACGGTATCGGCGAGGTGGGCAAACAGTTCCCCATCAGCCGAGAAGGCGGAGAAGACCAGGGCGAGTACCGGCAAACCCAGCAGCAGAGCGGTGACCCAGCTGCCGGAAATCCATCCAAAATGTTTCATGAGTCCACAGAAGTTGATGGGGCCGTTGGCCCCATCTGATTACAAGTCGAATTTCACTTCATCCAGCAGTTGCAAGGCGTCCTTGCGGTGCTTGGCATAATCGCTGACCGGCATAGGGTCAGACTTGAACGTGCCCCAAGACTTGACCATGGCAGAAGGCTCGACCCCCGCCTTGACCGGGTACTCGGCATTCACATCAGCATACATGTGCTGGGCGGTATCCCCGGAGAGGAACTCCATCAGCTTCTGTGCTGCGTCCTTGTTCTTGGCATACTTGGTCATGGCCACGCCGCTCACGTTGACGTGGGCACCGCGATCACCCTGGTTCGGGAAGTTGATTTCCACCGCGTCGGCCCAGGACTTCTGCGCCGGGTCCTTCAACATGGCACCCAGGTAGTAGCTGTTGCCCAGGGATACATCACAGATGCCGTCCTTGATCGCCTTGACCTGATCACGGTCGTTGCCCTGGGGCTTGCGCGCCAGGTTGGCCTTGACCCCTTCCAGCCAGGTCTTGGTGTCCGCCATGCCGTGATGGGCAATCATGGACGAAACCAGCGCCACATTGTACTCGTGCTTGCCGCTACGGGTACAAATTTTTCCTTTGAATTCAGGCTTGACCAGATCTTCGTAGCGGATGGTGTCGAGCTTGCCAAGACGCTCCTTGCTGGAGTAGATGGCACGCACCCGGGTGGTCAGGGCGAACCAGCGGTTGTCCGGATCGCGATAGATGGAGGGGATGTTCTCCTGCAGCGTCTTGCTGTCCACCGGCTGCACCAAGTCCTTGTCCACCAGCTCGGTCAGACGGCTTATGTCCACGGTCAGCATCAGATCTGCCGGAGAGAGCTTGCCTTCCCGTTCCAGACGCTCGTTCAGCCCCTCTTTGGCAAACACCACATTGACCTTGATCCCGGTCTCCTTCTCGAACTGCTGGATGATGGGCTTGATCAGCTCATCCTGACGGTTCGAATAGACGTTTACCTCCTGGGCGGCGAACGCCGACTGGGCGACAAGCGTGGAGAAAGCCAGTGCCAACATCTTCATTTTCATCATCCGTTCCTTGTCTGCGTAAAGAGTGATAACCATTTTCGTTTGCATTCTGCATGAATCGGGAGGAGAGGATCAAGGCGGTTTGCTGGGTTGGAACGATCTATTTAATCAGCGGCCAAACAAAAAGACCGGATGGAATCCCATCCGGTCTTTCGACGACCACCCATTCACACTGTCGGCAGAACCTGCCCGGACCTTTGCCCGACCCGGCCGGGCAAAGGAGCGTACTCAGAGCGCCTCGTCGTCGCTCTCACCAGTACGAATACGCACCGCTTGCAGCAGGTCATAGACGAAAATCTTGCCGTCACCGATCTTGCCGGTATAGGCCGCCTTGCAGATGGCCTCGATCACCCCTTCGACGTTCTCGTCTGCGGTGGCGATCTCCAGCTTCACCTTCGGCAGAAAGTCGACCTGGTACTCGGCTCCCCGGTATAATTCGGTGTGCCCCTTCTGGCGACCAAAACCCTTCACTTCGGAGACGGTCAGGCCTTCCACCCCCAGGTTGGCGATGGCCTCGCGCACGTCGTCCAACTTGAAAGGTTTGATAATCGCAGTAATCAGCTTCATCTGGTTGCTCCCAATCCATGGTATGTCACGAATGGGTCATCAATTCTTGTGCCAAGTATTTTTATCGTTTATTTTCATATAGATAGACATGACACTCTGAGCCGGAAAGGCTCAGGATCACCAAGGAAGCGCATCTCGCCCCATAATGAGGCACCAAGCTGCACCAGACTCCCTTGATGCACCAAATGAGAGCATCACCCCATGTTAGTCATCTCCAACAGCGTGATCATCCCCTGGCATGAACTGCAATTCCAGACCATGCGGGCCCAGGGCAATGGCGGCCAGCACGTCAACAAGACCGACTCCGCCGTCTGGCTGCGCTTCGATTATCGCGACTCCCCCAGCCTGCCGCCGCTCTACAAGGAGGGACTGGAGCGGCTCAGCGACAGCCGGGTTCACGACGGCTTCATCCAGATCAGGGTCGAGACCCATCGCAGCCAGGACATGAATCGCAAGGAGGCCATGAGCCGCCTGACCGAGCTGCTGAAAAAAGCCGCGTGGCGCCCCAAGGCCCGCCACGCCACCAAGCCGACCCGCAGCTCCCAACGCAAGCGGGTCGATGCCAAGAAACGCAAGGGAGAGATCAAATCCACCCGCGGCAAGCCCGTGCTGGAGTGACCTGCCACAACCCCGAGGACAAGAGAATGCAGTACAGCTTTTGTGAATGTGCCAAGGGGCCCCTGCTCATCGCCATCGATGGGGCCGGGCTGCGCCACGTGGAATTCATGCAAGGGGAGCGCCCCGTCCTGCCGCAACCGGAGTGGCAGCGGGATGATGTCGCCCTGGCCCCTTTTGTCGAGCAGTTTGCCGCCTACTTTGCCGGCCGCCTGCGGCGCTTCGATCTCCCCCTGGCCGCCACGGGCACACCATTCCAGCAGGCCGTGTGGCAGGCGTTGTGCGACATTCCCTACGGCGAGACCGTCAGCTACCTCCAGATTGCAGAGGCCATCGGCAACCCCAGGGCGGTGCGGGCGGTGGGCGCCGCCAACGGCCGCAATCCCCTCAGCATCATAGTGCCCTGCCACAGGGTCATAGGGCGCAGCGGTGAACTGACCGGCTACGGGGGAGGCATCCCCATCAAGCGCTGGTTGCTGGCACTGGAGCAGGAGACCGCAGACCACTTCGCGCTGACTCCATGAAAGGGTGCGCCTCCTGTCAAATGCGGGTTGCGGGTGCAGGCACCACAGACCGCAGGCCACTCGCGCGGATCCTCTGACGAGCGGCATCTTCATCACATACGAGTTGCTGGGCCCAACAGCAGACCGCAGGCGGCGTTGCACTGCCCATGACGGACAGCATCCCCATCACATGCTGGTTGCTTGCCATCTGGCAGTATGGTTGCGTGATGTGTTGAGCCTGCACCGGGATAATCTGCCGCCGGATCCGCCCCATGGCAGGAGCATGCCCACCGCCCCGATTCATCTTTCCTTTGAGCCGCACAGCAAAATAAATCACTGATTATTTATTTTATTTCAGCATCAATCATTTAAAAATCACATTTCGGTAGCATTTTGAAAATGAACACAGTATGAAGACTCGCCTCAGAAGCGCTTCAGAGAGCATCAGGCATCATGGCTTCACACTTGGATGGGACGGCTCATCCCTCATTCAGGTGGCACCCATGTGACGCTTCCAATCTGTCTTTTCCCCGCGCCTCCCCAGAGGCGCTTTTTTTTGCCTGCAAGCGGGTGCAAAAAAGCCCGCCGAAGCGGGCAATGATTGGAAGGTGCTGACTTCCAGGGTCTATCAGAGGGCGAGGAACAAGCCTGCCAGGGAGGCGCTCATCAGGTTTGCCAGCACCCCCGCCAGGATGGCGCGCATGCCATAGCGGGCGATGAAGGACTTGCGCTCCGGCACCATGGCCCCCAGGCCGCCGATGAGGATCGCCATGGAAGAGATATTGGCGAAACCGCACAGGGCGAAGGTGACGATGGCCTTGCTCGACTCGTTCAAGGTCTGATCCTGCACCAGGGCGATGAAGGCGACGAACTCGTTGATGACGATCTTGGTGCCGATCAGGGCACCAGCCGCCTGGGCCTGATCCCAGGGAACGCCGATGAGCCAGGAAACGGGGGCAAACAGCCAGCCCAGGATGATCTGGAAGCTCAGCTCCAGCCCCACCAGGTCGCCGGCCCAGCCCAGCAGGCCGTTGAGCAGGGCGATTACGCCGACGAAGGCCAGCAGGGTCGCCCCCACGGCGACGGCGATGTTGAGACCCGCCATGGCACCATCGGCGGCCGCTTCAATGACGTTGGTGGCGCGGGGGATCTCCACGTCTTCGTGGTGATCTTCCTCTTGCGCGGCGGGCGGCACCAGGATCTTGGCCATGGCAAGCCCGGCAGGGGCGGACATGAAGGCCGCCGCAATCAGGTATTTCAGCTCGACCCCGATGCTGGCGTAGCCCACCAGGGTGCCGCCAGCTACCGAGGCCAGCCCGCAGCTCATCACCGCAAAGAACTGGGAATCGGACATCCTGGAGAGATAGGGTTTGACCACCAGCGGCGCTTCCACCATGCCGACAAAGATGTTGGCGGTGGCAGAGAGGCTCTCGGCGCGGCCGGTGCCCAGCAATTTCTGCAGGCCGCCGCCGAGCAGGGCGATCACTTTGGGCATCAGGCCGATGTGATAGAGGATGGCGATCAGCGCGGAGAAGAAGATGATCATCGGCAGCACGTTGAAGGCGAAGATGAAACCGAGTTTGAACTTGGCCAGATCCCCGAACAGGAAGGCAATCCCCTCCTGGCCGTAGCCGATGACGCTGCTGACGCTCTCGCTGACACCGTTCAAGACCTGCTGACCGGCGGGCAGCCAGAGCACCAGGGCGGCGAAGAGCACTTGCAGGCAGAGAGCAAAGCCCACTGTTCGCAACGGGATACGACGACGATTATCAGAGCAGAGTGCGGCCAGGGCCAGGATGCTCAGGATACCAAGCAGGGCAATCATGGGGATTCCATCCAGTGAGGCTGAAGATGGGCGCGGATTCTGCTCCCCTCCCCTCACCGCCGCAACCCTGCCGGGTTACAACCCTGTTAGCAAAAACGTTTGCACGATATCGGTTGCGCCAACTGACTGATTTGACACAACTTTGAAATCGCACTCACGCCAGTGTTCTTGTATGGAAACGATTATTCCTCAGTGCCGGACAATTTCCCCCCGAGCCAGGGTGCGAGTCGCTGCGCCCAGTAGGGCCCGGGTCCGAAGCTCTCCTTGAGGAAGTCGATGAAGAGGCGGATCTTGGGATCCAGATGCTCTCGCCTGGCATAGACGGCGTGCACCGCCATCTTCTGGTTCGGTTGCCACTGGGGCAGCAGAGGGATGAGCTGACCAGATTGCAGCTCCTTGTCCAGCAGGTAGTTGGCCACATAGGCGATGCCGAGCCCGGCCAGGGCGGCGTCCCGCACCGCTTCCGCCAGATCCACCCGATAGTTGCCCGCCACCTGCACCGTCTGGCGCTCCTTGCCCTGGCGAAATGACCACTCGTGGTAGCGCCGCTCCCGGCTCTGGTAGGTGATGCAATTGTGATGGGCCAGATCCCTGGGGTGCAGTGGCGTGCCGTGACTCAGCAGATAATCCGGCGAGGCCACCAGCACGAAACCGATGTCTGCCAGTCGCTGCCCGACCAGGGACTCGGGTTTGTCCTCGTAGGTGGTGATCCAGAGATCCAGCCCCTCATCCACCAGATTGGTGCGGTGATCGAACAGGGACACCTCCAGCTCCAGATCCGGATAACGTGCCTGAAACGCCTTGAGGCGCGGGATCACGTGCAATCGCCCGAAGGATTGACCAACCCCCAGATGGAGCACGCCGCTCACCTTGCCACGGCGCTCCGCCACCATGGATTCCGCCTCCAGCGCCACCACCACCAGAGCGCGGCAGTGGCGGGCATACTCCAGACCCAGTTCGGTGAGCCCGAAACGGCGGGTAGTGCGCTGTACCAGCTGGGCGCCGAGCGCGGTTTCCAGCAGGGCGAGTTGCTTGCTGATGTGGGATTTGGAAACCCCGAGGCGGCGCGCAGCCGCAGAGATGCCCTGTTCACGAACCAGGGCATCGAAGATCACCATTTGGGGAAGACGTTGCAGCACGGTGTCACCGGAGTGGATGGCGGGGCCGCATTATTCCAGAGCGGCCCGCCATGGGGTAGGGTCAGTGCCCCAGGGCATCGATGATCTGCTGTTTGAGAGGATCATCCGACGGATTCTGGTTGGCACCATAGCTCGCAATCAGCTTGCCGTCCCGCCCGACCAGGTACTTGTGGAAGTTCCAGTTGGGCGCATCACCGTCGGCAGCAGCGGCCAGCCCCTTGAACAGCGGCACCGCATCCGAACCCCGCACCGCCACCCGGTTGAACATGGGGAAGGTCACCCCGTAGTCCCGGCGGCATACCTCGGCGGTTTTGTTCTCGTTGCCCGCCTCCTGCCAGAAATCGTTGGAGGGGAAGCCCAGCACCATCAGTCCCTTCTCCTTGTAGCCCTGATAGAGGGCTTCCAGATCCCGGAACTGACCGCTGTAACCGCAGTAGGAGGCGGTGTTGACCACCAGCACCACCTTGCCCTCGGTCAACTGGCAGAGGTTGTGGCGCTGGGTGCTGTTGAGCTCCCGCATCTCCACGTTGAAGTAATCGGGGCAGGCGGCAGAGACCGCGCCCGAGCCGAGCATCAGCAGCAGGGTGAACCATTTCATCGACGTGACTCCCATTGTTTTGTCCATCATACGCAAGACCCCGGAATCTGGTTCAGGGATCAGAGCAGGGGGATCCCGGTCAGCCAGCCGTGTCCCCAGAAGATAAGCAGAGCCGTGAGCGCCAGCCCCGCCCCCAGACTGATCCCCGTCCCCTGCCAGGTGGCGGCGGCACGGGGGTGACGACCCCACTCCCGCATCGAAATCCAGACGATGCTGATGAGTGCCCAGAGACCGAGCCCGCCAAACAGCACCAGGGAACGCGCCTCGCTGTTCACCGCCAGATGGGCCCCCGACCAGAGCAGCACCCCGAGCAGCTGGGGATGCACCAGCCAACGGCGGAAATGATTGGCCCCCTGCCCCGCACACAGCAGTACAAGGGCGATCGGCATGATCCCCATCACCAGGGTGGGCCCCCAGACAGGCAGAAAATAGAGGGGCATGGGACTGGCACTGCGCCAGCCTGCGAGGATGCAGCCGATGGCGACGAACACCAGCAGCGAGAAGAGCCCCTTGTAGCGGTTCTCCCCCAGCCGCTCCCGCAGACGGGCGCGGTGCTGTGCCGCGAAACAGGGGTAAAGATGAGTCAGGGTGAACAACACCACCCCCAGGGTCAGCAGGATCATGGCTCGCTCCTCGCATATTGCCCCCCGGAATGGGAAGCCCTCCCTCAGGCGGGCCTTGTTTCTCGTGGCTCCCTCACTGTCGGGAGATCACTATGCCGCAAAGCCCCTTGTCAGAATACAAAAACCATATAAAAGACAGCAGGATAATAAAAAAAGCCGACCCAAGGATCGGCAAGTGCGTCAGAGGTGCCACGCCGGGCCGCTCACTCTGCTGCACGGGGCAGGGTCTGGCCGATGCACCGCATCGGCCAGGAGAGAGGGTCATTTGCGCAGCAGGTAGAGAGCCGCCACGTTGCGAGCCGTGAGCTGCAGGTTGGTGGTGGCGGTGGCCAGCGCCTCCGGCAGGGACATGGCCCGATTGACCACGGCGAACACCGCATCCAGCCCATGCTCGTGCACCACGCCGCAGTCATCGGTGAGGCATCCGGCGATGCCGATCACCGGCTTGCCGAACTGCTTGGCACAGCGAGCCACCCCGATGGGCGTCTTGCCATGGATGGTCTGGCTGTCGATGCGGCCCTCGCCGGTGATGACCAGATCCGCATCGGCCACCGCCTCGGCCAGGTTCAGCGCCTCGATGACGATCCGGATGCCGGGTTTGAGCTCGGCGCCGAGCAGCCCCACCAAGGCTGCCCCCATGCCGCCTGCGGCCCCCGTTCCCGGGATCTCCTTCACCTGCTTGCCAAGCGCCTGTTCGATGCAGTCCGCGTAACGGGCCAGATTGGCATCCAGCTCGGCCACCATCTCGGGAGTTGCCCCCTTCTGCGGACCGAACACGGCGGATGCCCCTTTCGGGCCGCACAGCGGATTGTCCACGTCGCAGGCCACCTCGATGTGGAGCCCGCTCAGACGGGGATCCAGCCCGCTCAGGTCGATGGTGGCCAGCTCGGCCAGACCGGCACCGCCCGGCGCGATGGGGGTACCATCTGCTTTCAGGAGCTTGCCGCCGAGTGCCTGGATCATGCCGGCACCGCCGTCATTGGTGGCGCTGCCGCCGATGCCGAGGATGAGGTGGTTCACCCCCATCTCCAGCGCGGCCAGGATCAGCTCCCCGGTGCCGACACTGGAGGTGAGCCTCGGATTGCGCAGCTCGGGCGCCACCAGATGAAGGCCGGAGGCCGCCGCCATCTCGATGACGGCGCGCTTGCCATCCCCCAGCAGGCCCACGAAGCCCTGCACCCTGTTGCCGAGGGGGGCGGTCACCTCGACCGGCAGGATGCGACCACCGGTGGCATCCACCAGAGACTGCACCGTCCCCTCGCCACCATCGGCCATGGGCAGCTTGACGTAGGTGGCATCCGGCAGCACCTGCTTGAAACCGGCCTCGATGGCATCGGCCACTGCCATGGCGCTCAGGCTCTCCTTGAATGAATCGGGGGCAATCACAATTTTCATATCAGTTCCTTAGGCGAGGCCAAACACGCCAAACATCAGGGTGGAGACAACGGCGATGGTCAGACCGACCGCGGTTTCGTAGGGGATGAGCTTGAGTCGCTCGCCGACGCCCATGTGGACGCTGCCGCCGGTGGCATGGAAGAAGGAGCCGTGGGGCATGTGGTCAAACACGGTGGCGCCGGCGTGGATCATGGCGGCCCCTGCCAGGCTGCTGATCCCCAGTTCAATCAGAGTGGCGCTGAACACGTTGGAGGCCACCACGGTCCCGGCCGTGGTCGAGGCGGTCGCCAGCGACATCAGGGCACCGGAGATGGGGGCCAGCAGATAGGAGGGCAGACCGGAAGCGGTCAGGCCGCTGATGAGCACATCTTTCAGGCCGGAGTTGGCGATGATGCCCGCCAGGGTACCCGTCCCCAGCAGCATGATGGCAACCGGCGCCATGCGGGCCAGGCCCGAGACGGCAAACTGGTTCACCTTGGTGAACTTGCCCATCATCAGGGCCCCCACCAGGCCGCCGAGGGGCAGTGCAATGAGCGGGTCCACCACGATGCCGGCGATGGGACGCAGGGCGAGCAGCAGGATGGCGACCAGGGGCGCACTGATGGCGGCGGCAAAGCCGGGCAACTTGGCACCGTCAAAGCTCACCACCTCGTCGGCGGCCACCTTGCTGCCTCGGTTGTTGAGGCGCTTGGCGAGCCAGTAGGCCATCACCAGACCGAACAGGCCGGGAATGATGCCAGCCGCCATCACCGAGGTGAGAGGCAGGTGGAAGGCATCGGCTGCCGCGATGGCGTTGGGATTGGGAGACATGACGTTGCCCGCCTTGCCACCGCCTATCATCGCCAGCAGGATGGCCGCCTTGGAGAGATCGGCACGGCGGGCGATGGCCAGCGCAATGGGGGCGACCGTGATGACGGCCACGTCCACGAAGACGCCGACCGCGGTCAGGATCAGGGTGGCCAGCGCCAGAGCCAGCAGGGCGCGGGTTTCGCCGAGTTTCTTGACGATGGTCTCGGCGATGGTGGTGGCGGCGCCCGATTCGATGAGCACCCCGGCCAGCACACCCGCCGCCAGGATCCGCATCACCGCCGTGGTGATCCCCTGGGCGCCGCCGATCATCAGGGCGACGGTCTGGGTCAGGTCGGCGCCACCGATCAGGCCACCGGCCAGGGCACCGACAATCATGCCGTAAGCAGGCGGCACCTTCTTCAGGATGAGGAAGATGGCGATGGAGAGCGCGGCGAGCGCGCCGAGCGCGGAGACTGGGATCATGACGGGCACCTTGTTGTTGTAATGAGTGGCGCCATTATGGGGATCCCCGCCTGGAATGCTTTGGCCATAAAACCAAAAAAAGCATTTACCGGCCTTGTATTTTTGTTGGAAAAGACAAATCAGCTATCGAGACTGAGCCCGAGATAGAGCAGAAACTTGTCATCTAACTTGTTGAAATTCAAACCGGTTATCTGCTCTATCCGGGTCAGTCGATAACGCAGGGTGTTGGGGTGAATGAACAGGGCTTCGGCACAGGGATGCAGATCACAATCCTGCAAGAAATATTGGCGCAGCGTCTTTTGCAGCGTTCCCTTTGTGTCCTCCTGCGCCAGCTTTTGCAGCGGAGCCCGCAGCTGATCCGCCTGCCAGGAGTCCGCCAGGGTGCCGAGCAGCACTGAGAGCCGGTAATCCTCGAAGAAATAGACCTGCTTGCGGGGCGACTGGCGCATGCCACGGCGCAAGGTGTCTCGCGCCGTCTGGTAGGAGAGCGCCAGCCCGGGGATGCCGGCGAAGTAATCACCCACCCCGATGCGAACCTTGAAATGGGGAATACGGGAGAGCAGCTGCCGGATCCGGCTGCGCTCCTGCGCCGACTGCCAGACGCCGTCGCTGAGCTGGGCGGGTTTGAGCACCACTATCTCGTCCAGGCCGTTGATGGCCACCAGGTTGTCCCGCTCCGGGTTTTCCAGCAGGTGAACCAGCTCCCTCACCTGGGCGGGCTCGGCCTCCTCCAGCGCCAGCACGGCCACCACCCGGGGCTGGGCGAGATCCAGCTCGAGGAAGCGGGCCACCTGTTGCAGTTGATCGGCCCGCCCTTCGCCGCGAATGAGCTGCAACACCAGCTCCTCCTTGTGGCGCTTGTCCCACTGCAACTGCTCGGTGAGTGCCGCCTGTTCCAGGATGAGCTCGGCGGTCATGCGCACCAGCTCGGCGTAAGCACGCACGATGTCCGGATCCCCCGAGATGCCGATGACGCCGAGCAGCTCCCCCTGATAGGCGATGGGCAGGTTGATGCCAGGCCTCACCCCCTTGAGCTCCCGGGCGGTGGCCTCGCTTATCTCCACCACCCGGTTCTCGGTCAGGGCCAGCACGGCCCCCTCGTGGCGCTGGTGCAGCCGCTCCGGATTGCCGGACGCAATGATGAGTCCCCGCTCATCCATGACATTGACCGAGAACGACAGGATCTTCATCGCCCGGCTGACTATCTGATGCGCGAGCGCGTCGTTGAGCTGCATTGCCTCTCCATACCATTCGTTGACAGGGTCCCCGGCGTGCGCCATCACCGGGATCACCCGTTAAAGATCCCACATCATCAAGACAAGCGCGGGGGGGATCGCTAGAATAGGCCACTTTACGCTATCAGTGCCCCACCATGGATCAAGGATCCGGCATCATGCCGCTTTGCGCCGTGGTGGTTTCACCCTCCGATATGGACTCCGCTATGGATTATGAATTTCGCCGCGACCCGTTCGGTGGCTATCGCGCCCGGTTCTCCATGGGCCATGAAGCCATCGGCCAGTGGTTGATCGACGAGGTGGGCAAGGACGAGGAGAAGCTCGACGAGCTGTTCGCCATCATCGACCAGCTCTCCAGCCGGGCCCGCACCGAATACCGGCTGCTGGGGGGCGACTACTCCCTGCTGCTGACCCACGAGGAAGCCGAGGTGAAGGCCAATGTCCTCAATATCGAGCAGGATGAGGATCTCGACGATCTCGCCTACTACGATGATGAACAGCTGGCCATGTGCGGGCTGGAAGATTTTGCCCAGGTACTCGGCTCCTGGCGCGCCTTTATCCGCAACGAGGATATGGGCTGATTACCCCCATTCGGGCGAGCATGCCCCTTGCAACCCAACAGGATTGACTATGTCCATTTACGATTTTGATGACGAACTGCCGGAAGACGAGCTGGATCAACCGAAGAAACCCGCCCAGCCCAAGAAGAAGGGCAAGCAGGTGCTGAACACCCAGGTCAACCTGAGCCCGCGCGATGCCAGCCGCCTGAACGGCATGCACGTCGAGGCCATCACCACCCTGGATGACGTCAGTCTGCCGAAGAACGTCATCTTCAAGGCCGGTCTCATCGCCCTGGGCGAGCTGGAAGCCAGCAAACGCGCCGACATCATCGCCCGGGTCATCGCCGAGTCCGGTCGATGATACGGGAAGGCCATCGCCTCTCTCGGTGACATCTTGCCGCCGCCCAAGCCGGAGCCCAGCTCCGGCTTTTCATTGCGCGTCTTCTGCCGGCCAGTCCCTTTTCCTTGAACCAGACCATGGGGATCGTTAAGGTGCGCCCTTCATTCATACAAGGAGACTCGATGTTACCACTCCCCGATATCCTCATCTGGCTCGTCCTGGGGCTCGCCGTACTCTGCTGCCTCGCCCGCCGGACCAGGCCCGGCATGCTCCTGCTGGGACTAGCCCTGCTCACCGCCCTCTGGCTTGAGCGACTCGCGCCCCTCGCCGCTCTTGTCAGCCTCACCGGTCTGCTGCTGGCCTGGCGTACCCCCACCCTGCCCCCACCCTGGCGCGGCGTCGCACTGACGCTGGTCCTGCTGTGGTCCCTCGCCCTGACGCTGCATCTGGTGCCCGGCTTTGACAATCTCAGGGTGCTCGACAAGGTACAGGCGGGCCCGGCCAGCGTGCCCTTCACCCTCTACCTCAATCTGGACAAGCCGCTCATTTTCTTCGCCCTGCTGCTGGCCATCCCCGGCCTGCTCGGCCCGGGTGGAACGATGCGCTGGCGGCCGCTGGCCCTGCTCATCCTGCCGCTCGCGGCCCTGCTCATCACCGCCTGGCATCTGGGCGCCCTCAAACCCGAAGCGGGACTGCCCCACTGGTGGTGGCTGTTCGCGTTCAACAACCTGCTGTTCACCTGTGTGGCGGAAGAAGCGCTGTTCCGGGGATGCATCCAGCAAGGGGTGGCAAGCCGAAGCACGCCCTGGGCAGGTCTCCTGGTCGCCAGCCTGCTGTTCGGCGCAGCCCATCTTGCCGGTGGCCCGTTGCTGGTGTTGTTCGCCGCGCTGGCGGGGGCCTGCTATGGCCTGGCGTTCCAGCTGAGCGGGCGCCTCAGTATCGCCATCCTGCTCCACTTCCTGTTCAACTTCGCCCACCTGGCCCTGTTTACCTATCCCCTGGCCAGCCACTGACGTCGAGCACAGGTTCACCGGGCAAAAAAATGGTTCATCGCGGCTTTCCGGGGAAGGCCGCCTTGATTTTCAGAAAAAAGTATTCTGAGTCCCTAAATCCATATGCCATACGCTTTATCACTTTGATCTTGTTGTTCACCCCTTCCAGCACACTCGTGTGCATCGGGTAGTTTGCACTCGCCAGGATCCCCCGCATATATTTCGATAAATTTCGACCAAATCGTTGCAGCGGCGCTAGCCCGCTTTCCTTCACCTGCCGCATCCAGCTCCGCCATCGTCGCCATCCTTCCCACACGCTCGGCGCATACCAGATGCCCTTCAACCCCTCTTTCAGCACGTACACCATCGCCAGCGGTTGATTCGCCGCCAACAGCTCCTGCAACTTCACATCCTGTTTTTCACTCAACTTCGCCCGATTACGTAGCAGCAACCAACGCGCACTTTTGACCACTTTTCGCGCCGGTTTATCGCTTTTCAGTGCATTCGCCTGCTCCACTCGCACCCGGTCCACCACCTCTCGGCCATAGCGAGCCACCACGTGGAACAGGTCGTAGACCACCTCCGCCTGCGGGCAGTGTTGCTTCACCTCCAGGTCGAACGCCGTGTTCATGTCCATCGCCACCGCTTCAATCTGCTGGCATCGCTCGCCGAGCTGCTCGAAGAAGGGACGGATAGCGGCCCGGCTGTTGCCGTGCCCCACCCACAGGACGCGGGTTCGCTCGGCATCCATGATCACGGTGGCATAGCGGTGTCCCTTGTGCAGGGCAAACTCATCCATCACCAGCCGCCGCACCTCCCCAAGTTCGATGGTGCCCACACTGGTCTGCAAACGGCGCTTGTCGATCTCCTTGATGGTGTGCCAACCGACCCCGGTGAGCTGGCTGACATGGCGGATGGGGAGGTACTGAACGAGCGCTTCAATCCAGCACTGCATGCGCCGGGTGAGGCGGGAGCCAGAGGGGAGCCAGTCGATATGTTCACTGACGCGACCACAGCGCAGACAGTCGACGCGGCGAACAGGCAGTTGTAACCAGACTTGTCGGTCAAATAGGTCTCGCTCACGCACCCGGCGGATACGTTGGTCGTGGATCAATGGCGTGGGTTGCAGGCATCGGCGACAACGGGGCAACAGGTCGGCGCGAGGCTCAAGGGTAAACAGGGTGTGATGGTTGGCAGAAAGCGCTTGGGCGATGACGGTATAACCTGGCCAGAAGGAGGCAATATCAATATGATGCACGGCGACAGCAGGGTGATGGTGGTGGTGTGTTTGGAGACAGCCAGTTTACCAGCACCCTGTCTGTCAACTTCCACTTCCCCAAGATCCCGCGAAGAACCAAAAAAATGCCCCGCCCCCGTGGGGGCAGGGCATCTGCATTCACCCTGCAATCTAGTCGACGTAGAAGGTCTGCTGGAAGGTCAGCGTCTGCTGCTGCCCCTCCCCCATGATCTTCAGGGTGAACTGGTAGGTGTCCTCATTGCGATAGGGCAGCACTGCCAGGTAATAGATGGCATTCCCCTCTTTCACCTCCTGAAAATTCAGGGTGCGAAGGGTGCCGGTCAGATTGCGGGCTTCGCCGCTTATCCCCACCGCCTGTGCCACCCCCTGCTTGTTCTGCACCGCGATATTGACGATGCCGTTATAGCGGCTGCGCTCCAGGCCATAGGTCCTGGCTACCTCGGGGGTGAGGAAGCTGGAGTTGAACGCGCTGTAGTGCACTTTCCAGGGGCCCAGCTCCTGCATCTGCTCAGCCCGCAGCGGCAGCGTCATCAGGAGCGCCAGCAGGCAACTCATCCAGGCAGTTTTCATGATGTCATCCCTCTCGTATCAACCCTGATTATCGAGCAGAGCGGCAATCTCGGCGGGGATCTGCTTTGGCGCGTCGATGGCGACCGTCTTGTGCCGACCCAGCTCCCCCCGCAGGATGCGAACCTGCCCCTTGGCCACCTTGCACTGCTTGGCCAGGTACTTGATCAGGTGACTGTTGGCCTGACCATCCACCGGCGGTGCCGTGATGGCCACTTTCAACTCGTCACCGTGCAATCCGATGATCTGATCCCGGCTCGCCTTGGGCTGGATCATCAGATGCAACACCAGCTCGTCCCCTTCCAGCAGGACGGCGGGCATCAGATCATCCACCACAACTGGCCGAACAGATCCCCCATCAGGTAGTTGATGGCCTGCAGCGCGATGAAAGCGACCAGCACGGAGAGATCCAGCCCGCCCAGTGCAGGCAGGATGCGGCGAATGGGGGCCAGGAAGGGTTCAGTGAGCTGGTGCATCACGTATTCAATGGGGTTGCGACCCTGGCTGACCCAGCTCAGGATGGCGCGGATAAGCAGGATCCAGAAGATCATGGAACCCGCTTTCTTCAACACGGTGAGCGTCGCAAACAGACAGAGAGTGAGCCAGTCCGCCTGCAGCACATTCATGCTCTTGAGCAGGACCAACTTGCCAAAGGCGATCAGCAGCGCCAGCAGCACAGAGGCCATGTCCAGCCCGCCAAAACCCGGGATGACGCGGCGCAGGGGCACCACCAGCGGGTTGGTCAGCTTGACCACCATCTGGCTCATGGGGTTGTAGAAGTCGGCCCGCGCCCACTGCAGCCAGACCCGCAGCAGCACCACCATGAGGTAAAGATCAAAGACAGTGTTAATCAAAAAGTAAGCCGTGTTCATCCGGGCTCCTTGCTAAAAGGGATTCAGAAAAGGGTTTCCATTTCGCCGGCCCGGGTAACGGCCGCCTGCATGGCTCTTGCGGTCAGCGGCATCAGCCCCTGCTCCTGGAATGTCTTGACGGCCTCGGCCGTGGTCCCGCCCTTGCTGGTCACCTGCTCGCGCAGGGTCTGCAGCGACAGCTCGGGATTTTGCTCCACCATGGCGGCCGCCCCCAGGGCGGTTTGCTGCACCAGCAGGCGGGCCTGCTCCGGCGTAAAGCCCATGGCCTCGGCCTCCTCGGCAATCGCCTGCATGAACAGGAAGAAGTAGGCCGGGGCACTGCCCGCCGCCGCGATGACGCCGTTGATGCCGGCCTCCTCATCCACCCAGAGGGTCTTGCCCACGGATTGCATCATCTGTTCGGCCACCGCCCTATCGGCCTGCCCGATGGCGGGCGGTGCATAGAGCCCGGTCATCCCCAGCCCCAGCAAGGAGGGGGTGTTGGGCATGGTGCGAATGATGCGATCGTGACCACCCGCCATCTCCTGCAAGCGCGCGACGCGAATGCCGGCAGCGATGGAGATGAGCAACTTGCCATCCAGCGAGCCAAGCTCGGCCACCAGCGCCGTCAGCATGCCCGCCATCAGCTGGGGCTTGACCGCCAGCACGATCACCTCGGCCTCCCGGGCCGCCTCGGCGTTGTCCTGGGTGATACGGATGCCGAACTGGCTGGCCAGTTCGTCCAGCTTGGGGCGGCTGGGATTGGCGGCGATGATACGCTCTGCCGGGTAGCCCGCCTGGATGAGGCCGGCAATGATACTGCGGCTCATGTTGCCTGCCCCGATGAAGGCGAGGGTTCTCTGCTGCATCAAACACTCCTGTTACTGACATCGCAGCGGATGCCGACCCAGCCTGTGCGGGCTGACAGCATCACACGCGCCTGTTTACCTGAAAAAAGCACGACCGGGGTGTTTCTCGCCCCGGCTCTTGCTCATGAATAGTCACGGGCCCCGAAGATGGCGGTCCCGACCCGCACCATGGTGCTGCCATGGGCAATGGCCGGCTCAAGATCCTCGGTCATCCCCATCGAAAGGGTGTCGACGCTCGGGTATTGTTGCGCAAGCTCGGTGAACAGAGCCTGCATGCGCGCCATCTGGGCCGCCAGCACCCCCTCGTCGCGGGTATGCTCGGGGATGGCCATCAGGCCGCGCAACCGCAGCCGCTCGCTTTGGGCCACCAGGGAGGCCAGGCGGAAAATCTCTTGCTCCGACGTACCGGATTTGCTGCTCTCTCCGCTAATATTGATTTGCAGACAGATATTTAGCGGCGCGAGCCCACTCGGTCTCTGGTTGTTGAGGCGTTCGATGAGCTTGTCACGATCGACACTTTGAACCCAGTCGAACCGCTCCGCCACCAGCTTGGACTTGTTCGATTGCAGCGGGCCGATAAAGTGCCACTCTATGTCTGTACAGGCATTCTGCTCGCGCAAGGCATCAATCTTGAGCGCGGCCTCCTGGGCGTAGGATTCGCCAAAGCGCCGCTGGCCGGCGGCATAGGCAGCCTGAATGTCCCCCAGCGGCTTGGTTTTACTGACAGCAAGCAACTGGATGTGATCTGGGCTGCGGCCAACACGCCGGGCAGCCTCTACAATACGTTCCTTTACCTGAAGCAGGTGCTGGGCAATCTGGCTCATATTTCGTTCGTAATCTTGTGATGGGAGAATAACAAATCTATGGATATCACAGAGTTATTGGCATTCAGTGTAAAGCATAAGGCATCGGATCTACACCTCTCGGCCGGGGTCCCCCCGATGATCAGGGTTGATGGGGAGGTTCGCAAGATCAATTTGCCCGCCCTGGATCACCGGGAAGTCCATGCTCTCATTTACGACATCATGAATGACCACCAGCGCAAGGAGCTGGAGGAGAACTTCGAGGTGGACTTCTCCTTCGAAGTACCCGGCATGGCACGCTTTCGGGTCAACGCCTTCCAGCAGGCGCGCGGCTCGGGCGCCGTGTTTCGTACCATCCCGAGCACCGTTCTGACCCTGGACGATCTGGGGGCGCCGGAGATATTTCGCAAGATAGCGGAGTACCCTCGCGGCCTGGTGCTGGTGACTGGACCCACCGGCTCGGGCAAATCCACCACCCTGGCCGCCATGGTCGATTACATCAATGACAACTTCCACCACCACATCCTCACCATCGAGGATCCCATCGAATTCGTGCACGAGAACAAGCGCTGCCTGGTGAACCAGCGGGAAGTACACCGCGACACCAAGAGCTTCAGCAACGCCCTGCGCTCGGCCCTGCGGGAAGACCCGGATATCATCCTGGTAGGTGAAATGCGGGACCTCGAAACCATCCGCCTCGCCATGACCGCCGCCGAAACCGGTCACCTGGTGTTTGGCACCCTGCACACCTCCTCGGCTGCCAAGACCATCGACCGTATCATCGACGTCTTCCCCGGCTCGGAGAAGGACATGGTGCGATCCATGCTCTCCAAATCCCTGCGGGCGGTCATCTCCCAGACCCTGCTCAAGCGTATCGGTGGCGGCCGGGTGGCGGCCCACGAGATCATGCTGGGGATCCCGGCGGTGCGAAACCTCATCCGGGAAGACAAGGTGGCCCAGCTCTATTCCGTCATCCAGACCGGGATGACCCACGGCATGCAGACCATGGACCAGAGCCTCAAGCAGCTGGTCAACCGGGGGGGCGTCGCCTCCCTCGATGCCAAGGCCAAGGCGGTCGATCCCAATACCATTTAAGCTCGCACACCCAAGGAGTCGCCATGAACATGGATGTTCTGCTCGCCGCACTGGTTGAACAAAAGGGCTCGGATCTCTTCATCACGGTCGATGCCCCCCCGACCCTCAAGGTCAACGGGCGTCTGGTGTCGCTCGGGCCGGCTCCCCTCGACAAGACGACGGCGCTGGCGTTGATCAGAGAAAGCCTGGACGAGACCCACTTCGAGCGCTTCCTGCACACCCGCGAGGCCAACTACGCCATCCAGCGAGGCTCGCTGGGGCGCTTTCGGGTCAGCGCCTTCTGGCAACAGGATATGCCAGGCATGGTGCTGCGCCGCATCGAGACCCGCATCCCCACCTTTGACGAGCTGGTGCTGCCTCCCATCCTGCAGGAGGTCGCCATGGCCAAACGCGGGCTGGTGCTTTTCGTCGGCGCCACTGGCGCCGGCAAGTCCACCACCCAGGCGGCCATGATAGGCTTTCGCAACCAGCACGGTGACGGCCACATCCTGACGGTGGAGGATCCGGTGGAGTTCGTCCATCAGCACGATCGCTGTCTGGTGACCCAGCGGGAGGTGGGGATCGACACCGCATCCTTCGATGTCGCCCTCAAAAACTCCCTGCGCCAGGCCCCGGATGTCATCCTCATCGGTGAAATCCGCTCCCAGGAGACCATGGAGTTCGCCATCCAGTTCGCCGAGACGGGGCACCTCTGCCTCGCCACCTTGCACGCCAACAATGCCAACCAGGCGCTGGATCGCATCCTGCATCTGGTCCCCCAGGAGAAGCACCGCCAGTTCCTGTTCGATCTCTCCTTCAACCTGCGCGCCATCGTCGCCCAGCAGCTGCTCCCCTCCGCTCACGGGCAGCGCCGGGTCGCCGCCTTCGAGATCCTGCTCAACACCCCGCTCGTCACCGACATCATCCGCAAGGGAGAGATGCACAGACTCAAGGAGGTGATGACCAAATCCGGCGAGCTCGGCATGCAGACATTCGATCAGGCGCTGTTCGGCCTGTTCTGCGCCGGCCAAATTGGCTACAGTGAGGCCCTTGCCCATGCCGACTCCGCCAACGACCTGCGACTGCTCATCAAGCTGTCGGGTCGCGAGCAGCTGGGCGCAGGCACTCTCGACAACGTGACCCTGGATGAATGAGGGGTGTGCGTCACCGCTAGTAAAGGACAGTTATGCTGATTGTGGTTTCCCCGGCCAAGACGCTGGATTACGAGTCACCCCTGGTGACCTCCCGTTTCACCCAACCCGAACTGCTGGACCACTCCGCAGCACTGATCACCCGGGCTCGTCAACTGAGCCCGGACCAGATCGCCAGCCTGATGAAGATCAGCGACAAGCTCGCCGGCCTCAACGCCGCCCGCTTTGCCGAGTGGCAGCCTGACTTCACGCCGGCCAACGCCCGCCAGGCGCTGCTGGCCTTCAAGGGGGACGTCTACACCGGTCTGGCCGTAGAAGATTTCAGCGAGGCCGACCTCGACTTCGCCCAGGCACACCTGCGCATGCTCTCCGGCCTCTACGGGGTGCTGCGCCCGCTTGATCTGATGATGCCCTACCGGCTGGAGATGGGGATCCGCCTCGACAACCCGCGCGGCAAGGACCTCTACCAGTTCTGGGGCGACATCATCACTGAGCACCTGAACAAGGCGCTGGCAACCCAGGGGGACGACGTACTGATCAACCTCGCCTCCGACGAGTATTTCAAGTCGGTGCGCCCGAAAGCCCTGCAGGGGCGCATCATCACCCCGGTCTTCAAGGACGAGAAGAACGGCCAGTTCAAGATCATCAGCTTCTACGCCAAGAAGGCCCGCGGCATGATGGCACGCCACATCATCAAGCATCGGCTCACCCGGGTGGAACAGCTGACCGGTTTCAATGCCGACGGTTACTACTTTGTACCGGAAGAGTCCGACGCCAATACCCTGATGTTCAAGCGCGCTGAAAATTAATTACACATTCAAGGGAACCAAGTCGGAGATCCTCGGGTCTGACTCTGTGAATCCTCTGTTGTAAGCACTTTTTGTTGGCCGACGTCCTTGCGTCGGCTTTTTTCTGCGCCTTTCTCAGGCCACTCCCCAGGCAGCAGACAGCAAAACGGCCATCCTGGGATGGCCGTTTCAACTGTGCTCGGGGGCATTACTTCTTTTTCTTCTTTGCCGACTTCTTGGCATCCTTCGGCTTTTTCTTCTTCACCGGCACCCGCGCTTCCTTGTGTCTGGGGCGCAGCTCATCGATCACCCGGCGCTTGAGGCGCTCCTCGGTGTAGCGTTCGATCTTGGCGACCATGGCCATGTCGTGAGCTTCCACCAGGCTGATGGCGCAGCCGCGGTTGCCGGCACGACCGGTACGACCGATGCGGTGCACATAGACATCCGCGCCGTAGGGCATGTCGTAGTTGATGACATGGCTGACGTTCGGCAGGTCGATACCGCGGGCGGCCACGTCGGTGGCGATGAGGAAGGGCACCTCCCCTTCGTGGAACTTGCGGATAGACTCGATGCGCTTGGCCTGCTCCATCTCGCCACGGATCCAGGCGCAGGGCACGCCTGCCGCCTGCAACTGGCCGGAAAGCTCCGCCAGTCGCTCACGGGTCTTGACGAAGATGATGGCCTTCTGGGTTTCCGGGTTTTTCAGGATATGCACCAGCAGAGCCAGCTTGTGGGCGGCATCATCGGCCAGGTGGATCCACTGGGTGATGGGGCGGCGCTCGCTGCGGGGCGGCTCGGCGTGCAGCTCAACCGGGTCTTTGAGGATCTCGCTCGCAAACTTCTCGAGGCCGGCCCCTTCCAGGGTGGCGGAGAAGAGCATGGTGTGCTTGCGGTAGCGCGCCTCTTCCACGATGCGGTTCACGTCCTTGATGAAGCCCATGTCCAGCATCCGGTCCGCTTCATCCAGCACCAGCACCTCGATGTCATGGCTCTCGAACTCCTCTTTCTCGATGTACTCGAGCAGACGGCCCGGGGTGGCCACCACGATGTCGGTGGTCTTGGTCAGGGCAGGCAGCTGCTCTTCATGGCTGACGCCACCGATGATGGTCTCGATGCTGAGATGGGTGTGCACCGCCAGGGCCTTGGCGTGAGCACTCACCTGCAGCGCGAGCTCGCGGGTCGGAGTCAGGATCAGCATGCGGCACGGACCCGGCTTGCGACGCGGGAAGTCCAGCAGGTGCTGCATCGCGGGCAGCAGGAAGGCGGCGGTCTTGCCGGTTCCGGTCGGCGCAGAGGCCAGAATATCGCGGCCGTCCAGGGCTGGCTCCAGCACCATCTGCTGGATGGTGGTGGGGCGGGTGAATCCCATCTCGGCCAAGGCCCGACTGAGGGCTGGATTCAGGTCGAAATCATCAAAGGACTGGCTCATGGCAATACTCGGTCATTAAGGAAGCGGCAGATTATAGGCGATTATGCCGCCGGCTCCTATGGTGACTGTGGCTTAGCCGCTATAATCGCCGGCCATTTTCCGCGGGCAGGCACAGGAGGAGGGCCGAATGGGGCGCAACAACGGTTTCACGTTCAAGCAATTTCACATCGATCACGACCGCTGCGCCATGAAGGTCGGTACGGACGGCATTCTGCTGGGAGCCTGGGCGCCGGTCGACAACGCCCGTCGGGTGCTGGACATCGGCACCGGCAGCGGCCTCATCGCCCTGATGCTGGCCCAGCGCAGCACGAACGACTGCCACATAGACGGGGTGGAGCTGGATAAGGATGCAGCCATGCAGGCCCAGGAGAATGTGGCGGCCTCCCCCTGGCGTGAGCGGGTCACCATCATAGAGAGCGCCATTCAGGATCACCTCGCCCCCCCTTACGATCTCATCGTCTCCAACCCGCCCTATTTCCCGGCAGGCCAGACACTCCGCGATCCGGCCAGGGCTCTGGCCCGTCATACCGGGGGGCTCGACCCCAGGGGATTGCTGGCCGCCAGCGATCGCCTGCTGAGCCGTACCGGGCAACTGGCCCTGGTGCTGCCCACGGCGATGGCGGATGAAATTTTATGCATTTCGTCGAGTTATGATCTGTATGAGCGTTGTTATCTGGCTGTTACCACCAGAGAGGGGAAAGAGGCAAATCGTGTTTTATTGCTGCTTGGCAGAGGATTAAACAAGTGTGAGAGGGGTGAAATTGTGATCCATTCTGCCACAGGAGGCTATTCCGACAGATATATCCAACTAACCAGCCCCTTCTATTTGAAGATGTAAATTTTGCCTTGAACTATTTTTTCACATCATTATGCTGACTGCTAAATGAGCGCCCGCTCAAGACCAGTTCAAACCACTGGTCGCGATGAAAAAACCAGCGGGGCTCTTTTTTTTACCCCCGGAAAGTGCCGGTCACTGACAAATAAAAAACTATAACAAGCAATAGTTTACAAGACAGACGAGGTTGAACTTGACGAAATCACTCACATTGTCCGATGTACTCGGATTGGGCTTCATGACCTTTGCGTTCTATCTGGGCGCAGGCAACATCATCTTCCCGCCCCTGGCCGGCTTCATGGCGGGTGAGCACCTCTCTCTGGCCATGCTGGGCTTCCTGGTCACCGCCGTGGGCCTGCCCCTCATCACCATCATCGCCGTCGCCAAGGCTGGCAACGGCTGGGCCGGCATGACCAAGCTGCTGCCGGTCGGCGTGGCCACCGCACTGGCCGTCGCCATCTACATCATCATCGGCCCGGCCTTCGCCGCCCCCCGTACCGGCCTGGTGGCCTACGAGATGGGCCTCAAGCCCTTCCTTGGCGACATGGGACCATCCGGTCTGGCTGCCTACACAGTACTGTTCTTCGGCGTGGCCATCCTGGTCTCACTCAACCAGGGCAAGCTGATGGATGCCATCGGCAAGTACCTGACCCCGCTGCTGATGCTGCTGCTGCTGACCCTGGCCATCGGTGTCTTCGTCGCACCGCAAGGAAGCATGCCTGCCGCATCCGGTGACTACCAGAGCACCCCCTTCGTGAAGGGCATTCTGGAAGGCTACAACACCATGGATACCCTGGCGTCCCTCATGTTTGGCGCCCTGATCGTCGACCTGCTGCGCCAGAAAGGCATCCATGACTACCAGAGCCAGTTCAAGTACCTGGCCATCGCGGGCATCATCTCCGCCATCGGTCTCTCCGTGGTCTATGTCTCCCTGTTCCAGCTGGGCAACACCGCTGCCGGCGTTGCCACAGACGTGAGCAACGGCGGTGCCATCGTCAACGCCTACGTGCTGAGTCTGTTCGGCCAACCGGGTCAGTTCATCCTGGCTGCCATCATCACCCTGGCCTGCTTCACCACGGCCGTCGGCCTCATCTCCGCCTGCTCCGACTTCTTCCACAACCTGACCGGCATGAGCTACAAGAAGTTGGTCGTGCTGCTGGGTGTCATCTGCGGCATCGTGGCCAACGTGGGCCTGAGCCAGCTCATCAGCCTCTCCATTCCTGTGCTGGTCGCCATCTACCCGGTTGCCGTGGCGCTGGTACTGGTCACCTTCCTGAAGGGTTACTTCGGTCGCCCCCGCCTGGTGTTCCGCTCCGTGCTGCTGGTCGCCTTCCTGTTCGGCTGCCTGGACGGCCTGGGCGCCGCCGGCATGAAGATGGATGCGTTCGCCTTCCTGCCGCTGTTTGACAAGGGCCTGGCCTGGTTGCTGCCGACCCTGCTGGCCTGTGGCCTCGGTGTCATGGTGCGTGGCAATGGCAAGCTGGCTGCAGAAGCGGCCTGATAACAGATCTTGACCAAATAAAGAGGCCAGCATTCGCTGGCCTCTTTTTTGTTGGTGCAATCTGATCCATCCGTTGTGGAGAGCGCTCGTCAGAGTACGGTTGCGGGCTTGGATTTGCCTGCAAGACCGTACCAGTGATGCTCAAACCGGCCCGCATGCCAGCGCAGGGTGCCCCAGGGCTGGTCAGCCTGCCAGCGCGGGAAGTTGATCTCCACGCGGTTGTCTTCGTACTTGTAGAGAGAGGTGCTGATCTCGATATCCGACAGGATAAGCAGCACCACCCCACAGATGACACTCCATTTCAGCATCTTCCACATGGCGATTACTCGAAGCAGATCTCGATGGTGGCACGGCCATACTCCGATTCGAACGGCATCATGATCTTGGCGCCGTCGGCCCGGTGAGTGATGGTGTGATTGGGACCGGAGACGATGACCGGGGTCGCCATGTCGAACTCATAGCCCTTCTCCCCCAGCATGCGTTTGGCGCCGCCCGTCACCATGTTGGTGATCTCGCCCACCATGTCGGTCACTTCCTCGTTGATGGTGGCCGGCGCCTCCCCCAGCATGCGACGCATGATCTCCAATGCCAGCCCCTTCTCGAAGCTGATGGAGAGGGAACCCCGGGTCTGCGGACCCACCATGCCAATCAGGCCGGAGACATCTCCCCGAGCCAGCTCGTCCGTCTTGCGCTTGGGCGCACCCGGTTTGAGTTCCAGCTGTGCCATGGTGGAGAGCACGTTGAGCAGGGAGAGCAGGAACGGGTTTACAAAATCAGCCTTCATCTTGACTTCCTACGGTAGCGGAACAGCGGGCACATTGACCATGGGCTTCTATGGTCTTGTTGGTAATAGTAAAACCATGCTGATGAGCCTGCTCGGAAAAGGCGCCGTCGATGGCGGGATCGTGCAGCTCCACTACCTCACCGCAACGATCGCAGATCAGCAGTTGCATCGGGTGGGCATGGTCGAAGTGGCAGCAGAAGATGAAGGCGTTGAGCGACTCCACCTTGTGGGCAAAGCCCTGTTCGAGCAGGAAGTCGAGCGCCCGATAGACGGTAGGCGGTTTGGCATGAGCCTCGGTCTGCTGCAACTGGGCCAGCAAATCATAGGCACTGATGGCATTGCCGTGGGCGGCAAGCAGCCGGAACACCTGGCGCCGTGTCGGGGTGAAACGGATCCCGCGCTGCTCGCAGAGGCGTTCCGCTCGTTGTAGAAGTTGGTCTTGATTCATGTTCACGCAGATACCCTGTCAATTAGCCGGATACTATCACAGGGCCCCCAGTGCGCGGCGACAAAATTCATTTTCTGGGGCTGTCTCACGTTGTGATAGAATCCCGCCCCTTGTTTGGCCAACCCGGATGATTTTTATGCAGGCGCAGCGCTTTTCCATCGCCCCCATGCTGGACTGGACCGATCGGCATTGCCGTTATTTCCACCGTCTGATGACCCGCCAGACCCTGCTCTATACCGAGATGGTGACCACGGGCGCCATCATCCACGGCAAGGGCGACTATCTGGGCTACAGCGAGCAGGAACACCCTCTCGCCCTGCAACTGGGTGGCAGCAACCCGGCAGACCTGGCCCGCTGCGCCAGGCTCGCCGAGGAGCGCGGCTATGACGAGGTCAACCTCAACGTCGGCTGCCCTTCCGATCGGGTGCAAAACGGCCGCTTCGGCGCCTGCCTCATGGGCGAACTCGCGCTGGTGGCTGATTGCGTCAAGGCAATGCGCGACGTAGTCGACATTCCGGTCACCGTGAAGACCCGTATCGGCATCGACGAGCAAGACTCCTACGAGTTCTTGCAGGCCTTCATCGAGCAGGTACGGAACGCCGGTTGCGATACCTTCATCGTCCACGCCCGCAAGGCCTGGCTGAGCGGCCTGAGCCCGAAAGAGAACCGCGAGATCCCGCCCCTCGATTATCCTCGCGTCTACCAGGTCAAGCAGGATTACCCGGAACTGACCATTGCCATCAACGGCGGGGTGACCAGTCTGGAACAGACTCTTGAACATCTGCAGCACCTCGACGGGGTCATGATGGGCCGCGAAGCTTACCAGAATCCCTACATTCTGGCCCAGGTGGACAATCTGGTGTTCGGCGAGAACCATGCCGTGCCAAGCCGCCACGAGGTGGTGCGGATGATGCTGCCCTACATCGAACAGGAGCTGGCCAAGGGCAACTACCTCTCCCACATGACCCGCCACATGCTGGGGTTGTTCCAGAACATGCAGGGGGCGCGCGCCTGGCGTCGCCATCTGAGCGAGAATGCCTGCAAGCCGGGGGCCGACATTCAAGTGGTGCTGGACGCCATGGCCAAGGTGCCGGAGTTCGCGCCGGCCGACGCGGTGGAGTGATCATGTACCGCTTCACCGGATCCTGGCTGCACAAGGCCCTGGTGCGTCTGTGCGCCGGCCTGCTCACCATTCTCGGCATCAAGCTCAGCGCCTTCTATTTCATCGGGCTGCTGATCGTGCTGGGGCTGCACCGGGACCAGATCCTGGGCTAAGCGCCCCACGCTCCCGAACAAGAAAAAGCCGGCGCCCCTGCGCCGGCTTTTTTGTCACCACGGAGGTGACCCGACAGTCTGGCTTACTCTTCCTGAACCATGAACTGGAGTTCAGGGGGAGAAGAGGTCAGCACATCGGCGCAGTAATCCCAGGTCGAGATGCGGTAGTGCTGCAAATCTTCATCCAGGTGCAGTCCATCGGATTCCTGATGGAACCAGCTGGCGAAACGGGACGGGGTGATGAGCTGGATCTGCTCCTCGATGACGTGGCTGTCACGCCCCTCCGCCAGATCGCAATCCTCCATCACCCGCACTGCGAAGATGTGGCGAAAACTCACCCGGCACAGGGGCAACGGAGGCAGATCGATGCTGCGAGCACGCCCCAGCATGACGGTCAGGGTGTCGCTCCAGATATCCTGATGCAGTTCGGCCACGACCAGGCCGGGAGGGAGTTGACGAGAGGGTGCCCAGGGGACGGCTACCTGCCGAATGGCATTTTTCTGTTCCATATCCACCTCGCTACAGCGCATGCCATATTCTGAGTGTATCTGAAACAAATTTTGACGAAGATGGCAAGAAAAAACCCGGCACAAGCCGGGTTTCATTTGATTACAAGACGATCTTATTTGACGGCGTCTTTCAGCGCCTTGCCAGCCACGAAGGACGGCACATTGGCGGCTGCAATCTGGATCTCTTTACCGGTTTGCGGGTTGCGACCGGTACGGCCCGCGCGATGGTTGACCTTGAAGGTACCAAAACCCACCAACTGAACGGCATCGCCCTCTTTCAGGCTCTGGGTAATACCATTGATGATCTCTTCCAGAGCGACTTTGGCCTGAGCTTTGCTCAGGTCTGCTTTGGCGGCAATTGCATCGACAAGTTGAGCTTTGTTCATAACATTTCCTTTATGATCGGGCATTTAGCACCGGGCCACTCTATTCAAAAAAAAACACTCAGGCAAAGGCTTTATCAGCCGGATTGGCTTGAATGCTGGGGTTTTCATCAAGATCTGCGGAAATAGTCACATATATCGCCCCCTTGTCCCCTGGATGGGCGACAGGATGCGAAGTACCGGTGGGGAGAGGCATGCAAATCCCCGCCTGATGTAACAATATCCCTACACTCCTATTGACGGTCAACTGGATTTTCCCTAGTTATAGGAGTGTCGTCAGTCGATGAGAATGACCGGAGGCGTGCGACCCGAGAGCCGCATGCCATGCCCATGGAGGGACTATGTTAACTGAACTGGAAAAAACCAAGCGCGCGCTGGCAGGCAAGCACAGAGCAATAGATGACTGGCTGGATGCCAGACAGGCGTTGCTGGTCGAGTACATGCGACTGGCAGGCCTCATGCCCGCCAAGTGCAAGCAACGCACCCTCCCAGGCCATGTAGAACTGCAACGTTTTTGCGAACAACTGGTCGACTACGTCAGCGCAGGCCATTTCGAGATCTACAACCACGTCGTCACCGCCTTTGAGCAAGCCAGCGGCGACAAACTGGAGCTGGCCAAGCGTATCTACCCCCATATCCGTGCCTGTACCGAATTCGCGCTGGAGTTCAACGACAAGTACAGCAACGCCGACGAAGCCCAGTTGCTGCAACTGGACGAGGATCTGAACCAGCTCGGCCCCGTGCTGGAGGACAGGTTCAAACAGGAGGATCGGCTGGTCAAGGCGCTGCAGGTGGTGGAATCCCTCAGCCATCAGCAGGTCTGATATTCAATATCGGAGCCAGTTCAATATCCTGGCGTGCCAGCTGGATTACACTCTGCAACATGAAGGATGAGCATCTTGCTCGCACGCAGACCGGAGACGACCATGGCCGAGCGCCGCCACTTTACTCGGATTTTCTATTTGACCGCCGCCAAGCTCACCCAGGGTGAACACCAGTGGCGCACCCAGCTGGTCGATGTCTCCCTGCAGGGAGCCCTGCTGCTTAGACCCGAGGATTGGGTCGCCAGCGAGGACAAGGAGTACGAAATCTGCTTCGTGCTCGGGGGCAGCGACATCGAGATCAAGATGCAGGTCGAGCTGACCCACGAAGCCAGCAAGAAGCTGGGGTTTTACTGCCACCACATCGACATCGACAGCGCCACTCACCTCAAGCGGATGATCGAGCTGAACATCGGAGAGGAACAACTGCTCCATCGCGAGCTGGAGCAGTTGCTGCAAGAGCACCGAGACCACGTCCCCCCCGAATCCTGAGCGGGCGGGCAGAAAAACAAAGGAGCGTCCATACGCTCCTTTTTCATGATCGGTTACAGGGCCTCGAGGGCATCGGAGAGTTTCTTCACCGGCACCACCTCCATCCCCTCGATGGGATGTTTGGGCGCATTGGCATGCGGGACGATGGCTCGGCGGAAACCGTGCTTGGCCGCCTCCTGCAGTCGCTCCTGACCCGAGGGCACGGGCCGTATCTCGCCGGAGAGCCCCACTTCGCCAAAGACCACCAGATCCTTGGGCAGGGCCTGATCCCGGAAGCTCGACACCATGGCCAGCAGCAGCGCCAGATCCGCACTGGTCTCCTCGACTTTGACGCCACCCACCACGTTGATGAACACATCCTGATCCGCCATCTGCAACCCGCCGTGACGATGCAGCACCGCCAGCAGCATGGCGAGACGGTTGTGGTCCATCCCCACCGCCACCCGGCGCGGATTGGAGAGCTGGGAGTAATCCACTAGCGCCTGCAACTCCACCAGCAGGGGGCGCGTGCCTTCCCAGATCACCATGACGATGGAGCCCGGAGCCTGCTCCTCCCCGCGGCTGAGGAAAATCGCGGAAGGGTTGCTCACCTCCTTCATTCCCTGCCCGGTCATGGCGAAGACCCCCAGTTCGTTGACCGCACCGAAGCGGTTCTTGTGGGAGCGCAGGGTGCGAAAACGCGAGTCGTGCCCGCCATCCAGCAGCACGGAGCAGTCGATGCAGTGCTCCAGCACCTTGGGGCCCGCCAGGGTGCCGTCCTTGGTGACGTGGCCCACCATGAAAATGGCCACATGATTCTGCTTGGCATAGCGTGTCAGCAGCGCCGCCGACTCCCGCACCTGGGAGACGGACCCCGGCGCAGACTGCACATCCGCCACGTGCATCACCTGGATGGAGTCGATGACCATGATCTGAGGTTGCTCCTGCTGGGCGATGAGGCAGATCTGCTCGACACTGGTCTCGGACAACATGCGCAGCTTGTCCGTGGGCAGACCCAGCCGACCGGCCCGCATCGCCACCTGTTGCAGTGATTCCTCACCGGTCACATAGAGGGTCTTCATGCGCTGCGCCAGGCCGCACATGGTCTGCAGCAACAGGGTCGACTTGCCGGCCCCGGGGTTGCCGCCGATGAGAATGGCCGAACCAGGGACCACGCCGCCACCGAGTACGCGGTCCAGCTCCTTGAAGCCCGAGCTGAAACGGGGGATCTCCGTGGTGGCGATCTCCGCCAGGGTCTGCACCTGGCTGCCGACGGCGCCCGCATAACCGGTATAGCGAGCGCTCTTGCCGGGTGTCGTCACCCCCAGTCGCACCTCGGTGATGGTGTTCCATTCCTTGCACTCGCTGCACTGGCCTTGCCAGCGGGTGAAGTCGGCTCCACATTCGGAACAAACATAGGCGGTTTTGTTTTTGGCCATGGATAACTCGGGGACAGGATGAATTCCTGCTTGATATACTTGTTTGCGACCGGCAGATCAAACCCAGAATCGGAAAAGTGACTTTCCGCGGCAGGAATACATGGATTCAGAACAACCACTACATCTGATAGAACAACTTGTCCCCCTGCTCCGGGAAAAGGACTTCGACGAAATCTTCAACCGTCTGACCCAGAACGAAAATACGAACAGCCGGTTCCTGCTGAAGATGGAACTCAAACGCAAGTGCACCCCCTGCCGGCGCGTCATCGACATGCGCAACGAGCTGGGCGCCCTCTGTCAGGTGCATGAGTTCGACGGGGTGACCCACTTCATGCCCGCCGAGGCCATCGAGCTGTTTCAATCCCAGTGCTACCTCTACCGGGACAGCTACACCCTGGGGGTCTACGAGGCGCTGCAAGCCTGGTACAAACTCAACCAGGGGCGCAGCGACAATCTGGCGCTGCCCATCAGCCCGTTTCGTCCGTTCGATGTCAGCGCCATCCCCTTCGCCAGCCATTACGGGCGACAGGAAGAGCGCATGCACTTCAGCTCTCCCATGGTGCTCCAGCTCGCCAACGGCGAGAAGATCCTCGCCAAGAGCTCCGACATCTCCCTCGGCGGCATCCGGGTATCCGTGCCCTATCTGCCCGACTACCAGACAGGCGACCTGATAGCCGTCTTCTTCACCGGACTGGAACGCGATCATCCCCATCCCCTGCTGCGTGACCCGGTCAGCTACCAGATCCTGGGGGAGGAGAGAAAAGAGGACAAATTCTGGCTAAGGCTGCTCAAGAACGGCGAGCATCCGGTGTTCGACGAGTTCCTGCGCGACTTCATCGAGCGCAACCGCAGCCGCTATCGCGTCAGCGTCGACTACCTGCTCTCCGCCGCCGTCATCAAGGGGTATGAGCAGTTCTATCTGCCGCGCATGACCGGCATGCCCCTCTATTTCGGCAAGGGCAGCGTCCCCGCCCTCGAGATCGCCCTGCGCACCGAGAACAACCAGCACATTCTCGAATACTGGCGCGACGCCAAGAACCGCGACATGCTCGCCAGCCTCTTCACCGCTGCCCGCATGCCCTCGTTGCTCCCGGGCAAAGAGGGGCTGTGCGAGACGCTGATCTACAGCTTTACCCATGCGGTACGCAGCCACCTCTACTTCTTCTCCGCGACCCGGGAGGAGCTGGAACAGAGCGGACTGACCGCGCTCTTCTTCCAGATCGGCGCCCGCCGCCCCAGTTGGCGGGTGTACAAGTTCAGCATGGAAGCCTGCACCCTGCGGGAGGCCGACCTCGACAACCCCCAGGGCGGGGCGAGCCAGTTGCAGGACAGGCTGCTGCGCGAGCGCCTGGCCCAGCTCGGTTACGTGGGCATGCTGCAGGAGATAAACCTGGACAACCAGCGCGACGAGTTCCAGCGAGAGACCAGCCAGGAGCCGCTCAACGCCAACGCCTTGCAGCGCTTTGGCCATGACATCCATGCCGCCCCCTTCGAGATAGAGACGCTGCACTATGTGCAACTGCGCAAGGAGGCGCGCTACATGCACAAGACGGCCATCGTCTTGCATCACAAGGAGCGATCCTGGGTCGGCTGGACCCGAGACATCTCTGCCCACGGCATGCAAATCGAGCTGGAGGAGCCGTTCGACGGGGAGAAGGGAGACATCATCACGGTGGCCCTGCCCCGTTTGCAGGAGCTCGCCAGGAACATGGACCTGCAACGCCTGCCCTATCGGCTGGTCAGCCTCAACCTGAGCAGAACCGTGCTGCATCTGTGCATCGAGGGGACGGCCGAGCGCCATACCGGCCACCAGTTCTTCAGCCTGCTGATCGAAAGCAACCAGAACAAGCTCAAGACCACCCGGGAGTTCAATCGCTATCGCGGCATGGCCAGGGCGCTGCGCAACCTCTACACCCACCACCTGTTCAACACCCCCGTCTATGTGAACAAACTCAAGGCCGCCCCGAAACTGGCCGCGGCCGGCCTCTCGCCACAACCACGCAGCCTTTCCCGTCTGCTGCGCATCTGTGCCGAGCAGGATCAGCAGTTGAACCTGTATCCCCTGTTCCAGGGGGCGCTGCTCAAGGCCCTGCTGCTCAATCCCCTGCGCGCCATCGAGCGGGAAGACAAGCCGGAAGAGGAGGAGGTCTACATCGCCGCCCTCCACTCCCAGGGGGGAACCCCCCTGTTTCGCAGCCACCTGGCCAGCAGCTTCAGCTCACCGGATCAAAAGCGCCGCTTCATCGAGCTGGCTCGGCAACAGGGAGAATTCTATTCAGTACTGGTGGGCATTTCGCGCACCGGCCGCCCGGACACCAGCTTCATCGCGGGTGAACTGGACTACATCGCCAAGTTCGCCATTCACAAGGCCAAGAAGCTGGAAGAGGAGCTCTGGAGTGTCGTGGGCGTGGGTGAACTGACCGATACCACCGAGGCGACCCTGTTCCGCCTTGGCATACCATCCGGGCCCCGCTAGCCAGCAGGGCAGGGAGACAACAAAAAACGGGCACGCAAGTGCCCGTTTTTTGTCTATCAGGCAGCCTGGGGGTTGCGCAGCCAGGCGAGGATGTCGGGGAAGTGATCCTCCTGTGCCTGGGGCGCCGTCAGCATGTTGATGTGGTCGTAATCGAGCCGGTTGCCGTTGTCCCGCCCAAGGCGGGTGTGGCGGGCGGCCGAGCCCATCTCGTCGCTGAAGCGGCGCACGTCGACGGGGTGGCCAAGTACCTTGTCCGCCTTGGCGGAAATCATCCAGAGCGGGGGCCAGTTGACCCGGCTCGCCGCCTCGTCATAGGCGAAACCGTCAAAGGGATCCTGCCAGGGCCCGCACTTGACCCAGGGAATGGTCTCCTGCAGGTAGCGCAGGGGCTCATCATCGGCCCCTATCTTCAACCGGCGGGCGGCCAGAAATCCCCGGCGGCGCGCCAACCAGGGGGCGAGCCGGTTCCAGATCAGATCCACCTTCAACCAGCGCTCCGGGTTCTGCACCGAGACCCCCCGCTTGGTGCCGAAGAACACCAGGCTGGCAACCTGCTCCGCCAGCTCGGGGAAGCGCACCAGGGTCGAGGCCATGATGACGCCGCCCCAGGAGTGGGCCATCCAGTGCACCCGGGCACCGGCATGGCGGGCCGATACCCAGCGCTGCAGAGCGGGCAGATCCTCGGTGATCAGCTCATGCTGACCGTGGCCGGCCCGCTCGGCGATGGTCGGTGTGCTCAGACCCCGACCACGCAGATCCGCCACATAGACCTGATACCCGTGGCGAGCCAGAAAGCAGGCCAGCCCCTTGCCCGATTCGGTGTAGAAGATGCGGCCGTTCTCGATGGCCCCGTGCACCATCAGGATGGGGTCGGCATGCACCGCGACACCGGGCTGGATATGGCGCACATGGAGTCGATGCTCACCGCAGGGGACAAACAGGGATTGCTGTAACAGTTCCATCTCGTGATCGACTCCTCCTTGAGCGGGATCAGCACCAGCGTCGGTCGCGACAGGCCAGGGCGCCGAGCAGGCAGAGCACCCCTTCCAGATCGTGGTGATTGAGGGTCGCCGCCGCCTGGGCACGTACCAGGGGTTTGGCATGAATGGCAATGCCAAGCCCCGCCACCCCCATCATCTTGAGATCGTTGGCACCATCGCCGACCGCGACCGTCTGGGATGCAGCCACCCCGTACTCCGAGGCCAGCTGTTGCAGTGCCTCGGCCTTGGCGGCGGCATCGACGATGGGGCCGCTCACCTTGCCGGTCAGCAGGCCCCCTTCCATCGCCAGCTCGTTGGCGAAAATGGCATCCAGACCCAGGGCACGCTGCAACTCGCCGGCAAAGCGGGTGAAGCCACCGGAGGCGATCGCCACCTTCCAGCCAGCCTGCTTGAGGGTTTCGACCATGAGTGGCAGGCCCGGCATCCAGGGCATGTCGGCCGCCACCTCGTCGAGGATGGTGATCGGCGCCCCTTCCAGCAGCGCCACCCGGGCACGCAGACTGTCGGCAAACTCCAGCTTGCCCTGCATGGCCGCCGCGGTAACGGCCGCCACCTGCTCACCGACCCCGGCCAGCCGCGCGATTTCGTCGATGCACTCTATCCTGATCGCGGTGGAATCCATGTCCATCACCAGCAGACCGGGCTCACTCAGGGTAGGCAGGGCGGCCAGATGACACAGGTCGATGTCCCACTCCTGGGCTTTGAGCACCTGCACCAGCTCGGGGGAGAAGCGGTTGGTGCCAAGCAGCAGCAGCGGAATATCGGCCTGCTCCCCTGCGGGATAGAGGCTTGACTCAAGCCCCAGGGCATCCAGCTGCTGGGCCAGGCGGGCCAGATGACCGGCCTCCAGCCCCTTGCCAAACAGGACAATCCAGGCGCTGTCGTGGGCGTTGGTCGCGGGCAGCAGGGCTTCGTTGGTAAGCTGCCAGCAGGGGGCACAGCTCAGGGCCCCGGACCAGTCGTGCAGGGAGCGGGGAAGTTGGGACAACAACATAAGAGAGACGCCTTCCTTGGAAATCATGGGGTTCATCATGCGGGCCCAGAGTAGCGTATTGCTTTTTGTACAGGCAAGCGCCAAGATCCCGCCTGCGGTGCGGGCAGACATAGAAACAGACCACCCTGTTTCCCGCTTCGCAGCACCGGGGCACCAGCCAGCCCCGCTCATCCATTACCAGAGGCCCGGTTCTGTGCGTCATCTTCCCATCAAACGTGTTGTCAGTCTGGCGGCGGGAGTCCTGCTCGGTCTCTGGGTGCTGGTGCTGCTCATCCACATGCAGGGAGAGAGCCAGGCCGCCCTGCACGCGGCGGCACGGGACAGGGCACAGGCGCTGGTCGCCTATGCCGCCCGGGACATGCGCCGCTGGATCAAGGAGGACAAGGAGAGCGAGCTGGAGAGACTGGCGCAGGATCTGGCCGCCGAGCCTGACATTCTGGATGTCACCCTCTATGACGCCCGCGGCATTCCCCTCGCCCAGTCGGACAACGCCCTGCCGCTGGACAGCCTGCTACCCATCGGCAGCGACAACAAATCCCTGCCGGAGCAGGGCAAGGGGCGCATCCAGTTTGTCCAGGAGATCCAGGACGGAAACCTGACCCTGGGCTATCTGAGGATCACCCTGGAAGAGCAGAAACTGCTGGCCGCACAAGATACCCATCTCAAGGTCAACCAGGAGAAACAGCGCCTGATGCTGCTGGTGATGCTGCTGGCCGGCCTGCTCATCTCCTACGGGGTGCGTCGCAACTACATGCGGGTGCGCAAGCACAAGAAACAGAGCAAACCCGCCGCTCCGCAATAAGCGGGGGGTGGATCCCATCCTCCGGCTTGTATATAACACTGGCAAGATCACTGGCAGGAGAGCCACATGATTGCCCCCCCCTTGCCGCTGGATGAACACAGTCGACTGGAACGACTGCGCATCCTCGGCCTGCTCGACCACGAGCCCATCGATCAGCTTGATCGCCTCACCCGGCTCATCACCCGGCATTTCGCACTCCCCATCGCCATGGTCTCCCTGACCGACGTGAACAGGCAGTGGTTTCTCGCCCGCACCGGGATCGATATGTGCGAGATCAACCGGGAGCACTCCTTCTGCGGTCATGCCATTTTGCGCCCCGACATCATGCAGGTACCGGATGCCAGACGGGATCTCCGCTTTGCCGACAATCCGCTGGTGACCGATGATCCCGGCGTGGTCTTCTACGCCGGCCGACCCCTGCGCGCCCTCGATGGCGTGGTGCTCGGCACCCTCTGCCTGGTGGACCATGTGCCGCGCCATCTCGACGAAGATGCCTGCCGGGATCTCGACGACTTCGGCCGCCTGGTGGAGAACACCCTGCACGATTTGGAGCGCCACCACCAGGTGCGCACCCTCAACCAGGTGCTGGAAGACAAGGAGCATCTCTTCACCCTCACCTTCAACCAGTCGTCGGTGGGCATGGCCCTCTCCTCCCTCGAGGGGAAATGGCTGAGAGCCAACCCGGGGCTGGAGCGGCTGCTCGGTTACAGCGAGCACGAGATGCTGAGCCGGACCTGGCTCGCCATGACCCATCCCGAAGATCTGCAACGGGAGCAGCCCCTGTTCGATGCCCTGATCGCGGGGCAACGGCAGGATTACCGGCTGGAGAAGCGGATGATCCGGGCCGATGGCACCCAGTGCTGTGTCCAGCTCAGCGTGACCCTCTGCCAGAGCCGCACCATGGCCCCCCACATGATCGCCGTGTTTGCCGACCTCACCGAGCGCAAACAGGCCGAAGCCGAACTCGTGCGGCTGCAGCAAGGGCTCGAGCAGCAGGTGCAGTCACGGACCCGGGAGCTCTCCCGCACGGTGGAATAGCTGCATCAGGAGATGCGCGAGCGCGGCGCCATGCAGCAGCAGCTGTGGCAGGAGCAGCGCCGCCTGCAGCACATGCTGGAGCACACCAGCAACGCCTTCCTCGAGCTCGATGCCGATTTCATCATCACAGGCTGGAACCCGGCCTCCACCACCCTGCTCGGCTGGCACGCCGACGAGATGCTGGGCCGTCCCCTCTTCGGGCTGCTCGGCGCCGAGCATCCCCTGCTGAGCCTGTCAGGCAACCCGCAGAGTCCGCCACGGCGGCTGGAGTGCGACATCATCACACGCACAGGCCGGCACATCCCGGTCGAGGTGATTGCCGAGCGTTACCAGTTCGACGGCAAGGTGCGCATCGCCCTGTTTTTGCACGACATCACGGCCCGCCGCCAGGTGCTCGCGGAGATCGAGCGTGGCCGTGCCCGACTGCGGGCCATCACCGATGGCCTGCCGGTCACCATCAGCATGGTGTCGCCCGAGGGGCGTTACCTGTTCGCCAACCAGGCCTATTGCCGCTACTTCGGGCTCGATACCGAACAGATGCGGGAAATGAGCGTGCGGGACGTCATCGGCGAGGAGGCCCACGGCAGGGCCATGGCCTATGTGGCAAAAGCCCTCGCCGGTGAGCAGGTGAGTTTCGAGCACCGTTTCGATCTCCCCATAGGCCGACGCGACCTCAGGATCACCATGATCCCGAGCCGGGGCGACGAGCCCGGGGTCTACATCCTCGGCAGCGACATCACCGAGTTCAAGGCGCTGCAAAGCCAGCTGGAACACGAGGCGGCTCACGACCCCCTCACCGGCCTGCCCAACCGGCGCGCCTTCACCCTGCGCCTCTCCCGGGAGCTGGAGCGGGTGCGCCAGAATGCCGAACCCCTGGGCCTGCTGTTCCTCGATCTCGACGGCTTCAAGGGGATCAACGACAGGCTGGGACACCACGTCGGCGATGCCCTGTTGCAACGCTTCGCCCAGGTACTGAGTGCCGAGGTGCGCCCGGGGGACATGGTGGCGCGCCTGGCCGGCGACGAGTTCACCATCATACTGCCCGCCCTGCGCCAGCCGGAACTGGAGCTGCCCGCCCTGTGCGAGCGGCTGCTGGCGGCCATGGCGGTTCCTGGGGACGTGGCTGGTCATCGGCTGCCCCTTGCCGGCAGCATAGGAGGCGCCCTCTGCCACTCGGGCCAGTATTGTCACATCGACGATCTGCTGCACCGGGCCGATGCAGCCATGTACCGGGCCAAGCAGTCGGGCAAGGGGCGCTTCGCCCTCGATCTCTGACCGTGCTTCGCAAAAATGCAAAACGGCGGCCCGAGGGTCGCCGTTTTTTTATGCGCGAGGGGGATCAGTTGTCACCCAGCAGGACGGAGTCCAGCGCGATTTCGATCATGTCGTTGAAGGTCAGCTGACGCTCTTCGGAGGTGGTCTGCTCACCAGTACGGATATGGTCGGAGACGGTGCAGATGGTCAGCGCCTTGGCACCGTACTCGGCGGCCACGCCATAGATACCGGCGGCTTCCATCTCGACACCCAGGATGCCGTATTTTTCCATGACGTCGAACATGGAGGGGTCCGGGGTGTAGAACAGATCGGCGGAGAAGATGTTGCCCACGCGCACGGCCACGCCCTTGTTCTTGGCGGCCTGAACGGCATTGGCCACCAGGTCGAAGTCGGCGATGGCGGCGAAGTCGTGGTCCTTGAAGCGCAGACGGTTCACTTTGGAGTCGGTGCAGGCACCCATGCCGATCACCACGTCACGCAGTTTCACGTCTTCACGCACGGCACCGCAGGAGCCCACGCGGATCAGGGTCTTCACGCCGTAGTCGGTGATCAGCTCTTTTGCGTAGATGGAGCAGGACGGGATGCCCATGCCGTGACCCATGACGGAGATGCGACGACCCTTGTAGGTGCCGGTGAAACCGAACATGTTGCGCACGTCGCACACCTGCTCGACGTTCTCCAGGAAGGTTTCGGCGATGTACTTGGCACGCAGGGGGTCGCCCGGCATCAGCACGGTATCAGCAAAGGCGCCATCTTTCGCATTGATATGAGGAGTTGCCATTCTCTTTATTCCTTCACACTAGGTTGAGTTTTATTGTCTTTATGGATTGTCCGCTGCCTGCGCGGCGGCGGTACATTACAGGAAACCGGGGCCCTGTGGCGCCCCGGGCAGGCGAACCGGCCCGGGGTCACCATCACAGGAAGCTGGTACCATATTGCAGCTTGGGCAGGCCGTGGTAGGCCGCGATGCTCTGGCCGATGTCGGCGAAGGTCTCGCGACGACCGACGGAGCCCGCCTTGACCGGCTTGCCGTAGAACAGTACCGGAATGTATTCGCGGGTGTGGTCGGTACCGCTCCAAGTCGGGTCACAGCCGTGGTCGGCGGTCAGCACCACCACGTCGCCATCCTGCAGCAGGTCGAACAGCTCCGGCAGGCGGGAGTCGAAGTACTCCAGCGCATCGGCGTAGCCCTTGACGTCACGGCGGTGACCGTAGGAGGAGTCGAAGTCCACGAAGTTGGTGAAGACGATGGTCTGGTCACCGGCCGCTTTCACCTCTTCCAGAGTCCTGTCCCACAGCTCGGTCAGACCGGTCCCCTTCACCTGCTTGGTGATGCCCTGCTGGGCATAGATGTCGGCGATCTTGCCGATGGAGACCACCTGGCCACCCGCTTCCTTCATGTAGTCCAGCACGGTCGGCGCCGGCGGCAGCACGGAGTAGTCGTGGCGGTTGCCGGTGCGCTTGAAGTTGCCCTTGCCGCTGCCCACGAACGGACGCGCGATGACGCGGCCGATGTTGTAGGGCTCCAGCAGCTCGCGCACGATGTGGCACAGCTCATAGAGCTTCTCGAGGCCATAGGTCTCTTCGTGGCAGGCGATCTGGAACACGGAGTCGGCAGAGGTGTAGAGGATCGGCTTGCCGGTGCGCATGTGCTCTTCGCCCAGATCGTCCAGCACCTGGGTGCCGGAGGCGTGGCAGTTGCCCAGATACCCGGGCAGACCGGCCTTCTCGACGATGGCATCCAGCAGCTCCTGCGGGAAGCTGTTGTGATGGTCGTGGAAATAACCCCACTCGAACAAGACGGGCACGCCGGCAATCTCCCAGTGACCGGACGGGGTGTCCTTGCCGGAGGAGAGCTCCTGGGCAAAGCCGTAGGCACCGATCACCTCGACATCCTTGTTCAGTCCGGCCGGGAAGGTGCCGCTGGCGAGCTCGCCCGCGTGGCCCAGACCCAGCTTGCTGAGGTTTGGCAGGTTGAGAGCGCCACGGCCCTCGATTTCACCGGCGGCGCACGCCTTGGCGATATGGCCAAGGGTATTGGCACCCACGTCGCCGAACTTGTCGGCATCGGCGGCAGCACCAATACCGAAAGAGTCCATCATCAGAATAAAGGTACGTTTCATGGGACTTCCCCTTGTTACAAATCAGCCAGACCGATGCGACGGTAAACCTCGGGCAGCGCCTCTGGTCGGGTGTCGCCGATCTTCACGGCAGCCTGCACCATGCGGGCTGCCTCGGCAAATTGAGCTTCTGTCTGAGCGTGGATCAGGGCGAGCGGCTTGTCAGCATCGACGCTCTGACCCAGGCGGATAAAGTCGGTCAGACCGACGGCATAATCGAGTTTGTCGGCGGCGGCGCGGCGACCGCCGCCCATGGCGACCACCGCCAGGCCTAGTTCACGGGTGTCCATGGCGGTCACAAAGCCGCTGTTGGCGGCATACACGGGGCGCACGATGGCGGCTTTGGGCAGGTAGGCGTCGTAGCGCTCCATGAAGTCGGCGGGACCACCGAGGCCGGTCACCATGCGCCCGAAGATCTCGGCTGCCTTGCCGTTGTCGAGCACCGTCTGCAGCTTGCGACGGGCATCGTCGTCATCGCTGGCAAGACCGGCGGAGATCAGCATCTCGGCACACAGGGCCATGGTCACTTCGTGGATGCGCGGGTTGCGATACTCACCGGTCAGGTAGCGCACCGCTTCGCGCACTTCCACGGCGTTGCCAGCGCTGGAGGCCAGCACCTGGTTCATGTCGGTCAGGAGTGCAGAGGTGCGGCAGCCGGCACCGTTGGCCACGGCGACGATGCTCCTGGCAAGCTCTTCAGAGGCTTCAAAGGTCGGCATGAAGGCGCCGGAGCCCACCTTCACGTCCATCACCAGGGCTTCGAGCCCGGAGGCAAGCTTCTTGGAGAGGATAGAGCCGGTGATCATGGCAATGGACTCGACGGTGGCGGTGATGTCCCGTACCGCATAGATACGCTTGTCGGCCGGGGCGAGATCGCCGGTCTGGCCTATGATGGCAACACCCGCCTCTTTCACCACTTTCAGGAAGCGGTCGTTGTCGACCGAGGTCTGGTAGCCGGGGATGGCATCCAGCTTGTCCAGGGTACCGCCGGTGTGGCCGAGACCACGGCCGGAGATCATGGGCACGAAACCGCCGCACGCAGCGACCATGGGGCCCAGCATCAGGGACACGACGTCACCCACGCCGCCGGTGGAGTGCTTGTCGACGATGGGGCCGCCCAGGTTGAGGTGGTCCCAGGTCAATACCATGCCGGAGTCGCGCATGGCGCAGGTCAGGGCGACCCGCTCATCCATGGTCATGTCCTTGAAGTAGACCGCCATGGCCAGGGCCGCGATCTGCCCCTCGCCGATGGTGTTGTTGGTAATGCCCTGAACGAAGAATTGAATCTCTTGGGTACTGAGCGCTTCACCGTTGCGCTTCTTGCGAATAATTTCTTGAGGTAAAAACATCTTTCATTCCCTCCGTGCATCACGCACGAACACAGACCGAACCAGATCCGGAAGGGGGCGGCGCACCGCCCCCTGCCACCGCTTAGTAACCGCTGGTATTGGCAGGCTTGTCGCCATGCCCCAGGGTCGCCAGCAGGCTGGCCAGCAGGCTGGAGGCGCCGAAGCGGAAGGTGCGGGCGGATACCCAGTCCTTGCCCAGGATCTCTTCAGCCATGGCCAGGTACTGACCCGCCACGGCGGCGTCTTTCACGCCACCGGCCGGCTTGAAGCCCACTTTCGGGTTCTTGGCCTTGATCACTTCCATCATGATGCGGGCAGCTTCCGGGGTCGCGTTCACCGGCACCTTGCCGGTGGAGGTCTTGATGAAATCGGCACCGGCGTCGATGGAGATCTCGGAGGCGCGACGGATCAGCGCCTCTTCCTTCAACTCGCCGGTCTCGATGATCACTTTCAGCAGTACCTTGGCGCCGCAGGCTTCCTTACAGGCTTTGACCAGATCGAAGCCAACCTGTTCATTGCCGGCCATGAAGGCGCGGTACGGGAAGACCACGTCCACCTCGTCGGCACCGTAGGCCACGGCGGCGCGGGTCTCGGCCACGGCGATCTCGATGTCGTCGTTGCCGTGGGGGAAGTTGGTCACGGTCGCGATGCGCACGTCGGCTGCGCCGATGTCACGCAGGGTCTTGCGCGCGATGGGGATGAAACGGGGGTAGATGCAGACGGCGGCGGTCAGGCCGGCCGGAGACTTGGCCTTGTGGCACAGGTCGATCACCTTCTGATCGGTGTCGTCATCGTTCAGGGTGGTCAGGTCCATCAGGTTCAGGGCGCGTTGGGCGGCCACTTTCAGATCAGTCATGCTATGTCTCCAAAGTCTTGTTAAGCCCCATCACCCGCGAGCGGCTTCACCGAACACCAAGGGTCGGCAGAGACGTTCCCGGAGCAACGGGATATGGAATTGCAGCGCAAATGCACAGGCAATACGGCTGCAAATAAGGCAAGAGCCCTGTCACTTTCTTACAAAAGTGCGGACTTGGTTCCATGAAGACTTGAGAAAGGCCGACTACGCAGACCCGACTTCCCAATCAATTCCATTTGACCGCCAACACCCGGATTCACCGGGCATTAGTCAATGCCAGCACCCTGCTGGCATCGCCTATTTCAGCCGAGATACCCCGTGTTTGCAAGCCGGATTTGCCAATTTCAGAGGTACCTCACACCCGGCAAATCCAGCGCTGGAAGGCGCTTAAGAGAAGAAGCGGGTCAGGATCCAGGAGTAGGCAATGCCCCCCAGATAGACCCCCACGATCCCCATGACGCCGGAGAGGACGGGCGGCGCCGGTATCGGCAACTTGAGGAAAGAAAACAACACCCCAACGATAAAGCCGGCCGCCATAGCCAGTAGCACTTCATTCATAGAACCTCCGATTTGACTCACTTTATTATTAGTCTTGACAGGAAAACGGTTGTCACCACCCCAAACGAGAACGCCACAGCAAATCGCTGTGGCGTTCGTCTTTATCCTGTCAGTCAGGCGATGTTACATGCCGGACAGCGCCAGGAAGAAGCCTGCGATGGTCGCAGACATCAGGTTGGACAGGGAACCTGCCAGCACGGCCTTCAGACCGAACTTGGCGATGGTGCCGCGACGGTTCGGTGCCATGGAGCCCAGACCACCCAGCAGGATGGCGACGGAGGACAGGTTGGCGAAGCCGCACAGGGCGAAGGAGATGATCGCCTTGGTGTGCTCGGACATGGCCACACCGTTGATCAGCACTTCATCCTTCAGGTAGGGGGCAAAGTTCAGGTAAGCCACGAACTCGTTGACCACCAGCTTCTGACCGATGAAGGAACCGGCCACGACCGCTTCGCTCCAGGGCACGCCGATCAGGAAGGCCAGCGGGGAGAACAGCCAGCCCAGCAGCAGCTCCAGGGAGAGTTGCGGGTAACCGAACCAGCCGCCCACACCGGAGAAGATGCCGTTGATCATGGCGATGAGGCCGATGAAGGCCAGCAGCATGGCACCCACGTTCAGGGCCAGTTGCAGACCGGCGGAGGCACCGGCGGCGGCGGCGTCGATCACGTTGGCAGGCTTGTCGTCCAGCTCACCTTCTGCGGCGTTCTCGTCGTAGCTCGGGGTCTCGGTTTCCGGTACCAGCAGCTTGGCGAACAGCAGACCACCCGGGGCAGCCATGAAGGAGGCGGCGATCAGGTATTCCATCTTGACACCCATGGAGGCGTAACCGGCCAGTACGGAGCCGGCAACGGAAGCCAGACCACCACACATGACGGCGAACAGCTCGGAGTCGGTCATCTTGGAGATGAAGGGACGTACCACCAGCGGGGCTTCGGTCTGACCGACGAAGATGTTGGCAGTGGCGGAGAGGGATTCGGTACGAGAGGTGCCCAGCACCTTCTGCAGACCGCCGCCCAGCAGCTTGATCACCCACTGCATGATGCCGAGGTAGTAGAGTACCGCGATCAGGGAAGAGAAGAAGATGATGACGGGCAGGACGCGGAAGGCGAAGACGAAGCCACCGCCACCGAATACTTCGAACATCTTGTTGCCAACCAGACCACCGAACAGGAATTCGATGCCGTTCTGGCCATAACCGATGACGCTGGAGACGGCGTCGGACACGCCCACCAGGATGTCACGACCGACCGGCACGTAGAGCACGAAGGCCCCCAGACCGGCCTGGATGGCAAAGGCGCCACCTACGGTACGAATTTTGATTGCCTTGCGGTTGCTGGAGAACAGCACCGCAATCAGGATGAGCGTCGCCATCCCTACCAGACCCATTATCAGATTCATTATTAACACTTCCTCTTTAGTAGCACCTGCCAGCTTGTTAACGATTTGTGTATTGAAGCCGCTAATCAAGGGTGCGCATTATACTAATTACGGTGCGACAAAATAGAATACTGGTCACATTTTATAAGCCACAAACGGCCTGAACATCGTTTAATTAGACCGCAAACGATTTTTATGGGCCCTGTTTTTTATCACTCGGTCATCATTTGATAATCAAATGTTAATTTCATGATTTCCTGGGGGGAACAGCCGCCGGGTGGAGTCATGTAACACCGAAATAACATCCTCCAGCGGTTGCTGCCGCAATTGTGCCAACAAGCGGGCTATGGTCGGCAGGCTGGCCGGCGTGTTCACCTCCCCCTGCTGGCCTTGCAGCGGCATGTCGGGAGCGTCGGTTTCCAGCAGCAAGGCCTCCAGCGGCATCTGGCGTATCGCCTCCCGGGTCTTGTTGGCCCGCTCATAGCTGATGACCCCCCCGATCCCCAGCCTGAAACCCAGTTGCCAGAACACCTCCGCCTGATGCAGGGAGCCGCTGAAGGCGTGAATGACCCCCCCTTGTGGCGGTGTGAAGCGCCGCAGGATCTTGGCGACCGTGTCGTTGGCACGCACCGAGTGGACGATGAGGGGCAGCGCATGCGCCATGGCCAGCCGCACCTGCGCCTCGAACATCTCGACCTGCCCCTCCTGCGACACATGGGAGCGCAGATCCAGCCCGCACTCCCCCACGGCCACCAGCCCACGGGGCCGACTCGCCAGCAGGGTCTCCAGCCGGGTCAGTGCATCCCGGGGCTGCTTGCCCACATACCAGGGATGGATCCCCAGGCCATAGCGGATGTCGTCGTGGCGCCCGGCCAGCGCCATCACCCGCCCCCAGTTTTCCTCTCCCACGGCGGGGATGATATACTCGCCCACCCCCAGCTGGCGCCACCGGGTCAGCAGCGCCTCCCTATCGGCGTCAAAGACCGGAAAATCGAGGTGGCAGTGGGTGTCTATCAATTCCATGTCGCGCTTACCTGTCTGTCGTACTCAATGGGTTCATTCCATGCCAACACACGTTTCCCGAGGCTTTACCCTGATAGAACTGGTGCTGGTCATCATCGTGCTGGGGATCCTGGCCGTGACCGCCCTGCCCCGCTTCATCAACATCCAGGACGACGGGCTCAAGAGCAGCGTCTCGGCCACGGCGGGCAGCTTTGCCAGTGCCGCCCGGCTCGCCCACGCCGGCTGGGCGGTCAAGGTAAAGGGGGGAGCCCCTGGCACTCTACAACTTTAGCGGCATGGGCAGGCAGGATCTCGACATCAACAGCCATGGCTGGCCGGTGGGCACCAAGGAGGACCAGGGAGGTCAGGGGCCCGATACCGTCTTCCCCGGTGGCGACAGCGATCAGATCTCCGTCAGCAGCCGGGACGACTGCGAGAGCCTGTTTGGCGCCCTGCTCGATACCGACCTGACGGTGGCCGATGAGTTGCACCAGGATTCGGACAGTAACTACATCTCCCGGCTCATCCCGGCAGACGCTCAGGCTGACGGCGCCCTTCGTCACGACAACTGCCGCTATACCCTGCGCAGCTCCGTTGGCCGCTTCCCGGCATACCCCGATGGGCTATCGTTCGACTACAACAGCGTCACTGGCGCCGTGACCCGCCAGTTCCAGTGAGGTCGTCGCCCTTCTCCGGGCGCTTCTCGTCTTCATCATGGCGTACCGGCGCGCAGCAGCGCCGGTTCTCCGGTGTGAGTCCCCACTCCTGGCACCAGGCATCGTAGCGAGCCAGCCAACGCAGCAATATCCCCTTCATGGGCGCCTCCTTGTCTTGATGGTTTCCCCACAAGCCTGCCCCAATCCAGCGCCCCAGACCAGCATCTCGGGGCCAGCGGCGTCATGGCCTGTCCAGCGGCAGCAGCAGCCCCATGGCAATCTCGTCCACATAGCCCTCGTCCAGCCGATAGGCCTGCCGTCTCACCCCTTCCTCCACGAACCCGCACTTGCGATACAAGGCGTGGGCCACCTCGTTGTGGGCCATCACTCCCAGCTCCAGCCGGTGGATACCGAGATCCCTCGCGGTCGCGATCAGGGTACGCAGCAACCGTTCACCCCATCCCTGCCCGCGCGCCGACGAACGCAGCCCCATCACCACCAGGGCGCAGTGGCGGTTGCGTGCCAGGCCGCCACCAAGGAGCGCGGCAAACCCTTGCACCTCCCCCGCCAGCTCCAGCAACCACATGGCCTGATTGGGGGCCGCGGCCATGGCCTCGAGCCGCCTGCGCTGCCCCGCGATGTCCGAGGGGCGCTCTCCCGCTTCATACAGCATGAAGCGGGTCTCCCTGTCCAGTTGCCCGAAGAAGCTGTCCAGCGCCGCCGCATCCTCCACCCCTGCCATACGAATCATCACGCCGACCTCCCTGCCTGGTGGCTCTGCCGACCACGACCATAAAAAAACGACTCCCTCAGGAGTCGTTTTTATCAGAGCCATCTGGCTAACGCCACGCCCTCGGCCCGATCAGGCTTTCGCTGGCAGGCTCAGGCAGGCGACCGCTTCCACCTGCATCGCGCGAGGGGAAGATCCCGAGCGACGATCAGGCCTTCGCTGGCAGGCTCAGGCGAGCAACCGCTTCCACGTGCATGGAGTGCGGGAACATATCGACCGGCTGCACCTCGTCCAGCACGAAGCCCTGCTTGACCAGCCAGGCGAGATCGCGGGCCAGGGTCTGGGGGTTGCAGGAGACATAGACCAGACGGCGCGGCGCCATGGCCACCAGGGTCTGCAATACCGCCTTGTCACAGCCCTTGCGGGGCGGATCCATCACCACCACGTCGGCACTCACCCCGTCGGCATGCAGGGCAGGCATCAGCTGCTCCGCCTTGCCCACGTGGAACTCGGTCTGCTCGATGCCGTTGAGGGCCGCATTGCGACGGGCGTCGCTGATGGCGCTCTCCACCGACTCAATCCCCACCACCTTGGCGGCCTTGCCTGCCAGGAACAGGGAGATGGTGCCGATGCCGCAATAGATGTCGAACACCGTCTCGCTGCCGGTCAGCTCGCAATACTCCAGCGCCTTGGAGTAGAGCACGTCGGTCTGGCTCGGGTTGTTCTGGAAGAAGGAGAGGGGCGAGATCTCGAATTCGAGCTCGTGGATCTTGTCGCGGATCACACCGCTGCCCAGCAGCACCCGGTTCTTGTCACCCAGGATGCGGTTGGTGCGTGCCTCGTTGATGTTCTGCACCAGAGTAGTGACCGGCAGATCTGCCAGGGCCGCCAGCAGCTCGGCTTCGAACGGCAGCGCTTCGCCCAGGGTCACCAGCACCACCATCAGCTCGCCGCTCTTGAAGCCCTTGCGGGTCATCAGGTTGCGCACGCAACCGGTGTGGGCCACCTCGTCATAGGCCGCGATGTCGTGCTCGCGCATCCAGTTGCGTACCCGGGCATTGAGCTCCACGTGCAGCGAGTCCTGCACCGCGCAATCATCGGCGGTGATGAGGTCATGGGAGTGCTTGCGGTAGAAGCCGATCTCGGCGCCCGCCTCGCTGCCACGCACCGCGTACTGGGCCTTGTTGCGGTAGGCAAACGGCGTCTCCATGCCGAGGATGGGGTTGACCACGGCCTCACCCAGCCCGACCTGCTCCAGTGCGCTCTGCACCAGGCTCTGCTTGAGGGCAAGCTGGGCCGGATAGGCCAGCGGGCGCACCTGGCAGCCACCGCATTCGGTGTTGGGGCAAAAATCCGGCACCCTGTCGGCGGACGGCTGGGTCAACTCGACCAGCTTGCCGTGCAGGTAGTTCGGTTTGACCTCGGTCAACTCGACCAGCGCCTGCTCACCGGGCAGCAGACCCTCGACAAACAGGGGGCGATCGAACAGGCGACCCTTGCCATCCCCCTTGTCGGTCAGTTCCAGAATATCGATCTGATGTTGGTGTCCCACTAACGGCATGAGCGGCTCCGAAGGCATGAAAGAGAGGGTGACGACGGGGCAGACCCGGCGACCCCGAATAAAGGGTGGCAGAGTTTAGCGGAGATCCGCCCAAAATGCAGGCATAAAAGACCCTGCAAACACAAATAGCGACCCCGGCCACCAGCGGCCCGGTCCGGGCAGCCTGGCCAACCCGCCCCAATAAAAAAACCGCCGGACGGGGCCGGCGGTATGACATTCATGGCAGCAGGATCAATGGCTGTAGGCTTTCTCGCCGTGGCTGGTCACGTCCAGCCCTTCGCGCTCGGCATCTTCCTTCACCCGCAGACCGATCAGCAGGTCCACCAGCTTGTAGGCCACGGCCGAGACCAGGGCGGTCCAGACCACGGTCACGCCCACGCCGATGACCTGTACCTTGACCTGGGCCAGGATGGAGTATCCCTCGGCCACCTGGTTGGTCACATAGTCCCACACCCCGGTGCCGCCCAGATCCGGGCTGGCGAACACCCCGGTCAGCACGGCCCCCAGGATCCCGCACACCCCGTGCAGGCCGAACACGTCCAGGCTGTCATCGGCCCCCAGCAGACGCTTGAGACCGTGCACGCCCCACAGACCGGCCACACCGCTGAGCAGGCCGATGATGAGGGCGCCCCCCACACCGACGAAACCGGCGGCAGGGGTGATGGCGACCAGGCCCGCCACCGCACCGGAGACAGCGCCAAGCAGGGAGGGACGGCCCTTCATCGCCCACTCGGCAAAGGTCCAGGAGAGGGCGGCAGCGGCCGGTGCGATCCAGGTGTTGGCGAAGGCCAGGGCCGCCGTGCCGTTGGCTTCGAGGGAAGAGCCAGCGTTGAAGCCGAACCAGCCGAACCACAGCAGGGCGGCACCGATCATGGTCATGGTCAGGCTGTGGGGGGTCATGGGGTCACGGCCATAGCCAACCCGTTTGCCCACCATGAAGGCCCCAACCAGACCGGCCACCGCAGCGTTGATGTGCACCACTGTGCCGCCGGCGAAGTCCAGAGCGCCGTGCTGGAACAGATAGCCTGCGGTGGCACCGGCCGCTTCGGCGGCGGCCGCATCCGTGTAGGCATCCGGACCCGCCCAGTACCACACCATGTGCGCCATCGGGATATAGGCGAAGGTGAACCAGATCACCGCGAACAGCAGCACCGCCGAGAACTTCATCCGCTCGGCAAAGCCGCCGACGATGAGCCCGCAGGTGATGGCGGCAAAGGCGCCCTGGAACACCACGTAGATGAACTCGCTGATCCCGACCCCCTTGCTGAAGGTGGCGGCGATGGAATCCGGCGTCACCCCCATCAACAGCACCTTGTCGAAGGAGCCGTAGAAGGCGCCGCCCTCGGTGAAGGCCAGGGAGTAGCCGTAGACCACCCAGAGGACGGTGATGAGGCAGAACAGGGTGAACACCTGCATCAGCACGCTCAGCATGTTCTTGGCGCGCACCAGGCCGCCGTAGAAGAGGGCGAGGCCCGGCACGGACATCAGGATCACCAAGGCCGCCGCCACCATCAGCCAGGTATTGTCCCCCTTGTTGATGGTCACGGTCGCGGCCGCCTGTACCACATCGGCCTGCGCGGCCACCTCTTCGGCCCAGCCCGGGGCGGCCATGGTGGCGGCCAGCGCCAGCAGGCCAGTCATTACGAGTCTCTTGAACATACAGCCCTCTCCTTGTCGTCCCGGCATCCGGGTCCATTTCCTGATATGCATTTCCAACCTGGCCACCTGCCCACCGTACCTGTGTGGCTCACGGAGACATCATGGCGACATGACATGGGGAAAGCATAAAGCAGGCCAAGAAAAATAATCCTTTTATTTCATGGTGTTATGTTTTCATCACATTCAACACGCACCATCTTGGCGCACGATGCCCGGTTACAGGGGGAAAATCGCACTTTGGCTGTGCATTGCCGGGAAAATGCACCAGGATGACCCAACCACCTCACAATGACGGGGCGAACCCGTGGTGATGTCACCTTGGCAGGCTTATCTATCCCGCTAAGGTATTTATGAAATAAATGAAATGGGCCATACCATGGTGAAATCAAATGAGGCTGACGGCCAATATCCCCCCACCCGAGGGGCACAAGCACGATAAGAGTGCAAACTCGCGCCATTCGTCTGGCTTGCCCCGAAATGCCCGGTCATACTGGCAAGCCATCTTCCCCTGTTCCCAGCGCCGCGAGGAGCCCATGCCTAATCTCAACGTGACCGAAATCAAGGCCTTCGTGCCTGCCCGGGATTTCACGCTGTCAAAGCAGTTCTATCAGGATCTCGGCTTTACCCTGGCCTCCGATGGCGACGGCGTGGCCTATTTTCATCTCGGCAACGCAAGCTTCCTGCTGCAGGATGGCAACCCCCCGGGGCTGGCCGAGCAGCTCATGATGCACCTCCTGGTGGAGGACGTGGCCGCCTGGCAGGCCCAAGTGGAGGCGAGCCAGGTCGCCGCCCGCTACGGCGTCCGGGTCACGGAGCTCGTCACCCAGCCGTGGCGCATGAAGGAGTTCTGTCTGTACGACCCCTCAGGCGTGCTGTGGCGTATCGCGCAGAATATCGACTGAGGGGATGGCAGTCCGAGAGGCTGATGGCCTGACAGCCTGTGGGTCTGAAGGTCTGAAGGTCTGAGGGTCTGAGGGTCTGAGGGTCTGAGGGTCTGAGGGTCTGAGGGTCTGAGGGTCTGTGGGTCTGTGGGTCTGTGGGTCTGTGGGTCTGTGGGTCTGTGGGTCTGTGGGTACACCTCTTAGCACCGCCCGGAAAAACAAAAGGCCATCCGCGAGGATGGCCTTTTGTCATGGAATCTGATGGTGCCCGGGGTCGGACTCGAACCGACACGTATTGCTACGGCGGATTTTGAATCCCGAATCAACGGTTGAGTTAAAATTCTGGCAGTTATAAGCCGTTGATTCAAGCTGGTTAGGTTGATTTTGGTTAGGTATGGTTTTAGCTGGTTTGCACTGAATTACACGAAATTGCACGAAAATAGAGGCACCAAAAAGGGACTCAAATTGAGGCATCATACTCAGTACCCTAGGGATCAATATCAAAGACTAGGCAGGCCTTTCTTCAGCTATCTATCCGTAGCATGTTGATGGTCATGTGCCACATCGTTACCAAATTACCTCCTGTTGCCCACAAGCCAGAACTGACTGGAATCGACGACCAACTCGATGAGATCATCAGCTAAGTGACTTGGTGGAAAGCAGAGGTTGCTCTGCTTCTCTACCCTTCCAGTTTACGCACGGAAGATATCCACCTTTGTTTCAAGGCACTTGCGCAAGCTCAGGTCGTTCGCCCCCACCTCGAACCTGCCTCCTGGCTTCTGGTAGAAGTCGAGGCCACGCCCGATCTTGATGACCCAGTTGTTGTCCAGGCGGATCTCTCTGTCATGGATGTTCGGGTTTAGCTTCACCTCCAACTCGACATCCAGCTCCAGCAGGCTCTGCTTCAACTCATCAAGCTTCTCGGCGATATCGGCCAACTGGGTTTTGTCATCGTAGCCAGTGATCAGGCTGATCTTCTTCACAGTGCCGGCCTTCAGCACCGTTTCGCAGAAGCGCACGAAGTTCTGAATTTGGTGTTGCAGCCGGATGTACGGATCTTCGATCACGACAGACTTCGCACCCTGCAGATACGGACCGATGATCGACTCATAGCTGTACCCGGTATCGCCATAGAGAATGGTGAAGTGCTGTTCCTTGAGTTCGACCAGTGGCCGCGAAATTACAATAGGGGCCGGTGATATCGGTGCCGGTACTGCTGGAGATTCCGTAGTAGCAGGCACCGGTTGCTCAGTGGGTTGCACCGCAATCACCTCTGCAGGCTGCCCATCCGCCTGATTCAAGCGACGGCGAGCTGGCTCCTGTGTTGCCGATGCATCCTTGGACTCAGGGCAGAAGACCACCACCTCCTCACCGCTGGCCTTGAAGTAGGACAGATTGATCCGGGCAAACTCGTCATCCGGTTTGCGCTTGTTCATCTGCTCCTTGACGCGGCGGCGGCACTCGGTGGCATAGGCCACGTATTCCTCAAACTCCTCGTCCGTGGGTGGCCCATTTGGATGCAGGACCTTCAAGAACGCACAGACGGTTTTCTTGATACCTTTTTCGTCGCGCCCCTCGATTGATTTGCCGAGCCGAATGCGCTTGCTCACTTCCTCATACCGATTCGTGTGCTTGAACTGGTAGTGGAAGGCCTCGGCCAAGTAATCGGTGATGAATCCGTAGTTGCTCGTCAGAAACTCGCTACTGTTCTTCGGCATCTCCCAGCCCGGGATATAGGCAGCGAAACGGTCCATCACAGCCAAGTCGAGCTCTGGCGGCAACGGCTGGAAAAGATCGTGCTCGTTGGAGTTCACCACCTGCTGCACGGACACGTCGATGTTGCCAACGAAGCTCAAACTGGCATCAGCAATAACCTCAGCCCCGCGCGAAAAGCGCCCGTTGGCCATGAAGTCCTTCATGATCTGGATGGTGTCCGGATCGCGCACTTTGATCCCGCCAACCTCGTCAAAGGCAACCGTGTCCCAGAAGCCAACCAAGCCCACCTTGCGGCGCGCGTTGTTGTAGAACAGCGTTGCCTTGGTCGCTTGGCCGCCCGAGATCAAGGTGGCGTAGGGCGAGAATTCACTGAAGAAATAGGACTTGCCGGTACCGCGTGGTCCCAGCTCGATGTAGTTGTAGTTGGGCTCAACCAGCGCAGCCAACCTGGCGATGAAGTGCATCTGCACGCGCTTCGAGAGCTTGCTGGGTTCCAGTCCCACAGAGCGTAACACCGCCGCGAGCCACTCATCACGCGTGAATGCCCCGCGCCCCTCTGCATAACGGTCGAAGTCAAAACGAGTCAGCTGGATCGGCCGCAGATCCTCAATGGAAAACGCATAGTCGTCTTCATCTATATCGTTGTGTGCCAGGGTCACTTCCGCCCAAATGCCGCCTTCCAGCAACCTGTCGTTGTCGCGGTAGAACTTCTCACCAATCGCGATACGTTGCGAGTTGAAGTTCTCCAGTGATGCCCAGTGGCGCTTTTCCTTTTCTACGTAGCGAACGTGAACCTTGTCGATGAACCGGTGCTTGCCCTTGGTGGCCACCTTGGACTGCGCCGCATTGGCCTCGTCGGGCCGCACGTAGTTTTCCTGCAGCGACGACAGCACGGCCTCCATGCCGGCGTCCATCTCTGCCTGGTCATTGCTGGCGCAATACTTGGCGAGCAGGAACTCCAGGACGAACGTCGGGACGTTGGTGCCTTTCTTGATTCGATGCAGCAGATCCTTACGAAGGACTTTGCCGTCGAAAGTGGCGTTTAGTTTTTGGTCGAGTTCGTCCATAGGGCTCATTCCGTATAGTCGGTTTCAAGCGCCAGATTGCTATAGGCCGACAGGGTTGTTGGATTCAGCGCCTTGACCGAGAACTTGCCTCTGAACTCATCATCCATTCGCAGCGCAATCTGCTTGCGCTGACCTGGCATCAGGGTCACGGTTCTGGTTGCGGGGTTCACATCGCCGCCTAGGCGTGGCTCTCCCACCACATTGCCCTTGCTGTCTTGTGCTTCCAGTAAGATCTCCACGCTCATGTCTTGCGAGAACATATCGTCGGCCACCAGTATCACTTCGATGACCGGCAATCTCGTGGTTATTCGTTTGGCGCCATTCTTGTAGCTCAGCTCCACCACCACCTTGCGTAATTCCTCATGGGCGGCGGTATCCAGCCTAGCCACCAGCACCGGCACGACGGCCTCGGCCAGGGATGCTCCGCCGTGGAAATACAGGTGCCCTGAGCGATAGGGAGCCATGCTGCGAGGTAGCGCCACTTGGGTGAAATCACCGCGAATGCCGAGCTTCTCTGCACTGACCACCAGACTGTGACCATCCGCTGTGCCGTCGCCCAACATGATGCGGTCATGGGCGTTCACCGGCCATTTCCCTTGGGGTTTCACACACACATCGCCAGCCTCCGCTTGTGCGTTCAGGAAGAAGCCATGGTCGGTGACGATGACCGCCTCTTTGAAGCCCATACCACGCAGCTTGTGCAGCGCAACCCGAATCAACTTCAGCGTGCCGGGGATCAGCCCCAGTGTTGTCTCTGGATTGCTCTCCAGTTGGCTATCGATCTCGGTGGAGCGCAGCACCAGCAGGTCGACGGTTTCGGCAAACTTCGGATTGCCGCGTACAAATTCGTTGAGAGGCATCTCCTCGAAGCGGTCGCCGTACTTTTTGCTCAGGACGCCCATTCGCTGCGCAACATTGCTCACCGGTGCCCCTGCCAGCTTCGGCACCAGGGAATCGTTCTCCAGCGATAGGGTTAGTCCCGTGCGAGCACTCGGCAGCAAGCTCGCCATGCCCACCAGAGTGATGGTCGGTAGCTGCGCATAGGCCGCTTGCAGCTCGACGGGACCGTCTTCCGCCAGCAGCTTTTCGAGGGCCACGCCCAACTCGTAACGCAGGGCGTCCACCATCAGGTAGGCCACCTTGCGCCCGCTTTCCTTGAGGCGATCTGCCACAAGGCGATCAAAGGCATCGGCGTTGGCCAGTCGCCCAGTCGGCGGCCATCCCGTAGTCTCGACGTGCTTCACGAACACGCCCTGGACCTTTTCGGCCAGGCGCCGGTAGCGGGCCCGAGCCTGGCCGATAACCTCATGCATCAAGCCATGTGGGTCAAGGAAGTCGCCCGCCGCTTGCTCAAACTCGCGCTGCAAGCGATCTGCCTCGCGTAGGCTGCCCAGGTAGAAGTCGACGAGCTCCGCTTGCGAGCGGGAGTGATCCGGTAGCTGGCGCTCAAAATCGTCGCAGGCCTCAACCAGGCTCAAGCCAGACCGCACCAACTCCCACTGGGCCTGGCTTTCGCCCTTGCCGAGCCATACCGAGCTCTTATGGCGAGTGAGCACACGGCGCGTGGCATCGGTGTCGCCGCTGACAATGCCGTTGATCGCGGTGCGTAGGAAGGTCCGCTCTTCGAAGGGGAAGGTGTCGCGCTCGCCCAGGTCTTCAATCGCACCGCACAGATCGGTCAGGTTGAGTTCCGCCTCGGTGGTCTCGGCGCGCTCGATGTATATCGCGCGTGACTTCGGGTCGCTGCGCAGACGGTCGCACACATCCTCGACGATGGGTCTAGCTTCCATCGGTGCGTGCGGCACATCCTTCAGTGTGTCTGGCAGTGCCACTGGCAAATCAAACACGAATTCACTGAACAGCACATAGCGCCACAGTTCATCCGCCAGCGCGGACCACGTCTTGCCGCGCGTCTTCACGCTCAGACCCAAGGTGGCGCGGAGGAAGTCGCGTGCTTCCTGCACCCAGCCTTCCTGCCCCTTGAGCGCTTCGGATTGGCTGGTACTCGGGGCCAGCAGTGCGGCCAGAATCTCGCGGCCAGACTCCACCCGCAGCGTGGCTCGCAGCTGGGGCCAACTCACGCCGCCGCCAATGGCATCGATCACGGCAAAGGTCGGCCCAGAGGGAGAAGTGGCAAACACCTGCCGGATCTCGGTCGCGTGATCCGGCCTCGCGCGCAGGCACAGGCTCAGGTATTCGTCGCCATCGTCTTGCGGGAACACCGCGCCGCATTCTGCGTACAGGGCGAATGGGTCAGCCTGCTTTTGCTCGTCGGTTGCGGGTCGCTTGGTGGGCACATAGATCAGCACACCTTCCAGCGGTGCCTTGGGCTGCCCCACTTCGCGCAACGCCAGCAGTGCCGACTCTCGGCTTTCAATGCTACTTTCAGACGCATCCACCACTCGCACCTTGTCGGCGGCGAAATCGAAACACTGCTCGCGGTAGCGCTTGTCGGCGTCGTATACCACCAGGGCACCCGCTTGCTTCAGGCGCGGCCGCAGCACGCTTTCTCGAATGAATTCGGCAATCGTCATTTGTCACCCCGCAGGCTCAGGATGGACATCACCTCCTTGAGCATCTTTTCTGTTCGCGCCGTAATGGCGGCCTCGTTCCAATCATCTCGGCTGGCCAAGTCGGCATTCAGGTACAAGCCGTTGCGGTAACCGATGAAGTCGCCCTGGTCGTTCTTGCGATCGCGCTTCTTCAAGAATTCCATCGTACCGAGCTTGGAGTTGTAGCCACTCAGGGTCAGGTTGCCGAGCTGGTGAGCACAGCGCTCGCGAATGGCAGACGCAGTGCCTTTCTGGTCCCCTTCGAGCATCGTCACCCAGCCCGGTCCCAAGTTCTCGGTCTTCGGCAGGATGTGTTCGACGGTGAATACGGGGCGATCGTTGGGGTCATGCGCCCACAGGTCGCGTTTGTTTTCCCGGGTTTGGTGGGTCTCTTCCAGCTTGCACAGCATGAACCGCGTGGCCTCGTAGTTTTCGAGATACACGTCGCCCTTGAGGCACGACTCGCAAACCTCCTGCGGGGCTGCCCGTGCCAGCAGCCAATCGCTGGTCTGCTGGACGAAGCCGTCCAGCGTCTTGGTTTTGCCTTCTCGAATCTGCGTCAGTAGGTGGCCAACCAGTTCCATGAACATCGGGTCGAGTTCGCGGGTGGGTGGCATATCGGTGAGGTTGCGCCAGAAGAACCACTTGGTGAACAAAGCGGCCAAGCGGCTCAATGCGTCGCCCTCATTCCACTTCTGGCTCTGCGCGACCTGGCTGGCCCACAGCAAGAATGCATAAGCCGGCGCGGCCCCCAGGCGCTGCAGGTCTTGCAAGGCAGATGCGGCGGCATCTCCCCATTCGCCGCGAGCCACGCCAGGGTTGAGCAAGGCAGAGTAGGTTTTGCCCTTGGCCTGCAACGCGCCGAACAGCCAGACCGGGCGTTTGCGCAACAGGGTGTCGTAGATGGTGATCAGGTTCGAACGCGTGGCGCGGGTGCAGCCTTTGACCTCGACCCGCTTGAGGTATTTGAACATGTTGTAGAGCTGGCGCAGGAAACGCTCCTGCACCGCCGGATCGGGCAACAGGTCGATCAGGTCTTTCCACTCGTCAAATGCCCGGTCGATGCCATAGTCCGGACGCTTGTCCAACTCGGCCAGCAGGTTGTTCTTGATGATGTCGATGGCCGAGAGCGGGATGCCCCGGTTGTTGATCGACTCGAACAACATGAAGGCGTCGGAATGGCTGCGCACCTCGATCTTGACCAGCATGGCCGCTTTGAGCTTTTCCAGCAGCGCCAATACGCAGTCCTGGCTCAGCCCTTCCAGTCGCTCGCAGAAATAACGGTAGGCGCGTGCAATGCGGCGGTTGCCGAAATTGCTCAAACCCTTCGGTGCTTTCACCTGCTTGGGGAACAGATCGCTCAGCACCTTTTGGAAATCAGTCTTGTTCTGTGCTTGCTCACTGGGTTCCAGACGCCACTGGCCAGAGGCGCGGACGAAGATGCGACTTTCCAGGTTGTCCAGCTCCACCAGCAGACGGCGATCCGGATTCGGAATGGCATTCAGCTTGTCGTAGAACGCACAGAACAACAGGCTGATCGTAGTGAACCGCTGCTGGCCGTCGATCAGCTCCAGTCGGCCACCGGCCATGCCGTCTTGCTGGGTGTTCACGCAGATGATGGAGCCCAGAAAGTGCCCACTGGGCGACTCCTCCAGGTCATTGAATAGCGCGTCCCAGTTCTTGCCGCCCCACACGTACTCGCGCTGGTACTTGGGAATGAAGAACGACGTGGTCCCGTCGGGGCTGAAGTAGAAGCTGACCGGCAGCGCTTTGACGTCCTGAATCATTCAGTGCCTCCGGCCTTCTTTCTGCCGCGCGTTTTCTTCGGCGCTGCCTCCGGCTCGACGTAGAGATGCTCCAGCCCATGCGCGATAGCCAGCGATTTGTCGGCCTTGCACTTCTCTCGCACGCGTTCTGGCCAATAGTTCATGGCGAGCATCGCCCAGTCGTAGTCACCTTTTTCCAGCTTGGCCCAGGTGTCTTTTAGCACCTTCTGCCAAGGTTTTTGGCGGAACAGCGGCCACAGCGGCGCAGCGCTGATCTGCACGCCGTCGTCGTGGTTGGGCTTGTAGGTGGGCGCGAGCTTGAGCAGGGTGTCTCGCAGCTCGATCAACTCCAGCTCGAAGGCTTGCAGCGCCTCGAACTGCTTCTCATCGTCACGCGTGCGGGCAGCAGCCTTGTTGCGCAGCGCCATCACGTCATCGCCGACCTGCTTGAGTTTGGGTTCGACAAAGTCGTTGATCGCGGTGTAGAGCGTCTGGCTGGTGAGGCTGGGGTAATAGACCCACAGCGTGTAGCTGCCGGAGACGGTCGATAGCGGCCAGTAGATCGGCGCTTTGCGGCGGCTTTTGGAATAGCGCTGCAAGTGGAGGGGGAAAAACTCGCGCTGCAGCCAGCGGCGCACGTCGGGCGGCACGGGAGCCTCGATGCGCACGAGAACCTCCTCCATCAAGCGCGGCAGGTCGTGCGGATGGCCGGGGTCATTGACCAGAATGCCCGCATGAGTGTGGAATGGGGCGTCACCGTCAGGCAACATCCCGGGACTCTTGGTGGATAGAGGGGCGAAAGGATCGAAGTCCCCAGGCAGTGCTCTCTCTCCAGTGACCATGCTAAGGTCAAAACGACCAAAGGCAACACCCAGCGCCCAAGAAAGCACGTGCTCGAAAGACCCTTGGTCAATGTGATCTTCGGATTCCTCCTCTCCTTCTTCGAGCCCTTCCACTATGAGATTTTCTTGAGCACTCCTAAGTGTATTGGCGATCAAATCAGCATCCGACTTGGAGAACCCATACACCAATTCAGCAACTAAATCGATCTCACCCAAAATAGCTTCTAATTCACGATCAGCCTCAGAGCATGCATCCCGTTTCATACCGGGCAGTCTTGGCATGCAGAAGTGATGCGATGTTTCATCGCAGGCGAGCCCTGCGATCTTGATGCTGCATGCCCTATAAAAGCTCTCGGTGAGCTTTCGCTTGTCTTCAATTCCCGGCTCGAGAAAAGGCAGTCGAGAAACTATTCCCACCACGTACTTTGGGTGTTCAAATCGCTCCGAACACATACGCAGCAGGAAAGTTGTCGCCTGTGAGTTAAGTAAAGCTATTGTCCAAGGCAGATCTTCGCTGGCTGTGAATGCTTGATATCGGCTGGCACTAAAAATGCAGCCATCTGGAACGGCAGAGGGAGAAAAACGATTCGATCGAAGTGACCAGCTGAACCCTCGACGATAGTAAAGGTCGGTCGATACAATGTTTCTTGACCAGCCGGAGTTGCCGTAAAGACTCGACACCCATGCTTTCAGCTCTCGCCCGTCCGACTGATAATTCAATACCAGATCGAGTTCTGCGACAAAGGCGGATCTGCCGCCCCCTTTCAAAAACGGGTACCAGCGCGCCGGGCCTAGTTTTCTGTCTACAGGCCTTTCGTCTGGCGAGACAATTGACTGCGCCTGAACCTCCCACCAACAGCGCACAAAACGAAAATCATCTGCAGTAGAAAGTCCCTGCCTCGCGATTCGCCCATCACTTTCGAACGGTTTTAGACTTGTGAACAGTCCACGAATTGAGGATGTTGCCCAGTATGCAAAGGGTGCTCCCGGCACCATTTTGAACTCTTCAGGATCGACGGAAAAAATGTCAGGGTCCGCGGCTCCTTGGTTGAATCTCCTAACCTTTTCGAGAAGGTCAATTGTCTTTTCACTGGACGGCACTGATCTAATGAATACTGTCACTTGAGTTTCTCCAGCGTGTACGCCGCGGCTTCGACCATCGCATCATCCATGATGCCCATTCCTAGGTCACAAACTGCTTCCGGCTTTGATTGCGCAAGCATCACCTCCTCTCTCCATGACTGGAAGCTTGACAAAAAGAAGCAGGTACGCGAGGTGATCGCGCCAATTCGTCCGCCAGAACGTAGCAAGTCCAGTCCGCGCTCAACCATAATGGCCAATAGATCGTTCTTGCTTCGAGGGTAGGCTTTTGTGAGTTGCTCTTTGGTATTCGCGGTCAGCGCACCGAAGGGCGGATTCATAACCACCACATCAAACACTTCACGGCACAGATCGATCAGACGCAGCCCCTGCAAGGCATCCTGCGCAAACAGGCGCCCCTGGTACGTTGACTTCGCAGCCTGGGCAAACTCAGTGAGTGCCGTGCGCAGACGCGCCTCCGCCTGCTGCCAGTTCTCTTGCTCCTGCTCGGCAAACAGGCCCGTGCCTTTGCCCACATAGACCTGGCGGATCAAATGCGGCAGCTCGCGTTCGACCTGGAGCAGTACCCCCAGCTCCGGCAGGCCCTTGAGCAATTGCAGGGTCTTCTCGAATAGCTCGGCGTCGCGTTGGTCGAGGTTGGCGGCAAACTGCTCGCGCAGCTCACGCTCTGCCGGCGGCGCAATCGCGGCGACCACATGGCCGCTCCCGATCAGCGGGCGGTCTTTCGCTTTGACGCCAGCATCATGCCAGGCACGCTGCGCCCGCAGCCACAACGCCAACGAGGCGATCTGTGCGGCACGCGGGTCGATGTCCACGCCGTAGATGTTGTGTTCGATGATCAGGCGTGGCACATCGCGCAGAAATGCCGCCTCTTCCCCGTAGGTCTGGCTCAATGGCTTGAGCGCAGCCTGGGGCTGGGTGGAAACGTCCAGCGAGCCGGGACCGTTCTGTTGCTCCCAGGCCCAGGCTTCACGGTAAATCTCGGCGAAAAGATCGAAGGCATAAAGACCGAAGTGCATGGAGCCACAGGCCGGGTCGAGCAGCTTGAGTGTGCGCGGGTCACGCAGCTTGGTAGCGGCTTGGGGCGTTTCGTCGGGTTTCACCAGCAAGTATTGGCAGCGCTCCCTCAGGCCTGTGGCACCGCCGGTGGCGTTGAACCAGAGACGGCCCAAGGTGTTGTCCACCAAGAACTCGACCACGTAGCGCGGCGTGAAGAACTGGTTGCGCACAGCCAGTTCGCGGCTGTTGCGCGGCGCCTGCGACGCATCGCGCATGGCCTTGCGCTCTTCTTTGGAGTTGAAGTACTGGTAGATCCAGCCGATGGTTTCATCCTCGCGCCACAGCGGGGCGATATCGGCATCGTTGATCAGATTCAGCACTTGCAACAGCGCCGCTTCGCGCGGGAACAGGCGGCCCTGCGGTGAGTAGCGGTCGAACAAGCCCGGCAGGTCTTGGGCGAGCTCATCGAACACGCTGAACAAGTACACGCGGTAGGCATCGCCGGTTTCGCCCAGGCCGGTGCCAGCCAGCCGCGCGTAGAGCTGAAAGCCCTTGGCCTGGAAACCGTTGCCCACCGATTCGACCAGCAGTCCGCGCGCCTCGGCCATGCGCAGTGCCGCCAGGCGGTTGAGCACGGTAAAGGACTGCTCGCGCACGATACGGTCCAGCCCCTGGGTAGCATTCATGTCGCCGCTGGCGGTGTAGTGCGCCAGGGTATCGCGCAGGATGCGGGCGGTTTCGCGCTGGGCGTCGTTGATATGACGCAGGCTAGCCAGCTCCGCTACGGCACCCGAGTTCGGGTCCATACCGTAGTCGTTCTGCAGCTGGCGGGTGAACTCCTCCTCCAGCACACGGCGCGCGTCGTTAACGAAGCGCTGCAGACGGTTTCTGGTTGTTTGGTCGAAAGCCATGTATGCCTATCTCTTAGAAGTCAGCGGAGAGCTGCTGCTCTTTTTTCTCGATGAATTTCACAGCACGCCAGCCGGTCTTACCTTGCTTGTTGGTACGCCGGATGGCCTGGCAGGTGACGTCGTATTGCACCCCAGGAGTGAAGGTCTCAGCCATCTCTGGGGCAACGAAGACGTCATCTCGGCCGGTACGGATGAATGCAAATGTCTTTCCCTCCTGCCTATTCAAGGTGCCGCTAAACATTTCGAACAGGCCAGGAATGGTTTGAGCCTCCGACATTCGCCAATCCAGAGGGTGACCCTCAGACTCGGAGCGACCAATCTCCACCATGGTACCGGGCAACAAGCTTGCCACCGTGGGAAATTTTTTATGCAATAGCCCGAAGCCGGTAGCGGCGCCGGTCGCTATATAGCTGAGTCCCTTTTCTGCATTGATGTGGTCAATGACACCGCGAGTGTAGGTAAGGTTTTCTCGGTCCAGTTGTTTAAGCAATGCAAGTGCACTGGACTCAGCTTTCGGTAGCGGCTGTAGAGAGTTATTGGCGAGTGCGTCTTGATACCAGTCACTGGTAAGCAGTTGATGCAGTTCCTGTGGCACTTTATAGGCATTCTTTTCCCTGTACTGCAGCGCCAAATTCGCCTGGAGTGCTGCCTCATTGAAACGGCCCGTGAGCGCGAGGCGCTGTGCCAAATGAATGCGAACCTTTGCGACTTCCTGCTCCTCCCGAGCCAGCTGGGTTGCATGGGCATAACAGGTCAGCGCATCCTGTGGGTGCTCAATTTCCAGGATTTCGCCTAGTAGCGACCATGGCCAAGCCGCGCGCGACTGGCGGCGCAACACTGGTGTCAATCGCTTGATCGCAAGGGCTGGCTCGCCGTTGGCCAAGTGCAGTTTGCTCTGGTAGTAGTTGAGCCATTGATCGTTTGGCTCATCCTTTAGCGCTTGCTCCAAAACGCCAAGGCCCCACTCGTTTAGCGCCTTATCCGACTGTGGATCGACGGCTTTAGTCGCTGTCTCACGGCAGACTGCGCGTATGAATCGTTTATGCAAACTATCTACAGTCTTTCCTGCCTCATTGACGAAAGGCTTCTTATCCTCTTCTGAAAAACTCTTGTTTCCCACCCAGCGGGCAAAACGCAGGAATTCAGACCAATCCTTGGATGCCTTCCCGGCAAGGCGAAGGAATTGTGAAAAAGCAGTATCGCCACGCAGCGCGTCAGCCATCTGCGAAAACTCGCGCATGTACGGTGATAACTGGACAGATAACGTAGCAGGAGACAGTTGCTTTGCCTCGTAACGATCGACGATTTCTTTTGCATGGTCATACAGTGCCCAGGCGTAGGCCCGAAGAAACCATACGTCAGCCGTGTTTTGGGGATACTCAGACCTAGCCAATTCCAGGGCTTCTGCATGCCTTTTTTGCTTGCGAAGTGCAAATATTTCACCGGAACTCACGGGCTTTCCTCTTTTTGCACTGTCATCAAGCTCTGTACTTCCTCATAGATGCCGTGGCTGCCGCCTGGCCCGCCGACTTCCTGAGCCGCCGTCCAAGTAAAAGCGCCGTCGTAGGTGAAATCGATCTCGCCTTTGCGCAAAGCATCTGAAAAACTTACTCGCAGCCGATACGGCATAGCCCTATGACCGATACGTTGAATCTCCGAGCTGGCAATGGCTGCATCCAGACCATCCAGAAATTCCTGTATGAACTGATTTGGCTGCTCCGTGCCTGATTTAGCAGACAGCGCACCAAGCGATGTCAGCGCGTCTTCTGCCAATTGACTATCGGATAAGGCGCCAGAAACAGATCCAGAACGACCAACCTCCAACTTGCCGTTGTAATAGTACTGAACTATGGCCCGTTTTCCATTGCGCAAGAGTGTGTAGCGCTCGCAATATTGCAAGTGCTGCAGCTGTTCAATTTCGATGCCCTGAGCCGCCCATACGAGGCGTAGCTGCTGATGGATTTTCATCAAGGGGGCAATTGCGGGTGTAAACGAAAGCCTTTGCCAGTCTGGATCAGCAGTGATTTCCTGAAGGTCCGCCTTGACAGGTTTTGTAGATACGCATGATGAACCCCTCCAAGCGATTTCACCGGCTGGTGTGAAGTCAGGCGGATTCACGATGATCAGTTTCTTTGTTGCACGGGTAATGGCCGTGTAGGCCCAACGAAAGAACGATGCATTGCGCGAGCCTGCCTTGGAATCGAAATCAACGATGACCGTATTCCATTCCCCGCCCTGCGCCTTGTGACAGGTCATGGCATAGCCGTACTTAACCTGGAGCGCATTAAAGTACGGGTCGTTGCGGATGGCACGACGGAATTCATCCGACTTTGGGTGCAGGCCAGGGTGGCGCTTTCGAAAATCCACCAGAAGCGCCCGCTGCTCCAATGGGTTCAATTCTCGGCCAGGTGAATCCAGGAGGTTCTCTAATACCAAACAGTTTGTCTGGATGACGCTGCCATCAGCATCACGAAAAGCCACTGTGGCATTGCGGAACCACAGCTCAACATGGTGACCTCCCCTGAGATTTACTGGTATGCATTGCGCGTCTTCTCCCACCTCCATGACCTTAACCAGATCGCCATTGCTGAGTAGGTTCGTTGTTGAGTTTTTGTTGATCAATAGCGTTTCGCCTGCCTGGATAGGCAGGCTGGCATCACCCCAACGACGATCTCTGATACTACGGTTGTAATCCAGCGCAGTGGCGTTGGAGTGCACCACGGCGACGTTGGATGCTTCTGTCTGCAACCCTTGAGCGATCAGATCGACGGCTCTTCGGGAATCGACCTGTTCAATATCTAGTCCGTTGGGCTGAAGTGAAAATTTATTGAATCGCTCAGCCATTATGGCGTCGCGCAACTCCGTGGCGCGGTCGAGAATGGCACTGTCCTGCGTCTGACGCATGACTGTTTTCAGATCGAACGAGTCCACCTTCAACTCGAAATGCTCACTCAGATACGCATCTGACAAGGCCGGTGACGCTTTTTCTCCAACCGGAGGTAGCTGCGCAGGATCGCCGATGAAAAGCAGCTTGGTAAGGTGATCCTTTGTGCGACCTGATCTGCTCATTCGAGCAAAGGTCACGATATCCATGAGTAGTCGACCGGAACCGAACTGCATGAAATCACCGTGATTCTCCTTATCTCCGACCATTGACGATTCGTCGATCACGAACAAGGAAACAACCGATTCCTCCTCCTTCAATGGAAAGATCATCCGCACTCCCGGGTCGTTGGCCGTCTCGGCCCCTTCATTCACCTCCAAATGGGTCAGCGTGTAGATCGCCCGATGGATAGTCGAACCTTCGTATCCATGGTTTCCAGTGATTTGCTTAATCTTGTTGCCAAGAATGCGGGCGGCCCGACCTGTCGGCGCCAGGAGACTACAGGAAAGGTTCATCTCCTCTAGCGTTTCGACCAGTTTGCCTATAAGTGTGGTCTTACCAGTGCCTGCACTGCCACGCAGTACAAATGCATCTCGGGAGTCATCAAGAAGAAAAGTTTTAATGGCGTCAAGCGCGGCGGATTGCTCTCCGGTCAGTTGTACTGCCATGCTACTCAGCCCCCCCGCCATTCATTACAAAGTTGACTTCCGCCTCTGCATAAAGGCCAAGCTGTGCCTTGATTTCCTGTAGCTGTTGGATCAACGCCTCAATGTCTGCAGCCGACGTCATCTTCACTGGAATCGCGATCGACTTGGTCAGCTTGGCTGGGCCTTTTTCTCCGTTCTTGGCGCGCTCTTGCTCTATGCGCTGGCGAAGCCTCTCCTGGCCTTGGCTCTGAATGAACCGCTTCAGGTCGTCGAGGGTGCTGTTGATGTCGTAGTCGCGGGCCAACAGCTTCTTGAGTCCAGCCAGATCCTGCGTTGCTGCCAGGGCGAGTCCGTCCAGCCGGTTCACGGCGTTGCCGCGCTCCTCCTGGGTGAGTTCTTCCCACTCGGGGATGCGCTGCAGATCCTCGACGCCTTCCTTCAAACGCAGCTTTTGCTGGTCGGAGAGCGTGATGACGGCATCGCGTACGCGGCCCTTCAGATGGGTGAGCTGCGAATTGAAGTCGGCGGCGTGCTTGTAGAAGTCTTCTTTGCCAAGGCGCTCTGACAGTGTTCCCAGGTCTTCGGCGAGTTCGCGGCGCAACTCTCCTGGCACGCCAGTGTCCGGCAAGGCCTCGATGTCGCGGCGATGGGCTTGCAAGTCGCGCAAGGTGGCGTCGAGCCCGTTGTCGAGCGCCCGCTTCACTTCGAGGGCCCACTTGAGGTTGTCGTAGATGGCTGAAATTTCGGCACCCAGGCGCTGCGGAGCGTCTGAGGCATCGGTGAACAGGACGTCGGCAATGTCCTGGTTCAAGGTGCGAATGCGGTCACTGCCTGCCAACCCAAGGCCGCTGAGCTTTTCGGCCAAGGAGCCGTAGTCGTGCTGGAAGCGCGGAAAGTGCTTCGCCGCCGCCTTGCTGATCTCTTGCTCCAGCGGGATCACCATGTCTCCCACCAGTTCAGTGAGCCGCTCAGCGGCGCGGCCGAGCGTTTCGATGGACGGGCGTTCGTCGCGCAGTGCGACGCCGATCTGTTTGAAGGAGTTGTTGGTCTTCAGGGCATCGATCGCCTGTTGTCCAGCAGCTGTGACTTCACGGCCCGAGACCTTAAGCTTGATTTCGCCCGCCATGAGCATGGCGGCCACGATGTAGCGCGTGGTATCAGGTGACCAGCCAAACGGGTCGCTGCTGAAGTCGTCGAGCAGGCGCTTGCCATCGACCGTGCCACGCTTGTCGATGTAGTCGCGGATGCTGATCATCGCCTTATGGTCGGTCTTGAACGAGGCACGACCGGCCACGGTTTGCACCAGACCGAGCGGATCCAGCGCACTGCTGATGGCTGCGGGGTTGGCGACCTTGAGAAATTTCTCGGCGGTGTCAGTTCCCGCACGCACCGGAGCTTCTACGTACCGGTCGAACACTTGGTCGGCCACGTCAGAGAGCAGTTTTTTAGCGGCTTCCAGTAGGTCGGCGTCCAGTGCCGATACCGCCGTGGCCTGCCCACGGAACACAAATGAACCTGCCTGCAGGGTTTGCTTGATCTTGCTCTGGAGCTGGGTAGCCAGCTTGGCAGCACGGTCGAGCTGGCCGGTGCAGTAGTCCTTGACCTCTTGGTCAGGCTCGTTGCGATGTAGTTCGGCGATGCGCTGGCAGCGATAGATTTCGTTTGCCAGATCGTCGAGTTCGGAATTGGTGCGAGCCAGGAGCCCGATGACATTTCGACCCGCCCGGCTGCGGGAGTCATCCAGCATCCGGTTCTTGGCGGTGTCGTAGTCGCTGGCGGGCACCAACTCGACAACGGTCTGGATGGTGCTCTGATCACCGGCTAGGCTGGTGATGGCGCTGCCGGACTGGACTTTCAGGCCCGTTGCAACGGCCATCGTGCCATGGAGACTGACACGGGGTAGCGGATCGAAGGACTCGCGCAACGCATCGTTGAAGATGCGCTTCACGTCCACGGTGCGCAGTGCAATGGCACCGCGCTCCTGCTCGATATCTCGCAGCTTCTCGCTGAGGAACACGAGATTACCATCCTTTTCGCCGAGCGGCACATGCACATCGTTCAGCATCTCTTCGACGGCTTTCTTGACCGTGTCGAGCTGCGAAGGTGCCGTGACGGAGGGATGCATCAGGCTGGCGACGTTCTGCACCGAGACTGGCAAGTTGCCGAGGATCTGCAACACGGCGACGGACTTAGCGATGTCCTGATGGAGCTGCGAGTCCGGGAAGCGAATCTGCACCTTGCCGACCGCCTGGTGGATCGACGTGAAGGCACGGCGAATGTCCTTTTCCAGTTCGTCGTACAGCGTCACCGTGGTGGCCAGCCAGCCCACAGGCTGATCGGCCATTGCCTTAGAGCCGCCTTCGCCTTTCAGGACATCCTGGATCACCTTGATCGCGGAGCGCAGGCCAATGCCGCCAGTGGACTTGGCGAGCGCGCCCAACAGGTGCAGCAGGATGTCGAAATGCGCCGGCAGGAACGGGTAGAGATTGGTGAAACTCTCTTTGCTGAAGTCCGCGTCGTAGTACTTGGCGTCTTGCAGCTTGGTGTTGTGTCGCAGTGCCTGGCCGTGGGCGTCGAACAGCTTGCCGAGTTCGGTTTCACCCGCTGGTGATTTGCCGAGCAGACGGCGATAGCAGATCTCTTTGATGTCGCTCGATTCGAGGTCGATCTGGATCGGGAAGCGGTCCTTGAGCTTGTAGAGCTTGTCGGAGTTCAGTGCGGCGCGTGGGTCGTCTTCCGTCAGCGTCTGCTGCGCGGTAGAGATAATCCATGCCTTGCCGTCGCCCAGGCGCTTGAGGTTCTTGGCCAGGCCATCGAGGTTGAGGATCAGGTTGTCGCGAGAGGCCACGTACTGACCGACCTCGTCGACAATGAAAATGATGTTCTGCTTGCCGCTTTTTTCGCGGACGATGTCGATCATCTCCTGCACGCGCTGGTCTTCGAACTGGAAGAAGCCCTCGGTGCTGGAAGAGAAGGACTTGGCCTCGGGGAAGAGTGCTGGGTACATCTCATGGGCGATCTTGGGGATCAGTCCATCGATTGCCAGTGGGTTGTTCTGTACTCGGGCCCAGGTTGCGCCCGGCAGTGCGTTGGAGATCCGTTCATGGAGCTCATGTGTGCGGCCATCCTTTTCGACCATGCGCTCGAAGGCCGCGACCTTGAGGTTGCGCGAGTAGCCGGCCCACTGCAGCACTTTGAAATATAGGACTGTGGAAACATCTTCCATCGTGGCGCCGGCGAGCATTTCGCTGGCGAGGTCGAGCATGACCACAGCGGCAGGGAAGCGCTTCGCCACAGTGCTGAGGAGGGCCTTGGTTTGTGGCTTGTGCAGGCGGTCCTGCAGGTAATTGATGAACGGCGTGCCGTCGATGGTGCGCTGATCGTCAAACGCCAGGCCGAGATATTTGGTGAACGAGCTCTTACCGGAGCCGTAGAAGCCTGAGACCCAGACGCCCACCTCGTTTTCACCACCGGACTCCATCGCGAGCTGTATGCGATCGAGGAGCTTGCGAAACTGCTCCTCAATGCTTTCGGTGACCACGTATTCGGAGATCTCAGCCTTGAGGCGGCCTTCTTGCGAGGCGCCATAGGTGATGACCTTCTCAATGGTCCGGTAGATGTCCTTGCTTGGGTCGAAGAGTGAGCGAATGGTCATAGGTTTATCCCAGGGTTCTTTTGTCTGTTCAGCCGCCGACGTGGACGGAGCGGTAATTGCCGTCTTCCGGGTAGAAGCCGAGAAACTTCAGGCGCGTCTTGCCGGTTCGCACGCCGGGGTACAGAAAAATCGTCGGCACATGAAACTTGCCCTGGAGCTGGCTCTCGATGGCGCCGATGCGCATAAACGGATGCAGTGCCTCAAGGTCCGTTACCAAGAGCAGCGCGTTCTGCTGGCCTTCGAGCGGCTGCAGGGCATCCTCAAGTCGCTTCAGCAGGCCGTTATCCGCCGTCAGAATGTCCGCCAGCGCCTTGTTGGTACGCGGCCAATCCAGCGGAGCGGACTTGTCCTCCATCACGCACAGCGACCAAAACGGGTCGTCTTTGAGCAGGGCCCAGATCTGTTCAGCGATGGAGAACGTGTGCACGTCCCAGCCTTCCTGATGCAGCTTGGCCACCCAAGCGGGCGTTTGCCGCTTCACCTCGAGGATCTGCTCTGGTGGGAAGACTAGGTAGTAAATCGGCTCGAAGCTCGCATGACCGAGCTCACGCCCGTGGCGGATGCGCTCGCGCAATTCGTCGAAATCAGCTTTGAGTGAGGACATCGCAGAGCGCCTCCATGTCTTGTTGTTTCCAGCTGATGCGGATCACGTCGCCAGCAGCCTGGACGATGAGCAACCCCTTCAGCGAGAGTCGTTTGATTTCCTCCAGCACGTCTTCCCGTGCCAGGCCAAACAGCTGCCAGTCTTCGTGGGTCAGCAGCGCGTTATCACCCACGCCGGAAAAGTGCAGCTCATAGGCTAGATATGCAGCCGCAGACGGCGAGATGCGGAACGGCAGGATGCGGCGGCTCGAACGCAAACCGCGCTCAAGCATTCCGTAGTCGGCGCAGCACCCGGTCAGGTAGGCGGAAACGCGCCGCACTGTCGTCTCAGACCAGCGTTTAACTGTCTTGCCATCATCGATGCCTCGCTCGACAAAGGCACGGGCGTCTTCATTGGTGATCTGTGTGTATCCACCGGCGTATCGAGCCCAGTAAACGTGGCGCACGAAGTCACCAAGAATGGGATTGGCGCGGCTCGTGAAAACCAGCATGAGCTGCGTCAGATCAACAGTGGAAATTGTTGTCGACAGGCGCTTGAGGTGAGCAGCCGGTGTACCGCCATTGACCAGATAGCGCGGGGCAAAGCATTCGACGACGATATTGCGGAGTCGGCGCGCGGTAACTGTGGGGAATCGACCAGACTCCAGCGCGACTTGATGCAACTGATTCGCCGACATGCCTGGCGACCACAGCTCGAGCAGCGTCTTGGTCTCGTTGACGAGCCCAAGGCCTGCTTGTAACTGTGTCGTGTAGGGCTTGTTGTCGGCCACGATCAACCCACCAGATACGGATATGTTTTGGCGTCCTGCGTGAACGCCGATAGATAGGCTGCCGCGATGGCCTTCAGGGTGTCGGTGGAATCGATTTCCTTGATGCTTCCGACCGCCGTTGGCCCCACGCTGGACGTGGCGCTCGTCGATGCCAAGCGCTTCAACGCATCCAGCGCAGCCTCTTTACTGGGTGGTACCTGGCTGGCAAGCTCTTCCCCCGCGCTGCTTTGCACGATCGTATGCAGGTCTTGTTCGACTTCTTCAGGCAGCCGGAACAGGTGGTAGCTACCCACGCTCAAATGCTCGTCGTGCAATCGTCTGGCTGCTTCCAGCACACCGTGGTACTGAGCAAGGCGAGGTGTTTTCGAGAAGACCGGCTCCAGGAAGAGCCGGCTTGATGCCTCATAGAACGCCGTTGGCCACCAGGCGCACTGCGCACGCTCGCCAAGGAAGCCAACAAGCATCCTCATTTGCAGCAACGTGGGTAGGTAGGATTCTTTCATCTCAACTCTCGTCATTCGTTTGTTCTGTCGACGCAACTGGCGTAGGCAGTTGTATCCATTGCTCAGTCACATTCCGCTCCCGAGCGAGCCGCATCCAAGGGCGCATACCCCGGCGCCAGCACAGCGTTCTTAACGCCATACAAAGCCAAGTGGTCCTTAAGCCAAAGTCTGTACTCAGGCCCACGAAGGCTATGGTCTGCGGAGCAGTCGACGCTCCATTTGCGCAAGATGTAGCCGGCAGTCGCTGCCCGGAGCTTCATCTTCACCATGCCGCCGGTCATGCCGTAATCCATCTCCGCGATCTCGGGTCGCGGTTGATCGGGGTGTGGCACCAGCTCCAGCTCCACAATCCGTGTCCATTGAATGTCCTGGTCACTTTTTTCATGGGGCAGGACTTCGCTCTCTTTCAGCATCATGGATCGCTGCATGCGCGTGATGACGAAGTCTCGGAAATCTTTGCTGTGACGATCGAAGGCGCGCACATGCCAGCACAGACCGTTGTCGATTAACGCAAACGGTACGATCTCGCGCTCGATGTCGCAGCTCGACAGGGAGTGGTAGGAGACTTTTAGCGGGCGCTCCTGATGGATTGCCCGGGTCACACAAGCGAGTGTGTCGAGTCCTGGCTTCGTGAACCTGGAAGGAATTTCACAAGTGATCCAGGACTTGAGGGCCGAAGGCTCGCCATCACCAAAACCCTGTGAGAGCCACGCCAAGACCCGCTCTGCCGGGAAATCAAAGACAGGCGTGAATCCATCCGCGTAGCAGTACACCTTGCTCTTGGTGTCGTAATCCAGGTTGCCAGGGGCGAGATCCTTGTAGATTCCGATGTCCCGGGTTGCCGCTGCCGCCTGGATGCCAAAGCGTGACACCAGGTCTTGGCGGCGAATATCTCCGATGAAGCGCAGGCGCAACTCAATGAACGCAAGTCGGTCGCGCTGGGGCTGGGTCAAGTCTGCAAGCTGTTCGTTGGACATCCTGGCTGCCGTTTCGGGTTAATGATCGCTAGTTGGTGCTCTTGCGGGTAGTATATGCCTCGCACGATAACATGTCGATGAGTTGATGCTGCGTATCAGTCCATCGCATTTTATTACTGACAAGAGACCAGGATGAGGTAGTCGTTCACCGGGACAGTATTGGCCACCTTGCAATCTCGAAGTTTGAGGTGTGGGATAGGGACACATCGGTAGGGTTAATGTGTGGACCCGTGAGTGGTGGCACCTTGTGACCCCGTTTAGGAATGTGATCAAATCCGAGTCCCCGTCCGGCACTATCTGTGATGGAGGGGTATTAATGAAAAAGCACAACGCTGAGCACGGTTTACCGATCATTCATGCACGCGCCGTTGGCATCGATATCGGCGCGCGGTTCCATGTGGTCGCGGTGCCCACCGCTCTCACCGAAGAGCCAGTCCAAACCTTTCAGGCCTTCACGACTGATCTGGAACGCATGACGGCCTGGCTGGTCGAGCTCTGGATCACCACCGTGGCGATGGAGTCGACAGGCGTGTATTGGATATCCGTTTACGAGATCCTGGAGACCCATGGCTTGCAGGTCGTGTTGGCCAATGCCCGGGATGCTCGGGCAGTCCCTGGGCGCAAAACCGACGTCAATGATGCGCAGTGGATCCAGCGATTGCATGCCTGTGGCTTGCTGCGTGCCAGCTTCCCGGACGAGATTACAGCGCTGATTCTTGAGCTTTAATTCACTCTTGCACTTTCAGTCATCCTTTATCACATTGCCGTCTTGTCCCTGTTGGGGGGATACACGAACGTGATGGTCGATTTCACCTTTTCGCTCCCGCTGTTGGCGCAAGAGTTTTCTTGCCGCACCCCGTCACCGTACTTCTTGGGGGCCAGCTTCGATGCCAGCCATTTACGGGCATCTATCTGCAGGCGGGAGCGTGCAATCGCATCATGGTTAACTTTGACGTTGCCCCTGGCATCGAGGTAGGTGTCATTGCTACCGTCATCGGCAATCTGGAGGATCTCCTCGGCCAATTTATCGGCCTGATCCTCGCGCGCGCACGCGTACTGGTCCCTAAATTCTATGTAGCGCTCATCAGCCAGCCAGCGCATCACCATGGATTTGGACGGCATGCCCGGACGTGCAAGCACTGCACGTAAACTCATCCCATCAGCAATGGCGCTGCATATAGCCTCACCCAACTCGTTCGTGAATGCGCTTCGACGGCCTCTAGGTAGCGGCTTGGAGTCCGACGTATTGGTTTCCATAGTGGAAACCTGAGAAGTGAAAACTGGGATCAAAACCTTAGTTGTTGAATTTACATGTTCGGCTCCAAGTATAGGGGCCTTTGGCATATCTGAAGATGAGGAAACGTTACCTAGTGTTGCGACTCTGAACCAATTGCGCGTCTTGGCCCGCTTGTTGATGGCGGTATGTGAGACGCCGTGCTCTATCGCTATCTGGCGCACACTCTGGCAGCCAGCACAGAACGCCAGTTCGATACTGTGCCAGTTTGGGGAGTCTGTTGTTGATATAGGGGTGTTGGTCATAGGCGACCAGTATTTGCTAGGGGGCAAGTTGGTATCCAGCCCCACAGGGGGAGGCCGGTAACCGCCGCCCGGATGTGCGGCGATAAACCAATTCACCTTTCCCCTATCAGCTTCTCCCTCTTGAGCATATGTGCTGACTCTATGGTGCTATCGCTGTAGTGGAGCCGCGCCCCACCTACAATGGTGTGTCTGGCAATGCCACTTTTTGATGACATGGTCGTCCATCCAGATGGTCTGTGGCCCACTTTGCACCTTCCCTAGCAGGGTCAGCGGATTACGCATCCGGCGCTAAGCTACTCAGGGCAAGGCATTACGGCCAGCAGCGGGAAAAAACGTGTGCAAAAACGAAAAAAGGCCCTGGGGGACCTTTGACCATGATACTTTTAGCGGGCTTTGCCTGCTTCCGGATCTCCTTCTCGAATTTTTCCTAGGACAGCGCCTTGTCGCGAAATAGCTGCCACTTCGCCATCACTAGGTCATCACTTTTACTCGCCATCACTACCACCTGAAAAAATAGACCCAGTGATGGCCGCCTTATCCCAGTAACCGCGCGGTTTTCAGGTCAATTTATCCCCTTCACCATCACTTTATTCGTATAAGCAAGAAAAGTGATGGTGGCTGGTTATTTGCAGTGATGGCCATCATCGGCCATCACCTCACCATCACTTTTAGTCCTCGGCGCTCCCCATTACCCAGACTGTCTTTTTTTGGGAGTCGAAACCGATAACCCCCTCATCTATCAGCTTCTTGAACCAGCGGGAGCCGTTGGCTTTGTGCCAAGTGCCCGCCGCCTTCATCTGCTCGATGATGGTTGCCCGCTTGGCGGGCCCTCCCTGCTTTTCGCAAGCCTCCCGGATGACGTGGAACAGCGCCTTGTGGTTCACGGTCACGTTGCCAGCATCCTCCAGTTCGTCAGGGTCTGCCGGGTCGCGACTATCAGCGATAACCACCAAGCTCGTTACCTCGTCGTTGTCGTCGTCATAACAAACGACACGGGTACGCAGGTCGTATGCGCGGCGGCCGGGCTCGTCGCCGTCCTTCATTTTGGTGCAGAGCAAGGTGAACGCTTGGGCGTCTGTCACTTCACGCTTGAGAAGAAATTCAGCATCCAGGGCAGCACGGAACGCGCTGGAGCCGCGAGCGCCGTTGTCCTCGTTCTTACCGGTGTGGTGAACCAGAAGAATAACGGCCTTGGTCAGCGCCTTGATTGTGTCGCAACCGTTGATGAAGGCCCCCATATCCGCAGCCCTATTCTCATCGGCACCACCAAAGCAGCGAGCCACCGTATCAACCACAATGAGCCGCACGGGCTGACCGGTAGCCTCCTTCACCTGATTAACGGCAGCATTCAGGCGGGCGATCTGGGCACCATCAGCCATGAATACCGGCATATCAATGCGGTAGAAGTTGAACACATCCTGACCACGGTTGTACTGGTCGCACCAAGCGCGGATGCGCCGTGACACACCTGGGCCACCCTCACCAGCGATATAGAGCACAGCGCCCTCCTCCACACGGCGACCATCCCACTCCTTGCCGGTCGCAACATGGCAAGCCAGCGACACGGCAGCAAACGACTTGTACGAGCCGGACGGGCCGTAGATGGAACACATGCTCTCAGCAGGCAGCAGCCCCTTGATCAAATACGCCGATTGCCGATCAAACCCGGCATAACCAGCAACCAACGGGAATGACTCGGGTTGATGGGCCTCATCATTAGCAGCCAGCACGGCATTCACCAAATTGTCCCAGGGTTCGGCTGTGTCACCATTGCGCCCGCGATAGATGGCGGCATTGGGTGCCTGCTTGCGCAGCTCGGAGGCCAGCCGTTGCAGCTTCTGGACTGGGAGGGAACCGCGAACATGAATGATTAACTTGGTCGTCATGTCACCATCAGCCATCTGATACAGCTTGCCGCCTTCCTCCAATTGCTTATTGCTCACGTAGAGGCTCTGGACTGGCTCCTGCTCTCCGGTGATGGGGTCGGCGGATTGGATGGAGACATTGTTGGTACGCTGCCAGATTTCGCGGTTCTCGGCGTTCGGGTCTGCTTGGTGCCCAGTATGGATAACGATGGTGCCCAAACTCTTCAGGTCCGAAAACTTGGTGAAGGGCGCCATTTGCACGACATTCTGCACGTCATTGGCACGGGGGCCGCGCTGTGCTTGAGTTTCAGTGGGTTTGGTCATCCGTCACCTACTGCTGCTCAGGCAATTGACCGGCCAGCCACAGGCCGAACATCGGCACGTTGATATACAGCTTCTTGCCTACCAGGCGAGAGCAACGCTCCAAGCCAGGACGTTCAGCCCGCTTCCAGAACAAGTGTTTCAGCGATGCTTTGGAAAACTGCGGATACGCCTTCGGCAGCTCTACCATGGCAACCCAGTTATTCAGGTCTTGCGACATCGAAATAAGACTCATTTCATTCATTGTATTTTCTCCTGAATAATGTCTCTAAACTGCGGTTGAACCCGGCCTAGTCAGGACCGGCGAGGACATGTTTACCCGAACCTCATGGGCGAAACCGGAAGCAAACAAAAAATAGTTTTCTTCCGAATAGATGATCGCTGTAGGAATAGAGATCTCAGATGAAGGTTGTGAGATGGTAAGGCGCCGAGCCCAGCACCAGAGTGATGTCATGAGTCTGCTTTGTACCCCAAAAGGCGGGACGTTAAATTGCTGCAAGTTGCCGAAACAGGGGGGCTGGGGCTCTTCGTGCCCATCAAGCAGGCCCTGCAGTCTCTCGGCAATAGCAAATGGCTAGGCAGTCTGTCCAGCCGGGGGGAGGGCGCGGGGCGCTGCACGCCCTGAAACTGACCGGGATGGCCGAGGCACTGCAACAACACTAGGAGCAGGCTGGCACCTATGAGGGGCTGGCGTTTAGCAAGCGGCTGAGCCTGCTGGTTGAACATGAGCAACTGAGCCGGGAGCAGCGTAAGCAGATCCGGTTGGTGAAGCAGGCCAGGCTCAAGATCCAGGCCGCGGTGCAGGAGGTGGACGACCATTGTGCGCGTAACCTTGACCGGCCAGCCTGGCACAAAGGGAGTGACTGGTGCGCGGGCAGAACCTGCTGTTCACCGGTCCCTGTGGTAGTGGCAAGACCTATCTCACCTGCGCGCTGGGCGCTCAGGTGTGTCTGCAAGGGTGCAGCACCCGCTACTACCGGCTGTCACTGCTGCTGTTGGAACTGGGTCAGGCCAGGGTGGATGGCAGTGACCCCCGGATGCTGAACCATTTGGCCCGGCTTGAGTTGTTGATCCTGGATGACTGGGGACTGGGGACTGGAGGCGATGGTGAATGCAGAGCAGCGCACGGTCTGCTGGAAGTCATGGATGATCAGTACGGGAAATCGTCGACGGTAGTGGTGAGCCAACTGCCGATGGAAGGGTGGCACTCGAGTCTGACCATGACAGGCTAATCCCGTCCAAATGCCTTCTTGTTCAAATCGTTCAATTTGTCCAAACTTAACTCACCCGTTTCGGCGCAATAGAGCGACCCGACATTGTCCTCGATTTGCTTTATAGCCTCCTTTGCCCTTTTGTCGACCTTGTCAACGTCAGGGAGGTCGCTAAGAAGTAAGTATTCACCGGAACAGTATTGACACAGGAAAAATGAGACGATCGTCTCTTGATCCCACTTTCCTGCTTGCTTGATCCTGCTCCTTAGATACGCTCCCCCCATGAGCAAAAACACCATGCATTCCGCGGGAATGCCCACCACTCTGGAGCAGGCCAACGAGCTGATTTATAAGCTCCTCGACCGCATCGCCGAGCTGGAGGACCGCCTCAATCAGCACAGCGGCAACTCCTCCAAGCCGCCTTCCAGCGACGGCCCCGGTGCACCGCCGCCGGCCCGCAAGCGTCCGGCGTCCGGCAAGCAACGGGGGGCGCAGCCCGGTCACAAGGGACATCGCCGCGAGCGGCATCCGCTTGATGCCCGCCTGACCCTGGTCCCGCATTACCCTGCCGCCGATTGCGCTTGCTGTGGCGGGGACATGGTGGCCCATGCCAAACCCTATCAGGTTCATCAGGTGTTCGAGCTGCCCGAGGTGAGCTATCTCGTCACCGAACACCAACTGTATCGTGCGACCTGCTCACGGTGTATCGGCACGACCCAGGCCGCACTGCCAGACAACGTCAGCAGCAGCCAGATGGGGGCCAATCTGCTCAGCTACATCGCGCTGCAAAGCGGCCAGTTTCACCAGAGCGTCAGCCAGATACAGCAGCAGCTCAAACAGCATTTCGGCCTGAGTTTTAGCCGGGGCGCCATCAGTGAGGCGCAGGGGCGGGTGAGTGCCATGCTCACCCCGACCTACCAGGCCATCAAGCAGCAGGTGCAGACGGCCACCCACGTTCATGCCGATGAGACCCGGCATCAGCGGGGTGGAGAGCGCCGCTGGATGTGGCTGGCGCTGAGCAAGATAGCCGTCTGCTTCATGACGGCCTATGGCCGTGGTCAGGAGGCGGCCAAGCGGCTGCTGGGCGCCGAGTTTGACGGGGTGCTGGTGACCGACCAGTACGCCGGCTACCGGTTTATCGACGCCGACCAGCGGCAACTGTGCTGGGCCCACGTGGCCCGCAATCTCGTGGCCATCGCCGAGAGTAGCGAGCAGTGCAACCAGCCCATCGGTGCCCGGTTGGTCTTGCTGGCGGATGCGGTGTTTCGTACCCGGCACCGTTGGGAAAGCGGTGCGTTGAGCAAGCAGAAATACCTGCGCAGGCTCGCGCGTTACCGGCAAAGCTGGCGAAGCCAGTTGGAGCGCGGCGCCCTGTTGTGCAGCAAACGCTACCGTGGACGATGCCAGTTGCTGCTGCGGGATGACGAGATGCTGTGGCGGTTTATGACTGACGACGAAATAGCGCTGACCAACAACGAGGCGGAGCGGGCGCTGCGTGGCTATGTGCTCTGGCGCAAGGGTAGCTACGGCGTGTGGTCTCACCGGGGCGAGCTGTTTCGCCAGCGCATCCTGTCGTTGGTGGAGACCGGCAAGCGATTGGGCCGCTGCCCACAGGAGTGGTTGAGGGCCGTGGTCAGGGCGTGCATCGAGAAGACAGATTATCCCATCCCGGCAGAACTGATGCCGTCAACCCCGTCCTGGTGAATAGATACGCTAAGAAGACCATCGAGGTCTTTATTTTTCAAGCGGTCCCGGAGTACATTCAGCGCATAGCTGATCCTATCACTTCGAGCGCTAAGGAGTGTGTATACCGTCCGATCCGTAACACCGAGATGCTTTGCGATGTTGCTCTGGTTGCGAGGATATCGCTCATTGATGTATTGGACGAATGCTGGGAGCCCACAACTCTCCCCCCCTCTTGAGACAGTAGACCATAGAGGTTTGTTCTTAAGGTGACGCGCTAGGCCCTCAGCAACAAACTTCATCACCCAGCGCGCTGGGATTCCATCCTGGTTGACGACGCTGTTGTAGTGGGCTACCACCATGTGAACTACGTGCTTGTTTTTGGCATAGACTTTCCAATCAGTCAGATTGGTTCCACCGTGATGTGCTTTGGCAATGTTTTTGGCAAGCAGTTTACAGAAATCCTCGAAGCTATCGACTTCGTCGAAGTAGTTCATCAGAGATGTGTCCCATACGGAATCGGCTGCTCGCTCACCTTGTTGAGCTGCAGCCTTGGTGAATATGCTTGAAGTGTTCATCTTGGAACTCGTCTTCAAGTGTGCTCAATAGCCCTCGAACCACTGGCGCAATTGCGAAGGCTTTTTACATGGCTGACATCTGCTATTTAGAAAAGGCTATCTGTTGTTGCCCCTCCCTTTTCCTCACCCCCTTTCAGGGGATAGCGTGTGCAGATAGTTGACAGCCTATCTATTGCTATGGAACCGAAAACGCGCTCAGTCAGGGCTGCTTTGTGTGCCACACACAGGTGGGCGTACCGCATAACCATCGCAAGGGTCTTGTGCCCCAAGTGGTTGGCGATCTCCAACAGAGTCGCACCATTCATGGCAAGCAAAGAGGCGCAGGTATGGCGCAAATCGTGGAACCGGAAGTCGGTGATTGCGGCCTCGATAAGGCAAACTTTCCAGTGATGATCGAAGTGTTCAAACGGCCCATGCAATGCCGAAGTGTGGGGGAACAGATAGGCATCTCCCACCTGGCGGAACGGCATTAGCTCTTGAATGACGGCTGCTGTCAGCGTCAAAACACGCTGCGAGCCATTCTTAGTGCGCGGCAGGTGCGCAGTCTTACTCTGAAAATCGAGATTTGACCATTTCAGGTTGATCAGCTCACTCCTACGGGCTCCGGTTGCAATAGCCATGTGGATGAGCAGATGCAAACGCTCCCACTTGCTGGTACTTGCAGCTTTCAAGAGGCGGGAGAGCTCATCATCAGATAAGAAGCGGGTGCGGCCATTATCCTCAGCCTTCTGGCGAACTTCGCGGGCAGGATTGTGCTTGGTGTTGTGCTGCTCGTTAAACCACTCGAACAAGCTGGAGATAGCCGCCTTGTAGCGATTAAGGGTGGCCGGGGACTTCTTGCCCTTTGTCAGCACATCCAGGGCAGCCTTGATATGTTGACGCGTGACCTTACCGACAGGCCTCCCCTTGAGGTGCTCAGCCCACCAACCAAGACGCTGGATGATCGAGCGATCACGGCCTTTATACTGGTCGAGAAATGTCGTTATTGCGGAATCAATGAGGATTGTGGAAAGGCTGGAATGCGTCAAAGCATTGGCCATGTCATCGTAAACAATGAGCTGTGCCATAAAGGCTTCAGCGGCTTTTTTGGTGTTGAAGGTTTGACCAATTCGACGGCCATTCTTCATGAACTGAACGCGATAGCTAGTGCCACGCTTTCCGGTGATTTTTTGAATGTTTGCCATGGTTGAAATCCTCTTGCACGAAATTGCACGAAGTTTTGGTTTTCAACCGCAGTACTCAGGAGACATAACGCCGCATCTGCCGCGCTAACCTGTTGACCAAACAGGGTTTGAATGAATGGTGCCCGGGGTCGGACTCGAACCGACACGTATTGCTACGGCGGATTTTGAATCCGCTGCGTCTACCGATTTCGCCACCCGGGCAGCTGCGAGGGATTATACGAATGGCGCTTGGCCATGCAAGGTGTTTTTCTTGCGCCCACCGTTGTTTGCTCATTTATTCAACGCCTTGCCGATGCCAGGCCAGTTACATAGAATGCCCGCATCATATTAATGGAATAATCATCATGGCCAAGCGCAAGACCCCCTCCCCTCTCCAGCCTGCTCCCCGGCATCCGTCCGCCGGTCTGCTGCGCCGTCTCGGCGCCCTGCTCTATGACTATCTGGTGGTGATTGCCCTGCTGATCATCGCCGGCTTCATCGGCATGGGGGTGGCCCACCTGCTGCTGGCCACCGGCATGGCGAGCGTCCCCGAGGGCAAGGATGCCGCCTGGCTGCTCACCAGCCCCCTCTACAGCGCCTGGCTGGCCTTCGTCATCTGCGGTTTCTACACCTGGTTCTGGGTCCGCGCCGGCCAGACCATCGGCATGCGGGCCTGGCGCCTGCGCATCCAGAACCTGGACGGCAGCAATATTCGCGTCACCCAGGCCCTGATCCGGCTCGCCACCTCGGCCTTTGGCCTGGGCAACCTGCTGTGTGTGTTCAATCGCGCCCGCCCCCGCGCCTTCCAGGACATCTGGGCCGAGTGCGAGGTGGTGGTGCTCGGCAAGACGGAAAACCTGGAGCAACTCAATCGCTGATCCCAAGACGGCAACGAAAAAGGGCACCCCGAGGTGCCCTTTTTGTTGACCAGAACTGACTGCTTGCAGCCCAGAACCTTGACGGAAACGGTGCATCGAGAGCAATGGCCGCCTTTTGTCAGCAGCCCTCGCCCTTCAGGCTGCTACTGCTTGCGGCTCAGGATATAGAAGGAGATGCCGCCAAACAGCAGGCTGGGTGCGATGGCCGCGAGGATGGGCGGGACCGCATAGACCAGGCTGACCGGGCCGAACACCCTGTCGCTCACATAGACCGCGAAGCCGGTCATGATCCCCATCAGCATCCGCGCCCCCATGCTCACCGAGCGCAGCGGGCCGAAGATGAAGGAGGAGGCGAGCAGTATCATGGCCACCACGGAGAGCGGTGAGAGCAGCTTGCGCCACATCTCCAGCTTGTAGCGTCCGGCATCCTGCTTGTTGGCATCCAGATAACCGATGTAGTCCCGCAGCCCCGAGATGGGCAGGTTCTCGGGATCGATGCTGACCACCCCGAGCTGCTTGGGGGTCAGCTCGGATTGCCAGGCCATCTGGGCATGCTCTTCGTCCTGGATCCGGGTGGGATCGTCAAACCGGGTGATGTGCACCTGTTTCAGCAGCCAGTGGTGATCCTCGAACCCCCCCTCCTTCGCCTGCACCACGTCGATCAGGTTGCGGGACGGAGTAAAGCGGTAGAGGGTGATGCCGGTCAGGGCGCCATCGTTGCGCACCCCGTTGATGTTGACGAAGTTGTTGCCATCCCGTGCCCAGACCCCGTAGGCCGAGACCGTGAGCCGCCCTTCCGACATGGCCCCCGCCTTGATGTCATCCGCCATCCGCTTGGCGGCCGGTGCGACGTACTCGCCCATCAGCCCCACCAGCAGCATCAGGGGAATGGCGGTCTTGAGCGCCGCCATGACGATGCTGATCTTGGAGCGACCCGCCGCCTGCATCACCACCAGCTCGGAGCTGGTCGCGAGCTGGCCCAGACCGATGAGGCCACCGAGCAGGGCCGCCAGGGGGAAGAAGAGCACCGCCTCCTTGGGCATGGAGAGCAGCACGTAGTAGAGGGCGTTGAGCATGTCGTAGTTGCCTTCCCCGACCGCCTTCAACTGCTCCACGTACTTGATGAGCGCGGCCAGCCCGACCAGGGTCAGCTCGCACAGCAGGATCGACATGAAGATGACCCTGCCTATGTATCTATCGAGAATGCCGAACATCAGCAGAGACTCCCAGGTTGCAGCATCACGCTGACTTTCTCTTGAACAATTGCCCTTTGACCCCGTTCCACCAGCTGGTGCCCTGCAGGTTGAGAGGCAACCCTATCAGCAGCAGATAGACCAGGGGCACCAGGAACATCCCGGGCCAGTGGGGCAGACGCCCGCTGTCGATGGCCGACCGGGCGGCACTGAGCAGCAGGAAATAGGAGAGATAGAGCAGGATGGCCGGCAGCAGCTTGGCGTAACGCCCCTGACGGGGATTGACCCGCGCCATCGGCACCACCAGGAAGGTGAGCACCAGGATGGAGAGGGGCAGCGACAGGCGCCACTGCAATTCGGCCATCAGCTGGTTGTCCTGGGTGCCGAGCAATGCCAGGGTCGGCTTGGCCGCCGCCTTGCGGTTGGATCGCTCCATCTCCTGCTGGCGGATCACCAGGCTGTATTCACGGAACTCCGATACCTGGAACTGCTTGCCGGTGAAATGCCCCTCGTAGCGCGAGCCATCCTTCAGGGTCAGCCACTGCAAGCCGTTGCTGTCGGCGGTCACCTGCCCCTCGTTGGCCACCACCACTGACGGGGGTGAGCCACCCTCGGCCCGTTGCAGCACGAAGATTTTCTGCAACTCCGACCCCTTGTCGTTCAGATCCTGGATGTAGGCCACCAGGCGCCCCTTGTCGAGCTCCATGAAGCGGCCGGCCTGCAGGAAAGAGATACCGGGATCGGCCTTGAACTCGTCGATCACCTGGTACTCCCGCTCCTTGGCCTGGGGGGCGACCCAGCCGGTATTGAACGCCGCGACGGCGGCGGTCAGCAAGGCCAGCACCAGGGCGCTGCCCATGATGAAACGGTGACTGAAACCCACCGCGTGCATCACCGTCATCTCGCTTTCCGCGTACAAACGGCCGTGAGCAAACAGAATGGCTAAAAACAGACTGATAGGCAGCATCAACAACGCCATATTCGGCAGGTTGAGCAGCAGGAGGGTGGATACCAGGCGCGTCGGCACCTCACCATCGGCGGCATCGCCAATGATCTGGATAAATTGCTGGCTGACGAAGATAAGCAGCAGCACGAACAGCACCGCTAGCTGGGTTTTCAGGGTCTCCCTGAACAAATATCGGAAAACGATCACAGTCATTCCCAAGTAAACTTGTGTTTTTAGTCGAATGCCTGAAAAATAGGGCCCTATATTGGATTTTTACCAGTTTGAACTGCGGAGCCTGTGACTGTTCGCTCCGCCTCTGATACCCCAACAAGCACCGCATTATTCAATAAATGGTGCCTTTTGTCTTTAGGATGTAGGAGATTCCATGGAGTTCAGTGTAAAGAGTGGCAGTCCTGAGAAGCAACGCAGTGCCTGCGTCGTGGTCGGCGTTTTTGAGCCCCGCCGCCTCTCTCCGGTTGCCGAACAGCTGGACAAGATCAGCGACGGCTACCTCAGCTCGCTGCTGCGCCGTGGCGACCTGGAAGGGAAACCGGGCCAGATGCTGCTGCTGCATCAAGTTCCGGGCGTGCTTAGCGAGCGCGTACTGCTGGTCGGGTGCGGCAAGGAGCGCGAACTCGACGAGCGCCAGTACAAGCAGATCATCAACAAGACCATCACCACCCTGAACGAAACCGGCTCCATGGAGGCGGTCTGCTTCCTGACCGAGCTGCACGTCAAGGGTCGGGATACCTACTGGAAGGTGCGTCAGGCGGTGGAAACCACCAAGGCGGGCCTCTACAGCTTCGATCAGTTCAAGACCAACAAGGCCGAACCGCGCCGTCCGCTGCGCAAGCTGGTCTTCAACGTGCCGACGCGTCGGGAACTGACCATAGGCGAGCGCGCCATCAACCACGGCCTGGCCGTGGCGAAAGGGGTGCGCATCTGCCGCGACGTGGCGAACATGCCGCCCAACGTCTGCAACCCCGCCTACCTCGCCTCCCAGGCCCGCCGTCTGGCGGATGCCTATGACAACATCACCACCAGGGTGGTGGGGGAGCAGGAGATGGCCGAGCTCGGCATGAACTCCTACCTCGCAGTGGCCCGCGGCTCCGAGAACGAAGCCATGATGGCCATCATCGAGTACAAGGGCAACTCCGACGCCAAGCCCATCGTGCTGGTGGGCAAGGGGCTGACCTTCGACTCCGGCGGCATCTCCATCAAGCCGGCAGACGGCATGGACGAGATGAAGTACGACATGGGTGGCGCCGCCTCCGTGCTCGGCACCATGCACGCCCTGGCCCAGTTGCAGCTGCCCATCAACGTCATCGGTGTGCTGGCGGGCTGCGAGAACATGCCGGGGGGCAACGCCTACCGCCCCGGTGACATCCTCACTACCATGTCCGGCCAGACCGTCGAGGTACTCAACACCGACGCCGAAGGCCGCCTGGTGCTGTGCGATGCCCTCACCTATGTGGACCGCTACGATCCCGAGACCGTGATCGACGTGGCGACCCTGACCGGTGCCTGCATCATCGCCCTTGGCCACCATACCTCTGGCCTCTTGGCGAACCACAACCCCCTGGCCCACGAGCTGCTCAACGCCTCCGAACAGGCCGGCGATCGCGCCTGGCGTCTGCCTCTGTTCGACGAGTATCAGGAGCAGCTGGAAAGCCCGTTCGCGGACATGGCCAACATCGGTGGCCGTCCGGCCGGTACCATCACCGCCGCCGCCTTCCTGTCGCGCTTCACCAAGAAGTACAACTGGGCCCACCTGGATATCGCAGGGACCGCCTGGAAGAGCGGCAAGGAGAAGGGCTCCACCGGCCGTCCTGTGCCCCTGCTGACCCAGTTCCTGCTCAACCGGGCCGGCGTGGCGGACGTCGAAGACAAGGAGTGATTCCCTTATCCATCGACTCGAAGAGCGATGCGAGAAGGCGTTACCCTGTATCACAAGGAAGAGGCCTGCCTCTTCCTTGTTTCATTGAGAGAATCCGGGAAGTCCGTGCCAGACGCGGCTCCCGAAGACGGCCAATCGCAGTCCGTCACAGCCAAACGGGACCGACCTGATGAGCCAAGTGACCTTTTACCTGATGAGCCAGCCCGATGATGCGGATGCCTCCGCCGTCGAGCGCCTCGCCTGCCAGCTTGCGGCCGATGGCTGGAGCGCAGGCCACCTCTATCTGCTGTGCGAGGACGAGGCCCAGGCCCTGCGTCTGGACGAACTGTTGTGGCAGTTGCCGCCCGATCGCTTCGTGCCGCACCAGTTGCAGGGGGAGAGCGGTCAGGCCCCGGTGGAGATAGGCTATCAGCCGCCACGGCGGCGCTATGCCTGCCTCATCAACCTGGCCCGGCAGACACCTTTGTTTGCAGGACACTTCGCTCAAGTGGTAGATTTTGTCCCCACTGACGAAACGCAAAAGCAGCAAGCCCGCGAGCGCTACAAGCACTATCGCCAGGCGGGCCATACCCTCGAGATGAGGGATCAGCCCGTCCTTGCCGCACCGGATCCGGCGCAGCCCTGACTGTGCCACCCTCGATCCACGACGAATCAACACCAGAATCCATCCATCCAGAATACGGCGAGACCATGGAAAAGACTTTTAATCACAACGCCATCGAACAGGCGCTCTACCAGCACTGGGAAGCCCAGGGTTACTTCAAGCCCCACGGCGACACCAGCAAAGACTCCTTCTGCATCATGATCCCGCCGCCGAACGTCACCGGCAGCCTGCACATGGGCCACGCCTTCCAGCAGACCCTGATGGACACCCTGATCCGCTACAACCGCATGCAGGGCAAGAACACCCTGTGGCAGGCGGGTACCGACCACGCTGGTATCGCCACCCAGATGGTGGTTGAGCGCAAGATCGCCGCCGAAGAGGGCAAGACCCGCCACGATTACGGCCGGGAAGCCTTCATCGACAAGATCTGGCAGTGGAAGGAAGAGTCCGGTGGCACCATCACCCGTCAGATGCGCCGTCTGGGTGACTCCGTGGACTGGGAGCGCGAGCGCTTCACCATGGATGAGGGCCTCTCCGCCGCCGTCCAGGAAGTGTTCGTGCGCCTGTACGAAGACGGCCTGATGTATCGCGGCAAGCGTCTGGTGAACTGGGATCCCAAGCTCAACACCGCCATCTCCGACCTGGAAGTGGAAAACCGCGAGATCAAGGGCCACATGTGGCACCTTCGCTACCCGCTGGCCAACGGTGCCAAGACCGCCGAAGGCAAGGATCACCTGATCGTCGCCACCACCCGTCCGGAAACCATGCTGGGCGATACCGCCGTGGCCGTGAACCCGGAAGACCCCCGCTACAAGGCGCTGATCGGCCAGCACATCCTGCTGCCGCTGGTGAACCGTCTGATCCCCATCGTTGCCGACGAACACGCCGACATGGAGAAGGGCACCGGCTGCGTGAAGATCACCCCGGCCCACGACTTCAACGACAACGAAGTGGGCAAGCGCCACAACCTGCCGATGATCAACATCTTCACCCTGGACGCCCACGTGCGTGCCGAGGCCGAAGTGGTCGATACCAATGGCAACCCGAGCACCGCCTATGACGCCGCCCTGCCGACCGAGTTCGCCGGGATGGAGCGCTTCGCCGCCCGCAAGGCCATCGTCGCCAAGCTGGACGAGCTGGGCCTCCTGGCCGAGATCAAGGATCATGTGCTGCAACAGCCTTACGGCGATCGCGGCGGCGTGCCCATCGAGCCCATGCTGACCGACCAGTGGTACGTGCGCGTGGCCCCCATGGCCAAGACCGCCATCGAGGCGGTGGAAGATGGCCGCATCCAGTTCGTGCCGAAGCAGTACGAAAACATGTACTTCTCCTGGATGCGCGACATTCAGGACTGGTGCGTCTCCCGTCAGCTGTGGTGGGGTCACCGCATCCCGGCCTGGTATGACGATGCCGGCAACGTCTACGTGGGCCGCAACGAAGAGGAAGTGCGCGCCAAGCACAGCATCCCGTCCGTGACCGTGCTGCGTCAGGACGAAGACGTGCTCGACACCTGGTTCAGCTCCGCCCTGTGGACCTTCTCCACCCTGGGCTGGCCGAACAACACCGAGGCGCTCAAGACCTTCCACCCGACCGACGTGTTGATGAGCGGCTTCGACATCATCTTCTTCTGGATTGCCCGGATGATCATGATGACCATGCACTTCATCAAAGACGAAAACGGCCAGCCGCAAGTCCCGTTCAAGACCGTCTACATCACTGGTCTTATCCGTGACGAAGAAGGCCAGAAGATGTCCAAGTCCAAGGGCAACGTGCTGGATCCCCTCGACATGATCGACGGCATCTCGCTGGAAGATCTGCTGGAGAAGCGCACCGGCAACATGATGCAGCCGCAGATGGCCGAGAAGATCGCCAAGCGCACCGCCAAGCAGTTCCCGGAAGGGATCAATGCCCACGGCACCGACGCCCTGCGCTTCACCCTGGCGGCGCTCGCCTCCACCGGTCGTGACATCAACTGGGACATGAAGCGCCTGGATGGCTACAACAACTTCTGCAACAAGCTGTGGAACGCCTCCCGCTATGTGCTGATGAACACCGAAGATCAGGATTGCGGCTTTGCCGGTGGCGAGATGCAGTTCAGCCTGGCGGATCGCTGGATCCAGTCCCAGCTGCAAGTGGCCATCCGTGACTTCCGCACCGCCCTCGATACCTACCGCTTCGACATCGCGGCAGGCGTGTTGTACGAATTTATCTGGAACCAGTTCTGTGACTGGTATCTGGAGCTGACCAAGCCGGTACTGACCAAGGGCTCCGAGGCCGAGCAGCGCGCTGCCCGCCACACCCTCGTCAGCGTCCTCGAGAACCTGTTGCGCCTGGCTCACCCGATCATCCCGTTCATCACCGAGACCATCTGGAAATCGGTCGCCCCGCTGGCTGGCGTACACGCCGACACCATCATGATTCAGGCTTTCCCGGAGTTCGACGCCGCCAAGGTGGACGAAGCCGCGATGGCGGATCAGGAGTGGGTGAAGGAGTTCATCGTCAGCATCCGCAACATCCGCGCCGAGATGAACGTGGCCCCGAGCGTGCCCCTCAACGTGCTGCTCCAGTGCGATGCCAAGGATGCCCAGCGCGCCCAGGGCAACGAGGCCTTCCTCAAGTCGCTGGCCCGTCTGGAATCCATCCGCGTACTGGCGGCCGGTGAAACCGCCCCGCTGTCGGTCAAGAAATTGATCGGTGCCACCGAGCTGATGATCCCGATGGCCGGTCTCATCGACAAGGAAGCCGAGCTGGCCCGTCTGGCCAAAGAGGTGGCCCGTCTGGTGGGCGAGTGCGGCCGCATCGAAGGCAAGCTCGGCAACGAAGCCTTCGTCGCCAAGGCGCCGGAAGCGGTCATCATCAAGGAGCGCGAGAAGCTGGAAGATTACCGTCTCCAGCTGACCAAGCTGGAAGCCCAGCAGGCCGAGATCGCCGCGCTCTAAGCGACAGCGCAACATGACAAGCCCCCGTTTATCGGGGGCTTTTTCATGTCAGGGGTTCAGTTCTCCCTCTCCGGCCCCGCAGTTTTATCCCTCCCGCCGGGACGATATTCAAAAATTCACGAGCCAAATCACCTCCTTTCACAAGCGCAGAGCCCGCAAATTCATTACACTGCCAGCGGTCTTTTCTTATCGGGAGTGCTGCTGCAGTATGGAAATATTGATCCTGTTTGGATTGATTTTGCTCAATGGCGTCTTCGCCATGTCGGAAATCGCCATCGTGACGGCACGCAAGGCACGTCTCGCCAAAATGGCGAGCGAAGGGAGCCGCTCCGCCGCCATCGCCCTCAAGCTCGGGGAAGATCCGACCCATTTCCTCTCCGCCGTGCAGATCGGCATCACCAGCATCGGTCTGCTCAACGGTATCTATGGCGAGTCCCTGCTGGCCCAGCCCTTCGCCCTCTGGCTGCAGGAGTGGGGGCTCTCCCCCAAGAGCAGCAGCCTGCTCGCCACCGTCATCGTGGTCGTGCTGGTCACCTATCTCTCCATCGTGGTAGGGGAGCTCGTGCCCAAACGCCTCGGACAGCTCAGCGCCGAGCGCATCGCCTGTCTGGTAGCCCGCCCCATGCTCTGGCTGGCGACCCTGACCCGTCCCTTCGTCTGGTTGCTCTCCGCCTCCACCAACGCCAGCCTGCGGCTGCTGCGGGTCGATCAGCGCAGCAGCAACAACGTCACTCAGGAGGAGATCCACGCCATGCTGGTGGAGGGCTCCGAAGCGGGGGTGATCGAGGACCATGAGCACACTATGTTGCGCAACGTGTTCCGCCTCGACGAACGCAGCCTGGCCTCCCTGATGGTGCCGCGCAGCGACATCCGCTATCTGGACCTGTCACTGCCGCTGGAAGTGAACCTCCAACGTCTGGTGGAGTATCGCCACAGCTTCTTCCCTGTCTGTGACGGCAGCCTGTCGGATCTCGTCGGCATCCTCAACGTCAGCAAGGTGCTGCACGCCTACATCAAGGGAGAGCCCATCGATCTGGCGGCGCTGACCCAGGACGGCAGCCTGCTGCCGGAGACCCTCAATGGCCTGGAGCTGCTCAACCACTTCCGTACCCACTCCGAGCACATGGTGCTGGTGGTGGACGAATATGGCGAGCTGCAGGGGCTGGTCACCCAGCAGGATCTGCTGGAAACCCTGGCCGGCGACTTCCAGCAGGAAGATGGGGAGGACAACTGGGCCTTCCAGCGCGCCGACGGCAGCTGGCTGCTCGACGGCCTCATTCCGCTGCCAGAATTGAAGGACTGTCTGGAGCTGGTTCGTCTGCCGGAAGAAGAAAAACATCACTATCACACCCTTGGAGGGCTTATCATGCTGCTCCTTGGCCGCCTTCCCCAGACCGGAGACCTGGTCACCCTGGAACAGTGGCAACTGGAAATCGTGGATATGGACGGCCTGCGCATCGACAAGGTACTTGCCCTGCCCTTGACCGACCAACCCAGCTAACCTGCGGAGTTTGCATGTATGGAGCAGTTTTACCACCTGGCTCACGCCTTTATGCATCAGGATCTGGCGACACTCTCTGATCCCAAGATGGTCTTCATGGTCTATGTCGTCCTGCTGACCTTCCTGGTGCTCGAGAATGGCTTTATCCCCACCGCCTTCCTGCCAGGGGATACCCTGCTGATCCTGACCGGCGTGCTGATCTATCAGGGGGTGTTGCCGATGGCGGTGGTCCCGCTGCTGATCATGGCGACCTTCGTCGGTACCTGGCTTGGCTACATGCAGGGGCGTTTCCTCGGCCACACCCGGATGTATCACAGGCTGATGTCCCATCTCGATGACAAGCACAAGGAAAAGGTGCACTACCTGCTCAACAAGTACGGCATCATCACCCTGATCACCGCCCGCTACATCGCCTTCGTGCGTACCGCCTACCCCTATATCGTCGGCGCCAACGAGATCCCCCAGGGGCGCTTCCTGGTGGTCAACCTGATCAGCTCCATCATGTGGATCTGCCCCCTGGTCGGGCTGGGTTACTACCTGAGCCACACCAAGCTGGCCGCGCAGTATGAGTCCCAGTTTCTCAGCGTCATTCTCTACCTGCCGGTCGTGCTGCTGGTGGGCGGCCTCATCGCTCTGGTCTGGCGCTGGTGGAGCAGACGCAAGCCCGGCGTCTCCAGAGAGTGAGACAAACCACAGGGTCGCCCACAGGCGGCCCTTTTTTATGGAAAATAGTGGCGAATTCCCCCAGCTCGCTCTTGTAAAGCAGGGGCAAAAATGAGTGAATCTAGCGCCTTTTTTCGCTGTGGATGGAGTTGGTTGTATGGGGTGTTGGATTCGCGCAATCGCGCTGGTAGGTGGATTGATGGGACTGCTGGGTTCGCAGACAGCCCTGGCGACCCCCGACCCGGCCAAGCTGCAGCTCAAGTCGGGCAGTGCCCTGGTGATGGACGTCAACACCGGCAAGACCCTGTATCAGAAAAACCCCACCCGGGTGCGCCCCATCGCCTCCCTCACCAAGCTGATGACGGCGCTGGTGGTGCTGGATGCCCGCCAGAACCTCAATCAGACCCTGACCATCGATCAGAACGACAGGGACAACATCAAGCACACCTATTCACGGGTGCGCATGGGCACCCAGGTCAGCCGCCGCGACGCCCTGCATCTGGCGCTGATGTCCTCCGAGAACCGCATGGCATCGGCGCTTGCCCGCCACTACCCGGGGGGGCGCCAGGCCTTCATCCGCGCCATGAACAACAAGGCCAGACAGCTCGGCATGCGCAACACCCGCTACTATGACTCCACCGGTCTCTCCACCCGCAACGTCTCCACCGCCCAGGATCTGGCCAAGCTCCTCTCTGCGGCCTATCGACAGCCGCTGATCCGTGAATTCACCCAGGACACCAGCAGGGAGATGCGCTTTCGCAAGCCGGCCTACAGCTTGATGTTCAACAATACCAACCCCCTGGTGAAGAACCCGGACTGGGATGTACGCCTCTCCAAAACAGGCTATACCGACGAAGCGGGCCGCTGCCTGCTGATGCGTGCCAAACCGGATCGTCAGGAGCTCGCCATCGTACTGCTCAACTCGGTGGGCAAACGCACCCCTGTCGGGGATGCCAACCGCATCCGCAAGTGGCTGAAAAGCTGATTCTCTCCACGAAGACATGAAAGGATGCCGCGGCATCCTTTTTTATTGCCAGCCAAACGCCTCAGCAGGCCGCCAGAGGGCGCCAGCCCCGTACAGCATAGATGCGCATGGTTCGGGCCCCCAGGTCGCCACAGGCACGGCCACGGGATGCGTCAGCAGCCTGCCAGGCAAGACACGTGGAGAGTGGTGACCCGGGGGCACGTGCAGCAAGGGGGAACCGTCCCCCGTGGGAGCGTCAGGGAGAAGGACACGAGAAAGGCAACCCCATGATGGGGAGGAGGATATCGCCCATAAAAAAACAGCCCCGACTGACGTCGAGGCTGTCTGTATGGTGCGCCCGAGAGGATTCGAACCTCTGACCACCTGGTTCGTAGCCAGGTACTCTATCCAGCTGAGCTACGGGCGCTCACAACTTGTTGCACTGCTTGAAATATGGTGCGCCCGAGAGGATTCGAACCTCTGACCACCTGGTTCGTAGCCAGGTACTCTATCCAGCTGAGCTACGGGCGCTCATAAATTGTTGCACAGCTTTAAACATGGTGCGCCCGAGAGGATTCGAACCTCTGACCACCTGGTTCGTAGCCAGGTACTCTATCCAGCTGAGCTACGGGCGCTCATAAATCATTGTATTGCTTGAAATGGTGCGCCCGAGAGGATTCGAACCTCTGACCACCTGGTTCGTAGCCAGGTACTCTATCCAGCTGAGCTACGGGCGCCCTGTTTTCAAACGATAAAAAAAGCTTACTCAACAGTAAGCCTTCTTTAGTGCCGACTTGCTGATGGTCAACACATGACTCCAAGAGTCAAATATGGTGCGCCCGAGAGGATTCGAACCTCTGACCACCTGGTTCGTAGCCAGGTACTCTATCCAGCTGAGCTACGGGCGCAAAATGGCGGAGAAGGGGGGATTCGAACCCCCGATGCGGGTATAAGCCGCATACTCCCTTAGCAGGGGAGCGCCTTCAGCCTCTCGGCCACCTCTCCGTTTGCGGGGCTGATAATACTTCACAGGGATTTTTAGTCAAACACTTTTTTGGAGAAAACAGAGCGTTCGCTCAGCATTTGGCCAAAGAGTGGAATATTCAAGCAATATCGACACTTACCCAGTAGTTACGCGCTCTGCAGGCCGATTTGCAGGCCCCTGAAAAACAAAAGGCGACATCCGGGATGTCGCCTTCAGGCAGCCATGAAATGGCTTAGAAATTCGGTTGGCCCGGGACTTTCTCGGCCTGTATCCGCATGTAGATCTCTTCGCGGTGTACGGAAACCTCTTTCGGTGCATTCACACCGATACGAACCTGGTTCCCTTTTACGCCCAGTACGGTAACGGTTACTTCGTCACCAATCATCAGGGTTTCCCCTACACGACGAGTCAAAATAAGCATTCGCTTGCTCCTGTATCCTGTTTTGTATTTATATCGATATGCGCCATTATCTTACAAAGATACCGATATGGTAAATGGTTGAAACTAAATCAATCAGGGATTGTTTCCCAAGGGCTGCTCATGAGGCTCTTGATCCAACCCGAACGCCGAGTGCAACGAACGCACGGCCAGCTCCAGGTACTTCTCGTCAATCACCACGGATATCTTGATTTCAGAGGTGGAGATCAGCTGCATGTTGATCCCTTCCTCACCCAATACCTTGAACATGGTGCGCGCTACACCAGGATGATTCCACATGCCGACCCCGACGATGGAGACCTTGGCGATCTCTCCGTTGCCCTGCACGCAGGCGGCCCCCAGCTCGCTGGCGGTCTCCTCCAGCAAGGCGCGGGCCCGGCGATAATCATCACGATTCACCGTGAAGGTGAAATCGGCGGTGCCATCCCCCATGGTGTTCTGCACTATCATGTCGACATCTATGTTGGCGTCGCTGATCGGATTCAGGATCTGCGCGGCCACGGTCGGCCTGTCCGGCACACCCAGAATGGTCAGGCTGGCCTCGTTGCGATTGAACGCAATGCCGGATACCAGGGGTGCTTCCATCCTCTCACCTCCATATGTGATTAAGGTTCCCTCTCCGTCGACGAAACTCGACAGCACCCTTAGCGGCACGCGGTACTTGCCCGCGAACTCGACCGAACGGATCTGCAACACCTTGGCTCCGAGACTCGCCATCTCGAGCATCTCCTCGAAGGTGATGGTATCGAGGCGACGCGCCTTGGGTTCGATGCGCGGATCCGTGGTATACACCCCGTCCACATCGGTAAAGATCTGGCACTCATCGGCCTTGATGGCCGCAGCCACGGCCACCGCGGTGGTATCCGAACCACCTCGGCCCAGGGTAGTGATGGCATTGTGCTCATCGCGCCCCTGGAAACCGGCAATCACTACCACCTTGCCGGCACCGAGTGCGGCTTCCACCTGCTCGGTGTCGATACGGGTGATGCGCGCCTTGCCATAGGCGGAATCGGTGTGGATGCGGACCTGATCACCGGTCATCGAGACTGCGGGGCAACCGCGCTTGTTGAGCGCAATCGCCAGCAGTGCAATGGTGACCTGCTCACCGGTGGAGATCAGCACATCCATCTCGCGCCGGTTGGCATCCTGGTCCAGCTGCTGGGCCATGCCCAGCAACCGGTTGGTTTCGCCCGACATGGCTGAGACCACCACCACCACGTCATGTCCCTGGGCACGGGTCAGTTGAACCCGCTCAGCAACTGCCTCGATCCGCTCCAGCGTGCCGACCGAGGTGCCACCGTACTTCTGTACATAGAGTGCCACAGATCACCTCGCCCGCTTACAGGCGCTCTTCCAGCCAGGAGTGAACGGATTGCAGCGCCGCTGGCACCGCCTCAGGCTGGGTACCACCCGCCTGTGCCATGTCGGGACGACCGCCGCCCTTGCCACCCACCTGCTGGGCCACCAGATTGACCAGCTCACCGGCCTTGACCTTGCCGGTCAGGTCATTGGTCACGCCCGCGATCAGGTTGACCTTGCCATCACTGCTGGTTGCCAACAGCACGACACCGGATTTCATCTGGTTCTTCAGCTCGTCCAGCATGCCGCGCAGGGATTTGGGGTCGACCCCTTCCAGGGCGGCAACCAGCACCTTCTGGCCATTGATGTCGATGACCTGGCTCAGCAGGTCGTTACCCGCCTGTGCCGCCAGCTTGGCCTTGAGCTGTTCCAGCTCGCGCTCCATCATCTTGGCCTTGTCCAGTACCTGGCGAACCTTGTCGGCGATGGAGAACTGATCGCCCTTCACCAGCGCGGCGGCCTCTTCGATCTGTTCACCCAGCTGGTGCATCAGATCGATGGCGCTCTTGCCGGTGACCGCTTCGATACGGCGCACGCCCGCCGCGATGCCGCTCTCGGCAATGATCTTGAAGAAGCCGATATCACCGGTGCGCTTGGCGTGAGTACCGCCGCACAGCTCGGTGGAGTAGTCGCCCATGCGTACCACGCGCACATCGTCTTCATATTTCTCGCCAAACAGCGCCATGGCACCGGCTGACTTGGCCTCTTCCAGCCCCATCAGCTGGGTGGCCACCTCGTGGTTGGCACGGATCTGGGCGTTGACGAGCTCCTCGATCCGGCGAATGGTCGCCATGGTCAGCCCTTCGAAGTGGGAGAAGTCGAAGCGCATGCGCTCGGCGCCCACCAGGGATCCTTTCTGGGTCACGTGCTCACCCAGCGCCTGGCGCAAGGCCGCGTGCAGCAGGTGAGTCACGGAGTGGTTAAGGGCGATGGCTTGGCGACGGTCGCCATCGACCACGGCCTCGACCTCGGCTCCCTTCTCCAGGGTACCCAGTTCCAGATAGCCCTTGTGGATGATCGCCTTGCCCGCTTTCTGGGTGTCGGTGACGGCGAAGATGCCGTCATCCACCTTGAGGATGCCACTGTCACCCACCTGACCGCCGGACTCCGCATAGAAGGGGGTCTCCGCCAGCACGATCACTGCCTCTTCACCGGCGATGAGGCCATTGACCTCGACACCATCCTTGTAGATACCGACCACCTGGGTGTTCTGGCTCAGTTGCTTGTAACCGGTAAAGGGGGTCTCGAAATCGAGCTTCAGCACGTCGTTGTAGTTCACGCCGAAACTGGAAGCCTCTTTCGCGCGGGCGCGCTGCTTCTCCATCTCGGCCTTGAAGCCCTCTTCGTCGATGCCGATCTCGCGCTCGCGCACCACGTCGGCGGTCAGGTCGGCCGGGAAGCCGTATGTGTCATAGAGCTTGAACACCACTTCACCCGGGATCACCTTGGCATCACCGAGGTTGGCCAGGGCGTCTTCCAGCAGCAGCAGACCTCTGTCCAGCGTGCGGACGAACTGCTCCTCCTCGATGCGCAACACTCGCTCGACCAGCGGCAGCTGGGCGATCAGTTCCGCCGCCACATCCTTCATCTGCACGGCCAGCTCGGCAGCCAGCTTGTAGAAGAAGACGTCGGTAGCACCCAGCTTGCGGCCGTGACGCACGGCGCGGCGGATGATGCGGCGCAGCACGTAGCCGCGACCTTCATTGGAGGGCATGACACCGTCAGCCACCAGGAAGGCGCAGGAACGGATGTGGTCCGCGATGACGCGCAGGGACTGGTTGCTCAGATCCGTGGTGCCGACAATCTCGGCCGCCTTCTTGATCAACGCCTGGAAGATGTCGATCTCATAGTTGGAGTGCACCCCCTGCATGATGGCGGAGATACGCTCCAGACCCATGCCGGTATCCACGGACGGACGGGGCAGCGGCTCCATGGTGCCGTCAGCCTGACGGTTGAACTGCATGAAGACCACGTTCCAGATCTCGATGAAGCGGTCGCCATCCTCTTCCGGTGAACCGGGAGGGCCACCCCAGATGTGATCGCCGTGGTCGTAGAAGATCTCGGTACAGGGACCACATGGGCCGGTATCGCCCATGGCCCAGAAGTTGTCGGATGCATAAGGAGCACCCTTGTTGTCACCGATGCGCACGATGCGATCGGCCGGCACGCCGACCTCTTTTTCCCAGATGTCGAAGGCTTCGTCATCAGTCGCGTAGACGGTCACCAGCAGGCGCTCTTTGGGCAGCTTGAGGGTACCGGTCAGGAATTCCCATGCAAACCGGATGGCGTCCTGTTTGAAGTAGTCACCGAAGCTGAAGTTGCCCAGCATCTCGAAGAAGGTATGGTGACGGGCGGTATAGCCGACGTTTTCCAGGTCATTGTGCTTGCCGCCAGCCCGCACGCAACGCTGGGCCGTGGTGGCACGGTGATAGGCACGCTTGTCGGCGCCAAGGAACACGTCCTTGAACTGGTTCATCCCTGCGTTGGTGAACAGCAGGGTCGGATCGTTGTGCGGTACCAGCGAGCTGGAAGAGACAACCTGGTGTCCCTGGGTGCGGAAATACTCGAGAAACGCAGCGCGAATCTCTGACGTGGACATGTACATGGAAAATCCTGCTTGATTCGAATACGGACTTTTAACCGCATTAATGTAAGTTTTCTGCAGGGTAAAGTAAAACGTGGGGACCCTTGACGGGTGAAATAGCCCGCAAGGGGCCAGCGTTTGACAGCAGCACCCACAAGCACGTCGCAACAGGGGGGCTTCGGGATGCCTCGCTCGACCACAGGGCCGCCATCGACAGACCTGGCGAAGGGCTGATATTCCCCACCAACCGCACCGCACACCAAGGGGAATCCTGCCCATAGGTCCAGCCTCGGCGCGCCACTATTGCTCACCTTGCATGGCTGAGAGGGCGTAACGGGCTTGCTCCTGGGTAAAACCACGCCCCATCAGATATTTGAGCCACTTCATGCGCAGTTTGAAGTCGGCAAAGTCGGTCGCCTTTGCCCGACGCGACAACAACGCAAGCGCCAGTTCGAACCAGTCGAGCTCGGGTTGATCCAGGGCCGCCTCGATCTGGGTGTCATCCAGCCCCTTGCGACGCAGGTCGAAGCGGATCCTGAGCGGACCATGGCCTTTGGCCGCACCGGCCCGCACCGCCATGGCACCGTAACGATCGTCATTGACCCAGCCATAGCCACGGCAATGGTCGAGTACAACGGCGACCACCTCCTCCTCGAATCCCTTCTGACGCAGGCGTCTGGCCAGCTCGGACTCCGCACTTTCGCGGCGGGCAAGACTACGCATGGCATAGGCGCGGGCGGCGACGACCAGCTCTTCAAAGGTCAATTCGACGGGCTCGCCCGGCTCGTTCACTGATTCATCCACCATAAACAACAAGGCCGGGTATCAACCCGGCCTTTCCTCATTCCTTATTCGAACTCTTGTTCGTTTTCGGCTTCAAACTCGGCGTATTCGGCAGCCGTGGCCTTCTCCTCCACCGGCGCGGCGCCGGAGAGCAGCAGCTCGCGCAGCTTCACTTCCACCTCGGCAGCCAGTGCCTTGTTTTCGGAGAAGAGCTTCATCACGTTGGCTTTGCCCTGGCCGATCTTTTCGCCGTTGTAGCTGTACCAGGCCCCCGCCTTGTCGATCAGCTTGTGCTTGACGCCGAGATCCACCAGCTCGCCCTCCTTGGAGATACCGGCACCATAGAAGATCTGGAACTCAGCCTGCTTGAAGGGTGGCGCCACCTTGTTCTTGACGACCTTGACGCGGGTTTCGTTGCCGACCACCTCGTCCCCTTCCTTGATGGCGCCGGTACGACGGATGTCCAGGCGCACGGAGGCGTAAAACTTCAGAGCGTTACCACCGGTGGTGGTCTCCGGGCTGCCGAACATGACGCCAATCTTCATCCGGATCTGGTTGATGAAGATGCACAGGCAGTTGGCGTTCTTGATGTTGGCGGTCAATTTACGCAGCGCCTGGGACATCAGTCGGGCCTGCAGGCCGACGTGGGAGTCACCCATTTCGCCTTCGATTTCCGCTTTCGGGGTCAGGGCCGCCACGGAGTCGACGATGATGACGTCGACGGCATTGGAGCGCACCAGCATGTCGCAAATCTCCAGTGCCTGTTCACCGGTATCCGGCTGGGAGATGAGCAGGTCGTCGACGTTGACGCCCAGCTTGGCGGCATAGATAGGATCCAGTGCGTGCTCCGCATCGACGAAGGCACAGGTTTTGCCCTTCTTCTGGGCTTCGGCGATCACCTGCAGAGTCAGCGTAGTTTTACCGGACGATTCCGGACCGTAGATCTCGACGATACGACCGCACGGCAGACCACCGATCCCCAGCGCCACGTCCAGAGAGAGAGAGCCGGTGGAGATGGCTTCGATATCCATGGTCTTGCTGTCGCCCAGACGCATGATGGAGCCTTTGCCAAACTGCTTTTCGATCTGGCCCAGCGCAGCCGCCAGTGCCTTCTGTTTGTTCTGATCCATGCCAATCTCCGCTGGGAATCGTGAGTAAGAAGTGAAGTTGGGCTAAGTATACTGTTTATGCATACAGTATCAAGCCCAATTTATTTGAGCAGTGCCAGGAGTCCGGACAAGGCCTGTCTGACCGCCTGCTGGCGCACCTGATGGCGATCTCCATCGAAACGAGCGAGCAGGGAGTGGTGACGACCGGTACGATCTGCCCAGGCAAACCAGACAGTGCCGACCGGTTTCTCCTCGCTGCCACCACCAGGCCCGGCGATACCGCTGATGGCCACGCAGATACCCGCATCGGAGCGAGCCAGGCAGCCCCGGGTCATCTCCAACACCACGGGTTCGCTGACGGCGCCGTGGCGCAACAGGCTGTCGATGCTGACGCCGAGCATCTGCTGTTTGGCTTCGTTGGTGTAGGTCACGAAACCGCGATCGAACCAGGCAGAGCTGCCGGCAGTATCCGTGATGGCAGTGGCAACCCCGCCGCCGGTGCAGGATTCCGCCGTGGCGGCCAGCCAGCCTCTGGCCAGCAGTGCCTCGCCCAATTCCCGGGATAAGCGGGAGATCTCTGCTTCAAGTCCCATCATCGCCTCCTCTTCCGGCCTCTTCCAGGCGAAATATGGCGCTCATTATGCAGTTGCCCCGCCCCTCGGGCAACCGACCCCGGGGCCACTGCGTCAGCAAGTTGTCGTCGCTTAAGCTCCAGTACATGGCTGCTCATTATCATGTTCCAACACCGCCATGCATGCGGTTTCCATCCCATCAGACCAAGGAGAAAGCCGGATGAAGCATCCGTTCAACGTCGCCATGACAGCCCTCGCAATGTGTATCGCCACCCATGCCTTTGCCACCGAGGGCACCGCCGAGCTGCAGAGCGAGACCACCCTGGCCCAGGAGCTGAACCTCTCCAGCGCCCAGGTGGAGCAGATCAAGGGGCTGCGCGAGCAGGCCACCAGGGAGCTGGGCTCAATCAAGCTCGACGCAATCGGCCAGGACGTCATCGTCAACATGATCAAGTCCGGCAAATGGGATGAAGTGGCGGCGAGAAAGCAGTTGCAGACCATCAGCGACGTACAGGCCGAGGCCCGCTACCATCGCGCCCACTACCTCTTCGAGGTGAGCCGGGTGCTGACGCCCGAGCAGAAAGCCAAACTGCACGAGATGCTGAGCGGCGGCGAGGCCATGTACTGAGGGCGACACTCTCCCCGTCTCTCCCATCCCCGCATCCGTGCGGGGATGCTATTTCTCCTCCCCCATGCCTCTTTTCGGCCAGGCTCCCCCCAGACCACTCTGGTCAGCATCATCCGGATGCACAGATCCGCGACGGGATGCCGGCTTTGCCTCCAAGACGGAGATTCCTCCTCACCATCTTGCCTCGAGCATGTAGAATGGCCCCCAGATTCAGACCCATGACGGCAGACGTTTGCCCGCAAGAGCACCTTCTGGAATAGCACATGACAGCACAATACCAAGCGCCAGGCGCCAACTTGAGCGCCCACACCCCCATGATGCAGCAGTATCTGACTCTCAAGGCCGAAAACCCGGAGATCCTGCTGTTCTATCGCATGGGCGACTTCTACGAGCTCTTCTACGACGACGCCCGCAAGGCCTCCCAGCTGCTCGACATCTCCCTGACCAAGCGCGGCCAGTCGGCCGGCAGCCCCATCCCGATGGCCGGGGTGCCCTATCACGCCATCGAGGGGTATCTCGCCAAGCTGGTACAGCTCGGCGAATCGGCCGCCATCTGCGAGCAGGTGGGGGACCCCGCCACCAGCAAGGGGCCGGTGGAGCGCAAGGTCATTCGCATCATCACCCCGGGTACCGTCTCCGACGAGGCGCTGCTCAGCGAGCGGCAGGACAACCTGATCGCCGCCGTCTACCACGATGGCCGCCGCTTCGGTTACGGCACCATGGACATCGGCTCCGGACGCTTCTTCATCAACCAGTTCGAGAAAGAAGAGACCCTGCTGGCGGAGCTGCAACGCACCAATCCGGCGGAGCTGCTCTACCCCGAATCGTTCGCCTTCCTGCACCATGTCGAGGGTCGCCGCGGTCTGCGCCGCCGCCCGGAGTGGGAGTTCGAGCTCGGCACCGCCCGCAAGCTCTTGTGCCAGCAGTTCGGCACTCAGGATCTGGTGGGCTTTGGGGTCGAGCAGAGCGAGACCGCCCTGTGCGCCGCCGGCTGCCTGATGCAGTACGTGAAAGACACCCAGCGCACCGCCCTGCCCCACATTCGCAGCGTGCGCCTGGAGCAGCCCGATCATGCGGTCATCATGGATGCCGCCACCCGCCGCAATCTGGAGCTGACCCAGAATCTGGCCGGCGGTCACGACAACACCCTCTCCGCCGTGCTCGATTGCACCGCCACGCCGATGGGCAGCCGGCTGCTCAAGCGCTGGATCCACCAGCCGATCCGCGATCGGGTGATCCTCAAAGGTCGCCAGAGCACCATCAAGGAGCTCATCGAGCAGAACCTCTATGACGAGCTGGGGAGCCTTCTGCGCCAGGTCGGCGATGTGGAGCGGGTGCTGGCGCGCCTTGCCTTGCGCTCGGCCCGTCCGCGCGATCTGACCCGGCTGCGGCAGGCTTTTGCTCAGCTGCCCGAGTTGCAGCGTCTGCTGGCGGAGAGCGAGCACGAGGCGGTGCAGCAGCTGCGCGAGCGGGCAAGTACCTTCCCCGAGCTGTTCGATCTGCTGGAGCGTGCCGTGATGGAGGTGCCGCCGGTGCTCATCCGCGATGGCGGCGTCATCCGTGAAGGGTTCAACACTGATCTGGACGAGCTGCGGGATCTGGCCAATGGCGCCACCGCCAGCCTGGCCCGCATCGAGGAACGGGAGAAGGCGCTCACCGGCATCAACACTCTCAAGGTGGGCTACAACAAGGTGCACGGCTTCTATATCGAGGTGAGCCGTGCCAACAGCCACCTGGTGCCGGCTCACTACATCCGCCGCCAGACGCTGAAAAACAACGAGCGCTACATCATCGATGAGCTGAAGAAGTACGAGGACAAAGTGCTCACCGCCCAGGCCCAGGCGCTGGCGCTGGAAAAACGCCTCTACGAAGAGCTGCTCGACGCCCTGCTGCCCCACCTCGGCGATCTGCAGGAGTCTGCTGCCGCACTGGCGGAGCTGGACGTACTGGCCAACCTGGCGGAGCGGGCAGAGACCCTCGACTATCGCTGCCCCACCCTCATCGACGAAGATCAGATCCTCATCGAGGCGGGCCGCCATCCGGTGGTGGAGCAGGTGATGACCGACCCCTTTATCGCCAACCCCATCCGGCTGGAGCGGGAGCGGCGGATGCTGATCATCACCGGCCCCAACATGGGCGGTAAGTCCACCTACATGCGCCAGACTGCGCTGATCGTGCTGCTGGCCCATATCGGCGCCTTCGTGCCCGCCGACAGCGCCCGCATCGGCCCCATCGACCGCATCTTCACCCGCATCGGGGCGTCGGATGATCTCGCCTCCGGCCGCTCCACCTTTATGGTGGAGATGACCGAGACTGCCAATATCCTCAACAACGCCACCGCCCGCAGTCTGGTGCTGATGGACGAGATTGGCCGCGGCACCAGCACCTACGACGGCCTCTCCCTGGCCTGGGCCTGCGCCGAGCAGCTGGCAAGCAAGATTGGCGCCTACACCCTGTTCGCCACTCACTACTTCGAGCTGACCCGCCTGCCCGAGCTGATGAGCGGGCTGGCCAACGTCCACCTGGATGCGGTGGAGCACGGCGACACCATCGCCTTCATGCACGCGGTGCAGGAAGGTGCGGCCAGCCGATCCTACGGCCTGCAGGTAGCGGCGCTGGCCGGGGTGCCGAAATCGGTGATCCACCAGGCCCGCCACAAGCTGCACGAGCTGGAGAGTGCCACTCCGGTGGCCGCCGGCGAAAGCCGTCCGGCTCCGGTCACTCTCGCCCCGCAACCCCATCCTGTGGTGGAGGAGCTGGCAGCAGTACGTCCGGACGAGCTGACCCCGCGACAGGCCCTTGACCTGCTCTATCGACTCAAGCAGATGCTGTAACTACCGACCGCCGAACAGGCATGAAAAAGGGGAACCGCGAGGTTCCCCTTTTGTTTGACCGAACCTGTCATCAGCCCGGACCGATGCGATCCATCAGGCTCAGATTGACCGACCCCGGATGGCGCTTGAGCTTCTGCCTGTATTCGAACTGGTGCTGGCTCTCCTGTTTGAGCCCCTGCATCAGGGAGTAGCACATGGCCAGCATGATGACCGAGAAGGGCAGCGCGGCGATGATGCTGGCGGCCTGCAGGGCGGCCAGCCCGCCGGAGACCAGCAGAATGGCCGCGACCAGCCCCTGCCCCAGTCCCCAGATGGCGCGGTGCAGCACGGGGGGATCCTGGTCGCCAATGGAGAGCAGCGTCGTAATCACGAGCGTGCCCGAGTCACTGGAGGTGATGAAGTAGGTGCAGATAAGCAGGGTCAGCACCCCTTTGGCAATCCAGCCGAAGGTCTCCCAGTGCAGCAGTTCCACCGTCTTGTAGAGCGCCATGGTGACATCCTGATTGACCGCTTCCACTACGCCGCCGCCACCGAACAGCTCCAGGTTCATGGCAGTCCCGCCAAACACGGTGAGCCAGAGCATGCCGAGCAGGGAGGGCACCAGCAGAACACCGAGCACGAATTCACGGATCGTGCGGCCCTTGGAGATGCGCGCGATGAACATGCCGACAAAGGGGGCCCACGCAATCCACCAGCCCCAGTAGAACGCGGTCCAGCTGGACTGCCAGGCCGAGGTGCCGTTGGCTTCCGTATTGGTCCAGAAGCTCAGCTTGACGATGTTCTGCAGGTAATCACCGATGTTCTGCACATAAGCGTTGAGGATGTAGGTGGTTGGCCCCAGCACCAGGAAGAGGCCCAGCACGAACACGCTCAACCAGATATTGAGTTCGGAGAGGATCTTCACCCCGCGCCCGACACCGGAGATGGCCGACAGGGTGGCAATCAGGCTGATGCCACCGATGAGCCAGAGCTGGTTCGCTTGTGACACGCCCATGCCGAACATCTGGTTGAGGCCGGTGTTCATCTGGGAGACGCCCAGCCCAAGGGAGGTCGCCACCCCGAACACGGTACCGAACACCGCCAGCACGTCGGCGGCATGGCCCCAGAAGCCGTAGATGCGATCGCCAAGAATGGGGTAGAGCACGGAGCGGATGGCCAGCGGCAACTTGCGCCGGTAGCTGAAGAAGGCCAGCGACAGGCCGACGATCACATAGATGGCCCAGGGGTGCAGACCCCAGTGGAAGAAGGTGAGGCGCATGGCGATCTGGGCCGCTTCCGGCGTCATGCCTTCGGTGATGAAGGGGTTGCCCTGCAGGTGATACATGGGCTCGGCGATGCTCCAGAACACCAGGCCTATGCCCATGCCTGCGCTGAACAGCATGGAGAACCAGGCAAAGTAGCCAAACTCCGGTACCTGGTCGTCGTCGCCCAGCCGGATGCTGCCAAAGCGGCTGAACATCAGGTAGACGGCGAAGAACAGGAACAGGGCGACCACCAGGATGTAATACCACTTGAAGCCAGCAATGATGGTGTCCTTGGCCCCGGTAAACCAGGTTCCTGCGGTATCCGGATCAAAGACGCCGAACAGCAGGAAGAGGGTCACGACGGTGAGGGCCGTCATGGCCATGGTGGGATTGAGGCCTTTCAAAAGCCCTTTGGTTGCTCGCATCGGGCCTCCTTAGTCGTTGTTGAAAAAGTCTTCACCCACGTGATCGCCGGCACCGCCGATGGCGCGATAGGCCAGACGACCTGCCACCTGCTCACGGTGATCCACCAGGGTCACCGACGGCTGACCGTTCACTGCGTGGCGTTTGCCGAGGAAGATCGCCATGGGCACCCCCAGATTGGAGACACCGCTGGTGATCCAGAGGCGGTTGAAGTCATAGGAGCCACCGATGAACTCCAGCTGTGCCAGTCCATTGTCCAGACCCGCCAGATAGAAGTTCATGGCACTCTCGTCGGGGAAGAGGTGAACCAGCACATAGGCATAGCGCAACTCATTGACCAACTCCTTTAGGCTGAAAGAACCTGTGTTGCTGCAAGAGAGCGGCAGCTCACCATCGTAGTGGTGTACCTTGAGGTTGTTGGGGTCCTCGTCATAGGCAGGTTGATAACGCACAAATGCCGCGGTATCCGGCAGTTCATAGCGAACTCTGACCACACGCAGGTCGGCAACCAGGGACTTGATATCCAGGTCGTCATGCATGATTTCACTCCTCAAATATCGGGTTGGAATGGGGCAATTGTCCGATAACCTAACACAATATTCATTAGAGCTAAAACCATTACATCAAAAACCATATTGACCTTGTTATGGATTAGGCGGAGAATTTCGCGCCTCTCCACAGCCCTGCGATGACCCAGACCCCATGGAAAAACATGATGAAGTGCTGATCGCCCTGCGCCAGATCATCCGTGCCATCGACATGCACTCCAAGCGCTTGATCAAGGAGGCCGGCCTGACCTCGCCTCAGCTCCTGCTGCTCAAGGGGATCGACGAGCTTGGCCAGATCTCCATGCGCCAGCTGGCGGATCACACCAACATGAGCCAGGCCACCGCCACCACCATCATGGACCGACTGGAGAGCCGCCAGCTGGTGCAGCGCATTCGCAGCGAAACCGACAAACGCAAGGTGCATGCGACGCTCACTGACGCGGGACGTGCCCTGCTTGCCCAGGCTCCGACCCCCTTGCAGGAGAGTTTCATTCAACGCTTTCAGGCGCTGGAGAACTGGGAGCAGGGGTTGTTGCTCTCATCCCTGCAACGCATCTCCGCCATGATGAATGCCGACGGTATCGATGCCGCCCCCGTGCTGAGTGTCAGCCCCCTGACCGAAGAGCGGGCCTGAACTGCAGTGCCTAATCCTGAAGTCCGTTTACATGTTTTCAGTTAACTTCTGGCACTCAGAACCCGATGTACCGCATCGGGGATTCTGCATTGCGAGGCCTAATGCGATCATTCTAGGTTATAACTACCCACCACCTTATGCACCATCTTCCTCGTCTACACTAGGCCCTACGGGCTTTGCTACAGCAACTCTCCTTTCAGTATCCCGTTCACCCGCTCTGCCAGCGCATTCTGATAACAGTCATACCCATCAGTCATCGAGTACTGTACTCCGTACCGTTCATACAGCGTCTGATTCAAGCCTGAGCAATACTGCACCCTGCCGTCCGAGTGATGGATAAACTCCCCGCTGCCACACCGTTGCTTCAGTGCTCTCTTGAGCGCCATCACCACCAACTCAGCATGCATCCCTTCGTGCGTGTGATGCCCCGCTATCTTACGCGAGCAGGTATCCGTCACCAGGCTCAGGTAGAGTGGCCCGCTCTTTGCTGGCAGGTAAGTGATGTCGGCAACCGAGACCTGCCCTGGCGCCACCGCAGTGATTTTCACCGGGCCGGGTTTGAGCAAGTTGGGATGGCGATAGAAACGCTGAAAACTGTGGAGCGTCTTGTGATAGGCCCGTTTGGGCTGCACCAACAGACGGTGCTCGGCCAATATCCTAAACAGTCTGTCCCACCAGACCGTCAGCCCAGCATCGTCTTGGCCCTGCAGCAGATAATGCTACTTGTGGATGCCCACCCGTAGTGAACTTTGCGCACAAAGCTCACCACCTGCTGCCCTTGTGCATGACGCAAGTCGGCGACCCGATTGCGATTGTAGTCAGCCTAACGGTTTATTCCGAGGAACCAGCAAGCACTGAAGATGGTCAGCTTTTCGACATACCGCTGCGAGAGAGCTTACCAGGTCGTTTTTTACGATTGAGGCGCTTTCAAAGAACTGAGCCTCCAGGCTCATCAGCGCCAGCTACTCGAGCTCCTTGATACGCTGTTCAGACATTTGGTTGTCGGGATCAGGCATGATGTGATCCTGCCAGCTCTAATCGATGCTCCCTGGCTCCAACCCTGCAGACCATGCTTATGCAACCATACCAGAATGGTCGAATTGCCCTGAATGCCATATTGGAATTGTGTCTACTGGTAGGTGAGTTCACCTTTTTCAATCTGCTCGACCAGGGACAATTTAAACCTCAGTGAGTAATCGCGCTGTGTGCGTTTCACACCTTGTCCCATCGAGATCTCCATCTATTCGGGGAAGAAGGTATAAGCCATATTCAGGACGGGGACAATGGGAAAAGAAAAAGCCCAGCATTGCTGCTGGGCTTTTTAATTGGCTCCTCCTGCTGGGCTCGAACCAGCGACCTGCGGATTAACAGTCCGTCGCTCTACCGACTGAGCTAAGGAGGAATTATTCGTGGTGCCCAGAGACGGAATCGAACCGCCGACACGGGGATTTTCAATCCCCTGCTCTACCGACTGAGCTATCTGGGCAAATGGTGCCGGCTACCGGAATCGAACTGGTGACCTACTGATTACAAGTCAGTTGCTCTACCTACTGAGCTAAGCCGGCACACTTCAAACCATTGTGCATGAACACGTTTTTATTTCATGGCACCAAAATATGGTGCCCAGAGACGGAATCGAACCGCCGACACGGGGATTTTCAATCCCCTGCTCTACCGACTGAGCTATCTGGGCGTGGGCGCTATTAAACGGATTTTAGGGCAGGTGGTCAACGGGAAATTTCACTTTTCGTCTCGTTCGTCTCTTTTTTGCGCAGCATCATCCATTTTCATCACTTCTGCTGGCGGGACCGCTCCCCGGCGCCCCCAGAGGCGGGACTCCTCCCCCTTGAGCAGGCGGGTAATGTTCTCGTGATGACGGATCAGGATGAGACAGGAGAGCAGGGAGACCGGCAACGTGTATTCCGGTTTGAGCAGATAGGTAAATAGCGGGGTCAGCAACACGGTCACGATGGACGCCAGTGACGAATAGCCGCTCACCAGCAGCACCAGCAGCCAGGTGGTGATGACGGCGCCCCCCATGGCAAAGCCGATGGGAAGCATGGTACCGAGGGCGGTGGCGACGCCCTTGCCGCCACGGAAGTGGAAGAAGAGGGGGTACATGTGGCCCAGACAGGCGGCCACCCCGATAAAGCCGAGGTAGACGGGCTTGATCTGCAGATACCAGGCGAGGTAGACGGGGGCCATCCCCTTGAGCACGTCGAGAAGCAGTACGATCAGCGCCGCCATCCGGCCGCCGAGGCGCAACACATTGGTCGCCCCCGGGTTGTGGGAACCATGGTCACGGGGATCCGGCAGACCCGTGATGCGGGAAACCAGCACGGCACTGGACAGCGAGCCGCCCAGATAGGCCAGAATAATCATCAAAATCGTCAGGGCCGTCATCTTGGTCGTTTTTACCACGATATGAATGGGGTATGATGCGGGCCACATTCCCAGGCCCGGGCTTGCCCGAAAGCGTGTCGCCCAAACCGGCCGCCAGCGGCAATCTGCTTGCCGGGCCTGCATCCCTGCGCTGTTTTCACAGCCCATCAAGAGTAAAGAAGAAGTACTGTCATGGACAAGGTGTTTATTCGCGGACTCGAGGTTTTGACCACCATAGGGGTATATGAGTGGGAGAAAGGCATTCGCCAGAAGCTCTGTTTCGACCTCGAGATGGGGTTTGACAACCGCCCAGCCGCCGCAACCGACGATATCAATCTGGCGCTGGATTACGCCACCCTCTCTCGCAAGATCTGTGATCACGCCCAGGGCAAGATAGTGGAGCTGGTCGAGACCATGGCCGAGCAGGTCGCCGCCCTGGTGCTGGAAGACGAGCGGGTACAGTGGGTCAAGGTGACCCTGACCAAACCGGGTGCCGTGCCCAATGCGGCAGGCGTCGGGGTCGAGATCCTGCGCCATCGCACGCCGGCTGCGAGCGCCAACTGATGACCCGCATCTATATCAGTCTGGGATCCAACATCGATCGGGAACGCCATATCCGCGCCGGCCTCGATGCCCTGCACGCCGAATTCGGCGAGTTGCAGGTCTCCCGGGTATTCGAGAGCGAGGCAGTGGGCTTCAACGGCCGCCCCTTCTACAACCTGGTGGTGGGTGCCGATACCGAGCTGCCCCTGGCGACCCTGTGCCGGCGGCTGCGCGCCATGGAGTTCGCTCACGGCCGCGAGCCGGATGCCAAGAAGTTCGCCCCGCGCACCCTGGATCTCGATCTGCTGCTCTACGGCGAGCTGGTCTGCGAGACACCACTGGTGCTGCCGCGCGGCGAGATCCTCACCAACGCCTTCGTGCTCTGGCCGCTGGCGGAGCTGGCTCCCACATTCCGCCATCCCATCGATGGTCGCACCATCGGTGAGCTGTGGGCAGGTTACGACAAAGCCTCCCAGCGCCTTGACCCCATTCCCTTCCACTGGAAAGCGGGCGAATTGCAGCATCACTGAACGACAAGGGCACCCTCGGGTGCCCTTGTTGATGACTCCGCTGATGACGGATAAGAAACGGTGATTGGGCCTGCGCCGGTGCAAGTGGCAGGATGACCGCCATCACAGGAGAACCCCATGCCACTCGATGCCATCCACGACTTCAACCGTCAGTTGCTCACCGACCTGCCCTACCAGCGCTTCGAGCACGAACCCATCCTCGATTACGCCACCGACGAGCAGGTCAAGGCTCGCCTCGGCTGGCAGGCCGAGTTCAGCAAGACCCTTTTCCTCAAATTCAAGGATGGTCGCTTCGCCCTGCTGCTGACCCACAGGGACGGCCGGCTCGACAGCAAGGCGGTCAAGGCGGCGCTCGGTGCCAAACCCTCCATCTGCACCGCCGACGAGATGCAGACCGAGATTGGCTGCCTGCCGGGAGCCGTCTGCCCCTTCCTGCCCCGCGCCGACATCCCCCTGCTGGTGGATCCCGTGCTCATGAATCACCACGCCTTTACCTGGACGCCGGGCCACCCCGAGCAGACTTTCCTGCTGGAGACCACCCACCTGGCCGGACTGCTGGCCCGATTGCCCTGCGACGTGAGCTACCTGCCCGCCCCCTGAGCCTGGGACTCAGCGCTTTTCCCGCGCCAGCTGGGCGAAGATCAGCGCCGCCAGCATGGACATCAGGCCGATGCACAGATAGGTGAGGTGGAACCCCTCCAGCCAGCGGCCACTCTCCTCGGGCTGGCCGATGGAGAAGAGTCCCAGCAGGCTGGCGGCGATGGCCACCCCCAGGCTCATGGAGAGCTGCATCACCACCGACAGCAGACCGTTGCCGCTGCTGGCGTGCTCGCTGCTGAGATCCTGCAGGGTCAGGGTGTTCATGGCGGAAAATTGCAGGGAGTTGATGGCGCCAAAGACCGCCAGCCACACCAGCAGTACGCCGTGGGGCACCTGGTTGTCGATGAAATAGAAGCTCGCGATCATGGCCCCGAGCGCCAGGGTGTTGCCGATCAGGATGCGGCGATAACCGATGCGCGGAATGAGCTTGTTCACCAGCGTCTTGGTCAGCATGGCGCCGATCACCGTGGGGATCATGGTCATCCCCGCCTTGCTCGGGGAGAAGCCGAGCCCCAGTTGCAGGAAGAGCGGGGTGAGAAACGGCATGGCGCCGCTGCCGAGGCGGGCAAACAGATTGCCCCAGATACCGATAGCGAAGGTGGACGTCTTGAACAGCGCCAGACTGAACAGGGGCTGCTCCGCCGTGGCGGCATAGAGCCAGTAGCTCGCCATGGCGGCCAGACCGAACAATACCGCAAACAGGGCCCAGCCGGTTGAGATGCTGTGCTCCCCCAGGCCTTGCAGACCGACGGATACCAGCACCATGCCGACACTGAACAGCACAAACCCCTGCCAGTCAAACCTGGCGGTGTGCTGGCGAAGGTCGGGCATGAAGTGCCAGCTCGCCACGAAGCCGAGCAGGCCCACCGGCAGGTTGATGAGGAAGACCCAGTGCCAGCTCGCCACCTCCACCAGCCAGCCCCCCAGGGCCGGGCCGATGAGGGGGCCGAGCAGACCGGGGATGGTGACGAACGACATCACCCTCAGCAGCTCATGCTTGCTGTAGACCCGCAGCACCGCCAGACGCCCGATGGGCATCAGCAAGGCCCCACCGACCCCTTGCAACACCCGGGCGATCACCAGCATGGGCAGGGTGTTGGCGATGGCACAGGCCAGGGAACCCAGGGTAAACAGCAGGATGGCGACCAGATAGACCCGGCGGGTGCCGAATCTGTCCGCCAGCCAGCCGGAGGCGGGAATGAGCAGGGCCACCGTCAGCATGTAGGCGATGATGACGGACTGCATCTGCAGCGGACTCTCGCCCAGGGCCTCGGCCATGCTGGGCAGGGCGGTGTTGAGAATGGTGCCATCCAGTGTCTGCATGAAAAAACCGACCGCCGTCAGCCAGGGCAGCCATTTGCGCTGGGCGGGCGTCACCATCGGGGAGCTGTCAGGCATGGTTCTGTCTCTCCTCATCACATAAGAAAAGACCCGCACGAGCGCGGGTCATATCAGCATATCAGGCATCCGGCTGGCCGAGCATGGCCTTGAGGTGCTCTTCCAGGCTGGGTTCGGGGGCCTTGAGGGTCGAGAGGAACAACTGCTCTATGCCTACCCTGTCCTGGCTCTTCACGATGAACACCAGCCGGGACTGGGCCTTGCCTTCGGGCCACTCCCCCAGCGCCTGCAACGGATAGAGCTGGCCGTGCACGCCGTGGATCACCACTGGCTGGCTCTCCCCTTCCAGTTGCAATATCCCCTTGAGGCGCAGCAGGGCATCGCCGTATTGCGCCTGCACCGCATCGATGGCGGCCAGCAGGCGGGAAGGTTTGAGCGGCTCGCCGATGCGCAGGGAGAAACTTTCGATATTGCCGTGCTCGAAGCGGGTGGGCGCGGCCGTCCCCACCTTGGCGGCAAACGGCGTCATCTTCGGCTGCATGGGCGAAGCCAGCCCCTGTTTCGGGGATTCGGTACGCAGCCAGGCCAGCAACTGGCGCACGTCGCGCCCCGCTGCCTCGTTGTAGGCGCCGAGTTTCTCCAGCACCGCAGGTGAGAGCACCCCATTGCTGACCCGCTGGATGGGGGCTGCCGGATTGAGGGCCGCCAGTTGGGCTTCCACCCGAGCAAGGGTCTCTTCATCCACCAGATCGCCCTTGCTCACCACCAGCAGATCCGCCAGCGCCACCTGTTTGACCGCCTCATATTGAGCGGCCAGCTGCTGCTCGATATGACCGGCATCCACCACGGTGACGGTGCCGTCGAAGCGGTAGCGCTGGGCGATAAAGCCCTCTTCCCTCAACGTGAACAGCACGGGGGCCGGATCGGCCAGACCCGTGGTTTCGATGATCAGCCGTTTGAAGGGTTTGATTTTGCGCTGGATGGCCTTCATGAAAAGCCCCTGCAGCGCCTCCACCAGGGAGCCCTGCACCGAGCAGCAGATGCAGCCGGAATCGAGCAGCACCACCTGCTCGTCCACCTGCTGTACCAGATGGTGATCCAGCCCCACGGAGCCGAACTCGTTGATGAGCACGGCGCACTCCCCGAGCTCGGGCTGCTTGACCCAGTGATTGAGCAGGGTGGTCTTGCCGCTGCCGAGAAAACCGGTCAGCAGGGTCACGGGGATGCGGGTGTCTTGCATGTCTGTCATCGGGTTGCCCCCCCTCTGATCGGCAGGAGGATGAGTAAGCGAGTGTCTTGCATATCGGTCATGTCAGATCCTTACCGGTTGGCGAACAGGTCGCCGAGCCAGCGGTTTTCGAAACGGCCATGGGGGTCAAGCTCCCGCTTCAGGGCCAGGAAGTCGTGCCAGCGCGGCAACAAGGCAGGGAAGTCGTAGAGGTCCATCGCCAGGTGCTTGCCGAAATGGGGAATGCCGCCGAGCGGCACCAGCAGTTGCTGCAACTCGCGCATCTGCTCCATGGAGCCCCCGACGAAGGTCCCGTCCGCCGCCAGATAGACCAGAAAACCTATCCAGCACACCGACTTGTCATGGGCGGCACTGAGCCAGGCCACGGAGGGACCGGTGCAGCGCAGGATGAAGGGGTAGTGCAGCACGCCGGGGTTCGCCTCCTGCCATGCCTGCAGGATTTCAAGGGCCTCCCCCATGCGTTCGAGGGGCACGGCCACCTCGCAGTTGATCTGGGGCGCCGGGATCCCCTTGCAGAGGATCTGGTAGACGTTGCCCACCAGATCCGAGGCGTCCTTGAAGCGGCGCACCGTCTCGAAGTGCTCGCCTGCCCTGGCCTCGTCCTTGGTGTCTCTGGCCATCTTCTGCAGGGTCGCGTCTATGGTGGCATTGAGCGCCAGGTTCATGCGCTCGTCCATGTCTCCCTCCAGCACCAGCGGCTCGCTGCCCCCGGCCCGGTAGCGGGCCACCTCGTCATCGGAGGCGGGATCCACCAGCCAGATGTGGCTCTCGCCGGTCCAGGCGAACCACCAGCTCTTCACGAAGGCGTGCTCCCGGTTGAGGCGCTCGTTGCGTTCCAGCAGGAAGGGGTAGTCGGTGGTGAACTTGGTGCAGCGCATGATGCGGTTGGGCACGGTGTTGAGGGTCACATCCAGCAGGATGCCGAGCATCCCCATGCCCATCACGAAGGCGCCGAAGCGCGGATCGGTGCGATCCACACGGATGATGTCGCCGCTCGCCAGCATCACGGTCAGGGCAGCCACCGCATCGCACAGGGCGGACTGGTGCAATCCCTGCCCATGGGTGCCGGTGCTGAGCGCACCGCCCAGGGTCTGGATGCCGATGACGCCGGGGGATGCCGGCAGCATGCGATCCATGGCGATGAGGTCGGCATAGACGGTATCAAGCGGCGTCCCCGCCAGGTAGGTCACCGTATCGGCAGTCTTGTCCAGCTGGCCGCGCAGGTGGTGCAGGTCCACCAGCAGCGCCTGGCTGCCTTCCGCGTAGACGCTGTGGATGGGTTCGAAAGAGAGGCCGGAGCCGATGAGCCGCAGCTTGCGCTCGGGGTATTCCCGCAGCAATTGCTGCAGCTCGTCACGGGTCGTCGGGCGCCACACCTGATCAAGGGCGCCGAGGGGGTTGGTTCTGGACCAGTTGAACAGCACCTCCCGATTGCCAATCGCCTTGATGCTGTGAAATGCCTGGAACCTGACCGTCATACTGCGCCTCATCTGACTTCAAAATGAGCGCCAATTCTACCGAAAAGTGGCTGCCAAGGCATGAAAAACAAGACCCTACAGTCGGGGGTGGATAGGGGGAGCGCCCCTCCCCGCCTCAGCGCGTCTGCTGGGTCAATGCCAGCAACATGCCGAATCCCACCAGCAGCCCCCCGAACACCCGATCGATCCAGTGGCGTACCGCCAGCAGTCGGTCCCGCACCGCAGGGGTGGAGAAGAAGAGCGCCACCGCACCAAACCAGAGGGCGTGCGCCAGCGCGATGAAGGCGCCATAGCCGATCTGGACCGCCAGCGGCGTCTGCGGCTGCACCACCTGCATGAAGAGGCTGACGATGAAGATGGTCGTCTTGGGATTGAGTACATTGGTCAGAAATCCGGTGCGCAGCGCACCCAGACTGGAGAGGGCAGGCTGACAGATGCTCTCTTCATCGGCAGCCGGTTTGGCCCGCAGCATCTTGATGCCGAGGAAGATGAGATAGGCGGCCCCTGCCAGCTTGATGAGGTTGAACAGCCAGAGGGATTGCTGGATCAGCAGGCCCACCCCCAGCAGGGTGTAGGTCACGTGCACGCAGACCCCGGCCGCGATGCCGATCGCCGTCAACACGCCGGTGCGGCGCGAGAGCAGCAGGCTGTTGCGCGACACCATGGCAAAGTCGGGCCCGGGGCTGATGACGGCAAAGAGAGTAATGGCGACAACGGCTAACAGTTCGGTCATGAAAAGAGTCCTGATTAGAGGGGATATCGGCTATTTTATTTGCCAATAACACCAATAACGAACGATGATTTCTGACATGAATGGTGAAAAAAAATCACAAAAAGCCCTCTCGCTTCCCTCCCTCACCGCCCTGCGCTGTTTCGAGGTGGCTGCCCGCACCGAGCATTTCGGCCGCGCCGCCGACGAACTGCATCTCACCCATGGCGCCATCAGCCGGGCGGTGCGCCTGCTCGAGGAGGATCTGGGGGTCATGCTGTTCGAGCGGCGCCAGCGCCGGGTCTTTCTGACCGACGCGGGTGAACGGTTCTATCAGGCGGTCAGGGAGGGGCTGGGCAGCATCCGCCAGACGGCGCAGGCCCTGCGCCAGCAGAGCACTCCCCAGTCGCTGGTGCTCTCCTGCGAACCCACCCTCCTGATGCGCTGGCTGATCCCGCGCTGGCCCGCCTTCCAGGCCCTGCACCCGGAGCTGGACGTACACCTGATGGCGGGCGGCGGCGCCCTCAGCTTTGGCAGCGGCATCGATCTCGCCATCCGGCGCAACGACTTTCACTGGCCTGCCGAGCTCTACAACCAGTTGCTGTTCGAGGAGCGGACCGGCCCTGTCTGCCCGCCGGGCAAGGTAGCGCACTTTTTTGAACCCAGGGGGGATGTGCAGGCCCTCAGGCCAACTGCCCCCCGTCTGCACACCAAGACCCGTCCGGGCGCCTGGTTGGAGTGGCAGCAGCACGCAGGCATGTCCGCCGACGAGGAGGTGCCGGGTCAGACCTTCGAGCACTTCTATTTCAGCCTGCAGGCGGCAGTCGCCGGGCTGGGAGTCGCCATCGGCCCCTACCGCCAGGTGTGCGACGATATCGAGGCCGGTCTGCTGGTGGCACCGCTCGGCTTCGTCCCCGACGGCACCGGCTATCACCTGCTCGCCCCCGCCCCTCCCGAACCCGGCAGCCCCCACGACATCCTGGTGAACTGGCTGCACAGCCTGGTGGGCGCGGCCTAGCCCTGGGCGGTGCGCCCGGCGGCGACCTGTATCTCTCCCGCCGTCAGCTCCCGGCAGAACTGGCGTATCGGCATGGGGCGGGCAAACAGGTATCCCTGCAGATACTGGACCCCCTTGCCTCTCAGATAGGCGGCCTGCTGCTCCGTCTCCACCCCTTCGGCCACCAGGGACAACCCCAGCCGTCCCCCGAGGTCGATGACGTTGTCCACGATGTGCTCGGAGAGGGACTCCGTCCCGATACGGCCGATGAAGGAGCGGTCGATCTTGAGATAGTCCACGTGGAATTGCTGCAGATAGATGAGGCTGGAGTGGCCGGTGCCAAAGTCATCGATGGCGAGCTGCACCCCCATCTCGTCGAGCTGGCGAAACAGGGAGAGGGTCTGCGGGCTGGTCACCAGCAGCTCCCGCTCCGTGAGCTCCAGCACCAGCACCACCCGTCCCGGAACGAAATGGCCGAGGAAGTCGCGGCACTCCGCCACCAGGGAGAGGTCCCGGCAGTGGATGGCACTGATGTTGAAGCTGATGTGAAATGCCTCGGGCAGCTGCTCCTGTACCGGGTGGAGTGTCTTGGCCACCGTCTTCATCAGGTTGACCGTCATGGGCACGATCAGGCCAGACTCTTCCGCCTGGGGGATGAAGAGATCGGGGCGGATCAGCCCCTCGGTGGCATGTTGCCAGCGCATCAGTACCTCGGCTCCCACCATCTTGCCGCCCTTGCTGGCGATCAGCGGTTGCAGATAGGGGACAAATTCCCTGGCTCGCAGCCCGCGCCTCAGCTCGTCCGTCAGGGCCCCCGGCCGCCCAAGCAGCCACCACACCAGCAGTGAGAGCACCAGCGAACTGGCTCCCAGCCAGATCAGCTGCAGATGGCGAGCCTCCCACAGGGCACGCCAGTAGATCGGCATGGCATAACCGGCGTGGATGGTGAAGGGGTAACGCTGGGAGGCGAGTATCAGGGCAAACTTGCTGTGCAGTTTCGGCGGATCGCTTTGGAAGTGGCCGGACTCATCGAGCCAGGCGGACCCCACCTGCAAGAACAGCTCGCTGGGATCGCTGCTCAGGGTGAGCATGAAACTGAGCTGGCTGCTGTCAATGGCGCTCAGTGCCGCATCACGCCCCCGCTCCTGACGCACCACCAGCAAGGGGTGATTCTTGCGCACCAGGTTGCCGCTCATCAGCAGCAACTTGCGATCCGTGTAGCGGGATCCGTCATCCACTTCCCTGGCTGGCCCGAACAGCGAGGTGCAGTTGATGATCCCCTGTCGCACCAGATTGATGGAGCGCAGGAACGGCTCCAGCGCCACCCGCTTGCGCAGCAGCAACAGGTTGTCGCTGCAAGGTCGACCGGCCAGCGGCAATACCTCGAGGTTGGCCCGCTCGGCCTGATCCAGCATGCGCTCCAGCAAGGTTCTGGCCTTGCTGGCTGACGCGCTGGCATCGTTCTTCAGCTCCTGCTCGTAGCTGTCGTGCACCATCCACCCTCCCACCACCAGGGGCAGGGCCAACACCAGCAGGGCACAACCAAGGCGCCACTTCATGCGGGCCAGATCAATCCGGAACAGAAACATAGCAACCACGCCGCAATGCGCGGGCCCGCTTCGCAGGTACCGCGGTATAAAAGTGCCCACCAGGAAACGGTGGGGCCATCATGGCCAGACAACGAAAGCGCAACGCGCGTACCAGGCAAATCGACGACGCCGTTGCTGGGCATGGCGGGTCATTATCGCGCAGCCCCCTGAAATGGAAAATGCCGCGTCGAGACGCGGCATTGTTATTTTCAGTGGTCAGACCGGCGAGTCTCAGACCGCTTGCTGCAGGATCACCGCATCGGCCTTCTTGGTGTAGGAGGCGATCTCGTTGAAGTTCAGGTAGCGGTAGGTGTCGGCCGCAGTGGCGTCCAGGGTCTTGGCGTACTGCAGATACTCTTCCACGGTCGGGATCTTGCCGATGATGGCGGCAACCGCAGCCAGCTCGGCAGAAGCCAGATAGACGTTGGCACCCTTGCCCAGACGGTTCGGGAAGTTGCGGGTGGAGGTGGAAACCACGGAGGCTCCTTCCGCCACGCGCGCCTGGTTGCCCATGCAGAGGGAGCAGCCAGGGATTTCGATGCGGGCACCGACGCGACCAAAGATGCCGTAGTAGCCCTCTTCGGTCAGCTGATCCTTGTCCATCTTGGTGGGCGGCGCGATCCACATGCGGGTCGGCAGCTCGCCCTGGTACTTCTCGAGCAGTTTGCCAGCGGCGCGGAAGTGGCCGATGTTGGTCATGCAGGAACCGATGAACACCTCGTCAATCTTGTCACCCGCCACGTCGCTCAGCAGACGGGCGTCGTCCGGATCATTCGGCGCACACAGGATCGGCTCCTTGATGGTGGCCAGATCTATCTCGATGATTTCGGCGTACTCGGCATCCTTGTCCGCTTCCATCAGCACCGGGTTGGCCAGCCACTCTTCCATCCCCTTGATGCGGCGGGTGATGGTGCGCACGTCGCCGTAGCCTTCGGACAGCATCCACTTCAGCATCACGATGTTGGACTTCAGATACTCGATGATCGGCTCTTTATCCAGCTTGATGGTGCAACCGGCGGCGGAACGCTCGGCGCTGGCGTCCGCCAGCTCGAACGCCTGCTCCACCTTGAGGGTCGGCAGACCTTCGATCTCGAGGATGCGGCCGGAGAAGATGTTCTTCTTGCCCGCTTTCTCGACGGTCAGCAGCCCTTTCTGGATGGCGGCGTAGGGGATGGCATGGACCAGGTCACGCAAGGTGATACCCGGCTGCAGCTCGCCCTTGAAGCGCACCAGCACGGATTCCGGCATGTCCAGCGGCATCACGCCGGTGGCGGCGGCGAAGGCCACCAGACCGGAGCCCGCCGGGAAGGAGATACCGATGGGGAAACGGGTATGGGAGTCACCACCGGTACCCACGGTATCCGGCAGCAGCATGCGGTTCAGCCAGGAGTGGATGACGCCGTCACCCGGACGCAAGCTCACACCGCCGCGGTTCATGATGAAGTCCGGCAGAGTGTGGTGGGTCTGCACGTCGATGGGCTTCGGATAAGCGGCGGTGTGGCAGAAGGACTGCATGGTCAGATCGGCGGAGAAGCCGAGGCAGGCCAGATCTTTCAGCTCGTCGCGGGTCATGGGGCCCGTGGTGTCCTGGGAGCCGACCGTGGTCATCTTGGGCTCGCAGTAGGTGCCGGGGCGAATGCCCTTCACGCCACATGCCTTGCCCACCATCTTCTGGGCCAGGGTGAAGCCCTTGCCGGTGTCGGCGACAGGCTGAGGACGACGGAACACGGTGGAGAACGGCAGACCCAGCGCTTCGCGGGCCTTGTCGGTCAGGCCGCGGCCGATGATCAGCGGAATACGGCCACCGGCGCGCACTTCATCGATCAGCACCTCGGTCTTCAGTTCGAACCGGGCCAGCACATCGTCGGTACCGTGGCGGGTGATCTTGCCCTCATAGGGGAAGATGTCGATCACATCGCCCATCTCCAGTTTGGAGACGTCCACTTCGATGGGCAGGGCGCCGGCATCTTCCATGGTGTTGAAGAAGATGGGGGCAATCTTGCCACCGAGGCAGACGCCGCCGGCACGCTTGTTCGGCACGAACGGAATGTCGTCGCCCATGAACCAGAGCACGGAGTTGGTGGCGGATTTACGGGAAGAGCCGGTACCGACCACGTCACCCACGTAAGCCAGCGGGAAGCCCTGCTCTTTCAGCGAATCAATGGTCTTGATGGGACCGATGACGCCATCCTTGTCCGGGGTGATGCCGGGACGGGCGTTCTTCAGCATCGCCAGGGCGTGCAGCGGAATGTCCGGGCGGGACCAGGCGTCCGGCGCCGGCGACAGATCATCGGTGTTGGTTTCGCCGGTCACCTTGAAGACTGTGACGGTGATCTTCTCGGCCAGGGCCGGGCGGTTCAGGAACCACTCGGCGTCAGCCCAGGATTGCAGCACCTGCTTGGCGTGGGCATTGCCCGCCTTGGCCTTCTCTTCCACGTCGTGGAAGGAATCAAACATCAGCAGGGTGTGGGAGAGGCCCTTGGCGGCAAGAGGAGCCAGGGTCGCATCGTCCAGCAGGTCGATCAGCGGCTGAATGTTGTAACCACCCTGCATGGTACCGAGCAGCTCGACGGCTTCGGCGGCAGTCAGGATGGGGGAATGGGCCTCGCCCTTGGCGACGGCGGTGAGGAAGCCGGCTTTCACATAGGCCGCTTCATCAACACCCGGGGGAATGCGGGAGGACAACAGTTCTTTCAGAAAGTCCTGTTCGCCGGCGGGCGGATTCTTGATCAGCTCAACCAGGGCGGCGACCTGCTCTGCGTCCAGAGGTTTGGCAACCACGCCTTCGGCGGCACGTTCTGCGACGTGTTTACGGTATGTTTCAAGCACGACTAATTCCTCTTTGGTCTTTTTTTTGGGGTTCGCCCAAGCTCGCGGCGATCGTCCTTGCGGGACACCCGTAGGGTGCCCCCCACTATATAAGTTTTAACGACTAATTAAAATCCAAACCCTGTGCAGTTATTCATCAAACCAGCATAACCATATAAACCTATTAGGTTTTTTTAGAGTGACAAGCCACCCACCCAAGGTGAGTTAACAAAAAGGCAGCATTTCGCCCTTATTGGAACGTAGTGCCCAATTGCAGATAGAACATGTCGTGTCCCCCCTCAGCCACGCCATAGCCGAGGAAGATGGGACCGAGGAAACTCTCCACCCCCATATAGAGGGAACCCGAGGTATAGGAGGATTCGATGCTGATGTCCTCTCCCTTGTCCCAGACCCCCCCTTGCTCGAGGGAGCCCCCGAGGAACAGGGGCGCCTTGAAGGCACCGAAGTCGTTGTCCGCCACCCGGTAGATGTAGCGCAATCCGCCAAACAGGCTGTAGCGACCGCTCAACTGGTAATGCTGGAAGCCGGACATGCGGAACAGCCCGCCCAGATCCTGCACGAACAGTGGTACCGTCTCCTGGGAGCTTGAGCCGCCCCCTTCCAGCATCAGGTTGAGGCTGTGCCTGTCCCAGGACCAGGGCTTGATCATCACCAGCCGGTAATTCACCCCCTCGGCCTGCTCGGAGGGCGCGTCCGCGGGGTCGAGATCGACGTAGGAGTAGCCCCCCTTGATGTCCCAGTAGACCCCCTGATAGGGGAAGTAGCGGCTGTCGAGGGTGTCGTGCTCGAAGCGGATGTAGGGTCCCCAGGCGGAGGCATCGGCATCCGCGTTGGTAAGGTTCTGGATCTCCACGCTGCCGATCTTGCCCTCCAGCCCAAGGGAGAAGCGACTCCAGGGCTGGCGATTCCAGCCGACGGCAAGATCCACGCTGGTGAAGCTGTATTCGGAGTCCAGATAGCTGACCCCGGACGACGACCTGCTCTCTTCCGGGAAGAAGACCCGTCGCTGGGTCTTGTCGTAGGCCAGGCTCGTCTCGCCGAAGTAGGTCTGGGAGGGCTCCAGCGGGGTGTAGAAGTCGGTCTTGAGGTGCTTGGCGGTCCCGAGGGACGCCTCGGTCAGCCACTCGCCTCCCCAGTCGTTGACGTTGGTCAGGGTGTAGGACATGCCGACGTTGTAGTTGGAGCTGCTCTCGAAGTCATCGGAGAAGCCGAGCTGGAAGTTGAGATAACCCGGCCCCCAGTTCTTCTCGCTGGCGTCCACCACCAGCACGTTCTCCCCGTCCCGCTCCTCCACCTCGTAGGTGATGCGATCGAACGACTCCAGGGCGTAGAGGCGACGGATCCCCGCCTCCAGGCTCTCGTAGGTCTGCACCTTGTCCGGACGCACGTTCAGCATGGCCCGCACCGTGTCGTCGGAGAGGCGCGACTTGTTGATGATCTCCACCTTGTCGATGTAGTAGGCGGGCTGGCCGCTGCGCTCGGCGCGCCGGCTCAGCTTGCCGTTGCGATAGTCGGCGTAGGCGGCGGGCGAGAGAGAGAGTGCATCGAGCCGGGCCGCTGCACTGTTGGCGACCGCCTCCCCGATCTTGATCCCCTCCGGCATCAGGGCGAAGTCGGCGATCCCCATATTGCCGAACTCGGGGGTCAGCAGGATGTCCCTGGGGCCCAGCAGCGCCTTCTGCTTTTCGGTCCCCACCTGGGTCATGTAGGTGGTGAGCTGATCGATCATGGCCAATCCCGACTTGAGGGACTCCCGGGTACGCAGCTTGGCGCTGATGTCCACCGCGATCACCACGTCGGCCCCCATGGCCTTGGCCACGTCCACCGGCATGTTGTTGACCGTGCCACCGTCGGCCAGGATGCGGCCGTCCCAGTCCACCGGCTTGAGGGCACCGGGAATGGACATGGAGGCCTGCATCGCCTTGGCGAGGCTGCCGTGATCCAGCACGAAGGGGGTCACCGTCTCCATGTCGGTCGCCACCGCGCGATAGGGGATAGGCAGGTTGTCGAAGCTCTTTTGCGCCGGCAGGTTGGAGGTGGCGTGGCGCAGCAGGCTGGCCATGGACTGTCCCTGGAAGAAGCCGTCCGGCAGCTGGGTCTGGTCACCGTTGACCCCGATGTCGGTGCGCAGCTGGTACTTCTCGGTCTGCTGCTTCTTGCGCAGGGAGAGCTCGTCGCGCCCCACCTTGTCCTGATAGCCCTTGTTCCAGTCGATGGCCAGCGTCGTGCGCTCCACCTCCTCGGCGCTGAGCCCCATGGCATACATGCCCGCCACATAGGAGCCCATGCTGGTCCCGACGATGATGTCCACCGGGATGTGCTTTGCCTCCAGCACCTTGAGCACCCCGATATGGGCCGACCCCTTGGCCCCGCCGCCGCTCAGTACCAGGGCGATCTTCGGACGATCCATCTTGGTTGCCCCCGGGTTTCTGGCCGAAGGCGCGGGATCATAGGCTCCGGCCGCCGCCATGAACGGCAGGGTCGCCAGCAGGAGCACGAGCAGGTGGGTCCATCCCCGATGAAAGATGCGCATATGAGAGTCCATAAATCCGGTGCGAGTCGAGCGGGCAGGCCGCCAGTCAGGTGCAGCCTACTATAAGTGCAAGCACTTTAACCGCAAGCCGGGGTGCTGGCGAGGGGTCGCCCCGCTTGCGACGATGTCTCGGCAAAATCGGGCGCCAATCCAGTCCAATCCGGGTGTGAGCGCAAACGTTAATCGACAATAAACGCCCCCGCCGCCTCAAGAGCGCGCCAAATCAGCCGCTATTATGAGTTCAACCCTGGTTCACACTTCCGAGTCACCCTTATGTTCGCAAGCCTGACACTGAAACAGAAAATTCTGGCCACCGTCATCCTCGCCGTGGCCCTCTCCTGCCTGCTGGTGGGCTATTTCAGCCAGCGTTCTGCCCAGCAGCTGATCGAGAACCGCATGTTCGAGCAGGAGCTGCCCAACCTGACCCAGCGCATCGGCAAGGAGATCGAAAAGGATCTCACCTCGGTCGCCAATGCCGCCAGACAGCTTGCCAACGACCGCTTCGTGCTGGATTGGGTCGAGCGCGGCATGCCCAAGGAGCAGGAGTCCATCCTCATCAACCAGCTCAAGGACATGACGAGCCAGTATGGCCTGGTCACCGCCTCCTTTGCCGATCGCCAGAGTGCCGCCTACTACAATCAGGACGGTTTTCTGCGCATCCTGAACCACGAGCAGGACAACTGGTTCTATGACTACACCAAGAGCCGTCAGGATCTGATGCTCAGCATCTTTCGGGAGAGCAATGGCGAGGTAAAACTGTTCGTCAACTTCCAGCAGCTCGACGGACGCGGCCTCGCCGGCCTCGCCAAATCCCTCGACAGCATGGTCAGCATGCTCGCCAACTTCCGCATCGGCGACAGCGGCTTCGTCTTCATGACAGACGGCAGCGGCAAGGTGAAGCTGCACCCCGACGCCGCCCGCATCGATCGGGACAACCTGACCCAGCTGGCCAGCGGCAGCAGCACCAACCTGCTCAACAAGCAGCCCTTTGCCGCCACCCGTGCCGAGGTCGACGGCCAGCCCGTGATCCTGGCCAGCAGCTACATCCCCCTGCTCGACTGGTATCTGGTGGCCCAGGTGCCGGAGGCCGAGATTTATGCCGAACTGGACAGAGCACGCCTGCACATGGTGCTGGTCAGCCTGGCCATCGCCGTCGGCATGGGGCTGCTCGGCGTCCTCCTGGCGGGCTCCGTGAGCCGCCCCCTCAACGAACTGGCCCGCCTGTTCCGCGAACTCGGCAGCGGTGATGGCGACCTCACCCATCGCCTCAAGGTCGATGGCCGTGACGAACTGGCCCAGGTGGCGACCGGCTTCAACAACTTTGTCGCCAAGATCCACGGCTCCATCGAACAGGTGGCGAGCAACTCCCGCCAGCTCGCCGCCACCGCCAACGAGGTGGCAGCCAAAGCCCAGCTCACCCAGCACAACTGCACCGCCCAGCGGGATCGCACCGTCCAGGTCGCTACCGCCATCCACGAGATGGGGGCCACCGTCACCGAGATCGCCGGCAATGCGTCTCTCGCCGCCGACGTCGCCAAGCAGGCCAACGAGCAGGCCGATGCGGGGGCCCAGGTCGTCGCCCAGGCCCGTCACGGCATCGTCGGCCTCTCCGGTGAAATCGAACAGGTCGCCGGGGTCATCGAGTCCCTGGCGAGCCAGACCGACTCCATCGGCAGCATCCTCGACACCATCCGCAGCATCTCGGAGCAGACCAACCTGCTGGCCCTCAACGCCGCCATCGAGGCCGCCCGCGCCGGCGAGCAGGGCCGTGGCTTCGCCGTGGTGGCCGACGAGGTGCGCAACCTCGCCAGCCGCTCCGCCGCCTCCACCGCCGAGATCCAGGGCATGATCAACAGCCTCCAGGAGCAGAGCGCCCGCGCCGTCAGCGCCATGGCCCAGGGCCGCAACCAGAGCCTGCGGGTGGTGACCCAGGCCGACGAGGCCAACGGCGCCCTCGACCAGATCACCGGGCACATCACCCAGATCAGCGACATGAACATCCAGGTCGCCACCGCCACCGAAGAGCAGTCCAGCGTGGTCGGGGAGATCAACCGCAACGTGGAGGACATCAACCAGCTCACCATGGAGACCGCTGATATCGCCCACCAGTTGACCGAGTCCAGCCGCAGCCTGCAACAGCTCTCCGGCGAGCTCGACAAGCTGGTCGGCAACTTCCGGTTATAAGATGAAAGGGCGCTGCGGCGCCCTTTTTTCACCGGGTCGACAGGGAATACCGACCCCCATGACGGCGAACCGTCATGACAAGCCGCTACAGTAGCGACACAGCAACACACCAAGGAGTCAACATGCTGGCAGGCAACCTCACCATCAAAACCCAACTGATCCTGGCCGTCACCGTGCCCTGTCTCGCCCTGCTGCTGGTTGGCGCCGCCAGTCTGCGCAGCATGGACAACATCAGGCAGCAGGCCGAAGAGCTGTTCCAGAATACCGCCACCCCCATGCGGGCCATGGCGGAAGTGGCCTCCCGCATCCCGCGCATGCGCGTCGGCATCGACATGATGCTGCTGCAGGACACCTCCCTGCGCGACGAAAAGGGGGTGCTGACCCGGGTCAAGGAGACCCGCGAGGAAGACATTCCCGAGATGCGCCAGGCCATGGAGCAGGCCGTCAAGGCCCAGGTCGATCCCGACGCCCGGGCCAGGGCCCAGACCCTGCTCGATCAATTCACCCGGGTGGAGCGGGAGGAGCTGACCCCCATGTTGCAGGCGCTCTCTGACAACAAGATGGACGAGGCACGCGCCATCTACCGGGATCGCTACAGCCAGAGCTACGGGGTCATGCGCAAGGGCGCCAATGAGCTGCTCGACGGGTTGATAGATCAGGCCCAGCATCGCAACGACCTGAGCGAAAACAGCTATGACAGCGGTCGTACCCAGATGATCGCCATCATCGTCATCGCCATCGCCATCTCGCTGCTCGTCTCGACCCTCATCCTCATCGGGCTGCGCCGCCGGGTCTCTTTCCTGCAATCCCATATTGGCGAAGTGGCCCGCCACCTCGCCCTCGACAGCCGCGCCAGTCTCACCGGCAAGGACGAGCTGGCCGAGATTGCCCACAGCTTCAACCAGTTCGTGACCCGGATCCACGGGGCCATCGTGCAGGTGGCGAGCAACTCCCGCCAGGTGGCCGCCACCGCCAGCGAGGTGGCCGCCAAGGCCCAGCTCACCCAGCACAACTGCACCGCCCAGCGGGATCGCACCGTCCAGGTCGCCACCGCCATCCACGAGATGGGGGCCACCGTCACCGAGATCGCCGGCAATGCATCCCTGGCAGCCGACGTCGCCAAGCAGGCCAACGAGCAGGCCGATGCGGGGGCCCAGGTCGTCGCCCAGGCCCGTCACGGCATCGTCGGCCTCTCCGGTGAAATCGAACAGGTCGCCGGGGTCATCGAGTCCCTGGCGAGCCAGACCGACTCCATCGGCAGCATCCTCGACACCATCCGCAGCATCTCGGAGCAGACCAACCTGCTGGCCCTCAACGCCGCCATCGAGGCCGCCCGCGCCGGCGAGCAGGGCCGTGGCTTCGCCGTGGTGGCCGACGAGGTGCGCAACCTCGCCAGCCGCTCCGCCGCCTCCACCGCCGAGATCCAGGGCATGATCAACAGCCTCCAGGAGCAGAGCGCCCGCGCCGTCAGCGCCATGGCCCAGGGCCGCAACCAGAGCCTGCGGGTGGTGACCCAGGCCGACGAGGCCAACGGCGCCCTCGACCAGATCACCGGGCACATCACCCAGATCAGCGACATGAACATCCAGGTCGCCACCGCCACCGAAGAGCAGTCGAGCGTGGTGGGCGAACTCAACCGCAACGTGGAGGACATCAACCAGCTCACCATGGAGACCGCCGATATCGCCCATCACCTGACCGAGTCGAGCCGCAACCTGCAGCACCTCTCCGGCGAGCTCGACAAGCTGGTCGGCAACTTCCGCCTCTGAGCGTCCGGCACCTCTTCCTGACCCACACCAGGGCGCTTCGGCGCCCTTCTTCATGACCACGGCAAGCTGTGACGTACGGGGGATACACCGTCTCCCACCGCCCTGCCACATGCCTCATAATCAGGAAAACGCGAGGAGGTATGATGGGCAAGCTGGTCGTGATGATAGTGCTGGGGGGGCTGCTCAGTGCCTGCAGCAGCGGGCCCGTGCGGGTGCACGGGGCCGATGTGAGCGTGGACGATACCCGGATCCGGGTCAGCGACGGGGATCGCGGAGGCTACGGTACCTTCTGCCCACCGGGACAGGCCAAGAAGGGGCGCTGCTGACCGCAGGGTGCCGAAAGACAGACAACAAAAAGCCGCTCCATGGAGCGGCTTTTCTTATGAAACGGGCAGAAGATTATTTTTTCTTCTTGGCCTTGGCGTTCGGCAGGTCGGTGATGGAGCCTTCGAACACTTCGGCAGCCAGACCCACGGACTCGTGCAGAGTCGGGTGAGCATGGATGGTCAGCGCGATGTCTTCGGCGTCGGCACCCATCTCGATGGCCAGACCGATTTCGCCCAGCAGTTCACCGCCGTTGGTGCCCACGATGGCACCACCGATGACGCGGCCGCTCTCCTTGTCGAAGATCAGCTTGGTCATGCCGTCGGAGCAGTCGGACGCGATGGCGCGACCGGAAGCAGCCCACGGGAAGGTGGCGACTTCGAAGTTCAGACCCTGTTGCTTGGCTTCCTTCTCGGTCAGACCCACCCAGGCCATCTCAGGCTCGGTATAGGCGATGGACGGGATCACTTTCGGGTCGAAGTAGTGCTTCTTGCCGGCGATGACTTCGGCCGCCACGTGGCCTTCGTGTACACCCTTGTGGGCCAGCATGGGCTGACCGACGATGTCGCCGATGGCGTGGATGTGGGCCACGTTGGTACGCAGCTGCTTGTCGACTTCGATGAAACCGCGCTCGTTGACGGCAACACCGGCCTTCTCGGCATCCAGCATCTTGCCGTTCGGCACACGGCCTACGGCAACCAGCACGTTGTCGTAGCGAACCGGCTCGGCCGGGGCGTGCTTGCCTTCGTAGGAGACGTACAGGCCGTCTTCACGGGCTTCAACGGCGGTGACCTTGGTCTCCAGCATGATGTTGAATTTCTTGGCCACGCGCTTGGTGTAGATCTTGACGATGTCTTTGTCGGCAGCCGGTACCAGCTGGTCGGCAAATTCCACCACGTCGATCTCGGAACCCAGGGAGGAGTACACGGTACCCATCTCCAGACCGATGATGCCGCCACCGATGACCAGCAGCTTGCCAGGAACGGTCGTCAGTTCCAGCGCATCGGTAGAGTCCCATACGCGGGGGTCGTCATGGGGGATGAACGGCAGCTTCACCGGACGGGAACCGGCGGCGATGATGGCGTTGTCGAAGGTGACGGTGGTCTTGCCGTCGGCGCCTTCCACTTCCAGCGTGTTCGGACCGGTGAACTTGCCGAAGCCGTTCACGACCTGGACTTTACGCATCTTGGCCATGCCAGCCAGACCGCCGGTCAGCTGGTTGATGACCTTCTCTTTCCACAGACGCACCTTGTCGATGTCGGTCTGCGGGGCACCGAAGACGATGCCGTGCTCGGCCAGCGCCTTGGCTTCTTCAATGACTTTGGCGACGTGCAGCAGTGCCTTGGACGGGATGCAACCCACGTTCAGGCAGACGCCACCCAGGGTGGAGTAACGCTCGACGATAATGGTATCCAGACCCAAGTCAGCCGCACGGAAGGCAGCGGAATAACCGGCAGGGCCAGCACCCAGTACTACGACCTGGGTTTTGATTTCTTTACTCATCATGACCTCTTTGTCGTTCTTATATCCCCGGACAGCACAGTCTTATGCCAAACAAGGCCGCTGCAGCCGTGAAAAAAACGGGGCAAGTTTACAATCCTGTTAACGAAATGAGAAGCAAAAAGGGCGGGCTCTGGGCCCGCCCTCTCACTTACAGGACCAGTCGACGAATGTCGGACAACACACCACTCAGGGTGGTGATGAAGCGGGCACCGTCGGCGCCATCGATGACGCGGTGGTCGTAGCTCAGAGCCAGCGGCAGCATCAGGCGCGGCACGAACTCTTTACCGTTCCACTTCGGCTTCATCTCGGATTTGGAGACGCCCAGGATGGCCACTTCCGGCGCGTTGACGATCGGGGTAAAGCTGGTACCGCCGATGCCACCCAGGCTGGAGATGGTGAAGCAACCGCCCTGCATGTCGGCAGCGGTCAGCTTGCCGGCACGGGCCTTCTTGGAGATCTCGGCCAGATCGCGGGACAGCTCGTGGATGCCCTTCTTGTTGACGTCGCGAACCACCGGAACCACCAGGCCGTTGGGGGTATCCACCGCCACACCGATGTGGATGTACTTCTTCATGATCAGCTTGCTGCCGTCTTCGGACAGGGCGCTGCAGAAGCGCGGATGGGCTTCCAGGGCCTTGGCGGCCGCCTTCAGGATGAACACCAGCGGGGTGATCTTCACGTCCAGCTTCTGCTTCTCGGCCAGGATGTTCTGCTCTTTGCGGAACGCTTCCAGATCCGTGGTATCGGCTTCGTCGAACTGGGTGACGTGGGGGATCATGGCCCAGTTGCGGTGCAGGGCAGGACCGGAGATCTTCTGGATACGGGTCAGTTCCAGCTCTTCGACAGGGCCGAACTTGCTGAAATCAACCTTCGGCCAGGCCACGACGCTCATGCCGTTGCCAGTGCCGGTGCCGGCAGCCGGAGCGGACTCGGCGCGCTTGACCGCATCCTTCACGTAAGCCTGCACGTCTTCTTTGACGATGCGACCCTTGCGACCGGAGGCTTTCACCTTGGCCAGGTTGACGCCGAACTCGCGCGCCAGACGGCGTACTGCCGGGGAGGCGTGGACATAGGCGTCGTTGGCGACGAAATCGGAGGCAGCAGCAGCCTGGGCAACCGGCGCAGGAGCGGCGGCAGCCGGAGCAGCAGCAACAGGCGCTGCGGCAGGAGCCGGAGCAGCCACGGCGGCCGGAGCGGCACCCGCCACTTCGAATACCATGATCAGGGAACCGGTGGAGACCTTGTCACCCGCCTTCACCTTGATCTCCTTGACCACACCGGCGAACGGTGCAGGCACTTCCATGGAGGCCTTGTCGCCTTCCACGGTGATCAGGGACTGGTCGGCTTCAACCTTGTCACCCACGGCGACCATGATTTCGGTCACTTCCACTTCGTCACCGCCGATGTCCGGCACGTTGACGTCTTTGGCACCGGCGGCAACCGGAGCAGCGGCAGCCACGGGGGCAGCAGCAGGAGCCGGCGCGGCAACAGCGGCCGGGGCAGCGCCCGCCACTTCAAAGACCATCACCAGGGAGCCGGTGGAAACCTTGGCGCCGGCGGCGACCTTGATCTCGACCACGCGGCCGGCGAACGGTGCCGGTACTTCCATGGAGGCCTTGTCACCTTCCACGGCGATGATGGACTGGTCGGCTTCAACCATGTCGCCCACGGCAACCATGATCTCAGTCACTTCGACTTCGTCACCACCGATGTCCGGCACGTTGACGTCCTGGCGAGCGGCAGCAGCAGGAGCGGCGGCCGGTGCGGCAGCAACCGGGGCAGCAGCCTGGACCGGAGCCGGTGCGGCAGCACCCTCGGCTTCGAAGACCATGATCTGGGAACCGGTGGCAACCTTGTCGCCCACCTTGATCAGGATCTCTTTGACGATACCGGCGGCGGGGGCCGGGACTTCCATGGAGGCCTTGTCACCTTCCACGGCGATCAGGGACTGGTCCAGTTCGACCTTGTCACCCACGGCCACCATGATCTCGGTGACTTCAACTTCATCGGCACCGATATCCGGCACCATAATCTGTTTGGACATTGCGCTTTATCCTCTTGCGTGCATCCGCGTGGCTGCCTGAGCATCACCACGCGCATCCCGCGTTATCCGTTTAAACCCAGGCAAGGTCGCGCCGGATACCCGGCGCGACACTCAATCCTCTTACGCGTACAGCGGGTTGACCTTGTCGGCATCGATGCCGTACTTGGCGATGGCTTCGGCCACAACCTGCTTGTCTACCTCGCCGCGCTTGGCCAGTTCGGTCAGGGCAGCAACCACTACGTAGAACTCGTTCACTTCGAAGTGACGACGCAGGTTGGCACGGCTGTCGGAGCGGCCGTAACCGTCGGTACCCAGTACACGGTAGTTCTCGGTCGGAACGAAGGCACGCACCTGATCGGCGAAGGACTTCATGTAGTCGGTCGCGGCGATGGTGGCTTCGGTGCCCAGTACCTGAGCGATGTAGGGCACACGCGCTTCGGCGGTCGGGTGCAGCATGTTCCAGCGATCCGCGTCCTGACCGTCACGAGCCAGTTCGTTGAAGGAGGTGACGCTGAACACGTCGGAACCCACGCCGTACTCGCTGGCCAGGATCTGGGCGGCAGTGCGCACGTGACCCAGGATGGAACCACAACCCAGCAGCTGTACCTTGGCCTTGGTGCCGGCCACGGTTTCCAGCTTGTAGATACCCTTGCGGATGCCTTCCTCGGCGCCTTCCGGCATGGCCGGCATGGCATAGTTCTCGTTCAGGGTAGTGATGTAGTAGAACACGTTCTCCGGGTTCTCACCGTACATGCGGCGCAGGCCGTCCTGTACGATCACCGCCACTTCATAGGCGTAGGACGGGTCGTAGGAGATGCAGTTCGGGATGGTGTTGGCCAGGATGTGGCTGTGACCATCTTCGTGCTGCAAGCCCTCTCCGTTAAGAGTGGTACGACCGGAGGTCGCGCCCAGCAGGAAGCCACGGGCTTGCTGGTCACCGGCTGCCCACGCCATGTCGCCGATCCGCTGGAAGCCGAACATGGAGTAGTAGATGTAGAACGGGATCATCGGGCAGTCGTTGGTGCTGTAAGAGGTCGCAGCAGCCAGCCAGGAGGACATGGCGCCCAGCTCGTTGATACCGTCTTGCAGAACCTGACCCTGCTTGTCTTCCTTGTAGTAGGAGACGATGTCGCGGTCTTGCGGGGTGTACTGCTGACCGTGCGGGCTGTAGATACCGATCTGGCGGAACAGGCCTTCCATACCGAAGGTACGGGCTTCGTCAGCCAGGATCGGGACGATGCGCTTGCCGATGGACTTGTCTTTGAGCATCACGTTCAGGGAACGCACGAACGCCATGGTGGTGGAGATTTCGCGCGCCTGTTCACCCAGCAGCGGACCGAAGGCATCCAGCGCCGGGATTTCCAGCTTGGTGGTGCTCTCGCGCAGACGGGTCGGTACATAGCCCTTCAGTGCGGCACGGCGGGCGTGCAGGTACTTGTGCTCTTCGGTACCCTCTTCGATCTTCAGGTACGGCAGGTTTTCCAGCTGCTCGTCGGTGACCGGCAGGTTGAAACGATCGCGCAGGTGACGCACGGAGCCCAGATCCATCTTCTTGACCTGGTGAGCGATGTTCTTGCCTTCGGCCGCTTCGCCCATGCCATAACCCTTGATGGTCTTGGCCAGGATCACGGTCGGCTTGCCCTTGGTCTGTGCAGCCTTGGAGAAGGCGGCGAACAGTTTGCGGGGGTCGTGACCACCGCGGTTCAGGGCGAAGATCTCCTCGTCGGTCATGTCTTTGACCAGCGCGGCGGTTTCCGGGTAACGGTTGAAGAAGTGCTCGCGCACGTAGGCACCGTCGCGGGACTTCATGGTCTGGTAGTCACCGTCCACGGTCTCGTTCATCAGCTGGATAAGCTTGCCGGAAGTGTCTTTCTTCAGCAGCTCATCCCACTTGCGACCCCAGATGACCTTGGTCACGTCCCAGCCAGCGCCGGCGAACAGGCCTTCCAGCTCGTTGATGACCTTGCCGTTGCCGACAACCGGACCATCCAGACGCTGCAGGTTGCAGTTGACCACGAACACCAGGTTGTCGAGCTTTTCACGCACGGCAACGGTCAGGGCACCCTTGGCTTCCGGCTCGTCCATCTCGCCGTCACCCAGGAAGGCGTAAACGGTCTGCTCGGAGCAATCCTTGATGCCACGGTCGGTCAGGTACTTCAGGAAACGCGCCTGATAGATGGCGGCGATGGGGCCCAGACCCATGGAAACGGTCGGGAACTGCCAGAATTCCGGCATCAGTTTCGGGTGCGGGTAGGAAGGGATACCCTTGCCATCCACTTCCTGACGGAAGTTGTCCAGCTGCTCTTCGGTCAGGCGACCTTCGGCGAATGCACGGGCGTAGATGCCCGGGGAGATGTGACCCTGGAAGTAGACCAGATCGCCACCGTCCTTCTCGTTGCGGGCACGGAAGAAGTGGTTGTAGCAGACTTCGTAGATGGTCGCGGAAGAAGCGAAGGAAGACATGTGACCACCCAGGTCCAGGTCTTTCTTGGAGGCGCGCAGCACGATCATCATGGCGTTCCAGCGGATGATGGCGCGAATGCGGCGTTCCATTTCCAGATCGCCCGGGTAAGCCGGTTCGTCGCTGGACGGGATGGTGTTGATGTAGTCGCGGTTTGCCTTGGCAGCCACGTCCACACCGCTTGCGCGGGCTTTCTCGGCCAACTGTTCAAGGATGAACTGAGCGCGTTGCGGACCCTCTTCACGCAGCAGGGATTCCAGAGAGGCAAGCCACTCCAGCGTTTCTATCGGGTCCACATCGTTCTTCAGGATATCAGACATGGCTGGTTCCTATGTTGTTGTGATTGCACGGCATTGCACGGCGAAGGGCGCAAGCATTCGACAATTAAGAAAGCCTTGTGGGATTAGTTTTCCTGCTGACGGATCCGACGCATGGATCGCTGGATCCGGCTGTCTTCCCTCTGCATATCCAACAAGGTGTCCTCGATAAAGGCCAGGTGCTCATGACAAGCAGCCCTGGCCCGCTCCGGAGCCCCCGACAGGATAGCCTCGATCAGGCTCGCACGATGGCGACGGATCTTGGCGACCACTCCCGGACGGCGATTCAAAATTTCGTTATTGCGTAAAATGTTCTGCTCGAGCATGGGGCCCATGGCCCGCAACAGGTGCAGCAGCACCACGTTGTGGGAGGCCTCGGCCACGGCCAGATAGAACTGGGTCACGGCGGCCGATTCGACCACCAGCGACCCTTGCTGACCGGCTTCTTCGATGGCGGCTTGCGCCAGGCGAATCCGTTCGAAATCAGCCTCGGTGCCCCGCAGCGCCGCATAGTAGGCACAGATGCCTTCCAGCGCGTGACGAAACTCCAGCAGGTCGTACTGGGCTTCCGGGTGAGTGCTGAGCAGTTCGAACAGGGGGTCGGCGATCCCCTTGCTCAGGGCATTTTGTACGTAAGTGCCACCGCCCTGACGACGATACAAGAGTCCTCTCGCTTCCAGGCGCTGGATGGCTTCGCGCAAGGAAGGGCGCGACACCTGAAACTGGATGGCGAGTTCCCGCTCGGGCGGCAACTTCTGGCCCGGCTGCAGGCTGCCTTCCAGAATCATGCTTTCCAGCTCGGCGACAATGGCGTCGGCCAGCTTGGGCTGAGTTATCTTGATATAGGGCATGAGGCTACTTTGTTAAATTGGTATTACCAATTTTATGATTGGGGCGAAAATTAGCAGAGGGCTTGAAAAAAGTCCACCCAAAAGATGATCTGAATCAAGAAGCTCGGTTGCCACTTTGGGGGTAAAAACGCGGAATCATGATATAGCTCATAGAAAATGGTCTGACCAATATTTGTGAGCTTGCTCACCGATAACATTTGGCCAACAGCATGAAAAATGGCTTGCCAGACAAGGCAAGCCATTGATTCTAAAAACACAAAATAATTTTTAGATTTTTCACTCAAAGTGAAGCTTTTCCCGATAGAGAGGCCATTCGAAACTGTCACCCGGATCCGTCTTGCGGCCCGGCGCGATGTCGCAGTGACCGACAATACGGTCCGCCGTGATGGCGGGATAACGGTGCACAATCGCCCGGCTAAGATCCGACAGCACCTCGTATTGCTTGTCGCTGTAGGGAAGCTCGTCGGTCCCTTCCAGTTCGATCCCGATGGAAAAATCGTTGCACGCCTCCCTCCCCTCCCAGCTCGAGACTCCCGCATGCCATGCCCTGGCGCCAAAAGGCACGTACTGTACCAGTTCCCCATCGCGGCGGATCAGGCAGTGGGCCGAGACCCTCAGTTGATGAATACCGGCGAAATAGGGGTGAGCACCGGGATCGAGCCGCCCCAGAAACAGATCGTCGATAAAGGGGCCACCAAACTGCCCGGGGGGCAGGCTGATGCCGTGTATCACCAGCAAGGAGACATCCTCCGGGCTGAGCCTCTCATTGTGATGGGGGGAAGGCACCTTGCGGGCCTGCTCGCACCATCCTTCACGATCGATGGAAAACAGGGTTGTGGGTTGTGTCATCGTCTGCTCGACTCACAAATGGAAGCGATGTGCCTCTGGCGGGATGGGAAAACTGGGAACAAGTCTCTGAATTCATGGATAACGCTATGTTAGGCTGAGCCATTCAATCGCGCGATATGGGACACACTATGCACCCGATGGCACGCCGTCTCTGGCTGCTCGCCTGGCTCTCGCTGCTGGGTCTGCTGACCCTCTACTTTCATGGTCGTGAACAACCGTCGGTGACCGCCAGCGGCGATCTATTGCTCAGGGCCGATGCCAGCGGCCATTATCGTCTGGAGGGTGCCATCAACGACCAACCGGTGCAACTGCTGCTGGACACAGGAGCAACCCGGGTGACCATACCGAGCCAGGTGGCCGCCCGGCTCGGCCTCGTCGCCACGGGCCGCAGCCGGGTCAACACGGCAGCCGGAGAGATCCAGGTCGAAACCGGCCGGATCGAAAGTCTGGCGATGGGTCCGCTGACCCTGTACGATTTGTCCGTCTTTATCAATCCGGCTGCCGACGGGGAGGAGATCCTGGTGGGCATGAATGCCCTGGGCAGGCTGGAATTGCGCCAGAAAGACAGGCAATTGCTTCTCAGACCCTTGCAGGAATAAGGCATGTTACAACAGGACATCCGCCGCGCCGTGCGCGCCGCACTTCTCGAAGACTTGGGCGATGCCCTCACCGCGCTGGATCAACCGGATGCCAGCGCCGACATCACGGCCCAGCTGATCCCGGCCGATCGCATCTCGACCGCGCGAGTCATCACCCGCGAGGCGGGCGTCTTCTGCGGCCAGCCCTGGGTCGACGAGGTGTTTGCCCAGCTCGGTGGCGAAGTGAAGGTCGAGTGGAAAGTGCAAGATGGTGAACGCCTTGCCCCCAATCAGGAGCTGTTCCGCCTCCATGGCCCCGCCCGCGTGCTGCTGACCGGCGAGCGCAATGCGCTGAACTTCGTGCAGACCCTTTCCGGGGTCGCCACCCTGACCGCCCGTTATGTGGCAGAGCTCGAAGGCACTGACTGCCGCCTCCTCGATACCCGCAAGACCCTGCCCGGCCTGCGCAGCGCCCAGAAGTATGCGGTCACCTGCGGGGGCGGCAAAAACCACCGTATCGGTCTGTTTGATGCCTACCTCATCAAGGAGAACCACATTCTCGCCTGCGGTGGCATCCCTGAAGCAATCAGCGAAGCGCGCCGTCTCAATCCGGACAAACCGGTGGAAGTCGAGGTCGAATCCCTGGCCGAGCTGGAGCAGGCCCTGGCCGCACGGGCCGACATCGTGATGCTGGACAACTTCGACATCCCCATGATGCAGGACGCTGTTCGCCTCAATCAGGGCAGAGCCAAGCTGGAAGTCTCCGGCAACGTCACCCTCGATACTCTTGCCGGATACGCCGCGACCGGGATCGACTTTATCTCGGTGGGAGCGCTGACCAAGCATGTGCGGGCACTGGATCTCTCCATGCGCTTTGTCGCGGCTTGAGCAAGCCCCATCCGTTGCTCGTGCCCAAAAATATTACAGGGCTCGAAACTTGCAAAAGGCGCCATCGGCGCCTTTTCTATATGCAGGATCCCACGACATAAGGAGTGTGAAGATGGGCCCTCCCCAATCTTGAGAAGCGTCATTAGAGACCATTTAATCCTTGATTTTGCTATCATTTTCACTAAATGACACAAAAGTGGTTAACAAGGGCCCTGCCTCTGTTGCCAACCCGAAGCGCTCGGATAAGATGCTGGAGTGTGGATAGATTTCCACCAGCACTTTTCAGGAACCATGGACAAAAGGATATTTGACATGAAAAGACAGTCAGGGTTTACGCTAATCGAATTGATGATAGTGGTTGCGATCGTCGCCATTCTGGCCGCCATCGCGTTGCCAGCGTATCAGAACTATACCAATAAGGCTCGCTTCACACAGGCAATCTCATCAGCTGGTGGAATCAAGACTGAGGCGGAAGTTTGCTTCCAGACAACAGGGGCATTTGGCTGCCCTGCTCTGCTTGCCAGTGCTGCTGCGCCAACTGGGGTTGCTCTAACAATCACTGGGGCTTCAAGCAGTGCAACAAGCCTGACGATTCAAAGTAGCATGACAAACCCATCAGGAGCATACCAACTTGTAGCAGCTACTTCTGGTGGTGCAGTTACCTGGACCGCTACCTGCAGTCCAACCACTCTTTGTAATTAATGACCTCCTCACTCAATAGCGGCCTGGCCACCAGCCTGGCCGCTTCCTCCCTCCTCAGTGAGCCGGACTCACAGCGTTATCTGAGCCAGGCCAGGGCGCAGCGCAAGCCCTTTGTCACCTTCCTGATCGAGAACGATATCCTCGACAGCAAGGCGCTGGCGGATTTCTGCGAGCTGGAGTATGGGGTACCTCTGCTGGATCTGGCGGCCTTCGATCTCGCCGAGATCCCGCAGAAATACCTCAATCAAAAGCTGATTGAAAAGCACCATGTCCTGCCCATCTACACCCAGGGGCATACCCTCTATATCGCCATGTCCGATCCGACCAATGTGTCGGCTCTGGAGGATTTTGGCTTCAGTTTTGGCCTGCACACGGAAGCCCTGCTGGTCGAAGAGAGCAAGCTGACCGCCGCCATCGGCAAGCTGATGGAGAGCGAGCAGGATACCCTGGGCATGGATCATATCGACGAGGCCGAGATCTCCGAACTCGAGGTCTCCGACGAGAGTTCCCGCCTCGACGAGAGCGTCAACACCGCGGACGATGACGCCCCCATCGTCAAATACATCCACAAGATCATGATGGATGCCATCAAGCGCGGGGCCTCCGACCTGCATTTCGAACCCTACGAGACCAAGTACCGGATCCGCTTTCGGGTAGACGGCATACTGCACGAAGTCGCCACGCCGCCGGTCAACCTGGCCAACCGCTTCGCGGCTCGCCTCAAGGTGATGGCGCGGCTCGATATTGCCGAACGGCGCCTGCCACAGGATGGCCGGATCAAACTCAAGATCTCACGCAACAGATCCATGGACATGCGGGTCAACACCCTGCCCACCATGTGGGGCGAAAAGATCGTGATCCGGTTGCTGGACTCCTCGGCCGCCCGGCTCAATATCGATCAACTCGGCTTTGACGACCGGCAGAAGACGCAATACCTGCACGCCCTCTCCAAACCTCAGGGCATGATCCTGGTGACCGGCCCGACGGGGTCAGGCAAGACGGTCTCACTCTATACCGGCCTCAACATCCTCAACACCAGCGAGGTCAATATCTCCACCGCCGAAGATCCGGTCGAGATAAACCTGCCCGGCGTCAACCAGGTGCAGATCAATCCCAAGGCGGGGCTCACCTTCGCCAGCGCCCTGCGCTCCTTCCTGCGCCAGGATCCCGACATCGTCATGGTGGGGGAGATACGGGATTTGGAAACCGCCGAGATCGCTATCAAGGCCGCCCAGACCGGTCATCTGGTGCTCTCCACCCTGCACACCAACTCGGCGGCAGAAACGCTCACCCGGATGATGAACATGGGGGTGCCGGCCTTCAACATCGCCTCTTCGGTCACCCTCATCATGGCCCAGCGCCTTGCCCGCAAACTCTGCGATCACTGCAAGGCGCCGGAAGTGGTGCCGGAAGCCGAGTTGCTGGAGCTGGGCTTCACCCAGCAGCAACTGGCCGCCGGGTTGCGGCTGTTCAAGCCCGTGGGATGCAAGGAGTGCTCGGGAGGCTACAGAGGCCGGGTCGGCATCTATGAGATCATGCTGATGTCCGACAACATCGCCAAACTCATCATGCAGGGAGCCAACTCGCTGCAGATTGCCGCGATAGCCCAAAAGGAAGGGATGCGCACCCTGCGCACATCCGGCCTCGAGAAAGCGCGTCTTGGCGTCACCAGCCTGGCCGAAATCAACAGGATCACCACCAACTGAGTTCGCAGTGCCCGAGTCATCTCGCCGGGTGAAGCCGCTGTAATCACCCCGATGACCTTCTTCAAGCCAAGATGAGCCGGACAGGCAGCAGCATCCGGCCACCGTCGCCCAATTGCAGGATGCAGTGATGGCCACATTAGCTCAAAAACGCAACGCACCGAAAAAAGTCTTCTCCTACCGCTGGCACGGCGTCAACCGCAAGGGACAGAAGGTCTCCGGCGAGCTGCAAGCCGACAGCATCACCACCGTCAAGGCCGAGCTGCGCAAGCAGGGCGTCAACGTCACCAGGGTCAGCAAGCAGAGCCAGGGGCTCTTCTCCAAGGGCGGCGCCAAGATCAAGCCGATGGACATCGCCGTCATCTCCCGCCAGATCACTACCATGCTCTCCGCCGGCGTGCCTCTGGTGCAGAGTCTTCAGATCATCGCTCGCGGCCACGAGAAAGCGGCTGTGCGCGAGCTCATCGGCCAGATCGCCGCCGATGTGGAAACAGGCACCCCGCTCTCGGAGGCGTTGCGCCGCCATCCTCGCCACTTCGACGACCTCTATTGCGACCTGGTCGAAGCCGGGGAGCAATCCGGTGCCCTGGAGACCATCTACGACCGTATCGCCATCTACCGCGAGAAGAACGAAGCCCTCAAATCCAAGATCAAGAAGGCCATGTTCTATCCGTCCATGGTCATTCTGGTGGCCATCGTCGTCACCTCCATCCTGCTGCTCTTCGTCATTCCCCAGTTCGAGGATATCTTCAAGAGCTTCGGTGCCGAGCTGCCCGCCTTTACCCGGTTCGTCATCGCCATCTCCCGCTTTATGCAGGAGTGGTGGTACGCCATCTTTGGCGGCGCTGCTCTCGCCGTCTTCCTCTATGTGCGGGCCTGGCGAAAATCCCAGAAGGTCAGGGACAACACGGACAAGTTCATCCTCACCATTCCCGTGGTGGGCAACATACTGCACAAGGCTGCCATGGCCCGTTTTGCCCGCACCCTCTCCACCACCTTCTCCGCCGGTATCCCACTGGTGGATGCCCTGGTCTCAGCGGCCGGAGCATCGGGCAACTATGTCTATCGCACTGCGACCATGGCCATTCGCAACGAGGTGGTGGCCGGCATGCAGATCAACGTCGCCATGCGCACCGTGGATCTTTTCCCCGACATGGTGACCCAGATGGTGATGATCGGTGAGGAATCCGGCGCCATCGACGACATGCTCTCCAAGGTCGCCGCCATTTTCGAACAGGAAGTGGACGACATGGTCGACGGCCTCACCAGCCTGCTCGAACCCATCATCATGGTGGTGCTCGGGGTGCTGGTCGGCGGCATGGTCGTGGCCATGTACCTCCCCATTTTCAAGCTGGGCTCTGTGATACACTGACCCCCTCGACAGAGGGCCGGGCGGTACATTTCCCCCGGCCATCTGTCATCCCCGTTCCCGACACAAGCGATTGATCTATGGTGCCTTTGATCGAACTGGCCCAGGGCTTGCCCTGGCTCTATCTCTCCTTGATTTTCCTTTTCTCCCTGATGGTGGGCAGCTTCCTGAACGTGGTGATCCATCGCCTGCCCATCATGATGGAGCGGGCCTGGCATGCCGAATACAGCGACTATTTCGGTGACGGTGAAGAGACTCCTCCTGCAACCGGACGATACAACCTCATGGTGCCTCGCTCCCGCTGCCCCCACTGCGACCACCCCATAGGGGCGTTGGAGAACATTCCCCTGCTGAGCTGGCTATGGCTCAGGGGGCGCTGCCGCAACTGCCACGCCCCCATTTCGGCTCGCTATCCCCTGGTTGAGCTGCTCACCGCCCTGCTGTCGGTCTCGGTAGCAGCCGCGCTTGCCCCCGGCTGGGGCACCCTTGCCGCTTTGTTGCTCACCTGGACATTGGTCGCACTGACCTTCATCGACCTGGACAAGATGCTCTTGCCGGATCAGCTCACCCTGCCCCTGCTCTGGGGTGGCCTGCTGTTCAATCTGGCGGGCGGTTTCGTGTCCCTGGCCGATGCGGTGGTCGGCGCCATGGCGGGCTATCTGGTGCTCTGGAGCCTCTATTGGGCCTTCAAGCTGCTGACCGGCAAGGAAGGGATGGGCTACGGCGACTTCAAACTGCTGGCGGCGCTGGGCGCCTGGCTGGGATGGCAAGCATTGCCCATCGTGCTGCTGCTCTCTTCGCTGGCGGGCGCCATCATCGGCATCGGTCTCATCCTGCTGCGCAACCACCACCAGGGCAAACCCATTCCCTTTGGCCCTTATCTCGCCATCGCGGGCTGGATAACGCTGCTGTGGGGCGATAGCATCACCCGCTGGTATCTTGATGTCGTGCTCTAGCAAAAGGATCTCTGACCCATGTATGTAGTCGCAATCACAGGGGGAATCGGCAGCGGCAAGACCACGGTTGCCAACCGCTTTGCCGAGCTGGGCATCGAGGTGGTGGATGCGGACATCATCGCCCGCGAGGTAGTGGAGCCCAGCACCCCTGCTCTGGCTGCCATCGCCGCCCATTTTGGCCCGGATGTCGTTGCCCCCGATGGCCAGCTCGATCGCCGCCGGCTGCGAGAGCGGATCTTCACCGATTCGCAGGCCAAGGAGTGGCTCAATGCCCTGCTCCATCCCCTCATCCGCAGCGAGATGCTGCGCCAGTGTGCGGCAACCCGCTCCCCCTACTGCCTGCTGGTCGTCCCCTTGCTGGTGGAAAACAGGCTCACTTCCCTCGCCGATCGGGTACTGGTGATCGATGTGGACGAATCGACACAAATCGAGCGTACCTGCCGCCGCGATGGCGTCAGTCGGGAACAGGCCCAGGCGATACTGGCGTCCCAGGCGAGCCGCAGCGAGCGCCTGGCGATGGCCGACGACGTCCTGGACAACCAGAGTGGTACGAGTGAGACCATCTGGCAGCGAATTTTCGCCCTGCACCAGACATATCTGGCATTTGCCTCTCAACAAGCCCACCAACTGTGAGTACACTAGGCCGGTTTATGGCTGGCCAGGATTAGGCATGATTTACGATTTTCCCCTCAATGAAAAAAGCCGGACCTATCTTCGTCTGGAGTCCCTGTTTTCCCAGATCCGCGACAATCTGGAGAGTGACCAGTCCTGGGCACATATCGCCTTCTTCAAGGGGTTGTTCGATTTGCAGGAGTTGCTGGAGCGTGGTGACCTGCGTGCCGATCTCATCAAGGATCTGGAGCGCCTCGGCCAACGCCTGAGCCACTGGGCCAGTCTGCCTGACGTCGATCTCGAGCAGATCCAGCGGATGCAGCAGGAGAGTACCCAGCTCTCCCGCAACCTGCTGAACTCCCCGCGCCCCGGCGCCCGTCTCAAAGAGGATCGCCTGCTCGGCTCCATTCGTCAGCGCTTCTCCATTCCGGGTGGTCTGTGCGCCTTCGATGTGCCGCAACTGCACCACTGGCTGGCGACCCCGGCCGTTACCCGCCACCAGCAGATGCAGCAATGGCTGAGTGACATCACCCTGCTGATGAACGCCATCTCCCTGTTGCTGCGCCTGTGGCGCGAGTCGGGCAACTTCAGCGACCAGGTGGCCACCAACGGCTTCTTCCAGGATACCGCCGAAGGGGCTGAACTGATCCGCATCCGTCTGGCGGGCACCCAGCCCTGCTATCCGACCCTGAGCGGCCACAAGAACCGCTTCGCCCTGCGCTTCCTGCCGACGACGGAACAGCAGATAGGCGACGTTTCCTTCCAGCTCGCCTGTTGTTGAGGAGCGCCCCATGGTGACCAAGGTAAAGTGTCCGACCTGTCAGAGCGAGATCGAATGGGGTCCGCAGAGCCCGTTTCGCCCCTTCTGCAGCAAGCGCTGCCAGCTGATCGACCTCGGCGAGTGGGCGGATGAACAGAAGCGCATCCCGGGCGAGATCAACCCGGATCTGCTGCCCGACCCGGAACAGGGCGATCCCTGGCAATAAACACTGCACGATCAAAAAAGGGCCCTCAGGCCCTTTTTCGTTGGTATCGATTCCCTTTCAGGCTAGCGAGGCCTGCAACCGCGCGACGATGGGGCCGTTGGCATCCGGGAAGCGGTATTCGTGCAGCGAGGCCAGTGGCACCCAGCGGCACTCCTGCCCCTCCTTGCCAAAGGGCTCGCCGTGGAAGCGGGTCACCTTCCAGATATCCAGCAAGACCTGCTTGTCGGGGTAGTCGTGGTGCAGCTCCATGAAGGGGGCACAATCCTGCACCCGGATCCCGATCTCTTCCCACAATTCCCTGTCCAGCGCGGTGAGCAGATCCTCCCCCGACTCCACCTTGCCACCGGGAAACTCCCAGCGATCCCCCTGATGGCGATCGGCTGAGCGTTTGGCGATGAAGATATCGCCCCGTTCGTTCTCGATGACGCCCACCGCCACCCAGATCCGTTTCTTCTGTTCCATCATTGTCCTCAGCGTAAACACGGCAAACGGGCGATCCAGGGGGCAAGCCGAATGGCCTGCTGATCCCCCCGGGCCCTGAAGAGATCCTGCCCGACATGCTCATTGCCCGGCGGCGCAACCTGCGGCCAGGGCACCGCACCGGGCGGAGTGAAACAACGATCGTGTACCCGCGCGCTCTGGCGCAGATAGCGCCATAAACAGTCTCGCAAGAACCACTGGTCGATGTTCGGTGTTTCCATGGTACTGGGCTGATAGCTCGCCATCAGCGGCGCAAGGGGAGGCAGCACACCGGCCACACCGCCCCACATGCCGGCCAGCACCAGATCGGTGTGGCTCCACCAGTCACGCATGATATGGAACCAGCGCCCCGATGCAAGCCAGTCATCGACCGCCAGCCGCTCCCGCAGATTCAGCACGGAGTCCGCATCGCGCACAAGGAAGCGCCCCACTCCGGGATCATTGGCGACCTGGAAGCGCCAGCAGAGGCGCTGACGCTGGGATTGACTATCGGGCTGCACCTTTATCTCGGCGCCATGTTCCTGCAGGCAGGCCAGAAGCCCCTGAGGGACACTGCCATCCACATAGAAGCGCACCCGCCAGCCCGGATAGAGGTAAGCTGCGGCCAGCACATTGTCGAGTGCTCCCCGCAAATAGCGGGGCTGTGCTCCCCACAAGGAGAAGGCGATGACTGCCTGCTTTTCCCCCTGCTCCGCGAGCCAGACATCCGGCCCCTCTGTCGGCAGCACCCACCCCGCGACAGGCTGCGAGACGGCCTCATCCTTGAGAGTCAGGGCACAGGTTCCCGCTTGTGCCGCTTCTTCATGGCGTCCTAGCTTGGCAAGGGAAGTGCAAAGCCCGTCATGGACCAGATAATCATCCGGCTCGCGCCGCACCAGTTCGACTAGGTGCATCACGGCCCGCTCATGTTGATCGGAGCGCGAGAGGCAGACACAGAGATTGCGCAGCACCTCAGTGTTATCGGGTGCGGATCGGTACGCCAGCGTCAGCACCTGGGCCGCCGAGGCGGGATCGCCGGACAAAAAGAGGTAATAGGCAAACTGCAGTTGCAGGGGAACAGATTTGTTCGTCTCTGCGTTCAGCCTGCTCAGCACACAACGGATCGCCTCCTGGCGTCTCTCCTGCAGCCAGTGCCCATGTGCCTCCCCATCCCATCCCGCCGGCAATCTGCTCATCGTCCCCTCCTTGGTCCGAAAATGAATACACCGCCCGGAGGCGGTGTATTCATCATGGCAGGGTGTCAGGTCAGCTGACCGTGACAGTGCTTGTATTTTTTACCCGAACCACAGGGGCAGGGATCATTGCGCCCGATCTTCTGCTCGTCGCGCACGAAGGTGGTATGGCCCTCGGCCCCACCCGTATCCTCGTCAGCCAGCTGGTTTTCGGCCGTGGCATGGGTGTAGGTACGGGGAGCGGCTTCGGCCTGCTGGCGCTGCTGCTCTTCCATCGCCTCCACATCCCGCTCCTGCACCTGTACCCGGCTCAGGATGCTGACCACGTCGCGCTTGAGGGTTTCCAGCATCTGGGTGAACAGATCGAAGGATTCGCGCTTGTACTCCTGCTTGGGGTTCTTCTGGGCGTAGCCGCGCAGATGGATGCCCTGACGCAGGTGATCCATGGCCGCCAGGTGCTCTTTCCACAGGCCGTCCAGGGTTTGCAGCATCACCGCCTTCTCGAAGTTGCGCAGCACCTCCTTGCCGACCAGCTCTTCCTTGTGGGCATAGAGCTTGGTGGCTTCATCCAGGATGCGTTCGCGCAGCTTCTCTTCATACAGCTTGTCGTCTTCCGCCAGCCACTGCTGCAGCGGCAGATCCAGGGCGAAATCGGACTTCAGACGCGCTTCCAGACCCGGCACGTCCCACATTTCTTCCAGGGACTGGGGCGGGATGTACTCGTCGATGATGGCGCCGTAGACGTCGTCACGGATGACGTGAATGGTCTCGGAGATGTCGTTGGTGTCCAGCAGTTCGTTGCGCTGCTCGTAGACCACCTTGCGCTGATCGTTGGCCACGTCGTCGAACTCGAGCAGGTTTTTACGGATGTCGAAGTTGCGACCTTCCACCTTGCGCTGGGCATTCTCGATGGCCTTGGTTACCCAGGGATGCTCGATGGCCTCGCCCTCTTCCATGCCCAGCTTCTTCATCATGCCGGTCACGCGGTCGGAGGCGAAGATCCGCATCAGGGTATCTTCCATGGAGAGGTAGAAGCGGGAGGAACCCGGATCACCCTGACGACCGGAACGGCCGCGCAGCTGGTTGTCGATACGGCGGGATTCGTGACGCTCGGTACCGATGATGTGCAGGCCACCGGCCGCCAGTACTTCGTCATGACGCACCTGCCAGGCCGCTTTCAGCTCGGCAATCTGCTCGCTTGACGGGTTTTCCAGCTGGGCGATCTCCGCCTGCCAGTTGCCGCCCAGCACGATGTCGGTACCACGACCGGCCATGTTGGTGGCGATGGTGACGGCGCCGGTCTGGCCGGCCTGGGCGACGATCTCCGCTTCCATGGCATGGAACTTGGCGTTCAGTACCTTGTGCGGGATATTTTCCTTGGTCAGGATGCCGGAGAGCAGCTCGGAGTTCTCGATGGAGACGGTACCAACCAGCACGGGCTGGCCGCGCTTCACGCACTCGCGGATGTCCTGCACGATGGCCGCGTATTTCTCCTGGGCGGTCAGGTAGACGAGATCGCCCATGTCCTTGCGCACCATCGGCTTGTTGGTCGGGATGACCACGGTATCCAGGCCATAGATCTGCTGGAATTCAAAGGCTTCGGTATCCGCAGTACCGGTCATGCCCGCCAGCTTGTCGTACAGACGGAAATAGTTCTGGAAGGTGATGGAGGCCAGGGTCTGGTTCTCGTTCTGGATCTTGACCCCTTCCTTCGCCTCGACCGCCTGGTGCAGACCGTCTGACCAGCGACGACCCGGCATGGTACGGCCGGTGTGCTCGTCGACGATGACGATCTCGTCTTTCTGGACGATATAGTCGACGTTGCGCTCGAACAGGGTGTGCGCACGCAGGCCTGCATTGACGTGATGCAGCAGGCTGATGTTGGTGGCGGAGAACAGGGAGTCATCCTCGGCCAGCAGTCCCTCTTTCTTGAGCAGCTCTTCCACGAAGATCTGGCCGTTTTCGGTCAGCAGCGCCTGGCGGTTCTTCTCGTCCACCGTGTAGTGGCCGTCGCCGGTGTACTCCTCGGAGTCTTCCTTGTCCTGCTTGACCAGCAGCGGGATCAACTTGTTGATCTGGGTGTACATGGCTGAGCTGTCTTCCGCCGGACCGGAGATGATGAGCGGGGTGCGGGCTTCATCGATGAGCACCGAGTCCACCTCATCCACCAGCGCGTAGTTGAGCGGACGCTGTACGCGCTGCTCCGGCGAGAATGCCATGTTGTCGCGCAGGTAGTCGAAACCGAATTCGTTGTTGGTACCGTAGGTGATGTCGGCAGCGTAGGCATCGCGCTTCTGGGACGCATCCATGCCGGGCACGTTGCAGTCCACCGTCATGCCGAGGAAGGCGAACAGCGGGCGGTTGGCTTCCGCATCACGCTTGGCCAGATAGTCGTTCACCGTCACGACGTGCACACCGCGGCCGGTCAGGGCGTTCAGGTAGGCCGGCAGGGTGGCCGTCAGGGTTTTACCTTCACCTGTCTTCATTTCGGCAATGCGGTTGGAGTTCAGCACCATGCCGCCGATCAGCTGGACGTCGAAGTGACGCATGCCGAACACACGGCGGGAGGCTTCACGGACGGTGGCGAACGCTTCCGGCAGCAACTGCTCCAGTGTTTCGCCTTGCTCCAGACGCTGACGGTACTCGGCGGTCTTCGCCTGCAGTTCCTGATCGGACAGTGCCTCGAACTGAGGCTCCATCGCATTGATTTGTTTTACAATTTTGCGCAAAGCCTTGAGCGTTCTGTCGTTCCGGCTGCCGATAATCTTGGTGAGCAGTGTGCTAATCATGGGTACCAACTGTTTTGGTTATATAAGCGTTCCGTCACTGGAACCTGAAGAAAAAACCTAACCCCGTCTGGCATTCAGAAAGCGCGCGGGGTTGACCTGACGACCATCTTTCAACACTTCGTAATGCAAATGAACTCCGGTTGCACGACCGGTTCGCCCCATCAGGGCAATCTTCTGGCCCTCATCGACCAGGGTGCCCACATCCACCAGTAACTTGGAATTGTGGGCATAGCGGGTGACCAGACCATTGCCATGGTCAATCTCCACCATGTTGCCAAACTCCGGATGGCGCCCCGCCCAGCTGACAATCCCCTTGCCTGTCGCCAGGATGGGGGTGCCGGGCCTGCCGCGGAAATCCACCCCTTTGTGCATCTTGGCGCGACCGTTGAACGGATCGACCCGCCCACCGAAACCGGAGGAGATCCAGACACGCTCCTGCTTGACCGGTGAGCCGGGGATGAAACCCGCATCGGTGATATGGTGGTTCATGATGAAGGATTCAAGTACCGACAGCTGTTCTTCGCGGCTGCTGAGCTGACGGCTGAGGTGTTCCATGGAATCTTGCAGTTCACCCAGGCTGACTTCCAGGTCTGCATCGTAGGAAGGGCCGCCCATCGGGGGCAGCTCCTTGAAGTTGAACTCCTCGGGATCGAGGTCCGCCTTCTCGGTCAGGCGCTCGCCGAGGGCGTTGAGGCGACCAAGTTGTCCCTGCATGGTGCCCACCTGGGCGGCCAGCATGGCAAGCTGTTCGCGGGCTTCATCGGCCCCTTGCGTGGATTTTTGCTGCTGCGCCAGGGTCAGCGCCACTTCCAGCGCCTCCATTTTCTGCTGCCAGCTCTGCCAGAGCCAGCCGCCCCCCAAGGCCAATACAGTGAAGAGAATACCGCCGACCCAGGCCAGACGTTGTTTGGGTAAGTGCAACCTGCGGCGCTGCTTACCGTGGAGGATCAGGGTAATGCTCATAGAAATCTGTCTTCTCGGTCAGGTGAGGCCAAGGGCCTGCACGGGCAATAAAACCGGGAGATAATCGGTATTAAAGGATGGAATAAACAAATGACAGGACGTCGGTGCGGAGAGATGACCGACGTCCTGTTGCACAGCTATCAGGCCAGAACCAGACCGTTGTCGTAGTAAGCGATAGGCGCTTTGTCGCCCTCACCCTCGAAGGTCACCAGTTCCCAGGCCTCCTGCTGGGCCAGCAGGGCACGCAGCAGCTTGTTGTTCAGGGCATGGCCCGTCTTGTAGGCACGGAATTCACCGATGATACTGCGATTGCACATGTACAGATCGCCGATGGCATCCAGCATCTTGTGCTTCACGAACTCGTCTTCGTAGCGCAGACCATCTTCGTTCAGCACCCGGTAGTCATCCAGCACCACGGCGTTTTCCAGGCTGCCGCCCAGTGCCAGGTTCTGGGAACGCAGGTACTCGATGTCACGCATGAAGCCGAAGGTACGGGCACGGCTGATCTCTTTCACGAAGGAGCTGCCGGAGAAGTCCAGCACGCAACGCTGGTTGCGGCCTTCAAACACCGGATGCTGGAAATCGATCTCGAGATCCATCTTGAAGCCGTTGCGATAGGGGTGGAATTCCGCCCACTTGTCGCCGTCTTCAACCCGGATGCTCTGCTTGATCCGCACGAACTGCTTGGGCGCGTTCTGTTCACGAATACCCACTTCCTGCAGCAGATAGATGAACGGATGCGCACTGCCGTCCATTACCGGGATCTCGGGGGCATCAACCTCGACATAGAGGTTGTCGATCCCCATCCCGGCCAGAGCGGCAGACAGATGTTCGATGGTCGACACGCGAACACCGGCTTCGTTCACCAGAGCGGTACAAAGCACGGTATCACGCACCTGATCGGCGTTGGCTGGCAGCGCGACCACAGGATTCAGATCGGTACGCAAGTAAACGATCCCTGTGTTAACAGGCGCCGGACGGAACGTCATAGTGACTTTCCGGCCCGAATGCAGGCCCACACCGGTGGCCTGGACACTCGTTTTCAAGGTTCTTTGTCTAATCATGGGCGTATCCGCTTTAACAGCTCAAATTCCTGACCAGATGGTCGTTGCCGGGCCATCTTAGCACAATCCTTAAGCAACAAACAAACCAGAGCCATCAGAGGCTTAGTCTGCCTGCTTGCGCAGGAACGCAGGAATATCGAGATAATCCGGTTCGCGACGAGCTTGCGGCTCGGCGTTCACCACCTTGGCCGGGGCCTCTTCCATCACGCGAGACTGCAGAGCTTCGCTGATCAGGGGCTGACGGGCCGGACGCTCTTGAACCATGTTGTTCTTGACCAGAGTGATGTCGGGCTTGCGCTCGGCACCGATACCGGTCGCCACTACGGTAACGCGCAGTTCGTCGTGCATTTCCGGGTCGATTACGGTACCCACCACCACGGTGGCGTTCTCGGACGCGAAGGCCTTGACCGCGTTACCCACGGTCTCGAACTCTTCGATGGTCATGTCCATGCCGGCAGTGATGTTGACCAGGATGCCGCGGGCACCGGCCAGATCCACGTCTTCCAGCAGCGGGCTGGAGATGGCCTTCTCGGCCGCTTCTTCGGCACGGTCGTCACCGGAGGCGGAGCCGGTACCCATCATGGCGGTACCCATCTCGCGCATCACGGTACGCACGTCCGCGAAGTCGACGTTGATGAGGCCCGGGCGGGTGATCAGCTCGGCGATGCCCTGTACTGCACCCAGCAGCACGTCGTTGGCCGCCTTGAAGGCGTCCAGCAGGGAGATGCCGCGACCCAGCACCTTCAGCAACTTGTCGTTGGGGATGGTGATCAGTGAGTCGACGTTCTTGGAGAGCTCTTCGATGCCGTGAGCGGCGAAGCCCATCCGCTTCTTCCCTTCGAAGGAGAACGGTTTGGTCACGACGGCAACGGTCAGGATACCCATCTCGCGGGCCACTTCGGCCACGATCGGGGCAGCACCTGTACCAGTACCACCACCCATGCCGGCAGCGATGAACACCATGTCGGAACCGGTCAGCAGCTCGCGCAGCGCTTCCCTGTCTTCCATGGCGGCGTCACGACCCACTTCCGGGTTGGCCCCGGCACCCAGCCCCTTGGTGATGCCACCGCCGATCTGCAAGGTGGTATTGGCACTGGAGTTGCGCAGTGCCTGGGCGTCGGTGTTCACGGTGATGAACTCGACACCCTCGATGTTTTGACGAACCATGTGCTCGACTGCGTTGCCGCCGCCGCCACCCACACCTATCACCTTGATGACGGCTTCGTCAGTGTGGCTATCCATAAATTCAAACATGTTGTCTCTCCGCTTTATTTGCCTGACTCAGCAAAATCTTTAGAACTCGCCACGCAACCAGTTGCTGACCCGTTTGACCAGCCCACCTACGCTTGCCTTGGCGGCATATTCCTTGTTACTGCCGGTGGATTGGTTGGTGCGGCCGTACTGCAACAACCCGACCGCAGTCGAGTACACCGGTGCCTGTACGTAGTCACTCAATCCCCGGATATTCATGGGCTCGCCCACCCGGACCTGGCTCTGGAAGATCTGCTCTGCGCACTCCACAATGCCTTCGATCTGGGCCGCGCCACCGGTCAAGACCACACCGGCGGCCAGCTGATGCTTGACCCCCTGTGCCTTCAATTCGCTCTGCACCCGCACCAGCTCGTCATTCACCATGGAGAGCAACTCGGTGTAACGGGGTTCAATCACTTCCGCCAGTGTCTGCCGTTGCAGGCTGCGCGCCGGGCGACCGCCGACACTGGGCACTTCGATATTGTCTTCCTTGCTGACCAGGCGGCCGAGGGCGCAGCCGTAGCGCACCTTGATCGCCTCCGCGTCCAGCGGCGGCGTGCCGAAGGCATAGGCGATGTCGCTGGTCACCGTGCTGCCGGCATAGGGAATCACCTTGGTGTGACGCAGGGCGCCGCCGGTAAAGAGCGACATGTCCATGGTGCCGCCACCGATGTCCACCACGCAGACACCCAGCTCCTTCTCGTCTTCGGTCAGCACGGCGTAGCTGGAGGCCAGGGCGGAGAAGATCAGCTGATCCACCCGCAGACCCACCTTCTCCACACACTTCTCGATGTTGCGCGCCATGTCGTTGTGGCAGGTGATGAGATGCACCTTGGCTGCCATCCGCACGCCGGAGAGGCCGACCGGGTTCTTGATCCCTTCCTGATAGTCGATGGCGAACTCCTGGGGCAGCACGTGCAGCACCCGCAGCTCGTCCGACAACCGCACCGACTTGGCGGTGTGGATGACGTTGTCCACATCCTCCTGGGTCACCTCTTCGTCGGAGATGGGCACCATGCCGGTCTCGTTGCGGCAATCGATGTGCTTGCCGGACAGCCCCAGATAGACGGAACTGATCTGGCAGTCTGCCATCATCTCGGCCTCTTCCACCGCGCGGCGCAGGGACTTGACCACGGAGTCGAGGTCATTGACCCCGCCCTTCTCCATACCGCGAGAAGCGTGGCTGCCCATGCCGATGACATTGAGTTCGCCATCAGGCAATACTTCGCCAACCAGTACCGCCACCTTGGTCGTGCCGATATCCAGTCCGACAATCAAATTTCTATCTGCGGTGTTGGTCATTCACTTTCTCTTCGCTTTTCTTCCAGCCAACTGCCATCCCGGTGTCGTATCGAAGATCCACGTAAGCAACCCGCTCACGGGGCTCGATGACCGGAAAGGCATCGATAAACCGCTGCAGACGAAGCGCGATATCCGAGCGCCCCACAAACAGCTGAATGTTGCCATCCAGGGTCAGTTCCCAGGCATGGCGGGGGGTCAGATTCACCCCCAGCAACTTGTATCCCTTGGCCGCCAGCAGCGTTTCGTACTGATGGCTGGCTTCCAGCACCTTGGCGGCCTGATCATCGGGCCCGGACAACTGCATCAGGGGCTTCTTCACCCTGTCCGGGGCACTGAATACCTCACCCTTGGTGTTGACGAAGCGGTTGCCGTTCCAGCGAGCCGCCACATCCTGTTCCGTGAGATAGACCTTGATCTTGTTCGGCCACTTCTTTCGTACCGAGACCTGGGCCACCCAGGGCAGAGCGTTCAGACGCGCCTGCAATTCGTTCACATCCAGCTCGAAGAAGTTGCGAAGTTCGGCACCATCCAGCACGGCAGCACGCAACTCATCGGCCTTCAAATATTCGTGTTGCCCCTGCAGCAACAGCTCGCTCATGGGCAACCGACTGGCATCCGTCAGCCAGTCTTTAACATCCAGCGCAGTCTGGTAGAGCCCCCACATGACCAGGATGAAAAATGCCACCCCGGCGATGAAGCCCCCCTTGGTGCGCCCTTGTGCCCTTGCCTCCACCCGATCGATCCCCGTAAAACGCGCCATGCCGGCCACTTGCAGACCGGTTCGCCATTATATAGGCCTCGGCTTGGCGGTCAAAATACTCATTGGGCCCTCAGGCACCGGATTTCATGCTATCCACGCTCAATTTCATCTCGCCGAGACGACGGGCCAGTGCACCGACGTTACCCGCCCCCTGGGTCAATACCAGATCCCCCTCGCCAATCAGGTCGGCCAGCACCGCGGGCACATCGTCCGGCGTTGCGACAAAGATGGGCTCCAGGGTGCCGCGGGAGCGGATGGAGCGGCACAGGGCACGACCATCGGCACCGGGGATGGGCTCCTCACCGGCGGCATAGACCTCCAGCATCACCAGCACGTCCACCTTGGAAAGCACGTCCGCGAAATCTTCGTAGAGATCCCGGGTCCGGCTGTAGCGGTGCGGCTGGAACACCATCACCAGCCGCTTCTCGGGCCAGCCGGCACGAGCGGCGTTGATGGTTACCTTCACTTCGCTCGGGTGATGACCGTAATCGTCCACCAGCATGGCCTTGCCACGGCCGGTTTCGAACTCGCCATATTGCTGGAAGCGGCGCCCCACCCCTTCAAACTTGGAAAGTGCCTGGATGATGGCCTCGTCGCCGATGCCGTCTTCGGTTGCCACCGCGATGGCGGCGGCGGCGTTGAGGGCGTTGTGGATGCCCGGCAGATTCAGGGTCACCTCCAGCTCACCCGCCCCTGCACGGCGCACCCGGAAGCGGCTGCGATTGCTGGTCTGCACGAAGTCCAGCACCTGCACATCGGCATCATCGCTCAGACCGTAGGTGAGGGTAGGACGGGCGATCTCCGGCAGCATGCCGCGGATCACGGGGTCATCCACGCACACCACGGCCAGGCCGTAGAACGGCAGGTTGTGCAGGAAATCGATGAAGGTGGCCTTCAACCTGGAGAAATCGCCACCATAGGTGTCCATGTGATCCGCTTCGATGTTGGTCACGATGGAAACCATGGGTTGCAGATGCAGGAAGGAGGCGTCGCTCTCGTCCGCCTCGGCAATCAGATAACGGCTGCTGCCCAGGCGGGCATTGGTGCCGGCGCTGTTGAGCAGACCGCCGATGACGAAGGTGGGGTCGCGATCCGCCTCGGCATAGATGCTCGCCACCAGACTGGTGGTGGTGGTCTTGCCGTGGGTCCCGGCGATGGCGATGCCGTGACGGAAGCGCATCAGTTCCGCCAGCATTTCGGCGCGGCGCACCACGGGAATACGCAGCTCGCGGGCAGCCAGCAGCTCGGGGTTGTCCTGCTTGATGGCGGTGGAAACCACCACCACGCTGGCACCGTCCACATGCTCGGCACTGTGACCGACAAAAATGTGTGCGCCCAAAGAGGCCAGGCGTTCGGTCACCCCGTTGCGGGCCAGATCCGAGCCGGTCACCTGATACCCTTCATTGGCAAGCACTTCCGCAATACCGCCCATACCGGCGCCACCGATGCCGATGAAGTGGATGCGACGCACGCGGCGCATTTCGGGGATAACGGTACGCAGTTTTGCCAGTTCAACCTTGGTCATAGTTCTTTCTCAATTCGCGGCCACAGGCCATTTTCATTCGGCGACATTCATCAGTTCGAAGACAGAAGCGGGGCCTTGGCGGCACATCTTGGCCTTCCATCTCGTTTGGCTCAGCCGGTGGCGAGCCGCTTGCACTCATCGGCAACCCGTTCGGCAGCATCGATGATGGCGACCCGGCGCGCGGCCTGGGCCATGTTCAACAGAGTTTCCCTGCGCCCGGCGAGCCAGGAGAGGCGCGACGCCAGCGCCGCCGGCGTCAGCTCGGACTGGGGCAGGAACTCGGCCGCACCGCCGTCGACCAGGGTCAGGGCGTTGCGGGTCTGGTGATCGTCCACCGCATGGGGCAGGGGCACGAAGATGGCGGCCACACCGGCAGCGGCCACTTCGGAGACGGTCAATGCGCCGGCGCGGCACACCACCAGGTCCGCCCAGGCATAGGCATCCGCCATGTCCTTGATAAATTCACTCACCTCGGCCTCGACCCCCAGCCCGGCATAGGAGGCAGCCACGGCCTCCCCGTTGCCCTTGCCGCATTGGTGACGCACCTCGATGGGCACACCGGCAGTTGCAACCGCAGGAGGCACCTGCTCGTTGAGGACCCGGGCTCCCAGGCTGCCACCGACCACAAGCAGGCGCAGAGGATTGCTGCTGCTGCGCAGTTGGGGATCCGGCAGCGCCACCACCTCGGGGCGCACCGGGTTGCCCACCACGGCGGTGCGGGCATTGGGTGCGAAGGCACCGGGGAAGGCCATCAGTACCCGCCTGGCGATACGGGCCAGCAGCTTGTTGGTCAGGCCGGCGGCGGCATTCTGCTCGTGCAGCAGCAGCGGAATGCCGGACAGCCAGGCGGCCACGCCACCCGGGCCGGAGGCGAAGCCCCCCATGCCCAGCACCACATCGGGCTGGATGGTCTTGAGCACCTGGCGGGCCTGCAGCACGGATTTGATGACACGGTAGGGCGCCGCGAGCAGACGCTTGATGCCGTTGCCACGCACCCCTTGGATGTCGATGAAGGAGATGGGATAACCATGGGCAGGCACCAGCTCCGCCTCCATCCGGTCGGCAGTGCCGAGCCAGTGGATGGTCCAGCCCTGGGCCTTGAGGCGATCGGCGACGGCCAGGCCGGGGAACACATGGCCCCCGGTACCACCCGCCATCACCAGTAACGTCTTGCTCATGCAACCTCCCGCACGCGCGCCTGGGCACTTGCCTGGCGCAACTCGAAATCGATACGAATCAACATGCTCACCGCCACCATCATGATGATGAGACTGGAGCCGCCATAGCTGACCAAGGGCAGGGTCAGCCCCTTGGTCGGCATCATGCCGCTGGCGGCACCGACGTTGACGAAAGTCTGGAAGCTGAACCAGATGCCGATGCCGATGGCCAGATAACCTTCATAGAGCCGCTCGGCCACCAGCGCCTGGTGACCCAGCTTGAGCGCCTTCACCGCCAGCGCAAAAATCAGGAAGAGTGCGCCAAGCACCCCCACGTAGCCCAGCTCTTCGCCCAGAATGGCGAACACGAAGTCGGTGTGGGCCTCCGGCAGGTACTCCATCTTCTGGATGGAGTTGCCGAGCCCCTCGCCAAACCAGCTACCCCGACCAAAGGCCATCAGGGACTGGGTCAGCTGATAGCCGCTGCCAAAGGGATCGGCCCAGGGGTCGAGGAAGGAGGTCACCCGCCGCATCCGGTAGGGCTCCGCGATGATCAGGGTCACCACGGCGCTCACCCCCACCAGGATGAGACCGATGAACTGCACCAGCCGGGCACCGGCCAGGAACAGCATCCCGAGGGAGGTGACGAACATCACCACCACTGACCCGAGATCCGGCTGGGCCAGCAGCAGGATGGCCACCACGAACAGCACCGCCATGGGTTTCATGAAACCGATGAAGCGCTCGCGCACCTCGCTCTGGCGGCGCACCAGATAGCCCGCCAGATAGACGAACAGCGCCAGCTTGCCGAACTCAGCCGGCTGCAAGTTGAAGGGGCCCAGCGGCAGCCAGCGTACCGAACCGTTGACGCTGCGGCCCACCAGCAACACCATCACCAGCAGCACGATGGCCAGCAACAACATGGGGCCGTTGTAGTGCTGCCAGCGTGCCATGGGTACCTGCAACACGAACCAGGAGATACCCAGCGCCATCACCAGGAACATGCCGTGGCGCTTCACGAACATGAAGGGATCGTTGTTGATGGCGATCCCCTCAGGAATGGAAGCGGACGCCACTATTACCAGCCCGACGCCCATCAGGGCGAGGGCCAGTACCACCAGTTGCCGATCGTAAAGACCGGCGGGGCGTGCCGGTAGCAACCAGCGCTGCAAGAATCCCGCAACCATGCGCAGGGCGTTCATAAGCCCATCACCAGTTCGGTGAAGCGATCGCCGCGCGCTTCAAAGGATTTGAACTGATCCAGGCTCGCGCAGGCCGGCGCCAGCAGCACCCAGTCACCAGGCCTGGCGTCGGTCGCCGCCTTGGCGACAGCAGCGTCAAGATCGGCAACCCGCTCGGTCTGTTCGCCCAGGGCCAGCAGCACCTCGGCATCCTGACCAAAACAATACATGTGATCGATCTGGCTGCCGAGCAGCGCCTGCACCGGGCCGAAGTCCTGCCCCTTGCCCTGGCCACCGGCCAGCAGCAGCAGGCGGCCCTTGACCGCTTCACGCACCCCGGCCACGGCGGCCAGGGTCGCCCCCACGTTGGTGGCCTTGGAGTCGTTGATCCAGCGCACCCCATTTACCTCCCGCACGAAGCGGGCACGGTGAGGCAGGCCTTCAAAGCGGCGCAGCACGGCAAGTTGTGCCTCGCGGGGAATGCCCACCGCATCGCACAGGGCCATGGCCGCCAGGGCATTGGCCTGGTTGTGGGCACCCACTATCTTCATCTCGTCCACCGCCAGGAGCGGCTCGCCGTGCAAGGTCAGCCAGTGACGGCCCTCCAGCTCGCAGCGACCGTAGCCGTTGCAGTCGAGGCCGAAACTCTGCCACACCTGACCCACATCGGGCAGGGTCTGGGGATCGTCGCGATTGATCAGGATGTGCTGGGAGTGCTGATGGATCTCCATCTTGGCGGCGCGGTAATCCGCCATGCCGGCATAGCGATCCATATGATCTTCACTGAGGTTCAGGACCACGGAGGCGGCGGCCCGCAGGCTGTAGGTGGTCTCGAGCTGGAAGCTGGAGAGCTCCAGCACGCAGAGATCCATGGGCTGCTTGAGGAGCGACAGCGCCGGGGTGCCGATATTGCCCCCCACACCGACCTTGAGCCCCGCCTCGGCGATCATCTCACCCACTAGCGTGGTGACCGTGCTCTTGCCGTTGGAACCGGTGATGGCGATGACGGGCGTCTGGGTTTCACGCACGAACAGTTCGATGTCACCGACGATGCGCACCCCGAACTCGGCGGCGGCCTTCAACTCCGGAGTCGCCAGGGCGATGCCCGGGCTGGCCACTATCATGTGCGCCTGCTTGAGCCGCTCCGCGTCCAGCCCGTGGATGAGCTCCACCTCGGGGGGAAGCTCGTCCTTGCCCGGCGGGTTGGCACGGGTGTCCATCACCAGCGGCGTGACGCCGCGGTCGAGGAAGTAATCGACGCAGGAGAGTCCGGTTTTGCCGAGTCCGATGATGATGACCATGGCTTACCTCACCTTCAGGGTGGCGAGGCCAAGCAGCACCAGCATGAGGGTGATGATCCAGAAGCGCACGATGACGCGCGGCTCCGGCCAGCCCTTCTTCTCATAGTGGTGATGGATGGGGGCCATGCGGAAGATCCGCACGCCGCGCAGTTTGTAGGATCCGACCTGCAGGATCACCGAGACGGTCTCCATCACGAAGACCCCCCCCATGATCACCAGCAGGAACTCCTGGCGCACCAGCACGGCGATGGTACCGAGCGCGCCGCCCAGGGCCAGGGAACCCACATCCCCCATGAAGACCTGGGCCGGGTAGGTGTTGAACCAGAGGAAGCCCAGGCCCGCGCCCACGATGGCGGTACAGACGATCACCAGCTCGGAGGTGTAGGGCACGTAGGGAATGTGCAGGTAGTTCGCGAAGTTGACGTTGCCGGTCGCCCAGGCGATCAGGGCGAAGCCCCCCGCCACCATCACGGTGGGCATGATGGCGAGGCCATCCAGGCCATCGGTCAGGTTGACAGCGTTGGAAGTACCGACGATGACGAAGTAGGTCAGCAGGATGAACATCAGGCCGAGCTGGGGCATCACATCCTTGAGGAAGGGGACCACCAGCTGGGTCTGACCATCGTGGGTGGCCGTGGCGTAGAGGAAGACTGCCACACCCAGCGCGACCGCGGACTGCCAGAAGTACTTCCAGCGGGCGATGAGGCCATCGGTGTTCTTGCGCACCACCTTGAGATAGTCATCGGCAAAGCCGATGGCACCATAGGCCCCCAGCACGAACAGCACCAGCCAGACATAGGGGTTGTCGAGACGGCACCAGAGCAGCACAGAAGTGAAGATGGCGGCAATGATCATCAGGCCGCCCATGGTCGGGGTGCCCTTCTTGCTGAGGTGGGATTCGGGACCGTCGTTGCGGATCACCTGGCCGAACTTCATGATCTGCAGGCGACGGATGAGGCGCGGCCCCATCCAGAGCGCCACCACCAGACCGGTGATGATCGACAGGATGGCGCGAAACGTCAGGTAGGAGAAGACGTTGAAGAAGGTGAAGTGCGGGGTGAGCAGTTCCGCCAGCCAGACTAGCATGTGGCTGACTCCTGATGGCCCTTGACCATCTCGACGATATCTTCCATGCGGGAGCCACGGGCGCCCTTGACCAGAATCGAAATTTCCTGATGTGTCTTTATCATTTGCGCAAGCACTTCAAACAACGACGCCTTGTTATCGAAATGTCGGCCAGCCGCGGCATCTGCGGTGTGGCGACTCTGTTCCCCTACGGTCAGCACGGCATCGAGGCCCTGCTCACGGGCGTGGTGTCCGACCCGGGCATGCTGCGCGGCGGACTCCTCACCCAACTCTTTCATGTCACCGAATACCAGCACCTTGTAGCCGTTCATGGCGGTCAGGGCATCGATACCCGCCAGCACGGACTCCACGCTGGCGTTGTAGGTGTCATCCACCAGGGTGAGGCCACCCCAGCGTTGCACGCAGAAACGGCCCTTGACCGGCGCCATCTGCTCCAGCCCCGCCTTGACGGACGCAAGCGATGCGCCCAGGGCCAGGGTCCCGGCGGTAGCAGCCAGGGCGTTGGCCACGTTGTGGCGACCCGGAATGGCCAGGGTCAGGTTCACCTCTCCCTGGGGCGTCACCATCACGAACCCGGCACAACCCTGCTCGTTGAGCACGATGTCGCGGGCGTGGAACGGCTGACACTGATCCTCAAGGGAGAAGGCGCAGTGGATGCCCTTTTCACGCCACTTCGGCCAGAACTCGTTGTCGGCATTGACGATGGCGGTGCCGCCCTCGCCTAACCCTTCGAAGATTTCGCTCTTGGCATGGAACACCCCTTCCAGGGAGCCAAAGCCTTCCAGGTGCGCGGCAGCGACATTGTTGATGATGGCGGCGTCGGGTCTGGCGAGCGACGTGGTCCAGGCGATCTCGCCCGGGTGGTTGGCTCCCAGCTCCATCACCGCGAACTGGTGTTGCGGCTCGAGGCGCAGCAGGGTCAGCGGCACCCCCACCTCGTTGTTGAAGTTGCCGGCGGTGGCCAGCACCTCCCCTTCACAGCGCAGGATGGCCGTCGCCATCTCCTTCACCGTGGTTTTGCCACAGCTGCCGGTGATGGCGAGCACTTTCGGATTGATGCGCTCGCGCACCAGCCTGCCCAGACGCCCAAGCGCCTTGAGGGTGTCGCCCACCACCAGTTGTGGAATGGCCAGCGGCAATTCGCGCTCCACCAGCAGGGCACTGGCGCCGGCGGCAACCGCCTGGTCGCAGAAATCGTGGGCGTCGAAACGCTCGCCGCGCAGGGCAACGAACAGCGCGCCTGCGCCCAGGGTACGGGTGTCGGTGCTGACCGCCGTGATCTCATGGTCGCCCCCGATCAGACGGGCATCGAGCACCTGCGCCAGGTCGGCAAGCCTGAGGGTCATCATTTGAATGACTCCATTAATGTGTGCAAGGCGGCTGCGACGGTTTCCCGATCGCTGTAGTGCCGCTTGTCGGTTCCAATGATCTGATAATCCTCGTGGCCTTTGCCGGCCACCAGGATGATGTCCTCTTTGCTCGCTTGACTCAGTGCCAGCTGGATTGCCTTGGTCCTGTCGTGCTCGATCTGCACGGCGCCGGGATCGCGAAGACCCGCCACCATGTCGGCCATGATCCGGGCCGGCTCCTCGGTACGGGGATTGTCGTCGGTCAGGATCACGCAGTCCGCATGCAGCTCCGCCATGGCAGCCATCATGGGACGCTTGCCGCGATCCCTGTCGCCGCCGCATCCCACCAGGCACCAGAGCCGGCCGTGACAGTGCACCCGCAGGGCCTGCAATGCCTTCTCCAGCGCATCCGGGGTGTGGGCGTAATCGACCACGGCGAGCGGCGCATCGCCACCGCCGAAGCACTCCATGCGACCGGTCACCGGTTGCAGTCTGGGGGCCGTCGCCAGCAGGTCATCGAAGTCGTAGCCGAGCACCAGCATGGCGCCCATGGCGCCCAGCACGTTGCTGACGTTGAAGCGGCCGAGCAAGGGGGCGGATAATACACCATTCCCCCAGCTGGAGTTAATGCGCGTATCAAAACCTTGTTGGTGGAAATGGGGATCCTGCGCCGTCAGTTGTCGTCCGGCATGGTTTTCAATCGGACCATGAACCCCGAAGGCCACCGCACCGGGATAGGTCGCCAGCCATTGCCGTCCCAGATGGTCATCGGCGTTGATGACGGCGCAAGGCTCATCCACCAGCTTCAGCAACTCCTCCTTGGCGGCGGCATAGGCCTCCATGGTGCCGTGATAGTCCAGATGATCCCGGCTCAGGTTGGTGAAGACTGCCGCGGCAAACGGCAGGGCCGCCACGCGATGCTGCACCAGACCGTGGCTGGAGACCTCCATCGCCACCAGATCAGCCCCCTGCTGCTGCAAGGCGGCCAGATTGGCCTGCACCTGGACCGCGCTGCCCGTGGTGTTCTCTGCTTCGATGAGCTCGCCAAACAGACCGTTGCCTATGGTGCCCATGACCCCGGCCTTGCCCCCCAGCAGGGTGCGCCAGTTGGCCACCAGCAGGGCCGTGGTGCTCTTGCCGTTGGTGCCCGTGATGCCCACCAGTTGCAACTTTTGCGCAGGGTGACCGTAGAAATGACCGGCCAGCTCGGAGAGACGAGCGGGAAGATCCCTCATGCCGATGCAGGGGATCTGGGTCGCCGGAGGGACGAATTCTCCGTCCTCCTCAAACAGCACGGCGGTCGCTCCCTGAGCCACCGCCTGTTCGATGAAGCGCCTGCCATCCACCTGATGGCCACGAATCGCCACGAAGAGCGAGCCGGGACCGACCCGCCGGCTGTCGAGCTGGAGATCGGTGAGGGAAAGCGCCGGTGCATCGATGCCGAAGCGGCTCATCAGTTGATCAAGTGTGCGGGGCGGCATGGGAAGCCTCCGAAAATGCGGGAATGCGGGCGCTCGTACACGCCATGGAAAACGCCCCGACAGCAGCGGGGCCGATGGAAAAAGCCGGATGCCCGTCAAGTACGCGGTGCGCCATTGTTGGCCTCCGTGCGGGCAAGCTTGGCGGGTACCTCGGGCGGGATCGCATCGGGACGGATGTTGAAGAGCTGCAACACGCCTCCCATGGCCTCCGCAAAGGGCGGGGTCGCCACGGCACCGCCGTAGTAGGCATCCCCCTTGGGTTCGTTGATCACCACCACCATGACGAAACGGGGATTGCTGGCTGGCGCGAAACCGGCAAACCAGGCCATGTAGTCCTTGCCATAGCCCCCAGCCACGGCCACCTTGGCGGTACCACTCTTGCCACCGACCCGATAACCGGGGATCTGGGCCTTGGGAATGGCATTGCTGACCACGTACTCCAGCGCCTGCAACATGGCAGCGGCGTTGTTGTGATCGATGACCTGCTCACCCTTGGGCGGCTTGGTCACCTTGATGATGGAGAGCGGTACCCGCTTGCCCTTGTTGGCCAGGGTGGCGTAGGCGGAGGCCAGCTGCAGCGGGGTCACTCGCAGACCATAACCGAACGACAGGGTGGCGCGTTCGATGTCGGACCAGCGGCGACGCTGGGGCAGCATGCCGCTGCTCTCCCCCATCAGGCCGCTGCCGGTGTCCATGCCGAATCCCACCATGCTCAGGGTATTGATCATCTCCTGGGCCGGCATCCGCAGCGCGATGCGCGACATGCCGATGTTGGAGGAGTAGCGCAGGATGTCGTAAAGGTTGGTCGCCTTGTGGATACTCACGTCACGGATCTGCTTGGCCCCGATGAAGAGGGGGCCGCCCGGGATGAAGTCCTTCCAGCTGGTGACACCGGCTTGCAAGGCACTAAGCAAAATCAATGGCTTGACCGTGGAACCCGGCTCATAGGTATCGGTCACCACCCGGTTTCGCACCCGGAAACTCTGGTACTGGCCGCGGTTGTTCGGGTTGTAGGAGGGGGTGTTGACCATGGCGAGTACCTCGCCGGTCTTCACATCCAGCATCACCATGGAGCCGGAGGTGGCCTTGTTCTCGTCGGTAGCCCGTTTGAGGGCGCGATAGGCCAGCGCCTGCACCCGCTGATCGATGCTCAGTTGCAGATCGTTGGCGTGCTTGCCCTCTTTCACCAGGCCCAGGCGCTCGATGACGCGGCCCTGCCTGTCCTTGCGCACCCTCATCTCGCCAGGGGTTGCGGTCAGCCACTCGTTGTAGCTGCGCTCAATCCCCTCGATGCCGCTGCCATCGATGTTGGTCACCCCCACCAGGTGGGAGCTTATCTCGCCGGTCGGGTAGAAACGGCGCGCCTCGGGGCGCAGATAGATGCCCCCCAGCTTCAACCCCTTGATGTACTCGGCCACCGCAGGCGTCACCTGCCGCTGCAGATAGACGAAGCGCTTGCTCGGGTTGGCGATGCGATGCTTGAGGGTGTTGATGTCGAGCTTGAGCACCGCGGAGAGTGCCAGCCAGGCACGCTCGTTGTGGATGGCACCGGACTCATGCACCGTCTTGGGATCAGCCCAGACCGCTTCGACCGGTACGGATACCGCCAACTGTTCGCCATTGCGGTCCGTGATCATGCCGCGCACCGCCTGGGTGGAGGTGGTGCGCAGGGAGCGCATGTCCCCCTCCTGGCGCAGTCTGTCCGGATCGATCACCTGGATCCAGGCCAGCCGCAGGATCAGCCCCGCAAACGCGATGCCGATGAAGAAAACCAGGGTACGAAAGCGCCACGGGTAGAGTGAGGGTGCTTTCGCCTTGGCTTTGTCCTTTGCCGGAGCCTTGGTGGCGGCCTTGCGTGTCATGGTTGTGTAATTACCTTTTCAGTGGTCACCAGGGGACGAGCCATCTGCAACTTGTCCATGGCCAGACTCGCCACCCGGGAGTGCTCAGCCAGTGTGCCCTGTTCCAGCAAGAGGTGGCGCCACTCGATGTTGAGCCTGTCCTCCTCCGCCATCAGATCGTTCTGCTTGGCCGTCAGACCCCGGGTCATGTTGGTCACCAGGATCACCGCAAAGGCGGTGACCAGCACTGCGACGGTCAACAGGACCTGCAACTTGTGGCGCCAGAGATCCGCAACGATCTCCCTGGCGAGGTGAACGCGCACGTCGCTCATCGCTTACTCCGCAAGACGCTCTGCGACCCGCAGCACCGAGCTGCGGGACCGGGTGTTTTCATTGACCTCGTGCTCGGAAGGCTTGAGTGCCTTGCCGATCGACTTCAGCTTGCGACCACCGGCCAGCTGGGCTTCGGTCAGAGGGATCCCGTGGGGTACTTCCGGACCTTTCTCATGCTTGCGAATAAAATGCTTCACCAGCCGATCTTCCAGAGAGTGGAAGCTGATGACGGAGAGACGACCGTGAGGAGCCAGCACGTCCAGCGCGCCGTTGAGGGCGGTTTCAATTTCGTCCAGCTCGCTGTTGATATAGATGCGGATGGCCTGGAAGCTGCGGGTCGCCGCGTGCTTGCCCTTCTCCTTGCTCGGGTTGACCCGGGCAATCATCTCCGCCAGCTGGCGGGTGCGCACATAGGGCTCTGTCACCCGATCGTGCACGATGGCGCGAGCAATCTTCTTGGCGAAGCGCTCCTCACCGAAGGTTTTCAGCACCCAGGCGATGTCGTCCACATCGGCACGGGCCAGCCACTCGGCGGCGCTCTGACCGGAGGTGGGATCCATCCTCATGTCGAGCGGGCCGTCCTTCATGAAGCTGAAGCCACGTTCGGCATCGTCAAGCTGGGGGGAGGAGACACCGAGATCCAGCAGGAAGCCATCGACCTTGCCCAGCAGGCCGCGCTCGGTCAGATAGCGGGTGATGCCGGAGAAGGGACCGTGCACGATCTCGAAACGGGGATCCTGGATCTTGGCCGCCTCGGCAATGGCCTGGGGATCCCGGTCGATGGCGATCAGACGGCCATTGGGGCCCAGATGCTGGAGAATGAGACGAGAGTGACCACCCCGGCCAAAGGTACCGTCGACGTAGATACCGTCCGGCTTGATGGCCAGCCCTTCGACGGCTTCGTGCAACAGCACTGTGATGTGTTCAGCGGCTTGGGTCATTTATAAAGAAAAATCCTGTAGTCGTGGTGAACTTGCCCAGTCGTCCTCGGGCAGGCCCAGGATGTCGTCGTTGATCTGTTGTTGCCAGCGGGCTTCATCCCACAGCTCGAATTTGTTGAGCTGGCCCACCAGCATGACTTTCTTGTCCAGCCCGGCATGGCTGCGCAGCGGCTGGCTGAGCAGCAGACGGCCATTGCCATCCAGTTCGCATTCGGCCGCGTGGCCGAGCAGCAGACGCTGCAGGCGGCGTTCCGCCGGGTTGGTGCTGGAAAGGGTCTTCAGCTTGCGCTCCACCTCTTCCCATTCATTCAGGGGATAAAGCAGCAGACAGGGATGGGCGATGTCGATGGTGCAGACCAGCTGGCCGTCGCATTCGTCGCGCAGCCAATCACGAAATTTGGTCGGAATCGCCAACCGCCCCTTGCTGTCCAGGCTGATGGCGTGAGCGCCACGCAACAAATTGCAGTCCCCGAAGGTGAGTTATGGGGGCTAGATGCCCAATAAAACCACTTTGATCCACTTTTCTCCACCATGAAGTTTAAGGACGAGCAGGGGGCTTTTCAAGCAAGGATCTCGAGCATGGGGAACATATTGACGCAGCGTGATGGGACTACCGATTAAATGAATTGATTTTCCACAAGTTATTTGTGTTACCCGCAACTCGATTAATTTTCAGCAATTAAAAAACTGACAAATTGCACGAATAAACATCAGCCATGCAGGCCGCGCTTCTCCAGCGCCATCACGATATTCAGAACATGGAAAAATTCCACATAACAGATTGATATAAAATACATTTGTTAAACATAGCTAGCCCAACAGTAAATATCACGAGTCAACCGAGGCAGTACTTTATGGTTAATAAAAAGAGCCTTGCGATAAATCGCAAGGCTCTTCAGGAAAGAGGTCGGAGTCGGCCTGTAAGCCGGGTTCTGTACCGGGTTGCCCCGGGTAGCAATCATTCCTCTAGGCCAGCAATCGCTCGCTGGCTCAAGCAACCTACCCGCCCCCAACGCGGGCCGCGCCAATAGGGGCCTATTTGGTCTTGCTTCGGGTGGAGTTTACCGTGCCACGAACTGTTGCCAGTCGCGCGGTGCGCTCTTACCGCACCCTTTCACCCTTACCTGATCCCTTGCGGGCCATCGGCGGTCTGCTCTCTGTTGCACTGGTCGTAGGCTCGCGCCCCCCAGGCGTTACCTGGCACCCTGCCCTGTGAAGCCCGGACTTTCCTCCCCTCCGCCCGTCTGTCCCGAGGGACACAACGACGAAGCAGCGATTGCCCAGCCAACTCCGAGGCGCGGATTATAGCCTCGCGAGACGGACGGGGTAAACCGTCAATTCCGGTTTACGGCAATTAATAGTGCTCGAGGCCGTATTTGTAGAGGGCGTTCTTCTTCACCCCGTGGATCTCGGCGGTGAGGGCTGCAGCCTTCTTGAGGGGCAGCTCGCCGACCAGCAGGCCCAGGGTGCGGATCGCCTCCGCAGGCAACTCGTCATCCACCTTGCTGGCACCGGCGACCACCAGCACGATCTCCCCGCGGCAACGGTTATCGTCCTCTCCGAGCCAGGCCAACATCTCGGAGGCGGGCAGACCGTGGATGGACTCGAAGGTCTTGGTCAGCTCGCGGCACACCACCACCTGGCGCTCGCCAAGGATGCGAGCAATGGCTTCCACGGTATCCTGCACCCGGCGCGGCGATTCGTAGAACACCAGAGAGCGGGTGTCTTCGATGACGGCTTGCAGGCGATCATCCCGCCCCTTGGCCTTGGCCGGCAGGAAACCCTCGAAGGCGAAGCGGTCGGTGGGCAGCCCGGCGGCGGACAGCGCCGTGATGGCGGCGCAGGGACCGGGCAGCGGCACCACCTTGACCCCGGCTTCGCGACAACGGGTGACCAGGTGATAACCGGGGTCGCTGATGAGCGGCGTCCCCGCATCGGAGACCAGGGCCACGCTCTTGCCCTCCTTGATGCGGGCGATCAGCACATCCGCCTTTTGCTGCTCGTTGTGATCGTGCAGGGCAAAGGTCGATACCGAGATCTGGTAGTGGCTGAGCAGGATCCCGGTATGCCGGGTATCCTCGGCGGCCACCAGATCGACGCTGCGCAGCACGTCCAGTGCTCGCTGGGTGATGTCGGCCAGATTGCCGATCGGAGTGGGGACTATATACAGGGTTGGGATGTCACTCATGGGAGCTCCGAGTGTCCCGACAATTGTGTCGCCATATTGGCCCGTTTACACTATGGAGAATTTCAACACTGGTCGGGGAATGAACTTGAACCGGGTTATAAAGCAGCTAAGTGTATCACGACTCTTCGGCATCCTACTCGCGGCAGTCCTGCTCGCCGCCTGTGCGTCGGAGCCCAATCAATCTTCCGGACAACCCGGCATGCCGTCAGCCTTCTCGGATCTGACCAAGAATGCCCAGTGGTATCTGGAGCAGGTGGATCCCGCCAAACCGGCAGAGGCCTTCGTGTGGCAGATGATGGCGGCGCGCAGCTATCTGGCGCTCGGCCAGGCCAAACCGGCTGCCGCCCTGTATCAGCAGTTGCAGAAGCAGGCGAAGAGCCCGGAGCAGCAGGCGCAGTTGCAACTGCTGCAGGCACACCTGCTGCTAGCCCAGGGCAACGCCAACCAGGCGCTGATCCTGCTGGAAGGCAAGCCGGATGTGGTGCTGGATGCCGATACCCAGAAGGACTGGTACCGCCAGCGCGTGGTGCTGCAGCTCGACATCAACAACAAGTTTGGTGCGGCCAAGTCGCTGATCCTGCTGGAACCTTATCTGGCCAAGAATGAGCTGGCCACCAATCACCAGCAGATCTGGTCACTGCTGAAAAGCATGACCCCCTCCACCCTGCAGGCGCTCGAAGAGGAGCCAGCTCCCGATGTCACCACCGGCTGGCTGCGACTGGCGGCGCTGGTGAACGAGTTCGGGGCACAGCCGAGCCAGCTGGCCCGCCAGCTTGCCGGCTGGAAGCAGAGCTTCCCTAACCACCCTGCCCAGAGCGACATGCCGGCCGGCCTTGGGGATCTCGCTATCACGGACAACGGTTCGCTGCAGCAGATCGCCGTCTTCCTGCCGCTCTCCGGCAACCTGGAAGCCCAGGGCGCCGCCATCCGCAACGGCATGCTGATGTCCTACAAGGAAAATCAGAGCCAGTTCACCCTGAACTTCTACGATACCCAGGGCAAGGCGATGGGGGATCTCTACAAGCAGGCGATTCAGGAAGGGGCCAACATGATCATCGGCCCCCTGCTCAAGGATCAGGTGGAGGAGCTGCTCAAGTCGAATCCGACCGTGCCGGTGCTGGCGCTCAACGAGCTGGACAAGCCGATCGTCAACGACAACACCTTCTATTTCTCGCTCTCCGCCGCTGCCGATGCGAGCCAGGCGGCCCAGTACCTCTATGGTCAGGGCTATCGCAAGCCGCTGCTGATCGCGGCACAAGGCCGGATTGGCTACAGCAGTATCAAGGCGTTTGAGCAGGCCTGGGCCGGCGTCAGCCAGGAGAAGCCCGTGGTTGCCACCTTCGGGGCGCGCAACGAAGTGCAGGGCATGGTCAAGAACGCTCTGAGCGGCCGTTCCACCGCACGAGCCGGGGAGATTGTCCAGCTGTCCGATGCCGCGCCGCGCAGCATCGACGCCGTCTATGTGGTGGCCAACAGCCTGGAGACCCGGATGATCAAGCCCTATGTGGACATCTCGGTCAATCCCATGGGCAGCCTGCCCATCTACAGCAGCTCGCGGGGCTACGACGGCGGGACGACCGAGGTGGCATCCGAGCTCAACGGCATGCATATCTCCGACATGCCACTGCTGCTGGGTGGCTTCGAGACGCAGCGTGAACAGATTGCCCTGCTCTGGCCCCAGACCCAGGGCGACCTGCTGCGCCTGTTCGCCCTCGGTTACGATGCCGTCAGCCTGGCAGGCAACCTGCCGCAAATGCGCAAGGTCAATGCCATGCAGCAACCCGGCATGAGCGGCCAGCTGAGCGTGGATCCCCAGGGCAACATAGTGCGCATGCTGGACTGGGCCACCTACCAGAATGGCAAGCTGGTCAGCGACAGCGCCGCCCCCCAGTTGGAGGATGCGACTCATGAAGAGGCTACTGACACAACTTCACCAGCAGTGGTTGAACCTGTTGCCGTCGGCAGCGACGAGCAAGGGACAACACTTTGAGCAAATAGCGGAACGCTGGTTGCAGGCCCGCGGCCTGCAACCCGTGACCCGCAACTACCGCTGCCGTGGCGGCGAGATCGATCTCATCATGCGCCAGGGGGAGACCCTGGTGTTCGTTGAAGTGAGATATCGTGCCCACGCCACCCATGGCGGTGCCGCCAGCTCGGTCACCCGGCGCAAGCAGCACAAGATCGTGCTGGCCGCGCGCCACTATTTCAAGCAACATGCCATCAATGAGGCCAACCAGGCCTGTCGATTCGATGTGATCGCGTTCGAGGGCGACCAGCCGGACTGGATCCCGAACGCGTTTTAAGAGGACCCCATGACTGATCCCATCAAAGAGAATTACACCGAGAGCATCCAGACCAAGATAGCTGCCGCCGAAGCACTGCCGGATGCCATCCATACGGCAGCCCAGATGCTGACCATCTGCCTGCTCAATGGCCACAAGGTGATGGCATGTGGCAATGGTCCTTCCTCGGCATTGGCACAGCTGTTCATTTCCGAACTGGTGAACTGCTATGAAACGCCTCGCCCTTCCCTGCCCGGTCTCGCCCTGACGCCCGACATGGCGACCATCAGCGCCATCGCCACGGATCACGGTTTCGAAGAGGTCTATGCCAAACAGATACGTGCTCTGGGACAACCAGGCGACATCCTGGTGGTCATCACCACGACAGGCAACAGCCGCAGCCTCATCAAGGCTGCGGAGGCCGCCCTCTCCCGCGACATGACCATCATTGTTCTCGGTGGCGGAGACGGGGGAGAGATCGCCGGTCTGCTGGGCCCCAATGACGTGGAGATCCGCGTTCCTTCCGCTCGCCGTCCTCGTATTCTGGAAGTGAACCTGTTGACCCTGCACTGTCTCTGTGATCTCATCGACCAGACACTTTTCCCGCAACAGGAAGACTGAAACCATGAAGAAGCCTATTCTCGCTCTTGCCCTGCTGACCAGCGTCCTGCTGCTGCAAGGCTGTGCTGCCGTGGTGGTCGGTGGCGCGGCTGGCACCGCCAAAGCGAGCGGTGATCGCCGCACCCTGGGTGCCCAGTGGGACGATCAGACCATAGAGCTGAAAGCCGCCAACCTGTTGGCCGACAACAAGCCCCTGAGCGCCGCCAGCAAGATCAGTGTCTACAGCAACAACGGCCGTGTGCTGCTGGTGGGTCAGACACCCTCTGACGCTTACAAACAGGAAGCGGGCAGAATCGTGAGCCGGATTGAAGGGGTTCGCCATGTCTACAACGAGCTGCGCCTTGGCAAACCAGTCAGCATCGGCGTGCGCAGCAATGACACCTGGATCACCTCCAAGGTGCGGGCCGACATGCTAGGCACCAAGAACTTCGACAGCGCCAAGGTGAAGGTTGTCACCGAGAATGGCGAGGTATTCCTCATTGGGCTGGTCACCCGCCAGGAAGGGGATCAGGCCGTAGAAATCGCCCGCCACGTCAGCGGCGTTAAGCAGGTGATCAAAGCCTTCGAGTTTGCCCAGAATTGACCATCTGGCAGGATGAAAAAACGCAGCCTTCAGGCTGCGTTTTTTATTTGATGACTTTCAGGGTCGGACGACCGCTCGGGCGCGGTGGTTCCGGCTCGGGGTCAACCGACGTGGGTGACTGTGCCTGTTCCAGCCAGAGGTCATACCCGGGCTCCGGCGGGAACAGGGTCCCCACTCCGTTCTCCCTGGCATGGATGGCCAGTACGGCCGCCATGGGGATATAGACCTGCTGCGATACGCCACCGAAACGGGCGCTGAAGCTGACAGCGTCATTGTCCATGTGGAACTGGCCCACGGCCCGGGGGGCTATGTTCAGAACAATCTGGCCATCCTGCACGAACTGCATCGGTACCATCACATGGGGAATGTTGGCATTGACCACCAGATGGGGAGTCAGATCGTTATCCAGCAACCAGTCAAAAAACGCCCGCAGCAGATACGGGCGACTGGGTGTCATTGTCGGTTCCATGCTCATACGCCGGCACGGATCTCGCGCTCGGCCTCGGTCAGGGAAGCCTGGAAGGATTCACGCTCGAACAGGCGAACCATGTAAGCCTTCAGCTCTTTGGCGCCACGGCCGGTGAAATCGATGCCCAGGCTCGGCAGACGCCACAGCAATGGCGCCATGTAGCAGTCGACCAGACCGAACTCTTCGCTCATGAAATAGGGCATCTCGCCGAAGATGGGGGCGATGGCCAGCAGGTTGTCACGCAGCTCGGCACGGGCGGCTTCGGTATCGGTGCCCGCCATGATCTTGTCGGCCAGAGAGTACCAGTCCAGCTCGATGCGGTGCATCATCAAACGGCTGTTGCCGCGCGCGACCGGATAAACCGGCATCAGGGGCGGATGCGGGAAACGCTCGTCCAGATACTCCATGATGATGCGCGAGGTGTACAACGCCAGCTCGCGATCCACCAGAGTCGGTACAGTGTTGTACGGGTTCAGCTCGGCCAGCTCATCCGGCAGGTTGGCAGGATCAACCTGGCAGATATCCACGCTAACACCCTTCTCCGCCAGGACAATACGCACCTGATGGCTGAACATATCGTTGGCACCGGAAAACAGCGTCATTACCGAACGCTTATTGGCAGCTACAGCCATTGAACCCTCCCGTCATTAAAAAGCAGAAACGGCAATGAAGCATGTCTGTCTTCATTGCCGTGCGTCATATTACTCCGATCTGGTCGCTTAGTGAACGTCGCGCCAGAATTCCTTCTTCAACAGCACAGTGAAGATGAAGAAGACAGCGATGAATCCGAGTACCCAGAAGCCCATGCGTTCGCGCTCCTGCTGCACCGGTTCAGCCGAGTAGACCAAGAAGTTTACCAGATCCAGTACCGTCTGATCATATTCTTCGTTGTTCATTTCACCGTTGCCGTCAGATTTGATGCTGACGACTTGCTGCATCTCCACGCCATCCAGGGTGTGCGTCTCGAACTCGGCGCGGGGCGTCCCCTGCAACGGCTCCAGCACATGGGGCATACCCACGGACGGGAAGACGGCGTTGTTCACCCCGAATGGACGGGTCTCGTCCACGTAGAAGGAACGCAGATAGGTGTAGATCCAGTCTGCACCACGCACCCGGGCAACCAGGGTCAGGTCGGGGGGCGGCGCGCCGAACCAGCGCGCAGCATCCTTCTCGGACATGGCGCTCTTCATCAGATCGCCGATCTTGGCGCCGGTGAAGACCAGGTTCTCCTTCATCAGATCGTCCGGAATGCCGATGTCGGCCGCCACCCGGTTATAACGCTGGTACTGGGTGGAGTGACAGCCGGCACAGTAGTTCATGAAGGTGGCGGCCCCCCGTTGCAGGGATGCCTTGTCACTCAGATCGTACTCCGCCTTGTCGAGGGGGAAGCCACCGCCAGAGGCCAACACCAGACCAGGCAGCAGGGCAAGCACTGCAAAAATTATTCTTTTCATTTGAATGTCACCCTCTCCGGCAGCGGCTTGGTGTTTTCATTCTTGCTGTAGAAGAACAACAGGACGAAGAATCCGAAATAACCCAGAGTACAGAGCTGTGCAATCAGCGTCAGGGTCGGGGTTGATGGCAGCACGCCCAGCACCCCCAGGATAATGAAGCAGACCACGAACTGGGCGATGTTCAGCTTGTGCAGGGTGCTGCGGTAACGCACCGAGCGCACCTTGCAACGATCCAGCCAGGGCAACAGGAACAGCACCACGATGGAGAGGCCCATCATGATGACCCCCAGCAGCTTGTCAGGCACCGCACGCAGGATGGCGTAGAAGGGGGTGAAGTACCAGACCGGGGCGATATGCGCCGGTGTCTTCAGGCCATTGGCCACCTCAAAGTTCGGTTTCTCGAGGAAATAGCCCCACATATCCGGCTTGAAGAAGATGATGGCACAGAAGAAGAACAGGAAACCGGCTACTCCGATCATGTCCTTCACGGTGAAATAGGGGTGGAACGCGACCGCATCCAGTGGCCAGCCGTTCTCGTCCTTGTGCTTCTTGATGTCGATACCATCGGGGTTGTTGGAGCCCACCTCGTGCAGCGCCAGGATATGCATGGCCACCAGCATCACCAGCACCAGCGGCAGAGCGATGACGTGCAGGGCAAAGAAGCGGTTCAGGGTCGCACCCGAGATGACATAGTCCCCCCGGATCCACAGGGTCAGATCGTCACCGATAACGGGGATGGCACCGAACAGCGAGATGATGACTTGGGCCCCCCAGAACGACATCTGCCCCCAGGGCAGCAGGTAACCCATGAAGGCCTCGGCCATCAGTACCAGGAAGATCAGCATGCCGAAGATCCACAGCAGTTCCCTTGGCTTCTGGTAAGAGCCGTAGATCATGCCGCGGAACATGTGCAGGTAGACCACGATGAAGAAGGCGGATGCCCCGGTTGAGTGCATGTAACGCAGCAGCCAGCCGTAATCCACATCCCGCATGATGTATTCCACGGAAGCGAAGGCACCTTCCGCCGAGGGGTTGTAGTTCATGGTCAGCCAGATGCCGGTGATGATCTGGTTGACCAGCACCAACATGGCAAGCGAGCCGAAGAAGTACCAGAAGTTCAGGTTCTTGGGCGCCGGATACTTGGCCATATGGTCGTTGTACATGGCCGTGAGCGGGAAACGATCATCGATCCAGCCCATGAGTTTGGCAAACATGGTCAGGCCTCCTTGCCATCGGCACCGACCAGAATGGTGGTGTCGCTAAGAAATTGGTATGGCGGAATGACCAGGTTCAGCGGTGCGGGGACGCCCTGGAACACTCGACCAGCCATGTCGAATTTGGAGCCATGGCAGGGGCAGAAGAAGCCGGAAGTTACCCCTTGAACCTGCTCGCCGAAGCTGTCGGGCAGATAGGACGGGGAGCATCCCAGATGAGTGCAGATGCCAACGGCCACGAAGATTTCCGGTTTGATGGATCTGTAGCCATTGTGGGCATAGTCCGGTTGCTGTGGCTCGTCTGACGCAGGATCCCGCAGCTTGTCATCGTGTGCAGCCAGAGCATCCAGCGTCTGCTTGGTGCGCTTCACCACCCAGACCGGTTTACCACGCCACTCGACGCGGATTAGCTGACCCGGCTCCAGCTTGCTGATATCCACTTCAACCGGGGCGCCTGCCGCCTTGGCTTTGGCACTCGGATTCCATGACTTAATAAACGGCACTGCGGTAAAAGCAGCTCCTACACCGCCAACGGCAACCGTTGACCAGGTAAGAAATCTGCGGCGACCGGTATCAACTGGCGCATTGCTCATCCAAAAACTCTCCCATGTGGACTCCGCTCATTCTTATAGTGTCCCTGTTTACTTCTCCTCTCCCTCTGACAACTGCAATGGAAGCGGAGTGGCAATTGACACAGAAAGACCATGGAAATTTTAAAGAAAAGATAACAATTTGACAAGAAAGGGAGTCGATGGGCAAAAACAATAAATACACAATTTTTTGTCTTTTGTGACGTATGCTTAGCATTGTCACATGTAACATTACCAATAAAAAAAGCCTGGCAAATTGCCAGGCTTTTTTGACACTCCTGAGAGTGCGTACCAAAAGCGAATTAACGCTTGGAGTACTGCGGACGCTTACGCGCTTTGTGCAGACCGACTTTCTTACGCTCAACCTTACGGGCATCACGAGTAACAAAGCCAGCTTTACGCAGTTCGGAACGCAGGGTCTCGTCGTACTGCATCAGAGCACGAGTGATACCGTGGCGGATCGCACCAGCTTGACCGGAGATGCCACCACCGTTAACGGTAATGTACAGATCCAGTTTCTCGGTCATCTCGACCAGTTCCAGCGGCTGACGAACTACCATGCGGGCAGTCGGACGGCCGAAGTATTGCTCCAGGGAGCGCTGGTTGATTACGATTTTACCGCTACCCGCTTTGATGAATACGCGAGCAGTGGAGCTTTTGCGACGGCCGGTACCGTAGTATTGATTTTCTGCCATGTTGCCAGTTCCCGTTAGATATCCAGTACTTGAGGTTGCTGAGCAGCATGAGCGTGCTCTGCGCCTGCGTAAACTTTCAGCTTACGGAACATGGCACGGCCCAGCGGGCCCTTCGGCAGCATGCCCTTGACGGCAGCTTCGATTACCATTTCCGGCTTACGCTGAATCAGCTTGTCGAAGCTGATGGACTTGATACCACCCGGGAAACCGGAGTGAGCGTGGTACATTTTGTCGGTAAATTTCTTACCGGTTACGTGTACCTTCTCAGCGTTTACAACGATGATGTAGTCACCGGTGTCAACGTGCGGAGTGTACTCGGCTTTGTGCTTACCACGCAGACGAGCAGCGATCTCGGTTGCGATACGACCCAGAGTTTTACCTTCTGCGTCCACAATGTACCAGTCACGTTTTACGGTTTCTGGCTTGGCAACGAAAGTTTTCATTAAGTTAAACCCAATTACCTGTTACAGACCCAATTGCTTATGGGGGCTCTCCCACAAACAACAAACGATGGCCTACCTGTACCCCTTCGAATACAAGTAAAGCTTAAAGTGTTGCTGTCTTATCGACAGCTGTAACGTGGGCCGGGCGATTATAAGTGAAGTTGCCTTAAATATCACCTGCTAATTTCACTGCCATGAAGCTAGCAAATGTCGCCCGGCCCTACCTGCCGCAGATGCCCATCCGACTGGCAGGCGCGGTATTGTGACTAAGGAAGGTGCACTCTGGCAAGGTATTCGTGCGATTGCATCTCCTGAAGCCGTGAAAGGCAACGCTTGAATTCGAAATTCAGCAAGCCTTCGCCATAGAGCCCGGTCATGGGGACCGCCGCCGATATGATGAGCTTTACATGCCGCTCATAAAACTCATCCACCATGGCGATGAAGCGGCGGGCCGCGTCATCCGTGCCGCTGCCCATGGGTTGCACATTGGCCAGCAGGACGGTGTGGAACTCACGGGCCAATTCGATGTAGTCGCCCTGGGAGCGTGGAGTACAGCACAGCTGTTCAAACTCCATATAAAGCACCCCTTCCCCCACGCCCAGTGCACTCAGTTGGCGATGGTTGATTTCCAGTGCGGCGGCAGTCACCTGCCCAATCCCGGTCAACTGGCTGAAATAACGATCCAGGTTGCTCCTGACCTGATCATCCAGCGGGAAGTGATAGATCTCTGCCTGTTCCAGGGTTCGCAGCCGGTAATCGACACCGCCATCGACATTGATCACCTCGCAGTGGCGCTCGATAAGCGCGATGGCAGGCAGGAAGCGAGCACGCTGCAACCCGTTGCGGTAGAGATCCTGAGGGGGGATGTTGGATGTGGCCACCAGCACCACGCCATGGCCAAAGAGTTCCTGGAACAGAGTGCCGAGCAGCATGGCATCCGTGATATCCGAGACGAAAAACTCGTCGAAACAGATGACGTCGGTCTCGTCGGTCAGCTTGCGGGCGATCAGCTTGAGCGGATCGGACTGACCGGTCAGCCCTCTGAGCTCGTCGTGCACACGTTGCATGAAACGGTGGAAGTGGATGCGCAGTTTGCGCTCCCCCGGCAGGCTCTCAAAAAAAGTATCCATCAGCCAGGTCTTGCCTCTGCCCACACCGCCCCACATATATAACCCCTGGACGGGGTCACGGGTTTTCGGCTTTTGCAGCCAACCCAGCAGGCCACGGGATCTGGTCGGAGTCGGGCTTGCGCACAGATCCTGATAGAGTCGCTCCAGGCGGGCGACTGCCATGGCCTGGGCCGGATCGGCCACAAAGCCGGGGCGCTGCAAATCCTGCTGATATTTTTGCTGCGGGGTCATCCTGTAAACCGCCTCCAAGTCCCTGAATGAGGGACAAAATGGTATCACGCTCTCGGGGGGCACGGTATAGTGCCAACGAGGCGTTGCGGTCCATCCGACCGCTTCAAATTCATCGTGTTAGCTGTAACAAGGAGCTTCTATGACTCTGTTTAACGGGATCCTGCTGGCGATCGCCGCCCTGATCATCGGCGTGCTGATCGGCCGCTTCTCTGTCCGTAGCCGGGATGCCGGACGCCTGGAACAGGAGCTGAAAAAAGCCCACAAGGAGCTGGAAAGCTACCAGGGGCAGATCACCACCCACTTCGCCGACAGCGCAGCCCTGATGGAGCAACTGGCCGAACAGTACCAGACCCTTTATCGCCATATGGCGGAACAGAGCAAGTTCCTGGCCAAGGTACAGGAACCACTGTTCCGCGAACCCGAAGTGGAAGAAACAGGCGATGCCGCCAACAGCGAGGAGCCGGGCCTTCCTCCCCGCGATTACGCCGGTGCGTCCGGCCTGCTCAAGCAGCCGGGCTGATCGTCGGTTGAACTAATTACGCTTTATCGTGGTCAGACCTTGACGATTGCACTGCAACTTTTTCTGGGAGCTGTTTCTCATATGCGTAAATCTCTTTCTGTATTCAGTGTCTTAGCCCTCAGTGTCGGTATCGCCATGTCCTCAGCACCGGCGCAGGCCGCACTGCCCCTGATGGCGAACAACCAGGAGATGCCGAGCCTGGCCCCCGTCCTCGAGCAGGTGACCCCTGCCGTGGTCAACATCTCCGTCTCTGGCAAGAAGATCACCCGCCAGCGCCTGCCGGAACAATTCCGCTTCTTCTTCGGCCCCAACATGCCTGACGAGCAGGTGAGCGAGCAGCCCTTCCAGGCGCTTGGTTCCGGCGTCATCATCGATGCCAAGAAAGGCTACGTGATCACCAACGCCCACGTGGTCCACGAGGCGGACGAAATCAAGGTCAACCTGAAGGATGGCCGTGAGTATGCAGCCAAGAAAATAGGGGAAGACAAACAGTCGGATATCGCCCTGCTGCAAATCAAGGCCGAGGATCTGGTGCAGATCAAGTTCGCCGACTCCGACGAGCTGAGAGTCGGTGACTACGCGCTGGCCATCGGCAACCCGTTCGGCCTGGGCCAGACCGTCACCTCCGGCATTGTCAGCGCCCTGGGTCGCAGCGGCCTCAACATCGAAAATCTGGAGAACTTCATCCAGACCGATGCGGCCATCAACTCCGGCAACTCGGGCGGCGCCCTGCTCAACCTGCGCGGGGAGCTGATCGGCATCAACACCGCCATCCTGGGCCCCAACGGCGGCAACATCGGCATCGGCTTTGCCATCCCGTCCAACATGGTGCGCGATCTCTCCGAGCAGATCGTGAAATACGGCGAAGTGCGCCGTGGCCAGCTGGGGATTACCGGCACCGAGCTCACCAGCGAAATCGCCAAGACCTTCGGCTACAACAAGAAGGACGGTGCCTTCGTCAACCAGGTCATGCCTGACTCCGCTGCCGCCAAGGCAGGCATCAAGGCAGGCGACATCATCATCAGCATCGATGGCAAGCCCATCCGCTCCTTCGGCGAGCTGCGTGCCAAAATCGCCACCATGGGGGCCGACAAGCAGGTCTCGCTCGGCCTCATTCGTGACGGCAAGGAGCAGACCGTCAAGGTCACCCTGAAGAAAGCAGATGACAGCGAGATCCTGGCCAGCGCCCTGCATCCGGCACTGGAAGGGGCCAAGCTGAGCACCACCACGGACCCCGTGACCGGCGTGGCCGTCTCCGACATCGATCCCCGCTCACCGGCAGCCGCCTCCGGCCTGCAAAAGGGCGACATCATCATCGGGGTCAACCGCCAGCGCATCAACTCCATGGGTGAACTGACCAAGGTGTTGAAAAACAAGCCGGAAGTCCTGGCGCTGAACATCCAGCGCGGCGACTCCTCACTCTATTTGGTGATCCGTTAAGCCCCTCACACCCGCGGCAACCGCCGCGGGTGATTTTTATCCATCGATAATGTTATTCTCTGCCCGCAGCCTGTACGGACGAGAAAGACATGAAAATCCCACCTCTGATCAGCTACTTGGGCAAGTCCGTCGGCTTTGGCCTCGCCATGGCTGCGCTTTTGTTGCTGGTGTTCCCCAATTTTCGCGGCGGCGCCCCCCTGCCGGGCCTCATCACCAATGCCCGCGAGCTGAGCTTCTCCTACGCGGCCCATCGTGCCGGCCCTGCCGTCGTCAACATCTACACCCGCAGCTTCGCCGGCAATCGCGGTGAAAAAGCCGAACTCAGACCCCAGGGGCTGGGGTCCGGCGTCATCATGAACCAGCGCGGTCACGTGCTCACCAACTATCACGTCATCGCCGATGCGGACCAGATCATCGTCGCCCTGCAAGATGGTCGGGTATTCAGTGCAGAGCTGGTCGGCACCGACAAACTGACCGATCTGGCGGTGCTCTACATCGAATCGGACAACCTGCCGGTGATCCCTCAGGACCCGGATCGTCTGCCGGACGTGGGAGACGTGGTGCTCGCCATCGGCAACCCCTACAACGTCGGCCAGACCATCACCCAGGGCATCATCAGCGCCACCGGGCGTATCGGCCTCTCCAGCATGGGGCCGGACAGCAACGGCCGGCAGGATCTGCTGCAAACCGATGCCGCCATCAACGAGGGCAACTCCGGAGGCGCCCTGGTCAATGGCCGTGGCGATCTGGTGGGTATCAATACCGCCGCCTACCACCTCAACGGCAATCAGGAGAGCTATGGCATCAGTTTTGCCATCCCCTACAAGCTGGCCAAGCGCATCATGGACGAGCTGATCGCCAACGGTCGGGTCATCCGCGGCTACCTCGGCATCTCCAGCGTCGAGATCAATCCCATCGTCGCGCGCATGCTGAACCTGGGGGACTTGCAGGGGTTGGTGGTGGAGAGCCTGGATCCCAATGGCCCAGCCACCAAGGCCGGTCTCAAACGTGGGGATGTGCTGCTCAAGATCAACGGAGAGGCCATCACCGGCGTGCGTCCCGTCATGGACAAGATCGTCGAGAGCCGCCCCGGCACCAAGCTCACCATCTCGGTGATCCGCAACGGCAAGCCGCTGGACGTCGATGTCATCATCGAAGAGGACCTGCGCTACCAGAATCAGACCCTGCCGACCAGCAGTGCGGCACCCGCCACCTGAAGGGCGGATCCTCGCGGGGCCCGACAAGGCCCTTTTTTGTGCCCGCTTTCCTCCGGCTCCCACCTGTGCGTGAGACAGCTCACACATTGCGCCAATGGGCAATCGGGCGAAGACGCCGTCAAAACCCGCCACCGATCACACTCCCTTGCAGCCAGTCCGCTCCTTTCCTCTCCTTGATCGCCAAAAGGGCTTCTTTTGATGCCTTTCCCTCCAAATTTCCACTTCGAATCGGAAAAAACCTGCCTCCTCCCGCACTCTCCTCCGCTTTATGGTGATCCCATCCTTTCTGCCAGCCTGGAGAGCAGACCTTGAATACCGACACCCATGACGCCCCCCTGACCCCGGACAGCCCGGCACTGCTGCGCAAGACCGACCTGACCCTGGCCCGCATTCACAACCTGCTGGCGGATCAGGGCATACGCCCCAACGACGTGCAGCAGCAGATGCTGGCCTCCCACGTCAAGGCCATGGTGTGGCGCTCCTACAGCGGGGAATCCCTGCCGGAGGTCGACCTCAACCTGTTCGAGGAGATCTCCCCCCTTTCCCTGCGCCTGGCAGAGCAGGTCGTCGCCTGGCTCGACCGCCTCGCCTACGAGGAGGCGCACCTCTTGTCCGTCCATTTTGAAGTGGCCAAAGAAAACGAACTCAGCTCAGTAAAAGGAGAAAGCTAAATGACTGCCATCAAACTCGTGATTGGAGATCGTCTCGGCAAGGGTCAGAAAGTGGGGGCAGGCGCAGAAGCCGCCGGCGCCACCGTGACCGTCATCCCCGGCATGGCCGCCGACATGAAGCTCGGTGATGTGATGAACAAGGAGCAGGCCGACCTTGGCATCTCCTTCTGCGGCAGCGGTGGCGCGGGCGCCATCACGGCCCAGACCAAGTACGGCTACAAGTGCCGCTACGGCATGCGATCCATCGAGGAGGGTGTCACCGCCATCAACGAGGGGTGCGTGGTACTGGGCTTCGGCTTCATGGACAAGGAAGAGCTGGGCCAGAAGCTGATCGAAGCCTTCGCCAAGAAACACGGGCGCACCTGATGAAAGAACACTTCACCACCCGGATCACGGTCAACGGCAAGGGGGCGACTCGCCAGCAGGCGTTCGCTGCAGCCCTCAGCCAGGTGCAACCCAGCCTGCTCAAGGAGAGCCCCAAGGTGATGCTGCGCATCGAACCCCTCGAGGTCGAGGTGCTCGAGGCCGAGGAGTCGGTACGGGTGGAGAAGTTCCTGTTCTTCTTCCTGCCACGCCAGCGCCACGAGTTCCGGGTCCGGCTGGCGATCACCGTCAAGGTCATCAGCCTGGATGTCGACAAGGTGGATTTCACCCGGGCCTGACCCCACAACCAAAAGGACAAGTTGGATGTTTCTAATCATTTTGATGAAGTCACTCATCATCGGCGGCCTGGTAGGCGTCGGGGTGGGGGCTGGCGCGGCGCGGATGTTCCACGCCCCGACCGTACAGGGGATGGGCGCGTTCCGTACCCTGGGCGAGCTCAACTCCTGCGAAGGGGACCCCGCCTCCCACTTCTCGTTCGGTCTGGGCTTCTTCTTCAACGCCTGGGCCTCCACGGTCGCGGCCGGCGCCTTCACCCAGGACGTGGATCACCGCATCCTGCCGAACTGGGGTGCAGCGACCCTGATGATCAAGAACCGGGATCTCGCCACCACCCTCCATGATCCCAAAAAGATGGCCATCGCCTGCGGCATCATTGGTGCCATCGTGGTCGCCTTCCTCAACAGCACGGCCGCCGCCGTACCTGCCGCCCTGCAGGTGACCGCGGTCAAGGTGCTGGTGCCCGCCGCCAACCTGCTGGTCAACACCGTCATGCCGGTGATCTTCTGGCTGGCCGCCATCGAGGCAGGCAAGAAGTCCGGCTTCTGGGCCACCATCTTCGGCGGTCTGGCCCAGCTCATCATGGGCAACGCGGTACCGGGCCTGGTGCTTGGCATCCTGATCGGCAAGGGGGTGGAGGAGAGCGGCTGGAACCACGTCACCAAGGTGATGATGAGTGCCATCGTCCTGCTGTTCGTGCTGAGCGGCTTCTTCCGCGGCTTTGACATGAAACTCATTGAATCCTTCCACCTGGGCGTTCCCCTGTGGCTGGAAAACGTCCACAACCTCATGAGCGGCAAATAAGGAAGCACACCATGGATGAGAAACTGAGAAACAACTTCTGGTATGCCGACTGGTCCTTCCCCATCTTTGTCGGTCTGCTCTCTTCCGGCGTCTTCGCCGGTACCCACATGTTCTACCTCTACGGGGTCGGCGCCTTCAACGAGGTGGCCTTCGTTGCCATGCTCAAGGCCGGTATGGACACGGGGGCCTATGGTGCAGTCGCCGCCTTCGGTGCCAGCTTCCTGTTCGCCCGCATCATCGAGGGCTCCCTGGTGGGGATCCTCGACATCGGCGGCGCCATCCAGACCGGAGTCGGCCTAGGGGTGCCCGCCCTGCTGCTGGGGGCCGGCATTGTCTATCCGGTGGAAAATTTCACCGCTTCCCTGATCACCGGCATGGGGATTGGGATGGCCATCGGCTACGTGATCATCCTGGCGCGCAAGTTCACCATCAACCAGAGCAACTCCACCTACGGGGCGGACGTCATGATGGGGGCTGGCAACAGCTCCGGCCGCTTCCTCGGTCCCCTCATCATCCTCTCCGCCATGGGCGCCTCCATTCCCATCGGGATAGGCTCCCTGCTGGGTGCCCTGCTGTTCTACATCTGGGAGAAGCCCATCACGGGCGGCGCCATTCTGGGGGCCATGCTGTTCGGGACCTTCTTCCCCATCGCCCTGGCTTAATCCAAGGCCGTCTCTTCGGCGGCATTCAAGAACCTGTTTGCGCTCTGTCGCGAGAGGTCGTCAGCAAGGTGAAGAGCAACACATGAGCCTTGGAAGCAGCCTCGCAGTAAGAGCACAAGCAGGTTCCAAGAGGGATATCAGCATGTACGACATGATCATCAGGGCGGGACGCCTGGGAAACGGGCAGCTTGTCGACGTCGCCATCAAGCATGGCAAGATAGCGGCGCTGGGTTCGCTGCCAGGGAGCACGGAGGCGAAGCAAACCCTCACTCTGGGCGGGCAGGTCCATGTGAGCGCCGGCTGGATCGACGGCCACACCCACTGCTACCCCGCCTCTCCCATCTATCACGATGAGCCGGACAAGGTGGGCGTGGAATCCGGCGTCACCACCGTCATCGACGCCGGCAGCACCGGAGCCGACGATGTGGACGACTTCCAGCGTCTCGCCGCCACCTGCAAGACCCGGGTGCATGCCCTGCTCAACATCTCCCGCATCGGTCTGCTGCGTCAGAACGAGCTGGCGGATCCGGCAGACATCGATCCCGTCCTCGCCCAAGCGGCCATCCGGCGCCATCCCGGCTTCATCGTCGGCATCAAGGCGCGCATGAGCGGCAGCGTGGTGGGTGAAAGCGGTCTGCAACCCCTGCGCATGGCCAAGCAGATCCAGCAGGCCAATGGCAACTTGCCGCTGATGGTGCACGTGGGCAACACGCCGCCGGATCTGGACGAGATCGTCGCCCTGCTGGGGGAGGGCGATCTGCTGACCCACTGCTTCAACGGCAAGCCCAACCGCATCCTGACCCCGGCCGGCGAACTGCGCCAGGCGGTGCGTGAGGCGATGCGGCGGGGGCTCTTGCTCGACATCGGCCACGGCGGCGCCAGCTTCAGCTTCGAAGTGGCGGAGCTGGCCATTGCTCAGGGGATCCTGCCCCACACCATCAGTTCAGACATCTACTGCAAGAACCGCATCAAGGGGCCCGTCTACAGTCTGGCCCACGTGATGTCGAAGTTCTTCGCCATCGGCATGACCCTGGAGCAGGTGCTCGCCTGCGTCACTCACCAGGCCGCCGATGCCCTGCGCCTGCTCGGCAAGGGGCGACTCGAGGTGGGCGCCGATGCAGACATCACCCTGTTCGAGGTGAGCTGCGGCCCCACTCTCTTTACCGATACCGAGGCCGGCGCCCGCAGCGGTGACCGGCAACTGCTCCCTCTCGCTGCCTTGGTGGGCGGCGAACTGGTTCTGACTCACTACGGGAAATCACACCATGCCTTCTGTGTATGAGAAATACCGGCTCAAACCGGTGATCAACGCCTCCGGGCGCATGACCATCCTCGGCGTATCCACCCCCGAGCAGGAGGTGGTCGATGCGGTCAACTTCGGCCTCGGCCACTACTTTGAGGTGAAGGATCTGGTCAACAAGACCGGCGCCTACCTGGCCGAACTGCTGGGCGTTGAAGATGCGGTGGTGGTCTCCTGCGCCAGCGCCGGCATCGCCCAGTCGGTGGCCGCCGTGATCGTGCGCGGCGACCCCTATCGCCTCGAGCAGTTGCATGCTCATGCCCACGACGTGCCGAGCGACATCGTGCTGCCCAAGGGCCACAACGTGAACTTTGGTGCCCCCGTCGGCACCATGGTCAACCTGGGGGGCGGCAGGGTGGTGGAGGCAGGCTACGCCAACGAGTGCTCACCCGCCCAGCTGGCCGCCGCCATCCATGCCAATACCGCCGCCATCCTCTACATCAAGTCCCACCACTGCGTGCAGAAGAGCATTCTGTCGGTGGCCGAGGCAGCCGAGGTGGCCAAGGCCCACGGGATCCCGCTCATCGTCGATGCAGCGGCCGAAGAGGATCTGCGTCTCTACTACAACCAGGGTGCGGATCTGGTCATCTACAGCGGCGCCAAGGCCATCGAAGGGCCCACCAGCGGCCTGGTGCTCGGCAGGCGTCAGTATGTGGAGTGGGTCAAGCAGCAGGCCAACGGCATCGGCCGTGCCATGAAGGTGGGCAAGGAGGGGATCCTCGGCCTCACTCACGCCATCGAACGCTATCTGGCCAAAGAGAAGGAGAGCGGCGCCGCCATGGTCGCCAAGATGACCCCCCTCATCGAGCGCCTCAACCAGCTGCCCGGCGTCACCGCCAAGGTGGTGTGGGACAGCGCGGGGCGCGACATCGCCCGCACCGACATCACCTTCGACCACCAGCAGATCGGCATGACCACGGCGGAAGTGGTCTCCCGTCTGCAACAGGGTACCCCCGCCATCTACTGCCGCAGCTACAAGGCCAACGAGGGGCACATCGAGATAGACGTGCGCAGCGTCACCGTGCCCCAGCTCGACCAGATCCACTCCGCCATTGCCCACCTCGTTCAGGAGAACAACTGATGTCTCTTACCCCCAATTACTACCGCGATCGGGTCTGCCTCAACGTGCTGGCAGGTTCCAAAGAGAATGCCGTCGACATTTATGAGGCCGCCGAGGGTCATGTGCTGGTCGGTGTGCTCTCCAAGAACTACCCGGACATTCCCTCTGCCGTCGCCGACATGCAGGCCTACGCCAAGCTCATCGACAACGCCCTCTCCATCGGGCTGGGAGCCGGTGATCCGCGCCAGTCCGCCATGGTGGCCGAGCTGGCCCGCCAGTTGCAGCCCCAGCACGTCAATCAGGTGTTCACCGGGGTCGGGGCCAGCCGGGCGCTGCTCGGTCAAGCTGATACCCTGGTCAATGGCCTTGTCTCCCCCACCGGCACCCCCGGCATGGTGAAGATCTCCACTGGCCCCCTCAGTAGTCAGCAGCCCGATGGCATCGTCCCCATCGATACCGCCATTGCCCTGCTCAAGGACATGGGGGGCAGCTCGGTCAAGTTCTTCCCCATGGGGGGACTCGCCTACCGCGCCGAGTATCAGGCTGTGGCCGAGGCCTGTGCCCGCCACGGCTTCTGGCTGGAGCCCACCGGCGGCATCGATCTTGAGAACTTCGAGGAGATAGTGCGGATCGCGCTGGAGGCAGGAGTCGAGAAGGTGATCCCCCACGTCTACAGCTCCATCATCGACAGTGTCAGTGGCCAGACCCGGCCGGAGGATGTGCGTACCCTCCTCGCCATGGTGAAGGCACTGCTGGCATAGCAACCCCACAGGCACCGGTCCGATCACTGGGCGGTGCCTGGCTTGTTAATGACCCCCTTGTTAACATCGCCCCACCATCCGCGACAGGAGTCCCCACCCCTCATGACCAAGCTGCCCCACCCCAGACTCCAGCAACTGCTCGCCCTGCTTCACGCCGAGCCTCTGCCACAGGAGGAGCTGGCCCGCCGTCTCAATGTTTCCACCCGCACGGTGCGTACCGACGTGGCGACCCTGAACGAGCTCATCGCCACCCGGGGCGCCCACCTGATCCATCAGCGGGGCAGCGGCTACCAGCTCAAGATCTACAATCAGGGACTGTTCGATGCGCTGCTGGCCGCCCAGGGGCAGGAGAGCCCCCTGCCTCGCACCAGCCGCGAGCGGGTGCTGCACCTCCAGGTCTTGCTGCTGACGGCGGAACAGGGGATCAAACTCGACGAGCTGGCGGACACCTGGTATCTGAGCCGGGCGGCTTTGCAAGGGGACATGACGGAGGTGCGGGAGCGGCTCGCCCACTTCGGGCTCACCATCGACAGCAAACCCAGAGTGGGGATGCGCATTGCGGGAAGCGAGATGGCGATCCGCGCCTGCCTCACCCAACTGCTCTGCCAGGAGCTGCTGCACCAGCATCCGCTCCAGAGCCTGTTGCCCACCCTCTGTCCCAGCAAGACGCTGGAGGTAGTGGGCAACCACATTCACGAGCAACTCGGTCGCCATCAGCTGCGCCTGGCCGACGAGAGCCTGCAGCAAGTCACCGTCTACTGTGCCGTCGCACTGCTTCGCCAGGCGTCTGGCCACGAGTTGCGCCAGTTTGCCAGCGACGACATCACCCCACCCCTGGCAGTGGTGGCCCGCGACATCTATGCCGAGCTGCCAACCCTGACGTCACCGGGGCAGGAAGAGATCGCCTGTCTCGCCATCCAGATCCAGGCTCGCCTCACTGCAGAGACGCCCCTGCTCAGCCCGGCCATGGCGGCCGAGAGCGAGCAGCTGACTACGCACCTGCTGGGTTACATCCACCACCACTACCCCTATGACCTGCGCGGCGACCCGCAATTGCGAGCCGACCTGCAGACCCATATCGGCGCCATGCTGCTGCGAGTCAAATACCAGATTGGCAGCCACAATCCCCTGGCGGACCACATCAAGCAGTATTACCCCCTCGCCTACGACATCACCCTGGCGGCCATCTCTGAGTGGATCAGGCAGACCCCCTACCGGTTGACCCATCACGAGATCGGCTACCTGGTGATCCACATCGGGGTCGGCCTGGAGCGCCACTACGACATCGGTTACACCCGGCGCCCCCAGGCGCTGCTGCTGTGCGATGCGGGCAACGCCACCTTCCGGGTGCTGGAAGCACGCATCCGGCGGGAATACCCCCAACTGCAGCTGACCACGCTGGAGTCGGTACGGGATTACGAAGGGCTTGCGCGGATCGAGCAGGATTTCGTCATCAGCACCCTCAAGGTGAGCGAGAAGAATGCTCCCGTGGTACAGGTCTCCCCCTTCCCGACTCAGTACCAGCTGGAGCAGCTCGGCAAGCTGGTGCTCGTCGATCGCACCCGTCCCTATCTGCTCGACAAGTATTTCGATGCCGACCACTTCATGGTGCTTGATGAACCCATCAGCCAGGGGGTGCTGTTTGATCGCATCTGCAGCCAGCTTGAGGCGGAGGATCTGGTGGAGAGCGGATTCCGGGGATCCTTGCAGGAGCGGGAGCGAATTGTCTCAACCATGCTGGGGGACGGCATCGCTCTGCCCCACTCCCTCGGCCTGCTGGCGCGCCGCACCCTGGTCTATACCGTGCTGGCCCCCCAGGGGATCGATTGGGGCAACGGCGAGAGCGCTACCCTCATCTTCGTGCTGGCCATCGCCAAGGCGGATTATGAGGAAGCCATGGGACTTTATGATCTGTTTCTGGCACTGATGAACGAAAAAGCCAGCAGAAGTCTGCTGGCTTGTCGGGATTTTGCCGCTTTCAAGGCGCTGGCTCGCAGCGCACCTTGAGCACGCCGAGGCGTATTACTCCTCATTGAAGCCCGAGGTGAACAGCGCCACCACGGCGGCCAGGGCCTCCACCTCTTCGGGGCCCTCCACCTGCACCTCCACCTGTTTGCCCTGGGCGGAGTCCAGCATCAGCAGGCCGATCACGCTGTCCGCGTCGGCCTCGACCCCCTCTTCGTTGCGCAGCAACACGTGGGCATCGAACCCCTGCACCAGCTCGAACAGCATCATGGCCGGTCGCGCGTGAATGCCTAACTTGTTTTTGACTTCTACCGAGGCGGAAACGGTCATCTGAGCATCCTGTGGATCTGTCAGGCGGGGTTTGAACGCTTGTCCAACGTGCGATGGCGGATCTGCACGTTCTTGCCAAGCAAGCGGAATGCGCTGGCCAGCCGTTCGGCGATGAACACCGAGCGGTGTTGTCCGCCGGTACAGCCAATCCCGACGGTCACATAGCTGCGATTGTTGCGCTCCAGGTGGGGCAACCAGGTCCCCAGCATATTCTCGATCTGCTGGATGAACAGCATGACATCCGGCTGGCTGGAGAGGTAGTTGGCCACGGGCTCATCCTTGCCGGTGAAGGGCTTGAGCTCCGGGATCCAGTGCGGGTTGGGCAGGAAACGGGCGTCGAACACGAAGTCCGCATCCTTGGGAATGCCGTACTTGAAGCCGAACGACTCGAACACCAGCACCAGCTCGTTCTCTTTCTTGCCGAGCACCCGGGTTTTGATGAGCTCGCTGAGATCGTGAATGCTGAGGTTGGTGGTGTCGATGCGCAGGTCGGCGGTCGAGGAGAGCGGTGCCAGCAGGTGGGTCTCTTCCCGGATCGCCTCGTCCAGCGAAAGCTTGTTGCGGGACAGAGGATGCAGACGGCGGCTCTCACCGTAGCGTTTGAGCAGGGTCGCGTTGTCCGCATCGAAGAAGAAGCTCGAAAACTTGACTCGCCCCTCGTTGCGCACCTGGCTCAGCAGGTTCTCCAGCCTGTCTGCCTGGGCAGGCAGGTTGCGCACGTCGATGCTGACAGCCAGCTTGTCATACTGGCTCTCCACCGACACGATCAACTGGGGCAGCAGGTTGACCGGCAGGTTGTCCACGCAGTAGTACCCGAGATCCTCGAGCACCCTCAGGGCCACCGTCTTGCCGGAGCCCGAACGACCGCTTACTACTATTAACTGCATCTTGTCCCCTCACGCCAACGTGGCTGTGTCAGACCCGGCCTCAGGCCGACGTCATGATCTGATAGAGTTCTTCGTCGCTGGTCGCCTGGCGCAACTGGCGGCAGACGGCCTTGTCACCCAGTTTGGATGCCATCAGGGAAAGAGTCTTGAGGTGCTGCTTGCACTCGCTTTCCGGCACCAGCAATGCAAAGAGCAGGTCAACCGGTTGATTGTCGATAGAATCGAAAGGGATGGGCTCGGAGAAGGTCATCAACACGGCGGTCGGCGCGAAGGCGTCGTCAATCCGGCCGTGGGGGATGGCGATACCGGCTCCGATCCCGGTACTGCCCATCTTTTCTCGCGCCAGCAGGCTTTCAAACAGGACCTGGCGGGAAGCGCCGAGGCGCTCTGCGGCCAGTTCACTGATGATCTCGAGCGCGCGTTTCTTGCTGGTACAAGGGACCGCACTCTTGGTGCAGTCCCGACTCAGTATGTGTTCAAGTTGCATAGTTATTTTTGATTTAACTTATCTTTGTGCTTGATGATCTGCCGATCCAGTTTATCCAGCAGGGTATCAATCGCCGCATACATGTCGGCATGCTGCGAATTGGCGAACACCTCTCCCCCGCTGACATGCAGCTTGGCTTCGGCGATCTGGTTCAGTTTTTCGACGCTCAACACCACGTGTACGTTGTTGATATGGTCAAAGTGACGCTCGAGTTTGGCAAATTTGTTGTTCACATAATCACGCAGAGCTTCGGTAATCTCGACATGGTGTCCGGTCAGGTTAATTTGCATAACGTCTTCCTTTTGTTTGCCTAAACCAGGCGTTTGCGCTGATTGGATGGCGGGATCAACAAGGATTCACGGTACTTTGCGATCGTGCGTCTCGCCACCATAATACCCTGTTCGGCCAGCAAATCCGCGATCTTGCTATCACTAAGCGGCTTGGCGGGGTTTTCCGCCGTCACCAGCTTCTTGATCAGGGCGCGAATAGCGGTCGATGAGCACTCTCCTCCTCCCTCCGTATTGACGTGACTGGAGAAAAAAAACTTCAGTTCAAAAATGCCGCGGGGCGTATGCATGTACTTCTGGGTCGTGACCCGTGAAATGGTCGACTCATGCATCTCCACCGCTTCCGCGATGTCGTTGAGTACCATGGGTTTCATGGCCTCTTCGCCGTACTCGAAAAAGCCCTGCTGCTGCTCGACGATGCAGCTGGCCACCTTGAGCAGGGTGTCGTTACGACTCTCCAGGCTCTTGATGAACCACTTGGCCTCCTGCAAATGAGAACGGATGAACTGGGTATCCGTGCTGCTGCGGGCATTGCGCGCCATGGCCGCATAGGCCTCGTTGACACGGATGCGCGGAGCAGAATCCGGATTGAGTTCAACCACCCACTTGCTGCCCTTCTTGACCACGGACACATCCGGGATCACGTACTGGGATTCACTCTGGATGATGCCGTTGCCGGGTCTGGGCTCCAGTTGCTGGATGAGATCCAGCACCTCCTTGAGATCGCTCTCCTTGAGGCGGGTCTTGCGAGCCAGGGTGCGGTAGTCGCGATTGCCGAGCAGGTCCATGTGTTCGCGGATCACCTCTCTGGCTTCGTCGAGCCAGGGCAGGTCCGGCGAATACTGGCCGAGCTGGATCAGCAGACACTCTTGCACCGAACGGGCGGCGATGCCGACCGGATCGAAATGCTGCACCCGCTTGAGCACGGCTTCGATCTCATCCAGTTCGACTTCTACCTCCTCGCTGCTGACTGCAGCCTGAATATCCTCGAGGGTGGCAGTCAGATACCCGGATTCGTCGATGGCATCGATGATGGCAAGGGCGATGGCCGCATCCACATCACTGAACGGGGTGAGCCGCATCTGCCACAGCAGGTAGTCTTGCAGGTTCTCGGTGGTCTCCCCCTGATAGACGCTGTCTTCCCCGTCATGGATGGGGCCTGCGCTCTGGGCCGTACCGGCCGAGTAGACCTCGTCCCAGGTGGTGTCCACCGGCAGTTCATCCGGCATGCTCTCCTGGGCCATGGCATCGCTGGAGTCGAGTTGACTGGCGTCCTGTGTCTCTGCCTGACTGGTTTCCTGCGCCTCGTTCTCCTCTTGCTCCAGCAAGGGGTTGTTGTCGAGCGCTTGCTGAATTTCCTGCTGGAGTTCCAGGGTGGAGAGCTGGAGCAGACGAATCGCTTGTTGTAATTGTGGCGTCATGGTCAGGGACTGACCGAGACGCAACTGTAATGTCGGCTTCATCTACGTCGGGATATCCTTATGTTCAGCGAGGCAGTCACCTAACAAAAATGAGGGGTGCCCCCTTACTATAGACTGAATTGATCGCCCAAATAGACGCGCTTGACCTGCTCATCGGCGAGGATATCGGCCGGCGCGCCCTCGGCAATCATCTTGCCGTGGCTGACGATGTAGGCCTTCTCGCACACATCCAGCGTCTCTCTGACGTTGTGGTCCGTTATCAGCACACCCAACCCGCGTTCTTTCAGATGCTGGATGATCTTTTTGATATCGATGACTGAAATAGGATCAACACCTGCGAAAGGCTCATCGAGCAGAATGAATCTCGGCTCTGCCGCCAGCGCCCGGGCGATTTCCACCCGGCGCCGCTCCCCACCCGAGAGGCTCTGACCCAGGCTGTCGCGGATATGGGTGATATTGAACTCTTCCAGCAACTGTTCGACCTTATCCTCCCGCTCTTCGCGGCTCAACCCCTTGCGGGTCTGCATGACCCCCATCAAGTTGTCGAACACCGACAGGCGCCGGAAGATGGAGGCCTCCTGGGGCAGATAGCCGATGCCATTGCGGGCACGGATATGCATGGGCTGCAGGCTGATGTCCTGCTCGTCGATGGTGATGAGGCCGGCATCTCGCTGCACCAGGCCCACGATCATGTAGAAGGAGGTCGTCTTGCCCGCGCCGTTCGGGCCGAGCAGGCCCACGATCTGGCCCGTTCCCACCTCCAGGCTCACATCGCTGACCACCATGCGGCGCTTGTAGCTCTTTTGCAGACCCGTTGCTTTTAACACTGCCATGGCTGTTGTTTCCTACTTCTTCTGATCGGCGGGTTTGTCGAAGTTCTCCACCTGATCCGGCAGGAACACCGTCTTGACGCGCTGGGTGGGCCCCTTGCTCTCGGCAATCATCTTCTGCTTGACGATGTCGTAGCGAATGAGATCGCCGGTCACCTGGCTGTCTTCCTGCTTGAGCTGGCCATTGCCGGTGATGGTCACCAGCCGGTTCTTAAGCTCGTAGCGGATGCTGTTGCCATGGGCATTGACCGGTTTGCCGTTGTCCAGCACCTGGAAGAAGGTGGCTGGGTTGCCATACGCGGTCATCACCTCGGCGCCCTTGTCGCCGGAGCGGATCACCACCACCTTGTCGGCCTTAATCTTGATGGTGCCCTGGGTGATGATGACATCCTCGCTGAAGGTGATGCGGTTGTCCTGCATCTCGGCCACCTGCTTGACCGCATCCACATAGACCTTCTCGGCAAAGTCGGACTCTTTGGCATTCAGGGAACCGCACAGCAACAGGGCCGTGAGGGCCAGATTAACGTTTTTCATTGAAATAAGTGGCATGGCCTTTATCCAGTAACTCGAAATATTTACGTTCCAGGTGGCCCTTGAGGCCAACGCCCTCGGTCTGGAACTCCTGGCCCACAATGCTGATGTGCTGGTTGCTTCTCATCCCCTGCGTCACCAGATCCAGCTCCAGATAGGAGGTATCCAGCGTGGAGATGAAGGAAGCGGGCAGCAGACCGTCCAGATGCACCTTGTCACGGAGGATCACATTGTCATCGGTGTTGAGCACCCCGGTTTCGGCCGTCAGCTTCCATTCGGCCGCGCCCTTGTCATCGAACATGTAGACCACCGGCTTGGTGAAAGTGGCCTGCTCGAGCACCTGGTAGTACTCCGCATATTCGGATTCCAGCCGCTCGGTGCGCTTGCCCTGCTCGTTGAAGCGGGTCGTCACCAACTCTCTGGCGGTGAAGTCCGGTTGAAAATTTTCCGTCTTGGTGGTCGGCTCGGGGACCAGCTCGATCTCCCCCAGCTGCCAGGCCGCCAGCGCAGCCAGAAACAGCAGGCCGAACAGCACAGTCTGTTTGTTCATCGCGACGCCTCGGGTTGATAGTCAGCCAATCCCTGGGCCTGCAAGATCAGGTCGCACACCTCGCGCACGGCCCCGACGCCACCGCCAAGCCGCGTCACCAGATCCGCCTTCGCCAGCACAAGCGGATGGGCGTCGGCAACAGCGATACCCAGGCCGCAAGCCTGCATCACCGGCAGATCGATGGTGTCATCTCCCATATAGGCGGCTTGCGATCCATCCAGCCCGAGCTTGGTCAGCAAGGCCTCGAAGTGGGGCAGCTTTTTGTCTGCACCCTGCACCAGGTGCTGGACTCCCAGACTCCTCATGCGATCGCTGACGATGCGGGAGTTTCGCCCCGTGATGATGGCAATCTCGATGCCCGCATTGAGCAGAGCACGCATGCCGGCACCATCACGGGTGCAGAAAGTCTTCAGCTCTTCGCCGTTATTGCCCATATAGATGAAGCCGTTGGAGAGCACCCCATCCACATCGCACACCAGCAGGCGGATCTGCGCCGCCTTCTCGTACTGGCTGCGCGTCACCGGACCATAGAGGGTCGGTACGTCTTGCATCAAATTACTCCGGCTTTCAGCAGATCATGCATGTTGAAGGCACCCAGCGGGTGTCTCTCCCCATCCACGACCAACAACCCGTTGATTTTCCTGGTTTCCATCAGCTTGACGGCCTCGGCCGCCATCATCTCAGGCCCTACGGTAACACAGTTCACCGTCATGACGCGGCTGATGGGGGTGTGATGAATATCCACCTGCAGGTCCAGAATGCGGCGCAGGTCACCATCGGTGAACAGACCGGCAAGCAGCCCTTGATCGTCCACCACCGCCGTCATGCCGAGCCCCTTGCGGCTCACTTCCAGCAGCGCCTGGCTGATGGTGGCATCTATCCCCACCTTGGGCAACAGCTCGCCGCTGTGCATCAGATCGCCCACTCGCAACAGCAACCGCTTGCCGAGGGACCCGCCCGGGTGCGACAGCGCAAAGTCATCGGCGGTGAAGCCACGGGCCTCCAGCAGGGCCACGGCCAGCGCGTCCCCCATCACCAGGGTGGCGGTAGTGCTGGATGTCGGGGCCAGACCGAGGGGGCAGGCCTCTTTCTCCACCTTGATGCACAGGTGCACGTTGGCCTCTTTCGCCATGGTGGAAGCAGGATTGCCTGTCATGCAGATGAGTGGAATGCCGCGGCGCTTGAGCACCGGCAGCAGGGCCAGGATCTCGTCGCTCTCGCCGGAGTTGGATATGGCGATGATGAGATCCCCGGCTGAGATCATGCCGAGATCCCCGTGGCTCGCCTCGCCCGGGTGCAGGAAGAAGGCGGGCGTTCCCGTGCTGGCCAGGGTCGCGGCAATCTTGTTACCGATATGACCCGACTTGCCCATGCCGGTCACCACTATCTTGCCGCCACAGCGCAGCACCATCTCGCAGGCGCGCTCGAACGCCTCGTCAAGGTACTGGTAGAGTCCATCAATGGCTTGTTTTTCTATGTCCAGCACCGCTCGGGCGCTGCGACGGAAATCGAACAATTCAGACACTTTTTCAGGCTTTACAGACATAAAGGCACAGCTCCGGGCCGAAATTTGCTGCGGGATTATAAAAAAGTCTGCCGAGATAAGCGAATCGGATGCGGAATGGGCGGTCATTGACGCAGGTTGTTACATAAAACTGTCGCGTACTTGGGGGGGAAACCCGCTCAATAGTTGTTCCTCGCTGTTGCTTAGACCTAGACTAGCCCATAAAATTCGCTCTTCATTTATACCGGATGGACAATTGTTTGAACGATGACCTGATCACCATCTCCGACCTGACCTTCAGTCACGGGGATCGGCTGCTGTACGACAGGATCAACCTGACCATTCCCCGTGGCAAGGTCACCGCCGTCATGGGTCCGAGCGGGATCGGCAAGACCACCTTGCTGCGCCTGATCGGGGGCCAGCTCAAGCCTGAGTCCGGTCACATTCTGTTTGACGGGGAAGACGTTCCCACGCTCTCCCGTTCACGCTTGTATGAAGTGCGTAAACGGATGAGCATGCTGTTCCAGAGTGGCGCATTGTTCACCGGCATGACCGTCTTCGACAACGTGGCTTTCCCGCTGCGGGAGCACTCCGGCCTGCCGGAAGAGCTGATCCGCACCATCGTCATGATGAAACTGCAGGCTGTCGGTCTGCGCGGGGCGGCCAAGCTGATGCCGTCCGAGCTCTCCGGTGGCATGGCGCGTCGCGCGGCCCTGGCGAGATCCATCGCGCTGGATCCGGATCTCATCATGTATGACGAGCCCTTCGTGGGGCAGGACCCCATCACCATGGCGGTGCTGGTGAAGCTCATCAAGGAGCTCAACGATGCCCTCGGCATCACCTCCGTCATCGTCACCCACGACGTGAAAGAGGTGCTGAGCATCGCCGACTACGCCTACATCATCGCCAACCGCAAGGTAGTGGCACACGGCACACCGGAGCAGCTGCGCGAGGAGCACAATCCCGAAGTCGAGCAGTTCCTCAAGGGATTGCCCGACGGTCCTGTTCCGTTTCATTTTCCGGCAGGTGACCTGCTACAGGATCTGTGATGTTGACAAGTCAGATAAGCAAGCTGGGCCGCAGCGGTGTGCGTTTCATCAACGCCGTCGGCCGGGCAACCATCATGCTGTTTCATGCACTGGCAGGACGGCCCCAGCCACGCAAGCACTTCCCGCTGCTGGTGCAGCAACTGTATGTGGTGGGAGTGCAATCCGTCGCCATCATACTGGTGTCCGGCCTCTTCATCGGCATGGTGCTCTCCCTGCAGGGTTACAACGTATTGAAGGATTTCGGCGCAGAGCAGAGCCTGGGGCCTCTGGTTTCCCTCTCCCTGCTCCGTGAGCTGGGCCCTGTGGTCACAGCCCTGCTGTTCGCCGGTCGTGCGGGCTCCGCCCTCACCGCCGAGATCGGCCTGATGAAGGCCACCGAGCAGCTCTCCAGCCTGGAGATGATGGCGGTCGATCCGCTGCGTCGGGTCGTGGCGCCCCGCTTCTGGGCCGGGGTCATCAGCATGCCGCTGCTGGCCTTCATGTTCAGCCTGATCGGCATCTTTGGCGGCAAGCTGGTTGGTGTCGACTGGCTGGGGGTGGACGAAGGCAGTTTCTGGTCCGCCATGCAGGCCTCCGTCGACTGGCAGGACGACATCATGCAGGGCGCCATCAAGAGCCTGATCTTCGCCCTGGTGGTGACCTGGATAGCGCTCTTCAACGGCTATGATGCCAAACCGACCTCGGCCGGGATCAGTCAGGCGACGACCCGTACCGTGGTTCACTCATCCCTGGCCGTGCTCGGTCTGGATTTTATACTCACCGCAGTCATGTTTGGATAAGGGAAAGATGAAGTTCAGCAAAGTAGAATTTCTGGTTGGCGCCTTCATGCTGGCTGGCATCGCGGCCATTCTGGCATTGGCACTGCAAGTGGCGGGATTGAGTTTCAAACCGGAAGGAGAAACCTATACCCTGCGCGCCCATTTCGATAATATCGGCGGCCTGAAAGTACGCTCGCCGGTCAAGGTCGGCGGCGTCGTCGTCGGTCGTGTCAGCGACATCACCCTGGATCCCAAGAGCCAGGTCCCCATCGTTTCCCTGCAGATGCAGAAGAGTGCCGGCGAGTTCTCCGAGACCAGCACCCTCTCCATCCTGACTTCTGGCCTGCTCGGTGAGCAGTACATCGGTCTGGCACCGGGGTTCAGCGATGAGGAGATGGGCACCAGCATGCTCAAGGATGGCGACATGATCGAAGACACCAAGTCCGCCATCGTGCTGGAAGATCTGATTGGCAAGTTCCTCTACAGCCAGTCCTCTCCGGCCAATACACCCGCAACCAAGGAGTAACCATGTTCAAGAAGATCGCCCTGATGCTGGGTCTGATGACCAGCATGCTGTTCTCCCTCGTCGCCCATGCGGATGTCAATACTTCGGACCCCTATGCCCTCGTGGATCAGGCCGCCCAGCAGACCTTTGCCCGCCTGAAAGCCGATCAGGCCCAGGTAAAGAGCAACCCCGATCACCTGCGCGTTATCATCCGCGAGGAGCTGCTGCCCTACGTGGACAACCGCTTCGCCGCCTACAAGGTGCTCGGCAACCAGATCAAACAGACGACCCCTGCCCAGCGTGACGCCTTTGTGGACGTCTTCACCGAGTACATGGTGAGCTCCTACGCCGACGCACTGGCACACTTCGACAAGCAGACCGTCAAGGTCCAGCCCGGCAAAGCCGCCGAGAGCAACATCACCGCCGTCAACGTCAGCGTGAAAGAGGCCGGCAAGCCGGACATCTTCCTCGAGTTCAAGCTGCGCAAGAACAACAAGACCGGCGAGTGGAAAGCCTTCGACATGGTTGCCGAAGGGATCAGCCTGCTCTCTGCCAAGCAGAACGAGCTGGGTGGCCTCATCCGCCAGAACGGCATCGATGCGGTGATCGCCCAGCTGCGTGAACACAACGCCAAGCCGCTGGTGATCAAGTCATGATCCTGAGCGGTGACTTGCAGGCCCCGCAGGTCAACGATCTGTGGCAACGCCGCGCCGACTGGTGGCAGGACGACCGGCTCGAACTCGATGCCGTCACTACCCTGGATTCCGCCGGCCTTGCCCTGCTGGTCAAGTGGGCCAAGGCGGCACTGGCACGGGGTGCCACTCCGACACTGGTGGGTGCCTCCAACGATTTCCATACGCTGGCCAACCTTTACGGGGTGGCCAGCCTCTTTCATTCAACCCCGCTCACAACTGAGGACTCATAATGCAAGTCTCTGAAATTGAAGCGATACTCCTCGAGGCTTTGCCATTGTCCGAAGTCCATGTCAAAGGGGACGGCAGTCACTACCAGGTGATCGCTGTCGGCGACATGTTTGACGGCATGAGCCGGGTCAAGAAACAACAGGCCATCTATGCCCCACTGATGGACAAGATCGCCACCAACGAGATCCACGCTCTCTCCATCAAGGCCTATACCGACGCCGAGTGGAAACGCGAGCGTAAATTCCAGCTGCCCTCCTGATTTGGTAAAGAAGTAAACCATGGACAAATTCAAGATCACCGGCCCCTGCACCCTCTCCGGTGAAGTGACCATCTCCGGCGCCAAGAATGCCGCCCTGCCCATCCTGTTTGCCACCCTGCTGTGTGACGAAGAGGTTCAACTCTCCAACGTACCGCGTCTGAAAGACGTGGGTACCACCCTCAAGCTGCTGGAGATGCTGGGCGCCACCACCAAGGTCAACGGCAACGTGACCGTGCTGACCGGCGCGGTAAACAATCATGTCGCCCCCTACGAGCTGGTGAAGACCATGCGAGCCTCCATCCTGGCCCTGGGCCCGCTGGCAGCCCGCTTCGGTGCAGCAGACGTCTCCCTGCCCGGCGGCTGTGCCATCGGTGCCCGCCCGGTCAACCTGCATGTCCACGGCCTGGAGCTGATGGGCGCGAAGATCGTCATCGAAGAGGGCTACATCAAAGCCCGCGTCGACGGCCGCCTGAAAGGTGCCCACATCCTGATGGACATGGTTTCCGTGACCGGTACCGAGAACCTGATGATGGCCGCCACCCTGGCTGACGGTCGCACCGTGATCGAAAACGCCGCCCGTGAGCCGGAGGTGGTCGATCTGGCCAACTTCCTCAACGCGCTCGGAGCTAACATTCAGGGCGCCGGCACCGATACCCTGACCATCGACGGCGTAGAACGTCTGCACGGTGGCAGCTACAGCGTGCAGCCCGATCGCATCGAGACCGGCACCTTCCTGGTAGGCGCCGCCGTGACCGGTGGCAAGATCACCTGCCGCAACACCGACCCCAGCCTGCTGGAAGCCGTACTGGTCAAACTGGAAGAGGCTGGCGCCCTGATTGAAAAGGGTGACGACTGGATAACCCTCGACATGACAGGTCGCACCCTGAAACCTGTCACCATCAAGACCGCCCCCTACCCGGCGTTCCCGACCGACATGCAGGCCCAGTTCACCGTGCTGAACGCGGTCGCCCAGGGCACCGGCATGGTCACCGAGACCATCTTCGAGAACCGCTTCATGCACGTGCCCGAGCTGGTACGGATGGGTGCCGACATCGAACTGCAGGGCAATGTGGCCATCTGCCGCGACACCCAGCAGCTCAAGGGTGCCCAGGTGATGGCGACCGATCTGCGCGCCTCCGCCAGCCTGGTGCTGGCCGGCTTCGTGGCCGAAGGGGCCACCATCGTCGATCGCATCTATCACATCGACCGTGGCTACGAAGACATCGAGCACAAGCTGCAAGGCCTGGGTGGTCGCATCGAGCGCATCAAGGAATAAGCTGGCTTCACCATGAGCCGACGATAAAAAGGCCCCCTCGCCAGGCGAGGGGGCCTTTTTCATGACTCCGAATGGCGGCACCCTCTTCTCCCCTTGCGGGAGAAGGGGGTGGGGACGAGGAGGACAAGCAGACACCCTTTCACCGAGGGAGAGGGTCAAGGGCTCAGGCGGTCAGCCGCTCCAGCTCGCCGATAAGCCAGATGGCCTCCTGGCGATGGGAGCCGCACACGTCCGCCATGGGGCGAAAGCCGCCGCACACCGCCGGGCGCTCCGGCTGGCCGAAGATCTTGCACCCCAGGTGCGCATCGAGCTGCACACAGGGCACACCGGCGGGCTTGCCGTCCGGCATGCCGGGAATGGCACTGCTGATGCTGGGGGCGATGCAGCAGGCACCGCATCCCTGACGACATTCCATGTGATTTTTCCTCTGTGGGGCACCGCAGTGTAGCAAGGAGTCCGGTTTCTCCTAAGCCTTATCCCTGCACGGGCATCCTGGCGCCCTGCAGAGCGCAAAAAGCCCGGCAGTGCCGGGCTTTTTGCTGCGGGAGTCAGCACATCACAGGATGATGTCGCGTACCACACTGTCCTTGCGATCCAGGAAGTGGATCGACTTGATGCGACGGCATGAGAGTACGTGACTTGCCGCCACCGTCATCCTCCTGCTTACAGGATGATGTCGCGTACCACGCTGTCTTTGCGATCCAGGAAGTGGATCGACTTGATACGACGAATGGTGCGCGATTTGCCGCGGATCAGCAGGGTCTCGGTGGTCGCCATGACGCCGTCGCTGGTGATCCCTTCCAGCAGATCACCCTTGGTGATGCCGGTAGCCGAGAAGATGACGTTGTCATTCTTGGCCAGATCTTCGAGCTTGAGCACCTTGCTCACGTCGATGCCCAGCTCCTCGCAGCGCGCGATCTCCTGTTCACCCAGGGCGCGAACCTCGGGGCTGTCACCCTTGACCTGGTGGCGGGGGATCAGGCGAGCCTGCATGTCTCCGTCCAGGGCGCGGATCACCGCGGCGGAGATCACCCCTTCCGGCGCGCCACCGATGCCGTAGAGCATGTCCACTTCGCTGTCCGGCAGACAGGTGAGGATGGAGGCGGCCACGTCGCCGTCGGGAATGGCGAACACCCGCACTCCCAGGCCCTGCATCTCCTTGATCGCCTTGTCATGACGCGGCTTGGCCAGGGTGATGACGGTCAGACGGGAGAGGGGCTTGCCGAGCGCCTTGGCCACGGCCTTGAGGTTCAGCTCCAGGGCCTGATCGAGATCGATGGCGCCTCTCGCCTTGGGGCCCACGATCAGCTTTTCCATGTACATGTCGGGGGCCTTGAGGAAGGATCCCTTGTCGCCCACCGCCAGCACGGCCAGAGCATTGGCCTGACCCATGGCAGTCATGCGGGTCCCCTCGATGGGGTCGACCGCGATGTCCACGGCGTCGCCCTGACCCGTGCCCACCTTCTCGCCGATGTAGAGCATGGGGGCTTCGTCGATCTCCCCTTCGCCGATCACAATCTCACCATCGATCTGGATCTGATTGAGGATGTGACGCATGGCCGCCACGGCCGCGCCATCGGCGATATTCTTGTCACCACGTCCGAGCCACTTGTAGCCAGCCAGTGCAGCCGCTTCCGTCACTCGGGAAAATTCGATTGCCAGTTCACGTCTCATCGCATATCCAACCTTAGGAGCTCGAAAACGGGCGGCATTCTACCACAAGGGCAAACCTTTGCGCGTAAAAGTGGCGACCAGCCACATAAATCCCGGTTTTCATCCCGCTGACATGGAACCGACACGGTTTGTTCATTGCACGGTCACCCGACTGTCATCTGTCACTTCTAGCATGGCCCCGTCTTTTAAAACAAAAGCTTGCAACACAAGGGATCATGATGAAAAAGCTGACAGTAGTAGCATTGGCTCTTACCGCCGCCTTCCAGGCTCAAGCCGTCGAAGTGTACAAAAACGAGAGCACCCTGCTCGACCTCTACGGCCGCATCTACGCCGGCCAGTTCTTCGGCGAGAAGAAAGAGCTGGACGCCAACGGTGACATCAAGAACGAATACAGCGACAAGCAGGGGGCCAACCAGTTTGTCCGTCTGGGCGCCAAGGTAGAGAGCGAGATCAACCCGGGTCTCAAGGCGCTGGCCCAGTACGAACTGCAGATGTACATCAACGACAGCGAGAAGACCGTCAGCGAGAACTCCGACAACCTGCGTACCCGTCTGGCGTTCGCCGGTGTCGGCGCCAACTGGGGAACCGTCACCTTCGGTCGCCAGAAGGGGGCCCCTGGCTTCCTGGCGGACTGGACTGATGTCTCCCTCTCCGACGGTTACGGCAACGAGGCACTGGGCGCCAAGACCGACACCTTCGCCACCAACCGCGCCGGCTCCGTGCTGAAGTACTCCGGCCTGTTCAACGGTTTCCAGGTAGATACCAGCTACAAGTTCGATGGCGGTGACACCGAAGAGACCTCCAGCAAGGACAGCGATGCCGCCTACGGTGCCGCCGTGGCCTACACCTTCCCGTTCAACCTCTCCCTGGGGACCGCCTACAACGTGGGCATCCGCGACAAGAGCGGTGAAGAGGATGCCAAGCTGTGGCTGCTCTCCGCCAAGTACGACAACAAGGCCCTCTACGCCGCCCTGAGCTATGCCGACGGCAGCGACTTCCTGGCCACCGGCAAGGATCACACCGGCTGGGAAGGGGCGCTGGGTTACAACTTCGAGAGCGGCTTCGGCCTGATGGCCCTGTGGAACAAGCAGAAGGTGGAGCAGGCTGGCAAGTCTGACTACGACTCCATCGACTACTACACCCTGGGTGCCCAGTACAAGTTCAACAAGAACCTGCGCGTCATCGGCGAGTACCGCATCAACAACCTCGACAGCCATGACAGCGGCAAGCTCAACACCAAGGATGACTTCCAGCTGGCGGCCCGCTACGACTTCTAAGTCGGCAACCACCTGACGACACGGCGCGCAGAGCACTCTGCGCGCCGTTTTTTATTGCGTCAGGCCAGGGGTTTGTACGCCGACACCAGCAACAGCATGGGGCGCTCCGCCTCCTCCGCCAGGGCAGGGTTGGCCGCAATCTGCGCCGCCGTCGGCCCCCACTCCTCCACGCGGCGGATCTGGAACCCGGCGGCGACAAGGGCATTGAGGTAGGTGCCCAGGGTGCGGTGATACTTGACTACCCCCTCCGCCAGCCAGTTGCTGACCCGCTTGCCCTCGGCCTGGTAGCCGTTGACGGGCCAGGAGCGGCGTCCCTCTGCATCCGCCAGCCAGCCCTGCGGCTGCGGGCAGGTGAAGATGGGGTGCTCCACCGAGAACACCAGGCTGCCGCCAGCCACCAGCGCACGGTGGATCTCCGCAAACAGCGGCGCCACCTCGGGCAGGTAGTGCAGCGCCAGGGAACTGTAAATGAGATCGAAAGGCTCATCGGACAGCGCAAGACCGTCCAGATCCCCCTGCCGATAGCGGATGGCCTCATCCCGGGTCAGCTCGGCGGCACGGGCCAGCATCTTCGCGGAGAGATCGATACCGACCACATCGGCAGCCCCGAGATCTCTGGCTGCCCGGCAGAACCAGCCATAACCGCAGCCCAGATCCAGCACCCGCTTGCCGGCAAGATCCGGCAGCATGGCGTGCAGCGCCGGCCACTCCGGCGCCCCCGCCAGCCCGTGGAGGGAGCGTGGCAGTTGGGCATAGCCCTCAAAAAACCCTGGTTCGTCATAGATATTTTGTGACATTGCACTGTTTCCTCTTGAAGATGGTCAGCCTCTCTGGCCGACGACCCGGCCCTTGCCAAGCATACCCGTCGGTCATTACAGACCATAAAAAAAGCAGAGACCCGGGCGGGCCTCTGCTCTGTCTCGCACCCGCAGCCTGGCTGCGGGACAACAAAAAAGGCCATAGACGAGGCAACGTCTATGGCCTTGGTTCAGTCGTGCGGCAAGGTCACGGCTCCCGCGAGGTAGCGAGATCCGGTCGTCACTGCACGATGAATGGATGGGAGGTCTGGGCCTCCACCGGCTCCGGACAATGCTTCATCGTGCGCATCTGTACGGAGTTCATTCGGGTCACTCGCTGATCCGAAGCATAAAGGGTCATGTCACTCACCCGGCCGGGCCGGTTCCATCAACACATTGAAAAATCTGGTGTCACTCTAGAGGACAGGAGTCTCAGAGGCAAGCCCGGCAGATCATGTTTGCCGACCCTCTCACCCCAGCTTCTTCTGCCAGAACATGGCCCGGCCCACCTCGGGATCCAGCTCATAACCCGCAAAGCCGCTGGCACGATAGGCAGCCTGGGCCACCTTGTTCCCCTCCAGCACCTCCAGGGTCAGCTTGCAGCAACCGAGCTGCCGGGCGAGCCGCTCCGCCTCCGCCAACAGCTGCTTGCCGATGCCCTGGCCGCGATGGGCAGGGTGCACCGCCACGTCGTGGATATTGAGCAGCGGCTGACAGGCGAAGGTCGAAAAACCCTCGAAGCAGGTGGCAACGCCAGCGGGCTCCCCATCGACCCAGGCCAGCAGCACATGAGCACCGGGTCGCGCGGCCAGGGCTTCGGCCAGATTCGCCTTCACCTCGTCCGCCAGTGCACTGCCGCCCCCCATCTCGTCCCTGGCGTATTCGTCCAGCATCGCGATCAGCGCCTCGCCGTGGCGAGGGTTGTGCAGATCCGCCCTGATGATCTCGACCATGTTTCTCTCCCTGTGTGTTCCGGATGGTGCGCCAAGGCGCGAGGCCACCATGGTAGCGTCCCCTCCGAACCGAACCAAGGTTCCCCCGGCCTTTTCCCCGAGGTTCCAGCCCCCTCAGTGCCTGCCCGCCAATGTTCTCTTTTTCTTGCATCTTCTCCTTGCAAGGCAAATGAAAATCAATATCATTAGCAACCTCTCGCGATGAGAGAAATCAATAATTACAATTAAATCAACAAGTTCAGGCCAATTGGTCGACAAAGAGTCACACCCAGATGAACCATTCCAACTCCCCGCGCGCCTTGCTGGGCGTCGCCTTGCTGGCGGTTTGCACCAGCCCCCGTGCCGAAGACGAAACCCTGACCGTGGTCGGCAAACGCAGCCAACATGAAGAGGTCGCCACCGCGACCCGTACCGCCACCCCGGCCAAGCTGGTGCCCCAGAGCATCGAGAGCGTCAAGGCAAGCGAGCTGACCGCCTTCGGCCAGCCCACTCTGAGTGAAGCCCTGACCGGCATCCCTGGCGTCAACGCCAGCGGCGACACCCGCTTTGACGGCGTCACCATCCGCGGTTTCAGCGCCAGCAACGACTTCTACCTCGACGGCCTGCGCGACGACATGCAATACACCCGCGACCTTGGCAACATCGAACGGGTCGAAGTGCTCAAGGGCCCCGCCGCCGTGCTCTACGGCCGTGGCAGCACGGGCGGCATCGTCAACCGGGTCAGCAAGGTTCCCCAGAAGGGGCAGGCCTCCAGCGTCAGCGCCCAGGTCGGCAGCTTCGACAGCCGACGCTTCGCCGCCGATCTCAACGGCGAGGCAGGAGAGCGGGTACAGGTGCGCCTGAACCTGGCCCAGGAAGACAAAGACAGCTTTCGCGACGACGTGACCAGCAAGCGCACCCTGCTGGCCCCCTCCGTCAACTGGGAGATCACCGACACCCTGAACTGGCTGGTGCAATACGAGCGCAACGAGCACGATCGCACCCCGGATCGCGGCATTCCCGGCGTCGATGGTCGCCCGGCGGATGTCCCCATCGAGAGCGTCTACAGCGACACCCGCCGCGACTTCATCGACGATGTGGCCCAGTCCACCCGCTCCCGCTTCACCTGGGACATCAACGATCAGTGGCAACTGCGCCAGCAGCTCGGCTACACCACCCTCGACAGCCAGTTCGACAATACCTATGTCACCAGCGTCAAGGGTGACAAGGTGACCCGCGCCCGCTGGCAGCAGGATCTCAAGGCCAGCAGCCTCACCAGCAACACCGAGGCAGAAGGCCAGCTGCAAACCGGCCCCATCGCCCATCGTCTGCTGGTGGGCCTGGAGCAGGGCTGGCAGGATCGCACCCCCAAGCTCTACCAGAACGCCAACCCGATCCCGGCAGGCAACCTCTATGATCCGGGCTCCCTGCCCACCTACGACGGCGCCATGAAACTCTCCAGCGACGCCCATCACAGGGTGCGCGGTGTCGGCCTCTATGTGCAGGATCAGCTCAGCCTGGGCGACTGGCACCTGCTGGCAGGCCTGCGCCGCGACGACTTCACCGTCACCAGCCGCCGCAACGACCTCGACAAGGAAGAGACCCTCTCGGTCACCAGCCTGAGTCCGCGCCTGGGCCTGGTGTGGAACCCCATCGAGGAGCATGCCTTCTACACCTCCTACAGCAAGACCTTCACCCCGGTGGGCGGTGAGCTTATCGGCATCACCCCGGGGGACAAGAACAACAACCTGGATCCCCAGCACACCCGGCTCTATGAAGGGGGCGTGAAGAGCGACTGGCTGAACGGCCGCCTCGCCACCACCTTCTCCCTCTACCGGCTGGAGATGTACAACAAGCGCAGCAAGGATCCGCTGGATCCCACCCGGGTGATCCTCACCGGTCTGCAGCGCACCGACGGCATCGAGCTGAGCGCCCGTGCCCAGCTGACCGACGAGATCTATCTGCGCGGCGGCGTCGCCATCCAGGATGCCGAGCAGGTCAAGGCAGACGCGGACCTGCAAGGCAAGCGGCCGATGAACGTCTCCCGCCAGAACGGCCAGCTGTTCGCCGGCTACCAGAGCGGCAAGCAGGGCTGGTTCGGCGAGACCGGGGTGACGGCGGTGGGGGATCGCTTCGCCGACAACGCCAACACCACCACCTTGCCCGGTTACGCCCGCTTCGACGCCCGTGCCGGCTACCGCTGGCCCCAGTGGGAAGCCCAGCTGAGCGTGGAGAACCTGACCGATCACGACTACTTCGTCAGCGCCACCAGCGCGGCCCAGATCATGCCGGGCACGCCCCGTCAGCTGCACCTGACCGCCGCCTACCGCTTCTGATCCTCCCTGTTTACCGACCCCTCTGGCCAGCGTTCGCTGGCCAGATTGTTATGAAGCACCGAACGATGACACGCAGAAAACTTCCCCTGCACAACAACAAGTGGGTGCGCCGCATCCACGCCTGGGCCGGCTTTGCCACCCTCACCCTGATGCTGCTCTACGGCCTCACCGGCCTCTGGCTGCAACACAGGGCCGTGCTGCCCCTGCCCGGTCCCCACACCGCCAAATCGAGCGAAGAGATAGTACTGAGCACGCCGCTGGCCAGCCCGGATGAATTGAAAGCCCTGCTGCAACAGCGTTATGCAGACATGTTCGAGGAGGGGAGACCCCAGATCACCCCGCCCCAGACCCTGCCCACACCATCCGGCGCCCTCACCCTGCCGGCCCGCTGGGAGCTGCGCGGTGTCACCCTCAGCCAGAGCGTGGCCGCCAGCTATGTGGAAGGCACTCTGCTGGTGCGCACCGAGCTGCAGCAGGCCAACTTCGCTGCCAGCCTCAACCGGCTGCACCGTGGCATGGGCACCGGCCTGCCCTGGCAACTGGTGGGCGATCTGGCGGCCCTGGCCATGCTGCTGCTGGCCCTCACCAGCCTGCTGATGTGGAACAAGCTGCACGGCCCCGCCGGTCGCGGCATCACCCTGCTGCTGCTGGGCGCCCTGGTCACCGTGCTGGTGGCCCTGCTCTAGCCCTTTTACCGACACCAAAACGGGATCCCGCTCCCGGCGGCGGTAACCTTGCCCGCACCTCGGGTAACAAAGGGTAACCGGCCGCCGATGGGGGTCACAGTTGGCGACCAGGCGGCTGGATAGGGAGCACCTGCGGCTGATAGGGTGCGCCCAGCTCCCGAACGCCACGAGGAATCATGCGCATCTCCAGCATCGAATGCGGGCGAGTGGTGGCCATCCTGGCCGTGATGACCATCCATCTCTCCCCTTTCAGCAACCCCTTCGACCCCGCCCTGTGGGACGGCACGCCCTACCCTCTGGTCGGGGCCGTCATCAACCAGCTCTGCCGCTTCGCGGTGCCGCTGTTCTTCCTGTGCGCCGGTTACTTCTTGCAGCCCGCCCTCGCCGCAGGCCACCCGCTGACGGTCGCACTGCGCTACTGCCGACCCCTGCTGGGGCTCTGGCTGGCGTGGAGCCTGCTCTACGTGCTGATACCCTTCAACCCGCTCGCGGCGGTGAGCGAGGGCTACCTGCCCGCCATGGCAGGCCAGTGGCAGATGCAGCTCGGGGATCCGCTCAACGTCTGGTGGGTGGGCGGCATGATCCACCTCTGGTTCCTGCCCGCCCTGATGGTGGCGGTGCTGATCCTGGGGCTCTGCCAGCAGGTCCGCCTGCCGAGGCTGGCCCTGCTGCTGGGGGCCCTGCTCTACAGCCTGGCCCTGATCGGTGGCTCCTATGGCCCGCTGCTGCCGGGGGGCGAGTGGGCCCTGCTGACCCGCAACGGCCCCTTCTTCTCCTTGCTGTTCGTGGCGCTTGGCGCCGAGCTGCGCCTGCGTGCCTGGCAGCCGGACGCCAGGCGCTGCGCCCTGATGATGATGGCGGGGATGGGGCTCTACGCCCTGGAGGCCGCAGGTCTGCTGCGCGTTGCCGCCGTCCCCCTCGCTCGTCATGATTTCCTGCTGGGTTCGCTCCCCTGGGCGCTGGGGCTGTTCGGCCTGCTGCTGGCCAACCCGGCATGGGGCAAAGGCAGCTGGCTGGAGCGCCAGGCCCCCAAGGTGCTCGGCCTCTACTGTCTGCACATGATGCTGGTGGTGTGGCTGATGATCTTCGGCCCCCAGGGCAAACAGGTGTGGTGGGAACTCCTCAAGGTACCCGCGCTGCTGGCGCTCACTCTGCTCGGCTACCGACTGCTGGCGGCCACCGCCCTCAGCCGCTGGTTGCTGCGGGCTCGCTAGAAACAGGACCCTGACCAGCCAGCAGATCAACGTGGTTCAGCGCAAAATCGTGCATCTGCTGGAGCAGGGGGATCAGGGCGGCGCCAAGCGGGCTCAGGCTGTACTCCACCCTGGGCGGTACGTCGGGGTAGAGGGTGCGAATGATGACACCGTCGCTCTCCAGCTCCTTGAGCTGGGCGGTGAGCACCTTCTGGCTCACCTCGGGCAGGCAGCGGCGCAAGTCGCCAAAGCGCAGGGTCTGTTCGCGCAGATGAAACAGAATGGCCGGCTTCCATTTGCCGGTCAGCAGGCGCAATACCTGATAGGCGGGACAGGGCAGTGAGGGCACGGTATGGCTCGCGAGTGGTTACTTTGCGGTAACTATGCCACGAAAATGTGCCTTCTTGCAGCCAAGATGCCGGCTTCCTATGATGCGGATTCCGTCAATCAACGCCCACGAGAGGTTTATCATGCCCAGCCTGCTGCAGATCCATTTCAACTTCCCCGCCGAGATGATGGGACTGGCCCTCACTGCTGCGGCCATGCCGCTGGCCGACTCCATCACCCGGGAGCCGGGCTTCATCTCCAAGATCTGGACCGAGAACCCGCGCACCGGCGAGGCGGGCGGCATCTATCTGTTCGAGGATGAGGGGAGCGCCCTCGCCTACGCCACCATGCACGAGCAGCGGGTGCTCGCCATGGGCGCCAGCGCGGTGCAGTACAAGGTGTTCGACGTCAACGAGCCCCTCAGCCGCGTCACCAAGGGCATCGCCTAGTCCGAACGGGGCTCAGAACCTCAGGGTCAAGCCGATATTGGCCTGCCACTGGGTGATCAGCTCCCCTCGCACCCGAAAGGCGCAGATCTCGGGGTTGCAGAGAAACTGGCTGTCGTCGTTGACCAGGGCACCATAACCGCGCACCTCGGCCCGCACAGCCAGATGTTCGGTCAGGCGCGGCTGCACCCCGAGGGCCAGGGACATGGAAGGGGCCGTCTCGCTGTCGTAGGCATCGAAGCGGGTGACCCCTATCCCGGCACCGATATAGGGGGCCATCAGGTTGTCCGAGAGAGTCAGGGCCCCGGCAAACTGCAGGGTGTCCACCGTCAGCCTGTCGGGCAGTTCGGGGGACATCCGGGTCGACTGGTGGCTGTAGAGCAGTTCCACCATGCCGGGGTCATCCACCTCCCTGCTGATGAAGAGCCCCCAGCTGCCGGAGCGCTCCCCTTGCAGGGTGTCGATGTCGCTCCCGTGCGGCGTGGGGGCCGGCTCGTCCATGGCCCGAAAGTCGATGGCCGAGCTGTATCCCGCAAAGGGAGTCAGCTGCCAGCCCGTCGCCGGGGGCTCGGCTGCCCAGCCCGCCAGGGGCAGCAGCAGCCCAGGCACCATCCCCATCGCTCCTCTCATGTGCTCATCCTTTGGTGAAAAGACCTGCGCAAAGCATATCAGAGCGCCCGTCTCCCACACTGGACAGGCGCTGTACAAGCCTCATTGCCCCGCTCCCGATGGAAAAATCTGTGCTCCCCGGGGTTATTCATCCGGGATTAACCTCGGCCCCGTAAGCTGGCGGCGCCACAGCGGTGGCATCAACAAACGAGGATCTCAGGAATGGTTGCCGCGCAACTCAACGACCCCCAAAGCACGCTCTCCGATACCCTGAGGGCCACCGCCCACGCCATCGAGGAGAGCCACATCAGCCTGCGCCAGATGCTGGCCCTGGTGGGCGAGCAGGGCATGCTGCTGTTTTGCGTGCTGCTCACGGTTCCCTTCCTGCTGCCGGTTTCCATTCCCGGCGTCAGCACCCCCTTTGGCCTGCTGATCCTCTTCATCGGCATCGGCATTACCCTCAACCGGGTGCCCTGGCTGCCCGCCTTCCTGATGGAGCGCCGCTTCGCCGCCGAGCACCTCAAGCCGACCCTGCACAAGGGGGCGGATCTGCTGGCCCGCATCGACCGCTTCATCCGCCCGCGCCTGCTCATCCTGACCGGCAGCGTGACCATCAACCGCTGCAACGGCCTGCTCATCATGCTGGCCGCCCTGCTGCTGATGCTGCCGCTCGGCGCCATTCCCTTCACCAACGCCATGCCCGCCTGGGCCATCCTGCTGCTGGCCATCGGCATGTTGCAGCGGGACGGTCTCTTCGTCGCCCTCGGCTATGCTCTGGTCGCCGCCACCCTGGTCTGGTTCAGCGCCCTGGCCATCGGCCTGCTGATGGCGGGGCAGAATATCTCGACCCTGTTCGGCTGATCTGGCCCGGCCAAATGAAAGAGGGCGACCCCGGGTCGCCCTCTTTCCTGTTCACTGCGCCCCTCAGGGCGCCCCATCGTGGGCCACCCGGTTGCGCCCGCCCCGCTTGGCCCGATAGAGCCACTCGTCCGCCCGGGCCAGCACGGTGCCAAGATCCTCTCCCGGCCGGATCAGGGTGGTGCCCAGACTCACGGTCACGGGGGCGGGATCCGGCGCCATGGCCGCCACTGCGGCGCGGATCCGCTCCGCCACCTTCAGCAATATCCCCTCGTCGATCTGCGGCAGCAGGATCAGAAACTCCTCGCCACCGCTGCGCACGAAGAGATCCTCCCCCCGCAACTGGGCGGAGACGCACTCGCAGACCCGGCACAGGACCTTGTCACCGGTCTGGTGGCCGAAGCGATCGTTGATCTGCTTGAAGTGATCGAGATCCAGCATGATGAGGCCGGTGAGATGCTGCCCCTGCACCTTATGGTGATACTGGTCGAAGAAGAAGTGGCGGTTGTAGAGGCCGGTGAGCTGATCCGTCTCCCCGAGCCGCTTGAGCCGCTGTTGCAGCTCGTGCTGGCGGGTGATGCTGCGGGTCATCCAGGCCACCGCCCGCTTCCCCTCATATAAAGAGGGCAAGGGCGCTATCTTGCCCTCGAAACGCTGCATTCCCTGGGGCCCGGCGTCAGCGTCGATGCCGTCCACCTCGGCGGGGGAGAGGTCATACTCCACCACCTGCACCTGGCCGCTGGCGAGGGCCTGAGCCACCTGCGCCATCACCCACTGCGCCTTGTCCTCGGGCAGCACGTCCAGCAGTTGTCTGCCGATCAGCGGGTTGCCGTTCTGGTAGGACTGCTGCTCCATCCCGCCGATGTACTCGATGTAGTAGCCATCTTCGCTGAGGATGAAAACGGGATCCGGCAACTGGGCCATCACTTCGTAGAGTTGTGCCACTGAGAGCGCCATCCGAGCTCCTTGCTATCCGTGGGAGTGGGTCCCTGTACTCCTGTTATACAAGACTCATGGAGTATCGCACAGGGGCAGAAAGCTGCCTGCCGGGCGGGAAGGATGCGGTCGGTGACGTGCCCACCGGACAAGCCTCCGGCAAAGTGAATGGTAGCAATCGGGGATGCTGTCAGAACCAGGGTTGTCAGACAGTCAGGAAGGTTTTTTTGCCTTCAGGCAGTGCGACATGCCAACCCCTGTGACGTCAGGGGCGCCACAGGGGTATTCCCGCCCCCGGACAAGGGGGGCAGGGCCGGATCCCGGTCAAGAGGGATCCGGCGAGCCGACATCAGCGGGCAGCGGATCGACTGGCGTTCCAGAGCAGTTCGCCGCTCTTGAGATCCATCAGGCTCATGGCGAGCCGGCATCAGCGGGCAGCGGATCGGCTGGCGTTCCAGAGCAGTTCGCCGCTCTTGAGATCCATCAGGCTCATGGCGAGCCGGTAGCGGCCCCCTTCAGAGAGGAGATCCCCGTAGAGCATGTAACCCGCCCCGGTCTGGCGACCCAGGCGCACCAGGGAGGCGGGGTTCATGCCCCCCTGCTGGTATTCGAGCTGACCCGTGATGGCCGCCACCTGGCCCGGGTCTGCGAAACGAAAGCCGCTATTGGCCTGAATGCGCTGGATCATGGCCACCGCCAGGGGCTGGGTGCTGAAGGGCTCACCTGTACCGTTCTGGGGCGCCATCAGCAGCAGTACCGGGCTGCTGCCCGCCAGCGCCTGCACATCGGCGGCCTTCAGGAAGTCATCGGCCAGGGCGACCGCCAGCCCCGTCGGTGCCACGGGTTTGGGAGCAGGCACCGGCTCGGCCTTGTCAGGCTCGGCCACGGGTTTCTCTGGTTTGGTCACCGGCTTGTCCGGCTCGCCGACCGGCGCAGGCGTCCCCCCATAGGGATTGACCGCACATCCGCCCAGCAGCAGGGCACCCACCATCAACAAGGAACGCAGCTTCATCTTTTCTCTCCGCCAGAAGTGTGCAAGGCGCACTTCGTCCATCATCCACTTTGACGGAGCCAGACTCCGCCGCCCCTCCATGCTAGAGACAAACCCGCCCCGGGTCGATGCGCACATGGGCAGGGGGCGACAGAGACTGGCGAAGCGGAGGGCACAAAAGGGTGGCAAGGCTCCACCCGATTCCGTTAGGGTAGCCAGAGCCCAGACCCCAGAGGAGCCCCCATGCACGGACCCGATCCCGCCAACCCCCACCCCATGAACGGCTTCCCCCAGGTGTGCTTTATCAAGAACACCATCAAGGGACCCAATATCGAGGTGGGTGACTACACCTATTACGACGATCCGGAGGATGCGGCGGGCTTCGAGCGCAACGTCCTCTACCACTTCCCCTTCATCGGCGACAAGCTCATCATCGGCAAGTTCTGCGCCATCGCCCGCGGGGTGAAGTTCATCATGAACGGCGCCATCATCGCCGCCCGCTCCGTGGTCACCGGCGATGTGCCCGCCTACGCCGTGGTCGGCGGCAACCCCGCCAAGGTGATCCGCTATCGCTTTGACGACGACACCATCGCCCGTTTGGGCGCCCTCGCCTGGTGGGACTGGCCGGTGGAGCGGATCAGCCGGAATTTGCAGTTGATCGGTGGCGGGGAAATGGACGAGTTGGAGAGGGCGGGGTGATGGCTGCCCACCTGAAGGCATCGGGAGAACCTCCCCCTACAGCCCTGGAGAGCACGGAGCCATCACCAGAGCAGTGCGTTACAAGGAATTTAAAACAATCAGGTCCCACTGGAGTTATCAACATGACCACACCCGCTTTCACTGTCGTCCACTCAACACCGCCCGTCGAAACCTATCGCTATCTTCGAACCGCAGCCGGGCTCAGCCCAAAGACGCTTGAGGCCGCAGAGCGTGGTCTGCCCAATACGCTGTTTGCCGTCCAGGTGTTTTGCGGCCAGACCGCCATCGGCATGGGCCGCATCATCGGAGATGGCGGGACATTTTATCAAGTGGTTGATATTGCAGTGCTACCTGAATATCAGGGTCAAGGGGTAGGCAAAAAGATCATGACGGAGATCGCCGACTATATCGCCCGCGAGGTACCGGAGTCAGGCTATGTCAGCTTGCTGGCAGATGGGGAGGCTTACCGACTCTATCAACAATTCGGTTTCTCGCTCACGGCGCCTGCCAGTCTTGGTATGGGGCTTAAGCGGATTGCCGCCGAAAAGTCCTGACCAATCAATCACCGTCATACCCAGGACTGTCATGTTGGGATATCCGCCTTCTTGTCTGCCCGGTGACACAGGTCAGCCCGCAGGTGACACTGAACAGCCGCGGACAGATAGCCGTGCAGGAAGCCATCCCCCAGCCATCATCAAACAGGAAGCACCATGCAACTCACCCCACCCCAACCGCCTCAGGACGATGAGATCGAAGCGCTGCGCATTGGTCTCTCGGGCTACAACAAGGATCACGCCGGCACCCATCTGCGCGAGCGGATCGCCAGCTTTATCAAGGATGAAGAGGGCAAGGTACAGGGCGGTATCATCGCCGACATCAAGTGGGGCTGGCTGCACGTCGACTGGCTCTGGATCGACGAACGCATCCGCCGCGACGGCTGGGGCGGCCGCCTGCTCGGCGCCATGGAGCAGTACGCCCAAAGCAAGGGCATCACCAACTACCATCTGGAAACCACCAGTTTTCAGGCCCTCCCCTTCTACCAGAAGCAGGGTTACGAGGTCTTTGGCCAGCTGCCCGATATGCCGCCGGGGCATGTCAGTTATTTCCTGAGGAAGATGACGCAATGAGCCCCCCCTCCAATAATGCAGACTTGTCACCTAGAAATTGGTGGGCGTCAAAATCTATGGATCGAATGCGGAGCGCTGCCCCCCACGATAAAAACGGAGTTCTGTGACAGATTATTATTTACATGTGTTTCAATGCTGTAAATATAGTCATATTATCACAGTCATATTTATCTCCTGAGAAAAAACAATGAAAATACAAATACAAAAATTCAAGAAGATTGATGAAGCAACAATTACATTGGCACCTATAAATATCTTTATAGGTGCCAATAATTCAGGTAAAAGCAGTTTTATACAAGGCATCCAATTTGCGGTCTCAAGCTGCCAGACTCTGAAGCTGAAAGGATCCAGTTGGTCAAGAACAGCTCTTCGAACACTATCACTAGATTCCAGCGAGTACCTTTACACCCCAACAAAAAACATCGAATACTTATATCATGGTAGAAAACTCACTGGGGCCAAAACAAGAGATGCACAAAAATCTATAGAATTTATATTCTCAGATACACATAATGCTTCTCTCAGTATATCTAAAGGGAAAAATGGTGGATTCACTACCAAGTTGCAAGGAAAAGAACTGGGTGAATTACTTTGTGATATAAACTCACCTTACTGTGTTTACATTCCTGGTTTAGCGGGCATACCCATCCATGAGAAATATGAAGTCCCTATAGCAGTTAAAAAGTCTGCAACTCGGGGTGACAGCAATAATTACCTAAGGAATGTATTATTACATATATATAAGCAAGAAGAAAGATGGGGGCAATTTCTATCATCTGTCAATAATATATACCCTAACACAGAAATAACTATTCTATTTGATGAGCATGTTTCAGAGTTCATTGAGGTTAAAGTTTTAAAGGAAAATGTCGAACTTCCTCTTGATTCTGTAGGTAATGGTCTTCTACAGGTCATTCAAATATTTGCATATATTGAGTACTTTTCTCCAAAAATAATATTACTGGATGAGCCAGATGCTCATATACATCCGACTAAGCAAAAACTTCTTGCCGAAGAACTAGTTAAGAAGTCAACGATAAATACAGACCTAAAAGTTATTTTTTCCACTCACTCTAGATACATACTCGACGCCCTTGAGGATAAGGCCCAAGTCGTACACTTCCAAGATGGAAAAGTAAGCTCCAATATAAAGAGCAGCAAGATACTCGTTGATATCGGAGCAATTGATGCTGACTATCTGTTCTCAAAAAGAAATTTAAAATATGTTGTCGTCACTGAAGACCGCGTTGAAGGTGTGCTTGAAAAAAAGAATTACCTAAAAAACTTCTTACTTTCTAATGGACTCCAAGAAGATGAATTCGTTCTCCACTCTTATGAAAGTTGTACCAAAGTAGATTTCGCCAAAATTTTACAAGGATTTGTACAAAAGCAAATACCAACAGTTAAAGTAATTCTTCATTTGGATAGAGACCAGAAGATAGATAGCGACCATGAAATTATTAAACTCAGGGCAGACTGTAAAGCCAAGGATATTATCCTTTTTGTCACAGAGTACCAAGAAATTGAATCATACTTCTGTAAGCCAGAACATATAAGTAGTGTTTATGATGTTAGCTTAGATACCTCCACCATTATTTATAACAAGTTAACTGACGAGCTTGAATCTGAAACCAAGAGAAAACTAACTAATTTCATTCTTAGGGACCGACCAGATAAAGGGTTTAACAAAAACAATCAAACGGACATTGCAGTTGTGGAAAAAGTGGTCAATGAATGGTACGAGGACTATAAGCATCAGCTCACTCCGGGTAAAGAGTTACTGGGTAAAATAAAGTCATACATTCAAAATGAATTACATGAAAAACCAAATAATCTAATTTCAACATCTGCAGGACTTTCTTCAGAGTATTTCAGAAGTTTAATTATAGAACTAAATAACTGATCCCAATAGTGCTACACCTTCGCTGTGCCATAGCCATTCCCCGGGAAAGGAGACACGGTATCCATGAAGTGTTTCACTCGGGCCAGCAGGTTTGCCATCCCTCTGCATTGATGATTGCGCGTGATGGTTTCATGTAACTTGTGCCATAGCCGTTCTATGTGATTAACCCAAGGGCTGTAAACTGGCTGGAACACCAGGCAGAACTTGGGATTCTTCTTCAACCATCGCTCGGTCTGTTTGCTTTTGTGAATGATGTAGTTATCGAGGATCAACGTGATGGTTTTGGCTCGTCGGTAGTGGTGGCGCAGCTTTTCCAGCATGGCAATAAACAGCGATGAGTTTTTCTTGATCCCGCTGACGTAAAGTACCCTTCCGTTGCCTGCGTGGAGAACGCCTGCCAGATAATGCTTGGCATTCTGCCCCGGTGTGACAACCCGCTTTTGCTGCGCTCTGAACATCCAGTCGGCTCCTAATTTGGGATTGAGGTCTATATCGACTTCATCCTCATAAAACACCGGATTATCGGCATCACAGCGGGCCAGCGCGGCGTCGATATTCGCCATTTTTTCCTGATAGGCTGGGTCTTTTATCCGCAAGGTCGGCACGGGCCTGCGCCAGACAATGCCCATACGAGGTAACCATCGGCGGAGCGTGGAGGCTGCCACATTGAGCCCTGTTAACCGATTGATTTTTATAGCCAATAGTTCAGTACACCAACGGCTGCGCTGATAACCAAAATCTTGCGGAGAAAACTGCATGAGCAGCACCAGTAAGGTGACAATCTTGGCGATAGGTAAGACTGGGGCACGGCCAGCCGGTAAGGCTTCTAGCGCATCTATGCCTTCATCTCGATACCACCGAAGCCAACGACCGATGGTCGAGCGCGCAGCGCCGGTAAGGTGATGAACATCGGTGATCGTGCGTCCTTCATGTAACAGCAAGATGGCCATCAAGCGACGAGCATGTCCTTTATCACGGGTGGCATGGATGATTTTGTGAATGCGGCGCCGTTGTGGTCGTGGCAGAGGTGGTAGGATAGGCATCAACTCAGTCCTTTGGGTGTGGCTTGTTTTGTTTAGCGACTAATCAGATCGCACAAACTGGACTGAGTTCCCTTCCTCCGGTGATCTACTATTCGGAACAGCTATTTAGGACCTGTCAGTACAAATGACCAAGATGCAATTTTTGAAGACTTGGCTTAACAAAAGTTAATATCATCAAGGGGGAATCAACAACATGAATTGCACCGCTGGCCGTTACAAGATCACTCATTATCGGTGCAATGCGCGCCGCTTATCGCACCCTACGACTACCCCCTGAGGTTATGGTGGGCACGGTTTTGGTTCCCCCTCCAATCCGCCGAGGGGAAGGGGCAAGGTCAGGAGCGCCATCAGGGATGATGGCGCAGACGCAGCCGGCACAGGGATGTGCCGTCTGCGGCGGTCCGTCCGACCTTACACCTGACCCGAGGGCAACCGCGTAGCGGTCGGGTTGGCGGGGGAGAAGACCTTTGGTGACTTTGGGTCTTTCCAAAGTCACTCGCCAAAGCCCGAAGGGCGGGCGAAACCCCGTCGAGGCCAGCGGCCTCGCGTCCTGCACGGCGAAGCCGTGCCACCACACAACGGCCCCTGCCGCCAACACCATACCTCGGAACGGACGATTACGCCTACCGGCTAATCGACCCTACGATTGCACGGTGCGGCCGTGCCTGCTCGCCACAGGCACGGAGTCTGGCTGGACGCCGGGATGCCACCGGCAAAGGGGCGTGGCCGCCCCTATCGGCCCAGGAAGGGCTCCCAGTCCTTGAACACCGGCTGCAACCCTGCCAGCCGCACGGCGGCGGCCACTTCCCCCACCGGGCGGTCGTCGTGGATGGCGAACTGCTCCAGCTCCTCTTTATCCCCCTCGGCATAGCCACCCGGCTGGGTGCGCGACTCGGCCGACATCTGGGTGATGCCAAGGCGCACTGCGCCGTTGCGAAAGGTGGCGGACTCGCGGGTCGAGAGGGACAAGTCCAGCGTGGGCGAGAAGAGGCGCCAGGCGCAGATAAGCTGGGCCAGCTGGCGATCCGACATGACCACGGCAGGCTCCAGCCCGCCGGTGCAGGGGCGCAGGCGCGGGAAGGAGAGCGAGTAGCGGCTCTGCCAGTGGTGGCGCTCAAGCCAGGCGAGGTGCTCGGCGACGAAGTAGCTGTCGGCACGCCAGTCCGCAGAGAGACCGATGAGCGCCCCCAGCCCTATCTTGTCGATACCGGCGCGGCCGAGCCGATCCGGCGTGGCGAGGCGCCATGCGATGTCCTGCTTGTTGCCGCGCAGGTGGTGGCGGGCATAGGTGGGGGCGTGGTAGGTCTCCTGATAGACCATGACCGAATCGAGGCCGAGGGTTTTCAGCTCGGCGTACTCGGCTTGCGAGAGGGGCTGCACCTCCATCCCCACCGTGCTGAAGTGACGGCGGATGATGGGCAACACCTGCCGAAAATAGGCGAGCCCCACCTTGTGCTCGTGCTCGCCGGTCACCAGCAGCACGCTGTCAAAACCGCGCGCCTTGATGGCCAGACACTCGCGCTCAATCTCCTCTGCATTCAGGGTCTTGCGCTTGAGGCGGTTGCTCATGGAGAAGCCGCAGTAGGTGCAGTCGTTGGCACAGAGGTTCGACAGATAGAGGGGCACATAGAAGCCGATGGTGTTGCCAAAGCGCTGGCGGGTCAGGCGCTCGGCCTCGGCTGCCATCTGCGGCAAATACGCCTCGGCGGCCGGGGAGATCAGCGCCATAAAGTCGGCCAGGGTGCGGCGGGAGGTAGTCAGCGCCCGCTCTACATCGGCGGCGGTCTTGGCGCGGATCTGCATGCCGATATCGTCCCACTCCAGCTCCTGCCATCTATCGAGAAAACTCTCCGACTTTCTCTCAACCCCCTCCCGGCCTCCCCCTTCACAAGGGGGAGGTGTTAATCCGCCCCCCCGATCTCCTACTTCACAAGAGGGCGAAGTCGACACTCCCTCCCCTGGCAAGGGGAGGGTCGGGGTGGGGTCATTGGCATGCTGACTCATAACGCCCCCAGAAAATCGGTAAGCGGGCTGGAGGCTTGCGCCTGCAGGGCGCGGGCGCCGAGACCGGCTTCATAGGCACTGCGCCCGGCGGTGCAGGCCAGCGCAAAGGCGCGGCCCATGGCGATCGGGTCGCCGCTCACCGCGATGGCGGTGTTGACCAGCACGGCATCGGCGCCGAGCTCAAAGGCGGCGGCGGCGTGGCTCGGCGCACCGATCCCCGCATCCACCACGACCGGCACATTGGCCTGCTCGACGATGATGGAGAGAAACTCCCGGGTCACCAGCCCCTGATTGGAACCGATGGGCGCACCGAGCGGCATCACGGCGGCGCAGCCCACCTCTTCGAGCCGTTTGCACAGCACGGGGTCGGCGCCGCAGTAGGGCAGCACCACAAAGCCCTCTTTCACCAGCTGCTCGGCGGCTTTCAGCGTCTCGATGGGATCGGGCAGCAGGTAGCGCGGATCGGGGTGGATCTCGAGCTTGAGCCAGTTCGTCCCCAGCGCCTCGCGGGCGAGGTGGGCGGCAAATACCGCCTCGGCGGCGGTCTTGGCCCCCGAGGTGTTGGGCAGCAGCTTGACCCCGAGTTGCCGAAGGGGCGTGAGGATATCGTCGTGGGCCTTGCCCGGTTCGAGCCGCTTGATGGCCATGGTCACCAGCTGGGAGCCACTTGCCTCGATGGCGGCGGCCATCAGTTCCGGGCGGGCAAACTTGCCGGTGCCGGTGAAGAGGCGCGAAGAGAAGGTGTGATCGGCAATCTTGAGCATGTCAGCCTCCGGCCACTGCGATAAGAAGAGATGAGGCCCCGCCGCAAGGCAGAGCGCGCGAAGATGGGACTGCGAGCATCATGGATCAGCCTCCCGCGATGGCGGTGAAGAGGTGGAGTTCGTCCCCGTCATTGAGACGGGTCTCGGCCCAGCGGCCACGGGGCAGCACGGCACCGTTGAGGGCCACCGCTACCCCCTGAGGGGAAATCTCCTGCACCGCCAGCAGCTCAGTCAGGCGCTGGCCGGTGGGCAGCGTCAGCTCGATATCGTTCAATCGGATCTTCATGGTTAATTCTCCAGGGCCGCGTGGGTGCTGCCGCAGACCGGGCAATCGGGGTCGGGAGCCAGCGTGAGGGTCTGCCACTGATGGGTCAACGCATCGAAGCGGCGCAATGTGCCCGCCACCGGGCTCGGCATCCCGAGCAGCATTTTCAGTGCCTCCAGCGCCTGCAAAGAGCCCATCACCCCGACCAGCGGGCCGGTGACACCGCTGGTCTCGCAGCTCTGGCTCACCTTGGTATCCAACGGATAAAGGCAGGCGTAGCAGGCGTGATCGCTGCTGGTGCGCACCATCAGCTGCCCCTGCCAGCCCACTGCGGCGGCACAGACCCAGGGCTTGCCCTGGGCCACGCAGGCGGCGTTGATGGCCTGGCGGGTGGCGAGGTTGTCGCAGCAGTCGATCACCAGATCCACCTCGGTCACAAACTCCGGCAGGCTGGCGGCATCGAGTCGCTGATTGATGGCAATCAGCTCCACCAGCGGGTTGTGGGCGGCCAAGCGCTCGCGGGCCAGCTCCGCCTTGGAGTGGTTGACCGCCTCGCTATCGAACAGGATCTGGCGCGGCAGATTGCTGGAGTCCACCGTATCGCCATCGGCCAGCCACAAAGTGCCCACCCCGGCCCCGGCCAGATAGAGGGCGAGCGGCGAGCCGAGCCCGCCGAGGCCCACGATCAGCACGGATTTATCCTTGAGCCGTGCCTGACCGGCTTCCCCCACTTCCGCCAGCATCAGCTGGCGGCCGTATCGCAGATACTCTTTGTCACTAAGAGAAGCGGCATCAGAGCGCATGTTCTGCCTCCCGTATCACGCAGGCCGAGCGCGGTTCATCCCCCGCCCCCACGGCGGCGAGCAGCCGCTCGGTCGCCCCCTGCCAGTCATCGCTTGCCGTGATGGCCGAGACCAGCGCAATGCTGCCGACCCCGCTTGCCTTGACCGCCGCCACCCGCTCCTCGCTGATGCCGCCGATGGCCACCGTGGGCCACTGCGCCATCAGGGCGCGGTAGTGGTGCAGCCGCGCCAGCCCCTGGGGGCGCGAAGGCATCGCCTTGGTGTTGGTCGGGAAGATATGGCCGAGCGCGATATAGGAGGGGGCCAGCTCGCGGGCCCGCATCAGCTCGAAGTAGCCGTGGGTGGAGATGCCAAGGCGCAGCCCGGCCGCCTGAATGGCGGCGAGATCGGCGGTCTCCATATCCTCCTGCCCCAGGTGCACGCCCCAGGCACCCGCCTCGATGGCCTGCTGCCAGTAGTCGTTGATAAAGAGCCGCGCCCCATGGCGGCGACCGAGCGCTACCGCATCACGAATGGCCGGCGCCACCTCTGTGGCGGGCAGATTCTTGATCCGCAGCTGGATGGTCTTGACCCCGGCCCCCAGCAGGCGTTTGAGCCACTTGACCGAGTCCACCACCGGATAGAGGCCGAGGTTGTGTTCGGTCGGCGCGAAGGGGCCCTGCGGCAGACGGGCGCTGCTCGCTTCATACAATCCAAAGCGGCGATCGAGCGGTGAGCCCGCCAGCACGGCACGGGGGAAGTGGGCAAGATCGGCAGGCCAGCCGAGATGGGCGATGGGCCCCGGGCCTGCGCCCACCCCTTGCGCCGCCGCCAAGCCCTGTTGCAGGTAGGCCCGCGCCAGGGTGATGGCGTCCTCCACCGGATAGTCCTGCGCCACCACGGCGGCGATGGCGCTGGCGTAAGCGCAACCGGTGCCGTGACCGTGGCGGGTATCGAGGCGCGGCGCGGCGAGCCAGAATTCGCAGCTCTCGTCCTGGTAGTAGTCGAGGCAGAGATCCCCGCCCCATTCAAGGTGGCCCCCCTTGACCAGCACGGCGCGAGCGCCGAGTTCGCGCAGCCGCCGGGCGGCGAGGCGCACCAGCTCGGGACTGGTGGCGGGCAGGCCGGTCAGGGCTTCCAGCTCGGGACCGTTGGGGGTGATGAGGGACAAACGGGGCAGCAGGTGCTCGCGCACCGCCACCAGCATGCCGGGCTCCGCCATGGGGGTGCCGGTGCTGGCGATGGCCACCGGGTCGTAGACCACGAAGGGAGCCTCGACGGTCGACAACCTGCGTGCCAGCACCTCCACATGCAGCCGGGTCGGCAGCAGGCCGATCTTGATGGCGGCGGGTGGCAGATCCAGCCCCAGGGCATCGATCTGGGCGGCGAAGGTCTGCATCAGCACGGGGTCGACCATCTTCACCGCCACCGAGTTCTGGGCGGTGATGGCAGAGATGACCGAGCAGCCGTGCACGCCGAGGTCATGCATTGTGTGCAAGTCGGCCTGAATGCCGGCCCCGCCGCCGGAGTCAGACCCGGCGATGGTCCAGACCACGGGGCGGGCCTGCGTCACAGGCGACAGGTCGGCGGGGCTGACAGCCCCGCGCTCGCTGCTCACGCCTCCTCCCCTGCGGCCTGCTTCAGGGTCGCCGCCTGATGGTAGATCTCGCCGCCGGTCTCCTTGAAGGTTTCCGCCATGCGGGCCATGCCGCTCTCCACCTCGGCCACCACCCGCTCCTGCTGACCGTCCATGCCGACCAGCTTGATCTCCACGGCTTCCAGTTTCGCCGCATAATCGCGCACGTCCTGGGTGATCTTCATGGAGCAGAACTTGGGCCCGCACATGGAGCAGAAGTGGGCCACTTTGCCGGACTCCTGAGGCAGGGTCTCGTCGTGGTAGGCGCGGGCGGTGTCGGGATCCAGGGCCAGGTTGAATTGATCCTCCCAGCGGAACTCGAAGCGCGCCTTGGACATGGCGTTGTCGCGGATCTGGGCGCCCGGGTGGCCCTTGGCCAGATCGGCGGCGTGGGCGGCGATCTTGTAGGTAATGAGCCCCTGCTTCACGTCCTCCTTGTTGGGCAGGCCCAGGTGTTCCTTGGGGGTCACGTAGCAGAGCATGGCGCAGCCGTACCAGCCGATGAGCGCGGCGCCGATGCCGGAGGTGAAGTGATCGTAACCCGGGGCGATGTCGGTGGTGAGCGGGCCCAGGGTATAGAAGGGCGCCTCGTGGCAGTGCTCGAGCTGCTCGGTCATGTTGCGCTCGATCATGTGCATGGGCACGTGGCCGGGGCCCTCGATCATCACCTGCACGTCGTACTCCCACGCAATTTTGGTGAGCTCGCCCAGAGTGCGCAGCTCGGCGAACTGGGCCTCATCGTTGGCGTCATAGACGGAGCCCGGACGCAGACCGTCACCCAGCGACAAGCTCACGTCGTAGGCGGCGCAGATCTCGCAGATCTCGCGGAAGTGCTCGTAGAGGAAGTTCTCCTTGTGGTGCGACAGGCACCACTTGGCCATGATGCTGCCGCCGCGGGAGACGATGCCGGTGAGGCGCTTGGCGGTCATGGGCACGAAACGCAGCAAGACGCCGGCGTGGATGGTGAAGTAGTCCACCCCCTGCTCGGCTTGTTCGAGCAGGGTGTCGCGGAACAGCTCCCAGGTGAGGTCTTCGGCAATGCCGTTGGTCTTCTCCAGCGCCTGGTAGATGGGCACTGTACCGATGGGGACCGGACTGTTGCGCAGGATCCACTCACGGGTCTCGTGGATATAGCGGCCGGTGGAGAGATCCATCACGGTGTCGGCGCCCCAGCGGGTGGACCACACCAGCTTCTCCACTTCCTCTTCGATGCTGGAAGTGACCGCCGAGTTGCCGATGTTGGCGTTGATCTTCACCAGGAAGTTGCGGCCGATGATCATGGGCTCCGCTTCCGGGTGGTTGATGTTGCTGGGGATGATGGCGCGACCGGCGGCCACCTCATCGCGCACGAACTCGGGGGTGATGTTCTGGGGCAGTCTGGCGCCAAAGCCCTGACCCGGATGCTGGGTGCGCAGGAGCTCGGAGCGCACTCGCTCGCGGCCCATGTTCTCGCGGATGGCGATAAATTCCATCTCGGGGGTGACGATGCCTTGGCGGGCATAGTGCAGCTGGGTGACCCGGCGGCCCGGCTTGGCACGGCGGGCCTTATGTTGCGAAGAGTGCAGATGCTCGAAGCGCAGGTGATCCAGCCCCTCGTCCGCCAGCCGCTCCTGAGTGAAGGTGGAGCTCAGCCCGTCCAGCGCGTCGGTGTCAGCACGCTCCAGCACCCAGGCTTCGCGCAGGCGCGGCAGACCACGGCGCACGTCGATGGGGGCGGCCTCTTCCCCATAGGGGCCCGAGGTATCGTAAACCGGCACCGGCTCGTTGGGCTCGAACTGGGGAGCCTCCTTGGTGCCGCCGACGAAGGTGTCGGCCAGCTGGATCTCCCGCAGGGGCACCCGGATATCGGCGCGGGAGCCTTCGATAAAGATGCGGCGGGAGTTGGGGTGAGCCATCCCTTTCAAGTTGTCGATAAAGGTCTGGGCGCTGGAGCGCTGCTCGCGGCGGCTGGATTTGGTGGTATCAGATACATTGGTAGACATAGCAAAACTCACATTAACTGGTTGAAGTTATGGGTGTTTGCTTGTCTGGAGTTCGAGGAGAAGATGAACTTGCGGCGGGGTGTGCTCGGGGGAGTGAGTCGGGCATGGATCTTCCCTGCTCTGCCGTCCCGGTGTTTCCCTGGTCTGGAAACCCGGCGCCCTAAGGACAGCCGGACGGGACAACCTCCCCCTGTGCGCCTGTGCCAGCCAGAGGCGGTCTGCCTCTGGCTGGCGGGAAGGTGTGCCTTCCCCGGCGCGGTAACCCGCAAGTTACCCTTGTTTCCCTTCGCAGGTCTTAACCTGATCAGGTTCCACGGATCCCGAATTAACGGTCTCAGCTTAGCGTCGTTCGACGGTCAGCACTCCGACAAGATGTGCGCCAGTATAAGTGGGGAAATTTAAAGTACAAGCCATTAACAAGGGGAAAGGGAGAGAGGTCTCACTCTTCGGCGTCGAGGGGATCCTCGGGGTCGGGAATGAGGATATCGGTGAGGCGGCCCTCTTCATCCCGGCTCAGCACCAGGCGGCGACCCGGTTGCAGATCGGCGGCGCTGCCGTTGATCCAGCGAGTGTCAGCATCAAACACCAGCACGCCGAGTTCCTGTAGCAGCAATGCCTGCTGATTGTGGGTGAGCAGTCGATCCTCCGCCCGCCGCCAACTGGCCCCGAGCGCCGGATCCGGCGCCCCGTCGAGCACCCGGATCGTCTCGGCGACGCCGTAGCGGCTCTGGATCGCGAGGTGCATGCCGGGCACGAGCCCGTCCGGCTGCGCCACGCCGTGCAGTTCGGCACTGCCGAGCTCCAGCTCAGCCCCCTGGAATTGCAGGCGCACCCCGTCGTTGTGCTCCAGCTCCACCAGCCAGAGCTCGGCGTCGTCGGCAAAGGTGCAGAAGGGCAACAGCAGCAGGCAGAGTGCGGTTCGGGTCATGGCAGGCGGTCCGGGGTCACGGGGTGAGGTTTAACTATGGCCCCGGACGGGCAATTTTTCCCGGTCCGCACTGACCGGTCAGTCATCCTCCCGGCACTGGCTCAGGCGCATGCCGTCAAACTTGCACTCCAGCTCCAGCCAGCGTCCCTCGAACGGGGAGAGGCTCCCATCCGAGGTGATATAACCCCAGATCCGTCCCCCTTCCACCGGCCCTTCGAGCTCCATCTCGTCCTCCTCCTCCAGCGCCTCCACCTCGCGAACGAGCCGCCGCGCCCCTGCCGCCGTCTCCTGCACGACCCCTTCCAGATCGACCCAGGTCCCGCCGAGATCGTCCTCATCCAGGCCATCCTTGAAGCGGGTGCGCTCATCGATCACGAAGGGAATGCCATTGACCATCAACTGGCCAAGCTGCCAGGTGGTGCGGCCCGTGAGCTTGAACTCGGCCGCCTGCACCAGACCAAAAGGCAATAGAATCAATAACCAGAAGGCGCAGAGAGACTTCTTCATCGGGGATCCTCGGGGTTACACTGGCACACAGGATGACCCATCCGGTGTGAAATGGCCGTGAAATATCGGCACAGACCAGGAGATCAGAGCATGAAAATACTGGTGGTGGAAGACAGTCCCCAGGTGGCGGAGACCATCATGGACTATCTGGCGCTGGCCGGGCACAGGGTGGATTGCGCCTATCATGGCCAGGCCGCGCTGCAACTGCTGGCCCAGGAGCGCTTCGACGTCATCATCATGGACGTCATGATGCCGCGCCTCGACGGCCTGCGTACCGTGGAGCGGCTGCGTGCGGACGGCATCGCGACCCCGGTGCTCTTTCTCACCGCCCGTGACAGCCTGGAGGACAAGCTGGCAGGCTTTCGGGCGGGGGGCGACGACTATCTGGTCAAGCCGTTCGCCATGGAGGAGCTGGAGGTGCGCCTGGAGGCCCTCAGCCTGCGTGGCCCCAGAGGGGACATGGGCGTCCTCGGCTTTGGCGATCTGACGGTGGATCCCGCCAGCGGCCGCGCCACCCGCGCCGGGGTGGAGCTCAAGCTCGGCAAGATCCCGTTCCAAATCCTCACCCTGCTGGTGAAGCGCGCGCCCCAGCTGGTGACGCGCCAGGAGGTGCTCGACACCGTCTGGGGCGACGAGGAGCCCGACTCCGACGCACTGCGCAGCCACATCTATGCCCTGCGCAATGTCCTCGACAAGCCCTTCCCCACCCCCATGCTGGAGACCCTGCACGGCCAGGGCTACCGGCTGGTGACCCCATGACGAACCCGACGCCGCCCCTTGCCTCCGGCCTGCCGAGCCTGCGCCGGCGCCTGGTGCTGGCGCTGGGAGGGGCCGGTCTGCTGCTGCTGGTGATCCTGAGCCTGCTGATGGTGGTGGCCGAGAACAAGATGGAGGAGCTGAGCCTGCGCCACTGGCTGGAGGCGGAGGCAACCCGCTATGACGACGACTGGTTGCGCCTCGGGATGGCGGCCCCCGCCCCCAGCCCCCGCCAGTTCTCCAGCTACTGGACAGAGGCGGGCCGCCTGCCCGCCTGGCTCAAGGCCTACCAGAGCCCAGGCTTCTTCGAGCATCAGCTGGGCCGGGAGGACAAGCACTTCCTGGTACGCGCCCACCCCTCGGGTCAGGGGCTGCTCTATCTGGTGTTCAACGACGATGCGGACGACTACCTCGACCCTTACGAAGCCAAGCTGCATCTGGTGACCCGCCTCATCGGCCTGGCCCTGCTGCTGGGGAGCCTCGCCTTCGGCATCTGGCTGGTGCGTCACATCACCAGGCCGCTGGAGCGGCTGCGCCAGCGGGTCGCCCACCTCACCCCGGATCAGGGGGACTTCGTGCCCGATGCCCCCTGGCAGGAGCTGCGAGAGATAGAGCAGGCGCTGCTGGCGGGCAAGCACGAGGTAGCCGCCGTGTTTGCCCGTGAACAGGAGTTCAGCCGCTTTGCCAGCCACGAGCTGCGCACCCCCAACATGGTGATCCAGGGATCCGCGGCCCTGCTCGGCAAGGTGAATGACCTGCCCGCCCCGGCAGCCCGCGCCGTCAGCCGCATCCGCGCCGCCGCCGACGAGATGGCCCTGCTCACCGAAACCTTCCTGCTGCTGGGACGCAAGGAGGCCGTGGAGCGCCCGCCCCAGCAGGTGGCGCCGCTCATTCGCCGGGAACTGACCCGCCTCGCCCCCCTGCTGCAACGGGAGACGCTGGACATTCGCCTGCAACTGGACGAGGAGAGCGAGGTGAAGGCCCCCCTCTCCCTGCTCGCCATCGCCCTCGGCAACCTCTTGAAAAACGCCCTGAGCTACGCCGAGGGGCACATCGAGATCACCCTGCATGAGCAGCTGCTCACCATCAGCAACCCCACCGCCGCCGCGCCGGATCAGATCCTCGGCTACGGCTGCGGTCTCACCATCATCCAGCGCATCTGCGAGAAGCTGGGCTGGCAGATTGAGACCCACCTGGTGGATGGGGTCTTCAGCGCCCGGCTGGTGATGATCCCCGGCGCCCCCGGGGCGGTATAACCCCCTCATCCCCGGCCCTTCTCTCCGGCTGTTCAACACAGTGGGAGAAGGGAGACACTTCCCGGCAAGCCCGCAGCCTTCCAGCCCACCCTCCAGATAGCAACAAGGCGCCCGAGGGCGCCCTGTGTTTACCTGTCTGACACTCGTTTGGGGCTCATTCCGCCGGCTTGTGCTTGCGGCTCGCCTTGAGCTCGAGGAACTCGATGATCTTGCCCGCCACGTCCTTGCCGGAGGCAGCTTCCACCCCCTGCAGGCCGGGGGAGGAGTTCACCTCCAGCACCAGCGGGCCGCGGGCGCTACGCAGAATATCCACCCCGGCCACGTCCAGCCCCATGATCTTGGCGGCCTGCACGGCGGTGGCACGCTCTTCCGGCGTGATCTTGATGGCTTCGGCGGTGCCGCCCCGGTGCAGGTTGGAGCGAAACTCCCCCGGCTGGGCCTGGCGGCGCATGGCGGCCACCACCTTGCCGTTGACCACCAGGCAGCGGATATCGGCGCCGTTGGCCTCGCGGATGTACTCCTGCACCAGGATGTTGTTGTTGGTCTGGATAAAGGCCTCGATGACGCTCTCGGCGGCCTTCTGGGTCTCGCACAGCACCACGCCAATCCCCTGGGTGCCCTCCAACAGCTTCACCACCAGGGGGGCGCCCCCCACCATGGTGATGAGATCCGGTACGTCGTGGGTGCTGTGGGCATAGCCGGTCACCGGCAGGCCGATGCCATGGCGGGAGAGCAGCTGCATGGCACGCAGCTTGTCCCGGGAACGAGAGATGGCCACCGAGCTGTTGAGGGCCATGGTGCTCATCATCTCGAACTGGCGCAGCACGGCGGTGCCATAGAAGGTGATGCTGGCACCGATGCGCGGGATCACGGCGTCATAGCTCTCCAGCTCCCGTCCTTCGTAATGGATGGAGGGGCTGTGGGAGGCGATGTTCATGTAGCAGCGCAGGGTGTCGAGCACCTCGACCTGGTGCCCACGGGCCCGGGCCACCTCGACCAGACGGCGGGTGGAGTAGTTGTTGGGCTCACGGGATAAAATGGCAATATTCATGGAAATGGCAGACCTGATAATCGGACTGGAGAGTATAAGGTGCCATGAACGACTGGCAACGCCAATCCTTTCCCCTCACCATGCGCGGTTCTGCAAGAACGGGCAAAACCCGAGAGTGCCGCACTCAAGACGGACCAAAGCCAGAGAGCGTTCTGCAAGACAGCGCCAGCCACCAGCCCTCATGCCGGATGGCGCCAGCGACGTCAATGGGGGCCGCGCAGCCCTTGCTGCAACTCAAGCAGCAGGGCGACCTCCTGCAAACGGCGCGCCGTGGTGCCGGCCCAGCCTCCCAAAGGCACGGGGGCCAGCAGGGTCTGGGCGATGCAGTGGCGATAGAGGGGCCCCTCATGTTGCCAGCCCCGCATCCCGTCGACGTCGTGATGGTGCAGCCACTCCAGGTTGCCGCGGCGAAGCAGTTCGATGCGCCGCCCGCCCTTAAGGTGCAGGCAAAGCCCCTTCTTCTCCACCCCGGGACCTGCATACTTGTCGAGCCAGAGGGTCAGGGGCACCCCTGCCGCCTCGCCACGCAGGCAGGCTCGCCCCTCGGCGCTCTCCAGATCCCCGCGCCGGATGGGCTGCCCCAGCCGGTCGCAGACGCCCTCCGCGATCAGGTGCAGGCGGTCGTCCCCACCCAGGGCCACCAGCAGTTCCCGGATCATCGCCAGCAGATGGGTGCCGATGTCGAGGATGACACCGTCCGGGTGGCGCAACAGCCGCCGATCCGGCTCGCCGGTGGCGAAGTTGAGGGCATAGGGATGCCCCGCCTCGTCCAGGCCGCAGGGTTCCAGCAAAAAGCCCTCCACCGCGCTGATATCGGCGAGGGTGGCCAGTCCGACCCCGGCGCAGCCTGGTTCCCGAGGCTGCCAGCCTTCATCCAGTTTGCCGCTCAGCAGCAACTGCTGGACGGCATTGCGGGCCATCCAGTGATCCAGCGCCAGCACCCTGGCCGCGACCTCGGGGTCCGCCAGCAGGGCGTGCAGGCGATCGTGCTGGGCCAGGGTGGCCACCACGGGTTTCTCCACCAGGATGAGGGGAATGGCGCTGGCCAGTGCCTGTTCCAGCACGGGCAGATGCAGCAGGGAAGGCGTGGCGATCACCAGCCGATCCAGGGGTTCGGCCAGCAGGGCTTCCAGGGTCGGGGCAGACATGACGCCGGGCAGGGTGATGGCGGGATCAAAACCCCATATCTCGGTATTTTCCGCCAGGGCGGCAAGTGCAGGCAGATAGGCTGTCTGCACCACGGCCCCCAGACCGACAAATCCAATCTTCATGGCAACCTCGATATGGCGTGCGTACCCGGCGCCTGCCCCGCACCGCGTGAGGCGGGGCAGACGGGGATCAATGCAGGTTGGGCCCCAGCCAGCGTTCGGCCTCTGCCAGGGTCATCCCCTTGCGCATGGCATAGTCTTCCACCTGATCCTGCTGGATCTGGGCCACGGCGAAATACTTGCTCTCGGGGTGGGAGAAGTACCAGCCCGACACCGCTGCCCCCGGCCACATGGCGTAGGACTCGGTGAGCTGCATGCCGATGGCCTGCTCCACGTCCAGCAGCTCCCAGATGCTCCCCTTCTCGGTGTGCTCCGGGCAGGCCGGGTAGCCCGGCGCCGGACGTATCCCCTGGTAATTTTCGCGAATCAGTTCCTCGTTGCTGAGCGCCTCGTCCGGGGCATAGCCCCAGTGCACTTTGCGCACCTGCTCGTGGAGGTATTCGGCAAAGGCCTCGGCGAGGCGATCGCACACCGCCTGGATGAGAATGGCGTTGTAGTCGTCGTGGTCCGCCTTGTAGGCCTTGGCGATGGCCTCCTCGCCGATGCCGCCGGTCACCGCGAAGGCACCGATCCAGTCGGGCTTGCCGCTCTCTTTCGGCGCCACATAGTCCGCCAGACAGTAGTTGGGGAAGCCCTGCTTCTCGCTCTGCTGGCGCAGGTGGTGCAGCACCTTGCGCACCTGGGTGCGGGTCTCGTCGGTGTAGACCTCGATGCTGTCCCCCACGGCGTTGGCGGGGAACAGGCCGACGATGCCGGCGCAGCGCACGCTCTGATCCTTCTCCAGCTGGTCCAGCATGGCGTTGGCGTCGGCGTAGAGGCGCGTCGCCTCCTCCCCCACGACTTCATCCTCCAGAATGCGGGGGAACTTGCCCGCCAGCTCCCAGCTGAGGAAAAACGGCGTCCAGTCGATGTAGGGGCGCAGCACCGAGATGGGCACGTTTTCGAACTTCTGTACGCCGGGCTCCCGGGGCGCCGGGGGCTCATAGCCCACCCAGTCCAGCTGATGGCGGTTGGCCCGGGCATGGGCCAGGCTGACCGGCTTGGAGCGCGGCTGCTTGCGGGCATGCTGATCCCGGGCAATCTCGTACTCCTTGTCGATGCGGGCGACGAAGGCGGGCTTGAGCTCCGGGCTCAGCAGGCTCTGGGCCACCCCCACGGCGCGGGAGGCGTTGGAGACATAGACCACGGGCTCGGAGTAGTTCTGCTCTATCTTCACCGCGGTGTGGGCCTTGGAAGTGGTGGCACCGCCGATGAGCAGCGGCAGCTTGAACCCCTGACGCTCCATCTCCTTTGCTACGTGCACCATCTCGTCCAGGGACGGAGTGATGAGGCCCGACAGGCCGATGATGTCGGCGTTCACTTCCCGGGCCGTCTTGAGGATGGTCTCGCAGGAGACCATGACCCCGAGATCCACGATCTCGAAGTTGTTGCACTGGAGCACCACCCCGACGATGTTCTTGCCGATGTCGTGCACGTCGCCCTTGACGGTGGCCAGCACGATTTTGCCGTTGCTGGAGCCGCCGGACTTCTCCGCCTCGATGTAAGGCTGCAGGTAGGCCACCGCCCGCTTCATCACCCGGGCCGACTTCACCACCTGGGGCAGGAACATCTTGCCGGCGCCGAACAGATCGCCCACCACGTTCATGCCGTCCATCAGCGGCCCCTCGATGACGTGCAGCGGCTTCTCGGCCTGGGCGCGTGCCTCCTCGGTATCCTCCTCGATGAAATCAGTGATCCCCTTGACCAGGGCGTGTTCGAGCCGCTTGCCCACCGGCCAGCTGCGCCACTCCTGATCCCGCGGATCCTCCGCCTGGGCACCCGCGCCGCGATACTTCTCTGCGATGGCCAGCAGCGCCTCGGTGGCGTTGTCGTTGAGGTTCAGCACCACCGCCTCGACCTTCTCTTTGAGCTCGGCCGGGATGTCTTCGTAGATGGCAAGCTGGCCCGCGTTGACGATCCCCATGTCCATGCCGTTCCTGATGGCGTGGTAGAGGAAGACAGCGTGGATGGCTTCGCGCACCGGCTCGTTGCCCCTAAACGAGAAGGAGACGTTGGAGACGCCGCCGGAGATCATGGCGTGGGGCAGGTGCTCCTTGATGTCCTTCACCGCCTCGATGAAGTCCACCGCGTAGTTGTTGTGCTCGTCGATGCCGGTCGCCACCGCGAAGATGTTGGGGTCGAAGATGATGTCTTCCGGCGGGAAGCCGACGCGGTCCACCAGAATGCGGTAGGCGCGCTGGCAGATCTCGAACTTGCGGGCCCGGGTGTCGGCCTGGCCCACCTCGTCGAACGCCATGACGATGACGGCGGCGCCGTAGCGGCGCAGCAGTTTCGCCTGCTCGATGAATTTGTCCTCCCCCTCCTTCATGGAGATGGAGTTGACCACCGGCTTGCCCTGCACGCACTTGAGGCCCGCCTCCAGCACCTCCCACTTGGAGGAGTCGATCATCACCGGCACCCGGGCGATGTCCGGTTCCCCGGCGATGAGGTTCAGGAAGCGCACCATGGCCGCCTCGGCATCCAGCATCCCCTCATCCATGTTGATGTCGATGATCTGGGCGCCGCTCTCTACCTGCTGCTTGGCGACGTCGAGGGCCTCGTCGTAGAGCCCCTCCTTGATCAGCCGCTTGAATTTGGCCGAACCGGTGACATTGGTGCGCTCCCCCACGTTCACGAACATGGATTCGGGGGTGATGATGAGGGGCTCGAGGCCCGACAGGCGGCAGGCTACCGGCAGATCCGGCAGGACGCGCGGCTTGATGCCCGCCACGGCGTCCGCCATGGCGCGAATATGGGTCGGGGTGGTGCCGCAGCAGCCGCCGACCAGATTGAGAAAGCCGCTTTGGGCCCACTCGCGGATATGCTCGGCCATCTCGACAGCATCGAGGTCGTACTCGCCAAACGCGTTGGGCAGGCCCGCGTTGGGGTGGGCGCTGACATGGGTCTCGCTGATGCGCGACAGCTCCTCCACGTACTGGCGCAGCTCATCCGGCCCCAGCGCGCAGTTGAGACCGAAGGAGACCGGTTTGACGTGGCGCAGCGAATGGTAGAAGGCCTCGGTGGTCTGGCCCGAGAGAGTACGACCGGAGGCGTCCGTGATGGTGCCGGAGATCATCACCGGCAGGCTGTAACCCAGCTCCTCGAACACCAGGTCCACCGCGAAGGCGGCCGCCTTGGCGTTGAGGGTGTCGAAGATGGTCTCGATCAGGATGATGTCGGCACCGCCCTCGATCAGGGCGTGGGTCGATTCGGTGTAGGCGGCCACCAGCTCGTCATAGGTGACGTTGCGCTTGCCCGGATCGTTCACGTCCGGCGAGATGGAGGCGGTACGGTTGGTGGGGCCCAGAACCCCTGCCACAAAGCGCGGTTTCGCCGGGTCCTTGGCGGTCCACTCGTCCGCCACGGCGCGGGCCAGGCGGGCCGCCTCCCGGTTTATCTCGGCCGAGAGCGCTTCCATCTCGTAGTCCGCCATGGCGATGCGGGTGGCGTTGAAGGTGTTGGTCTCGAGGATGTCGGCCCCGGCGGCACAATACTGGTCGTGGATCTCGCGAATGACGGCGGGACGGCTCAACACCAGCAGGTCGTTGTTGCCCTTGATGTCGGTATGCCAGTCGGCAAACCGCTCCCCCCGATAGTCCGCCTCACCGAGTTTGTAACCCTGGATCATGGTGCCCATGGCCCCGTCGATGATCAGGATCCGCTCCTTGAGACAGGCTTCCAGCCTGGCTGTGACATCCGCTTTCTTGTTCGACTCTCTGCTCGACACCGCTCGTACCCCTTACATCCATGCAACTGCGTGATGCCCATCCTAGCAGCAATCAAATTAAATGGAAATCTAGCCGTCTATCTGTCCGTGATGACGATTAAATATAACCATAAATAGGTAATGAGCATGATCTAACCCGGGAGTACCCTATGCCCGTCCTCAAGAGGGATACGTGCTTGCTGTTTACCAAAGAGAAAAATAACTATGAGCGTCTACTACACACTCTGCTTCCTGGCAGCGTTGGCGATCTTCATCGCCTTTGCCAACCAGTATGTTGTGAAGATCCAGACCACCATCGCCATCACTGCGGGCTCCATGCTGATCTCCGCGCTGCTGGTGCTGTTTGGCAAACTGGGTTGGTTCAATCTGGAGCCTCTCGCCATCAAGACCATGGAGAGCATCGACTTCCAGAACTTCCTGTTGAAGGGGATCCTGGGCTTCCTGCTGTTCGCCGGCGGCCTTGGCATCAACCTCAAGGCGCTGCGTAGCCAGAAGTGGGAAATCACCATTCTGGCCATAGCCGCCACCCTGCTCTCCACCTTCCTCATCGGCTACGGCTTCTGGTTCATCGCCAAGCTGCTGGGTTGGGACCTGCCGCTGGTCTACTGCATGTTGTTCGGTGCCCTGATCTCCCCCACTGACCCGATTGCCGTACTGGCCATCGTCAAGAAGATGAAGGCGCCACCCCAGATCGCCATCCAGATCGAGGGGGAATCCCTGTTCAACGACGGTGTTGGCCTCGTCATCTTCGCCACCGTGTTTGCCGTGGCCTTTGGCGGCGTGGAGCCCACCTTCGGCAGCGTGGCCGGTCTGTTCCTGCATGAGGCTCTCGGCGGCATCCTGTTCGGGGCCGTGCTGGGTCTCATCGCCCACGTGATGATCAGCGCCACCGACGACGGCTCCCTGGAGCTGCTGCTGACCCTCTGCATCCCGACCGCGGGCTTCGCCTTCGCCAACATGATCGGCGTCTCCGGCGCCCTGGCCATGGTGGTGACCGGCATCATGATCGGCAACTGGACCCGTCATTCCGGCTTCTCCGAGCAGAGCCAGCACCACCTGGATCACTTCTGGGAGTTGATGGATCAGTTCCTCAACGCCCTGCTGTTCCTGCTGATCGGTCTGGCACTGGTGCTGCTGGATCTGGCCTGGCGCGACTGGATCCTGCTGGTCATCGCGGTACCGCTCTGCCTGGCCGCCCGCTTCATCAGCGTCTCCCTGCCCTATGTGGCGTTCCGCAAGTTCCGCAGCTACAACACCTTCTCGGTGCGCATCCTCACCTGGGGCGGCCTGCGTGGCGGCCTGGCCATGGCCATGGCCCTGGCACTGCCATCCGGTGTCATGATGATCCCGGAGCACAACGTCGATCTGCGCCAGGTGATCCTGGTGATGACCTACTCGGTGGTGATGTTCTCCATCGTGGTACAGGGTATGACCATTACCCCCATGATCACCGCCGCCAAGAAGGCCTGTGGCGACGCCTGAGCCCGTCCCTGACCGGCAATGAAAAGGGCTCCCTCGGGAGCCCTTTTGCCGTCCCCGTGGCAGTGAAAAACAGGGAATGACTGGGTGAACGCACAATTAGTGTTTGCTTTTTACACATTTCGAGGAGAGAATGCGCGCCGGCTAGTTAATCAGCCCTGATTATGTTCGCAATGCTTCACCTCACGATGAATCCTGCCAGTACCCGCATAACCTTCTTCTGATTTACTCGCCTTGAGAACCGTTCAGGCTGTCTGCCTGCGTTGCCCGGCTCTCACGGTGCAGACCCGATCTGCCCACTCCCAAGTAGCATCATGCATCCGCGTGGTCCTTGGCGCCTTCCTTGAAAGTGCAGACGCCCCTGAACCGGGCTGGGTATTCCTGCGCGCTCGTCCGCCATCGTGCTGACCGCGCCCATTGACCTGACATTTGCCAATACAAGGAGCAAACACTTAATTTATATAGAGAAATACCATGATGAAACACGTACAGATCCGCAAACCCCTGCGTCGCAGCAAACCCATCAACCTGCCCGTGCAAGAGCACGACGACGATGCGTTCCTGATCCAGTTCAGCACCCGCTTCAGCGGCGGCTTCGCCATCTCCTGTGATGGCATCGCCGGCGAGTTCTCCATCGAAGAGCTCAACTGATCCTGCCTGCCCAGGCAGCGCCCGATGCAGACAGGCCGCAACTCACGGCGGCCTCCTTGCCTGACGTCATAGTCTGCATGGCCCCACCACCCGAGCGATGACTAGACCCCGCAAGTCTCCTTGTCAGGCGCCTCCAGCAGCAGGCACTCCTCCTCGCCAGCTCCCAGCCTGACCCGTTTGCCCTGACTCAGCCCCAGCTTGGCGAGTAGCCGGACCGAGCGCTCATTGCCCGGGGTGACGATGGCGACCACCCGCTCGATGCCGAGCCGTTCACGGCCATCTGCCATGGCCGCCCGCGCGGCTTCGATGGCATAGCCCTGGCCGCGCCAGGCGGGCAGGAAGGCATAGCCGATGTCTTCACAGGGCAGGGTATCGCGCTTGATCAGACCGCAGATGCCGAGCCTGGCTCCGTCTTCCCGCCGCACCACCAGATAGAGTCCGTGACCGTGGCGGGCATAACTGACCGCAGGCCCCTGCTGGATGTAGTTTTCGGCATCCGCCAGGGTACGCACCCCGCGATCGCCGATGTAGCGGTGAAAATCACCATCGTTGAGCAGTTCGAGAATGAAGGGGGCATCGACTATGGTCAGTTCGCGCAGTTCCAGGCGCTCGGAGAGGATCATGACATGGGCTCGTTCGGCAGAGAGAGTGTCCAAGACTGCTCCCGCCCCGCTTCCTTGGCAAGACCCGGACGATATTTTCGCCCCCGGGAGCCGCGTCCCCGCTATACTGCCCACCCCATGGAACAGGCAGGAGAACGGCCATGACCGATACCCCCGAATTTTTTGATGAAGAGACACTGCTGGAGATGGTGGAGAATCAGCTCGCCGACGGCCATCCCCTCCAGGTGAAAGCCACCCTGATGCGCCTGGTGATGAAGGGCACCCCGCGGGAAGAGGCGCTGCAATACATCGCCTGCGCCCTGGGTGCCGAGCTCATGGCCATGGAAGCCGAACAGGGCCCCTTCAACCTCGTCCGTTACGGCGAGTTTCTCGACAGCCTGCCCGAGATGCCCTGGGCCGAATGACCCGGGCCGATTAGGCAAGCCCCGGCGCCAGCCATTATCATTACTGCCACCACCAATGACGGGAGTATGGGGATATGCGCTGGCAAGATCGCCGTGAGAGCAACAATGTGGAAGACCGACGCCAGCAAGGCGGCGGCAACGGGGGCGGCGGCCTGCCCATCGGTGGCAAGGGGCGCCTGATCCTGCTGGTGGTGGTCATGGTGGCGGGGTACTACGGCGTGGACCTCGGCCCCCTGCTGCAGGATCCGGCCCCGCAGAGCCAGCCCCAGCGTCAGAACTCGTCCCAGGCTGCAAACGATCCCCTCGCCCGCTTCACCTCGGTGATGCTCGCCTCCACGGAGGACGCCTGGGGCGAGATGTTCCAGCAAAGTGGCAACCACTATCAGGCCCCCAGACTGGTGCTCTATCGCGGTGCGACCCGCACCGGCTGCGGCCAGGGGCAGTCGGTGATGGGGCCCTTCTACTGTCCGGCCGACAGCACCGTCTACATCGATCTCTCCTTCTATCAGGACATGCGCGACAAGCTGGGGGCCGACGGCGACTTCGCCCAGGGCTATGTGATCGCCCACGAGGTGGGCCACCACGTGCAGAACCTGCTCGGTATCTCCACCAAGGTGCGCCAGCAGCAACAGGGGCTGAGCCAGGTTGCCCAGAACCGGTTGTCGGTCAAGCTCGAACTGCAGGCGGACTGCTTCGCCGGGGTCTGGGGCCACTACATGGAAAAAGAGCAGGTGCTGGAGCGTGGCGATCTGGAAGAGGCGCTCAATGCCGCCCAGGCCATCGGCGACGACAGGTTGCAGCAGCAAGGTCAGGGCCGGGTCGTTCCCGACAGCTTCACCCACGGCACCTCGGCCCAGCGCCTCGCCTGGTTCAAACGCGGTTTTGACAGCGGCAAGCCCGCCAGTTGCGACACCTTCGCCGCCCGCTAGACGCCCAAAAGAAGGGCCGGAACCTGACAGGATCCGGCCCTTTTGCCATGCATGGGAACCTCAGTACAGGGAGTTGACGATCACCTCCTCCTCCCATGCGCCAGCCAGCGGCAGGGGCAAGTAGGTGGAGTTGGCCGAACGGCCGGTGACGAAGTAGATGTGATCGCCGCGCGGGAAGTGCATGGCGATGAGCGCCTTGCCCACCTCTTTCGGCACGCTGAACGCGTCCCAGCCGTTGCTCATCTTCTCCCAGAAGGCCGGATTCTTCAGGCAGCTCTCACCATTGGGGGAGAACGCCTTCTTGCCGCGATAGCACCCCGGGCTGGAGAAGAACAGGGTGTCATCGATGTCGAAACCCACCGCCATCGGCGGCAGCCCATCCAGGCTCCTGGCAATCTGCATCACCGACACCCAGTGAAGGGGGGCCTGCTGGGCCAGACTCACCGCAATGACACCGGCGGGGCTGGTCGGGATTTCAACTGCCACGGCGGGCAGGGTCAGGCTGGCGGCAACCAGGGCAAAGCGGGGCGATAAGGACATTAGTCCCGATATAAGGTGTTCATGACGAACTCCCCAGGCCCAAGACCCATCCGCCAGCAGGCTCTTTCGGCACTTCTTGTCCCCCGCTCTCGCCCCGGTGGGCTATAACTGCTGTACGCCTTCTAATGGCATTCAAATCAATTGCACCATTTACCGGAGATGCCATGGACGTGCACACCGCAGCTGCCCATTCGAATACTGTCACTCCCGCTTCATCCCAGGCCAGACTGGAGGCCGTCGACCAGCTGATGGCCCGGCTCGAGATCGCGCCAGACGGATTGATTCTGGATGCCAACCCCCGCTTTCTCGCCATCATGGGATACCAGCTGGCCGAGCTCAAGGGTCAGCACTACAGCATGCTGTTCCCCGCGGAGGCAGCAGAATCCGCCGACGAGGCCGCCCGTTGGCAGGCGCTGCGAACGGGGCAGGCACAGGAGGGAGAGTTTCGCCGCCGGGATCGGCAGGGGCGGGACATATGGCTGCGAGGCAGTTGCAGCCCCCTGCTGGACGAACAGGGCGCGCTGGTTCAGGTCATCGAATACACCATGGACCTGACCGAACAGAAGCAGCTGAACGCCAACTTCGAGGGGCAGCTCAACGCCCTGAGCCGGGTCATGGGCAAGGTGGAGTTTTCACTGGATGGCATCATCCTCGATGCCAATGCCCGCTTCCTGGAGACAGTGGGCTATCAGCTGGAAGAGCTGAAGGGCCAGCACCACCGGCTGCTGGTCGATCCCGACTACGCCCAGTCGGCCGACTATCGCACCTTCTGGGAAACCCTGCGCCGCGGTGAATTCCTGGCGGGAGAGTTCTGCCGAATCGGCAAACAGGGTGAAGAGATCTGGATCCAGGGCTCCTACAACCCGGTGCTGGATCTCACCGGCAAGCCCAGCAAGATCGTCAAGTTTGCCACCGACATCACAGCCCAAGTAGAACAGCATCACCAGCTCAAGCGCGCCATGGAGGAGGCGGAAGAGGCCGCCAGGGTGCGCGAGGAGCTGCACAAGTCGCTGCAGGAGATGTCGACCCCGGTCACCCCCATCTGGGACGGGATCCTGCTGCTGCCGCTGGTGGGGATCATCGATTCCATGCGTACCGCCGACGTGATGAACAAATCGCTCACCAAGATTGCCGAGACCCGGGCCCGGGTCTTCGTACTGGACATCGCCGGAGTCGCCACCGTGGATACCGGCGTCGCCAACCAGCTGATCAAGATCACCAAGGCGACCCAGTTCATGGGGTGCGAGGCCATCATCTCCGGCGTCTCGCCGGCCATCGCCCGCACCATGGTGGAGCTGGGGGTCTCTGTCGGCGACATCCGCACCACGGCGACCCTGCGGGATGCCTTCGAGATCGCCCTCAAGCGGGTCGGATCCACCCTCTAGGCCTCCAGGAGAGATGCATGCTGCTCAACAATGATCTGGGCATCGCCGACGTGGCCGACTGCATCGTGGTCAGCATGCGCCCCGACCTCGGTGACGAGGGCATGCAGCAACTGATGCAGGCCCTCTCCCAGCGGCTGATGCTGGGCCGCCAGCACGCGGTACTGCTCGACTTCTCCGGGGTCATGCTGCTCGATCACCACGAATTCAGGCAGGTACGCAAACTGGCCGAGGTGTGCCGCCTGCTCGGTGCCGTCTGCCTGCTGGTTGGGCTCAATGCAGGGATCGCCGCCTTCCTGGCGCTGGCCGATGCCGAGCCCGGGCCGCTGCGCTGCTTTCTCGACATGGACGATGCCTTCGCCCATGTTCGCAGGACGCTCAAGGATGAGGAGTAGCGCATCATGCAGTTGGAACAGTGCCTTCAAGAAGCCAGCTACCCGCTGCGCCACGACATCGACCTGCACCTGACGGTGATGGCGGTACGCCGCCTCCCCTTCATCGCCAACCTGTCCGAGGTGGACCGTGCCATGCTCTCCACCGTGGTCTCCGAGCTTGGCAGCAACATCCTGAAATACGCCGAGCGGGGGGAGATCACCCTCACCCTCCACCATCCCAGCGGGCGTCCCTGCATCGACATCGTCGCCCGCGATCAGGGACCCGGCATTGGGGACGTGCATCAGGCCATGCAGGATCACTACAGCACCTCGGGCACCCTGGGACTAGGCCTGCCCGGCGTGCGCCGCATGATGTCTGAACTCACTATCAGTACCCCGCCGGAAGGGGGAACTCTGGTGCAGGCCCGCAAGTGGCTGGGCGCGGCGCCCCTGGTATCCAGACCAATCCCTCCTCTCGCCTGCACAGGCCAGCTGCACGCCGGCCTGCAGCTGACATGGGCCAGCGAGAACCGCCCCTGCTATCCGGAACGGGTCTCCGGTGATCTGGCCTTCATCCGACCGGGGCCGGAGGGGGTATCGCTGATCCTGATCGACGTGAGCGGCCACGGTGCCTCGGCCAACAAGCTGGTACAGGTGCTGGAGGCTGCGCTGCAGCAAACCCACGAGCAGGAACCGGCCCGCCTGTTGCAACTGCTGCACCAGCACTGCATCGGTACCCGGGGCGCCGCCGCCGGCGTGGCCCTGGTCAACGGCGAACGGGGTGAGCTGAGCTATGCCGGCATCGGCAATACCCGCATCTGCCTGCGCGGCCACGAACCCTGGCGCGGCATCTCCCGCGATGGGGTGCTGGGAGAGCGCTTCCCCACCCCCTTGCTGCAGCGCCAGCCACTCGTCGCGGGGGACGTGGTGATGCTCTATTCGGACGGTATCAGCGAATCCCTCAACCTGCGCGACGGAGCACTGGATCTGGCTGCCGAGCCCGCCCAGCTGGCACGCCAGGTGATCGCCCACAGTGGCCGCAGCACCGACGATGCCAGCTGCATCGTGCTGCGTGTGCTGGCAGGAAAGGAGGACTAGATGCGGCAACTGATCGGGGAAACCCTGCTGTCAGGCCCGGCGGCGGCACTCACCGCCCGGCGCAAGGTGATCCAGGTACTCACCTGCCTCGACGGAACTCCCACCTTCGTGGCACCGCTGGCGGGCGCCACCTCCGAGCTGGTACGCCAGCTGGTGGCGAACACGGAGCCGCTGCAACTGCAGTTGTGGCTGGAGCCTAGCACACAGGAGTTGTGGCTCTCGCTCTCGGCTGACGCCCCCATCCCCCCCGAGCCGGACGGCCGCCAATCATGTGGCATCCGATTGGTCGCGCACGCGGACAACGCCATCGCCCTGGTCTACCGCCTGCCCCGCGGGCCCGATGAACTGCTGCTGCAACAGATGCAGCAGCAGTTCGCAGAACCGACCCGGGACGAGCTGTTTGCGGTGATGCAGGCCAAGAACCAGGAGCTGGAAGTGGCCTATGAGCTGGCGGAGGGCGCAACCCGGGCCAAGAGCGATTTTCTCGCCAACATGAGCCACGAGATCCGCACCCCCATGAACGCCATCCTCGGCATGTCCCATCTCGCCCTGCAGACCCGGCTCGATCCGCAGCAGTTCGACTATGTCAGCAAGATCCAGCGTTCGGCCCAGCATCTGCTCGGCATCATCAACGACATCCTCGACTTCTCCAAGATCGAGGCCGGCAAGCTGGATCTGGAGCGGATCGAATTCGATCTCGACCATGTACTGGAGAATCTGGCCACCCTGGTGGGCGAAAAGGCGGAAGCCAAGGGCATAGAGTTGCTGTTCGAGGTCGATCACCAGCTCGACACCCTGCTCTATGGCGATCCCCTTCGCCTCGGCCAGATCCTGATCAACTACGCCAACAACGCGGTCAAGTTCACCGAGCAGGGGGAGATCCTGGTCAAGGTCAGCTGCCTGGAGAAACAACCCCAGGAGGTGTTGCTGCACTGCTCGGTACAGGACACCGGGATCGGCATGAGCCAGGAGCAGCAGCAGCGGCTGTTCCAGTCATTCCAGCAGGCGGACAGCTCCACCACCCGCAAGTACGGCGGCACCGGCCTCGGCCTCGCCATTTCCCGCAAACTGGCCGAGCTGATGGGCGGCGAGGTGGGGGTACAGAGCGAACCAGGCCAGGGCAGCACCTTCTGGTTTACCGCCCGACTCGGTAGGGGCAGGCGCAGATCCCGCTATCTGCCGAGCCTGGATCTGCGCGGGCGCCGCATGCTGGTGGCCGACGACAGTGCCAGCGCCCGCACCATCATGGCCGCCCTGCTGCGCAGCATGAGCTTTGTGGTGGACACCGCCGAGTCGGGCCAGCAGGCACTACAGATGATCGCCGGCGCCGAGCAGGAGGGACAGCCTTACGAAGTGGTATTGCTGGACTGGCACATGCCGGGGCTGGATGGCATCGAGACCGGTCGCCGCCTCATCGCCCGCAGCATGGGCCCGCGTCCCTATCGGGTCATGGTGACCGGCTACGGACGGGAAGAGGTCTTTCGCCAGGCCGATGCCGCCGGCTTTGATCGGGTGCTGGTCAAGCCCGTATGCGCCTCCGTGCTGTTCGATACCGTCATCGGCCTGTTTGGCCAGCAAACCAGTTCACTCACCTTCAAACCACCGCAGGTGGCCCATCGCTACCGCTTCGACGGACTCAGGATCCTGCTGGCGGAAGACAACGAGCTCAATCAGCAAGTCGCGCTGGAGCTGCTGCGGGCGGTCGGTGCCGATGTCAGCATCGCCGGCAATGGTGCCATCGCGCTGGAGATGGTGGCCCAGACCCACTACGACCTGATCCTGATGGACATGCAGATGCCGGTGATGGATGGCCTGGCCGCCACCCGGCTGTTGCGCGAGCGGGAAGACATCGGGCAACACACCCCGATCCTGGCGATGACGGCCAACGTCATGGCCGGTGACCGCGAACGCTGCCTCGCTGCCGGGATGGACGATCACATTGCCAAGCCCATCGACCCCGACAGGCTGTATGCGGCCCTGCAGCGCTGGGCAACCTCCTTCAGCCGCGAGGTCAACAGCACGCTCACGGCCTCACACGCATCACCCGCCACCGCCTTGCTGCCACAGTTGCAGGCGATCGGGCTCAACGCCGAGCCAGCCCTGCAACGATTGATGCACAACTGGGAGTGGTATCGGGATCTGCTGCAACGTTTCGCCCGCCAGGGGAGTCAGCCGATGGAAACCCTGCTGGCCGCCCTGCAGGCGAATGACCGGGAAGAAGCGCATCGACAGGCCCATACCCTCAAGGGCATAGCCGCAACGCTGGGGGCCGGGTCGCTGCAGGATGTCTCGGCCCGGCTGGAGAGCGCCCTCGCCCGGGGAGACGATGCCACCAGCCTGCTGCCGCTGGCCGAGCTGGGGCTGCAACAGCAGCAGCAACTGGCCGCCAGCCTGCTGACACTGCTGCCGGCCCCTGCCACCCCCGGCTTGCCGGAGGCTACCCCCGCCGAGCTGGCCCCCCTGCTGCACCAGCTGACCGGGCTGCTGCTGGAAGACGATGCGGAAGCCTTCATCCTGTTCCAGCGCAATCAGGCCAGGCTCGCTCCCCTGCTGGGCGAGGCAGCACCGGCCATGCACGATGCCATGACCCGTTTTCGCTTCGCCGATGCCCTGGCATATCTGCAACAAGTCCGGGCCCTCAGACCCGATCTGTTCAACCAAGAGTGAGGCGCCATCATGCTCAACTTGCTGGATCCCGATACCAAACCCACCCTGCTGGTGGTCGATGACACACCGGAGAACCTCTCCCTGCTCAGCGCCCTGCTCAGCCCCCACTACCGGGTCAAGGTCGCCATCAGCGGCCAGCGGGCGCTGGAGATCCTCTCGGCCGGCACCCGGGTGGATCTGATCCTGCTCGACGTGGTGATGCCCCAGATGGACGGCTATCAGGTGATGCAGGCGCTGCAGGAGATGCCGCAGGTGCGGGAGATCCCGGTGATCTTCCTGACCGCCAAGGTGGAGGAGAGTGCGGAGGCGCACGGCCTGGCGCTGGGGGCCGTCGACTACATCCACAAGCCGATCACCCCCGCCATCGTGCTGGCCCGGGTCAGAAACCACCTGGAGCTGAAAGCGGCGCGGGATCTGCTGCACGACCAGAACGCCTTTCTGGAGCAGGAGGTGGAGCGGCGCACCCGGGAGAACGAACTGATCCAGAACATCACCATCCACTCCCTCGCCTCTCTTGCCGAAACCCGCGACAACGAGACCGGCAACCATATCCTGCGCACCCAGCACTATGTGCGGCTGCTGGCGGAGACCCTCTGCGAGCATGCCCGCTTTCGTGCAGAGCTGACCCCCAAGACCATCGATCTGCTGTTCAAATCGGCCCCGCTGCACGACATCGGCAAGGTCGGCGTGCCAGACCGGATCCTGCTCAAGCCTGGCAAGCTGGATGCGGACGAGTTTGCCCAGATGAAGCACCACTCCATTCTCGGCAAGGAGGCCATCGTCCATGCCGAGGAGGCGCTGGGGGTAGAGGTGGAATTTCTGCGACTGGCCAAGGAGATCGCCTGCTACCACCACGAAAAGTGGGACGGCACCGGCTATCCCTATGGCCTGCACGGTGACGAGATCCCGCTCTCGGCCCGCTTGATGGCGCTGGCCGATGTGTACGACGCCCTCATCAGCAAGCGCTGCTACAAGGCTGCCATGTCCCACCAGGAGGTGGTGCCGATCATACTGGCGGGACGAGGCAATCACTTCGACCCCGACATCACGGACGCCTTTGCCCGCATCCACCAGCAGTTCCACGAGATCGCCCTGCGTTACAACGACGACAAGGGCGAGCGGGAGTCCAATCGCGACTAGGCGGTGGCGGGCAGCAGATCGGTGAAGACGAAGCCGTCCCGCAGCACCGTCTCCCCCACCCGGATGGGCAAGGGATGCAGGAACATGGGGCCGTCCCAGGCCAGGGTGTGAAATTCCCCGTTCTCGCCGCAGGGATCCACCCCGGCGGGCAGGGCAGCCAGCAAGGCCGGACCGAATTCATGACCACCTAACCCGGCGTCCAGCTTGCCCGGATCCAGGGTGCAGACCCTGGCCTTGAGCCCGGCGTCGATCATCGCCTGCGCCAGCTCGGTCGTGTCGCTGCCCCAGAGCGGGAAGAGCGGCGTGATGCCGGTCCCCGCCAGTTGCCGCTCCCGATAGGCGCGCACATCCTCAAGAAAGAGATCCCCGAACGCCATGTGGTGAATGCCCTTGGCCTGCACATCGGCGATGAAGCCCGTCATGATGCGCCCATACTCCTCATTGCTGCAGGGCCAGGGCAGGTCGATGGTGGTCAGCGGCAAGCCCACGCACTCAGCCTGTGCCAGCAGCAACTGCTTGCGCACCCCGTGCATGGCCACCCGCTCGAACGCCTGGTTGAGGGTGGTGAACAGCCCCACCACCTCGATGGCCGGATCCTGGCGCAGGCGATGCAAGGCCCAGGCGCTGTCTTTTCCGCTGCTCCAGGAGAGCAGTACCTTTTTCTTCGTCATGATCTCTCCAGCTACTTGCCGCACCGTGCTGCAAGACAGTGTTGCGAATTGTGCGATTTACATTGCGGGACACAAAAGCATACCCTCGTGGGTGAGCGTATCCCCGCAGCACACCGGGGAGAATAACTAAAAAAACGATGGGAAACATAAGGATATGAGTAAAGTCAGCACATCGCACGACCACGGTCGCCCCCTCAATCGACAGGATTACAAAACCCTGAGCCTGGCGGCGCTGGGCGGCGCCCTCGAATTCTACGACTTCATCATCTTCGTCTTCTTCGCCGTGGTCATCGGCGAGCTCTTCTTCCCGGCCGACATTCCCGAGTGGCTGCGCCAGTTCCAGACCTTCGGCATCTTCGCCGCCGGCTACCTGGCTCGTCCCCTGGGGGGCATCATCATGGCCCACTTTGGCGATCTCATCGGCCGCAAGCGGATGTTCACCCTCAGCATCATCCTGATGGCCTTGCCGACCTTGCTGATCGGCCTGCTGCCCACCTACGCCGTGCTCGGCATCGCCGCCCCCCTGCTGTTGCTGCTGCTGCGGATCCTGCAAGGGGCCGCCATCGGCGGGGAGGTCCCCGGTGCCTGGGTCTTCGTGGCCGAACACGTGCCCGCCCGCCGGGTCGGTGTCGCCTGCGGCACCCTCACCGCGGGGCTGACCGCCGGCATCCTGCTCGGCTCCCTGGTGGCGACCGCCATCAACCGTGGCATGAGCCCGGGGGATGTGAGCGACTGGGGCTGGCGTCTGGCCTTCGTGCTCGGCGGCGTGTTCGGCATCGTCGCCATGTACCTGCGCCGCTGGCTGCACGAGACCCCGGTCTTCGCCGAGATGCAGGCCAACAAGTCCCTGGCCGAGGAGCTGCCCCTCAAGACGGTGCTGCGTGAACACAAGGGCAGCGTCGTCGTTTCCATGCTGCTGACCTGGCTGCTCTCCGCCGGCATAGTAGTGGTGATCCTGATGACCCCGACCTATCTGCAGAAGGTGCACGGCATCAGCCCGGCCGATGCCCTGACCGCCAACTCCCTGGCCATCGTCGCCCTCACCCTGGGCTGCATCGTCTATGGTCGCCTGATCGATGCCATCGGCAGCGGTCCTACCTTCATCCTGGGCTCCCTGCTGCTGGCCGGCGCCACTTATACCTTCTACCACAGCCTGGCGGCCGGCACGGATCAGCTGGTGCCCCTCTACATGCTGGCGGGCTTTGCGGTGGGGATCGTCGGCGCCGTGCCCTACGTCATGGTCAATGCCTTCCCGCCGGTGGTGCGCTTCTCCGGGCTGTCGTTCTCCTACAACGTGGCCTACGCCATCTTCGGCGGCCTCACCCCCATGCTGGTCACCCTCTGGATGAAGGAGGACGTGCTGGCCCCCTCCCACTATGTGGTCAGCCTGGCCGCCCTCGGTTTCGTGCTCGGCATCTGGCTCTGGCTGCGCCAGCGCGGCCAACGCCAGGCCACCCCGCAGGCCGCCTGATCCTTCCCAAGCAAGCCCCGCACTGTCGGGGCTTGTTCTTTGCGGATATCATCGACCGGGTGGCGGTCCGCTGCGGACCTGCCAGCTCACCCCAATCCGTCCACCTGCCCGAGGTCCACTATGTTCTTCCAGGTCATCTTTCTCGCCTTGCTGGCCCTGCTGCCCATGGTCAACCCGCCCACCACGGCCACCCTGCTGCTGGGGCTGAGCAAGGGCATGTCCCGCGAGCACATTCGCCGCCAGATCAACATGGCCGCCCTCTATCTGTTCGCCACCCTGTGCGTCAGCTTCTTCATCGGATCCTCCATCCTGGATCTGTTCGGGATCTCCATTCCCGGCCTGCGCCTGGCCGGTGGCCTCATCATCGCCTTCATCGGCTTTCGCATGCTGTTCCCCTCGCCAAACCAGTCTGCCGGGGTCGAGGCCAACCAGAATATCGCCTTCGTGCCCCTGACCATGCCCAGCATGTGCGGACCCGGCACCATGGCGCTGGTGATCAGCGGCGCGGCCCAGATCGCCGAGCTGCCGGCCGAGGCCGATCGCGTCGTCATCTATGCCGCCATGGTCACCGCCTTCGCCCTGATGAGCCTGATCAGCTGGGGTGTGCTCAAGCTGGCAGATCCCGTGTGCAAGATCCTGGGTGCCACCGGCATCGACGCCATGACACGCATCATGGGTTTCCTGCTGGTGTGCATGGGTATGCAGTTCTGCATCAACGGTGTCAAGGAGGTGGCGCAGGATCCCGTCTTCCATGGTCAGGTGATGGAACAACCCGCTGCCGCCTTGCCGTCCCATGCCGGATCCACCGCCCTCGATCATCTCGCCGTGCCGCGCCAGCCCTGATTGAAAACGGTGTCATTTTTCGTGCAAATCCCTCCTGATCTTGCGCCTGATCATATTGCCTTCATCTTGATGGGGTAGTCTGGTTTTTGTACAGGCAGGGTTCAGGAGGTTGCCGCTAGCGTGGCATGTGCTGACCCCATCACTTGAGGAGATATGCAAATGGAAAAGATGCTGACCGAGATTGGAAGCTACAGCCTGTTTCATGAGTATCTGAACGTGGTCGGTGCCGCCAGCCCCGCGCTGACCCGGATCAAGACAGGATGGGAGTTCAAGCGAAAGGATCGCCTGCTCGCCCAGATAAGGGTGGATGACCACGGCCACGCCCGCTTCTTCATCGACGCCCGCGCCATTTCGGTCAACTGACCCGAGCCCTTTCCCAGCCCCGGCGCCTGCCGGGGCTTTTTATTGGCTCTCCTTCAGCCTCTCCCCCCTCTAGTGCCATCGGCATCACCCCGGTCCCACCCAACCCTCTCCGTGCAGGAATTTTCACAGCTAATAATTAGAAATTAATGGAATAATTAATTATGCGACATTGATCTCATCATCGAAATCAAAAATCGATGATCATGTTCATCATCGAGAGGGATGTTTTACGCCGGGAGTGGCGATGACCTTAAGCAGAGGAAACGATGACCATTGACCTATCAAGCATGATTACCGAGACCCGCAACCCGGCCAGCGTCGAAATCGACCAGCTGTCGACCCTGGAGATGCTGCGCGTCATCAATCAGGAGGATCAGCAGGTGGCGCTGGCGGTGGGCCAACTGCTGCCCGAAATCGCCCGGGCGGTCGATGCCATCGCGGCAGCCTTTGGCAAGGGTGGGCGCCTGGTCTATATCGGCGCCGGCACCTCGGGCCGGCTCGGCATCCTGGATGCCAGTGAATGCCCGCCCACCTATGGCGTCTCTGCCGAGCAGGTGATAGGCCTGATTGCTGGCGGCCACAAGGCCATCTTGCAGGCGGTCGAGAACGCCGAGGATGACGCAGAGCTGGGTGCCCGGGATCTGAAGAACATCCAGTTCTGCGCCAACGATGTGCTGGTGGGCATCGCCGCCAGCGGCAGAACCCCCTACGTACTGGGCGCCATGGCCCACGCCAGCGCGGTGGGTGCCACGGTCTGCAGCATCAGCTGCAACCCCGGCAGCCCGCTGGCCCGGGCCGCCGACATCAGCATGGTGGCGGTGGTCGGCCCCGAGATCGTCACCGGCTCCTCCCGCATGAAGGCGGGCACGGCGCAGAAGCTCATCCTCAACATGCTCTCTACCGGCGCCATGATCCGCACCGGCAAGGTCTACGGCAACCTGATGGTGGACGTGGAAGCCACCAACGCCAAGCTGGTAGAGCGGCAAAAACGCATCGTGATGGAGGCCACCGACTGCGAGCGCGCCGTGGCGGAGCGGGCGCTGGCGCAGGCGGACAACCACTGCAAGACCGCCATCGTGATGATCCTGGCTGGACTCACGGCCGACGAAGCCCGCACCCGTCTGCAGAGCAGCAACGGCTTCATCAGCCAATGCACCCACTGATCGGCCAACCGCACATTGGCCAGGCCAGGGATGACCATCACATAACGAGAACGGGGTGCCAGGCACCCTGCTGACACCACAGACTGACTGGGTTCTTTATGGCAAAAATAACTGACACCATGATCGGCCAGATCATCCAGGCCATCGGCGGCCGGGACAACATCACCCACTGCGGCCACTGCATGACCCGATTGAGACTGAGCCTGGCGGACAGCCTGCATGCGGATCGCGATACCATCAAGGGCATCGCCGGCGTCATGGGGGTGATTGAGAGCGACAACCAGTTCCAGATCGTGCTGGGGCCGGGCAAGGCTCAGACCGCCTGCGAGCTGATGAACGGCATGCTGAGCGCAGGACTGGGGGCGCTGGAGGCTCCGGCTGCGGCCCCCACCGAGCTTGGCGACATCGCCTCGGCCAACAAGCAGGCACTCAAGCAGAAACAGAGCAGTGCGGCCCACCGCTTTCTGGCCAAGTTTGCCACCATTTTTACACCACTGATCCCCGGCTTTATCGCCGCGGGGCTGCTGCTCGGCTTTGCCACCCTGATCGAACAGACCCTGCTGCAGGACGGCGCAGCTACCGGCGGCATGCTGGTGGAGCTGGTCGGTTACATGAAACTGTTCAGCAAGGGATTGTTCAGCTTCCTCAGCATTCTCATCGGCTACAACGCCCAGAAAGCGTTCGGCGGCTCCGGGGTCAACGGTGCCATTCTGGCCTCCCTGTTTGTGATGGGCTATGACCCCCAAGCCACCAGCGGCATCTACTCAGGCATCACCGATTTCTTCGGCCACCACATTGATCCCCGTGGCAACATCATCGGGGTGCTGATCGCCTGCATCATCGGCGCCTCGGTGGAACGCCAGGTGCGTCGCTTCATGCCGGACAGCCTCGACATGATACTCACCTCCTGCATCACCCTGCTGATCATGGGGGCCGTCACCTTCGTCCTGATCATGCCCCTGGGGGTGCAGCTCTACAACGGCATGTCCTGGCTCTTCATCCACCTCAACGGCAACCCGTTCGGTACCGCCATCCTGGCCGGTCTGTTCCTCATCTCGGTGATGTTCGGCATTCACCAGGGGTTCGTGCCCGTTTACTTCGCACTGATGGATGCCCAGGGCTTCAACTCCCTGTTCCCCATCCTCGCGCTGGCAGGGGCCGGCCAGGTCGGCGCCGCCCTGGCGCTTTACAGTCGCGCAGCCAAGGACTCCCTGCTGCGCACCCAGGTCAAGGGCACCATCATCCCCGGCCTGCTCGGGGTCGGTGAGCCGCTCATCTACGGCGTCACCTTGCCGCGGGTCAAACCCTTCATCACCGCCTGCTGCGGCGGATCGCTGGGGGGGTTCGTGGTCGGTCTCATCTCCTGGATGGGCCTGCCGGTCGGCCTCAACACCGTGTTCGGCCCCTCCGGCATCGTCGCGCTGCCGCTGATGACCTCGGCCCAGGGGATCTTCCCCGGCATGATGGTCTATGGCCTCGGTCTGGCGGTTGCCTACTTCGGCGGTTACCTCTTCACCCTGCTCTTCGGCTGCAAGAACGTCGATCTGAGCTAACCCTCTCCCCTCTATCCAGCTGGCTATCTGGCCCCGAGCAATCGGGGTCACGGCTTCACTCACCCCGGCTCTGGCACAAGAGCCCACACAGGAAAGACAACAATGAAACAGTCCATGCTTGCCCTGGCCATTCCTGCCCTGTTTGCCGCCGGTACGGCGCAGGCCGCCGTCATCTACCAGGCCGATGACGGCTCCAACGTCGATCTCTACGGTCGCATCGGCTTCAACGTCTCGGACAAGAAAAACGGCAACAGCCAGGGGGACTTCGACGGTCGCATCGGCTTTACCGCCCGCCAGACCGTCAACGAGCAGGTGGCCGTGATCGGCATGGCCCAGTATCAGGTCAATGCCGCCGAATACGCCAACAACGTGCAGAAGAACAGCAGCGACCTCACCGCCCGTTACGTCTGGGCCGGGCTCGATGGCGGCCTGTGGGGCAAGGTGACCGGTGGCCGGGTCTCCTCCGGACTCATCATGTTCACCGACATCGGCGACGTGTTTGCCGCCTCCGACGTCGCCATGGCGCGCCAGGCCAGCAAAGTGGACTCCACCGCGGTACAGGTGTTCCGTCAGGACGGCACCCTGCAATACCAGAACACCCTCGGTAATCTGGACTTGTCGCTGGCCTACATCCTCGGCAACGGCACCTCGGATCTCGACTACGGCTACAACGGCGCCCTGCGCTACACCTTCGATCTCGGTGCGGCGGGCAAGCTGGCACCAGTCATCGCCTACCAGCAGAGCAAGGCGGCCCAGACCGGTGCCAGCAAGGTGGATCCCGACGCCGACCAGTACCGCTTCAGCGGCATCGGCGCCCGCTACACCCTGGGTTCGCTGATGCTGGGCGCCCTCTACGCGAAGGATCAGGTGAGCTATCGCAACGGCCGGGCAGAAAGTGAAGACAAGGTATGGGAACTGACCGCCGTCTACGACATCAGCCAGAAGTGGGCAACCCGCGCCGGCTACCGCCACCTCGACAACGACGGGGGGGACGGCATGAGCCTGCGCGACACCACCCTGGAGCTGCAGTACAAGCTCACTCCGCGCTCTTCCCTCTACAGCGCCTACGTGTTCCGTGATGGCGAGGATGGTCTGGCTGACAACACCATCACCAGCTTTGGCGGCAGCAGCAACAGCGAGAGCTTCTATCACCTCGGCCTGCGCTACGAGTTCTGATCCCCTGCCGGCCAGTCGGCCGGCTTTTTGCTTTCTGCTGGAGCACCCCATGATCCGCTTCCCACTGCTCACCACCCTGCTGCTGTTGCTGGCCTTGCCGACCCAGGCCGCCCGGCTGGAGCTGGCAGACACCCTCGTCCTGCTGGCCTCATCCCGGGGCAAGACCTCTCCCTTCGAGCGCGCCCTCACGCTGCCCGCCGGTGAAACCCGGCTGCTGGTACGCTTCGACAGCCCGCTCGATCCCGGCTCCACCAACGAGAGCCAGGGGCGCGTCCGCTCCGCCCCGCAGCTGCTGACCCTGACCCTGCCCGCCAGCGGCACCCTGAAACTGACCACTCCGCCGCTGGCCGACTCCCGGGCCATTCGCCACTTTGCCACCCACCCCAACCTGCGGCTTGAGACCCCCGAGGGTAGCCACCCCCTGTCGGCAACCACCCTCCCCCGCAGCCAGGACAGTCTGCTGACCGACTATCAGGCGCTGCTGGCCCGTTACGACGGGTCAGCCAGCGCAGCCACCGCCCTGCCAGCCGTCACGCCCGTGCTGCCCGCAGCCACCCCGGGCGCCGTGCCCGTCGACCCCGAACTGCAACGGCGCTACCTCGCCGCCGACGAGGCCCAGCGCAAGGCCTTCCTGCGCTGGGCCCTTGCCCTCTGAGCCGGCACTGGCCCATAAAAAAACCACCCGCAGGCGGGTGGTTTTTCTCTCTCGGCAGGTCTCGGCGTCTGTTGCAGCCGGGCCGCTTCACTCCTTGTTGAGTCGGTCGATAGCGCCACGGGTGCCGTCGATCAGCGCCCAGGCCTCGTCACGGCGCTGCACCAGGCCGAGGAACAGGATGTCGGTGATGGTGTTCTGGGCGGTACGCGACGAGATGGAGGAGATGCGCAGCTCGTTCTCGTCGGCCACTGTGTCCAGCACCATGTCGGCCATCTGCCGCAGAGGGGTGTTGCGAAACGAGGTGACCGCGATCAGGGTGGCGCCGTTGCGCTTGGCCAGCTCGGCAGCCGCCAGCACATCCCGGCTGGCGCCGGAATAGGAAACCACCAGCTGGACATCCCCCGGCCCCAGAGTCTGGGCGATGGAGATCTGTACGTGGCTGTCCTGGGCGAACAGGGTGGTGACCCCGATCTTGAGCAGCTTGTACCAGAGATCCTTGGCGGTCAGCGCCGAGCCGCCGATCCCCACCAGCTGGACCCGGCCAGCCTGGTTGATGGCATCCAGCACCTGCGCCAGGGTGGCATTGTCGAGCGCCTGGGTGGTCTCCACGATGGAGTTGATCTTCTCCTGGGCCAGCTTCTTGGCCATGGTCTCCAGATCGTCGTCCCGGCCGATGCCGTTGTAGAGATCCCCCACGTTGTCGGTCTTGATGGCGTGCTTGCGCCCCAGATCCTCGCTCACCGCCAGCTTGAAGGCGGTGAAGCCCTTGAACCCGATCTTCTGGGTGAACTTCACTATGCTCGACTGGCTGACGTCAGCCTGCTGGGCCAACTCCTGGGAGGAGAAGTGGGTCACCTGCTCCGGGCAAGCCAGGATGTAATCGGCGATCTTGAGCTCGCTGGGGGAGAGCTGACTGCGGATATTGGAAATTTTCGACAGGGTAAGCATGGGTTCTCTCTGCTGCTTGTTCTGCGGCGCCCTTACTGGGTGCCGCCCACGGTGAGCTGATCCAGCTTGAGGGTGGGCTGGCCGACGCCGACCGGCACGCTCTGCCCCTCCTTGCCGCAGACCCCGACCCCGCGATCCAGCGCGAGATCACGGCCCACCATGGAAACCTGGCTCATCGCCTCGGGGCCGTTGCCGATCAGAGTCGCCCCCTTGATGGGCGCGGTGATCCTGCCATCCTCGATGAGGTAGGCCTCGGAGGCGGAGAAGACGAACTTGCCGGAGGTGATGTCCACCTGGCCGCCACCGAAGTTGGGGGCGTAAATGCCCTTCTTCACCGAGGCGATGATCTCCGCCGGATCATACTGACCCGCCAGCATGTAGGTGTTGGTCATGCGCGGCATCGGCAGGGCGGCGTAGGATTCACGGCGGCCATTGCCGGTGAGCGGCACGCCCATCAGACGGGCGTTCTGCTTGTCCTGCAGGTAACCCTTGAGAATGCCGTTCTCGATCAGCACGTTGTAGCCCCCCGGCGTCCCCTCGTCGTCGATGGAGACGGAGCCGCGCCGACCCGGCAGGGTGCCGTCATCGACGATGGTGCAGTGTTTGGAAGCCACCTGCTCGCCGATGCGCCCGGCAAAGGCGGAGGAGCCCTTGCGGTTGAAGTCCCCTTCCAGACCGTGACCCACCGCCTCGTGCAGCAGCACACCGGGCCAGCCGGCACCGAGCACCACCGGCATGGTGCCGGCCGGGGCGTCGATGGCCTCCAGGTTGACCAGGGCCTGGCGCACCGCTTCGCGCACATAGCCAAACGCCCGGCTCTCGAGCCCGTCCAGCTCGAGGAAATGGTCGTAACCGAAGCGGCCACCGCCCCCCGCGCTGCCGCGCTCACGGCGATCCCCCTTCTCGGCGATGACGGTCACAGACAGCCGCACCAGGGGGCGCACGTCAGCGGCCAGGGTGCCATCGGTGGCGGCCACCAGGATCTCTTCATAGACCCCGCTGATGGAGGCCATCACCTGATTGATGGCGGGATCCAGACTTCTGGCGAACTTGTCCATCTGCTCCAGCAGGGCAATTTTCTGCTGCTTGTCGAGGGTCTGCAGGGGATCCAGCGCCGGGTAGAGCAGGTTTGCTTCGGTGCGAGCCCATGCTTTTACCTTGCCCTGCGCACCGGCGGCGGCGATGCCGCGAGCGGCAGTCACCGACTGTTGCAGCGCCAGCAGGCTCAGCTCGTCCGAGTAGGCGAAACCGGTCTTCTCGCCGCTGACGGCGCGCACCCCCACCCCCTGATCGATGTTGTAGCTGCCATCCTTGACGATGCCGTCCTCCAGCATCCAGGACTCGTGCCAGCTGCGCTGGAAATAGAGGTCGCCGAACTCCACCTGATGGCTCATCAGGCTGCCGAGCAGCTGTTGCAGCCGCCCTTCGTCGAGATCGTTCGGGGCCAACAGGGAGGCACTAACCTGGCTCAATAGACTCAAATCTTTCTCTCCACTCTCATGCGAGATGTCGTAACGGTTAAATCCACGGCCGCGGGCTCACAGCAGGCGGGCGTGTTGCAGCACCGGCATGGTGCGTTTCAATTCATCGACCAGGGCCCCATCCAGCGGCGCCAGCACAGTGCCCTGCCCCGACGCCCGACAGGCCAGCACCCGGCCCCAGGGGTCGATCACCATGCTGTGGCCCCAGGTCTGACGCCCTGTCTCGTGGGTGCCCCCCTGGTTGGCGGCCACCACGTAGCACTGGTTCTCGATGGCACGGGCCCGCAGCAGGGGCTCCCAGTGCGCCTCGCCGGTGACGGCGGTAAAGGCGGCAGGCACCAGCAGCACCCGGGCACCGGCCCGGGCCAACTGGCGGTACAGCTCGGGAAAGCGCAGATCATAACAGATAGAAAGGCCGAGGGGACCAAAGGGGGAGTCCACCAACACAGGCTGATCACCCGGGCTGAAGGTCTCCGACTCCCGGTAGCGGCCGTGATTGTCCGCCACGTCCACGTCGAACAGGTGGATCTTGTGGTAGTGCCCCTTGAGCTCGCCGTCGGGATCGAACACCAGGGTACTGGTGTGGATGTGGTCGGCACCGGCGATGGCGGTGGGCATGGCCCCGGCCACCAGCCAGATGCCGTGGGATTTGGCCCAATCAGAGAGTTGCTGCTGGATTGGGCCATTTCCCAACGGCTCTGCCCCGTCCAGATACCCCTGCCGCTCGCCAAAGAGGGCGAAGTTTTCCGGCAGCAGCACCAGCAAGGGGCGCTCCCCGGGCAGACTCGCCAGCTCGGCGGCGATCCGCTCCCGGTTATCCTGCCAGGTACGACCCGAAATCAACTGCATGGCGGCTAGCCACATGACGCGCTCCTTCTGTTGGGCGAGCCGGTGGCAGAAGGCCTCCTCGGCTCGCAGGGCAATATCCGCACTCATCTGTTGGGCGAGCCGATGACCGGTGACAGAAGGCCTTCTCGGCTCGCGGGGCAATATCCGCACTATGAGGGGTTTGGCGGCCGGGGGAAAGTCCCCCAGCCCGGTGCATGCCCTCAGCGCTGACCCGAGCCCTGATGCTTGGGAGCGAGCAGGAAGGGGGTGACCTCCTTGGCGGGCAGGCCGGGCGCCACCGCATCCACCACATCCTTCTGGTGCTGGTTGAGCTTGATGCGGGCGCGATCCCGCCCCGCCTCCACCAGCCTGGGGGCGTCCAGCGGGCCGGAGACCCGAAAATCGATGCGGGTCACCACGTCCACCACGGGCTCCAGCAGCTTGGAGAGGGCCAGCACATAGAGCCCGGTGATGGGGGTCAGGGAGAAGGCCGCCACCACGGGCAGGGTGCCCCCCAGGTTGGGGGAGAAGCTCAGATCAAAGTCGAGCCGCCAGCGCACCAGATCCGCGATGCCCTTGCCCCGCAGGTTGCCCGCGGCGCCCTTCATGTAGAAGTCGTTGTTCTCCACCACCCCCTGATTGACCTTGGCGGAGGCGGACATGGACTCGAAATAGAAGCCCTTGTCGAAGACGTCGCGAAAATCGAGGCGCAGCTTGCGCATCAGGGAGTCGAGGCTCAGCAGGGAGAGCAGCCGGGCCCCCTTGTCGTTGACCTCCCGCAGGGTGCCTCCCTCCAGCTGGTAGTCGGCACTGCCCGCCAGAGTCGGCAGGCTCAGGCGGTAGGGCACGTCACGCCAGTTCAGATCCAGCGCCAGCTTGCCCGGGGCATCCCCGATGGGCGAGGTGTAGCCGAGCCGCTTGAGCAGGAGCTCGCTGTTGCGGGTCTCGAGGTTCACCCTGGCACGGGTCTGCATCTGGCTGCCACGGGCCAGCCACTCGGCGCTGCCGCGCAGGGTGCTGCCCGCCAGGCGCATCTCCAGTCCCTTGAGATCCAGCCGGTTGGCCCCGGGCAGCAGCTCCCCCTTCACCTCACCCAGGGGCAGCTCGCCGAAGCGGCAATCCACGCAACTGAAGGTGAGCCAGGGAATGGCATTCATGATGGCCCTGTCCTGGCGCTCATCGGGATCCGGGCTGAGATCGGTCCCCTTGCCGGACCAGTAGATGCGGGCAAACTTGGCATCGATGGGGCGCCCATCGGCCACCGGCACCCGCACCACCCCCATCACGTCGGGGCTGTCGATCATCACCTCGGTGGCCTGGTTCACCGGCCCCAGGGTGAAGTGCACCGCCTTGAGGCTGGCACTGCCGATGTCGGCACGGGCCAGCTGGCCATCTACCCACCACTCCTGGGGCAAGAAAGAGGGGCCCACCACCGCATTGTCACTCGGCGCCGAACCGGCCGGCAGCCACTGCTTGAGACGAGCCAGCCAGCCGGCCACGTCCGCCTGCTGCTGGTTGATGGCGAGCAGCATGGGCTTGTCCTGCATCACCCGCGCCCCGGGCTGGCCGATGTTGACCCGCACCCGGCTGAGGTAGGGGACGCCGTCGCCGTACACCAGGCGGCTCTGCATGTCGATGTCCGCCCCCAGCACGGCGCGGATGTCGGCGCTGCCATCACGCCCACGGGCCGTCACCTTGAGGGGCAGCCGGGTACCCGCCGCCTTGGTCAGGGGCACAGGCAGATCCAGCCCCATGCCCTGCAGGTTGGAGTCCAGCGCCAGCTGGAAGCTGAACGCCTTGTTCTCGGGCAGGGTCAGCCCCAGAGTACCGGACCAGTTGCTGCGCCCCTGGAGCATCTCGAGGGCCGGTATGTCCCGGCGCTGGCGGCGGCTGTCCCACTGCCCCTGGAACTTGAGATCGGCCTGATAGCCGTGGGGCAGTTGCCGCCCCTGATAATCCAGGGTCAGCGGCTGGTTCCACAGGCTGGCCTTGAGGTTGTGAATGCGCGTCTGCTCGTTGTCATACTCGAGCGTCCCTGCGACCCCGTCGAGGGGCAGATCCAGGGAGGCGATCCTCACCTTGTTGTCCTTGAAGCTGGCTTCCCCGCTGGCCTTGACCTCCCCCTCGCCATCCAGCGGTATGTCAAGCTTCACCGTACCCTTCATGGGGCCGCGGATCTCCACCTCCCGCAGCGCCTGACCGACGGATCCCCCCAGCGGCGAGTCCTGCAAATAGTCGCTGATGGCCTTGCCCTCGCCCTCAACCCTGGCATCCACGTAGAGGTGAGCCCCCGGATAGAGGTCCGGGATCCAGGCGTGCACCGAGTCGGAGCTGGCCTTGCCGAGCTGGGTGGCGCGGCTGTTCATGTCGAGGCTGGCGTTCTGGAACAGCAGATCGATCTGCAGGTCGGTCAGCGGCTGCCAGCCCGGGAAAAACTCGTAGGTGGCCTGTTGCAGCGGCACCGCCACCTGGAAGACGCCCTTGCCGTTGTCGTAGGGGAAGTCACGGAATTCGCCGTACCAGAGCAGGTCGGCCCCCTTGGCCTTGCCCCCCTTGATGGCGCCGCTCAGGTAGCTCACCAGCCCCTCATCCATCACCGCCAGGGGGTAGTAGCGATCCGCATGGGCCGCGTTCTTGACGTCGATCCGCCCGGTCAGGGCGAGGAAGGGGTGCTCGAACAGCTCGAGGCGAAACCGGCTGGCGAGGCGCAGATCCGGGTTCTCCAGGGCAATGTCCTGACCATAGAGCACCCAGCCTTGCGGCGCCCGCCACCAGTCGAGGGCCGCACTCAGGCTGTCCACCGGGATGGGTTCCTTGAAGTGGCGGGCCGGATCCACCTTGCCTTTGCCCAGGGTCAGGCGGGCGCGTCCCCCGTTCGGGGTCAGCCAGAAGTCGCCGTCCAGCTTTTGCAGACCGGGCACATCGTGCCAGGCCCGGGTCCCGAAGCCGCGCAGTTGCCCCTGCAAAGAGAGCCCCTGCCAGTCCCCGTCGGCCTGCAGGACCAGCTCCTGCAACTGGCCCCTTGGCCGGGTGCGCTTGAGGGTCTCGGTCAGCTCGGGATAGAGGCCGGAGACCAGCTGGCTCAGGTTGGCAATCTGGTCGAGATCGATGGCGGGCACATAGCCCTGGATGCGCGAGCCGATGCGCTCGAGCTGCAGGCGGCTGTGCAGCCAGGTGGCGCCATCGAGCTTGAAGATGACGTCGTGGCTCGCGAGCTGCCACGCCTCGCCGTCCCGACGCAGCTGGATCTTGCCCCCCTGCAGGTCGAGGCGGTGCGGCTCTCCCTTGATCTCGTCTTTCCAGATCAGGTGGTTGTTGCCAAAGGCCAGCAGGGAGTTGCCGAGCCTGCCCTTCTCGAACTCGCTCCAGAGCTGGAAGTCGAGCTGGCCGCTCACCGGCGGCGCGCCGGCGTGGATCCGGGCCAGCATGGGGCTGATGTCCAGCTCGCTGGCCCCCAGATAGAGCTGGCCCTTGAGGCGGTCGAGCCGCACCTCGGGGGCATCCACATCGATGATGAGGTCCAGGGTGCTCTCTCCCACCCCGTTGATGAGATAGGCCTTGCCGACCCCCTGATGCCGCTTGCCGCGGTTCTGCCAGCGCAACTGGGCGATGTCGAGGGCGCGCACCTCCCCCAGTGCCGTGGTGAGGCTCAGGCGTGTGTCGTGAATGTCGAAGGTGGAGAGCTGGGTCAGCAGGAAGCGCAGCAGGGCCTCCTGCTGGTTCGCGCTCTTCCCGCTGACGGGGGTGGCGGGCTGGGTCATGTCCAGCGCGATGTTGCCGTCGCTCAGGATCAACTGGCCAAACACCGGTCTGAGTTCGTTGAGGGAGCGCCAGAAGTCGAGGTGGGCCCACACCTTGCCAAGGCGCAGGGAGAAACGCCCCGAATCGGGGGCGATGGCCAGTCCTTCCAGCCCGATGGCCGGGCCGCGGGGAGTCCACTCCAGCCCGACATGATCCACGCTCACCTCGAGCTGACTCTCCCCGAGCAGAGTCCCTATCACGGCCGCCCGGTGCTGGTTGAGCAAGGGGCCGCCCAGTCGTACGACGCTGACCAGAACGGCCAGCAGCACGAAGAAGACTCCGAGGGCCAACCAGCCCCGACTCAGCCAGCGGTAGACCAATTACATCATCACCACATCGAACTGTTCCTGCCCACAGAGCGGCTCGGAGACCACCCTGACCTGCTTGCCGATGAAGACTTCCAGCTCCGCCAGACTGTGGGACTCCTCCCCCCGCAGGTAATCGGCCACCGAAGGAGCCGCATAGACGGTGAACTGATCCGCGTCGTAGGCGCGGTTGACCCGGATGATCTCCCGCAGGATCTCGAAGCAGACCGACTCCACCGTCTTGACCCGGCCGCGCCCCTTGCACTCGGGGCACTCGGCGCAGAGCACGTGCTCCAGGCTCTCCCGGGTGCGCTTGCGGGTCATCTCCACCAGCCCGAGCTGGGAGAAACCGTTGACGTTGGTCTTGGCCCTGTCCTTGGCAAGCGCCAGCTCCAGGCTGTGCAGCACCCGGCGGCGGTGATCCTCGGACTGCATGTCGATGAAGTCGATGATGATGATGCCGCCGAGGTTGCGCAGGCGCAGGTGACGGGCGATGGCGGCGGTGGCCTCGACGTTGGTGTTGAAGATGGTCTCTTCCAGATTGCGATGGCCGACGAAGGCGCCGGTGTTGATGTCCACCGTGGTCATGGCTTCGGTCTGATCGATGATGAGGTAGCCGCCGGATTTCAGCTCCACCTTGCGCTCCAGGGCGCGCTGGATCTCGTTCTCCACGTCGTAGAGATCGAAGATGGGCGACTCGCCGGAGTAGTACTCCAGCTTGTTGGCGAGCTCGGGCACGTACTCCTCGGTGAAGCGCTTGAGCTGATCGAAGCTCTGGCGGGAGTCGACCCGGATCTTGTCGAGCTCGGCCCCGACGAAGTCGCGCACCACCCGGAACGCCAGGCTGGGATCCTCGTAGAGGATCTTGCAGGGGGGGTACTTCTGCTTGCGCTCGAGGATCTTGCGCCACAGGCGCTTCAAGAAGGCGGCGTCCTGCTCCAGCTCCTGCTCCCCCACCCCTTCGGCGGCGGTGCGGATGATGTAGCCGCCCAGTTCGTCCACATAGCCGGCCACGGTGCGCTTGAGGCGCTCGCGCTCCGCCTCGGATTCGATGCGCTGGGAGACCCCCACGTGGGCACTGCCCGGCATGAAGACCAGATAACGGGATGGCAGGGTGATGTCGGTGGTGAGGCGGGCGCCCTTGGTGCCCAGGGGATCTTTCACCACCTGCACCATGATGTCCTGCCCCTGGCGCACCAGTTCGGCGATGTTGCCGGCCTGGAACTGCTCCTTCTCCTTGATCGCCACGCACTCGGTGTGGGGCACTATGTCGGAGGCGTGCAGGAAGGCGGCCTTGTCCATGCCGATGTCGACGAAGGCGGCCTGCATGCCGGGCAGCACCCGGCTGATCTTGCCCTTGTAGATGTTGCCGACGATGCCGCGCTTGGCCTGACGCTCCACGTGCACTTCCTGCAGCAGACCGTTCTCGACCAGGGCGACCCGGGTTTCGGAGGGGGTGACGTTCACCAGCAGTTCGACTGACATAAGTTACCTTGCCTTTCTAGTTTTAAATTCTGGCACGACGAACAATGGGTAACTCAGCAGCACGCTGCTGACGGGAGGATTACCGGGTCTGCTCGAGGTGCTGCTTGATCAACAGATCCGTCTCCAGCAGGGGCAGGCCGACCACGGCGCTGTAGCTCCCCTCGAGCCGGCTGACAAACTTGCCGGCGATGCCCTGGATGGCGTAGGCGCCGGCCTTGTCGCACGGCTCGCCGGTGCGCCAGTAGGCCTCGATCTCGGACTCGTCCAGCTTGCGGAACGCCACGTTGGTGGTGACCAGCCGCACGTCGCAGCGCTCCGGGGTGGCCAGCGCCACCGCGGTCATCACCTGATGCACCTTGCCGGAGAGCGCCTCCAGCATGTCCTTCGCATCGAGCAGATCGGACGGCTTCTCCAGCACCCGCTCCCCCAGCACCACTATGGTGTCGGCCCCCAGCACAGGCAGCGCCGTCGGCGCCGCGGCCACACCGGCCATCGCCTTGTCGCGGGCCAGCCGGCAGACGTAATCCTGGGGCTTCTCACCGTCGTTGCGCAGCTCCGGCACATCCAGCTTGAGGACCTCGAAACGATAGCCCAGGCGGGTCAGAAGCTCATGCCGGCGGGGGGAACCCGAGGCGAGATAGAGTTGCAGTTCGTTGTGCTTGTTCATACTTCACTCAATGAGACGATGCGCAGTTACAATGCGTTGTTTTTATTCACATTCACTTGATATTGAAGCGACGCCGCACCTTGCGCAAGACCATAAAAATCCAGGGCCATATTAACATCGTCGTCAACGTCGACCAAAAGTAGGCGAAGTTGAGGCTGGCCCGGCTGAACAGATGCTCCGCCCAGAACACGGTGATCTTCCCCACCAGGGAGAGCAGACCGATGATCAGCGCCTGCTGCCAGAGGGAGAAGTTGCGGATCTTCTGGAACTGGAAGGCCGCCAGGTAGGTGGTGATGGCCATGGCCATGGCCCGCACGCCGAGGGTGCTGCCGAGCAGCACGTCCAGCAGCAGGCCCGCCACCCAGGCGGTGCCGACGTTGGTCCGGTGCGGCAGCGCCAGCGCCCAGTAGATGAGCACCATGGCGAGCCAGTCCGGACGGAAGGGTTCGAATTGAAAGGGAAGCGGCAGGATGGAGAGGCACAGGGCCAGCAGGATCGAACACCAGATCCAGATCCTGCCGCTGGCGGGTTGCAGCATCAGCGCGTCGCCCCCGCCGCCGAGGTTGCCGTGGCCGCCGAGGCGCTCGCCGCAGGCTCAAGGGCATCCTTGTCGTGTACTTCCGGTTTCTTGTCGGTCCACAGCAGCAGCAGGTAGCGCAGACGGTCCAGCGCCACCAGCGGCTTGGCCTCGATCTGGGCGAAGGGCTTGCCCTCCACGTAGTCGGAGCGGGTCACGGTCGCCACCGGATAACCTTCCGGGAAGCGGCCGCCCAGGCCCGAGGTGACCAGCAGATCGCCGACCTGGACGTCGGTGTTGCGGGGCAGGTTGCGCAGCTCCAGCTTGTCCAGCTCGCCGCTGCCGGAGGCGATGGCGCGCAAGTCGTTGCGCAGCACCCGCACCGGGATACCGTGGCTGGAGTCGGTGATGAGCAGGACGCGACTGGTGGTGGAGCCCACGTGGAGCACCTGACCGACCACCCCCTGATCGTTGATCACCGGCTGGCCGTTGTAGACGCCATCCAGCGCCCCCTTGTTGATCAGCACCTGATGGCTGAAGGGGTCGGAATCCACCGACAGCAGCTCGGCCACCATCTTGCGGGACTCCTTGTGTACCGGCGACCCCAGCAGCTCGCGCAGACGCTGGTTCTCGTGCTCCAGCTGATCCATCTTGAGCAGACGCGAGCGCAGGGTGAACAGTTGCTGCTCCTGCTGCTTGGTCTGCTCGATGAGATCGGCGCGGGTCTGCACCTGGGTCGACATGGTGTCGAGCAGGGTGCCGGGGGCGTTGGCGATGTATTGCAGCGGGCTCACCAGGGAGCTCAGATAAACGCGGACATGGCTGAACACACCGAAGCGGGAATCCGCGACGATGGCAGCGACGGAGATGATGACGGCGAGAAACAACCGTAACTGAAGCGAAGGGCCTCTACCGAAGATGGGTTTCATGAGTCGTCAAAAAAGAGCCGGCGCTCGGCCGGCTTTGGGTCTTATTCGTAGTGGAACAGATCGCCACCGTGCATATCGATCAGCTCCAGCGCCTTGCCACCGCCACGGGCGACACAGGTGAGGGGATCTTCAGCCACGACGACCGGGATGCCGGTCTCTTCCATCAGCAGACGGTCGATGTCTTTGAGCAGAGCACCACCACCGGTCAGCACCATGCCGCGCTCGGAGATATCGGACGCCAGCTCGGGCGGGGATTGCTCCAGGGCCACCATGACGGCGGAGACGATGCCGGAGAGCGGCTCTTGCAGCGCTTCCAGGATCTCGTTGGAGTTCAGGGTGAAGCTGCGGGGCACACCCTCGGCCAGGTTGCGACCGCGCACTTCGATCTCGCGCACCTCTTCGCCCGGATAGGCGGAGCCGATCTCGTGCTTGATGCGCTCGGCGGTGGCTTCCCCGATCAGGCTGCCGTAGTTGCGACGGACGTAGCTGATGATGGCTTCGTCGAACTTGTCGCCACCGATACGGACGGACTGGGAGTAGACCACGCCGTTCAGGGAGATGATGGCCACTTCGGTGGTACCGCCACCGATGTCCACCACCATGGAACCGGTCGCTTCGGAGACCGGCAGGCCGGCACCGATGGCGGCAGCCATGGGTTCATCGATCAGGTAAACCTCGCGGGCGCCGGCGCCCAGAGCGGATTCCTTGATGGCGCGACGTTCCACCTGGGTGGAGCCGCAGGGCACGCACACCAGCACGCGCGGGCTGGGGCGGAAATAGTTGTTGTCGTGAACCTGTTTGATGAAGTGCTGCAGCATCTTCTCGGTCACGTAGAAATCGGCGATCACGCCGTCTTTCATCGGGCGAATGGCGGAGATGTTACCCGGGGTACGACCCAGCATCTGCTTGGCGGCATGACCGACAGCAGCGACCGATTTGGCGTTCCCGCGCTCTTGGCGAATGGCGACAACTGAGGGTTCGTTAAGGACGATCCCTTGATCTTTTACATAGATCAGGGTGTTGGCAGTTCCCAAGTCGATCGACAGATCGTTGGAAAAGACGCCTCTGAGCTTTTTGAACATGGCTACGGGAAATCCTAAGAATTTGGAGGTGCAGAAAACCGGCTAACTTTACCAATGCCCACCCCAATGGGCAAGCGCTCAAACTGTCGCCAATCAATCAGGCGCGACAAAAATGCGAGTCATCACTCACCCGCTCAGGCCGACAAACACTACGAAACAAGGAGATAAGACGCCACTGTACAGCAATGCGTCTATCTCCCCGTGTCAGCCCGGGTGTCAGGGCATCACTTCGCGGCGATAAATAATTCTGTCATTACCCCGATCCCGGCCAAAAATGGCCTCTCCCAGCAGGTGATCCGCCGTGGCCGGATCCGCCAGCCAGAGGGGAGAGAGGGGCTGTTTGTCCAGCCGGATCTCGTAGGGAATGCGCACACTCTGGTTCGGCGCGGCGAAATGGAACCGGGTCTCGCCTGCGTCGAAACCGACCTGAGTACCGCCCGGAGCCACATTGCCGAGACCAAGGCGAATGCGGGTACCGTCTTTGAGGATCAGATCCCCCGTCGCGGAGTCATAGCGTTGCTCCGCATCGGTAAAGACGATACCACCTCCCGCCAGGGAGATCTGGGTACAGATATCTTGCGAATTGGCTCGCCTATCTTGCGAATTGGCTCGCCACTGCCCCCCTTCGAAATATTGCACCTGAAGCGGCAGCGCCAGCGGGGCGCTGGCCGCCCCCTGACGAGTGCTGGCCAGCAGGCGGCCGTAATAGGCGATCATGGTGTCGTTCTCCCCTTGCAAAATAGAGAGCTGCCTGGCGGTGCAGTTCACCCCGCTCTGGCAAGTGCCGCTGACGGCTGGATTCATGTTCCGACCGCTGAGGAAGCTGGTCTCAGGAGTCTCACCGTCCGTCACTCTGAGCCCTAATCGCAGGAGCGGCAAGGGCTCTTCCGGTGCGGTCAGGCTAGGGGTCAGTTCGCGCAGCCGCATAAAGCGGGTTTGACCTGACTGCTTGCCTGTTCCTTCGGTCCAGCTGGCGGCCAGAGGTGCCAGCCGATTGGATCTGTCCACCCCGTCCTGATTGTTGGCGGCCACCAGGGTGAGGGTCCCTCTGGCAAAGGCATCACGGTAGTTCCTCGTGACACTCCCTTCCTTGTTGCGCGCCTCCACCACGGTCTGTACCCCGAATGGCTGGCTCATATAACTGAAACCACCGCAGGCCGGGGTGACGGTACCGCTCGTCATGTTGAAGTCCCAGGGTACGAAGCGCCCCAACGGTACGCTGGTGGCGGGAGGGATGGTGTAACCGAAATAGCCCGTTGATACTGTGCTTCCCTCTGGCAACGTAGCCGCTGGTGGCGTCGCCTTGATCCTGAAGACCCCGACCTCGTTGAGGCTGAGGGCGGGTGTATTGAGGCTGGCACTGGCTGCAACGTGGCTGTACCTGGTCGGGGTGACCTGGGCGACCACGCCCCCCTGAGGGGCCACCAGCTCGCTGGTCAGGGCGATGTCGGACAACACGAAGTTGGGGGTGGTGCCATTGCCGGTGCAGATATCCCCATCGCTGTCGCTCTGCCACGCCATGGCCTGGATATTGAGCGAGAAGCTGTCTCCCGTCCTCTTGAACACAGGGCAGGTGATATCCCCTGCCGCGCAGGTCCCCTGGGTGGGCGTGATGCAGAGCCCCACCGGGCGGGAGACAAACTGATCCGCCCCCGTCATCACCAACCCGGCGCTGTCGCCGCTGCCCTCGTGGCGGGCGTTGAGCTGCATCTTGCCCGCATCCGGGTAGTTGACCGTCAGGGTCACCTCCCCCTGGGCATCGAAGGCCAGTTCCGTGCTGGCGGCCGCCGCCTGGCTAGTGGCGACGGCACTGCCATTGACCGTCACCTTGCTGCCAAATGCATTGCCAGTCGGATCTATGTAGTCGCTCCAGAAGCTGACGGGCTTGCTCACATCGGCAAAGCCCGGCACGCACTGCTGGCTGGCGTCATCTTTCTTGACCGCCTTCATCAGCACCTGCTGCGGCTTGTTGGCATAGGTATCTTGCACCTCGAACAGGAAGCCGCTGTCGGCAAAGTCCAGGGTGCAGTCCTCGGCACTCGGCTCGCCACCCGCGGCCCGACACAGGGTGGCAGACCCGGCCTGAGGGGTAGCGCTTGCCACACCGATCGTCAGCACTCCGGGCTTGTTGCCCCGCAAGGAGACGGACGCGGCACCGCCGGAAAGGGAGATATTGCCCCCACCGACCCAGAGCCCGTTGCTCTCAGGGGTAACCGAGAGCTGAACCTCCACAGGGTCCGTCACCAGGGCCGTACACGCCAGGTCGGCACAGGCTCTGACCGTGACCGATTCTGGGTTGCAGGTGAGGCCTGATCCCGTATGGTCGAGTTCGAAGTGGTGCAGGGTGACGCCTTCCGGTTGGCATACGTCGGGCCAGTCGCCGGTAAAGGGCTCATGGATGATCTTGCTGCCCCAGCCTGACATGGTCACGTTGACGGCGGACACTGCCCCGGTCAGCACAGCCTGGTCACTCATGGTCAGATTGCCTGCTTTCACATAGAGAATGGCGTTGAGCTTGGCATTACCGCTCAGGGTGGCCTTGCCAAACCCGTAGAACAGGAAGTTGTTTGCCGAGCCCTCTGCGTTGACATTCATCTGACCACGCAGGGAAATGTCGCCATTCACATAGAGCCGAGCCGTGCTGTCATCATCCACCACCACATCCAGATTGGTGTTGCTGATGCTGAGCTTGTCGATCCAATGTTCCCCGCCGGAGAGATAGAACACGACCTCGTGGGTGCCGCTGAGGCTGAGCTGGTCGAGATAGTGAGCATGCACATAGCCCTTCACGGCAGACCCATCCTGCATGCTCAGGCTCTGATAGAGCTTGATCAGTAAGTTGTCTGGAGGGGAGCCTGTCCCGCTTGAGTAGATCTTGGACTCGCTCATCATGGCCAGGGTGTAGATGTCCATGTGGGCCTTGGTCGTACTACCGCTATCAACGAAGTTGATCCGGCTGTTGTTTTTCATCGTCAGCGTACGGATCGCCCACTGCCCATTCGCCAGGGTGATGACGCTCTGCGCCCCCAGAGTCAGGCTGTTCAATGAGTGAGGCTGAAAGCGGGCGGCCGCGACCTGGTCTGCCTGGTTGACCGCCACCGCCAGGGTGTCATGGACCCTGATGGCAAGACCGGAGAGGGTCGCACCTTCATTGAGGGTGACACTGTTCGCGTTCAGCGTGCCCGTCCCCTGCAGCTTGCTCGAGTCTTGCATGGTCAGGGTCTTGACGAACACATTGGCGCCATTGACATTCAGTGCCGCCCCTCCGGAGAGGGAGAGGCTCTGGAAGTAGTAATTCTTGCCGCTCTCCAGCGTGGCCTGACAATTCCAGCCAGACCAGTTTCCTGCCCCATAGTTGCCAGGGCTCAGGTTTATCGCGCCGTTACAAGACACATTGCTGCCGCCGCTATAACTGGGGAAATCCTGGGTGGCGGCGGGGAAATCCTTGGGGTCGGCCTTGAAGGTCTGGTCCGCAAGTGGTGTGGCCAACGCTCCCGTGATCCCGCAATAGGATTGCCAGGCACTGCCCACATACTGACCCCCGGCGTTCCCCGTACTGGTCGAACAGCCGGACTGGCCGCCGAGAGAGGCACTCAGAAACGGATAGTTGGCCGGCTGGCTGGCCCCCACGATCGAGGAACCATCTGTCATGGAGAGCTTTCCCGGAGAGGCATGGCTCTGGACCGGGTAATCAAACACCCCCATGCACTGATCGGCCGCCTGTACCGAGGCCGCACCCAGCAGCATGGTGAACAGCATGGGACCCCAAAGAGGCTGTTTTGACGTCATGAATGCGGGCTCCTTGCAAGGGGTCTCACGGCGTGGTGCCATCGAAGGCCTCCGCCATCACGCTGCGGCTGACCGCAAAATCGGGGGAGGCGCCGCCGCTGTCATCCCCGCACTGACCGATACCCGTCAGTCGCCACCCCTTGGTGGTACGAGCGTTATGGTCGACGATCACCTCTGTACAACCCAGGCTGGCTCGGCAACCCGCCAATCCCAGCGCATCGGCGGGGAGGTCCAGGCTGAGATCGCTGCAGCTCTGCCCCTGCCAGTGGCCGTTGGGGTAGAGGCGATAGAGCCCGATTTCGACGGCGCTCTGGGCCGCCATCAGGGCACGCACACCGCGCACCTCCACCGTGTGCTTCTCGCTGCTGTCCACCAGGAAACGCCCCATGGCCGCCGCCAGCAGGGCCATGATGACGATGACGAAGAGGGCGATCAGGATGGCGCTGCCCCGCTGAGACCTCACCATGGAGGGAGTGTCAGGGCGCATTGAGGGTCTCCAGCTTGTGGTGGAAGACGACGCGCTCGTCGCGCTGCTCGAACTCCAGCCGCAGCCCCACCTCGCTCTGGTTGAAGGCGGCGGGTTCCCGATAGAAGTAATAGGCGGCGGGACGAATATGCTCCGCCATCAACTGGGTGGTCTCGCTGCTGCTCAGGGTGTCGTCCAGGGGCATGGCCATGCGCCAGAGGCTGCCCCCTCTCACGCAATAGAGCACCTGCTGGTTCGCAAAATAGATGCGCTGCCCCGGCGAGTCCTTGACGAAACCGTTACTGAGAGTCAAGGGCAGTGCGCCCGATACGTCGCTGCCCACATCGGTGACGCGGGCGGTACAGCTTCCCTGCAGGCAGCCCTGATTCAGGAGGCCCGTGCTCGCGAGGGGATACACGATGGCAAGATCCTCATTTTTCTTGGGGAGCACGGATGGCGTGACTATGCTGAGCCCAGTGCTGGCCACAGAGCCCAGATAGCGACTGGCGGTAGCGATGGGCCAGAACCGCAGACAGGCCCCCTGCTCCTGGGCACCGCCCCCTTCGTCCTCGACCCGCACCGAACCGGGGACCGCGTCGCGCACCTCGCGATTGAGCCGCTCCAGGGCGAAACGGGCATCGCTCATCAGTTGCTCGCGGCGGCTGGCATCTCCGTAGATCTGGGTACCGATGCCGATAAACTGGCTGGAAAATGTCGCCATCACCCCGAGCAGCAGGATCACCATCACCAGCTCCACCAGGGTGAAGCCCCCCTCACGCCCGGGTCGAACGCGGTCACGGGCGAGTCTGGCACATGGCTGTTCCCACGCGGCATCACGGGAATGTGGCTTGCCCATCAGTAGTTCCCCCGATAGAGGCCGAAGACCAGCTCGCTCCCGTCCGGCAGGCGCACGGTCAGGGTGATGCGCTTGCCGATGGACTCGGCTCCCTCCCCCGCGCTGCCAAAGAGGGTATCCGGCACTACCGCGATCTTCACCTGGTAGCGCCGATACTCCTCTTCGCTGCTCGCGGCCGAGGCCTGGGTAAAGTAGCTGGCGTCCACCCAGCGGCCTGCCGTGTCGAAATCGTCCACGTCGTTGAACGTGTAGGGGCGGGTCTCGCCACCATCGGGGCCATAGTCGGCGCTCGCCGTGCAGGGGGGATAGGTGAAGACGGGCACACCAGCCGTCTCGCCACAGCGAAAACGGCCGCCGTTGTGATCGGAATGCTCGTCGAAAGACTTCTCCAGCATCTCGCCGAGGATGCGCTGGGCGAGCTGAGCGGCGCGTACCTGCTGCACCGGATCCACCGCCTGGGGAGCCTGATTGATAAGCAGCCCCAGGATGCCGGTCAGGGCGACGGCCAGCAGCACGATGCCGACCACGAACTCGACCAGGGTGAAGCCGCGGCGGATCTTAGGGGATCGCATGGATATAGCCTTCCGGCTCGATGCGCAGCCGGGCACTCTCCTGGCCGCTGCTGACCGCCAGTTCGCAGCCGTTGATGCAGCCAGGCCACAGGGGCCTGCCGCTGCGCTTGTCGAAATGGAATGTCCCCTGGGGGGAGAATTGCAGGTTGCCGGACGCCTGCACCAGGCGCCCGCGACTCTGCTCATTCCCACGCCAGCCCGAAATGGGGGCAGGCGCACAGCTCGCCCCGGTCAGATGGCCAAAACGCCCCGCCTCCAGCACTAGCTGGGTGCAGCGCGCGTCCCCTTCCTGCATGTTCATGGTCTGCACCAGCCGCAGCCGGGCCACCAGCTCATCGCGCAGGGTATGGGTTTCAAAGCCGCCTTTGCCCAGCCACTTGGGCACGGCAAAGGCGGCCAGAATCCCGAGCAACAGGATCACGATCACCAGTTCAATCAGGGTGAAACCCTTCTGCATAAAGACCCTATTAAATGAAAAATGAACGGGGCAACTTAAGATGCCCCGTTCATCTAGACGTTATTTACAGGTTGCCAAAGAACCTGACACAGCGGCAGTCGCTGTAGAGGTGGAGGTGGCTGCGGTATAGACAACATAGCAACCATCACCCTTGGTATTTGTCGGATAGAACTTTGCGATACCACCAGCGTCGGTAGAACCCGCGCCACTGATCGCCCAACCGTCCAGGCTGACCGCTTTCACAATACCGTCAGCATTTGCAGTCGGGTAACCAAACAGAGTGGTGACAGTACCGCCAGCAACAGAGACATTCTTCACGGTAGAGGATGCCTCAACACCTTCCAAGGCAGCCTTGCTGTACACCAGACCAGAAGCACTTTGCAGTGCAGCTTGTACACCCTGTGCCGCAGCGGCCTTGGCATCATCCTGCAGATTCAGGAACTTGGGTGCGGCGGTGACCGCCAGAATGCCCAGAATGATGATCACGATAACCAGTTCGATCAGGGTAAAGCCCGATTGCTTTTTCATTACGTCTTTCCTCGGTTTATCAATTGATATTGGTGGTCACCTGGCCGGAGGCCGGGCGATAACTGAAACTCATGAACGCATCCGTGCTCCCTTGCGGGTCCTGATAACGTCCATCACTTCCCTTGCTCAGGCTGTTGACCAGATAGTAACGGCAGACCGAATCCAGTCCATTGTTGCTCACCGTGGCATAGAACTTCAGGTCATTGCCGCTACCGCGCACCTCGTCAAAGCGGGCAGTAGCCTTGGGAGGATTCTGCAACAACCCCTCCCAAATATTGAGGCAGCGGGCCGCCGTCAGGCTGGCCGGATCCACATCGGGCGTGCCACTTGCTGCCGTGTCCATGGGATACCCGGGAGAGAGCTCGCCATTGCTGACCTGGCTGTCGGTCGGCGTGGTCAGATAGAAACGCGAGCCGTCATAGAGCACGGTGTTGAGCCCATCCTGCCTGGCACGCCCTTCGGCCTCCCACTGGGCCCGCACCAGGGACACTCCGGTGGCGAAACCGCCGGACACCCCTTCCACGCTCGCCTTCTTCGCCTCGTCGGTCACATCGAGAAAACGGGGCAAGGCGGTGACGGCCAGGATCCCAAGGATCACGATGACGATCACCAGCTCAATCAGGGAAAAACCGGCCATCCGGCCAAGCGCCCTAACGGGTCTCACTCTCTTTGCTGCCATGCTGCCTCCGTAATGGTCCGCATTATTTCATGCGGATAGAAAAAAATCATGTCAATGAAATACTTGAAGCACCCAATCAGGGGCGGGCCACCACCCGGCCATCGGTGAAGCTGTAGTGCAGCCAGTGTCCTTCCTGGCCGAATTCACACCCGTCGCCTCCTTCGCTGACAAGGGCCTGCCAGGATGAAAGCCCCTCATCGTGCCCCAGCAGGGCGAGCCAGAGCTGACGGCAATCGGCCGATGGCGACTGGCGCGGCAGCACCGCCAGAGGCCAGCCCCGCTCATCGAACTGCCAGGCTGTGCCCTCGGCATGGAGCACCGACGGACGCCGCTCGTCGAGCCAGCGTCCGTGCAGGCGCTGGGCCCGCTGTGCGAACTGCTCACCGAGCAGGCTGGCGCTGATGGCCAGCGCCTCTTCCCTGTGATTGCGATAGCTCATGACCAGGGCCGTGACGATGACCGCCAGCAGGATAAAGACGACGACCCGCCGATACCCCCCCAGCCAGTGCTCATCCCGCTCGGACTCTCTGCTCATGCTCTTTCATACCCTGTTCTCTGTGCCCGGCACGGGCGGCATCCGGATAACCGTGAAGATACTGCCTACTGCCCGCGCACCGCTCTCATCATCTCCCACCATCAGAGGAGTGAAGATGCTGAACCCTGTCACTGACCGCGCACCGCTCTCATCATGTCCCACATGGGAGTGAAGATACCCAGCGCCAGCACCAGCACCATGACCGCCACTATGCCGATGAGGATGGGTTCGATGCGGGCGGTGAGGCTCTTGAGGTCATAATCCACCTCACGCTCGTAATACTCGGCCGCTTCGTGCAGCAGCTCGTCCACCTGGCCGGTCTCTTCCCCCACCGCGATCATCTGCATCACCAGAGGGGTGAAGAGGCCGCTGGCCCCGGCGGTGCGCAGCAGGCTCTCCCCCCGTTCGATACCGCCCCGCATGTCGCGGATCTGCCCCGCCATCCAGGCGTTGTCCACCGCATCGGCCACCAGGGTCAGCGCTGTGTTGAGCGGCACGCCGGCCTTGAGCATCATGGAGAAGCTGCGGGCAAAACGGGCAAGCAGGGAGCGCTCTATGATGGAGCCGACGATGGGCAGCCGCAGCTGCCATCTGTGCCAGGTCAGCCTGCCTTTGGTGGTGGCGACCCAGCGTCGCCAGCCGACGACGGCGCCCACCAGGATGGCGAGCAGCAGCCACCAGTAGTGAACGAAGAAGTGGGAGGTGGCCAGCAGGATACGGGTCGCCAGCGGCAGCTCCACCCCGAACTTGGCAAACATCCCGGCAAAGACGGGGATCACCATGATGTTGAGGATCACCATGGCGACGGCGATGGCAATCAGCACGAAGGTGGGGTAGCGCATGGCGGTCTTGATCCGCTTGCGGGTCTCCAGCTCCAGATCGAAATAGTTGGCGAGCTGCAGGAAGGCCTCCTCCAGCTGACCCGTGTTCTCCCCCACGTGGATGATGGCCACGAAGAGGCTGCTGAACACCTTCGGGTGCGACTGCATCGCGCTCGACAGCGGCCGGCCGTTGGCCAGATCCTCCCCCAGGGCGTGAAGCGCCCGCTTGAGGGGCTTGCTGTGGGCGCTCTCCTCCAGCCCCGCGATGGCGCGCAGGATGGGGATGCCTGCCCGGGTCAGGGCATACATCTGGCGGCTGAAGACCACCAGCTCCTCCAGCTTGACGCTCCCTTCCAGCAGCAGCGACCAGTCGATGCTGGCAGACCTGGCCTTGCCGGCCTTCAGCTCGGTGGGCATCACCCCGCGGCGCATCAGCTGCTCGGCGGCGGCCAGTTCGCTCACCGCTTCCACCACACCGCTGACGGCCTGGCCCTGGCTGTCACGCCCCTTGTAGGCAAAACGGTTCATGGGCGACCCCGGCAGAGTGATTCAGTACGATCCAGATGCCTCATGCGTTACCCCAGGTCCTCGGCCAGCCGAAGCACCTCGTCCACCGAGGTGATCCCCTCGCGGGCATAGTCGAGCGCCGTCAGGGCCAGGGGGCGGTAGTGCTCATGCGCCCGTGCCGCCCGGGCAAACCCCTCGGCATCGTTGCGGCGCAGGGCATCCATCATGGATTGATCCAGCTCCAGCAGCTCGTAGACCCCGATCCGGCCCGCATAGCCGGTAAAGTTGCAGCTCTGGCAGCCCCGCCCCTTGCGATAGCGATGCTGCCCCGGCGCTTCACCGGAGAGCACCGAGAGCCAGGTGGCCTGCCCCTCGTCCGGCGCCGTCTCGCAGGCGCAGTGTTCACACACCCGCCGAACTAGGCGCTGGGCCACCACGGCCCGCAGGGCGCTCGCCACCAGATAGCCGGGCGCCCCCATGTCGATGAGACGCAGAGCGCTGGTCACGGCGTCGTTGGTGTGCAAGGTGGTCAGCACCAGGTGACCCGTGATGGCGCCGCGCAGGCCGATCTCCACCGTCTCGTTGTCCCGCATCTCCCCCACCAGCAGGATGTCCGGATCCTGGCGCAGGGTGGAGCGCAGTACCTGGGAGAACGTGAGCCCTATCTTGGGGTTGACCTGCACCTGGCTGATGCGGGGCAGGCGGTACTCCACCGGGTCTTCCACCGTGATGATCTTGTGGCTGGCCTGGTTGAGCTCGGAGAGGGCACCGTAGAGCGTCGTGGTCTTGCCGCTGCCGGTCGGGCCCGTCACCAGGATCATGCCGTGAGGACGTTTGAGCTGACGACGGAAGCGGGTCAGGATGGCGGGCGGCATCCCGGTCTCGGCGAGCGACAAGATGCCGGAGGATTGATCCAGCAGCCGCATCACCACGGACTCGCCATACTGCACCGGCATGGTGGACATCCGCACATCCACGTCGCGGCCGCGCACCTTCATGTTGAAACGGCCATCCTGGGGCAGACGCTTCTCGGAGATGTCGAGCCCGGCCACCAGCTTGAGGCGCAGCACCAGCGCCTGGGCGATGCGCACCTCGTTGAGGATGTTCTCATGCAGCACGCCGTCGATACGCTGGCGAATGCGCAGCACCTTCTCGTCCGGTTCGATATGGATGTCGGAGGCACCCACCTGTACCGCGTCCTCGAACAGGGAGCGCAGCAGCTTGGCCACCGTCGCCTCCCCCTCGTCGGTTGCGGCATTGAAGCTGCCGGCCCCCAGCTCGAAGCCGGTCTCCTGGTGCTCTTCGTGCAGTTGCACCGCGAAGTTCTCTATCTCCCGGGTGCGGCGATAGAGGCGGTCGAAATACTCCAGCAGCTGGCCTTCACGGGCCACGGCCAGCACCAGCTCCCGCGGGCTGAGCAGGGCAGCGATGGCGTCGAGGGCGCTCAGATCCGCCGGATCCGACATCACCACGGTGACCTTGTCGTCGCTCAGGTTGACGGCCAGCGCCCGGTAGCGGCGCGCCTGCACCTCGGGCAACAGCGCCACGGCCGAGACGTCGATGGTGAGGTTGTTGAGATCGAAGAAGGGCACATCCAGCTGACGGGCGAGGAAGGTCAGCAGTTGCACCTCGCTGATGAAGCCGAGATCGATGAGGGTGGTCCCCAGCTTGCGGCCGATCTGGCGCTGCTGCTGCAGGGCCAGCTGCAGCTGATCATCCGAGATGATCTGTTCCTGTACCAGCAGGTCGCCTAGGCGCATTTTCAGTCTGGGTTGTGCCATTATTGCTCCGATCTCTGTTGCTTCACGCCCGCTGCCTTGTCCGATGGCATGGGCTCATCGAACTGCCGCTTTAATCAATGGGTCAGTTGGCCAATTCGTTGTTCGAGCCATTGGGTGGAGGCCTCCCCCAGATTGCCGTGCAACTGGGCATTGCGATAGGCATCCAGTGCCCGTTGACGGTGTCCCTGACCATCCTCCGCCACCCCCAGTCCCAGCCACCAGCGCCCCTGATCCGGCTGCTGGCGCAGCAGCCTGACGTACATCTCGGACGCCTGGACAGGCTGCCCCAGCTCCTGGGCAAGACCGGCCCAGGTGGCGTAATAATCCAGATTGCTGGCAATATCGGGCTGATAGCCGGTGAGCCAGTCCAGCGCCTTCTGCCGATCCCCGCCGCTGATGGCCACACGGGCCAGCAGCAGACGCAGGTCCGCCTGCGCGGGATCCAGCCTCAGCCCCTCTTCCAGCACCTGGGCGGCCTCGGTCAGCCGTCCGGCGCCATAGAGCAGGCCCGCCAGCTGTTCCCGCGCCCCCTGGTTGTGGGGATCGTGGGCCAGCACTTCGTAGTAGCCATCCTGCGCCTCCTCCATCCGTCCCTTGGCCATGGCCGTGGTCGCCTTGCGCTCGGCCAGGGTGGCCAGCTCGGCGTCGGAGAGTTCCACCGTCTCGATCTTCAGGATCCCGGGTTTGCGCGGCGCGGCGGGTGCAGGCGCCTCTTCGGCGCTCTGCTCCGCGGCCAGCTCGGCATAGAGGTCCGGCTGCAGCTCCTCGTCGCTCGGGATCGTCTCGTCCCCCAGCGCTTCCTCCGGATTGCCCTCATCGGCGAGCACGGCCTCATCGGCCGGAGCCTGCTCGGCTGCGGAGGGGGCCACTCTCGCGGCGGTCGACTCGGCACTGGCGGCGGGCACCTTTGCCACTGGCGCGGCAGAGGAGACCGCCTGCGTGGTGGCCACCACCGCCAGGGGCGCGGATGGCGCCACCGCAGGGGCGGTACGGGGGGCCTCGACCTGCGCCGCTGGCAGGGAGGCTCGCTGGCTCTGCTGCCAGAAGATCCAGGTGCGCCAGCCGAGGATCCCCAGGGCCAGGGTACACAGCAGGGTCAGCACCAGCATCCACCAGCCTTGCTGGCGCACCGGCGCCACATAGACGGCGGCTCCCTCGGCCTCTTGCTGACGCCTATCCAGATCTTTCAGCATCTGATTGATCACGCTCATGACCAGACTCCATACGCCAGGGCGGTGCCCAGCAACAACAACAGGGGCCACCAGAGGGTGAGACGGCCACGGCGGGCATCATCGGTATCCCGGATGGCGAGCCGGACCAGGGCGCTGTCGATCCGCCGTACACCGCGGCCATAGGCCAGCATCAGGCACTTCTGCGCCAGTATGTTGATGAGGCGGGGAATGCCGCGGGATGCGCGCCACAGCCTGCGCAGGGCGCGGCCATCGAACAGGGCGGCCCCGCGATAGCCGGACACCTGCAGCCGGTACTCCAGATAGGCCCGGGTCTCGTCGAGCCGCAGCGGCCGCAGGCGGTAGGAAAAACCGATGCGCTGGCGCAACTGGCGAAGACGGGGCTGCCCGAGCCTGGCATCCAGCTCGGGCTGGCCGAACAACACGATTTGCAGCAGCTTGCTGGATTCGGTTTCCAGGTTGCCAAACAGCCGGATCGCCTCCAGGGTCTCGTCCGGCAGGGCTTGCGCCTCGTCGATCAGCACCACCACCCGACTCCCCTGCCGATGCAGGGAGATCAGATGGCGGTGAATGCGATCCGTGAGATCCAGTTCGCTCTCCCCCGCCAGCGTCAACCCCAGCTCCAGGGCCAGGGCCGTGCGCAGCTCCCCCGGAGTGAGATGGGGGTTGGGCAGCCAGGCCAGGCGCACCGGGCAGGCCTCGGAGCCGAGCTCGCTCAGCAGTTTGCGACAGAGCAGGGTCTTGCCGGTGCCGACCTCGCCGGTCACCTTGATGAACCCCTCCCCCTGGGAAAGCGCCCAGTTGAGTACCTGCATGGCCTCCTCGTGGGGGGGCAGGCCGTAATAGAAACCGGTGTTCGGGGTCAGGCCGAAGGGGGCCTCCCGCAGTCCGAAGTGGCTCAGATACATGCACCCTCCCGGCCAGAGCCCCGGGTGCGCAGCCGCAGACAGCCCCGGATCAGCGACATGGCGCCTCCGCCGTCGGGCAGGGCAGACTGGCGGCAGCCGGGAGGCGCCGCCACATGGGAGAAGGAGTGCTCAACAGGCGTGTCATCCCGGATCAGCCCTTGGGGGGATACCATTTGTCGAGCAGCTCGGAGGAGCGTTGCAGCTCTTTCTGCCAGGTATCCTTTTCCACCACGGTGGGCTTGAGCAGGATCACCAGCTCCACCTTGCGGTTGCTCTCCCGGCGGTTGGTGAAGGCCTCACCGACCCAGGGGATGTCACCCAGCAGGGGCACCTTGCTGACAATCTCCTGCCTGTCGGTCTTCATCAGACCACCGATGACGATGATGTCCCCATTGTTGGCCTGCACCACGGTATCGGACTCGCGGATGGAGCTCTTGGCCAGCGGCAACACCAGGGGATCGGCGGTGCCGACGCTGATGGTCTTGCTCTGCTCCTCGGTGTCGATGACGGAGGGGTGGATATGCAGCAATACCTTGCCCTGCTCGTCGATCTGGGGCGTCACGTCCAGGGCTATCCCCGAGAAGAAGGGGGTCAGCTCCACGTTCGGGGTGACGATGGGGGCCGAAGTCCCCGAGGTGGTGGTGGTGGTCGAGGCGTTGGTGACGAAGTATTCGTCCGTCCCCACCTTGATCACCGCTTTCTGGTTGTTGGTGGCCGTCACGCGCGGGCTGGAGAGGGTGTTCACGTCCCCCTGGGTCTTGAGCAGGCTGACCGCGACGTTGAAGTTGCCATCGGAGATGGTGAAACCGGCGCCGCCCCCCAGAGCCCGGAAGATCTGGTTGGGAGTCGAAGCGATGGGGCTGTCCATGAGGGAGCCGCCCCCCGTGATGCCCTTGCCGCCGTCCCAGCTTGCGGAGAGGCCGCTCCAGTCCACCCCCTGCTCGTAACCCTCGTTGAGGGACACTTCCAGGATCCGCGCTTCCAGCACCACCTGGCGCTTGAGGTGTTCGCCGGACTGGTCCAGGAACTCGCGCACCGCCTTGAGCTCCTTGGGATAGGCACGCACCGTGACCAGGCCCGCCTGGGGACTGGTGATGACGGCCCGCCCTTCCCCTGTGCCGATCAGGGTCTGCAGGGCATCCCGCAGATCGGTCCAGTAGTCGTTGTTGCTGTCCGTCTCGATGCGGGTGCCGTTGCTGTTGGTGTTGTTGTCACCGCTGGCGGTGTTGCCCTGGCTGTTGTTGTTGCCGCTGTTGTTCAGGCCGTTGTCGAAGTTGTTGTTATTGCCATTGTTGTTGTCGTTGGCCGTCACCCCGCCTGTGCTCACCGAGGTACGGGAGAGACCGCGCCGGGCCATCATCAGGTAGTTGACCGGAATGGTCTCGGTGCGCAGACCGGCGGGATAGACGTGGAACACGTTGCCCTTGCGCTGTACGTCGAAGCCGTACATGTCGCCGACGGTCGCCAGCGCCTCCTGCAGGGTCACGTCCTTGAGCTCTACCGAAATGACGCCCGCCACACCGGGATGGACCGCCACGCTGTAGCGGGAGCCCTTGAACAGGGATCCGAAGAACTCCACCGCGTCCACGTCATGGGCCGCGATGCGCATCCGCTTCTCGGGAATGGTCATCGGCTGCTGGGGACGATTGAGCTGCAACAGCTCGCTCTGCACCGAGGGCGGCAGGGAAGTCAGGGGGGCGGTCGGGCTCTGCTCGCTCATCGCCTGCTTGAGTGCATCTTTGGCCTGTACCGGCTCGGGGTGACGATAGGTAGTGCGTATCTATTCACCAGGACGGGGTTGACGGCATCAGTTCTGCCGGGATGGGATAATCTGTCTTCTCGATGCACGCCCTGACCACGGCCCTCAACCACTCCTGTGGGCAGCGGCCCAATCGCTTGCCGGTCTCCACCAACGACAGGATGCGCTGGCGAAACAGCTCGCCCCGGTGAGACCACACGCCGTAGCTACCCTTGCGCCAGAGCACATAGCCACGCAGCGCCCGCTCCGCCTCGTTGTTGGTCAGCGCTATTTCGTCGTCAGTCATAAACCGCCACAGCATCTCGTCATCCCGCAGCAGCAACTGGCATCGTCCACGGTAGCGTTTGCTGCACAACAGGGCGCCGCGCTCCAACTGGCTTCGCCAGCTTTGCCGGTAACGCGCGAGCCTGCGCAGGTATTTCTGCTTGCTCAACGCACCGCTTTCCCAACGGTGCCGGGTACGAAACACCGCATCCGCCAGCAAGACCAACCGGGCACCGATGGGCTGGTTGCACTGCTCGCTACTCTCGGCGATGGCCACGAGATTGCGGGCCACGTGGGCCCAGCACAGTTGCCGCTGGTCGGCGTCGATAAACCGGTAGCCGGCGTACTGGTCGGTCACCAGCACCCCGTCAAACTCGGCGCCCAGCAGCCGCTTGGCCGCCTCCTGACCACGGCCATAGGCCGTCATGAAGCAGACGGCTATCTTGCTCAGCGCCAGCCACATCCAGCGGCGCTCTCCACCCCGCTGATGCCGGGTCTCATCGGCATGAACGTGGGTGGCCGTCTGCACCTGCTGCTTGATGGCCTGGTAGGTCGGGGTGAGCATGGCACTCACCCGCCCCTGCGCCTCACTGATGGCGCCCCGGCTAAAACTCAGGCCGAAATGCTGTTTGAGCTGCTGCTGTATCTGGCTGACGCTCTGGTGAAACTGGCCGCTTTGCAGCGCGATGTAGCTGAGCAGATTGGCCCCCATCTGGCTGCTGCTGACGTTGTCTGGCAGTGCGGCCTGGGTCGTGCCGATACACCGTGAGCAGGTCGCACGATACAGTTGGTGTTCGGTGACGAGATAGCTCACCTCGGGCAGCTCGAACACCTGATGAACCTGATAGGGTTTGGCATGGGCCACCATGTCCCCGCCACAGCAAGCGCAATCGGCGGCAGGGTAATGCGGGACCAGGGTCAGGCGGGCATCAAGCGGATGCCGCTCGCGGCGATGTCCCTTGTGACCGGGCTGCGCCCCCCGTTGCTTGCCGGACGCCGGACGCTTGCGGGCCGGCGGCGGTGCACCGGGGCCGTCGCTGGAAGGCGGCTTGGAGGAGTTGCCGCTGTGCTGATTGAGGCGGTCCTCCAGCTCGGCGATGCGGTCGAGGAGCTTATAAATCAGCTCGTTGGCCTGCTCCAGAGTGGTGGGCATTCCCGCGGAATGCATGGTGTTTTTGCTCATGGGGGGAGCGTATCTAAGGAGCAGGATCAAGCAAGCAGGAAAGTGGGATCAAGAGACGATCGTCTCATTTTTCCTGTGTCAATACTGTTCCGGTGAATACTTACGGTAGTGCAACCCGCCACCGCCAGCGCGAGGGGAAGCAGACAAAAAGGGGGTTTTTTCATGTTATTCGTGCACCTGACTCGCTATGAAACTCGACAAACCTGGCCCGCACCATCCCGTGCGACACCCACTTCACATCCGGATCTTGCTGCCAAACAGGGACAGTGTCTGGCGTTTGCCCGCTTTTTCCAGCACCACGCTGTCGGCGCTGATCCCCACCAGCCGGAATCCGTTGACCTGCTGGCCGACCCGGTAGCTTTGACCGTCGAGCACCGCCAGGGCGGGCCCGCTCCCCAGGATGACGCTCTGCAACCTGGGCAGACCGGCCTCCTTGGCGACACTCGCCGCCGAGCCGGATCCCGCCAGGGGCAAGGTGGGATCCTGCAGCACCTCGGCCTGGGCCTGCAGCGCGAGCAGGCTCCCCCACAGGGCCAGCCAGCGCCAGGATGGGAAGGCAAAAATGCGGGATCCCGTCCCGCCGACATGCCGCTTAACCACGGATGAACTCCTTGCTGGTGCTGAGGGTGTAGATCTCCATCGCTACCGCCGCCTTGGGATGCTCGACCACCCGGTAGTCAAAGCCCTTCCAGTAGAAGTGGCGAGGCAGGGCTTCGAGCGCTTTCAGGTACTGGTAGACATCGAAATAGCCGCCCTCCAGCTGAAGCCGGATGCCGTGCCTGAACAGGTTCACCTTCTGCTCCCCGGCCATCAGCGGCTCGGGCTTGAGGGAGGTGAGCGCCAGCATATGCAGGTTGGCGGAGCGGGACAACAGGGCCTCCAGCACCGCGGGCATTTCGTGGGCGGGGATCAGATCCACCGTCTGAGCCAGCAGCTCAGCATCCATCTTGCGCAGAGACGTCTCGACACCGGCGAGCTGATCGCGTACCTGGGCATCGGGATCCCGCCCCAGCCTGGCCTGCTTGCCCTGGTTTTCCAGGGTCAGGATCTCCAGATCCCGCTGCGCCGCAGCCAGGGCCTGCCGATCCTGGCCCAGCCGGGTGTCGGCGTCATCCAGCCAGCCGTAGATGCCCATGGCCCCGAGCAGCACGACCCCGGTCAACAGAATGAGGATCCGCTCGCGCAGGCTGAGGGCTGCGATCTGCTGCGCCCATCCCTGCCATTGTGCCTTCATGTCCATCAGGGAGTCTCCCGCGCTATGCCACTGAGCTGGAAGGCAAGCTGGCCCTCCTTGTCCCGACTCAGGGTGAGCTCGCCAAACTGCTTGCCCGCCAGGGAGGGGGTCTGCTTGAAGCGGTTCACCCAGGCGGGCACGTCCTGACTGCGTTCGGCCACACCCGCGAGGTTGATGCGCCCGTCGCTTATCTCGATCCGTTGCAGGGAGAGACGGGGATCCCGCAGGTGGGCCAGGTCCGCCATCACCCCCGCATAGCCCTGGGATTTTTGCAGGGAGAGGTGGCCAAGCTGCTGCATCAGCGCCTGTTTGGCCCCCAGCTCGTCCCGCTTGTCGGCCAGTTGCCGCTGCAAGTCTGCATTCGCCAGATGGCGCGCCAGCTCCGCATCGAGACGCCTGGCCTCGCCGCGCTGCACGTCGAGCTGTGCCCGTACGCCAGCCAATTCACGATCGAGGCCCTGCTGTTGCCAGCCATAGAAGAGGGTGGCCCCCAGCAGCAGCACCAGGACGCCGCCCCAGACCAACGCCATCTGGGGCAGGCTGGCCCACAGGCGTCTTGGCCGGAATTCGGCGCCATAGAGGTTGATTTGGTGTTTCATCAGTCGCTCCTGCCCAGGGCGGCGCTATAGGCACTGAGGTATTCGACTCCTGCCAGTACCGCCTTGTTTGCCATGGCCGACACCGGGAAACCGAACGTCTGTTCCAGATGACGCACCAGTACCCCCATGGCGGAGGAGGCGATGGCCAGTTGCAACTGGCCGGGCTCGGGCAGCTTGAGATGGCCAGCCAGATAATCGATGGATCGCTGGATCTCCAGCGCCAGCGCGTCGAGCTGGTCGGCATCTGGCTCATGGCTGCCGGTGAGGCTCGCAAATCCGCGCAACTGGCGGGAGAAACAGAGTCCGCCCCGATGGAAGACCAGCAGTTGCAGCTCCTGCCCCCGGGGTTGCCAGAGCAGCATGCGCACCATCTGGTCCGCCTCGTAGAGGGCCGTCATGGCCAGCTCGTCACTGACGATGGCCTCCAGGGTCGCCGCGCCGTTGACCGCATCCGCCACCTGCTGCACCCGGCTCTTGGGCATGCAGACAACGTTGATGCGCGGACGCCCGGCAGGGGGCGTCGGCAGGTCCACATAATCCATGGCGAGCTGCAACACCGGCTCGTTGACGAAATCCTTGATGGCCCAAGGCAGGGCCCCCGCCATCTCGGCATCGGGGACGGCGGGCTTGTCGATCTGGATCTGCTGATAAAGGCTGGCCGCGAGGGCCACCCGCACCTTAGACTTGGCCAGACCGTGCCGGGAAAACAGCTCGGCCAGGGCCTTGGACCAGTCGTGGGGGCCGTTGACAGGCTGGCTGGCAAACACGGGAACGGGGTCCACGCAGGCCAGCAGAATGCGATCGCTGGCCAGCAGGATCCCGACCTGATGGCTGGAGGGAGAACGCCTGAACAGTGACTTCATCTGGATCTTCACCTGGCCGCGTAAAACGGACTAAACCTTAACATAAACAGGCTATTAGCCTCCAACTTTATGACAAACGACGCATCGACGACCACGCTGGCACCCACGGGAGACGATCCCATGGCCCCCCTTCAGCTCCCCTCCCCCCTGCACCGGATCCGGCATCCTCTGCTGGCAGCCCATGACGTCACGCTCTGGTGCAAGCGGGACGATCTAATCCACCCGACCCTCTCCGGCAACAAGTGGCGAAAGCTCAAATACCATCTGCAACAGGCACAGATGCTGGGCAAGGGCCACATCCTCTCCTTTGGCGGCGCCTACTCCAATAACATCCACGCCCTGGCCGCAGCAGGACTCAGACTGGGACTGCGCACCACGGGCATCATACGCGGTGAAGGGGATACCGTCAGCAATCCCACCCTGAAAGCGGCCAAAGGCTGGGGCATGGATCTCGTTTTTGTCGACCGCCAGGACTATCGCCGGCGCCAGGATCCCGAATGGCTTGCCCGGTTCGAGGATGACGACACCCTGCTGGTACCGGAAGGAGGCAGCAGCCCGCTGGCCATCCCCGGGGTGGCCGAGCTGGTCGACGAGGTGCCCTTCTCGCCGGATCTCTGGGTGCTGCCCTGCGCCAGCGGCGGTACCCTGGCGGGACTCATCGCGGGCAAGCGGGCGCAGGAGCAGATCCTGGCCATCGCGGTGCTCAAGGGGGCCGACTTCATCACCGGCGAGGTATGCCGGTTGCATCCGGCGGCGGCCACCACCCCGGGCTGGCGCATCGCGCTGGATCACCACGACGGCGGCTATGCCAGGTTCAGTCCGGCACTCTGGCAATGGGTGCAGGCATTCAGTGCCGAAACCGGCTTGCCGCTGGAACCCATCTACAGTGGCAAGGCGATGTGGGGGCTGTTTCGCGAACTGGCGGCAGGCCGCATTGCGCGCGGCAGCAAGATCATCTTCATCCACACCGGTGGCTTGCAGGGGCTGGCGGGCCTGCAGGAGCAGGGCCGCCTGTCACCCCGGCCGGGGCGCTAGTCAGGCAGGTTGAGGGGCTCGGGGTCGGCAAACCAGGGACCTTGACCGGCATGCACGCCCAGGTGTCGCAACATCTTCCACTCGTCGCCACTCTCCACCCCCACCGCGATGACCCGGGTCTGGGTATTGGCACAGCCCCCCACCAGACTGCGTACCGCCATCTGGTTGACCTGGCGCAGGTGGATCTCCCGCACCAGGCTGGGGTGCAGCTTGAGGAAGTGGATCTCGAACTCCTTGATGTACTGGGTGCTCACCACGTCCTGGCCCGCATGATCGATGGCCAGCCTGCACCCCAGCATGCGCATCGCCCGAAGCGGCCGCTTGAGGGCTTCGTAGTGGCGGGTCACCTGGGACTCCGACAACTGCAGGATCAACCCCTCGTTGGTACTGCGCGGCAACTGGAACAGCTCGAAGAAGAGCTCGCGCTGGAACTCGCGGGTGAGCAGGTTCTGGGCGCACAGAGAGAGGCTGATGGGGCAGCTCGATGCCGGTCGCTGGCGCAGCAGTCGCAAGGCTCGGGCCACCACCAGCCTGTCCAGCGGCAGCAGCAGACCGGCCTTCTCCGCCATGGGCATGAAGACCCCCGCCTGCAGCTCCCGGCCCTGCTCGTCGTGAAGGCGGATGAGCAGCTCCTGCTGCAACACCACCTGATCCCGCTCCTGCTGCACAGGCTGGACGTAGAAGTCGATGCCCTGCTCCTCGATGCGACGGCTGATCAGGGTGCGCCAGCGCACCGTTCCCTTGCTGCTCGCCTCCTCGTTGAGGGATTTCTCGAACAGGAACCAGCCGCTGTGTCCTTGCAGGCGCGCGCTCTTGAGCGCCAGCTCCGCCTCTTCCTGCACCTTGAGCAGGGAATCCTGTGCCTGATAGCAGACCGCACCGAGATAGACGGCGGTGTCGGCATTGACCGCTTCGGGCCAGTGCAGTCGTTGCAGACTCTTGAGCAACTGGCTGGCGCCGTCGACCATCTCGCTCTCAGACATGTTCGGCAGCAGCACGGCAAAGACCTGACCGGCATAGCGCGCCTGCAGGGCTCCGCTGTGCTTGCGCACGAAGGCGCCGATGGTGGCGCTCGCCTCCATCAGGAGTTCCTGGCTCGGGCGCCCGCTCAGCTCGGGATCCAGCTCCTCCAGACCGGCCAGCTCGATCAGCAGCACACCGCCGCTGATCACGCTTGCTTCCATGATGGCGCTCTCCAGCCGGTTGTCGAAGAAGAGGCGGTTGCCGATGCCCGTTGTCTTGTCAACGAAGGCGTTGCTGCGGATGAAGTTGTCAAAGCGGCTGCGCTCCTTGCGGGCGTCGGCCAGCTCGGTCAGCAGATGGGTGAGGGCCTGACTGGCCGAAACAGGCCACTCTTCGGCAGGGTCATGGGCCAGCTTGGTCAGCTTGCCATCCAGGATCAGCTGGGCACGCTCCGCCAGCAGCTCGGCACCGCGCAACTGCAGACGCAGCCAGCGGATGGAGTACCAGAGCCCGAACACCACGATGAAGATACCCAGAGAGATGCCGAACATCGCCTTCATGGAGTACTCGAACTCCTTGAACGGCCTGTCCAGCTTGAAGTCGGCCCGCATCCCGGCCTGATTGGGGATCGCCTCGCTGTAGGCGATCAGCAGGCTCTCGTCCGTCTGCTGCTGCACATCGCGAAACCAGTAGACCCGCTGCTTGTCCTGACGGATCTCCAGCTCCACCACATGGGAGGCCCGCAACAGGGAGGGCAGCCAGCGGGCAAGGGCTTGCTGGTCATCGGTCACCCCCAGTTGCTTGTCGATGATCTCCACCAGGGAGTCGACACGGTTCTGCTGCAGCTCCATTCCCATCTGGCGAAAACTGAAGACCCCGCCGAGCATCACCATGGCCATGGCCGAGATCACGCACAGCGTAATAAAAGAGACGAGTTGAGTGGTCAGTTTCATGTGCCTTTCCGTAGCCGACAGCATCCATAGGGCATCATGGTATCAGCCCAGACCAAACGCCGCCTATGGATGAAGATCCCGCTTCTGCAAATAAGCGGGCGGATGCGTCATGCGGCGCCGTTGTGCGGGCCGCAAAAGAGGCATCAAGGGAGAGAACGAGGGGACACAGGCTGAGGAGCGGACAGAAAAATGGTCCCACAGCGGGGACCAAAAGAAACACTCATATCAAAACTAACACTCTGTGCTACTGACAAAAATAGATACAGGAGTATTGAACACACGGTGAGTCAAACCGCACCGCTACTTTAGCCACTTCAGATAAGCTGGACAATTGTCATTTATGACAGGTCAGCGATTGAATCTTGTTCAGGTGTGTAGCCATATCCTTTATTTATCAATTAATTATCGTTTTTGTTCCAAGTGTGACCAACTCGGCTCAAATCGATGCAGCTAATGCTATGATGCTTGAGTCTCAATCGGGTTGTTTCATTTCAGGGAAGAAGGGGGCCCACCATGTCTGCACGATCTCCGTTATGGATTCCTCTGGGCCTCTTCTGTTTGCCCCCGCTGCTGATGCTGTTGCTCACCCCCCTGTTGAGCGACAAGCTGGCTCACCACCTGTTGCAGACAAAGGAAAGGGCTCTGCTCGACTACCAGCAGGAGCGCAACCAGCTCCTGGATCACGATGTCCCCGCTCAACTCGCCCACTTTGCCTTCGATTGCGGCCCCACAGACATGGCGCTGCTGCGCTCACCCCAGTATTACAACCGCCATATTCGCCTGGCCGGCCTGCAGCTTGCCAACGGGAGCGGCTGCTCCACCCTGGGCCCCGCCCTGCCCCAGCTTGCCGACGCCGGCATACCGGTCTCCCCCGACTTTCATATTTCCAGCACGGCCCCCATGTTCGATACCGAACGCGAAACCCTGGTCTATGCGAGACGCAACGGCAATCTGGCCTATTGGGTGCTCGACAGCAGCTGGAGCCATGAGCTGCTGCGCACCCCCTGCAACGACTGTTTCTACCTGGAGTTCAACCACAAGCACCCGACCCAGTCCGGGCTCTTTTTCCCCCGTGGCAACAAGCACATTCGAGAAGAGGCACACCCGATGCGGCTGCTCAGTTTCGACCCCCAGCATCAGGTGGAGCAGACCCTCTGGGCTGGCGAGGCACTGAAACGCTACGCCCGCTCACAGATACACCGCGATGGCCTCTGGTCGGCCGGGGCGCTGGGGGCGCTGCTGGCGGCCCTCTACTGGGGCCTTAGAAACTACCGGCGCTCCCTCAAAGGATTGCTGCAAAGAGGGCTGGCTCGGCGGGAGTTCATCCCCTTCTATCAGCCCATAGTGGACAGCAGAAACCGAAGGGTGGTGGGATTCGAGGCCTTGCTGCGCTGGCAGCGAGGACGGGATCTGGTGTCGCCAGGCACCTTCATCGCCTATGCGGAGGAGCAGGGGCTGATCCTGCCGATGACGGATCAACTGCTGGAGCGCATCCTGGCGGATCTCCCCGTCCTGGCCCCGCACCAGTGGGTCAGCGTCAATCTGGTGGCGGCCCATATCGAGCAGCCTCGTCTGCGCACCCAGTTGCAACGCCATGGCTGGCCCTCGCCGGCCCGCCTCACCTTCGAACTCACCGAGCGGGATCCCATCAAGCACATCCAGGGGGCCATGGCGGAGATCGCAGCTCTGCAGGAGAGGGGCTATCACTTCAAGCTGGATGACTTCGGCACCGGCTATGGCGGCTTTGCCTACCTGCAACGGCTCGGCATTCGCCAGATCAAGATCGACAAGATGTTCGTGGATACCATAGGCACGGACGACCTCAAGCGCAGCGTGCTGGATGCCACCATCGCCTTCGGCCTCAAATCGGGCATGGAGATGATCGCCGAAGGGGTCGAAACCCAGGAGCAGGTGGATTATCTGCATCGCCACGGAGTCCACCTGATCCAGGGCTACGTCTATGCCAAGCCCATGCCCCTGAGCAAACTGAAGATCTGGCTGATGGCATGGCAAGAGGGCGAGACAACCAGCCCCTCCGACCCGCACTGAGGCGGTATCTGCCCCGCCTCTCACCCTCTGCAACAAAATGATGCTCCGCATGAGGAGCATCTCCCCTTATCATGGGTCTGTGCACCTTGGGTGCACCAAGTCGCTCCATACCCCGTCGGCCGAGGCCGCCCCGAGATGAGAACCACTGCCTATGAAGTCTTTTATCCGACAAGAGATTGCTCTGCCTGCCGGTCTGTTGACCCTGCTCTTCTTCAAAACCCTGGGGAGCGACCTGCTGGCAGAGACAACCCCCCTTGCGGTCTACCTGCCGGTGTCGCTGGCCCTGCTTGCCATCGTGACCTGGGCCATCTTCTCCGTCGTGCGTCACTCTGACGCCCTCGCCATCAAGCTCGGGGAACCCTTCGGTACCCTGATCCTGACCCTCTCGGTCATCTCCCTGGAAGTGGTGATGATCTCCTCCGTCATGCTGACCGGCGATCCCAATCCCACCATGGCCCGTGACACCATGTTCGCGGTGGTGATGCTGGTCACCACGGTCTGGTGGGCTTCACCCTGCTGTTTGGCGGCTGGCGCTATCACACCCAGAACTTCAATCTGGACGGGGTCAAATCCTATCTGGTGGCCATCATTCCCCTGGCTCTGCTCTGTCTGGTCCTGCCGAACTTCACCCAGGGCGGCACTCTGGGCAGCCTCTCCAAGGCCATGTCATGGATGCTGATCATCATCTCCATCCTGCTCTATGGTGTCTTCCTGCTGATCCAGACCCGCAGCCACAGCCACTTCTTCGTCGACAGCGATCACGAGGATCTCGAGGATCACCACGGCCCGCTGCAGAGCAACGTCTATCACACCCTCTTGCTGCTCGCCTACCTGGTGGTGGTGATCCTGCTGGCCAAGACCCTGGCCATCCCCATCAACTACGGGGTGCACGTGATGGAAGCCCCGATGGCGCTGGGTGGCTTCATCGTCGCCTGTATCGTACTGGCCCCCGAAGCGGTCGGCGCCATCAAGGCGGCCTTCAACAACCAGTTGCAGCGGGCCATGAATCTCTACTTCGGCTCCGTGCTGGCCACCATCGCCCTCACGGTACCTTCCGTGCTCTTCATCGGCTCCCTGATGGGGCAGGAAGTGCGCCTGGGCCTCTCCCCTGCCGACATGGTGCTGCTCATCACCACCCTCATGGTCTGTAAAGTGACCTTCAGCAGCGGCCGCACCCACGCCCTGCACGGCGCCACCCATCTTGTGCTGTTTGTCGTTTACCTGTTCCTGATGTTTGAACACGGATAAGGCTGCCAGCACTCACCCCAGTGCTGTTCGTGGTTTATCTGTTCCGGATGTTTGAACACGGATAAGGCCGCCACCACCTGCCTGCTGCCGCTCTGCGCAGCGCGCTTCCGATGGCCCCGACGCGAGGCGCGGGAGACGGAAATGAAAAGACCGCCCCATGGGCGGTCTTATTTACGGTTTGCTCAGACTCGGGGTCAGAGGCTGGGCAGAGTCCCGGCCGGGATCAGGTCGTTGTAGCTGGCACGGCCCAGCAGGGCGGCCGCCGCCTCGATGTCCGGTGCAAAGTACCTGTCCTTGTCATAGAAGCTGACCTCTTCCCGCAGACGGCCCTTGGCCAGCTCGATGAGCGCGGTGGAGCGCAGGGGAGCGCGGAAGTCGAGCCCCTGGGCCGCTGCCAGCAGTTCCACCGCCAGGATGCCACGGGTGTTCTCGGCCATGTCCGCCAGCCGGCGACCGGCGAAGGTGGCCATGGAGACGTGGTCCTCCTGGTTGGCCGAGGTGGGCAGGCTGTCCACCGAGGCCGGGTGGGCCAGGGTTTTGTTCTCGGAGGCCAAGGCCGCCGAGGTGACCTGGGCGATCATGAAGCCGGAGTTCACGCCGCCGTTGTTCACTAGGAAGGCCGGCAGGCCGGACATGCGCGAGTCGATGAGCAGCGCCATGCGCCGCTCGGACAGCGACCCGATCTCGGCGATGGCCAGGGCCAGGTTGTCGGCGGCAAAGGCCACGGGTTCTGCGTGGAAGTTGCCGCCGGAGATGATCTCCTCATCCTCGGCAAACACCAGCGGATTGTCGGAGACCGCGTTCGCCTCGCACACCAGCACCTCGGCCGCCTGACGGATCTGGGTCAGGCAGGCCCCCATCACCTGGGGCTGACAGCGCAGGGAGTAAGGATCCTGCACCTTCTCGCAGTTGTGGTGGGACATGCCGATCTCGCTGCCGTCCACCAGCAGGTGGCGGTAGCAGGCGGCCGCATCGATCTGGCCGCGCTGACCGCGCACCTCATGGATGCGGGCATCGAACGGCCGGCGGCTGCCGAGGGCCGCTTCAACGCTCATGGCACCGATGGTGATGGCGCCGGCGTAGAGATCCTCGGCATGGAACAGCCCTTCCAGCGCGAAGGCGGTGCTCGCCTGGGTGCCGTTGAGCAGGGCCAGCCCCTCTTTCGGCGCCAGGGCGATGGGCTCCAGCCCGGCAATCTTCAGGGCAGTGGCGGCGTCGATCAGCTCGCCCTTGTGACGGGCCTTGCCTTCACCGATCAGCAGGCAGCTCATGTGGGCCAGGGGCGCCAGATCGCCGGAAGCGCCGACGGAGCCCTTCTTCGGCACCACGGGGTAGACCTCGGCGTTGATAAGGGTCATCAGGGCCTCGAGCACCGTCAGCCGGATGCCGGAGAAGCCACGAGCGAGCGAGTTGACCTTGAGCACCATCATCAACCGTACGGTGGCGTCCTCCATGTACTCGCCAATCCCTGCCGCATGGGAGAGCACGATGGAACGCTGCAGCTCGTCCAGCTGCTCCACCGGAATGCGGGTGTTGGCCAGCAGGCCAAAGCCGGTGTTGATGCCGTAGACCACCCGGTTTTGCTCGATCACCTTGGTGACCACGGCGGCGGAGGCGTGGATCCCCGCCAGGGCAGCCGGATCCAGGCTGACGTGTACCGGCTCGCGGCTGACACGGCGCAGGGTGGCGAGGCAGAGTTTGCCCGGTTGCAGATTGAGTTCGAACATCTTATTTCACCCCTTTGCCGGTGGCGTCGATCATCGGCAGATCCAGTTTCGCCTCAACGGCACAGTTGATGGCAATCTCGTAGCCGGCGTCGGCGTGACGCATCACCCCGGTGGCCGGGTCGTTGCGCAGCACGCGGCCGACCCGCTTGGCGGCATCGTCGGTGCCGTCACAGACGATCACCACGCCGGAGTGCTGGGAGAAGCCCATGCCGACCCCGCCACCGTGGTGCAGGGAGACCCAGGTCGCACCGCCGGCGGTGTTGAGCAGGGCGTTGAGCAGCGGCCAGTCGGAAACGGCGTCGGAACCATCCATCATCGACTCGGTCTCGCGGTTCGGGCTCGCCACCGAGCCGGAGTCCAGATGGTCACGGCCGATGACGACCGGTGCCTTCAGCTCGCCATTCTTCACCATCTCGTTGAAGGCCAGGCCCAGGCGCACCCGATCCTTGACACCGACCCAGCAGATCCGCGCCGGCAGGCCCTGGAAGGCGATGCGCTCGCGGGCCATGTCGAGCCAGTTGTGCAGGTGGGGATCGTCCGGGATCAGCTCTTTCACTTTCTGATCTGTCTTGTAGATGTCTTCCGGGTCACCGGAGAGCGCCACCCAGCGGAACGGGCCAATGCCCTCGCAGAACAGCGGGCGGATGTAGGCCGGCACGAAGCCCGGGAAGTCGAAGGCATTCTTGACCCCCTCTTCCAGCGCCATCTGGCGGATGTTGTTGCCGTAATCGAGCGTGGCGGCGCCGCGGGATTGCAGGGTCAGCATGGCTTCGACCTGACGGGCCATGGAGCGGCGAGCCGCCACGTTGACCTCATCCGGTGCGCTCTTTTGCAGATCGCGCCATTGGGCCACGCTCCAGCCCTGGGGCAGGTAGCCGTGTACCGGGTCATGGGCGGAGGTCTGGTCGGTCACCACGTCCGGCGTGATGCCGCGAGCCACCAGCTCGGCGAAGACGTCGGCGGCGTTGCCGAGCAGGCCGACGGAGACGGCGGTGCCGCTGCGTTTGGCCTCCTCGATCATGGCCAGCGCCTCATCCAGGCTGTGGGCCTTCTTGTCGACGTAGCGGGTACGCAGACGGAAATCGATACGGGTCTCGTCGCACTCCACGGCGATCATGGAGAAACCGGCCATGGTGGCGGCAAGGGGCTGGGCACCGCCCATGCCACCCAGGCCCCCGGTCAGGATCCAGCGGCCTTTGGGCTCGCCGTTGAAGTGCTGGTTCGCCACCGCGAAGAAGGTCTCGTAGGTGCCCTGCACGATGCCCTGGGTGCCGATGTAGATCCAGGAGCCGGCGGTCATCTGGCCGTACATCATCAAACCCTTCTTGTCGAGCTCGTTGAAGTGCTCCCAGTTGGCCCAGTGGGGCACCAGGTTGGAGTTGGCGATGAGCACCCGCGGCGCATCCTTGTGGGTCTGGAACACCCCGACCGGCTTGCCGGATTGCACCAGCAGGGTCTGATCGTCCTCGAGCCGGGTCAGTACCTCGACGATCTTGTCATAGCAGGCCCAGTTGCGGGCGGCGCGGCCGATGCCGCCGTACACCACCAGGGACTGGGGATGCTCGGCAACATCCGGATCCAGGTTGTTCATCAGCATCCGCAGTGGCGCTTCGGTGAGCCAGCTCTTGGCTGTCAGCTGGGTGCCGTGGGGAGCACGGATCACGCGGCTCGGATCGTGGCGGGGATCCTGGTGTTGTACAGACATAGACACTCCTTGTTTAGCGATGCAGTCAGGCGGCGCGGTGCGCCACTACTTGGTCAACTGGTGAACCAGGCGCGCGGCCACGCGGGCACTGCGGTTGTCCTGATCCAGGTTCGGGTTGTACTCGGCCAGATCGGCGAGCCTGAGCTTGCCGCTGGCCCGGATATGGGCGATAAGCGGTTCGATGACCGCCAGCTCCACGCCGCGAGCGGCGGGAGCGCTCACTCCCGGCATCACCGCCGCCGGCAGCACGTCGAGATCGATGGTGAGATAGAGGTGGTCGCAACGGGCGATGAAGGCATCCAGCCCGCCTAGCAAGGCTGGCAGCTCGGTCTGCGTCATCGCTTCGTCCAGCACGTGCCAGACTCCCAGCGCCTCGGCGCGGGCAAAGAGCGCCGCGGTATTGGCGGTTTCGGCCACCCCGAGACAGGCATAGTGAAAGGGGGTGCCCTGGGCAGCACACTGCTCGGCAATCTGGAAGAAGGGGGTGCCCGAGCTCGCCTGCTCCTGTTTCATGCGCAGATCGAAGTGGGCGTCGAAATTGATGATCCCGACCCGCCCTTCGCCGCCAAGATGACGGTTCAGGCCGCTCCAGCTGCCAAACGCCACCTCGTGGCCGCCTCCCAGCACCAGGGGGAAGTGTCCCTGATCCAGCGCACTCGCCACCCGTTCGGCCAAGCGCCCGTGAGCGGCATCGAGATCGCCGTCCTCACAGGCCAGATCCCCGCCGTCATAGACGGGGGCACCCAGATGCCAGGCCGTGTTGGCCAGCAGCTTGCGCAGCGCCAGCGGTGCACCGGCCGCGCCGACCCGCCCCTTGTTGCGGCGGACCCCTTCGTCACAGGCAAAGCCGAGCAGCACCACGCCGGGTTCGCGATTCCCCTGCCAGGGTTGCACCCTGTCGTGCCAGCGCAGGGCCAGCTCGCCGTCTTCGGGATCCTGACGCCCCTGCCAGACCGACATGTCGATCCCGTTGAACTTATCCATGAAGGGTCTCCTCCCCGTTGACCACACGGCTCACCAGCTGATCGACGCCGATGAGGTAGCTGAGCTCGGCCGGATGGCCGCAGTTCCAGACAAGGAAATCCGCCAGCATGCCGACCTTGAGCTGCCCCAGCCGTTCCTGCTCGCCAAGCGCCCTGGCGGCGTGGCGGGTCACCCCGGCCATGGCCTCCACCGGGGTCAGGCCAAACAGGGTGCAAGCCATGTTCATGGCCATGCGCAGGGAGACGATGGGGGCCGTGCCCGGGTTGATGTCGGAGGAGACAGCCATGGGTACCCCCGCCTTGCGCAAGGCGGCGATCGGGGGCAGCTTGGTCTCCTTGAGGAAATAGAAAGCAGTGGGCAGCAGGGTGGCGACCACGCCACGGTGGGCCAGCGCCTGGATCCCGTCCTGATCCAGATATTCCAGATGATCCACCGAGAGGGCGCCGAAGTGGGCGGCGAGCGTGCTGCCCCCCAGGTTGGAGAGCTGATCCATGTGCCCTTTCACCGCGAGGTTGTACTGATCCGCCGCCAGATAGACCTGCTCGGTCTGGGCAAGGGAGAAGCCGATGTGCTCGCAGAAGACATCCACCGCATCCGCGAGACCTGCCTCGGCCGCCGCCGGGATGATCTCCTGGCAGATGGTCTCGACCCAGGAGTCGGGATCGTCGCGATACTCCGGCGGCACCGCATGGGCTGCCAGCAGCGTGGTCTTGACCCGGATGGGTTGCGCCTCTCCCAGACGACGGGCCACCCGCAACATCTTGAGCTCGTCTTCCAGGGTGAGGCCGTAGCCGGACTTGATTTCGACTGTGGTGACCCCTTCCCGGATCAGGGACTTGATCCGCGGCAACGCCAGCTCATAGAGCCGCTCCTCGCTGGCTGCCCGGGTGGCGCGCACCGTGCTGATGATACCGCCCCCCTTGCGGGCGATCTCCGCATAGGGGACTCCCTTCTGGCGCAGCTCGAACTCTTCGGCGCGGCTGCCGGCGAAGATGAGGTGGGTGTGGCAATCGATGAGACCGGGGGTGACCAGCTTCCCCTTCATGTCCTGCCAGGAGGCGGCATAGGGGCCCTTGAGATCCTGCATGGGGACCAGAGCGTGGATCTTGCCATCCCGCACGCCAAGGGCATGGGGCTCCAGCAGGCCGTAGTCCGCCAGATCGGGGCGCAGGGTGGCGGGTGTCACGTTGAGCCAGACCCGCTCGCAGTTCAACAGTTCCTTGTTCATACCGACCTCTAAATGTATATACAATAATTTATAGCCGATCTCTGAAAAGAAAGGAAGGATCAAGTTCACATCTTGATAACAGCGGCTTTATTAGAGTGTAAGCACAAAAAAGCCCACCGAGAGGTGCAATGCTGATCAGTTAAGGATCCATTGACCGATCCTTCTGCTGTAGGACAATCCGGAACCAATCACTGGTTCCGGATTTTTTTATGTCTATTGCAAACGATCTGAACGATGTTGTTGAGGCATCTGGCGACATGCTGGCTCGGCTGGCCATTTTTGCCGACCATATTCCCGACGAATGGATTACTGCCGCTGCCGCCTTGTCTGAAAAGGCCACTATCCGCCGACGCCGCTTACCTTCTGATATGGTCTTGTGGCTCGTCGTGGGGATGGCCTTTTTCCGCAATGAGCCCATCTCCGAGGTCGCTCGGCGCCTCAACATCTGTGCAGAAGGGTTGGCCAATGATGCCTTGCTCGCGGACAGTGCCCTGTCTCAGGCCCGTCAGCGACTCGGCAAACAGCCGCTCGAGTGGCTGTTCAAACAGTGCGCCGATGTGTGGGGGCGGGAACGTTATCCTGAAGACCATTGGCACGGTTTACAGGTCTTTGCCATCGATGGGGCCCTGTTCCGAACCCAGGATATGCCTGAACTCAGAGCACATTTCGGCTCGGGTAACACCTCAACCAACCGGCAGACACCCTACCCGATGCTGCGGTTGGTCACGCTCATGAATGTCCGCTCGCATGTCATTGCCAACGCGGCCATCAGCCCGTACCGCAAAGGGGAAATCCCCCTGGCCAGCGAGTTCATTCACTCATTGCCGGACAAGTCAGTGACCCTGCTGGATAAAGGCTTCTTCGGTGCCGACCTGTTGCTGCGTATTCAGGCCGAAGACACCGACCGTCACTGGCTCATCCCGGAACGCAAGGGGCTGGTATACACGGAACTTGAGCGCTATGGCGACGGTGACCGTCTGTTGCAAATGACGGTCTCGCCTCAGGCTCGCAAGAAAAACCCGGCGTTGCCGACACACTGGCAAGTTCGCGCAGTGACCTATGAGGTGGCAGGCAAGGAGAAAACGGTCTTTACCTCCCTGCCCGTGGCGCGATTCAGTGCAGCTCAGGTGGCGACCCTGTACCACGAGCGCTGGGAAATCGAGCTGGGATACCGGGATATCAAAAGCGCGATGCAGCACAACGCCATCACGCTGAGAAGCAAGAAAGTGGACTTGGTCTATCAGGAGCTGTGGGGATTGCTGCTTGGATACAATCTGGTCAGGCGGGAGGCCAGCCAGGCCGCCGTAGCCCATCAGCGAGCGCCCAATGAGGTGAGCTTTAAGTTTGCCTGTCAGTTCATCGCGAACCAGATGGCAGTGATGGCGGGCGCGTTATCGCCAGCCCATACGCCACGGAGGTTGGCGGAGTTGCGGGGCTGCATAGGCGTCATGTTCATAGAAAAACGCCCCAGGCCATCGAGACCCAGGGCGGTGAAGATATCAAAGACCCGTTTTCCGGTAAATCGCAATGCGGCTCCGCTTAAGTGAACAGCATTGCACCGAGAGGTGGGCTTTTAAATGCTTAATTTGTATATACAATTATGCGAGACGCGTCTTGGAGCTCAGCTTGTAGCGGGAACCCGGCGACAACAATCTGGCATAGGAGACCAGACAGCCGTCTGACCAGGTGCGCCGGTGCAGCAGCAGGCAGGGGGTGTCGACCCTCACTTGCAGCAGTCCGGCTTCACCAGCACTCGGCAACACGGCTTCTACCACGTGCTCCATCTCGGAGAGGGGGCAGATCTCCATCAGATAGCTGTTTGGCGTCTGCTGGGTGAAATCCTGCTCGCCATAGCCGGGCAGTCGCTCGGCATCGACGAAGCGCTCCTCCAGTTGCAGCGGCTCCCCATCGGCCTGATGGACGATGAGGCTGTGAAAGGTGGGCGCCCCGACCCGCAGGCCCAGACGCACCGCCACTTTCTCGTCGGCGGCCTGACGTTGCAGCCGGATCACCCGCGCGCTGTACTCGCTGCCCCGCTCGGCGATCTCGTCTGCAATATTGCGAATCGCCAGGAGCGGCGACTCGGTACGCCTATCGGCCACGAAACTGCCGGATCCGGCGGTGCGCACCAGCCAGCCTTCGGCCACCAGCTCACGCAGCGCCTTGTTCACCGTCATGCGGCTCACAGCAAACTGCTCGCACAGGGCGGCCTCGGTCGGGATCCGGTCGCCCGCCTGATAGTGGCGTTCGCGGATCCCGTCCAGGATGTGCTGCTTTATCTGAAGGTAGAGCGCAGGAGCCACCGGATGGTCCTCAGCGACGACGGTGGGGTGGACGCATGTCCGGCCAGGCGCGATAGACGTCCGGGATCTGGTCAGGGCCGCTGATGCAAAGATCGAGATCGTGCAGCAGGCCATCCTTGATGCCGTAGATCCAGCCGTGCACCGCCAGCTCCTGCCCCTTGCGCCAGGCATTCTGGATGATGGTGGTGTGGCAGACGTTGGCGACCTGCTCGGCCACGTTCAGTTCGCACAGGTAGTCGAAGCGCTCGTGCTCATCCTCGATGGCTTCGAGCTGTTCGCCGTATTTGAAGTAGACGTCCTTGATGTTGCGCAGCCAGTTGTCGATGAGACCCAGCTCCTGGTTCTGCATCGCAGCCTTGACCCCACCGCAGCCATAGTGGCCGCAGACGATGATGTGCTTCACCTTGAGCACCTCCACCGCGTATTGCAGCACCGAGAGGCAGTTGAAGTCGGTGTGCACCACCAGGTTGGCGACGTTGCGGTGGACAAAGACGTCCCCCGGCAAGAGCCCCATCAGCTGGTTGGCGGGAACCCGGCTGTCGGAACAGCCGATCCAGAGGTACTCGGGTGCCTGCTGGGCGGACAGGGTAGCGAAGAAATTGGGATCCTCGGCCTTGATCCGTTCCGCCCACTCGCGGTTGTTGGTAAACAAGTCGTTCAACAGTTTCACTTCTGCTCTCCCTACTGTGGCAGTGGCGGCAACATACCATACACAAGGGTAACCAAGGCAAGGCCGACCAGATCCCCGCAAAACAAAAACAGGGCCATCAGGCCCTGCTTCTTACCGGAGGAGGCCGTCAGGCATCCATGGCATCTTTCAGCTTCTTGAGCGCGTTTTTCTCAAGCTGGCGCACCCGCTCGGCCGAGACGCCGTAAGTATCGGCCAGCTCCTGCAGGGTGGTCTTGCTCTCGTCATCGAGCCAGCGGGCACGGATGATGTGCTGGCTGCGCTCGTCCAGGGTCGCCATGGCCGCACTCAGGCGACGGGTGGCATGGCTGTCCCAGTTGTCGTTCTCGATGTTCGCGGCGAGATCGGAAGATTTGTCTTCCAGATAGTGCACCGGCGCGAAGCCACCCTCGTCTTCATCGTCACCGACCAGGTCGAAGGCCTGATCGTAATTGCTCATGCGCGCTTCCATCTCGGTGACGTCGGCAGCGGATACCCCGAGGTCGGCAGCCACGGCCTGCACTTCTTCGTGGTTCAGCCAGCCCAGACGCTTCTTGGACTTGCGCAGGTTGAAGAACAGCTTGCGCTGGGCCTTGGTGGTCGCCACCTTGACCATGCGCCAGTTGCGCAACACATATTCGTGGATTTCGGCCTTGATCCAGTGCACGGCGAAGGAGACCAGACGCACGCCCACGCTCGGGTCGAAGCGTTTGACGGCTTTCATCAGGCCGATGTTGCCTTCCTGCACCAGATCGGCCTGAGGCAGGCCATAGCCGGAGTAGCTCTTGGCCACGTGAACGACAAAACGCAGGTGCGACATAACGAGCTGGCGTGCAGCTTCGAGATCGCCATCCTGCTGCAGACGCATCGCCAGTTCGCGCTCTTCCTCTGCGCTCAGCACAGGGATCGAGTTGACGGCCTGGATATAGCCTTCCAGACTACCTTGCGGAATCAGAGCCATAGTGCGTTGCAATGAAGTTCCCATGTTCTACCTCTTACTTTTCAATCGAATCAGTCTAACACCCTGAGAAGACGTGTCTACCGACCAGGTATCATTCTGCGTGCTGCATCATACATCACCCCAGCATGAACCCGGCCTATCTTAGGCTGACGGCATGAATCATAAATGAACAGTCAAAAAAAAGGGGTCACAGTAAAGGACCCCTGAAAAGTAGCATGCTAAGTCCATTGTTGCGGAGCTCGCAACCTTCACATGCTTGCCAAGTCAGACGAGCAAGGCATAGGGGCCATACCCGTATTCATTCTGTTGCAGTCAATAGACCATTGATAAATCAAAAGGTTCAGAGGATCCACATATGATCCTCGGCGCAGACACCATTCAGATTACTCTGAGAAAGTGGCCCGTGCCAGAAACGGGCCACTCTTTTACTTGATCCAGTTCGCAAAATCCAGCGCTTTAAAATGCTGATAAATCAATCAGGACGGTTCTATGTCGCGAATGTGCCTGTGCACCGAGAACCAGGAGGCGATCAGCCCCAGCAGGGCGCCCAGCAGTATGAGATTGAAGCCGTCGAACGCCCCCATCCCCACCAGACGGAAGTTGCTGTTGTAGAGCCCCGCCAGCTCCTTCACCACCCCCTCGCTCCAGATCACCATCACCTCGGTCAGCCACCAGGCCAACATGCCGCCGATGACCCCGAACCAGATGCCCGTATAGAGGAAGGGACGGTGGATGAAGGCATCGGTCGCTCCCACCAGCTTGAGCACTTCAATCTCGGAGCGCTGGTTCAGGATATTCAGGCGCAGGGTGTTGCCCACGATCAGCAACACGGCGGAGAGCAGCAACACCGCGATACCTGTAATGGTGTGGCGCAGCAGGTTCATGATCCCCTGCAACCGGGTCAACCACTGCAGATCCAGCTTGCCCTGCTCGATACCGGGCTCGTTCTCCAGCTTGACGAGCAGCTCGGCGGCCCCTTCCGGATTCTGCCACCGAGGATCCGGGATCACGCTCAGCACCGGCGGCAGCGGGTTGCTGTCCAGATAATCCAGGGCATCACCGAAACCGGAGATCTCCCGAAATTCCCTGAGCGCCTCGTCACGGTTCATATAAGTGACGGACTCCACCTCCGGATAGAGCAGGATCCGCTGCTTCATGTCGAGGATGCTCTGCTCCGGCAGATCCTTGCGCAGATAGAGGGAGATCTGGGAGCTGGTCTGCCAGCTCCCCTCTACCACTTCGGCATTCTTCAGCAATACGTGGAAACAGGAAGGCAGCGCCAGACTCACGCCAAGCACCGCCAGGGTCATCAGGGAGGCGAGCGGGTTGCGCCACAGCTCACCCAGGCTGGCAAAGGCCTGACGCACATGATCCACACCATACATCATCAAACGACGCAACGGCGGCTGTTTATGACGAACAATAGCCATCAGCGATCCTCCTCGGACGAATACATGCGACCCGCCTTGAGGGTCAGGGTGCGGTAGCGCATCCGGGCGATCAGCCCCAGATCGTGAGTGGCAATCAGCACGGAGACGCCGAAGCGGTTGAACTCCTCGAACAGGCGCATGATGTCCATGGAAAGCTGGGGATCCAGGTTGCCGGTCGGTTCGTCCGCCAGCAGCAGGGGCGGCTTGTTGACGATGGCGCGGGCGATGCCGACCCGTTGCTGCTCACCACCGGAGAGCATGCGCGGCTGGTAGCGCTCCTTGCCGAGCAGCCCGACCTTGTCCAGCGCCGCCGCCACCCGCTTGTTGATGTCCCCATGGCTGTAGCCATCGATCACCAGGGGCAGGGCGACGTTGTCGAACACGGTACGATCCATCAACAGGCGGTGATCCTGGAAGATCATGCCGATCTGGCGGCGCACGTAGGGGATCTGACTGCGCTGGATGTGGCTGACGTCATCGCCGTGGAAGAAGACGCGGCCGTCGGTCGGTCGTTCCATCACGCTGATGAGCTTGAGGAGGGTACTCTTGCCCGCCCCCGAATGGCCGGTCAGGAAGGCCATCTCCCCCTTGCGCAGGTGAAAACTGACCTTTTGCAGCGCTTGATGACCGCCACTGTAGACCTTGCTGACCTTGTCAAAACGAATCATAACGGTTCCCTGAGATTGACAAACCCCGACCGGGATAAAGCATGGGGCGCTCACTCCCCCGTACCGGCACAACACCTGGATGACAACACCGGTCACAAGCATGCCACATGTCATCCTTGCCTGGATGAGCCATGCCTGCGCCCTCATAGTGACATACCCCGACCGGAGTCGGGGTATGGAACACGTGCTTGTCACGGCCGGGCCGACTCATGTCAGCCGGATTTATTCTTCGCGGCTGAAGAGCGCCTCGATAAAGTCGTTGGCGACGAACGGGCGCAGATCGTCGATCCCCTCGCCCACCCCGATGTAGCGGATCGGGATCTGGAACTTGTCGGCCACCGCGAAGATGACGCCACCCTTGGCGGTCCCGTCCAGCTTGGTGAGGGTGATGCCGGTCAGGCCCACCGCCTCGCTGAACAGCTTGGCCTGGCTCAATGCGTTCTGGCCGGTGCCTGCGTCCAGGGTAAGCATGATCTCGTGGGGCGCCGCATCGTCCAGCTTCTTCATCACCCGCACCACCTTCTTGAGCTCCTCCATCAGGTTGCTCTTGTTCTGCAGGCGGCCAGCGGTATCGGCGATCAGCACGTCAGCCCCGCGGGAGCGGGCAGCCTCGATGGCGTCATAAATGACGGAAGCGGAGTCGGCACCGGTGTGCTGGGCAATCACCGGAATGTTGTTGCGCTGACCCCACACCTGCAGCTGCTCGACGGCGGCAGCACGGAAGGTATCGCCAGCGGCCAGCATCACGCTCTTGCCCTCGGCCTGGAACTGCTTGGCCAGCTTGCCGATGGTGGTGGTCTTGCCGACGCCGTTCACGCCGACCATCAGGATGACGTAAGGCTTCTTGCTGGTGTCGATCACCAGGGGCTGCTCGACCTTGGCCAGCATCTCGCCCATATCCTGTTTGAGCAGACCGTAGAGCGCCTCGGCGTCCTTGAGCTGCTTGCGGTCCGCGTGCTGTACCAGCCCCTCGATGATGCGGGTGGTGGTGTCGACGCCAAGATCGGCGGTCAGCAGCTGGGTCTCCAGCTCTTCGAACAGATCGTCATCGATCTTCTTGCCGCTGAACAGGCCGAAGAAACCGGAACCGATATTCTCCCTGGTACGCACCAGGCTGCGCTTGAGGCGGGCAAAGAAGCCCTCCCGCTGCGGCTTCTCCTGAGTGTCGTCGTCCACCTTGTCGGCCAGCGGCAGAGCGGCCAGAGCGGCGGCCTCAGCCTCCATCGCGGCGACCAGACGCAAATCTTCCGCTCTCTGGGCCTCTTTGGCGACACGGGCTTCCTCGGCAGCCTGAGCTTCGGCGGCAATACGGGCTTCTTCTGCGGCGCGAGCCTCGGCGGCAATACGGGCTTCTTCCGCGGCAAGGGCTTCGGCAGCGATGCGAGCCTCTTCCGCAGCGCGAGCTTCGGCGGCAACACGGGCTTCTTCTGCGGCGCGGGCTTCGGCAGCGATGCGAGCCTCTTCCGCCGCACGGGCTTCAGCAGCAATACGCGCCTCTTCTGCCGCACGGGCTTCAGCAGCAATACGCGCCTCTTCCGCCGCACGGGCTTCGGCGGCAATGCGAACCTCTTCCGCAGCGCGAGCTTCGGCGGCAACACGGACCTCTTCTGCGGCACGAGCCTCGGCGGCAATACGGGCTTCTTCTGCGGCACGGGCTTCGGCAGCGATGCGAGCCTCTTCCGCAGCGCGAGCCTCGGCGGCAAAAATGGCGTCGTCTGCGACCTGAGCTTCGGTGGCGATCAAGGCCTCATTGACGATGACGGGCTCAAGCTCGCCCTCCGGCTCTTCCACAACCAGGGGGCCTTCGTCAGGGCCGCTCAGCGGCGCTTCGGGCTTGGCGGCGGGGGCATCAGCCGGGGCAACATCGGCGACAGGCGCGGGAACAGCGGCGGCCTGCGACTCGACTACCGCCGGGGTAGCGTCGGGCGCCTGCGATGGAACGGCCTCAGCCTCTTCTTTCTTGCGGCCGAAACCCAGCCAGGAAAACAAACCTTTTGCCATCTAAAAATACTCACATCAAAGGCTGACTGCTAAGATAGCCGTCCCTCGGCGGGTCGGCATAAAAATGAACCGCCTTATACTATCACTTTATTTTCTGACGACGAAACGCGATGCCCAGAGTGAAATCCAGCCGTAACAGCCCGAGCAAGAGCCCGGCCCCTCAGGGGCGAGCGGGCGTGGTACGAATCATCAGCGGCCAATGGAAGGGGCGCAAACTCCCCGTCAGGGATGTGGAAGGGCTCAGACCCACCACGGATCGCGTCAAGGAGACCATCTTCAACTGGCTGGCTCCCCACGTGCGCGGTACCCGCTGCCTGGATCTGTTCGCCGGCAGCGGCGGGCTGGGGCTGGAAGCCTTGTCCCGCTATGCCGAACAGGTCACCCTGATCGAGATGGACAGAGGCGCCGCCGACCAGCTCAAGAAGAACCTGACGACCCTGGGCAGCAGCCAGGGGCAGGTGATCCAGGCTGATGCCGTGAGCTGGCTGCAAGGCACGGCTACCCCCTTCGATCTGGTCTTTCTGGACCCACCGTTTCGTCGCGAGCTGCTGCCCCAGGTGTGCGAGCTTCTGGAGCAACGCGGCTGGCTGGCATCCGATGCCCTCATCTATCTGGAGCGGGAAAAAGAGATGGCCGATCTGACGCTGCCCGCCAACTGGAAACTACTCAAGGACAAGCAGGCTGGTCAGGTCTGCTATCAGCTCTATCTGCGGGACACCAAGCATGACGCAGCTGTTTAAAGGGGAGATGGGCACAGTCCCCTTCTCCGTCAATTTGGACAACGGCTCAAGGACAAGCAGGTCGATCACATCAGGCCTGCTATCAACTCTATGTACGGGAGGTAAACGATGAAGCGGGTGTTTAATCTGTTGGCGATGGGGGTGCTGCTGTTCTTCTGGTTCGGTGTGGCACTCGCCCTGCTGGGCACCCTGCCGGGCAAACTGAACGGCTTTCTGCCGGTGTGCGGCGTCATCGTGATATTGATGCACTGGGTACAGGCCAGCATGATCAAGGCGGCATGCAAACCCTACTTCGCGGTCACTCGTCTCGAATTCACCCAGGTGCTGATCTTCGGGGTGTGCGGCATGATGGATATCCGCACCAAGCTGCAGGCCATCATAGACGCCAGGAAGAAGGGAGAGACTCCCCCCAGGGCCGACTAGGCCACCCCCGGCCCGACCAGAAGGAGTGATTCGTCACTCCTTCTGCGTTTTTCCGAGGCTGATTCCCAGCTTGATGGAGAGGGCGGCGAGCAGCAGCAGCATGGCAATGAGGGAGAAGAAGTTGCTGCCAAGCTCGGGGTACTGCACCTTGACCAGGGCAGAATGGCCGAACACGCCGATAAAGAAGCAGAGCAGGATGCAGCTGGGTGTGTTGCCCACCATGGGCTCATGGCGATAGTGCTGATAGAGCTGGCTGGCCGCCAGCAACAGGGCGATGAGGGGGTAGAAGGAGAAGGGGACGACCGACTCCATCAAGGCCGACAGGAAGGCATCGCCACAGATACCGATCAGCAGGGCCAGCACCAGGGGCTTCTTCGGAATCGCGTTCGGTTCATGCATGAGGCTGTCCATCCTTGCGTTATGTGAGAGATTCGTGGCGCTTGCGGTTCTGCACCTCGGCGCCCATGGCGATCATCCGCAACTGGCTGATGGTGCGCTCCGACAGTGCCTTGCACTCTTCCGGAGTCATGTCGAGGGCGTCTGCACCGGCGCTGAAGACGATGGTCACCATGGCCTCGGCCTGGATATAGGCCTCTTCCCGTGGCGCCTGCGTGGTGGCTTCCAGATAATCGGTCAGCTCGGCGATGAAGTGCTGGATCTCCCGGGCCACCGCCTGACGGAATGCAGCCGAGGTGCCGGAGCGCTCGCGCAGCAGCAGCCGGAAGATGTTCGGGTTGTTTTCGACGAATTCCATGAAGGTCTGCACCGAGGTGCTGATGACGCTGCCACCACCGGCAATGCGCTGGCGCGCCTGACGCATCAGTTGGCGCAGGGTCAGCCCTCCCTCGTCCACCAGCGTCAGCCCCAGCTCTTCCATGTCCCGAAAGTGGCGATAGAAGGAGGTCGGCGCTATGCCCGCCTCTCTGGCCACTTCCCGCAGGCTGAGGTTGGAGAAACTGCGGTTGGCGCAGAGTTGACTGAACGCCGCCTCGATCAGCGTACGCCGGGTTTTTTCTTTTTGTTGCGCGCGAATACCCACGAAAACAGTCACCTTGAGATTAGCGAGGCCAGATGATAACCCGAAGGCGGGGCCGGGATCAGGTTTGTCTCCGACTTTTTTACCATTGACCCGCATTCCGGCTCAATGGAGAATAGTGAACAGCTGTTCGCTGAAAGGAGCCGAGTGAAATGGACCGCCCCCCGATCATCATGACCAACACCCTGCTGTTCGCCCTCTCCGGGCTGATGGCACTGATAGCGGTCCCCTGGTATGGACTGAGCCAGGGCTACGACCTCTGGCAGTGGCTCTGCTTCCTGCTGCTGTTCTGCTATTGCGGCATCTCCATCACCGCCGGCTACCACAGGCTCTGGTCCCACAAGGCCTACAAGGCGCACCCGGCCCTGCAATGGATCTTCGCCATCGGAGGCGCGCTCGCCCTGCAAAACTCGGCGCTGCACTGGTCCTCGGATCATCGCCGCCACCACCGCCACGTGGATGACAACCAGAAGGATCCCTACAGTGCGGGTCGCGGCTTCTGGTACTCCCACATCGGCTGGATGCTGCGGGAATACCAGCGCGATACCTACCACGACTACAGCAATGTGCGCGACCTGCAAAACAACCCCGTGGTCGCCTTCCAGCACAGGCACTATCTCGCCCTGGCTCTGGTCACCAACATCGGCATTCCGCTGCTGCTCGGCCTCCTGCACGGGGATTTGCTCGGCATGATGCTGCTGGCCGGGGTGCTGCGCATGGTGATGACCCATCACACCACCTTCTTCATCAACTCCCTGGCCCACATCTGGGGCAGCCAGCCGTTCACGGATCGCAACAGCGCCCGGGACAACGGCATCCTGGCCTTCTTCACCTTTGGCGAGGGCTATCACAACTTCCATCACCTGTTCGAGAACGACTACCGCAACGGCATTCAGTGGTGGCAGTTCGATCCCACCAAGTGGCTGATCCGCACCGCCGCCTGGTGCGGGCTCGCCAAAGACCTGAGATCCTGCCCGGAGGAACGCATCGAGCAGGCCAGGCTGGAGATGCAACTCAAGCGCGCCCAGGCCAGAGTGCACCAGCAGGACGACAGGGAACGCTGGCAGGCACTGCTGCAGGAGGAGTACGACAAGCTGAGCCTGCAGATCCAGCACTACTATGCCAGCCGCAAGTCACTGCTGGAGCAGCGCAAGCGCACAGCCCTCGCACGCTACGACAGGCTCAGGCTGCAACTGGAGTACCGCACATTGCGAGACGGTTTCCTCGTTGCCAAGCGCAACTGGAGTCGTCTGCTGGCGGGCCTCGCCTGATCGCCGAGACATCACGCAAAAGACCGCCAGCAGGCGGTCTTTTTGATTGGGCAAGCAGACGGCGGGCATAAAAAATGGTTCTTCGCGGGATCTTGGGGAAGTGGAAGTTGACAGACAGGGTGCTGGTAAACTGGCTGTCTCCAAACACACCACCACCATCACCCTGCTGTCGCCGTGCATCATATTGATATTGCCTCCTTCTGGCCAGGTTATACCGTCATCGCCCAAGCGCTTTCTGCCAACCATCACACCCTGTTTACCCTTGAGCCTCGCGCCGACCTGTTGCCCCGTTGTCGCCGATGCCTGCAACCCACGCCATTGATCCACGACCAACGTATCCGCCGGGTGCGTGAGCGAGACCTATTTGACCGACAAGTCTGGTTACAACTGCCTGTTCGCCGCGTCGACTGTCTGCGCTGTGGTCGCGTCAGTGAACATATCGACTGGCTCCCCTCTGGCTCCCGCCTCACCCGGCGCATGCAGTGCTGGATTGAAGCGCTCGTTCAGTACCTCCCCATCCGCCATGTCAGCCAGCTCACCGGGGTCGGTTGGCACACCATCAAGGAGATCGACAAGCGCCGTTTGCAGACCAGTGTGGGCACCATCGAACTTGGGGAGGTGCGGCGGCTGGTGATGGATGAGTTTGCCCTGCACAAGGGACACCGCTATGCCACCGTGATCATGGATGCCGAGCGAACCCGCGTCCTGTGGGTGGGGCACGGCAACAGCCGGGCCGCTATCCGTCCCTTCTTCGAGCAGCTCGGCGAGCGATGCCAGCAGATTGAAGCGGTGGCGATGGACATGAACACGGCGTTCGACCTGGAGGTGAAGCAACACTGCCCGCAGGCGGAGGTGGTCTACGACCTGTTCCACGTGGTGGCTCGCTATGGCCGAGAGGTGGTGGACCGGGTGCGAGTGGAGCAGGCGAATGCACTGAAAAGCGATAAACCGGCGCGAAAAGTGGTCAAAAGTGCGCGTTGGTTGCTGCTACGTAATCGGGCGAAGTTGAGTGAAAAACAGGATGTGAAGTTGCAGGAGCTGTTGGCGGCGAATCAACCGCTGGCGATGGTGTACGTGCTGAAAGAGGGGTTGAAGGGCATCTGGTATGCGCCGAGCGTGTGGGAAGGATGGCGACGATGGCGGAGCTGGATGCGGCAGGTGAAGGAAAGCGGGCTAGCGCCGCTGCAACGATTTGGTCGAAATTTATCGAAATATATGCGGGGGATCCTGGCGAGTGCAAACTACCCGATGCACACGAGTGTGCTGGAAGGGGTGAACAACAAGATCAAAGTGATAAAGCGTATGGCATATGGATTTAGGGACTCAGAATACTTTTTTCTGAAAATCAAGGCGGCCTTCCCCGGAAAGCCGCGATGAACCTAAAAAATGGGGCAACATTCGCATGTCACCCCCTCGCAAATAGCATGTTCCATATTGGGCTCCCGCAACCACGGGGGTCTGTCTGGAATCACGGGTTTCCGCTCCCGATCCGCCTCGCCTGCCGGAGCAATCCGGTTGGCCCATTTCCCCTGTTGCCGTCACCCACACGGCAGACCAGCCGCCGTGTTTGTCCTTGCACTCGAGATACTACGCAGTTAAATAAAATAAAAAACCGTTCTACACGCACCTCTATGCAGTCGAGGAGCCTGGATTGTTACGGCGCCCTTAATATAAATCGATTAAAAACAATACGATGCAATCCAGTCCCGTTTTTGGATGGCAAACGTTATCCTCGAAGGCGCACAAGGCTTTGCGAGATCTCGCACAAGGCGGATCCCACTCACAACCAACGATGCAAAGGTAACCAATCGCTCAATTGCGCCAGCAGGCGCCGCCATGCAGAGGGGGACGCCGCCACCGGGTGCACGGCCTGCTGCAACCAGCCATCAATGAGTTGCTGCAACTCGTCGCACAACCTCGGGCTATGGAGGTGCAGCATCAACTCGGTGTTGAGCATCAGGGAGCGGGGATCCAGGTTGAAACTGCCGAGCAGCGCCTCCTCCTTCCCCATCAGGATCAGCTTGGCATGCAGACTGAACGCCTCCGTCGTCAGCTCGAACAGGGTGACCCCCTGACGCTCGAGCCAGGGGCGGTGACGTCGATAGGCGCCATAGACCAGGGGCACGTCCGTGCTGGCCAGGGAGTTGGTCAGGATCTCGATGTCGACCCCCTGCCGTCGCTGCCCCTTGAGCCGGCGACGCAGCCCCCGTGTCAGGATCAGGTAAGGGCTCACCAACCTCAGGGCCCCCTGATTGCTCGCCAGCATGCGTCCCAGCAGGGGCGCCGTGGTCGGCCGGGCGACCAGCCCCTTGCCGGGGCGATCGAACCAGCACTGCCCTCGCCCGGGATGCCAGCAAAGGGGAACGGGGCACTCATCAAACAGAGTGGCCGGCAGATCATAGGCGGCCGCCATGGCGGGGTCGGTCAGGGTCAGCAGGAAATCGTTCAGGGCCCGGGTTTCGGCTGGCAGCAAGGGGCGTCTCAACAGGCGACGGACCGGGTGGCTCCAGCGACTGTGCCAGAACAGCGCGAACCCCTGCTCGGCCTGCTGACAGAGGGGGCCGCGGCAGAGCAGATCCAGGTCGATGAAGTGAGGCGGCATCCCCAGCCCGAAGTAACGATCACCGATGTTGCGCCCGCCGATCACCGCCTGGCTGCCATCCACCAGCAGCAGCTTGTTGTGCATCCGGTGGTTGATGCGGCGAAAGCTCAGCACCCCTTCCAGCAGCAGGGTCAGAGGACGCCAGCCCCGCAGCCAGAAGGGGTTGAACAGGCGCACCTCGATGCCCGGTTCCGCCGCCATCGCCTCCAGAAAGCGGTTTTCCCCGCCGTAGAGATCGTCGATGAGCAGTTGCACCACCACTCCGCGCCGCGCCGCCCGCACCAGCTCCGCCAGCAGCAGCTTGCCGCTGCCGTCCTCTTCCCAGCTGTAATACTGGGCGAGGATCCGGTGGCGGGCCTGGCGGATCAACTGGCATCGGGCCTTGAGGGCTGCACCGGGATCGGCGAGCAAGGCAAACTCGGCGGGGATCAAGGGTCATCTCCCTGTCATCTGGTGGTGGCATAACCCAGACAACCGCCCCGATAGCCCAGTGTCAAGGAGCCGATGATGGAACTGCGCGACCACCCCTCCCTCAGTCAGAGACCTCATGCCAGCCAACCGGATCCCACCCCGGCCAGGCTGTTGATGCCCTGGTACCAGCAGCACCGGGATCTGGGCTGGGAACCCCTTGCGCAGCATCACGAGGATCCCCTCCCCGGCCAGCATTGACAGGCTCAGGGCTGCACCGCCTCGATGGCCTCTGACTTGCCCTCCAGCTGGGGCAGGCTGAAACGGTAGGCCACGTAGTATTTGTAGATGGTGCCAACGTAGTTGATGGGCCCCTGGCCCACGTCGTTGGCCACCAGCTGCTCCACATTGCCGAACCAGACGTTCGGATCCAGCCCCTTGTCGGCCGCCTTGGCCTGCAATGCCTGGACCCGGTTCGGACCCGCATTGTAGGCGGCCAGGGCGAACAGATGGCGATTGAGCCTGTCCATCCCGGGATCATTGAAGTAGGTGTCCAGGATGAGCCGCATGTAGCGACAGGCCGCCTCCACATTGCCCTCCAGACTGGTGAGTCTGGCGCCTCGGATCCCCACCTCCTTGCCGGTACTCGGCAGCAGTTGCATGATGCCGACGGCCCCCCGGTGAGAGCCGACATTGGGATTGAGCCCCGACTCCTTGTAAGCCAGCGCGGCCAGCATCAGCCAGTCCAGCTGATACTTGTCCGCCTGGGCCTCCAGTACCTTGCGAATGGTCGACAGTCGCCCCAGCGGGTCCGGCGCCAGTATGTTGCTCATGCGGTCGCTCTGCGCCAGCAGGCGGCGCAATGTCATGTCACTGTAGAGGGTCCGCTTGCTCGACTCCGAGATGTAGGCGTTCACCGCCTTGAGCAGCTCCGGGCTGTTGTTGCGCAGGGCCCAGGCGCTGCGCCCCTTGTCCCGCAGCGGAATCAGCCTGTGGGCCTTGAGGCCGCCAATCATGTCGAGCCAGATCCGCCCCTTGAAGCTGTCGGTGACCGTCAGCGGGATGATCCCGGCTGACACCATCTCCAGCAGGTCCCCATCCTGCAGGTATTCGGGAACCGTCTCGATGTAGACCGGGGGCAACCCCAGCTCCCGAAACAGCCAGTTGAGCTGGTGCAGGCTCTCGAAATAACTGGAGCTGGCTCGCACCCAGATCCGCCGGCCGGACAGCTGGGTGATGCGATTGAAGGCAGGGAGCTCCCGCTGGCTCACCACCCACTCCTCGATGGGGGTGATCAGCGGCTGGGAGAAGGTCACCTGCTCGCGCCGGGTGGGGGTGACCGTCAGGTTGGCGGCCACCAGATCCCCGCGCCCCTCGGCGAGGTAGTCCAGCAGCTTGTCCTGGCGCACCGGGATATAAATGATCTTGAGCTTGAGCTTCTCCTTGGCCAGGTAGGTCTGGTTCAACCAGCGCTCGAATCCCTGAAGCTGATTGACCAGGATGCCGTACTGGGCTCCCTTGTCGAAAAAGAAAAACCCCCGCTCATAGACCACCAGGGCCCTGAGCTCTTTTTTTTGCAGGATGTGTTCGAGATCACCGGCCTGGGGCAGCAACTGCGGCTTGAGATCCGCCGCCAGCAGAGGGAGAGAGCAGAGAGCCAGCAGGGCCCAGATCCATCGCCGCATCATGATTTAACCACCTCGCTGTGGGCCGGTGCGCACCGTCGGGTCTGTCAGAGAAGGCGCCTGCGCCAAGTCATGGGGCGTCGCGGGATCTTCTGCCGATCGGCACATGCCGGACGGAAAACGGATCGTCCGTGGGATAACTCACTATACAACGCAAAGGGAGGGAAAAAGCGAGGGGCAGAGCAAGACGGCAGGCAAGCCTGCCGTGTCATCACGATCTCAGAGGGAGCGGGCGCGCATCTCGAAGATCAGCTTCTCGGCGGTGCAGGTGAATTGCAGGCGGGCCTTCAGGATCACGCCATCCGGGCCCCGGCTCAGCTCGCTGCTGCTTTTGGCTTCGGCAGTGACCTGCTTGGCCAGCGCCTCGTAAGCTGCAAATTTCTCGCGGGCGTCGGCTTCTGCAGCGGCCTCGATCACCAGCTCCATAACGTCGTCACCTTCGCCGATGATGGTGCCAATTTCGGCGAAACAGCCGCAACTGTCACAGGTCTCGTTCAGTTCCACTTTCTCGTCTACAGACATACGTTCACTCCTACTTATTCCGGATATTGTCATCGTCGCGCAAGGCGTTGCGAAAATCCCTGATGGCAGTGCCCAGATCCTCACCGGCGCCAGCCAGGCGTTTGCTGCCAAACACCACGACGACGACCACGAGCAGGATCAGCAGATGCCAGATATGAATGCCACCCAGTCCCATAGGGAGACTCCTGACTGTTAGATACCTGGAGGTTGTATCAAAAGAAAGCGTATCGATTGTTGGGCAAAATCAAGGCAGGTGCAAGTTGGCGAAAAAATCGCGCAAAAACGGCGACGAGGCGCAAAAAAATACGGCGACCATGGGCCGCCGTATGAGTCGGTGCTACTTGTCCCCTCAACCGCTACATCCTGTACCAGCCGCCACCAGGGCGAGAGACCCGTCGAGCATAGGATCGCCAAGATATGAAAACAAATGGTATATATTCATCTAGGAATTGAAGAGGATTCATATCATGTTGCTGGAACAGCTTGCACGCATAGACCTTAATTTGTTGATAATCCTGCAAGTCTTGCTGGAAGAGCGCAACGGCAGCCGGGCTGCACGCCGTTTGCACCTGAGCCAGTCCGCCGTCAGCAAGGCCCTCGGGCGGTTGCGGGAGACCTTTGACGATCCCCTGTTCGTGCGCTCGGCCTACGGGATGGATCCCACTCCCCGCGCCCTGGATCTCCAGCAGCAACTGCAGCCCATACTGCTCTCCCTGGACAACCTGATCCAGCCGCCGGACTTCGATCCCGCCAGCACGGAGCGGGAGTTCGTCATCGCCAGCATGGACAGCGCCTTCACCCTGTTTGCCCCCCTCTACCTGAGCGAACTGAAGCGTCAGGCCCCCGGCATCCGCCTGCGCTACGAGGAGTGGACCGAGCACAGCCTGACCGAGATGAGCCAGGGCCAGGTGGATATCGCCTTCACGGTGCGGGAGAACTGCATCAATTCGGATTTTCGCCTCGACACCCTGCCCAACGCCATCTGCCAGCGGTTGCTCACCATCGACGATCTCACCTGCCTGGTGCAACGGGATCACCCTGCCTTGCAGGAGCCCGAGTGGGATCTCGCCCGCTACCTCGCCTACCCCCATGTGCAGACCTACTGCGAGGGGCGGGATCGCTGGATGCTGGATCACAAGCTGGCGGAGCAGGATCTCTATCGCCGGATCGAGGCGACCGTGCCCTCCTTCGAGGCGGCCCTGCGCATGGGCATGCACTCGGACATGATAGTGACCCTCTCCAGGCTCTATGCCCGCCACGCCACCCAGGTCTATCCCCTGGTGCCGCTGCCGCTGCCCATCGCCCTGGACAGCATCTCCCACCTGCTCATCTGGCATCAGCGCCACGAGGAGGATCCGGGCCATCGCTGGCTGCGGGAGACCCTGCTCACCCTCATCATGGGCAAGCTGGAAACCTCGGCGGATGGCCCGGCCGCTGCCGCCTGACGCGCAAAAAAAGCGGGGCTCAAGAAGCCCCGTTTCACATTGACGTCAGCATTCGCCCCGTCAGTTCTGACCCGTCACCGCCAGATAGTGGTGTACCCCGTCCAGCAGCATCTGCACCGAGATCATCACCAGCAGCATGCCCATCAGCCGCTCCACCGCGGTGAGTCCTCGCTCACCCAGCAGCTTGTTGAACAGCTCGTAGAACATCAGTATCACGGCGCTGGCCCCCCAGGCCATCAGCAGGGCCAATGACCAGTCCACCATCCGGGTCGGCTCCTGGTTGGCCAGAAGCAGCAGGGAAGCCAGGATGGAGGGGCCCGCAATCATGGGGATGGCCATGGGCACCAGGAAGGGCTCCTCCCCCGCCGCCAGCCCGGTCACGCCACCGGGGCTCGGGAAGATCATCTTGATGGCGATGAGGAAGAGGATGATGCCCCCCGCGATGCTGACCGCCTCCTGACGCAGGTTGAGGAAGCTCAGGATCTGCTGACCGGCGAACAGGAAGCCCATCATGATCACCAGTGAAAACAACAGCTCCCGCAGCATTACCTTGCGTCGACGCTTGGGGTCGACATGGCGCAGGATGGAGAGGAAGACCGGCAGGTTGCCCAGCGGATCCATGATCAGAAACAGCATGACGGCAGCGGAGAATGTGTCCATAGAGCGCCCGGGCAGAACCTTTCAACAAGAGGGGAAGGAGGGCGAAATATAACAAAGGTGGCGGGATTCGGCGAGCGCCCCACCGCGCTCGCCGCTGGCGATCATCCGTGGTTGCAGATCTTGTCGGCGCGGGTCTGGAACCCTGACTCCGAGTCGATGAACTTGCCGCGCCTGGCCAGGAAGTCGATCAGGGCGTCAGCATCCATCTCGCTGGCGCTGCAGGTGTGGAACCGGGCCTCGGCACCGAAGCGCGAGGCGATCGCCGCCCTGAGGCTGGCCCGGGTAAACGGACTCTCCTGCTCCAGCATCATCTCCATCACTTCGTGACCGTGTATCGATTGGGACATCTCGAACCTCTTTAATCATCATGTCAGATGACAATTAAAGCCCGAAGCCCGGAGAGGGTTCTTGATATAGGCCAACAAAACGCCTTTTTTAACGCCAGCGGGCTGGTCGTGAGCGCCGCTTTGTCGATAATGTGGCAACCTGACGGGGGGATGGCTACACTGTCGCCCCTTTTTGCCACCGCAGACAGAAAATAAGGACATTGGCGTCATGCTGTTCCATGGATTGGTCTTCAAACCCTGGCGGATCTGGACCCGTCGCCCGCTCTGGTTGAAGACTCTGCTCGGCATGCTGACCGGGATAGGTCTGGGGCTCTGCTTCAGCGAGCAGGCCCTGCTGCTCAAGCCCATCGGCGTCCTGTTCGTCAACACCATCCAGATGCTGATGGTGCCCCTCATCTTCTGTTCCGTCCTGGCAGGCCTCACCGCCCTGCTCAAGGGCAAGCGGCTCGACCGCATCGCCGGCAAGGCCATCGGCTTCTATCTCTGCTCCACCGCCGTCGCCATCTGTATCGGCCTGATGATGGGCTGGCTGCTGGAACCGGGCATGGGCGCCAACATGGGTCCTTATGAACGGGGCGCCATGGCGCAGCAACCTACCCTGGCCAGCGTGCTGAGCCACCTGGTGCCGCGCAACCCGGTGCAGGCCATGGGCGATGGCAAGATATTGCAGGTGATCGTGTTCGCCGTGGCCCTCGCTCTCGCCCTCAACGCCACCGGACGACGTGGCCGCCCCGCCATCCTGTTCTTTACCTCCCTGGCGGAGGGAATGTTCAAGCTGACCCAGATGGTGATGGCCCTGGCCCCCTATGGCGTCTGCGCCCTGATGGCCTGGATGACCGGCAAGTACGGCGTCAGCCTGCTGTTGCCGCTGCTCAAGGTGATCGGCGCCGTCTACCTCGGCTGCCTGCTCCACGTGCTCGGCGTCTACAGCAGCCTGCTGCTCCTGATGGCGCGCCTCAACCCGTTGCACTACTTCAAGAGCATCGTCGATGCCCAGGCGGTGGCCTTCACCAGCAGTTCAAGCAGCAGCACCCTGCCCATTAGCCTGGCCTGCGCCGAACGCAGGCTCGGGGTCTCCCCCGCCATCACCGCCAAGGTGCTGCCCATCGGCGCCACCATCAACATGGATGGCACCGCCCTCTATCAGGGAGTCACCGCCCTGTTCGTGGCCCAGGCCTTCGGGGTGGATCTGCATCTGGTGGACTACCTGACCCTCATCAGCATCGTCACGCTGGCCAGCATCGGCACGGCGGGCACACCCGGTACCGGGCTGATGCTGCTGACCCTGACCCTCACTGCCGTGGGACTGCCGCTGGAAGGGGTGGCGCTCATCGCCGGCATAGACCGGATCCTCGACATGGCGCGCACCACGGTCAACGTCTCCGGCGACATCCTGGTCTCCGTGCTCATCGCCCGCAGCGAGAAGGAGCTGGATCTCGCCACCTACCACGATGCCCATGCGGGGGATGACATCGACTTCACCCTGCGCTGAGGGCGCGAGGGGCGCTCAATGATCCTGGGGATCGTGATGGCAGCGCCAGCAGATATCGAAGTTGGCGCCGTTCTCCTCCCCGCACTGGCCGCACAGCCAGCCGTTGCCCTGGCGCTGCTGGTAGCGCTCGATGATCCGGCCCGCCCGCTGACGATCCCGCTCGTTCACCATCAGGGTCACTTGCAGCAGATCCACCGGCAGCTCCCCGAGCGCGCCGGAGAGTCCTTCGCCGCTGAGGCGCACCCTGACTCCCTCTACCTCCAAGGCCCCTTTCAGGGCATGCGCCTCCAGGGAGTGAGAGGCGCGATACAAGTTAATCCACTGATCCATACGTTGTCCTCGAAACCCTTGCCAGTGCCGTCATCACCAGCACTACCATCATTCCAGGGCGAGCATCTTCCGGGAGTGAGATGCCCGATACAGATTCATCCCCTGATCCATACGTTGTCCTCGAAACCCTTGCCAGTGCCGTCATCACCAGCACTACCATCATTCCAGGGCGAGCATCTTCCGGGAGTGAGATGCCCGATACAGATTCATCCACTGATCCATACGTTGTCCTCGAAACCCTTGCCAGTGCCGTCATCACCAGCACTACCATCATTCCAGGGCGAGCATCTTCCGGGAGTGAGATGCCCGATACAGATTCATCCACTGATCCATACGTTGTCCTCGAAACCCTTGCCAGTGCCGTCATCACCAGCACTACCATCATTCCAGGGCGAGCATCTTCCGGGAGCGAGATGCCCGATACAGATTCATCCACCGCTCCATACGTTGTCCTCGAAACCCTTGCCAGTGCCGTCATCACCAGCACTACCATCATTATTTCAGGGCGAGCATCTTCCGGGAGCGAGATGCCCGATACAGATTCATCCACCGCTCCATACGTTGTCCTCGAAACCCTTACAGCAGCTTGTCGATACCGTAAGCCGGGCCGTTGGCCACCAGAAAATCGATGAATGCCCTCAGCTTGCGCGGCATCAGGCGCCGCTCGGGAAACAGCAGGTAGATGGGTACCCTGGGTTGCTGCCACTCCGGCAGCAAGGAGACCAGCGTCCCGTTCGCCAGCTCATCATGGCACAGCATGGCGGGCAGGGAAGCCAGCCCCAGCCCCGCCTTCGCCGCCTCCCTGGCACAGGTGATGTTGTTGACCTGGAAGCGGGACGGGGGATCCACCAGCACTTCGCGATCATCCAGCTCGAAACACCAGTGCGAGGCGAGGAACCCCGTGCTGACCGCGATCCTCTCGTGATGCACCAGATCGGCGGGCCTCTGGATCACCGGGTGGCGCGCCAGATAGTCCGGGCTGGCGCACAGCAGCCGCTCGGTGCTCCAGAGACGCCGCGCCGCCAGGTTGGAGTCGCTCATGTCGCCGACCCGCACGATGGCATCCAGCCCCTCGCTGATGGGATCCACGATGCGGTTGGTCAGCTCCAGCTCCACCTTCATGCCTGGATAGGCTTGCAGGAAGTTCGCCACCAGCCTGCCCACCACCAGTTGTCCCGTCTCGATGGGCACCGCCAGCTTGAGGGTCCCTGTCACCTCCTGCTGGCTGGCACTGAGCATCAGCTCGGCCTGGGCCAGCTCCTCCACCGCCTTGCTGCAGCGTAGATAATATTGTTCACCGGCTTCCGTCAGGGTGAGCTGCCGGGTGGAGCGATAGAGCAGCCGCGCGCCGAGACGCTGCTCCAGCTCGGCGATGCGGCGGCTCACCGTCGCCTTGGTCATGCCCAGCTCCTGGGCAGCGGCGGTAAAGGAGCCCTTGTCGACGATACGAACGAGGATTAAGGCAGCATTCAGGTCCATTGTTTCACCAGTGAAACTGTATATCTCATGAATGGATACTAATCGAAACAGTTGCACGATGTTAGCCTGCCCGCCACAGTTCAGGAAAACCAATATCATGAGTCAACACAAGAAGATCCCCCTGCTGGCCGCCCTGGTGCTGGCCCTGCTCGGCCTGCTGTTTGCCGGTTACTGGTATCTGCATGGCCGCTACTTCGAGAGCACCGACAACGCCTACCTGCAAAGCGAGGTGACCGGCATCGGTTCCAAGCTCTCCGGCTACATCAGCGAAGTACTGGTGACCGACAACCAGGCGGTGAAGGCCGGCCAGCTCATCGCCCGGCTCGACGACCGCGAATACAGGACCAAGGTGGCGGAGGCCGAGGCCGATCTGCACCTCAACCAGGCGACGGCGGATAACCTCGCCGCCACCCGTATCCAGCAGTTGAGCCTCATCCGCCAGGCCGAGGCAAAAGTCAGCTCGGCCAATGCCGAGCAGGTCCGGGCCCAGCAGCAGGTGCGCCGGGTCAGCCAGCTCAATGAGCGCCACTACAGCTCCCAGGACAGCCTGGACGAGGTCCGCGCCGGCTTGCAGGTCAACCAGGCCCAGGCACTGGAGGCCAAGGCAGCCCTGCAGGCCGCCCGCGAGCGGCTGTTGGTGCTGGATGCCGAAGCCAAGCAGAACCAGGCCAGGCTGGCATTGAGCGAGGCCCAGCTTGAACAAGCCAGGCTGGAACTCGGCTACACCGAGCTGCGAGCCCCGGCTGACGGCATCATCGGCAAGCGCAGCCTGCGGGCGGGGCTCTACGTCCAGTCCGGTATGCAGGTGGCCAGCCTGGTGCCCCTGAGCCAGGTGTGGGTCGAGGCCAACTTCAAAGAGACCCAGTTGCAGCACATGCAGCCGGGCCAGAAGGTGGAGGTGATCCTGGATGCCTATCCGGATCAACCGGTCGAGGGGATCATCGACAGCCTCTCTCCGGCCACCGGCGCCAAGTTCGCCCTGCTGCCGCCGGAGAACGCCACCGGCAACTTCACCAAAATCGTGCAGCGGGTGCCGGTCAAGATCCGTATCCCGGATCCGGGCGCCCTGGCGGGCAAGCTGCTGCCCGGCCTCTCCACCGAGGTGATCGTCGACACCCGCACCCCTGATCCCGTGGTGGCCGCCCACTGATGGACGCCATACCACGCCGCAACTGGATCGCGGTCATGGGGGGCCTCATCGGCGCCTTCATGGCCATCCTCGACATCCAGATCACCAACGCCTCCCTGAAAGACATTCAGGGGGCACTCTCGGCCACCCTGAGCGAGAGCTCCTGGATCTCCACCTCCTATCTGGTGGCGGAGATGATCGCCATTCCGCTGAGCGGCTGGCTGAGCCGGGGACTGAGCGTGCGGCGCTACCTGCTGTGGACCACGGGCGCCTTCATCGTCGCCTCCGTGCTCTGCTCGTTCAGCTGGAACCTCACCAGCATGATCGTCTTTCGGGCGCTGCAGGGCTTTACCGGCGGGGCCCTGATCCCCATGGCCTTCTCCCTCATCGTCAGCCTGCTGCCGCTGCACAAGCGAGCCACCGGCATGGCGCTGTTCGGCCTGTGCGCCACCTTCGCCCCCGCCATCGGCCCGACCCTGGGGGGCTGGCTGACGGAGCAGATGTCCTGGCACTACATCTTCTATCTGAACGTGCCGCCCGGCCTGCTGGTGATGGCCATGCTGGCCCACGGGCTGGACAGGAAGCCGGTGGACTGGGAGGTGATCAAGCGGGTGGATCTCATCGGTATCCTCACCATGGCTGTGGGTCTCGGCCTCCTGGAGGTGGTGCTGGAGGAGGGCAACCGGGAGGACTGGTTCGGCTCGAGCTTCATCGTGCGGCTCACCGTCATCTCGGTGGTGGCCCTGGTGTTCTTCGTCATCAGCCAGTTGCTGCGCCGCCACCCCCTGGTCAACCTGCGGCTGCTGCACAACCCGCGCTTCGCCCTGGCCTGCTTCGCCTACCTGGTGCTCGGCATGGGGTTGATGGGCTCCATCTATGTGCTGCCCCTCTACATGACCCAGATCCACAATTACAACGCCCTGGAAATCGGTGAAGTGCTGATGTGGATGGGGTTGCCCCAGTTGCTGGTGCTCCCCCTGGTGCCCAAGCTGACCCACAAGATAGATCCGCGCTATCTGGTGAGCTTCGGTTTTCTGGTCTTCGCCATCAGTTGCTTCATGAACGTGAACATGAACGCCGACTACGCCGGGCCCCAGCTGATCCAGTCCCTCATCGTGCGGGCCCTGGGGCAGCCCTTCATCATGGTGCCCCTCTCCCTGGTGGCGACCGCCAGCCTGACGCCGGACGAGATCCCCTCCTCCTCGACCCTGCTCAACGTGCTGCGCAACCTGGGGGGCGCCTTCGGCATCGCCATCATCGCCACCCTGATCGACAACGACACCCGGACTCATGTCAGCCAGATCGGCAGCACCCTGGCCGCCACCAGCATCGAGGGGCAGGCCTATCTGATGCAGCTGGCCCAGAACATGATGGCCCAGGGAGCCGGGCCGGAGCAGGCCCAGTTGCAGGCCCGGGCCATGCTGTCGAACACCATCAGCCGCGAGGCGGCCATCATGGCCTACAACCAGGTGTTCTACGTGATGGGTATCTTCCTGCTGATCGCCAGCGCCCTGATGCTGCTGCTCAAGCAGCCGGCCCCGAGGGCCCCTGACGCAGAACCGGTCGAGGCGTGAAAGGTGGGGATCACATAGCAAAACGGGCCAGAAGGCCCGTTTTTCATGGCTGTCCGCCGGTCAGCCCGCCAGGGAGGCTGCGATCAGGAACTGTGCCGCGAAGTAGCTGCTCATGATCCAGGCCGTGGCATGGGGGAAGGGGCGGCGGAATCTGTCCAGTGCCAGCATGCTGTCGGAGAAGAGGAACATCAGCGCCCCCACCAGGGCGGCGGCGCTGCCGGCAGTGAGAGAGGCATGCCAGGCACCGGCAGCCACCCAGGCCATGGCGATGATCACCAGCATGTAGCAGAAGACGGGGATCCTCATCTCACCGAGCTGGCCCCACAGGAGCCCGAACACCATACCAGCCACCAGCAGCAGCAGCAGGCCGTCCACCAGCTTGAGCACCAGGGGCCCCTGGGCGAAACCGACGATGTAGCAGAGGTGAGCGACAAAAAATGCCGCCAGCCCCTGGATGAAGCGATCCCGTGGCAGCATCAGCAGCACGTCCCCCGCCAGCGACAGGCAGAGACCGAGCAGGATCCAGGCGTGGGAGCCGTTGTGATCGTCGCCCTGGTAGCCAAACGCCAGGGCGATGATGAACAGCATGGTCAGGGGCTTGCTGATGTAGAACTGACGGGAGTCTGAGCCGTAAGCCGCGCGGATGTGCCACCAGCCCGATGCGATGATCAAGAAACTCAATAACATGCCCTGCTCCTCACCGGCTGCTCACCCTGGGGCGGCAACCTCTTTAGTGCCCGCAAGAGTAGCAAATTCCCCCGGCCAGTGGCAGAGGCTGAAGCAGATGGCTCCCTACACCTAAAGTCTAATTGCCCCCATCTCCGCCCTCGGGCATAAGAGACAGCTCTGGAGGATCACCATGGAAGACGCTATGACCAACTACCTGCCCGCTATCGACATCATGATGTGCCATCTTGGCATCAGCTTTGAACAGGCCTGCGAGCAGCTTGGCCTCAGCCCGCAGGAGCAGCAGACCCTCGACCAACTGCAAAAACAGAAGCAGACCCAGTCCAACTGATGCCCTGGACTGATGGCCCGAAGCGGCCGGCATCACAGTCCAGCATAAAAAACGGCGCCCGAAGGCGCCGTTTTTTATTGGGTGATGATCAGGGTCGAGCGACCCGGCGGCGTTGCAGCCAGACCACGGCCCCGAACAGCAGGAAGCCCGGCAGCCACATCAGCTCCTTGGGCCAGCGCTCGGTGGGCGCCTTGACGCTCAGGATCTGCTGATCCATCTCCAGCCCCAGATCGGCCGCCTGGCTACCGAAGGTGACGGTGTCGATCAGGATCTTGCCGTCCTGCTCATAGGTCTGGATCCCCAGCTTGGTCAGACGATCCTCACCGCTCGCACCATCCGGCACCGGCAGCAACACGGTGAAGCGGCGCAACTTGCCCACCGCATCTTCCCCTTCCATCCGCAGGCGCAGGGTGCTCTCGGCCTCCACCTGACCCATGGTCTGGGCCAGCTCGGCCGGCGCGGTGTCGCGATACGGGTCGTGCAGCAGATCCATCCAGAAGCCAGGACGGAACAGGGTGAAGGCCACCAGCAGCAGCAGCACGCTCTCGTACCAGCGGCTCTTCACCAGGAAGAAGCCCTGGGTGGCGGCAGCGAAGATCAGCATGGCGATGGTGGCCACGAAGAAGATCAGTACGCCGTGGGCGAAGTCCACGTTGATGAGCAGCAGATCGGTGTTGAAGATGAACAGGAACGGCAGCGCCGCGGTACGCAGGCTGTAGTAGAACGCCGTGATCCCTGTCTTGATGGGGTCGCCCTTGGAGACGGCGGCCGCGGCGAACGAGGCCAGCCCCACCGGCGGGGTCACGTCCGCCATGATGCCGAAGTAGAAGACGAACAGGTGCACCGCGATGAGCGGCACGATGAGGCCGTTCTGCTGACCCAGGGTGACGATCACCGGCGCCAGCAGGCTCGATACCACGATGTAGTTGGCAGTGGTCGGCAGCCCCATGCCGAGGATGAGGCTCAGCAGCGCGGTGAGGATCAGCATGAGCAGCAGGTTGCCCATGGAGAGGAACTCCACCAGATCCGCCAGTACCAGACCGACGCCGGTCTGGGAGACAGCCCCGACGATGATGCCGGCAGTGGCGGTGGCAATGCCGATGCCGATCATGTTGCGGGCACCGGCAATCAGCCCCTCGCGCAGGTCCACCACGCCATCGGTGAAGGAGCCGTAGTCATGCTTGCCGTCGGTGCGCAGCCAGTTCAGCAGCGGTCGCTGGGTCAGCAGGATGATGATGAGCATCACCGAACCCCAGAAGGCCGACAGGCCGGGGGAGAGGCGCTCCACCATCAGACACCACACCAGCACCACCACGGGCAGCAGGAAGTGCAGGCCGGAGAGCAGCACGGCGCGGGTCTCGGGCAGCTCGTCCAGTGGCTTGTCCGGGTCTTCCGCCGGCAGCGGCGCGTTGCTCGCGGCGATCTTCAGCAGTCCCAGGTAGGCGACGGCCAGCAGCACGCTGATCCCCGGCAGGGCATAGTCACCCAGTACCGGCTTGAGCCAGCCCAGACCGTAGTAGACCGCCATGGAGAGGCCGCTGATGAGGGCGGCACCGAAGGCGAAGCCGGTCAGGCGACGCAGCCAGGGGCGCGGCTGACGGTTGCCGATGGGTTGCATCCCGAGCTTGAGCGCCTCGAGGTGCACGATGTAGAGCAGGGCGATGTAGGAGATGGCCGCCGGCAGGAAGGCGTGCTTGATGATCTCCACATAGGGGATGCCCACGTACTCCACCATCAGGAAGGCAGCAGCCCCCATGACCGGCGGCATGATCTGGCCGTTGACCGAAGAGGCCACTTCCACCGCGCCGGCCTTCTCCTTGGAGAAACCGACCCGTTTCATCATGGGGATGGTGAAGGTGCCCGTGGTCACCACGTTGGCGATGGAGGAGCCGGAGATGACGCCGGTCAGTGCCGAGGCGACCACGGCCGCCTTGGCCGGGCCGCCGCGCAGGTGACCCAGCAGGCTGAAGGCGAGCTGGATGAAGTAGTGGCCCGCACCGGCACGCTCGAGCAGGGCGCCAAACAGCACGAACAGGAAGACGAAGCTGGTGGAGACCCCAAGGGCGATGCCGAACACCCCTTCGGTGGTGATCCACTGGTGGTTGGCCAGCGCATGCAGGCTCACCCCGCGGTGGGCCAGCAGGGAAGGCATCCAGGGACCGGCCAGGCTGTAGGCCAGGAAGACGATGGCGATGACCGCCAGGGCCGGGCCCAGGGCGCGGCGGGCCGCTTCCAGCAGGAGCGGGATGCCGACGCAGGCCACCGCGAAGTCCATGGTGGTCAGGTTGCCGGGACGCTGGGCAAGCTCCTGGTACATCACGAACAGATAGCTGGCGACGGCGGCACCGACGAGGCCGAGGGCGATGTCGGCAAGGGGAACCCTATCTCGCGGTGAGCTGCGCATGGCGGGGAACACCAGGTAGGCGAGCAGGATGGCGAAGGCCAGGTGAATCGAGCGTGTTTCAGTGTCGTTGAGGACGCCGATGCCGAGGGAGAAGGGCAGCGGCGAGGCAATCCAGAGCTGGAACAGGGACCAGATCAGCGCAAGACCCGCGATGATCCAGCTCATGGGGCCGACGGGCAGCCTGGCGCCGACGTCCTGGGCGATCAGCTCCTCGGCCGAGAACGCCTCTTGTTGTTGTGTTTGCTGCATAGTGTGACTCTGTAGGTACTGCAATAAATGAGACTCGCTCCCCCGAAGGAGGAGCGAGTCCGGGGCACATCCGAAGACGCAGCCGGATTACATCCAGCCACGTTCCTTGTAGTAACGCACAGCGCCTTCATGCAGCGGAGCGGAGAGACCCACCTTGATCATGTCGGCTTCCTTCAGATCCGCGAAGGCCGGGTGCAGGCGCTTGAAGCGGTCCAGGTTGTCGAACACGGACTTGACCAGCTGGTAGACCACTTCCGGGTCAGCCTTGGCGCTGGTGGAGAGCACCGCCTTGCCACCGATGGACGGGGTCGGGTTCGGGCTGCCCTTGTAGAGACCACCCGGGATCTCGGCCTTGCTGTAGTAGCTCTTCTCGGCCAGCAGCTTGTCGATCTCGGGGCCGGTGACCGGTACCAGCACGGTGTCCGTGGTGGTGGAGGCTTCCTGGATGGCGCCATTCGGGTGGCCGACGAAGTAGCTCATGGCGTCGATGTTGTTGTCACCCAGGGCAGAGGCCTGCTCGGCGGGTTTCAGTTCGGAGACCAGGCTGAACGCGGATTTGTCCCAGCCCTTCACGGTCATGATCTCTTCAAAGGTGTCACGCTGACCGGAACCCGGGTTGCCGATGTTGACGCGCTTGCCCTTCAGGTCGTCGAAGCTGGCTACCTTGGCGTCCTTGCGGGCCAGGATGGTGAACACTTCGCTCTGCAGGGAGAAGACGGCGCGGATGTCATCCATCGGACCTTCGGCCTTGAACGGCTCGACGCCCTTCATCGCCTTGTACTGGTGGTCGGACTGCATGATGCCGAAGTTGAATTCGCCGGAGCGGATGCCGTTGACGTTGGCAACACCACCGCCACTGGCCGGGGCGTTGCACTTGATCTGGTGATCGGCGGCGCCGCGGTTGAGGAAGCGGCAGATGGACTGGCCCGCCACGTAGTAGACGCCGGTCTGACCGCCGGTGCCTATGGTCACGAAGCGCTCCTGCGCTTGCACCGGACCACCAAACGACACACCGACCAGAGCCGCCGACAAGGCGCACGCCAAGGATAATCCTTTCATGTTCTTCATCCTTTTCATTGATTTATTTCACCCGTTTCCCGGGAGAATATGAGACAGACCCGCACCAAGACTGGGTTCGCCTATACGACCTCGTACGAGGAAATGGTCGAGCGGCACGCGCCCTTCCAGAAGCCACCATCATCCTGCAGTGAGATAATCAGCGTCATGCCGATCGGAGGTGATCTGACCAGAAACGGGTCAGTTCAAAAGCATTAACGCCCCGATTAAGCACATAACACCAACATAAATCAAACAAAACAGCAAAATGGCGGATTTAAATAGCGAGAAGTTTGAAGCGGATCATTAATTTCTCAAGGGCAGATTAATTACATGAACTATCAAAGGGAAGCAATAAAAAGCACGCCCAGATTCTTTCGCAACCCTTGACTGGCAAGGATTAGAAACCTGGTCCGTTATATTGCGAAGTGCTTACTGAACAGCATAAACACGACGTTAATGACGCTTTTGTCGCCAAGATGCAAAAACCCCGATCCGGGGCTGCCGGAACGGGGTTTGGTAACAAGCTGATTTCATTTGGGCCCGGCCATCACGCCTTGCTGCCAGCCAGCTCCAGAATGAAGGCGAACTCCAGGGCGATGTCCTCATAGGCCTTGAAACGGCCCGACTTGCCGCCGTGACCGGCCTCCATGTCGGTGCTGAGCAGCAACTGGTTGTCGTCCGTCTTCAGCTCACGCAGCTTGGCCACCCACTTGGCCGGCTCCCAGTATTGCACCTGGGAGTCGTGCAGCCCCGTGGTCACCAGCAGATTCGGGTAGGCCTGGGCCTTGACCTGATCGTAGGGGCTGTAGGCCTTCATGTAGTCGTAGTAGCGCTTCTGGTTCGGGTTGCCCCACTCGTCATACTCCCCTGTGGTGAGGGGAATGGACTCGTCCAGCATGGTGGTGACCACGTCGACGAAGGGCACCTGGGCCACCACGCCGCGATAGAGCTGGGGCGCCTGGTTGATGACGGCCCCCATCAGCAGGCCGCCGGCGCTGCCTCCCATGGCATAGACCTGATCCCTGGCGCCGTAGCCTTGCGCCACCAACGCCTCGGTCACGTCGATGAAGTCGTTGAAGGTGTTCTGCTTCTTGAGCAGCTTGCCCTCTTCATACCAGGTGCGGCCCAGCTCCTCGCCACCCCGGATATGGGCGATGGCGTAGACGAAGCCCCGGTCCAGCAGGCTCAGGCGTGAGCTGCTGAAGTCCGGGTCCATGCTGGCGCCGTAGGAGCCATAGCCGTAGACCAGCAGGGGATTGGTGCCTGCCCCCCCCCCTGCCTTCTTGAACTTGTCCTTGCGATAGACCAGCGACACCGGCACGGCCACGCCGTCACGGGCGGTGATCCAGAGCCGCTCGCTGGCATATTGCGCAGGCACGAAGCCCGCCACCGGCTGCTGCTTGAGCAGAGTCCGCTTGCCGCTGTCCATGTCCAGCTCGTAGGTGGAGGACGGCGTGGTCATGGAGGAGTAGCCATAGCGCAGGGCGCTGGTGTCCGGCTCCGGGTTGTAGGCAAGCCAGGTGACATAAGCGGGATCGTCGAAGGCGATCTCCTTCTGTTCGCCGCTCTGCCAGTTGACCTGACGCAACCGGGTCAACCCCTGGCTGCGCTCCTCCAGCACCAGCCAGTCCCTGAACAGGGCATAGCTCTCCAGCAGCACGTCCGGATTGGGGGCGATCACCGCCTTCCAGCGATCCACCGGGCTCTCCTTGGTCTCATAGAGGCCGAAGTTCTTGCCGTCCTTGTTGGAGCGCACATAGAAGCGACCACGGTAGTGATCCAGGCTGTATTCGTGATCCACCTGACGGGGCAGGAACAGGCGTGGCGTCTGGCCCGGCACATTGGCATCAATGAGGCGCGCCTCGCTGGTGGTGGTGCTGGAGAGGGAGATGACGATGAAATCTTCCGAGGTGGTGGCGTAGAGGCTCACATAGAAGGAGTCGTCCTTCTCCTCGTAGACCAGGATATCCTTCGCGGGGTCCGTGCCCAGCTCGTGGCGATAGACCTGGTAGGGCAGCAGGGTCTTGGGGTGCTTGCGCACGTAGAAGACCGTCTTGCTGTCGTTGGCCCACACCAGGTTGCCGGAGGTGTTCTCGAGGGTGTCGGCGGCCCAGGCGCCGCTCTCCAGATCGAGGAACTGGATCCTGTATTGACGGCGGGAGAGATAATCTTCCGCCACCGCCAGCCAGCGGTTGTTGCGGCTCACCTCGAGCGCCCCCAGGGCATAGAACTCGTGGCCTTCGGCGCGCTGGTTGCCATCCAGCAGCAGGGCGGGCGCCCCGTCCCCTTCCACCTTGCTGCGGGAGTAGATGGCGTACTCCTTGCCCGGCTCGTAACGGGTCTGATAGCGGTAGCCGTTCTTCACATAGGGGACAGACTCGTCCTGCTGGGGAATACGGGCCACCATCTCCTTGTAGAGCTGCTCGCGCAGCGGCTTGATCGGTGCAAGCATGGCCTCGGTGTAGGCATTCTCTGCCTTGAGATAGTCCAGCACCTCGGGCTTCTGCCGCTCGTCGTCACGCAGCCAGTAGTAGTTGTCGACGCGCGTGTCCCCGTGTTTTTTCAGGGTATGGGGGTGCTTGGCGGCCACCGGGGGGACAATGACAGGCTGGGTGGAAGTATCGCTTGTAGGCATGGCGGACTCTTCGTTGGCATGGGAACAGGGCACAGCAAGCAGGCAAGCCAGCAGCAACCCCCGGGAAAAGGTGAACATGTCGCATCCTTTGCGCTGTCACAGGGCCGCCCCTCCCGCTGGTGCTGCACGCATCCAGACGGCACACCGGCAGGCAGCGGGAAAAGCGTCCCTGAGAAAATAAAAATTGGCGATCAATCTGCCCCTTGTCGCCCGGGGTTGCAAGGGCTCCCCGGACATTCCCCCCCAAATCGACGAAAAAGGGCCGCCATCTCGCAATGGCGGCCCTCCTCCCTGACCGTGAGCGACACGGGTTCGCTCAGGTGTGCCTCACATGATGGAAGTGTGTCTGCTCACGGTCAGCATCCATCAGCCGGGGTAGCTCGACCAGACTTTGGTCGCGCCCTCGTCACTGATGCTCAGCACCTGATAGGGCTGACCCGGAATATCCATGCCCGGCGCACTCTGGGGCATCCCCGGAATGGTCAGACCGCGGATCGCCGGTTTTTCCTTGAGCAGCTTCTGCACGTCGGCAGCGGGCACATGCCCCTCCACCACATAGCCGTTCACCACCCCGGTGTGGCAGGAGGCCAGCTGCGGGGTGATGCCATGCTGCTGCTTGATCGGGTCAAGCTGCTCGGTTTCCACGACCTTGACCTCAAAGCCGTTCTCTTCCATGTGCTTGATCCAGGTCTTGCAGCAACCGCAATACTGGGACTTGTAGACGGTCATCTGCCCGGTTGCCAGAGCAGAAAAACTGACGGTACCGGCCAGCACGGCCAGTAACAGGGACTTGTACATATCTCACCTCGGTTAAGAAGAAATGCCCGGAAAGGGAAACTCGACTCAGCCGTGGTGACGGGGCGGACGCTCGAGACGCTTCAGGGGCGCCTCCGGCATGAACAGAGAGGGAGAGAGGTATGTCGGCCTGTCGGGCTCAAGCCGGGCAACCGTCAGGCTGTCGCTGGTGAGCACCGTCATGGCGAGCGCCGAGGTGAAGCTGCCGCAGGGCATGGCTTTTTCCAGGGTACGCTCGCTCTGGCTGCAATGGGGCGTCAGGGTACAGAGATCGGCGGCCGCACGGCTGCCAAACGACATCAGCACCAGCACCAGACTCCACAGGGGGAGCCAGCGGCGGGCGCGAGCGAGTTGGCGACGGGTCAGGACCATGAGACGACTCATTGACGAAAGAGGGCCTATGGTAACCCTTGGCCCAGGGGGAGGGTCAACCCCTCCCCCGTCTGCATCAGGGTTGCTGACGGGTGGCCGCCAGCACGATCTCCCGCACGCAGACGTTGGCCGGCTGGTGCCAGGCGTAGAGCATGGCGTCGGCGATCACCTCGGGGGCAATGACGCCTCCCATCTGATCCTTCCAGTCGTGATAGCCCGCCTTGATGCGCTCGTCCGTGGTGTGGCTGAGCAGCTCGGTCTCCACCGCGCCCGGAGCGATGGTCACCATCCGCACGCCCACATCGGCCACCTCTTCCCGGATATTTTCGGTCAGGGCGTGAACGGCGAACTTGGTGGCGCAGTAAGCGGCATGGTTCGGGAAGGTCTTGCGACCGGCGATGGAGCTGATGTTGATGATGGTGCCGCTGCGGCGGGCCTTCATGCCGGCCAGTACCGCATGCACGCCATTCAAAACCCCCATCACGTTGATGTTGAGCATCTGCTGCCACTCGGCGGGATCCTGCACGTCGGCCTGTCCCAGCAGCATGACGCCGGCATTGTTGACCAGACATCCCACCGGGCCGAATTGCGCCTCCGCCTGCGCCACGGCGGCCTTCATGGCGGCGGTGTCGGTGACATCGACCCCGATGCAGAGGGTATCGGGCAGGTTCAGCGCCTGCATGGGCTCGACCCGGCGGGCCAGCAACAGCAGCGGATGGCCGGCGGCGGAGAAGGCGCGGGCAATGGCGGCACCGATCCCGGCGGACGCGCCGGTGATCACCACGAGGGACTTGGACATGGAGTTTTCCTTCTGATGCGTTGAAATGGGCGTCAAACAAGGGCTGGCCAGCACGGGACCCAGTCACTATAGTCGCTACATCCATCGGCGATAAATATAGTTTTCCGCTGGTTATCATCTGAATTAACTATGGTATCCCCATGCTGGACCTGAGATTGCTGCGCTTCTTCATCGCCATCTATGAAGAGAAGAACATCACGGCGGCGGCAGCCCGCTGCCACGTGAGCCAACCCTCCCTCTCCGCCGGCCTTCGCCAGCTCGAAGAGAGCCTGGGGGACAGCCTCTTCATCCGGGGCAAGAAGGGGGTGGAAGCGAAGGATCCGGCCCACTATCTCTATCCCCACGCCGTCAAGCTGGTGGAAGAGGCGCGTCGCCTGCCGACCCTGTTTCGCCAGAAGGCGACGCGTGCGAGACTCAACATGGCCATCATGCCCGACCTCAGCCGCCGTCGGCTGGCGGGATTGCTTCGGCGGGTGCAGGGGGTGCTGCCCGAGCTGGATCTCACCCTCTCCGATTACGGCACCCCGGCCGACTGCCGGCTGACCCTGGATGCCCTGCGCCGGGAGGACGAGATCTTCCTGCCGCTCTGGGAAGAGGAGTACGTGCTGTGCGTTCCCAGGGGACACCCTCTTGCGGGCAGGGCGCGTATCGAGCTGGCTGAGTTGCAACACCATGATTTCATTGAGTGTCCCCCCTGCGAAGCCCATCAGCAAACCATAGGCCTGCTGGCCTGTGACCGGCTCACCCTCAATCTGGTGGCCAAGGCCGAGAGCAAGGGGCTGGTGATGGCGCTGGTGCTGGCCGGAGTGGGCATCAGCTTCCTGCCCGACGGGCTGGTGGAGGACGAAGCGGGCCTGTGCACCCTGCCCGTGAGCAGCCCCCGGATGTTCCGCCGCATCGGCCTCTGCTACCCCGCCCACCAGACCCTGAATCCGGCGCTGCGCGCACTGATCCCGGAACTGGCGGGCCAGGGAGCTTCTTGATAACGTTTCAGCTCACAGTCTGTCGCATGTGCCGGCAGCAGACCCTCTTCAGGAATCCCATGAAACGCATTCTGGTCATCTTTTCACACCCGGCGCTGCAGAGTTCCCGGGCCAACAAACAACTGCTGCACGCCATCGAGGGGCTGAAGGGGATCACCCTGCACGATCTCTGCCAACGCTATCCGGACATGTTCATCAACGTGAAACGGGAACAGGCTCTGCTGGCGGAGCACGACATCATCGTCTTCCAGCACCCCTTCTATTGGTACTCCTGCCCGGCCATCATGAAAGAGTGGATGGACCTGGTGCTGGAGTACGGCTATGCCTACGGCCCCGAGGCCCATGCCCTCAACGGCAAGCAGTGGCTCAGCGCCATCACCACGGGGGGCGGCCCCGAATCCTACTGCCGCGCCGGCTACAACCAGCGCCCGCTGCTCGACTTCCTGCTCCCCTTCCAGCAGACCGCACAGCTGTGCGGCATGCGCTGGCTGCCCCCTTTCGTGCTGCACTCCTTCCACAAGCTCGAGGATCCCGAGGCGCTGCGCCGCTGCGGCCAGGACTATCGCCAACTGCTGTGCGCCCTGCGTGACGAGCAGCTGACCCCGGCCCAGCTGGCCGAGAGCCCCTATCTGCGCGATCTGCTGGGAGTACTCCCATGACACACACTCGATCCGGGCGCAGGCCCGGCCAGCCCTCACCGGCATTCATCATGTTAAGGAGGAGCCGCTGATGGGACATGGATTGCTGTTTGATGCCCTGATCTACCTCTCGGCGGCGGTGATCGCCGTCCCGCTGGCCAAGCAGTGGGGGCTGGGCTCTGTCCTTGGCTACCTGCTGGCGGGGATCATCATAGGTCCCTTCCTGCTTGGTCTGGTGGGCGAGCAGAAAGACGTGATGCACTTCGCCGAGTTCGGGGTGGTGCTGATGCTGTTTCTGGTCGGTCTGGAGCTGCGCCCGGCCCTGTTGTGGCAACTGAAAGGGCCCATCCTCGGCACCGGTGGCCTGCAGGTGCTGCTCACCAGTGTCGCCCTGACCGGGGTGGGTTATCTTTTGGGTCTGCCCTGGCAGCAGGGGCTCGCCATCGGTCTCATTCTTGCGCTCTCCTCCACCGCCATCGTGCTGCAGAGCCTGCAGGAGCGCAAACTGATGCAGAGCGAGAGCGGCCGCTCCGCTTTCGCCGTGCTGCTGTTCCAGGACATCGCCGTCATCCCCATTCTGGCGATCCTGCCGCTGCTGGCCATCGCACCGGTCGCCAGCAGCGGCAGCTCAGAGCTGGCAGGCTGGCAGCACGGCCTGCTGGTGGTGGCCGCCATCGCCGGCATCGTGCTGGGTGGTCATTACCTGATGCGGCCGGTGTTTCGCGCCATCGCCCAGTCCCACATGCGGGAGATCTTCGTCGCTGCCGCCCTGCTGCTGGTGATCGCCATCGCCGTGCTGATGGAATCCGTCGGCCTCTCCCCCGCCCTCGGCTCCTTCCTCGCCGGCGTGGTGCTGGCGGACAGCGAATACCGCCACGAGCTGGAAGCAGACATAGAGCCGTTCAAGGGGCTGCTGCTCGGCCTCTTCTTCATGTCGGTGGGTGCCGGCATCGACTTCAGCCTCTTTGCCGCCCATCCCCTGTTGATCCCGGCACTGGTGATCGGTCTGATGGTGCTCAAGTGGCTGGTGCTGATGGGGCTCGGCTTTGTCATTCGCCTCTCCCCGAACCAGCGCTGGACCTTCGCCCTGGCCCTGGCCCAGGGCGGGGAGTTCGCCTTCGTGCTATTCTCGTTCGCCGCCCAGAACAAGGTACTGCCGGGCAGCACCATCTCACTGCTGACTCTGGTCGTCGCCCTCTCCATGGCGCTGACACCGTTGCTGCTTATCCTCAACGATCGGGTGATCCAGCCCTGGTTCGACTACCGCAACCAGAGCGACACCCCCGAACACGAACAGCCCGAGCTGGTGGAACACCCGGTCATCATCGCCGGCTTCGGTCGCTTCGGTCAGATAGTGGGGCGTCTGCTCCACGGCCATGGTATTGGCACCACCATCCTGGAGCAGGATGCCAGCCAGATAGAGATGCTGAGAAAGTACGGCTACCAGGTGTTTTATGGGGATGCCAGCCGACTCGACCTGCTGCACGCGGCCGGCGCCCACAAGGCCAAACTGCTGGTGCTATCCCTCAATGACCCGGCCACCTCCCTCGAAGTGATCGAGATGGTGAAAAAGCACTTCCCGCACCTCAGAATACTGGCCCGTGCCCAGGACAGACCCCATGCCCACGAGATCCTGCGCCACGGGATAGACAGCGTGCACCGCGAAACCTTGGGGTCGGCCGTGGATCTTGGGGTAGAAGCACTCACCCTCTTGGGATTCAGGGCCAATCAGGCCTGGCGTGCGGGGCAGATGTTCAAGCAGTATGACAACCGGCTGCTGCGGGAACAGGTCAACTACCTGGACGACGAGCACACCTATATCAACAAGAGCCTGCAATACCGCGACATCCTCTCCGACCTGCTGCAAGACGATCAGGAAGGACAGGAGCGTACCCACGCCCATCAATGGAACAGCGGTCTGCCCGACAACGACAAGGAAGCAACATGATTGCCTATTACCCCATGCTCAAACACCTTCACATGACCCTGGCCCTGGTCAGCCTGCTGCTCTTCCTCTACCGCTGGAGCCTGGCGCTGGCGGGCAGCGGGCGGCTGCAACAGAAATGGTTGAAGGTGCTGCCCCACATCAACGACACCTTCCTGCTGCTGTTTGGCGTGCTGTTGGCGGTGACCCTGCAGATGAGCCCTGGCCAGCAGCCCTGGTTGATGGCCAAGCTGATTGCCCTGGTGATCTACATCGGCCTGGGCGTCATGGCGCTCAAGCGCCCTGCCCGCGGTCAGAAGCTGGTGGCCGGAGTGGCCGCTCTCGCAGTATTCGGCTACATGGTGGGCGCAGCCATCACCAAATCAGCCTGGTCCTGGCTGGCATAACGACGTGTCGAGGTGGGGCCCGTCCCCCACCTCCTTCCCACCTCCCCCTCCTTACTGCTTCCATTTCCTTCCTGTCACCCTGGTCGCGAGCATCCTCGCAAGGCTTGTTTTCAATAAAAAAAGGGCTCAAACAACCCCTTTTCCTTGTTGTTTTGTTTTATTTATCAATGACTTGATTCTTCATGTATGAAAATGGCGACAGTTGTCGCAGCAAAACTTGCGACATAGACTGTCGCAGGCCATGGCTAGGATACACTCAACGCTAAACCAGTGAAGGCATGCACCATGAGTAAGAAGCTGTTACGACAACTGACCTTGGCGCGTTGCATCCCGCACCGCCCTTACAAGCTGACCGCCAGCCAACTCCAGGTAAAACTGGAAGAGGAAGGCATTCACGTCAGTCTCCGTACCGTGCAACGGGACCTGGAAGAGATGTCCGGCATGGGACTGTTCGACCTCACCTCCGATGAGCGCAGCAAGCCTCATGGCTGGTGCTTCGAGCGCCATGGTCTCAATGACTTTGCCAACATCATGCCGCTCTCGCTGGCAGTGGCCCTGAAAACCTGGAGCGACCAGGCGAGCCAACTGTTGCCGGCAAGCGTGCTGACCGAATTGAACCCGCTGATCGACAAGGCTGGTCAGGTGATCCGCGACAGCCAGAGCGAACTGGCCGAGCGCTGGCTGGAGAGCGTGCACCAGTCACCTCGCCCCTTCGCCGGCAATCCGGAGATCCGCCGCAGCACCCTGATCCGCGACGCCCTCTGGCGTGGCCGCAAATTCAGCGCCGAGATCCAGCGTGTCATCAAGGAGCGTACTGTCTGGCTCTGCTATGACCGCATCAATCCCCTCGGCATCCTGAACCAACCCGATGGCCCCATCCTGCTCTGTACGCTCTCCGAGCTGGATCCCAAGGTCTACGGCATCCCGTTCGATCACATCAAGAACGTGGAGTTGACCAACTTCAGCGCGACCCAGCCGAAGGACTTCAATATCCAGAAGCTGATCCGCGACCAGGGTTATCAGGACGTCAGCGGTCCGATCCGCTTCGTCGGGCGCATCGATGCCAACTGCCCGACCCTGATCGATGGACAAATCCCGGGGCATAACCCGCGTATGACCCGTTACGACAAGCGCAGCGTGGTGGTGGAGACCGAAGTGCAGGATACGCCCGAGTTCCGCTCCTGGCTGAACAATATGAGCGGCAACCTGGAGGTCCTTGCACCCGAATCACTCCGCAAGGCCTACCCGACTCCTGGGACAAGGGTCAGCTAAAGAAACCAGCAGACAATACAAAGCCGAGATTTATCTCGGCTTTTGTCTACTTTTAAAGCATAAGTATTCAATTAATTTTGAACTCTTACACCCCTGATTGAAGCGGCTGTACCATCGTTTTCCTACCGATTTCTGCTTGTAAGAGATCTGCCATTCCCCCTGTAAGACCCCTCAGTGTTGAACCGTACGTGAAGCCATCCCGCACTGGGTATGCTTTCCACGGAAACCATCTAAATAACTGATAAACATAGATAATATCCAACATCAGCCCATTTCTGTACCACATGTCACGGAGCTCAATCCGATTGCACACCTTGTTCGAGCCTGCAATTGCCTTAGTATAGGTCTCACAAGGACGAGCTGATTCGGCAGGATGCAGAAACAGCGCATAAACAAGGAATAGCCTGCAGGATGTGGGCAAGGAACACCTCGGGATGGGGTTGATAGCCAGGATGGTTATCACAAGGATCGACAGGACAACCGCAGGATGCGGTAGTTGGATACCTCGGGATGAGGTTGAGTGGTACGGATTGTCGCTCATCAAGGATGAAAGGACACCGCAAGACGCGGTCAGGAAGAGCTTCAAGATGAAGCGTGATAGCCAGGATGGTTATCAGTCAGGATGACGCAGGAACACCACGGGATGTGGTAATGGACACCTCCAGGAAGGAGAGGGTGAAGCAATCAGGACAGATTGCCAGGCTAGGAAGGCCACAGGACACCCCAACGGATTGGGAAGGGGAATTTCCAAAGGAAAGGATAGCGTCAAGGATTGCAGGGAGCATGGCAGTTCAGGGAATGGACGAAATGACTTGAGGGGACAGCATCTGCTGTCCCCTTTTCTTTGTGCACCCCATGCTCGCCACACAACAGAAAATGGGCTCAGCCTGAGCGGTCCTACAACATCACGCTTTTACCAGATATCGTCTGCATCCTGGATAACCTCATCAGATTCAGCCACAGTAGCGCACCTTACCTTTCCTGCGCCCTCCCTCGTCTATGCTCAGCGACATCCACTGGGCCCTCAGAACACAGCAGAACAGCCGCAACCAGCCAGGATATTTCCTGGTGACTAACTCCAGGTAACGATGGCCACTGACTTCTGCTCAGCCAAGCAGATTGTTGAGTCATCCCTGAACTGTCTATATGTAGTGGTCAACTAAATCCGGACACACAGTTAAGCCGATTTTCGGCCTCTGCTGGCGGTATCCCATCATTGTGTTGATGCGGGCGCCGCCAGTTGTAGTAATTCATCAAGTAATAGCTGATATCCCGCTTGGCTTCCCGCAGGCTCATGTACCCCGTGGTCGGAAGCCATTCCGTCTTGAGGCTCCTGAACAGCCGCTCCATCGGCGCGTTATCCCAGCAGTTGCCATGCCGACTCATGCTCTGGGTCATGCGATAGCGCCACAGCCGTTGCCGAAATACCCGGCTGCCGTATTGGCTGCCCTGGTCGGAGTGAAACAGCACGCCAGACGGGCAGCCCCGTTGCTGATACGCCATGTCGAGCGCTTTCACGGCCAAGTCAGCATCAGGCCTGCCGGACATCGCCCAGCCCACGACCCGTCGGGTGTGGAGGTCGAGCACCGCCGCCAGGTAATGCCAACGACCACCTGCCCATACGTAAGTGATGTCGCCGCACCACACCTGATTGGGTTGCGGGGCAGCAAATTCACGCGCCAGATGATTGGGAATATCCGGTCGTTCAGACCGCGCGACCTGATAACGATGAGCTCCCGGTTGTTTGGAGACCAGCCCGGCCTCCTTCATCAGAAGATGCACCTTGAACCGGCCAATCTGATGCCCCAGTGCCCGCATCATTGACATCAAGGCCCGGCTGCCAGCTGAGCCTCTGCTCTCTTTGAACAGACACCGTAACTCACTTCTCTGCTGCACCCGTTCACTGTTAATTGTGCGCCTGCGAGCCAGATAGTCGTAAAAACAGGCGGTTGGTATACCGAAAGCGCAACAGACCAGGGTGGTGGGGGCTTGCTCCCTTAATCGGTCTATCAGCGCGTACGTTCGAGTTCGTCCGCCATCAAGAGAGCAGTAGCCTTTTTTAGAATGGCCTTTTCGCGTTCAAGCCGGTTGATGCGGGCTTCCAACTCCTGAATTTTTTGCTGCTCAGGGGTCACAGCGCCCGGTTAGCAGGTGTAGCGCCACTTCGTTCTGATTGAAGTTGCTGAACCCATCGACGCAGCACGGTTTCGCCGACATCCAGTGAACGGCTGGCTTCGGGGACTGAATAGCCTTGGTCGAGCACCAGGGATGCGGCTTCCAGCTTGAACTCGGCAGTAAATGAGCGACGTAATCTTGTCATTGAACACCTCAAATAATGGTGGCGACTGTACCACCTAAAACGGTGTCCGGGATGATTAGACCACTACAATATGTGTGACCACGAATGAAGCATGAATGCCATTCTATAGGGCGGAGATTATCGTAGGAGGGGTGATAACCCAACCAAGCGGCCTGCTACTGAGGAGGAGTGATCTGGTTGATGCCGGCCCGAGCCAGCGCCTCGGCCGCCCAGGAGCCGACGCCACCGATCCCGACCACGCAGACTTTCGCCTGGCTGAAGGAGCCAAGGGCACGCTGGCCATAAAGACGGGCTATGCCCCCGAATCGCTGTAGATACTCTGCTTTCATACCACCACCTTGCTTGAGGGCGGCCATTATAGCGGCAACCTCTCTCAGGGGCGATGATCGGATGATGGTGGTGTTGATGTGAGAGAAAAGGAGTGCGGTATCGAAAACGAAAAAAAGCCCAGTCGTTAGACTGGGCTTCTTAAGTAGTGGCGGAGCGGACGGGACTCGAACCCGCGACCCCCGGCGTGACAGGCCGGTATTCTAACCGACTGAACTACCGCTCCGCATTCGGTTAGCTTTCGCTAAATCTTTTGCTGCTTGTTTGTGAGGTGTCATCCTCGCAGCCGGTCATGTGATTCTTCACATCACCGTTTAATTGAGTGCCTGGCAGTGTCCTACTCTCGCATGGCGAATGCCACACTACCATCGGCGCTACAGCGTTTCACTTCTGAGTTCGGCATGGGGTCAGGTGGTTCCACTGCGCTATTGCCGCCAGGCAAAATCTTCAATCTGAAAAAGCTGATTTAGTTATTCGTTCTCGGTATCTGCTACAAGTCTCTGAACACTTCTTGGGTGTTGTATGGTTAAGCCTCACGGGTAATTAGTATGGGTTAGCTCAACGTATCGCTACGCTTACACACCCCACCTATCAACGTTGTGGTCTCCAACGGCCCTTTAGGACCCTCAAGGGGTCAGGGATGACTCATCTCAGGGCTCGCTTCCCGCTTAGATGCTTTCAGCGGTTATCGATTCCGAACTTAGCTACCGGGCAGTGCCACTGGCGTGACAACCCGAACACCAGAGGTTCGTTCACTCCGGTCCTCTCGTACTAGGAGCAACTCCCTTCAATCATCCAACGCCCACGGCAGATAGGGACCGAACTGTCTCACGACGTTCTGAACCCAGCTCGCGTACCACTTTAAATGGCGAACAGCCATACCCTTGGGACCGACTTCAGCCCCAGGATGTGATGAGCCGACATCGAGGTGCCAAACACCGCCGTCGATATGAACTCTTGGGCGGTATCAGCCTGTTATCCCCGGAGTACCTTTTATCCGTTGAGCGATGGCCCTTCCATTCAGAACCACCGGATCACTATGACCTACTTTCGTACCTGCTCGACCTGTCCGTCTCGCAGTTAAGCTGGCTTATGCCATTGCACTAACCTCCTGATGTCCGACCAGGATTAGCCAACCTTCGTGCTCCTCCGTTACTCTTTGGGAGGAGACCGCCCCAGTCAAACTACCCACCAGGCACTGTCCGCGAGCCCGATTCAGGGCCCTGCGTTAGAACATCAAACATACAAGGGTGGTATTTCAAGGACGGCTCCAGCGCAACTGGCGTCACGCCTTCAAAGCCTCCCACCTATCCTACACATGTAGGTTCAATGTTCAGTGCCAAGCTGTAGTAAAGGTTCACGGGGTCTTTCCGTCTAGCCGCGGGTACACCGCATCTTCACGGCGAATTCGATTTCACTGAGTCTCGGGTGGAGACAGCATGGCCATGGTTACACCATTCGTGCAGGTCGGAACTTACCCGACAAGGAATTTCGCTACCTTAGGACCGTTATAGTTACGGCCGCCGTTTACCGGGGCTTCGATCAAGAGCTTCGCTTGCGCTAACCCCATCAATTAACCTTCCGGCACCGGGCAGGTGTCACACCCTATACGTCCACTTTCGTGTTTGCAGAGTGCTGTGTTTTTGATAAACAGTCCCAGCCATCTGGTCACTGCGACTCCCGACAGCTCCATCCGCAAGGGACTTCACCATCAAGAGCGAACCTTCTCCCGAAGTTACGGTTCTATTTTGCCTAGTTCCTTCACCCGAGTTCTCTCAAGCGCCTTGGTATTCTCTACCCGACCACCTGTGTCGGTTTGGGGTACGATGACTTGTAATCTGAAGCTTAGAGGCTTTTCCTGGAAGCAGGGCATCAATGGCTTCCGCACCGTGGTGCGTTCGTCTCGTGTCTCAGTGTTGTGTCTCCGGATTTGCCTAGAAACACCACCTACGCACTTTCACCAGGACAACCGTCGCCTGGCCCACCTAGCCTTCTCCGTCCCCCCATCGCAATTACAAGTCGTGCAGGAATATTAACCTGCTTCCCATCGACTACGCCTTTCGGCCTCGCCTTAGGGGTCGACTCA
>NZ_CP026122.1:3267500-3395000 GCF_002902865.1 Aeromonas sp. ASNIH5 | reverse complement strand
TCGATAACCAGCTTGTCCAAGTCGGTGCGCTGTTCCACACGTGCCGCCTCGACATTGTAGGCGATGCGAACGATGGGGCTGAACGCGGAGTCCAGCAGCAGGCGACCGATAGGACGCTCTTCATCATCGTTGTGAACACGAGCAGAAGCAGGCACATAACCACGACCGCGCTGAACTTTCAGGCGCATGCTGATCTCAGCATTTGCACCAGTCAGGTGGCAGATTACGTGCTCCGGGTTTACGATCTCGACTTCATCACCGTGAGTGATATCACCAGCGGTAACGGGGCCTGTTCCAGACTTGGTCAGGGACAGAGTTACCTCGTCCTTGCCTTCCAGCTTCACAGCGATACCTTTCAGGTTGAGCAGGATTTCAAGAATGTCTTCCTGTACACCTTCTTTGCTGCTGTACTCGTGCAGTACTCCGTCGATCTCGACTTCAGTAACCGCACAACCGGGCATAGATGACAGCAAAATACGACGCAGGGCATTGCCCAGCGTGTGGCCAAAGCCACGCTCAAGCGGCTCGAGAGTCACTTTCGCGTGAGTCGGGCTAACTTGCTCGATGTCAACTAGCCGCGGTTTAAGAAAATCTGTTACAGAACCCAGCATTGTGTCCTCTCTTTAGAAGCTAGCTTTACTTGGAGTAAAGCTCGACGATCAGCTGTTCGTTAATGTCGGCAGACAGGTCGGAACGCTCCGGCAGGCGCTTGAAGGCACCTTCCATCTTAGCAGCGTCAACCTCTACCCAAGTCGGCTTCTCGCGCTGACCAGCAACTTCCAGGGAAGCTTTGATACGCGCTTGCTTCTTAGCCTTCTCGCGAACGCAGATCACGTCCTCAGGGGATACCTGGAAAGAAGGAACATTCACAACGCGGCCGTTTACCATGATGGCTTTGTGGCTCACCAGCTGACGAGATTCAGCACGAGTGGCGCCGAAGCCCATGCGGTAGACGACGTTGTCCAGACGACCTTCCAGCAGCTGCAACAGGTTTTCACCGGTGTTACCCTTTTGACGGGCAGCGTCGCGGTAGTAGTTGCGGAACTGTTTTTCCAATACGCCGTAGATACGACGTACTTTTTGTTTCTCGCGCAGTTGCACACCGTAGTCGGACAGACGCGCTTTACGCGCACCGTGTTGACCAGGAACGGTGTCAATCTTGCACTTAGAATCAATCGCACGAACACCAGACTTCAGGAAGAGGTCGGTGCCCTCACGACGGCTAAGCTTAAGCTTAGGACCGATATATCTTGCCATCTTCTTTCTCCAACAATCCTAGACCAAGTAGCTACAGCGTTACACGCGGCGCTTCTTGGGAGGACGACAACCGTTGTGCGGGATCGGAGTCACATCAGTAATGTTAGTGATGCGGAAACCAGCCGCGTTCAGAGCGCGGATGGAAGACTCACGACCGGGACCCGGACCTTTGACCATGACTTCCAGGTTCTTCACGCCGTATTCTTTGGCGATCTCACCAGCACGCTCAGCAGCTACCTGGGCAGCAAACGGAGTGGACTTACGGGAACCACGGAAACCGGAACCACCAGAGGTAGCCCAAGACAGAGCATTGCCCTGACGGTCAGTAATGGTCACGATTGTGTTGTTGAAAGATGCATGAACGTGCGCAATACCGTCGCTCACTTGCTTTTTAACGCGCTTGCGAGCACGAGTCGGAGTTTTAGCCATTTTCTACCTTCCCGTTACTTCTTGATAGCCTTGCGCGGACCCTTACGGGTACGAGCGTTGGTCTTGGTACGTTGACCACGAACAGGCAGGCTACGACGGTGACGCAAACCACGGTAGCAACCCAGATCCATCAATCGCTTGATGTTCATGGAAATCTGACGACGCAGGTCACCTTCAACGGTGAATTTACCTACTTGTTCACGCAGACTCTCGATCTGAGCTTCGTCCAGGTCTTTAATTTTCACATTCTCAGCGATACCGGCTGCGGCACAGATGGCCTTGGAGCGGGTACGACCGACGCCATAAATAGCAGTCAACGCAATGACTGCATGTTTATGGTCAGGAATGTTAATGCCAGCGATACGGGCCACTATTCACTCCTACATATAGTAGATAACGACCACCACAAAGCCCGTGAGCGGATACGTGGCGGTCAACCAATACACAACAAAAGTTGGCTGGCTATATTAGCCAGCACAACTATTTGTTGCAAGTACTAACCGTAAAAAATTAGCCTTGGCGCTGTTTATGCTTTGGCTCGCTGCAAATCACACGCACCACACCGTGACGCTTGATGATTTTGCAGTTACGGCAGATTGCCTTAACGGAAGCACGAACTTTCATTGCTTAACTCCGTAACTACGCCGACCTTTAGCGGCCGTAGCCCTTCAGGTTGGCCTTCCTCAGGACGTCGCCATATTGATGAGACATCATATGGGTCTGAACCTGAGCCATGAAGTCCATGATAACTACCACGATAATCAGCAGCGAGGTGCCACCGAAGTAGAACTGTACGTTCCAGGCAGTCATCAGGAACTGGGGTACCAGACAGATAAAGGTAATATAGAGCGCACCTGCCAATGTCAGGCGAGTCATAACCTTATCGATGTAACGTGCTGTCTGCTCGCCCGGGCGGATCCCCGGGATAAAGGCTCCACTCTTCTTCAGGTTATCTGCTGTCTCGCGGGGGTTGAACACCAGCGCGGTATAGAAGAAGCAGAAGAAGATAATGGCTGCTGCATAGAGCATCTCGTACAAGGGCTGACCCGGCTGCAGGACCATAGAGACCTGTTGCAGGATGTCAGCGATCTTGCCCTCGCCCTGACCAAACCAGGAGGTAATGGTACCCGGGAAGAGGATGATGCTGGATGCGAAAATCGCAGGAATCACACCGGCCATATTCACTTTCAACGGCAGGTGTGTGCTTTGCGCAGCGAATACCTGGCGGCCTTGTTGACGCTTGGCATAGTTAACGACGATACGACGCTGACCACGCTCCACGAACACCACAAAGTAAGTCACAGCGAAAACAATCAAGCCCAGCAACAACAACAGCAGGATGTGCAATTCCCCTTGACGTGCCTGTTCGGCCGTAGCGCCAATGGCATGAGGCAGACCGGCGACGATACCTGTGAAGATAATCAACGAGATACCATTACCAATCCCACGCTCGGTAATCTGTTCACCCAACCACATCAAGAACATGGTACCGGTGACCAGACTCACAACGGCTGTGAAATAGAAGCCCAAACCCGGATGAGTCACGAGTCCTTGCATCATATTCGGCAGACCGGTTGCAATACCAATGGCCTGGAACGTTCCCAAAACCAGCGTGCCCCAACGGGTATATTGGCTAATCTTGCGACGGCCGGATTCACCCTCTTTCTTGAGTTCAGCAAGAGCAGGATGAACCACAGTCAGCAACTGGATAATGATCGACGCCGAAATGTACGGCATGATCCCCAGTGCAAGAATAGAAGCACGCGAGAGTGCACCACCACTGAACATGTTGAACATCTCAATGATGGTGCCCTTCTGTTGTTGGAACAACTCGGCCAGTACGGCGGCGTCAATACCAGGGATCGGCACATAAGAGCCTGCACGGAACACGATAATTGCCCCGAGAACGAAGAGCAGACGGCTCTTCAGTTCGCTCAGACCACCTTGTGCTTTAACATCCAATCCTGGTTTCTTAGCCATTGTACTGATTATTCCTCGATTTTACCGCCAGCGGCCTCGATGGCTGCACGTGCACCCTTGGTGACGGACAGACCACGAACGGTCACAGCACGGTCAATGTTGCCAGACAGAACAACTTTAGCGAACACGATGTTTTTGGTAATAACACCGGCTTGCTTCAGAGTGCTCACGTCGACCACATCACCTTCTACCAGGGCGATTTCGTTCAGGCGCACTTCGGCAGAAACCAAAGATTTGCGAGAGAAGAAACCGAACTTCGGCAGACGGATTTTCAAAGGCATCTGGCCGCCTTCGAAACCGTTGCGGACCTTGCCGCCACCGGAACGAGAGGTTTGACCTTTAACACCACGACCACCGGTCTTGCCCAGACCAGAACCGATACCACGGCCCGGACGGTGCTTGACGCGCTTGGAGCCAGCGGCCGGAGACAGAGTATTCAGACGCATGCTTAGCCCTCCACCTTAACCATGTAATAAACCTGGTTGATCATGCCGCGTACGCAGGGAGTATCTTCCAGCTCAACGGTGTGACCAATGCGACGCAGACCCAGACCACGCAGAGTCGCCTTGTGCTTTGGCAGACGGCCGATAGAGCTGCGAGTTTGAGTTACTTTTACAGTGTTAGCCATGTCGCATTACCCCAGAATTTCTTCAACGCGCAGACCACGCTTGGCCGCGATCTGTTCCGGTGATTGACCGTGAACCAGAGCGTCGACAGTTGCGCGAACAACGTTGATTGGGTTGGTGGAACCGTAGGTCTTGGCCAGCACGTTGTGGATACCAGCAACTTCCAGTACGGCACGCATGGCGCCGCCTGCAATGATACCAGTACCTTGGGAGGCCGGCTTCATGAACACGGTGGAACCAGAGTGAACGCCACGCACCGGGTGGTGCAGGGTGCCGTTGTTCAGCTCAACCTTGTTCAGGTTACGCTTAGCCTGTTCCATCGCCTTTTGAATGGCGGCCGGAACTTCACGGGCCTTACCGTAACCGTAACCTACACGGCCGTTACCATCACCCACCACGGTCAACGCGGTGAAGGACATGATACGACCACCTTTAACAGTTTTCGAAACACGGTTTACTGCAATGAGCTTTTCTTGCAGTTCGCCGGCTTGAGATTCGACTTTAGCCATCTTCGACTCCTAGCTTAGAACTGAAGACCAGCGTCACGAGCAGCGGTAGCCAGAGCGGCTACACGACCGTGATACTTGAAACCGGAACGATCGAAAGATACGTTCTGAACGCCTTTGGCAATAGCACGCTCAGCGATAGCCTTACCTACAGCGGTAGCAGCATCTGCGTTACCGGTGTATTTCAGAGCTTCACTGATGGCTTTCTCTACTGTGGAAGCAGAGGCCAGAACTTCGGAACCGTTGGCTGCAATAACCTGCGCATAGATATGACGCGGGGTACGGTGAACAACCAGACGGGTAGCTCCCAGTTCCTGCATCTTTTTCCGAGCACGAGTAGCACGACGGAGACGAGCTGCTTTCTTGTCCATAGTGTTACCTTACTTCTTCTTAGCTTCTTTAGTACGCACTTGCTCGTTGGCATAGCGTACACCCTTGCCCTTGTAGGGCTCCGGAGCGCGGTAAGCACGGATATCGGCGGCGACTTGGCCAACCAGCTGCTTGTCCACACCACGCAGAACGATCTCGGTGGCGGACGGACATTCAGCGGTGACACCAGCCGGCAGCGCATGCTCTACCGGGTGAGAGAAGCCCAGTGCCAGCGCAACAGCATTGCCCTTGATGGAGGCTTTGTAACCTACACCAACCAGCTGCAGCTTGCGCTCGAAGCCTTGGGTAACACCGACTACCATGTTGTTGACCAATGCACGGGCAGTACCGGCCTGAGCGTCAGCACCAGCGATGCCGTCGCGCGGGGCGAACTTCAGTACATTGTCTTCTTTGGTCACTTCTACACCGGCGTGGATGGAACGAACCAGGGAACCCTTGCCACCTTTGATGGACAGTTCTTGGCCGTTCAGAGTCACCTCTACGCCAGCAGGAATAGTGACGGGTGCCTTAGCAACGCGAGACATTTCCGACCTCCTATTAAGCGACGTAGCAGATGATCTCACCACCCATGCTTGCCTTGCGGGCAGCACGGTCGGTCATCACACCTTTAGACGTGGACACGATAGCAACACCGAGACCGCCCATGACTTTCGGCAGATCAGTAGTGCGCTTGTAAATACGCAGGCCGGGACGGCTCACGCGTTGGATCAGTTCTACAACCGGCTTGCCCTGGAAATATTTCAGTTCGATTTCCAGTTCCGGTTTCACGTCACCAGCTACGTTGTAGCCAGCGATGTAACCTTCTTCTTTCAGCACTTTGGCGATAGCCACTTTCAGCTTGGAAGAAGGCATGGAAACCGCAACTTTGCTCGCCGCCTGACCGTTACGGATGCGGGTCAGCATATCCGCGATCGGATCTTGCATGCTCATAGTCTAACTCCCGAGATTCTTACCAAGAGGCCTTTTTGAGGCCCGGAATTTCGCCCTTCATGGCATGCTCACGCACCTTGATGCGAGAGAGGCCAAACTTCCGCAGGAAACCGTGCGGACGACCAGTGATGTTGCAACGGTTACGCTGGCGGGACGGACTGGAATCACGGGGCAGCTGTTGCAGTTGCAAGACAGCATCCCAACGCGCTTCTTCAGAAGCGTTCATATCAACGATGATAGCTTTCAGCTCGGTACGCTTGGTCGCGAACTTGGCTGCCAGCTTCGCACGCTTTGCTTCACGTGCTTTCATGGATGTTTTAGCCATAACCCTAACCTTACTTGCGGAATGGGAAGTTAAAGGCAGCCAGCAGAGCACGGCCTTCTTCGTCGGTATTCGCGGAAGTGGTGATGGTGATATCCAGACCACGGACGCGATCGACCTTGTCATAGTCGATTTCCGGGAAGATGATTTGCTCACGCACGCCCATGGAGTAGTTACCACGGCCATCGAACGCCTTGGCGTTCAGACCACGGAAGTCACGGATACGCGGTACGGAGATGCAAATCAGCCGTTCCAGGAACTCCCACATACGCTCGCCACGCAGGGTTACTTTACAACCTATCGGGTAGCCTTCACGAATCTTGAAGCCCGCAACAGATTTGCGTGCTTTGGTGATCAGCGGCTTCTGACCGGAAATGGCAGCCATATCGGCAGCAGCATTTTCCAGCAATTTCTTGTCAGAGATCGCTTCACCAACACCCATGTTCAGGGTGATTTTCTCGATCCGAGGGACTTGCATGATAGTCTTGTAACCGAACTGCTTGGACAGTTCATTTACTACATCGGATTTGTAGTAATCATGCAGTTTCGCCATCGTTAAACTCCAATTACTTCACAAGTTCGCCGGTGGATTTGAAGAAACGGACTTTCTTGCCGTCTTCAATCCGGAAACCAACGCGGTCAGCCTTGCCAGTGGCAGAGTTGAACAGCGCGACGTTAGATACATCGATGGGGGCTTCTTTGGTGACGATGCCGCCAGCCTGACCCAGTGCGGGTACCGGCTTTTGGTGTTTCTTCACCTGGTTGATGCCTTCCACGATTACCTTACCTTTTGCAATCAGGACTTGAGTGACTTTGCCACGCTTGCCCTTGTCTTTGCCGGTAAGAACAATTACTTCGTCTTCGCGACGGATTTTAGCTGCCATCGTTCGACTCCTTACAGTACTTCGGGTGCCAGGGACACAATCTTCATGAACTTCTCGTTACGGAGTTCACGGGTCACCGGGCCAAAAATACGAGTACCGATTGGCTGTTGGTTGTTGTTAAGCAACACAGCCGCATTGTTGTCGAAACGGATGACAGAGCCGTCCGGACGACGAACGCCTTTACGGGTGCGTACGACCACCGCGTTATACACATCACCTTTCTTCACTTTACCGCGAGGAATGGCTTCCTTGATGGAAACCTTGATGATGTCGCCGATGCCGGCATAACGGCGGTGCGAACCACCCAGAACCTTAATACACATTACACTGCGAGCGCCGGAGTTGTCGGCAACACCCAGCATACTTTGCATCTGGATCATCTTAGTGCTCCGCTTTGTTTACTTCTTATCCCTGATGGGATCTGGCTGCCTTCAAAAGGCGCGAAACTATAACACAGCTATTTTTGAAAAGGTAGCCTAAAAAACAAACGGCCCCGATGGGGGGCCGTTTGGGCTAAAAAGTACCGAATTAGGCCTTTTCTACGACAGCAACCAGGGTCCAGGACTTGGTCTTGGACAGCGGGCGGCACTCGCGGATTTCCACGAGATCGCCAGCCTTGCACTCGTTGTTCTCGTCATGCACGTGCAGCTTGGTAGTGCGCTTGATGATCTTACCGTAGATCGGGTGCTTTACCTTGCGCTCGATAGCGACGGTGATGGACTTGTCCATCTTGTCGCTAATTACACGACCTTGCAGAGTACGGATCTTGTCAGTCATTACGCACCTGCCTTCTCAGTCAGTACAGTCTTGATACGTGCGACGTCACGACGCACTTGTTTCAGAGTGTGAGTCTGAGCCAGCTGGCCGGTGGAAGCTTGCATGCGCATGTTGAATTGCTCACGCAGCAGACCCAGCAGCTCCTGGTTCAGTTCTTCGACGCTCTTTTGACGCAGATCTTGGGCTTTCATCACATCACCGTCTTAATTACGAAAGTGGTCTGAACAGACAGCTTAGCTGCGGCCAGGGCAAACGCTTCACGCGCCAGAGCCTCAGGTACACCATCCATCTCGTACAGAACCTTGCCAGGCTGGATCGGGCAAACCCAGTATTCCACGTTACCCTTACCTTTACCCATACGAACTTCGAGGGGCTTTTCGGTGATGGGCTTGTCCGGGAACACACGGATCCAGATCTTGCCTTGACGCTTAACGTGACGGGTCATGGCACGACGGGCTGCTTCGATTTGACGAGCAGTCAGTTGACCACGAGATGTCGCCTTCAGGCCAAAGGTACCGAAGGATACTTCGTTACCGGCATTGGCCAGACCGCGGTTACGACCCTTGTGGGTCTTGCGGAATTTAGTACGCTTAGGTTGCAACATTTACCGAATCTCCTTACTTGGCAGCGCGGCGCTTGTTGTCACGCTTGGGCTTCGCAGGAGCTTGCTCTTGAGCAGCGGCAGCATTGACTGCAGCCAGACCGCCCAGAACTTCGCCCTTGAAGATCCAAACTTTAACGCCGATCACACCGTAAGTGGTGTGGGCTTCAGAAGTTGCGTAGTCGATGTCGGCGCGCAGGGTGTGCAGGGGCACACGACCTTCACGGTACCATTCGGTACGCGCGATTTCAGCACCGCCCAGACGACCGGAAACTTCCACTTTGATGCCCTTGGCACCCAGGCGCATGGCGTTCTGTACGGCGCGCTTCATAGCACGACGGAACATTACGCGACGCTCCAGCTGGGAAGTGATGCTGTCGGCAACCAGTTTGCCATCCAGCTCCGGCTTGCGGACTTCGGAAATGTTGATCTGAGCAGGCACGCCAGCGATTGCGGCTACAGCTTTGCGCAGTTTTTCAACGTCTTCGCCTTTCTTGCCGATCACGACACCCGGACGAGCGGTGTGAATGGTCACACGGATGCTCTTGGCCGGACGCTCGATAGTGATCTTGGACAAGGAAGCGTTTTTCAGCTCCTTGGTCAGGAACTGGCGTACTTGGAAATCGCTGTACAGGTTGTCAGCGAAGTCTTTGGTGTTCGCGAACCAGGTAGAATTCCAAGGCTTGGTAATACCCAGGCGAATGCCATTAGGATGTACTTTCTGACCCATTGCTTATCTCCCAGCCTTAGCGTCGGATACCACTACAGTGATGTGAGCGGTACGCTTGAGGATACGATCCGCGCGACCTTTGGCACGCGGGCGGATGCGCTTCATGGAGGGACCTTCGTCTACCATGATGGTGGCAACACGCAGGGTGTCGATATCGGCACCTTCGTTGTGCTCAGCGTTGGCAATGGCAGATTCCAGCACTTTCTTCACCAGAACAGCAGCCTTTTTCGGGCTGAAGGTCAGGATGTTCAGAGCCTTGTCTACGGACAGACCACGTACTTGATCGGCTACCAGACGAGCTTTCTGGGCAGAAGTACGGGCATAACGGTGTTTAGCGATAGCTTCCATCATTTATCCCTTAGCGCTTCTTAGCCTTCTTATCAGCAGCATGGCCGCGATAAGTACGAGTCGGTGCGAATTCACCCAGTTTGTGACCGATCATTTCTTCGGTAACGAAAACCGGAACGTGCTGACGACCATTATGGACAGCGATGGTCAAACCGATCATGTTCGGGATGATCATTGAACGACGGGACCAGGTCTTAACCGGCTTTTTATCCCCGCTTTCCACCGCTTTCTCTACCTTCTTCAGCAAGTGCAGGTCGATAAATGGACCCTTCTTGAGAGAACGTGGCATGGTGATTCCTCTATGTTAACAATTACTTGTTACGACGACGTACGATGTACTTGTCGGTACGCTTGTTCTTACGGGTCTTGAAGCCCTTAGCCTTCTGGCCCCATGGGGACACAGGCTGCATGCCCTTGTTACGACCCTCACCACCACCGTGCGGGTGATCAACCGGGTTCATCGCCATACCGCGAACGGTCGGACGAATACCACGCCAGCGGTTAGCACCGGCTTTACCCAGTTGACGCAGCATGTGCTCGGAGTTACCCACTTCACCGATGGTAGCGCGGCACTCGGCCAGAACTTTACGTACTTCGCCGGAACGCAGACGCAGAGTTACATAGTTACCTTCACGAGCCAGGATCTGGATGAAAGTACCAGCGGAACGAGCCAGCTGGGCACCTTTACCAGGCTTCATCTCAACGGCGTGAACGGTAGAACCGACCGGGATGTTGCGCATCGGCAGGGTGTTACCTACCTTGATGGCAGCATCAGCACCAGAGGCGATTGCATCACCAGCTTTCAGGCCTTTCGGGGCCAGGATGTAACGACGCTCACCGTCTGCATACAGCACCAGGGCGATGTTTGCGGTACGGTTAGGATCGTATTCCAGACGCTCAACTTTGGCCGGAATGCCGTCTTTGTCGCGCTTGAAGTCGATCAGACGGTAGTGTTGCTTGTGACCACCACCGATATGACGAGTGGTGATACGACCGTTGTTGTTACGGCCACCGGACTTGCTTTTGCTGTCCAGCAGAGCGGCGAAGGGCTTGCCCTTGTACAGCTCTTGGTTGACGATCTTGACGACGTGGCGGCGGCCCGGAGAAGTAGGCTTGCACTTAACGATTGCCATTTTTCAGAACTCCTCTTACTCGGCTGCGCCCATGAAGTCGATGTCCTGACCAGCTTTCAGGGTCACATAAGCCTTTTTCCAATCGGAACGACGGCCTACGCGTGCACCTGCGCGCTTGGTCTTACCCTTCATGTTCAGGGTACGGACGGTCTCAACTTCGACCTCGAACAGTTTCGCAACTGCAGCTTTGACTTCCGCCTTGGTGGCATCAACAGCAACTTTGAACACGATAGTGTTCTGCTTTTCTGCGACCATGGTGCTCTTTTCAGAGATGTGCGGAGCCTTCAGAACTTTCAGCAGACGCTCTTCACGGATCATGCCAGCATCTCCTCGATTTGCTTAACTGCGTCAGCAGTCATCAGAACCTTGTCGAAAGCGATCAGGCTGACCGGGTCGATACCGGCAACGTCACGCACGTCAACTTTGTACAGGTTACGAGCAGCCAGGAACAGGTTCTCATCGACTTCAGCAGTCACGATCAGAACGTCAGTCAGTTCCATTTCTTTCAGCTTGGCGATCAGTTCTTTGGTCTTCGGCGCTTCGATGCCGAACTTCTCAACAACGATCAGGCGCTCTTGACGTACCAGCTCGGACAGGATGCTACGGATAGCGCCGCGGTACATCTTCTTGTTTACTTTCTGGCTGTGATCTTGCGGCTTAGCAGCAAAGGTCACACCACCGGAACGCCAGATGGGCGAACGGATGGAGCCAGCACGGGCACGACCAGTACCCTTCTGACGCCACGGCTTTTTGCCGCCACCAGACACTTCAGAGCGAGTCAGCTGCGCACGAGTACCCTGACGGGCACCAGCGGCATATGCAACGACAACCTGGTGAACCAGAGCTTCGTTGAATTCGCGCCCGAAGGTAGTCTCGGAAACTTCAAGAGCGCTCTTGGCGTCTTTCATTACCAATTCCATTACTATCTCCTCAGACGTTACGCTTTGACGGCAGGTTTGACGATCACGTTGCCGTTGGTTGCACCCGGTACTGCGCCTTTGATGAGCAGCAGGTTGCGTTCAGCGTCAACACGAACCAGTTCCAGGTTCTGAGTCGTTACACGCTCAGCACCCATGTGACCAGCCATCTTCTTGCCCTTGAATACACGGCCCGGGGTCTGGTTTTGACCGATGGAGCCAGGTACACGGTGGGACAGGGAGTTACCGTGGGTCATATCCTGGGTACGGAAGTTCCAGCGCTTAACAGTACCGGCAAAACCTTTACCCTTGGATGTGCCGGTAACGTCTACCAGCTTAACGTCAGCGAGAAGATCTACTTTCAGCTCGCTACCAACAGTGAAAGTTTCACCGTTGTTCAGGCGGAATTCCCACAGACCGCGACCGGCTTCTACACCAGCTTTGGCGAAGTGGCCAGCTTCCGGCTTGGTTACGCGGCTGGCTTTCTTGGCGCCAGTGGTAACCTGAATAGCGTTGTAGCCGTCGGTTTCTACAGATTTGACCTGAGTTACACGGTTAGCTTCAACTTCGATAACAGTCACCGGGATAGAAACGCCATCTTCAGTGAAGATGCGAGTCATACCCACTTTGCGACCTACAAGACCGATTGTCATTGTTATCAACCTCTTTCCGTAATTAACCCAGGCTGATCTGGACGTCTACACCTGCTGCCAGATCCAGACGCATCAGAGCGTCTACGGTCTTGTCAGTCGGCTCAACGATGTCTACCAGACGCTTGTGAGTGCGGATCTCGTACTGATCACGCGCGTCTTTGTTGACGTGCGGGGAGATCAGAACGGTGAAACGCTCTTTGCGAGTCGGCAGCGGGATAGGACCGCGAACCTGCGCGCCAGTGCGCTTAGCAGTTTCAACGATTTCCGCAGTGGATTGATCGATCAGGCGATGATCAAAAGCCTTCAGGCGGATACGGATTCTTTGGTTCTGCATTGACAGAGCTCCAATAGATAAAAGAACATAAATCAACACCGCCCGACCGGGACTACTCCCGCCAGAGGTGTGATTTTTCACGTTTCCTCCCATATCGGGAGGACTGTATGGCTGGCAACTCGTAAACGGGAAGCTCAGCAAGCAGACATATCGTCTGGCTGCCTCATGGGCAAGCGGAGGGGATTATACGGATTTTTTCCACTCACGCAAGTGAAGGCGGACAGATTGTGCGCAATGTTGTGTGGCAGATGGATCTCCAGGCGATCAAATCATCGCCATCGGCGAGACGGTAACGACAATGTTGCAAACAGGCTGATAGACTGCGCCCTCGCCCCAGTTTGCGGAACGCATCCCATGCTCAAGAATCAGAAGAAAGCCTACCAGTACGGGCTCTGTGCCGTCGCCCTCTGGTCCACGGTGGCCAGCGCCTTCAAGATCTCCCTCGCCTACTTTGAACCGGTACAGCTGCTGCTGGTCGCGGCCTGCACCTCGACCCTGACCCTGGGGTGCATCGTGGCCTGTCAGGGCAAACTGCCGCTACTGCTCGACTACATCAAGAGTCGCCCCCTCTACTACCTCGCTCTCGGGGTCCTGAACCCCTTCCTCTATTACCTGCTGCTGTTCAAGGCATATGATCTGCTGCCCGCCCAGCAGGCACAGACTCTCAACTACACCTGGGCCATCACCCTCAGCCTGCTGGCCGTTCCCTTCCTCGGTCAAAAGCTGCGCCGCCGCGATGGCGTCGCCATCGTGCTCGGCTATTTCGGCGCCCTGGTGATCGCCACCAGGGGGGACGTGTTCGGTCTACAGTTCGACAGCCCCCTCGGCGTCACGCTGGCGCTGGTGTCGACCCTGATCTGGGCCGGTTACTGGATCCTCAACACCCGCAATCAGGGGGATCCCGTCGTCAGCCTGCTGCTCGGCTTCCTCATCAGCCTGCCCTTCATCGTCGTGGCGACCTGGTTGCTCTCGGACTTTGCCATGACCGCCTGGCAGGGATGGGCTGGCGCCATCTATGTGGGGCTGTTCGAGATGGGCTTCGGTTTCGTGCTCTGGCTGATGGCCCTGCGCCACGCCACCAACACAGCCCCCATCAGCAACCTCATCTTCATCTCGCCGTTTGCCTCTCTGGTGCTGCTCAACCTGTTGATCGGCGAAACCATTCACCCGGCAACCCCCATCGGGTTGGCTCTCATCGTCGCCGCCCTGCTTATCCAGCAACTCAAATATGGCAAGCGCTACCGCAAGGTGAGCGACCCCCACCCCTGACAGACAAAAGGGCGCATCTCTCGATACGCCCTGCTTTCAATCCATCCACTCTAGCGGCTGGTTCTTGGGTAGCCGGATCTCCACCTGCAAGCCCCCCAGTTCGGAGCGCCCCAACCTGATGGTGCCGTGATGCTGGGAGACTATCTTGGCAACGATGGCCAGCCCCAGCCCGCTGCCGCCACCGGTGCGCGCCACATTACCCTGGGTGAAGGGCTTGAGCACCCGGGAGTAGTCCTCTTCGGCAATCCCCGGGCCATTGTCGGAGAGTCGCAGCCGCACCCAGTGGCCATCATCCCTGAGCTCGGCCTGCAACCGAGTCGCACCATAGCGCAGGGAGTTGCCCGACAGATTGTTGAGGATACGGCGAATGCTGATGGGATGGCAGGCCACACGCACCGCCTCCTCCGGCAGGAGCAGCTCCACTTCCAGTCCCTGATCGGTCTGCATCAGCAACGCATCGTGAATGAGCTGGGTCAGGTCGACGGGCCGGGCATCGAGCCCCTCGTTCGGGCGAATGTAGTCGATGAACTGATCGATGATGCCGTTCGACTCATCGATGTCCGCATTGATGCTCTCCTTGAGGTACTCATCCCCCGAGGACATCATCTCGGTCGCGAGACGAATGCGGGTAAGAGGGGTGCGCAAATCGTGGGATACCCCGGCCATCATCAGGTTGCGCTCCTCGATCAGCCCCTTTATGGAGCTCGACATGTGGTTGAAGGTGCGGGTCAGGCGGCGCACCTCCCGCGAGCCCTGCTCCCCCAGGGCATCGGGAAAGTTGCCGCGCGCCACCGCCACGGCCCCCGCTTCCAGATCCTCCAGCGGTCGCACCAGCTGACGGGCAAAACGCCAGGCTGCAAACAGGGTCACCACCAGCAAGACGCTCATATAGAGGATGAGCGGTTCGATGTCGTCATCTTCAATTTCAGTCAGGGGAATGCGCACCCACATCTGGCTGGCCTGGGGAGGCTGGATCCAGATGATGTAGTGATCCTGGATTTCAACTCTGACCCTGGTATCCCCTTTCAATTCGCGGCTGATGCTCTGCTCCAGATAGGGGTAGGGCTTGGAATCATTCAGCCCGTGCTGCTCCGCCTCGCTCTGGGTATAGATGTCGCTGCCAGTGGTCACATAGACCAGCGCCTCGGCATCTTCACTGAGCGCCAGCTGGTTGTTGTCCACCGGAAAGATGAGTTTGACCTGGTTTGCCAGCAGGTGGCTGATCTGCTTGACGGTCGGCGCCAGCAGGTAGTTGTAGAAGGTAACGTAGGAGACGACTTGATAGACCACCAGCACGGCAGCCAGAAACCAGAGCATACGGGAGAACATGCTGCCCACTTTCTTCATGCGTTCTCACCGTCCGGTACGAACACATACCCCAGACCCCAGACGGTCTGCAGATAGCGAGGCTGGGCCGGGTCCTGTTCCAGCAGGCGGCGCAGGCGGGAGACCTGCACATCAATGCTGCGCTCGGTGGCCGTGTACTCGCGACCACGGGCCAGGTTCATCAGCTTGTCACGGGAGAGCGGTTCGCGAGGATGACTCACCAGCACCTTGAGCACGGCGAACTCCCCGCTGGTCAGGGCAACCGGTTCGCCATCACGGCTCAGTTCACGGGTCGCCAGATTGAGCTGGTAGGCCCCGAAACTTACCATCTTCTCCGCCGCGGAAGGGGCGCCGGGCAGCTCCACGGTATGGCGGCGCAGCACGGCGCGGATCCGGGCCAGCAGCTCACGGGGGTTGAACGGCTTGGGCAGATAATCGTCGGCCCCCATCTCCAGACCGACGATGCGATCCACTTCGTCCCCCTTGGCGGTGAGCATCAAGACAGGGATCTGGTTGCCGGCCTCGCGCAGGCGGCGGCAGATGGAGAGGCCGTCTTCCCCCGGCAGCATCAGATCAAGCACCATCAGGCTGAAGTTTTCACGCGTCAGCAGGCGATCGGCCTGCTCCCCGTTGGCGACACCTCGCACTACAAACCCCTGCTCGGTGAGGTAGCGCTCCAGCAAGGAACGCAGTTTCAGATCGTCGTCCACCACCAGGACCTTGTATTGCTGACTCATTGCCACCTCTCTTTTCTGTCTCCCCTCATACTAGAGCCGCCCCCTGCAACCACAAAGCATAAATATGTTACCGGTTATTGCCCTCATTCGGCCCCGTAGCCGGGAAGGATGGATGGCCAGCTCTGCTTTTTGCTCGACAGCGCGGCGACAATGACTAAGATCCCGAGCAACCGGATGCAATTGGCGAGGGAGTGATAACTCCATGAAAACCAAACTCATTACCCGTGAAGGCTACACCAGGCTCCGGCAGGAGCACGACATGCTCTGGCGGGAGGAGAGGCCCGATGTCACCAAAAAAGTGGCCTGGGCGGCGAGCCTGGGTGATCGCAGCGAGAATGCCGATTACCAGTACAACAAGAAACGCCTGCGGGAGATCGACCGCCGGGTTCGCTACCTGCGCAAGTGCCTGGAAGAGCTGACCATAGTCGACTACTCCCCCTCCCAGGAGGGCAAGGTCTTCTTCGGCGCCTGGGTCGAGGTAGAAAACGACGAGGGTGAGACCAAGCGCTTTCGCATCGTCGGCTATGACGAGATCTTCGGCCGCAAGGATTACATCTCCATCGACTCCCCCATGGCCCGTGCCCTGCTCAAGAAAGAGGTGGGCGATGAAGCCTTGGTGCAAACGCCAGTGGGTGACGCCTGCTGGTACGTCAATGAGATCAGCTATCCCAAATAAGCCAGGCCGACCCTGACTGCCAAATCGGCTGACAAGGCCAGGAGAGACCGCAATGCTGATCAGTTAAGGATCCATTGACCGATCCTTCTGCTGTAGGACAATCCGGAACCAATCACTGGTTCCGGATTTTTTTATGTCTATTGCAAACGATCTGAACGATGTTGTTGAGGCATCTGGCGACATGCTGGCTCGGCTGGCCATTTTTGCCGACCATATTCCCGACGAATGGATTACTGCCGCTGCCGCCTTGTCTGAAAAGGCCACTATCCGCCGACGCCGCTTACCTTCTGATATGGTCTTGTGGCTCGTCGTGGGGATGGCCTTTTTCCGCAATGAGCCCATCTCCGAGGTCGCTCGGCGCCTCAACATCTGTGCAGAAGGGTTGGCCAATGATGCCTTGCTCGCGGACAGTGCCCTGTCTCAGGCCCGTCAGCGACTCGGCAAACAGCCGCTCGAGTGGCTGTTCAAACAGTGCGCCGATGTGTGGGGGCGGGAACGTTATCCTGAAGACCATTGGCACGGTTTACAGGTCTTTGCCATCGATGGGGCCCTGTTCCGAACCCAGGATATGCCTGAACTCAGAGCACATTTCGGCTCGGGTAACACCTCAACCAACCGGCAGACACCCTACCCGATGCTGCGGTTGGTCACGCTCATGAATGTCCGCTCGCATGTCATTGCCAACGCGGCCATCAGCCCGTACCGCAAAGGGGAAATCCCCCTGGCCAGCGAGTTCATTCACTCATTGCCGGACAAGTCAGTGACCCTGCTGGATAAAGGCTTCTTCGGTGCCGACCTGTTGCTGCGTATTCAGGCCGAAGACACCGACCGTCACTGGCTCATCCCGGAACGCAAGGGGCTGGTATACACGGAACTTGAGCGCTATGGCGACGGTGACCGTCTGTTGCAAATGACGGTCTCGCCTCAGGCTCGCAAGAAAAACCCGGCGTTGCCGACACACTGGCAAGTTCGCGCAGTGACCTATGAGGTGGCAGGCAAGGAGAAAACGGTCTTTACCTCCCTGCCCGTGGCGCGATTCAGTGCAGCTCAGGTGGCGACCCTGTACCACGAGCGCTGGGAAATCGAGCTGGGATACCGGGATATCAAAAGCGCGATGCAGCACAACGCCATCACGCTGAGAAGCAAGAAAGTGGACTTGGTCTATCAGGAGCTGTGGGGATTGCTGCTTGGATACAATCTGGTCAGGCGGGAGGCCAGCCAGGCCGCCGTAGCCCATCAGCGAGCGCCCAATGAGGTGAGCTTTAAGTTTGCCTGTCAGTTCATCGCGAACCAGATGGCAGTGATGGCGGGCGCGTTATCGCCAGCCCATACGCCACGGAGGTTGGCGGAGTTGCGGGGCTGCATAGGCGTCATGTTCATAGAAAAACGCCCCAGGCCATCGAGACCCAGGGCGGTGAAGATATCAAAGACCCGTTTTCCGGTAAATCGCAATGCGGCTCCGCTTAAGTGAACAGCATTGCAGGAGAGACCGAGCATGTCCGCCCACCGGGTATGAGAAACGTCATTTCTACCGGGGTGGCATCCCGCTGCCCGACCCCATATAGTGCTCACACCCGGCGCCTTGCGGCGCCAACCGGCCCGCGCGGCAGTGGCCTGGCAGGTATCTAAAGTATCGCCAGGACAGACCCCCCTGTTCGGCGACATAGCCCCACGCTGGCCAGTTAGACAGGACCCGACCAAGAGACCCTCGATGCAAAGCCACGTAATAGAACATCAGATCGCCGGTGAGCTGAATGCCCGCCCGGAACAGGTGCAGGCAGCCGTTCGCCTGCTGGACGAAGGCGCGACCGTTCCCTTCATCGCCCGTTACCGCAAAGAGGTGACCGGCGGTCTGGACGACAGCCAGCTGCGTACCCTGGAGAGCCGCCTCGGCTACCTGCGTGAACTGGCGGATCGCCGCCAGGTGATCCTGCGCTCCATTGAAGAGCAGGGCAAACTGACCCCCGAGCTGGCCCGCGAGCTGAACGATGCCGACAGCAAGACCCGGCTGGAAGACCTCTACCTCCCCTACAAGCCCAAGCGGCGCACCAAGGGGCAGATGGCCATCGAGGCGGGGCTGGAGCCACTGGCGGATTTGCTGCTGGGTGACCCCATGAAGGATCCCGAGCAAGAGGCGGTTCGCTTCCTCAATGCCGAGCAGGGGATCACCGACGGCAAGGCCGCCCTCGACGGTGCCCGTTACATCCTGATGGAGCGCTTCGCCGAGCAGGCCGATCTCCTTGAGAAGTTGCGGGACTACCTGTGGCACAACGCCACCCTGCGTGCCCGCGTGGTGGCCGGCAAGGAGCAGGAAGGGGCCAAATTCAAGGACTACTTCGAACACGACGAACCCCTGCACAAGGCCCCCTCCCACCGGGTGCTGGCCATGTTGCGCGGCCGCAACGAGGGGATCCTCAACCTGGCGCTGGTCACCGGCGAGGATGAGGGTACCAGCCCCTGCGAAGGGATCATTGCCCATCACCTCAGACTCAACCTGCAACACCGCCCGGCCGACAAGTGGCTGCAGGGGGTGGTGAGCTGGACCTGGAAGATCAAGCTCTCCCTGCAGATGGAAACCGAGCTGATCGGCCGTATCCGCGAGTCAGCGGAGGAGGAGGCGATCAAGGTGTTCGCCATGAACCTCAAGGATCTGCTGATGGCGGCACCGGCCGGCATGCGCTGCACCATGGGGCTGGATCCCGGCATCCGCACCGGGGTCAAGGTGGCGGTGGTGGATGCCACCGGCAAGCTGGTCGATCACGCGACCATCTATCCGTTCGAACCCAAACGCCAGGTTGACCAGAGTCTCAAGACCCTGAGCGAGCTGTGCCAGAAGCACAAGGTCGAGCTCATCAGCATCGGCAACGGCACCGCATCCCGGGAAACCGACCGCCTGGTGAGCGATCTGTTCGAGCGCTACCCGGCCGCCAAGGCACAGAAGATAGTAGTGAGTGAAGCGGGGGCATCGGTCTACTCCGCCTCCGAGCTCGCCTCTCAGGAATTCCCGGATCTCGACGTCTCCATTCGCGGCGCCGTCTCCATCGCCCGCCGGTTGCAGGATCCCCTGGCCGAGCTGGTCAAGATCGATCCCAAGAGCATCGGTGTGGGCCAGTACCAGCACGATGTCGGCCAGAGCCAGCTGGCCCGCCGCCTCGACGCGGTGGTCGAGGATTGCGTGAACGCGGTGGGGGTGGATGTGAATACCGCCTCGGTCGCCCTGCTCAACCGGGTTTCCGGCCTCTCCCAGACCCTGGCGCAGAACATCGTCGCCTACCGCGACGAGAACGGCGCCTTCAAGAGTCGTCAGCAGTTGCTGAAAGTTGGCCGACTCGGGCCCAAGGCATTCGAGCAATGCGCCGGCTTCCTGCGCATTCGGGGCGGCAGCAACCCGCTGGACGGCTCGGCGGTGCACCCGGAATCCTACCCGGTGGTGGAGCGGATCCTCGCCAAGCTGGAGCAGACCGTGGACAGCCTGCTCGGCAACAGCAGCCTGCTGCGCACCCTCAAGCCCACCGACTACACCGACGAGCAGTTCGGGGTGCCTACCGTCACCGACATCATCGGCGAGCTGGACAAGCCTGGCCGCGACCCGCGTCCCGAGTTCAAGACCGCCACCTTCAAGGAAGGGGTGGAGAAAATCAGCGATCTGGTGCCCGAGATGGTGCTGGAGGGTGTGGTCACCAACGTCACCAACTTCGGCGCCTTCGTCGACATCGGCGTCCATCAGGACGGGCTGGTGCACATTTCTTCCCTCACCGATCGCTTCGTCAAGGATCCCCGCGAGGTGGTCAAGGCCGGTGACATCGTCCGGGTCAAGGTGCTGGAAGTCGACGTACCGCGCAAACGCATCAGTCTGACCATGCGTCTGGATGAAAAAGCCGGCCAGCCTGCACGCAAACCGGCCGAGCCGCGTCACACCGGCAACGCCCGACCGAAACAGGCGCCCCGTCAGAGCGCTCCGACCGAGGGTGCCATGGGCAACGCCTTCGCGGCTGCCCTGTCGAAACTGAAGAAATAAGCCCCCAGAATGCAAAAAAGCCCCGAAAGGGGCTTTTTCATGCCTGCACGGAGCGGGATCAAACGTCCTGACTCAGGCTATGCGGGGAGGCTGGCCTCACCGCTTGCTGATAGTGCCTGGCAATCACCTGGTTTCGATTGTCCATATAAGCACCGAGCGGGCCTGTGGTTTCCTGCCTGAGGGTCATCAGATCCTTGCGGGCCTGTGCCTCCTTGCCAGAGGCGGCGCGGGCCACACTCATGTCTTGTGACGATGGTTCATCGGGAGCCAGTGCAGCGGCACGCACCTGCTGCATCTTGGCGATGGTCGCGGCGGGATCCCCGGGAATGGTCCCCGTGTCGATGACCACCTCCCCCCCGGTGGCATAACGCTTGCCATCCGGCCCACGGGAAAACTGGTAGGTAGGGCTCCCCGCATGCTCGCCGCCGGCTGCCTGGTGAGCCTGTTCGTGCTTGCGAACTTCGAGATCCCGTTCGACCAGCGCAGCCACCTGACGCTGCTGCTTTTGCTGCTCCTGCTGTTCACCCTCCTGACGTTGTCGACGCTCCCCCTCCTCCCCCGTTGCCTCGACAAAACGGTGCGCCACCATCACGGGGCCGGTCTGGCCGTTCTCTTTCGTGGACGAGGATGGGGCGGCGGGATTGGCCTGGGCGGCCCGGGATCTCTCTTTCTGGGAACCGACGCCGGACTCGGCGTTGGACGCCTCACTCTGGCGGCTGGGGGGCACCAGTTCTGCGCGGCGGTTGTCAGTCTGTGCCGATTCCGTCTGCGGCTGCAGTTGATTCGGAATGATGGTCGGCAGACTGACGTTGATGTTCATGTCACACCCGGATATCGATCAGGGTGCCCAGCATGTCGCTGGCCGTCTGGATCACCTTGGCGGATGCCCCGGCATGCAGCTCGGCCACCTTGAGATTCACCAGTTCATCCGGTAACTGCACCTGATCACCCGCTGGCGTATTGAGACGGGCGATCTGGCTGGAAGCCTGGCCCGCCAACTGCTCGGCCCGTTGGAACCCCTGCACGCCCGCCGTCATGGCTGATTCGATACGCATTGGCACACTCCTCTGTAGGGTTGGCTAATTATCCATCAACCTGACGAGTTATTGAAGCCTGCCGCTCAAATCTCAGTCAATGAACTGCCGCAGGAGGGTGATGAACTGCTCTGGATGGGAGATGAAGGGAGCATGGGATGCCTTCTCCAGCACCAGACTGTGGCTAGCAGGGTAACTCGCATCCAGCAAGGGAATGGCGGCCTTCGGCACCAGGGTATCCAGCCTGCCGTAAAGACGCAGCCAGGGCAGATCCAGGCCGATCAGTTCATCCCGCAGATCGACCTCGGCCAGCAGGCCCAGACCCGCCTCCAGGGCCGCAAGCCGGGGAGCGGGTCGCTCCGCCAGCCAGTGACGCAACTGGCGAATGTCGTTTCTGGCGTGCTCGCTGCCCATGGCCTGGATCGCGAGGAAGCGCTCTATGGTCTGCATGAAGTCGCCGGCCAGCATCTGGTTGAACCCCGCCAGCACCTTGGGGGCAATCCCGGGCCACTCGTCGCGGGCCATAAAGCAGGGAGAGCTGGCTACGGTAATGAGAGAGTGAAGGCGCTCAGGCATGGTCAGCGCCAACTGGCTCGCCACCAGACCACCGAGGGACCAGCCGAGCAGATGGCATTTTTCAGGCAATATGGCCGCCACCTGCTCTGCCAGCCAGGGCAGGGTGTAGTCTGTCCCTGCTTGCAGGGGGCTGTTGCCAAAGCCGGGCAGGTCCACCAGATGCAGCCGATAGTGGGCAGCCAGTTCTTGGGCAATACCGTGCCAGACGGCCCCGTTCATGCCCCAGCCATGCAACAACACCAGGTCCGGGCCCTGGCCAAACCGCTCAACCGATACGCTCATCTAGACTCAAGATCCCTGTTTATCTGCTTGGAGCCTGCATGTTAAAGCGGCTGCTCGCCAAAGCAAGTCCGATCCTTGGCACCCAGTCCGACTGGCTCGGTCTGTGCCTGCTCTGTCGCCAACCCTGTGACGAGACGCCCTTGTTGTGCTCCTGGTGCCGCCACGCCCAGCGCCAGCACGACAGACGATGCCTGATGTGTGCAGCACCGCTGCCGGAGCAACATCGCGAGAGCGAACTGCTGTGCGGACGCTGCCAGCGCAGACCCGCCCCCTGGGAGCGTTTGCAGGTGATCGGCGATTATCAGGCACCTTATCCCCAACTCATCCCCCGGCTGAAGTATTCCGGTCAGATCCTGCTCGCGCCGCTGCTTGCCCGCCTGCTGGCAGACCATCTGGACCTCGCCAACCCACCGCAGGTCATCATTCCGGTTCCCCTGCACTGGTGGCGCCAGTGGTGGCGCGGCTTCAATCAGGCAGAAGAAATCGGCCATGCCCTGAGCGCACTCACCGGCATTCCTTGCGACACCCGCGTACTGCGCCGGACAAGGTCGACCCCGCAACAGACCCGGCTCAGTGCCGGCCAGCGGCGACGCAATCTGCGTGGCGCCTTCGAAATAGAACCTCACCACTACCGGCATGTGGCACTGCTTGATGATGTGGTCACCACGGGCGCCACCGCAGGTCAGCTCACCCGGTTGCTCCATGAGCACGGCGTCACCACGGTAGAGGTGTGGGCCATCTGCCGTACCCTCCGACACCTGAAATAACCGGGCAGGGATCCGGCCCAGGAGGCCGCTGGCGGCATGATTCCGATACGCCCGGGCTCACAGGCTCGCCATCGGCACGCTACCCAAGCCCCGCCAAGCGAGTTATCATGAATACCCTAGTCGTACACTCAGGTTTATGAGGATAGTGATGATCAGCATTTCCGACACCGCCCAGGCCCACTTCCGCAAGTTGCTGGAGAAGCAGCCTGATGGCACCAACATCCGGGTGTTTGTGGTCAATCCGGGAACCCAGAATGCCGAGTGCGGCGTATCCTATTGCCCACCCGACGCGGTCGATCCGGAAGATCAGCACCTGCCCTTCAGCGGCTTCGACTGCCTGGTCGATCCCCTGAGCGCCCCCTTCCTGGTGGATGCCACCATCGACTTCGTCACCGATCAGATGGGCTCTCAGCTCACCCTGAAAGCCCCGAACGCCAAGATGCGCAAAGTGGCCGACGACGCCCCGCTGATCGACCGCATCGAGTACGTGTTGATGTCCGAGGTGAACCCCATGCTGGCCGGTCACGGCGGCAAGGTCACCCTGGTCGAGCTGACCGACGACAAACTGGCCATCCTGCAGTTCGGCGGCGGTTGCAACGGTTGCTCCATGGTCGACTACACCCTGAAAGAGGGGATCGAGAAGCAGTTGCTGGAGAAATTCCCGGGCGAACTCAACGGCGTCAAGGATGCCACCGAGCACCAGCGCGGCGATCACTCCTACTACTGATTTGCTGCCGCTGTCGCAAAGACATGCGGCAAAGAAAAGGCCCCGCCAGCTGGCGGGGCCTTTTGCATTCTGCAGCGGGCGGATCACTCGTCCTTCTTGTCTCGCGACAGCAGGGCGATGGCCGCCTCTTTCGGATTCTTGCCTTCGTACAGCACCTTGAAGATCTGCTCGCAGATGGGCATCTCGACGCCACAGCGGGCCGCCAGCAGATGCACCTCCTTGGTGTTGCGATAGCCTTCCACCACCTGGCCTATCTCGGTCATGGCGGTGTTCACATCCTTGCCGGCCCCGAGGGCCAGCCCGAAGCGACGGTTGCGCGACTGGTTGTCGGTACAGGTAAGCACCAGATCCCCGAGCCCCGCCATCCCCATGAAGGTCTTGGCGTCGGCACCCAGCGCAGCGCCCAGACGCTGCATCTCTACCAGGCCCCGGGTGATGAGCGCGGTCCTGGCGTTGGCGCCAAAACCGAGTCCGTCGGAGAGACCGGCACCGATGGCGATGACGTTCTTGACCGCCCCGCCCAGTTGCAGACCGATGAAGTCCGGATTGGTATAGACCCGGAACGAACGGCCACAATGCAGCAGGTGGGAGAGATCGTCGGCAAAGTCGTCGTGGGTCGAGGCCACCGAGATGGCGGTCGGCAGACCGGCGGCCAGCTCGCGGGCGAAGGTCGGGCCCGAGATGACCGCCAGTGGAATGGCATCCCCCAGCACCTCCCGAGCCACCTCTTGCAGCAGACGGCCGCTGTCCGGCTCCAGCCCCTTGGTCGCCCAGGCGATCCGGGTATCCGGGCGCAGGAAGGGTTTGACCCGGGCCAGTACCTGGCCGAACACATGGCTCGGCACCACCAGCAGCAGTACGGGAGCGGCTTGCACCGCCGCCTGCAGATCCGACGTCAGTTGCAGATCGGCCGGGAAGGGGACATCCGGCAAGAATGCCTTGTTGCAGCGATCCTGTTCCAGCTCGGCGACATGGGCAGGGTCGTGACCCCACAGCAGGGTCGGATGACCATTGCGCGCCAGAGAAATGGCAAGGGCGGAGCCATAAGACCCCGCCCCCAGGACCGAGATTGCGATCTGGTCGGCCATTATCAGGCTTCCGCAGTCGCCTGCTGGGCCTGTACCTGCGCCATGTGCTGGGCGAACAGGGCGTCGAAGTTGACCGGTGCCAGGTTCAGCTGCGGGAAGGAACCCTTGCTCACCAGGTTGGACACCGCTTCGCGGGCATACGGGAACAGGATGTTCGGGCAGAAGGCCGCCAGACAGTGGGCCAGTTGCGGCTCAGGCAGGTTGCCGATGGTGAAGATGCCGGCTTGCTGCACTTCGCACAGGAAGGCGGTCTCGGTTTCCAGCTTACAGGTGACAGTCAGGGTCAGCACCACTTCATAGACGCTGTCGGCCAGGACATTGGTCTTGGTGTCCATGTCCAGCTTGACGTCCGGCTGCCACTCTTTCTGGAAGATGTGCGGAGTATTCGGGGCTTCGAAGGAAACATCCTTGGTGTAGACACGCTGGATGTGGAATTCCGGTTGCACTTCCTGGTTGTTGATTTCGTCAGCCATTTCGTTTGATTCCTTTTTAAGATAATGAGTGGGCGCAGGCCCTTAAATCAGCGTTTTTTGGTCACCGGCAGATTGTCTGCACGCCATTGGGCCATGCCACCGCTGAGCACATACACCTGCTTGAAACCGGCCTTGCTCAGTTGGCGACCCGCGCCACCAGCGGTCATCCCCGACTCGCACACCACTATGATGGGGGCATCCTTGTGCTTTTCAACCGGACCCAGATTATTCGCCTGGATCTGGGCGAGCGGCAGGTGATGGGCCCCGGCCAGATGACCCTTGGCAAATTCATCCTGACTGCGAATGTCCACGACGGTGGCATTTTCACGGTTGATAAGCAGGGTAGCGGCGTGGTTGTTGACCGCCTTCACCGGAGAAAAACGAGCACGCACAGTGGTATACACCAGGGTGCCTGCCAGGCCCAACCAGGCTGCGGTCAGCAGCGGATTGCGGGCCGCGAAATCCAAATACTCTTGCATCTTCTACTATCCAGGGACCAAGACAAGGGCCCGAGTATACATGGGGCCCTGCATAAGATCAGCCATCTTGGCGGCAAAGCGAGAGCAAGCTCCCATCAGGGATGGCTGCCGATTCTTCCTCCTCCAACCGGGCCGAACGAGAGGATGCGCCATGCCGAAAAGAGGGGGGAAACAGCGGAAAACCCGCCGCGGCAGACAAGCCGGCAACATGCCTAAAACAGCGGGGTAACAGTTAAAAAGCGAGGCTGGAGAGGGACTTGGCTATCAGGTGACTATTTCGGCAGATGTAGTAATATTACGCTAGTTTCACTTCCCGCAATTCATTCCTATCCGAGAGGACATAGCCTTATGTCAACAGCTAAGAAACCGCTGGTTCTGGTCATCATGGACGGTTGGGGCTACAGCACCAAGCAAGAGTACAACGCCGTTGCTGCTGCCAAGACCCCCAATCTGGATCGCCTGGCCCGTGACTACACCAGCACCCTGATCTCCGGCTCCGGCCTGGACGTGGGTCTGCCGGACGGCCAGATGGGCAACTCCGAAGTGGGCCACACCAACATCGGTGCCGGTCGCGTCGTCTATCAGGAGCTGACCCGCATCTCCAAGGACATCCAGGACGGCGACTTCTTCCAGAACGTCGAGCTGGCCAAGGCTGTCGACGCTGCCGTGACCAAGGGCAAGGCCGTGCACATCATGGGTCTGATGTCCCCGGGTGGCGTACACAGCCACGAAGAGCACATCATGGGCATGATCGAGATGGCCGCCAAGCGTGGCGCCGAGCAGATCTACTTCCACGCCTTCCTGGATGGCCGCGACGTCCCGCCGCGCAGTGCCCAGTCCTCCATCGAGCTGTTCGACGCCCTGTTTGCCCGCCTGGGCAAGGGTCGTTTCGCCTCCATGATCGGTCGTTACTACGCCATGGACCGCGACAACCGCTGGGATCGCGTGCAGCAGGCCTATGACCTGATGACCCAGGGCAAGGGCGAATTCACCGCCGACAACGCCACCGACGCGCTGGCCGCCGCCTATGCCCGCAACGAGAACGACGAGTTCGTCAAAGCCACCCGCATCGGCGACGCTGTACCGATGGAAGATGGCGATGCGCTGATCTTCATGAACTTCCGTGCCGACCGCGCCCGCGAGATCACCCGCGCCTTCGTCGATACCGACTTCACCGGCTTCGCCCGCACCGCCACCCCGGCCCTGCACTTCGTGATGCTGACCGAATACGCGGCCGACATCAAAACCGCCTGCGCCTATCCGCCCACCGCCCTGGTCAACACCCTGGGTGAGTGGCTGGCCAAGCAGGGCAAGACCCAGCTGCGCATCTCCGAGACCGAGAAGTACGCCCACGTCACCTTCTTCTTCAACGGTGGCGAAGAGGCCTGCTTCACTGGCGAAGATCGCGAAATCGTAGCGAGCCCGAAAGTGGCTACCTATGACCTGCAGCCGGAGATGAGCTCCGAAGAGCTGACCGACAAGCTGGTTGCGGCCATCAAGAGCGGCAAGTACGACGTCATCATCTGCAACTACCCGAACGGCGACATGGTCGGCCACACCGGCGTGTTCGATGCGGCCGTCAAAGCCTGTGAAGCAGTCGACCACTGCATCGGTCGCGTCACCGACGCCCTGGCGGAAGTGGGTGGCGAGTGCCTCATCACCGCAGACCATGGCAACGCCGAGAAGATGATGGACGAAGAGACTGGTCAGGCCCACACCGCCCACACCAATCTGCCGGTTCCCCTCATCTACTTCGGTCGTAAAGCCGAGGTCGCCGAAGGTGGCAAACTGTCCGATCTGGCCCCCACCATGCTGACCCTGATGGGTCTGCCGGTGCCGCCGGAAATGACTGGCAAGCCCCTGATGATTCTGAAATAATCCTGCCCCATGCGGGGATGCGAAATTATTTCACAGAAAACCAGTCGCGTCGGCCTGTTGGCCGGCGCGCTGTTTTTTTGCCTGATCGGCGGTACCGGCACAGCCCAGGCTGCGAACCAGCAGCTAGGGGCCATGCAGTCCCAGATCAAGGAACAGCAACAGACCCTCAAGCTCAGCAAGCAGGAGCTTGCCAAGCTCAACACCCAGCTCAAGGCTGACGAGCAGGCCATTTCGGCTGCCGCCGCCAAACTCGAGCAGACCAGACAGCAACTCCGGCAGAACCAGCAGAAGCTGGCGTCCCTGCAGCAGGACAAGCTGGCACTGGAGCAACAAGCAAAACATCAGAAACAGTTGCTGGCCAAGCAGGCGGAAAGCGCCTTCCAGGCGGGCAACCACGATTACCTCAAACTGCTGCTCAACCAGCAGGATCCGGCCAAGCTGAGCCGCGCCCTCGACTACTTCGACTACCTCAACAAGGCCCGCATCGAGGCCATTGAAGCCCTGCGCGCCACCCGTGACAAGCTGGCCAAGAACCAGCAGGCCACCAGAGAGACCGAGAACCGCCTCCAGACCCTGCTCGGCGAGCAGCAGGAGCATCACCAGAGCCTGCTGGCCAGCCAGCAGAGCCGTGCCAAGGTGCGCAACCAGTTGCAGCAGTCGGTGCAGGCCGACGAGCAGAAGCTCGACAAGCTGGTCAAGGCGGAGAAGGCGCTCAAGGCGCGGCTGGAAGAGCTGCGTCGTCAGCAGGAAGAAAAGGAACGCCGCGAACGGGCCGAGCGGGAGCGCCTCGCCAAGATCAAGGCCGAGCAGGAGCGCCAGCGCCGTCTGGAGGCCCAGCGCCTGGCAGCCGAACAGAAACGCATCGAGGAGCAGCAGCGGATCGCCGCCCAGCAGCGCCAGGTCGGCGAACAGCAGCGGCTGGCGGCCCAGCAGCAACGCGTCGCCGAACAGCAGGCCAAGGTGGCGCACCAGCAAGCAGCCGCCCGCAACAGCGCCAAGGCAAGCAGCAACGGCTACGGCGGTCTGAGCACGGGTGGCAACCTGCGCTGGCCGGTGCAGGGCCCCATCCTCATCTCCTACGGCTCGCCACGTACCGCCGAGCTGAAGTGGAAGGGCACCCTGATCGGCGCCAGCGAAGGGACCCAGGTCAAGGCGGTGGCACCGGGACAGGTGGTCTACGCCGACTGGCTCGACGGCTTCGGCATGCTGCTGGTCATCGACCACGGCAAGGGCTACATGAGCCTCTACGGCCACAACCAGTCGCTGCTGCGCCAGGTGGGACAAAAGGTGGAGCAGGGTGAGCCCGTGGCCCTGGTCGGCGACAGCGGCGGACAGGAGCGCTCCGGCCTCTACTTCGAGATCCGCTATCAGGGCGAGGCCATCAACCCGACCAAGTGGCTGGCCAGACGCTAAGCCCGCCTTGTCGGTGCCCGATCGGAGTCCGCTACCTCATCCCCAGCCCTTCTCCCGCGAGGGGGGCAGGGAGCAAAAGACAGCAACACCGCGTCGTTTACCACTTCACCTGACAAAAAGTCTGCATCGCGCAGGCTTTTTGCTTGGCAGGGGAGGCACCACACCGCCCGCCCCGATGATGAAAACTTACCTCTTTTCCACCCCGCTCAGGGGAAGACCACCAGCCCGATCTGCTCCAGCAGCCCCTGCTGCTGATCTTCATTGATCTGCACCCCGGCGAGGTTGACCCGGCGCAGATCCAGACCGGGTAGATCGCACTGGCGCAGATCGCAGCCTTGCAGGTTGAAGCTGGTCCAGTCGATTTGCCCGAACTCGGAGCCGCTGAGATCCGAGCCTGCCAGGGAGGCGCCCAGCAGGTTGGCCCCCTGCCAGCGGTTGCCGGCAAGCTCGCACCGCTCCAGCAGGCAGCTTTCGAAGTTGGCGTAGCTGAAGTTGTTGCCGGTGAGGTGGGCCTCGCAGAAGTAGCTTTTGGCGGTGATCCGGTTGGCGAAGCTGGCATGGGCGAAGTTGATCCCCATGGCCTGGCAGTCGCGCATCTCCAGCCCAAGACACTGGCTGCGGCCGAAGTCCGCCAGGGTGAGATCGCAGCGCAGGAAGCTCGCCTCCCTCAGATCGCAGCCCTGAAACAGGCATCCCAGCTCCCGTTCCCTGTCATAGAAGCTGCAGTCGACGAAGCGGCTCTCCCCGAGATCGAGCCAGGAGAAGTGACAGCCGATGAAGCGGCACCCCTGGAACTGCTCCCCCTCCACCTCCTGCTGCTCGAAGTGGACCCCCTCGAAACACCTGCCCTTGATCATCCCCTGCCCCCTGTTGATGGCGTCATATGCTGACATTGCCGTGCAAAAACGGTAATGTTACGTGTAACATTTTTTGCCGGATCCCCAGATGAACGACACCCGCAAGCGCCGCCCTACCCTGCAGGACATTGCCGACCTGACCGGTGTCACCAAGATGACCGTCAGCCGCTACCTGCGCGACCCGTCCGCCGTGGCCGAAGGGACCCGCGAGCGCATCGCCGCCGCGGTGGAGGAGCTCGGCTACATCCCGAACCGGGCGCCGGACATGCTGTCGAACGCCACCAGCAAGGCGATCGGCATCCTGATCCCCTCCCTCTCCAACCAGGTCTTCTCGGCGGTGATCCACGGCATCGAGGCGGTGACCCGGCCCGCCGGCTACCAGACCCTGCTCGCCCACTATGGCTACAGCCCGGAGCGGGAGGAGGAGCAGGTCGCCTCGCTCCTCTCCTACAACGTGGACGGGCTCATCCTCTCGGACACCCAGCACACCGAGCGCACCCGCAAGATGATCGCCACCGCCGGCATCCCGGTGGTGGAGACCATGGATCTGCCCCTCTCCCCCATCGACATGGTGGTGGGCATGGATCACCGGGCCGCCGCCCGGGCCATGGTAACAGAGATGCTGCGCCGGGGACGGCGCAAGGTGATCTACCTCGGCGCCCGGCTCGACGTGCGCACCCAGCTGCGAATGGAAGGCTACTACCAGGCGATGGCCGATTTCGGTCTGACCGGCCAGCACCTGCTGACGGAGCAATCCTCCAGCTTCACCCTGGGGGGAGAGCTGCTGGCCCAGGCCATGGCGCGCTTCCCCGATCTCGACGGCCTGTTCTGCACCAACGACGACCTCGCAGTGGGGGCCCTGCTGCAATGCCAGGCCAGGTGGATCCCGGTGCCCCAGCAGGTGGCCATCGCCGGCAGCAACGCCCTCGACATCGGCCACGCCATGACCCCCAAGCTCGCCAGCATCGTCACCCCCCGCGAGACCATAGGTCGCGAAGCCGCCATCATGCTGCTGGCCCGCCTCGGCGGCCAGCCGCTGGCGACCAGGTGCAAGGACATCGGCTTCTCCCTCTATGAGGGGGAAAGCCTCGGCTGATCCCCGTCCATCATGGCGCGTTCGACCGCCATGATGGCGCCTTCTCCCCTCTCCCCTCGCCGCCCCCTGGCCTATGCTGGCTCTTCCATCCACCCTGTCAGGAGCAGACCATGCACCACACCGAACGATTGAAAGCCTGCCTGCAGCGCGTCATCTGCGATCCCGCCTTCCCCCTGTCGGAGCTCGACGCCTGGTTCACCCCCGACTACTGCCAGGAGGTGAACGGCGAGCGGCTCGACTACCCGGCGTTTCACCAGCACATCGCCACACTGCGCCGCCATCTGGCCGGTGCGAGCATCGAGTTTGTCGCCACCCTGGCGCAGGGGGAGCGGGTGCACTCGACCCATGTGGTACGGGCCACCCGCCAGGACGGCGGCACCCTGGTCTACAAGGTGAGCGGCCTCTTCACCTTTCGCGGCGATCGGATCTGCCACACCGACGAGGTGACCTGTCTGCTGGCAGGCAGCAAGGAGGATGCGGATATCGGCTCGCGGCGCTGACTGCCGGCAACCCGCAGACACCGCCATGGCGGGAAGGAAGGCAGACGACGGGCCCTCAGGCCGCCGGTTCGCGCCGAGCAAGGCGCTGGAGGGCGCGGGACAAGGCGCCGGGATCTTCGTAGCCGAGCCGATCGGCGATCTGGGCCAGCGTTAGCCCCCGGTGCTGCAACTGGCGCGCCCGTCCCAGCACCACCTGCTCCCGCCACTGGCGAAAGCTGCACCCCAGCTGCTGGAGGAAGAGCCGGTTGAGGGTGCGCACCGAGGCGCCGCAATCTGCTGCCAGCGCCGTCAGCGTCAGATGGATGGCGGGTGCCTGGCACACCCTGTCCAGCACCCGCAGCAGGCGCGGGTCCAGCTCCCCGGTGAGGGGAATGCGCGCCGCGAGCGGGTCGGCGCGCTCCAGCTCCTGGCCAAGCACCGTCAGATAGGCCCCCTTCACCTCCCCCTCGGCCAGCTCGGGCAGGCGGGCGAAGAGGCCCGCCAGCAGCGTGCTGGCCTGCAGGGGGCCGAAGGCGGTGCGGGCCGACGTCGGCACATAGAGGAGGGAGAGCCGGGAGCGGCGCAGCACGCGAAACTCGTGCTCCCACCCCGCCGGAATAAAGCAGATCTGGCCCGCCACCAGCAGTTCTCCCTCCCCTCGCCCCGTGATGATGCCGCCCCCGTCGTGCAGATAGCAGTATTGGGCATGGGGGTGGCAGTGCAGCGCGGTGAAGTGCCCTTGCGGGTAGGATGGATGCAGACAGGACATGAAGGCTCCAGGGGAGAGGGGCGGCCCCCGACCTTAAGCCAGGGCGAGGCCGGAAGCAAACGGCCCACCCCCTCCGGGGGCGGAAAAACAGCAGGCCACCCGGGGGTGGCCTGTTTAATTTTTCTAAACGATATTTGCTTATCGTTTAACCAATTCAACCGCTTCCCGGGAGAGGCGGGTCACCTCCTCCCAGTTGCCGCTCTTGACGGCGTCTGCCGGCAGCATCCAGGAGCCGCCGACGGTGGCCACACATTTCAGCGCCAGGTAGTCGGCCACGTTTTTCGGGCCGATGCCGCCGGTGGGGCAGAATTTCACCTGGGGCAGGGGCGCCGCGATGGCGGAGAGTGCCTTGGTGCCGCCGTTCGCCTCGGCCGGGAAAAATTTGAGGTGGTCGTAGCCTGCTTCCAGCGCCTGCATCACCTCGGACGGGGTGGCCACGCCCGGGATCAGCGGCGCCGTGCTCTTGGCCGCGTGGGCCAGCAGGGCCGGGGTCATGCCCGGGGAGATGACGAAGCGGGCACCGGCAGCGACGGCGGCATCAAACTGCGCGCAGTTGAGCACGGTACCGGCACCGACCATGGCATCCGGCATCGCCTTGGCGATGAGGGCGATGGCGTCCAGCGCCACCGGGGTGCGCAGGGTGATCTCGAACACCGAGATGCCACCATCCAGCAGGGCCTTGGCCATGGGCAGGGCCTGCTCCAGGTCGTTGATGACCATCACGGGTACCAGGGGGGAGGCGGCAAACACCTCGGCAGGGGTCACTTTCCAGTTCTGCATAGCTCTTCCTTAGTCAAAGATGGTGGCGCCGCACTCGGCGCTCGATACCGCGCGACGCATCACGCTGAACAGTTCACGGCCCCACCCCTCTTGTTCCAGGGTGAGGTCGATCTCGGCCTGGGTACGGCCGCTCAAATCGGTCAGGCAGTCGAGGCGGCCTGACTCGGCATCCACCCGCAGCAGGTCGCCATTGGCGAGCAGGCCGATGGCCCCGCCGTGCAGGGCTTCCGGGGTGACGTGGATGGCGGCCGGGATCTTGCCGGAGGCGCCGGAGAGGCGGCCGTCGGTGACCAGCGCCACCTTGTGACCCGCCTTCTGCAGGTTGCCAAGTACCGGCATCAGCTTGTGCAGCTCCGGCATGCCGTTGGCGGCCGGGCCGTTGTGGCGCACCACGATGACGGCGTCCTGGTTCAACTCACCGGCCTTGTAGGCCGCCTCCACCGCATGCTGGGAGGAGAAGACCCGGGCCGGGGCCTCGATGACCCGATACTCGGGCGCGACGGCGGAGACCTTGACCACGGCGCGGCCCAGGTTGCCCGCCAGCAGCTTGGTGCCGCCGGTGGCCTGGAACTCGCTGCCAGAGGGAGAGAGCACGCTCGGATCCGCGCTCTCGCCCACCGGTTGCCACACCAGCTTGCCATCCACCAGTGCCGGACGGCTGAGGTAGTCCTGCATCTCGCCGAAGACCGGGGTAGCATCCATGTGGATCAGCCCCTCTTCGGCCAGACGACGCATCAGGCCGGGCACGCCCCCCGCCTGTTCGAAGGCGTTGACGTCCGCCGGGCCGTTCGGGTACATGCGCACCAGGAGCGGCACCACGTCGGAGAGATCGCTCAGGTCGTCCCAGGTCAGCTCCAGCCCGGCGGCACGGGCCAGCGCCACCATGTGGATGCTGTGGTTGGTGCTGCCGCCGGAGGCGAGCAGGGCCACCAGGCCGTTGACCAGGGCGCGCTCGTCGATCACCGCACTCAGGGGGCGATAGGCCGGGGAGCCCGGGATCATGGCGCTGATGCGGCGGGCCGCTTCCTCGGTGAGGGCGTGGCGCAGCTCGCTGTGCGGATGCACGAAGGCGGAACCCGGCAGCATCAGGCCCATGGCTTCGAACACCAGCTGGTTGGTGTTGGCGGTGCCGTAGAAGGTGCAGGTGCCCGCCGCGTGGTAGGCGCCGCACTCCATCTTGAGCAGGGCGTCGCGGCCCACTTCACCGGCAGCGTACTGCTGGCGCACCTTCACCTTCTCGTCGTTGCTGATGCCGCTCGCCATGGGACCGGCAGGCACGAAGGCGGTGGGCAGGTGGGCGTGGGAAAGCGCCCCCATGATCTGGCCCGGGGCAATCTTGTCGCAGATGCCGAGCAGCAGGGTGGCGTCGAAGGTGTTGTGGGAGAGGGAGACCGCGGTGGCCTGGGCGATGAGATCCCGGGAGAAGAGGGACATGTCCATCCCCGGCTGACCCTGGGTCACGCCGTCGCACATGGCGGGCACGCCGCCGGCGACCTGGGCGCTGTGGCCGAGCTCGGCCAGGGCGCCCTTGATGATGTCCGGGTAGCCCTGATAGGGCTGATGGGCACTCAGCATGTCGTTGTAGGCGGTGACGATGGCCACGTTGGCGCGGGTCATGTCGAGGATCCGCCCCTTCTCGTCACAGCTCGAGGCGGCCACGGCGTGGGCCAGGTTGCCGCAGGAGAGGGAGGCGCGGGTCTTGCCCTGATCGGCCTGGCGCTGGATGCGGGCCAGGAAGCGGGCACGGCGGGCGGTGCTGCGCTCGCGGATGCGGTTGGTCACCTGGGTGATCACGGGATGGGTCATAGCTTTCTCTCCAACTCTATATACGGGCGCGGTCGGCCGCAGCCGGGCGCGCGACATGGCTCATTGCGCCTGCGTCAGCGCGGTGACGGCACGGTCGACCACCTGTTCGAAGGTCCCGTCGATATCGATGCGAAACACGCCGGGCTCGCCATCCGGTCGCTCCAGGGTATCAAACTGGCTTTGTACCATGGCTTCGCGCATGAAGTGGCCCTGCCGTGCCCGCATCCGTTCGAGAATGAGGGACTGGCTGCCATCCAGAAACAGGAAACTCACCGAGTCGTTGCCCTCGCGGATCTGGTCGCGGTACTGCTTCTTGAGGGCCGAGCAGACGATGACGCCGAGCTCGTTCTTGCGCTCCAGGCTGTAGGCCGCATCGCGGATCCGCTCCAGCCAGGGGGCCCTGTCTTCGTCGTTGAGCGGGTTGCCCGCCGCCATCTTCTGGATGTTCGCGCGAGGGTGCAGATCATCGCCGTCGATGAACTTGGCCCCCAGGGCATTGGCCACCTTGAGGCCGATGCTGGACTTGCCGCTGCCACACACACCCATCACGATAATGCACTTGCCCGCCATTATTTGACCTCTCTCTCACTTTTCAAAAAACGTTCGCCTGATGGGTTCTAAGCTACCACGTTACCGGTAACATGTTACCGGTAACGTTTCGCAATGTGAAGTGCAGCACAGAAATGTGCAGAACAACAACTAGAACCATTTGAGGACAATTTTATGGACGGAGCAATGAACACACCCGATGTCGCCTATCTGCTCTCGGTAGCGGGCGGAGCCATTGTCATGTTGCTGGTGCTGATCATGCGATTCAAGGTACATGCCTTCGTGGCATTGACCCTGGTCAGCATGCTGACGGCCCTGGCCACCGGAGTCACCTATGACCAGGTGATCCCCACCATGCTGACCGGTTTCGGCGGCACCCTGGCCTCGGTCGCGCTGCTGGTCGGCCTCGGCGCCATGATAGGCCGGATCCTGGAGATGACGGGGGGCGCCAAGGTACTGGCCGATACCCTGATCAACCGCTTCGGCTCCCACCGCGCCCCCTTCGCGCTGGGTGTGGCCTCCCTGCTGTTCGGCTTCCCGATCTTCTTCGACGCCGGCCTCATCGTCATGCTGCCCATCATCTTCAGCGTGGCGAAGCAGTTCGGCGGCTCCGTCCTCAAGTATGCCCTGCCCTCCGCCGGCGCCTTCGCGGTGATGCATGCCTTCCTGCCGCCCCACCCGGGCCCGGTGGCCGCCAGCGAGCTGCTGGGTGCCAACATCGGTCTGCTCACCGTCGTGGGCCTGCTGGTCGCGCTGCCCACCTGGTATCTGGGTGCCTACCTGTTCGGGCTCTGGTCCGGCAAGAAGTTTGAGCTGCCCCTGCCCCCGAGCTTCACCGCCAGTGCCGAGCAGATCTCCGACAAGGCGCCGAGCTTCGGCCAGGTGATCTCCATCCTGCTGCTGCCGCTGGTGCTCATCTTCATGGATACCGGCCTCAATACCCTGGGCGTCATGGGCGTCATCGACAAGGGTGCGGACTGGGTCAACGTGCTGCGCATGGTCGGCAAGACCCCGGTCGCCCTGCTCATCACTGTGCTGTACGCCCTCTGGATGTTCCGCCAGAGCCAGGGCAAGGTGCAGCTCGAGAAGTTCTGCAACGACGCCCTGGCCCCGGTCTGCGCCGTCATCCTGGTCACCGGTGCCGGCGGCATGTTCGGCGGCGTATTGCGGGCGAGCGGCATCGGCACCGCGCTGGCCGACGTGCTCTCCGATACCGGCATGCCGGTGATCCTCGCGGCCTTCCTGGTATCCGCCGCGCTGCGGGTTGCCCAGGGTTCCGCCACCGTGGCCCTGACCACCACCGCCGCCCTGATGGCGCCGACCGTGGCCGCCACCACCGGCCTGAGCGAGCTGGACCTGACCTTCATCGTCATCGCCATCGCCGGGGGCGCCACCGTGCTCTCCCACTTCAATGACTCCGGCTTCTGGCTGGTCAGCCGCTTCCTCAACATGGACGAGAAGACCACCCTCAAGACCTGGACCGTGATGGAGACCCTGCTCGGCACCATCGCCTTCCTCATCGTGGCCACGGCCAGCGCCATCCTCTGACGGAAACACATCGGGGCCGCATCCGTCGGCCCCGATGTGATATTGCACCGACTTTTTACGGATTCTTGCTTGGGCCCATCGCCACAGATTGCTAGAATTGCCTATTCTTCGCCCCGAGTGGAACGCTTCATCCCGTGATTTCAGGCTTCTCTATGCATTCATCGGCACATTATCGACAGCTGCTGACCCGCTTACCCCAGATCGCGGTTGCCGCGGATCAGTTCCAGATACTCAGCAGCGCCAAAGACTTCAAGAGCCGGATCCTGTCGCTCATCGCCCATGCGACCCAGCGCATCTATCTGATCGCGCTCTATCTGCAGGATGACGAGGCGGGACGGGAGATCCTCTCCGCCCTCTATGCCGCCAAGCAGCGCAATCCCTCTCTCGACATCAAGGTGTTCGTCGACTTCCACCGCGCCCAGCGCGGCCTGATCGGCAAGGGCAAGCAGGGGGGCAACCACCTGATGTACCAGGCCATGGCCGCCAGCCACCAACACCAGATCGAGATCTACGGCGTGCCGGTCAAGGGCCGCGAGCTGCTCGGGGTGCTGCACCTCAAGGGCTTCATCTTCGACAACACCCTGCTTTACTCCGGCGCCAGCCTCAACGACATCTACCTGCACCAGCAGGAGCGCTACCGCTTCGATCGCTATCACCAGATCCACAGCCCGGCACTGACCCGCAGCATGGTCAACTACGTGGATGACGTCTTCCTCGGCAGCGAGGCCGTCCAGCGGCTGGATCGCACAGGCATCCCCGGCGCCAAGCAGCTCAAGGGACCGATCCGCCGCTTCAAGCAGCGCCTGCGCCTCTGCCAGTACCGCTTCGAGAGCATCCAGCCCAACGATCGGGAGATCGCCGTGACCCCCATGGTGGGCCTGGGCAAGCGGGGCAACCAGCTCAACCGGATGATCCGCAACCTGGTGCGGGCCACCGAGCGGGAGATCTTCATCTGCACCCCCTACTTCAACCCCCCCAAGGAGTTGAACAAGGACGTGGAGGCGCTGCTCAAACGCGGCTGCAAGGTGACCATCGTCGTGGGCGACAAGACCGCCAACGACTTCTTCATCCCCCCGGAGGAGAAGTTCTCCACCATCGGCGGTCTGCCCTATCTCTACGAGACCAACCTGCGCAAGTTTGCCGAGCGCAACCAGCACCACATCGACAACGGCCGGCTCAACCTCATGCTCTGGTGCTGCGAGAAGAACTCCTATCATCTCAAGGGGATCTTCGTGGATGAGGAGTGGGCCCTGCTCACCGGCAACAACCTCAATCCCCGAGCCTGGGCGCTGGATCTGGAGAACGGCCTGCTGGTACACGACCAGCACCATCACCTGCGCGAGCAGTTCAGTGCGGAGCGGGAGAACATCCTGGCCCACACCCGCCGCATCAGTCACTTCGACCAGATAGAGCAGATCAAGGATTACCCGGATCAGGTGCGCAAGCTGCTGGCCCGGATCCACAGGGTCAAGGCTCACCTCCTGCTCAAGCGCATCATCTGACCGCCAGGGCGCCCCGTCAGTGAAAAGGCCTGCCGTTTCCGGCAGGCCTTTTTCATGGATGACCCTCCCTCTGCTCCCTTGCCCACCAGCCCGGAACGGCACAACGCGGCTTGCATCGAGGCCGCAACACCCCCTATCATCTGGACATATTTACAGTGTTTTCGGGCATCTAATTGATGAAATTGGATAAAATCTCCCTCGACAGCCTCAAGGGTGTCGGCAGCAAGATGCTGGAGAAACTCGAGCGGCTGGGGCTGGCCACGGTACAGGACCTGCTGTTCCACCTCCCCCTGCGCTACGAGGACCGCACCCAGGTGTGGCCCATCGGCGATCTGCCGCCCGGACTGCACGGTGCCGTCGAGGGCGAGATCCAGGACACCCAGCTGGTGATGGGGCGCCGCCGCATGCTGGTGTGCCGTATCAGCGACGGCACCGGCAGCCTGACCCTGCGCTTCTTCAATTTCACCGCTGCCCAGAAAAACAGCCTGGCCCAGGGCCGCCTTATCCGCTGCTTCGGCGAGACACGTCCCGGCAAGTACGGCCTGGAGATGGCCCACCCCGAGTACAAGCTGCTCGGCGAGGAGCAGGCCGGCCAGACCGAAGAGGCCCTCACCCCCGTCTACCCCACCACAGAGGGGCTGCGCCAGCTCACCCTGCGCAGCCTCACGGATCAGGCCCTAGCCCAGCTCGACCTCTACGGGGTCGAGGAGCTGCTGCCTGCCGGCCTCTATCCCCAGCAGATCGATCTTGCCGCCGCCCTGAAGCTGCTGCACCGCCCGCCTCCCTCGGTGGCGCTGGCCCTGCTCGAGAGCGGCCAGCACCCGGCACAGCAGCGGCTGGTACTGGAAGAGCTGCTGGCCCACAACCTCTCGGTCTTGAAGGTGCGGGCCCAGGCACAGACCCAGCTGGCCCGTGCCCTCAAACCCGCTCCCGAGCTGGTCCGGCAGCTGCTCGGCGCCCTGCCGTTCACCCCCACCGGCGCCCAGAGCCGGGTGGTGGCGGAGATAGCCAGGGATCTGCAACAGAGCCACCCCATGATGCGGCTGGTGCAGGGGGACGTGGGCTCAGGTAAAACGCTGGTCGCGGCGCTGGCCGCCCTGCAGGCCATCGGCAACGGCTGCCAGGTGGGGCTGATGGCCCCGACCGAGCTGCTGGCCGAACAGCACGCCATCAACTTCGCCAGGTGGCTGGAGCCGCTCGGCATCAAGGTGGGCTGGCTGGCGGGCAAGCAGAAGGGCAAAGCGCGGGAAGAGGCGCTGGCCGCGATCAAAGATGGCAGCGTCAAGATGGTGGTGGGCACCCACGCCATCTTCCAGGAGCAGGTGGTGTTCCAGCGCCTCGCCCTGGTCATCATCGACGAACAGCACAGATTCGGCGTGCATCAGCGCCTCGCCCTGCGGGAAAAAGGAGAGCGGGAAGGGGTGCATCCCCATCAGCTCATCATGACCGCCACCCCCATCCCCCGCACCCTGGCGATGACCGCCTATGCCGACCTCGACACCTCGGTCATCGACGAGCTGCCGCCGGGCCGCACTCCCATTACCACGGTCGCCCTGCCGGACAGTCGCCGCCAGGACGTGATCGAGCGGGTGAGGCTCGCCTGCGAGGAGGGCAAGCAGGCCTACTGGGTCTGCACCCTGATCGAGGAGTCGGAGGTGCTGGAGTGCCAGGCCGCCGAAGACACTGCCGCCGAGCTGCAAACCCTGCTGCCCGGCCTGCACATCGGCCTGGTACACGGCCGGATGCTCCCCGTCGAGAAACAACGGGTGATGGAGGAGTTCAAGACGGGCATACTGCAACTGCTGGTCGCCACCACCGTCATCGAGGTGGGGGTGGATGTGCCCAATGCCAGCCTGATGATCATCGAAAACCCGGAGCGACTGGGGCTGGCCCAGTTGCACCAGCTGCGCGGCCGGGTCGGGCGGGGGTCGGTGGCCTCTCACTGCGTGCTGCTCTATCATGCCCCCTTGTCCAAGACCGCCCAGAGCCGCCTCGGGGTACTGCGGGAGACCAATGACGGCTTTCTCATCGCCCAGCGGGATCTGGAACTGCGCGGCCCAGGCGAGCTGCTCGGTACCCGCCAGACCGGCCTGGCCGATCTCAAGATCGCCGATCTGGTGCGCGACCAGCCGCTCATTCCCCAGGTGCAGAAGATGGCGCGCTTCCTGATGGACAAACACCCGGCTCATGTCGAGCCCCTGATCCGCCGCTGGTTGGGCCTGCGGGACCACTACTCCAATGCTTGACCAGGGCAGATGCAGAAGAGGGTCACCTTGCCTGATGGATAAACACCCGAGCCATGTCGAACCCTTGATACGATGCTGGCTCGGTCTACGGGATCACTACTCGAATGCCTGACCAAGCAACAGAAACAGGAGGAAAGCACTGATGAATTCCTGGCTGCGCGGCCTGCTCTACACCTTTGCCTTCCTGCTGCTCTTTGTCTGGGTCGGTCTCGGCCTGTTCGATGCCGAGCGCGCCAAAGGCCCCATCGCCAACTGGCTCAGCCAGCAGACCGGGGTGCCCGTCACCATAGGCCGGCTGGTGTTCAATCCGCTGCACCCCTACACCCTGCTGGCGGAACAGGTGCGCTATGGGGATGCGGTACAGCTGGAAAAACTCTATCTGGAGATCGAGCACATCGACTGGTTGAACCGGGATGTGCGCATCGCCCACCTGGACCTCATCCGTCCCGTCATCAAGCTGCCGCTCCCCAACCAGTTGCCAAGCCTGCCGGTTCACTCCCTCACCATCAGCGACAGCACCATCGACAACCTGAGCCTGCAGAGCGAGGCCCTGACCCTGCGCGGCCTCAGTGCGTCCCTGAGTGACTGGGAACTGATCGACCCGAGACGCCAGCCCCAGGCCAACCTCACCCTGGGCATCAACCAGCTGGAGACCCCCATGTTCACCCTGGCCCGTCTCAGCCTCAAGGGGCGGCTGGAGGGGCAGGTGCTCAGCACCGACAGACTGAGCACCAACCTGTTCGACGGCCTGCTCGAGACCGGCATGGTGCTGAACTGGCCAGAGCGCAGCCTGCAACTGCACGATCTCAAGGCCCGCGCCATGCGCCTCGAGCTTGGTGACATTCCCCCTGGCGAGCTCCCCCTGCGCCGCATCACCCTGGACAGGGGTCAGCTTGCCCAGATGAGCATCAATGCCATCGATCAGGAGCTCTCCCTCAACAACTTCAACGGCCAGCTCACCGCCTTCGACTGGCAGGCGGGCAGCCAGCCCAGCGGCTATCTGGCGGGCACCCTGGGCGACATGGGCCGCGGCCTGTTCCAGCTTGAGGCCGTCGAGGGCAAGCTCGCCTTCTCCCCCCGGCAGCTGGATGCCGAGCTGCGGGGCAAAGCATACGAAGGGGAGTTCAACGTCGAGCTGGCCCTCGACACCCAGCAGCAGAAGCTGACACTGAAGGATCTGGCCCTGAGCGGTATGGACATCAGTTTGCCCCAGGGGTGGTGGCAGGATTGGCAGGGCTGGCGCCCGCAACAGATCGACATCCGCAAACTGGCCTTCGACAAGCTCAAGGTGCTCTCTTTCGACGACACCCTGCCCCTCTCCCTGACCGGCTGGCAACTCTACCTGAACGATCTCGCCCTACGGGGCAACCAGCCAGGCCCCCTGCTGGGGCGAGCCCGCATCGAGAGCAAGTGGTTCGAGCTGGTGTGGGACGGTCTCAGTGCCCGCAACGGCACCCTGGATGGCGAGCTGACCCCCAGCTCCTGGCAGCTAAACACCCTCGCCACCTCCCTGCCCGACGAGGGCTCCCTCAACCTGAGCGGCCAGTGGGGCAGAACGCCCGGGCAGGAGAGCCGTATGCAGTTGCAGGGCAAGCAGCTGGATCTGGAGCAGTGGGGCAAGTTGCTGCACTCCCCCGTCTCCTTCGCGGGCAAGGTGGATCTGGCAGCAGATCTGCAGGCCGACCTCAACGGGCAACCCGGCGAGCAGACGGCCAACTGGCGCCGGACCCTTCAGGGCAGCCTGAGCCTGGAGAGCAAGGATCCCTTCTGGGACAAGGTCGGCATCGACCCCCTGCTGGATGACTGGTTCAGGGAGCAGACCCCCCCCGATCTGACACCGCAGACGCTGTGGCAGGCGATGCAACGCGGAGACACCCCCTTCTATCAGATCAGGCTGGATGCCAGGGCGGAGCAGGGCAAGGTGCGGATCGAGCAAGGCGGTGCCTCCACCATCACCCACCTGCTGGCACTGCAAGGGGGTGTCGACCTGGCCGCAGACCAGTGGCAGCTCGACCTCGGGGTCCTGAACAAGGGACGCTGCGCCGAGCTGCTCGCCCGCTGGCGCGGCCCCCTCAATGCGCCCGACCTGGGCTGGAGTTTCCCCACTGGACAGGACGCCTGTGGCTGGGAGGCGGGTGTGCGCTACCCCGCCCAGGGACGAAGCGGCCCGCTCTGGCGCCCCCGGCCCCCGGCCCCTGCCGCCCAATAACGAACAAGGCCTCGCGAAGAGGCCTTGTTGCTGTGAACATCAGAGATCAGCGTGCGCCGCGCTTGATGGGCAGTACCACATACTGACCGACAAACTCCACCGCCAGCTTGCGGCCGCTGAACAGCTGCACCCGCAGGCTGAACTTGGCGGATTCTCCGCCCCTCAGCGGCTCGAGCACGGCGGGCATGCCCTCCCGGGCCACCCGCGCCTCCGGCTCTTCGCTCACCGGCCGGTAATACTTGATGTTGCCCTCGGCCAGCACGGTATCCCCTCCCAGCCCTGCCTCCTTGAGCTGCAACCAGATGAGACCCCAGCCCGCCAGCACACACTGGCTGTAAATGCTGCCGGCGAACATGGTGTCGTGGACGTTGAGATTGGCCGCAAGGTTGGCCTTGAGGTGGAAGGTCTGGCCATCGTAGTGGGTGATGTGCACCCCCATCTTCTCGCTGATGGGAATGCCCCGCGACCAGCGGGTGGTGAGATCCTGGCACCACTCCGGACGGTACTGGATGGTCTGCATGGGACTCAGGGACTTGATCATCTGGCGGTGAGGGATGCGGCCGAAGGAGACGGGGCCTTCCCCAACCTCGAGGAAGCCGCAGCGGCGATAGAACTCCACCGCCTCCTGGCGGGCGTTCATCACCAGCCGTTTCACCTTCTCGTCGCGGGCAAGCTGCTCGAGATCCTCCACCATGCGGGCGCCCAGCCCCTGGCCGCGAAATTCGGGTCGCAGCGCCATAAAGCGGATCTGGGCTTCATCGCCGCCCACAAAGAGGCGACCCACGGCGATGGGCGTTCCGTCGGGGGAGAGCATCAGCCGATGAATGGCGACGGTATCGTACTCGTCACGCTCGGAGCCCAGGGGCAGATTGAAGGGTTTGCGCAGAAGTTCCCAGCGCAACTGATAGTAAGCATCCAGCTCCGCTGGTGTTTCTGGGGTGACTACCCGGTACATAAAGCGATCCTTGAGTGTGCGCCGACTGGCAGATGGAAGGACTGACGCAACCATTTCTCCCGGCGCAGCCTGTAGTAGGTATCCAGCTCGGCTGCCGTTTGGGGGGTGACCACCCGGTACATAACAACATCCTTGAGTTACACTGGTCGAAAGCCATCTTGCCGTGCAAATTCATGGACTTCAATCTGCAAGCGTACCAAGCCGATCACTTATTGCACCTCAGTGCCAAACCCGAACGCCGCGTTTCGGTGCTTGAAAATGCCCGTCATCGCTGGCTGGAAATGGACGGCGTGGTGCAATCCGCCATGAGCCTCCACCAACCGGCCCGCCTCTGTCTGCCTCATCAACGGAGCATCGCGGAGCAGTTGCCAAAGCAGGCAAGCCGGATCCTGGAGCTGGGGTTGGGCGGAGGGGATCTCACCCGTCACCTGGCGGCACGCTGGCCCGATGCCCACCACGACTGCGTGGATCTGGATGCCGAGATCCTCACCCTGTTCCAGCAGTTCTTCCTCCCCTCGTCAGGGGGCTCGCCTCGGCTGCATCACGCCGATGCGCTGCACTTCCTGCACCAGAGCCAGGAGAGCTACGATCTGGTGCTGCTGGATTTGTTCAGCCAGGACGGCAACCCCCTGCTGCTGTTCCAGGCTCCGCTCTATCAGGCGCTGGCCAGCCGCCTGAGCGGCACCCTCATCATCAATCTGCTGCCCCGCACCCGGCTCGAACAGGCACAGGCTCTGCGATTGGCAGAGGAGTGGATAGGCCAGACCCACGTCCACGACGTGCCCGGCTACCGCAACGTCATCCTGCACGCGACCCGTCAGCTTAGCCTGGGCGGGCGAGCACCGGCAGGGTGAAGAACCTGCGAAGTGTGCAGGCATCGCGTCCTGCCCTCCGGTGAGTCCTGACCTGCCCGCCACCCTTATACCTGCAGCCAGAAGGTGACGGGGCCGTCGTTGAGCAGCCTGACCTTCATGTCGGCGGCGAAGCGGCCGGTTTCGGTCGGCACGCCGCTCTCCCTGGCGCGGGCCACGAAGTACTCATAGAGTCGCTCGGCATCTGCGGGATGGGCGCCACCGGAGAAGCTGGGTCTCATCCCCTTGCCGGTATCCGCCGCCAGGGTGAACTGGGAGACCACCAGCAGGCTGCCACCCACCTGACTCACGTTGAGGTTCATCTTGCCGTTCTCGTCAGAGAAGATGCGATAGCCGCTCACCTTGTGCAGCAGCTTGTCGGCCTTGGCCTCGTCATCCCCCTGCTCCACCCCGAGCAGCACCAGCAACCCCTGGCCGATGGCCCCAGTCACCTCTCCCTCTACCGTTACGCTGGCCTCGCTGACCCGCTGAATCAGTGCAATCACATCCCTCTCCTCTCAAAACAGCACGACCGCCCATCCTGCAGGATGAGCGGTCGTCGATGCTACCAATAAATGCCCTGCCCGGGCCAACGTCTTTGTGCCGGGATCCGGTGTGATGGCCGGCCGGCGTCAGGCCAGCTCCTCTGCACCGGGCTTCTCGTACTCCCCGAGGCAGGCGGTGGTCTCGGCCCCCAGCAACACCACCAGCCAGCTCAGATACACCCAGACGAACAGGATGGGAATGGTCGCCAGGGCGCCATAGATGGCCTGGTAGGAGGGGAAGTTGGTGATGTAGATGGCAAAGCCGCGCTTGGCCAGCTCGAACAGGGTGGCCGCCACCAGGGCACCGATGAAGGCGTGGGTCAGCCGCACGCGGCAGTTGGGCACCACGGTATAGATCAGCAGGAAGGTGAGCACGGAGAAGAGGAACGGCAGGCTGCGCAGCAGCAGATAGCCGATACCGAACAGGCTGTCAGCCGCGAACAACCTGAGCGAGAGAATGTAGGAGGAGATGGCGATGCTGGCACCGATGAGCACGGGGCCCAGGGTCAGGATCATCCAGTACATGGCGAATGCCTGGGCCAAGGGCCGGCTTCGGGTGGATCGCCAGATGTAGTTGAGGTTCTTGTCGATGGCCGAGATGAGCATCAGGGCCACCACGATCAGGGCACCGATACCGACGGCCGTGGTGTTGGTGGCGTTGGCCACGAAGCCGTCGATGTACTCCTTGAGCATCTCGCCGGCGGTGGGGACGAAGTTGTGATAGACGAACTGCTCCATCGCCTGCTTCAGGCTCTGGAACACCGGAAAGGCCGACATCATGCCGAACACCACGGCGATCATGGGCACCAGGGAGAGCAGGGTGACATAGGCCAGGTAACCGGCAGTCACCGTCAATCTGTCCTGCTGGAAGCGGCCCCAGACAAACTGGGCGAAGTGGGCACCATCGTGGCGCAAGAAGGAGAGTGCATGGGCCAGACGGCCGCGGATCTGCTGCTGCATCTTGTTTCTCGTAAGCGTGATCATGCAGACATTGTGTCAGATAGGGTGGTCATTTGGCCACCCGCAGACCGGCCGGATGCGCCGCCATCGAGCTCAAACCCCATGCGCCCTCATGTCGAGCCCATAAAAAAAGAGGCCATAAGGCCTCTCTTTGGTCTGTCGATGAACAGCTATCGATCAAGCACGACCGGCGCGCTTGCGATCCATCTCGGTCAGCAGTTTCTTGCGGATACGGATGGCTTTCGGGGTGATCTCCACCAGCTCGTCGTTGTCGATGAACTCGAGAGCCTGCTCCAGGGTCATGCGGATCGGCGGAGTCAGCACCTGGGCTTCGTCGGTACCGGAGGCACGCATGTTGGTCAGCTGCTTGCCTTTCAGGCAGTTGACGGTCAGGTCGTTGGAGCGGGAGTGGATCCCGATGACCTGGCCTTCGTACACTTCGGTCGCGTGACCGATGAACAGACGACCGCGGTCTTGCAGACCGAACAGGGCGAAGGTCAGGGCCTTGCCGGTGGCGTTGGAGATCAGCACGCCGTTCTGACGCTCACCGATGCTGCCACCCTTGTGCGGACCGTAGTGGTCGAAGGTGTGATACAGCAGACCGGTACCAGAGGTCATGGTCAGGAACTCGGTCTGGAAGCCGATCAGGCCACGGCTCGGGATGATGAAGTCCAGACGGACGCGACCCTTGCCATCCGGGGTCATGTTGGTCATCTCGCCTTTACGCAGGCCGAGCTGCTCCATCACGGAACCCTGATGCGCTTCTTCCACGTCCACAGTAACGGTTTCGAACGGTTCTTGCAGTTCGCCGTCCACGGTACGCAGGATAACTTCCGGACGGGATACCGCCAGTTCGTAACCTTCGCGACGCATGTTTTCGATCAGGATGGAGAGGTGCAGTTCACCACGGCCGGAGACGCGGAACTTGTCCGGATCTTCGGTCTCTTCCACGCGCAGGGCCACGTTGTGGACTAGTTCCTGGTTCAGACGCTCCAGAATGTTGCGGGAGGTGACGAACTTGCCTTCTTTACCGGCGAACGGCGAGGTGTTGACCTGGAAGGTCATGTTCACGGTCGGCTCGTCAACGGAGAGCGGCGGCAGGGCTTCGACGGCACTGTTGTCACAGATGGTGTCGGAGATCTTCAGCTCGCCCAGACCTGTGATGGCGATGATGTCGCCCGCTTGCGCGTCGGTCACTTCGGTACGGGACAGGCCCAGGTAGCCCAGCACCTGACCGACCTTGCCGGTACGCGGTTTGCCGTTGGCACTGACGATGGTGACCTGCTGGTTGGTCTTGACGCGACCACGAGTGATGCGGCCGATACCGATGACGCCCACGTAGGAGTTGTAGTCCAGCTGGGAGATTTGCATCTGGAAGGCACCGTCAACGTCGCCCTTCGGGGCTTCCACGTTGTCGACGATGGCCTGGAACAGGGGTTCCATGTTCTCGGACGGGACGTCCTGATCCAGGGTGGCCCAACCGTTCAGTGCAGAGGCGTAAACAACCTTGAAGTCCAGTTGCTCATCGGTGGCACCCAGGTTGTCGAACAGATCGAAGACCTGATCCATTACCCAGTCAGGACGAGCACCCGGACGGTCGATCTTGTTGATGACCACGATGGGCTTCAGACCCTGGGCGAACGCCTTCTGGGTCACGAAACGGGTCTGCGGCATCGGGCCGTCAACGGCGTCGACCAGCAGCAGCACGGAGTCAACCATGGAGAGTACGCGCTCAACTTCACCACCGAAGTCGGCGTGACCCGGGGTATCCACGATGTTGATGCGGTAGTCGTTCCAGCGGATCGCAGTGTTCTTGGCGAGAATGGTGATGCCACGTTCCCGTTCCAGATCATTGGAGTCCATGATCCGTTCCTGACCTTCGCTGGTGCGATCCAGAGTGCCGGATTGCTGCAGCAGCTTATCAACCAGAGTCGTTTTGCCGTGGTCAACGTGCGCAATAATCGCAATATTGCGTAAATTCTCTAACATTCTCGCCTCAAATCACCGGGTAAAATTGGGCGCTAATTGTACTCTCGCCTTTGTGATCTGCCTAGCAGAATTGCAACACATTCACACACAACAAAGGATCAGGATCATGGACCCCGCGGCAAAAGGCTGCTTAGATGGCCTGGATACGCTGGCGCACCATCTCGGTGCACCAAAACGATCCAAGGTTGCACCACTTTAATGCAGCAACCGGCATGAGAACGGGTTTCTCGGCAGCCTGAAACGGTGCAAGTGCCCTGAAATCAAGCTGTCACAAACTTGGCACGATACTGGCTTATGTGAATGTGACGACGCATTCACCCAAAGAGTTTTAACACCGGAGGTTACTTAGCATGTCAGCCCAGAACGTTTTGGCCCTGATCCAGGAACACGAAGTCAAGTTTGTTGATCTGCGTTTTACCGACACCAAGGGTAAAGAGCAGCACGTATCCATCCCTTCCCACCAGGTTGACGAAGACTTCTTCGAAGACGGCAAGATGTTCGATGGTTCCTCCATCGGCGGCTGGAAGGGCATCAACGAGTCTGACATGGTGCTGATGCCGGACCCGGCTTCCGCCAAACTGGACCCGTTCACCGAAGAGACCACTCTGAACATCGTCTGTGACGTGCTTGAACCCGCCACCATGCAAGGCTATGACCGTGATCCGCGCTCCATCGCCAAGCGTGCCGAAGATTTCCTGAAGTCCAGCGGCATCGCTGACACCGTGCTGTTCGGGCCGGAGCCGGAATTCTTCATGTTCGACAACATCACCTTCTCCAACACCATGGGCCACAGCTTCGTGAAGATCGAATCCGAAGAAGCTGCCTGGAACTCCGGTACCGACTACGAGCACGGCAACAAGGGTCACCGTCCGTTCGTCAAGGGTGGTTACTTCCCGGTTGCCCCGGTTGACTCCTCCCAGGACATCCGTGCCGCCATGTGCCTGGTGCTGGAAGAGATGGGCCAGGTCGTCGAAGCTCACCACCACGAAGTGGCGACTGCCGGTCAGAACGAGATCGCAACCCGCTTCAACACCCTCACCCTGAAGGCTGACGAAGTGCAGGTCCTGAAGTACGTGATCCACAACGTGGCCCACGCCTACAACAAGACCGTCACCTTCATGCCGAAACCCATGTTTGGCGACAACGGCTCCGGCATGCACTGCCACCAGTCCCTGGCCAAAGACGGCGTCAACCTGTTCGCAGGTGACCTGTATGGCGGTCTGTCCGAGATGGCACTGCACTACATCGGCGGCATCATCAAGCACGCCAAGGCCATCAACGCCTTCGCCAACCCGACCACCAACTCCTACAAGCGTCTGGTGCCGGGCTATGAAGCACCGGTCATGCTGGCCTACTCCGCCCGCAACCGCTCTGCCTCCATCCGTATCCCGGTCGTGCCGAGCCCGAAAGCCCGCCGCATCGAAGTACGCTTCCCGGATCCGGCTGCCAACCCGTACCTGGCCTTCGCTGCCCAGCTGATGGCCGGTCTGGACGGTATCATCAACAAGATCCATCCGGGCGATGCCATGGACAAGAACCTGTACGATCTGCCGCCGGAAGAAGCCGCCGAAGTGCCGACCGTTGCCGGTTCCCTGGACGAAGCGCTGTCCGCACTGGATGCAGACCGTGAGTTCCTGACCCGTGGTGGCGTGTTCAGCGATGACTTCATCAACTCCTACCTGGAACTGAAACAGCAGGATGTTGACCGCGTGCGCATGACCCCGCACCCGCTGGAGTTCGAGCTGTACTACTCCGTCTAATCCGCCTTCCCATGACAAACCCGCCATCTGGCGGGTTTTTTTTCATTCTGGCAACGGAAATACCGCCGAACGGGCACGATCGTGCAGAAAGATGATCCCATTCACGGAGCCGTACCACCCTCGGCTGTTCACACCCCGACCCCGTGGTTTTTCTCTGATAGGATTAAGGTGAACCCCGTCAAGGAGAGATGGATGAACACTGTACCCTGGCTGCTGAGCCTCCTGCTGATGGCCTCCTGTTCCGCACAGGCCGCCCGCGTCTACTCCTGGGTCGATCCCCAGGGGGTGACCCACTACACCGATGCCCCTCCTCCCGGCAAGAGCGCAAAAGAGGTGGACCTGCGGGTCTCGCCGCTCATCGGCACAGCCCCCCACTCGGTCCAGGTGGACAACTTCAACAGCCTGACCGGTGTCGATGCCAGGAAAGCCCTGGAAGCGGCTCCCCTGGAGATCGATCTCATCTCTCCGGAACCGGGCAGCACATTGCGCGACAATACCGGCAACATCGTCTTCCAGGGCGAGATCTCTCCCCAGGTCCCGGTGCAATACGATGTGCGCCTGATCCTGAACGGCAAGGCGGTGCCCCTGGTTCACAACAGCCTGGCCATACGGGTGGAAAACCTCGATAGGGGCGCCTATGAGGCACGGCTCGAGTTGCTCGCCAAAGACGGTACGATCCTTGCTAAATCTAAGCCAACCACCTTTTACCTGCACAGGGCGTCGGTGAATCAGGCTCCCAGAGCCGCCCCCAAGGCCAATTAGGGGTGATGTGACGCACCGATGCGGGTAAACTTGATGCACTATATTGGTGCATTCTAGGTGTACAGCACCGTTTTAGGGAGAAACCTGTGCCAACCCGCTCGGACAACGCCAAGACACTCTTGGACAATCTGCTGACCGCCGTCATTCTCATGGATGAACGTCTCTGCATTCAATTCGTCAACCCGGCGGCAGAGCAGCTGCTTTCCCTCAGCGAACGACGACTGATCGGCATCGAACTGCCCCACCTGCTGGAACACATCTCTCTCGATCTGCAGCGTTTCAAACAGTGCCTCATTTCGGGGCAGGGCTTCACCGACAGCGAAGTCACCCTGGTGGTGGAGGGGGAGCCCAGGCTGGTAGAGATCAGCGTCAGCCCCATGGCCGATCATGAACAGCGACTGATGGTGGTAGAACTGCGCAAGATCGATCAGCAGAAGAAGATCAGCCAGGAGCTGCAGCAACACGCCCAGCAGCAGGCCGCCAAGGAGCTGGTGCGCGGCCTGGCGCACGAGATCAAGAACCCCCTAGGGGGATTGCGCGGCGCGGCCCAACTGCTGCAAAAAGAGTTGCCCGACCCGGCCTTGCGTGAATACACCGGCATCATCATCGAGCAGGCCGATCGCCTGCGGGTGCTGGTCGACAGGTTGCTCGGTCCCCAGCGTCCCGGCCGTCACCAGATGCACAATGTTCACTCCGTGCTGGAACAGGTGCGCCGTCTGGTGGACCTGGAGCTGCCGCCGCAGATCCGCATCGAGCGGGACTACGACCCCAGCATCCCCGAATTCGAGATGGAATCGGACCAGCTGCAACAGGCGTTCCTGAACATAGTGCGCAACGCCGCCGAGGCCCTTGGGGATCAGGACGGCCTCATCCGCATCAAGACGCGCACCGCCTTCCAGATCACCATCCATGGCCAGCGCTATCGCCTGGCGGCCGAAATCAAGATCATCGACAACGGCCCCGGCATTCCCGACGCCATTCGCGACACCCTCTTCTACCCCATGATCACCGGCAAGGAAGGGGGAACGGGCCTGGGCCTCTCCATCGCCCAGAACCTGATCGATCAGCACAAGGGTCGCATCGACTGCATCAGCTGGCCGGGCCACACCGAATTCACCATTTATTTACCACTTCGCAAGTAAGGGAACCTCATGACAGCAAAAGTGTGGATCGTCGATGACGACAGCTCCATCCGGTGGGTTCTGGAGCGCACCCTTGGCAGCGAAGGCTTCGAATGCGAAAGTTTCGCCGACGGCGAAGCCCTGCTGAGTTCACTGGAGATGCGCTCACCGGACGTGATCCTCTCGGATATCCGCATGCCGGGCATCGACGGCCTGAGCCTGCTGGAGCAGATCCATCGCCGCCAGGCCGATCTGCCCATCATCATCATGACGGCCCACTCGGACCTCGACAGCGCGGTCAACGCCTACCAGCGCGGTGCCTTCGAATACCTGCCCAAGCCGTTCGACATCGACGAGGCGGTCACCCTGGTACGCCGAGCCGAGAACCACCTCAAGGAGCAACGTACCAAGCGCAAGGCTCGCCAACAGGAAGCCACCACCACCCCGGAGATCATCGGCGAAGCCCCTGCCATGCAGGAGGTGTTCCGCGCCATCGGCCGGCTGTCGCGCTCCAGCATCTCGGTGCTCATCAACGGTCAAAGCGGTACCGGCAAGGAGCTGGTTGCCCATGCCCTGCACAAGCACAGCCCCCGGGCCCACAAGAACTTCATCGCCCTCAACATGGCGGCCATCCCGAAAGATCTCATCGAATCCGAGCTGTTCGGTCATGAGAAGGGAGCCTTCACCGGCGCCAACAACATTCGTCACGGCCGCTTCGAACAGGCCGATGGTGGCACCCTGTTTCTCGACGAAATAGGCGACATGCCGCTGGACGTGCAGACCCGGTTGCTGCGGGTTCTGGCGGACGGGCAGTTCTACCGGGTTGGTGGCCACCAACCGGTGCAGGTGGATGTGCGGATCATTGCCGCCACCCACCAGAATCTGGAGAAACGGGTCGCCGACGGCGAGTTTCGGGAAGACCTGTTCCACCGCCTCAACGTCATCCGCATCCATATTCCGGCCCTCAAGGAGCGCCGGGAGGACATCCCCCAGCTGGCCCAGCACTTCCTGCTGCGAGCCGCCAAGGAGCTGAACGTGGAGGCCAAGAGCCTGCACCCGGATACCCAGACCTACATCAGCCGTCTCCCCTGGCCGGGCAACGTGCGCCAGCTGGAGAACGTCTGCCGCTGGCTGACGGTGATGGCCTCGGGCCAGGAGGTGCTGGTAGGCGATCTGCCCACCGAGCTGCTGACGCCCATCACCAGCACCGCCGAGCCGGGCCAGCCCGCCCTGACCGGTGGCTGGCAGCAGCAGTTGCAGGACTGGGTGGCCGCCAAGCTGGCGCTGGGGGAGACCGATATCCTGGCGGATGCCATGCCCCAGTTCGAACGGATCATGCTGGAGACGGCACTGGATCACACCCATGGTCACAAGCAGGAGGCAGCCCGCCTGCTCGGCTGGGGCCGCAATACTCTGACCCGCAAGCTCAAGGAGCTCGACATTCCCTGAGCCTGCGGGAAAAACGATTCCCATCACGCCTTGAGGGAAAGCCTGACCAATCACACCCCGTTTGCTTGCAAACGGGGTATCTTTTTCAGGCGTCCCGCCTAGAATGGCAGGCTTTCCAACCCGACTCGCAGAAGGTGCCCCATGATTGACAGATCCCTCCCCCTGACCGACCTGCATCGCCATCTGGATGGCAACATCCGCCCGCAGACCATTCTCGAGCTGGGACGTCAGCACAACTTCCGACTGCCGGCCGATGAGCTGGAAGCCCTGCGCCCGCACGTGCAGATCGTCGAGAACGAGCCGAGTCTGGTGGCCTTCCTGAAGAAACTGGACTGGGGCGTGGCCGTGCTGGCCGACTACGATGCCTGCCGCCGGGTCGCCTACGAAAACGTGGAGGATCTGCTGCGTGCCGGGATCGACTATGCCGAGCTGCGCTTCAGCCCGGCCTACATGGCGATGACCCACAAACTGCACCCGCAGGGCGTGGTCGAAGCCATCATCGACGGCGTGGCCGCAGGCAGCCGTGACTTCGGCATCAAGACCAACCTCATCGGCATCATGAGCCGTACCTTCGGCACCGAGCAGTGCAAGCAGGAGCTGGATGCCTGTCTGGCTCATCGCGATCGCCTGGTCGCCATCGATCTGGCCGGCGACGAACTGGGCTTCCCGGGCGATCTCTTCACCGACCACTTCCGCCGGGTGCGGGATGCAGGCATGCGGGTCACCGTGCACGCCGGTGAAGCCGCCGGCCCCGAGAGCATGTGGCAGGCCATTCGCGAGCTGGGAGCCGAGCGCATCGGCCACGGGGTCAAGGCCATCCAGGATCCGGCCCTGATGGCCTATCTGGCCGAACACCGCATCGGCATCGAGTCCTGCCTCACCTCCAACCTCCAGACCACCACGGTGGCGAGTCTGGCCGATCACCCGATCCGCCAGTTCCTGGCCGCCGGCGTGCTGGCCTGCCTCAATACCGACGATCCGGCGGTGGAGGGGATCGACTTGCCCCATGAATACGAGGTGGCGGCCTCGGCTGCCGGCATGACGGTGAGCGAGATCCGCACCGCCCAGCAAAACGGCCTGACCCTGGCCTTCCTGAGCGAAGCCGAGAAGGCCGAGCTGAGTGCCCGTGCGGCTCAACGCTGAGCAGGGGTAAAACCCAATAAAAAAACCGCCGAAAGGCGGTTTTTTTATTGTCCCACGACATTGCCCGGCCTAGATCACCCGGGAGAACTGCTGCTGGCGCGCCTTGTTGCGCAGGTAGACATCGAAGCACATGCAGATGTTGCGGATCAGCAGCTGACCGGTGGAGACCACCTCCAGCCCCTCTTCGGTCATGCGCACCAGACCGTCGTCGATGAAGGTCTGCAACAGCTTGAGATCCTCGGCAAAATACTCCTTGAACACCAGGCCGTGGGCCTGCTCCACAGCGGCGAAGTTCAGGGAAAAATCGCAGATGAGGCGCTTGATCACCTCACGACGGATCAGATCGTCCCGATTGAGGGAGCACCCCTTCCACTGGGCATGGCCCAGTGACTCGACCTGGGCGTAGTAGGTTTTGAGATCCTTCTGGTTCTGGGAATAGGCATCCCCCATCATGCTGATGGAAGAGACCCCCAGCCCCAGCAGATCGCAATCCCCCTGGGTGGTATAGCCCTGGAAGTTGCGATGCAGCTTGCCCTCGCGCTGGGCGACGGCCAGCTCGTCATCGGGCTTGGCAAAGTGGTCCATGCCGATGAACTGATAACCCTGGCCGGTCAGGAAGGCAATGGTGTCCTGCAGCATGGCCAGCTTCTCCTGCGGCGCCGGCATGTCCGCTTCTTTCAGCTTGTGCTGGGCGGCAAAACGGCTCGGCAGGTGGGCATAGTTGAAGATGGAGAGGCGGGCCGGGTCGGTCTTGAGCACCTCTTCCAGGGTGTGATGGAAGCTCTCCCGGTTCTGGTGCGGCAGACCGTAGATGAGATCCAGATTGGTGGAGCGGAACCCCAGCTCGCGGGCACGGACCAGCATGGCGCGGATGAAGTCGTTGTCCTGCTCCCGATTGACCGCAACCTGGACCGCCTTGTTGAAGTCCTGAACGCCAAGGCTGATGCGGTTGAAACCGAGCTCCCGCAGCACATCCAGCATGGACAATTCGATCTCGCGGGGATCCACCTCGATGCTGATCTCCCCCTCCTCGGCGAAGTGGAAGTGCTCCCGCAACATGGCCATCAGGCGACGAGTCTGGGGTTCGCTCAGATAGGTGGGTGTGCCGCCACCCCAGTGCAGCTGGGTGACCAGTCTCTCCTTGAACAGGGGGGCCTGGGCCTTGATCTCCTGTTCGAGGTAGTCGAGGTATTGATCTGCCTTGTGCTGGTGCCGGGTGATGACCTTGTTGCAGCCGCAGTAGTAGCAGAGCTTGTGACAGAAGGGGATATGCACGTAGAGCGACAGATTGCGTGCAGGATACTGGCCCGCAGCCTGGACGAAGTCCGGATAGCCGAACCCCTCGTTGAACTCCAGCGCAGTGGGATAGGATGTGTAACGCGGACCACTGTAGTTGTATTTTTCGATCAGGGCCTGATCCCACACAATCTGTTCTGCTTGCACGCTTGCTTCCTCTGTCTTTGTCATGGGCTCACCGGCTTAACTGAAAATCCTTCAGTCTGGCGACATCCTCAAGGATCTGCGCCTCCAGCTCGGCCTCGTAGCCACTGCGTTCGAGATCCATCTTCATCACTTCATTGCGCTTGAGTGCCCGCCTCGCCTCATGGGTCGGCATCTCTTTCACCTTCTCATAGAGGCCGTAGAGCCCCGGGAACTCGGTGGCAAAGGCGCGGCCCCCCTTTATTTGCAAGGCATCCAGCAGATTGGTCAGCCGGATGGCACCTTCCGAGTAGTCGCACTGACCATCTCGTACCGCGTGGGCGATCACCCTGACACTCTCCAGGATCCGCTCGTTGCGGGCCGTAATGGCGTGCTGCTGCATCTCTTGCTGGCGTTTGAGACGCGCCATCAGGGTGCCGGCATAGACGGCCAGCCCCAGCAAAATCAGGCCACCCAGCAGGGCGGCCAGCATCCATCCACTCATCACTTTTTCTTCGGCTCGGGTTTGGCTTCAGGCTGGTAGTCTGCCTGAGAGAAACGTTCCCACAGCTCCTCTTCGGAGGCAGGCTGACTCGGCTCGTCAAAATCGGCATCATCAAAATCCATGTCGCCATCTTCGTCATCGTCGTTGTCGATGATACCGAGCTCGTCCATCAGCTCCTGATAACGGTCAACCCGCTGATCGACCCATGCCTGCTCTGCGGCCTCCAGGGTTTCACCGGCATCCAGACGATCCAGCAAGGCATTGAGGCGATCATCATTCTCGATGGACGCCAGCTCCTGCTCGGGGGTCATCACCACCCGCTTCTCTTTCGCAGGCTTGGTCGCCACCGGCTTGCTGCCCTTCTCGTCGGCAATCAGCGCGATGGGCTTGCGAGAGCCGATGCGTGGATCCTTGGCCTGCTTGGAGCCGCTCTTTTTGCCCGCCTGCTCGACCTGTTGGCGGGAGCCCGCCTTCAGGCCCTTGCGCTTGGCGGCGCGCTTGCGCTCACGACCTTCCTGAGCACTGGCATCTGATTCTTTGCGCTTGCCGGTAGGCTTGCGGTTGGGTTGTTTGGCCGACATGAATGACTCCGACAAATAACTGAATGGAAACCCCCGGAGCGTGTCGTCCGGGGAGGATGCTGAAGCGGGGAACAGTAAATATGGAACAAGAGTGGGATCCCGCACCAATTCGACCACTTTGGGCCGCTGAACACCGCAGGATCGGCATCCTCTGGGCATGTTGCTGGTATTTTGACACAGAATGTCTTGGCGGGTTAATGACCCAATAGAAAAAAGGCAGCCGAAGCTGCCTTTTTCCATCATGCGAGTGCCATTCCCTGGTAGCCAATCGCCTTATCCTTGGGCGAACCACGGCGCATCATTTCGTTGGATCATCCTGATCCTTATTGACCAGTCCTGAGTGTGCGTGTGTTTGTTTGTCTAACCCAAACCGGCGACATCCTGCCTCCCATCGGGGTGGTTGCCTCCCGCAGCCCCGCTCATCCCTGGCGGTCACCATCCTGGCTTTTTGCATCTATTGCTCATCGCATGCTCCGAGCCGACATCCTGTCAAACCGAAGACGGGTCTTGCACCCTCTCTCCGGCCAATCCTGATTGCCTACTGTAACTTCTTCGCTGGATGACTCAATCAACCAAAGCACATTTCGAACTGGTACAAAGTAATGTTCTATTTCTTAATTCATTGAAAAAAAAATAAAATAATATACGTGAGCAATCTTTCAGACGCGACCAGCCCCGTATATAGAAGATCTCTTACAGCAAAGCAGGCTGTTTACGGGCGATCGCTACAACCTCAAAAAAGAACAGGGAACACAATGGTTCCCTGTTCTTTTCAACAAGATAACTAACAGGCTATATCAGTGAAGCCCCGCCACATACTTGGAGAGCGCCTCGATGTCCTGATCCGTCAGCTTCTTAGCCACATCCCGCATCATGCCATTGGGATCGTTGTCGCGGGTCGCCGAACGAAAAGCAGTAAGCTGGGCCTTGATATAGGCGGGATGCTGCCCTGACAAGCTGGGGTACTTCGCTTGCTCGACGCCGGAACCCCGTGGGCCATGACAGGCGGTACAGGCGGCCAGGCCTCGCTCCATTTCTCCCCCCATATAAAGCGCCTTGCCTGCGGCAACCACATCATCGGGCACGGCAACCGGCGTCACCTTCTGGCTGGAGAAATAGGCGGCAAGATCGTCCATATCCTGCTCGGACAACGGCAACGCCATAGGTCCCATGACGGGCGCAACCCGACCAGTTTGGCCAGAAGCTGCAGCCTTCAGTTCAACTAATTGTTTTTTGATATATGATGCGTGCTGACCAGCAATCTTGGGATACATGTCGACTGGGCTGTTGCCGTCCGGTCCATGACAGGCCGCACAGACGGCAGCCTTGGTTTGTCCCGCAGCGGCATCGCCCTTGGCTTGTGCCATCCCAGTTACGCCAACCATCAGAGCAAGTGTAATGACTAGGTTCTTCATGGCGTTCCAACTTTCTCGTTATTAGGCTTCCAGATCCCATGCCGCTGAAGGCATGTTAAAATAAACGCGTTCAAGCGACGCCATTTTACACTATTTCACAAAAAAGTAACTCTATAACCCTCTATCTCTATGGGGAATTTACGTTGGAAACACAAACTCTGAATTTCAATAAGGTGCATTTTGTGACCAGCGCACCCGACATCCGCCACCTGCCAAATGATGGGGGTGTCGAGATTGCGTTTGCCGGTCGTTCCAACGCTGGCAAATCGTCTGCATTGAATACCTTGACCAAGCACAAGAACCTGGCACGTACCAGTAAGACCCCTGGCCGTACTCAGCTTATCAACCTGTTTGAACTGGAGCCGGGCAAACGCCTGGTCGACTTGCCCGGCTATGGATATGCCCAGGTTCCGCTGGAAATGAAGCTCAAGTGGCAAAAGTCACTGGCTGAATACCTGCAACGACGGGAGTCCCTGAAAGGGCTGGTGATCCTGATGGACATCCGCCATCCGCTCAAGGAAACCGACATGAACATGCTGGAATGGAGTTCACACCGTGAACTGCCGGTGATGCTGTTGCTGACCAAGGCGGACAAGTTAAGCCCGGGGCCCCGCAACAACCAGGTGATCAAGGTTCGTCAGGCGGTGGCAGAACTGGGCCCGCAGATCCAGGTTGAAGCATTCTCTTCTCTGACCAATATCGGCGTCGAGAAGCTGGCCCAGACCCTGAGCGGCTGGTACCTGTCCGAAGCAGACAACGCCCAGGCAGACGACGAAGATCATCAGAACGAGGAGTAAACGACTCCTCTCCCTGGCTGCAATTGGCGGAGTTGGACCTCCGCTGATTGAAAGACTTTCATGATCCCCCCATCTCCGAGCCCTCCCTCCCCGCCTTCGCCACCTCTGAAGAAAAATCTAAAAAAATATATTTAAATCATACCGATAGCATGTTTAGACGCGAAAAGAATTAACTAATCATCAACCTGATACCGTTTTCATGAATATCGAGTAGAAAATCAGAATTGAAGGCTGTAACAAACGAAACTGAAATTTAATTACACAATGAGGCAATATAGGGATAAAAATGAGGCCGGTATTGTCATTGCAAACCGGCCTGAAGAAATGAGTTCAAAAATTTGGGAAAAAGTGAGTTCTCGAGAACAAAGACGATTGGTTTTCCTCAAGAAGCGCCTTCATTCTAACAAAGAACGGCAACAATTAAAGCATTTACTCTAAATGTTGCGCATAAAAAAACGCCCCGACGATGACTCATCGGGGCTGCTATTCAGCCACATTCAATTACGTGAAATAAAAGGTCTGAAAGATAGAACATCTTACCTCTGTACCCTACGCCGACAACTGTACAGCAAAGCAGCAGAAAGTGAAAGTAATTTATGTAATTTAGTTTCAAAGATAGGGAAGAGAAAAAATATTCATAATTTTCATGCAGATAAAAAAATCCCCAGTACGAATACCGGGGAGTTATAAAGGTGACTAGCTAGCACTTCCTCAACTATCCAGTTAGTCAGCAGTCCGTTACAGAAGTTCCGCTGCTTTGAGAAAAAACTCAAAAAAATTCTGCGAGTGACGGCAAAGTAAAAGTAACTTATTGTTACGCAATGGTTTTATAAAAATGGCACCTGTTCTGCCACACACCCACCGCAGAACGACCGTTTCACATCACACGTGCCGTGCCGCATCACGAGAGAGCCCTTATCCAGAGATGCAGAATCTCTACATCAGATCTGCAGATCTGCCAACAGCCCAATAGAGCGCACAAGCTGGTTCACACGACGCCCAGATTGCGCTGCAACTCTCTCAATACCTGCTTGGTGCCGGGCCGGATCCCTCGCCATACGGTAAAGGCCTCAGCAGCCTGCTCGACCAGCATGCCCAATCCATCCATGGTATGGCGCGCACCATGTTGCTTGGCCCAGCCGATGAAGGCTGTATCCGTTGCGCCATACATCATGTCGTAGATCGCGATGTCCGGGTGGATAAGGGTTGGCGCCAAAGGTGGCAACTCTCCTTGCAGACTCGCTGAGGTGGAATTGATGATGAGATCGAACGGCCCCACCAGCTGTTCATAGGATTGAGCCGTGATGCTGCCCAGATCCCTGAACTCCACAGCCAACTGTTCCGCCTTGGCATGGGTACGGTTGACCACGACAATCTCGCCCAGCGCTTCCGCCAGCAGGGGGGCCAGGGCGCCACGAGCAGCGCCACCGGCCCCCAGAAGCAGGATCCTGCTACCGGCAAGGTTCACTCCGTGAGCCTTGAGATCGGCGACCAGCCCGGCGCCGTCGGTATTATCACCCAGCAACACGCCATCATCAGTCAGTTTGATGGTGTTGACCGCTCCCGCCCGCTTGGCCCTGGGGCTCAGCCGCTCCACCAGCACGAAGGCTTGCTCCTTGAAAGGTACGGTCACGTTGCACCCCTTCCCTCCTTCGGCGAAGAAGTGGTTCAGAGCGCTGGCAAACTCATCGACAGCCGGTTCTGCCAGACCATACTCCAGCTCTTGCTGGGTCTGCCTGGCAAACAGGGTATGAATGAAGGGAGATTTGCTGTGGCGCACGGGGTGGCCAAAAACCAGATAACGATCCATCAAGGCGTTCCTTTTGAGGGCAATATCCCGATTTAACGGGTTTTCTCATGAAGGAACAAGCCGAATATCGGCCAATAAGAAGAGGCCATCATGGCCCCTCTGGTCACAACCACTCGCGCGGTTTGAGGTAGTCGCTGTAGAGCAATGCCTCCGGGCTGCCAGCCTCCGGCTGCCAGTCGTACTCCCAGCGCGCCAGCGGCGGCATCGACATCAGGATGGATTCGGTGCGCCCCCCCGTCTGCAGTCCGAACAGGGTCCCGCGGTCGTAGACCAGATTGAACTCCACGTAGCGGCCACGGCGATAAAGCTGGAACGCCCGTTCCCGCTCCCCATAAGCAAGCTCCTTGCGTCGCTCGACAATCGGCAAGTAGGCCGCGAGGTAACCCTCACCCACTGCACGCATGAAGGCAAAGCAGTCGGCAAAGGGCCAGCGGTTCAGGTCATCGAAGAAAAGACCACCCACCCCGCGCGTCTCGCCCCGATGCTTGAGGAAGAAGTAACGATCGCACCAGGATTTGAACTCGGGATAAATGTCGGTGCCGAACGGCTGACAGAGCTCATGGGAGACCTGGTGCCAATGCCTCACGTCCTCTTCGAACGGATAGAAGGGCGTCAGGTCGAAGCCGCCACCAAACCACCAGATCGGCTCCTCCCCCTCTTTCTCGGCGATGAAAAACCGCACATTCGCATGGCTGGTCGGTACATAGGGATTATGCGGGTGGATCACCAGCGATACCCCCATGGCCTCAAACCTGCGGCCAGCCAGTTCGGGACGATGTGCGGTCGCGGATGCCGGCATGGCATCGCCATAGACATGGGAGAAGTTGACCCCACCTTGCTCGATCACCGCCCCCTGACGCAGCACCCGTGTTCTACCGCCACCACCACCTTCGCGACTCCAGGCATCTTCCACAAAGCGCCCGCATCCATCGGCCTGCTCCAGGCCACGGCAGATATCATCCTGCAATTGCAGCAGGAAGGCTTTTACCTGGGCCACATCCGGTTTGCTCATTTTATCTCCTGTCAGACAGGCATCATGCATGCACTGCCTGCACTTCTCGTATTGTCATGACCTCATCGCACAACCTGCATGAAACAGGGTCGTGCCCAACTCAGGATGGGCGAATGATGGCCCCGGTGCGGGCGTCCTTGATTTCGGACGGGTTGGCTTGCCCCCCGACTTCGCCGGGCAGAATGTAAGCCAGCTGGCTTGCCAGCAGATCGCCAATATCAGCCACCCGGCGAGCTGGTTCCTCACCGGTTAGATTGGCACTGGTGGACACCAGCGGTTTGCCAAATGCCCGGCAAAGCCCTTGCACCTGGGGATGGCCTGTGACCCGCACCGCCAGGGTCTCGAACTGACCGGTCAACCAGGACGGCGTCGTCGCGCGAGCGGGCATGATCCAGGTGAAGGGACCAGGCCAGCTCGCCTGCACGCGAGCAAGCTGCTCATCGCTGAGCTGGCTCAGGTCGATGTAGTCCTGCAATTGCGCCAGATCTGCCGCGATCAGGATCAATCCCTTCTCCACCGGCCGCTGCTTGATGGCCAGCAGCCGCTGCACGGCGGCTTCGGAATCAGGATCACACCCCAGACCAAACACGGCTTCGGTGGCATAGGCGATAACCCCTTCTCCTTGAAGGGCGGCAACCGCTTGTTCAAATTCATTTGGCATAAGCACATGCGACAGCCACGCTGCCGCCTCTCATCACTGGATTGTATGTTGAACCGACATGACGGCATCGGGGCCATCACTGCTGCGATATGGGCTATATCCCTGCTCCTCTTCAGTCATGCATTTCGGCTCAGACGCTTGCGTGCATCAGTGAACCGAACAACCGCAGGGAGCTTGAGATGGCGATCAGGAGCAGGGCGACTTGGGCGATGCGCATCGGCTCACAACCTCACTCTGACCAGCAATCCGCCTGCCTGATCACGGGCGGCGAGATTATACCCGCTCAATCTGGTGGGAGCATTTCTTTTGCGGGCAGACCCAGCGCAGGTTTCCCCGCACCTTCTTCTCGACCATGATGCCCCAGCCACACTCGGGACAGGGTATGGGAACCGGCTTGTCATTCACCACATACTTGCAGTGAGGATAGGCGTCACACGAGTAGAACTGTTTGCCATAACGGGATGTGCGGCTCACCAGATGACCTTTGCCACACTCCGGGCAGAGGATCTGGGTATCGTCACTCTCCTGAAGGGATTCGATATGCTGACAGGCCGGGTACTGGGTACATCCCACAAACAGACCGTAACGACCCTTCTTGATGGCCAGTGGATGGCCACAATCCGGACAGGACGACCCCTCGAGCACTTTCTCTATGTCGCGGCCAGAGGGGGTGAGGGAGCGAATGTAATCGCAAGCGGGATAGGCTGAACAACCAAGGAAGGGACCGTGCTTGCCCTGGCGGATCACCAGTTCAGCACCACACTGCGGGCACGGCTCGCGCTCGAAGGCATGTTCGTGGGCAGAGAAGAGGTGGTGATCGATCTTTGACATGGGCCGCGCCTTGAAATCCAGATGGCCTGAATTCTACCAGCGCGGCACCGGGCTGTCAGTGGATGACGCCGTCCGACTCGTCAAACACCAGCTCTTCCATCTGCTGGTAGGCGTTTTCGCTGCCTGGCACATTGAACAGCACCATCATGACGACCCACTTCAGATCGTCCAGCTCGATGTCCGGCTTGTCCAGCTCGAGCAACCGTTCGATGCAGATTTCACGGGTTTCGGCATTCAGCACTTGCGCCTGCTCCAGGAACAGCAGGAAACCGCGACATTCAGTACTGAGGCGAACCAGCTCCTGCGGCGCATAGATCCGCATAGAGCCCTGCTGGCTTGCTGTGACATAGACTTCCCGCTCGCTGTCGTGCAGGTTGGCCAGTCGCTCCAGCCAGTTGAGCGCTTTCTCGATCTCGTCCTTGTCAAAACCGGCCCGGCTCAGTTCGTCGGTGAGTTCATCCTGCTCGACCATCACATCTGCATCGCTGTGGATGTAGGTCTCGAAAAGGTACATCAATACATCAAACATGATTCGCCCTCCTCGCTCTGACGTATCCACCGGCTACCGCCATCACTGCACCAACCAGCTCCAGCTCTACCAACCTGCCCAGTACGACATCGACAGGAAGCCGGGCCCGTTCGGCAACGGTATCCACGCTCGTGGTCTCATAATCTACGTTATCCAACAAATCGGCATAAGGCAATTCGCTATTATGCTGCGCCTCGGAAGAACCGTTGGCGGGTCCAGGGGACAAGACCAGCCTTGGAAACTCTTCCAGGATATCGGCGGCATTCAAGACCAGCTTGGCACCCTGTTGAAGCAGACGGTTGCACCCTGCTGCCTGTGCATTTTGCGGGGCGCCGGGAACGGCAAAGACCTCGCGGCCCTGCTCAAGCGCATAACGGGCCGTGATGAGCGAACCACTCTGTTCTGCCGCTTCCACCACCAGTGTCCCCAGCGACAGACCACTGATGATACGGTTGCGGCGAGGGAAGTGTTCAGCCAGGGGGCCTTGCTGGGGCGCCAACTCGGAGACAAGCAGACCTTCCTGCTCGAGGATCTGCATCGCCAACCCCTGATGACGCTTGGGGTAGAGACAATCCAGACCGGATCCCAGCACCGCCAGGGTGATTCCGCCCGATGCCAGCGCCTGCTGATGGCAGACTCCATCGATGCCCAACGCGAGGCCGGAGGTGATCGCCAGACCACAGCCCACCAACTCGGCACACAAGCGTGTCGCATTGTCTTTGCCGGCATAGGTGGGGTGGCGGGTACCCACCATCGCCAACTGTGGCAGGGAGAGGGATGAGACGTTCCCGCGGCAGTAGAGCAAGAGCGGGGCACCGGGGATCTCTTTGAGCAGGGCAGGATATGCGGGGTCATCGGGACAGAGGAGGTGATTGCCGGGCTCGGCGGCCCAGCTCAATCCCTGCTCCACGACAGGAAGAGGCCATCTCATCTGCTGAATCTGGGCACTCTGCAGACCAAGAGCTCGCAGGGCGCCATCATCTGAGTCAAACAGAGTTGTGATGTCACCACCCACATGAGCCAACAGGCGAGCGGCGGTGACCGGGCCTATGCCTGTAACGGCATCCAGCGTCAGCCATAGCGACAACCGCTCCAGTGGCAAGGACACGTCAGAAATTACTGACCTGATAACCAGAGCCGACCAGATCCTGACTCTGCAGGATAAGACCGTAACTCAATTTGTCGTAGACCTTGAACAGCATGACTCTGGCAACGGCCTCGGCAGGCAGCGATGACTTGCCGGCAGAATAGAACGCCTTGTCATAGACGGATGAATATTCCCGGTATGACACCTTGCCATTCTTGTCCACCATCTCGGCTCCCGGGCGCAGGATCTCGAGCACATCGCCCGGGGCCACCTGATCACGCTCCCCCTTGTTGATGAGTACCACATCAAATTTGCCCCCACCATGTACCTTGCTCGGCAGCTCGATCACATAGCCGGGAGAAATTGAGGGTGCCGCCTTTGGCATGAACACGGCAGAGATGCTCTCCTGCGACGGCAGCGGCATCACCTTGTCGCCCTGATACACCTCACGCCGGTTATGGGTCAGCGTCACTTTGGTGGTGTCGTGGGCAAGGTACTCCTCTGCCCGCACCGTGCCGACAAAAATCGCCTCCTGACCAAGCGACTCGCCAGTATGCTTGTCCTTGTATGCCACCCCCGGGCGATAGAGGCCATAACTCTGACCCGGGTTCAAGGCTCCTTTCACATAGAGAATGTCGCCCTCCAGCATCCCGACATGCTTGTCATTGTTGCCGAGCACATAGGGCAGGTCCTTGCTCTGCTGGCTGTTGGCCAGAATGTGGTCGGTCTGCAGGAAGGGCGCTATCTCGCTCAGAGGCAGGGTCGGTATGGGATTGGCCTTGTTTTCATAGCGGTTCTTGGGCGAGAGACGGATGACCTGCTTGCCCCCCTGACTGGCTTTGCCGAGCCGAGGCTCACCATTGACCCAGCTCAGGTGCAGCACGTCACCGGGATAGATCCAGTGGGGATTGGCGATCTGCGGATTGATGTTCCAGAGGCGTGGCCAGAGCCAGGGTTCGGCCAGATACTGGCCCGAGATATCCCAGAGGGTGTCCCCTTTTTGCACCACATAAGTCTCGGGGTAACCGGATTTGAGCGTCAACTGCTGTGCCATGGCGCCACCGGCCAGGGCTGTCGCCAGGCAGGCGACGACGATTTGCTTCAGATACATAACACTCCCTGTTACTTCTGCACGCAAAGTGTTGCTGTTTTTTGTCGGCGTAAATGACTAGAATTACGTCAATATTGACTGCGTTTATATGAAACTAAAGAAAAAATTATGGCCATTCTAGATGTATTGCGTTTCCCCGATGAGCGTCTGCGCACAGTCGCGGCCCCTGTCGAAGCCTTTACACCCGAGTTACAACACATTGTAGATGATATGTTCGAAACCATGTACGCGGAGGAAGGCATCGGCCTGGCTGCGACCCAGGTCGACATTCATCAGCGCATCATCGTCATCGATGTCTCCGAGAACCGCGAAGAACAGCTGGTGTTGATCAATCCGGAGATCCTGGAGCAGTCCGGCAGCACCGGCATCGAAGAGGGCTGCCTCTCCGTGCCCGGCAACCGTGCTCTGGTTCCGCGCGCCGAGTGGGTCAAGGTCAGGGCGCAAGATCGCCACGGCAACACCTTCGAGCTGGAAGCGGACGATCTGCTCGCCATCTGCATACAACATGAGATGGATCATCTGGTCGGCAAGCTGTTTGTGGATTACTTGTCCCCGCTCAAGCGCCAGCGCATTCGTCAGAAGCTGGAAAAGATGGCCCGTGAAGATCGCAAAGTCCTCTGAGGATCCGCTCCATTGAACAAGCTGAAACTGATTTTTGCCGGTACCCCCGACTTCGCCGCCCGTCATCTGGCGGCGTTGTTGTCTTCCGGCCACGAGGTCGTCGCCGTTTATACCCAGCCGGACAAGCCCGCCGGTCGCGGCCAGAAGCTCACTGCCAGCCCGGTCAAGGAGCTGGCGCTGGCCCACGATCTGCCGGTCTATCAACCTGCCTCCCTGCGCAATGAAGCGGCGCAAGCCGAACTGGCCGCTCTGGGTGCCGATCTGATGGTCGTCGTGGCTTATGGCCTCATCCTCCCCAAGGCGGTGCTCGATACGCCGCGTCTGGGTTGCATCAACGTGCACGGCTCCCTGCTGCCGCGCTGGCGCGGTGCCGCCCCGATTCAACGCTCCATCTGGGCGGGGGATGCCGAAACCGGCGTCACCATCATGCAGATGGATGTGGGGCTGGATACCGGCGCCATGATCCGCAAGGTAACCTGCCCCATCGCCAGTGATGAGACCTCTGCCAGCCTCTATGACAAGCTGGCTGGTCTGGGCCCGCAGGCACTGGTCGATACCCTGGACGCCATGGCTGCCGGCGACACCGCTGCCGAGCCCCAGGACGATGCGCTGGCCAACTACGCCGAGAAGCTCTCCAAGGAAGAGGCCCGCATCGACTGGTCGATGGACGCCGTTGCCATCGAGCGCTGCATCCGTGCCTTCAACCCCTGGCCCATCAGCTGGTTCGACGTCGCCGGACAGACCGTCAAGGTGTGGCAGGCCGAGGTCGTCGCACAGGATCACGGCCAGGCAGCCGGCACCCTGCTCAAGGCCGACAAGCAGGGGATCGAGGTTGCCACCGGTCAGGGCGTGCTGCGCCTGCTGACCCTGCAACCTCCCGGCAAGAAGGCCATGTCCGTTTCGGATCTGCTCAACTCTCGCCGCGACTGGTTTGAACCCGGCACGCAACTGATTTGATCTGGATTGAATTGACACAAGCGGGGCCCTGGCCCCGACTTGTGCATCTAAGGTAACGCTATGAAAACACGCGCACAGGCTGCTCTCGTCATTCAACAGGTGCTGGATCAGGGTCAATCTCTCTCCGCCGTTCTGCCTGCTGCCCAGGAGAAGGTCGCCCCTCGCGATCGCGCCCTCCTGCAAGAACTCTGCTACGGCACCCTGCGCTGGCTGCCCCGCCTCGATGCGGCGGTCAGCGAGATGATGGACAAGCCGCTCAAGAACAAGAGCCGCATCTTCCACTACCTCATCCTGGTCGGCCTCTACCAGCTCATCTATACCCGCATTCCGGCTCACGCCGCCGTGGCCGAGACCGTCAACGCCGTCAAGCTGCTCAAGGGTTCTTCCCTGCGCGGCCTCATCAACGGCGTACTGCGCAACTTCCAGCGCAGCGCCGAAGTGATCCTGCTGCGCATCGACCGCGTTCCCAGCGTCCGCCTCGGCCACCCCGAATGGCTCACCAAGCGCCTGCGCCAGGCCTATCCCGATGACTGGGAGTTCATCATGGAGGCCAACAACCAGCGCCCGCCCATGTGGATCCGCAACAACAGCCAGCGCCAGAGCCGCGAGGCCATGCTGGCCCGCATGAGCGAGGCGGGCATCCCGGCCATGGCCGGTGTGGAAGGGGAAGATTGCATCCTGCTGGAGCGCCCCTGCGACGTGACAAAGCTGCCCGGCTTCGAGCAGGGTGACTGCTCGGTGCAGGACGGTGCCGCCCAGCAGGCCGCCGCCCTGCTCGATCCCCAGCCGGGAGAGTGGGTGCTGGACGCCTGCGCCGCCCCCGGCGGCAAAACCGCCCACCTACTGGAACGCCAGCCGGCCCTTGCCGGCGTGGTTGCCGTCGACGCCGACGACAACCGCCTCAAGCGGGTGCAGGAGAACCTGGATCGCATCGGCCTTCAGGCCCAAGTGATCCACGGTGATGCCAGCACGCCGGATCTGTGGTGGCCACAGGGGCAGTTCGACCGCATCCTGCTGGATGCCCCCTGCTCCGCCACCGGCGTCATCCGTCGTCACCCCGACATCAAGTGGTTGCGCCGGGATCAGGACATCCGCGAGCTGGCCGAGCTGCAACGCCGCATTCTCGATGCCCTCTGGGGCAAGCTGAAGCAGGGCGGCACCCTGCTCTACGCCACCTGCTCCGTGTTGCCGGAAGAGAACCGGGAGCAGATCCGCGCCTTCCTGGCCGATACCCCGGATGCCCGCCTGGTGCCGTTGCATGCAGAAGACACCCCGGCCTGTCCGGGTCGCCAGTTCCTGCCCGGCGAGGCGGAGATGGACGGCTTCTACTATGCCAAGCTCATCAAGCTGTAGGCCGAACCGGCGGATGGCAGGCCCGGTGACGGGCCGCCTCATTACGAAGCAACAACCTTGAGTAAGATGGCCTTATGAAAATCATCATTCTGGGCGCAGGTCAGGTGGGTGGCACCCTGGCCGAGAATCTCGCCGGCGAGAACAACGACATCACCATCGTCGACACCGATAGCGAGCGCCTGCGCGAACTGCAGGACAAATTCGACCTGCGGGTGGTGAATGGCCACGGCGCCCATCCCAGGGTGCTGCGCGAAGCCGGCGCCCAGGATGCCGACATGCTGGTCGCCGTCACCAACAGCGACGAGACCAACATGGTCGCCTGCCAGGTCGCCTACTCCCTGTTCAACACCCCGAACAAGGTGGCGCGCATTCGGTCCCCCGCCTATCTGGTGGAGCGGGATCGCCTGTTCCTGCCCGAATCCGTCCCCGTGGATCACCTGATCGCCCCCGAGCAGCTGGTGACCGACTACGTGCGTCGCCTGATCGAGTATCCGGGGGCGTTGCAGGTGGTGGATTTTGCCGACGGCAAGGTGGGCCTGGTGGCGGTCAAGGCCTATTACGGCGGCCCCCTGGTGGGCAATGCGCTCTCCACCCTGCGGGAACACATGCCCAACATCGAAACCCGGGTCGCCGCCATCTTCCGCCAGGGGCGCTCCATCCGCCCCCAGGGCACCACCATCATCGAAGCCGATGACGAGGTGTTCTTCGTGGCCGCGGCGGGCCATATCCGCGCCGTGATGTCGGAGCTGCAACGCCTCGAGAGCCCCTACCGGCGCATCATGATCGTCGGCGGCGGCAACATCGGCGCCGGCCTTGCCCGCCAGCTAGAGAAGCGCTACAGCGTCAAGCTCATCGAGCGCAACCAGAAGCGGGCGGAGCAGCTCTCAGAACACCTGGAACACACCATCGTCTTCTGCGGCGATGCGGCGGATCAGGAGCTGCTGGCGGAGGAGCACATCGACCAGATCGACGTCTTCATCGCGGTGACCAACGAGGATGAGGCCAACATCATGTCGGCCCTGCTCGCCAAGAAGATGGGGGCCAAGAAGACCATGGTGCTGATCCAGCGCGGCGCCTACGTGGACCTGGTACAGGGCGGCTCCATCGACATCGCCATCTCCCCCCAGCAGGCCACCATCTCGGCCCTGCTGACCCATGTGCGCCGTGCCGACATCGCCAACGTCTACAGCCTGCGCCGCGGGGCGGCCGAAGCCATCGAGGCGATCGCCCACGGGGACGAGAACACCTCCAAGGTGGTGGGCAAGACAGTGGGCGAGCTCAAGCTGCCCCCGGGCACCACCATAGGCGCAGTGGTGCGCGGTGATGAGGTGCTGATCGCCCACGATCGTACCCAGATACAGCAGGATGACCACGTGGTGATGTTCCTGGTGGACAAGAAGTACATCCCGGAAGTGGAGCGTCTGTTCCAGCCCAGTCCCTTCTTCCTGTAAGCCGGCCATGTCTCTGGCAACGGTATCCGGACCCGGCCCCTTTTCTCAGGAAAGGTCCGGGTCTTTTTTCAATCAACGACCAGGTTTTCTTGCATGATCAAGCTGCATCCCATCGTCTTCACGCTCGGGCTGGTGCTCTCCAAGCTGGCGCTCTTCATGTGGCTGCCCACCCTGCTGGCCCTGCTGACCGGTTCGGAAGGTTTCGTCGAATTTCTCAAGTCGGTCTTGATCACCCATGGTGCCGCCCTGCTCTGCCTCCATTACGGTCGCAAGGCAGAGTTTCACCTCGGCGTGCGGGAAATGTTCCTGCTCACCACCTCGGTCTGGGTGGTCGCTTGCGTCTTCGGGGCCCTGCCCTTCGTCTTCATCACCCATATCGACTTTGCCGACGCCTACTTCGAGACCATGTCGGGGGTCACCACCACGGGATCCACCGTGCTGTCGGGGCTCGACGGCATGGCCCACAGCATCCTGCTGTGGCGATCCATCCTGCAGTGGCTGGGCGGAGTCGGCTTCATCGTGATGGCGGTGGCGGTGCTGCCCTACCTCAACGTCGGAGGCATGAAGCTGTTCCAGACCGAGAGCTCGGATTGGTCCGACAAGAGCGCCCCCCGCGCCAAAACGGTGGCCAACAACATAGTGCTGGTCTATCTGGTGCTCTCCATGCTCTGCTTCCTCGCCTACTGGGTGAGTGGCATGAACCTGTTCGAGGCGGTCAACCACGCCATGACGACCCTCAGCACCGGCGGCTACTCCACCTCCGATCAATCCATGTCCCACTTCTCCCACGCGGCGCACTGGATAGGCACCCTCTTCATGTTCCTCGGTGGCCTGCCCTTCCTGCTCTATGTGCAGGCTCTCTCCCGCCGTGACAACAGCCTGTTCAAGGATGCCCAGGTGCAGGGCTTCTTCTGGCTGATCGTCTGGGTGACCCTGGTCGTCACCTTCTATCTCTGGGTGAGAGACATCTACGGCTTCATGGATGCCTTGCGCATCAGCAGCTTCAATATCGTCTCCGTGCTCACCACCACGGGTTTCGGACTCGGCGACTTCGGCACCTGGGGCCCGCTCACCACCATTATCTTCATCATCCTGCTGGCACTCGGCGCCTGCTCCGGCTCCACCTCGGGCGGGCTCAAGATCTTTCGGGTCCAGGTGGCCTTCGCCCTGTTCAAGAAACAGATGCGCCAGCTGATGCACCCCTCCGCCGTGTTTCCCCAGAAGTACAACGGCCGTCCGGTCAACGACGCCATCATCCGCTCCCTGATCTCCTTCGTGCTGGTCTACTTCGCCATCATCCTGCTGATCGCCGCCCTGCTCGCCGCCATCGGGCTGGACCCCCTGACCGCCATCTCGGGCTCCATCACCGCCGTGGCCAACGTGGGCCCGGGCATGGGGCCTGTCATCGGTCCCAGCACCAACTTCGCCAGTCTGCCGGATGCGGCCAAGTGGATACTGTCGTTCGGCATGCTGCTGGGACGCCTCGAGATCCTGACGGTGGCGGTGCTCTTCTTCCCCTCCTTCTGGAAGCAATAAGCAGCCGTCCAGGCTGTTGCATGAAACGAAAAGGGCAGCCAATGGCTGCCCTTTTCGTTGTCCCGGCGAATGACGACTCCCCTCAGTCCGCCGACTCCTCCCGCTCCAGCGCCCTGTCCACCAGCGCGTCCGGCAAGGGCTTGGTCACCTCGACCCCCAGCTCGCGAAAGCGCTCGGCCTGGGCGATCAGGTTGCCACGACCGTTGACCAGCCGGCCCATCGCCTTGTCGTAGCTCTCCTGCGCCTTGTGCAAGCTGCCCCCCATCTGCTGCATCTCCTCCACGAACAGCCGCAACTTCTCGTAGAGGCGACCGGCCCGCTCCGCTATCTGGCGCGAGTTCTGGTTCTGCCGCTCGTAGCGCCACAGGTTCTCTATGGTGCGCAGCGCCACCATCAGGTTGGTAGGGCTCACCAGCAGGATGTTGTGTTCCAGCCCGTAGCGCACCAGGGAAGGGTCCGCTTCAAGGGCAGCGAGGAAGGCAGGCTCCACCGCCACGAACATCAGCACATAGTCCAGGGTGCGCACCCCGGGCAACTGCTGGTAATCCTTGCGGCCCAGCTCGCGGATATGGTTGCGCACCGAGGCGACGTGCTCCTTGAGCGCCACCGCCTTCTCCAGATCGTCAGCGGCGTTGTACCAGCGCTCATAGGCGGTCAGCGACACCTTGGCGTCGATGATGATGTCCTTCTCCTGGGGCAGGTGGACGATGACGTCGGGCTGGTAGCGCTTGCCCTTGTCCACCTCGATGTTGACCTGGGTGTGGTACTCATGCCCCTCGCGCAGGCCGCACTCGGAGAGGATCCGCGCCAGCACCACCTCCCCCCAGTTGCCCTGCTGCTTGCTGTCGCCCTTGAGGGCCCGGGTCAGCGCCGCCGCCTCTTCGGTCATGCGGGCGTTGAGCTCGGCAAGGCGCTCCAGCTCGAACTTGAGGTTGTGGCGCTGGGCCGTCTCCTGGGCGTGGGTCTCTCCCACCTGGCGGCGAAAGCCCTCCAACTGCTCCTTGAGTGGAGTCAGCAGGAGATCCATGCTGTTCTGATTCAGTTCGCGGAAGTTGCCGGCATTTTGTTCAAAGATACGATTGGCGAGGTTCTCGAACTGCTGACTGAGGCGCTGCTCAGCCTCTTGCTGCAACTGCAGCTTCTCGGCGCTGGCGATGCGTTCGCTGCGCAGAGTCGCCTCGGCCTCCTTGAGGCGGGCGGTGAGCTTGAGCAGCAGGGTCTGCTGCTGATCCAGCTTCTGCTGAGCCAGCATCTTCTCGTCCTGCAGCGCGTCCCAGCGATCCTGCAACCCCTGATGACGCTCCTCCAGCAGCAGCGCCTCTTCACGGCCGCAGCGTCGCCCCCACCACCAGCCGAACAGCAGCGCCAGCCCGCCAGCCAGCATGGCAGGCCACCAGGTCAGCAGCGGGGTCATCGGCGCCCCCGCTGGCGCAAGAAGAGTTCGAGATAGCGGTTGAGCAGCAACCAGATCAGCACATAGAGCAGATAGGCCGCCAGCACCACCCACTTGTGGCTGTTGACCCCGGTATCCAGTTCACTGAACTCGATACCCTTGAGATGGCAGTAGGCCCACATCAGCAGAGGGAAGACATAGAGCAGAGAAGCACGCCACAGAAATAGCCACATGAGTTCATTCAATCCCGCAAAAAGACCTGCCTAGCTTACACAAGGGCAACCCGGCTTGCGATCCTGCCCGCCGCTATTCTCTGGCTTGCCGGCCTAAAACTGGATAAAATTAACCCCTAATAGGTATAGAGGTGGGCATGACGCATTTTTTCTGTCGCTGGCTGGCACACGCATGGGGGAGCCCCCGCAGACCCGAGGTGGTCTGCCATGAGGCACGCCCGCCCTGGGCCATCGACGAGTCCCAGTTCCTCACCCTCTGCACCCGTTGTGGCGACTGCTTCAAGGCGTGTCCCAACGGCCTCATCAAGCCCGCCGATCGCCCCGAATATGACGGCAGCCCCATCGCCGGTACCCCAGTGCTGGATCTCGCCTGTGGCCAGTGCAGCTATTGCGGCAGCTGCGCCAGAGCCTGCCCCACGGGCGCACTGGATCTCTGCCTCGGCCGCCAGGTGCAGACCCGGGTCAGGATAGAGGCGAGCTGCCAGGCCCGTCAGGGCTACTACTGCCTGCTGTGCGAAGATGCCTGCCCCCAGCAGGCGATCAAGGTCGGCAGCGAGGGAGTGACCGTCAACATGGCCGCCTGCGATGGCTGCGGCGCTTGCGGCCTCGCCTGCCTGCACGGAGCCATCACCCTTGTGCCCCAGCTCTGACCGCTGGCAATGACAGAGGGGCCCGCAGGCCCCTCTGTCATTCACCGTGGCATCATGCCATGGTCAGGATATTATCCTGCTCTATGCCGAGAAGGTGGCACAGACGAGTGGGATCCCGCACCGCATCCGCCAAAGTGTACTCCCCCAGCACCTCCAGGAAGGCGTGCATGGCGCGGCGTAGAATGCCCTGGATGCGGCAGCCCCCGGAGAGACGGCAGTTTTCGCGCTTGCAGTCCACCGGGCAGAGCACGTGCTCCATGTCCATCACCACATCGCGCAGGTTGATGGAGACGGCGGCACGGCCGAGGCGGATGCCCCCATGCTTGCCACGCACCGTCTCGATGTAACCCTTGATGCCGAGCTGATGCACTATCTTGACCACGTGATTGCGGGAGATGGCGAAGGTGTCGGCCACTTCCGTGATGGTCGACAGGCGATCACCGGGCTGGATGGCCAGGAAGGTCAGGGTACGCAGGGCGTAATCGGTAAATCGTGTCAGTTGCATGGTCGCACTTGCCTCTTACTACAAGCCAGAAATCAGGACGACAGCCGGTGGCCAAAGAGGGGGTCTGCACATGCGTGCGCACGGGATGGGCTTCTTCGACCGAGTCGTGAAGTCACAAGGGTAAGAGCAGCCCGGGCGGGTGTCGACGAAGATGTACATAAATCGACACTTTCTTTGATTGATCGCAAACTTGCCGCCTCGGCGAGGGGTTTTGGCGGTTTCCGTCGACAAATCCCCACCTCCTCTGTCATCGCCGGAGCCGTTGTCCGGCGAGTTCAGTGGGGCTGCTTCAGCCAGTTGCGCAGCGCCTGGGAGGGGATGGAGCTCTCGGAGGCCACCGCGAAGGCGCCCCAGTCCACGGCGCACTGCAGCGCATCGGCCATGGCCATGCCCCGCGCAAGACCGTGGATGAGACCGCCCGCGAAGGCATCCCCTGCCCCCGTGGTATCCACCACGGAGACCGGTCGCGCCGCCACCCTGACCTGCTCCTCCCCGTGAATGGCCACGGCGCCCGCCTTGCCCTCGGTCAGCACCAGCCATTCAAGCTGCTCCCCCGCGAGCTGGCGGGCATGCTGCCAGGGGTCGCTCACCTCGCCGAGATCGGAGCGGGAGGCCACCAGCACGTGGCAGGGGCGGCGGGCCTGCCCCCCCTTGGGATACTGGGCCACCACGAAACTCTTGGCGAGCATCTGGCGCATGTAGCCCACGATGGCGGTGCCCGGATAGTTCACATAGAGGCAGTCCACCCCTTCGGTCGGCAGATCCCCCGGCAGATCCGGACGACGTGGGCGCCTGAGGATGGTGCGCTCACCGGTGGCGTCCACCAGCACCAGCAGCTCGCCGGTCTCGCCGCCAAAGCGTTCCACATGGCTGCAATCCAGGCCATATGAGGCCGCCTGCTCCAGCAGCCAGTCACCGGTGTCGTCCAGCCCGACCCGGGAGGCGATGATCACCTCGTGTCCCGCCCACACCAATCCGATGCCGGTATTGGCGGCGCCGCCGCCGAGCCTGCGCCCCTGATCCACGTATTGCAGCCGCGCCCCCGCCACCAGGGGCTCGGCCAGGGAGAGCACATGATCACAGTTGAGATTGGCGAGCAGCAGGATGCGGGACATGGAAACCTCGGCGGGAGGAGGCCGACACCCCGGGGTGCCGGCACAGAAACGGAAGCGGGATCAGTAGACGGGCAGCTCCACCCCTGACAACAGCTCGTCGATGCGAGCCTGGGTCGGCTGCTGCATCACGTTCTGGATCATCTCCTTGGTGAGATGGGGGGAGAAGGAGCTGATGAAGTCATACATGTAGTTCTGCAAGAGGATGCTCTTGCTGAAGCAGATCTGGGCCGGGCAGGGCTCGAACAGGTGCTCCAGATTGATGGCCACGAGGCCAGGGGCATCGCTATCGTTGGCTACCAGGGAGGAGATGATGCCGATGCCAAAGCCCAGCTCCACGTAGCGCTTGATGACGCCTGCATCCATCACCGTCATGTAGTAGTTGGGAGTGAGGCCGGCCGCCTGGAACACCCTGTCCTGCACCTGACGCCCGGTGGCGCCGCTCTCGTAGCTCAGGATGGGATACTGGCAGAGCTGCTCCAGGGTCGGCTTCTTCACCTTGGCCAGGGGGTGCTCCTGGGGCACCACCAGGGAGAGGGTCCAGAGGTAGGCGGGCAGCGCGATCAGCTCCTTGTCGAAGCCTATCTCGTGGGCCACGATGGAAAAATCCGAGTATCCCTTGCTGATCTGCTCCTTGGTGGCGGACATCACAGGATGCAGGTGGAACGAGATCTTGGGGTACTTTTTGGTGAAGTAGGTGACGCTTTTCGGCAGCAGGTAGCGGGCGATGGTGTGGGTGGTGTGGATGTTGAGGGTGCCCACGGTCGGATCCAGGTACTCCCGGGAGATGGCCTTGATCTTGCTCTCGATATTGAGCATGGCCTCGGCACACTTGATGATCTCCTCCCCCACCGGGGTGATCCGGTGCAGGTGCTTGCCGCGGCGCTCGAAGATGCGCACCCCCAGCTCGCTCTCCAGCAAGCCGATCTGCTTGCTCACCCCAGGCTGGCTGGTATAGAGCGCATCGGAGGCAACGGAGACGTTGAGATTGTGGTCCCGCACCGCGATCAGATACTTCAACTGCTGTAGTTTCAAGGTTGCCCCCTCACAGACTGACGCGGCGCTCGTCGATGGACTAGGCCGCCAAAAATGGCGGCCAGTGTATCATCCGGACTGGGCATATCGCCGCTTGATCCTTCATTTTGCTACAAAATCTAGCATCAGCGCGGTGGATATGACAAACGGGGTTCAGCGCGCGTCGGCCCCGATCGGCAGGATGCCGAGGAACTGCAGCAACCACTGCATCATGGTGGCGGAATCCACCTCCCCTTCCAGGGAAGAGAGACTGCTCTGGTAATGTGCATCGGGCAGCCTGTCCCGTCGCCGCTCGATCAGGGCCCGGTTGTACGCCACCGAGAATTCCGGGTGCCCCTGGATGGCGACGATGTGATCCCCCTGCAGGAACATGAAGTTGGGGCAGAAGTCGTTGCCCGCGAGCAGGGTCGCCCCCGGCGGAAGCTGCTCCACCTGATCCTGGTGGCTTGCCAGGATGCGGATGGTGTCCAGACCCGGCGCCATCCAGGGTTTTGTCGTCTGCATGGCATGGACCGACACCCCCAGCCCCCACCCCTTGGTGGACTTCATTACCTCCCCTCCCAGCGCCTGGGCGATCACCTGATGGCCGAAGCAGACCCCGGCCAGCTTGACGTTGGCATCGTGGGCCCGGCGGATCCAGTCGCGCAGCGCCAGGATCCAGGGGATGTCACTGTAGGCATCGTGACGCGAGCCGGTGATGAGCCAGGCATCGCATTCGGTCAGATCCGGGGGCAGATCGCCGTCGAGGGCGGACCAGACCCGAAATTCCAGCTCGGGGGCCAACGCCCGGAAACCCTTGATAAACATCTCGGAGTAAACGGGACCAAAATCCCCCACCAAATCGGGGTCCAGCCGGTCACAATCGAGAATACCCAGTCGCATCTGTTACTCCTTGACAGAAGCGCCCCCGCAGACCGGCGGCCTGCGGGGGCAAGAGATTAAAGCCATGGCAGCGAGCCGGCGGCTCACTTCATGGTCGGCATGGAGAACTCGGCGCCGGCGCGCAGGCTCTGGGGCCAGCGGGCGGTCACCGTCTTCATCCGGGTGTAGAAGCGCACCCCATCCGGCCCGTGCATGTTGAGCGGCCCGAAGATGGACCGTTTCCAGCCACCGAAGCTGTGAAACGCCATGGGCACCGGAATGGGAACGTTCACCCCTACCATACCGACCTGAACCCGCGTGGTGAAGTCCCTTGCGGTATCTCCGTCACCGGTGAAGATGGCGGTGCCGTTGCCGTACTCGTGTTCGTTGATGAGGCGCAGGGCCGTCTCGTAGTCCGGGGCCCGCACGATGGCGAGCACGGGGCCGAAGATCTCCTCCCGGTAGATGCGCATCTCGGGGCCGACCCGATCGAACAGGCTGCCCCCGATGAAGTAGCCCTCGTCATGGCTCAGGCCCCGGCCATCCACCACCAGCTCGGCCCCCTCGGCCACCCCCTGATCCACGTAGCCGCGCACCTTGGCCAGGTGTTCCCGGCTGATGAGAGGCCCCATCTCGTTCTCCGGACTCTGGCCCAGTCCCGGGCCCACCCGCAGGGCCGCCACCAGGGGCGAGAGCTTCGCCACCAGGGCATCGGCGGTCTCGTCACCCACCACCACGGCCACCGAGATCGCCATGCAACGCTCGCCCGCCGCACCATAGGCGGCCCCCATCAGGGCGGAAACCGCCTGATCCAGATTGGCATCCGGCATGACCACCATGTGGTTCTTGGCGCCGCCCAGGGCCTGCACCCGCTTGCCGTGGGCCGAGGCGGTGGCATAGATGTACTGGGCGATGGGGGTGGAGCCGACAAACGACACGGCACCGACCCTCGGGTCGGTCAGCAGCACGTCCACCACCTCCTTGTCGCCGTTGACCACGTTGAGCACCCCGTCCGGCAGGCCCGCCTGCTTGAGCAGTTCGGCCATGCGCAGAGAGAGGGACGGATCCTTCTCCGAGGGCTTGAGGATAAAGGTGTTGCCGCAGGCCAGGGCCACCGGGAACATCCAGAGCGGCACCATGGCAGGGAAGTTGAACGGGGTGATGCCGGCGCAGACCCCCACCGGCTGCATCATGGAGTGACTGTCCACCCCGCGGCCCACGTTGAGGGAGTGCTCCCCCTTGAGCAAATGGGGAATGCCGCAGGCAAACTCCACCACCTCCAGCCCCCGGGTCAGCTCCCCCTGGGCGTCGGAGAAGACCTTGCCGTGCTCGCGGCTGATGAGCTGGGCCAGCTCGTCCCTGTGCTGCTCCATCAGCTCCTTGAAGCGAAACAGCACCCGGGCCCGCACCAGCGGCGGGGTCTGGGACCACTCCCCAAAGGCGCGCTCGGCGCAGGCAATCGCCTCGGCACACTCATCGGCCGTGCTGAGAACGACGGAGCCTTGCTGCTGGCCGGTGGCCGGATTGAAGATGGCACCGAAACGCTCGCTGCGACTCTCGGTCGTCTCGCCGTCAATGAAGTTGTCGATCCTGTAACTCATAAATCCTCCGTGATGGGTCATCCGTCCTCCCCTCGCCGCGCCGAGGCAGCACAGGGGGATGACGCCCGGGACGAGCGCCATCCTGTGTGATGTGGGGGTCAGTCCTGGGCCTGCAGGGCGTCCTGCAGCAGGGTGAAGAGATCGTCTATCTGGCTGCGCTCGATGATGAGGGGAGGCGACAGGGCGATGATGTCGCCGGTCACCCGGATAAGCGCCCCCTTCTCGAAACAGCGCACGAACACCTCGTAGGCCCGCTTGCCCGGTGCATCGGGCATGGATTCGAGTTCGATGCCCGCCACCAGGCCGTAGTTGCGCACGTCCTTCACGTGCTTGCAGCCCTTGAGGGAATGGGCCGCCTCCTCCCAGTAGCCTGCCAGATCGGCGGCGCGGCTGAGCAGGTTCTCGTTACGGTAGATCTCGAGGGTCGCCAGACCCGCCGCCGCCGCCACCGGGTGGCCGGAGTAGGTGTAGCCGTGGAACAGCTCGATGGCCCCCTTGCCCGCCGCCATCATGTCGTCATAGATATGGTTTTGCACCAGCACGGCCCCCATGGGGATGGCGCCGTTGGTGAGCCCCTTGGCGCAGGTGATCATGTCGGGGATGACGTCGAACTCCTGGGCGGCGAAGGGGGAGCCGAGGCGGCCGAAACCGGTGATCACCTCGTCAAAAATCAGCAGGATGCCGTGTTTGGTACAGATCTCCCGCAGCCGCTTGAGATAGCCCTTGGGGGGCATGATGACCCCGGTGCTGCCGGCGATGGGCTCGACGATGACCGCCGCGATGTTGCTGGCGTCGTGCAGGAAGACAATCTTCTCCAGTTCATCGGCCAGGGTGAGGTCTTCTGCTGGCAATCCCTTGGTGAACGCATTTTTCCCTATATTGAGGGTGTGGGGCAGATGATCCACCCCGGTCAGCAGGGAGCCGAACCACTTGCGGTTGCCGGGAATGCCCCCCACCGAGATGCCGCCAAAACCCACCCCGTGGTAGCCGCGCTCGCGGCCGATGAGCCGGGTACGGGTCCCCTGACCGCGAGCCCGCTGCCAGGCCAGCGCAATCTTGAGCGCGGTGTCCACGGACTCCGATCCGGAGTTGGTATAGAAGACGTGACCGAATCCCCTGGGGGCGATCTCCACCAGCCGGTTGGCCAGCTCGAACGGCAGGGGGTGGCCCATCTGGAAGGTGGGGGCAAAATCGAGGTGGGAGATCTGCTGGGAGACCGCCTCGGCGATCTCGCGCCGACCATGGCCTGCGTTGCAACACCAGAGTCCGGCAGTGCCATCCAGTATCTTGCGGCCATCCTCTGAGTGATAATACATCCCCTCTGCCGACTTCAGGATGCGCGGCGCCGCCTTGAATTGCTGGTTGGCGGTGAACGGCATCCAGAATGCGGACATGTCGGGGGTATTGATGTCGCTAACAGGTTTCATGGTCACCTCATCCTTAAGGCGTTTAGTAACACCCGGCTCATGCCTATTAAATTAAACACCTGAATCCATAAAAAAGGGCTTTTATCGCCCGGCTTGGTGTCACCCCTCAGGGGTGGTATAAGATATTTAACACAATTTTAATAATAGTAAACAGTCAAGGAGTGTCTATCGATGGATATCGGTCACCGCCTCAAGGCGGTTCGCACCAAGGCGGCCCTCTCCCAGCGCGAGCTGGCAAAACGCTCCGGTGTGACCAACGGCTTTATCTCCCAGATCGAGAAAAATCAGGTGAGCCCCTCGGTGGCCTCCCTGCGCAAGGTGCTGGAAGGCATCCCCATGTCATTGGCCAGCTTCTTCACCGACGAGACGGAGATGGATTCCGAGGTGATCTTCCGTGCGGACGACATGCCGGATCTCGGCACCCACCCCATCAGCTACCGTCTGGTGGGTCACAGCCGCGCCAACCGCGCCATCGGCATGATGCAGGAGATACTGCCCCCGGGCGCCGACACCGGTGACGACATGCTGAGTCACGAAGGGGAAGAGTGCGGCATCGTCATCCGGGGTCAGGTGGAAGTCACCGTGGGCGAGCAGGTTCACCTGCTGGCACCAGGAGATGGCTACTACTTCGACAGCCGCACTCCCCACCGTTTTCGCAACGTGGGGGATCAGGAGTGCGTGCTGATCTCGGCCAACACGCCCGCCAGCTTCTGACGGGCCTTCTCCCGGAACAGCCCGCCGGGATCCCCCCCTGCCCGGCCCGGGGATCAGGCCAGCGACACGGGCTCCCGCCCCGCCGCGCGACCCCAGACACCACAGGCCAGAGCGCCCGGTTTGCCTCGCCGTTGGCCCGGGTTGTTCGGGGTCAGTGTTTAATGAATTGTTACAAGATGGATTTACAAGCGGCAGGATGTTTAGCATATTGATACGCGGAGACTGACTTTCTGCCGGTTCAAGGAGTGAACATGAGTGACCTGACCCTGGCCCAGTGGCAACACAAGGCCGCCCATCTGACCCTGCCCTCGCAAGCCTTTATCGACGGCACCTACCGGGATGCCGTCAACGGCGCCACCTTCGATTGCATCAATCCGGCCAACGGCCAACTGCTGACCAGGGTCGCCTCCTGCGACGCCGCCGATGCCGAGCTGGCGGTCAAGGCGGCCCGTGCCGCCTTCGACGACAAGCGCTGGTCCGGCCTCTCTCCCAAGCAGCGCAAGCTCATCATGCAGCGCTTCGCCGAGCTGATGCGTCTGAACCTGGTGGAGCTGGCACTGCTGGAGTCGCTGGATATGGGCAAGCCCATCGGCGACGCCATGGGGTATGACGCCCCCGCCGCCGCGAACTGCATCGCCTGGAACGCCGAGGCGATAGACAAGATCTACGATCAGGTCGCCCCGGTGGAAGAGTCCGCCCTGGCCCTGGTGACCCGCGAGCCCCTCGGTGTCGTGGCTGCCATCGTGCCCTGGAACTTCCCCCTGGTGATGGCCTGCTGGAAGCTGGGCCCGGCGCTCGCCACCGGCAACTCGGTGATCCTCAAACCCTCCGAGAAATCCCCCCTCACCGCCCTGCGCATCGCGGGTCTGGCGAAGGAGGCGGGCATCCCCGACGGCGTCTTCAACGTGCTGCCAGGCTTCGGCCATACCGTGGGCGAGGCGCTGGCCATGCACATGGACGTCGACTGCATCACCTTCACCGGCTCCACCAAGATCGGCAAGCATCTGGTGCAGTGCTCCGGCAAGTCCAACCTCAAGCGCGCCTTCATGGAGTGCGGCGGCAAGAGCCCCAACATCGTGCTGGCGGATGCACCGGATCTGGACGCCGCCGCCAGAAGCGCCGTCGGCGCCATCTTCTACAACCAGGGGGAAGTGTGCACCGCCGCCTCCCGCCTGCTGGTGCAAAACAGCATCAAGCCCCAGTTCATGGAGCGGCTGCTGGCCCATGCCCGCGAGTGGATCTCGGCCAACCCGCTCGACCCCACCACCCGCATCGGCGCCATGGTGGACCACATCCAGATGGAGCAGGTGCTCAACTACATCGCCATCGGCCAGCAGGAGGGCGCCAAGCTGCTGCTGGGAGGCAAGCGTACCCAGCCCGAGGAGGGCGGCTACTACATCGAACCCACCATCTTTGACGACGTGACCCCGACGATGCGCATCTTCCGCGAGGAGATATTCGGCCCCGTGCTGGCGGTGACCGGCTTCGACACCCTGGAAGAGGCCATTGCGCTGGGCAACGACACCGACTACGGCCTGGCGGCCGCCATCTGGACGGCGGATCTCAACCAGGCGGTGAAAGGGTCGCGCGCCCTGCGCGCCGGCACCGTCTTCGTCAACAACTGGGATGGCGGCGACATGACCATGCCGTTTGGCGGTTTCAAGCAGTCCGGCAACGGGCGCGACAAGTCCCTGCACGCCCTGGAGAAGTACACCGAGCTGAAAAGCACCTGGATCCAGCTCGAATAACGTCATAAATGACGCTTATCAACAAAACAGGGGGAGAAATCCCCCTTTCTCATTTTTACTCTTTTATCCCCTCGCTCAATCGATATAATCGTCAAATAGCAAGCCATTAAATTTAAAGATAAAAATGCTGTTTTTTCTGGGAAGTGTACTGTTTCTGGTGGTGGGATTGCCGCTGTTGTTCTTCGTGCTGGGTCAGGGGGAAGCCTATGTCACCTGGGGCCCCTGGATCTCCGCCATCGCCCTCATGCTGTGGCTGCTGATGGACGTGGAGAAGATCCGCCGCGGGGGCGGTCGCTGAAGTCGCTCCTGCTGTTAAAATCCCGTCAGACCCATTTATTGTCTTCTTTCCCTGCAAAAGGATCGCTACACTGACTTTTTGCGATGTTTCCCGACATCCGCACTCCAGTGAAGGTTATCCGCATGCAACAACAGATCCAGCGCCAGGGCGTCCTCTATGCCCTCGGCGCCTACACCCTTTGGGGCCTGGCACCCATCTACTTCAAGTCCCTCTCCGCCGTGCCGGCCGCCGAGATCCTGACCCACCGCATGATCTGGTCCTGCGCCCTGCTGATGGTGCTGGTGCTGCTCGGACGCCAGTGGCACAAGGTGCAGGCGGTGCTGCGCCAGCCCAAGGTGCTGCTCACCCTGGCCTTCACCTCCGTCACCGTCGGCGGCAACTGGCTGCTGTTCATCTGGGCCATCAACAACGGCCACATGCTGGATGCGAGCCTGGGCTACTACATCAACCCCCTGTTCAACGTGCTGCTCGGCATGGTGTTTCTGAGCGAGAAGCTGCGCCGCCTGCAGTGGTGGGCGGTGGGGCTCGCCTTTGTCGGTGTCGCCGTCCAGCTCATCGCCTTCGGCTCCCTGCCCTGGATAGCCCTGGTGCTGGCCTCGAGCTTCGCCATCTACGGCCTCATTCGCAAGAAGCTGGCCCTGGACGCCCTCACCGGCCTGCTCATCGAGACCCTGATCATGCTGCCGCCGGCCGCCTTCTATCTGTGGGGCATCGCCGACAGCCCCACCAGCCACCTCACCCAGAATGACTGGCACCTGAACCTGCTGCTCATCGCCGCGGGCGCCGTCACCACGGCCCCCCTGCTCTGCTTCACCGCGGCGGCCACCCGGCTCAAGCTCTCCACCCTGGGCTTCTTCCAGTACATAGGCCCCAGCCTGATGTTCATCCTGGCGGTGACCCTGTATGGCGAGGCGCTGGCGCTGGACAAGATGATCACCTTTGGCTGCATCTGGAGCGCCCTGGTGCTGTTCAGCCTGGATGGCCTGCGCAGCGGCAAGCGGCGCCAGGAGGCCGGCTGAGGCGCCGGCGCAATAATCTACAAGCCAAGGGGCCGCTTTCGGGGTATCAATAGGGGATGAACGCACCCCAATCCCGCATCCACTACTGGCAATCCCGGCTGCTGCCGGGGGTTGAACTCTCCCACTCCCACCACAGGGAGTTCAGCTATGGCCGCCACGTGCATCTGGACTACCACATCGGTCTGGTGCAGCGGGGCGGCCAGAAGTTCATCCACAAGGGGAACAGCCACAACCTGGTGCGCGGCGAACTCTCCACCGTCAACCCGGACGAAATGCACGACGGCCTCAGCCTGCTGCCGGAAGGGTACGAGGTGCGGGTCTTCTCCATCGCCCCCGAGCAGCTGGCCCGCTGGCTGCCGGAACACCCCGAGCCCTTTTTCCACCAGGGATTGCAGAGCCGCCCCGACCTCTATCAGGGCTTTGCCCGCCTGCACATGCACCTGGACGGCCCTGCCCCCGATGGCCTGCTGGCGGAGAGCCAGTTGCTGGCCCTGCTGGGTGAACTGTTCCGGCTCGCCCCCGAGCGCCACGCCCTGGCGGATCCCCAGCTCAGGTTCCTGCGCGACCATCTGCTGGCCCGGCTGGACGAGCGCCACACCCTGGAGGATCTGGCCGCCCTGTTCGGGCTGGATCGCTTCGCCTTCCTGCGTCAGTTCAAGAAGAAGACCGGTATGACCCCCTATGCCTGGCTCAAGCGGCTGCGCCTCGAACAGGGCAAGCGCCTGCTCGGCAGCGGTCTGCCGGTGAGCGAAGTGGCACTGGCGGTGGGCTTCTTCGATCAGAGCCACTTCCACCACGGTTTTCGTCAGGCCTTCGGGCTCACCCCGGCGGAGTATCGCCAGCAGATGCTGCCCGCCTGAATCGTCGCTGCTGCAATCTTTTACAATCTCCCGTCCCCCGTCCTGCCCCATGCTGTCACCTCCATACCGCTGTCGGAGGTCTTTTATGTTCACCAGCCTGTTTCTGACCCTGGGTCTCGTCCACCTCGTCGCTCTGGCGAGCCCGGGCCCGGATTTCGCACTCATCCTGCGCACCAGCCTGCACAGGCCCACCGCCCTCGGGGCGGCCCTTGGCATCGCCCTCGCCATCCTGCTCCACGCCACCCTCAGTCTCACCGGCATCAGCCTGCTGATCGCAAGCCAGCCCTGGCTCTTTCTCGCCGTGAAACTGGTGGGTGCCCTCTATCTGGGCTGGCTGGGCTGGGGGGCGCTGAAGGCGGCCTGGCAGGGAAGCGGGGATCTGGCGCTGCGCGCCGGAGGCGAGCGGCCGGGCTGGCGCAAGGGGGTGAAGAGCGGGCTGGCCACCAATCTGCTCAACCCCAAGGCGATGCTGTTCTTCATGGGGCTGCTGGCCGCCATGGTGACGCCCCAGGTGGATGGCCTGACCCGGGGCTTGCTGATCCTGGAGCTGTTCCTGCTCTCCCTCGTCTGGTTCAGCGCCCTGGCCTGGAGCCTCTCCACCCCCCGCGCCCAGCACCTGCTCGGCCGCATCCAGCGCCCGCTCAACCTGATGACGGGCCTGCTGTTTGGCGCGGTCAGCCTCTCCATCCTGGTGGATCTGCAGGGGCACTGGCCAGCGACCTGACCGGCACGTCCTTTAAGGCGGCAAGCAGGGAGGGGCCTTGACGGACGGCGTGACTACTCCCCGCGCCGCATCCCCTTGCGCAGGTAGACGTAACCCTCCCCCGGGCTGCCCCAGCGCTGATGGGCGCCGTTGTCATAGGCCCTGTCCAGCAGCCGGACACTGTCCGGGCCGATCCAGAGGTACTGCACCAGGGTGGTGGCACCGCCAAAATCGGTGGCGCAATGCCCGACCCGGGTCTGCCCCTTGTACTCCCCGCCCGGCTGGCGGGTCAGCCAGATTTCGCACCCTTCGCGCAGGGAGAGTTGCTGCGGGGTGAGGGAGTCAAGCAGCTCGGGCCGACGCCAGGCGCCGGCAAAATCCGTGGCCCTCGGCATGGTCAGTTCGGCCATCAGGATGCGGCCATCGGGCAGGGAGGAGAAGCGGTAGATGCGCTGGCGAAACGGTCGCTGCGCCCGCTCGGTCAGAAACTGCTCCGCATAGACCCAGCGAAAGGGGCCTTCCCCGGGCCAGATCTCCACCAGCCGCAGCTCGGCGCTGGTGAAGCGGGCATCGAAGGTGGCCTGCTCCTGGCTGGAAAACTCCCCCGAGAACCAGGAGAGCAGGGGCTCCAGCCTCCCCTGCGTGGCATGGGGGCCGGGGGCCGTCACGAAGGGGACGGGCGCCGCCCAGATCAGGCTGGCGTAAAACAGCCCCAGCAGGGCCGCCATCAGCTGTGTCATCGAATCCTTCCGAGTCGCTTGCATGGCGGCGATTATATGAGCGAACGGTGACAATAACCTCTATCTTGATCAACTCCTTGAAGAGAAAACGAAAAATCCTCTCTGCAGGCGAAAGGAGGCGACGCCCCCCGCAGGCCACGGGGATGACGGCTATCCTTGCTGCGACCCGGCCCTGTTGCCGCCAAGAGGAGTCCCCCATGAACACAGTCACCCTGCACCGCGTACTCAAGGCCCCGCCGATGCGGGTATACAGAGCCTTTATCGAGCCGGACGCCCTGGCCAAATGGCTGCCGCCCCATGGCTTCACCTGCAAGGTGGCGGCGCTGGATGCCCGTGTCGGCGGCCAGTTCAGGATGTCGTTCACCCACTTTGCCAGCGGCCACACCCACGCCTTCGGCGGCGAGTATCTCGCGCTGGAGCCGGGCAAGCGCATCCGCTACACCGACCGCTTCGACGACCCCAACCTGCCGGGGGAGATGCAGGTCACCATCACCCTCACCCAGGTGCTGTGCGGCACCGATCTCGCCATCGAACAGGCGGGTATCCCGGCGCTCATTCCGGTGGAGATGTGCTACCTCGGCTGGCAGGAGTCCCTGAAGCAGCTCGCCACCCTGGTGGAGCCCGAGATCCCCGCCGAGTGACCTGACACGGGGGCTCCCCCGGTGGCCCCCGCATAGATACCCCTTGTGAGAGAGGGGCCTGATCAGGTATCTCTGTGGGCAGGGCGGGCTGCGTTCTTGCAGCGACCATCCACCGCCAGGAGCCCCCATGAAACGAGTCTTGATGATGACCATGGCCGCCGCCCTGCTGGGCGGGTGCGCCGTGAAGAACCAGGTCACCCACAGCCTGCAGGCGATCCCGCTCACGGCCTTCCAGCAAAGCGAGAGCAACCCCAATCAGCGCATCTACAAGGAACCCGGCGTGGATCTTCGCCAGTACCACGCAGTGCTGCTCGATCCCTTGCAATTCATCCGCCAGGAAAACGGCCAGTGGTATCTGCTGACCGCCAACGAGCAGAACGAGATAGGCCGCTACTACCACGCCACCTTCCAGCGGGAACTGATGAGCCACGGCGTCAAGATGGCTACCGAACCCGGCCCCGGCGTGATGCGGGTGCAGGCGGCCATCACCAACTTCGACCTGACCCGGCCCGACCCCAAGCTGCGGGATCTGCTGCCCGCCAAGATCGCCATCAACGTCACCCGCGAGGTAATAGGCAAGGAGCCCTATCTGCTCAAGGTGGGCAGCATGGCCCAGTTGCTCGACGCCCAGAGCGGCAAGCTGCTGGTGCGGGTGATGGACGCTCGCGAGAGCCCGGACACCACCCACAAGGATTCCCCCATCACCGCCCTGGAGATGGAGAAGATGATCGATCAGTGGGCCGCAAGCCGCGCCAAACAACTGGCCGACAACCTGGGGCGCTGAGCCGGGCCGAAAACGACAAAGCCTGCCAGGGGGCAGGCTTTGTCGTCGCTGAAACGCGGCTTATTGCAGGTTCAGACCGCCCAGGTAATCCCGCTTGCCCAGATCCACCCCGGCCTGGCGCAGCAGGGCATAGGTCATGGTGAGGTGGAAGTAGAAGTTCGGGATGCCGTACTCGTGGACGCAGCTGTGGCCGTCCATCCCCTTGCCACCGGCCCAGTAGGGATAGTAGTGGCCGCTCGCATACTGGCTGAAATCGGCGTCCAGCTTGCCTTGCAGGTAGGCGATGGTCTTGGCCACGTGGGCGCGCAGATCCGCCATGGTCTTGGGATCATCCCCCAGCACCGGCGGCTCGCTCAGGCTGGCGGTGGCCACCACGGCGCGGGCGCTGTCACAGCAGATCAGCACCTGCTTGCTCAGGGGCAGCATGTCGACGATGAGGCGCTCATTGAAGAAGTTCTCCACGTTGAACTTCTTCGCCTCGGCGTGGGCCTCGGCCTTGGCCAGGCACTGGTCCAGGTTGGTCAGCATCTTGATGAACTGGGCGGCAATTTCACGATTCATAATGCACTCTCGGTTGGTTGAAGGCAGTAAAACGAGCGGCTCCACTATAGCGCATCCCCCTTGCAGTTCGAGCCCGAGGGGATGAAAAGCGGGGGCGTCCTCCCTGCCCTGCGACAGGCGGTGGCGATCACCGGCGGGCAGCGAGACCAGAGCGCCGCGCCCCGTCGCCGCACCGAGTCCCTCTTTCCCCTTTTATTGATCTGTGACATGCATCACGCTTTGACAGGAGCGTAGGCTGATTCGCGCAGCCCGGGCATACCGCCGGGCCCCATAAAAGGAGAGTGCCATGAAAATCTATGACCGAAACCGCAATGCGCTCACAGCGGGTCAGCGCGTGATGATCGCCGCCACCGGCGCCGTCGACTTTCTGAAAGAGGCTCACACCGATAACCTGACCCCCTATCAGGCCGAGCATGAAAAGTGCGTGCTGCTGGCCAACTCCCGGGAGCAGTACGCCCCCATCGAGTTGATTAGACTAGGCTGATCCCGTTTCCCGTCACCCTACTCTTTACAATTCACCCGGCCGCACGCCCGTCGCTGGCCGGGTTTCTGGTCCCCCGTTTCTCCATCATCTCTCATTGCCCTAGTCCCATTGATGCTCGATGGCAGCTAGCCATGTCTCCATCTGCTTCGGCGTCAAAGGGCCGCTCGGGGTACCGGTCACGGCCCGTGACATGGGGATCAAGCACGCCATCGCCAATGGCTTCGGTTAGGGCGGCGTGAATGCCTGCATATGATTCCAGCGCGGGCAGTGGGCTTGTTCTTGCCATTGGCTGGAAGGGCGGCGAACGCCTTGTCCAGGTGTTCGCCAACACGTTTTGATAGCGACTGCCAACATCGCTGCGACTTGCTTGAAAAGATGATGCTCGCCTACGCGGTGGGCACTGTGCCTCCGTCGATCACATATTCGGTACCGCTGATGGAGGCGGCCAGGGGAGATGCCAGAAAGGCGATGAGATTCGCAACCTCCTGCGGTTTGGCAGGGCGACCGAGGGGGATCCCTCCCAGGGAATCCATGATGATCTGCTTACCTCCCTCGTAGTCCGTGCCAGCCTGGGTTGCCAGCCGCTCGGCCAGCGCAACGGATGCCTCCGTCTCTATCCAGCCGGGAGAGACCCGTACCACCCGCACCCCTTTTGGCGTCACCTCTTTCGACAGGCTCTTGCTGTAGGTTGACAATGCAGCCTTGGCGGCGGCATAGGCCGTGGTCGACTCAGGCAGGGGCAACTCACGCTGGATGGAGGTGACATGGATGATCACCCCCTCCCCCTGTACCAGCATGGCGGGCAGCAAGGCGCGATCCAGGCGCACCGCCGGCATCAGATTCAGGCAGAGCTCCCGCTGCCATTCCTCCTCCCCCAGCGCTGCGAAACCGCCACCCGGCGCCGATGAGCCCCCCAGCACGTGGACAATGATGTCCACACCGCCCAGCCTGGCGTTGACGGCATCCACCACCGTATTGCAGCCTTCCACACTGGTCAGATCGGCGGCGACGAATTGCGCTTCCGGCACCTCCGCCGGGCGGCTGCGCGCCGTGGTCAGCACCCGGGCGCCATTGTCACGAAACAGGGTGAATACGGCCTTGCCCACCCCCTTGGTCCCCGCGGTGATCAATACACGCCGGCCTTGCAGTGCCAAATCCATTGTCATCATCGTATCTCCAGAGAGTGAATGTCGTCGCCCGACATCAGGAACAGGTGATCAAGCATCACAGGACTGCCGGGGAAGTTGCCCGCCACCTTGGCAACCACGGTCACCCGCGCCCCGTCCTGCGTCACCTTCATGGGTGTCACGCAGTAGTCGAAGGCGGCCCGGGTACCCGCCATCCAGGACTGGATGGCGCTATGTCCCTGATGGGTATGGCGTTCGTCCCGCACAAACGCATCTTCGGTGAAACATCCGGCCAGGCGGGCAGGATCCCCCCCGTTGCTGACCTCGAAATAGGTGGCAATGGATGGAAAGAGTAAGGTCGTCATCGTCATCCTCGCTAAAAGACAATTGCTGTACCGCCACTTTCCACATAGGCTTACGTTTAATCAAGTACGCACAAAAAAGTAAGTGACTCACCCATGAACAAGATCTATACCCCGTCCACGGCGGCCACCGGTGTCGAAGAGGTGCTCAAATTGCTGGAAGGGCGCTGGAAGCTGGTCATCCTGTTCCACCTGTTTGATGGCAAGGTGCAGCGTTATTCGGACTTTGAGCGGCTGATCCCGGCCATTTCCCAGAAGATGCTTGCCCAGCAGTTGCGACAGCTGGAAGCAGACGGCATCGTCGTGCGCAAGGTCTACCCGCAGGTGCCGCCCAAGGTGGAGTATCGCCTGACCGACTGGGGACAGGCTCTGTGCCCGGCGCTGGACGCCCTGCTGAAATGGGCGGAGCAGAAAGAGGCGCTACAGCCCGAAAACGCAGCCGAGCAGGAAACGTCCGACTAGCCATCCGTCAACCAGGCAGCCGCAAACCGGCTCCGCCACCCTGGTCCTAACAATTCACCCGGCCGCACGCCATGTCGCTGGCCGGGTTTCTCTCTCCCCTCTCTACTCCTTCTCCGAGCCGCTGCACCTTATGAGGGCGAGGCGATGCAGCTGGCCGGGATCCAGCCTGATTGCCCCGCTTCGTTGTGAACCCAGAGCCAGCCTGCCAGCTCCCGATCCACCCGTACCCGCTCCCCCGCCGCCACGTCCAGCTCCCGGGCGGTATAGTCCTGGCGCGCCTGCGCCTCCTCCGTGCCGATCGGGGTCAGCAGGGACAGGGGCGCCCACCCCTCGTTGCCGTCTGCGGTAAAGGTGCGCACCCAGCCCGGGAACTCGTCGTCCTCGTGGCCGATGCGCACCCGCTCTCCGGCCCGAAAGGCGATGGGATTGGGGTAGCAGGTGTGGTGCGCCGTGGTGATCAACGCCAGCATTGTCTCGTCCTCCGACAGGTTCTGATGAGTAACGTCCAGAGTCATACCACAAGCAGGGCCCCGTTGCGTCAACCGGGCTCACACCCTCTGGCAGAGGGTGTGAGCCCGGGGCGGGCCGACGACCCTGACCCCCACGATTCATTACTGTCAGTGAATTTTCATATCATCCGAGTGTCATTTCAGTGAACACATCGCCGCCCTAGACTGCTTCTCGAACCTTAACGAGGAGTCTTGTATGAAACTCACCCCTATCCCGTTGCTGGCCGGCACCCTCGCCTCGGCCTTCTCTTTCAACACCTTCGCCGGTGACCTGGTCTCGGTGCAGTTCAGCGATGGCCGCCCCGCCGTGACCGGCATCGAAGCGGTCAACAACGCGCTCAACCCCATCGGCGTCAACGTGGTCACTGTCGACATCCCCGAGGCCGCCAGGCCGCTGCTCGCCGCCTCCCACCGCCGCGCCTTGACCAAAGCGGAGCACGGCGCCCTGATTGCGGCCTTCAATCTGAGTCAGGGGGAACTGCTGGAGCAGGCCAGGCTCGCAGGGCGCGAGCCCGCGGTGCAAGGAGGCGGCGTCGCCACCGAGGAGACCGGCGTCGGCCCCTACCCCAAGGTCTATGACCTGATGGCGCTGGACGAGCGCACCCGCAGCGCCGTGCTCGGCAAATATGGCCGCATGCACGTCAACTCCGCCGAGGACGGCACCGACATCGACGAGGTGATGACGGTGGTCAGCGGCGGGCCGTTCCGCTGGGGCTTTACCCTCAAAGACGGCAGCATCGCCCGCTTCCAGATAGACAAGGTGGGCCTTGAGGACAAGGCAGTGCGGATCAGCTATCACGGGCTCGGCATGCACGCCGGGTTGATGGATGCAAAACAGGGGCTGCTGGTGGCCTTCGCCCACGGGCCCAAAGCGTTCGCCATGCGCTACCAGGCCGACGTGCCCCACGCCCAGCTGCTCGGCACCAACCCCTGGGCCGATGTCGGCATCACCCTGCCCCCCGCCCCCGGCAAGGTGCAGTAAGCCGGTGCGTGCCATCTGGCGGCGGGGCCCGGGCCCTGCCGCCTGCTTTTATGCCTGCTATGCCTGCCGTCACGGGCCGGGGTGCCCTGGGCTCATCGCCTCTCTTTCGTCTGCGTCTCTGCCGGGCCCGCCCCGCCCCGGAGGGCCATGATCCGGGCCGGTCTGCCACGGGCAGCTCTCTGTCTGGCGGGGGATGGGGGGTGGACACCCCGGGGAACCGCACTATTGTGATAAAAGTGCGCAATGATGGCGCCATCATTTACCAGTAGTGAATTAACGGGGGCAGGATGAACAAGATCACGGCGCTGAATGTCTTTCGCCGGGTAGTGGAAATGGGCACCTTCAGGGCGGCGGCGGACGACCTGCGCCTCTCCCAAGCGGCGGTCAGCAAGAACATCAACGAGCTGGAAGCCTTTCTCGGCATCGCCCTCATCAACCGCACCACCCGGCGGCTGAGCGTCACCGAATCGGGCATGGCCTATTACGGCCAGATATGCGCCGTGCTGGACAGCCTGGAGGCCGCCGACCAGTCCATCATGGCCGCCTCCTTCACCCCCAGGGGCAGACTGAGGATCGGCATGCCCATGTCCTACGGGCTGATCCGCCTCAACCCCCTTGTCTGCGAATTCCAGCGCCGCTATCCGGAAATCGGCATCGAGGTGATCCTGAGCGACGCCTACATGGATCTGGTGGATCAGGGGCTGGACGTGGTGATCCGGGGGGCTGGCACCCTGGAGGACTCCACCCTGCGCGCCAAACCCCTGTGCGAGGTGCAGCGGGTGCTCTGCGCCGCCCCCGACTACCTGAAGGAGGTGGGCCAGCCTGCCCACCCGGCGGATCTCAAGGCCCACAACTGCCTGCGCTACAGCCTTTCCTCCTCTCCCAACAAGTGGTTCTTCACCCGGGACGCGGAAAGCGTGGCGGTGGAACTGCCCCCCGCCCGCTTCTGCGCCAACAACGGTATCGCCCTGAAACAGGCGGCGGTGCAGGGGCTCGGGGTGATCCTGGTGCCGGATGAATTCGTGTCGAACGAACTGGCAGACGGCACCCTGGTCAAACTGCTCCCCGACTGGCAACCCGACCCCCACGCCCTGTTCGCCGTCTACCCCTTCCACAAGGAGCAGTCCCGCAACGTGCGGCTCTTTATCGAATTTCTCGTCAAGGCGTTTCAGTTGCGGTGAGCCTGACAGGCGGGAGTCTGGGGTTTGTGCCTCTCGGCCACGATACCGATAACCCACCTCTATGCGGCGTGTAGGTTCGATTAGCGAAGCGTAATCGGACGATCGCGTAATCGATCGCTCCCTCTGGCTACCGTCCGTCGTCCAAGATGACGCCCCCTGCCTGTGTTGCGGATGTATCAGCAAATAGCCGCCTGCCAAGCTGGCGGATCAGCAGCAATGGCGCCAGCAGGGTGAGCAGCAGCCAATGGGAGTGAGGCAGAATAAAGGTTCGGATTATCTCGTGGGGCAGCCAGGTCGACGCGGTCGCCGTCATAAAGGCGATGTCATAGGTCTGCCACAACCAGAGCCCGGCAAAGAGCGACAGCAACAGCGGCCGGGGCGTCAGCAAAAACAGCGGCCAGAAGGCACAAGCAAGCACGGCGCTGAACTCCAGCATGGCCGGGATCAGCTCAGCCAAGGTATGACTGGGGGAGAAGCCGCCCCATTGAAGGAAAGTATCCTCGGCCAGTGCAGGCCACCAGGATGCGTATTGAAACAGGGTAAAAGAGATCATAAACAGGAGGCTGGTCAGCAGCGCCAGCACCGTTTTTCGTAACAACCATCGCCCTAGCCAGCGCAGTGTCGGCATCCATGTAGACATCAATGACTCCCATCTGATGACGGGGCAGTATGCCGCGGTTCGCTACACAGTCAAAGGGCCGCACCACGCCGGTTAATTGTCGGAATATTGAATCCCGTCACACCGGTGGCGGTTTGAGTGGTTGCCCGGCAACAAAGCCTCATGCGAACCTTTATTTGCCTTTCTTCCAACCAAAACAGAGTGCACCGGGCAGCCGCATCTCTTACACGTCGAAGAACGATGCCACTCTGACCCTCAGCACCGAGGCGGGTAAAAACTACTACGTCTGGCAAGAGGTCAAGATGGGCCTGTTGATGACCCTCTCCAAGCTGAGTCAGGTCAGTGAAGGGGAAGGCAGGAAAGGGGTGATGCGGAACACGTTGATACAATAAAACGGCTAAATTTTTAATTACATAAATGTTTATTTGAGGCCTATATCATATGGCAATAGTAGAAAGACAAGTTTCATCGATAAGTGAACTTGTAAGTAGTGTCCTTAATATTTATGAGAGCTTACCTGATAAATCGGCATTATGGTTTAGAGGGCATCAATGTGGTGATTATCAACTTCTACCCGGGCTTTTAAGAGACGGTAAGGATGCCGCATCAATATTTGAAAGAGAGCGCAGGTTATTAACTAGGTTCCGTCAGAGGAGCATGGCATATTGGCCTGATGGATATCCCCAAAATGACTGGGAACATCTCTTCGCAATGCAACACTTTGGTATTCCTACAAGGCTTTTGGATTGGAGTGAGAATATTTTTGTTGCAGCCCACTTTGCATTATTAAATGATCATGAACATGATGGCTGCAACCCGATAATCTGGTGTGTTGAGCCTGTCCTATGGAACAGGAAGACACCAGTTCTATCAGATTATGGCGATGCAATCCAAATACTAACCACAACAGATGATGAACTAAATAGCTGATCCTAATTTCGCTCCAGTTGCATAAGCCCATGTCCATTACCGGGGAACGGGGCGGCATGATCCAGGAAGTAGAACACGCGACGTAATAACTCACCCAATGTGCGGCATTGGTGGTTCCGGGTGATCGTTTCATGGAGGGCATGCCACAGCCGCTCAATCTGGTTCACCCATGGCGAATACACCGGCTGAAAAAGCACGATGAACTTCGGATTTCTTGCCAGCCATCGCTGTGCTTTTTTGCTCTTGTGGATGATGTAGTTATCCAGGATCAGCGTGATGCTCTTGGCGCGCCGATAAGTTCGCTTTAGTGTCTGGAGCAGTGACAAGAACAAGTCCGTGTCTTTGCTATCGCTCGCCACATAGGTCACGTTACCTGTTCCGGCATGCAGGGCGCCAGCGAGGTAATGTTTGCGATTCTGGCCCGGAGTTGCCACTTTCTTCTGCTTCCCTCGCATCATCCAGTCCGCCCCCAGCTTGGGATTGAGGTGGATATCCACCTCATCTTCATAGAACACGGGATGGTCCGCACTGCAGCGTCCCAAGGCCTCATTGATGGCGGCCATTTTCCGCTCTTTATGGGGATCGCGGATGTGCAAAGTGGGCGCGGCCCGGCGCCAGACAATCCCTAGCCTGGGCAGCCATCGCCGTATTGTTGAAGCATGCAATGTCAGGCGCCAACTCCGTTTGAGTTCAAGCGCCATCAGTTCGGTACTCCAACGAGAGCGCTGATATCCGAGCTCCTGTGGAGACAACTGGATCAACAGGTGTAATAGACCCGAGATGTGAGCAAATGGCAGCACCGGCTTGCGCCCCCGAGGCTCGCTTTCAAGCCCCTCCAGACCGTACAAGGTGTACCAGTTCACCCAGCGATTGATCGATGACCGGGCGGCGGCAGTGAGCCGAGAAACAGCCGAGACACTGTGCCCGTCAGCAAGGAGCAAGATGGCGTTGAGCCTCCGGCAGAGATCTTTATCTTTGGTCCGGTGCATCTTGTTGATGATCCGGCGTCGCTCATCATGGTCGGGGAGTGTTAGTATCATTTCGGGCTCGGCTCGTTTGTCGTTTGATTGGTTTGGCGATTAATCAGATCGCACAAACGACGCCGAGTTCCCTTCTTTCCCGGATAAGTGATCTACATTTCGGAACGGTTATTTAGAGGCGTATAGGCCTGATACCACAAAACGTAGAAACAAGTCTCCATTGGCAATGTATGGAGCTCATAACTCAGGGCGCATTGTAGCTCAAAGAGGAACGTTTATGGTTTGGGGCGATGGTACTAAACGGCTGGAAGATATTGCAGGGGAAATTCAGGATGATATCCTATGGAAAATAGAGTTAACAGGTGATCGTCAAGAGCATATTAACTCACTCATGCAACTTGGATTCAGTGAAACTATGATTTTCCCCGAGTTACAATACTTAGGTAAAGAATTATCAAGAACTGAGGGGTGGAGATAACATTATGAGCACCAATAATAAACTAGAGCAACAGATACAAGAGGGAAGAAGAACGATTGCTTCTGATGGATATCCCATGAGCATTGGCGAACTAACGAACTTATACAAAGAAAGTGAATTGATAATAAGACCTGAATTTCAACGATTTTATAGGTGGAGCCATATACAAAAATCAAGGTTAGTTGAAAGCTTGTTGTTAGGCATACCTCTTCCATCAATTTTTGTTGCACAAACTGAAAATGGAAAATGGGAGTTAATTGATGGTTTACAGAGGGTTTCGACAATTTTAGAGCTGCAGGGTGAGCTTCTAAATGAGCATGGTAAAAAATTACCTGCGCTTGTTCTATCTGGAACTAAGTATTTGAATGAGCTTGAAGGGAAATCATGGATTTCTAGTGACCCAAACAGTTCATTCTCAGATGCTATCAAGTTGGATGTAAAACGATCTAAAATTGATGTTAAAATAATAAAAAGAGAATCCACCTCACGAACTAAGTTTGACCTTTTCCAACGGCTCAATAGTTATGGCTCAACTCTAACCGCCCAAGAAATCAGGTCTGCCATGTTAGTAGCAGTATCACCAGATTTTTATGCATGGTTAGAGGCCTTATCAAAACACAAAGGGTTTGTTACGTGTGTATCATTAAGTGATACTTTAATAGAAGAGCGTTTTGATCTCGAGCTAGTAGTGAGATTCCTTCTTTTACATAATAGGCCATTAGATAAATTAACACAAAATTCATTACGAGGATTCACTCAGATTCTTGATGACGAGGCTGTTGATTTGGCATCAAACCATAGCAAGGCCACTCTCGATGAACTAGAAAGAACATTTAAAGAAACATTTGATTTCATTTCTTTAAATGGTGGTGAAAATGCATTTAGACGATGGGACTATACTCGTGGGAACTATCGTGGCTCTTTTCTAACAACCTCATTTGAAGTTTTTGCACTCGGATTAGGATTTAACATTAGAAATAACACACCCTTTAAAGATGACTTGGAGGGAGTTATAAAAGAATTCTGGAGTAGGCCAGAAATGCAAGAAGGATTTGCTACTGGACGCTCAACAGAAAAACGTCTATCAGTGTTTGTTCCTCTAGGGCGTGAAATACTGAAAAAATAACAATACATGACTTTATTAAAATTCATAGGGAAAGAATATAACCGTCATTCCGCACCTGATTTTGCTATTTTCAGTGCTTGACGGCGATCGGCCGTTCTGATCTATTACTCTCTTTTGCAGGTAGATCATCATGGCCGCACCCGCTATCTCGATCCGTAACCTCGATCACCTTGGTTTGGTCGCCGCACTCTGCCAGGAACTGGGCATTGCCCGCATGATCGATGCCTTGCTCCCCAAAACCCCGCCTTTCAAGGTCTCACATGGTGAAGCCTTGGTCGCCATGATAGTGAACGGCCTCGGCTTTCACAGCAGCACCCTGCACATGTTCCCGCAATTCTTCGCTAACAAGCCGGTTGAGCGCCTGATTGGCCCCGGGATCTGTGCTGATGACCTCAATGATGATGTGCTCGGTCGCTGTCTCGATGCCCTCTTTGAGGCCGATGTCAGCGCCTTGTATCAGGTGATGGCGGCGCAAGTTGTCGAGCGGCTGGGGCTCAAAAGCACCGCAGTGCACCTCGATATTACCAGCTTCCACGTCGATGGCGCCTATGACTGTGCCGATGGGGATCTGGTCGGTAAGCTGCAACTGGTGCGTGGTTATAGTCGTGATCACCGGCCAGAGCTGAATCAAGTGATCCTTGAGCTCATCTGTGAAAATCAGGCCGGCCTACCTGTCTATATGCAGGCCCTGAGCGGCAATAGTAATGACACCAAAGCCTTTGCCCAGACCGTTCGTCGCCATTTGAGCAGTCTCAAGGCCGCGCAGGAGTGCCGTTATCTGGTCGGCGATGCCGCACTGTACTGCGCCGATACCTTGCAATTACTGGCGCAACAGCAGCAACTATTTGTGACCCGGGTGCCCGTCACTCTCAATGAGGCAAAGCAGGCCGTGGCAACCATAGGTGCACAACCGCTGACCGCTCTGGGCAATGGCTATCATGGCCGTTGGCAACACGCGAATTATGCCGGGGTCGCGCAACGTTGGTTGCTGGTGCGCAGCGAACAAGCCAGCCACCGCGAGCAGCAGACATTGGCCAAAAACCTGCTCAAAGACAGTACCCGCGAGCTCAAAGCCTTCGCCAAATTGTGTGCCCGACGCTTTGCTTGTGAGGCGGATGCCCAAGCTGAGTTGAGCTGTTTTACCGCCAGCTTGATGCTGCTGCAACTGGATGCCGAAGTGGTAGGTGAACCCGTTTATACAGGACGTGGCAGACCCAAGCGTGGCGAAGAGCCAATTGGCCATCAGTTTCAAATCACTGGGTTGGCGGCAACTAGCCTGGCTTGCGTTGAAGAGGCCCGCAACCAGACCGGGGTGTTCATCCTGGCGACCAATGACCACAGCGATACGCTGACCATGGCCGAACTTTTGGCCACCTATAAAGCGCAGCAGAATGTCGAACGGGGCTTTCGTTTTCTCAAGAGCCCGGAGTTTTTAACCTCCTCACTGTACCTGAAAAAGCCGGAGCGGATTGAAGCGTTGCTCATGGTGATGACCTGTAGCCTGATGATTTACGCAGCGTTGGAGCACCGGATCCGGCAGGGATTAGTGGAGCAGAATCGCAGTGTGGCGGATATGAAAAAGAAACCGACCCAGCAGCCGACGGCCCGTTGGATCTTTTTGCGCTTTGGTGGCATCCATGAATATCGACTGGGAGAAGCTCCGCCACAAGTAACGGAGCTAACAGGAGACCAGCAGATCATTTTGGAGGTATTGGGTGAGCGCTATCGGCAAATTTATTCCTAAATCAGGTGCGGAATGTCGGATATAATGTTCTTTCCCTTTTTATTCTTCCAATATTGTCAATCATAATTTTACATCCCACTTTACCAGCTACTTGGCACTGTCAAACTGGGTCAGCTTCCAGCTCTGCTGGCCGACCCTTTGAGGTTAAGTTCCACTCCTTACCGGAATATCGAATGAGGCCCCCAAGCCACAGGTGGGCACGATTTTGATCCCCCTCCAATCCGCCGAGGGTCAGAGGCAACGTCAGGGACGCCATCAGGGATGATGGCGTAGCCGCAGTCGGCACAGGGATGTGCCGTCTGCGGCGTCCCGCCCGACGTTGGCTCTGGCCCGAGGGGACTGGCGAAGCCAGCGGATTGGCGGGGGTGGCCTTTCTTTTGGTGACTTTTCTTTGGCCACGCAAAGAAAAGTTACTCGCCCAAGCCCGAAGGGCGGGCGAAACCCTGTCGAGGGCCATGCCCTCGCGTCCTGCACGGCGCCAGCCGTGCCAGCAGCAAACACCCCCTCATCCCCAACCCTTCTCCCGCGAGGGGAGAAGGGAGCAAAGACGCTCTCGGGAACTGGCCCCTCTCCCGCCATGGGAGAAGGAAGCAAAGATGATCACGGGAACAGGCCTCTTCCCCACGATGGGAGAAGGAGGCAAAGACTATCTCGGGGATGATCCCCTCTCCCGTTGGGAGAGGGCTAGGGTGAGGGGATTACAGTGCCTCCAATCTCGCGTAGGCGGTGACGAGCCACTTGGCGCCGACGTCGTCGAACTGGATCTGCACCCGGCTCTGCTGGCCGACCCCTTCGAAGTTGAGCACGATTCCTTCCCCGAATTTCGGATGGAGCACCCGCTGGCCGAGCTTGATGCCGCTGGCGTCGAAGCTCTGCTGCACCTCGTTCTGGCTAAAGCGGCCGTACTGGGTGGGGCGGCTGACCTGAGTGCGCAGCCGGATCTCTTCCAGACACTCGGCGGGCATCTCGCGGATAAAGCGGCTCGGCTTGTGGAACATCTCGCGGCCGTAGATGCGGCGGCTCTCCGCATAACAGATGTAGAGCTTCTCCATGGCGCGGGTCATGCCGACGTAACAGAGGCGTCGCTCCTCTTCCAGCCGGCCCGACTCCTCGGTGGATTGCTGGCTGGGGAACATGCCCTCTTCGACGCCAACCAGCAGCACCAGCGGGAACTCCAGCCCCTTGGCGCTGTGCAGGGTCATCAGCTGCACCGCATCGGCATATTCGTCCGCCTGATTCTCGCCGGATTCCAGCGCCGCGTGGGCGAGGAAGGCGGAGAGATCGCTCATGTCTTCCAGCTCGTCCGGGCGCTGGTACTGGCGGCAGGCGGTGACCAGTTCGTCCAGGTTTTCTACCCGCGCCTGGGATTTCTCGCCTTTTTCCGCCAGATACATCGCCTTGAGGCCGGAGTTCTGGATGGCGATATCCGCTTGCTGGTGCAGCGGCAGCAGGGAGACCTGCTCCTCCAGCGCGTCGATCAGCTCGACAAAGCCGCGCACCGCGTTGCCGGCGCGACCGGTCAGCACCTTGTCGTTGAGCAGCGCCTTGGCCGATTGCCACAGGTTGAGCCCCTGATCGCGGGCGTTGCCGCGCAGGATCTCCAGGGTGCGATCGCCGATGCCGCGGGTCGGGGTGTTGACCACACGCTCGAAGCTGGCGTCGTCGCCACGGTTGTTGATAAGCCGCAGGTAGGCCATGGCGTCCTTGATCTCTTGCCGCTCGAAGAAGCGCAGGCCGCCGTAGATGCGGTAGGGCATGGCGTCCTGCATCAGCGCCTCTTCCAGCACCCGCGACTGGGCGTTGGAGCGATAGAGGATGGCGCAGTCGGCGAGCAAGCCCCCCTTCTCCTTCCAATCCTTGAGGCGGCCGACCACGAAGCGTGCCTCGTCCACCTCGTTGAAGGCGGCGTAGAGGGAAATCGGCTCCCCCTCGGCCCCTTCGGTCCACAGCTCCTTGCCAAGGCGCTCGGCGTTGTTGGCGATGACGCAGTTGGCGGCTTTGAGGATGTTGGCGGTGGAGCGGTAGTTCTGCTCGAGACGGATGGTCTCAGCGCCCTGATAGTCGGTCAGGAAGCGCTGGATGTTCTCGATCTTGGCACCGCGCCAGCCGTAGATGGACTGGTCATCGTCGCCGACGATCATCACCTTGCCGGTGTCGCCGGCCAGCATCCGCAGCCAGGCGTACTGGATGCCGTTGGTATCCTGGAACTCGTCCACCAGGATGTTCTGGAAGCGATCGCGGTAGTGCTCGAGGATGTGCGGCTTGTTGAGCCACAGCTCGTGGGCGCGCAGCAGGAGTTCGGCAAAATCCACCAGCCCGGAACGATCGCAGGTCTCCTGATAGGTCTTGTAGATCTGCTGATAGGTGCGGGTGACGGGGTCGCCGTAGAGGTCGATGTCGCCGGGGCGCAGCCCCTCGTCCTTCTTGCCGTTGATGTAGCCCATCACGGCGCGCGGGGCCCAGTGCTTCTCGTCGAGGTTGAGGGCCTTGAGCACCCGGCGAATGAGGCGGTACTGGTCGTCGGAGTCGAGGATCTGGAAGTCCTGCGGCAGCCCCGCATCCAGATGGTGGGCCCGCAGCAATCGGTGGGCGATGCCGTGGAAGGTGCCGATCCACATGCCGCGCACGCCGTCGCCGATCACCTTCTCGACCCGGCCGCGCATCTCGGCCGCCGCCTTGTTGGTAAAGGTCACCGCGATGATGGAGAAGGGCGAACAGCGTTCCACCTGCATCAGCCAGGCGATACGGTGCACCAGCACCCGGGTCTTGCCCGAACCGGCACCGGCCAGTACCAGCAGGTTGCAACGGGGGGCCGCCACCGCGTCTCTTTGCTTGTCATTGAGCCCGTCGAGCAGGGTTGAAACGTCCATCACCACTCCTGTTTATTTATACAGGCGGGGATTATACGACCTGCGGCGCCACAGACCAAATCGGCGTAGGGGTGATCACCACGACCCGGTTTCTTGTCACCCCGCCCGAGGCGTTCCAACCGAGAAAAATCCATCAGTTGGCACCATTGGAAGCCACTTTTTGGCCGATTTCAGGAAAACGCTTGCTTATAACCTCATGAATACAAACAGAAATGTCATTTGGAGCCAATTACTCACAGAATTTAAATCTAAAAACAGGCATCAAAACAACAACTTATAAAGTCATTTGCTTATATTTCAAACCGTTAACGCAAACGTTTTTCCTTTATGATCTCCTTGACCCGTACCACGGCTCACTTACAGTTAGCCGGCGTGCTTTATGGCCTGCCCCGGCAGGTTGTGGACCCTCACATAACAATCAAGGATACGATCGTGACTAAAGTGCTCAAGCTGGCCACCGTTGCCGCCCTCACTCTCGCTGCCCTTTCTGCCCAGGCAGCCTCCCAGCCCGCCGTCATCTACGACACCGCAGGCAAATTCGACAAATCGTTCAACGAAGCCGTGTTCCGCAATGGCGTCGAAGTCTACAACAAGGACAAAGGCGTCAAGGTCAAGGAGTTCGAACCCCAGAACGAAGCCCAGCGCGAGCAGGGTCTGCGTCGTCTGGCCAGCCGTGGCAACGGCCCCATCGTTGCCGTCGGCTTCAACATGGGTTCCGCGGTAGAGAAGGTTGCCACCGAGTTCCCGAACACCCAGTTCACCATCATCGACATGGTGGTCGACAAGCCGAACGTCCAGTCCCTCATCTTCAAGGAGCATGAAGGTTCCTTCCTGGTGGGTGCCCTGGCAGCCATCGCCTCCAAGACCGGCAAGGTCGGCTTCGTGGGCGGCATGGACATCCCGCTGATCCGCAAGTTCCAGTGCGGCTATGAGCAGGGCGCCAAGTACATCAATCCGAAGATCGACGTCTATCAGAACATGACCGGCTCCACCCCGGCAGCCTTCGCCGACCCGGCCAAGGGTGCAGAACTGGCCAAGTCCCAGTTCGCCAAGGGCGCCGATGTGGTCTATGCCGCTGCCGGTGGCACCGGTATCGGTGTCTATCAGGCTGCCAAGGACGAAGGCAAGCTGGCCATCGGTGTGGATTCCAACCAGAACCACCTGCAACCGGGCACCATGCTGACCTCCATGGTCAAGTCCGTGGGTCTGGCCGCGTACAAGAGCTGGGATGACGCCGCCAAGGGCAGCTGGAAGCCGGGCATCCAGTCCCTGGGTCTGGCCGAAGGCGGGGTTGACTGGGCGCTGGACGAGAACAACGCCAAGCTGATCACCCCGGAAATGAAAGCCAAGGTCGAGAGCATCAAGGCCGACATCATCGCCGGCAAGATCAAGGTGCACGACTACATGAGCGACAACTCCTGTAAGTACTGATCCTGCAAATACCGAGTCACTGCTACGACTCTCAACCAGTGATGACCGGCCCGCACGGGCCGGTTTTTAGTCTCTACTTCATGACCCGCAAGGACTGCATCATGGACCAGACAGATCGCTATGCCATCGAATTAAGGGGTATCGATAAGCGGTTCGGCGACGTGTACGCCAACAAGCAGATCGACCTTCAGGTTCGTAAAGGCAGCATTCACGGCATCGTCGGCGAAAATGGCGCCGGCAAGTCGACCCTGATGAGCATCATTTACGGTTTCTACCACGCCGACAAAGGCGAGATGCTGATCGACGGGAATCCGTTCAAACCCCATGGCTCCCAAGATGCGATTGCCGCCGGGGTGGGCATGGTGCACCAGCACTTCATGCTGGTGAACAACTTTACCGTATTGGAAAACGTCATCCTGGGGGCCGAGAACGGCTGGCGCCTGGGCAAGAGCCTGGCGGCCGCCGAGAAGCTGCTGGGCGAGCTGGCACGGGACTATGGTCTCGAGGTGCCGCTGCACGAGAAGGTCGAGGATCTGCCGGTGGGCCTGCAACAGCGGGTCGAGATCCTCAAGGCGCTCTATCGCGGTGCCCGCATCCTGATCCTCGACGAGCCCACCGGGGTGCTGACCCCGCAAGAGGCGGATCACCTGTTCGAGGTGCTGAAAAAGCTGCGGGATCAGGGGGCGACCGTCATCCTCATCACCCACAAGCTGCGGGAGATCCTGGCCATCACGGATCAGGTCTCCATCATGCGCCGGGGGGAGATGGTGGCCCATGTCGCCACCAAAGACACCGACAAGGAGCAGCTCGCCGAGCTGATGGTGGGCCGCAAGGTGCGCCTCAAGGTCGACAAGGGCACCGCCCAGCCGGGCGAGGCCAAGCTCAAGGTCGAGGGCCTCTCTTACGTCGATGATGCCGGGGTGGAACGGGTCAAATCCGTCAGCTTCGAAGTGCGGGCGGGGGAAGTGGTCGGCATCGCCGGGGTCTCCGGCAACGGCCAGTCCGAGTTGCTCAGCATGCTCGGCGGCATCCTCAAGCCCAGCAAGGGCGGCTTCACCATCGCCGGGGCGCAGCGCCACGAGGTGAGCCAGAGCCACCCGGCCGATCCGGAGCAGGTGCGCAACTTCGGCCTGGGCCACATCCCGGAAGACAGGCACAAGATGGGGCTCATCAACCGCTTCGAGGCGAAAGAGGCCTTCATCCTCGGTTATCACCGCCGTGCCCAGTACAACAAGGGCTGGCTGCAGGACAAGGAGGCGATCCGCCAGGATTGCCAGGCCAAGATGGACAAGTGGGACGTGCGCCCGCCGAGCCCGGAGCACAAGACCGCCAACTTCTCCGGCGGCAACCAGCAGAAGCTGGTGATCGCCCGGGAAGTGGAGCAGGACCCGGATGTGCTGCTGGTCGGCCAGCCGACCCGGGGCGTCGACATCGGCGCCATCGAGTACATCCACCAGCAGATCATCGCCATGCGTGACAAGGGCAAGGCAGTGCTGCTGGTGTCGGTGGAGCTGGACGAGATCATGAGCCTCTCCGACCGCATTCTGGTCATCGCCGATGGCCGCATCGTCGGCGAGCTGGACGGCGCCAGGGCGGATGAACGCACCATCGGCCTGATGATGGCGAACATAGTTCCTGACGACGTGGCGGCAAGCCAATCACAAGGAGCCACATCATGAAGGTCACAACCACTTGTAACGGATTCGGCCTGATGATGGTCAACACACCAGTCCCCGACGATATCAAGGAGGCCCATTCATGAGCCAAGCACGTGTTCCTGCCTGGATATCCGTGGGCGTGCTGCCCGCAGTCAATATCCTGCTGGCCTTCCTGGTGTCGGCCATCCTGTTCTATTACCTCGACATCAGCCCCATCGAGGCAGCCGAAATCATGTGGTACGGCGCCTTCGGCACCGGCGAGGGGATAGGATTCACCCTCTACTACGCCACCGGTTTCATCTTCACCGGTCTGGCGGTGGCGGTGGCCTTCCACGCCGGCCTGTTCAACATCGGCGGTGAAGGGCAGGCCTATATCGGCGGCCTCGGGGTCGGTCTGGTCTGTCTGCTGCTCGGGGACGTGCTGCCGTTCGCCCTCTTGCTGCCGCTCGCCATCATCGCCGGCGGCCTGTTCGGCGCGGCCTGGGCCTTCATCCCGGCCTGGCTGCAAGCCAAGCGGGGCAGCCATATCGTCATCACCACCATCATGTTCAACTTCATCGCCGCCTCCCTGATGGCCTACCTGCTGGTAGACGTCTTCAAGCCGCCAGGATCCATGGCCACCGAGAGCAAGGTGTTCGCCGTGGCGAGCTGGCTGCCGAAGATGAGCGAGCTGGCGGCCGGTTTCGGCATCGCCATGCCCAACAGCCCCCTCAACATCAGCTTCTTCTGGGCGCTGATCTGTGCGGCCCTGGTATGGGTCTTCATCTGGCATACCCGCTGGGGCTACGAGATCCGCTCCGTGGGCGCAAGCCAGAGTGCCTCCGCCTATGCGGGCATCTCCTACCCCAAGGTGGTGATCCTGGCCATGGTGATCTCCGGCATGCTGGCGGGCTTCTTCGCCCTCAACGTGTTGCAGGGTGAGCTGCACCAGATCAAGCTCAACTTCGTGGAAGGCTTCGGCTTCACCGGCATCGCGGTGGCCCTGATGGGCCGCAACCACCCGGTCGGCGTCATCATCGCCAGCCTGCTGTTCGGCTTCCTCTACCAGGGCGGCGCCGAGCTCAGCTTCGAGTTCGGGGTGGACCGCAACATCGTCGTGGTGCTGCAGGGTCTGGTGATCCTGTTCTGTGGCGCCCTGGAGCACATGCTGCGCCCGCGCATCGAGCAGGCCTATCTGGCCTTTGCCAACCGCCCGGCCGCCCAAGTGAAAGGAGCCTGATCATGTTCGAAATGCTGATCCTGATGCTGGACGCGACCATTCGTACCGCGCCTCCGCTCATCCTGGCGGCCATGGCCGGGATGTTTTGTGAACGCTCCGGGGTGGTCAACATCGCCCTGGAGGGCAAGCTGCTGGCCTCCGCCTTCGCCAGTGCGGCGGCCGCCGCCGTCACCGGTTCCGCCTGGATTGGGCTGGGGGTCGGGGTGGGGATCTCCATCCTGTTCGCCCTGCTGCACGGCTTCGCCACCATCACCCACCGGGGTGATCAGGTGGTGAGCGGCATGGCCATCAACATCCTGGCGGCCGGTCTCACCGTGACCCTGGGGCGCTACTGGTTCGATCAGGGGGGCCAGACCCCGGCGCTCTCCGGCGCGGCGCGCTTCGCCCCCATCGACCTGCCCTATGCCAAGGAGCTCTATGACGTGCCCGTCATCGGCCAGCTCTACAGCGAGCTCTTGAGCGGTCACTCCCTGCTGGAGTACGTGGCCTTCGCCGCCGTGCCCCTGGCCTGGTGGGTGCTGTTCCGCACCCGCTTCGGCCTGCGGCTGCGGGCGGTGGGCGAGGCACCGGCGGCGGTCGACACCGCAGGCATCTCCGTGGTGCGCATGCGTTACACCGCCCTCATCATCGGCGGCCTGCTGGCGGGGATCGGGGGCACCTATCTGGCGGTGGCCCAAACCGCCCAGTTCATCCCCAACATGAGCGCGGGCAAGGGCTTCATGGCGCTGGCGGCCCTGGTGTTCGGCAAGTGGCGCCCCTGGAACGCCATGGCGGCCTGTCTGCTGTTCGGCTTCCTCGACGCGGTCGCCATCCGGCTGCAAGGGGTCAGCATCGGCGATTTCCCGATCCCGGTGCAGGCCATCGAGGCGCTGCCCTATATCCTGACGGTCTTCCTGCTGGCCGGTTTCATCGGCAAGGCGGTGGCTCCCAAGGCCCTCGGCACCCCCTACGTCAAGGAGCGGGAATAGCCCCGCCCTTCATGCCATGCAAAAGGCCCGCACATGCGGGCCTTTTCTTTGAGATATCCAGGATGTTCTTGGCTGAATAGAAAAATAACCCGGCCTTGTCAAAGAACGGGTTATTCCTTCATCAGCACAACATATCAATAAACCTGTAATTAGCCGGGTAATTTATCGGCTAGAACCATACTTTCTTATTGATAATATAGGTCTGCTCAAATTCTTCATCTGACTTGGAGATATAAACAACAAATTCGATGAAGGCAATGATCCCGATAACAACCGACGGCAAACCAAGCAGAATGAAACCAAGCAGAAATATCAGCAGCATGATCACACCTTGTTTGGTGTAACCCAGGTAGAACTTGTGAGCACCGAAAGCGCCCAGGAAAAATGCAAACAGCGCAGCTGCGACCTTCTTGGAAGAACCAGCATTAGAGGCTATGGCATAGATGGCTTTTGCATGCTCGCCTTCAATAGAAAAATCAACTTTCAAGCCACTCCTCGGGAGCTGATTCCCTTTCCATTCAATAATGTCAAACTGATATCTATTACTATCATCCCCAGAAATCAAACCAGTACGAGCTGATTCATTAAAATCAATAACCGTGCCTTTCATTATTATCTGTCCTTTAGCAATAAGAGGATAAAGACCCGGTATGAGCAGGTCTATTGCGTTTGACAGGCTACAACAACAAAGGCTCATTTGAAACAAAAATTCATTTATGAATACTTGTATTCTACCAACCCATTCAAGCCTCTTTCTTATACCTGTATCGCCCCCATCAACCGATGGGCCGAACCAGAGCGGGTTGGTGGGGATCGCTGAGGCGCTCGGCCAGATAGTCCACCAGCAGCCGCACCTTGGGGGAGAGGTGGCGGTTGTGGGGATAGAGGGCCCAGATCCCCTCCTCGGGGGCCCGCAACTCCGGCAGCAGCTCGATGAGCTCCCCCCGGGCGAGGTGGTCGCTCACGTAGTAGTCCGGCAGCTGGATGATGCCGATCCCCTTGATGGCCGCATCCAGCAGGGCGTGGCCGCTGTTGCACTGAAGCAGACCGCGTACCCGCACGCTGTGGGGTTTACCGTTCAGGGTGAAGTGCCACTCGTCCCCGTTGCCCACCAGGCAGGTGTGACGGGCCAGCTCCGAGAGACTGTTGGGCATGCCGTGGCGGGCGGTGTAGGCGGGGGAGGCGCACACATAGGGTACCCGCTGCGCCAGCTTGCGGGCCACTAGGGTCGAATCCTTGAGGTGGCCGAGGCGGATCGCCAGATCGAACCCCTCGTGCACCAGATCCAGCAACTGGTTGGTGAGGTTGAGGGTCACCTCCAGCTGGGGGAAGCGCACCATGAAGTCGTTCACCAGGGGGGCGATGCGGCTCTCGCCGTAGGAGACCGGGGCCGTGATGCGCAAGGAGCCCTGGGGCACCGCCTGATGGCGTCCCACCGCCAGCTCCGCCTCGTAGAGGTTGTCCAGCAACTGGCGGCAGTGGCGAAAATAGATCTCCCCGAGTTCGGTGAGTCGCACCTGGCGGGTGGTGCGCAGCAGCAGCTTGGCCTGCAGCCTGTCTTCGAGCTGCGCCACCTGGCGGCTCACCTGGGCCACCGACACCCCGAGCTTGCGCGCGGCCGGGGTAAAGCCCCCCTGCTCCGCCACGCTGACAAATTCACAGACCCCTTCCCAGCCGAACATTATTACCTGTGTGTAAAAGTGATTTGATACTTAGCGTTATTATCACCAAATCGGCGGGAAACTACACTGGATCTCCGAACTCATTTCCGTTCATCCAACCACTACGAGGACGTCATTCATGGCACAGGTTCAGAGCATCAAGTGTAAAGCCGCCATCGCCTGGGGACCGGGTCAGCCCCTCTCCATCGAAGAGGTCGAGGTCATGCCGCCCCAGGCCGGCGAGGTGCGGGTGCGGATCGTCGCGACCGGCGTCTGCCACACCGATGCCTTCACCCTCTCCGGTGAAGATCCGGAAGGGGTCTTCCCCTGCATCCTGGGCCATGAAGGGGGCGGTATCGTCGAGTCCGTCGGCGAGGGCGTCACCAGCGTCAAGGTCGGCGATCACGTGATCCCGCTCTACACCCCCGAGTGCGGCGAGTGCAAGTTCTGCAAATCCGGCAAGACCAACCTGTGCCAGAAGATCCGCGCCACCCAGGGCAAGGGGCTGATGCCGGACGGCACCACCCGCTTCTCCAAGGACGGCCAGCCCATCTACCACTACATGGGCACCTCCACCTTCAGCGAATACACGGTGCTGCCCGAGATCTCCATCGCCAAGGTGGATCCGGCCGCCCCCCTGGAAGAGGTCTGCCTGCTGGGCTGCGGCGTCACCACCGGCATCGGCGCCGTGATGAACACCGCCAAGGTGAAAGAGGGTGAGAGCGTCGCCATCTTCGGGCTGGGGGGCATCGGCCTCTCCGCCATCATAGGCGCGCGCCTGGCCAAGGCCGGCCGCATCATCGCCATCGACATCAACGAGAGCAAATTCGAGCTGGCCCGCAAGCTGGGCGCCACCGACTGCATCAACCCGAACGACTTCGACAAGCCCATTCAGGAGGTGATCGTCGAGATGACCGACGGCGGCGTCGACTTCTCCTTCGAGTGCATCGGCAACGTCAAGGTGATGCGCGCGGCGCTGGAGTGCTGCCACAAGGGCTGGGGCGAATCCGTCATCATCGGCGTGGCCGGTGCGGGCCAGGAGATCAGCACCCGTCCGTTCCAGCTGGTCACCGGCCGGGTGTGGCGCGGCAGCGCCTTCGGCGGCGTGCGCGGTCGCAGCGAGCTGCCGAGCTACGTACAGCGCTACATGCAGGGTGAGTTCAAGCTGGACGACTTCATCACCCACACCATGCCCCTCGAGCAGATCAACGAGGCGTTCGATCTGATGCACGAAGGCAAGAGCATCCGCACCGTCATCCACTACTGATCCCATGAGCGCCCCGCCCATCGCATGGGCGGGGCAAGGAGTCCTTACATGAATCTGGACATCATCAGCAGCAACAAGAGCTTTGGCGGCTGGCACAAACAGTATCGCCACCGCTCCAATGTGCTGGGGTGCGAGATGCGCTTCGCCATCTACCTGCCGCCCCAGGCCCTCACCGGCCAGAAAGTCCCGGTGCTCTACTGGCTCTCCGGTCTCACCTGCACCGACGAGAACTTCATGCAAAAAGCCGGGGCCCAGCGCATCGCCGCCGAGCTCGGCATCGCTCTGGTAGCGCCGGACACCAGCCCCCGCGGTGAAGGGGTGGCGGACGATCCCGGCTATGACCTCGGCATGGGGGCAGGTTTCTACGTCAACGCCACCCAGACCCCCTGGCGGGATCACTACCAGATGTACGATTACGTCACCCGCGAGCTGCCCGAGCTCATCGAGACCCACTTCCCGGTCTCGACGAAGCGCGCCATCAGCGGCCACTCCATGGGGGGCCACGGCGCCCTCATCGCCGCCCTGCGCGAGCCGGGTCGCTACCGCTCGGTGTCGGCCTTCAGCCCCATCAGCCACCCGAGCCGCTGCCCCTGGGGCCAGAAGGCCCTCGGCGCCTACCTCGGCAACAATCCCCTGCTGTGGCAGGAGTGGGATGCCTGCCAACTGCTGCGCCACCACGACAGCCCGCCCCTGCCGACCCTGGTGGACGTAGGGCTGGACGACCCCTTCCTGGCGGAGCAGCTCGGCATCGACACCCTGGCCGAAGTGGCCGCCACCCGGGCGTGGCCCCTGACGCTCAACCGCCATGCCGGCTACGACCACAGCTATTACTTCGTGGCGAGCTTCATCGAGGCGCACCTGCGCTTTCACGCCAACCACCTGGGCGAACCGGCCTGAGGCTGACCCGCTCGTGGCCGCCCCGTCAGCGGGCGGCCATTCACCCGGAAACAGGAGACAAGGATGCCTCTCTTCACCACATTGCTGGCCATGCCGGACCAGTTCGAGCGGCTGCTGGCACAGGTCCCCACCGACCACCTGGACTGGGAACCCGCCAACTGGGCCGGGATCCCCTCCGAGCGTTTCAGTGCCAGGGGGCACCTCTGCCACCTGCTGGACATCGAAGTGCTGGGCTATCAGGTGCGGTTTCGTCGCACCCTGGCGGAGAGCCTGCCGGAGCTCGCCTCCCTCGATGGCTATCAGCTGGCGCTGGACCATGATTACCCCCGGCAGGATACTGCCACGCAGCTCGACCGCTTTCGCACCGCCCGCCTGCAGACCGTCGAATGGCTGAAGACGGTGCCGTCCGACGCCTGGCAGCGCCGCGCCCGCTATGGCGGCTATGGGGAGGTGACCCTGGACGGTCTGGTGCGCCTGCTCGTCAGCCATGACCACCAGCACCTCGCCGGCATGCAGTGGCTGCTGATGCGCCTGAACGCCGATCTGGGCCTCGCACTCCCCCTCGAGTGAGGCGTCGCCCCACAGTGTCGCATCCTGCAAAAAAGGCCCCGAGGGGCCTTTTTCATTGTTGCGATGATGGGATCAGCTCCCCAACCGGCTCACCTGACCCGAGCCCGCGATCTCGCTGGTCAGCGCTGGGCTGCCCCAGTAGTTGACCGCACCGGCACCAGCGATCTCTATCTTGAGCCGCGACCGGGCCCGCACCTCGACCTCGCCACTGCCAGCGATGCTCACCTCGACCTCCTCGCTGGCGAGCCCGGCCCCCTTGACGCCACCGGCGCCGGCGATGTTCAGCGCCATCACCCGGGCGGAGCCCTGCCCCAGATCCAGGTTGCCCAGCCCGGCGATGTTGCCTTCCAGCCGATCCAGCGTCAGCCCGCTGGCGACGATGTCCCCCGTGCCCGCCAGGGAGAGCACCAGATCATCCCCCTTGAAGTCGCGCAAGGCGCCGTTGCCAACCCCCGTCAGTGCCAACTCGTGCAGCGTCGGCAGGGTGATGGTGATCTCCAGCGGCTGGGTGGGGTCGAGCCGGTAGCCATCCTTGACCTCGATCTCCAGCTTCTCCCCCTTCTCGGTGAGTACCAGATAGGGCAGCAGGTTGGCCTCCCCCTTGACCCTGAGGGTGTGGCTCTCTCCCGCCACCAGGTACAGGTTGGCGGGCACGCCCGCCAGCACCCGGGTCACCTCCCGCCCCAGGGGATGCTGCTGCTCCACCACGGCCCCCTCCCCGCGCACCTTGACGTCATCCTGCCAGCTGCATCCGGTCAGTCCCAGGGCCAGCACCACTCCCAGCATCCATTTCATCCCGCTACTCCTCGTTTCCTCTTTGCCGCACGGCGCGGCAGGTGAGTGGCAATCAGCAAACCCTGTGCCATATGGCTAACATCATGATTTATCTATCCATTTCAATATTTCGAGGCTCGAAGGGTCCATAACAAAGAGTCATTCAGACCACAACCTGGTCAATCTGACCACACCCGAAGGGGGGTGTTGACCCATTTTTTTGGTTGCCGCCCCGGTTCGTTGAGCCAATAGTGATACCTGGTGCGTATAGAGCACTCCATCGCTGCTTCACCCGCCAGAATCAACAAGGAGTCAGAGCGTGACCCAAGCCAGCCACCCATTCGTCCATCCGGGCCTGCCTGCCCCCACCCGCACCCCGCTGCTGACCGGCGACGATCCCGACCACAAGCGCCGCGAGCTGCTCGCTTACTTCTGCCAGACCTTCGATCTCTACGACTCGCTGTTCGACTGTCTGGCCGACGAGCGGGCCTGGTTCAACAAGGCGATCCCCCTGCGCCACCCCCTCATCTTCTACTACGGCCATACCGCCGCCTTCTTCGTCAACAAGCTGCTGGCGGCGCGCCTCATCGAGGGCCGCATCGACCCCCGCATCGAGGCCCTGGTCGCCATCGGGGTGGACGAGATGAGCTGGGACGATCTGGACGAAACCCACTACGACTGGCCCTCCGCCAGCGAGCTGCGCGCCTACCGCGGCCGGGTGCGCGCCCTGGTGTGTGATTTCATCGAGCGGATGCCAATCGAGCTGCCCATCCATTGGCAGAGCCCGGCCTGGGTCATCCTGATGGGGATAGAGCACGAGCGCATCCACCTCGAGACCTCCAGCGTGCTGATCCGCCAGCTGCCCCTGGCCTGGGTGCGCAGCCAGCCCCAGTGGCCGGTCTGCCCCGAGGCGCGCCACGATCTCGCCGCCGTCCCCGTCAACACCCTGCTGCCGGTGGCCGGCGGCCTGGTGCGGCTCGGCAAGCAGGACGCCACCTACGGCTGGGACAACGAATATGGCGAGCGCCACATCGAGCTGGCCCCCTTCCAGGCCAGCCGCATGCTGGTGAGCAACGCCGAATACCTGGCCTTCGTGCAGGCGGGCGGATATGAAGCGCCCGCCTGGTGGGACGACGAGGGCCGGGGCTGGCGCCAGTATGCCAACGCCCGCATGCCCACCTTCTGGGTCGGCGATCCCAATGAACCCGAGCAGTTGCAACTGCGGCTGATGACCGCGCAGGTCCCCATGCCCTGGGACTGGCCGGTGGAGGTGAACCAGCTGGAGGCCGCCGCCTTCTGCCGCTGGAAGGCGGATCAGACCGGCCTGCCCGTCCAGTTGCCAAGCGAGGGGGAGTGGATGCTGCTGCGGGAGCAACTGGCCGGCGATCAGCCGGACTGGATGGAGGCCCCCGGCAACATCAACCTGGCCCGCTTCGCCTCCTCCTGCCCGGTGGATGCCTGCCCCCAGGGCAGCTTCTTCGATCTGGTGGGCAACGTCTGGCAGTGGACCAGCACCGCCATCGACGGCTTCGAGGGGTTCAAGGTGCACCCCCTCTACGACGACTTCTCCACCCCCACCTTCGACGGCAAGCACACCCTCATCAAGGGCGGAAGCTGGATCAGCACCGGCAACGAGGCACTCAAATCCTCCCGCTACGCCTTCCGTCGCCACTTCTTCCAGCACGCGGGCTTCCGCTACCTGGTCTCACGCCATCAGGAGCCCGTCATCGTGAACCCTTATGAAACCGACACCCTCGTCGCCCAGTATCTCGACTTCCAGTACGGTCCGAGCCACTTCGGGGTCGCCAACTACGCCGAGGCTCTGGCCGGTCTTGCCAGCGAGCTCTGCGGCCGCCATGAGCGGGCGCTCGACATCGGCTGCGCCACCGGCCGGGCCAGCTTCGAACTGGCTCGCCGCTTCGCCCACGTGGACGGGGTGGACTACTCGGCCCGCTTCATCGACGTGGCCCTGACCCTGGCAAGACAGGACAGCTTCCGCTATGCGGTGCCGGTGGAAGGGGATCTGGTGGAATATTGCGAGGCGCGCCTCTCCCGCCACGAGCTCGGTCGCGAGCAGAGCGAGCGGGTCCACTTCAGCCAGGGGGATGCCTGCAACCTCAAGCCCAAGTACGGCGACTACGACCTGGTGCTCGCCTCCAACCTCATCGACCGGCTGCGGGAGCCCGCCCGCTTCCTGCGGGACATTGCTCCGCGCCTTCGCAGCGGCGGCCTGCTGGTGCTCACCAGCCCCTACACCTGGCTGACCGACTACACCCCCAAGGCCAACTGGCTCGGCGGCATCCGGGAAAACGGCGAGGCCCTCGGCACCTATCAGGCGCTGCAACGGCTGCTGGCGGAGGAGTTCGAGGAGCACATGCCCCCGAGGGACGTCCCCTTCGTCATCCGCGAGACCGCCCGCAAGTACCAGCATACGGTGGCCCAGCTCACCGTCTGGCACAAACGCTGACGACGCGGCAAACGAAAGAGGGAGGCCCATGGCCTCCCTCTTCTTTATCCGGACCGCTTACCCCTCCTGTACCTGGGGCAGGGCCTCCTGCTCGCGGTAGCGGCGGGCCAGCACGGCGCACACCATCAGCTGGATCTGGTGGAAGATCATCAGCGGCAGCACCATGACCCCGACGCTGGCGGCGGGGAACATGACGTTCGCCATCGGCACCCCGTTGGCCAGACTCTTCTTGGAGCCGCAGAAGACGATGGTGATCTCGTCCGCCTTGTTGAAACCGAGGCGACGGCTGATCCAGACGTTCCACCCCAGCACCAGGGCCAGCAGCACGCAACTCAGCAGCACGATGCTGGCCAGATCGTACCAGCCGACCTGGTGCCAGATCCCCTGCACCACCGCCTCGCTGAAGGCGACGTAGACCACCAGCAGGATAGAGCTTTGATCCAGCTTGCCAATGAGCGGCCGGTGGCTGTCGACCCAGCCACCGATGAGCGGACGCGACAGGTGGCCCACCACGAACGGCAGCATCAGCTGCACCATGATGGCCTGAATGGAGTGCCAGGTATCGACCCCCTCCCCCTGCACATTGATCATCAGCCCTACCAACACCGGCGAGAGGAAGATGCCGAGGATGCTGGAGGCCGAGGCGCTGCACACCGCCGCCGACACATTGCCCCCCGCCATGGAGGTGAAGGCGATGGCCGACTGCACGGTGGCGGGCAGGGCGCAAAGGTAGAGGAAGCCGAGATAGATGGCCGGGCTCAGCCACTGGGGCACCAGGGGCGTGAGCAGCAGCCCCAGCAGCGGGAAGAGCAGGAAGGTGCTCGCCATCACCACCAGGTGCAGCCGCCAGTGGCCGAGGCCCGCCAGCAGGTTCTGGCGCGACAGCTTGGCACCATGCATGAAGAAGAGCAGCGCCACCGCCAGCTTGGTCAACAGACCGAACCAGACGGCCACCTGCCCCTCGCAGGGAAAGAAGGAGGCCAGGGCCACCACGGCAATCAGCACAGAGGTAAAAGGATCCAGACGCACGGGGAGTCTCCAGAGAAAGCGCGTCCCGCACGGGAGGGGACGACAGGGCACGGGGAAGGCGTCATCAGGCGGCGACCCCGGATACGAAGGGACAAGCTTACCCCGAACACCCTGTGGTGCAAAGTTGAGCGGCAGCTTCATTTGTTTCATTTTGTTAAACGATAACGCACATTCTCACAGCAAAACTAAACGATTTTGACCCTCCGGCCCCGGATCCGGCCAATAAAAAACGGGCGACCCTGGTCGCCCGTCTCCTGTTTGCCACATGCCGGTCAGCGCTGGCTGGCCAGGGTGTCGCAGCCCGCTTTCTTCTCGTTGCCACCTGACTTGCGGGCCTGCCGCTTCTCGAAGCGGGAGATCCACCAGTAGGCCAGTGCCGAGAAGACCGCGGTCATAAAGACGTTGATGAAGAAGGCGCGCACCAGATCCACCCCGGCCGGGAAGGCGGAGGCGCTCATGCTCACCACGAAGATGGCGATCAGCACCGACACCACGCCCATCCCGAACTTGCGTGACCCCATGCGGAACTCGCGGGGGGTGTCGTCATGTTTCCAGCGGAACACGAAGTAGGCCACCATGATGAAGATCGGCGGCAACATGGCGGTGCCGGCGGTGAGGTTGATGGCGGTGTTCATCATTTGCTGCACCGACTCGGAGCCGAAACCGTTGACCACCAGCATCGCGAACACGAAGACAAACTGCCACCAGGCGGCGCGCACCGGCACCCCGTGCTCGTTGAGCTGGGTGGTCTTCTCGCCGTAAACCCCCTGCGGGATCTCGGAGAAGTGGATCTTCACCGGCGCCGAGGTCCACATCATCATGGAGCCGAACATGGCGATGAACAGCACCACGCCGACGAAGCGGCCCACCAGCGCCTCGGAGAGCCCGAAATACTGCGCCATGCCGGTGAAGATCTCCACCATGCCGCCGGCATAGGTGAGGCTCTCGCGCGGCACGAACACGTTCACCAGCAGGGAACCGACCGCATACATGGCGCCGATGACGATGCCGGCACTGATGATCACCTTGATGAAGGACTTCTGGCCCCCCTTCACGTCATTGAGGTAGGCCGCCGCCGTCTCGGCACCGCCCGCCGCCTGGAAGATCCAGCACATGATGCCGAGGGTCGCCCAGTTGACGGTGGGAGTCATCGCCTCCAGCGTGATGGGCTGGGCCGGCACATGATCGCCACCGAGGGCCATCAGGGCCCCCAGCACATAGATGGCGAACAGGGCAAATACCCCGTAGGCCACGATCTCGGCAATCTTGCCGAGCCAGCTCGCCCCCTTGGTGGAGATGTGGGTCGCCGCCGCAAACAGCACGATGGAGATGACCGAGGTGACCATGGGCGAGAAGCTGTACTCATAGCCCAGCATGGCGTAGGAGGCGTAGGCGATGACGTTGGGCAGCAATGAGACGAACCAGAACAGGTTCACGAACCAGTAAAGAAAAGAGCCCAGATAGGCCATCCGGGTGCCGAGCGGCTTTTTCAGCCAGTCGTACATCCCCGACTCGGAGTTTTTATTGGCCGAGACGAACTCGGCGATGATGAAGACGAACGGGATGAAGTAGACGAGGGTCGCCAGCAGGAAGATGGGGGCGGAGCTGAGCCCCAGCTCGATGTTGTTGTTGACGATGTTGCGCACGTTGAACACGGCGGCAAAGGTCATCGACAACAGGGCAAACTTGCCTATGGTGCCGCGTACGGATTCAGACATGGTGTCCTCCAGTGGACTCGCGCTCCCTGCGGGTAACGCTGTGACTCTGTGATGTGTTCGGCAAGGGTCTGTCGGCCCCGCGCTTTACTCTCTTGTTATGATCGGGCCGCGTGGACGGCCTCGTTGCTGAACCGGTACCGTCTCCCGCACCGGCTCGCAATACCATTCAGACGATCGGAGTGCCCGGCGCCATCGGCACCCGCGGTTGCAACAGCACGCTCTGGCTCTCGTCCGGGGTCTCGGCGCAGAGCAACATGCACTCGGATCGCTCGCCGCGCATTCGGGTGGGCTTGAGGTTGGTCAGTACCACCACCTCGCTGCCCATCAGCTCCTCTTCGCTGTAGTAAGGCACCAGACTGGTGACGGTCTGCAGCGGCCGCTCGCCCCCTACGTCGATCTGGACGATGTAGAGTTTGTCGGCCCCGGGGTGGCGCACCACCTCCAGCACCTTGCCCACCTTCAACTCGACCCGCTTGAATTCGGCAAACTCGATCGTCTCGCTCATGCTCTTTTCCTTTTCTGGTTCAATGGTTTGCAGGTGGCCAGAGGCCACCCAGCTTGATTGGAATTCAATGCAGTGCCTATGGCGTCTGCATGGCAACCTGCGCTGTCGGCTGGGCCTCTTTGGCACGCGCTTCGGCACTGAGGGAGGCTTCGTATCTGTTGTATTTCCACCAGGCGAAGCCGAGGAAAATCACGATCCCGCCGACGTTGTAGAAGATGATGGTCATGATGTCGGCGCCGGTCGGGAAGGTGGAGGCGAGGAAGCCCACCGAGAAGAGGACGATCAGCACCGAGACCACGGCGATGCCGGTGGTGCGCGAACCCATCTTGAACTCCCGCGGCAGGTGATCGAGCTTCAGCCGCAGATTGAGGTAGGCCAGCATGATAAACAGCGGCGGCAGCATGGAAGCGGCGGCGGTCATGTTGATGACGGTGTTCATCAGATCCTGCGCGGTGTTGGAGCCCAGGGTCGGGATCACCATCAGCGGCAGCACGATGAGGTACTGGATCCAGGCTGCACGGGCGGGCACGCCGTTCTCGTTCAGCTCGACCGTCTTCTTGCCGAAGATGCCGGCCGGGATCTCGGAGAAGAAGATCTTCACCGGGGTCGCCGTCCACATCAGCAGGGAGCCGAACATGGCGGTGAAGGAGACCAGCCCGACGAAGCGGTTCATCAGGATCTCAGGCAGGCCGAAGTAGGCTGCCAGCCCTTCAAACACCTGCACCGAGCCGCCGGTGTATTTCAGGGTGTCGCTGTGGACGAACACGTTGATCAACAGGGATGCGATGGAGTAGAGCACGCCGATAAAGATCCCGGCGACGATGATCACCTTCACGAAGGACTTGGAGCCGCCTTTCACGTCATTGACGTAGACCGCGACCGACTCGGCGCCACCGGCTGCCATAAAGATCCAGGTGGTGATGCCGAGGAAGGCCCAGCTGAAATCGGGGATCATGGCCTCTACCGTGATGGGGTCAGCCGGTTGCACGCCGCCCACCAGTGCCGCACCCGCCAACAGGATGTAGGAGAGGGTCAGCAGCAGCATCAGGGACGAGGTCACCGAGGTGATGGGGCCGAGCATCCTGGCGCCGTTGGTGGAAACGTAGGTGGCAAAGGCAAACAGCACCATGCTCAAGGCCGTGGTCGCCACCGGGGTGAGAATGTACTCGTAGCCGAGGAAGGCATAGGAGGCGTAGGCGATAACCCGCGGCAGCAGCGAGGTGAAGAAGAAGAGGTTCACGAACCAGTAGGTGTAGGCGGAGATAAATGCCCAGCGACCGCCGAGGGAGCTCTTCACCCAGGCGTAAACCCCCGCTTCGGAGTTCTTATTCAGTGACACAAATTCCGCAATGATCAGGCAAAACGGAATGAAGTAAAAAATGGTGGCCAGAAAGAACATCGGGGCCGAGGCCAGACCGATCTCGATGTTGTTGTTGATGACGTTGTTGAAGCTGAATACCGCCGCGAAGGTGAGCGACAGCAGACCAAACTTGCCTATCGTATTGCGTTTGGAATCAGACATGGTGCATCTCCAGACCTGTAGTTATCTCACGAAAGGGCGGGGTATGGGTTGTAGGGTGAACCCCGCCCTTCCGGCTTTGTCAGTGCAGACCAGCGGCTTGTTATTTGTTCTTGAAGTAGCCGCCTTCGACGGTGACCTTGATGATCACCTTGCGCACCGGGCTGTCGCCTGTGAACCGGTAAGCCTCGTCGTTCTCGAAGATCACCACCTGACCGTTGCCGACTTTCTGGCGCTCGCGCACCTCGCCGGCCAGCCACTCGCGGTCGGTGGTGTCGTCGTAAGCCTGCTCGACCGCCAGCTCGCTCTTGGCAGCCCACTCCACCGTCTCTGCCCCTTCCAGGTAGTAGTGAACGTCGAAGTAACGGCGCTGCCCCTCGAACAGGGAGGTGGCCGGGCTGGCCCCCTCCTGCAAGCGGTAGGTGAGGGAGTCACCGATGGAGTGGCAGATGCCGGGCTTGAGGTTGGCCAGATTGTTGATGGCCTCCACGCAGCGGCCCCACTTCTTGCCCTCCCGGTAGATATTTTTGAACAGGGTCAGGTTGTCCAGGGTGATCATGCGAGGTTCCTCCCGCCGTTGATGGTGAGGTCGAGCCCGGCCAGCGCAGCCGGATTGAGGTTGCCACGGGCGATGGGCAGCAGGGTCAGGCCGAAGCTGAACGGCTCGAAGCGCACCCGCCAGGAGTCCAGCACCTCGGAGCCCCAGGAGTTGGAACCGAGCCCCAGCACCTTGTGATCCAGATTGAGGGTGAGATAACCGCTAGGCTCCAGCTCGTTGATGTGCTGCGCCGCATGGATATGCTCCCAGCTGTAGGGCCAGACGCTCAGGTTGATGGGGGCATCGGGCCGCACGTAGAGACCGGCGCCGTGACGGTTGGTCAGGGTCGCCCAGCGCACCTGCTGGCGGTTGCCGTTGTCCTGCGGGAAGGGGTAGTGCTCCCACATCTCGCCGACTGTGCTCTGGAAGCTGTCGATCCAGTTGCTCTGGCGGCTGTCCTGATAGTTCTCGCCCGGGCCCATGCCGTAGTAGTGCACCCGATCGAGATCCTGACGAATGCCCAGCTCGAAGCCGATCTTGGGAATGATGTCGTCATAACCGCCGTAGGGCTGACCGGACAGTGCCACGTGCAGCTGGCCGTTCGGGCTCAGGGTGTAGACGTATCGGCAGCGCATGCCGAAGTCGAACACCGGCGGCGCGATCAGACTCTCCACCGTCACCTCGACCGCCTCGCCCAGCTGACGCCAGCTCAGCGTGCGGAAGTGCTCCTGCATGATCTGCAGGTGGTTCGGGTGCCACAGGCTCTCGTACTCCTGCTTGTGGTTGTCGATCATCGGCTTGAAGAAGGTGAGGCGCGGCGAGCGCTCAATCAGCTCGATACCGTCCTGCTGCCAGCTCACCAGCTTGCCGTCGAGGCGCGAGAAGCACAGGGCAAAGCCGCTACCGCTCAAGGTCAGCGCGAGGCGCTCGTCGGCAATCTGCAGCGCAGTAGCGTTGGGATTGGCAAAGGGTCGCAGCTGGCGAGTCGATACCTTCAGCTGGAACTGGTACTGGCCCAGCTCGTGCTCCGCCGCGCTATAACGGGTGGCAGTGGCCTTGATGACCCGCAGCTGGACGAAGGTTTCCCGCCCATCAAGGGATGGCAGTTCGAGCTGCAACTCGGTGGTGGCACCGGGGGCAACCCCTTCCAGCCGGATTTGCTGGCTGGCCAGCAGCTCGCCCTCGGCCTTCACTTCGACCAACAGACGGATGTCGTCGAGAGTGGAGAACCAGTAGCGGTTTTCCACTGCCAGCTTGCCGCTCGCCAGATCCAGTGCCCGCACCTTGACCGGGCAGATCACCTGCTTGTATTCGCGCAGGCCCGGCCCCGGGGTCTGATCCGGATAGATGAGGCCATCCATGCAGAAGTTGTAGTTGTTGGGGTAGTCACCATAGTCGCCGCCGTACTTGTAGACCGGGCGGCCCTGCTCGTCCTGATCCAGAATGCCGTGATCGCACCACTCCCAGATGTAGTGGCCCTGAATGTGGGGATGGCGGTCGAACACCTGCTGGTATTCGCTGAGGCCACCCGGGCCGTTGCCCATGGCGTGGGCGTATTCGCAGAGGATGCGCGGCTTCGCCATCGGGAACTCGCCGAAGCAGTTCATCTGGGAGACGCGGGAATACATGGTACTGACCACGTCCACCACCTCGGCATCGCGATCCTCTTCGTAGTGCACCAGCCGGGTCGGGTCGATCGCCTTACAGCGCTGGTACATGGCTCTGATGTTGCAGCCGTAGCCGGACTCGTTGCCCAGCGACCAGATGATGATGGAGGGGTGGTTCTTCTGGGCGTGAACGTGGCGCTCGATGCGATCCACGAACACCGGCTCCCAGAAGGGGTCGTCGGTGATGCGGCTGAGATCGCCCACGTTGGCAAAGCCGTGGGTCTCCACATCGGTCTCCGCCATCACGAACAGGCCGTACTGATCGCACAGCTCGTAGAAGCGCGGGTCGTTCGGGTAGTGGGCGGTGCGCACCGAGTTGAGGTTGTGCTGTTTCATCAGCACGATATCGCGTTCAACACGGTCCATGCCGACCGCGCGGCTCTTGAGGTGGTCGTTGTCGTGACGGTTCACCCCGTGCAGCTTGAGATAGTGACCGTTGACGTAGAAGAGGCCATCCTTGACCTTGATTTCACGCACCCCAACCCGCTGCGGGATCACCTCCAGCAGCTCGCCCTGACCGTTGTAGAGGGAGAGTTGCAGCTGGTAGAGGTAAGGATCTTCGGCACTCCACAGATGGGGGTGGGCCAGATCCAGCGTGAAGCGGCAATCACACTTGCCATCGATGGCGAGATGGTCGAGCGAGCCGCTGGCGATCTCGCTGCCCTGATCCAGCAGCGCCCAGACCAGACGGTGATCACGGGCGGGCGCCCCCAGATTCTCCAGCTGGATATCGCAGCTCAGGGTGGCGCTCTGGCCGGCAATCTGATTGTCATCGGCCAGCGCGGTGCGGATGAAGAAGTCCTGCACATGGGCGGCCGGTTTGCCCACCAGATAGACGTCGCGGAAGATCCCCGCCATCCACCACATGTCCTGATCTTCGATATAGGTGGAGTCAGCCCACTGCATCACCCGCACCGACAGCAGGTTCTCGCCAACCTTGGCGTAGGCGCTGATATCGAACTCGGCGGTGAGACGGCTGCCCTTGCTGAAGCCGACGTAGTGGCCGTTCACATAGACCTCGAAGTAGGTCTCCACCCCGTCAAACTTGATGATCACCTGCTCGCCGCCCCAGGCCGGGCTCAGCGTGAAGCTGCGCTGATAGGCGCCGGTGGGGTTGTTGGTCGGCACGAAGGGCACGTCGATGGGGAAGGGAAAACCTTCGTCGGTGTACTGGAGCTGACCATGTCCTTCCATCTGCCACATGTTGGGCACGGTGATCTGGCCCCACTCGCTCATGGGGCTGTGATAGAAGGCCTCCGGCACCTGCAGGGGGTGGTCGAAGTAGTGGAACTGCCATTGGCCGCTCAGCCCCAGAAAACGGCGGCTCAGCTCGCGCTGCATGGTGGCCGCCAGCCCGTGATCGGCATAAGAGAAGAAGTAGGCATGCGGAGCCAGCCTGTTTTCACCAACGAATTGGACGTTTTCCCAGTTATTCACATGTCCTCCCGGAACAAGGCAACGTTAACTGGGTAAACTCTAGATAAACATTTACTAAATATCAGTTCTGAATAGGTAAAGTTTTAACCTGATCACAGTGAGCGGATGGTTTTGTGAGCGAGATCAGAAGCGGGAGATAAAGGAGAGCAAGATATGAATGAGTGGCATGGATGTTGATAGCAGTAGACTGAACTGTAATGAAATTAATTATAAAACAATATGATATGAGTTTGCTGGAAGAGATGGGAAAGAGATTTGCTTGGGAGATGTGTTGCGCCACCGCAAGATGGCGCGACTAAAAACATAGGTGCTTTACTAAAATTATCGTGTGGTACCGCGCAGAGTCAATTTGCTCGGAACCAGCACCCGCAGCGGGATATCCCGCTCGTCACGTAGCCGTTCAACCAGCAGATTGACTCCCTGGGAGCCCATCAACTCGGAGTGGATCCGCACCGTTGAGAGCGGCGGGAAGGTGAACTTGGCGGTCGGAATATCGTTGACGCTGATAAGCTCGATCTGCTGGGGAATCGCCAGTCCCTTCTCGTGGATGGCACGCAGCACACCGATGGCGATGGAGTCGGAGGCGACAAACAGCGCCCTGGGCCAGTCACCGGCCAGCATCTCCTTCGCCAGCTTGTAGCCGGAAGCGCTGGAGAAGTCTCCGCGATAGAGGTCGCTCTCCTGTACCACGCCAAGCCGCTGGCCATAATCCCGGAAAGCCAGTTCCCGCAGATCCGGGCCATCATCCTGGCCACCGATATAGCCGATGCGCTGATGGCCCTCGGCGATGAAGAAGTCCACTACCTGCTGGCTGATCAGCGCCAGATCCACGTCAATCGAGTCAAAATCGCCCTGAGAGCGGCAATCCACGAACACCAGCTGGGCAGACAGGCTGCGCAGCACGGCCAGCCGTTCTTCCGGCAGATGGCCGATGACCAGGATGCCATCGACGGCAGAGAGCTCACGCCCCTCGGCACCGTTGTAGCAGTGGGCCAACTCGATGTTGAGGCGGGTGCACTGGGTCTCGATGCCGTAGCGGATGGCGAGGTAATAGGGATCGTTGACCTCGGTGCTCTGGGGATAGGCGTAGACAGCCAGGAGCTGCAGCTTGCTCTTGTGCACCCCTTTGCGGGCGCTGCTGGTCTTGTACTCCAGCCGCTCGGCAATCTCGAAGATCTTCTGCCTGGTCTCGTCCTTGACGCTCAGACTGGGATCCTCGTTCAGCACACGGGATACGGTAGCAAGCGATACCCCCGCCTCCTGTGCAATTTCCTTCAACGTAGCCATCAATACCTCGCAGGCAGCATCACGTGTTCATCGGGCAACGGCTAAAGAGTAACGAGCAATCCCTTGATAGCCCAGCATTTTTACTGAAATAGAAGCAGGGAATTGAGGTGGGAGGACAGAAATGCAAAAAGGCCTCCCGCATGGGAGGCCTCTTCTGAATAGGTGCCTGACAGTGTCCTACTCTCGCATGGCGAATGCCACACTACCATCGGCGCTACCGCGTTTCACTTCTGAGTTCGGCATGGGATCAGGTGGTTCCACGGCGCTATTGCCGTCAGGCAAAAGCTGTACTGCTTGAAAATGGTGCTGATACCCAGAATCGAACTGGGGACCTCATCCTTACCAAGGATGCGCTCTACCGACTGAGCCATATCAGCACACTAACCGGTAAAGACCACGCTCAATGCGTAATCTAAAATTGGGTGCCTGGCAGTGTCCTACTCTCGCATGGCGAATGCCACACTACCATCGGCGCTACAGCGTTTCACTTCTGAGTTCGGCATGGGGTCAGGTGGTTCCACTGCGCTATTGCCGCCAGGCAAAATCTTCAATCTGAAAAAGCTGATTTAGTTATTCGTTCTCGGTATCTGCTACAAGTCTCTGAACACTTCTTGGGTGTTGTATGGTTAAGCCTCACGGGTAATTAGTATGGGTTAGCTCAACGTATCGCTACGCTTACACACCCCACCTATCAACGTTGTGGTCTCCAACGGCCCTTTAGGACCCTCAAGGGGTCAGGGATGACTCATCTCAGGGCTCGCTTCCCGCTTAGATGCTTTCAGCGGTTATCGATTCCGAACTTAGCTACCGGGCAGTGCCACTGGCGTGACAACCCGAACACCAGAGGTTCGTTCACTCCGGTCCTCTCGTACTAGGAGCAACTCCCTTCAATCATCCAACGCCCACGGCAGATAGGGACCGAACTGTCTCACGACGTTCTGAACCCAGCTCGCGTACCACTTTAAATGGCGAACAGCCATACCCTTGGGACCGACTTCAGCCCCAGGATGTGATGAGCCGACATCGAGGTGCCAAACACCGCCGTCGATATGAACTCTTGGGCGGTATCAGCCTGTTATCCCCGGAGTACCTTTTATCCGTTGAGCGATGGCCCTTCCATTCAGAACCACCGGATCACTATGACCTACTTTCGTACCTGCTCGACCTGTCCGTCTCGCAGTTAAGCTGGCTTATGCCATTGCACTAACCTCCTGATGTCCGACCAGGATTAGCCAACCTTCGTGCTCCTCCGTTACTCTTTGGGAGGAGACCGCCCCAGTCAAACTACCCACCAGGCACTGTCCGCGAGCCCGATTCAGGGCCCTGCGTTAGAACATCAAACATACAAGGGTGGTATTTCAAGGACGGCTCCAGCGCAACTGGCGTCACGCCTTCAAAGCCTCCCACCTATCCTACACATGTAGGTTCAATGTTCAGTGCCAAGCTGTAGTAAAGGTTCACGGGGTCTTTCCGTCTAGCCGCGGGTACACCGCATCTTCACGGCGAATTCGATTTCACTGAGTCTCGGGTGGAGACA
>NZ_CP026122.1:3217500-3262500 GCF_002902865.1 Aeromonas sp. ASNIH5 | reverse complement strand
ATCCCGTCAAGCAGGCCCGCCCTCTCAAGCCGGCCGAGATCGCCTTCCTGAAGACTTCGGCCGACAACTATGTGCTGCTCAAGGATGAATACCTGCAAGAGGCCTGACCCTGCAGCCACAAACAGGAAGCCCGGCATGATGCCGGGCTTCTCTTCTTATATAGCTATGTGACCATCAGACAGGATCAGTGGGCCTGATCCCAGTTGTCACCGGTGCCCGCTTCCACGACCAGCGGCACATCCAGTTCGGCCGCACCCGACATCTTCTCCTTGATGAGGGCGATGTACTCTTCCAGCTTCTCTTCGCGGATCTCGAACACCAGTTCATCGTGTACCTGCATCAACATGCGGATCGACTGGTCTTCAATGCCCCGGATCCAGCCATCCACGTTGATCATGGCCCGCTTGATGATGTCGGCAGCCGTACCCTGCATGGGGGCGTTGATGGCGGCCCGTTCGGCCGCCTTGCGCAGGCCCGCGTTGCGGGACTTGATATCCGGCAGATAGAGGCGACGGCCAAACAGGGTTTCGACATAGCCCTGGACGTCCGCCTGCTGGCGGGTACGCTCCATGTACTCCAGCACACCCGGGTAGCGTTCGAAGTAAAGATCCATGTACTTCTGCGCTTCGGCGCGACCGATCCCCAGCTGCTTGGCCAGACCGAAGGCACTCATGCCATAGATGAGACCAAAGTTGATCGCCTTGGCACTGCGGCGCATGTCGCTGGTCACCGCATCGAGCGCGACGCCGAATACCTCGGCGGCGGTCGCCTTGTGGATGTCCTTGCCCTCGGCGAAGGCGGTCAGCAACCCCTTGTCACCGGAGAGGTGGGCCATGATGCGCAGCTCGATCTGGGAGTAATCCGCCGCCACCAGCTTGTAACCGGCGCACGGAATGAAGGCCTGCCGAATACGGCGCCCCTGTTCGTTGCGTACCGGGATGTTCTGCAGGTTGGGATCGGTGGACGAGAGCCGACCGGTCGCCGCTACCGCCTGATGATAGGAGGTGTGCACCCGCCCGGTCTGCGGCTTGATCATCAGCGGCAGCTTGTCGGTGTAGGTGGACTTGAGCTTGGCCAGCCCACGGTGCTCCATCAGCAGTTGCGGCAGCTCATAGGTCTCCGCCAGCTCGGCCAGTACCTCTTCCGCAGTGGATGGCGCTCCCTTGGGGGTCTTTTTGATGATCGGCAGCCCCAGCTTGGTGAAGAGGATTTCACCCAGCTGCTTGGGCGAGGAGAGATTGAACTCCTGCCCGGCCAGCTCGTGGGCCTGCTTCTCCAGCTCTGCCAGACGCACTTCGATCTCCTGGCTCTGCTGATGCAGCAGCTTGGGCTCGATGGTGGTACCGAGTCGCTCCATCCGCGCCAGAACCGGCAGCAGCGGCAATTCGATCTCGCTGAATACCTTGGCAAGTCCCGGCTCGGCAGAGAGCTTGCCCCACAGCGCCTGATGCAGACGCAGGGTGATGTCGGCATCTTCCGCCGCATAAGGAGCAGCCTGCTCCAGTTCGATCTGGTTGAAGGTGAGCTGCTTGACCCCCTTGCCGGCAATGTCCTCGAACGAGATGGTCTCGACGTTCAGATACCTGCGGGCCAGGGAATCCATGTCGTGGCGGCTGGCGGTAGAGTTGAGCACATAGGATTCGAGCATGGTGTCGTAGGCGATACCCTGCAGCTCGATGCCGTGGTTGAGCAGCACGTTGTGATCGTACTTGAGGTTCTGCCCCACCTTGAGACGGGCCGGATCTTCCAGCAGCGGCTTGAGCTTGCCCAGCACCACGGCCTCGGTCAGCTGCACCGGCGCCCCCAGATAGTCGTGGCCGAAGGGCACGTAGGCCGCCTTGCCCGGCTCGATGGCAAAGGAGACGCCAACGACGCGCGCTTCCATATAGTCGAGACTGGTGGTCTCGGTGTCGAAGGCAAACAGCGGCGCCGCCTGCAACCGTGCCAGCCACTCATCGAATTCGGCCTCATCCAGGATGCAGCGATAGTCGGTTTCGATGGCGGCTGCCGGGGCGGCGCCTTCCTCATCACTTTCGGCTTCGCTCTCCTCAGCGCCACCGGACTCCAGCTCTTTGATCAGGTTGCGCAGCTCATACTCGCGATAGACCGCCAGCAGAGCCTCTTTGTCGATGGGGCCAAGCTGCAACTCTTCCAGGCTCTGCTCCAGCGCCACATCGGTCTTGATGGTGGCCAGCACATAGGAAAGGCGCACCTGCTCTTCCTGCTCGCGGAACTTGTCGGCGAACGCCTTGGAGCCACGGAAGCCGAGCGCAGCCACCTTGTCGAGGTTGGCGGCGATCTCGTCGATGCTGCCTATCCCCTGCAACAGAGCCAGTGCGGTCTTCTCGCCGACACCTGTCATGCCGGGAATGTTGTCCACCTTGTCCCCCATCAGCGCCAGGTAATCGATGATGAGCTCGGGCGGTACGCCGAACTTCTCGATCACCCCTTCCCGATCGGTCTTCACATCCTTCATGGTGTCGATCAGGGTGACATGGTCGGAGACCAGCTGCGCCATGTCCTTGTCGCCGGTGCTGATGAGCACAGGCAACTGTTTCTCGGTCGCCTGACGGGCCAGAGTGCCGATCACGTCGTCAGCCTCCACCCCTTCGACCATCAGGAAGGGGAAACCCATCGCCTTGATCATCTGGTGGATAGGGGCGACCTGGCTGCGCAGATCGTCCGGCATGCTGGCGCGTGTTGCCTTGTATTCGGGATAGATGTCGTCACGGAAGGTCTTGCCCTTGGCGTCGAACACCACGGCCACGTGGCAGTCAGGGTACTGCTTGCGAAGGCTGCGCATCATGTTGGCCATGACACGGACGGCGCCGCTAGGCAAGCCGGTCGAGGTGCGCAGATCGGCCTGCTGCGAGGCAAAGAAGGCGCGGTAAAGATATGAAGAGCCGTCGACCAGAATAAGAGGATTGCTAGAGGCCATGAAAATCGTCCTGCCAAGAATAAACAGCCGCTAGGATGCCACAGGGCCCGCACCACACCAAGGGGACTCCCACCATCACCCCGGCGCACCGGTGGGGCACATTGCTGTGGATAACTCTGTGCTCAAAAATGGCACCATTGCATCACGGCCGTGACAAATCTGTGGATTAAAACAAAAAATATCTTTTAAAACATTGCGTTGAGAACATGAAAACTCAACATGACACACTCATCATGATCTCGATCAATGTGGAAAAAAATTCAAGGGGGGTACTGAGGCAGGATCCAAAACGAAACAATCCTAGCACAGGGAGATGACTTGACCAGCGGAGGTCGAACGATAACCATACAAAAGTACAACAATCTACCCTGGCTCACATTTTCAACAACGAGGAGTCTGTCATGAAAAAAGTGGCCGTGATCTTGAGTGGTTGTGGCGTGTTTGACGGCGCCGAAATCCACGAGGCCGTCATCAGCCTGCTGGCGCTGGCCCGTCAGGGAGCATCCGTTCAATGCTTCGCCCCCAATGTCCCTCAGCTTCATGTCATCAATCACCTGACCGGCGAGGTCAGCGAGGGAGAGAACCGCAACGTGCTGGTCGAGGCGGCCCGCATCTGCCGCGGCCAGATCAGAGATGCGGCTGAACTGGATGCAGCCGACTTCGACGCCCTGCTGGTGCCGGGCGGCTTCGGCGCCGCCAAGAACCTGTGTGACTTCGCCATCAAGGGCGCAGAGTGCCGCATCCAGCCGGATGTGCTGAAGGCCTGCCAGAGCTTTGCCAGAGCCGGCAAACCGGCCGCCTACATCTGCATCGCACCGGCCATGATCCCGCTCATCTATGGGGCAGGCACCCTGGCCACCATTGGCAACGACGAGGGCGCCGCCAACGCCATCGAAGCCATGGGTGGCAGTCATCTCGACTGCCCGGTGAGCGAATTCGTGGTGGATCAGGAGCGCAAGGTCATCTCCACCCCTGCCTACATGCTGGCCAACAATATTGTGGAGGCGGCGGACGGCATCGAGAAGACCGTCAAACAGCTACTGGCACTCTGATTGCCCGGCAGACCAAAACAAGCGGGCCGCTCAAGGAGCGGCCCGCTTTCATTCCGGTCAGTCTAGACGGGATCAGATGGCATCGCCCATCTGGTCCATCTTGCCCAGCAGGGCACGCAGACGCTCTTGCCAGGCAACGTGCTCGTTGCGCAGTTGGTGGTTTTCGTCTTGCAGCTTGCTGTTCTGCTCTTTCAGCTCGTCCAGCTCCATCTTCAGCAAGGAGATGTTGTCGACGGCGGATTGTACTTTGGATTCGAGTTGCTCAAGGACTTCTAGTGACATATGCATACCTGTATGTTCAATTGCGATGCCCCACAGAGGGCGATTCAAGCGCGTGGAGCCAGCATACCCTGATGCGCTCGGCACAAACAAGCCAGCACGTTGCAAAATGCGCCCTGCGGCCCGGTATTGCTTAAATATGCGTCGGTTTTTCTCGCAGGCAGCAGGAACCTCGATCCCGGGCGTCCGCCGTGGCATAACCCGCCCTCCTGCCGATGCCGTCATCAGCCATGCAAGGCGATGAAGCCCCCCATCATCAGACAGGCCACGGCGTACATCAGCAGGCCGTAGAGCAGGTTCCAGCGCAGCAGCAGCCCGGCGCTCAGGTTGTAGCGGGACGCCAGCGCCAGATTGGAGCCGGAGAGCGGGCTCGTCCCGGTCGCCAGCCCCCACCCCATGAGGAAGCACATGCCAAGCAGGCTGGGATCCGGTGCCAGCGGCCAGAGCAGCGGCGCCACCCCCGAGATGCTGATGAGAGGATGCACGCCCACTATGGCCACCAGGAAGATCAGCAGCAGGGTCAGGCAGGCTTCCAGCCAGCCGAAGTGGTTGAACAGCGGCAGGCCGTGGCCACTGCCAAAGTCCAGTACTGACAGCGCGCTGTTGATGCCAGCCGCCAGCAGGCCGGCCCCCAGAAACAGCACAAGCTGGCCACCGATAGCCGGGAAGCGCTCCACCACCTGGCGCTTGAGAGCTGCCCCTCGCCCCGCTTGCGGCATGAACAGCAAGGCCAGCAAGGGCGCCACCAGGGCGATCACCGCCAGAATGCTGAGTCCGGGCCAGAAACGGTGGATCACCAGCACCAGCAGTGCCAGGGTCACCGGTAGCCCCAGGGTCTGGAGCCGCAGCGGATAGCCTTCAAAGGTCTCCACACCGAGTCGCTCTACCTGCCAGGCCGTCAGCCCCATGGCCAGCAAGGCCGCCAGTATGCCAAAAGGCAGTATGCTGCCCAGTTGCAGACCCGGTGCATAGGTGAGGGCCACCGCCATGGCGACGAAGAAGGGGGACCAAAACGCAGCCGCACAGAAGATCCGGCTCAGCACCATGACCTGACGCCGCTCCAGCGTCCCGTTGCGCTCCAGCCGATCGCCGATGATGAAGAGCACCGAAAGATTGATGACGGCCCCCAGCAGATTGAGGCTGGCCATGGTGCTCCACAGCCCCTTGCGACCGGACCAGGAGGCGGTGCCTGTCAAGAGGCCGGAGGTAGCCAGATTGAGGGTGCTCACTGCGGCAAACATGGTCAGCATGTTGATGTTCGGCAAGAGCCAGTCACCTGGGCTGAGGCTGGCCCCCCGCCACCAGGAAAAGAGCAGCAGCAGGAGCGCCGCGCCGTAGAGGGCCAGCGCCTGGCGCCGTGCGGCACCCACCAGCCAGGGCCAGGTGAGCAGGGAGGCGGCCCAGGCCGCGATGGCGGCGGGCCAGGGGGAGAAGTCCAGATAAAGGTGCAGCAGGTTGAGCAGCCACATCCCCAGGATCAGAAAGCCTGACCAGCGCTTGACCATACAACGGCCTCGGTCAGGGGATCAGAGGCACTGATCCATGTCCAGGGAAGGTTTGTCGCACTCGGGGCGGCCCACAATCCTGGCGGGCACGCCAGCGACCGTGGTGTGAGGCGGCACCGGGTTGATCACCACGCTGCCGGCACCGATCTTGGCACCGACGCCCACCTCGATGTTGCCGAGCACCTTGGCCCCCGCCCCTATCATCACCCCTTCCCGGATTTTGGGGTGACGATCGCCACTCTCCTTGCCGGTCCCCCCCAGAGTCACACTCTGAAGGATGGAGACGTCGTTCTCGATGACGGCGGTTTCGCCGACCACGATACCGGTGGCATGGTCAAACATGATGCCCTTGCCGATGCGGGCGGCCGGGTGTACATCCACGCCGAACACCACGGAGATCTGGTTTTGCAGATAGAGCGCCAGGGCACGGCGTCCCTGACGCCACAACCAGTTGGCCACCCGATACCCCTGAAGAGCATGGAATCCCTTGAGGTAGAGCAGCGGGGTGGAGAAGAGGTCGACCGCCGGGTCGCGATCCTGCACCGCGCAGATGTCGGCGGCCACTGCGGCCAGCAGCTCGGGCTCGCTGCGCAGGGCCAGCTCGATCACTTCCCGCAAGGCTATGGCAGGCATGGTGGTGCTGTCGAGCTTGTTGGCGAGCTGGAAGCTCAGCGCCGAGCGCAAATCCCGGTGATTGAGAATGGTGGAATGAAAGAAGCTGGCCAGCATGGGCTCCTGGGCCGCCATGCTCTGCGCTTCCTGCTGAATTTTTTGCCAGGTTCTGGCAACCAGATCATCCATGTTGCAGCCTACTGTTGTTCAGGGTGAGTGCTTTGTCGTTCTTTTGTCAGCACCGAGATGGGGTCCATGTGAATGATCACATCCATCCGCTCGAAGGCCTGGCGGACGGCCAGTTCAGCCTCGTCGGCTATCTGATGGGCCCTGACCAGAGGCAGTTGATCATCGAGTTCCAGATGCAACTGCACGAAACGGGTCGGCCCGGATTGGCGGGTACGCAGGTCATGTACGCCATGCACCCCCTCTACGGCGCAGCAGAGGGCCATTATTCTCGCTTGTTCCTCCTCTGGCAACTGACGATCGAGCAGGGCCTGTACCGATTCGTAACCGATATGGACGGCCCCCCACACCAGGAACAGACCGATCAGAATGGCAAACAGGCCGTCGGCCCAGTACCACCCCTGCCCCGCCAGCACCAGTGCTACCAGCACGCCGCCATTGAGCAGCAGGTCGGAACGGTAGTGCAGCATGTCGGCCTTGATGGCCACACTGTTGGTCTTGCGGATGACAAAGCCCTGGAAGCTCACCAGCAACAGGGTCAGCACGATGGAGCCGACGCTGACCCAGATCCCCGCCTCCAGGCGCACCACGGGCACCTGATTCAGCATCGACGAGATGCCGTGCATCACCAGCAGCAGGGCGGACCCCGAGATAAAGGCCGACTGCACCAGACCCGCCAGGGACTCCGCCTTGCCGTGGCCGAAGCGATGCTCTTCGTCGGCAGGTGCCAGCGCATAACGGATGGCCAGCAGATTGATGAGAGAGGCGCTGATGTCCATGAAGGAATCGGTCAGGGATGCCAGCAGGCTGGATGAATCCGTCATCAGCCAAGCGATCAGTTTGCCCAGGATGAGCAGGGTGGCGGTGGTCACAGCGGCCATGCTGGCCAGGGTAACCCAGCGGGAATAGTGTTGGTGGCTCAAAACCGGCTTTCCTCCGACGCGTAAAAACTTATTATACCCTGACCCGGACGTCAGTTTGGCGTGCAAAATCAACAGAGTGACTCCCAGATGAACAAAATACTCCTGGTCGACGACGATCTCGCACTGACCCAGCTGCTCACCGAAATCCTGACCCTGGAGGGGTTTGAGGTCACCGTCGCCGAGGATGGGGAAGAGGGATTGCAGCGACTGGCAGAACAGGCTTTCGACCTGGTGCTGCTGGACGTCATGATGCCCAGACTCAACGGTTTCGCCATGCTGACCCGGCTGCGCAAGACCCACGACACCCCGGTGTTGATGCTGACCGCCCGTGGCGACAGCCAGGATCGGGTCAACGGGCTGGAGGCCGGTGCCGACGACTATCTCGCCAAGCCGTTCGACGACAGGGAACTGCTGGCCCGGGTGCGTGCCATCCTGCGTCGGACCCAGAGCCAGGCTCCCCAGCGCGGAGCCCCGGACGAGCTGAGATTCATGGATCTGGTGCTGCAGCCCGGCCTGCAACAGGCTCGCTGCGACGATCAGTTGCTGGAGCTCACTGCCACCGAGTTCGGCCTGCTGGAGTGCCTGCTGCGCAATCCGGGCCAGATCGTCAGCAAGGGCCTGCTCTCCGAGCAGGTGCTGGGCAAGAAGCTCGAACCTTTCGATCGGGCCATCGACATGCACCTGAGCAACCTGCGCAAGAAGCTGCCGGAGCGGGCTGACGGCCAGCCCCGCTTCAAGACGGTGCGGGGACGAGGCTACCTGTGGCTGGAGCAGGCATGAAATCGGCCCGCACCTTCAACGGTCTTTCCACCCAGATCTTCCTCTGGTTCTGGTTCATCCTGCTGCTGGTCGTGGCTGCGGTGGTGATCCTCCCCACCCTGGACCCCCGCAATATCATCCCGCTGCCGGCCCACGAGGTCACCCGTCTCAACAACAACCTGGCGGCGCTGCAACGGGGCGCGGATCCCGAGCAGGATTTCGATCTGGCCAAGGCCATCGATGCCGCGGGCCTCTTGCCGGTGGACAACATCTATCTACGCGATGCCAAGGGGCAGATGCAGTCCAGCACCCGGCTGAGCAAGTTCGTGATCCGTTTCATGCTCGACTCGGACAACCCGGCCAAGCCCATGCTGGGCAGCGAACACCAGCGCGCCATCGCCGGCCCCTTCCAGATGGTCCATCACGGCCAGACCTATCACGTCTATTTCGGTCTGAACGTCGAAAACTCCTACCTGTTCCTCTTCATCCAGATCCTGGATCACCCCATCCAGATCCTGGGCATCGCCATGCTGGTCAGCACCCCGCTCTGTCTGTTGCTCGCCTGGCGCCTGACCCGCCCCATACTGCAGTTGCAGCAGTCGGTCTCCCAACTCGCCCAGGGCAACCTGGAAATACAGATCCCCAACCTGGGTCGGCGCGACGAGATAGGCCAGCTGGCCGAACATGTCAGTCGCATGGTCGACACCCTCAAGGACATGATCCAGAAGCAGAAGCAGTTGCTCTCCGACATCTCCCACGAGCTGCGCAGCCCCCTGACCCGCATCCAGCTCGCACAGGCGCTGATCCGCCGCAAGCAGGGGGACAGCGCCGAGCTGGCGCGCATCGAAGGGGAGATAGCCCGGCTCGACAAGCTGATAGGGGATCTGCTGGATCTGTCGCGGGTGCAGCAACATGTGGAAGCGCCGGTGACGCTGCCCCTGGCGGAGCTGCTGGAGCCCATCCTGGACGATGCCATGTTCGAGGCAAACCAGAACGGCAAACAGCTCAGGCTCCCTTCCCTGCCCGCCGAATCCCTCACCATGTGGCCGGAGCTGCTGGCGCGCGCCCTGGAAAATCCCCTGCGCAACGCCCTCAAGTATGCCCGCGAGTTCATCAAGGTGGACTGGTACCGGGAGGGACGGGAATGGGTGATGACCATACGGGATGACGGCCCGGGCGTGCCGGTGGAGCAGCAGCCCCGGTTGTTCCTGCCCTTCTTTCGGGTGGACGATGCCCGCAACGCCAAGACCGGGGGCACTGGTCTCGGCCTTGCCATCGCCGCCGAGGCGATCCAGCGTCATGGGGGGACCATCCGGGCCAGCAGCAATCAGCCGACCGGACTGGTCATCACCATCCGTCTGCCCATGCCCTGACCTCCCCCTTTTCATCGGCACGGGTGCTGGGTATGCTGGCGCCCGTTTCGCACCAGCCCAGGATCCTTCCATGCTCGATATCGTGCTCTACCAACCGGAAATCCCCCCCAACACCGGCAACATCATTCGCCTCTGCGCCAATACCGGCTACCGGTTGCACCTGATAGAGCCCCTGGGGTTCGAGTGGGATGACAAACGGGTCAAGCGGGCCGGGCTCGACTATCACGAGTTTGCCGACGTCAAGCGCTGGCCTGACTATGAGGCGTTTCTGACGGCCGTCGCCCCCCAACGGGTCTTTGCCTGCACCACCAAGGGACGCACCGCCCACTCGGCGGCCCGGTTTGCCCCCGGTGACGCCCTGCTGTTCGGGCCCGAGAGCCGAGGCCTGCCCATGGAGATCATCGAGAGCCTGCCATTCGAGCAGCGGCTGCGCATTCCCATGCTGCCCCAGAGCCGCAGCATGAATCTGGCCAACGCCGTCGCGGTGTTCGTCTACGAGAGCTGGCGACAGTTCGACTATTCAGGCTCGCTCTGACCGCTGACGATATTGGCAAGACGGCCAGGATTCAGACTGACTGCGCCGTCCCCTGCCCCGCCAGCAGCCGTCCATCACGCTCCAGTCGCCAGCAGAGCCAGCCCAGCGTCAGGCCACGACCGGCCATCAAGGCACTCATGGCGGCCCACAGGGCCGCCACACCCCATCCCTGGCAGAACCACCAGATGGGAAAGAAGCCGGCAAACACCGCCACCAGCATGCTGTTGCGCATCTCCCGGGCCCGGGTGGCGCCGATAAAGACCCCGTCCAGCAGGAAGCACCAGACCGCCAGCAGCGGCATGGCCACCAGCCAGGGGAGCTGACGTTGCGCCTCGGCGATCACCGCCGGTATGTCGGTAATGTGGCGGATGAGCCAGTGTCCCCCCAGGGCAAACGAGAGGGTGAATGCCAGGGCGATCAGCAGCGCCCAGCCCAGATTGAGGACGATGGCCTCCCGCAGCAGCGGCCTATCACGCCGCCCGATGGCGCGCCCTACCATGGCTTCCACCGCATAGGCAAATCCATCCAGCCCGTAGGAAATCAGCATCAGGAAATTGAGCAGCACCGCATTGGCGGCCACCGCCACATCCCCCAGCCTGGCCCCCTGCAGAGTCATGAACACGAAGCAGAGTTGCAGGCAGAGGGAGCGGATGAAAATATCCCGGTTCAGGGCGAGCAGCCGCAGCAGGGCCGGCCACTGGCGCCAGCGCTGCCAGGCGTTGTGCCACACCCCGGGATCAAGTCGGCGCAGATGCCGGCTCACCAGCCAGAACCCCACCCCGAGCGTGCTGTAATCCGCCAGCAGGGAAGCTGCGGCCACCCCTTTCACCTGCCAGCCCAATCCCAGCACGAACCAGGCATCCAGCACCATGTTGACGAGATTGCCCAGGATCAGCAGCAGCATGGGACTGCGTGCATCCTGCATGCCCAGCAACCACCCCATGATGACCAGATTGCACAAGGCCGCCGGGGCGCTCCAGACCCGCACCGACACATATTGACCGGCATAGGTCTGTACCTCGGAAGAGCCGCCGCCGAGGGCGATGATGGCAGGCAGGAACGGCAACAACAGGAGCAACAGCACCATGCCCAGTCCGATCGCCAAGCCCAGGGCCCGCGCCAGGGTGTCGAGCTGCCCTTCGGCATGGGCTGCACCCTGAGCCTGGGCAGTCAGCCCTGTGGTGGACATGCGCAGGAAGCCAAGCAGCCAGAACAGCAGATTGATGAAGGTCGCACCGACCGACACGCCCCCCAGAAACCAGGCCTGGCCAAGATGACCGATCACCCAGGTGTCCACCAACCCCAGCAAGGGCGTGGTGACGTTGGAGAACACCATGGGCAGGGCCAGGGCGAAGACGGCTCTGTGGCGGCGAGGATCCTTCAGCCAGGCGGGAATCAGCATGGTGCGCGCCGGGATCACTCGCCAGCCAGCCGCACGATGCGCGCGAAGTCGGCCACCATGGCCTGCATGTCCACGTGGAGCACCTCACCCGGTGCCACTTTGGGTCGGAAGGTGGCCACCAGCTTCCCCTCGGGGTTGATCAGCACGATGGAGGCGGAGTGGTCGATCAGGTAGTCCTTGCGATTCCCTTCCACGATGGAATAGACCAGCCCCAGATTGCGGACCAGAGGAAAGAGGGCACTGTGAGGTGCTGTCGCCGCCTTGAACTCGGGCTCGAAGAAGGCGGTATAGCTTTTCAGGCGGGCGCTGTCATCCCGCTGGGGATCCGCCGAGATGAATACCACCTGGCTAGTGGGGGCTATCTTCTTCAACGCCGGATAGACGCTGCGCAGATCCGCCAGCGTGGTCGGACAGACATCCGGGCAGTAGGTGTAGCCGATGAACAGAAAGCTCCAGTGTCCCGTCAGGTTGGCAGGGGTAAAGGGCTGTGCATCCGCATCCGTGAGGGTAAACGGGTTGATGTCTCGCCCCGCCGGGTAGTAATCGGCCTGTTCCGGCACCGCGGGCTGACTCCAGTAATAAGCCGCCGCAATGGCGCCGATGAACAGCAAAAGCAGCAGGTAAAAGCGTGGTTTAACCATATAAAACAAAGCCTTGCTTATGTTAGAAGCCCTAGGGGCAAAACCGGTAGGGGTCATTGTAACCCGCCCGCCCCCGCCGCTGGCTAGTCTTGCATCCCGGCGGGAAAGCGTCTGTGCCATGGATCAGCCGCATCGGCGCCAAAACAAGAGCCCCGCTCTGGCGGGGCTCTTGTCTGTACAGGAAGAGGGATCAGGGCCGCAGCCTGTGCTGCGGCTGGGCACGTCTCAGGGGGACGCGCAGCGGGATGACGGGGGCAGTCCAGGGCTCATCCGGCAATCCGATGTCGTGATGACGGCGAAACAGACGAACCAGGCGGACAATCTTGTCTTTGGGGCACCCAAGCCAGATGGTCCAACCATCTCCCTTGTGATAGACCCAGAGCGCATAGAACCATGTCATCCGACTGCCCTTGATGAATCGGGTGATGGAAGATGCGGGCGCTGCGGCCGGCACCGGATCCCACGGCGAGCTTGAAGCCATACCTGTCCTCCTTGCTCAACAGGTCACGCTGACGGGTCTCTTTGTCCCCAACGACGAACCAACCACGGCAGCGTACTGACTGTACGAGTCCCCAGTCTGAGGCGACTCTCCCTTCTGCGCACCGACCCGGCGATCATGCATCCCTGCCATGGCGTACTGCCCGGTGCGACTCCCCCTTCCCTGATCACCGACCATGACAGGGGCCTTATCAAAGGATATATCCGAAATGCATGTCGTGCGGCGAGACTGTGCGCACAGGAAGGAGAAGCGAAAAGGTGGGGAGGGAGATGCCATCGGCAGATGAAAATGAAGAGGCCTCCCGCAGGAGGCCTCTTCATCGCATCGGATGCTTACATCCAGTCGGCGTTGCGGATCACGCCGACCGCCAGGCCCTCTATGGTGAGGTGCTGACTGGCGAGATCCACCTCGATGGGGGAGAGTTCTTCGTTTTCCGGCAGCAGCCACACCTGGCTGCCCTTGCGCTGGAAGCGCTTGACGGTGACGTCTTCATCGAGACGCGCCACCACCACCTGGCCGTTGCGCACCTCCTGGGTCTTGTGTACCGCCAGCAGGTCCCCGTCCATGATGCCGATGTTCTTCATGCTCATGCCCTGCACCCGCAGCAGGAAGTCTGCCCGCGGGTGGAACAGGGCGGGATCCACCTGGTAGTGGCTCTCGATGTGTTCCTGGGCCAGGATGGGTTCCCCGGCCGCCACCTTGCCAATCAGTGGCAGGCCGTTTTCTTCAGGCTGCACGTCCTCTTCTTCGAGCAGCAGACGAATGCCGCGGGACGTACCCGGCATGATCTCGATGACCCCTTTTTTGGCCAGGGCCTTCAGATGTTCTTCGGCCGCGTTGGCCGACTTGAAGCCAAGCTTCTGGGCAATCTCGGCGCGAGTCGGCGGCATGCCGGTCTCGTTCATGTTCGCCTTGATGAGCTCGAGTACTTCAGCCTGGCGAGGGGTAAGGGGTTTCATAGCATGGGCACCTGTCTTTTTATACAGCACACTGGCAGTATATACAGTGCTGGAGCCAAGGCAAGGCGCAACTGGCATTTGTCGCGACCCGACGCACATTTGTCCCTCCCCCCGCTCTGAAGTGCCGACTCATCGTACCTCTCGGCGACAAGCAGCCGGTGATTTGCTATGCTCACGCCGCATTTTTTTGGAGAGCAGACGCACATGTCCCTTGGACAGAAGATTTCCAGAGCCATCCTGCAATGGCCGGTCAGCGGCTTGGTCAATCACAAGAGCCTGCCGGAAAACCCCATCACCGAGCTCAAGCTGGATCCGGCCAGACCCATCGTCTATGCCCTGAAGACCAGCTCGATCACCGACCTGATGACCCTGCAACAGTGCTGCGAGGATCTCGGCCTGCCCGGCCCCTTCACGCCGCTGGAGCTGAACGGTCAGCTGCTGCCACGCTACGTCTGTCTGGACCGTCCGCCTCCCCTGTTCGGCACGCGCAACAAGCCGCTCCCCTTCCTGCAGGAGTTCCACCAGCTGCTGGACCTGCACAAGCAGGATCCGGCGCTGGACATCCAGGTAGTACCCGTCACCCTGTTCTGGGGCCGCGCCCCGGGCCGGGAAGGCGAGGAGGCCTCCGGCTGGAACATCATCAGCAGCCTGGCGCCAAACCGCCTGAAGAAGGCGCTGATCGTGATCCTGAAAGGGCGCGAGAACCTGGTGCGCTTCTCCCCGCCCCTCTCCCTGCGCTACATGGCGGACAAGCACGGCACCGACGAGGCCATCGCCCACAAGCTGGCGCGGGTGGCCCGCACCCACTTCAGCCGCCAACAGCTGGCCGCCACCGGACCCAAGTTGCCGAACCGCAACCTGCTGTTCAAGCAACTGCTGGATTCGAGCGTGATCCAGCAGGCCATCGAGGAGGAGGCCAGACGGGAAGGGATCAGCCTGGAGAAGGCGCAAAAGCGTGCCCACGGCTACATGGACGAGATCGCCTCCAATTTTTCCTATCGGTTGATCCGCCTCGGCGAAAGCTTCCTCGGCTGGCTGTGGAACAAGCTCTATCGCGGCCTCTCGGTCAACGGAGCAGAGCAGGTGCGTCAGCTGGCCCAGGAAGGGCATGAGATCGTCTACGTCCCCTGCCATCGCAGCCACATGGATTACCTGCTGCTCTCCTACGTCATCTACCACCAGGGCATGGTGCCACCCCACATCGCGGCGGGCATCAACCTCAACTTCTGGCCGGCGGGCCCCATCTTCCGCCACGGCGGCGCCTTCTTCATCCGCCGCACCTTCAAGGGCAATCCGCTCTACAGCACGGTATTCCGGGAGTACCTCAACCTGCTGTTTGCCAAGGGCTACTCGGTGGAGTTCTTCACCGAGGGCGGGCGTTCGCGTACCGGTCGCCTGCTGCCCCCCAAGACCGGCATGCTGGCCATGACCCTGCAGGCCATGATGCGCGGGCTGGACAGGCCGGTCACCCTAGTCCCCGTCTACCTCGGCTACGAGCACGTGATGGAGGTGAATACCTACCACAACGAACTCAAGGGGAGCCGCAAGGAGAAGGAGAGCTTCCTGCAGGTGCTCGGCATCCTGCGCAAGCTGCGCAACTATGGCCGTGGCTTCGTCAATTTCGGCGAACCGCTGACCCTCAACAGCTACCTCGGCGAACACGTGCCCACCTGGAAGGAGAGCATCGGCCGGGAGGAGCGTCCCGAGTGGATGGCCTCCACCGTCAACCAGCTGGCCGAGCTGCTGATGACCCGCATCAACGATGCCGCCGCCGTCAACGGCCTGACCCTGAGTGCCCTGGCCCTGCTGGCCGCCGAGCGCCACGCCCTGACCCGGGACGAACTCCAGGCCCAGCTCAACACCTATCTGGACCTGCTCAAGCAGGTGCCCTACAGCCCGCACAGCACCATGCCGGACGAGGACGCCAGGACCCTGCTGGAGCAGGCCATGGAGCTCAACAAGTTCGAGGTGAGCGAGGACAAGCTGGGCCAGATCATCAGCCTGGACCGCTATCAGGCGATCCTGCTCACCTACTACCGCAACAACATACTGCACCTGTTCGCCATGCCCTCCCTGGTGGCGGCCCTGATCGAGCGGTGTGAGGGGATCTCCCGCAGCGAGATCGTCGCCCGCTGTGTCGACATCTACCCCCTGCTCAAGACCGAACTCTTCCTGCGCTATGAAGAGGACGAGCTGCCTGAACTGATCGATGCCCTGCTGGCCGAGCTGTTGCGCCAGCAACTGGTCGAGGCACGCGACGGCGGCTACTGGGTCAACCCCGGCAACCAGATGCGCCTGCTGCTCTTGGCCGAAAGCATCCAGGAGACCCTGCAGCGCTACGCCATCGTGCTGACCCGCATGCTGGCCCAGCCCCACATCGAGGCGGAGCAGCTGGAAGCGGACGGTCTGATGATGGCGGAACGCCTCGGCACCCTGCACGGCATCAACGCCCCCGAGTTCTTCGACCAGAAGCTGTTCAGCACCCTGATCCACACCCTGCGCAGCGAAGGCTATCTGGATCCGGGCTGCAAACCGGATCTCGGCCGCTTCCAGGCATTGGCCGACAACATAGTGCCGCTGCTCAGCAACAAGATCCGCCGCACCATCCAGGCGGGCAACCGGCTCTGAGGCGTCGACATCCAACAAAAAGGCCGCATCATGCGCAATGCTGTTCACTTAAGCGGAGCCGCATTGCGATTTACCGGAAAACGGGTCTTTGATATCTTCACCGCCCTGGGTCTCGATGGCCTGGGGCGTTTTTCTATGAACATGACGCCTATGCAGCCCCGCAACTCCGCCAACCTCCGTGGCGTATGGGCTGGCGATAACGCGCCCGCCATCACTGCCATCTGGTTCGCGATGAACTGACAGGCAAACTTAAAGCTCACCTCATTGGGCGCTCGCTGATGGGCTACGGCGGCCTGGCTGGCCTCCCGCCTGACCAGATTGTATCCAAGCAGCAATCCCCACAGCTCCTGATAGACCAAGTCCACTTTCTTGCTTCTCAGCGTGATGGCGTTGTGCTGCATCGCGCTTTTGATATCCCGGTATCCCAGCTCGATTTCCCAGCGCTCGTGGTACAGGGTCGCCACCTGAGCTGCACTGAATCGCGCCACGGGCAGGGAGGTAAAGACCGTTTTCTCCTTGCCTGCCACCTCATAGGTCACTGCGCGAACTTGCCAGTGTGTCGGCAACGCCGGGTTTTTCTTGCGAGCCTGAGGCGAGACCGTCATTTGCAACAGACGGTCACCGTCGCCATAGCGCTCAAGTTCCGTGTATACCAGCCCCTTGCGTTCCGGGATGAGCCAGTGACGGTCGGTGTCTTCGGCCTGAATACGCAGCAACAGGTCGGCACCGAAGAAGCCTTTATCCAGCAGGGTCACTGACTTGTCCGGCAATGAGTGAATGAACTCGCTGGCCAGGGGGATTTCCCCTTTGCGGTACGGGCTGATGGCCGCGTTGGCAATGACATGCGAGCGGACATTCATGAGCGTGACCAACCGCAGCATCGGGTAGGGTGTCTGCCGGTTGGTTGAGGTGTTACCCGAGCCGAAATGTGCTCTGAGTTCAGGCATATCCTGGGTTCGGAACAGGGCCCCATCGATGGCAAAGACCTGTAAACCGTGCCAATGGTCTTCAGGATAACGTTCCCGCCCCCACACATCGGCGCACTGTTTGAACAGCCACTCGAGCGGCTGTTTGCCGAGTCGCTGACGGGCCTGAGACAGGGCACTGTCCGCGAGCAAGGCATCATTGGCCAACCCTTCTGCACAGATGTTGAGGCGCCGAGCGACCTCGGAGATGGGCTCATTGCGGAAAAAGGCCATCCCCACGACGAGCCACAAGACCATATCAGAAGGTAAGCGGCGTCGGCGGATAGTGGCCTTTTCAGACAAGGCGGCAGCGGCAGTAATCCATTCGTCGGGAATATGGTCGGCAAAAATGGCCAGCCGAGCCAGCATGTCGCCAGATGCCTCAACAACATCGTTCAGATCGTTTGCAATAGACATAAAAAAATCCGGAACCAGTGATTGGTTCCGGATTGTCCTACAGCAGAAGGATCGGTCAATGGATCCTTAACTGATCAGCATTGCGCATCATGCGGCCTTTTTTTCATCAAGGAAGGGGGGCGGGTTAGAGGTAGTGAACCATCACCCCGAGCAGCACCAGCGCCCCCACGTAGTTGTTGTTGAGGAAGGCCTGGAAGCAGGCTTCCCGCTGCCGCTCCCGGATCAGTCGCTGCTGGTAGACGAACAGCGCCGCCGCCCCCAGCAGTCCCCAGTAATAACCTGACCCCAACCCCATCAGCTGCCCGACCCCCAGCAGGATCAGCAGGGTCGCCAGTTGCAGCGCGCCGATGATCCGCTTGTCGTGACGGCCGAACAGGATGGCGCTCGATTTCAGGCCGAGCTTGAGGTCGTCATCCCTGTCCACCATGGCGTACTCGGTGTCATAGGCGATGGTCCACAGCAGGTTCGCAAGAAACAACAGCCAGGCTTCCGGCGGCAGGGCATTGGCCTGGGCCGCGTAGGCCATGGGAATGGACCAGGAGAAGGCCATGCCGAGCACCAGCTGGGGGATGGGGATGAAGCGCTTCATGAAGGGGTAGCAGACCGCCAACAGCAGACCGGCAAAGGACAGGCTGATGGTGAGCGGGTTCAACGTCAGCACCAGGGCGAACGAGAGAAGCGCCAGCACGGCAAACAGCACCAGCACTTCCCGCTCGGCGACCCGCCCCATGGGCAGCGGTCGCCCGGCGGTGCGTTTCACATGACCGTCGAAGTTGCGATCCGCATAGTCATTGATGACACAGCCGGCGGAGCGCATCAGGAAGACGCCCACCACGAACACGGTCAGGATCCAGGGGTCAGGCAGGCCACCAGCCGCCAGACAGAGCGCCCACAGGGTCGGCCACAGCAGCAGCAGGGTACCGATGGGCTTGTCGATGCGGGCCAACTGCGCATAGGCCAGTCCCCGCTCCTTGGTTAACAGCTTCACTCCAGCTCCTTATCCGATGGCAACGAATGAGACGATAGCGAGGGCAGGAAAAGTTCATGGACCAGCAGTGGCCATTGCCCCAGAAACAGGCGGGAACGACGCCCCCAGACGGTGGCGGCCGGACACCAGGGATTGCTCGCTATCTCGAAACAGGCCAGTTGCAGGTGATCCCGCCGCGCCGGTGCATCACCGAAAATGCGCTCTCCCAGCGGCTGCTCTCCCAGATCCTGCAAACCGCCCCCCTGCAAGGCCGCTTCGGCAAACAGGGTCCAACCCAGGATGGCAGGCCCGCCATCACCGTGCAGGATCACCTCGCGGCACATGCCCACGGGGGCCGACACCGCCACCAGTGCCTGCTCGTCCACCGTCAGCGACACGGCGCGATTGCCGAGCAGTTGCACCGAGAGGTGATGATTGTAACGACGCAGGCGCCGGGTCATGGAATCGGCCTCCAGCAACCAGGGACGCAGCGCCTCGGGCGGTTCGCACTCTGCAGGCGCCCGCCACGGGACGAGCTGGACGAGGGGAACAGTCAACTCGGACTTCACAGCTTCACCATCCGGAGATTTCCGTTGTCAGGTTAAAAACCGGTTTATTATCCGTAAATCAATGGCGAATTGTAAGAACATCCGTGCTTGACGGCCCCGATGGCAGCATCAAAAATGGGGCATCCGTCGCTGCCGAGCCATCCAGATGAAGATCTTCAGAATTCTGCTGCTGTCCCTGGGGTGTACCCTCTTGAATACACAGGCCTTCGCCAATGAGGAAGAGGCCACCGATCCCGCCTCCTCCGCCGTCCAGCCGGGATTCGCCTATCACGCTCTGGATCCGGACATCATCACCAACTACCTTGGCGACGGCAAAACCCTCGGCTATGTACGGGTGACGGTAGAGCTGATGGCCACGGACGCTGCCGACCTCAAGTTGCTGGAGCAGCACGACCCCCTGATCCGCGACGCCATCATCCGGCTGATTGGCAGCAAGACGGGCGCACAGATCAAGTCCCTGGTGAACCGGGAAGAGCTGCGCAAGGAGTGTGAGGCCAAGGTCAACGAACTGCTGATCAAGGAGACGGGCAAGAAGGCGGTCCGCGAGCTCATCTTCACCAAATACCTGTACCAGTAACCACACCGGGAGGGGTCCTGCCCCTCTCACCCGTTGCATTCACTGTCGAGGACGTCATGGGTCACAAGACGCTGTGTGAGTGGCGCCGTCACGAGATCCCCGCCGATCTCAAGACGCTGCGCAAGATTGTGCGCAAACCCAAATTCGTGTGTGGCAAGTGTGCCCGCAGCGCCAATGACAAGGATTACCTGTGCCAGCCGCTGCGGCTGAAACATAAGGAAGGGTAGGTCCCTCTTCTCACGAAGAGATTCACGCAAGATTTCAGAAGAGAGAGGAAGGCTGATTTATTGATCAGTCCAGCCATGGCGACCCTGTTCCAACAGGCGACGGGCCTGCACGTCGTTGGGACAAACGCCGCGATACTCCTCTCCCGACCGTCCTGCCAGATAGAGATGCTCGGGTCGGCAATACCAGGCCAGCCCCTTCTGGCGACCCAGCTCCCAAAGAGCAACGTCCACTTTTTCCCCGCACTGGGTCTGGTGAAATGCCACCCGATCGCCAGCAAAACCGAGCTTGCCGTCCGCCTCTCCCACGTCGCTCCACACCTTCTCGCAAGGGTCGTCGGAGTTGGAAACACAGCCCCCGAGCAGGGCGGCACAAAACATGATGACGAGTGAGCGCATATTCATCCTTGGCGTCGTTGGAATCGTTGTTGAGCCGCTGCCTGCCTCGTACAGCGTCATTTGAGCAGTTCATTCTAACCAGCCCGCCCCGTTCTCACCAAGGGCTGCCCCCCTCGCCACACAAAAAATCGGGCGGGCACCAGGCCCGCCCTCAGGCGTTACAGGGAGTCACTGATCGTCGAGAGGGTCATAGTCCTGCCAGCTCTCGTCATCCAGCTCCTCCAGCTCGTCTTCCCAGGATTCCGGCTCCCAGTCATCATCGAGATCGAAATCAGGCGTCTGCGTACCCATGCTCATTCTCCTTGGATAGTGCACCGGCCTACAAAGTCTATCCAGAATAATGGTGCTCGCCAGTGGTTCCGCTCAGAGCTTGACCAGGGTGCAGCCAGCCACCTGGAGTCATGGCTCCGGTGGCATCCACGCTCTGCTCCAACCCGGTGACAGACCGGGCGAACACGTCGGCTGGCAGTGCCCGCGCAGGGCGACGGTGCACCAACCTGGCCTTCGGTCACAACGCCTTGAACATGCTTGCCTCGCCCTGTCGTGGCATCGCTCGTCAGGTGCTCTGGCGCTTTTGCAATTGAAAATCCAGGGCGAGGCTCATGCCGGCCACCTCCTCGCCCGCCAGTTGGCGCAGGATCAGCTCCGCCGCCTCCCTGCCCATCTGGTGATAGGGGATCCTGACCGAAGTCAGCGCAGGATGACAGGCGCGCGCCACATCCAGATCGTCGAAACCGGCGATGGCGAGCTTGCCCGGCACGCTCAGATGGCGGCGCTGGCATTCGAACAGCACCCCGGCCGCCAGCTCGTCGTTGACGCAGATCAGCGCATCCAGTTCGGGCCAGCGCAGCAGAAACTCCCCCAGCATGGCCGCCCCCGTGCTAAAACTCGGCAGCTCAGAGGTATTGATGATGGCGTCCGGGGAGAGGTAGTTGTCCAGCAGCGCCTTCTGCCAGCCCTGCATGCGCTGCTGCAGCATCCACTGCTCCTGGCGGGCACAGAGAAAGCCGATGTTGCGATGACCGCGCTCGATGAGGTGGCGGGTCAGCTGATAACCGGCATCGAAGTTGGAGACCCCGACGTTCATGTCGATGGGATGGCGCGCCATGGCTCCCACCTCCACCACCGGCAAGCGAGCCGCCTGCAGGCGCTGCCGGATGACCTCCCCGGGATCCCCCCCAAACAACACCACGGCGGCCGGATTGTGCTGCAGGAAATTGCTGAGCAGGCTGGCCTCCTGCTGCCTCAGGTGCTGGGCATCCCCCAGCATGATCTGATAGCCCTCGGCGAGCAGGGTCTGCTGCAGCCCGGCAATCATGTCACCGCAGGCGCGCTCCGCCAGGCTGGGGACGATGACCACTATGGTCTGGGAAGTGGCGGAAGCCAGCGCCCCCGCCGCCCGATTGGGGATATAGCCGAGTTCATCCACCGCCGCCTCGATGCGCTCGCGCATCTTGTCGGACACCAGCTCGGGGGTGCGCAGGGCGCGCGACACCGTCATGGCTCCCACGCCAGCCAACTGGGCCACGTCGTTGAGGGTCACCCGACCCGTGCTGCGGCGTTTTTTCGCTTCTGACATCCTTTCCCTTCCTCGGCATACGGGCATTCACTTTAAGGCAAAAGCGGGGCACTGACTATTTGCTCAAACCGGATTTTACCTTCTTTGAGGCCGATAAGGGGCAGGATGAATCCCTCCTGTGAGAGAAATGATAGCGCTATCACAGATCAATGTTAGCGCTATCTGGTAGCGCTAACTTTCGAGATCAAGCTCACAGTTATCAAGGGGCAAGATCGCTAGATTGGCGCCATCCTATCCAGCCCGGACACTGCCATGCTGACCCAATTGCTGACCGAGGAGGTCATTTCCATCGAAGCGGGCGCCCGCGACTGGCGCCACGCCATCGAGCTGGCCACCGCCCCCCTGCTTGCCAACGGCACCATAGAGCCCTCCTATGTGGCGGCGCTCTATCGCTCCCACGAGGAGCTCGGCCCCTACTACGTGCTGGGCCCGGGCCTGGCCATGCCCCACGCCCGCCCGGAAGACGGCGTCAACCGGTTGGGACTGGCGCTGACCGTACTGAAAGAGGGGGTCAACTTCGGCTCCGAGGGCAACGACCCGGTGCGGCTGCTGGTCACCCTGGCCGCCAGCGACAGCAACTCCCACGTGGAGACCATCGCCCAGCTGGCCGAGCTGTTCATGAATGAAGAAGACGTGGCGGCCATCATGGCGGCCACCAGCAAAGACGACATCCTGCGCATCCTGGCGCGCTACTGATCTGCGCCACGGCGCACCTGACAGAGGAAGAGAGCATGAAAATTCTGGTTGTATGCGGACACGGCCTGGGCACCAGCCTCATGATGGAGATGAGCATCAAGAGCATTCTCAAGGAGCTGGCCGTGACGGCCGAGGTGGATCACCGGGATCTCGCCTCCGCCGGCAGTGAGAGCGCCGAGATCTTTGTCGCCACCCGCGACATCGCCGAACAGCTGGTCAGCATGGGTGTCAACGGTCGGCTGGTATCGCTGGACAACATGGTCGACAAGGCCGCCATGAAAGAAAAACTCGCCATCGCCCTGCGCGAGCTGGGCGCACTCTAACCCCTTTGTGACTGTCTGGGCGGCTGGTGAGCCGCCGCTTCCATCTGCTTGGAGCTGACCATGGAATTTTTCAATTTTCTGATGTTTGACGTGCTGTCGGAGCCGGCCGTGCTGGTTGGCCTCATCGCCCTCATCGGCCTGATCGCCCAGAAGAAACCGGTGACCGAGTGCATCAAGGGCACGGTCAAGACCATCATGGGCTTCGTCATCCTGGGGGCTGGCGCCACCCTGGTGGTGAACTCGCTGGGCGACTTCGCCACCATCTTCCAGCACGCCTTCGGCATCAAGGGGGTCGTCCCCAACAACGAGGCGATCGTCTCCATCGCCCAGCAGTCGTTCGGCAAGGAGATGGCGATGATCATGTTCTTCGCCATGCTGGTGAACATCCTGATCGCCCGGCTCACCCCGTGGAAATTCATCTTCCTGACCGGTCACCACACCCTGTTCATGTCGATGATGGTGGCAGCCATCCTCTCCGCCGGCGGCATGAGCGGCATCCCGCTCATCGCGGTCGGCAGCCTGGTAGTCGGTGTGACCATGGTGCTGTTCCCGGCCCTCGCCCACCCCTACATGAAGCAGATCACCGGCTCCGATGACGTGGCACTCGGCCACTTCTCCACCTGCTCCTACGTGCTGGCCGGCTGGATCGGCGCCAAATTCGGCAACAAGGCCCACAGCAGCGAAGAGGTGCAGGTGCCCAAGAGCCTGCTGTTCCTGCGCGATACCCCGGTGGCCATCTCCTTCACCATGGGCATCATCTTCCTCATCACCTCCGCCTTCGCCGGGCCCGAGTTCGTCGCCAGCGTCGCCAAGGGCAAGCACTGGTTCATGTTCTCCCTGATGCAGTCCATCACCTTCGCCGCCGGGGTCTACGTGATCCTGCAGGGGGTACGGATGGTCATCGCCGAAATCGTGCCGGCCTTCAAGGGGATCTCCGACAAGCTGGTGCCCAACGCCAAGCCGGCGCTGGACTGCCCCATCGTCTTCCCCTACGCCCCCAATGCGGTGCTGATCGGCTTCCTGTCGAGCTTCGCCGCCGGTCTGGTGGGCATGGTGCTGCTCTACCTGCTGGGGCTCACCGTCATCATTCCGGGCGTGGTGCCGCACTTCTTCGTCGGCGCGGCAGCCGGGGTGTTCGGCAATGCCACCGGCGGCCGTCGCGGCGCTCTACTAGGTGCCTTCGCCAACGGCCTGCTGATCACCTTCCTGCCGGTGTTCCTGCTGCCGGTACTGGGAGATCTGGGCTTTGCCAACACCACCTTCAGCGATGCCGACTTCGGTGTGGTGGGGATCCTGCTCGGCCTCATCGTACGCTGATCACTCTTGCTCATCGGGGGCATGGCCAGCGGTGCCATGCCCCCGCTCATCTTCCCGCACTGCCAGCCGGGCCCCACCAGCCCGAACAACGTCGAAAATATGTGCAAACACAGTGCGTTGGATCGGATTTTCACCCCATAGCGGCAGCATCTGACAGGGGAGTGCGATATGCTGATGCGCTGACGTTCAACCCGACCTCGCTCGAGGCCCTTTCCATGAAATACCTGGTAGTACAAACCAAACAGATAGGAGATGTGCTGATCTCCACCGCACTGTGCAACAACCTCAAGCAGCACGACCCTGCCGGGGAAGTTCACTATCTGGTCATGGATTACTGCGCGGGCATGGCAGAGGGAAACCCCAACATCGATCGATTGATCGTCATCGAGAAGGCGCGCCGCAACGAGTGGCGCTATATGAAGGATTTGCTGCTGGGCATTCGCCGCGAACGCTACGATGTGGTGATCAACAGCCAGGGCCAGATGATAGGCCTGCTCACCTGTCTCTTCTCCGGCGCCCGCCTGCGGATCGGCTTCGACTCCTTCCCATGGCGCCTGGGCCACAACCGCATCGTGCGCTTTCGCCATGACACCGAGCATCAGGGCAACAGCACCCTGGTGGACGACCGGTTTTCACTGCTCAAGCCCCTCGGCCTCGCCAGGGAGGATCGCAACTACTACCTCTGGCTCAGCGACGCGGAGAGACAACGGGGGCGCGAGACCCTGCTGGCCGCTGGCGTCGACACGACCCGGCCACTCATCGCCATGGGAGTGAACTCCCTCGGCCATTACAAGCGCTGGCCCATCGACTGCTTCGCCGAGGTGGCGCGCTGGCTGATCGAGCAGCACGACGCCCAGATCCTGATCTACTGCGGGCCGGGGGAAGAGGAGTACAACCGCAGCCTGAAGCCGTTACTGCCAGCAGCGCTGCAGGCCAGCGTGTTTGACCATGTTCAGACCCGCTCGGTACGGGAACTGGTGGGGCTCTTCGCCCATTGCCAGCTGTTTGTCGGCAACGACACTGGCCCACGGCACATGGCGCAGGCCATCGATCTGCCGCTGCTGACCATAGTGGCCCCAGGCGGCGACAAGATCATCGCCAACCCGGTGAACCACCCCCGGTATCAGGCCATCGATATCTTCGACGCCAAGGGGGCGGATTATCAGTTGCCGACCCAGGAGAAGGACTTCTTCGATGAAGCCCTGTTCCGCTCAATTACACCTGAGCTGGTTATTCAGCGGCTAGCGGCTCTGCTTGCTCAGTCACGGACAGCAGACTAGCTAGCGCCTCGCAGACGGCCCGGTCATCGACATTGTTCATGTCGGCATTCAGGCCAGGGGAGTCGCTAAACAGGATCCGGACCCGCGGCGTGCTGGTCGGCAACCACTGGTTGAACGTCTCACCATGGCGCGGATAGATAGCCACCAGCGGCTTCTCCAATCCGACGGCGATATGCACTATGGCGGTGTCCACCGACAGCACAGCCATGCACTGCTGAACACAATAAATAGCATCATCTATGGTTTTTACGCCCTCCAGCAGCATAACATTGCTAGCCGCGCTAGCTCTGAGCATGGCCTCCGCCGCAGCATAAGTTGCGGGTGAAGAGAGCACTCCGAAGCGATAGGCAGCGAACTCGGTTGCCAAGGTCTTCAACAACTCAACCATCTTGGCGTGCGAGAACGACTTGTACTGAGTGCTGCCGAAGGGGTTGATGAGGATGAGGTCATCACAGGCCGAGGTCACATTCCCCTTCTCTGCCACTGGGATCATGTACTTCTGATCTACTTCTTTCGCACCCAGCAGTGACAGCAGATAGCGATATTTATCCTGGAACAGCATGCCCGCCGTCGCCTCGGACAACTTCACATTGACACGTCCGATACTGTCGTCGAGGGAGGCAACATTGGTCGACGAGAGTTTGTGCAGGAGATATAGATCCTTCATCTTCATCCCCTCGGTGAGATGTATCACCAGATCGACATGGGGAATGGCTGACACCATCTTGCCAATAGCACCGTAGCCGGGTCGCTTGTTGATCTCGATGACCTCATCAACCCCGAAACAATCCCGATACAGGCTGGCCAGGGCTGGGGTCGTGATAACCGTCACTTTCTTGTTGCCCGGCAGTTTTTTTAGCTCCCGGAAGAAAAAGGAGGAGATAAAGGAATCCCCCAGCTTGGCATCCCAGCGAACCACCAAAATATGCTTGATATCCCCCTGGATGCCGAGTGGCATCTTCTTGTCAAACAAGAGAATACCCAGGGCTCTGCGCACCCGATCACGTAATAGCTGTAAATAACTGATCACTATCGAACCTCGTCATCGGTCACATGAGGACCATAGTTACGATCATCGATCGTGGTATCGAACAGACCGACATCCATGCAGCAAGGCTCAACACCCGAGGCCGTCAGACCGTTGAGTTGCAAGCGGCCTGTCAGATAATCGGATGGCATCCGAATGGGGTAGGCCTTGCTCAGCAGTTTCTTGGCGCCAGACAGAGTCAAGATATATCCTGCCGTCGATATGATGCCTCGCTTGGAGTTCCGGCTCGGGGAGATATATTTGGCAAGACGATACCCTTCCGGCATCTTCTTCATCCATGGCCAAGACTTCACCTTGCCATGGTACAAGAAAATAATATCTGACTGGCAAGCAGACATGGCCTTCGACACTATGGCCTTGAAGTGGCTGTGCAGATAGATGTCATCCTCCAGCACGACACAGTGCTCTATATTCTTGGCAACCATCATCTCATATATGCGGATATGGCTCATGGCACAGCCAACCTCACCCAAACTCAGATCGTGACCGCAAAACTGTCTGGCCATGAGGAAGTCCACGTTTTTCAACTCATCTTCTGAGAGTTTTTTACCATCAACGGCATCAAAGAAAACAAAATCGACAGCACGGCTGCTCATGTGCTTCTCAATAAAGGCGCGTCGATCATGGCTCCTGGCCAAACTGATCACGAAAACTGGAATCATGATATTTTATTTTCCCTATCATACTTTATTTCTATCGCACACCAGCAGAACACCAAACTCAGCACATATATATACAACGTGTTCTGATGTTCAAAAGGCACATCACTTAATGCACTGATGGCAAAGGATAGAGGAATCACTGCGTATGGAGTCCCCCATCCTTTTCTTTCTATGAAAATTTTCATTGGGTAGAATATGAAAATAATCAGTGCCAATAGACCCACAATTCCTCGAATAATCAGATTCTGCATATACTGGTTATGAGCATGAGCCAATGCAGAATCCAATACTAGGGGTGAGATCAGTCCTTGCGACACCTGCTGTTCTTTGACGGATCTGAACCCATCCGAGCCCACACCTATCAGTGGTGCATCCAAAAAACCTAACCAGGCACTCTTCCAAGCCACAACGCGCAGTCCCCACGAAGACCCGTAAGAACCCACGCTCATTTGATTTATATCTGATGCTGCAGCAGAAATTCTATCTTGAACAAGTGTATTCGTATGATAGATCACACCAAGACACATAATAAACAGTAATGCTATGGCACTATATTTCCATGGTTTGAAAATAGCTTTATACAGTACAAGGTAACTAATAACGACACCCAATGCCAACCAGACACCACGACTTTGTGAAAGATAAAGTGCAAGTATAGAACACCCAAGTGAAATGAGAGAAAACACTTTCACCAATGGATATCCTCTAGATTTAACAAATACGCACCAATTCAGAATGACCAATGTCAGTGCTGCTTGAGAAAACAGGATTGCATTGGTGAAGCCTTCAACTCTGACAATACCATCTAAATGCTGCCAAACACTCAAGGCTCCTAACCCAACACCACCCATCAGGATAGATATAGCCCCCAGAGTCAACAGTATTTTCTTGCGCGGCATAACCAAAGAAAAAACCGCCACATATAATAAATTTCGCATGACTCCGTATTGGTCACCATGAATCATTCTATTCAGCATGATCACGGCACCGTAGAATATGAAGACCCAGATCAGGCGGCGATCGATAAAGAATACATCCTTGTTTCCTCCAACAAAGTAGTTCAACAGGCCAAAGAGACCCGACACCACCAGCAAGTTGGAGAGGATGCTCTGGCCAGGAGGGACCAGAAACAACCCACAGAAGGCAAACATTATGGTTAGTACATAAACAGTGGTCGTTGCTCTATCGAGCAGTTCGTGAGGCTTAATAGACATCAATACTTATTTCCTGAATACATAGTTGCCACGGATCTTGCGCCACAGACCGAACATGTCGGTGCGGGGGAAGATGGCGATCCGGCGGATCTGGAACGGATCCCGGTGCATGGCTCTGGGGCCGCTGTTGGTGGCCACAGCATAGCGATAACCGGCGGCAACGGCCTGGGATTTTGCACTGTCGTTCAGATCCCCGTAAGGATAGGCAAACGAGATCAGGGGATGACCGAGCAACTGCTCCAGCCAGGCCTTGTTGGCCTGGATCTGGTGGGACTGCTCCTCTGGGGGGAGCGTACTCAGGCGGGGGTGAGTCAGGGTATGGCCCCCGATCTCCACATGACCGGAGGCCACCAGCGCCTTGATCTCCTCCGGGGTCATCAGGGTCACCGGGGTATCGGGGTGGGTCGGGTGCTCCACATCCCAGCGATTGTGATCCTCACCGGTCACCACATAGACCACCGCCTTGTAGCCATACTTTTCCAGCAGCGGCAGCATGCGGGTGAGGTTGTCCCGATAGCCGTCGTCCACGGTGATCATCAGGTACTTCTTGCCGTATTGCAGCCGGTGGATGAACCCGTTCTCCGCCAGGTCGGCAAATGTCAGCGTTTCGTAGCCCAGCCACTTCATCAGCTTGAGGTGCTTCTCGAACATGGCGACCGGGAGCCAGGTGCCATGCACTCCCTTTTCGCTCTCGTGCTCGATGAAGCGGTGATACATGATGACCGGCATCTCCCGGCGCAGGGTCTCGACCACGGCATCCTGATAGACGGATTCCAGCCCGGTCACGACGCCTTGCAAATCATACTCTTGCAGGATCCGTTGACGCACTGGGTCTGGCACCACCTTGGAGGCCAGCGCCGAAGGGATCTGCGCCTTCAGCCCGGCAAAGTCGATGGCCAGATCCCTGGGGCCGATGTCGCCGAAGTTGCTGGCGAGGGCCTCGTCCAGATTCTGCTCCGTCACCAGACCGATGGCCCTGGCTTCGCCGATGGCAAACGCCGGACGACCGCACAGCAGCGCCTCCATCGCCACCCGACCGGCACCGATCACCAGATCGCAGCCCGCCATCAGGGCGGGCACATCGTCCACATAACCGACGAAGTCGACCTTGTCCTGAAAACGGGCAAAACGCGCCGACACCTGGGTGCCGCTGACGATGCGCACCCGGCAGGCTTCCAGATCCAGCACCTCGTCCAACAACCGGTAGCAGAGCTCCCCCTTGGGGCCGCTCAGCCGGCCAATGATGGCGATCACCGGTTTGTCGTTGTCCGGTATCGGCACGGGCTGGAACTTGTCGGTCTCGATGCCGTTGCGCAGCACCTGCACCATGGCCGGGTCCACCCCCAGGTTGTCGATGATTTGGCTGGCGATATCCTCGCACACCGCCACCGCCCGATAGCCCAGCGCATGGAATGCCTTGCGGGAGGCGTGTACCGGCTGGCGCCCGTGCACCGTGGTGATCATGGGGGTGCCGGTCAGCTTGCAGGCGACGTAGCTGCTCCAGCCCGAGGCGCGCGAATGGGCGTGCACAAGCTGGATCCTGTGCTTGCGGATCAGATAGATGAGATAGAAGACGTGCCAGAAGCGGCGCAGGATGCTGCGCTTGTTGAAGCGCAACCGAAAGACCGGCCCCAGAGTCGGTTTGGTCAGGGTGTCAGAGACGTAGAAAACCTGGTGGCCACGGCGGGTCAGCTCGTTGCCGACCGTGGTGGCATAGACCTCCGCGCCCGTCACTTCGAGCTGGGAGAGAGCCATCAATATGTTCATGCAAGCGCATCCGATCGACGGGTGGCCAGAGCCACCCGCCAGAGGGGGATCAAGCCCGGTTCAACCAGGCCATGTAATCGGCCACGCCTTCGGCCACAGTCTTGAACTCGCCGTCATAGCCGACGCCGCGCAACTTGGTGAGATCCGCCTGGGTGAAGCTCTGGTAGCGACCCTTGAGGTGATCCGGGAAGGGAATGTACTCGATGGCGCCTTTCTGGTGATGCCTGATCACGGCTTCCGCCACGTTCTGGAACGGTTCAGCCCGGCCGGTGCCGCAGTTGAAGATGCCGGAGTGCTGCGGATTCTGCCAGAACCAGAGGTTCACCTTGCAGACGTCGTCCACGTAGATGAAGTCGCGCATCTGGCCGCCATCCGGGAAGCCGTCACAGCCCTCGAACAGCTTGGGATTGTCACCCTGCTTCACCTGGGTATTGAGGTGGAAGGCCACGGACGCCATGGAGCCCTTGTGCTGCTCGCGGGGACCATAGACGTTGAAGTACTTGAGACCCACCACCTGGGAGTTGATCTCCGGCATCCAGCGACGCACGTACTGATCGAACAACTGCTTGGAGTAGCCGTAGACGTTGAGGGGCTGCTCGAACCTGGGATCTTCGATGAAGTTGTCGTTGCGCCCGCCATAGGTCGCGGCGGAAGAGGCGTAGATGAAGGGGATTTCCCGTTCGATGCAGTAGTGGAACAGATCCTTGGAGTACTCGTAGTTGACCTCCATGATGAACTTGCCGTTCCACTCGGTGGTCGCGGAGCAGGCGCCTTCGTGGAAGATCACCTCGATGCCGTCATCCCACTCCTCGAATTCGTCACCGGAGACGATCCGCGCCTGGAACTCGTCCTTGTCCATGTAGTCGGCGATGGTGAGGTCGACCAGGTTGACGAACTTGGTGCCGTCGGTCAGGTCATCGATGACCACGATATCGGTCCGTCCTTGAGCGTTCAGCTGCTTGACCAGATTGCTGCCGATAAAGCCAGCACCGCCAGTTACTACGATCATGGAGTTTGCCTCGCGTACGTTGTGGCCCCGTGTGACTGCCTGTTAAAGCTGTGTATAGTGGGCCAATTTGAAATTGCCGAAAAGTTTATCACGGGCCGCAAGGGGATTCGACCTCGATGACTTTTCCCCTTCGGGCCCGGCAGAGGGACCAGCGATGAAGACCAGAGACAGGATCATCCACAGCGCCACCGAGCTGTTCAACGATCAGGGCGAGCGCAACATCACCACCAACCACATTGCCGCACACCTTGGCATCAGCCCGGGCAACCTTTACTACCACTTCAGAAACAAAGAAGACATCATCCACTCCATCTTCGATCAGTACGCCCGCCACCTGAGCGACAGCTTCACTCCGATCCGCAGCAGCGCGATCCGGCTGGAGGATCTGATGGGCTACCTGGATGCCATCTTCTATTTGATGTGGCAGTTCCGCTTCTTCTACGCGAATCTGCCGGACATCCTGAGTCGCGACGAGCTGCTGCAGCAGAAATACCTCAAGGCACAGGAGCAGCTCCGTGCCACCGTGGAGACGCTGCTCAGAAGCCTGCGCGAAGGCGGCATCATCGCCGTCAGCGATGAAGACCTGCCGGATCTCGGCCAGACCATCAAGATGGTCGTCACCTGCTGGATCCCGTTCCAGATCGCCCAGGCCCCGGCCACCCGCATCACCAAACCCCTGCTCTACCAGGGGGTCTTGCGGGTGCTGTTTTTGCTGCGCCCCTACGTGCAGCCACAGGTGGCCCCCCAGATACATCAACTGGAGCAACATTATCACCAACTGGCCCAACCAGCCGGGTGAGATCTGTTTCACAATTGTTGATTATCAGCATAAAAATTTGAATTTATACGCAGGGATTACAGTAAAATGTTGCCCATTCTAGGGTCTGTCGGCGTTTCGTCGCGACCGTGACGACGCCGAACCGTGCGGGTTGCACGGCCTGGGATCCTGATAACACAGTCGATACAGCAATGAGGACCGAGGATGTCTAACGGATTCTATCGTCACCTGACCGAACAGCTCGAACAGGTCAAGGCGGAAGGGCTATACAAGCAGGAGCGCATCATCACCTCGGCCCAGCAGGCCCAGATTGCGGTGGGCGGCGAGCAGGTACTGAACTTCTGTGCCAACAACTACCTGGGGTTGGCCAACCACCCCGACCTGATTGCCGCCGCCCATCAGGGGCTCGAGAGCCACGGCTTCGGCATGGCCTCCGTGCGCTTCATCTGTGGTACCCAGGACCAGCACAAGGAGCTGGAGCAGAAGCTGTCCGCCTTCCTCGGCACCGAAGACAGCATCCTCTACTCCTCCTGCTTCGACGCCAACGGCGGTCTGTTCGAGACCCTTTTCGGTGCCGAAGACGCCATCATCTCCGACGCCCTCAACCATGCCTCCATCATCGATGGGGTGCGGTTGTGCAAGGCCAGGCGCTATCGCTACGCCAACAACGACATGGCCGAACTGGAAGCCCAGCTCAAGCAGGCCGATGCCGACGGCGCCCGCTTCAAGCTGATCGCCACCGACGGCGTCTTCTCCATGGATGGCGTCATCGCCGACCTCAAATCCATCTGCGATCTGGCCGACAAGTACGATGCGCTGGTGATGGTGGATGACTCCCACGCCGTCGGCTTCATCGGTGAGAACGGCCGCGGCACCCACGAATACTGCGAGGTGATGGAACGGGTCGACATCATCACCGGTACCCTGGGCAAGGCGCTGGGTGGCGCGTCCGGTGGCTACACATCCGGCAAGAAAGAGGTGATCGACTGGTTGCGTCAGCGCTCCCGTCCCTACCTCTTCTCCAACTCCCTGGCACCCTCCATCGTCTCGGCCACCATCAAGGTGATCGACATGCTGGCCGAGGGTCACGACCTGCGTGCCTGCCTCAAGGAGAACAGTGCCTACTTCCGCGAGCGCATGAGCGCCGCCGGCTTTACCCTGGCCGGTGCCGATCACGCCATCATTCCGGTCATGCTGGGGGATGCCAAACTGGCCGCCGAGATGGCGAGCCGCATGCTGGACGCCGGTATCTATGTGGTGGGCTTCTCCTTCCCCGTGGTACCCAAGGGTCAGGCGCGCATCCGGACCCAGATGTCCGCCGCCCATACCCGGGAGCAACTGGACAAGGCGATCGATGCCTTCATTCGCATCGGTCGCGAGCTCGGTGTGATTTGATCACATGGCTGGCTGATTAAAACGGGGGCCAAGGTTGGGCCCCATTTTATTACCCTCTGTACCCGGCATGGCGCCGTGAGGAATCTGTCATGAAAGCACTCTCCAAACTCAAATCCGAAGTCGGCATCTGGATGACCGATGTCCCGGCTCCCGAGCTCGGCCACAACGATCTGCTCATCAAGATCCGCAAGACCGCCATCTGCGGCACCGACATGCACATCTACAACTGGGACGAGTGGGCCCAGAAGACCATTCCCGTCCCCATGGTGGTAGGGCACGAGTATGTGGGAGAGGTGGTCGCCGTCGGCCAGGAAGTGCGCGGCTTCGCCATCGGCGATCGCGTCTCCGGCGAAGGCCACATCACCTGCGGCCACTGCCGCAACTGCCGTGCCGGTCGCACCCACCTGTGCCGCAACACCATTGGTGTGGGTGTGAACCGCCCGGGATCCTTCGCCGAATACCTGGTGATCCCGGCCTTCAACGCCTTCAAGCTGCCGGACAACATCCCCGATGAGCTGGCCGCCATCTTCGATCCGTTCGGCAACGCCGTGCACACCGCCCTCTCCTTCGACCTGGTGGGTGAAGACGTGCTCATCACCGGCGCAGGCCCCATCGGCATCATGGCTGCTGCCGTCTGCCGTCACGTTGGCGCCCGTCACGTGGTGATCACCGACGTCAACGAATACCGGCTGGAACTGGCCCGCAAGATGGGCGCCACCCGTGCCGTCAACGTGGCCAAGGAGAAGCTCTCCGATGTCATGGAAGATCTCGGCATGACCGAAGGGTTCGATGTGGGGCTGGAGATGTCCGGGGTGCCCAGCGCCTTCCAGGACATGATCGACAAGATGAACCACGGCGGCAAAATCGCCATGCTCGGCATTCCTCCCTCCACCATGGCCATCGACTGGGGCAAGGTGATCTTCAAGGGACTCTTCATCAAGGGGATCTACGGTCGCGAAATGTTCGAAACCTGGTACAAGATGGCAAGCCTCATCCAGTCTGGCCTGGATCTCAGCCCCATCATCACCCACCATTTCCATATCGATGACTTCCAGCAGGGCTTCGAAGCCATGGGCTCGGGCAAGTCCGGCAAGGTGATCCTGAACTGGGATTGAGGACACGCGAGGGGCGCCTGGGCAATCAGCGCGCCCTATTTTGTTCAGCCTCACGAAACCCGGCGCATGCCGGGTTTTTTTATGTGGGATCACCCCTTCCTGCTCTGCCACTTTGTTTGCAGATTGCTTAACACTTCACACACAAGCGTTTAAATGACTGTAACTATTCGGTTATAATCCCGTCGTTTTCTGGGGATAATAAGAGCCTGCTGGGAGTACATGAGCGTGTTGAAAAAACTGAGCTATTTGCTGGCTGCCGGGATGGCGGCCGCCACTCTGTCCGGCGCCGTCCTTGCCGCCGATGACATGTCGACAGAGGCCATCGCCGAGCGTATTGCCCCGGTTGGCCAGGTTTATACCGCCAAGGATCTGGAAGGCATTGCGACCGCGGCGGCGGCGCCTGCAGCAGCCTCCTCCGGCCCACGTGATGGAGAGACCGTGTTCAAGGGTGCCTGCTTCGCCTGCCACGATACCGGTGCCGCCGGCGCCCCCAAGCGAGGTGACAAGGCCGCCTGGGAGCCACGCATCGCCCAGGGCTTCGACACCTTGCGCAAACACGCCATCGAAGGCTTCACCGGCAAGGCTGGCATGATGCCACCGCGGGGGACCTGCGCCACCTGCAGTGACGAAGAGATCGAGAACGCCATTCACTACATGATCGACAAGCTCTAAGTAATTGAAAGGGCTCCTCTTGCAGCCCTTTCAATCCCATCACTTCCGACTACGCTTGAAGGTAAGTTTTTTCGGGAGTGTTGCATGTCAGTTCAGCCCACCACACCGCCAGACTCGCACTCCTTGCTGGCGGTCGTCTCCTCCATCATGGATTTTCCCGCCCCCGGCATTGCCTCCCCCGAGGATTACGCCCGACTGGTCGGTCTGCTGGACACACTCTGCCCTCTGCAACATTTCGCCATGCTGGGGCTGGCCGACGGGGGGCTGAACTGGCGCTACACCTATCAGCTTCCCGACGTGTTCAAGCAACAATTGGGACGGGAAGAACCTCGCCTCACCGAACAGCTCACCCGGCTCGATGAAGGTCAGGGCTGGTGCGTGCAGCCTGTGGAGCATATCGACGTGCAGTGGTTGCTGGCACGCAGCACCCCGGATCAGGCACCCACCCTGAGGCTGCTGCTGGAGTGCCTAGCCAAACGCCTGCACGAAACCCAGACCGGTACCCAGCTGGCGGGGCAGGCCTCCCCTCTCATGCAGCGGGATCCCCAGTGGCAGGAGAAAATCGAGAAGATCGGCCGAGTGATGCGCCTGGCTCACAACCTGCCTCAGCATGCCCTGTTTGCCCAGTTGGAAGCTGTGTTGCGCCAGATGCTCTCGGTCAGCGACATGTTGCTGATCCGGCTGGAAAACCAGCGACTGGAGCGACTCTATCCACCACACCTGACATACGACGATGACATCATTCGGGCCATGTGCCACAGCACCAACAGCGTAGAGCGCCATGAAGAGGGGCTTTACTGGTACAGCCTGCCCCTGCGCCAGCAGCAGCAATATTTTGCCCACCTCATCCTCAACATGACCCGGCCTCTGGAAACCGATGACAGGCTGTTCCTCGATTTCCTGCGCCATCAGCTGACCCTGTTGCTGGAGCTCAAAAGGGTGCGACAGCAACTCGATGAGCTCAACTCGGAGGAGTCCATCAACCAGCGACTCCAACAGCTGCGCCAAACCAACTTGAGGTTGCAGAAACGGCTCAAGCATCATCAGGAGCTGGAGCGGCGGCTCCAGTTCAATGCCCTGCACGACCCGCTGACCCAGTTGCCAAACCGGGCGCTGCTGATGAATCACCTGCATCATGCCATGACCCGCTACCGCCGTTACCAGACAGCCGGCTTCACCCTGATTTTCGTCGATGTGGATCACTTCAAGCAGGTCAATGACGCCCTGGGCCACAGTGCCGGCGATCAGTTGCTGCAGGAGCTGGGCAGCAGGCTGCAAGGCTGCATCCGGCAAAATGACATGGTGGCGAGGCTCGGAGGGGACGAATTCGTCATCTATCTTGACAACAGCCAGCGGGAAGAGGACATCAGCCCCGTGCTCAATGGCCTGATTGGCCGTATCGGCCATCCGTTCCGGCTCCAGGGCAACGAACTGACCATCACCGTCAGTCTGGGGGTCGCCAACGTGACGGAGCAAACGGCCGATGTCAGTGAACTGCTGCACCAGGCAGACCTCGCCATGTACCAGGCCAAGCGCAACGGCCGCAGCCGCATCGTCATGTATTCGGAGGCCTGTACCGAACAGGCGGGGTCACCGGAAGAGCGGCTCTTCAGAGCCTTGCGGGAAGGGCGGATTGTGCCCTACTTCCAGCCGGTGATCAGGCTGTGTGACAGCCGCCTGGTCGGACTGGAGGTGATGGCGCGCTGGATAACGGAGGAAGGGGAGCTCAAGGATGCATTCGACTTCATTCCTCTGGCGGAACAGTGCGGCCTCATTCAGGATCTGGACCGCCAGATCCTCAAGCGCACCTGCCAGCAACTGAAGCTTTGGCAACCCGCCTCCGGGGTCGGTCGTTTCAGGATAGCCATCAACCTCTCCGGCAAGCACCTGGCCAGCCACGAGCAGATCATGCAACTGCTCACCATCATGGAGGAGGAGGGTGTCATCCCCGCATGTTTCATCTTTGAGTTCAACGAACGCGAGCTCTCGCGGCAGAGTGCCGACTCCCTCACTGCCTTGCATGAACTGAGGGCGAAAGGGATCCAGGTCAGCCTGGATGACTTCGGCACCGGCTTCTCTTCCCTCAACGCCCTGTTTCACTTCCCGGTGGATTACATCAAGGTGGACGACAGCTTCACCCATCGCATGTTGAACTCACCCAAGGATCTGGCGCTTATCCGCGCCATGCGGGACATCTGCCAGGACCTCGACTTCACCCTGGTGGTCGAGGGGATCGAAAATCAGCAGCAGTTGCAAAAGCTCATCGAGCTTGGCTGCGCCCTCGGGCAGGGGCGCCACATCTCGCCCCCGCTGCCGGGAGCCGATATTCCCCCTCTGCTGGGTCAGGCTTCTCGAGAGACCAAGCCTTCCGACCTCAATCCTTCTTGAACAGGGCCCGCAGGTTGGCGACACCAACCTGCCCCTTCTGCTGGCGCTCCTCGGCCGTCACCTTCTTCTGGTTTTCCCACTCCAGGTCATCCTGGGGCAGCTCCAGCAGGAAGCGGCTCGGCTCCGGCCGCACCGACTCGCCAAACTGGCGGCGCTCCTTGCAGAGAGTAAAGGTCAGTTCGGTCTGGGCCCGGGTGATCCCCACGTAGGCGAGGCGTCGCTCCTCCTCCACGTTGTCCTCGTCGATGCTGGTCTGGTGGGGCAGCAGCCCCTCCTCCATACCCACCATGTAGACATAGGGAAACTCCAGTCCCTTGGAGGCGTGCAATGTCATCAGCTGCACCTGATCCGCCTCATCCTCCCCTTCGTTACGCTCCATCATGTCCCGCAGGGTGAGCCGGGTAACCACCTGAGCCAGCGTCATCGACTCCTCCAGCTCATCCCCTTCCAGCATCTCGCTGATCCAGCGATAAAGGGTGGAGACGTTTTGCATCCGCATCTCCGCCGCCTTCGGACTGGGGGAGGTCTCATAGAGCCACTCCTCGTAATGGATCTCCTTGATCATGTCCCGTACCGCCTCCACCGGATTGCCGCGCAGCGCCTGATCGCCAAGCCTCACCAGCCAGTTGGTGAAGGCCTGCAGGGCGGATAGACCGCGTCCGGAGAGGTGTTGCTCCAGCCCCAGCTCGAAACTGGCGGCAAACAGGCTCTTGCCACGCTGGTTGGCGTACTGGCCCAGTTTTTCGAGGGTAGTGGGGCCTATCTCGCGGCGCGGCAGGTTGACCACCCGCAGGAAGGCGGTGTCCTCATCCGGGTTAACCAGCAGCTTGAGGTAGGCCATGATGTCCTTGATCTCGGTGCGGGAGAAAAACGAGGTACCGCCGGAGATACGGTAGGGAATGCGGTTGGTCATCAGCGCCTTCTCGAAGATGCGCGACTGATGGTTGCCCCGATAGAGGATCGCGTAATCCTTGAACCGGGTGCGGTTCATGAACTTGTGGCCCATCAGCTCGGCGGCGATACGCTCCGCCTCGTGCTCCTCATTCTTGGCAAACAGCACCTTGAGCTTCACCCCCTCGTCCAGCTCGGAGAAGAGCGCCTTGTCGTAGACGTGGGGGTTGTTGGCGATCAGGATGTTGGCGCACTTGAGGATGCGCCGCTTGGAGCGGTAGTTTTGCTCCAGCTTGATGAGCCGCAGATTGGGGAAATCTTCGTTCAGCAGCACCAGGTTCTGCGGCTTGGCCCCACGCCAGGAGTAGATGGACTGGTCGTCATCCCCCACCACGGTAAAACGGGCCCGCTCGCCGACGATCTGCTTCACCAGCTCGTACTGACTGGTGTTGGTGTCCTGGTATTCATCGACCAGCAGATAGCGGATCTTGTTCTGCCAGCGCTCGCGCACCTCCTGGTTGCTCTTGAGCAACAGGGTCGGCATCACGATGAGGTCGTCGAAATCCAGCGCGTTGTAGGCCACCATCTGGCGGTGGTAGCGCTCGTAGAGCTGGGCCATCAGCACCTCTTCCGGGCCGCGGGCGATGCGCATGGCGCGAGCCGGCAGGATGAGGTCGTTCTTCCAGTTGGAGATCTGGCTGATGAGGGCCGAGAGCTTGTCCTTGTCGTTATCGAGCTCCGCCTCGGTCAGCTCTTTCAGCAGCGCCAGCTGGTCGGTATCGTCGAACAGGGAAAAATTGGCCTTGAGATTCAGGCTCTTGTGCTCGCGGCGGATGATCTCAAGCCCCAGAGTGTGGAAGGTGGAGACCATCAGCCCCCGCGCCTCCTTGCGACCGAGGGTCTGACCGACCCGCTCCTTCATCTCCCGCGCCGCCTTGTTGGTAAAGGTGACCGCCGCTATGTTGCGTGCGTTGTAGCCGCACTGCTGTACCAGATAGGCAATCTTGTTGGTGATGACGCGGGTCTTGCCCGATCCGGCACCCGCCAGCACCAGGCAAGGGCCGGAGACATACTTGACCGCTTCGTTCTGATTGGGGTTGAGCTTCATGGGCCGGATCTCTTGGCTTATGATGAGGGGCGGCATTGTAGCAGAGATCCCGCAGGCAGCCGAAACCGGGCACGGGATCCCGCCACTTCATCTTGTGTTTGCCGGCCATTTTCCGGATCATGACCGACTTTTCCAGACGAGATGAGGGGAGCATGAATCAGCAACAGCACGACCGGCTGCGCGGCCAGTTTCCAGCCTTGGCGCAGGAGGTGAACGGCCACCCTCTGGTCTATCTGGACAACGCCGCCACCACCCAAAAACCGCAAGCCGTGCTGGATGCGATCAATCACTACTATCGGGCCGACAATGCCAACGTGCACCGCGCCGCCCATGCCCTGAGCGGCCGGGCCACACGCGCCTTCGAAGATGCCCGCAAGACGGTTGCCCGCTTTATCAATGCCCCTCGCAGCCACGAAGTGATATGGACCCGTGGCACCACAGAGGCGATCAATCTGGTGGCCCAGAGCTGGGGGATGAACGAGCTGAGGGCGGGGGATGAAATCGTGCTCAGCACCCTCGAGCATCACGCCAATATCGTCCCCTGGCAGCTGGTCGCCCAGCGCACCGGCGCCGTCATCCGGGTCATTCCCCTCGATGAGCGGGGCGATCTCGACATCGCTGCCTATCTGGCCCTGCTGGGACCACGTACCCGGCTGGTGAGCGTGGCTCACGTCTCCAATGCCCTTGGCACCGTCAATCCAGTCAAAGAGATGGTGGCAGCGGCCAAGGCGGTCGGGGCCCTGAGCCTCATCGACGGCGCCCAGGCGGTGGCCCATCTCGAGGTGGATGTGCAGGCTATCGGCTGCGACTTCTACGCCTTCTCCGGCCACAAGCTCTATGGCCCGACCGGGATCGGCGTGCTGTGGGGCCGAACTGAATTGCTGGAGCGGATGCCCCCCTGGCAGGCCGGCGGCGAGATGATAGACAGGGTCAGCTTCAGCGGCACCACCTTCAACACCCTGCCCTTCAAATTCGAGGCAGGCACCCCCCATATTGCCGGCGCCATCGGCCTGGCCGCAGCCATCGGCTTTGTGATGGAGCAGGACAAGGATTCATTGGCCAGCCATGAAGCGGCGCTGACCGACTATCTGGTTGCCGGACTGCAACAGGTGCCAGGGCTGCGTCTGGTCGGCGAACCCGGTCAGCGCGCCGGCGCCATCTCCTTCCTGCTGGAGGATATCCACCCACAGGACGCAGCCACCCTGCTCGACATGCAGGGCATAGCCCTGCGGGTCGGCCATCACTGCGCCATGCCGCTGATGGAATCGCTCGGTATCGGCGGCACGATGCGCGCCTCGCTGGCCTGCTACAACAATCGGGACGATGTCGACGCCCTGCTGGCCGCCCTGCACAAACTCCGTGACTTCTTCTAAGGCAGACAATCCAATGAACAGCCTCGCAACCTACACCCGGATAGGCGTTGAGCCCGACGCAAATAGCATCCGTCAGCAGTTTGCGGCAGCAAACGGCTGGGAGAACCAGTACCGACTCATCATCCAGCTCGGCAAACTGCTGCCTGCACTGCCCGGCGAATGGCAGCAGGAGGCATTTCGCCTCAAGGGGTGTGAAAGCCAGGCTTGGTTGAAAGGGGAGAAAGGTGAGGATGGTAACTGGCACTTTGCTTGCGATTCCGATGCCCGCATCGTGCGCGGTCTGATTGTCATCGTGCTGGCCGCACTCAACCACCAACCCGCAGCGACGATCCACTCCTTCGACATGGAGGACTATTTCACCGAACTGGGGCTTGAGAAACATTTGAGCCCGTCGCGGGGCAACGGGCTCAGAGCTATCGTACTGGCGATCCGGGAGCAGGCGGTCTAACCCGCCTTGTTCAGCGGTCGATTAGGCTTCGCTAATCGACCCGGCGTTTTCATTCCCGGCCTCTTTCTCGGCGCGGGCACCCCGCTCGGCAATCTTCTTCAATACCCGTGACGCGGCAACCAAGCCAAAGGTGGCCGTCACCGGCGTCACGGCACCGAAGCCGGAGGCGCAATCCATCTTCATATTGCCGTCGCTGGCCGCCTTGGCCTGGCAAGTGCCGCCATTACCATCCGGATAACTCAGCTGCTCGGTTGAGAAGACGCACTCCACCCCGAATTTGCGCGCCGGATTCTTGCTGAAGTTGTGCAGCCGCCGCAGGTCGGAGCGCACCTTGGCGGCCAGCGGATCCTGAATGGTCTTGGCCAGATCGGCCACGGTGATCTGGGTCGGGTCCATCTGCCCGCCGGCACCGCCCGCCACGATCACCGGGATCTTGTTGCGCTTGCAGAAGGCAATCAGCGCCACCTTGGCCTTGACCGAGTCGATGGCATCCACCACATAGTCAAACTCCCGCTTGATATGCTCGCCCAGGTTGTCGGCGGTGACGAAGTCATCCACCTCGATCACCTCGCAATCCGGGTTGATGGCACGGATGCGCTCGGCCATCACCTCCGTCTTGAGACGGCCGACCGTGCCCTGCATGGCATGGATCTGGCGATTGGTGTTGGTGATGCAGATATCATCCATGTCGATCAGAGTGATCTGGTTGATGCCGGCCCGAGCCAGCGCCTCGGCCGCCCAGGAGCCGACGCCACCGATCCCGACCACGCAGACTTTCGCCTGGCTGAAGGAGCCAAGGGCACGCTGGCCATAAAGACGGGCAATGCCCCCGAATCGCTGTAGATACTCTGCTTTCATACCACCACCTTGCTTGAGGGCGGCCATTATAGCGGCAACCTCTCTCAGGGGCGATGATCGGATGATAGCGGTGTTGATGAGAGGGAAAAGGAGTGCGGTATCGGAAACGAAAAAAAGCCCAGTCGTTAGACTGGGCTTTTTAAGTAGTGGCGGAGCGGACGGGACTCGAACCCGCGACCCCCGGCGTGACAGGCCGGTATTCTAACCGACTGAACTACCGCTCCGCATTCGGTTAGCTTTCGCTAAATCATTTGCTGCTTGTTTGTGAGGTGTCATCCTCGCAGCCAGTAACGTGATTCTTCACATCACCGTTTAATTGGGTGCCTGGCAGTGTCCTACTCTCGCATGGCGAATGCCACACTACCATCGGCGCTACAGCGTTTCACTTCTGAGTTCGGCATGGGGTCAGGTGGTTCCACTGCGCTATTGCCGCCAGGCAAAATCTTCAATCTTAGAAAGCTGACGTGAATAACGACTTTGCTAGTTGCTGGTCATTATCACTGAATTTGTAAGTAGTTCATGCACTTGCTACAAGGCCAGAAACACTTCTTGGGTGTTGTATGGTTAAGCCTCACGGGTAATTAGTATGGGTTAGCTCAACGTATCGCTACGCTTACACACCCCACCTATCAACGTTGTGGTCTCCAACGGCCCTTTAGGACCCTCAAGGGGTCAGGGATGACTCATCTCAGGGCTCGCTTCCCGCTTAGATGCTTTCAGCGGTTATCGATTCCGAACTTAGCTACCGGGCAGTGCCACTGGCGTGACAACCCGAACACCAGAGGTTCGTTCACTCCGGTCCTCTCGTACTAGGAGCAACTCCCTTCAATCATCCAACGCCCACGGCAGATAGGGACCGAACTGTCTCACGACGTTCTGAACCCAGCTCGCGTACCACTTTAAATGGCGAACAGCCATACCCTTGGGACCGACTTCAGCCCCAGGATGTGATGAGCCGACATCGAGGTGCCAAACACCGCCGTCGATATGAACTCTTGGGCGGTATCAGCCTGTTATCCCCGGAGTACCTTTTATCCGTTGAGCGATGGCCCTTCCATTCAGAACCACCGGATCACTATGACCTACTTTCGTACCTGCTCGACCTGTCCGTCTCGCAGTTAAGCTGGCTTATGCCATTGCACTAACCTCCTGATGTCCGACCAGGATTAGCCAACCTTCGTGCTCCTCCGTTACTCTTTGGGAGGAGACCGCCCCAGTCAAACTACCCACCAGGCACTGTCCGCGAGCCCGATTCAGGGCCCTGCGTTAGAACATCAAACATACAAGGGTGGTATTTCAAGGACGGCTCCAGCGCAACTGGCGTCACGCCTTCAAAGCCTCCCACCTATCCTACACATGTAGGTTCAATGTTCAGTGCCAAGCTGTAGTAAAGGTTCACGGGGTCTTTCCGTCTAGCCGCGGGTACACCGCATCTTCACGGCGAATTCGATTTCACTGAGTCTCGGGTGGAGACAGCATGGCCATGGTTACACCATTCGTGCAGGTCGGAACTTACCCGACAAGGAATTTCGCTACCTTAGGACCGTTATAGTTACGGCCGCCGTTTACCGGGGCTTCGATCAAGAGCTTCGCTTGCGCTAACCCCATCAATTAACCTTCCGGCACCGGGCAGGTGTCACACCCTATACGTCCACTTTCGTGTTTGCAGAGTGCTGTGTTTTTGATAAACAGTCCCAGCCATCTGGTCACTGCGACTCCCGACAGCTCCATCCGCAAGGGACTTCACCATCAAGAGCGAACCTTCTCCCGAAGTTACGGTTCTATTTTGCCTAGTTCCTTCACCCGAGTTCTCTCAAGCGCCTTGGTATTCTCTACCCGACCACCTGTGTCGGTTTGGGGTACGATGACTTGTAATCTGAAGCTTAGAGGCTTTTCCTGGAAGCAGGGCATCAATGGCTTCCGCACCGTGGTGCGTTCGTCTCGTGTCTCAGTGTTGTGTCTCCGGATTTGCCTGGAAACACCACCTACGCACTTTCACCAGGACAACCGTCGCCTGGCCCACCTAGCCTTCTCCGTCCCCCCATCGCAATTACAAGTCGTGCAGGAATATTAACCTGCTTCCCATCGACTACGCCTTTCGGCCTCGCCTTAGGGGTCGACTCACCCTGCCCCGATTAACGTTGGACAGGAACCCTTGGTCTTCCGGCGAGGAGGCTTTTCACCCCCTTTATCGTTACTTACGTCAGCATTCGCACTTCTGATATCTCCAGCATGCCTCTCGACACACCTTCGCAGACTTACAGAACGCTCCCCTACCACTCACGCTTAGCGTGAATCCGCGGCTTCGGTGCCTGGTTTGAGCCCCGTTACATCTTCCGCGCAGGCCGACTCGACTAGTGAGCTATTACGCTTTCTTTAAATGATGGCTGCTTCTAAGCCAACATCCTAGCTGTCTGAGCCTTCCCACATCGTTTCCCACTTAACCAGAACTTTGGGACCTTAGCCGGCGGTCTGGGTTGTTTCCCTCTTCACGACGGACGTTAGCACCCGCCGTGTGTCTCCCGGATAGTACTTACTGGTATTCGGAGTTTGCATGGGGTTGGTAAGTCGGGATGACCCCCTAGCCCAAACAGTGCTCTACCCCCAGTAGTATTCGTCCGAGGCGCTACCTAAATAGCTTTCGGGGAGAACCAGCTATCTCCGAGTTTG
>NZ_CP026122.1:3137500-3212500 GCF_002902865.1 Aeromonas sp. ASNIH5 | reverse complement strand
GATTGTCCAGCCCAGTCAGCACCGTTGCGCCCGTGGTAGTCAGGCCGGAAAACGACTCGAAAAATGCCTCCGAGACCGACATGTTCGGCACGTCGCTGATGATGAAGGGGACGGCACCCACGCTCCCCAGCACCACCCAGAACAGCACCACGATGAGGAAGCCTTCCTTGGACCTGAGTTCCTTTTTCTGATGGCGGTTGGGAAACCAGAGCAGGAGGCCGAGCAGGAGGGCTATGACGAAGGAGTTGACGAACTCGGTACCACCGCCATCACGATACCCAAAAGCGACCATCGCGGGCAGCAGCATGGTCGAGCTGAACAGGGCAACCAGCAGACCGACGATACGAATGATGCTCAGAATCTGCATTCCGGCTCCCTCTTCAGACTAAAAGAGCGATGGATTCTAGCCATCTAAGGGACGAAGGGATACCCGACCCTGGGTCCGGTCGGTCAATTCCTGTGCGATACGGGCCCAGAGCGCAGACTCCCACGCTACCTGAAGGGTGACGCTGGCACCATAATCGGCCACCAGCAACTGCCCTTGATGGGCAGAGATGAGGGACTCCACGGCCCCCATGTCGGTGTAGTCACACTGGATCACGGAAGAGGTCAGCTGACGCTTGATACAAGTTTCAAGTTGCTTGAGTGCTGCCCCTACACCACCGCCATAGGCCTTGACCAGGCCACCGGTCCCCAGCAGCACTCCACCGTAATAGCGCACCACCACGGCGGCAACTTCACCCAGACCGGCCCCCATCAACTGGGCCAGCATGGGTTTGCCCGCCGTGCCCGAGGGTTCGCCATCATCACTGAAACCATAAACCTGGCTGTCTTGCGGGGCGCCGGCGACAAAAGCCCAGCAGTGATGCCGGGCTCCCGGGTGTTGCTGTTTGATCTCGTCTATCCAGGCCTTGGCGGCCTCGACGGTCGGAGTGTGGGCGATGTAGGTAATGAAGCGGCTCTTCTTGATCTCTTCGCTCACCTCCAGCGGGGCTGCCGGTATGGGGTAATCCGTCGCCATCAGAGTCCTGCTTGTCTGGTCAGGTTCTCCACCCCGTTGGCATGCAGCACCACGTTGTCCTCGATGCGAATGCCACCATAGGGACGCAGCGCCTCCACCTTGTTCCAGTTGACCCGCTTGCCCTGCTCACCCTGGCGCAGCGGCTCCAGCAGGCTGTCGATGAAGTAGAGACCCGGCTCTATGGTGAACACCTGGCCCACTTCCATCACCCGGGTGCAGCGCAGATAAGGGAACTGCTCGGGGGCCGCCAGGTGGGTGCCGCGCTCATCCTGCATGAAGCCGCCGACATCGTGTACCTGCAGGCCGAGGAAGTGGCCGAGACCGTGGGGGAAGAAGACATTGGTCACCCCGGTGTGGATCATCTCGTCCACCGACATGTCTACCAGTTCGGTGGCTTGCAGCAGGCGCGCCAGCCTGTGGTGCATCTGCAGGTGCAGCTCGCTGTAGCGGCGGCCCGGCTTGATCTCGTCGACGATCTCCTGTTGCTGTGCATCCAGCGCTGCGATCAGATCGGCGAACTCACCGCGGCGCCAGGCCCAGGTCCGGGTAATGTCGGAGGCATAACCGTGCACGTCCACACCGGCATCGATGAGGAAGGAGTAACGCTCCGCATCCGGCACCCGCTGGGTGGAGAGATGGGTGTAGTGCAGGATGGCCGCATTGCGGTTGATGGCAACAATGTTGCCGTAGGGCGCCTCATTGGCCCCCTGTCCGACCGCCTTCATGTAGGCCAGGTTGATCTCGAACTCGCTCGCCCCCGCCATGAAGGAGTCCTTGGCCGCGATGTGGCCGCGCACGCCGATGCGGTTGGCATCGCGAAGACATTCCAGCTCATAGGGCGTCTTGTAGGCACGGTGGTAGTGCAGGTAGTTGAGGACCGCCTCCGGATTGGGCTGACCCAGTCCCAGCAGCTCGGCCACTTCCAGATGACCGCCCAGATAGGCCCACTCCTGCTTGTTGGCCGGCAGGTGATCGGCAACCTGCTCCGGGCGAGTCAGGAAGCGAATGTCGAAGAAGTCGACCCAGAAGGCGTTGGGCAACTCCGCCACCTTGTGCCAGAAGTCCACCGGCCGGTAGAACAGCAGCACCGGCTTGCTCACGCCATCCACCAGCAACCAGCAGTGAGGGTTGTCCAGCACCGGCAGCCAGGCCTTGAACTGGGGATTCACCTTGAAGGGATAATCCTGGTCATCGAGGAAGATACGATGAGTCTGGCCGGAGTGGATAGCGAGACCGCCAAGACCCTGTTGTTGCAGGATGTCGCGGGTACGCTGCTGAAGGGTGTCGAGATGCTGGGCAAAAAGTTGGCTGTAACTGCTCATGGCGTCCTGCTCCGGGCGAATGTGACTTCAGCATAACATCAAGCGAATCAAGGCTCGAGCCACCCGGCTTTCGCTTCGTGAGGTAACGCATAGGTTACAGGCTTTTTGTTATGAAGATAAAACAGACAATTAACAAACAAAGAACAATTCAATACACTGCCCACAGACAGTAGATATCAGCCGTCAGGAACGACTCATGCAAAACCTTTGTCTGTGGACACCGGATCAGGACAGGATGCAGCACTCCAACCTCCACCAGTTCATGGCCGAGGTCAATCACTTCCATGGCCTGCAACTGCGCAGCTATGCCGACCTGTATCAATGGTCGGTGGAGAAGACCACCCGCTTCTGGCCCCTGGTGTGGCAGCACTGCGGCGTCAAGGGCGAGCTTGGCAACATTGTGGCGGAGAACCGCCAGGATATGCAGCGCGCCCGCTGGTTCCCCGACAGCCAGCTCAACTTCGCCGAGAACCTGCTGCGCCGTCAGGATGAGAGCCCGGCCATCATCTCCCGCATCGAAGGGGGTCCAAGCCGGACCCTGAGCTGGCATGAGCTGGCAGATCAGGTCGCCCGCCTGGCCCAGTGGCTTCGCAGCCAGGGCATAGGCCGGGGTGATGTGGTCGCAGCCTACCTGCCCAATATCCCGGAAACAGTGGTGGCCATGCTGGCAACCACCAGCCTCGGCGCGATCTGGACCTCCACCAGTCCCGATTTTGGCGAGGCCAGCGTGGTGGAGCGCTTCGGCCAGACCCGTCCCAGGGTGCTGTTCGCGGTGGATGGCTACCGCTACGGCGGCAAGGCCATCGACATTCAGGACAAGGTGGCCAGCGTCGTCGGTCAGCTCGACAGCCTAGAGCAGACGGTGATGATCCCCCTGCTCGGCAACCCGCTGCAGCTTGGTCACAACTGGCAGCAATTGCTGGCAAGCCAGCATGATGCCCAGCTCGCCTTCGAGACCATGGCCTTCAACGACCCGCTCTACATCCTCTACTCCTCAGGCACCACCGGCAAACCCAAGTGCATCGTGCACGGCATTGGCGGCACCCTGCTGCAACACCTGAAAGAGCACCAGTTGCACTGCGACATCAAGCCGGGGGAGCGCATCTTCTACTTCACCACCTGTGGCTGGATGATGTGGAACTGGCTGGTGAGCGCCCTCGCCTCCGGCGCCACCCTGGTGCTCTACGATGGTTCCCCCTTCTACCCGGATGGCAACGTGCTGTGGGATCTGGCACGGGACGAAGAGGTCGCCCTGTTCGGCACCTCGGCCAAGTATCTCGATGCGCTGCACAAACAGGGTTATGCCCCCATCAATACACACGACCTGCCTGCCTTGCGCCTCATCTGCAGCACCGGATCCGTGCTGTCGCCGGAGGGGTTTGACTACGTTTACCAGCAGATAAAACCGGATGTGCAGCTCAGCTCCATCTCTGGCGGCACCGACATCTGCTCCTGCTTCGTCATCGGCAACCCCTTGAGCCCCGTCTATCGCGGCGAGAGCCAGGGGCGCGGCCTCGGTCTCGCGGTGCAGGTATTCAACGAGGCGGGCCAGCCGGTGCTGGGTGAAAAGGGCGAGTTGGTCTGCACCAAGCCTTTCCCGGCCCAGCCCATCTACTTCTGGGGTGACGAAAATGGCGACAAGTACCACGCCGCCTACTTCGAGCGGTTCGACAACATCTGGTGCCACGGGGACTGGATCGAGCTGACCCCGACCGGCGGCATCCTGTTCTACGGCCGCTCCGACGCGACCCTCAACCCGGGCGGCGTGCGCATCGGCACCAGCGAGATCTACCGCTATGTGGAACAACTCGACGAGGTGGAAGAGAGCATCGTCATCGGCCAGCAATGGAAACAGGACGAGCGGGTGGTGCTGTTCGTCAAGCTCAAGGCGGGTTGCAAGCTGGACGACGGACTGCGTGAGCGGATTTGCCAGCAGATCAAGCGGCACTGCACCGCCCGTCATGTGCCTGCCCGCATCCTGCAGGTGGATGCCATCCCCCGCACCAAGTCCGGCAAGATAGTGGAGCTGGCGGTGCGGGAAGTGGTGCATAACCGCCCCGTCAACAACACCCACGCCCTCGCCGATCCCGAGGTCTTGAACCAGTATCGCAACCGGCCGGAACTGGCCAGTTGATACCACGCTCATCTCCATCGGAGGCGCCGCAAGGCGCCTCTTTTTTGCCCGTTTTGTGATGAAGAGCTTTTACTCGACAACTGTTAAACAAATGTTTTAAATAGGTGTTGAAAATGTCTCCTTTTGGATCAATAGTGAGCCTCGCCCCCTGCTGGGGATAAAGGAGCACCATTCCCCACAGAGTGGGAACAAGGAGACACTCTCATGATCTACCAAGGCGAAACCCTGACGGTCAGCTACCTCGAAGACGGCATTGCCGAGCTGAGGTTCGATGCCCCGGGTTCAGTCAACAAGCTGGATCGCGCTACCCTGCTCTCCCTGAGCGAAGCGATCGCCGCATTACAGCAACAAGCCGATTTGAAGGGTCTGATCCTCACCTCCGGCAAAGACGCTTTCATCGTCGGCGCCGACATCACCGAATTCCTGGAACTGTTCGATCTGCCGCAAGAAGACCTGCTCGGCTGGCTGAAAAAGGCCAACGACATCTTCAACGCCATCGAAGATCTGCCGGTGCCGACCCTCTCCGCCATCAAAGGTCACGCCCTGGGTGGCGGCTGCGAGACGATACTCTCCACCGATTTCCGCCTGGCTGATACCAGCGCCAAAATCGGCCTGCCCGAGACCAAACTCGGCATCATGCCCGGCTTTGGCGGCACCGTCCGTCTGCCGCGGGTGATCGGGGCCGACAACGCGCTGGAGTGGATCACCACCGGCAAGGATTACCGTGCCGATGACGCCCTCAAGGTGGGTGCCATCGATGCCGTTGTCGCCCCGGACGCGCTGCACAGCGCCGCCGTGCAGATGATCAAGGACGCGGTCAAGGGCAAGCTGGACTGGCAGGGCCGCCGCGCCGCCAAGAAGGCCCCGCTGCGCCTCTCCAAACTGGAAGCCATGATGAGCTTCACCACCGCCGCCGGCATGGTTGCCGCCGTGGCGGGCAAACACTATCCGGCCCCCATGGCCGCCGTGAAGACGGTGGAAGCCGCCGCCGGCATGGGCCGTGACGAGGCGCTGGCCGCCGAGGCCGCCACCTTCATCAAACTGGCGAAAACCGACGTGGCCAAGGCGCTGGTCGGTATCTTCCTCAACGATCAGCACATCAAGGCGCTGGCCAAGAAGGCCGCCAAGCAGGCAAACAAGGCCACCGGCCATGCCGCCGTGCTGGGTGCCGGCATCATGGGGGGCGGCATCGCCTACCAGTCTGCCAGCAAGGGCATCCCGGCGGTGATGAAGGACATCAACGAGAAGGCGCTGGCACTTGGCATGAATGAGGCCACCAAGCTGCTCAACGGCCAGCTCGAGCGCGGCCGCATCGACGGCATCAAGATGGGCCAGGTGCTCTCCGCCATCACGCCGACCCTGAGCTATGACAACGTCAAGCATGTGGACGTGGTGGTCGAAGCTGTGGTCGAGAACCCGAAAGTGAAGGCCGCCGTGCTGGGCGAAGTGGAAGGGATCATCGGCGAAGACGCCGTGCTCGCCAGCAACACCTCCACCATTCCCATCTCTCTGCTGGCCAAGGGACTGAAGCGCCCCGAGAATTTCTGCGGCATGCACTTCTTCAACCCGGTGCACCGCATGCCGCTGGTGGAGATCATCCGTGGCGAACAGACTTCCGATGAAACCATCAACCGCGTGGTGGCCTACGCCGCCGCCATGGGCAAGTCCCCGGTCGTGGTCAACGACTGCCCCGGCTTCTTCGTGAATCGCGTGCTGTTTCCCTACTTCTTCGGCTTCAACAAGCTGGTCGCCGATGGCGCCGACTTCGCCGCCGTCGACAAGGTGATGGAGAAGGAGTTTGGCTGGCCCATGGGCCCCGCCTACCTGCTGGACGTGGTCGGCATCGACACCGGCCACCACGCCGGTGACGTGATGGCGCAAGGCTTCCCGGCACGCATGAGCAAGGAAGGCCGCACCGCCATCGACGTGATGTACGAGGCGAGCCGCTTCGGTCAGAAGAACGGCAAGGGCTTCTACGCCTACGAGCAGGACAAGAAGGGCAAGCCGAAGAAGGTGGCCGACGCAGCCAGCTACGAGCTGCTGGCCCCCATCGCCAAGCCGAAGCAGGATTTCGACAAGGAGGCCATCATCGCCCGCATGATGATCCCGATGATCAACGAGGTGGTGCTCTGTCTGGAAGAGGGCATTGTCGCCACGCCAGCCGAAGCCGACATCGCGCTGGTCTACGGTCTGGGCTTCCCTCCCTTCCGCGGCGGCGTGTTCCGCTATCTGGACACCATAGGTCTGGATCGCTACGTGGCCATGGCCGACCAGTATGCCGACCTCGGCCCGCTCTACCGCGTCAGCGACCGCTTGCGTGAGATGGCCGCCCAGGGCAACACCTTCTACTGATTGCGGAAAGGAGATCCATTCATGAAAGACGTAGTCATTGTCGACTGTATCCGGACCCCGATGGGCCGGTCCAAGGGCGGCGCCTTCCGCAACGTGCGTGCAGAAGACTTGTCCGCGCACCTGATGAAATCCATCCTGCTGCGCAACCCCAACCTCGACCCGAACGAGATCGAGGATATCTACTGGGGCTGCGTGCAGCAGACCCTGGAGCAGGGCTTCAACATCGCCCGCAACGCCGCCTTGCTGGCCGGCATTCCGAAGCAGGTGGGGGCGGTCACCGTCAACCGCCTGTGCGGCTCAAGCATGCAGGCGCTGCACGATGCCTCCCGTGCCATTCAGGTAGGTGATGGGGATATCTTCATCATCGGCGGCGTCGAGCACATGGGCCACGTGCCCATGAGCCACGGGGTGGACTTCCACCCCGGCATGGCCAAGTCGGTGGCAAAAGCCTCCGGCATGATGGGGCTGACCGCCGAGATGCTCGGCAAGCTGCACGGCATCAGCCGTCAACAGCAGGACGAGTTTGCCGCCCGCTCCCACCGCCGTGCTCACGCCGCCACCGTGGAAGGGCGTTTTACCAAGGAGATCGTCGGGCTGGAAGGCCATGACGCCAGCGGCGCCCGCTTCTTCTACGACTATGACGAGGTGATCCGCCCCGAGACCACGGTCGACACCCTGAGCCAGCTGCGCCCGGTGTTTGATCCGGTCAACGGTACCGTCACCGCCGGCACCTCCTCGGCCCTGTCCGATGGCGCCGCCGCCATGCTGGTGATGAGTGCGGATCGCGCCAAGGCCCTCGGCCTCACGCCCCGCGCTAGGGTGCGCGCCATGGCCATCGCCGGCTGTGACGCCGCCATCATGGGTTACGGCCCGGTGCCGGCCACCCAGAAAGCGCTCAAGCGGGCCGGTCTGACCGTCGGCGACATCGACCTGTTCGAGCTGAACGAGGCGTTTGCCGCCCAGTCCCTGCCCTGCGTGAAGGATCTGGGTCTGCAAGACCTGGTGGACGAGAAGGTTAACCTCAACGGTGGCGCCATCGCCCTGGGTCACCCGCTCGGCTGCTCCGGTGCCCGCATCTCCACCACCCTGATCAACCTGATGGAAGAGAAGGACGCCACCCTGGGAGTCGCCACCATGTGCATCGGCCTGGGTCAGGGCATCGCCACAGTGTTCGAACGGGTGTAAGTGAATCACTCCTGACCGCTCACCGGTCAGGGACGCCGCCTCGGGGCGGCAACAACAGACAGAAGGCGGCCCTGCTTCCCGGCACAGCGGCCCCATCACGAATACCGGGTCGGCCTGCCGACCCTGCTGTCGAGTCTGTGGAACGCGCCACACGGGGTGCGCTCCTGCCGTCGGAATCTGCGTGTTGGCCGGCCCGTTTGGGTCGGCCTTTTTTATTCTTTTCCCGCGATCGGGGCCAATCCTGAGGCTATATTGCCCATAACTTCACATTAGAGGGGGGGCTTGCTTGCTTTTTGCTCCCCCGACAGGTTCAATCTGCACAAAAAAATGGGTGGATGCACATACATATGTCAACGAGCAAACAACTGCTTATCGTCGACGACGATCGGGAGATCCGCGAGCTGCTCAACGAGTACCTGACCCGGGCTGGTTTCGAGGTACTGACCGCGGCTGAAGGGAACGAGATGCGCCAACAACTGGCCCAGCACAGCCCGGACCTCATCATTCTGGACATCATGATGCCCGGCGACGACGGCTTTACCCTCTGCCAGCAGATCCGCCGCGACTCCCAGGTACCCATCATCATGCTGACCGCCGCCTCCGACGAGGCTGACCGGGTGATCGGTCTGGAACTTGGCGCCGACGACTACATCGCCAAGCCGTTCAGCCCGCGCGAACTGCAGGCCCGCATCAAGGCACTGCTGCGCCGCGCCGAATTCCGCCAGCCGGAGAAAGAAAAGGAACCGAGCCGTCGGCTGCGCTTCGCCGAGTGGACCCTGGACACCCTGAGCCACCAGCTGACCCACGAAGATGGCAGCCTGCTGGATCTCTCCGGCAGCGATGCCCTGCTGCTCGGCATGTTCCTGCAGCAGCCCGGCGTGGTGCTGGACCGGGATACCATCTCGGACGCCACCCGCGGTCGCGAGAGCCTGCCCATGGAACGCGGCATCGATGTGCAGATCAGCCGCCTGCGCCAGAAGCTGGGTGACAACGGCAAGAGCCCGCGCATCATCAAGACCATTCGCGGCAGCGGCTACATGCTGATCGCCGAAGTCCACGAGATCCCGTAACAGACAGACGCTACGGCGAGACCTTGAACGGGCAGAAGAGAGACCCATCACGGGGCAACGGCAAGGCACAGAGGTAAGCACCCCATGCTGATCGACAAGAGACACACGCTGCCATGACGGGGCAGAAGTTCTGGCGGGCCCTGGTGCCCCGCTCCCTGCTGTCGCGGATGCTGCTGCTGTTGCTGCTCGCCATCCTGCTCTCCCAGACCATCCTCACCGGCATCTGGATGCAGCAGATCCAGAAGCGGGAGCTGGAGGGCATGCTCAGCACCACCCGCAACCTGGCGCTGTCGGCGGCTTCCACCGTCAACTTCTTCAAGTCCCTGCCCCTGCAATACCGCCACATTGCCCTGGATCAGCTGCGCAACATGGGGGGCAGCCGCTTCTTCGTCTCCTTGAACGAGGAAGAGATCCACATCAGCGCCATCCCCGACAGCGAGCGCAAGACGCTGGTGCTCAAAGAGGTGCAGGAGGTGCTCAGCCGCAAGCTCTCCGACGCCATGGCGATCAAGGTGGACTTCTCCCGCCCCGAGGAGCTGCACGTCTTCAACAACGACACCCTGCTGGCGGATCTCCCCTCCTCCTGGGCCCGCTACACCCTGTCCCTGGAGCCCATCAATCCGCCGGTGCTGGTGACCCAGATCGAGATAGAACCGGGGGAGTGGCTCTATCTGGCGGCCCTGCTGCCCGCCCCCTACATGACGCTGGATGACACCGTGATGCCGAGCAACCAGGTGCGTTTCATCGCCCTGATGACGGTCTTTCTCTGCTTCTTCACCTTCATGCTGGTGCGCTGGCAGACCCGCCCCCTGCGTCGCCTCGCCAAGGCGGCGGTCAACCTCGGCAAGGACATCGACCAGCCGTCCCTCAAGGAGGAGGGTGCCTCCGAAATCGTGGCGGCGACCCGCGCCTTCAACATCATGCAGCAGCGCATTCGCCGCTTCATCGACGATCGGGAGCGCCTCTTCAGCTCCATCTCCCACGACCTCAAGACCCCCATCACCCGGCTGCGACTACGGGTCGAACTGCTGGACGACGAGGTGCAGATCGCCAAGTTCAACAAGGACCTGGACGAGCTGGAGCTGATGGTCAAAGGGGCGCTGCAGACGGTCAAAGAGACGGACATTCACGAGAACCTCGAGCAGATCGACGTCAACGCCCTGCTGGAGCAGATGGCGGAGGCCATGAACCTGCACGAGGATCTGCTCACCATCGAGGGCCACTGCAAGTGGCCCTATCGCGGCAAGCTGCTGGCCCTCAAGCGCTGCATCGGCAACCTGGTGGACAACGGCATCAAGTACGGCCAGAAGGTGCGCATCATCATCATGGATGACGAGGAGATGCTGATCCTCTTCATCATGGACGAGGGGCCCGGTCTGCCGGACGATCAGTTCGAGCGCATCTTCGAGCCCTACTACCGCCTCAGCACCGATGCCGCCGGCACCGGGCTGGGCCTTGGCATCGCCCGCAACATAGCCCACGCCCACGGCGGCGACCTGGTGCTGGAAAATCGCCCCCAGGGCGGCCTGCAGGCCACCCTCTCCCTACCAAGGCAGTAATGTATGAAGTGGTTGTCTTTTTCTGTCATCGCCCTGCTCTCCCTGCCCGTCTGCGCCTCCCAGGTGGAGGTATTGCACTGGTGGACCTCCGGCGGCGAGGCCAGGGCCGTGGAAGTGCTCAAGTCCGAGTGGGCCGAACAGGGCAACCAGTGGAACGACTTCGCGGTACAAGGGGGGGGCGGCAAGAGCGCCATGACGGTGCTCAAGAGCCGGGCCCTGGCGGCAAACCCGCCGGAGGCGGCCCACCTCAAGGGGTTCGAGCTGCACGAGTGGGGCAGCCTGGGCTTTCTGCGCGATCTCACCCCCATGGCCGAGCACCTCGGCTGGTACCCTCAGCTGCCCCCCATGGTGCGCGATACCCTCAGCCAGAACGGCGCCCTGATGGCGGTTCCCACCGGCATCCACCGGGTCAACTGGCTGTGGCTCAACCGCAAGGTATTCGAGCGACAGGGGCTCAAGCCCCCCACCGACTGGGCCCAGTTCGTGGCGGTGGCGGACAAGCTCAAGGAGCAGGGCATCACCCCCCTCGCCATCGGCAATGAACCCTGGCAGATCGCGGTGCTGTTCGAAACGGTGGCCCTCGGCGAAGGGGGCAAGACCTTCTATCGCAAGGCCTTCCTCGAACAGGACAGCGCCACCCTGACCGGCCCCGACATGGCGCGGGTGCTGACTCGCTTTCAGCAATTGCGCGCCTATGTGCCCGAGAAATACGCCGGCCTGAAATGGCACCAGGCCACCAACCTGCTGGAGAGCGGCGGCGCGGCCATGCAGGTGATGGGGGACTGGGTGAAGGGGGAGCTGAGCGCCGGCAACTACCGCCCCGGCGAGGATATCGAGTGCCTGCCAAGCCCGGGCAGCCAGGGGCTGTTCAGCTACAACCTCGACTCCATCGCCATGTTCAAGCAGCGGGATCCCGCCCAGTTGCAGGCCCAGGGCGAGCTGGCCAGGCTGTTGATGACGCCGCGCTTTCAGGAGGAGTTCAACCGGGTGAAGGGCTCTATCCCGGCGCTCATCAAGCCGGACATGAGCAAGTTCGATCGCTGCGCCATCCGCTCCTATCAGGATTTCCTCCACGCCGAGCAACAGGACAACCTGCTGCCCAGCATGGCGGAGGGGATGGCGGTGCCCACCAACATGCGCCAGGGGATCATGGATGTGCTGAGCAGCTTCTTCAACGACGCCAGGGCCAACCCCGAGCAGACGGCGCAGCAGCTGGAACGCGCCATGCGCTCGACCCGTTCCGGCGCGGAGCAGAAATGACAAAGGCGGACATCGTCCGCCTTTGAGTGCCGAGAGCCAGGCTCTCAGGAGGGATCGTTCTCGTCCTCATCCTCGTCGTAGTAGTCGCTGAGCTCGATCCAGAGCCCCAGCCCTATCATCACCATGGAGCCGAACCAGGTACCGGTATTACCGATCGGGCTGCCCAGCACTATCATGGCGAACGACAAGAACCCCATGCCTGCGTAGGCTTGCAATCTGCCGTAGGAGACCTGCATATTCACACCTCCTTGTTGAATATGGTTCAATTTTTATATTACTCATCGAGCGAAGCCTGGGTAGAGCCGGTTCACATTTTGGTAGCATATGCTGCATAACCGCCCCGTGGTTTGATTATTTTTTCGCCGTGAGTATCATTGCTGGCCGAATTGGTTGAAGGTTGATTATTGATGAGTGCTTTATTCTGCGGCGCAACGCACGAGTTGGACGCAATCGGGCTTCGTTGCCCCGAGCCCGTGACGATAGCGCGCAAGAAGGTGCGGCTGAAGGTTGATTATTCATGAGTACTGAATTCTGCAATGCGACCCACGAGCTGGACGCAATCGGGCTTCGTTGCCCCGAACCCGTGATGATGGTTCGCAAGAAAGTGCGGCTGATGGCGGATGGGGAGACCCTGCTGGTCAGCGCCGACGACCCCTCCACCACCCGTGACATTCCCAGCTTCTGCCGCTTCATGGACCATACCCTGGTCGCCAGCGAGACTGAGCAGGCCCCTTACCGCTACCTGATCCGCAAGGGTCAATAACCCTGTACCGGAGCAAACATGACAACCATTACCCGTATCGGGACCACCCAGCGCTGGTCTGATGTGGTCATCCACAACGGCACCCTCTACGTGGTGGAAGTGCCCGCCACCGAGACCGCCGACATTCACCAGCAGACCCGTGAAGTGCTGGAAAGCCTGCAGCGTCTGCTGGAAGCCAACGGTTCCGGCGTCGACAGGATCCTGATGGCCAACATCTATCTCAAGGACATTGAAGACATCGCCGCCTTCAACGCCCAGTGGGATGCCTGGATCCCGGCCGGCACAGCCCCCGTTCGCGCCTGTGTACAGGCCCGCCTGGCCCACGAAGGCTACAGGGTAGAAGTGCAGCTGACTGCGGCGGTCTAAACAAAGCGGGATGCCTGGCTCCCCTGATGCAGACACCGCCCCCGTGCGCGCCTGCGTGCAGGCCCGTCTCGCCCACGAAGGCTACAGGGTGGAAGTACAGCTGACTGCCGCTGTCTAATCAAAACGGGATGCCTGGCTCCCCTGATGCCGACACAGCCCCCGTGCGCGCCTGCGTGCAGGCCCGTCTGGCCCACGAAGGCTACAGGGTAGAAGTGCAGCTGACTGCGGCGGTCTAAACAAAGCGGGATGCCTGGCTCCCCTGATGCAGACACAGCCCCCGTTCGTGCCTGCGTGCAGGCCCGTCTGGCCCACGAAGGCTACAGGGTGGAAGTACAGCTCACTGCCGCTGTCTAAGAGGCGGTTATCCCCTCATCCCCGACCCTTCTCCCGCAAGGGGAGAAGGGGGCAAGGAGCACAGGGCACGCACCGGCGCCAATAGAAAGGCCCCGCCATCGCTGGCGGGGCCTTTTTCATGGCATCGAACCGGGCCGCTTAGGTGGTCGGGGTCAGGGTGATGGTCACCCGACGGTTCTGGGCCTTGCCTTCGGCGGTGCTGTTGCTGGCCACCGGCTGATCCGGGCCCACACCGCTGATGGCGATGCGGCTGCCGGACACGCCCTGGCCGATCAGCTGGGCGGCGACGGCATCGGCGCGATCCCGGGAGAGCTTCATGTTCAGCTCGCGGGAGCCGGTGCTGTCGGTGTGACCGACCACGTTCAGACGGGTCTTGTCGAACTCGGCAACCACCAGGGCCACGCCGGACAGGGTGTTGGCACCGGCGGCTTTCAGCTGGGCGCTGGAGCTGTCGAAGGTGACGTTGTTCGGCATGTTGAGGATCAGCTGATCACCGTTGCGGGTCACGCTGACGCCGGTGCCTTGCAGCTTCTCGCGCAGCTTGGCTTCCTGCACATCCATGTAGTAACCGATACCACCACCCAGGGCCGCACCGGCGGCGACGCCAGTCAGGATGCCCTTTTTGCGGTCGCCCTTGCTGGAGGAGAGCGCCCCCACGGCTGCGCCGGTCGCCGCACCCGCCAACGCGCCCCAGGCGCCCTTGGAGGTCTGGGATTCACCGGTATAGGGGTTGGTGGTACAGCCAGTGATGGCGACGGTCAGGGCAAGTGCAGGAACCAGTTTCTTGAAATGCATGAAAAAACCTCTGAAAAAGAACGACTCTAGCCGATAGCCGCGCATTCTAACCCAGAGAGGCGCCAGAGTGTGACGCGCGCATTGCGAAGATGGGCAGGGGGCAAAACGCCCCCTGCCCCTTGCGACTTACCCGGTGCAGGCCATCTTCGGACGGGCCCGCCTCAATATTTGATCTCCCGGGCCTTGTCTCGCCCCTCCTGCTTGTTGTCACGATGCTCCTGGCGGCAGTCGGCATTGCCCACCACCCCCTCACGACACGCCTGTTTCGCGTCACGGGACTCCTGACGGGTATCCTGACGCACATCGCGGGCGTCACGGCGCTCCTGGGCCTGCTTGGTGGCCTGTGCAGGCAGGGCGGCCAGCAAGGCGGTGGCGGCAAGCAGGGCCAATACGGACTTCTTCATGATGGCTCCTTCGCCAGACAACCTGAACCGGTCCGGCGTCTTTCAATGATAGGGGAGGGGCAGGATCCCGGTAGCGCAACCTCGGCCCTCGGGGACGTCGTCTGTGCAGCCTCGGACCTTCTTGCACAGGGCCGGCTTCCCCTCGTGTTTGCCCTGACGAGCAACATCATCCCCGGGGTACAGCCGATCAGGCTCAGACAACCGGGGAAGAGAGGGCGGCGGCGCTCAGTGACACGGGATTCCCTCGTGATGACGATCCCGATGGTGAACCCGTGTGACTGTATCCCGGCTGTACCGAGGGGCGAAAAGGCCCCAGGCCCGGTGCAACGGAACATGCTCCCGGGGTCTGGAGTGGTTGCCCCCCATATGCGGGTTGTCTCATAAGAGCCCATGGCCCCAGAGTGGGTGACATTTCTCACGGAGCCATGACCATGTCGTCCCTTTCCCGCCCCGCGCTGCTCATCATCGACATCCAGGTGGGCCTCCTTCACGGCCCGGAAGCCCCCCATGCCGGGGCCGAGACCCTGGCCAACATCAATCGCCTGAGCCAGGCGGCCCGCAGTGCCGCTCTCCCTGTGCTGGCGGTGCGCCACACGGGCCCGGCCGGCAGCCCCATCGCCGCCGGCAGTCCGTTCTGGCAGCTTGCGCCTGAGCTGGTCGTCGGCGAGGCCGATCGGGTGTTCGACAAGCAGCGCCCCAGCGCCTTCCATGGCACCGGTCTCGATGGCTGGCTGAAAGAGGACGGCGTGCAGACCCTGATCGTCACCGGCATGAAGACCCAGTACTGCATCGACACCACCTGCCGGGCGGCGGCAGATCTCGGCTACACCGTAGTGCTGGTGAGCGATGCCCATACCTGCATGGACACGCCGCAACTGACCGCCCCCCAGATCATCGCCCATCACAACGCCACCCTGGCCGGCCCCTTCGTGCGGCTGATGAGCAGCGACGAGGTGTGCGAGGCGCTCGGCCGCACCCTTGAGCCCTGCTGATTCAGAGCAAAAAAGAAGGGAGGCCTGAGCCTCCCTTCTTCGTGCATTTCCCCTTCACGTCACCGCTGCTTGCTGGCACTCGGCGTGGCAAGGGCAGGTCACCAGATGATCGTTCACCATGCCCACCGCCTGCATGAAGGCGTAGCAGATGGTGCTGCCGACGAAGGTGAAGCCGCGCTTCTTGAGGGCCTTGGACATGGCATCCGACTCCGGCGAGGTCGCCGGAATGTCGCCGTTGCCCTGACGCTGGTTGACGATGGGGGCGCCGCCGACAAAGCTCCACAGATAATCGACGAAGTCGATGCCCTCGGCCTCCAGCGCCAGATAGGCGCGGGCATTTTTGATGATCGACTGCACCTTGAGCCGGTTGCGGATGATGCCGGTATCCTGCATCAGCCGTTCCACATCCTGCTCGTCGAACTGCACGATGCGCACCGGATCAAAATCCGCATAGGCGCGATGGTAGCTCTCGGTGCGCTTGAGGATGGTGATCCACGACAGCCCCGCCTGTTGACCATCGAGGCAGAGCTTGGCAAACAACTCGCGGGCGTCATACACCGGCCTGCCCCACTGCTTGTCATGGTATTCGATGTATTCCGGGTCTCTGGTCACCCAGGCGCAGCGCAGTTCCATTTCCTCTCCCCTGTTTTTCATCGGCCATCGGCAGGCCGCTTGCGTCGGCGACATCATAGGGCAAGCGGCAACATAGCCCCACTAATCCCCTGTAATTTCGCCTATTATCCGACCATGCCAGACGGTATACTCCCTCGGTTCACATTCAGCAAATCTTGCTCTGATTTCATTTCGCGCGAAAAACACTATGCAAAAATTCGATGTCAAAACCTTTCAGGGCCTGATCCTGCAGTTGCAGGACTATTGGTCCCGCCAGGGCTGTACCATCATTCAGCCGCTGGATATGGAAGTGGGTGCCGGTACCTCCCACCCCATGACCTGCCTGCGCGCCCTGGGCCCGGAGCCCATCGCCTGCGCCTACGTACAACCGTCCCGCCGTCCGACTGACGGCCGCTACGGTGAGAACCCGAACCGCCTGCAGCACTACTACCAGTTCCAGGTGATCATCAAGCCCTCCCCCGACAACATTCAGGAACTCTACCTCGGCTCCCTGAAAGAGTTAGGTCTGGATCCCGAGATCCACGACATCCGCTTCGTGGAAGACAACTGGGAAAACCCGACGCTGGGTGCCTGGGGTCTGGGTTGGGAAGTGTGGCTGAACGGCATGGAAGTGACCCAGTTCACCTACTTCCAGCAGGTTGGCGGCCTCGAGTGCAAGCCGGTCACCGGCGAGATCACCTACGGTCTCGAGCGTCTGGCCATGTACATCCAGGGCGTGGACAGCGTCTACGATCTGGTCTGGTCTGACGGCCCGCTGGGCAAGACCACCTACGGCGACGTGTTCCACCAGAACGAAGTGGAGCAATCCACCTACAACTTCGAACACGCCGACGTGGAGTTCCTGTTCCACTGCTTCGAGCAGTACGAGAAGGAAGCCCAGAATCTGCTGGCACTGGAAAAACCGCTGCCGCTGCCTGCCTACGAGCGCATCCTCAAGGCCGCTCACTCCTTCAACCTGCTGGATGCCCGCAAGGCCATCTCGGTCACCGAGCGTCAGCGCTACATCCTGCGCATTCGCACCCTGACCAAGGCCGTGGCAGAGGCATACTACGCCTCCCGCGAAGCGCTGGGTTTCCCCATGTGTCAGCGCACAGAGAACAAGCAAGGTTAAGGAACGGACATGGCACAACATACATTTCTGGTAGAGATCGGTACTGCTGAGCTGCCGCCCAAAGCCCTGCGCTCCCTGGCCGAAGCCTTTGCCGACAACTTCAAAGCCGAACTGACCAAGGCCGATCTGGCCTTCGGCGACGTCGAGTGGTTTGCTTCACCGCGCCGTCTGGCGCTGAAGGTAAGCGAGCTGGCTGGCGAACAGCCGAGCAAGAGCGTCGAGAAGCGCGGCCCTGCCGTCGCTCAAGCGTTCGATGCCGAAGGCAAGCCAACCAAGGCTGCCGAAGGCTGGGCCCGTGGCAACGGCATCACCGTTGAGCAGGCCGAGCGCCTGGTCACCGACAAGGGCGAGTGGCTGGTTCACACCGCCAAGGTCGAAGGCCGTCCGGCCAAAGAATTGCTGGGCGAACTGGTTAGCCAGGCGCTGGCCAAACTGCCGATCCCGAAAATGATGCGCTGGGGCGACAAGACCATCCAGTTCGTGCGTCCGGTCTTCACCGTGACCCTGCTGCTGGATGGCGAGCTGGTGCCCGCTCACATTCTGGGTATCGACTCTGCCCGCACCCTTCGCGGCCACCGCTTTATGGGCGAGAGCGAGTTCACCATCGACAACGCCAGCCAGTACCCGCAGATCCTGCAGGAGCGTGGCATGGTGATTGCCGACTTCATGGCGCGCAAGGCCAAGATCAAGGCTGACGTCGAAGCGGCCGCTGCCGCCTTCGGTGGCGTGGCCGATCTGGACGACGCCCTGCTGGAAGAAGTGACCGCACTGGTCGAGTGGCCTGTGGTGCTGACCGCCAACTTCGAAGAGAAGTTCCTGGCCGTGCCGGCCGAGGCGCTGGTGCACACCATGAAGGGTGACCAGAAGTACTTCCCGGTCTACGACAAGAACGGCAAGCTGCTGCCGAAGTTCATCTTCGTCACCAACATCGAGTCCAAAGACCCGAGCCAGATCATCAGCGGCAACGAAAAGGTGGTTCGCCCCCGTCTCTCAGACGCCGAGTTCTTCTTCAAGACCGACCTCAAGCAGACCCTGGCCTCCCGCCTGCCGCGCCTTGAAACCGTGCTGTTCCAGCAACAGCTGGGCACCGTCAAGGCCAAGGTCGAGCGCATCGAGACCGTCGCCGGCTTTATCGCCGAGCGCATCAGTGGTGGCGATAGTGCCGTCGTGACTCAGGCCCGCCGTGCCGGTCTGCTCTCCAAGTGTGACCTGATGACCAACATGGTCGGCGAGTTCACCGACACCCAGGGTGTCATGGGGATGCACTACGCCCGTCACGATGGCGAAGACGAAGCGGTTGCCGTGGCCCTCAACGAGCAGTACATGCCGCGCTTTGCCGGTGATGCCCTGCCGTCCGGTCTGGTTGCCTGCGCCGTCGCGCTGGCCGACAAGTTCGACACCCTGGCCGGTATCTTCGGCATCGGCATGCTGCCGAAGGGTGACAAGGATCCGTTCGCCCTGCGTCGCGCCGCCATCGGTGCCCTGCGCATCATGACCGAGAAGCAGCTGGATCTGGATCTGGTTGAACTGGTTGAAGAAGCGGTACGCGTCTACGGCGACAAGCTGACCAACAAAACCGTCGTCACCGACGTGGTCGACTTTATGCTGGGCCGCTTCCGCGCCGCCTATCAGGACGAAGGCATCGGTGCCGACGTGGTGCTGGCCGTACTGGCCCGCCGCCCGACCCGTCCGCTCGACTTCGATCGTCGCGTCAAGGCCGTCAGCCACTTCCGCACGCTGGATGCCGCACTGGCACTGGCTGCCGCCAACAAGCGCGTGAGCAACATTCTGGCCAAGGTCGAAGGCGAGTTGCCGACTGCCGTCAAACCGGAACTGCTGGTCGATGCTGCCGAGAAGGCGCTGGCCACCCAGGTTGCTGCACTGCAAGCCGAACTGGCCCCGCTGTTCGCCGCCGGTGACTATCAGGCTGCCCTCACCCGTCTGGCCGCCCTGCGCGAGCCGGTCGATACCTTCTTCAACGAAGTGATGGTGATGGCCGACGACGAGGCCCTCAAGGCCAACCGTCTGGCGCTGCTGAACAACCTGCGCAACCTGTTCCTGCAAGTCGCGGATATCTCCCTGCTGCAGTGATTCCGGTTGGGTAAGTGATATAAAAACGGCGCCGCGAGGCGCCGTTTATTTTATTGAAAACAGACTGTATGGAGATGGTATTCACCTGACAGTTGCCCACAAAAGGGAGTGGTCATACGGCTTCAAACCGGATAACAAAACGGTACCCCTACCGTGTTATCCGGAGTCACCGTATGACCACCAACGAGAAAGTAGCACGTCGCAAACTCAGCCTGCTAGAGCTCGCCAAAGAGCTCAATAATGTCAGCAAAGCCTGCAAGCTCATCGGCTACAGCCGTCAGCAGTTCTACGAAATTCGCCGTAACTACCAGACCTATGGCGCCGAGGGATTGCTCGACAAATTGCCCGGGTGTAAAGGGGCTCATCCCAATCGGGTCGCTCCTGAGATTGAACAGGCCATCCTCGATTACTCCCTCACCAGACCAACTCATGGCCCGCTGCGGGTCGCCCAAGAACTGGCTCTGCAAGGCATCAATGTCAGTGCGGGTGGTGTGCGTGGCGTGTGGCAACGTCACGACTTGCTCTCCAAACACGACCGCTTGTTGCGCCTCGAGAAAACCCACCGGGAGCAGACCATTGAGCTCAATGACGAGCAGATTCGCCTGTTAGAACGCTTCAGCCCCGAGTTTCGCGAACGCCAGATTGAGGTCCACTACACCGGGGAACTGGTGGCGGTCGACACCTTCTTCGTCGGCGCACTCAAGGGGGTGGGCAAGGTGTATCTGCAAACCGTACTGGACTGCTACAGCCGCCACGCCTGGGGACGGCTCTACACCAGCAAGCTGCCGGTGACCTCGGTTCATGTGCTCAATGAAACGGTATTGCCGTTCTTCGAAGCCCATGAGGCGCGGGTCTATACCATCCTGTCGGACAACGGGCGCGAGTTCTGCGGCCGCCCTGACCATCATCCCTACGAGCTGTTCCTGCAACTGGAGGGGATTGAGCACCGGACCACCAAGGTACGCAGGCCGCAGAGCAACGGCTTTATCGAGCGGCTACATCGCACCCTGCTGGATGAACACTTCCGTATCAAGGGGAGGACAACCTGGTATGAGTCGGTAGAGCAGATGCAGACAGACCTGGACAGCTATCTGGATCACTACAACACCCAGCGGCCACATCAAGGCAGGATGATGGAAGGACAGACTCCCTACAGCATGTTCAAAAAGGGTCTGAAATTGATACCGAAGGAAGTGCGCACTAAAGTAGCGTAAACAAGACACCGGTTTGAGGCCGGTGTCAGGTGATAACTAGATCTGTACAAACAGACTGAATTATTATGAAGACACAATTGGCTGATAATCTTGTGAGCTAAATGGCTTGAAACTTTCTGGCCATACACTCTTAAACTCACACAGGATTTTATATTGCTCTGGTGCGTCAGCATTAAATTTGATAGTTGTAATTTTGGGTAATGGTTTTCTTTCTGAATTCAAGATGTCTGTTAGCACCCAAATATCTTCGTTAAGATATTTAGGAAAATAACCAATTTTTCTTTCCCCATGAAATAATGCTACAGCCAAACTGTCATGGGAGTTAGTTCTTTCAAACTCATAATCAATTTTCTCTCCTGGGGTAAGCATCAATGATTCATCTTGCACTGGCTCCATATAACGATGCCCACTAACAAAAAAATTGAATGAGTAAATATCACTCCCATTTCTCTCTGGAGCTAGAATGACACGGAAATTATCAGTTGTCTTTGAACCACTTGTCACACCTAAAAAACGGAATAGATCGAAATCGTCACTATTCATATCTGTCCATTCAAGCATAGAGTGATATTCTGGTCTACGACTAGAAAGAATTCGATTACTTAAGAATGGGAAAATATCTTCTGAAAAATATGTTTTATCCTTACTTTGCATGCGAGGAAGACCAGAAAAATTCTTATGATTGGCACCCTTTGTGTAAGAAAGAATAAATAAGTTATCTTTGTGTTCTAACTTAGCAACAGGAATCCACATTCTTGATTGTGGCTGTGGGTCTTGCCAGATAACATATAAGCTACTCATATGTCCTCATTAATTCCTTTCGAACTGCTGGATTTAAACATTTCACAAAAGTTTTTTCTAGAGAAATTATATTATCTCTATTACATTTAAACATTTTGCTTGCAAACTGTTTTGATACATCATCCAACACCTCCTTTGGAATCAAATTCAAGATCTCATCAAATCTCTCACATGGGTAATTTTTAATTTTCTCTACCCATTTTAGCGCCGCGTTTGGTGTAAGTATACCAAAGAATTCAAAAGCGCTAAGAGTCTTTAATCTGTTATCTTTTAGGTAGAAATAAGACTTTGATTTCTTGACGTAGGTCTCAACTTTTTGACCTCGATCTTTAGACATGAGCCTCTGGCTCTTCTTCTCAATTGACTCATTTCTGCCTAAACTGGCAGCGTGGTCAAATGTAGGAGATAAGTGATATGTACCATTTTTTGTAGTCAAGAACCCCCAGTTTTCACTATGTCTATCTTGGTTTGAAATTAATGCATCAAGCATCAGATACCCACAGAAAAAATCTGCAGCACTCTTTATTCCAGTTTGACTATTGAATTTTAAAGGTTTATTTCTGATGAGCCTGCGCATAATTAGATAAACGAGAAATATATTCTGCTTCTCTTCTGTTACTAGCGATTGCTGATCGTTATATTTTTTTAGAATTTCGTTCCCAAGGCTTAAGGACAGAGTCTTATCAACCACAATGTTTGGCGTTAAAACACCTCTTTCACCATTATATATTGCAAGTTCATAATCAGCACATGGTATGTCAATTGCCTTTGCTAACTCACAAGCAACCTTTTCAGCCCAATCTTCACCATATCGTTTTATTTCATGCCCATCTCTGTCGTAAGTTACAACAGATTTAAACAAAAACTCTCCACCTGACTCATCAGTGTACCAGAACTTAGATTTCGTACCGAGTTCTTCTATGTTAACTTTGTCAAAAGCTGATATATCATAGATCCTAAACATTGGAGATTGTCTGATTATTGTTTATGACTCACATGTAATCATTGGCACAATCATTTTTCAATAAATTTCATATCTAGATGCAGCTATGATGTATTCAAGAATCCTCTTGGTGGTTTATATGCTTGTTTTCCAATTACGTTTGGTTTCGCTCGGAAAACCACCACAGAACTAAATAGCTGATCCTAATTTCGCTCCAGTTGCATAAGCCCATGTCCATTACCGGGGAACGGGGCGGCATGATCCAGGAAGTAGAACACGCGACGTAATAACTCACCCAATGTGCGGCATTGGTGGTTCCGGGTGATCGTTTCATGGAGGGCATGCCACAGCCGCTCAATCTGGTTCACCCATGGCGAATACACCGGCTGAAAAAGCACGATGAACTTCGGATTTCTTGCCAGCCATCGCTGTGCTTTTTTGCTCTTGTGGATGATGTAGTTATCCAGGATCAGCGTGATGCTCTTGGCGCGCCGATAAGTTCGCTTTAGTGTCTGGAGCAGTGACAAGAACAAGTCCGTGTCTTTGCTATCGCTCGCCACATAGGTCACGTTACCTGTTCCGGCATGCAGGGCGCCAGCGAGGTAATGTTTGCGATTCTGGCCCGGAGTTGCCACTTTCTTCTGCTTCCCTCGCATCATCCAGTCCGCCCCCAGCTTGGGATTGAGGTGGATATCCACCTCATCTTCATAGAACACGGGATGGTCCGCACTGCAGCGTCCCAAGGCCTCATTGATGGCGGCCATTTTCCGCTCTTTATGGGGATCGCGGATGTGCAAAGTGGGCGCGGCCCGGCGCCAGACAATCCCTAGCCTGGGCAGCCATCGCCGTATTGTTGAAGCATGCAATGTCAGGCGCCAACTCCGTTTGAGTTCAAGCGCCATCAGTTCGGTACTCCAACGAGAGCGCTGATATCCGAGCTCCTGTGGAGACAACTGGATCAACAGGTGTAATAGACCCGAGATGTGAGCAAATGGCAGCACCGGCTTGCGCCCCCGAGGCTCGCTTTCAAGCCCCTCCAGACCGTACAAGGTGTACCAGTTCACCCAGCGATTGATCGATGACCGGGCGGCGGCAGTGAGCCGAGAAACAGCCGAGACACTGTGCCCGTCAGCAAGGAGCAAGATGGCGTTGAGCCTCCGGCAGAGATCTTTATCTTTGGTCCGGTGCATCTTGTTGATGATCCGGCGTCGCTCATCATGGTCGGGGAGTGTTAGTATCATTTCGGGCTCGGCTCGTTTGTCGTTTGATTGGTTTGGCGATTAATCAGATCGCACAAACGACGCCGAGTTCCCTTCTTTCCCGGATAAGTGATCTACATTTCGGAACGGTTATTTAGCAGCTTAGATTGATATTTCACTGCTGAGAAGGTTGCCATGACCATAGCTCGTTCACGCCAGAGCAACCTCGCTGATACGTCCTATTGCCACCTGGTCAGCCGCAGTGCTCAGCCAGCCGAATTTCTACCTCTCTGTTGCATGGCAGAAACCGCAATCAAAGTCTCTCGTTCGTCCAATTAGGCTGCGCTAATCGAGCCTACGATTCCTGTGCCAATGCAGCGACAATCGCTTCCACGCTCTGGGTGACCGACAGGGTGGCGCTATCCAGCACCAGACGCTCCTTGTCCCAGGGTTGATAGTCGCGCTCGATCACTGCCTGCCAATCCGGCAATGCCAGCCCCTCGATATCCACCGTCCTGTTCTCGACCCGTTCGCGGTGCAGACTTGGGTTGGAGCAGACCACTTCGACATCGAGACAGGGCACCCCGACCGAGCGGGCGATGTCGTGGTAGGCATCCCGGGTGAGCTGGATGGGGTTAACGGAATCCGTGATGACGATCGAGCCAAGTGCCAGGTTCTCTCTGGCCAGCCCATAGGCGATGAAATAACCGGCCGGCCCCATCTCGTTATCCGCCTGCTCAGCGGCACGAATGGCCTGCTCTATGGTATCAATGCGCAGGTAGACGGCGCCCAGCCGCCGGGCCAGGGCTCGCGCTATGGTGCTTTTTCCGCTGCCCGGCAAACCACTGAAGATGATCAGCATATCCCATTCCCGTGATAAAAGAAGAATCCGAGCCATAGGGTATCGGATTGCCATCGCCCCCACAGCCCGTAGGTTCGATTAGCCGCCAGGCGTAATCGGACGTTCGCGTAAATGGACTCTCCCGCCATCACGGCCAGCCGAATTTTCCACTCCGGTTGGCCGCTCCTGTTGCACGGCAACAACCACTATCAACACCTCTCGTTCGTCCGATTACGCTGCGCTAATCGAACCTGCGGGGCGACGGAGGCCTACGGAGTATGCTGCTTGGTATTGATCGGTCATTGTCGAATCCATCATGGCCCCGACTTTGCCACACAATCCTCTACCCGATACCCGCCAGCCCCAAGGAATAACCTCTGCCGGCGAGAGAGGAGCTGTTATCCTTTGAGGCAATCTCTCGCGACCCCACGCCTTGAAAGGAACGTCATGGACATACCTGCCGCCCCGTCCCCCGCCATCTGCCAGCTGTGCCAGGAGAAAGCAGATCTCGACTTCGACTTCACCATGGCCTTTCAGCCCATCGTCGATTGCAGCCAACGCACTGTCTTCGGCTACGAGGCCCTGGTGCGGGGGCTCAACAACGAGTCGGCGCAGAGCGTGATTGACCGGGTCAACGACGACAACCGCTACCGCTTCGATCAGCTGTGCCGGATCAAGGCCATCGCGCTGGCCGCCCGCCTCGACATGCGGGGCATGCTGAGCATCAACTTCCTGCCCAATGCGGTCTATCGCCCGGAGCGCTGCATCCGCACCACGTTGCAGGCGGCCCGCGAGCATCTCTTTCCCATCGAGCAGATCATGTTCGAGTTCACCGAGGTGGAACAGGTGCAGGACAACCGCCATATTCGCGGCATCGTCGATCACTATCAGGCCCTGGGCTTCAAGACGGCGATCGACGACTTTGGCGCCGGTTACTCGGGCCTGAGCCTGCTGGCCGATTTTCGCCCCGACATCATCAAACTCGATATGCACCTGCTGCGCGGCATCGACCAGGACCCGATCCGTCAGGCCATCGTTCGCCACTGTCTGGCGCTGTTTACGGAGTTGCAGATCACCCCGCTGGCGGAAGGGGTCGAGACCCGCGACGAGATGGCCTGCCTGCGGGAGATGGGCGTCAGCCTGATGCAGGGCTATCTGTTTGCCCGCCCCGGCTTCGAAACCCTGCCCGAGGTGGATTTCGCCAGCCTGTGAGCGGCGCTGGCTATCTCCCTTAGTTGGCGTTCATTCGGGCAAGGCGGGACGGGAGGCGGCCCGGAGGGTATCCACGGGCGGGCGGCAGAAAGCGCTGGACCGGGCAACCCCCTGGGCTAGGATAGGACTGTCACCCTTTGCAACCACCGCTCTGACAGGGACACCATGGCGCAGGTTTCAGGATACCGCTTCTTCGCTCTTTCACTGCTCTTGCTGCTGGCCTTCCAGGTATGGGGGGCGCAAGGCAGGGGCAACATCACACTGGTGAGCTCCCTTGAAACCAGGGAGTCCCCCTATGGTCGCTGGCTCGATCTCATCTATCGGGATGCGTTCGCCCGCCTGGGCTATGACTTCCAGTACCAGGGCTACCCCGGGGGACGGGCCCCCCTGCTGGCAGAGCAGGGACAGGTCGATGGCGAGATCCACCGCGCCGCCAGCTACCAGCAGCAGACCCGCACCCTCCAGCGCGTGCCAGAGCCCCATTTCGCCGTCTCCTATCAGGCCTATGCCCACCAGCCCGGGATCCAGCTGCAGGGGTGGCACAGCCTGCAGGGCACCGGTTATCGGGTCGAGTTTCGCCGTGGCGCCAAGCTGCCGGAGATGATGCTGGGCAAGGTGGTGGCACCGGACCGGCTCTTTGCCATCGCCACCGCCGAGCAGGGGATGGGCAAGCTGCTCAAGGGGCGCAGTGACCTCTATGTGGAGCAGACCCTGATTGCCAGCCAGACCCTGGCCGCCCTGACGCGCCAGGACCCGGGCTATGCCGGCATCTACTCCGCCGGGGTGATGGAGCTGGCCGATTCTTACGTCTACCTGCACGAACGGCATCAGGATCTGCTGGCCCCCCTTGCCAGCGTGATCCGGCAAATGAAGCAGGACGGCACGGTGGCGCGCTATGAGCAGCAGGCCATGGCGGCTGAGGGCACCAGCCAGCCATGACGTCCTCTTTTTCCGCAAGCCCTCCCGCGCCCTGACCATGCAGGAGACCCGGGGCGATCAATTCTGTCGCAGACTCATGGCCGCAGCGGGCACCCTGTTCGTCAACACCACGTTGACAAAAACGCCCCTGTATCAGGGAACTCGCCATATAAAACCCCATCGACCTTGTGTTCATCTGGCTTGCGGCCAAAAGGCACTATGTCCGTCTGTGCATACCCCAAATCTTGCAACATCCCCCGCTCCGACCGCCCCATCATTTCGATGGAGTCGCGTCATCGTTCAGGCATATCTTCCCCTTGAGGCCCGTGCCAGGGCCCGATCACAGGAGCAATACATAATGAAAAAAGCAGTAACGGCCGCCTTGCTGGCCATGATGATGGCGGCCTCGGTTCAGGCGGCAGACAAGGTGACCACGGTGCCGGTGCACTTCGCCAAAGGCGCGCACAGCGCCAAGGTTGACGGCACCTTCTCCGGTTATGACACCATCAACTACACCCTGGGCGCCAAAGAAGGCCAGACCATGACGGTCGCCATCACCGGCAGCACCAATGCCAACTTCAACGTCTTCGCGCCGGGCGCCATCCCGGGTCAGGCCGAGGCACTGGGCGGCGGCAACGTGGACACAAAATGGCAAGGCACCCTGCCCAAGTCGGGCAAGTACCTGATCCAGGTCTACCAGATGCGCGCCACCGCCCGTAAAGGCGCCAAGGTCCCCCACTCCCTGTCGGTCGGCATTCAGTAACCGACGCCAATATTGCCTGTGTGACAAGCAAGAAGGAGCCCATGAGGCTCCTTCTTTGTCATTGTGTGCTGGCACTGCGACCCGGGTAACGGCTCAGCCCTTGTAGGCGGGCAGCAGGTCCACCATGTTGAGCAGGTGGAAGGCGGCGGTCAGCACGCCGAACAGGATCACCAGGACGATCATGAAGAGGCCACCGGGGGCGCGGAAGCCCTCGCCACCGTCTTCGCGCCGGGCCGACCGCACCTTCCAGGCCAGCAGAGGCGGGATGATGCAGGTCCACAGGGTCGCCACGGCGCCCGCATAGCCGATGGCCACCAGGAAGCCGAACGGGAACAGCAAGGAGAGCACCAGGGGCGGCAGGAAGGTCACCGCCCAGGACTTGGCGCGGCCACCCCGGCTGTTGTCGAACTTGAACAGATCCGCCAGGTAGTCGAACACCCCGAGCCCCACCCCGATGAAGGAGGAGAGGATGGCCGCCATGGAGAAGGCGTTGAGGGCGCTGGCCACCGCCTTGGACTCGATCACCGAACCGAGAGCCTTGAGCAGGGCATCCACGTTGCCCCCCTCCGCGATCACCGGGCCGAACTCGCTGCGGGGCAGGTTGCCAAAGACGCTCACCAGCCAGATGAGGTAAAACGCGAGCGCGATCAGGGTGCCCCCCAGAATGGCGCGGCTGGCGCGACGCTCTTCACCGTAGTAGGCGCGCATGGAGGAGACCGAATGGTGGTAGCCGAACGAGGTGAGCGCCACCGGCAGCATCACCAGGGCATAGGGGGCGTAGCTCACTTCGCTGCCCACCCGGTCGAGCAGCAGATCGAGGCGCACGTTCATCGACAGGCCCGAGATGCCGAAGGCAAAGCTCAGCCCCATCAGGATCACCAGCAACACCGAGATGCGGTCCACCGCCCGGGTGGAGTGCCACACCAGCAGGGAGAAGGCTAGGGTAAAGAGCACGGACGCCCACTGGCTGCCCATCCCCGTCATGCCGTCGATGATGAGACCGGCCGAGGTGATGTAGGCATAGAGCAGGATGCCGCCGACGAAATAAACGCTGAGATTGTTGAGGGCGTTGACCTTCTCCCCCAGCAGATCCCGCGTCACGGTATCGAAGGAGACGCGCAGGGGATAGCCCCGATAGGACTCCAGCAGCATCCAGCCGGAGACCGTCATCACCACCATGGTCAGTGCCACCGCGAGCATGGACCAGAGGGTCCAGGCGCCCGCCCCCGCACTCGGCAGCCCCAGCATGCCTGCCCCCACACAGACGCCGGCAATGATGCATGCCCCGCCCACCAACGATGGTTTCTGTTCCATTACTCCCCCAAACGGATTGTCGACTGGTCACGGCACACCGCCGTGCTTCTCCTGCGTTCGCCACTGCTGGCGCCGGGGGACTTTACCCTGCATGCCTTCGGGTATCAAATCCGGAGGGAAAATGGGGGGAAACGGGCCGGATCCTGCGCCCCATCCGTGGAATATGTTCGGGATGGGGCCAGGTTCAGCACACCAGGGTCAGCCGGTGTAGACGGGCAGCAGACCCGCCATGGCCATCAGGTGGAAGATGGCGGTAAGCACCCCGAAGACGATGACGGCCACCACCATGGGCTGGCCACCGGGGGCCTTGAACCCCGCCTCGTCCGGGGCCAGCTCCCGGGACTTCTTCGCCAGCAGGGCCGGGATGATGCAGGCCCAGACGGTCGCCGCGGCCCCGGCATAGCCGATGGCCACCACGAAGCCGAACGGGAACATCAGGGAGAGCGCCAGGGGGGGCAGGAAGGTCACCGCCCAGGATTTGGCCCGCCCCCGGCGACAGTTGTCGAACCGGAACAGATCCGCCAGATAGTCGAACACCCCAAGCCCCACCCCGATGAAGGAGGAGAGGATGGCCGCCATGGAGAAGAGGTTGATGGCCTGGGAGACCTGCCTGGACTCGATCACCGAGGCCAGCGCCCCCAGCAGCACATCCACGTCACCCCCCTTGGCGATGACGGGGCCGAAGGCGGAACGAGGCAGGTTGCCGAAGATGCTGAGCAGCCACAGCAGATAGAGCGCCAGGGCGATCAGGGTCCCCCCAGGATCGCCTGCCTGGCTTTCTGCTCCTCGCCGTAATAGGCGCGCATCGATGCCACCGAGTGGTGGTAGCCAAACGAGGTGAGCGCCACCGGCAACATGGCCAGGGCGTAAGGGGCGCGGCCCAGCTCCTCGGCAAAGGAGTTGAACAGCTTGGCGGTGTCGACCTTGCTGGCAAGCCCGGAGACCCCGAACACGAAGCTCAGCACCATGAAGACGATCAGGACGACCGAAATCCTGTCCACCGCCCGGGTCGAATGCCAGACGAACCAGGAGAACACCAGCACGAACAACACCGAGGCCAGCTGGCTATTGATGCCCAGCAGGCCGCCCAGGATGAGACCCGACGAGGTGATGTAGGCATAGAGCAAAATGCCGCCCACGAAATAGACGGTGAGGTTGTTGAAGAGATTGATCCTGTGACCGAGCAGATCCTTGGTCACCGAGTTGAAGGAGGCGGTCAATGCGTAGGGTTTCAGGGCTTCCAGCAGCATCCAGCCTGAAACCGTCATGACGACCATGGTAAGAATGATGGCGAGGGTTGACCAACTGGTCCAGGCCCCGGCTCCCGCGCTCGGCAGCCCCAGCATGCCAGCACCGACACAGACGCTGGCAATGATGCAGGCCCCTCCGATGACGGACGGTGTTGATGTCATGTGTGTCACTCCAAATCTTTCACAGAGCAGTGAAAAAAAGGGCACAGAAAAATCTGTGCCCCTGACTCGTTATGCTTCTATCAATTTTTTCTGCGTCTTGCCGGCTGACGGGTCGTTATGCTCGACCTCTTTCAGTCTGGCGGTGAAGTGGCGCAGCACGGCCGGCTCGTAAATGAAGTCCAGCCCCTTCACCCGGTGGGCGTTCTTCTTCACCTCGCCGAAGGCCTCGATGACAAAGTCCATGTGGGTCTGGGTATAGGTGGCACGGGGGATGGTCAGGCGCAGCAGCTCCGCCGGGCAGGGGTGCTGCTTGCCGGTGGCGGGGTCGCGCCCCAGCAGCAGGGAACCTATCTCCACCGCGCGGATGCCGGCGACCTTGTAGAGCTCGCAGGCCAGGGCGTGGGCCGGGAACTGATCCGCCGGGATGTGGGGCAGCAGCTTGCCCGCATCCACGAAGGCCGCATGGCCCCCCGCCTGCTGGCACACCACGCCGATGGCCTCCAGCCCGTCCACCAGGTACTGCACCTGGCCGATGCGATAGGCCAGCCAGTCCTGGCGCATGCCGTCCCGCAGGCCCACCGCCAGGCGCTCCATGGCGCCCCCTTCTAGGCCGCCATAGGTCGGGAAGCCCTCCTGCACCACGCACAGGGTGCGGCACTCGGTGTAGACGTCCAGCATGCTGTCATCCTTGAAGCACAGCAGCCCCCCCATCTGCACCATGGCATCCTTCTTCGCCGACATGGCGAGGCCGTCCGCGTACTTGTAGGACTCCCTGGTGATCTCCTCGATGGTCCAGTTCGCGTAGCCGGGCTCCCGCTGCTGGATGAAGTAGGCGTTCTCGGCGAAGCGGGCGGAGTCCATGATGACCGGGATGTCGTACTTTCTGGCGATCTCGTACACCGCCTTCAGGTTGGCAATGGAGACCGGCTGCCCCCCGGCGGAGTTGCAAGTGATGGTGCTGACGATGTAGGGCACGTTGGCGGGGCCCGCCTCCAGGATGGCCTCTTCCAGCTTCACCAGATCGAAGTTGCCCTTGAAGTCGGCGGTGACCGAGGTATCGAACGCCTCCCTGGTGTAGACGTTCTTCGCCACGCAGCAGTTGATCTGGGTGTGGCCCTGGGTGGTGTCGAAGAAGTAGTTGGAGAGGGCCACCATCTTCTTGCGATCCAGCCCCTTCTCCTGCTCCCGCTTCTTGATGAGCACGGGGATGTAAATCTGCTCGGCGCCGCGCCCCTGGTGAGTGGGGATGGTCAGGGAGTAGCCGAAGATCTCCTGCACCGCCTGTTGCAGGGCATAGTAGCTGCGGCTGCCGCTGTAGGCCTCGTCACCGCGCAGCATGGCGGCCTGCATGTCCTGGGTGATGGCGCCGGTGCCGCTGTCGGTCAGCAGGTCGATGAAGACGTCTTCGCTGTCCAGCAGGAAGGGGTTCATGCCCGCCCGGACAATGGCCTCTTCCCGATAGGCACGGGTGGTGCGCTTGACCGGCTCGATGACACGAATACGGAAGGGTTCGGGCAGATGCTTGAAGTTTTCCATAATATAAACACCCCAGATTTAAATATTCAGAATGAGTCTCTTCCCCCGCCGAAAATAGAATGTCCGGCAGGTGGGAAATATTGGGAAATAGGTGCACGACATCGCCTCGCCAGAATAAACAGGCGAAGATAGGTGCAGCTATTTCAGTTCAGGAATGGAGGCGGGCTCGTGGCATGGCAGGCATGCCGCGCCGCCGCGAGGAATTACAGCGGGAAGAAGAACGCGATCTTATGGTCCAGGGTAAACCACTTGGGATAGCTGACCTTGATATTCATGTTGTTGCTCATCCAATTGATATTAACAACGCCAAATAACAGCACCCATTATGGTGGGGAGCGCTATATGATCAATTGCAATATGAGCAAAGTGGGATGGCGCTAACAATTTGGCGGGGGATTTTTATACAGCTTATTATCGCCAATCCGAAAGATCCCCCCATCATCCACCTTTTGCCCTTTCCCCCCTCAGTGGGTCAACCAGGGCAGCCGCTGCAACAACTCGTAGCGGTCAGGGATCGGTGTCTGGCTGACCCAGAGATCCAGCAAGCCGTAGGAGAGCAGCGGCAACACCAGCAGCAACAGACAGAGCAGCCCCAGCAGTTGGCGGGGGGCGAGTCGCTGCCCTTGCGTGCCAAGATGCAGGGCATCGGCCCGCTTGGGGCAGGCGGCCACGCAGCTCTGGCAGCTGGTGCACTCGAGGCTCTGCACCGCGATGAGCTGGTGCACCTGGATGCGCGAGGGGCAGGCCCGGCTGCACTTGTCGCAGTCGTGGCCCAGGCTTCGCAGGCAACGGGCCGGGTCACGGCGAATGCGCAGCGGGGTCAGCAGGCCGAGCAGGGCCATCCAGGCGCCATAGGGACAGAGGTAGCGACAGAACCCTTGCCGAAAGGTGGCGGTGAGCAGCAGCACCCAGCCAAGGCACAGGCCCGAGATCAGGGTCAGGTTGAAGAAGAAGGCCCCCATCTTCATGTCCGCCGCCTGATGGTAGGGGCTGGCGAGGTAGCCGGGCAGGGCGGCGGCGGGTACCGCCAGCAATATGATGAAGAGCAGAAAACCGAGCACCAGAAACTTCTGGCCGCGCAACACGGCATCGAGCCAGCGCGGCGGGGTCCACTCCCCCGGCAACAGGCGCGAGCGCAGGCCGTGCAGCCACTCCCCCACCAGCCCGAGCGGGCAGAACCAGGCACAAAACGCCCGACCCAGCAGCAGGGCCGACAGGGAGAGCACCAGCACGGTGACGGTGGCCGCCGGGTGATGGGGGTCCGTCAGCCCCTGCCCGAGCCAGGCCCGCAGCCCGAGACCACCGGCGATGGGCAGGAAACCGTCCACCACGTCGGGGCGCACCAGCCAGGGAACCGTCCCCCGTGCCAGCAGCCAGATATAGACCCCATATTGCACCGACACCAGCAACCAGCAGAGCAGCAGCAGATGACGCGCCCACTCCCGCAGCGGCTGACTGCCCAGCTCGTCCAGTGCGGGGAAGGGCTGGATGCGATGAAGCAGGCTGAGACTGCCGACCACCAGCCCCAGGCCAAGCCAGAGGCTGACATCTGCCGCCGCCAGCCAGGCAATGACCAGCACTCCGAGGGAGAGTCGAGATGACCAGCCCGGCCCCGTTTTCAACACCAACAGGACCAGATAGACCAGTCCGGCCACCATGGTCATCGCCTCAATCACGCTCATGCATCCTCCACTGCGTACACCCGATCTGGCGGCAATGATAACCAACATCTGAGTTGATTATTTTGATCTGCATAGGCACAGGGGGAGATTCGGGCCAGTGCCCCTGCCCGCGATTGAGCCTATGCCTTGCGGCTGTGGAACAGCGGCTGGTCGGATTCGGCCTGCTCGGCCCAGAAGTGGATGTTGAAGCGGGCATCCTCCGACAGCTCGACCCTGTGCCAGTACCGGGGTGGGCTGGTGGCAAACTCCCCGGCCCGGATCACCAGGCTCAGCTCGGGCTCTTCGGCCTGCTCATCGGCAAAACCGTGATAGGTGACGGTGCCCTCCATCACGCAGAGCTGGCCGAACACCCCGGCCGCGGTGTTGTGGTGGGTGAGCAGGGCCTGGGGCACATTCTGGCGGGTGAAGAAGGGGGTGGAGCGGCGCACCACCCAGTGAGACGGGATCAGTTGCATGGCCATATCGGTTCTCCTCAGATGGCCGGGTCGACCCGGCCAGTACAATGAAAGGGGTTAACGGGGCAGCTGACGCAGCAGCGGGAAGGCGGCGCTCATCTGGTCGCCCCCCACCACGAAGCCGCACAGCTCGCCGGCTTGGTCGCGCGCCTCGGCCACCATGCCGTGGCTGTTCCAGCGGCACTGCCAGGCAAGATCCTCGCCCCGGGTGCGACCGGCCAGTTGCAGCGGGTAGCGCGGCGTCTTCACCTTCACCAGCATGGGGGGCAAAGTCAGCGGGGTCGGCGTCCCGAGCAGGGTGCGCGCCAGCGCATTGGCCCCCAGCACGATGGGTTGCAGGAAGGGGAGCAGCTGGCCCTGCCACTGGGCGCAATCCCCCAGCGCGAAGATATGGGGGTCGCTGGTCTGCAGCCGATCGTCGACCAGGATGCCACGCTCCACTGCCAGCCCGGCCCCGCGGGCCAGGGCCAGATTCGGCCGCAGGCCGATCGCGGCGATCACCAGATCCTGCTCGCTGATGCGGCCATTGGTCAGGGTCACCCGCCAGCCATCCCCCGGCTGGGCATCCATCCTGGCGAGACCCGTCCCGAACTGCAGGCTGACCCCCTGGCTGCGTAGCGCCTGTTGCAGCGGCTCGGTCAGGGCGGCGGGCAGCAGGGCGCTTAAGGGGCTGTCGGCCAGATCCACCAGCGTCACCTCTTTTCCTGCGCTCGCCATGTCCATCGCCAGCTCGCAGCCGATGAGCCCCGCCCCCAGCACCAGGATGCGGCGGGCCTGGCGCAGTTGCGCCTCGATGGCGGCGAACTCCTGCTGGCTGTTGAGGGTGACCAGGTGTTCGCTGCCCGGCAGATCGGGGCGCGCCGCGCTCGCCCCGGTGGCCAGCACCAGCTTGCCGTAGGGGAATTCCCCCTGCTCGGTCAGCACCAACCGCCTTGCTGGGTCGATGCCATGCACCGGGCAGTGGGGCAGCAGCGCGATGCGCTGCTGCTCGGCAAAATCGCTGCCGCTCTGGCGGGTCATGGCCGCGGCAGGGCAGCCCCGACTCACCACGTGGCTCAAGTCGGGCTTGTTGTACTCGTCACCGCTGTCGGCGGTGATGAGGCGGATGGGCTGCTCGGCATCCAGCTTGCGCAGGCTCTTGACCAGCTGCTGGGCGGCGAAGCCGCTGCCGATCACCACTATCTCCCGGCTGATGCCGGCGTCACTCTGCGTTGCTGCGCTCATACACAGACCTCCACGGCGCAGGGTTCAAATACCTCCTTGCCGATGCCGCAACCCGGGCAAAGGAAACTCTCCGGTACCTGGGCCCAGGGGGTGCCCGGCGCCACCAGCTGATCCGGCTCGCCCAGCGCCGGGTCATAGACCCACTGGCAGACGGTGCAGAGCATGGCCTGGTCATCGTCCCATTCGGCGGCGGCCGCTGCGGCTTGCGGCTCAACAGCAGGCATCGCGAGGACGGGCGTCACGGTTGTCTGGGTTGTGGTGATCGGGCGGGGTGCGTCCAGCGGGTGCAACGCCCACTGACGGGCGAGCTGGCGGCCATGCTCGCGGCATTCGGCCAGCGCCGAACCATCCGGGCGCCACTTGGCCTTGAGGGAGATGCTGATGTCAAAGCCTGCGTCCATCAATCGGGTCTGGATCCGGTCCACCGCACCGCCGGTCCAGCCGTAGCTGCCGAAGGCCGAGGCACGCTTGTTGCGAAAACGCAGGCCGGTGATCTCCTCGAGCATGCCCGCCACCTTGGGCATCATGACGTTGTTCATGGTGGAGGATCCCACCAGTATCCCCTTGGAGCGGAACACCTGGGTCAGGATCTCGTTCTTGTCGTGGCGGGCCACGTTGTAGATCTTCACCGCCACGCCGGGGTCCACCTCGTGGATGCCCTGGGCGATGGCGTCGGCCATCATGCGGGTGTTGTTGGACATGGAGTCGTAGAACAAGGTGATGCGATCTTCCTGATAGTGGTCGGCCCACTCCAGGTATTTCAGGATGATCTGGGTGGGGTCCTCGCGCCAGACGATGCCGTGGGAGGTGGCCACCATGCTCACTGGCAGGTTGAAGCCGAGCACCTCTTTGATCTTGGCTGTCACCAGGGGGCTGAAGGGGGTGAGGATGTTGGCGTAGTAGCGCTGGCACTGCTCCATCAGCTCGCTCTGATCCACCTCGTCGTTGAACAGGTGCTCGTCGCAGTAGTGCTGGCCGAAGGCGTCGTTGGAGAACAGCACCGCGTCCTCGGTCATGTAGGTCATCATGCTGTCGGGCCAGTGCAGCATGGGGGTCTCGATGAACACCAGCTGCTTGCCGTTGCCGATGTCCAGGCTGTCACCGGTCTTGACCGGGTGGAAGTTCCACTCCGGGTGGTGATGATGGCCGGTGATGGAGTCGATGGCGTTGTGGGTGCAGTAGATGGGGGTGCCGGGAATGCGGGCCATCAGCTCGGTCAGGGCGCCGGCGTGATCCTCCTCGGCGTGGTTGATCACCACGTAGTCGATGGCGGCGAGATCGATCTCGGCCGCCAGGTTCTGCACGAACTCCCGGCTGAACTTGTGATCGACGGTGTCGATCAGCACGTTTTTCCCTTCGCGGATGAGGTAGCTGTTGTAGCTGGTGCCCTTGTGGGTCTTGTACTCGGTGCCGTGGAAGTCGCGTACCTCCCAGTCCCGTTGGCCGACCCAGTGGATGTTGTTCTTGACGTGAATGCTCATCAGGCAGTTCCTCGAATGCAATAGTGGATGTTCAACTGAACCAGCTATTGCAGCGGACGTGCCAAATTGTAACCCATTGTTTTTAATGGCTTCGCATGTCACTCGTTGTCATTAAGACACCACACCTTTATAGTCAAAATCACAAACATACTGTCATTTGGACAATTATCGTGATCTCGACCGACAGCCTGGCGCGCATCGCCCTCGACCTGCAACTCGGCATCTCCCATCAGGACCGCTTCCACCGCCTGATCCAGAGCGTGCGCAGCCTGCTGAACTCGGATGCCTCGGCCCTGCTGCGCTACGAGGGGGGCCAGTTCATCCCGCTGGCCATCGACGGCCTGATGCAGGACGTGCTGGGGCGCCGCTTCGCCCTCAAGGATCACCCGCGCCTCGAGGCCATCGCCCGCGCCGGGGATGTGGTGCGCTTCCCTGCCGACAGCGCCCTGCCCGACCCCTATGACGGCCTGCTGCCGGATCACGACGACTTCAAGGTACACGCCTGCGTCGGCCTGCCGCTCTTCTCGGATCAGGCGCTGATCGGCGCCCTGACCATAGACGGCATGAACCCGACCCAGTTCGACGGCATCAGCGACGAGGAGCTGCGGCTGGTGGGGGCTCTGGCCGCCGCCGCCCTCGACAACGCCCTGCTGCTGGAGCGGCTCGCCCGCCAGAGCAGCGAACCCCTCGCTCCCTCCACCCAGAATGGGCCGGGCCAGCCCGAGATGATTGGCCGCTCCCCCGCCATGGCCCGGTTGCGCCACGAGATAGACGTGGTGGCAAGCTCCGAGCTGAACGTGCTGATTTTGGGGGAGACCGGGGTCGGCAAGGAGCTGATCGCCAAGGCGGTGCATGGCGGCTCGCCCCGCGCCCATGCCCCCCTGGTCTACCTCAACTGCGCCGCCCTGCCGGAATCCGTGGCCGAGAGCGAGCTGTTCGGCCACGTGAAGGGGGCCTTCACCGGCGCCATCCACAATCGGGCGGGCAAGTTCGAGCTCGCGGACAAGGGCACTCTGTTTCTCGACGAGATAGGGGAGCTCTCCCTGGCACTGCAGGCCAAGCTGCTGCGGGTGCTGCAATACGGCGATCTGCAGCGGATCGGTGACGACACCCCGCTCAAGGTGAATGTGCGCATCCTGGCGGCCACCAACCGGGATCTGAAACAGGCGGTGGTCGAGGGGCAGTTTCGGGCCGACCTCTACCACCGGCTGAGCGTGTTCCCGATCCACGCCCCGGCACTGCGGGAACGCCCGGGCGACATTCCCCTGCTGGCCGGTTACTTTTGCGAGCGCTGCCGGCTCGGCCTGGGGCTGGAGCAGCTGCGTATCCAGCCACAAGCGCTGCAACTGCTCGAGCGCCACGACTGGCCCGGCAACGTGCGGGAGCTGGAGCACGCCATCCACCGCGCCGCCGTGCTGGCCAGGGCCGAACAGGGCAGCCCCTCGCCGACCCTGAAACCCCACCACTTCAACCTGGGGGCGACGGGCTCATCCCTGCCCGCCGACACCGTCAGCCAGCCCGCCTCCCCGGCCATTGCCGGCCTCGGCCTGCGCGCCGCCACCGATCTGTTCCAGCGCCAGCTCATCGAGCAGACCCTGACGGCCCATGACGGCAACTGGGCCGCCACCGCCCGGGCGCTGGATCTGGACGGCGGCAACCTGCACCGCCTCGCCAGGCGGCTCGGCCTCAAGGCCTGACGCCCCCAGATTCGAGAGGGGCCCAAAAACAGAAACCCCCTCGCTGGCGAGGGGGTTTCTTGTTCATGGCACCCGTGGCGCCGTCAGCGCAGGGACTTGACCGAGCGGCGGACGATGAGCTCGGGCTGCACCGTCATGGACTCCACTTCCAGCTCCTTGTTGCGGATCCGGCTCACCAGTTGCTGCACCGCCAGCAGACCGAGCTCGGCCTTGGGGTGGCGGATGGTGGTGAGCGGCGGGCTGGAGAAGCGCGCCATCTCCACATCGTCATAGCCGATCATGGAGATATCGTCCGGCACCTTGACCCCGGCCTCCCAGGCGGCGCAGATGGCACCGATGGCCATGGGATCGTCGAAGGCAAAGACCGCAGTCGGGCGAGGGGTGAGGGCCAGGATGCGCTGCATGGCATCGAAGCCGCTCTGGCTCTCGTAGTCCCCTTCGAAGATCTGCTCTTCTTTCAGGGTCATCCCCTGTTCAGCCAGGGCATCGCGCACCCCGTCCAGCCGTTGCTGGGTAGTCGGCTTGGCGAGATGGCCGGTGATGCAGACGATGTTGGTGTGGCCCTGCTCCAGCAGATGGCGCACCGCCAGACGCGCGCCGATGCGGGCGTTGTCGTTGATCACGTTGGCGAAATCGCACTCGTTGCCCCAGTCCAGCACCACTTGCGGCACGTTTTTGTGGATACGCAGCATGTCCCTGAACTGGGTGTCGATATCGGTCCCCAGCACCAGCAGGCCGTCGACCCGCTTTTCCATCAGCATGCGCAGATAGTGCTGCTGGCGGGGCGGCTGGTTCTCGGTGTTGCACAGGATCAGGCTGTAACCCTGCTCGAAGCAGTAGGCTTCCACCCCCTGTACCACTTCCGCGAAGAAGGGGTTGGCACTGGTGGTCACCAGCATGCCAATGGTCTTGGTCGAATTGATCTTGAGACTGCGCGCCACCGAGTTGGGCGCGTAGTTCAGCTCTGCCACCGCCTCAAGCACTTTCTGGGTTGCGTCTTCGCTGACCCGACGGGTGTGATTGAGTACATGTGAGACGGTGGAGATGGATACGCCTGCGCGCGAGGCGACATCCTTGATAGTTGCCATCTCTGTCTCCTGAATAACAAAGGCGGAACAGTAGCAGATTTCCCGAATAAAGGCTTGGTTTTAACGGGCGCTGCCAGTGAATTATCAATGCTGGCTAATCTATGCGGTCATTTCTTTTTGCGCAAACGGATTTTGGTCAAAATGAGAGCGGACGCAGAATGAAATATCGTCAGTTTTTTACTCTGGAAATTGTCACCATGACAATTTGTTATGTGTATGTTGCACCACATTGACGACATTAAACTCCAGCAAACAGCAATAAACTGCGTGTTAGTTTCACAAAACCCCTCTCACACCTGCTCCGGTTAGTATCTTTAACATCTTGTTATTGCCCGGCGAGGAATGATAGAACCTTATCTATCGCCGGGCTGGCGGGACACAGGCTCGGAATGACGTGCATAAAATGAAACAATTCACTGATTAAGGGACGAATCAATGCATAACTTCAGCAAAATGGCAGTCAGAGCAGCGGTTTCTTTGGCTCTGTTTGGATCAGTTTCCATGGCCAATGCGGCCGATACCATCAAGATCGGCATCGCCGGCCCCCTGACCGGCCCGGTCGCCCAGTACGGTGACATGCAGTTCACCGGCGGCAAGATGGCGGTCGAGCAGATCAACAAGGCGGGCGGCATCAAGGGCAAGCAGATCGAAGCCGTCATCTATGACGATGCCTGCGATCCCAAACAGGCCGTGGCCATCGCCAACAAGGTAATCAACGACGGCGTCAAGTTCGTGGTCGGCCACCTCTGCTCCGACAACACCCTGCCCGCCTCCGACATCTATGAAGATGAAGGGGTCCTGATGGTCACCCCCGCCTCCACCAACCCCAAGATCACCGAGCGCGGTTACCAGCTGACCCTGCGTACCATCGGTCTGGACAGCGACCAGGGCCCGACCGCCGCCAAGTACATCATCGAGCAGGTCAAACCCCAGCGCGTGGCCGTCATCCACGACAAGAAACAGTACGGCGAAGGCATCGCCTCCAGCGTGAAAGCCGCGCTGGACAAGGCAGGCGTCAAGGTCGTTGCCTATGAGGGCATCACCGCCGGCGACAAGGACTTCTCCGCCCTGATCGCCAAGCTGCAAAAAGAGAACGTCGACTTCGTCTACTACGGCGGCTACCACCCCGAGCTGGGTCTGATCCTGCGCCAGGCTGGCGAGAAGGGTCTGAAGGCCAAGTTCATGGGTCCGGAAGGCGTGGGCAACAAGGACATCTCCGCCATCGGCGGCCCGGCTTCCGAAGGCCTGCTGGTGACCCTGCCGAACAAATATGACCTGGTGCCGGCCAACGCCCCCATCGTAGAAGCGTTCAAGGCCAAGGGGCAGGACTCCTCCGGTCCGTTCGTCTGGACCACCTACGCCGCCATGCAGGCCCTGGCGGCCGGTATCGCCAAGGCGGGCGAGGATGATCCGGCTGCCGTCGCTGCCGCCATCAAGGCCGCACCGATCGACACCGTGATGGGCCCCCTGACCTGGGCGCCGAACGGTGACCTGAAAGGCTTCGAATTCGGTGTGTTCCAGTGGCACGCCGACGGTACCTCCACTCAACTCAAATAATCTGCCGGTCGGGGTGACGTGAGTCACCCCTCCTTTCTTTGCGGGCAAGTACACAGGGAACGCGGTATGTCCGAACACCTTCTTTATCTGGTTCAGCAGTTGCTGAACGGATTGACCATAGGCAGCACCTATGCGTTGATCGCCATCGGCTACACCATGGTCTACGGCATCATCGGCATGATCAACTTCGCCCACGGCGAGGTCTACATGATCGGCTCCTATGTCGCCTTCATGGTGATGGCCGGGCTCATGATGATGGGCATCGACAGCACCGTGCTGCTGCTGGGGGGCGCCTTCCTGGTCAGCATCATCATCACCGGCAGCTATGGCTGGTCCATAGAACGGGTGGCCTATCGTCCACTGCGGGGCGGCAACCGCCTGATCCCCCTCATCTCCGCCATCGGCATGTCGATCTTCCTGCAGAACATGATGCGGATGGCCCAGGGCTCGCGTGACATCGCCATGCCCACTCTGATCTCCGGGGGCTGGACCCTCGGCGGCGAGGATGGCTTCCAGGCCAGCCTCTCCTACATGCAGCTCATCATCTTCGTGGTGACCTTCGTCACCATGCTGGCGTTGACCCAGTTCATCGGCCGCTCCCGCATGGGGCGTGCCTGCCGTGCCTGTTCCGAAGACATCAAGATGGCCAACCTGCTAGGGATAGACACCCACGTGGTCATCTCCATCACCTTCGTGCTGGGGGCCGCCCTGGCCGCCGTCGCGGGGGTGCTGCTCGGCATGTACTACGGTGTCATCAACCCCTATCTCGGCTTCATGGCGGGCTTGAAGGCCTTCACCGCCGCGGTATTGGGCGGCATCGGCAGCATTCCCGGCGCCGTACTGGGCGGCCTGCTGCTCGGCGTGGTGGAAGCGCTCACCGCGGGCTATCTCAGCACCGAGTACAAGGATGTGATGGCCTTTGCCCTGCTCATCTTCGTGTTGCTCTTCATGCCCACCGGCATCCTGGGTCGTCCGGAGGTCGAGAAGGTATGAAAAACCAATCTATGCATGCCCTCGTGCTGCTGTTCATGACCATCACTGGCATTCTCGGCCGTCCGGAAGTGGAGAAAGTCTGATGAAACGTCAATTTATCCATGCCTGCATCGCCAGCCTGGTGCTGCTGGTGCTCTCCTTCTGGCTGCTCGGCTTCAAGCTGGAGACCGATGGCTCCCGCCTGCTGGTGGTGAGCCGCCTCGATGTATCGCTGGCCTGGCTGCTGGGGGGCGCCACCATCGTCTTCTGGTTCCAGATGCTGCGCGGCCAGATAAGCCGGCTGTTCCAGGCCTCCATCAGCGGCTTCTCCGTCGGCTTCACCAAGCTGGTGCTGCCAAGCCCCGAAGAGGCCCCCAAGCTCTATAACCTCACCGCCGTGCTGGTGCTGCTGTTTGCGGTGAGCTGGCCCTTCATGGCCTCTCGCGGCGCCATCGATCTGGCCACCCTCACCCTGATTTACATCATGCTGGGGCTGGGACTGAACGTGGTGGTGGGCCTCGCCGGTCTGCTCGACCTCGGCTACGTCGGCTTCTATGCGGTCGGCGCCTACAGCTACGCCCTGCTCAACACCTACTTCGGTCTGAGCTTCTGGGAGTGTCTTCCCATCGCCGGTCTGCTGGCGGCCACCTTCGGCTTCCTGCTCGGGTTCCCGGTGCTGCGGCTGCGGGGGGACTACCTGGCCATCGTCACCCTGGGCTTTGGCGAGATCATCCGCATCCTGCTCAACAACATGACCACCCTGACCGGCGGTCCGAACGGGATCTCCGGCATTCCGAAACCGACTCTGGGGGGGCTGGAGTTCAACCGCACCGTCAAGGATGGGGGCTTTGGCACCTTCCACGACTTCTTCGGCATCGCCTACAACGCCAACCACAAGGTGATCTTCCTCTACCTGATGGCCCTGGTGCTGGTAGTGGCGACCCTGTTCGTCATCAACCGCCTGCTGCGCATGCCGCTCGGCCGTGCCTGGGAGGCGCTGCGGGAAGACGAGATCGCCTGCAAGTCCCTGGGGCTCAACCCCACCATCATCAAGCTGACCGCCTTCACCATAGGCGCCTGCTTCGCGGGCTTTGCCGGCAGCTTCTTCGCCTCGCGCCAGGGCTTCATCAGCCCGGAATCCTTCGTCTTCATCGAGTCGGCCATCGTTCTTGCGATTGTGGTGCTGGGGGGCATGGGATCCCAGATCGGGGTGGTGCTGGCGGCCATCGTGATGACGGTGCTGCCGGAGCTCGCCCGCGAGTTCAACGAATATCGCATGCTGATGTTCGGTCTCTTGATGGTATTCATGATGATCTGGCGGCCGCAGGGACTGCTGCCCATGAGTCGACCCCATATGGAGCTGCGTAAATGAGCAACAATCAACCATTGTTGGATGTCTCAGATCTGTCGATGCGCTTTGGCGGCCTGCTTGCGGTCAACGGCGTCAAGCTGGATGTGGAAAGGGGGGAGGTGATCTCCATCATCGGCCCCAACGGGGCGGGCAAGACCACCATCTTCAACTGCCTGACCGGCTTCTATCGCCCGAGTGGCGGTGTCATTCGCTACAAGGGTGAAGAGATCCAGGGGTTGCCCGGCCACCTCATCGCCCGCAAGGGCATAGTGCGGACTTTCCAGCACGTGCGCCTGTTCAAGGAGATGACGGCGGTGGAAAACCTGCTGGTGGCCCAGCACAGGCATCTCAATACCGGCTTCATCGCCGGCCTGTTCAAGACCCCCTCTTTCCGCCGTGCCGAGAAAGAGGGGTTGGAGCAGTCCGCCTTCTGGCTGGAGAAGGTGGGCCTCAAGGATCTCGCCAACCGCGCCGCGGGCAACCTGGCTTACGGCCAGCAGCGCCGCCTCGAGATCGCCCGCTGCATGGCGACCCGGCCCGAACTGCTGATGCTGGATGAACCGGCCGCAGGTCTCAATCCCAAGGAAACCGACGAGCTCAACGAGCTCATCTCCAACCTGCGAGACGAGTTCGGGGTCTCGGTGCTGCTGATCGAGCACGATATGAAGCTGGTGATGGAGATCTCCAACCGCATCTTCGTGGTCAACCAGGGCACCCCGCTGGCCCACGGCAAACCGGACGAAATCCGCAGCAATCCGGCGGTGATCAAGGCCTATCTGGGCGAGTCGTAAGGACAAAAAGATGTTAGAACTTCGCAACGTATCGACCCACTACGGCAAAATTCAGGCGCTGCACGACGTCAGCGTCGAGGTGAAAGAGGGGGAAATCGTCACCCTGATCGGCGCCAACGGCGCCGGCAAGACCACTCTGCTGATGACCCTGTGTGGCGAGCCCAAGCCCAGCAGCGGTTCCATCTGGTTCGAGGGGGAGCAGATAGACTCCCTCACCACCGCCCGCATCATGCGCAAGGACATCGCCGTGGTGCCGGAGGGGCGCCGCATCTTCGCCCGCCTCACGGTGGAGGAGAACCTGCTGATGGGGGCCTTCTTCGTCGACAAGGCGGAGCAGCGCGGCCTGCTGGATCAGATATTTACCTTGTTCCCCCGCCTGCACGAGCGGCTGGAGCAGCGGGCAGGCACCATGTCCGGCGGCGAGCAGCAGATGCTGGCCATCGGCCGCGCCTTGATGAGCAAGCCGCGCCTGCTGCTGCTGGATGAACCCTCCCTCGGATTGGCGCCCATCGTCATCCAGCAGATCTTCGACACCATAGAGCAACTGCGCCAGAAGGGGATGACCATCTTCCTGGTGGAGCAGAACGCGAACCAGGCGCTCAAGCTGGCGGATCGCGGCTATGTGCTGGAGAACGGCCGGGTGGTGCTGCAAGACACGGGAGAGGCCCTGCTGGCCAACCCCGCCGTCCGCCAGGCCTATCTCGGCGGCTGAGGATGCAGCAACCATCGTCACCCTTCCCCTGCCGCGCTCCCCGAGCCCGGCAGGGGAACAGCCCCCCGCCGAGGAGCACATTGTGAGCCGTGCGCGGGCGACGCAGGATCAGCACCACTTCTGGCACGATCCCGCCCTGCCCTTCATCGAGGCGCGGGCGGTGCAGGATGGCCGGCGCGTCTGCTATGACAAGCACAGCCACCCCCACTTCTCCATCGGTGCCATCACCGGCGGCCACAGCCACTACCTCAACCAGCGCAGCCTGCAAGAGGTCGGCCGCGGCAGCCTGGTGCTGATGAACCCGGAAGAGGTGCATGCCTGCAATCCAGTCGCTGACCAGCCCTGGTCCTATCTGATGTTCTACATCGACAACCTCTGGTTGCAGCGCCAGCAGGAGGAGGCCGGGCTCGGAAACGCGTTTCGCCCCTTCGACATGACCGCAAGCCGGGATCCCCTGCTCTACCAGGGGCTCTGCCGGCTTCACCGGCAACTGGTGGAGGAGCCGGATCCCCTGGCTCGCGAAGTGACCTGCCACCTCTTCAGCCGCCAGCTTCTGGCCAGGCTCACCCCGGCCAAGTGGGATGACCGCCCTCCCCGGCACCTGCAGCGAGCCGCCGAGCTGATGCAGGACGAGAGTGCCTGCGCCCTCACCCTGGCACAGCTGAGTGCGGTGGCCGGGCTTACCCCTTCCCACTTCGTGCGCGCCTTCAGCCGCCACTACGGCATGACGCCCCACGCCTACCTGCTCGATCAGCGCATTCGCCACGCCCGCACCCTGCTGCGCCAGGGGCAGCCCCTGGCGGAAGTGGCCCTTGCCAGCGGTTTTGCCGATCAGGCCCACTTCCAGCGCCAGTTCAAACGCCGGGTGGCAGCCACCCCGGGCCAGTACAGAGCGCAGCTCGCCCCTCAGGACGAGCGCACCAGATAGGCGGCGCTGAGCAGCAGCAAGAGCGCCATGGCCCGATTGAACCAGCGCAACCGGCGGGGAGAGACCAGCCACCCCTGCAATCGGCTGCCCGCATAGGCCCAGCAGGCGATGGAGCCGAGGCAGATCACCAGATAGATGCCGGTAAAGAGGGCGATCTGGCTCATGCCGCCCGCGATCCCATAGGCTCCCATCCCCATGCTGGCGGCGAGCCAGGCCTTGGGATTGAGCCACTGCATCAAGGCCCCGTACCAGAAGGCGGGGGGCACGCCCTCTACTTCCTCCACCTCGCCGCTGTCCACCAGCAACTGCCAGGCCATCCAGCCGAGAAAGAGCACGCCTCCCCAGTGAATGGCCCCCAGCGCCACAGGCCAGCGGGACAGGGCGCCGCCAAGACCCAGCCCCATCAGCAGGAGCAGCAGGATGAAGCCGAGGGTGGCCCCCACCACGTGGCGCAGGCTGGCCGTGAAACCGTACCGGGCGCCGGTGCCAAGGGCGACCAGATTGACCGGCCCCGGGGAGATGGACATGGCCAGGGCAAACCCGGCCATGGATAACAGCAGACTGAATTCCATGGATGATGCTCATTCAATTGAGGGAAGCCCGAGCCTACCCGGCCCGGGCGGCCCGATATTGAAGAAAATTGCGATCCCCTGGATGCCGCCTCCATTGCACACTTAGCGCAAACCGCCGCTTGCGGTAAACTGCCCTTCAACCTTCCATTTTCAGGACATCTCAATGGACCAGTTTGCCCATATCAGCGCCCATGATGCCCACCAGAAGCTGAGCGCAGGCGAAGCCCGTCTCGTGGACATTCGCGATCCCCAATCCTTCGAGACGGCCCACGCGGTCGGCGCCTTCCACCTCACCAACGGCACCCTGGTTCGCTTTATGAACGAGGTGGACTTCGATACCCCCGTCATCGTGATGTGCTATCACGGCAACAGCAGCCAGGGGGCGGCCCAGTACCTGCTGCAACAGGGCTATGACGAGGTCTATAGCCTGGATGGCGGTTTCGAGGCCTGGCGCAGGGAGTTCCCCATCCAGGCGGGGGACGCATGACAGAGGCGGGTCGCTCCTCCTCGACCGGCATGATCCAGCTGCTGGTGCTGGGCGACGCCCGCATGGCCCAGGCGCTGGTGGATTATCTCGCTACCCTGGGCATTCCGTGCGAGCTGACCCAGTCCGAGCTCGGCGTCTCGGTCTGGCTGGCGGACGAACGGCGCCTCGCCCAGGCCCAGCAGGAGGTCAAGCGCTTCCTGAGCGAACCCAATCACCCCCGCTACATGGAGGCCTCCTGGCAATCCGGCCATGCCGATGCCCGGATCGACTACAGCAAGGGGATGACGGATCCGGTCACCGATTTCCTCCACCAGGCGGGCCCCCTGACCCTGGTGGTCATCATCGCCTGCCTGGCCATCTACGCTCTGGATGCCATCGGCCTGCCCATCTTCGACGAGCTCGCCTTCCACCCCACCCTGGCCCAGTTCACCGACTGGCAGGCCTGGCGCTACGTCACCCCGGCCTTCATCCACTTCTCGGTGCTGCACCTGGTGTTCAACCTGTTGTGGTGGTGGTATCTCGGTGGCCAGATAGAGCAGCGCCTCGGCAGCGGCAAGCTGTTCATCCTGCTCATCGTCGGGGCTGCCCTGCCCAATATCGCCGAGTTCTTTGTCAGCGGCCCGCGCTTTGGCGGCCTCTCCGGGGTGGTCTATGCCCTGCTCGGCTACAGCTGGCTGCGAACCAGGCTTCAACCGGATTGCGGCCTCGCCATGCCGCCAGCCCTGATGGGCTTCATGCTGGTCTGGCTGGTGCTCGGCTTCCTGGACATGCTCGGCACCCCCACCGCCAACATGGCCCATTTGGTCGGCCTGCTGGTCGGTCTTGCCCAAGGCTGGCTGGACAGGCACCACAGGCCGGGGTGAGGCCTGGTTGCCGGCAACGGCTCGGCAACCAAAGCGACCACCAACATGGCTCACCTGGCGGGTCTGCTGGTCGGCCTTGCCCAAGGCTGGCTGGACAGGCACCACAGGCCGGGGTGAGGCCTGGTTGCCGGCAACTGCTCTGTAACCAAAGCGACCACCAACATGGCCCACCTGGCGGGCCTGCTGATCGGCCTTGCCCAGGGCTGGCTGGACAGGCACCACAGGCCGCGGTGAGGCCTGGTTGCCGGCAACGGCTCGGCAACCATAGCGACCACCACTGGCGGGTCTGCTGGTCGGCCTTGCCCAAGGCTGGCTGGACAGGCACCACAGGCCAGCCTGAGCCGATTTGCCATAAAAAAACGCCGCCCCAAGGGGCGGCGTTTTTATTGGTCGGCCGGCTTACTGCTTGAGCAGGCTGCCGTCGGTCACCTTGACCGCGGTACCGCCGCTTGCGAAGAAGCTGCCGAACTGGGTCTGCATCTCGGTGGTGACGGCGCCGGTCGGATCGAAGTTCTCGTCCGGTGCCAGCAGCGAGCTGTGACCCCCGGCCACGAAGCGGGCAGCTCTGTGGTTGGCGGCGCCGGTGGCGGTCAGCGGTTGCAGGGCCAGGACCTTGAACAGCGGCTCGGTGCCACCCAGCGGGGCGGTGGCGATGCTGTTCGGGATCACCCGATCCGACAGGCTCAGGGCGCCGTCGCCGACGATTTCGGTGGCAAACAGCGGGAAGTCCGCCGCGATGCCGCTCCCCAGGTTGATGGGGTCTGCCGAATCCAGCACCGACTGCGCCGCGAAGCTGTAGCTCTGCAGGGTGCTGGCCGCCGTGGCCTGGGTGGCCGCATCCTGGCTCGGCAGGAACTCGTTGACGAAGCAGGTCGGCACCGCCGTCTTGCAGTTCGGGGCGTAGGCGGTGAAGGCTGCCTTCAGGGCCGCACTGCCAGCGGTCAGCACGCTCATCTGGATGGTCGGACCGAAGGTCGGCGAGTTCAGCAACAGCGGCGCTATGCCGCCACCCGGCATGGCCAGGCCGCCAGTGTCGAACTTGAACAGGGCGTCTGCCGTCGGGTTGCCAACAGACTGGTTGGCCACCGCCAGCAGGTTGGCCCCCGCGATGGCACCCAGGGAGTGACCCAGGAAGTGTACCTTGAGGCTGCCTGCGGTGCCGATGGCGCCCTTGGCATTGGCCAGCCCCACCGCCAGACGCAGGCCCAGCAGATCCGCCACGCTCTGTTTCAGGTTGTCGCGGGCCACGGTCAGGTAGCTCAGGTTCAGGTAGGGGGTCGGGTTGTCGGAGGTGGTCACCGAGTCCATGCTGCCGGTCAGGGCGAAGCCGCGTTCACCGTGCAGGGGATGATCGATCACCACCACGGCCACGTTCTTGCTCGCCTGGGCACCGGCACCAATCTGGCCAAGGGCCAGGGCATAGGCGTTCTCCTTCACGGAGGTGACGCCGTGCTGATAGATGATCACGTCGGTGATGTTCGCCAGCGGCGCGGCAGCGAAGATCCGCATCGGGACGGACTGCACCTCTTCCAGTGCCGGCAGCGGGTTGAAGCGCCCGATATTCATCTCGGGATCCAGCGCCTTGCCGCCGGAGGTGAGGGTCACCCCGATCAGCTTGCTCGCCTCCGCCAGCAGCTCGGCCTGACGGCTCGGATCGGCGATGAGTTCGCCCAGCAGGGCCGGATCCACGCCCGCCCCCACCAGGCCGCCGATCACTTCGGCATCCTGGGCCTTCAGGGCGTTCGCAATTGCGTAGAGGCTGGGGATGGCACCGTGCCAGGACTGGGTCTTCGCCTTGTCCCAGGAGCCGGCGGTGGCCGGGGAGGAGAGGAAGTAGGGCAGCTTGACGGTACCGCTGTAGACGGTGGTACCCAAGGCCAGATTGTGGAGCGGAGTGCCGTCACCAAAAGCGGCGGCAATCGCATCCTTCTGCTCCTGGGGCAGGAAGTTCTCGGCGTCCAGCTGGGTCAGGAAGGGGCTGCCGCCGCTCACCGACAGGGTATAGGTGCCAGGCAGGCTGGTATTGCCCAAGGCGTCCTGCTTCCATAGGGCGGCGGCGTCCAGGGTCGGGCTCTTGAGCACGGATGCGGCCGCCCCTTTCACCGCCACCAGCACGTCGGCGCCGGACTGGGTACCGAACCAGTCGGAGAAGATCACGTGGTCGCTGGTGATGCCGGTGGCCGCCTTGAACAGCCCTTCCTGCAGCGCAATCAGGCCGCTGATGGTCTGCTCCTGGGCGTTGCTGCCGGTGCTGGTCTTGTAGTTGCTGTAGTCGCTACCCGGTCGCAGGGGGGCACCCGTGCTGTCTTTGAGGGTATCGGTCGCCACTATCATGTAGTAGGAAGAGGGGTTGAGCGGCTTGAGCGGCACCAGATTCAGCTTGCCGGTCGTCTCGGCCACCACGAAGTCCACCCCGTAGGTCAGCACCTTTTTCACGCCGCTCGGACGCAGGGCCGCACTGTCAAACTCCAGCTCCATCAGGTAGAGGGGTGCCACGGAGGCTGCGAATTCAGCAGCGGCCGGCGCCTTGACCAGGATGCCGGAGGCCGTCACCGGCACTATCTGGATCGCCTGGGTAGTCGACCAGCCATCCAGGGTGGAGAGGGCGGACACCGGGTTGGAGAGATCCGCCGTCTCCGTGGAGAATTTCAGGGTACCGTCGGTCGCACGGGCTGCCAGGGCGCTGGGTCGGACTGCATTGGAGCCGCTCAGCAGATAATCGAGATAGCTTGAGGTATCGCCTGTGTTGTCGTCACTGCCACCACAACCGCTCAGCAGCGCACTGACGACGGCCGCGTAAATTAGCTTTTTCTTCATATCCTTATCTCTTTTATGTTGTTATCCATGATGAGCCTGACGGGGTAGGGTTCAAACCCGACCGAATCATATTAACAGCAACGCAACAATTAATAAGCCTCTGGTCAGTCATCTGATCTGATTTTTTTGTGTACACCATCAAGGAATTGGAATTGATTCCCGGTGTCACAGGGTAGCAGCCAGGGTACATCAACCAGACCCGACCAGAGCCCGATGGGATCTATGGCGCAAAAAGCCGCCCCGATCTCGGCAAAGGGGACGATTTGTCGGTAGAATGGCGCCATTGCTTAAGGAGACCCCCATGATCGACCCGAAAAAACTGGAAGAGATCGCCAAACAGATACACAACGCCCTGCCCCCCGGCATTCGCAGCATGGGTGAAGAGGTGGAGAAAAAGACCCGTCAGGTCTTGCAGGCCCAGCTCAACAAGCTGGATCTGGTGAGCCGCGAGGAATTCGACGTGCAGACCAAGGTACTGCTGCGCACCCGGGAGAAGCTGACCGCCCTCGAGGCCAAGCTGGCCCAGCTCGAGCAGCAGCTCGCTGCCAAGGGCGAATGATCCGGCGTGACCCGCCGTAGATAGCACAAACCCCAGCCAGGCTGGGGTTTGTCGTTTTTATGGGGACAACGAGTTTCTCATCCCCCCCTCTCTCGCAAGACGATAAGGGGGCAGATCGACGCTCTGCTGTTGACCGTGGTCAGATAAACTCGTAGGCATCGCCGAAGATGCGCTCGGGCTCGGCGCCCAGCACCTTGAACTCTTCCCGCGCGGCACCAGCCATCTCGAAGCGGCCCGCCACATAGATGTCGTAGTCATGCAGGCTGACGAAGTCATCCATGATGGCCTTGTGCACCAGCCCGGTCCTGCCGGTCCAGTCGCTCTCGGGCTCCTGCACCACGGGAATGAAGGTCAGCGGCGCATAGTCGCGCTCCCACTGCTGCATCTGCTCCAGCTCGTAGAGCCAGTGCGCCTGGCGTACGCCCCAGTAGAGGAACACCGGACGCTTGCTGCCGCTGCCGATCAGGTATTCCAGGATGGCGCGGGCATAGGAGAAGCCGGTGCCTCCCGCCATCAGGATCAGCGGTCGGGGGGATTCGTCGCGCAGGAACGCCTTGCCGGCGGCCAACTCGACCTCGATCTCTCCCTGCTCGCGCATGCGGGCCAGCACCTGACCGGCATAGGCATTCTCGGGAGTGGCACCGATCTGCAGCTCCAGCACGCCGGAGCGGGTCGGCGAGTTGGCGATGGAGAAGGGGCGCTTGTCCGAATCGCTCATCACCACCAGCAGATACTGGCCCGGCTTGAAGCTCACCTCCTGCTGCGGCGCCAGCGCCACGTGCCAGATGGTGTCGACATATTCGCGCAGTTCCTCTACGCGGCACTTGATACGTTGCATTCTTGTCCTTGTGAGGGGCCTGCCCGGCCCGCTTCGCTCATGGTTTCACTGTTTTTATGGCGACCAGTTGGTGGTCAGGTCCGTCGAGCATACCCAATTCGGCACGGCAATACCGCACTTTTGCGTCACAATGGCCGCGCCCCATCGGGGATCCCTCAGTCGAGGATCTTCAGCTCGTCCCAGATGGCATCGATCTTCTGCTTTACCGCCTCGTCCTGGACGATGGGCTGACCCCACTCCCGGTTGCTCTCCCCCGGCCACTTGTTGGTGGCATCCAGCCCCATTTTGGAGCCGAGCCCGGAGACCGGCGAGGCGAAGTCCAGGTAGTCGATGGGGGTGTGCTCGATCAGGGTGGTGTCCCGAGCCGGGTCCATCCGGGTGGTGATGGCCCAGATCACGTCCTTCCAGTCTCGGGCGTTGATGTCGTCATCACAGACGATCACGAACTTGGTGTACATGAACTGGCGCAGGAAGGACCAGACTCCCAGCATCACCCGCTTGGCGTGGCCAGGGTAACGCTTCTTGATGGTCACCACCGCCATCCGGTAGGAGCACCCCTCCGGCGGCAGGTAGAAATCCACTATCTCGGGGAATTGCTTCTGCAACAGCGGCACGAACACCTCGTTGAGCGCCACCCCGAGCACCGCCGGCTCATCGGGCGGACGGCCGGTGTAGGTGCTGTGGTAGATGGCATCCCGGCGCATGGTCATGTGGGTGATGGTGAAGACCGGGAACTCGTCCACTTCGTTGTAGTAGCCGGTGTGATCGCCGTAAGGCCCTTCGGGGGCCATCTCCCCCGGCTCCAGATAGCCTTCCAGCACGATCTCGGCGCTGGCGGGCACCTCCAAATCGCAACTCAGCGCCTTCACCACCTCGGTACGGCTGCCCCGCAGCAGACCGGCAAAGGCGTATTCGGAGAGGCTGTCCGGCACCGGCGTCACCGCGCCCAGGATGGTCGCCGGATCGGCGCCCAGCGCCACCGCCACCGGGAAGCGTTCGCCCGGGTGGGCCTCCTGCCACTCGCGAAAATCAATGGCGCCACCCCGGTGATCCAGCCAGCGCATGATCAGCTTGTTCTTGCCGATCTTTTGCTGGCGATAGATGCCGAGGTTCTGTCGCTTCTTGTAGGGACCGCGGGTGATGGTCAGCCCCCAGGTGACCAGGGGCGCCACATCCCCGGGCCAGCAGTGCTGGATGGGGATCTGATCCAGATCCACCGCGTCCCCTTCCAGCACCACCTGCTGACAGGGGGCCGAAGAGAGCCGCTTGGTCGGCATGTTGAGCACCTGCTTGAAGATGGGCAGCTTCTCCATCAGCTCCTTGAGCCCGCGAGGCGGCTCCGGCTCTTTCAGGTAGGAGAGCCAGGTCCCCACCTGGCGCAGGGCGCTGACGTTGGGCTGGCCCATGCCCATGGCAACCCGGTCCGGCGTGCCGAACAGGTTGGTCAACACCGGCATGGTGTAGCCCTTGGGATTCTCAAACAGCAGAGCCGGGCCCCCCGCACGCAGGGTACGGTCGCTGATCTCGGTCATCTCCAGATAGGGGTCTATCTCGCGACTGATGCGCCTGAGCTGTCCGTTTTGTTCCAACTGCGCGATAAAATCACGCAAGTCCTTGTATTTCATGCAAGTACCCCAGCGGGATCAGGTGGTCCCGCATTATAGCCCTGGCGGCGTATCCGGTGTACCCGTATCGGACCTCATGACGGACGAGGCGTGTCGCCGCTCCTGAAGCGTCAGCCGGTTTGCCAATTGACCCAGGAGCCTGGGCTCGTCCATCTGCAACAACAGGCCGGCCACCAGCCCGCCATACTGGTGCTTGCCGAGTTCGGCCAGGAGGAACTGCTGGGCCCCGTCCGGCAAGGGGGAGAGGCGGCTGAGCTGGTGCAGGGCGGGGACCATCAGGCGGCTGTTCTGGCTGGCGGCGATCAGCAGATCGCTCGCCTCCTGCCCTGAATAAAAGCGGGAAATGGTGTGTAGCGCAGTCAGACTATCGTGATCCACTGGCTGACGCCACAGCTTGAGGTAGAGTGCCGTCTCCCCGGTCTGTTCGATGAAGTGCAGCAGCAACTGGTTGTCCGGCAGGAAGAGATTGAGGGCGGCAAGCCGCTGCGCCTCTCGGCGCAGCACGGATACCGGCTGCCGATCGAGCACCGCCAGCAGGGCCTGCTGCTGCTGTGTCAGCTCGGGATTGCGGCTGTAGTAGACCTGCTTGAAGTCGAAGCGATCCTGCTCCAGCAACTGGCGATAGTTGTCCTGCCAGGCCAGCTGCTGCCAGTGGCTCAGCACCAGCCGGGCCTCGGCGGGGAAGTCGTAGGCGGGTAGCTGCACCAGGAAACCGTCCACCTTCCCTTCCACCAGCCATTGTGGCGCCTTGGCCGCTTGTGCCCGCACCCAGGCCAGCAGCGCCGGGCTCGGTGCGCCCGATGACTTGAGCTCACCCAGCAACTGGAACAACAGGAACTCCCGCTGCCCCACCGACAGGGTCTCGAGCAACGAGTCCATGGCATCAAACTGCCCGAGCGCCATACGGCCGTCCAGGTACGCCCGATGCCCCTCCAGTCCCTCGTCCGCCACCAGGGGAGCCTGCAATTGCGGCGGGGAATCGGCATGCACCGGGGCCGCCAGCCACAACCAACCCATCCATATGAACAACACCAGCTTCATGACGTCCCTTTCCTTGTGACATCGAGGCTTCATACTACTAAGCCAGCCGTGAAATAGATAAACAAAAACCGCGACCTGGGCCGCGGTTTTGTCATGGAAGAGGCTGTTACTTCTGTTGACGCTTCATGGAGTCGAAGAACTCGTCGTTGGTCTTGGTCGCAGCCAGCTTGTCGATGAGGAACTCGATGCTGTCGATCTCGCCCATGGGGTGAATGATCTTGCGCAGGATCCACATCTTCTGCAGCTCGTCCGGTGCGGTCAGCAGCTCTTCCTTGCGGGTGCCGGAGCGGGTGATGTCGATGGCCGGGTAGACGCGCTTCTCGGCAATCTTGCGCGAGAGGTGCAGTTCCATGTTGCCGGTACCCTTGAACTCTTCGTAGATGACTTCATCCATCTTGGAGCCGGTATCGATCAGCGCGGTGGCGATGATGGTCAGGCTGCCGCCCTCTTCGACGTTGCGCGCCGCACCGAAGAAACGCTTCGGACGGTGCAGGGCGTTGGCATCCACACCACCGGTCAGCACCTTGCCGGAAGACGGGATGACGGTGTTGTAGGCGCGAGCCAGACGGGTGATGGAGTCCAGCAGGATCACCACGTCCTTCTTGTGCTCGACCAGACGCTTGGCCTTCTCGATCACCATTTCGGCGACCTGGACGTGACGGGAGGCCGGCTCGTCGAAGGTGGAGGCGATGACTTCGCCCTTCACCATCCGCTGCATCTCGGTCACTTCTTCCGGACGCTCGTCAATCAGCAGCACGATCAGCTCACAATCCGGGTGGTTGTAGGCGATGCTCTGGGCGATGTTCTGCAGCAGCATGGTCTTACCGGCCTTGGGCGGTGCAACGATGAGACCGCGCTGGCCCTTGCCGATCGGGGATGCCAGATCCAGTACACGGGCGGTGATGTCTTCGGTGGAACCGTTGCCACGCTCCATGCGCAGACGCTCGTTGGCGTGCAGGGGCGTGAGGTTTTCAAACAGGATCTTGTTGCGGGAGTTTTCCGGACGGTCGTAGTTGACGTCGTTGACCTTGAGCAGGGCGAAATAGCGCTCGCCCTCTTTCGGCGGCCGGATCTTGCCGGAGATGGTGTCGCCGGTACGCAGGTTGAAGCGGCGGATCTGGCTCGGGGAGACATAGATGTCATCCGGACCAGCGAGATAAGAGCCGTCTGCACTGCGCAGGAAACCGAAACCGTCGGTCAGGATTTCCAGCACACCGTCGCCAAAGATATCCTCGCCGCCCTTGGCGTGCGCCTTGAGGATTGCAAAGATAATGTCTTTCTTGTGCGCCCGAGCCAGATTTTCCAACCCCATGGATTCGCCAAGCTGGACCAGCTCGGACACAGGAGTGTTCTTAAGTTCAGTCAGATTCATAGTGGTGAAAGTCTGTAAGCAAGGATTGAAATGAGGAGACAGTCTGCTGGATTGATGCTGATCGGATTTGACTTGCCAGGCTGGTAGTTAAGCAAAGAGTCAGGCAAAAAGGTTAGCAAACGAGCGATAAACTAGCACCAATCAGGGTGAGCGTCTAGGTGATAAAACACAAGGAGCGCATTATTGCAATGCGCTCCTTCTTGATTATTACAGGTTGCCGTCCAGGAACTCTTTCAGTTGGGTCTTGGACAGGGCGCCGACCTTGGTCGCTGCCACTTCACCATTCTTGAACAGCAGCAGGGTCGGGATACCACGAATGCCGTACTTGGGCGGAGTGTCGGCGTTATGATCGATATTCAATTTCGCCACGGTCACGCGACCTTCATATTCCTGAGCAACTTCGTTCAGGATCGGGGCAATCATCTTGCACGGTCCACACCATTCGGCCCAGAAATCGACCAGAACAGGGCTGTCGGCGTTGATTACATCGGCCTCGAAGCTGGCATCGCTCAGCTGAACAATCTTGTCACTCATCTCCAACTCCAGTCAGTAATTAAGGCTTTATTGATGGTTCAACAAAGGCAATAGTTGCCCTATTTGAAATGATCCTGTTTATTATTGCAAGCCTAACCTGATAACCTACCGCCATGAGCAAAACACATCTAACGACCGAAAAATTCGCCCAAATGGGCCTCGAACCCGAAGTTCTGGCTGGTCTGGAATCAAAGGGATTTCACTATTGTACGCCCATCCAGGCACTGTCCCTGCCCCTGCTGGTTGAAGGTCATGACCTCGCCGGTCAGGCTCAGACGGGGACCGGCAAAACCCTGGCTTTCCTGGCGGCGACATTCAACTATTTGCTGACCCATCCGCTGACCAGGCCGCGCCTCGTCAACCAGCCCCGCGCCATCATCATGGCCCCGACCCGGGAGCTGGCCGTCCAGATCTATAACGATGCAGAGAGCATGTCAGCCTCCACCGGGCTCAAGCTCGGTCTCGCCTATGGTGGCGAAGGCTACGACAAGCAGCTGGCCGTGCTGGAACAGGGCGTCGACATCCTGATCGGCACCACCGGCCGCATCATCGACTACTTCAAGTCCAAGGTCATCGATCTCGGCAACATCCAGGTCGTGGTACTGGACGAAGCGGATCGCATGTTCGATCTGGGCTTCATCAAGGACATCCGTTTCCTGTTCCGCCGCATGCCCCCCGCCACCGAGCGTCTGAGCATGCTGTTCTCCGCCACCCTCTCCCTGCGGGTGCAGGAGCTAGCCTATGAACACATGAACCACCCGGAACATGTGCAGGTCGAACCGGAACAGATGACCGGCGTGCGGATCAAGGAGGAGCTCTTCTACCCCTCCAACGAAGACAAGATGTTGCTGCTGCTCTCCCTGATGGAAGAGGAGTGGCCCGAGAAAGCCATCGTCTTCGCCAACACCAAGCACGTCTGTGAAGACGTTCATGCGTGGCTGGAGAACGACGGCCACCGCGTCGGCCTGCTGACCGGCGACGTGCCGCAGAAGAAGCGGATGAAGATCCTGGAAGAGTTCACCAAGGGCACCCTGGATATCCTGGTCGCCACCGACGTGGCCGCCCGTGGTCTGCACATCCCCGACGTGACTCACGTCTTCAACTACGACCTGCCCGACGATGCCGAAGACTATGTCCACCGCATCGGTCGTACCGGCCGCGCCGGCAAAAGCGGTCACTCCATCAGCCTGGCCTGTGAAGACTATGCCTTCAACCTGCCGGCCATCGAGGAGTACATCCACCACCCCATCCCGGTCAGCAAGTATGACCGCGAGGCGCTGCTGGATGACGTCACCGCACCAAAACGGGTGTTCCGCAACCGCCAGCCGGTGAACCGCAACATGCGGGATCGCCAGGGCGGTGGCAACAGCAACAACCGTCGTCGCCCCCCCCGCAAGAACTGAGGGATCGGCCAAGTTGCACAACTCGCCTCTCTATGCCGCCATCGACCTCGGCTCCAACAGCTTTCACATGCTGGTGGTGCGCGAGGTCGCCGGTGCCCTGCGCACCGTCACCAAGGTCAAGCGCAAGGTACGCCTCGCCGCCGGCCTCGATGCCGATTTTCGCCTCAACCGTGCCGCCATGGAGCGGGGCTGGGACTGTCTGCGCCTCTTCTCCGAGCAGTTGCAGGACATCCCGTCCGACAACATCCGGGTAGTGGGCACCGCCACCCTGCGCCTGGCCACCAACGTCGACGAATTCATCAGCGAAGCGGAACGGGTGCTCAACCACAGCATCGAGATCATCTCGGGCGAGGAAGAAGCCAAGACCATCTATGAAGGTGTCTCCTGGACGTCGGCAGGGGAAGGCAACCGGCTGGTGATCGACATCGGCGGGGCCAGCACCGAGCTGGTGATCGGCGAGCAGAGCGAAGCCAAGCTGCTCAACAGCCTGCACATGGGCTGCGTCACCTGGCTCAACAACCACTTCGGTGATGGCGAGCTCTCCGAGGCGCGCTTCAACCAGGCCATTGCCGCCGCCAAGGCGGTACTGGAGAAAGTGGCTGCGGACTACCGTGTCCTCGGCTGGCGCACCTGCGTCGGCGCCTCCGGCACCGTCCAGGCGCTGCAAGAGATCATGCTGGCCCAGGGCAAGAGCGAGCGGGTCACCCTGCCCAAGTTGCAAGAGCTGATGGGTCAGGCCATCGCCTGCGGCAGACTCGATCAGTTGCAGCTCGAAGGGCTGGCGGCCGAACGGCTGACCGTGTTTCCTTCCGGTCTCGCCATCCTGATCGCCATCTTCGAGACCCTCGACATCGAGAGCATGACCCTGGCGGGCGGTGCCCTGCGTGAAGGACTCATCTACGGCCTGCTCGGCAACAATCACGACTGTGATGCCCGGGATCGCACCGCCGACAGCCTGATCAGCCGCTACCAGCTCGACAAGGAGCACGCCGAGCGGGTCCGCGACACCGCCATCGAGGCGTTCACCCAGTTGCAGCCGGCCTGGCGCCTCTCCAAGCGCTACGGCCGCCCGATCCTGCGCTACGCGGCCCTGCTGCACGAAATCGGTCTGTGCATCGAGTACAAGAAGGCGCCGCAGCACGCCGCCTACATCATCGACAACATCGACATGCCGGGCTTCACCCCCGCGCAGAAGAAGCTGCTGTCGGCCCTGCTGTTCAACCAGCGGGATGAATTCAAGCTGGAGCCGCTGGAGAAACAGGGCGCCGTCACCGGTCGCCAGGCGATCCGGCTGGCCCGCATCCTGCGCATCTCCCTCATCCTCTGCATGCGCCGGACCCAGGGCACTGTGCCCAGGTTCATGCTGCAAGCCGATGAAGATGCCCTGACCCTGACCCTGCCCAAGGGGTGGCTGGACGAGCACTACCTGCGCGCCAGCGAGCTGCGCCTCGAGGTGGAACGCCAGCAGAAGATGGGCTGGTCCACCCGGCTGCTGGAAGCCTGAGGCGCACACCCCATGGCCGATTACCAACCCGTCAGCTGTGACCTGTACGACTGGTTGGAGATCGCCGCAAGCTGGCAACTGCCCGTCACGATCACCGACCGGGATGGACGAACCTGGGCGGACAGGATCCGCACCATAGAAGCCAGCGACGGAGTGGAATATCTGCTGCTGGAGCGCGCTGAGCGCCTCAGCCTGGCAGACCTGGCAACCCTGGAACTCGTCTGGCAAGGGGAAGAAAAGCGGATCCACTTCGCCCCACCCCGCAGCCAATGAATAGCAAGAGGGCCAACCTGATCAGGTTGGCCCTCTTCGTTTGACGCTCAGACTCCCTGCCCGTCGCCACTCAACTTGCCAGCGCCGCCATCACATAGACGTCGAAGCGGTTGCTCTTGGTCTCGATGGCCATGCTGGGCTTGTGCTCGTTGAGCCAGCCCGCATAGTCGGGCCGCTTCACCACCACCCGCTTGTCAGCCATCCTGAGCGCCGCCGGCAGCAGGGCATCCGCGTCGAGATCCGCCCCCACCAGGGACTGGAACACCCGCATCTCTTTTTTCACCAGCGCCGATTTCTGCTTGTGGGGGAACATGGGATCCAGGTAGATGACCTCCGGCCGCTCGGTCAGCGCCAGCAGGGTCTCCACCGCCGGGCCTTGCAGCAGTTGCATCCGCTCGCGCACCCAGGGGCCTATCTCGGGATCCTGCGCCGCCCGGGTCAGACCGTCCTGGAGCAGGGCCGCCACCACGGGGCTGCGTTCGATCAGGGTCACCTTGCAGCCGAGGGAGGCGAGCACGAAGGCATCGCGCCCGAGCCCGGCGGTGGCATCCACCACGGTCGGCATGGCTCCCGACTTCAATCCCACCGCCTTGGCGATGGACTGGCCGCGCCCGCCACCGAACTTGCGTCTATGGGCCACCGCCCCTTCCACGAAGTCCACATAGACGGCCCCCAGCTTGGGTTCGTCCAGCTTGCGCAGCTCCAACCGCGATTCGGTCAGCACCAGGGCGAAGGGAGCGGGAAACGCCACGTCGGCAAGGCGCTGGCGCAGGGCGTCGAGCTCGCCATCGCGGGCGGGCACTTCACTGAAAACCTGAATATGGGGCATAACATGGACTCATCACGGCGCAGAAGCCGGCATGATAGCAGAAGCGGGGGGTCAGCTCACCGTGGTCAGATTCGCCAGGTTCATTCCCTGACGGTTGAGACTCAGGTACTCGGTCAGATCGTCGAAGGGCAGCGGGCGGCTGAGCAGATACCCCTGGGTGAAGGCGCACCCCTTCTGGCAGAGGAAGTTGAGCTGCTCCCGGGTCTCCACCCCTTCGATCACCACCTGCATGCCGAGGTTGTGCACGATGTTGATGATGCCGTCGAGCAGCAGGCGGTCCTGCTCGTTGAAGGGAATATGGCGCACGAAGGAGCGATCGATCTTCACCAGATCCACCGGGAAGGTACGCAGGTAGTTCAGTGCCGAGTAGCCGGTGCCGAAGTCGTCGATGGCCAGCTTGCAGCCCGCCTCGCGCAGAGCATCGATCCGCACCCTGTGCTGATCGCTGGTCTCCATCAGCAGAGATTCGGTGATCTCGATGATGATGTCCGCCGGATCCAGCTCGAAGTGGCGGATCACCCTGAGCCACTCGTTGGCCTCCGGGTCTATGGTCTGGAATTCCAGGGTGGAGCGGTTGATGGACATCTGCAGATCCGGGAAGCCGGACTGCTGCAATCTGGCCAGATCCCGGCAAGACTGCCACAGCACCAGGGCACCCAGCCCCTGGATGAGCCCCGCCTCTTCCGCCAGCGGGATGAAATCCGCCGGTGAGACCTGACCCCAGTGGGGGTGATACCAGCGCACCAGGGCCTCCAGCTTGGCGACCCGGCCGCTGCGGTTGTCCCAGATGGGCTGGTAGGCCATGGTCAGCTGGCCCAGCTTGATGGCCTCCGCCAGATCGTGCTGCATCTGGTGGCGCTGGCTCACCTCTTCCCGCATGGAGGCGTTGTAGGTGCCGAGGGGACGTCCCTGGCGCTTGGCGACGAACAGGGCCTGCTCGGCATTGCGCAAGAGCTCGTCGCTGTCGCCGCCGTCATTGGGACAGAGGGTGATCCCCAGGGTGGCAGTCACATAGAGGTGCTGGTTGGCCAGCATGAAGGGGCGGGCAAAGCCGCCGATCACCTGCTTGGCAAACACCTCGGCCTGACGGCGGTTGACGATACCGGGCACCAGGAAGGCAAACTCGTCGCCGCCGATGCGGGCCACCAGGTCCTCGGTGCGCACCCGGCTCACCAGCCGATCCGATACTTCCCGCAGCAGGGCGTCGCCCACATGGTGATCCATGCTGTTGTTGACCGCCTTGAAGTTGTTGAGGTCGAGCACCATGAGGGCGAAGCGTTCCCCCCGCTCGCAGAAGCGGGCCAGACAGCGACCGAACAGCCAGCGGTTGGGCAGGCCGGTGAGGTTGTCGTAGTTGGCCTGGGCGGCGATCTTCTGCTCCGCCAGCTTGGTCTGGGAAAGATCGCTGAAGATGGCGATGTACTGACTGATCTTGCCCCCTTCCCGCACGGCGCTGATCATCAGCTGCTGGGGATAGAGCTTGCCATTCTTGCGCTTGTTCCACACCTCCCCACGCCAGATCCCCACCCGCTCCAGGGCGTGGTACATGTCCGCATAGAAGGTCTGATCGTGTAGTCCAGACTTGAGCATGCTGGGCCGCTGGCCACACGCCTCCTCCTCGCTGTAACCGGTGATCTTCTCGAAGGCCGGATTGACCGAGATGATGCGACTGTCGGCATCGCACACCAGAATGGCTTCGGAGAGGTTGTCATAGACCCGGTGGGAGAGCTTGAGCTGCTCCGCATGGCGCCTGATGGGATCGATGTTCTCCAGCACCACCATGAGATAGTCGGGGTGCATCTGCTCGTTGCGGATGAGGGTCACCGTCACCCGTCCCCACAGGACGGTCCCATCCCGATGGAGATAACGCTTCTCCTGGGTAAACGCGGGACGCTCTCCCCGCTTGAGGGCGTCGTAGAGCGCAATACTGGTCTGCCAGTCGTCCGGATGGTTGATTTCGGCGACGGTGAGCTGTTGCAGCTCCTCCTGGCTGTAGCCGAGCATCTTCTCGATGGCCGGGTTCGCCCAGAGGATCTTGCCGCCCAGATCCACCTTGCCGATGCCCACGGGCGCATGGGACATCATGGTGTCCAGGAAGTGGTGATGTTCCGGTTGCGCCGGCTGCTCCTGGCTCTGGCGCTGCTGATACATCAGCGCCAGTTCACGACCGGCGAGCGGGGCCAGCAGACGCAGCAGGCCCACTATCTTCTCCATTCTCGGCATGGCCCGCTTGAACATGACGCTGCACAGGCCGATGGTCTCTCCCTCGGCGTTCTTGAGCGCGACGCCGGCATAGGCTCTCACCTCGCAGCGCTCCAGCACGGCGGCGTGGGGGAACAGCTGGCGGGTGCGATCACTGAACCAGGCTTCACCCTGTTGCATGGCGATCTCCCCCGGAGTGTCGGCGAGGGGGAAGCTGTAGGCGTTGATGTCGAGGGAGGCGGGATAGGCGGCATGCACGGTAAAGAACAGACCCGCCTGATCCTTGCCGGACACCAGGACGAAGTCAGCCCCCACCGCGTTGGCGATTTCACTCACAAAGGCATCAAAATATCCCTGACCACTCGAATGAGACAGGCTGGAGATGATTTGATAGACAGACTCGAGTGCTCGCCTCATGGCAAGGTTCTTTCTCTCCCTGGAAGGTAGAACCCGACTCTACTGAAGAGGCGGGGACAGTGCAAACATGCACTCCGCAAGATATTAAAAAGGCTTGGAAAAAGGGACCAAAAGGTCCCTTTTTCTATCAAAAATCACGTTTCGATCCCACTATGCCGCAAATGTGTACCTGCTTGAAGCTCCCGCAGTGGCGCGGCAGCTCATCCAATCGAGGCTCACTGTGGCGGCGGGACCTCACGCGGCGATACCGCTGTGACGCAGCAGCGCATCCACCTGGGGCTCCCGGCCACGGAAGGCACGGAACAGCTCCATCGGCTCCCTGGAGCCGCCCTTTTCCAGAATGTTCTTCAGGAAGGAGTGGCCCGTGGCCGGGTTGAAGATCCCCTCCTCCTCGAAGCGGGAGAAGGCGTCGGCAGAGAGTACCTCGGCCCACTTGTAGCTGTAGTAGCCCGCCGCGTAGCCGCCCGCGAAGATGTGGGAGAAGCTGTGCTGGAAGCGGTTGAACGCCGGGGGCGTCATCACGGCGACCTGGCTGCGCACCTCATCCAGCAGCGCAGGGATCTGATCCGCTCTGGTCGGGTCAAAGGTCTGGTGCAGACGGAAGTCGAACAGGGCGAACTCCAGCTGGCGCAGCATCTGCATCGCCGCCTGGAAGTTGCGGGCGGTCAGCATCTTCTCCAGCAGATCGGCGGGCAGCGGCTCCCCGGTCTCGTAATGGCCGGAGATGAAGGCCAGCGCCTCGGATTCCCAGCACCAGTTCTCGAGGAACTGGCTCGGCAGCTCCACCGCATCCCAGGCCACGCCGTTGATGCCAGCCACGCCAGCCACATCGATGCGGGTCAGCATGTGGTGAATGCCGTGGCCGAACTCGTGGAACAGGGTGACCACTTCGTTGTGGGTAAACAGGGCCGGCTTGCCGTCCACCGGGCCGTTGAAGTTGCAGGTCAGGTAGGCCACCGGCTTTTGCAGGGAGCCGTCCTGACGGTAGCGGCGACCCAGGCAGACATCCATCCAGGCGCCGCCCTGCTTGTGCTCGCGGGCGTAGAGATCCAGGTAGAAGCTGCCGCGCAGCTCGTCATCGGCGTCAAAGATGTCGTAGAAGCGCACGTCCGGGTGCCAGGTGTCGATGCCGAGACGCTCGCGCACCTTCATGCCGAACACCCGCTTGACCACCTCGAACAGCCCCTTCACGACCCGACCAGCGGGGAAATAAGGACGCAACTGCTCATCAGAGACCGAAAACTTGTGCTGTTTGAGCTTTTCTGCGTAATAGGCAAGATCCCAGGCCGCCAGTTCGTCCTGACCGTGCTGCTCGGCGGCAAAGGCGCGGATCTCTTCGAGCTCCGCCTTGCCTTGGGGCAGGGACTTGGCAGCCAGGTCGGTGAGGAAGTCCACCACCTGCTCCGGCTTGTCCGCCATCTTGGTCGCGAGGGAGAGCTCGGCATAGTTGGCAAAGCCCAGCAGTCGGGCCAGCTCCCGGCGCAGGGTGAGCAACTCGGTCATGATGGCGGAGTTGTCCCACTTGCCGGCGTTGGGGCCCTGGTCGGAGGCGCGGGTGGTGAAGGCCTCATACAGCTCGGCACGCAGGGCGCGGCTGTCGGCATACATCATCACCGGCAGGTAGGAGGGGATGTCCAGGGTGAACAGCCACCCCTCCTTGCCCTTGAGTTCGGCCATCTGGCGCGCGGCAGCCTGGGCGCTCGCGGGCAGACCGGCCAGCTCGGCCTCGTCGGTCACCAGCTTGTGCCAGCCCTGGGTCGCGTCCAGCACGTTGTTGCTGAAACGGGAGGCGAGCTCCGAGAGGCGGGCCTGGATCTCGCCGTAACGCTGCTGCGCCTCGGCAGGCAGACCGATGCCGGAGAGGCGGAAATCGCGCAGGGTGTTCAGGATCTCCTTGCGCTGGGCATCATCCAGCCGGGGGAAGTCATCGCTCTCGGAGAGGGCCAGATAGGCTTGATAGAGCCCTTCATGCTGACCGACATAGGTCTGGAATTCGGAAAGCAGCGGCAGGCAGGCATCGTGAGCCGCCCGCAGCGCCTCGCTGTTCTGCACGGCGTTGAGGTGGCTGATGGGGGACCAGATCCGGGAGAGGCGGTCGTTGACCTCTTCCAGCGGGGCGATCAGGCTGTCCCAGGTGTGAGGCTCCTTCTGGGCCAGCACGTCCTCAATCTTCTGTTTGCAATCGGCGATGGCCTGCGTCACGGCAGGTTGCACCTGATCGGGCTGGATCTGGCTGAAGGGAGGCAGCGAGTCCATTGTCAGCAAAGGGTTAGTCATCTGCGGTACCTCTAAATGCTCTGCAGCCCCTGCCGTCCAGAAGCCTGCTTGGACCATCTAAGATGTAGGCAGAAACCCCATTTATCAAGCCTTTGCCGCCAAGAGACGGGCTTGTTGCCCACTTTTTCAGGCATTTTGTTCATAAAACCAGCACTTCATCTGCCAGAGACGACAATGCCGGCCCGAGGGCCGGCATTGTGAGGGCATGGACACTCCCCGCCTCAGCGTCGGGCGTCCTCTTTCAACCACTGGGCGACCCGCTTGGCGAAGTAGGTGAGGATGCCATCGGCCCCGGCCCGCTTGAAGCAGAGCAGGGATTCCATCACGCACTCTTTCTCCTTGAGCCAGCCATTCTGGATCGCCGCCATGTGCATGGCGTACTCGCCGCTCACCTGATAGGCGAAGGTCGGCACGCCGAACTGATCCTTCACCCGGCGGATGATGTCCAGGTAGGGCATGCCCGGCTTGACCATCACGCTGTCCGCCCCTTCGGCTATGTCGAGGGCCACCTCGTGCAGGGCTTCGTTGCCGTTGGCCGGGTCCATCTGGTAGGTGGCCTTGTTGCTCTTGCCGAGGTTGGCGGCGGAGCCCACCGCATCGCGGAACGGGCCGTAGTAGTGGGAGGCGTACTTGGCGGAGTAGGCCATGATCTGCACGTTGACGAAGCCATTCTCCTCCAGCGCCGCGCGGATGGCACCGATGCGGCCGTCCATCATGTCGGACGGTGCCACCATGTCGGCCCCGGCGGCGGCATGGGAGAGCGCCTGCTTCACCAGGATCTCGGTGGTGATGTCGTTCTGCACATAGCCTTCGTCATCGATGATGCCGTCCTGGCCATGGGTGGTGAAGGGGTCGAGCGCCACATCGGTGATGACCCCGAGCTCCGGGAAGCGAGCCTTGAGGGCACGGGTCGCCCGCTGGGCCAGGGCATCCGGGTTGTAGGCCTCTTCCGCCATCAGACTCTTTCTCTCCAGCGGCGTCACCGGGAACAGGGCCACCGCCGGCACACCCAGGGCCACCAGTTCGGCGGCCTCTTCGAGCAGCAGATCGATGGAGAGCCTGTCCACCCCCGGCATGGAGGCAACGGCCTCTCGCTGACCCTCCCCCTCCAGCACGAACACGGGATAGATGAGATCGTCGACGGTCAGTACGTTCTCCCGCACCAGGCGGCGGCTGAAGTCATGTTTGCGCACCCGGCGCAGGCGACGGCCCGGGAAGGCCCCCGGAAGAGTTGTGGCCATGAATCACTCCAAAAGCGGAAGTTGGAAGAATGCGGCGGAGGTGGCCCGGGTATGGGCCAGCAAGGCCTCGGGCGCTTCACCACGGCAGGCCGCCACCACCTGGGCGATGTGCGGCAAAAAAGCGGGTTCGTTGCGTTTGGGCCTGGGTTTCAGATCCCGCGGCACTAGGTAGGGGGCGTCCGTCTCTATCATCAGGCGACCCGCCGGAATGCGGGCCACCTGCTCGCGCAGCAGCTGGCCACGGCGCTCGTCACAGAGCCAGCCGGTCACCCCGATATTCAGCCCCAGCGCCAGGCACTCGTCCAGCTCGGCGTCGGAGCCGGTGAAGCAGTGCAGCACGGCCCCCGGCAGGCGGGGCAACCAGGGGCGCAGGATCTCAACGAATTTGTCATGGGCATCGCGGCAGTGCAGAAACACCGGCATCCCGAGCTCGGCGGCGAGCGCCAGCTGGGCGTCAAACACCGCATCCTGCACCGGGCGGGGGGAGAAGTCCCGGTTGTAGTCGAGACCGCACTCGCCGATAGCCACCACCTGGGGCAGGGCCGCCAGTTCGCGCAAGGCAGGCAGGGTCGCCTCATCGACGCTTTTGGCATCGTGGGGATGCACCCCGGCGGTGGAGAAGCAGTAACCGGGCCAGCGGGCGGCCAATGCGGCGCTTTCGCGGCTGCCGGCCAGATCGGTGCCCGTCAGGATCAGGGCTTCCACCCCGGCGGCGCGCGCGCGTTCCACCAGGTCGGCCTGTTCGCCTGCGAACTGGCTGCTGGTCAGGTTCAAACCGATGTCGATCATGGAGTCAGGGGTTCCGGACAAACGAGGTGCATATCAGGCATTTGAAAACCATCTACTCGATGGGGCCTTACCATACGCCTCGAACGGATGCATGAAAAGAGGAAGGGAGCCTCAGCTCCCCTCTTCCGTTTGTTGCTGCTCTTCGTCCTCTTTCTTCACGTAGAAGCGGGCGAAGAACAGACCTATCTCCCACAGGCCCCACATGGGGATCGCGAGCAGGGTCTGGGAGAAGACATCGGGCGGCGTCAGAAGCATGCCGACCACGAAGACCCCGACGATGACGTAGGGGCGCTTCTCCTTCAGGCTCCTGGGGGTGGTCACCCCGGTCCAGCAGAGCAGTATGGTGGCCACCGGGATCTCGAACGCCACCCCGAACGCGAAGAACAGGGTCAGCACGAAGTCCAGGTAGCTGGCGATGTCGGTCGCCACCGTCACCCCGGCGGGGGCGGTACTGGTGAAGAAGCCGAACACCAGGGGGAACACCACGTAGTAGGCGAACGCCATCCCCGCATAGAACAGCACGGCGCTGGAGGCCACCAGGGGCAGGATCAGCCGCCGTTCGTGCTGGTACAGACCGGGTGCGATGAAAGCCCAGGCCTGATAGAGCAGATAGGGGATCGCCACGAAGAAGGAGACCACCAGGGTCAGCTTGATGGGCGTGATGAAGGGCGTCGCCACATCCGTCGCTATCATGCTGGTGCCTGCCGGCAACTGGCTGAGCAGCGGCTGGGCCACGAAGTCGTAGATGTTGTTGGAGAAGTAGATGAGCGCGATGAACACCAGCAGGATGGCGGAGATCGCGCGCAGCAGACGGGTTCTCAGCTCCACCAGATGGCTGATGAGGGGTTGTTCTGCCTGACTCATGGCTTCACCTCCCCTGTGGCTGCGGACTCGCTGGCAGGCACAGGCTCGCTCTCTCGCTGGCTGTTGACCGGCGGAACCTCTGGGGTCGCGGGTACCGAGGCCGCCACCGGAGTGGCTGGCTCAGCCTGGGCGGGCTCCCGAGGCGGGCGGATCTCGTTCTCCCCCTGATAGGGACGATTCACCGACTGGGCGGCCGCTTTCAACTGCTCGATGGACTCCTGCAGCTCGGGGCTCAGGTTGTTCATCTGCAACCGTTCGGCCTTCTTCAGGTCGTTGTGCAGATCCTGCAACTTGAGCTCCTGCTCCAGCTCGGCCTTGACCGAGTTGGCGGTGCTGCGGATCAGCCTTATCCAGTGGCTGGCGGTGCGGATCGCGACCGGCAACCGCTCGGGACCCAGCACCACCAGGGCGACGACGCCGATGACGACCAGTTCCCAAAAACCGATGTCGAACATGGCTTAGGCCTGATCTTTGTCTTTCTGCTTGGCGGCTTCGGCGTTGCTGGCCGTCTCGTTCAACTGCTTGGTCGGGAACTCGGCATCTTTCTGCTCGGGTTTGGTGTCGGCCGGCTCATCGGAGAGCGCCTTCTTGAACCCCTTGACCGCCGCGCCCAGATCGCCGCCGATACCGCGCAATTTCTTGGTGCCGAACAACAGCACGACGATGACTGCGATGATCAACAACTGCCAAATACTGATACCACCCATGACTTTCTCTCCGGATAGGCGCCCGATGGCGCAGGTTATTTAATGGGAACGAGTTCGCAACCAACCCAGCAGCCAGCATAACCCGGCGCCGGCGAGGCTGATTTGTCCCCACTCAATGTGTTGTTTCTGGGTCAGCAAGAATACACCCGCGAGCAGCAGGCTGGCTCCAACCCCTAAGAGGTAGCGGGCCTGCCCCTGACGGCGACTGTGGCGACGGAAATCGGCAAACATCTGGTCGAAGTGGTGCTGCTGATGGCGGGCCTGACGCAGGGTCTCATAGACCAGCTCCGGCAGCTCCGGCAGTTTCTCCGCCCAGAACGGCGCCTTCTCCTTGATGGCATTCCACACCGCCTTGGGGCCGACCTGCTCGTGCATCCAGTTTTCCAGATAGGGCTTGGCGGTCTGCCACAAATCCAGCTGCGGGTAGAGCTGGCGACCCAGCCCTTCCACATAGAGCAGGGTCTTTTGCAGCAGCACCAGCTGCGGCTGCACCTGCATGTTGAAGCGACGGGCGGTGTTGAACAGATTGAGCAGCACGTAGCCGAAGGAGATCTCGGAGAGCGGTTTCTCGAAGATGGGCTCCAGCACGGTGCGGATGGCGAACTCGAACTCGTCCACCTTGGTATCGGGCGGTACCCAGCCTGACTCCACGTGCAGCTCGGCCACACGGCGGTAGTCGCGGTTGAAGAAGGCGAGGAAGTTCTCCGCCAGGTAGCGCTTGTCTTCCCGGTTGAGGGTGCCGACGATGCCGCAGTCGATGCCGATCCAGAGCGGATTCTCGGGGTGTTCGAAAGAGACGAAGATGTTGCCCGGGTGCATGTCGGCGTGGAAGAAGCTGTCGCGGAACACCTGGGTGAAGAACACCTCCACTCCGCGCTCGGCCAGCAGCTTCATGTTGGTGCCGTTGGCTTCCAGCGCGGCAATGTCGGAGACCGGAATGCCGTAGATGCGCTCCATCACCAGCACCTGCTCACGGCAATGGTCCGTGAACACCTCGGGCACGTAGAGCGCCTCGGAGCCGGTGAAGTTGCGGCGCAGCTGGATGGCGTTGGCCGCTTCGCGCATCAGGTTGAGCTCGTCGAGTATGGTCTTGCGATACTCCTCCACCACCTCGACGGGGCGCAGTCGGCCGCTCTGGGGCACGAAACGGGCCACCAGACGGGCCAGGGCCTGCATCAGGCGCAGGTCGGCCTCGATGACCGGCTCGATATCGGGACGGATCACCTTGATGACGATCTCGCGGCCGTTCTCCTTCAACCGGGCGGTGTGCACCTGGGCGATGGAGGCGGATGCCAGCGGCGTCTCGTCGAACTCATCGAACAGAGTCTCGACGGGGCAACCCAGGCTCTCTTCTATCTGGCGACGGGCGGCCTGACCACAGAAGGGAGGCACCCTGTCCTGCAGCAGGGCCAGCTCTTCGGCAATGTCAGGGGGCAGCAGGTCTCGGCGGGTCGAGAGCATCTGGCCGAACTTGATGAAGATGGGACCCAGGGCCTCGAAGGCGAGGCGAATGCGGGCGCCACGGCTCATGCCCTGTTGCTTGTTCTTGAGCCAGAACAGACTGCGACGGGCCAGACGGCCAGGCCAGGGCTGATAACGGGCGGGCACCAGCTCGTCGATGCCCTGTTCCAGCAGGATGCTGACGATGCGATAGAGGCGTTTGAACTCCTTCGGGGTCATCAGCTCACCTGCTGTTCGAGGCGGGCAAGCCGCAACTCGATCGCCTTCATCTGTTGGGCCAGCTCTTCGACATCGTCATTGAAGCTCGCCACTTCCAGCGGACCCGGGGCAAGCCTCGCCTCCTCGGTCAGATACTCAGCCACTTGACGCTGGGAACGGCACAACTCTCGCCCCACAAAACGGCGAGCCTGACGGGCACCACTGCACAGGGTGTGGGCCACCACATCGCCGGTGTAGCGGGACAGCTCCTCTTCCCAGTCGATATCGAGCTCGCCAAGCAGGGCGCTGAATGCCTGCACCAGCTGGGGGTCACCGCTCAGGTCCAGCTTCTCCTCGCGGATGTAGCGGGTCAGGGCGGAAGGCTCCTTGAGCAGGCCGAGGGCGGTCAGGGAGAGGCTCAGCACCGCATCCACCTCCCCTTCAAACCTGGCCAGCACATCCAGACGGCGCTCCGAGAAGACAAACCAGAGCGGCTTGAGCTCGCGCAGCTCCAGTTTGAGTACCTTGCCCGTCAGCTTGCGCAACCGCTCCGGGCTCTGTTTGTCCAGGGCCAGCAACTGGTTGAGGCTGGTTTCGATCACCGCGGTGACCATGGCATCCATCGGCATAGGCGACCTTAAAACTTGTAACCGCGGTGCAGGGCAACCACGCCCTGGGTCAGGTTGTAAAACTCGACCTGTTCGAAACCGACATTCTCCATCATGCCTGCCAGGGTCTGCTGATCCGGGTGCATGCGGATCGATTCCGCCAGGTATTTGTAACTTTCGCTGTCGTTTGCGACGATTTCGCCCATTTTCGGCAGCAATTTGAAGGAGTAGAGATCATAAAGCTTGGCGATCACTTCGCTCACCGGCTTGGAGAACTCCAGCACCAGCAGGCGGCCACCCGGCTTGAGCACCCGGAACATGGAGGCAAGCGCCTTGTCCTTGTCGGTGACGTTGCGCAGGCCGAAGCCGATGGTGATGACGTCGAAATGGTTGTCAGGGAACGGGAGCGCCTCGGCATTGGCCTGTACGTAGGAGACGTTGTTGGCCACCCCCAGGTTGCGCAGCTTGTCGCGGCCCACCTTGAGCATGGAGTCGTTGATGTCCGCCAGGACCACCTGGCCGGTCTCACCCACGATGCGGGAGAACTTGGCGGTCAAATCCCCTGTGCCGCCAGCCAGATCCAGCACCTTCTGTCCTTTGCGGACACCGGAGCAGTCGATGGTAAAGCGCTTCCAGAGGCGATGGATGCCGAACGACATCAGATCGTTCATCAGATCGTACTTGGCCGCTACCGAATGAAAGACACCGGCGACCAGGGTTTCCTTCTCGGTCGCTGCCACGGTTTTATAGCCAAAATGCGTAGTAGTAGTCTGTTCCGACATCCCTCAAATACCCATAGAGCAAAGAATGGCCGCCAGTTTACCAGAGCCGATGGCGTGCGGACACCTCAAACCCGGCTTGCGACCAACTGCATCCCCAGCACGACCATGGCCAGACAGAGGAACAGATTGAGACCGATATTGAGCAGCGCTTTCAGATAAGCCCCTTGCTGGGCCAGCACGACCGTATCGAGGGCAAAGGAGGAGAAGGTGGTCAGGGCACCGAGGACACCCACCATCAGCAATGGCTTCATCGGGTGTTCCACCACGTGACCATGGCTGATCAGGGCATAGGCAATCCCCATGATGAAGGAACCCACCACGTTGACCACCAGGGTGCCATAGGGAAAGTGGCGTCCCAGCAGCCATGCCATCAGCTCGGCGATGCCAAAGCGCAGGCAGGCACCGAAGGCGCCCCCGACAGCGACAAATAACCAGGTTTGCATCAAGCAGTCTCCAAGATTGTCAGGTTGGCATTATGCAAAATCTCGACAGCAGGGGACAGCCAGGCAATTAATCGACCCGGCAAGACCCTAGCGGCGAAAGTCTACCCGTTCTGGATTCACAAGATGGAGGGTCGTCTCGGCCGGGCGAGTATCAGCGATGACTCTGCCATGACGGATGGAATAACATACCGGCACCTGGCGGCGCACCGCATCGAAACCATTCTCTGCAGGAAGGATCAGCAGGTTGGCGGGCTTGCCCACCTCGATGCCGTAGCGATCCTGCACGTTCAGGGTGCGGGCACTGTGACAGCTGATCAGCTTGAGACTGTCGTTGATCTGTTCGTAGCCCATGATCTGGCAGACATGCAGCCCCATATGCAGCACCTGCAACATGTTGGCCGTGCCCATGGGATACCAGGGATCGAACACGTCGTCGTGGCCGAAGCAGACGTTGATGTTCGCCTCCAGCATCTCCTTCACCCGGGTGATGCCACGACGCTTGGGATAGGTATCGAAGCGCCCCTGCAGGTGAATGTTCACCAGCGGATTGGCGACGAAGTTGATGTCCGCCATCCTGAGCAGCCTGAATAGCCGCGACGCATAGGCTCCGTTGTAGGAGTGCATGGCGGTGGTGTGGCTGGCGGTTACCCTATGGCCAATACCGCGCTCGTAGGCCAGGGTTGCCAGTGTCTCGATAAAACGGGACTGTTCGTCATCGATTTCGTCGCAATGCACATCCACCAGAACCTGATATTTCTCCGCAAGATCGAAGACGTAGTGCAGACTCTCGACCCCGTACTCCCGGGTAAACTCGAAATGGGGGATGGCACCGATCACGTCGGCCCCCAGCTTGAGAGCCTCTTCCAGCAATGCCTTGCCGTTGGGGTAGGAGAGGATCCCCTCCTGTGGGAAGGCCACTATCTGCAGCTCCACCCACTCCTTCATCTCCTCCCGCACCTCCAGCATCGCCTTCAGGGCGACCAGATTGGGGTCGGAAACATCCACGTGAGTCCGCACGAACTGGATGCCGTTGGCAATCTGCCATTTCAGTGTCTGGATGGCGCGTTGTTTCACATCCTCATGGGTCAGCAGCGCCTTGCGCTCGGCCCAACGCTCGATCCCCTCGAACAGGGTGCCGGAGAGGTTCCAGCTCGGTTCACCGGCCGTCTGGGTGGTATCGAGGTGAATGTGCGGTTCGATAAAGGGGGGGATGACAAGGCCTTGCTCACCATCAAGCTCATGGGCTGCGAGCAGAGGGGTGCTCATGGGCTCGATGGCCCGGATCACGCCTCCCTGACAGAGGATTTGCCACATCCCTTCCCTGCCCGCCAGACGCACATTCCTAATCAGCATGTTCTTCCCCTTCGAAAGCGTAGTTGTCTTTGCCAATCCACAACTTAGCCCGGATCCCTTTAATAGAGAAGCTCCGCCCGGAAAGCATACGGGATAGAAAGGGAAGATATGTCAGCAACAAGAAGGTGCGACATTGCAGAACTGCAATTTGCGATGGATGGCTGAAAGGCAGATACAAAAAAGCCTCCCGATTGGGAGGCTTTCTTATTTAATGGTGCTGATACCCAGAATCGAACTGGGGACCTCATCCTTACCAAGGATGCGCTCTACCGACTGAGCCATATCAGCACACTAACCGGTAAAGACCACGCTCAATGCGTAATCTAAAATTGGGTGCCTGGCAGTGTCCTACTCTCGCATGGCGAATGCCACACTACCATCGGCGCTACAGCGTTTCACTTCTGAGTTCGGCATGGGGTCAGGTGGTTCCACTGCGCTATTGCCGCCAGGCAAAATCTTCAATCTTAGAAAGCTGACGTGAATAACGACTTTGCTAGTTGCTGGTCATTATCACTGAATTTGTAAGTAGTTCATGCACTTGCTACAAGGCCAGAAACACTTCTTGGGTGTTGTATGGTTAAGCCTCACGGGTAATTAGTATGGGTTAGCTCAACGTATCGCTACGCTTACACACCCCACCTATCAACGTTGTGGTCTCCAACGGCCCTTTAGGACCCTCAAGGGGTCAGGGATGACTCATCTCAGGGCTCGCTTCCCGCTTAGATGCTTTCAGCGGTTATCGATTCCGAACTTAGCTACCGGGCAGTGCCACTGGCGTGACAACCCGAACACCAGAGGTTCGTTCACTCCGGTCCTCTCGTACTAGGAGCAACTCCCTTCAATCATCCAACGCCCACGGCAGATAGGGACCGAACTGTCTCACGACGTTCTGAACCCAGCTCGCGTACCACTTTAAATGGCGAACAGCCATACCCTTGGGACCGACTTCAGCCCCAGGATGTGATGAGCCGACATCGAGGTGCCAAACACCGCCGTCGATATGAACTCTTGGGCGGTATCAGCCTGTTATCCCCGGAGTACCTTTTATCCGTTGAGCGATGGCCCTTCCATTCAGAACCACCGGATCACTATGACCTACTTTCGTACCTGCTCGACCTGTCCGTCTCGCAGTTAAGCTGGCTTATGCCATTGCACTAACCTCCTGATGTCCGACCAGGATTAGCCAACCTTCGTGCTCCTCCGTTACTCTTTGGGAGGAGACCGCCCCAGTCAAACTACCCACCAGGCACTGTCCGCGAGCCCGATTCAGGGCCCTGCGTTAGAACATCAAACATACAAGGGTGGTATTTCAAGGACGGCTCCAGCGCAACTGGCGTCACGCCTTCAAAGCCTCCCACCTATCCTACACATGTAGGTTCAATGTTCAGTGCCAAGCTGTAGTAAAGGTTCACGGGGTCTTTCCGTCTAGCCGCGGGTA
>NZ_CP026122.1:2925000-3132500 GCF_002902865.1 Aeromonas sp. ASNIH5 | reverse complement strand
AGAGATTGAGCGACACAGCCTGCTGCCACCACTTGCTCTCTTTCGGCTCGCGGTGGATCAACTCTTCGGCCTGATCCGCAGCCACGCCGTAACGCTGCAATGCAGTGAGGGAGGAGAGGCGGATGATGGCTGCCTGCTTCTGCCAGCTTTTCTTCAACAGTTGTTCACTCTGGCTGGCTGCCTCGCCGTACTGCTTGTTGTGGTAATAGAGGCCAGCCAAGCGCAGACGCAAGGTATCGTCAGCCTTGATGGCCAATGCGGCCTTGTAGCTGGCGATGGCGCCGGACCAGTTGGATTGCTGGGCCTGGATATCCCCGCGCAGACGCAACAACTGAAGTCGTTGCTGCTCTGGCCACTCTTTATAGGCAAGAGCCTGCTCCACGTAGCGACTCGCCTGTGCGGTCTGCTGCAGATTGGCGGTCAGAGAGGCCTGTAACTGCGCCAGCCAGGCGTGCTCAGCCTCGGAACCGGGTTTGAGCACAGCCGCCTTGCTCTGGGCCTGTTGCCACTGGCCGGATTGATAGAGCTTCATCACGGGCTCCAGCTGGCGGGAGAAATGAGGGCTCACCTCCATCGCCAGACAGGCTTGGCTGACCAGGGCCAGCAGACAGATCCAGATCCGCAACATGGTTATGACTCCAATTTGAATTTGAGCGTGATGACTTGCACCAGTTTGTCGGTGGCGCCCGGCCTCGGCTGATAGCGCCACTTGTTGATCGCCTGAATGGCCGCTCGCTCGAACTGACGCTTCGGCTTCGCCTCGACCACCTCCACATCCTGTACCCGGCCGTCGGCATCGACGCTGAAACGCAAGGTCACGGACCCCTCGATGCCGGCCTGCTGGGCCCGGTAGGGATAAACAGGCTCAACCCGTTGCAGCGGCATCAGCATGTCGCCGGCACCGATCCCGGTACCCTGCTGCTGACCATGGAAATTGCCGCTCGCGACCGGAGTGGGACTGGTCGCCACGCCAGGGGCAGAGACCTGTACCGCACTCAGGGTCGAGACCAGATCCAGGCTCGGCTGTACCGAAGGCAGCGGGGCCGCCGCCGGCATGGGCATCGGTGTCGAAGCCAGCGCGGCAGGCGGCTCCGGCAAGGGTTCCGGCTCCTGGGGTACCGGCCGCTCACGCACCTGTACCTCAGTCACCTCGTTCTGCATGTTGATGACAATGGATTTCTGCTCTGTGGTCGCCTTCTCCCCTCCGGGCGGCTCCACCAGGGTGGCCATGAACAACAGGATGCCCAGACTGAGGGTCATCCCCAGTCCCAGGCTCATCAACTTGTGTTTCATTTCGGTGCCACCGCCACGGCGATGTTGTCGATGCCTGCCGCCTTGGCTTCATCCATCACCCGCACCACCTTGCCGTGGGGTACCCGTTCATCGGCCTGGATCACCAGGCTTGCCTCGGGCTGCTCCGCCAACAGTCGGGCGAGGGTGGCCTGCACCCGCTCCACATCCACCTGTTTGCGGTCGAGGAAGATCTGCCCCTGAGCGCCGATCGCCAGCATGATGCTGGACGATTTCTGCGCCTTGGCCTGGCTGGCCTGGGGTCTGTGTACCTCAAGCCCGGCTTCGCGCACGAAGGAGGTGGTCACGATGAAGAAGATCAGCATGATGAAGACGATATCCAGCATGGGGGTCATGTCGATCTGCACTTCATCGCGCTGGCGTTTGGATTGCCGTCTCATTGCATTACCTTCTCTTCTCGCAGGCCGTCCCGGGTCTTGGCCAGCGCACGCTTGGCCTGACTCTCGAGCCGGCTAAGTAACAACACGCCGGAGAGGGCCACCACCATGCCTGCCATGGTGGGGATGGTGGCGCGGGAGATCCCGCCCGCCATGCTCTCCGGGTTAAAGCGGTTGGCCGCAGCCAGCGCATCGAATACGCCTATCATGCCGGTCACTGTACCCAGCAACCCCAGCATGGGGCAGAGCACCACCAGGGTGCGGATGAAGATCAGATGACGGTTGAGCGCCAGCTCCACTTCTGCCAGCCAGCGCCCGCGAATCGCGCGAGCGTGCCAGCTGTGACGCTCGCGACGCGCCTGCCAGCGGCCCAGCAGCTGACGCTGCAACGGTGCAAACCCCAAGTTGAGGTAGAGCAGCCGCTCGATCATCAGAATCCACATCAGCACCAGCAAGGCCAGAATGACCCAGAGCACCGGGCCGCCACGGCCCATGAAGCTCTGCAACTGCTGCCAGATGTCGAGCATCATGCTACCCGCTCCACCCTGTCACCATTGCTTTCGGCCCGCTCGGCCAGGATCCCGGCCACCTGCTGTTCCAGCACGTTGGAGAGCTCGGTGAAACGGGACTGCAACAGGCTGTGGGCCAGGATCAGCGGAATGGCCGCTACCAGACCCTGCACCGTGGTGACCAGGGCCATGGAGATGCCGCCCGCCATGATCTTGGGATCGCCGGTACCGAACTGAGTGATAGCCTGGAAGGTGCCGATCATACCGGTCACGGTGCCGAGCAGACCCAGCATGGGGGCGATGGCCGCGATCACCTTGACCATGCCGATGCCGCGCTCCAGGCGAGGGGTCTCCTGCAGGATCGCCTCATCCAGACGCAGTTCGAGGGTCTCCATGCTCAGTTCTGGATGCTTGTCAGCCACCGTCAGCACCCGGCCGAGGGCGTTGTCGGCATGATATTCACCGCTCTTGAGTTGGCGACGAACCCGACCCAGTTCGCGAGAGAGGCTCCACAGCCGTACTCCAGCGATCCCCAGGCCGATGGCTGCCAGCAGCACGATGATGGCGCCGACCTGGCCGCCCTGCTGGACTTGCTGCCAGAAGGTGGGCGCCTGGGCCAGCATATCGAGCAGAACACCGTGGGAGGGATCCAGCGGCAACGCTTCTCCCTCCTGACCCTGATAAGCGGCCACAGCGGAAAGCACGCTGCCTGGCAGGCCCAGCACCGGACTCAGGCCTTCGGCCCCCGGTTGCAAGAAACCACCATCGCCCAGCAGGGCGAAGCTGCCGATCCGGGTCAACGTCTGCTCGCTGGCAACGCCCTGAGCATCGAGCACCTTGCCATTGAACTGGGCAACCCGGCCCGATTCGCGGATCTCCTGCAGCAAGGTGGCTGGCAGCAGGGCAAGGGCGGCGCGATCAGGCACCTGTTTATCCTGTGCCATGGTTTTCAGCGGGGCGAGACGATCAGGATACTGGCCCTCGACGGCGGATTCGCTCAGCAACTTGACCGCATCGCTGGCGCCCTGACGGGTGACCGCAAAGATGTCGTTCATGTCGCCGGAGGCTTGCTCCCACTGGGTATTGAGCTCCACCAGCTGCTTTTCATTGGCCGCGAACTGGCTGGCCAGCTCCTTGCTCAGGCGCTGGGCCTCGGCCAGCTTGGTGCGGGCACTGTTCAGCTCCCTGGAGACGGACGCCAGATCCTGCTGTGCCTGCTGTTCACGGGCCTGTTCCTGCTGCTGCCAGGCTTCCTCGGCCACGGCGGCTGTGGTGCCCAGAGAGAGGGCGAGGGCAAGGGGTAACCACTTCATGGTGACGCTCATGACTGGGCCTCCTGACCACGGCTGACGGAAAGGGGGACATTCAACAACTGGGGAACTTTCTTGTCAGCAGCCATTTCCAACGCCTCGGCGATGGGGGAGAGCCACTGGCCGTCGAGGGCTTGCCATTGCTTGCTCTGCGCAGACCAGCGCCACGCCTGGGAGCGATCGGCGGTCATCGCCAGCAGGGAGACCCGGCCCAGAGCCAGCACGTCGACCCGGCGCGGTGCGCCATCCAGCACCAGCTCGGCGGAATAATGGTCCAGTCTGCTGCCGTATTCGGCTTCAATCTGATAGGCCTGCAATAGCTGGCGGAACTTCTCCGCCTCGCTCACATCGGCTCTGGCCAGCGTCGCTTTCAAGGCAGCAACCCGCGCCAGACGATCCTCCCTGCGCAGCGGGATGTCATCCTGTACCAGCTGTTCCAGATCGGCTTGCATCTGCAGCATCAGGGGGACAAGCCCCTGTCTGGTCTCCTGTACCGCCTCCAACTGCTGGTTCAGCTTGCCCAGCTCGTTTTGCTGATCGGCCACCAGAGACTGCATGTAGCGGTTGTAGGCTTCCAGATCCCGCAGTTGAAGTTGGGCATTTTGCAGCTCAATCCTGGCGGCGACGGCGCCATCGGCGGCTTTCTCCACACGCAGCTGGGAGGCTTTCCCGTCGGCGATACTGTTCTTCAATGCTGGCGCAACCACCTCGTCGGCGGACACGACGCAATGAACGGCCATGGGTAACAAGGCCAGACCCCAAAACTTGTTCATGATATAAATCTTAACAATGATAACTATTCTCATTGTCTCAAAGAGTAGGGTCACTGGCAATCAGATGATTTTCTTGGCCTCTGGCCGAAAAAACAGGATACTTTTTAGACAAGTACGGGAATAACTGGCGTTGGTAGTCGCAACACCATTTTAAATAACTAAAAAATGTCTTTTCGATCAGCAAGATAAGTGATCGAAAAAGGAGACTTACATGTTTAACGATGCGATCTGGGAACACATAGATCGGTTCACCAAGGCGAAGAAGACCAGCGAGATCCAGCAACAACTGGAGCGCTTCAGTCATCAGATGGGGTTTGATTACTTCCGTTTGCTGATTATTTTCCCCATCAGCATGCAGAAATCCCATGTGGCCTTGTTCAACAACTGCCCCACCAGCTGGTTTGATGCCTATTCGGAACGGCACTACCTGACCCAGGATCCGGTCGTCTTCCTGGGACTGAAGCAGACCCAGCCCATCTTCTGGAACAAGCTCGATTGCGATGCCCCCTGGTTGCCCAGCGCCAGCAGGGAGGTGATGAACCTGGCCGCCGACTTCGGGGTGAGGAACGGCGTCTCCTTCCCGCTGCACACGCCGCAGGGGGAACACGGCATCCTCTCTTTCATCAGCAAGGAGAAGTCCAATTCCGATCTGATGTTTGAAAACGTTCCCCTGCTGTCATTCTGCGCCAGCTACATCTTCAACTCGGCCCTGACCCTCATCAAGGCCAGACCAGACCTGATGAAATACCTGGCCGAGCTGTCGGATCGGGAGAAGGAGTGCCTTTTCTGGGCCAGCGAGGGCAAGACCTCCTGGGAGATCGCCACCATCCTCGGCATCAGCGAGCGAACCGTGAACTTCCACCTCAATCAGGTCACCAACAAGACGGACTCGCGCAACCGCAACCAGGCGATCGCCAAGAGCATCTCCAGCGGCATCATAGTGCCCTCGCTGGACGATGTGACCATCACCAACCTGCGACTGTCGTAACGGCCACCAAGCCAGACAAACAAAAAGAGCCGCAATGCGGCTCTTTTTTCATTTCCGGCGACGGCTTATTCCACAGTCACGGATTTGGCCAGGTTGCGCGGCTGATCCACGTCGGTGCCCTTGATGAGGGCGACGTGGTAGGAGAGCAACTGCAACGGCACGGTATAGACGATCGGCGCGATCATCTCTTCCACGTGGTTCAGGCTCATCACCCGCATGGTCTCGTCGCTCTTGAAACCGGCGTCCGCATCGGCGAACACATAGAGGATACCGCCACGGGCACGCACCTCTTCCACGTTGGACTTGAGCTTCTCCAGCAGATCGTTGTTCGGCGCTACGACGATGATGGGCATCTCGGCATCGATCAGCGCCAGCGGGCCATGCTTCAACTCACCGGCGGCATAGGCCTCGGCGTGGATGTAGGAGATTTCCTTGAGTTTGAGCGCCCCTTCCATGGCGATGGGGTACTGGCTGCCACGACCGAGGAACAGGCTATGGTGCTTGTCGGCAAACTCTTCGGCCAGAGTCTCGATCTGCTTGGCCAGTGCCAGGCTCTCCTTGATGCGCACAGGCAGGGCTTGCAGCGCCTTGACCAGTTCGGCCTCGGCGGCGGCGCTCAGGTTGCCACGGCAGTGACCGACGGAGGCCACCAGCATCAGCAGACCAGCCAACTGGGTGGTGAACGCTTTGGTGGACGCCACCCCGATCTCGGCACCAGCCCGGGTCATGAAGGCTAGGTCGGATTCGCGCACCAGGGAGGAGCCTGGTACGTTGCAGATGGCCAGGGAGCTCATGTAACCAGACTCCTTGGCCAGACGCAGGGCGGCCAGGGTATCGGCAGTCTCGCCGCTCTGGGAGAGGGTCACCAGCAGGCTGTTGGGACGCACCACCGACTTGCGATAGCGGAACTCGGAGGCGATCTCCACGTCGCAGGAGACGCCGGCGATCTCTTCGAACCAGTAGCGCGCCACCATGCCGGAGTTGTAGGAGGTGCCGCAGGCGACGATCTGGACGTGCTCGACCTTGTCGAAAATGGCACGGGCGCCGTTGCCGAAGGACTCGACCACCACGTGATCGCTGCCCAGGCGGCCTTCCAGGGTATTGGTGATGGCCTTGGGCTGCTCGTAGATCTCCTTGAGCATGTAGTGGCGGTATTCACCCTTGTCACCGGCATCGTGGGAGAGCTCGGACTCCAACTCCTCGCGCACCACGGCCTCGCCGTGGGTATCGAAGATGTGCACGTCGCGGCGGGTCACTTCGGCCACATCGCCCTCTTCGAGGAAGATGAAGCGGCGGGTCACCGGCAGCAGGGCCATCTGGTCGGAGGCGATGAAGTTCTCGCCGATGCCGCGGCCGATCACCAGGGGGGAGCCGGAACGGGCCACCACCACGCGGCTGTCGTCACGGCTGTCCATCACGACTGTGCCGTAGGCGCCGCGCAGTTGCTTCACCGTGACCTGCATGGCCGCCAGCAGGCTGGGGGCGGATTTCAGCTCGTGGTGCACCAGGTGGGCAATCACCTCGGTGTCGGTGTCGGAGCTGAACACATAGCCCAGCGCCTTGAGCTCTTCCCGCAGCTCTTCGTGGTTCTCGATGATGCCGTTGTGCACCACCACGATATGCTCGGAGACGTGGGGGTGAGCATTGCGCTCGGACGGCTCGCCATGGGTAGCCCAGCGGGTGTGGGCAATGCCGGTACCACCGTGGACGGACTGCTCCTCCAGAGCCTTGGCCAGCTCGGCTACCTTGCCGAGGCGACGCACCCGCTGCAGCGGCTGGTCGGCGCTGAACACGGCGACACCAGCCGAATCGTAGCCACGGTATTCCAGACGGCGCAGGCCCTCTACCAGGATTTCAGCCACATCACGTTGGGCGACGGCCCCGACGATGCCACACATAGACTTCTCCTTGAAACGTAAGACGTTAATTCGGTTGGATAATGGTTTGTTCAAATCACACGGCCACGGGGGCGCAAATCAGCGTGATCCCCCTGGCCTGAATCTGTTCTCTGGCCGCATTGCTCAGCCCCTCGTCGGTCACCAGGGTATGGATGCCGGACCAGGGCAGCTCGAGATTGGGGATCTTGCGGCCGATCTTCTCCGACTCCACCATGACGATGACCTCCCGCGACACTTCGGCCATGACCCGGGAGAGGCCCACCAGCTCGTTGAAGGTGGTGGTGCCCCGCTCCGGGTCGATGCCATCGGCACCGATGAAGAGCTGGTCGAAGTCATAGGAGCGCAGCACCTGCTCCGCCACCTGCCCCTGGAAAGATTCGGAATGGGGATCCCAGGTCCCGCCAGTCATCAGCAGGGTGGGCTCGTTTTCCAGCTCGCGCAGGGCACCAGCCACATTGAGGGAGTTGGTCATGACGATGAGGCCGCGCTTGTTGCCCAGCATGGGGATCATGGCGCTGGTGGTGCTGCCGCTGTCGATGATGACGCGGTTGTGATCGCGGATCCGCTCGGCGGCGGCGCGGGCAATGGCCAGCTTTCGATTCGAAACTTGTTCCGGGTTGCTGTCCACCACCATCTCGCTGGGGAGGGGAACGGCACCGCCGTAGCGACGCAGCAACAGGCCACCGGTCTCCAGCACCGCCAGATCTTTGCGGATGGTCACTTCGGAGGTGGCGAAGTGTTTGGCCAGGGCATCGACGCTGACTTCCCCCTGCTCCTGCACCAGACTCACTATGGTGTGACGGCGCTGCTGTGTGTTGCGTTTGGTCATCTTTAAATTTCGATTCGAAAGAATGGCGAAATATTAATGCCTTTTCGGGAAAAATCAAACGGCAAATAGGATCCGATTTGGTTCGATGCCAGAATGAGGAGCCGATTTGCGACGAGGACGCCATGCAAAAACGACTCATCTGGCTGGTGGAAGATGAAGCCAGCATTGCCGATACCCTGATCTATGCCCTGCAGACCGATGGTTTCGAGGTGGAGTGGTTTCCCCTCGGTCAGCCGTTGCTGGCGCGACTGGAACAGACGCGACCGGATTTTTTGATCCTGGATGTGAGGCTACCGGACATCAGCGGTTTCGAACTGTGCAAGCGGGTGCGGGCACTGACCGATATTCCCCTGATGTTTCTCACCGCCCGCAGCGAGGAGATAGACAGGCTGATCGGGCTGGAGATAGGAGCAGACGACTATGTGGCCAAACCTTTCTCGCCCCGTGAGGTATGCGCCCGGGTGCGGGTCATCCTGCGCCGCAGCCAGCCCGCCCCCTACCAGCCGATACAGCCACTCGCCCTGGACGAGGAGCGGGCACGGATCTGCTTCCTGGGCCAGCCCCTGACGCTCACCCGCTATGAGTACCTGCTGCTCAAGACCCTGATGCTGGCGCCGGGTCGGGTCTACTCCCGCCAGCAGCTGATGGATCTGGTGTGGCAGGATGCGGAAGAGAGTCTGGATCGCACCGTCGACACCCACATCAAGACCCTGAGAGCCAAGCTGCGGGAGCGGGACCCTGACGCCAACCTGATCCTGACACACCGCGGGCTGGGCTACAGTCTGGAGCTGGCATGAACTCGGGGTGGCCGGGCATCGGTAGGGGGATGAGATGAGAATCGGATTGCAACTGCTGTGCGGCTTGGTGCTGATCTTCGCCCTGGCCGCCTGGTTCGTGCTGGAGATCTTCGTCGAGGAGATCAAGCCCGGGGTACGCAGCGCCACCGAAGATACCCTGGTGGACATGGCCCAGATGCTGGCCCCCCTGGCCCTGGACGACATGCAGGAAGGAAAGATGGCGAATGGCCGGCTGGCCAGCGCCTTCGCCCGCCTCAACCAGAGTCCCATCAATGCCCTCATCGATGGCCACCTCAAGCAACAGGCGGAGTACCGCATCTATGTGACCGACGCAAAAGGCAGGGTGGTCTACGACTCGGACGGGGTGGATCTGGGCAAGGACTACTCGCGCTGGAACGACGTCTACCTGACCCTGCGTGGCGAATATGGCGCCCGCAGCACCCGCACCGATCCCGACGATGCTGCCAGCTCGACCATGTATGTGGCAGCTCCGCTGCGGGAAGGGGCCGAGATCATCGGCTCCCTCACCGTCGCCAAGCCCAACAGCACCCTGCAGCCCATGATAGAGCGCAGCGAAGACCAGTTGCTGAAAGGGGCGGCCCTGCTGCTGTTCATCTCGCTGCTCATCGGCGCCTTGCTGGTGTGGTGGCTCAACCGCGCCATCGGCAAGCTGGTGCACTATGCAGATGCAATCAGCCAGGGTCAGCCCGCCAGCCTGCCGCGCCTCTACAGCCCCGAACTGGACAGGCTAGGCCACTCCCTGGAGACCATGCGCCGCCAACTGGACGGCAAGGCCTATATCGAGGCCTATGTCCACAGCCTGACCCACGAGCTCAAAAGCCCGCTGGCGGCCATTCGCGGGGCGGGGGAGATCCTGGCCGAGGCGCCGCCGCCGGACATCGCAAAGCGCTTTATCGGCAACATCAATCTGGAGACGGCCCGCATGCAGCAGCTGATCGAGCGCATGCTGCAACTCGCCCGCCTCGAATCAGGGCAGGGGCTGGACAGACAATCCGTCGAGCCGGCCCGGCTGGGCAGACGGGTGCTCGACGCCCGCCAGATCCAGGCCCAGCGCCGCCAGATCTCCCTGCACGCCGAGCTGGGGGAAGGTCAGAAGCAGAAGTGGGATCCCCTGCTGGTGGAGCAGGCCCTTGGCAACCTGCTGGACAACGCCCTCGATTTCGCCCCCGTCGGCAGTACCCTGGTGCTGAGCGGCGCCATGGAGGAGGGGGGTTATTGCTTCCGGGTGCGGGATCAGGGGCCAGGCATTCCCGACTTTGCGCTGCCCAGGATTTTCGAGCGTTTCTACTCCCTGCCAAGGCCAGACAAGGGAAAAAGCAGCGGCCTCGGGCTCAGTTTTGCCATGGAGGTGGCACGCCAGCACGGCGGCCATCTTGCTCTTGCCAATCAGCCGGACGGGGGGGTGCTGGCCACACTCTGGCTGCCCGGCAACTGAGGACACTTCACACCAAGCACACAGAGCCGGGCTAAGCTGCACCTCCTCGATGACGACCGTCCCCATCGATGCGCATTCATATTAATCAAGGAGATAGATATGCCCCGTATGCTGTTGTCCGGTCTGCTTGCCGCTGGCCTCTTCTGTGCACTGCCTGCCAGCGCCGCTTCTGGCTGCATGCTGTTTGCCGACGGCACCGGCAAACCCGTCAGCACCCAGGGGGACTGTGCCGCCCAGTTGACCCCGGCCTCCACCTTCAAGATCCCGCTGGCACTGATGGGCTATGACAGCGGCTTTCTGGTGGATGAACAACTGCCGGCCCTGCCGTTCAAGGCCGGTGATCCTGATTTCCTGCCGGAGTGGAAACAGACCACCACCCCGAGCAGCTGGATGCAATTCTCGGTCATCTGGTACTCGCAGCGCCTCACCGAGTGGCTGGGAGAAGCTCGCTTCCAGCACTACGTGGAGAGCTTCGACTACGGCAACCGGGATCTCGAAGGCAACCCGGGCAAGCACGACGGTCTGACCCAGGCCTGGCTCAGCGCCAGCCTCGCCATCAGCCCCCAGGAGCAAGCCCGCTTCCTTGGCAAGATGGTGAGCGGCAAGCTGCCGGTCTCCGCCAAGACCCTGCGCCATACCGCCAACCTGATGCGTCAGCCCGACATCGACGGCTGGCAGATCCACGGCAAGACCGGCATGGGTTACCCCAAGCAGCTGGATGGCAGCCTGGACAGGGAGCAGCAGATCGGCTGGTTCGTCGGCTGGGCCAGCAAACAGGACAAGACGCTCATCTTCGTCCACACCGTCATCCAGACGCCGGGCAAGCAGTTCGCTTCCCTCAAGGCCAGGGAGGAGGTGTTCGCCGCCCTGCCGGCCCGGTTGAAGACACTCTGATGCCAGCAAAACCGGCGCCTTGCGCCGGTTTTTTTAGGTTCTTCGCGGGATCTTGGGGAAGTGGAAGTTGACAGACAGGGTGCTGGTAAACTGGCTGTCTCCAAACACACCACCACCATCACCCTGCTGTCGCCGTGCATCATATTGATATTGCCTCCTTCTGGCCAGGTTATACCGTCATCGCCCAAGCGCTTTCTGCCAACCATCACACCCTGTTTACCCTTGAGCCTCGCGCCGACCTGTTGCCCCGTTGTCGCCGATGCCTGCAACCCACGCCATTGATCCACGACCAACGTATCCGCCGGGTGCGTGAGCGAGACCTATTTGACCGACAAGTCTGGTTACAACTGCCTGTTCGCCGCGTCGACTGTCTGCGCTGTGGTCGCGTCAGTGAACATATCGACTGGCTCCCCTCTGGCTCCCGCCTCACCCGGCGCATGCAGTGCTGGATTGAAGCGCTCGTTCAGTACCTCCCCATCCGCCATGTCAGCCAGCTCACCGGGGTCGGTTGGCACACCATCAAGGAGATCGACAAGCGCCGTTTGCAGACCAGTGTGGGCACCATCGAACTTGGGGAGGTGCGGCGGCTGGTGATGGATGAGTTTGCCCTGCACAAGGGACACCGCTATGCCACCGTGATCATGGATGCCGAGCGAACCCGCGTCCTGTGGGTGGGGCACGGCAACAGCCGGGCCGCTATCCGTCCCTTCTTCGAGCAGCTCGGCGAGCGATGCCAGCAGATTGAAGCGGTGGCGATGGACATGAACACGGCGTTCGACCTGGAGGTGAAGCAACACTGCCCGCAGGCGGAGGTGGTCTACGACCTGTTCCACGTGGTGGCTCGCTATGGCCGAGAGGTGGTGGACCGGGTGCGAGTGGAGCAGGCGAATGCACTGAAAAGCGATAAACCGGCGCGAAAAGTGGTCAAAAGTGCGCGTTGGTTGCTGCTACGTAATCGGGCGAAGTTGAGTGAAAAACAGGATGTGAAGTTGCAGGAGCTGTTGGCGGCGAATCAACCGCTGGCGATGGTGTACGTGCTGAAAGAGGGGTTGAAGGGCATCTGGTATGCGCCGAGCGTGTGGGAAGGATGGCGACGATGGCGGAGCTGGATGCGGCAGGTGAAGGAAAGCGGGCTAGCGCCGCTGCAACGATTTGGTCGAAATTTATCGAAATATATGCGGGGGATCCTGGCGAGTGCAAACTACCCGATGCACACGAGTGTGCTGGAAGGGGTGAACAACAAGATCAAAGTGATAAAGCGTATGGCATATGGATTTAGGGACTCAGAATACTTTTTTCTGAAAATCAAGGCGGCCTTCCCCGGAAAGCCGCGATGAACCTTTTTTTATCCCCCTTCACCACCGCTTCACACTGCCCCATCCTCCCTTCACACGACTCCGGCACACTCCCGTTCAACAACAAGGAGACGTGTCATGGTCAAACAGATTTTCACCCACAAGATCGCCCTGCTGCTGTTGCTCTGCCTGCTGATGATGATCCCGGTTCACGCCATCATGGAGCTGAATCGGGAGCGCCAGGCCTATCGCAGTCAGGCCATTCACAGCATCATGGCCAGCCACAGCGGGCCCCAGCGCCTGATGGGACCCGTACTGGTACAGCCCTATACCCGGACCGTCACCGTCGAGCAGGATGGCAAACATTTCGTTCGCAAGGAGCAGGTCTATCGCTACCTGCTGCCCCAGAGGCTGGACGTGCGGGCCAGCATGGAGGTGACCCCGCGCAAGCTCGGTATCTATCAGGCCCAGATTTATCACAGTCGCCTCTCCCTCTCCGGCCTGATGCCCACCAGCCTGGCTGACAAGGGACTGGTGGCCGGCAACCCGAACCTGAGCTTCGACCCGGCGGATCCCGCCCTGGTGCCGGGCAAACCCTATCTCAGCCTGATCCTCTCCGATGCCCGGGGCATCAGCCGCGTACCCGAACTGCAATGGGGGGAGCAACGCATCCCGTTTGCCCCTGGTGCCCAGCTGGGGGACTGGCGAGTGGGGATCCATGCCCCGCTCGACGCCTTGCCAGACGAAGATGGCCGCTTTCACATCGAGCTGGATCTGCAGGGCATGAACGCGCTGGAAGTGGTGCCGCTCGGACAGGACAGCCGGTTTCACCTGAGCGGCAACTGGCCCCATCCCAATTTTCTCGGCGACTTTCTGCCCGGTGAACGCACCCTTGCGGATCAAGGGTTCGAGGCAAGCTGGCAGACCAGCTGGTTCGCCACCGACATGGAGAGCCGCTTCAACCGCATGATGAAGGGAGCGGGCACCAAACTGCCGTCATTCAGCGTCAGCCTGGTACAACCGGTGGATCACTATCAGCTGAACGAGCGGGCCGCCAAATATGCCCTGCTGTTCATCGGCCTCACCTTCATCAGCTTCTTCATGTTCGAGCTGCTCAAGGGGCTGCGGGTACACCCCATCCAGTACGCGCTGGTGGGCATGGGGCTGGCCATCTTCTATCTGGTGCTGCTGGCGCTGACCGAGCATCTCGGCTTTACCTGGGCCTATCTCATTGCCGCCCTGGCCAGTGTGGCCCTCAACGGCTTCTACCTGAGCCATGTGCTGGGCGGCCCGAAACAGGGCATGGGATTCGCCGCCCTGCTGGGGCTGGTCTACGCCATTCTGTTCGGGCTGCTGCAGGCCGAGGAGACAGCCCTGTTGCTCGGCGCCCTGCTGCTGTTCGCCACCCTGGCGCTTGTCATGGGGCTGACTCGCAAGCTCGACTGGTATCAGGTGATGGAGAGCAGTCCCTCCGCCACCGCATGGGCGGCCCCCCAGCCATCGACCAGTGACACCAGCCATCAGCCATAAGCAAAAAAACCGGCGCCCTCGGGCGCCGGTTTGCATTTCATTGATCGGGCATCACTTCTTCTTGACCGGACGGGGCCAGTTCGGAATGTGGCGCTGGGGCACCCGGGTGATCACCAGCTCGTTTTCCGCCACATCCTTGGTGATGGTGGAACCCGCCCCCAGGGTCGCCCCCTTGCCGATCCGCACCGGCGCCACCAGCTGGGTATCGGAGCCGACGAAAACGTCGTCCTCGATGATGGTCTGGAACTTGTTCACCCCATCGTAATTGCAGGTGATGGTGCCAGCACCGATGTTCACCTTGGCGCCGACGTCCGCATCCCCCAGATAGGTCAGATGACCGCACTTCGAGCCCACCCCCAGCCGGGCCTTCTTCATCTCGACGAAGTTGCCGACATGGGCATCCTGCTCCAGCACGGCACCCGGGCGCAGGCGGGTAAAGGGCCCGACCGAGCACTGGTCGGCAATTTGCGCACCTTCGATGACGGAGTAGGGTTTCACCTCGGTGTGGTCGCCGATGACGCAATCCTTCAATACGCTGCCGGCACCGATGCGCACGTGATTACCCAGCACCACCTTGCCTTCGATGATGACGTTGACGTCGATCACCACCTCCTCCCCGATTTCCAGGGTGCCGCGCAGATCGAAACGGGCCGGATCGATCAGGGTGGCGCCGGCGATCATCAGCTTCTCGGCCTGCATCTGCTGGTAGCTGCGCTCAAGCGCAGCCAGCTGCACCCGGTTGTTGGCCCCTTCCACTTCCATGGCGCTGTCAGGGTGGACGGCGGCGATGGCACAACCATCCCCATGGGCCATGGCGATGACGTCAGTCAGATAGAACTCGCCCTGGGCATTCTTGTTGTCCAGGCGGGAGAGCCAGCTACGCAGCTGACCACCGTTGGCCACCAACACGCCGGTGTTCACTTCGCGGATGGCAAGTTGCTCGGCGTTGGCATCCTTCTGCTCGACAATGCCGACCACCTGACCATGTTCCCGCACGATGCGGCCATAGCCGGTCGGGTTGTCCAGTACCACGGTCAGCAGCGCCATGCCATCGTCGGCCTTGGCGGCCAGCAGCCGTTGCAGGGTCTCGGGCTGGATCAGCGGGGTATCGCCGTAGAGCACCAGCACGTCGTCTTCGTCATGCCAGAACGGAATGGCCTGGGCGACGGCATGGCCGGTCCCCAGTTGCTGGGCCTGCAGCACCCAGTTCAGGTCGGATGCCTGGATCCGCTCCTTCAGCAGCTCGGCACCGTGGCCATAGACCAGGTGCAACTGTTCGGCACCAATCTGGCGAGCGGTATCGATCACATGGGAGACCATGGGCTTGTTGGCCACGGGGTGCAGCACCTTGGGCAGGGAGGAACGCATGCGGGTGCCTTTGCCCGCAGCCAGGATCACGACGTTGAGAGACATAGCTAGCCTTTGAAACAGGTGGAAATGCTGGGCGGAGTCTATCCAACGGGCAAAAAAAAAGCGACCCGAAGGTCGCTTTTTGCATCACCGTGATTAACGGTAATTCTTTTTGACGATATCGATAACCCGCAACTGGGCCATCGCTTTGGCCAGCTCGGCAGACGCCTGAGCATAGTCGATATCACCATGGGAGCTGTTGATCCGCTCTTCGGCACGACGCTTGGCTTCCTGGGCTTTCGCCTCATCCAGATCGTCGGCGCGAATGGCGGTATCGGCCAGCACGGTCACGGCTTCGGGTTGTACTTCCAGCATGCCGCCGGAGATGTACAGCACCTCTTCGCTACCATTTTGCTTGATCAAGCGGACCAGGCCCGGCTTGATGGCAGTCAGCAACGGAGCATGACCGTGGCGGAGACCCAGCTCACCTTCGGAGCCTGATACCTGGGCAGATTGCACGCGACCGGAAAACAGTTTTCCTTCGGCGCTCACCACATCCAGGTGAAAGGAGATCATCTCAGCCATGGGCCCTCCTATCGAGGCTTACAGTTTCTTGGACTTCTCGACGACTTCGTCGATGCCGCCAACCATGTAGAACGCCTGCTCCGGCAGATCGTCATACTCGCCCTTCAGGATGCCCTGGAAGCCACGGATGGTTTCCTTCAGCGGCACGTATTTGCCCGGAGAACCGGTAAATACTTCGGCCACGAAGAACGGCTGGGACAGGAAACGCTCGATCTTACGGGCACGGGCTACGGTCAGTTTGTCTTCTTCTGACAGTTCATCCATACCCAGGATGGCGATGATGTCCTTCAGCTCCTTGTAGCGCTGCAGTACGGTCTGAACGCCACGAGCGGTCTCGTAGTGCTCCTTGCCAACCACCAGCGGATCCAGCTGACGGGAGGTGGAGTCCAGCGGGTCAACGGCCGGGTAGATACCCAGAGCCGCGATCTGACGGGACAGTACGACGGTCGCATCCAGGTGGGCGAAGGTGGTCGCCGGAGACGGGTCGGTCAAGTCATCCGCAGGCACGTAAACGGCCTGTACGGAGGTGATGGAACCAGTCTTGGTGGAGGTGATGCGCTCTTGCAGAACACCCATCTCCTCGGCCAGGGTCGGCTGGTAACCTACTGCGGAGGGCATACGGCCCAGCAGTGCGGATACTTCGGTACCGGCCAGGGTGTAACGGTAGATGTTGTCCACGAAGAACAGCACGTCACGACCTTCGTCACGGAACTTCTCGGCCATGGTCAGGCCGGTCAGCGCCACGCGCAGACGGTTTCCGGGCGGCTCGTTCATCTGACCGTAAACCAGAGATACTTTGTCCAGTACGTTGGACTCCATCATCTCGTGGTAGAAGTCGTTACCCTCACGGGTACGCTCACCTACACCGGCGAACACGGAGTAACCGCTGTGCTCGATCGCGATGTTACGGATCAGCTCCATCATGTTGACGGTCTTGCCGACACCGGCGCCGCCGAACAGACCAACCTTACCACCCTTGGCGAACGGACATACCAGGTCGATAACCTTGATGCCGGTCTCCAGCAGCTCGGTGCTGTTGGACTGATCTTCGTAGCTGGGGGCTTCGCGGTGGATGGACCAACGCTCTTCTTCGCCGATCGGACCCTTCTCGTCGATGGGGTCGCCCAGTACGTTCATGATACGGCCCAGGGTCGAGGTACCGACCGGTACCTGGATGGCCTTGCCGCTGTTAACTACTTCCAACCCACGACGCAGACCGTCGGAGGAACCCATGGTGATGCAACGCACGACGCCGCCGCCGATCTGTTGCTGAACTTCCAGTACCAGACCCTGGCCTTGGCCTTCGCTGACAACCTTCAGTGCATCGTACACCTGGGGCACGGCATTCTGCGGGAACTCGATGTCCACCACAGCGCCGATGATTTGGACGATGAAACCGTTACTCATGTCAAATCCTCTAAACCTTTGATAACCCTTGCCTTACACCGCAGCAGCACCGGAAACGATCTCTGTGAGCTCCTGGGTAATACTGGCCTGACGGGCCTTGTTGTATACCAGTTGCAGATCGTTAATCAGGTTGCCGGCGTTGTCAGTCGCGGCTTGCATGGCAACCATTCGGGCTGCCTGTTCACTTGCCAAGTTTTCTACCACACCCTGGTAGACCTGGGATTCGACGTAGCGAATCAGCAGGGTATCCAGCAGTTGCTTGGGATCCGGCTCATAGAGGTAGTCCCAGTGGTGCTTCTTGGCGAGCTTGCTGTCTTCTGTTACGGGCAAAGGCAGCAGTTGATCGACTTTTGGTTGCTGAACCATGGTGTTGACGAACTTGTTGTACACCAGATACAGCCTGTCAATCTCACCGTTGTCGTAAGCCTTCAGCATGACCTTCACTGAACCGATCAGGTCATTGACGCTCGGGTTGTCACCCAGTCCGGAGACGTGGGCTTTCACCTTGGCGCCGTGCCGTTCAAAGAAGTTGGAGGCCTTGTTACCGATCAATGCCAGGTCAACCTTGGCACCTTTCGCGCTCCATTGCTTCATATCATTGAGGGCAGCCTTGAACAGGTTGATGTTCAGACCACCACACAGGCCACGGTCGGTGGAGACGACGATGTAACCCACTCGCTTCACCTCACGTTCGATGAGGTAGGGGTGCTTGTATTCCAAGTTCCCCTGAGCGATATGGCCGATCACCTTGCGCATGGTTTCAGCGTACGGACGGCTGGCAGACATGCGTTCCTGCGCACGGCGCATCTTGCTAGCTGCCACCATTTCCATAGCGCTGGTGATCTTCTGAGTGTTCTTCACACTCCCGATCTTGTTACGTATCTCTTTTGCGCCGGCCATCTCTTCTCTCCATCAGGTGGCAGCTTGCGCTGCCACACACGCTTACCAGGTCTGGGTTGCCTTGAAGTCATCCAGCAACGCAGTCAGCTTGCCAACGATCGCGTCGTTGTAGTCGGCCTTGGCATTGATTTCAGCCATCAGCTCGGCATGCTGGGTATTGGCGTAAGAGAGCAGAGCGGCTTCGAAGTCGACGATCTTGCTCAGTTCGACATCGGCGAGATAACCCTTCTCGGCGGCGAACAGCACCAGGGATTGCTGGGCCACGCTCATCGGAGAGTACTGCTTCTGCTTCATCAGCTCGGTGACTTTCTGACCGTGATCCAGCTGCTTGCGAGTAGCATCGTCCAGGTCGGAAGAGAACTGGGCAAATGCCGCCAGTTCACGGTACTGGGCCAGCGCGGTACGAATACCACCGGACAGCTTCTTGACGATCTTGGTCTGAGCAGCACCGCCCACACGGGATACGGAGATACCCGGGTCAACCGCCGGACGAATACCGGAGTTGAACAGCTGGGAGGTCAGGAAGATCTGGCCGTCGGTGATGGAGATCACGTTGGTCGGAACGAACGCGGAGACGTCACCGGCCTGGGTTTCGATGATCGGCAGGGCGGTCAGGGAACCGGTCTGGCCTTTCACGGCACCATTGGTGAACTTCTCTACGTACTCGGCGTTGACGCGAGCAGCACGCTCCAGCAGACGGGAGTGCAGATAGAAGACGTCACCCGGGTAAGCTTCACGTCCAGGCGGACGGCGCAGCAGCAGGGAGATCTGGCGATAGGCAACGGCCTGCTTGGACAGGTCATCATAGATGATCAGTGCGTCTTCGCCGCGGTCACGGAAGTACTCGCCCATGGAGCAACCGGCGTAGGGAGCCAGGTACTGCAGAGCAGCCGCTTCGGAGGCAGAAGCCACGACCACGATGGTGTTGGCCAGGGCGCCGTGCTCTTCCAGCTTGCGCACCACGTTGGCGATGGTGGAGGCCTTCTGGCCGATCGCAACGTAGACGCACTTAATGCCGGAATCTTTCTGGTTGATGATGGTGTCGATGGCGATGGCGGTCTTACCAACCTGGCGGTCACCGATGATCAGCTCACGCTGGCCACGACCGATAGGGATCATGGCATCGATGGCTTTCAGACCGGTCTGGACTGGCTGGTCAACAGACTTACGCTCGATAACGCCCGGGGCGATCACTTCGATCGGCGAGAAGCCGTCGTTGTCTACCGGACCTTTACCGTCGATCGGCTGACCCAGGGTGTTGACCACCCGGCCCAACAGACCACGACCGACCGGCACTTCCAGAATGCGGCCGGTACCCTTTACCTTCATCCCTTCGGCCAGATCGGCATAGGGACCCATTACTACGGCACCAACGGAGTCACGCTCCAGGTTCAATGCCAGAGCGAAGCGGTTGCCCGGCAGCTCGATCATCTCACCCTGCATGGCATCGGCCAGACCGTGGATACGAATGATACCGTCGCTTACAGAAACGATGGTACCTTCGTTACGCGCTTCGCTTTTGACATCAAACTGCGCAATGCGCTGCTTGATCAGCTCGGCGATTTCAGTGGAATTCAGTTGCATGCTCTAATACCCCAATCAAGATTGCAGCGCATCGGCCATGCGATCCAGCTTACCGCGGACCGTGCCGTCGATAACGAGATCACCGGCCTTGATGAGCACCCCGGCCATCAAGGACGCATCTGTGCTGCAATTCAGCTTCACTTTGCGCGCGAGACGTTGTTCCAGAGAAGCCTGAATATTGGCTTTCTGCTGGTCGGTCAGTTCGATCGCCGAAATCACGTCAGCCTGAACTTCTTTGTCCAGTTCAGCCTTGAGCGCGACGAATTCGGCAACGACCGCCGGCAGCACACCCAAGCGACCATTCTCGGCCATCACCCGGATCAGGTTCTGACCGTGCTCGTTGAGCTGCTCACCGCAGACACCGACAAACAGCTTTGCCAGTTCTTCGGCAGCAACGGAGCCGTTTACCAGGCTGTGCATAGTCTCGTTTTCTGCCACCTGAGCGGCGAAATCGAGCATCTCCAGCCATTGGTCAACCGCCTTGTGCTCAACGGCAAACTCGAAAGCAGCCTTGGCGTAGGGGCGAGCGATTGTAGTCAGTTCAGACATAGCCCCGTTCCCGTTACAGTTCTGCTACCAGTTTGTCGACGATGTCGCTGTTGGCAGCCTGGTCGATTTGGCGTGCCAGGATCTTCTCTGCACCCGCGATGGCAAGAGCAGCAACCTGCTTGCGCAGTTCTTCTTTGGCACGATGACGTTCAGCTTCGATCTCTGCACGGCCCTGAGCCAGGATTTTCTCCCGCTCAGCTTGGGCTCCGACAGCGGCCTCATCAATGATCTGGGCCTTGCGTTTGTTGGCCTGATCGATGATTTCAGCAGCCTGAAGCTTGGCTTCTTTCAGCTGATCGGTGGCGTTGGCCTTGGCCAGCTCCAGATCTTTCTTGGCACGCTCTGCAGAAGAGAGGCCGTCAGCGATTTCTTTCTGACGGGCTTCGATGGCAGCCATCAGCGGCGGCCATACGTACTTCATGCAAAACACTACGAAGATGAAAAAAGCAACTGCTTGGCCGAGGAGGGTGGCGTTGATATTCACAGCCGATGTCCTCTTTAGTTAGTTAATGGGTTCTGCGTGAGTCGTAATGACTTAGGCAACCGCAAACATCACATACAGACCCAGACCAACGGCGATCATCGGGATCGCATCCACCAGACCCATCACGATGAAGAACTGGGTACGCAGAACAGGGATCAGGTCAGGTTGACGAGCTGCACCTTCCAGGAACTTGCCACCCAGGATACCGATACCGATGGAGGCGCCGATAGCCGCCAGACCCATCATCATTGCAGCAGCGATGTACAGCAGGTCCATGTTCAAGTTTTCCATGAGGATCTCCATTTATTTAGATGTAATTGATTGTATAAAAAGGATTATTTGAGTTGCATCAACCATGGTCTTCCTGCGCCATCGACAAATAGACGATGGTCAGAACCATGAAGATAAACGCCTGCAAAGTGATGATCAGGATGTGGAAGATTGCCCAAGGCACGGACAGGATCCACTGTGACCACCAGGGTAACAAACCCGCAATCAGGATGAAGATCAGTTCGCCAGCATACATGTTGCCGAACAGTCGCAGACCCAATGAAACAGGCTTGGAAATCAACGTGACGGTTTCAAGGATGAAGTTAACCGGGATGGCAGCAGGGTGATTGAAAGGCTGAAGCGTCAGCTCCTTCACGAACCCGCTGATACCCTTGACCTTGATGCTGTAGTACAGGATCAAGAAGAACACGCCCAAAGCCATGGACATGGTGATGTTAACGTCAGCAGAGGGAACCACACGCAGATAGGGAACACCCATCAACTGTGCAGCGTGAGGGATAAAGTCAACGGGGATCAGGTCCATGAAGTTCATCAGGAAGATCCACACGAACACCGTCAGGGCCAAAGGTGCGATGACCTTGTTGCGACCATGAAAGATGTCCTTGACGTTACCATTCACAAACTCGACCAGCATCTCCACAAAGCACTGCAGCTTACCGGGCACACCGCTGGTGGCCTTGACGGCAACCTTGCGGAACAACCAGATAAACAGGGCGCCTAGCACGACGGAAAATATCATGGAATCGATATTCACCGTCCAGAACCCGGACCCTACCTGCAGGTGGGTCAGGTGGTGGGAGATATATCCCTGAGGAGTCAGGACTTCTCCGGTTGCAGACATGAGTTTTCCTAATAGTGGTTGTTAAGCGTGAATGAAACTATCCACTGTACAACGAGGGCGAGGATATAAGTGGCGAAGAACGAGGCGGTGTCGACCTCAATCCCGGCGCCAAACAGCAGGGCGAAAAGTCCTGTTGTAGTAATGAGCTTAATCCCTGCCCCACCATAAAAGTCCCGCAAAACCAGGCCTACGCTCTCTTTCGTCACCTTGCGGCGCAGAACCCAGAGCGTGAACAGGGCTTGAGGAACCCAGTACATCCCCCCTCCGTAGAGAGAGGATTGTCCGGCGAACTCTCCCGCCTGATAAAACCAGACGGTGGCGATCGCCAGGATCAGGACCAGCTGACAAACGAGCATAGCCAAGGCCAGCGTCAAACCTTCCAAGGCTATTTTCTGCTTCACCAACCTACCCCTGAACATTACAGAACTGTAAAAAATCGGGATCCGAAGACCCCAGGTTCACAGCTCGAAAAGCCGGTCAAATTATACCCGTGAAGACGGCTATTGCAACATGGCAAAAATCCTTAATTTTTGCGGCTTTCCGCGCGAAATTAAGGTTATGTTCATATCGAAAGTAATGGATGTTTTATTACTACAAAAAGCGTAAAAATCACGATTCCGACAGGCCAAAATAGCCCAATACCCGGTCCAAATCTGCCAAGTTATCGTAACTTATTACTAACTTGCCGCTATCTTTCTTGCCCGGCTGAAGTTGCACCTGATTGCCAATTTTTTCAGAAATCTGGCGCTCGAGATAACCAAACTGCGGATCGCGGACGGGTTCAACCCTGGTTTTTGCCGGTTCCAGTGCTTTTTGCACCAGCTTCTCGGTATCTCGCACTGTCAGCCCCTTCTGGGCCACCAGTTTGGCCAGCTCTGACTGTGCCTGACCGCTCAGGGCCAGCAGGGCACGGGCATGCCCCATGTCGAGGTCGCCGTATTCCACGAAGCGCTTCACGTCCTCGTTGAGCTGGTTGAGACGCAGCAGGTTGGTGACCGTGGTGCGGGACTTGCCTACCGCCTCGGCAACCTGCTGGTGAGTCAGTTCGAACTCCGTCAGCAGGCGCTGGAGGGCGACGGCCTCCTCGATGGCGTTGAGATCTTCACGCTGGATGTTCTCGATGAGTGCGATGGCGACGGCCGCCTCGTCGGCGACATCCTTGACCAGGCAGGGCACCACTTCGAGACGGGCCAGCTGGGAGGCGCGCCAGCGGCGTTCACCAGCAATGATTTCGAAACGGTTTTCACCGATGGAGCGAACCACGATGGGCTGGATCACCCCTTGTGCACGGATGGAGTTGGCCAGCTCCTCCAGCGCGTCCTGGGACATATCCTTGCGCGGTTGGTATTTTCCGGACTGCAGCCACTCCACCGGCAGCTTGCGCAATTCCCCCTGATTGGTCGGGGCCATGGCCTGTTCGGTGCGCTGGTCGCTCATCACCTGTTTCTGGCGGGCGGCCGTGCTGGTGCTGAGCAGGGCGTCCAGCCCCTTGCCCAGCCCACGTTTCTTCGGCGTCATATGCTCTCTCGATCTGCGGTGAGCGGCTGGGACTCCTGTTCCTGGCGGCGCAGGATCTCGCCAGCCAGGGCCAGATAGGCCTTGGCCCCCACCGATGATTTGTCATAGTGCATGGCTGGCGCGCCAAAGCTCGGCGCCTCCGCCAGTCTTACGTTGCGGGGAATGATGGTGCGATAGACCTTGTCCCCGAAATGCTGTTTCAGCTGATCGGACACATCATTGGCCAGCCGGTTGCGATGATCGAACATGGTGCGCAGCACCCCTTCGATCTTCAGCTCTGGATTGACCACGGCTGCCAGCTTGCTGATGGTGTCCACCAGGGCGGTCAGTCCTTCCAGCGCATAGTATTCGCACTGCATGGGCACCAGCACGGAGTCGGCGGCGGCCATGGCGTTCACCGTCAGCATGTTGAGAGAAGGCGGGCAGTCGATGAAGACGTAGTCGTACTTGTCCCTGACCGAGGCCAGGGCGTTGCGCAGGCGGATCTCGCGGGCAAAAAACTCCATCAGGCGGATTTCTGCCGCGGTCACGTCGGCATTGGCGGCAATCAGGTGATAGCCTCCCGAGGTTTCGGGGATGATCACCTCGCCGATGGGGGCATCTTCGATCAGCAGTTCATAGGCGGTGCGTTCGACATCGTACTTGTCGACGCCACTGCCCATGGTGGCATTGCCCTGCGGATCCAGATCGATCACTAGCACCTTGCGCCGGGTAGCGGCCATGGAGGCGGCCAGATTCACACAGGTGGTGGTTTTACCCACTCCACCCTTCTGGTTGGCTATGGCAATGACTTTTCCCACACTGTCCCCTAAATGAATGCGGCGGCCCTATTCGGGCTGGATGGCTTTAAACTCCAGCAGATGGCGTTCGCCTTCCAGTTCCGGCACCACCAGCTTGTGGGTGGCAACCAGACGAATGCTGTCAGGCAACTGTGCCAGCTCCTGCTCGGGGTATTGTCCCTTGAGCGCCAGGAAGCTGCCCTCGGGTGACGGCAGATGATGACACCAGCTCAGCATGTCCTCCAGGGAGGCGAAAGCCCGGCTCAGTACACCATCAAATCCGGTCTCGGGTTGATACTCCTCCACCCGGGATTTGACGGGGGTCACATTGGTCAACCCCAGCTCCAGGATCACCTGGCGGATGAAGTTGATTCGCTTGCCCAGGCTGTCGAGCAGCACGAACTGTTTGTCCGGATTGATGATGGCCAGCGGCAGTCCGGGCAAACCCGGACCCGTTCCCACATCGATGAAGCGTTCACCGTGCAGGTGAGGACTCACCACCAGGCTGTCGAGGATATGCTTGACCAGCATGGCGTCCGGATCTCGCACCGAGGTGAGATTGTAAGCCTTGTTCCACTTGTGCAGCAACTCGACCAACTGCACCAACTGGGTCTTCTGGGTTTCGGTGATAACAATTCCGGCCTGCATGAGCAGGCCGTTCAATCTTTGCAGCATGTTGTCCAACGGGGAATTCCTCAGGCGGTTTTACGCAGCAGGCCGTGTTTCTTCAGGTGCACCAGCAAGATGGAGATGGCGGCAGGGGTGATGCCGGAGATGCGGGACGCCTGACCAATGGTCTCTGGCTTGGCATCGTTGAGCTTGGCGATCACCTCGTTGGAGAGACCGTTCACGTCGCGGTAGTTCATGTCCAGCGGCAGCAGGGTGTTTTCGTTGCGCAGCTGTTTCTCCACCTCGTCGTGCTGACGCTCGATATAACCGGCGTACTTGATCTGGATCTCCACCTGATCCGCGGCAGCCGCATCGGTCAATGCAGGCCCCACACCCTCGATGGCCATCAGGGCATCGTAGGTCACCTCGGGGCGACGCAGCAGCTCTTCCAGGCTCTGCTCCCGGGTCAGGGGAGTGTTGACCAGGGCGTTGACGGCCTCCAGAGACGGATGCTGCGGGTGGATCCAGGTCGAGCGCATGCGCTGACGTTCCTGCTCCACCTGTTCCACCTTGGCATTGAACAGGCTCCAGCGATGATCATCCACCAGACCCAGCTCGCGGCCGATGGCGGTCAGGCGCAGATCCGCATTGTCTTCCCGCAGCAGCAGGCGATATTCGGCACGGCTGGTGAACATGCGATAGGGTTCGCGGGTCCCCAGTGTGGAGAGATCGTCCATCATCACGCCCATGTAGGCCTGATCCCGGCGTGGGTGCCAGGCTTCCTTGCCCTGGGCGCGCAAGCCCGCGTTCAGACCGGCCATCAGGCCCTGGGCAGCGGCCTCTTCATAGCCGGTGGTGCCGTTGATCTGGCCGGCGAAGAAGAGGTTCTCGATGCACTTGCTCTCCATGTTGGCCTTGAGATCCCGCGGATCGAAGAAATCGTACTCGATGGCGTAGCCAGGGCGAGTGATATGGGCATTCTCGAAGCCACGGATCGAGCGGACGATCTGCACCTGTACGTCGAACGGCAGGCTGGTGGAGATCCCGTTCGGGTAGAGTTCGTGGGTGGTCAGGCCTTCCGGTTCCACAAAGATCTGGTGCGCCGTCTTGTCGGCAAAGCGAGTGATCTTGTCCTCGATCGACGGGCAGTAGCGCGGGCCTATCCCCTCGATCACCCCGGCGTACATGGGGCTGCGATCCAGGTTGTTGCGGATCACCTCGTGGGTCTGCTCATTGGTATGGGTCACGTAGCAAGGCATCTGGCGCGGATGCTGGCTGGCGTTGCCAATGAAGGAGAAGACCGGGCGAGGATCGTCACCATGTTGCTGCTGCATCACGGAAAAATCGACGGTGCGTGCATCGATGCGTGGTGGCGTGCCCGTTTTGAGGCGATCGATGCGCAGCGGCATTTCACGCAGGCGCTGGGCGAGGGCAATTGAGGGAGGATCCCCGGCGCGGCCCCCTTTGTAGTTCTCCATGCCGATGTGGATCAGACCATTGAGGAAAGTGCCAACGGTCAGTACGACCGTCTTGCCGCTGATGCGGATCCCGCTCTGGGTAACGACCCCGGCGACGCGATCCCCGTCCATGACCAGATCGTCACAGGCCTGCTGGAAGATCTTCAGATTCGGGTAGTTCTCCAGGGTCTGACGCACCACAGCCTTGTACAGCAGGCGATCAGCCTGGGCACGAGTAGCCCGCACCGCAGGGCCCTTGGAAGAGTTGAGCGTGCGGAACTGGATCCCGCCGAGATCGATGGCCTGCGCCATGATCCCGCCAAGGGCGTCGACTTCCTTGACCAGGTGTCCCTTGCCGATCCCGCCGATCGCCGGATTGCAGGACATATGCCCCAGCGTATCTATGTTGTGGGTGAGCAACAGGGTATTGAGACCCATGCGGGCTGCCGCTGTTGCTGCTTCGGTTCCTGCATGACCGCCACCGACGACGATCACATCAAATTGTTCATGGTATTGCATTGGGGATCACCTTGATCTGCACGCCTGAAGATCTTTGTTTGCCTGGTCTGAAGGGCGGATCATTCTATCTGTTTAGCATCCGGAGGGGAACGTCTACTTCAGGATCAGTATGGATCAGGGATCGGTTAAATAGATCTTAAGGATCTTTAGATCGATCTTTTATTGGATCTTTTATTAGGATCCGCGACTTCTGTTGATAAGGCATTTTTGATCATAAAGATCATTCGGTTAAGGTCGATCGCTGCTTGTGGAAAAGCTTGGATCCAGAGGGGGCGAGCGGGGGGATAACATGGGTTTTTATGCACAGACACATGGTCGGCAAGATCTAATACATGAATAACTATAGGTTTTGCAGAGCTTGGTACCGAAGTTATACACAATTATCCGAGATCATGTGGGGAGTTCTCGGGAAAAACTTATCCGGATCCCCCTGTTAATAACCTGGTGGATAGGGATCTGGGGATAACCAGGGAGATCGGAGGTCGTGACCGGATCTCCCTGGCCCTGATCAGCCGATCAAGGTCATCCAGTCGTGGATCCAGGTTTCTGCGGCATCTTCGGGGATCTCGTGCTGGGTCACGTCTATTTCCAGGAGATCCCCCAGTCGGCTGGCACCGCACCCGGCCAGCAGCCGATCCAGCGTCTTGCCGCCCTGGCAGAAGGTGTCATAACTGCGATCCCCCAGGGCGATCACTCCGTACTTGAAGGCGGCGAGATCCGGCTGCTGTTCGGCAAGATCCCGGGCAAAGGGCTGCAGATTGTCGGGTACATCCCCCGCACCATGGGTGGAAGTGACCACCAGCACGATGGCTTCTGGCTCGGTCAGGATCCTGGCCAGGCTGGCGGGGTTGTGGATCTCCGCCTGGTGGCCCGCCTGTTCAAGGAGGCCGACCACATGATCTGCGACATATTCGGAGGCCCCCAGCATGGAGCCGACGACGAGGTTGAGTTTGGCCATGGAATGGATCCTGCTGTCATCGAAAAAGTGAAGAGGGGGGATCTTACCGCCAAAGCATGTGGATAAATATGGATAAAGCTTGGGGATAAGGATCCTGTCCACTTTGTTGCAGCCAAAACCGGCCTCGTGGCCACTGTGCCGCCTTCTTTCCGCCTGTTGCGACCTCATCGCACCTTTCGTTGTCAAACGACACTTCAAAACATCAATTAACAATGCAGATGCAAATGATTAGCAATTATTGAATCGATTCGATCACGGCACCTGTAGTAGCATGGCGCTGCTTTATTCGCCTGAGGCGCCGGGCTGACCGGTCCAATTGGGCACCCATAATAAGAAATCAAACATAACTTATTGATATTTGAGACACTTATATGATTGCGCAAAAAAATACCCCGAATGCCGTGATGCGAAAGAGAGGCGCACAACTGCTGCCGCTCTCCTGTCTGCTGGCGTCCCTGCCCGTGTTGGCGGCGGAACAGGCGGATAAAGAGTTGCCCAAGGCGGGTGAAACCATGGTCGTGACCGGGACCGCCATGAAGGTCGAGGTCCCCATGGCAGAGACCCCCCGTGCCGTTTCCGTGGTCAATCGCGAAGAGCTGGACCAGCACGCCGTACTCAAGCTAGACGAGTCCCTGCGCTATCGCTCCGGCGTCCTGTCCCAATCCTATGGTTCGGACACGGATGCTGACTGGTTCAAGGTGCGCGGCTTCGATGCGGCTTCTTACCTGGATGGCAACCGCCTGTTCAGCACCGGTTACTATGTCTGGACCCCGGAGCCTTTCGGCCTTGAGAGCGTGGAAGTGCTCAAAGGCCCGGCCTCCATTCTGTATGGCGAAGCCCCTCCCGGAGGCGTCATCAACGCCATCAGCAAGCGTCCGACCGCGACCCCGCAGGGACTGGTGAACCTGCAACTGGGCAACCGGGATCTGCGCCAGGTCGGGGTGGATGTCTCCGACACCCTTACCGACAACAGCCGGTATCGTCTGGTGGCCCTCTACAACGAGCGGGACGGCGTGCTGGACGGCACCTACAACGAGCGTGCCTATCTGGCGCCGAGCGTGACCCTGGATATTTCGGATCGCACCACGCTGACGCTGCTTTCCAGCTTCAAGCACGATGAAGGGGTGCCGACCAACGGCTTCTTCCCGGTTTACGGCACCCTGAATACCTCCGGAGGCCAGATCGATCCCTCCACCAACCTGAGCCAGCCGGATTACGATCGCAATCGCAATACCCAGATCTCCGCCGGGTACGAGCTGGCCCACCAGCTCAACCAGACCTGGGAGTTCAAGCAGAACGTTCGCTTCAACTACAACGATCTGCTGCTGCGCCAGACCTACATCTTCCCGACCTATGAAGGCACCACCGCCTACCGCGGCCTGGTCTACCGGGATGGGGATACCAAGAGCGCCACCATGGACAATCAGATGGTGGGCTACTGGAACACCGACAGCACGGAGCAGACCCTGCTGCTGGGGGTGGATCTGCAGCGCCATGTGAATGAAGGCCAGGAAGCCGACAACTATGGCATGGGCGCCATCAACACCATGAACCCGGATTACAGCGGTTTCCCCGGTTTTGATGAATCCACCGCGACCCACCAGAAGAGCACCAAGGGCCAGAGCGGCCTCTATGCCCAGCACCAGATCCGCTGGGATGATCGCTGGCTGCTGACCGCGGGCGGTCGTTTCGACTACGTGGAAACCCACAACATCAGCGAAGCCAAGAGCAAGAACGAGAAACAGTACGACGACAACCTCTCTCTCTCCGGCAGCCTGATGTACCTGGCCGACAACGGTCTCTCCCCTTACTTCGCCTATGCGGAATCTTTCGAAGTGCTGCCGGGGATAGACCCCAACACCGGCAATTCCTACAAGCCGCTGGAAGGCAAGCTCTACGAGACCGGGGTCAAGTACGCACCCAGCTTCCTCGATGGCTACATCAACCTGGCGCTGTTCGATCTGGAGCAGACCAACTCCCTGGTCTCTACCGGCTCCGGTCAGCAGACCCAGGCCGGTGAAGTGACCTCTCAGGGGGTCGAGCTGGAAGGGAGCGTGCAGGCCACCGAGGCGTTGCGCCTGACCGCTGCCTATACCTATACCGATGCCAAGACCAACGACACCGGCAACGGCGATCGTCGTGCGAGCCTGATCCCGCGCCACCAGGCCTCCTTCTGGGGCAACTACAAGGTGCAGCAGGGCCCGGTATCCGGTCTTGAGCTGGGTTCCGGCGTGCGCTATGTGGGTTCCAGCGTCGGCATCGGCGCGGTGAATGCGGACTACACTCCCATCTATGGTTCCGCCCAGGTACCGGCACACACTGTATGGGATGCGATGATCGGGTATGACTTTGCCAAGAACTGGCGTGCCCAGATCAACGTCAACAACCTGCTGAACGACACCTATGTGGCGAGCTGCGACTACTACTGCTACTACGGCGAGCCGCGCAGCATAGTCGGCACCGTCAACTACCGCTGGTAAGCGACAGGCCGGGCGGGGGCGAAGGCTCCCGCCCTCCTTCCATTCATCTACAGGCCTGTCATGGAACTCTTGTCACTGGTTTATCGCCAATACCGTTGGCCCTTCATCGCCATTACCCTGCTCAGCCTGCTGAGTGCTGTCAGCGGGATAGGCGTCATTGCCTTCATCAATCAATCACTTATCGAATCAGTCGGGGATCCGCTGCCGATCCTGGGTCAGCTTGTCGGCCTTGTCTTGCTGCTGCTGGTGATCACGCTCGGATCCCAACTGGCCCTGACCACCCTGGGTCACCATTTCGTCTACCGGTTGCGTGGCCGCCTGCTCAAGCAACTGCTGGATACCGACGTCGCCCGTCTGCGTCAAATAGGGCAGGGGCCGCTCCTGGCCTCCCTTTCCAGCGACATCGGTCAGATCACCATCGCCTTCGTGCGCCTGCCGGAACTGGTACAGGGTCTGGTGCTCACCCTGGGCTCCATCATCTACCTTGGCCTGCTCTCTCCCGCCTTGCTCGGTGTTACCGCCCTCTGGGTCACCGTGACCATGGTGGTGGGCTGGCTGCTGGTGAACCGGGTCTATCGCCACCTGGCGCACATGCGCCAGGCCGAAGACAGGCTCTACCAGAACTACCAGTCCATCATCGCCGGGTGCAAGGAGCTGGCGCTCAACCGCGAGCGTGCCCACTTCGTCTACCACCAGCTCTATGAGCAGAATGCCCGGGACTACCGGGAGCAGATCATCCGCGCCGATACCTACCACCTGAGCGCGGTGAACTGGTCGAACATCATGATGCTGGGTGCCATCGGCCTGGTCTTCTTCCTGGCCAACGGGCTGGGCTGGGCCAACACCAATGTGGCCGCCACCTTCGCCCTGACCCTGTTGTTCCTGCGCACTCCCTTGCTGCAAGGCATCGGAGCCCTGCCGACCCTGATCGCCGCCCAGGTGGCATTCGACAAGATAGCTGCCCTCAATCTGGCGGAGCCGGACGAGGCGTTCCCGTTGCCGCCTGCGCCTCGCCCCTGGCAGCGCATCGAGCTGGAGCAGGTGAGCTTTCACTACCAGGGGGAGGGCGGTTTCTCCGTGGGCCCCATCAATCTGGTGATCGAGCGGGGGGAGCAGATATTCCTCATCGGTGGCAATGGCTCCGGCAAGTCGACCCTGGCCATGCTGCTGACCGGGCTCTATCAACCGGTCTCTGGCCGGATCCTGCTGGATGGGGAACCGGTCACCGATCGCAACGGCTATCTGGGGCTCTTCTCCGCCATCTTCACCGACTACCACCTGTTCCAGCATTTGCTGGGGCCCGAGTCGAAAGAGGCGCTGGTCGCCGAGTGGCTTGAGCGGTTGCAGATGGGCAGCAAGCTTGCCATCGAGGATGGCTTCATCGCCGATATCGACCTCTCCCAGGGCCAGCGCAAGCGGGTCGCCCTACTGCTGGCCCTGGCAGAGCAGCGGGAGGTGATGCTGTTCGACGAGTGGGCCGCGGATCAGGATCCCCAGTTCCGCCGCATCTTCTATCAGGTGCTGTTGCCGCGTCTCAAGGAGATGGGCAAGACGGTGATCGCCATCAGCCACGACGATCACTACTTCTCTCTGGCCGATCGCCTGCTGGAGATGCGCCAGGGCCGCCTCACCGAACTGACCGGCGAGCAGCGCGAGCAGGTGAGTCGGGATGCGGTCGCCCATCTGGATGGCAAGGTGCCGGCCTGATGCTGGCACCGATGAGACTGGCAGCAAGCCAGCACAGGAATTGCTTATGTTCGAGATGAAATCCGCCAGCTTCGCGGTCAATGACCGCACGCTGCTGCACCCCACCAGCCTTCGCTTCGAGCAAGGTCGGGTCTATGGCCTCATCGGCCACAACGGGTCGGGCAAATCGACCCTGATCAAGCTGCTGGCGCGCCAGCAACCCCACAGCGGCGGGGAGATCCTGTTCGATGACCAGCCGTTGTCTGCCTGGGGCAACCGGGAGTTTGCCCGTCAGGTGGCCTATCTGCCCCAGCACCTGCCGAGTGCCGAAAACCTGCTCGGCCGCGAGCTGGTGGAGATGGGGCGCTACCCCTGGCGCGGCCTGCTGGGCCGGATGGGAGCGGAAGATCACCGTCAGGTGGAGCGGGCCATCGCCCTGACCCACACCGAACGCTTTGCCGATCGGCTGGTGGATACCCTCTCCGGCGGTGAGCGGGGACGAGTCTGGCTCGCCATGCTGCTGGCTCAGGAGAGCCGTTTCATCCTGTTGGACGAGCCACTGGCCGCCCTGGACGTGGCCCATCAGGTGGAGGTGCTCACGCTCGTCAAGCAGCTCAGCCGCCAGCTCAACCTCGGGGTCATCATCGTCATTCACGACATCAACATGGCCTCCCGCTTCTGCGATCGGCTGGTGGCGCTGCACTCCGGCCGTCTGCTGACCCATGGCGAGCCCGAACAGATCATGACAGGGGAGACCCTGAACGCCATCTATGGCATCCCCATGGAGGTCATTCGCCATCCGGCCCATGACCACGCCATCGCCATCGTCTGACCGGGGGCCGCTCTTGAACCGTTTATTGAAGATGGCGCCCTGTCTGCTCAGTCTGCTGCTGCCCCTGGCAGGGGAGGCCGGGCAGCTTGTCACCGCCACCGACGCCACCAGCGCCACGCCTCGCATCGCCACAGTGGACTGGACCATAGCCGAGACCCTGCTGGCTCTGGGGGTCACCCCGATGGCGGTGGGGGATGTGGCCCCCTATCGCGCCTGGGTCGGTGAACCCCAGCTTCCTGCCGGGGTGATCGATATCGGGCTGCGTGCCCAGCCCAACCGGGAACTGCTGGCGGAGCTCAAACCGGATCTTATTCTCATCTCGCCGCTGGCGGCCCCCCTGGCGCCGACTCTCTCCCGCATCGCGCCGGTGCACTCCATCGCCCTGTATGAACCGGGCACCGATCTGTGGCTGCGACTGCGGGAAGCGACCCTGACCATAGCCGCCCTGGTCAACAAAGAGACCGAGGCCGAACGCCAGCTCGCCGCGCTGGAGCTGGATCTGGAACAGATGCAGGCGGCGCAGCCCGCCGATCTGCCCCCCTTGCTGGTGGTGCAATTCATCGATGAGCGCCATGTGCGGGTGTTTGGCCGTGGCAGCCTGTTCGAGGCAGTGATGCAGCGCCTCGGCCTTCGCAACGCCTGGCAGGGAGAGACCAATGCCTGGGGATTCTCGGTCGCGAGCCTGGAGCAGTTTCTCGGGATGCCGGAGGCCAGGCTGGTGGTGGTGGACCCCGTGCCCGTAGGAGTTGGTGAAAAACTTCAGGAGCCTGGATTGTGGCAGCATCTCCCGCTGGTACAGAACAATCCGGTGATCCATCTGCCTGCGACATGGAGTTTTGGTGGCATATTGGCGGCCCGCCGCTTCGCCACCCTGCTGGACGGTGCCTTGCGGGAGCAGGCTGTCCACAGAGCAACCGGGGGATCAAATCAATGAGCTCTTCTCTTTCTTCGCCCCTGCTGCGCCCGGGTCTCTGCCTGTTGGTGCTGACACTGGGGCTGGCTTGCGCCGAGCTGGCGCGTCAACTGCCGGGGGCGCTCTGGTGGCAGGCCCTGTTCTCCCCCGAGCTGGACGATGCCCGCCAGGCGGTGGTCCATTTCAGCTGGCTGCCGCGCCTTGCCATCTGCCTGCTGGCCGGTGCCGCCCTCGGGCTCGCCGGTACCCTGATGCAGCAGGTGCTGCGCAATCCCCTGGCCTCGCCCACCACCCTGGGGGTGGCCTCCGGCGCCCAGCTGGCGCTGATGATGGTGACCCTGCTCGCCCCCTCCTGGCTGCTGATCGGGCGGGAGTGGATCGCCATGGCCGGGGGAAGCCTGGCCATGGGGCTGGTCTTCGCCCTGGCTTGGCGCCGTCAGCTCAATCCCGTGGTCATCGTCTTTGCAGGGCTGGTGATTAACCTCTATCTGGCCGCCATCAGCATGGGATTGCTGCTGTTCTTCCAGGAGGAGCTCAAAGGGTTGCTGGTGTGGGGGAGCGGATCTCTGGCCCAGAACAGCTGGAGCGGCGTCGGCTATCTGCTGCCACGGTTGCTGCTGGCCGCGATGCTGGCGGTGGTGCTGGTGCGCCCGCTGGCAGTGCTGGAGCTGGACGATGCCAGCGCTCGCAGCCTGGGGGTCTCTCTCAAGCACCTGAGATTCGCCGGCCTCGGCCTCGCGGTGTTTGTCACCGCCTGCGTGGTGAGCGTGGTGGGGCTGATCGGTTTTATCGGGCTGGCGGCGCCCGCCATGGTGCGGCTGCTGGGGGTCAGAAAACTGGCCCAGCGGCTGCTGTGGGCACCCATCCTCGGCGCCCTGTTGCTGGCGGCCACCGATCTGCTGCTGCAGACCCTGAGCCGGTTCTGGCCTGTGCTGATCCCGACCGGCGCCATGACGGCCCTGTTGGGGGCGCCGCTGCTGCTCTGGCTGATCCCGCGTCTTGGTATCAAGCAGAGTGCGCCTAAGGCGAACTCCTCCCTGCAGTTGGCCCGCCATCCGGCGCCGACTCGCCTTGTTGGCCTGATGGTGTTGGGGCTGGCTGCGGCGGTGATCGCCTCCCTGTTGTTTGGGCAGGGGATGGGCGGCTGGGGTTGGCCGAGCTGGCTGCGGTGGCAGGCCCAACTGGAGTGGCGCTTGCCGCGCACGCTGGCTGCGGGTGCCGCAGGCGTGTTGTTGGCGCTGGCTGGCACCCTGTTGCAGCGAGTCAGCAACAACCCCATGGCGAGCCCCGAGCTGCTGGGGGTGAGCGGTGGCACCTTCATGGGGGTGATTGCGGCGGCCCTGTTGCTGCCCGCCTTGCCGCTGCCCATGATGCTGCTAGGGGGGCTGGTGGGCGCCTTCGCCTGCCTGTTGCTGCTGGTGCTTATCAACCGGCGCAACGGCTTCCAGCCGGAGCGGATACTGCTGTCTGGCATCGCCATCACGGCGCTGTTCGAGCCGTTGCAGGCCATCGCCCTGGCCAACGGCGACCTGCGGGTGCAGCAACTGCTCTCCTGGATGTCCGGCTCCACCTATTACGTCACCCAGCCGGTGGCCCTTGCCCTGGTGGTGTTGGCGCTGCTGATGCTGGCAGCCTGCCTGCTGGCGAGCCGCTGGCTCGACCTCATGCCCATGGGGCCGGCGGTAGCGACGGCTCTGGGGATCCATCTCGGCCGTGCCCAGCTCACCATCCTGCTGCTGGTGGCCGTGCTCACCGCCAGTGCCACCATGGTGATAGGCCCGCTCTCCTTTGCCGGTCTGCTGGCGCCGCACCTAGCCAGATTGATGGGGCTGGTGAGGGCGCGCTGGCACCTGCTCGGCGCCGCAGGCTGTGGCGCTTTGCTGATGGTGTCGGCGGACTGGATCGGCCAGCAGATCCTCTTTCCCCAGGAGGTGCCCGTCGGTCTGGTCTCCACCCTGTTAGGGGGTGCTTACTTCATGTGGTGCCTGCGCCGCCTCTAGGTCGGTGGATGAAAAGCGCACAAAAAAAGCCCGGGATGAACCCGGGCTTTTCATTGCCTGCTCTGCGGACTTACTTGCCGATGCAGAATGTAAATAATCTATTATCTTCAATATGTTAGTGACTTTTCGGGGGCCGTTTGGGGTAAAAGTAACTAAAACAGCATATTGAGAGGCCGCTCACGGGTTTCTGCTATCGTGCAGCGTTCCCACATAGTCCATTCTCAATCGTGCAGCCTCCCCATATGAATCAATGCGAGGCCCCCACATGCAGTCAAAGCCGCCTTTTAGGTGAGTTTTGAGCGTATTTTGAACCGACTATAGCATCGCTTGGTACTTGGAAAGCCGCTTTTACTCTTCGAACCGTGCAAGCTTCCAATAGGTAGTTTGGCTAACCGTGCAATCATCCCACATACCGCCAATTTAATCCCAGCCCTTTATCAGCCTGGCTGAGCGGGCTTTTAGGCCCTCTAGAATGGTGCTGCTGATGGTATCGGGGAAGTCTGCTGGCAATTGCTGGGTAACGAGCTCAATAACATCATCAACGGAGTTGGCCAGTTCTGTCAGGATCTCTTCCATAGCAGAACGCTCAAATCCCACAGTTTTCGCCGTTTGGAAGAAATGACGCGGGAATATCTGCTCAATGGCGTACTTCTTTCCCTTGCTGCTTGCTAGGCCCATAGCGAGCTTGGCGTCCCTTCGGTTGAGGCCTCGGCCGCCAAACACTGGATAGACAGATAGGATGTCGTAAAAAGGGGTCAGGCGAAAACGCCCTTCCGGTTCAATAAAGACCGAGAAATTTTTTGCATGACCATCGGTGGCCGCCAGCAGCCAGAACAGGACCTGAGATTTCATGAACAGGTAGCGATCCTGTTCTGGTGTCGCAGAGCCCAGCAAGGTTTTCATGATGTCAGTGATCCCTGGTCCTCCATGGCTCTCGTATTTCCGTGCTGACGGAACATTCAATACCTGACAGAAATCCTCTTGGGGAAGGCGCATGATCCAACTGCGATCGGCAGCGTAACGTCTGTCGAAGCGTTCCACAGCCAGTGCTTTGACCTGGCCAACCTGCATCATGAAGCAGTGAGGTACGGGTAGACCAAACTCCTTGGCAATCAGAGTGCAGAGATATTCGTTTTCTACGCTCTGGGAGAGGTCTATCGAGTAGGAGTGGCTTTCAATCTTGCCGATAGGGAGTTTGATAATGTGGGTTGTCGGCGTTGCTTTGAGTGGCAAGTACCAACGGCCATCGATATAGAGCAGCGCAGTCTTTTCTTGCGCCCCGGCGATAGAGATCCGGAACTCCTCTTGCTCCCTGACCATCCCCAAAGGGATTCCTGATTTGTAGCTGGTCAGGATCTGCTCGAGCTCGTCATCGGAAAGTGCCTTGTAGTCGATTCGCCTGACATCTGGAACATCGTGCCCTTCGGTAACCAGCTGTAATGCCCCTACGCTATCCTGGCCAATGCAACTGAGCAGATCGAAGGGCTGGGTTGATGCCGCTTGATAGCGTGCTACAACCCTGTTTCTCACCTCCGTATTATCTGGCAGCAGGTTGTCGAAGAAGTTATAGGCTTCATCGCCCCGGTAGGCCTGATGGCGCAATGGCATGGAGAGTGAGATCGGACGACTGCCCGGTTGTGCTAGCCATGACTCATGGTACTGAAACTGATGGGCACCGCTGGTAGTTTTGGTGAATGTGCCTACCCGATAGCCGTTCATGTAGACAGCCAGATTGGCCATTACCACTCCTCCTTCCAGCCCGATGCCGGACTCTCGGATGACTCATTGCGGGGTTTGATATCCACTGACAATTCGAGTGCTGCGAGGATCTTGAACAGGGTTTCCAGCTTGGTGGACTCAGGATTGAGCTCGAAGCTGGAGACTGTGTCTTGCCTAATCCCCACTTTCTCGGCCACTTTGCCTTGAGAGAGCTTTTGAGAAAGCCTGGCATCCTTGATACAGGCGCTCAGCTGCTTGGCGCTGGTTACTTTCATGATTCGACAACCTGGTAGCGTGCCTTCTTCCAATTTACACGCTGTGGCAGGTATATCAATGTTTACCTGTTATAGGAGGTATAATATAACTCACACGCTATAGCCGGTATTAAACATTTATCCCCCATAGCGGGTAAGAGAACGGTAAGCGGAGATATGACGTCGAAGTTTCAATCAATGTGGGCAGCCAACCAGTCGAGACCTTGATCTGCAAACGTGAACAGCTGGTCGCTATAGCCTTGAGCAATGACGCTACGGATGATCTCGGGGTCAATATTCAGATAGTCGTGCACCAGCGCATTGCGAAGGCCAATAATCTTGCGCCAGCCGATTAAGGTGTCGGGGGATAGCTCACCACGCTGGGCCAGGATTTCGAATGCCTGATAGGCATCCTGTGGGGTATGACTTGCCAATGCTTTAGCCCAGTGCTTTGCCACGCCAATACACGCTTCGATAGACACTTGTAGAGTTCGCTCAGCTGCGCGGTACTCCAGATTGGAAAGTGCACGCAGCGCCAGAATAGCCCGTATCTCTGACAACTCGGCCTTATAGCGCGACAGGCTGATGCGTAAAGCTCCTATATAGGCGTTATCACTCATCTTTACTCCACTCCTCAGAATGATGTTTGCTGATATAGGCTTGGCGATGGTGATAACCAAGTTCCATCTGCGACATTATCCGCGCCTCCTCTTGCAAACGCCGCCCCTCATCACGGCTATAGAGAGGACGATTTGCATCTACTACCGCAAAAGCCAACGGAATCGGGGCCTGATTGATATCGACGACCGAAAGTTTCCCCTCTGCCAACCCCATGGCACGTTGCCACTCCAGCGCGAGCAGTTCAGGGCGCAAGCGGTTTTCCAGTGCAGTACCCAGTGGTCCATTCTGTTTGATTGGATCAAAGGCCACCGCCAGATCCCAGTCGCTGGCAGGACCTGCAGTCCCCTTGGCACGGGAGCCGTAAAGCCAAAGCACCTGCACCTGGGGGTTGCTGTTGGCTAGGGTAATCAGCTGGTGAATAACATCGCTGTCGGGTTTCATATTGGTACGGCCATTTGGTCGCTTGAGACAGAGTTCTGGTTAGTATGGTGCCACATGGTTGGGCTTTTGTACGTAACTTCCAGTAGCCTGCCGCGCTGCGCTTGGCTGCTGGCTTGTTCGGTGAGTCGAAAAAATGACTCACCTCAAAGCCCAGCTTCTGTAGATTTCCTCCTTTGGCATCCCATTCAGCAGATCAGGAATGGTGAGCAACGTCGCTTAAATACCCAAATACAACTCAAAAGCGACTTTGTGATGACGGATCACACTTAAAGTTTGTGCTGTCAGATCAAAAGGCTATCGAAAGGTTGTGTTTCGATCGTCATGTGGTGGTTCTAAAAAGGTATACCCCATAAAAACCACTCAATACCCTCTCGAAAACCATATTGAAACCACTTATATTGATGTCGTTTTCAGAAGGCGACTGCACGAAATATCAGGAGTCGGCTGCACTGCCAGAACTGGCCGCCTGCAAGGCAGCGTAGAGAGCGGTTTTTCCTACCTTGAGGCGTGCGGCGGCCTCGCGGACATTCAAGCCGTTGGCGACAAGCTCCCGCGCTCGTTGCAACTTGTCGGCAGTGACAACCGGCTTGCGTCCGCCTTTGCGCCCGCGTGCGGCGGCAGCGGTCAACCCGGCCTTGGTGCGCTCGCGGATCAGGTCGCGCTCGAACTGGCCCAGCGCACCGAACACATGGAAGATGAGCCGTCCGCCCGGCGTGGTGGTGTCGATGTTTTCAGTCAACGAGCGGAAGCCGACGCCCCGTGCTTCCAGCTTGCCGACCGTCTCAATCAGGTGCGGCAGGGAGCGGCCAAGCCGATCCAGCCGCCAGACGACCAGCACATCGCCATCGCGCAGATAAGCCAGCGCATCGGCCAAGCCGGGCCGGTCTGCCTTGGCCCCGGATGCCGTGTCCTCGAAAACCCGTTCGCAGCCTGCATTGCGCAGCGCATCCGTCTGCAAGGCGGTGTCCTGTTCCGCCGTCGATACCCGCGCATAGCCGATGAGTGCCATTTCCGCCCATTTGTCCGTTATACCGTCCGCCTATCTTATTGTCCGTCATCCCGTTGCGCAAGATGTTTTCGGACAGGCGTCCGGTTTGGCCGCCTAATGATCGTTTGGCGGACAAGGCGACTGGCATCAGCCGAACAGCTCGCTATGGGAGCCAAGCCGCGCCAGTCGCAGGGTGTCGGCGTCGGACTTGCGGTAGATCAGCAGCAGGTCGGGCTTGATGTGGCATTCGCGGTAGCCCGCCCAATCGCCGGAAAGATCGTGGTCGCGGTATCGCACATCCAGGGGCTGATCGGTCGCCAGCGCGACCAGAACCGGCTTGAGGTCATCATTCGTGCAGCGGACTCCTGATACTGTTCGTTCAATAGACGACTGCACAACAGCCTTCAAACCGCGTTGTCTGGTGCAGTCGTCTTCTGAAAATGACAATTGAACCAATAATTTGGAACCAGTGTAAACAGACTGATAGGGGGTTCAATGTTCATACGGGCGTATTTACGTGCATCGACAGTGGAACAGGATGCTGAGCGGGCAAGAGAGCTGCTGATTGGCTTTGCTGCGGAGCATGGCCATCAGATTGCCAGTTTCTATGTAGAGAATGAGTCGGGGGCGACGCTGGATAGGCCTGAACTTATGCGGCTGATCCGTGACGCTGCAGATCGTGACATTGTGCTGGTAGAACAGATTGATCGTCTGGCTCGTCTCAATCAGACGGATTGGCAAACATTGAAGCAGTTGCTGGCGCAGAAACAGCTCTCCATCGTTTCTCCGGAGCTTCCGACTTCCTGGGTGGCGTTACAGGGGGACAGCCGCTCCGAGTTCACCAGCGCCATCTTGCAGGCTGTAAATGGCATGCTGCTGGATATGCTCGCAGCCGTCGCTCGCAAGGACTATGAAGATCGCCGTCGCAGGCAGCAGCAGGGTATTGCCAAGGCCAGGGATGAGGGGAAATATCGCGGTCGCCAGAAAGATGAAAAGAAGCGTCAGCACATCGCACAGTTGTTGAGCACCGGACACAGCTACTCGGTGATCCAGGAGATGTTGGGTTGCTCCCGCCATCTGATTTCGTGCGTGGCAAAAGAGGTACGTTCAGCAAAATAGCGGGTCATTTATCCGAAGCACCCATACGACGCTTTTCGATATACAGCCATGCAGCAAAGGCGCCAAAGCCTATCAGGAATGCAAACAAGATGCTCAGGATGACGATGCTGTTCATGGTGATGACCTCGCAATCAGGTGATCGTGTGACAAAAATCCATATCACCATGGACTCTGCTCAGGAAAAAATCAACAACGCACTGAAAGTATTGAAGTTTGTTCACTCATGACAAGCATGATTGCGTGGAATCACGCAGGATGTGGGGCCATGAAATGAGCCTTGTCATCCCCAGCCAGTTCCCGTCCAGTTTCTTTCCACATAACTATCTATCTGGAAAAGTGGTGCGAATTTTCCACATAGTGGAATGCCTGTTCAGAGTTATGTGGAATTCTGCTCGAAGACTTCCTATCTATCTGGAAACTTCGTGCCGTTTTTCTCTCTGGAATATTGGTCATCTTGTTTGAAGGGATGATGGACCTTGGTGTGCTGGAATTGATGGGGGCGGATTCCTATCTATCTGGAATCTTGGCCTTTGCGTTCAGCGAGAGCTAAACCTGCTGACTGGCGATGGGGCTAACTCAAGCTATGCCCTTCAAAAAGCATTCAGCGCAACATGGTGATGCCATTGCCAGACGTTTCCTTGACCAGAAGGCTCGCCATCAAGAGCTGCTCTCCTTGTTGCTTTATGAGTCTGAAATCAACAAAACCCGGCTGATTTTATGAGAGAATCTTGAGCAATATTGTCCCCCGACCGGAAGAGTGCTCATGGCCGAGATCAACAAAGCAACCCTCACCGAAGCCGACATCATCTCCAAATATCTTCTGCCTGCCATCAAGGCGGCAGGGTGGGATGACCTGACCCAGGTCCGCCAAGAGGTGAAGCTGCGAGATGGCAAAGTGGTGGTGCGCGGTCAGATGGCAGCACGCAAGAAGGTCAAATCGGCCGATATCGTGCTCTACCACAAGATGGGCTTGCCACTGGCGGTGATCGAGGCCAAAGCCAACAAGCATGAGATTGGCAAGGGGATGCAGCAAGGGCTCGATTATGCCCGTCTGCTGGATGTGCCGTTCGTATTTGCCAGCAACGGCGATGGCTTCGTATTTCATGACAAGACCAATCCGGCCAAGCTGGAATCCGAAATTGCGCTGGAGGACTTTCCCAGCCCGGGCCAGCTTTGGGACAAACTCTGCACCTGGAAGGGTTACACCCAGGCACAGTTGCCTGTCATCAGTCAGGACTATTACTCGGATGGCAGCGGCAAATCTCCCCGCTATTACCAGCTGCAGGCCATCAACAAGACCGTAGCAGCCATATCGAAAGGTGAGGATCGGGTATTGCTGGTGATGGCCACCGGCACCGGCAAGACCTACACCGCGTTCCAGATCATCTGGCGTTTGTGGAAGGCGGGCGCCAAGAAGCGCATCCTGTTTCTGGCCGACCGCAACATTCTGGTGGATCAGACCAAGATCAATGACTTTCAGCCCTTTGGCCCGGCCATGACCAAGGTCACCGGGCGCACTATCGATCCCGCCTACGAGATCCACCTTGCCCTCTATCAGGCGCTCACCGGGCCGGAAGAGTCACAGAAAGCCTTCAAGCAGGTATCTCCTGACTTCTTCGACCTGATCGTGGTGGATGAGTGCCATCGGGGCAGCGCCGCCGAAGACAGCGCCTGGCGCGAGATCCTCGAATACTTTTCATCGGCCACCCAGATTGGCCTCACCGCTACACCCAAAGAGACGGAAACCGTCTCCAACACCGATTACTTCGGTGACCCTGTCTATACCTACTCATTGAAAGAGGGGATCGAAGATGGTTTTCTTGCCCCCTACAAGGTGGTGCGGGTCGATATCGATGTGGATCTACAGGGGTGGCGTCCCACCAAAGGGCAGCTGGACAAACAGGGTAACCTGATTGAAGACCGCATCTATAACCAGAAGGATTTCGACCGTACCCTGGTGATCGACGAGCGCACCCAGCTGGTGGCCGAGACCATCACTAACTACCTCAAGAAAACCGACCCGATGGCCAAGACCATCGTGTTCTGCAACGACATTGATCATGCCGACCGGATGCGACGGGCGCTGGTCAACCTCAACCCGGAACAGATGGCCAAGGATGAGCGCTATGTGATGAAAATCACCGGCGATGATGACCTTGGCAAGGCCCAGCTCGACAACTTCATCAACCCGAAAAAGCCCTATCCGGTCATTGCTACCACCTCAGAGTTGATGACCACCGGCGTCGATGCCAAGACCTGCAAGCTGGTGGTGCTGGACCAAAACATCCAGTCCATGACCAAGTTCAAGCAGATCATCGGCCGTGGCACCCGTATCGACGACAAGTACGGCAAGCTCTGGTTCACCATTCTCGACTTCAAGAAGGCCACTGAGCTGTTTGCCGATCCTCGTTTCGACGGCGAGCCGGAGCGCGTCATGGTGGTCAAACCGGCAGACATCAACAACCCGGATGAAGGCCTGGGCGATATCATCGACGGCGCCGATCCACTGCCAACCGATGAACCCGGCGATAATGACGATCCGTTTGCCCCTGGGGTCGATGAACAACCCGGCACTTACACAACCGGTAGTGATGGTGGTCAGAGTGGCGTTGGGGGCCAAGGCACAGGCCCGCTGGGTGGCCCCGAGCCCGGGGTCAGCAAGTATTATGTCAACGGCGTGGCGGTCAGCGTCATTGCCGAGCGGGTGCAGTACTACGATGCCGATGGCAAGCTGGTGACCGAATCCTTCAAGGACTACACCAAAAAGACCCTGCTCAAGGAGTTTGCCACCCTCGATGCCTTCACCAAGCGCTGGCAAGCCGCCGAACGCAAGCAAGCCATCATGGATGAGCTAGCACAGGCGGGTGTGCTGTGGGAGGTGCTGCAAGAAGAGGTGGGCAAGGATCTCGACCCGTTCGACCTTATCTGCCATGTGGTATACGATCAGCCGCCACTGACCCGCCGCGAGCGGGCGAACAACGTCAAAAAGCGCAACTACTTCACCAAGTACAACGACACCGCCCAGCAGGTGCTCACCAGTCTGCTCGACAAGTATGCCGATCAGGGCGTGACCGAGATTGAGACCAAGGATGCGCTAAAAGTCGCCCCCTTTACCGAGTTGGGTCGTCCGCTGGAGTTGGCCAAGAAGGGTTTTGGTGGCCCCAAACAGTTCGAGCAGGCCATCACCGAACTGGAACAAGAAATTTACCGTGAGCAGCAGAGCGCCTGACGCCAAGCCTGCAACAGCACCACAGTGCGGCCATGGCAATCATGGCCGCTTGTTTTATCGATCTTCCTGACGCATTCGCCCCTGTATTCGTCACCATTTTTGTAAAAAGCAGAGAACCCCATGTCATCCATCAGCTCAGTCATCAAATCCATTCAGGACATCATGCGCAAGGACGCTGGTATCGACGGCGATGCCCAGCGCCTCGGCCAGCTCTCCTGGCTGCTGTTTTTGAAAGTGTTCGACGCACAGGAAGAGGAGCTGGAGTTTGAGCAGGATAACTACCGCTGCCCCATCCCCGAGCGCTTCCTGTGGCGCAACTGGGCGGCCGATAGTGAAGGGCTGACCGGTGATGCCCTGCTCGATTTCGTCAACAACGATCTGTTCGACTCCTTAAAAAACCAGCCTGCCAATATCGATCTCAATCCCCGTGGCTATGTGGTGAAAGAGGCGTTCTCTGATGCCTTCAACTACATGAAAAACGGTACCCTGCTCAAGCAGGTGATCAACAAGCTCAACGAGATCGACTTTACCGACAGTAGCGAGCGCCACCTGTTTGGTGACATCTACGAGCAGATCCTGCGCGACCTGCAAAGCGCCGGTAACGCGGGCGAGTTCTACACCCCGCGCGCCGTCACCCGCTTTATGGTCAACCGCATCGACCCCAAGCTTGGCGAGCGGATCATGGACCCGGCCTGCGGCACTGGCGGCTTTCTCGCCTGCGCCTTCGACCATGTCAAAGAGCACTATGTCGAGACATCAAACGACCATCAGACCTTGCAGCAGCAGATCCTCGGGGTCGAGAAGAAGCAGTTGCCGCACCTCCTTTGCACCACCAATATGCTGCTCCACGGCATCGAGGTGCCGGTGCAGATCCGCCACGGCAACACCCTCGACAAACCGCTGTCGAGCTGGGATAGCGATATCGATGTGATCCTCACCAACCCGCCTTTTGGCGGCACCGAAGAGGATGGCATCGAGCAGAACTTCCCTGCCGACCTGCGCACCCGCGAAACCGCCGACCTGTTCCTGCAGCTCATCATCGAAGTCCTGAAAAGTGGTGGTCGCGCCGCCGTGGTGCTGCCCGATGGCACCCTGTTTGGCGAAGGGGTCAAAACCAAGATCAAGCAACTGCTCACTGCTGAGTGCAACCTGCACACCATAGTGCGGCTGCCCAACGGCGTGTTTGCCCCCTATACCGGCATCAAGACCAATATCCTCTTCTTCACCAAGGGCCAGCCCACCAAGGATGTCTGGTTCTACGAGCACCCCTATCCGGCTGGGGTGAAGAACTACAGCAAGACCAAGCCGATGAAGTTTGAGGAGTTCGAGGCAGAGATTGCCTGGTGGGGTGATGAGGCGGACGGCTTTGCCGCTCGGGTAGAGAACGAGCAAGCGTGGAAGGTCAGCATCGAGACCATTATCGAGCGTAACTTCAACCTCGATATCAAAAACCCCCACGTGGGTGAGCAGATAAGCCATGACCCTGACGAGCTGCTGGCGCGCTATGCCACAGAGCAGGCTGAAATCCAGAGCCTGCGTGACCAGCTAAAAGTCATTCTGGGCGACGCTTTGGGCAAAGGTGCGGCCAAGCAAGGGGGGCAGGCATAATGGCGATCGAGAATCTGATTACCGACCACCTGGATCTATGGACCGCGGCGGTGCGCCCCAAAAGCAGTGCCGGGCGAGGCAGCAATAGCAAGCTGGAACTCACCGGTATCAAAAAGCTGCGCGAGCTGATCCTGGAGTTGGCGGTGCGCGGTAAGCTGGTACCGCAAGACCCAAGCGATGAACCCACTTCTGTGCTGCTGGAGCGGATTGCGGTCGAAAAGGCACGGTTGGTCAAAGAGAAGAAGATCAAACAAGAGAAACCTCTGCCAGGAATAACGGAGGAAGAGAAATTATATGGAGTGCCTGACTCCTGGTGTTTCTGCCGATTAGGTGACATATGTCATGGAATTACGTCGGGCTCTACACCGCCAAAGGATAAATTTTCAGAGTCTGATGGTGTGCCATATCTTAAGGTATATAACATTAGGAATCAGCAGATTGATTTTGATTATCAACCACAGTTTATTGAAAAAGATTACAATGAATCTAAGCTAAAACGGTCCATGCTATATCCAGGTGATGTTGTAATGAACATTGTTGGTCCACCACTTGGCAAGGTAGCAATAATTCCAGATACTTATCCCGTCTGGAACTGTAACCAAGCTATAGTGTTTTTTAGACCTATAGATAGTCGCATTAACACCTATATATATACCTATTTGGTTACAGGACTCTTTCTACGCTCAATAGAACTGATCGGTACAGCAGGGCAAGATAATATTTCGGTCACAAAGAGCCGCCTTGTTGTATTGCCTGTGCCGCCACTAGCAGAACAGTATCGCATTGTTGCCAAAGTTGATGAACTGATGGCCCTCTGCGACCAGTTGGAGCAGCAAAGCGAGGCGCAACTGGCGGCGCACCAGACTCTGGTGGAAGCCCTGCTGGCGACCCTGACCGACAGCACCGACGCCGATGAGCTGGCCCAAAACTGGACGCGGCTAAGCACTCACTTCGATACCCTCTTTACCACCGAGGCCAGCATCGACGCCTTGAAACAGACCATCCTGCAACTGGCAGTGATGGGCAAGCTGGTACCGCAAGACCCCAGTGATGAGCCCGCCTCCGCTCTGCTGGAGCGTATCGCTGCCGAAAAGGCGCTGCTGGTCAAAGAGAAGAAAATCAAAAAAGAGAAACCTCAGCCTGTTATCAATGAAGATGAAAAGCCATTTGAGTTACCGCAGGGGTGGGTGTGGTGCCGACTAAATGACTTAGCATTGTCTTCAGAGGCAGGTTGGAGCCCACAATGCGAACCGACATCCCGAGAATACAACAAATGGGGGGTGTTAAAAGTTAGCGCGGTTACATGGGGGATATTTAAACCGGAAGAGAATAAAGAGCTGCCTGAATCTCTTGAGCCTAGACCTGAGTATGAAGTGAAACCTGGTGACTTTCTCATTTCCCGTGCAAATACAGCGGAGTTAGTTGCGAGAGCTGTTATTGTTCCTAATGATGCGCCGATTCATCTGATGATGAGTGATAAGATTATTAGATTTAAATTTTCTAAATTAGTAGAGCCTCATTTCGTTAACATGGTTAACAACAGTGTGTTTTCTAGAATTTACTATGCAAAGGTCGCTGGTGGAACAAGTAGTTCTATGAAGAATGTCTCTAGGAGCCAGATTCAAAATCTAGTTGTTGCACTTCCACCTAGATCTGAAGAACTAAAAATTATCGATAAAGTGAATGGATTGATGACTATCTGCGATCGACTTCAATCCCGCCTGCAAAGCAGTCAGCAGACTCAGCTAAAATTGACTGAGACTATTATTGAAAATTCAATGCGATAATGACTTGATTAAATTTTAAACTAGCAGGGTGGTTTTCAATTTTTTATGAGTAAACCACTCGCTTTTGTTGAATTGAAGTGAAGTGAAGTGAAGCTATATGAAATTAACTCAACTTTATGTAAGTGATTACAAGAACCTAAATGAATTCACATTAGACTTTTCAACACAGTCCTTCCTAGAAATGCTTGTGGGTAAAAATGGTTCTGGAAAATCAAATTTTATTGAGGCTCTTCTGGAGGTATTTCGTCATATATACCAGTATGACTGGGGAGAAAAGAGATATGAAGTGTATTTCTCATATAGAATTTGTTACGAGATTGATGGTGAAGGACAGGTTATAGAATATGATTTTCTAAATGAACAATTAAAAATCAATGGACGTGAAAGAGCAACGGTGGGAGGAACAAGAGTTCCTGAGCATATTTTAATCTACTATGCTGGGCATAACTCTGTTATTACAGAGCACTTAACCTCATTCGAAAAAAGATTCTCTGAGCGTCTTATTCGTGCAGATCAAGAGGATAGTAGGCCTTTTATTAACATAAACAAATCCTATAATGAATTATTGCTTACAGTCATGGCTATTCAGCCAGATATTTCAGAAGCAAAGCAGTATGTATTTGATAAGCTTTCGATTGAACAAGTTGATGATGCTATTAAATTAGAACTCAGTCGCCCTTATTATGCTAAAACAGCACATTATGATGTGCTGTCAGGTGATGATGAGGATGAAACAAAGTATTGGAGGTTAGCAGGGACAGCAAGAGATTTTCTCAATGAGCTAGATCTTCACTGTAAACATATACTTGTTGCGGGTGCTGGAATTCGAACAGAAGGATATTTGAATGAAAAAGAAACATATCAAAGATATTATTCGTTAAGTAATATCCGCGAACATTTTTCAGCACTTTCATCACATGATTTATTTCGTGCGTTTGACAATTTGAAAATGTTGGGGATGCTCAAGTCAATTTCATTGAAAATTAGACTGCGTGATAGAAGTGAAATGACTTCTAGGGGATTTAGTGATGGTCAATTTCAAGCCGTTTATTTATATTCGATTAGTGAGTTATTTAAAGATACAAATAGTATTACAGTAATGGATGAGCCAGACTCTTTCCTTCATCCTGAATGGCAGGCACAATGTTCATCCCAAATTCAGGATATTTCAACCCAAGCAGCAGCAAAAAATCACGTTCTTATGACCACGCATAGTGCGGTGACATTAATTAATGCCCCACAAGCAAGAATTAGATACTTCGAAGGAGGCGAAGGTCCGGTCAGAACATATACATTGCCAAAAAGGGAGTCAGTCCGGCGTCTTTGTCAAGGTGTGATAACATACACAGAGCAAGAGCAGATTCTGAGCATTTTAAATGCAATAAAAATCGAAAAGAAACCCGTATTATTCACAGAAGGAAACACAGACCAAGTTATAATTAAAACCGCTTGGTACAAGTTATATCCAGATACTGAGATGCCATTTATTCCATTTTATGCATTCAGTTGTTCCTATATCAATCAGTTGATAACTGACCTGCGTGTCCATACTGAGATGGATGGGCGAAAAATATTTGCGCTTTTTGATTTTGATGAAGCATACAATCAGTGGCATGGCTTAAATGGGAACGTTATATGCAATAACATATCTGCAGGGCTCGTAAAAAAATGGGATGGCGGTGAGTCATACGCAATAATGTTGCCTATTCCTAATCATGCTGATATTCAGAAGCAAGTATTTAAAGACGGGTCTTTAACTCAACATTATGAGGGGCTCTCATATTGTATGGTTGAGCATATTTTTTACGGCAGACCTGGTACTGAGGATTATTTTCTCCTTGAGAATGTACCTGGTGGGAAGTTGATTAAATTTCAAGGTAGTAAAACAAAATTTGCCGAAGATGTCATCCCCACCTTACCTGAAGAGAGCTTTGAAACCTTTCGGCCTATGTTCGATTGGATTCGCGCACAGTGCGCATAGTTACGATAGAGAAAAACAATGACCCTCTTTCATATCGCCAATCAACAACTGACCCCATTAACCCAAACCACCTTTGCCGCCGAAGGGCTGCAAGAGCGCCAGGATCTACAAGAGGCGTTAAAGCGCAATATCGCTGCCATCGCCCCCGATTGCCTGGTGATCGCCGACGAGTTCTCCGACTGGGAAGATAGCCGCCGCCGTATCGATCTGCTGGCCATCGACCGTAATGCCAATCTGGTGGTGATCGAGCTAAAGCGTGATGAAGTCGGCGCACATATGGAGCTGCAGGCACTGCGCTATGCCGCCATGATCGCCAACATGACCTTTGATAAAGCCTGTGAATACTTTGCGGCCTATATCGAGCAGGAAGAGTTACAAATTGATGCCCGCCAAACCCTGTTGGAATTCGTCGATCTGGATGAGAGCCAGCTCGATGATTTCGGCAACGAGGTGCGCATCGTGCTGGCGTCGGCTGACTTTGGCAAGGAGCTGACTACCTCGGTGCTGTGGCTTCGTGAAAAGGGCATCGATATCAGTTGCGTGCGGCTGACCCCGTTCAACTATCAGGGGGAGGTGCTGATCAATGCCGCGCAGATCATTCCGTTAGAAGAGGCGGAGGCCTACCAGATCCAGTTTCGTGAAAAGCGCGCCGAGCAACGGGCCAGCCAGCAAGGCACCAAAGACTACAGCAAGTACCGCTTCAACGGCGAAGTTTACAACAAACGCCATTTGGCATTGGCGGTCATCGCCCATTGGATTAAGGATTGCCAGCCTACTAGCCTTGCCAAAATCACCGAATATCTGTCGAAGTCGAAGCTGGCAAGAAAAGTAAAGCTGGTTGACCAGATCCCGGAAAACAACCGTGCCCGTTGGCATCGGGCTCATATTCAGCTTCCATCGGGTGAGCTGATCGCTATCTCTAATCAGTGGGGGAACGGAAATCTACCCAACTTGCTACAAGCCATGGAGCAACTGGGGTATCAGGTTGAAAAGATATAGCGATGCAAGGGGGCGTTGGGAGTTAGCGGGTCGTCCATCTTAAGATGACCAGGCATTCACATCTTCGACGAACAACCAACGCTGGCAGGCAAAAAACCATCAAACAACAACCCCGGCGTAAGTTGTAACCGTCATTCCGCACCTGATTTTGCTATTTTCAGTGCTTGACGGCGATCGGCCGTTCTGATCTATTACTCTCTTTTGCAGGTAGATCATCATGGCCGCACCCGCTATCTCGATCCGTAACCTCGATCACCTTGGTTTGGTCGCCGCACTCTGCCAGGAACTGGGCATTGCCCGCATGATCGATGCCTTGCTCCCCAAAACCCCGCCTTTCAAGGTCTCACATGGTGAAGCCTTGGTCGCCATGATAGTGAACGGCCTCGGCTTTCACAGCAGCACCCTGCACATGTTCCCGCAATTCTTCGCTAACAAGCCGGTTGAGCGCCTGATTGGCCCCGGGATCTGTGCTGATGACCTCAATGATGATGTGCTCGGTCGCTGTCTCGATGCCCTCTTTGAGGCCGATGTCAGCGCCTTGTATCAGGTGATGGCGGCGCAAGTTGTCGAGCGGCTGGGGCTCAAAAGCACCGCAGTGCACCTCGATATTACCAGCTTCCACGTCGATGGCGCCTATGACTGCGCCGATGGGGATCTGGTCGGTAAGCTGCAACTGGTGCGTGGTTATAGTCGTGATCACCGGCCAGAGCTGAATCAAGTGATCCTTGAGCTCATCTGTGAAAATCAGGCCGGCCTACCTGTCTATATGCAGGCCCTGAGCGGCAATAGTAATGACACCAAAGCCTTTGCCCAGACCGTTCGTCGCCATTTGAGCAGTCTCAAGGCCGCGCAGGAGTGCCGTTATCTGGTCGGCGATGCCGCACTGTACTGCGCCGATACCTTGCAATTACTGGCGCAACAGGGGGACGATAGAGAATTCGGAAAAAATCGTACGCTAAGCTTCGCGAGTTCTTGTAACCAATTCATTGTTTTTTCAATGGATGAAAGAAAATGGCGAAAGCTATTTGGGGCGAATAGGGAAAACGGAATCTATGGTCACTCCCGTTTTTGCAACACCGATTTTGACGACAAGTTGGCTTGCTTGAATCTATCCGGCGTCTGAATGGGATTTTATTCCCGCGCCTTGATGAGTTCCGCGCCTGATGAACCTCCAGAAAATATACGGCTTCAATGAGCCTTTCCGTTTTACAGGTTCCTCAACAGGCCGGTGGGCCGTTAGTATCATCAATATCAGTATTCGCAAAACCAGATCAGTAATTCTTTAAACCGGTGTATTTCTGCCGTTATGCTACATAAGTTTGCTGTCGTGCCGTTAGGGCCCAGGCTATTCTGGCCAGCTTGTTTGCCAGAGCACAAGTGACGACAAAGTTGCTTTTCCGGCACAGTAAATCCCTGACCCAATCGGCCAATTTTCCAGACTGGTGTTCCAGTTTTTGTATGAATACCCTGGCACATTGAACCAACAAAGTTCGGATCTTTTTATTACCTCGCTTACTAATTCCCAGCAATGTCGTCCTACCTCCCGTGCTGTACTGCCGAGGTACAAGCCCTGTTGCCGCCGCAAAGTCACGGCTGCTGGCGTACTGCTTCCCGTCGCCAATCTCAGTTGAAATAGTACTCGCTGTCAGTGTTCCGACGCAGGGAATGCTCAGCAAGCGCTGTCCAACCGACATTCCGCACCTGATTTAGGAATAAATTTGCCGATAGCGCTCACCCAATACCTCCAAAATGATCTGCTGGTCTCCTGTTAGCTCCGTTACTTGTGGCGGAGCTTCTCCCAGTCGATATTCATGGATGCCACCAAAGCGCAAAAAGATCCAACGGGCCGTCGGCTGCTGGGTCGGTTTCTTTTTCATATCCGCCACACTGCGATTCTGCTCCACTAATCCCTGCCGGATCCGGTGCTCCAACGCTGCGTAAATCATCAGGCTACAGGTCATCACCATGAGCAACGCTTCAATCCGCTCCGGCTTTTTCAGGTACAGTGAGGAGGTTAAAAACTCCGGGCTCTTGAGAAAACGAAAGCCCCGTTCGACATTCTGCTGCGCTTTATAGGTGGCCAAAAGTTCGGCCATGGTCAGCGTATCGCTGTGGTCATTGGTCGCCAGGATGAACACCCCGGTCTGGTTGCGGGCCTCTTCAACGCAAGCCAGGCTAGTTGCCGCCAACCCAGTGATTTGAAACTGATGGCCAATTGGCTCTTCGCCACGCTTGGGTCTGCCACGTCCTGTATAAACGGGTTCACCTACCACTTCGGCATCCAGTTGCAGCAGCATCAAGCTGGCGGTAAAACAGCTCAACTCAGCTTGGGCATCCGCCTCACAAGCAAAGCGTCGGGCACACAATTTGGCGAAGGCTTTGAGCTCGCGGGTACTGTCTTTGAGCAGGTTTTTGGCCAATGTCTGCTGCTCGCGGTGGCTGGCTTGTTCGCTGCGCACCAGCAACCAACGTTGCGCGACCCCGGCATAATTCGCGTGTTGCCAACGGCCATGATAGCCATTGCCCAGAGCGGTCAGCGGTTGTGCACCTATGGTTGCCACGGCCTGCTTTGCCTCATTGAGAGTGACGGGCACCCGGGTCACAAATAGTTGCTGCTGTTGCGCCAGTAATTGCAAGGTATCGGCGCAGTACAGTGCGGCATCGCCGACCAGATAACGGCACTCCTGCGCGGCCTTGAGACTGCTCAAATGGCGACGAACGGTCTGGGCAAAGGCTTTGGTGTCATTACTATTGCCGCTCAGGGCCTGCATATAGACAGGTAGGCCGGCCTGATTTTCACAGATGAGCTCAAGGATCACTTGATTCAGCTCTGGCCGGTGATCACGACTATAACCACGCACCAGTTGCAGCTTACCGACCAGATCCCCATCGGCACAGTCATAGGCGCCATCGACGTGGAAGCTGGTAATATCGAGGTGCACTGCGGTGCTTTTGAGCCCCAGCCGCTCGACAACTTGCGCCGCCATCACCTGATACAAGGCGCTGACATCGGCCTCAAAGAGGGCATCGAGACAGCGACCGAGCACATCATCATTGAGGTCATCAGCACAGATCCCGGGGCCAATCAGGCGCTCAACCGGCTTGTTAGCGAAGAATTGCGGGAACATGTGCAGGGTGCTGCTGTGAAAGCCGAGGCCGTTCACTATCATGGCGACCAAGGCTTCACCATGTGAGACCTTGAAAGGCGGGGTTTTGGGGAGCAAGGCATCGATCATGCGGGCAATGCCCAGTTCCTGGCAGAGTGCGGCGACCAAACCAAGGTGATCGAGGTTACGGATCGAGATAGCGGGTGCGGCCATGATGATCTACCTGCAAAAGAGAGTAATAGATCAGAACGGCCGATCGCCGTCAAGCACTGAAAATAGCAAAATCAGGTGCGGAATGACGGGTCCAACCTCATCTTCGTCCAACTTTCGTTTCAACTGGGATTCCAAATCTTTAATCTGCTCAACAAGATAGTGATAATGCTGTTGTAATTTCAGCAATAACTGGCTGAGGTAAAGAGGCAAACTATTGTCCTCAAGAATGGTACTCAGTCGGCTAATAACGGCAGCTCCTCGGGGAACGCTAATGCCAAATTCCAGCAGAAAAGCATGCATTTGATTGGTTGTTTTTACCTTATCCTGAACCAGGGATTCACGGACACGATGCAGAGCCCGCATTGCCTGCTGAGATTCCGTTCTGGGCTGCACAAAACGCATAGACGGACGCGATGCAGCTTCACAAATAGCTTCGGCGTCGACAAAGTCGTTTTTATTGCTTTTAACGAACGGGCGGACAAATTGTGGTGATATCAGCTTTGGGGAATGCCCCAACTCTTCCAACTTGCGTGCCATAAAGTGAGAACCGCCACAGGCTTCCATTGCGATGGTTGTAGCGGGGCATGTCGCCAAAAATTCGATCAACTTTGGCCGGGTAAATTTTTTACGGTAAACAGCCTTCCCGCGACGATCCTGGCAATGAATATGGAAAGAGTTTTTACCCAGATCGATACCAATGAGCGCAATGTTTTCCATGATAGTTCTCCGAATGAAAGCCTGTCCTCAGCATAGTACCGGGAAGGAGGGAGTGACCATCTCATTAAAAATCGGGCGCTAAGGCGATTTGGCCGACCATATCGCCCGCAAACCATTCCGCGCGGCCGACTTGCAAACGCCCTGAGTCCATGCTGTATAGTCGTCATTTATGACCGGGGGCGGTCTTTGCTTGGAAAGATAAAAGATGTCGAACGCGCAGCTGATGGCAGTAGTCGAGGTAGACAAAGAAGATCGGATAATTTGTCAGCGCGACGGCTGTGGCCACAGCGTGTACAAACGCATCCACATCGTGCGGGAGAACGGGCGCTTCACCGTTCTCGGCTCCGAGTGCTTCAAGCTCCTATACGGCTCCGATGACACCGGGGCGGTGCCCCTTTATGGATCAAGCGCTGGCCAGCTTCTTACCGACGCCGAGCGTCAGGTGCTAATCGATAATACTGACCGCTTCATTGCAATGCTTGAAGCGCAGCGGCTTCAACTGGAACATGCCCGAGCCCTGGATTTACGCGCTAGACAAGAAGAACAGCGCGAGCGCGAGGAAGCTGCCCGAATTATCAGAGGCGCGTCGGATGCGCTGCGTGACGAAGAACGCAATGCTCAGTCGCTTGCCCTGGAAAACTGCCGCCGGCAATACCCAGGGCTCAATCTGGCCACACCAGGCTGGCAGGGCTTGGTTTATTTAGAGAAGCTAAGAATCTTGCGTGAGGGTCGTGGGAATCGATTCACGCAGCCGCGAACTGAATCCTCCCTCTTCTAGATTATTTCCTACTCTTGGGGCTTACGCAGCTCCCTGAACCCGCCTTCGGCTATACGCTGCTGGCGCCACACATAGTCCCCGGTCAGGTTGATGTGCTCCCAGCCCAGCGGCGACAAAAATTGCAGCATGCCGTCGTCGGGCAACTTGCCTTTCTCACGCAAGGCCTGCGTCGCCCGCTCCAGGTAGACCGTATTCCACAGTACGATTGCGGCCGTCACCAAATTGAGGCCGCTGGCGCGGTACCGCTGCAGCTCGAACGACCTGTCGCGGATCTCGCCCAGCCGGTGGATGAATACCGCCCTGGCCAGCGCATTGCGCGCCTCCCCCTTGTTCAATCCGGCGTGCACGCGCCGGCGCAGCTCGACGTTCTGAAGCCAGTCCAGGATAAACAGCGTGCGCTCGATCCGCCCCAGCTCGCGCAGCGCGATCGCCAGGCCGTTCTGGCGCGGGTAGCTGCCTAGCTTGCGCAGCATGAGCGACGCGGTGACGGTGCCGTGCTTGATCGAGGCGGCCAATCGCAGCACGTCGTCCCAGTGTGCGCGCAGGTGCTTGATGTTCAAGCTGCCGCCGATCATCGAGCGCAAGGCCGGGTGATCGCCCACCTTGCCCGGCACGTACAGCTTGGTGTCGCCCAGATCGCGGATGCGCGGCGCGAAGCGGAAACCCAGCAGGTGCATCAGCGCGAACACGTGGTCGGTGAAGCCGGCGGTGTCGGTGTAGTGCTCCTCGATGCGAAGGTCCGATTCGTGGTACAGCAGGCCGTCGAGCACATAGGTCGAGTCGCGCACGCCGACGTTGACCACCTTGGTGCTGAACGGCGCGTACTGGTCGGAAATATGGGTGTAGAACAGCTTGCCGGGCTCGGCGCCGTACTTGGGGTTGATGTGGCCCGTGCTCTCGGCCCGGCCGCCCGCGCGGAAGCGCTGGCCGTCCGACGACGACGTTGTGCCGTCGCCCCAGTGCGCAGCGAAGGTGTGCTTGAACTGGGCGTTGATCAGTTCAGCCAGGCCGGCCGAATAGGTTTCGTCCCGGATGTGCCAGGCCTGCAACCAGGACAGTTTCGCGTAAGTGGCGCCGGGACTCGATTCCGCCATCTTGGTCAGGCCGAGGTTGATGGCGTCGGCCAGGATCGCGGACATGAGGAACGTCCGGTCCTTGGCCTGCTCCCCGCTCTTGAGATGGACAAAGTGGCGCGTGAAACCGGTCCAGTCGTCCACGTCCATCAGCAGTTCGGTGATCTTGATCCGAGGAAGCATGCCGCTGGCGAAGTCAATCAGCGCCTGGGCCTCGTCCGGCACCACCGCGTCCTGTGGGCTGATCCTCAGTCCTGTCTCAGTAATGATCGCATCGGGCAGTTCGTTCGTCAGCGCGAGCCGGTTGACGGTGACCAGCTGCTGTTCGAGCAAGAGCAAGCGGTCGTGCAGGTACTGGTCGCAGTCCTGGTTGACCGCGATCGGCAGCTCGCGCGCTGATTTCATCGCCCCGAACTTTTCCGTGGGTAGCAGGTATTCCTCGAAGTCGCGGAACTGGCGCGAACCCTGCACCCAGATGTCCCCCGACCGCAGCGAATTCTTCAGCTCCGACAAGACGCAAATCTCGTAGAAACGGCGGTCAAGACCTTCGTCGGTGATGACCAGCGGCTTCCACCGCGCCTTCACGAATGCGATCGGCGCGTCGTCCGGCACCTTGCGCGTCCCGGTCATGTTCATCTCGCGCAGGACGTCGATCGCGTCCAGAACCGCTTGCGCCGCCGGCGCAGCTTTAAGCCGAAGCACGTCCAGAAACTCGGGCGAATAGCGCCGCAGGGTGCTGTACTGCTCGCCCACCAGGTGCAGGTGGTCGAACGTTTCGGGCTGGGCCAGTTCTGCCGCCTCGGTCACGCTTTGAGTGAAGTCTGTCCACGGCAGCACGGCCTCGATCGCGGCATACGGGTCCCTGCCGGATTCCTTGGCCTCGACCAGCGCGCGCCCGATTCGGCTGTACAGGCGCACCTTGTCGTTTATGGCCTTGCCCTGCTTCTGGAAGTCCTGCTGATGCTTGTTCTTGGCTGCGCTGAACAGCTTGATCATAATGCGGTCATGTAGATCGACCAGTTCGTCCGTCACGGTGGCCATGCCCTCGATGGCCAGCGCCGCCAGCGTGGCATAGCGCCGCTCGTCCTCGAACTTGGTCAGGTCGCGCGGCGTCATCTGCGCGCCCTCGCGGGCCATCTTCAGCAGCCGGTTCTGGTGGATCTGGTGGCCAAGCCCTTCCGGCAGGGCCAGCGACTGGAACACCTTGAGCCGTTCGATGTGTTCGCGCATGTAGCGGGAATTGGGTTTGAGCGGCGACTGGCGCAGCCATACCAGCCAGGTAATGCTCATGTCGGGCGCCACATTGAGCAGGTTGTCCAGGGAGCGCCTGTGGTGACGTTCCAACGGCTCAATCAGCGTGCGATAAATTCGCCGGTTCGCCCTCGTCACAGCCTCGGCGCAGGCCCGTTCGATGACGGTCAGCGTCGGCAGGATGATGCGCTTCTGGCGCAGTGTTTCGAGGGAATGCGCGGCGAGGATCATTGCCTTGTCGGTCTGCATGGCGAGGTCGGCCAGGCAGTGCACCAGCTTGCGGAAATCCGGCAAGCCGAACACGGACAGCCCCAGGTAGGCGCGTAACTCATGCAGGTGCTCGTTGCGCGTTTTTTCGCGCTCGCCATATTCCGGCCAGGCGCCGGCGTCGCTGCGCACCTGCTTGGCAATCCAATGGATCACCGGATCTGGCAGCCTAGTGTCGCTGGCCAGCGCCTGGCCAGGGTAGCGCAGCAAGCACATCTGAACCGCGAAGCCGAGGCGATTGGCGGCGCCCCGGCGCTGCCGGATCAACGCCAGGTCGGCATCCGTGAAACTGTATTGCTGGATTAGGTCATCCTGACTTTCTGGCAACACCAGCAGGCTGTCGCGTTCGGTATCAGAGAGGAGTGAGCGGCGCGGCATTCGATCGGACCCTTCGAGGATAAGCCGGGATAAAGCCAGTAATGGGACGAAGCGAAAAAGTAATTAAGGAACGTACTTTTCTTACTTTCTAACTAAGAAGCTTCTTTGTGCTATGCCAAGACAAAACCAGAACGGCACGACGAAGGTCAGCTCCAGCAGACTCAGGCATTCCCCCTAGAACACCAGCCACCCGACCAGTCCAGCCGCGAGGATCACGACGACTACGTTGAGTTTGTTCTTCCAAGCATAAAGGAATGCCAAGGCCGCGGCGAAGATCGATATACCCGCCGTCAACGACGGCACACGCTCGGCGGTGACATGCGCCAGGTCGACGGTGGTGGCGCCAATCAGGCCGACGACCCCGGCCGCGACACCATCCAAAAAGGCGTGCAGCTGCTTGTTCTCCACAACCGCCTCCAGCCGGTCATAGAAGATCAGCGAGAACGCAAAGGCCGGCAGAAAGACACCGACCGTCATGGCCATCGCTCCAACCGGACCGCCCGCCACATAGCCGACGAACGTTGCGAAGATGATGAGCGGCGCCGGTAATACACCGGAAAGCGCCAGCCCATCCAGGAACTGCCCATCCGTCATCCACCCGCGCCCGACAGCGTCGTTGCGAACGAACGGAATCGCGGTATAGGCGCCGCCGAATGTGAGTAAGCCGGCTTTTAGTCCAGCCACGAAAATGAGGAGCACGGAGGCTTGGCCTTGAATGACCGTTTCCACAAGCTTCGCGGTGGGCGCGGCCGACATAGCAACGGCCGTAGCCAACGCCATCGCCCCAAGTGTCACCAGAAGCGCAAACGCCCGACGATTCAACACGAGCAAAGCGTACACAAGGCCACTCGCCGGCAGGGTGATCCAAAAGTCGACCCCGCCACTGGCTGCCAGCGCGCAAACGATGGCAATGACCCACAGCCAGCGACTAAGTAGGATGTGCTCTCCGATGCGGTGCACGGCGCGCACGATCAGCGCGATTACGGCCGCTTGTACACCAAGGAATGCGGCACCCAGCGAAGTGCCGACAATGTCGATCTCGAAGTACAGCCAGGACAGCGCAAACATCAGCAAGAATCCCGGGAGCATGAACCCAAGTCCCGCCAGCAAGCCGCCCAGCCGCCCCTTTGCTCGGATACCCAGATGAACGCAGATCTCGTGCGCTTCAGGACCGGGCAGCACCTGCATCACCGCAAGCAGTTTGTTGAAGCGTTTGCTCGAGATCCAGCGTTCCTCATCCACGAGTTCGCGGCGCAGCATAGCGATCTGAGCCACAGGACCGCCCCAAGCGAGCAGGCCGAACTTGAGGAATCGCACGAAAAGCTGGAAGTAGCTCATGGCTGGAGGAACGGCTTCAATCGCGGCATCTGGCGCCTCGTTCGGGCGGTACGATGCATCATTCGGGACGTTCAAAGGTGTTCTCCTTGCAGTTCAGTATAAGTAGGTCGAATACGCTGGATGTCCTCCTCGGCAGTCAGGCGCACAATATTTGAGCTCCGACGTCTTGGCGATCAGTACATTCAGGTCGTGGCGGTTCCGTTGCCAAAGCTGGCCATCAAACCGTCGAACACGGTCGAGGCCGCGTCCAGCAGTGCGTCGTCCTGGACAAGGCTTTCGCGCATCCCGGCCAGCACGCTTTCGATGCCGGCGGCCTCTGGCGGCTGCACACCCCCGACATCGAGGTAATGCACCAACTGGCCGATCCGCCGGATGGCAGGTTGATCCAGTCCAAAGCTTTCGGCCAGCACCTCGAAGGTGACGCGGTTGCCGATATGGCTGAATGCCGCCCCATCGAAATCGAAGCCGATGGCGTCCGATGGGCAGTCTCCAGGGCTGGCCAGCCATTGGAAGTAGGCGCGGCGGTCGATGAAGCGCCGGATCAGCCAGGCGCTAGCTAGGCGATCCACCCACGGCCGCTGCCGCGTCGCCCAGATGCGCCCTTGGTAGTCCTCACACCGCAGTCGGCCGATCTCTCCTTCAGCCGACTGCGGTTCATCCGGCGACAGGGTTCGGGCACAGGCGAGTTCAAGCTCGCGTAGTGCGCAATCGACCTGTCGCTGTGGCTCGTCGGGAAAGAAATCGATCGCGACCAGAGCTGCAAAGGACTTGCGCAGCTTGCGCGTCTGCTTGAGCGTCTCCTGCACGTTAGCGGAGTCCAGCTCGCTTCGCCTCTGTGTGATCTCGGGTAACAAGGCGGCGTAATCCTGGCTACGGTCAAACAGCCGAGCGTAGTCCGTGTCATCGGCGGCTTCGGCATTCAATACATATGCCGAACCTCCACCGGAGACCACCTCGGCAGCCACTGCCGCCAGCGTCGAATGGCAGGCTTGGCAGTGCGGCATCAAGTACACGCCGTCACGTAGCACGGTGGCGCCGGCCGCTTTGAGTGCCCGCCAGGCACGCTGGCGGACAGTGGCATTCTCGGTGGGTAGGGAGAGAATTAAGGCAATTAGTTGCATGACGTAGAGTATAAATCAATAAAGACTTATACTCTACAAACTTTATGACGATGGCTGATACGAGGGTTGCCAGGATTACGATTTTTCGCAAAAACATGCCCAACCCATTGTTCCAAAATGGGAAAGTTTTCAATCTCGGGAGTGCCGCTTTGCACAGCGCACCCGGCTCAGGTCAAAATGTCCGGTTGCTGGCGAAGGTGATACCGCCCTGCGCTCGATCGGCCGGTCCTGACGCCCGCCATTTTCGACACCAAATTATTCCCAAAAATATTCAAGCCGGCCCGGCGCTACGGCTTCTTGCGCCTGCCGCCGGCGTTCTTGCCCGCAGAGCCTTCGATTTGCTTCCGTAGCTGGGCGTTTTCGTCTTCCAGCTCGGTGACACGCGTGTCGAGGCGCACGTTCTCGTGCTCGGCCTTGTCCAGCAGATCGGCCCCCATCGCGGCGTCCATGTGCTCGCGGCTGGCCATCTCACGCGCGGCGCCCAGCTGCTCGCGCAAGGTGTAGACCTCGCCCAGGTGCTCCTTCGCCTCGCCATTGGTGCGCTCGACCTGAATCTGCAATCCCTGCTTCTCCGCGCGTAGGACGGCCACCGCCTGCTGGTGCTCCTGCAGGTAGGTGCGCAGCTGCTGGGCGTCGTGCTCCAGCGTGCCGATGCGCGCTTCGAAGCCCTGCCGGTCACTCTGCCGCTGCGCGGCCGCCTTCTCCTGGAAGTGATCGAACTGGTGCCGGGCCTGCGCCAGCTGGTCGGTCAGCAGCCGGACCTCGGCCGCCCGGTCCGCCAGGCGCTGGGTGAGGCCGTCGTTCTCTGCCCGCAGGGCCGCGATCGCTACAGCGCCGTGCTGCCGCTCGTCGCGCTCGTGCGCGAGCGCCGCCTTCACCTCGGCCACTTCGGCAAGGAGCGTGTCCCGCTCGGCGCGCAGCTGGCGGCCGCCGGCGCGTTCCATCTCCAGCTGCTGACCGTCTTCTTGACGGGCCTTGTCGTGCGCGGCGCGCAACTGCTCAACCTGCGCCTGCGCGCCGGCCTCCAGACGCTGATACACACCCTTGACGGCTTCCAGCAGGTCGGCGGGCAGGCCGGCGCCGGCGGCGGCCGTCTCGCCTTGGTGCTGCGCTTTCCACTGCTTGAGCATGGGCGCGATGGTGCCCTTGCTGCCGGTGTCGCCAAGCGCGGCGCGGACGGTGTCCACGGTGGGGTTGGTGCCGGCGGCCGCCAGCTGGGTGGCGGCCTTGACCACCTGGGAGAAAAGAATGCCTGCGCGCGCCATGGTGGGCCTTTCGCGAAATTAAGTAACGTATTCCATAATACGTAATATCACGATATATTACGCTGTGTGTTTTTCGCCGTCACGCGCCAATTTACGCTTCGATAATGTTCGTTACAGCAGGCTCATGTACAGAACCTTAAGCGGCAAGCGAATTAATAATACCGTCTAACGTGTTGTTTTGCTTGGATTTTCTCTGCCTACTCTTTTTGCCGTTTTTGGATAAATACACCATTGCCCACTCCAACTTCTCTGTTATTTCCTGCCACGCACCATGGATGATGCTCGCCAATATCGGCATTAACCAAAGCGCGCTGTTTTTGGCAATCTTCAGCATCGATAACTCCGCGCTGCCAATCAGCGTCAGCGCCAGCCGACGTTTGACCAGCAAGGCCAGCAAACTAGCCCAGATCAAGCCTTCCGCTATCGCTTTTTGTCGTGTCGCGAACGCCTTCAACCGGTTATGTGATTTCAGCTCTTTGAACAACAGTTCGATCTGCCAACGGCAACGATACAATGCCATCACCTTCTCGGCTGGCCATCGCTCACGCGGAAGATTGGTCATCCATATACAGAACCGTTTTTCCTCTGCAAACCAACGTCTTATGAGTCGATATTTATACTTTCCCGAACTCACATCCAGATCCAGAACCTCGGCTCTGCAGCTTCTCCGATCGATATCCTTGAGCTTTTTTCCGAGTAACTTGGGCATTTCCCTGCCGTCCTGTCGGTAAGCTGCCTGTACTTTGGGATTGAGATTTTGACTCCCTCTGACCAGATAGCTTCCTTTGGCTTTGGTCACATCAGCAAAGTACTCGCGGCTGATGTAACCGGCATCCGCCAATAACAGTTTGTTATTTAACGAATTTGCGGCCGGAAGATGCTTGCGCTCCGATTCGGTATCCGCCGTGATACTCATCGATATCGGCGACTGGTCCAGCAAGGACATGGTCATATGACACTCTACCGCAGCGGGGCTGTGCTTATTGAATCGGCCCGGGAAATGTTCTGCCAATTGCGGATGTAACGCGAATGACGACCCGTCCTGCAGCAGTACCTGCTCAAAGCCTGCCAGTCCGTGGGCGTCCGGTAGACACTCCTTGAGGCGTAAGGCGATGGCTCGTTCAACCAGTGCGCGCATGAACAAGGGAAAACCCTGCTTGCGTAACTGGTTGTGAAAGGGTTTATACGCTATTTGGTCAGTATCATGGAGCTGCAACGCATTGAAATGGCGATGCAAACCAGCAATACCATCCACCTTGTCGCAACCAAGCCCTGAGAGCAGAGCCGGGAGTAGTCTCGCAGGCTGGATATCCCGGAGTCGCTGACAAAAACCGGTAAATTTACCGATCCGGTTGAGTTCAGAAGAGCTAAGAAGTTGCTTGAGGTACTGGGTTGCATTGATAATAGTCATGGCTTCGGGCGTGTCGGTTTTTTTTGCGATTAAATCAGATCACAAACGAAGCCTTTTTTCTATCTATTTCAATTGGTTGTAGCTAAAGATCCTGTACATGACAGGTCACTGCAGCGGCCAAACTGTTGCCACATCTCAGTTCAGGAGGAAACGCAATGACTCAGGAAAGGATCCAGACCCGCTACCCACTCGGCGGCCCCTTCGCCACCCAGGCTGAGCTGGAGCAGGCCATCACCCAGGCCATAACGACCCACAGACAAGATTTCTTCCCTCTGCTGGAACGGCTGGTGGACGTGGGGGACACCCGGGTCAACCTCAGTCAGGAGAACCCGCTGCGGGTGCTCAGCATCGAACTCGCTGACGGCCGTGAAGGAGTGGCCCATATCAACTACGAGTCCAACTTCGCCGAGAGCTGCCTGATTATCAACGAATACGACCAGCACCAGACCAGCCTGGCCTTTCGCCTCGACGGGGATGCACTTATCTTCGACGTCGAACTGCCGATCGCGTGGAATTTCAATAACTGAAGATTCAGCGGTGTAATGCCGCCTGGTTGCTACACCCGGTCAGCCAGCTCCCCTCACCCTAACCCTCTCCCAAAGGGAGAGGGGATCAGCCCGTGCCAACCTCCAGCCGTGGTAGTCACTCCATACTCTGCTGTTATTTCAGGCGCCTGTAATCTTCCCCATATGGCTGTCATCTGAATAGCAATATCCAGCATATAGCCACCATAACCCTCACTCATGTACAGGATCTTTAGCGGCAACCAATTGAAATAGATATAAAAAAGGCTTCGTTTGTGATCTGATTTTATCGCCAAACAAAATCAACACGCGCGAAGCCTATGACTATTATCAACGCTAATTACTATCTGGAGCAACTCTTGGCTCCCGCCGCACTCGAGCGCATTGCTCGGCTCTGCAAGTTTTGTCTGCGTCAGCGTGCCATTACCCCAGCCATGCTCGTACCTGCACTGCTGCGGGCCATGGGAGGCGACCAGGTCAATGACATTGCCGGTTTACACCGCCATTTCAATGCCTTGCAACTGGTAAACACCCATCAGGTTTCTTACAAACCGTTTCACAATCAGCTGCGCAAAGAGAGCTTTGCCCTGTTTATGAAAGCCCTGGTCGAGCGGGCCATCGCCTTGCGTATCGACCATCAACTCAAAGCAGCCTCCCTCGGCGCGTTCAAGCAGGTGTTACTGCACGATGGCACCTCCTTTGCGGTGCATCGGCGCCTTGCTGCTGATTTTCCCGGCCGGTTCAAGACCATCAGTCCGGCAGCTATCGAGTGCCATATGACCATGTCACTGTCGGAGCAGAGCCCGTTGTGCATGAGTGTGTCTGCCGATACCGCAGGGGAACGGCAATTTCTGCCTGAAGCCCACACGCTGACCAACTGCCTGCTGCTGGCTGACGCAGGTTACATTGACAGGGCTTGGTTTGAGCAGGTGAACGACGCTGGCGGATTTTATCTGGTGCGCGGCACGAAAAGCCTGAACCCCAAGATAATCCAAGCCTGGCGCGGTGATGGACGGGAAGTACCCAAGCTGGCGGGACTATCTCTGAGAGAGGCCGGACGGCGACGCTGTCGGGCCGAGGTACTGGATATGGTGGTGAAGTCCGGCCAGGTCGAGTACCGGTTGATCCGGCGCTGGTTTGCTGAGGAAAAGCGGTTCTGTCTGTGGATGACGAACCTACCGCGAGCAGCATGGTCAGCAGAGCAGGTGATGAGCCTGTATCGCTGCCGTTGGCAGGTGGAGTTGTTATTTAAAGAGTGGAAATCGCACAACCGGCTCAAGGGGTTTGTGACGGGCGAGAAAGCGATTGCCGAGGGGTTGGTGTGGACGAGCCTGCTGTCGCTGGTGATGAAGAGACGGGTCGCGCAGAGTGTGATGAGTGGGGCGCTATCGATGCTGAAAGCGTCGAAGAACAGTGCGACGTGGTGGCTACCGCTATTGGAAGCAGTGGCCCATAGGGCGCTGACAGAAATAAGGGAAAGATTGGAATGGGCTGCCGATTATTTGGCCAAGAACGCCTGCCGAACCAAGCAGAGAAAGTCGATACAGAACAGGACCTTGGAAGGCGTTTTAAATGGACTCGCCGCTTAAGGTCCTGTACATGACAGCAGGCTATACCACCGGCGGCGTGCTATGCTGGCCGTAATCCCGTTATGAGCGCGCAATTGCGCGACGCCCGCCATGGCCACCACGCCCGCCGTCACCGATATGCCCGATACCGGGTCGGCACCGGCTATCCGTACCGCTGTTACGCCGCAGGACGACCACAACCACGCCGCGCGGCACCGCGTCTTTCTGGCTGCCGCCACGTCCGACAACACGCGCCAGGCGTACCGCTCCGCAGTTAAGCACTACCTGGACTGGGGCGGCGTGCTGCCGGCAAACGAGCCAGCCGTTATCCGCTATCTGGTGCGCTACGCCGACACGCTCAACCCACGCACCCTGGCGCTGCGCCTGACGGCGCTCTCGCAATGGCACGTCCACCAGGGCTTCGCCGATCCGGCCGCCACGCCGACTGTGCGCAAGACCTTGGCCGGGATCGCGCGCACCAATGGCCGCCCGAAGAAGAAGGCCAAGGCGCTGCCGATCGAAGATCTGGAGCTGATCGTGGCGAACCTGGCCAGCCTGGGCACGCTGAAGGCGGCGCGCGATAACGCGCTGCTGCAGGTGGGCTTCTTCGGGGGATTCCGGCGCAGCGAGCTGGTGGGCATCAAGGTCGACCACATCACCTGGGAAGCGCAGGGGATCACGCTCACGCTGCCACGCTCGAAGACGGATCAGACCGGCGAGGGCGTGGCCAAGGCGATCCCCTACAGCGCTGGGCCGTGCTGCCCAGCGACGGCGTTGCGGACATGGCTGGACGCTGCCGGCGTGGCCAGCGGCCCGGTCTTCCGGTCGATCAGCAAGTGGGGCGTGGTGGGCGCCGATCGCCTGAATCCGGCCAGCGTCAACACCATCTTGGCCGGCGCCGCCCAGCTGGCCAAGCTCGGCTACGTGCCGGAACTGTCCAGCCACAGCCTGCGGCGCGGCATGGCCACCAGCGCGCATCGCGCCGGCGCCGAGTTTCGCGACATAAAGAAGCAAGGTGGTTGGCGCCACGACGGCACGGTTCAGGGCTATATTGAAGAAGCGGGGTTGTTCGAGGAGAATGCGGCGGGTAGTTTGTTGCGTTCGCGCACCAGGACCAGCGGCTGAACTGGCTGCGCGCCGGCGGCTGATCTCCGCTGGGATGCGTAAACTTACTATACAGGTATCGTAACTTTACCCATGCCGGCCTCTGGCCACCGGCTGACAGCGTCACACCCCAAGGGGAATGGCCGCATTTGAAATCAACGGCTTACGCGGTTCGACGGTAGCCAGAAGGGCTTAGCGCCCGATTTCGTTTTCCCTATTCGCCCCTAAATGAGCTGGGCTTTAACAGCGACTGGATCGAAAAGTGCCTGGCGCACGAGGACGGGCGTTCGTCGCGCGGCGTCTATAACAAGGCCGAGTATGAGGTGCAGCGTCGGCATATGATGCAGCAGTGGGCGGATACCGTTGACGCCTGGATCGATGGCCGGAAGTATGCCCCCGCGCTTTTGCCGCAAGCTATGCCCTTGATGGAACTGGATCCCGCCCTTTGACCGGGCGGGATTTACGCTTGGAAACATCAGGATGTTGGGCACGCCGGATCGGCGCAGCCCGCCGTGCCGTGAGCCAAGCCTCGACCTCGGCCAGGTCCCATACGATACAACGTGGCGAGAGCGCGAACCGGCGGGGAAACTCGCCACGCTGCTCCATTTCATAAATTGTGCTGTCGGCCATCGGTACCATCTCTCGCAACTGTTGCCGCCGGATTGTTCTCCGAATTTGTGTAGTTTCGATCTTTGCCATTCTCAATCTCCTTCATTGCTGAGGCGATTGAGAATGATAGATGGTGATAGTGAAAGCCCCTTCGAAACGCATTGCGGTGTTTTCGGGCTATAGCGTACACATCGGCGGGTTCTTCCTGACTGCTAGGAGCAGCATAGGGGCGAACAGGCGCTGATGGACAAGCTCGAAACGTGTGGGGCCTGCAACAACGCCGACGCCTGCGGTAGACACGACTCCCTTCAAAAAGTGGTTTGTCTACCAATCCACAGAAAAACACGACGAGTTGAAAGCGGCGTGTTTTCAGGGGGTTGAGAAGGAAGGAAAAGAGGCTGGCGATATTCGGTTTTTCGCTCTAGGTGCAGTATAGGTGCAGAGAGCGTCGGCTAGAATCGGCGGCAAATGTGCGGGTGTGGTGGAACTGGTAGACGCGCCGGATTCAAAATCCGGTTCCGAGAGGAGTGTCGGTTCGATTCCGACCACCCGCACCACCTTTAATCTCAAGGTAAACCGACGGCCAAAAAGTTCGAATCTCACCCGGCTCGCCAGGCACTCCCTCGTGAACTCATCGATCACATTCAGCATGCGGAACCTCCGCCCGTTATGGGTGCGGTCCTCGACGAAGTCGTAGGACCAGACGTGGTTGGGATATTCCGGCCGCAGCCGAATGCAGGACCCATCGTTCAGCCACAAGCGGCCCTTCTTCGGCTGCCTGTACGGCACCTTGAGCCCCTCCCGCCGCCAGATCCGCTCGACGCGCTTCATATTCACCACCCAGCCCGCCCGGTGCAGCAAGGCCGTGATCCGACGATAACCATAGCGCCCATAGCGGGTGGCGAGTTCGACGATGTCGGCGGTCAGGGCCGCCTCCTCGGCTCGCGCCATCGGCATCTTGCGCTGTGTGGATCGATGTTGCCCCAGAACCCGGCACACCAGCCGCTCCGATACGCCGAGCTTGGCTCTGACGTGCTCGACACAGCGCCGGCGCCGGGCGGGGCTCAGAAGTTTCCCGACGCAGCTTCCTTCAGGATCAGCTTCTCCAGTGTCAGGTCAGACACCGCCTTGCGCAGCCGCTCGTTCTCCTTCTCGAGATCCTTCAGCCGCTTAACCTGGTCGCTCTTCAGGCCGCCAAATTCCTTGCGCCAGCGATAATAGGTGAATGCCGTCACCCCGATCGCCCGGATCGCCTCGGCTACCGGCCGTCCCTGCGACACCAAAACGTCGACCTGCCGAAGCTTCGAGACAATCTCTTCAGGCTTGTGCTTCTTCTGCGCCATCGCTCAATCCTCCAAAGGCTCGAAAGCCTAATTCAGGGAGGACCACTTTTCAGGGGGCAGACCAGTCGATGTCGCGCAGGTGAGCTTCATCGCGCCTATCATCGTGGATACGGCGCTCGGCGCGATCGACCGTCACATCGGCGAGTTCAAAGTGCTGGTTCACTGCAACCAGGGCCTCTCGCGGTCGCCCTCGATTGCGTTGCTTTATCTACTGAAACACACGGACGCGCTGGGGTCGCAAGATCCCGCTGCCGCACTGTTGGCGTTTCGGAGGCTCTACCCGCCGTACGCACCTGCTCAGGGCATGGCGGACTATGTGCGGCTGAATTGGGCGAAGTATTTGCAGGATGGCTAGCTCACTTTCGGAGCTGTTCCAAAGATGACCTTTCGGGAGCGGGAGCCGCGAGCCTACTTGTGACCGACTCGCGTGGAGTGTCCGCTTCCGGCACTGAACCCAAGTTCCGCTAGTGACTCGTTTCGGACCTTCAGCATGTCAGCTTCGCGTCCGCACGATAAGCTGACATGCCCGGGAGCTTCAGTCTTTTCTGGCGGAGTGCGCATTGCCCATCGGCCATATCCAGGTGTCCAACTCCGATGGCACGCAAACGCTGAAGCGGCAGCGCGACGCGGTGTTCGCGACCAACCTTTCCGGTCGATAACGTCCTGGTCATTTTGCCGAGCTTGCGGATTAGCCGCGAACCACCTGCTCAAGACCAGCCCCGGCGAGCCGGGCGGCGGCGAGCAGGCGATCGAGATCGTGCCCGTTGCGAGCGCTGGCGGACAGGCCGGCCATGACGGTGCTCATATAGTCGGTCACGCGCTCGGCCTGTTCGGGATGGCGCGCGGCGACGAAGCGATGGATCGCCTCCTCCGCCGCCGCAAGGAACGTTCCGGCCGCCTCGCGTGCCTCGCGGTCGGTGCAGCGCACACCCTCGATAACGAGGCACCCCGCCGCGTCCGGATCGGCGGCATAGCGCCGCGCCGCCGCTTCCAGCACCGCGACGAGGCATTCCGCGACCGGGCGATCGGCGTTCAGCAGATCGAACAGCGGGATCGCGCCGGTACCGGCATAGCGATCGAGAATGCGGCTGTAGAGCTCGGCCTTGCTGCCGAAGGCGGCATAGAAGCTGGGCGGGTTTATCCCGATCGCCTGAGTCAGGTGCGCGATGCTGACGGCATCATAGCCACGCGAATGGAACAGCCGCTGGGCGGTCGCGACCGCTTCGTCCGGGTCGAACAGGCGCGGTCTGCCGCGTGCGCGGGATAATTTTGTATGAACCACTACAAATACCTTGACGGGTGTTTCAAGTCGTTTATGTAGCGAGTCGTAAGTTATTGATCAAGGAAAGTCCGATGGGTGTGTTTGAGGCGAAATCCGTTCTCGTGCTGGGTGGCAGTCGGGGGATCGGCGCGGCGATCGTTCGGCGTTTTGTGGCAGATGGTGCGAAGGTGACCTTTACCTATTCCGGTTCGCCTGACGCGGCCCACGCGCTGGCGGCCGAAACGGGCAGCACCGCTGTCGAGACGGACAGCGCGGATCGCGACGCGGTGATCGCGCGCGTGAAGGACAGTGGCGCGCTCGACGTGCTGGTCGTCAATGCCGGAATCGGTGTTTTCGGCGATTCTCTGGAGCAGGATCCGGACGCAATCGACCGGCTGTTCCGGATCAATATCCACGCGCCCTATCATGCCTCGGTCGAGGCCGCGCGCCAGATGCCCCAGGGTGGCCGGATCATCGTCATCGGATCGGTGAACGGCGACCGGATGCCCGTTCCAGGCATGTCCTCCTACGCGCTCAGCAAGTCTGCGCTGCAAGGGATGGCGCGCGGGCTGGCACGCGACTTCGGGTCCCGCGGGATCACGATTAATGTGGTGCAGCCCGGCCCGATCGACACCGACGCCAATCCGGCGGACGGACCGATGAAGGAGCTGCTGCACAGCTTCATGGCGATCAAGCGCCACGGCCGGCCAGAGGAAGTCGCGGGCATGGTGGCGTACCTCGCCGGCCCGGAGGCGGGGTTCGTTACGGGCGCCATGCACACCATCGACGGCGCGTTCGGTGCCTGATCCGACCTCGCCCGCGCCGATGACCACCATCGGCATCATCGGCGCGGGCGAGGTCGGCAGCCAGATTGCCCGCGCCGCCATCGCCAACGGCTATCGGGTTGTCATCGCCAACTCGCGGGGGCCCGAAACCCTGGCCGGGCTGGTCGCGGAGCTCGGGCCGCCTGCCCGCGCCGCGACCGCTGCCGGTGCGGCGGAGGCGGGAGAATTCGTCGTGATCGCGGTCCCGCTCAAGCTGGTCAACGACATGCCCGTGGCGCAACTGGCGAACAAGATCGTGCTCGACACCAACAACTATATGCCGTGGCGCGACGGGCGCTATGCCCTCGTCGATACCGGCGCGAAGACCGAGCACGAACTGCGGCAGGACCAGCTGCCAACGTCCAAGGTCGCGAGGGCGTTCACGCATATCCAGGCACCGCGCCTGTTGCTGTCGGCGCGGCCCGCTGGCACGCCGGGGCGGCACGCGCTGTCGGTGTCGAGCGACTATCCCGAAGCGGTGGCGCTGGTCACGCGACTGTACGACCAGTTCGGCTTCGACACGGCGGACAACAGCCCGCTTAGCGAGTCCTGGCGGAGCGCTCCGGGTCAGCCCGCATGGCACGCGCACGACCATCAAACGCGTCCCGCGCTGATTGCGAACCTTGCCAAGGCGACACCGCTCCCACCGAGATAGGGCAGACTGCCTCTGCCCGACCACACCGCCCATGCCTACGAGGTCTTCGCCGTTCTCTCGCCCGCGCCGGCATCACGTTCATGTCGGCCTGCGCCTGCCGCGGTCGGTATCGCTGAGAGGGCAGCAGCGATCCGCGATCCCGCCGACAAGGTCTACGGTGTTCGACTGAAAGCGGGAGTCTGTGTGAAGAGCGGAATGTCGCCTTTCAGCCAAGTCGGTAATGACCGCTGCTGGCGCGAAGCCGAAATGCGCCGCCGATCGCCTGTCTTTCCACGCCATGGCCACCGATTATGCGACGGGCGCGCTGAAGGGGTGGGCGAGCTCGGTACGTAACGCTATTCTACGCCTGCCTTCGATCGCTCTTGCGGCCCTGCGCTGGCCAAGCCAACAGGATCGCACCGGATCGTAGCGTAGGGAAACATCGCACGCCAGCGCACAGTATCGCGCCATGGCGTAGGAAAAAGCGTGGCTCGCCGGAGTCGGTGAAAATGCGAACTTCGATCTGCCGATTCCCCTCAATCATATCCAAAGGCCCGCCGTCAAGATGCGCAAGCGTGATCGACTGAGAGCAGAAAGGATTGTCGCTGCCGGCGGGCCGATGCCGAATCTCCGAGAGCGCGCAGTGATGTTGGCGGAGAAGCTAGGCGAAGTCCGCACCCGTGATTTGACGGAGGTCGGCATTCCTCGGTGCTACTTAACAAGGATGTGCGAGGAAGGACTGTTGATCAAGGTTGGCTACGGGCGTTACCGCGCTGTTCCGCGGCGAGCCGCTTAACCGGAACGCTGCCGACCGTCAGTCCGAAGATGGGCCGAATAGGCGCACCGCGCTGTCGATGATCAGTTGGGGTCGCGGTTGGTGTAGTTGAGAGCAACCCAGGCGTATCCGACAGGGTTGCGGCGGACATGGCCGATTCCGGGGAACGCCGTATGGAGCATGGCAATCAAGGTCTCATTGCGCGCGAACTCGTCGAATGCTTCAGCGCGGAGCCGCATTAGAACTACGAACCATCACCGCTATCGATGACTTGCCGGACAGTCGGGTTCGCTTCAGGGAGCGCCAGTTCCGAAAAGTGCCGTCGGATATGATCCAGCTTGGGATCGATGTAGCGGCGGCAGAAGGGCCTGCTCGGGTCGGTTCGATAGTAGTTTTGGTAACGCTCGTCCGACGCTCTGAAACCTTTAAACGGGAGGACCAGGGTGTGCACCGCCTTGGCAGACGCGCCGGCGAAGCGGACGATCGCCTGTTCGGCCTCCGGCCGCTGGCTCTCTTCAAAGATGTAGATCGCGCTGCGGTACTTGCTGCGAGGCGAGCGGGCCCTGGCAGCGGAATGCGTTCTGAGATGCACCTCGGACAGCGTCGCCAACGGAATAACCGATGGATCGAAGGTGACGATCACCCCTTCTGACCAGGTATCTGCCGGCGCGTCCGACCGGACAAAGCCCTGGTCGACCTGGGCGACGCCGCGCAACGCCTGGAACACTCCCTCTGTGCACCAATGGCATCCCCCTCCAAAGCCGGCCTTCGCCATCATCACCTCCCACGCCGAGGCGTGAATCCTGACGTAGGTTTGCCCGGCAAAGCGCTAGCGGCTGATTTCGAAGAGGAACCACGCACGGCGCTCAGCCTCGTCCGTCCAGGCATCGATCAGGCCGGACGTCGCATTATCCTTCGCCTTGTCCGCGACGTCCTTTGCGCGGCGAAACGACTCGACCATGTGGAGATTGTCGGCGCGGAGCTCGCCCAGCATGTCCTGCGGTGTCACGAACTCAGCATCATTGTCCTTGATCGTCTGGTGGCGCGCGATATCGCCGATCGATCGAATGGTGGTGTTGCCCGTCTTTCGGGCGCGCTCGGCGATCGCATCGGTGACGGCGAGGATCTCTGCGGCCTGCTCATCAAGAAGCAGGTGATAGTCCCTGAAGTAGGGTCCGGAGACGTGCCAGTGGAAATTTTTTGTCTTCAGGTAAATCGCGTAGCTGTTCGCCAGAATGATCTTCAGAGCGTCGGCGACAGTCATCGCCGCGCATTCGTCAAGATCAGAAGGTGTCGGAAGGGCGGAGGCATTGTTGTTCGTCATCGCTTAGACTTTCTCAATCTGGCTACACGGGATCCAGCACCGATTCCCCCACGGATGGCGATGTATAGAAGATGAATTCATTGCCAGACGAAGTCCAATGGCCGGTGGCTATAGTTTCGATACCTTTGAGCGACATGCGCAGTCTTGGGGGGCCGGGCGTCGCAGGCGGACCGGTCGGCCGGGACCTCCACCTGCCCGTCAGGGGGCCGGTCGGAAATCCAGCACGAACGCGACGACCTTTTCGGCGGACATCTCGCACGGCTTCAGCAATGTTCTATCTGATGTAACGCGATAGAGGTTGAAGCTGACAATGTCGGTCCCGGCCAACTCCCTGGCGAACAGGCTGTTGCGACGTCCGTCACCGGATCGCCGGACAGTCACGCCGAAACGCCGGCCTTCGTAGGCGCCTTCGCTGTATCCCTCGGGAAGCTCCGCGAAGGCGGCATCGAACTCGGCATGCTCCATCTCAATCCAGTCGTCTTGATTCGACAGAAGCCCAAGGGTCCGAGGCCCTCGGCGCCAGTCCGCGGAGAAGGTCCGGGGCGGAGCCCTGTAGCCGACGCGGCCTGGGATGGGCGGAAAAGCCGTCCCGCGGGCGCTTGCACATGGCGCTGAGGCCGCCACCTGTCCGCCTGCTACGCAACCTCCACGCCTTTCCAGAAGGCGATATGATCCCGGATGCCCTCGGCGCCTGGCGTCGGATCTGGATAGGTCCAGGCTGCGTTCACGTTGAGCGCGTCTCCCACACGCACATGGAAGTAGCGCGCGGTGCCCTTGATCGGGCAGACGGACGTGTGCGGGCTCATCTCAAGCAGGCCAAAATCGACTGCCGACGGTGGGAAGTAGTGGTTTCCCTCGACGACGACCGTCTCGTTGCTTGTGGCGATGGTGGCGTCATTCCAGATAGCTGAGACCAACGGACTCTCCTTTCGTATTCATCAACCGGCACGGGGCTTGCGGGCTGTCTGCCCCAAGGCCGCACCCCCTCAGATGGCGGGCGGCGTGCGCCCCAGGAGTTTGTCGAGTTCGCCTCTGACATCGAGCTCGAAAAGCTCGTCGGAGCCACCGACATGCGTGCCGTTGATGAAGATCTGCGGCACGGTGTTTCGACCCGACGCTTCCGTCATGGCCTGCCGGTGAACCGGATCCGCCTCGATATCGAGTTCCTTCCATTGCACGCCCTTCTCCTCGAGGAGCATCTTCGCCCGGCGGCAGAACGGGCATCAGTTCGTGATGTACAGCAGCACATCAGTTGTCATATCGCGTCTCCGACAGTTGGAAGCGGATCGCTGTCATGGCGTTGATCTACCGTCAGCCGCGTTCGAGGAGGGCGACTGTGCCTTGACCGCCGTCGGCGCAGATGCTGACGATTGCGCGCGATCCGGGCGGCATGGCCCAAAGTTCCTTTACCGCCTGGCTGAGGTCGCGCGCGCCTGTAGCGCCGAACGGATGACCCAGGGCGACCGAGCCTCCATTGGGATTGACGCGGTCCCAGTCAAAATCGCCCATAGCCGCCTGGACACCGGCTGTCGCGCGCACCCACTCCCGATCGGTGATGGCCGCGACGTTCGCCAGGACCTGGGCTGCAAAGGCTTCGTGGATTTCCCAGAGTGCGATGTCGGAGAAGCTGAGTTGATGCCGCGCGAGCAGGCGCGGAATGCCATAGGAGGGCGCCATCAGCAGGCCCTCGGTGTGGAGATCGACGGCAGAGATCTCGTAGTCGACGAGCCGCGCGTAGGGGGTGCCCGCCGGGAGTCTCGCCACACCGGCTTCGGTAGCGACCCAACACCCGGCGGCTCCATCCGTAATCGGTGAGCTGTTGCCGGCGGTCAGGGTTCCCCTCCCGCTGTCGCGATCGAAGGCGGGCTTGAGTGCGGCCAGCCGTTCGGGCGACGTATCGGCGCGCGGGTTCGCATCGCGCGCCAGCTCAGGCAGCGAAATCACGAGATCGTCGAAGAAGCCACGTTCCCAACCAGCGACTGCCCGCTGGTGGCTCTTGAGCGCCCAATCATCCTGCGCGACGCGCGAGACCCGCCAAGCCTTGGCGGTCTCCTCCATATGATCACCCATCGTCCTTCCGGTGATCCGGTTTGCCCAGCCCTTTGTGGGGAGCACGTAGTCTCGTGGAGTCAGAGACTGGAGGGCGGCAAGCGCGGCGGTCGCATCCTGCGCAAAGAGGTCGGTGAGCCGCTTCGATGCATCGGCCGTCAGGGCGATTGACGGCCGGCTCATGACTTCGGACCCGCCGACCATGGTGAGGTCGGTTCCTCCGCCCAGCATCCCTGCCGCAGCGAAGGTCGCCGTCATGCTGGTCGAGCATGCCAGGACGACGGAGAACGCCGGAACAGTCGGATTGAGCTTGGCATCAAGCCAGGTTTCGCGAGCAATATTGCTCCAGCCCAAATTCGGGATCACGGTTCCCCAGACGAGGAGATCAGGCTCCGCCTGCGCCGCCATCGCCTGCACGACAGGCACGGACAGAGAGATGGCATCGTAGGCAGCCAACGCGCCTCCGCCGCGGCCGAAAGGCGTCCGAAGGCCAGCGGCAATGAAGACGGGTTCGGCAAAGCGGCTCATGATGATCTCCAAAATTAATCCGTGGGCTGCACGTCCACGATCGGCGGGACGCGAAGTAGCTTGCGCCGCTAGCCGCCGTATGTCAATGGCCATTAACACCGTAGCGCTCGGTTTTGACAATGGAGGGGTCCAGGCCGGCCAGCAGCGCGCCCTCGGTCGCGATGTTGACGAAACCGTTGGACCCGCAAACGAATACTTGTGTGGGCTTTCGGTGAAGCCGGGCCAGAACTTCTTGGACCATCACGCCGTCGATCCGTCGCGCAAAGTCCGATGCGCGGATCGGGTTCTCGCGCGTAATTGCCAGCGCCAAGGCGAATGCCGGATCGCTGCATTCGATGGAATGAAGCTCTTTTGAGAAGAGAACGTCTTCAGCGGTTCGTGCGGACAGGAGCAGCGCTGTCGGCACGACCTGGGCTAGTGCGCGGCGCTGCCGGATCATCGCCATCAACGGCACGAGGCCGGAGCCTGCCCCGATCAACAGCACTGGGTCTATGGCAGGTTCAGGCCATAGGAAATGGCCGCCGAGCGGACCACGAAGCTCGATTTCGTCTCCGATCGCCGCGACATCGTGGAAGAACGGCGAAACTTCGCCATCCGGCAGGCGCTCGATAGCGAGCTCGACCGTCGGGAACGAGATTGCCGAAGACGCAATCGAGTAACTCCGCATCGCACTGTAGCCACCGGGCGCGGTCAGCCGGACATCGACGTGCTGCCCTGCGATGTGCGCGAACGGTTTGCTCAACCGAAGGAAGAAGCTCTTGATACTCGGGGTTTGCTGGACGATTTCGTCGATCACGCATGACTGCCACGCGATTTGCGCGCCGTTTTCAGTCATTGGTGTAGCGCTGCTCGCGCCACGGATCGCCATAGATGTGATAGCCGCGCAGCTCCCAGAAGCCCGCCTCGTCACGCGTTGTGAATTGCAGCGCGTTCACCCATTTGGCGGACTTCCAGAAGTAAAGGTGCGGAACCAGAAGACGCGCCGGCCCTCCATGATCGCGGGGAAGCGGCTTGCCCGCATAGTTGAGGGCGACCATCGCTTTCCCGGAGAGCAGATCCGCCAGCGGGACGTTTGTCGAGTAATTATCGTAGCAGTGCGCCAAGACGAAATCGGTGGGCCGATCGAGCCCTGCATCTGCAAGGATGTCTTCGATGAGTACGCCCTCCCAGGCGGTATCCAGCTTGGACCAGGACGTGACGCAGTGAATGTCTCGGGTCATCTTGGTCTTCGGTAGGGCGTTGAACTCGCTCCAGTTCCACACTTTGACGGGCTTCGGACCGATCTTGACGGTGAATTTCCAATCGGAGGGCTCCACGCTCGGCGTTGGCCCGGCCGTCAGAACAGGGAAATTCTCCACGAGATGCTGACCCGGCGGTATCCGATCGGACTGGTCGCCGCCTGGACCGCGGCCTGTGAAACCTCTGGTGACCATAGCGAAACCCCCTTGCTTGTCACGACAGACCAGAACCTGATTCAGTTCAGAATTCTGTAAAAGATCTTTGCGCGCACAACCGCCGAACGAGCCAATTCACTGAAAATCAGAATACCGGATTCTCTATTAGCGTAGAGAAAAGTGTTGGACCATTTTGAGTCGTGGTTATGCGTGAAGACTATAGCGTCAGTCCAGTATGATTTCCCAATACCCTGTAGCTATAGTTTCGATAGCTTCGAATCGGCATTGCAGGCGTATCCCCGTCAGCGGATTTCGAGCGGACGCCGTCGCTTGCCAACGTTGGTGTGAGACCGGCGGGCGAGATCGCCCCTGCCAACGCGACCGCTGAGAGGTCGACTCCTCAACCGCTTGGGCGCTTATCGCCTCCATCCGGATGCTCACCCGCCGAACAGCAATAAACCGCTATTTTCGATAAACTTCTGAATCCGGCTCCGAGGTATGGAAACTATGTCGTACCGCTATTGGATATGTTGCGCGCATACCTTCATAGTCTGACACGCGAAATCTTTAAATCCTGAGTATATTTCGGAAGAAATTTCGATCTGATCGATAAGACTTCAGGATACAGCAAGCTGGAGACACCGATGAAAGCCGTTGGTTACAAGGTTCCGGGACCCATCGCCGAGGACGCCTCTCTGGTCGACATTGATCTGCCTCGGCCTGTCGCTGAAGGAGGCGATATCCTGGTTGAGGTGAAGGCTGTCTCGGTCAACCCGGTCGACTACAAAATCCGCAGCAGCACGCCGCCCGCTGATGGCGATTGGAAAGTGCTGGGATGGGATGCGGCCGGGATCGTGCAAGAGGTCGGCCCCGACGTGACGCAGTTCGCGGTAGGCGACGAGGTCTATTATGCCGGATCGCTCATAAGGCCTGGCACCAATGCGGAGTTCCATCTCGTCGACGCCCGGATCGTCGGTCGTAAACCCGCGTCGCTCGACTGGGCGGAAGCGGCGGCGCTGCCACTCACGACGTTGACGGCCTGGGAAGCCATGTTCGATCGCCTGGACGTGACGAAGCCCGTTCCCGGGGCGGCGGCGATCCTCATCATCGGTGGTGCGGGTGGGGTCGGGTCGATCGCCATCCAGATCGCTCGACAGCGCACGGATCTCATCGTCATCTCCACCGCCTCTCGGCCGGAAACCCAGGAGTGGGTTAAAGGGCTTGGGGCTCATCATGTCATCGACCACTCTCGGCCGCTCGCGCCACAGATTGCCGAGCTCAACATCGGCGCTCCCGCTTTCGTGTTCTCGACCACGCATACCGAGCAGCATGCATCCGACATCGCCGAACTGATCGCCCCGCAAGGACGGTTCGGATTCATCGACGATCCCAAGGCGCTCGACGTCATGCTGTTCAAGCGCAAGGCAGTGTCGATCCACCACGAGCTGATGTTCACACGGTCGCTCTACGGCACGCCCGACATGGATGAGCAGGGCAAGATCCTCAATTCGCTGGCGGTGCTGGTGGACGACGGCAAAATTCGCACGACGCTAACCGAAAAATTGTCGCCAATTAATGCCGCCAATCTGAAGACGGTGCACGCACTGATCGAAAGTGGCGCGGCAAGAGGCAAGATTGTCCTCGAAGGCTTCTGATGACTGCCACCGCCGAACGTCTTTTCTAACCTCAAGAACGCCGGACGGATTACGCCACGGCGAAGGAAATTTCATGACGAAATCCATTGCCACCGCCTCGATCAACCGCGAAACCGCCGTCGCCCTCATCGACGCGGCGATCGCCGCGGCACGTACAATCGGCATCCCGGCTGCGGTCGCCGTCGTCGACGCCACCGGTAACCTGCGCGCGTTCGAGCGCACTGATGACGCGCCGTTTCTCACCGTCGATGTTGCCATCGACAAGGCTTGGAGTTCCGCCTCGTTTGGGTACCCCACCCATGTCTGGAACGACTATGTTTCGAACGATCCAAAAGTGGCGCCGCTGGCCTATCGCCCCCGGATGGTCGCTGTCGGCGGAGGCTATCCGATCCTGGAAGACGGGAAGTTGATCGGCGGGATCGGCATCTCCGGAGGCAACTATCAGCAGGATCAGGATGCGTGCGTCGAGGCACTCACGAAAATCGGGTTCGAGCTGCCAGCCTGACGACTTTAAGGCCATCGCCAGCGGCGGTGGCCTGCAGATGCGACCTTATGAAAGACTTTAAGATGGAAGCGTTCGTCGTCTTCACCCGCGAAGAAACCACCGATCCGGAAGAACTCGCAACCTATTCTGCAGGCGTCGGCCCATCGTTCGATGGCCACGACGTAACCTTTCTCGCCGCTTATGGCGCGATGGAGCATTTGGAGGGGCCGCCCGTCGAAGGGGCCGTAATTTTGCGGTTCCCGACGATGCAGGCCGCCCGTGATTGGTATCATAGCCCCGCCTACCAAACCATCGCTGCGCACCGTTTTGCCGGTTCCCGCTATCGCGCCTTTGTCATTGAGGGGCGGCGGTGACACACCGACGGAAGAACGGCGGGGCTGGCCACGAGGTATCGGTCGGCGAACTCGCATCCTACAACCTGTAGGGGATCAAGGCGGTGAGGTTCGCGTGCCATCGCCACACGCGACCACTCATCGGACTTCTGCATCGGAATTGGAGGATCAGATGAGCGTCGACGAACGACAAGCCCCCGAGCTGCGGGTGCAGAGATGGATTGGCGCGGATGGAGAAAGCATCGCGCCGCTCAAGCTGTCGGATCTCGGCACCGGCCCGAAAGTCCTCTTCGCCTTCCAGCACTGGTGCCGTGGCTGCCATTTGCATGGATTTCCGACGCTACAAAGGTTGCATGGTGCATTGAGCGCCAAGGGCGTGGGCTTCGCGGTGATCCAGACCGTCTTCGAAGGAGCGGATGAGAACACCTTCGAGAAGCTGCGCGTGAACCAGCTCAAGTATGCGCTTCCTGTCGCGTTCGGTCAGGACGAGCCACCTGCCGGCGCGACGCTTCCCACCTTCATGGAGGACTACCGCACGCGGGGAACGCCCTGGTTCTCCGTGATGGACGCTGGCGGCCGCATCGTATTCTCGGACTTCCATCTCGACGCCGATCAGCTCGTGAAGGGACTGGAGCTGGTGTAACCGATGCGGCGCTGGGTCATCCTGATTGCCACCCATCTCGCGATGCTCGCCATGGGCTTCGCGGGCGGTGTCTACACGCTGCCGATCCTGACCGCCCCCCAGGCCCCGGACGCGGCGGCCTTGCGGACCATCTCAGCCGAGACGCTCTACGCAGGGCGTCTGGCCCGCGATCTCAAAGGCAGCGACCTGCTTCACTGGGGGGAAGGCGAGATCCGGGTCTCGCGCGACCGTATCGCCCATATCGGGCGCCTCGCCCCTGGTCCCGACTACAAGCTCTACCTCGCACCACGTTTCGTCGACACGAAGGAGGCCTTTCTCCTAATCAAGGACAGATCAGTCCGCGTGGGCGATGTGAAGACGTTCAACGGCTTCATCGTCGAGGTGCCTGCCGGCATCGATGTCCGTGACTACAACACGGTCGTCATCTGGTGCGAAGCATTCGACCAGTTCATCAGTGCGGCAGAGTATCAACCCTCAAGTCAGGCCCGAGAACGAGCCCGGCGATGGATACCATGAGGTCGGCGGGCAAGCGCGGCCTCGTTCTCGCGCCGGTGGCGGCGCTGCTGCTGAGCGTCGCCGCTCTGCTGCTGGGCAATGGCCTGCTGAGCACGCTCCTGATCGTGAGAGCCGGCCATAAGGGGTTCTCGACCGGCGCGATCAGCGCGATGATGTCCTTCTATTTCGCGGGTTTCACGATCGGCGCGCTCGTGTTGCCACCGATCATCGTCTCCGTGGGACATGTCAGAACCTTCGCCGGCTTCGCGGCCATTGCCTCGATGACCGCCCTTCTCCATGTGGCGTTCGTGGAGCCGATCGCCTGGATGCCGCTTCGCCTGATTACCGGCTTCGCCTACGCGGGCATGATCCTCGCAACGGAGAGTTGGCTCAACGCCCACGCATTGCCATCCACACGCGGGCAGCTCCTGTCGATATTCGGAGTTGTCTCTATGGGCTCATGGGCAATCGGGCAGGCGTTACTCAACATCGCACCGCCCGCCGACGTGACATTGTTCCTCATCGTGTCGCTGCTGATATCAGCGGCGGTGGTTCCGATCACCTTGCTGCCCAGTCATCCGCCGGCCCAGGTGGAACAGGAATGGGTCGCGTTCAGGGACCTCGTCCTCGTATCACCTCTCGCTGCGGCTGGCGCTTTCCTGGCCGGCCTGGCTATCGGTGGTTTCTGGGGCATGGGCGCGAACTTCGCCCAGAGCATCGGCCTCGATGTGGGCGGTATCTCCGCCTTCATGGCTGCGGTTCTTGGTGGAACGCTCGCCTTCCATTGGCCACTCGGTTGGCTTTCGGATCGAGTGCCCCGGAATCTTGTCATCGCCGGTGCGGCGCTGGCGTCCGCAGCGTCTGCCATCGGCGTAGCGTTGGCGGTGGAAGCGCCTCTGCCGCTGCTCCTTGCGGCAGGTGCGCTGTTCGGCGGCTTTGGCATCCCGATTTATTCGTTGTGTCTCGCCGTCGCAAACGACGATCTTCCGGCCGGTCGGCTACTCGGCACCGCGCGCGGGCTTCTGTTGCTCAACGGGATCGGGACAGCCGCTGGCCCCCTAATAGGAGCAGCTGCAATGAATATCGTCGGCCCTGGCGGCCTGTTCCTTTATGCGGCGGCGTTGCTCACGCTCCTGGCAGTGCTGGCCATCGCCCGCAGGCAGCCGAGGCGCGCCAACCAGGCCAAGGCGGCCCCCCGTTCTCCGAGCACGCCGATGATAACCGGATCTCTCGATACGATGATATGCATGGAGAAGCGGGCGCAGGGCGTGCGGGATTAGCGCGGCACGGCGCCTGCACGAACCGCGGGGTCAGGCGATGATAGCTGTTACGCGAATTTCGATACGCATGGTTGGAAGCCCCAGCGCTTCGATTCCCAACTGCGTCCAGATTGGAGCGCGGTCGGGCATGTAGTGGCGATACAGCTTGGCCATTGTTTCGTTGATCACGGGAGGGAATCCACCGACGTGATAGGAATTGACGTGGACCACATGCGGCCAGCGTGCTCCGGCGGTCGCGAGCGTCCGTTCCACGTTCTTGAACGCCTGCTCGATCTCTTCCTCAATCGACTCCGGAATGACGAGATCGTCGTTCCATCCGCCCTGTCCGGAGATCTCCACGCGGTCACCAATGCGCATTGCCTGAGAATAATGAAGCGCGTCATGCAGGCGCGTCCCGTATCCGGGGGTGATGAAGAATGAAGGTGTTGTCATGAGTTTGCCTTTGATGAGCCAGGTCAACGCGGCTGCAAGTGACCGTATGCATGCAGAAAGAGATGCAGGGCGTTCGGCACTAGCGCGCCGGCTGCGGTGGAGGGCTTTATTCCACGTCTTCTACGGTGAGGTCCCGGCCGTTGAACTGCACGGTCTCCCCGGCTCGGGCACCCTCGATCGCTTCGAAGATCGGCGCCATCGTGGAAATGCCCATGAGCTCACGCCCCTGACAGGTAAACTTGCTCGTTGACACCGCGATCACAAAGTGGCGGCCGGACAGCTTGACGACAGCGCCTTCGTTGACGGCCAACTTGGGGCCGAAATCGATCGTCCTGAGCTTTTCGAGTTTATTGGCGTAGTCATGGAGCGTGTCATCGAGCGCTTCAGCGAAGTCGCTCGCGACCTCGGCCTGAGCTAGTTCGTCGTTTTCGATCGGTTCGCTCCGATCGAGCCGAGCGGTAGAGACATAGTCCAGGTAGTTTTCGCGAGCGCTGTGCAACGCTGCTGTCTCCAGCAAGAGCATAGTTTCTCGTATGTGGTCCTTGTTCCAGTCCATAATCACCTCCTAATTTTCGATGTTCTTAAAGTTCAGCCTGCAGATGTGTGGGCCAGGAAGGCCAGCCTTTCCGGCTAAGCGACACCGCTATTCGTCGCTGATGACGTCTTCGCCCTGGTATGGAACCCTGATCAGCCGAGGATCTCGAATGATGCTCGTGACGAGCCAGACATATTCCTGCTCGGCGGTATCGAAGCCGAGGATGCTGAAGGATTGGCCGAAAGGGCATGGCGGGAAGTCTGGAAAGCCCTCGCGCAGAACGTAACGCTCGGGATCGCTGTGAAACTCGCTCTTGTAGACTTTCCGTAGTCCGTGCTTGCTCGGCGCGTCCTGGTCACCTGCCGGTGCTGTTTCCCGATGCGCCACAAGGCGCTCGGACAAGTCGCGGGGGCAGATTTCGTGGAACACGTCGAAGGCGTCGATCAACAGGCCTTTATGCTCTGTCGCCGGATCGGTGATCGCGTAGATGTTGGAGGCATCTTCGCCGTCGTCCCCGCTCTCGAGGCGCAACGCCGCATCGACGCGAATGCTGCATGCATCGAGGGTTGACCCTAGTTCGAGATCGACGAGATTGCCGTCCTTGACGCGGTATTCGCGGTCATAGCCTTTGGCGATGAATGACTGGACTGCTTCTAGAACGTCGGTCACCTGGGAGGTCATGGAAGCACCTTCATCTTGAACTGGATTGGACACGCTCGCGCACAAAGCGCGCTGTGACTCGGCGGACGGAGAAGCTCGCGAAGTGCGTTACTCATAGCCACTTGGCCTTCTTGAAGCGCATGAATAGGAGAAGGCAGAACACCGCTATCACTCCGAGCACGACGAAGTAGCCATATGGCGTGTCCAGTTCCGGCATGTGCTTGAAGTTCATGCCATATATTCCGGCGATCGCCGTCGGGACCGCCAAGATCGCCGCCCAGGCCGCGAGCTGGCGAGTGACCACACCGATCCTTTGCGCTTCCAGAAGGCTGCTGGCCTCGAAGACCGTGGACAGGACAAGCAGGAGGCCGTCGACCATGGACTGCACGCGGTGGACATGGTCCGCGACGTCGTGGAAATATGGTGTCATTTCGGCGCTGAGGCAGGGAAAGTGGCCGCGAACGAGCTTTCGCACCAGCTCGGCCATAGCCCCGAGCGTGCGCTTGAACCGCGTGAGTTCGGACCTTAGTTCGAAGATTCGCGCCACCTCTTCTGGCCCGAGGAAATCGTGCAGCGACCGTCGCTCCATCGCCAGGACGTCGTCCTCGATCATTTCGAAGATGGGCAGATACTGGTCGACCACTCGGTGCAAGATCGCGTGCAGCACATAGTCGACACCCTTGCCGAACTGCGTCGGCGATGCCTCGAGTTGCTCCCGAAGTTTGCCCAGCGCTCCGGCATTGCCGTGCCGCACGGTGATAAGGTGATTGTGACCGGTGAAGATCGCCATCTTGCCGTAGCTGATCCGGTCGCCGACCAGCTCGGCGGTCTGGGCGACGACGTACAACTCATCGTTGTAGACCTCGAGCTTGGGCGGGCACAGCGGGTGCATGGCGTTGTCGATCGCCAAAGGATGGAGGTTATACGTCGTCTGGATCGCGCTGAGTTCGTCTGCGGTGGGCTCGCTAAGCGCGATCCAGCAGAAGCCCGAGCGATTCTCGTTTAGTTCGACGTGCTCATCGAGCCTGATTTCACGGACTCGCTTACCTTCGTTGTAATAATATGCGGCGATAATGGTCATGCAGGCCTCGCAGGAATTCGCAGGCCACGCTGTACAGCCGGTCGCGCCAGCCCGCGTTCGAGCCATGCCTGCACGTTCGAATAGCTGCTTAGGCCGAGGATGTCGCCCGCTGCGTAGAATTCGACCAGCGCATTCACCCAGCCAAACGTCGCAATGTCCGCGATCGAGTAATCATCGACAATCCATTCGCGGCCCTCCAGCCGGTGATCCAGGACCCCGAGAAGACGCCTGGATTCATCAACAAAGCGCTGCCGAGGTCGCTTGTCCTCATAGTCCTTGCCGGCAAATCGCAGGAAAAAGCCTAGCTGTCCGAACATCGGCCCGATGGCCGACATCTGAAAGAACACCCACGCTAGGGTCTCGTAACGCTGGCCTGGTTCGGTGGAGATGAACTGACCCGTCTTGTCGGCCAGATAGAGGAGGATCGCACCGGATTCCCATAAGGCGATGGGTCTACCGTCAGGGCCAGCCGGATCGATGATCGCCGGTATGCGTCCGTTCGGGTTCAGCGACACGAACGCCGGATCCTTCGACTCGTTGTTCGAGATGTCGATCAGGTGGGGCTCGTACGCCAGGCCAGTCTCCTCAAGCATGATCGAGACCTTGACGCCATTGGGCGTAGGGGCTGCGTAGAGTTGCAGGCGATCGGGATGAGATGCCGGCCAGCGCTGCGTGATCGGAAAGGACGAGAGGTCTGGCATAAATCTGCGATCCTGGTGTTGCGATGGCGACTGACTGGAACGAGCCGTCACTCTGAAGTAGGGTTCGATGACCGCGTCGCTGAACGACGCGGTCACGAAGATTGCGGACCGGACCGGCGCAGTGGCAACGGCAGTGAAGCCTATTCCGCCGCGGTCCCGGCCGCTGGCTGTACGTCGTCAACCTTTTGGCGCTTCGGAAGCACCCAGCCGGGACGGACGAAGTGGCAGGTGTAGCCGCCCGGGTGCTTCTCCAGATAATCCTGGTGATCGGGCTCGGCCTCCCAGAACTCGCCGACCGGCTGGACCTCGGTCACCACTTTGCCATCCCACAGCCCCGAGGCATCCACATCGGCGATCGTATCCTCGGCGACGCGCTTCTGCTCCTCGTCGACATAATAGATGCCCGACCGGTAGGAGAGCCCACGATCATTGCCCTGGCGGTTCAGCGTCGTCGGATCGTGGATCTGGAAGAAGAATTCCAGGATGTTCCGGTAGCTCGTCACTGTCGGGTCGAAGACAATCTCGATCCCCTCGGCATGCGTGCCGTGATTACGATACGTGGCGTTCGGAATATCGCCGCCCGTGTAACCCACACGGGTCGAGATGATGCCGGGCCGCTTGCGGATCAGATCCTGCATGCCCCAGAAACATCCTCCTGCGAGAACAGCGCGCTGATGCATGTTAAGCCTCCTCTACTTGATCGAGATATTCACCGTATCCCTCGGACTCCATCTCGTCGCGCGGGATGAAGCGAAGGGACGCTGAGTTGATGCAGTACCGCAGACCGCCGCGGTCGGAAGGACCATCGGGGAACACATGGCCGAGATGACTGTCTGCGTGTACTGACCTGACCTCCGTCCGGACCATGCCGTGTGCGCTGTCCCGCACCTCCTTCACGTTTGCCGAAACGATCGGCTTGGTGAAGCTGGGCCAGCCAGTACCCGAATCGAACTTGTCCGTCGAAGCGAACAGTGGCTCTCCCGACACTATGTCGACGTAGATGCCAGGCTCCTTGTTGTCGTTGTACTCGCCCGTGAAGGGCCTTTCGGTCCCCGAATCCTGGGTAATCCGGCGTTGCTCGGGGGTCAGGCGGTCAACTGCTGCCTGTGACTTCTCAAACTTCATGATAGTCTCCAATAATTAATCTAGAGAGCTCGACACACTGTCATTTATCTTTGCAGTCATTGCGCCGACTATAGCAGTGCGCCCCAGATTTATCCAATACGCTGCGCGTATAGTTTCCATAGCGCCGAAGCTCTTCACGTCGTGATTCAGTTCCACTCATACCGGGCTGCCAGCTGCGCGATGTTCCGTATCTCGACCGTTGCCGTGGAGCCGGATACTGTCGCGATCACGACTTCGCGCTCCAAGACAAATCCGTCGATCGGCCGAGTGACGAGGCCTTGCACGGTCGGCGATCGTTCCGGAAGAATGCATATGGCGTGGCCGTCAGCGACGACCCGTTGCACCCAGTCCTCGCGATCTGATCGAAAGCGAGGTCGCATGAGCAAGTCCCGTCGCGCGAAGTGATCGAGGATCCGATCGCGAAACTCGCATTTCAGGCGATCGACGAAAGGAAACTCGAGCAGGTCTTCGCCGCGCACGATCTCGTTGGCAGCCAAGGGATGGTTTGCAGAACAGCCGAGCACGAAGCGCTCCCGAAATAGAGGATGCACATCCAGCTTGCGTTCCGGTCTTGTTTCACGCGGCATGATGCACGCGTGGTATTTTCCTGAAAGCACCTCCGATGTGTCCTCGTTCGACTGGAGCGAGTGCAGCTTGATTTCGATGGATGGCATCTCCGCCAATGCGCTCTCGAAGAATGCCGTAAATTCCTTTGGTCCGACGGTGGGCGCGACGGCGACATCCAGCACGCGGTGCCCCCCCATCGCCCAGTGCTCCGAGTGATTGCGAACGCTCTTCATCGCGACCACCATGCGCCGGAATTCTGCCTCGACGTCATGGCCAAGGCCAGTCAGGCGGCTGTTCTTCCCGTCGCGATAGATCAGCGGCCCGCCAAGCTCATCTTCCAAGCGGCGGATCGCGCGGGTCAGACTTGGCTGTGACACACCGCTCAAGCGAGCGGCCGCTGTGAAATTCAGCGTCTCGGCCAAGTTGATGAAATAGCTGACTTGATTGAGTTCCATAGTCCTTTGGCCCACGCGCCTGACTGATACCTCTTCCGTGAGACCGCCTTTGGAAAGCAGGTCGCAGAAGTATGCTTGGCGCATATAATCATGGTATAGGGGCTTGTCTATATGATGCGCCAGACATATAAATGATAGCCTGAGATGACGATTACCGGTTGGCGGTGCGCTCCGCTCAGCTCCGTCGAAGGTTCTGAGAGCGCAACCGCCAAGCCGCGAGCTGGAGGTTTGATGGACATGGCAGAAACAACATTCACGTTTGCGAGTGGAGCTGGCTCTCAGCTTTCCGGGCACCTCGAACCGCCAGAGGGAACGCCGCGGGGCTGGGCGATCTTCGCCCACTGCTTCACCTGCGGGAAAGACAGTCGCGCCGCCGTTTACATCTCGCGCGCGCTGTCGCGTGCGGGCATCGGGGTCTTGAGGTTCGATTTCGCCGGAACCGGGATCAGCGGTGGGTCGGGGGAACCTGTGAGTTTCGCGTCGGACGTCGAGGACCTTAGGGCTGCCGCAAAGGCGATGGCGGCGGCGGGTATGTCACCCTCCCTCCTTGTCGGGCACAGCCTGGGTGGCACCGCTGCGATCGTAGCCGCGGCCGAGTTGCCTGATATTGCGGCGGTGGCGACGATTGGTGCGCCGGCCGACCTTCAGCATATCTTGCGGCTCTTCGGACCGAATGATCTGGACACCATCGCGAGCGAGGGCGAGGCCTCGGTGGAGATCGCCGGTAGGCCCTTCCTCATTCGCCGAGGGTTCCTTGAGGCGGTTGAGGGGATCGACGTCGAGAAGGCCATTGCCTCCCTGCGACGGCCGGTGCTGGTCATGCACTCTCCGCTGGATCAGGTGGTCGGCATCGACCACGCGTCGCGCATCTTCGTCGCGTCCAGGCACCCTAAAAGCTTCATCTCGCTCGACAACGCGGATCACCTTCTCACCGACGTCGCGGACGCGAACTACGCTGCGGCCATGGTGGCGGTTTGGGCGAGCCGCTTTCTCCCACCACTCACGGCGGATCTTCCGCAGGTCGAGGTTGCGGAGGGCGTCGTCGCCACCGAAACTCTTGCAGGGACGTTCCAGCTCAAGGTCCGCAGCGGCGAGCACACTCTGTTCGCCGACGAGCCAGCATCGGTCGGTGGCCTCGGGACCGGACTATCTCCCTACGAGCTCGTATCTGCCGGCCTCGCAGCCTGCACGGTGATGACGATGCGTCTCTATGCGAACCGCAAGGGCTTTCCGCTCGAACGGGCGAGCACGACCGTGCAGCACGAGAAGGTGCCGGACATGATGCCACCCGACCGGTTCACCCGCACCATTGTCCTCGATGGGCCGCTGAGTGATGATCAGCGCGCTCGGATCCTCGCGATCGCTGATCGGTGTCCCGTCGATCTGAGTCTCATCCGGGGTTCGGACGTGCAGACCGAGCTCTTGAGCGCCAGTCAGGCTGCGGATCCCGCGAGGCTGGCTTGACCGTGGCGCACACGGAGGAGGGCGAACGGACTGTGAGCCAATCGCCTACCGGCAATAGGGCGGCCGCGACAGAGCGAGCAATTCTCGCAGGCGGCTGCTTCTGGGGCATGGAGGATTTGCTGCGCCGAGCCAGGGGAGTCATTTCGACGCGTGTCGGTTACACAGGCGGAGAAATGCCTGATCCGACCTACGCGAGACATTACGGCCATGCGGAAGCAGTGGAAGTGACCTTCGACCCTTCCGTTCTCGCCTATCGCTCGCTCTTGGAACTCTTCTTCCAGATACATGACCCCACGACCTACGAGCAACAAGGCAGCGATGTCGGTCCGAGCTATCGATCGGCGATTTTCTACACCACCGAAGTGCAGAAGGAAGTCGCCCTCACAACCATCGCGGAAATCGAGGCATCAGGAAGCTGGCCAGGCCCGGTCGTGTCGGAGATCAACCCAGAAGAACCCTTTTGGGAGGCGGAGCCAGAGCACCAAGAATACCTGGTGCGCTATCCTGGGGGCTATAGCTGCCACTTCGTGCGCCCGACCTGGCGGTTGGACCGCTCAGACGAACGCCCAGCTGTAATACTTGACAGAAAGAGTTGATGATGACCGAAACCGTGACTAATCAGGCCGCCTGGCAGAAAGCGCCGGGGCAGCCACTGAGGATCGGTGTCACCGCTCTGCCGCATCTGGCGGCGAACGAGATATTGATCCGCAACGCGGCCATCGCGATCAACCCACTCGACTGGATTCTGCAGGACGTCGCGCTTTTGCCATGGCTCGACTATCCCGCGATTCTCGGCAGCGACGTCTCCGGTGAGGTCGCGGCGGTCGGTGGCGCGGTCGAGCGGTTCAAGGTCGGCGATCGAGTCATCGGACAGGCGGTCGGGACAACCGTAAATCAACCTGCGCAGGGTGCGTTCCAGCACCACACGATCGTGCTGGACCACATGGCGGCGCCGATCCCCAACAACATTGCCTTCGCTGATGCGGCAGTCCTCCCGCTTGGCCTTGGCACCGCCGCAAGCGGGCTCTACGGACGGACACAGTTGGCTCTCGCGCCACCGTTACACTCGCCGACCGCGCGTCCAGAGGTCGTTCTGGTCTGGGGTGGATCGTCGAGCGTTGGCTGCAACGCCATCCAGCTCGCGGTGGCGTCGGGCTACAGGTGCGTCGCCACCGCTTCGGCGCGCAACGTCGGCCTGTTGAAGGAGCTGGGTGCAAGCGAGGTTCTTGACCACTCGAGTCCAGCCATTGTGGAAGACGTGATTGAGGCAATGCGCGGGCGCAGTCTCGCTGGAACGCTTCACGCGACCGGTCACATGAAAGACTGTTTTGCCGTAGTTGCGAGATGCGAGGGCTCGCGCCGGGTGGCAGCGACGCTGGCCCCGCCCGACGAGCGTTCATTTGGAGTCGAGGCGACGCACATCTCCGGGACGAGCCTCAAGGATGACGAGGTTGGTCCAATGATCTACCGCGAATTCCTGCCGCAGGCTCTCGCGGCGCGCACGTTCGTCCCCGCCCCTCCGGCGAAGATCGTGGGCCAGGGCCTTGAAATGCTCCAGGCTGCCTTGGAAGCCCTGAAGGCGGGTGTATCCGCAGCGAAAATCGTCGTTACCCTGCCTTGAGTGACCAGCCAGGCGGTTTTTCGCGTTCGCAGTCTGAGGTGGCCCGCACTTTGCCGATTGGGAAGCTCTACCGGGAAAACGCGTTTGGGACGCGCGCTGCGCTCCTGCCGGAGCATGCGTTCCCGAAACCTGTTCCCGACTGCTTTTCCCCGAAACTACCTATCGGACATAGAGAAATGGGAATGCAGCGAGTGGTTTGAACGGCCGCTTCCGAAACCGCGTTCCGATCAATTGAGCGGCTAAAAGTGGGGCGATCACCGACATATTAGAATGAGACCGCCATGCCCGATCGGCCGGCTTGACGCGTAGCCAAAAGAATGCGGCTGATGGTAGGCTCGCTGACATTATGAAGCCCCGCCATCTGAGCAGCGTTGAGCTGCCGCAATTGCGAGTCTCCTACGCGTCGTCGTTCTTCTCGCGGTCCACACCTCGCTCATGCAATTCGGCATCGACGGGGCAGTTCGTGCAGCCCTCGTAGCAGCACAAGCGGCAGATGCGGTATGACTGCTCGAGGTTTTCCAAGCGATTTCGGAGAACGCGTTCAGCGATGTCCGATAAGGTTTTCAGTTCGTCTGGATTAAGGATCGATAGCCCTTCGGCAATCACTTGATCGCGCGAGGCCAGGACCTCGTCGCTCGCGACCTTGCCAGTTGGAGTAAGATAGAGGGATCGCGCGCGCCCGTCTGTCGAATGCTCCCTACGCTCGATCAATCCCTCGCTTACCAATCTATCCACCAGGCGAACAGTTCCAGCATGTGAAAGGCCCACCCCGATCGCAAGCATACGGATCGAGAGCCCGGGCTTGTGCGCGAGCAACGCCAGCGCTGAGGCGGCGGGTCCAGCTTCCGGCGCCCGCGATGAACTAGCGCGAACGATGTCGTCGCTGATCATGAGTGCGAACGCCCCGAAAATGTTTCGATCTCGAGGTCCATCCATTGCCACATCTATATGTGCGCGGAGCATAGACAGCAAGCCATACCGTGGTCCTCTTCCTCCGCGCGGCTTGTGGAAAATGTCCTGTTTTAGAAGGGTTTCGGAGGATTTCGACTGATCGAGCGCGCCGAAAAAAACGGGTCCGGCTCGTTAAGGCCGCGGAACCGTTGATACCTGGCGGCTATAGGGCAAGCCTTTTCGCTCGGAATCGCCGTAGGTCGCGCCCGAGAATCACTCCGCGTCAGCGCTGTCATCCAGGCCGCGCAGGTGCAGATCAGCGAGACCTAGCTTGCCCCCGGCGTCGCACTTCCATCGTGTCACCGCGCGCGATCACGATTGTATCAATCCCATTGAGGAACAGTCCGTGCTCCACGACGTCGGGGATTGCGGCGATCGCTGCTACGATTTCGGTGGGCATGGTTATCTCGTCCAGGGCCGCGTCCATCCGTACAGGCTGGACGTTTGCCAACGGGCTATAGGCCCACCCGGAGCGCCAGCCCCATCAAGTCAAAATCCCGCAAAGGTCGCGCGTTTGCTGGGTAAAGGCATCGCCGATGAGGATGGCTTCGTGAGGCAGCGAAGCGCGAACCAGCCGCTCGACATATCTCGCTTATTAGTATATGCGTCGCGCATATACTGCAACGCCTGCCCGAAGCACGTAGACGACGTTCGTGACGTTCCCACGGGACCACTGTTGAGGAATTTTAGGTGAGCATTTTCGACCGTTATGAATTTCTTGTCCCCGAGCACGGTCGGAGGGATCTTGGCCTGCTTAGATGGGCTCTCGTGATCGTATTTCTGTGGTTCGGCGCGATGAAGTTCACAGCGTACGAGGCCTATGGTATCGCCCCGTTTATCGAACACAGCCCGATCATGAATTGGCTCGGCATGTTCGGGACGCAGGGGCAAAGCTATTTCATCGGCGTTATCGAGTTATCGACCGGTCTCGTTCTGATCCTTGGTGCATTTCGTCCACTCTTCTCTGCGCTAGGCGCACTAATGTCAGCAGCGACCTATCTGATCACGCTGACCTTTTTCATCACCACTCCAGGTGTCGCGGAGCAGACTGCCGGCGGCTTTCCTGCGATTTCGGCTGCACCAGGGCAGTTTCTACTGAAGGACGCAGTTCTGCTAGCGGCGTCCCTCGTGCTGCTGCGTGCTTCGGTCCGCCACAGAGGGGCGCTTGTGCCCTCGTGACTGTGGTCCTCTCGTGACGGCGGCGTGCAAATCCTGCAGAACCTCCGCGGGGCATGGATGCTCCGTCGCGATATCGAGCCCGGAGGCGCTCAGCTGCATGGCGACGCGGTCTTCGCCCGTTTCGGCGAAGGCGCGCTCGCTTATCGAGAGAGCGGCATTCTCACACTGGCAGATGGCAGAGTATTCTCCGCGTGCCGGCAGTATCGCTATCGCTTGAGCGAGGACAGTGTTGTCGTCGAGTTCGCAGACGGACCTCATATCGGGACGCAGTTCCTCAGCTTGAGTTTCTCGCGGACGGATACCGGGTTGGAAGCGAGTGGCGTCTATGCCTGCGGAGACGACACCTACCATGCAACCTACAGGATTCTGGGGCCGGCGGCCTTTGAAGTGGTCATCATGGTCCAAGGGCCTGCAAAGGCATACGAGCTAGTCAGCCGATATTCCCGGTCGGGATAAATGCTCATGTCAGGAGGGCAAGTCCTCTGTTGCCCTTATCATGGCCGTGAAAGGCAGCGCCGGAATAACTTACCACGCGCTGCAAATCCGAAGACGATTGTCGTCGTCATCAGAAGGTAGGCGACTATCCCACCAGGTGAAAGAGTCGGAACCGCTGCGAGGATCAACCCATCATTCCCGCCGGGTATGAGCGCGATGCCGATACCCATCAATGTGCCGCCGACGATAGATCGCAGAATGCCATTGGCTGTCGGCAGTTGGAGACGCAGATTGCCTTGGCGAAAGGAGGCGGTTAGGGCGCCTGCGATCGAAGAGATCACCGCAGTGAGCGCGACCTCGCCGGCCGGCGACATTCTGAGAGGAAGGGCGCGTTGAATCACGTCTGCGAAGGTCCAGGCCGGCGAGAGTGCATATAGAAGTCCGCCAGTGATACCGAGTCCAATCATCGAAGCGCCGAACGACCAACCCGGCTTTGTTCGCAGAACGCTCTTCGTGGAAACGAAAACGAGTGCCAGCACGAGCACAACTAGGAAGGCTAGGAGAGTAACGAGGCCTGTTGCGCTCGGTTTGGAGATTAAGCTTGGCCATGTTGAATCGTAGCCGAACCTGCCATGGTCGGCAACCAAGATACCAATCGTTAATCCCAAGGGTAGAGCTAGAAGTCGCATCTCCCCATCCCCAAGCCGCGCCAGCGATCCGAGCAGGCATGTGTCATTAATGAGTGCGCCGAGGCCGAAGGCGATGGCGCCGATGAGCAGGAGGAAATTGATGCTGGTCGAGGGTGCGAGTGTTGCGCCCAGTGTTCCCGTCCAGACTATCGGGACCGCAACCAGGCCTGCCGCTGCCGACGCTGCGAGAAATCCGACGAACATTTTCGGCGGCTGTCTTCTGTGTAACTCATGAGCGGCCACCACTAAACAGGTTCCGCCTTGGTTCGCCGCATATCCGAACCCGAAGGCAAGTACGCATAGAAGAAGTTCGAGCGCAAACGATCCCATTATTTCAAGCCTGCCTGATCATATCGTCAGCCTTCTGATGCGACGTTCCAGCGTGGCGAGCGCCCCGGCTTAGCTTTACCACGGGAAGGCGCGATCCTGCTGTAGCCGCACAGATGGCAAAGGCTGACCGAGCCATCTTTGTCGAAGCCGTTTGCCACAAGGAGCCGCTCCGACAGCATGCCTAGAATGTCGAGGTCATTGGGCGACAGGGGCGAAATACATTCGGAGATCACCTGCTCCCGTGCCTTGAGCAAGGCGTCCGTTATCTTCTTCCCCGAATTGGTGAGGTGAATGAAGCGCGCCCGCCTGTCGGTGATTTGTCTTCGTCGTTCCACCAACTGTTCGCGCTCGAGCCTATCGATCAATCGCACCGTCCCGGCATGAGAAAGCCCGATCGAGGTAGCCAAAACGCTGATCGGCAGTCCGGGCTCCATGCTGAGTAACACCATCACGGCGGTCCCCGGGCCGCTTGGTGAAAACGAGGCCGAGACACTGGCGATGCTGTCTGCAACCGCCAACGCGAGTGCACCTAAATGGTACTTGGCGACCTCAGGCTCCATACCGCAAGAATATATGCTTCGCGCATAGACTTCAAGCGTGTGAAAATGTATGACCGCCGCATGCATCTATGACAGATTCGGACATGGTCATGCTCATTGAGGGGCTCAGCTCGGATTCCACATCTGAGATCAACGGACGTGCTCGTTCCCCAGGCGCTAGCGGGGGTGGGCTCGATGAAAGTGGACGTGCATGGGTGCCGCTCACCGGGCGCAGGCGGTTCGCCGATGAGACCGCCGGTATGATCGGACGGGTCTCATGCCCGACCTGACTCTTGATCTCCGATACCTGAAGTACGCCGTTCAGGTCGCCGAGGCCGGCAGCTTCCGCCGAGCGGCGGAGCGCCTATCGATATCGCAATCCACCGTCAGCCGACGTGTGCAGCTGTTTGAGCGCCAACTTGGCTTTTCTCTCTTCAAGCGTACGCGAGCGGGGGCAGGGCTGACTCCAGAAGGTGAGCGCTTCCTTCAACAAGCGGTGGTGGGAGCGCGCTACCTTCGTAACGCCGCAACGGAGATCCGCTCCGCGCGGAAACTCAAGACCGGGCTCGTGAGGTTTGGAATGCTTGAAGCGTTCCCGGCGTGCCCGATCATCAACATTCTCTCGGCATTCAGAAATAGACATCCGACGATCGAGGTAAAGCTTGAGGAAGGCACTTCAGAAGAAAACACTTTGGGGGTGAAGCGCGGATTACTGGACGCAGCAATCAGCCTGAGTGCGAGCAAGAGCCCTCAGTTCCAAGTTCGACGTCTCTGCGAACCAGATCTGTTCGTGGCATTGTCCCCGCTTCACGAGTTGGCAGCACGGCCACAGCTGTCGTGGGAGGACATTTGTGACGAAGTCTTCCTCGTTCGCTCGGATGGCGCTGGGCGTGAGCTCGCTGGCATACTCCGGCGCATGGTGGGCGCCGGAGACGGAGCGGTTCAACTCTCGATCCAACAAGTCAGCCGAGAAACCCTGCTGACGATGGTCGAACAGGGCTTCGGCTTGACCATCACCAGCGTGATCTACCGGCCGGATATCGCGTTGATCCCGCTCCCATCGGCGCGGGCGCCGACGGCCGCTATAATTTCTTCCAGTGACAACGACAACCCGACTCTGCCGCTGCTGCTGAAGTGTTTCGACACCCCCTCTAGAGCGGGGACCACGGATTAATCGGCGCTCCCCGGCGTCAACGTTCGCCTGGCTTTGGCGAAGCCACGGTCTGTCGCGATGAACCGTTGTAACATCGGGACGATTAACCGAGCTGGGTCAACAGCGGACTGACCTTGCTCTCGGCCCAATAGGTGGGCGTAGTCAACAAGGTCCTGGTGGAGAGCTGCAGGTAGCTCGACCTGTACCTTAAGCGGCTTGTCGTCCGCGATGGGGCCTAGCTTAAGCTTCGACATCATCAACCTCCATATGGCTCCAGTACCAAGTCTCGCGTCACGATAACGCGCACGGGAAATCCGGGCCGAATAGTGATCGTGGGCGCGACGTTGAGCTGACGCCTCACAATCTGCTGCCCTGCGTCGTTGATGGTGTCCTGCCCACCGTTCCGGATCGCCTGAACGAGCTGATCGTCGTTGTCGACCGCGAGTTCGGCGCCGACGCTCAGCAGTGTCGACAATCCCGCAGCCTTGGCCAGATCCCACCAATGGTAATCGACGCCATCCTGCAGCCCGGCGAACCCTTCAGCGTCAGCACCAGGCTGGCGCTCGAGAACGATCGAGCGCCCGTTCGGGAAGACGAGCCGAGTCCAGACGAGCAGGACTCGGCTCTGGCCGAACTGCACGTTGTTGTCGTACTGCCCGACCACACGAGTGCCTTGCGGCACAAGCAAGATACGGCCGGTTGGGCTGTCGTAGATGTTTTCGGTGACCTGCGCGGTGATCTGGCCGGGTAGATCGGATCGGATGCCGGTGATCAGCGCCGCGGATATCACTGCTCCCGCCTGAAGGACGTTCGGCGATACTGGCGCAGCGACGCGATCGGGCGCAACCGTCCTGCGATCGGCCGCGGCGTTCAGAAACGCGTTCTGCCGGTCCTGCGCCGAGGGCGTGGCGGGCGGCGGAGCGAGGCCAATGCTCGCCAAATCCGGCACCGGCGCGAGCGCTGGGGCAGCTCCCGCAGCAGCGGGTGTGCCCCGGCTTTCCGATCCGGAGAAGAGACGGCTGGTGCGCGCGGTCTCGATTTCCTGAAGGCGGCGCTGCTCTTCCGGGCTGATGCCGGGATTGGGCGTGGCCGTCCCGGGTGTGGGCACCGGCTGTCCGCGATCCTGGGTACTAAGGATCGGCCGGCCGAGGTCACCGGGAAGAGGGGGACCGAGCTGTGGCACGCCACTGTAATCTCGCGGCAGGCCGGCCAGTCCGTCAGCGGTCGAGCGGTTCTCGGTCGAATAGAGTTCGTCGTTCGGCCGACCGGCGTCGCGGGTCTGAAGCGCGTAGATCAGCGCACCTCCGAGCCCGACGCTGGCGACAAGACCGAGGCCGGCGAGAACCTTCCGCGACAACCGGGTGACGCGGGGCGGTTCGGCCCGCAGCCGCATCGGCGCAGGCCCGACCGGCTCGCCGGTCAGGGGCTGCGCATCGTCGTCCGGCACTTCCTCAATCCGGGGCGGGTTCTCGCTCACGAGGTCGGCCTCCCGTCTGTGCGGACGATCCTGACGCGCTTCTGCTCGCGGCCGGAGCCGAAGCGAAGTTCGGCAGCCGCGAACAGACGATCAACGATCATGTGGTGGCCGCGAACGCGATAGTTCACGAGCTCAGAGGTGTTGCCCTCGGGGCCGACGACGAAGAGTGGCGGCATCTCGCCCTGACCGATGCCGCGCGGAAACTCGATAAAGACCTGGCGTCCGTCGTCGAAGGCGCGCAGCGGCCGCCACGGCGCACGGTCGCCCTCGATCGCATAGCGGAAGTTGACGTTCGCGAGATCGACGCCGCTCGCCACCGGCTGGGCCGCCTGCGCCTCGGCGTTCTGACGGCGCAGCGCAATGAGCTGGTCTTGCGGATACTGCCATGAGACCGACGCCATATAGGTGCGCTCTGTCGAGCGCAGCTCCATGTGATAGGTGCGCATGTTGGTGTTGATGACGAGGTTTGTCATCAGGTCGGCGCGGGTGGGCTTTACTAGGATGTGGATCTGGCGCGTTGCCCCCGATCCGCTCTCGGTGTCGCCGATGATCCAGCGCACTGTGTCGCCGGCGGCCACCGGGCCTGCGCCGACAAGCTGCTCCCCGGGTTGGAGCGCGATGTCGGTGATCTGCCCGACGGCGGTATAGACTTGATAAAGCGCCCCTTGAGTCCACGGGTAGACCTGCATCGAGTTAATGAAGCCGTCGCGCACCGGCTGGACTCGTGCCGCCTCGTTTGCCTGGTTGACGCGAGCGGTCGGATTAGAAGGCTCCGGGGCACGCCGCGTCTCCTCCACACGCTGCAATTGGCCAGGCAGCGGCAGCGGCCGGGGCAGCTCGACCACGGTGACCGGCGCGGGTGGATCGACGGTCTGCACCGCCGGAGCCGCATTGTCGTAGGAAATCTCCGGCGGCGGATTGGTGGTCGCGCAGCCCGCGAGCGCGGTCGCCGCTAGCAGAACGACCGGGAATGCGGCTCTACGGAGAGCCGGGAGTACGTGTGTGTGTGAAGCCGGGTTTCCGGCTTTACGGAAATACGGCTTCATTGCCCAAGCTCCCGTGACCAGTTGATGGCGTTGACGTAGATGCCGAGCGGGTTCGCCCTGAGCCGGTCGGCGTTTCGGGGGATCTGCACGACGATCGTCAGGATCGCGGTCCAGCGCGTGGTCTCGGCGAGCTGGCCATTTTCGTATCGGCGCTCGACCCAGGCGACGCGGAAGCTGTCCGGGGACGCGCGGATGACGCTGGAGACGTCGACAGCGACCTGCTGCCGGCCGACCCGTGTAAAGGGGTCGTTGGAGCGGGCGTAGTCATTGAGCGCCATGGCGCCGCGGTCAGTCGTGAAGTCGTAGGCGCGCAGCCAGTTCTGCCGGACGATGATCGCATCGGCCGGAATGCTCCGGACCTGCTCGATGAAGCGCGCTAGGTGGAAGGCAATCTGCGGATCGGTCGGACGATAGTCGGCCTCGGCGGGCGCGACGGCCTGCGCCTGACCGATGCGATCGACTTGGACCACCCAGGGTACGATCGTCCCGCGTGCTGACTGCACGACGAGCGCGATGGCGAACCCGGCCGATAGGATCAGCGAGCCGAACGCCATGAGCCGCCAGTTCTTGGCCTGCACGCGCGAGGCGCCGATGCGCTCATCCCAGACCTGGGTGGCGCGTTGATAGGGCGTCGCCGGCTCGGGGGCCTTGCCATAATGGGTAGAGGGTCGTTTGAACATCAGCGATCGCCTTCGGAAAGATTGATGGAAGAGCCGCCGCCGTGGGCGTCGCCGGAGCGGACGGCATGGGCCGTGGCCTGGACGGCATGGGTCACGTGCTGGGATCGGCGCATCCGCTGCGCCCAGGCCGGCGGACCGCCGGCGTTCGCGGAACCGGCGGCAGCGGCGCCATCACCGGCCGCGTCACCGCCGATCGAGCCCATGGTGGAAGTGCCGCCTGTCGCCTCAAAGGCGGCCTTGCCGCCAGCGTTGAAGCTTGAGCGCATGCTTTCGGCGGCACGCGATGCGGCGCGACGCAGAGGTGAGACGGCGGCGCTGCCGCCGGCACGCACGACCCCGCCGAGACCGGAAGCGACACCGACCGCGCCGGCCTGCCCGGCTGAGCCAAGGCTGTAAGCGGTGGACGCGCCGCCGGCGATCGCAGCACCGCCACGAGCGGCGGCGGCGGCACCACCGGCCAGCGCAGCACCACCCGACGCAGCGGCGCCGACGGCGCCAGCGCCGAGCGCGACCATGCCGCCTGCGGCCAGGCCAGTGCCGACTGCTGCTCCGGCGCTGAGCTGGGGACCACCGGAGACGATGCCGCTTGCAATACCGGGACCGAAGATACCGAGGCCGAGCAGCGACAGCGCGGCGAGCACGATCGCCATCGCTTCGTCGATTGTCGGGTTCTGGCCGCCGAAACCGGATGTGAATTCTGAGAAGAGCGTCGAGCCGATGCCGATGATGACGGCCAGCACCAGCACCTTGATGCCGGAGGAGATGACGTTGCCGAGCACGCGTTCGGCCATGAAGGCCGACTTGCCGAACAGGCCGAACGGGATCAGCACGAAGCCGGCGAGCGTCGTCAGCTTGAACTCGATGAGCGTGACGAAGAGCTGGATGGCGAGGATGAAAAAAGCGAGCAGCACCAGCGCCCAGGCCAGGAACATGCAGGCGATCTGGATGAAGTTCTCGAAGAACGACCAGTAGCCCATGAGGCTGGAGATGGAATCGAGCAGCGGCCGTCCGGCGTCGAGCCCGGTCTGAGCGACCTTGCCAGGGCGCAAGAGGTCGGCCGTGGTGAACCCGGTGCCGCTAGCCTTCAGGCCGAGGCCGGCGAAGCTCTCGAAAATGATCCGGGCGAGGTTGTTCCAATTACCGATGATGTAGGCGAACACGCCGACGAACAGCGTCTTCTTCACCAGGCGGGCCATGATGTCGTCGTCGGCGCCCCAGCTCCAGAACAGCGCCGCCAGCGTCACGTCGATGACGATCAGGGTGGTGGCGATGAAGGCGACTTCGCCGCTGAGTAGCCCGAATCCGCTGTCGATGTAGCGGGTGAAGACCTCAAGAAAATGGTCAATGACGCCGGTGCCGCCCATGATCTTATCTCGCCTCGTCGAGCTGCGGCGGCGCGATCGGTGCGGCGGGCTCGAAGGCCGGCTGATCGGTGCGGTCCGATTGGGGTATGAGAGTGTTTCGCGGCGCTGGCGGGATGTCCGGCAAGCGCTCGGTAGGTCGCGCGCCGGGCGCGAGGAAGCGGTTGCGGTTTTCGGCCCAGGCCCGCAGGCACGCCGGATCGCGCGGCCCCGCTTCGCCGAGCACCTGGCAGCGGATCATTTCGTCGCGCAACGGATCGCCCTGCGCTTGGGTGGTCCGGTCGGACGGCCACGCCTCCCGCACCTCCTCTTTCCGGTTCATCTCGATCGCGGTCGCAGTGATCGCGACGGCCACGAACACCACAGCGCCGAGCCGTGCGAGCATCTTGCCGTCCATGGCCGCGCCCTCAGTTGCCGTTCGGGAACATGCGGGCGTTGCCGGGCTGATAGCCGGTGCCCGGCGTCAGGAACCGTCGGCGCTGTTCGCGACCCTGTTCGGCCGCGGCAGATCGCTCGGCCTCGGACAGGCTTTGCGCCCGGCCGTTGGCGGCAACGACGGCGGTGAGATCGGCAAGCTGCTGCGCTTGCAGCGCGAGAAGCTGGTTGCCGGCCTGCGTCGCCTGCAGCGCTCCCGTCGCGCCCTGGCTCTGGCCGACCAGTGACGACATCTCGGCGCGGTTGGTGTCGATGTTGCCGACCACGCCGGCCTGGACGCGCATGGCGTCCTGCAGGCCGCCGACCGTGTTCTGCCAGCGCTCCCGCGCCTGCGCCACGAGCGCCTGGTCGGAGGCGGACATGGAGGCGTTGCCGTAGGTCGACGTGAACGCCTGGTCGATGCGCTGGACGTCGTAGGCGATTCCCTGCGCCTGTTGCAGGAGCTGCTGGGTGCGCTGAACCGACTGCTGAAGCTGCTGGAGCGAGGAGTATGGCAGGCTGGCGAGGTTGCGGGCCTGGTTGATCAGCATCGTCGCTTCGTTCTGAAGCTGGGTGATCTGCTGATTGACCTGCTGGAGGGTGCGCGCCGCCGTCAGGACGTTCTGCGCATAGTTGGTCGGATCGTAGACGATCCATTGCGCAGCGGCGGGAGTGCTGAGGATCGGCGAAAGCGCGATCGGCGCGGCAAGCAGCGCTGCGGTGATACGCAGTGCAAGCGAGCGGGATTGAGTAGAACGGGTCATGGGCGTGTCTCCGGATCGGTTTGGGGGATGACATTGGTGAGGTCGGCGATGAGGTCCGCGGCCCAGGCAAGCCGGTTCTCGGCGAGCCACTCAGCGAGGAAGCCATCCGTGCCGCTGCGGGCGTGAACGTCCGCGATCAGCGCCTGGTGCTGCTTGGACGACGCGGCGCAGAGCGCGAGCGCCACGTCCGACAGCCCCAGCTCGAACAGCCGGTTGCCGCGCCGCGACTGGCAGTAATAGTCGCGCTTAGGCATCGCCCGCGCGAGGATCTCGATCTGGCGATCGTTGAGCCCAAAGCGGCGATAGATGGCGGTGATCTGCGGCTCGATCGCGCGTTCGTTCGGCAGCAGGATGCGAGTCTGACAGCTCTCGATGATGGCTGGCGCGATCGCTGAGCCGTCGATGTCGGAGAGCGACTGCGTCGCGAAGATGACGCTGGCGTTCTTCTTGCGCAGCGTCTTCAGCCACTCGCGGAGCTGACCGGCGAAACCCTCGTCGTCTAGCGCCAGCCAGCCTTCATCGACGATCAGCAGCGTGGGGCGACCGTCGAGGCGGTCCTCGATGCGGTGGAAGAGATAGGCGAGCACGGCGGCGGCGGCGCCCGTGCCGATCAACCCTTCTGTTTCGAAGACCTGGACATTCGCTTCGCCCAGATGCTCGGCCTCGGCGTCGAGCAACCGGCCATAGGGACCGCCGACGCAATAGGGCCGAAGCGCCTGCTTCAGGTCGTTGGACTGCAGCAGGACGGACAGGCCGGTGAGCGTCCGCTCGTTGATCGGCGCGGACGCCAGCGAGGAGAGCGCCGACCAGAGATGCTCCTTCACCTCGGGCGTGACCGGCATGCTCTCTCGCCCCAGGATCGCGACCAGCCAGTCGGCGGCCCAGGCACGTTCGGCGACATCGTCGATCCGGGCCAGCGGCTGAAGCGACACGCTGTCGTCGGCGCCTTCGGTCAGGCCGCCGCCGAGATCGTGCCAGTCGCCCCGCATGGCGAGCGCGGCTGCTCGGATCGATCCCCCGAAGTCGAAGGCGAAGACCTGGGATTGTGGATAGCGCCGGAACTGAAGCGCCATCAGCGCGAGCAAAACGGATTTTCCGGCGCCGGTCGGACCGACGATCAGCGTATGGCCGACATCGCCGACATGGATGGAAAGCCGGAACGGGGTCGAGCCTTCGGTTCTGCCGTAAAGCAGTGGGGGTGCATCGAAGTGCTCGTCCCGTTCCGGTCCCGCCCACACCGCCGACAGCGGGATCATGTGGGCGAGATTCAATGTGGAGATCGGAGGTTGCCTGACATTGGCGTAGACATGGCCGGGCAGCGAGCCGAGCCAGGCGTCCACGGCGTTGATCGTCTCGGGCATGGCGGTGAAGTCGCGGCCCTGGATGACCTTCTCGACCATCCGCAGCTTCTCGGCTGCAATGCGCGGATCATCGTCCCAGACGGTGATCGTCGCGGTGACATAGGCCTGGCCGGCGTAGTCGGCGCCCAGCTCCTGCAACGCCATATCGGCGTCGGCGGCCTTGTTGGCCGCATCGGTATCGACCAGCGCAGAGGCCTCGTTGGTCATCACCTCCTTGAGGATGGCGGCGATCGACTTGCGCTTGGCGAACCACTGACGCCTGATCTTCGTCAGCAGCTTGGTGGCGTCGGTCTTGTCGAGCAGGACGGCGCGTGTTGACCAGCGATAGGGAAAGGCCAGCCGGTTCAGCTCATCGAGGATGCCGGGCGTGGTCGCGGTCGGGAAGCCGACAATGGTGAGGATGCGGACATGTGCGTCGCCGAGCCGGGGTTCGAGCCCACCGGTCAGGGGCTGATCGGCCAGCAGCGCATCGAGATATATCGGCGTCTCGGGCACGCGGACGCGGTGCCGCTTGGTCGAGACGGTCGAATGCAGATAGGTCAGCGTCTCGCCGTCATCGAGCCAGGCGCATTCCGGCATGAAGGCGTCGATGAGCTGAAGGATGCGATCGGTGCGGTCTGCGAAGCCGCGCAGGATCTCGTGCGCATCGACGCCAGCGTGATCGCGACCCTCATAGAGCCAGGTCTCTGCGCGCGCCGCGTCTTCGGCCGGGGGAAGGTAGAGGAAGGTGAGGAAGTAGCTCGATTCGAAGTGCGCGCCGGCTTCCTCGAAGTCGGCTTTCCGTTCGGCGTCGACCAAGGCCGACGCGCTGTCGGCGAACACGCTGGCCGGATAGGTCGCGGCACCATGGCGCTGCGCCTCGACGAAGATGGCCCAGCCGGAGCCCAGGCGACGGAAGGCGTTGTTGAGGCGCCCGGCGACCGCGACCAGCTCGGCCGGAACGGCACTGTCGAGGTCGGGTCCGCGAAACCGTGCAGTTCGCTGCAAGCTGCCGTCCTTGTTCAGGACGATGCCTTCGCCGACCAGAGCGACCCAGGGCAGGAAGTCGGCGAGACGGGTATTGCGGTTGCGATATTCGGCGAGGTTCATCATCGGCGTCGCTCCTCAAACCGACAGGTGGCCGGGGATGCGCAGATGTTTGCGCACGACATCGACGAACTGCGGATCGCGCTTGGCCGCCCAGACGGCCGCGAAATGACCGAGAGCCCAAAGGCCCAGGCCGACCAGCCAGAGGCGGAGGCCAAGGCCGAGCGCGGCTGCCAGCGTGCCGTTGAGAATGGCGATCGAGCGCGGAGCGCCGCCGAGCAGGATGTGCTCGGTCAGCGACCGATGGACCGGGACCGAGAAGCCCGCCAGCTCGCCATGATGATCTGCGCCGTTGGCCATCAGACGAGCGCCCCGCCGCCGAACGAGAAGAAGGACAGGAAGAAGCTGGACGCAGCGAAGGCGATCGACAGGCCGAAGACGATTTGGATGAGCTTGCGCGCGCCGCCCGACGTGTCGCCGAAGGCCAGCGTCAGGCCGGTGATGATGATGATCATCACCGCGATAATTTTGGCGACCGGGCCCTCGATGGATTCGAGGATGGACTGTAGCGGGGCCTCCCAGGGCATTTGGGAGCCGGAAGCGTGAGCGGCAGGCGCGAGCGCCAGCGAGACGAAGGTGACGGATACCGCAGTCGCGATATGGCGGCGGAAACGCAGGGCATGCTGGATCATGACGGACCTCCTGTGAGGGGCTGGCTTGCGGGCGTGACGCGGTAGTCGCCGTCGGGGCCAAGGCCCTCGATGCGGGCGAGTTCGGCGAGGCGGCGCGACGTGCCCCGGCCGGAAAGCACGGCGACGAGATCGATCGTCTCGGCGATCAGGGCGCGCGGGACGGTGACGACGGCTTCCTGGATGAGCTGCTCCATCCGACGCAGCGCGCCGATGCCCGTACCCGCGTGGATGGTTCCGACACCGCCGGGGTGTCCTGTGCCCCAGGCCTTCAGCAGATCGAGGGCCTCGGCTCCCCGGACCTCGCCGATCGGAATCCGATCAGGGCGCAGGCGAAGAGAGGAGCGGACAAGATCGGAGAGCGAGGCGACGCCGTCTTTGGTCCGCATGGCGACGAGGTTCGGCGCGGCGCATTGCAGTTCGCGCGTGTCTTCGATCAGGACGACGCGGTCGGAGGTCTTCGAGACCTCAGCCAGCAAAGCGTTGGTGAGGGTCGTCTTGCCGGTCGAGGTGCCGCCGGCGACGAGGATGTTGCGCCGATCGGCGACGGCCTGGCGCAGCGTCTCGGCCTGATGCGCCGCCATGATCCCGGCGGCGACATAGTCGTCGAGCGTGAACACGGCGACGGCCGGCTTGCGGATCGCGAAGGCCGGGGCGGACACGACGGGCGGCAACAGCCCCTCGAACCGCTCCCCCGTTTCGGGCAACTCGGCTGAGACACGTGGGGCGCCGGGATGAACCTCGGCCCCGACATGATGGGCGACGAGGCGGATGATCCGCTCGCCGTCTGACGGCGACAACAGTTCACCCGTGTCGGAAAGTCCTTCGGAAAGCCGGTCGACCCAGAGCCGCCCAACGGGGTTGAGCATCACCTCGACGATCGCGGGGTCTTCCAGAAACCGGGCGATCGCCGGCCCGAGGGCCGTGCGCAGCATGCGCGCGCCGCGAAGGATCGCCTCCGATTTCTGGTGAGTGGCCGCCACGTCGTCCCCGTTCTCTTGCGGGACCGCGACATGCGGCCCTGGATCGGGGATGAGTAGAAGAGGCAGAAATCATGGCCTGACAACAACCATAATGTGGTCGTCGTACTGTAGCGTACAAATACAGGGAAACGGCGGAACGCCGGAATACTTGAAGTGGACGTGGCCGTGATTAATCCGCGTCGTGCGCGGGCGTGATGTCCTCGGAAATTTCCTGCCTAAGCTTCGGCCCGTGAGCGAGTCGCCGGCCGAGCGCGGTGACGAACGCTTCGTAGCGTTCGCCGGCTTTGGCGCGCGCCGCTGCCTGGGCGGGCTCGGGGAGCGGCGGGTTCGTCGTCAGCCAGAATCGGATGAAGACGGCCAGCGTTTCGACGGCGATTCCAAGGTCACGCTCCATACGCGCCATTCGCCGGTCGAGCTGGTCGAGCCGTTTCGTCGTAGCCGCCTCCTGCCGTTCGGCAGCGTCGGGCGACAGGAAGGAGGCGATGCCAGCTTCCGCGATCAGCGAGAGGGATTGATCGCGCCGGGCGGCGTGCGCGGCGAGCGCCTTCATGACGTCGGGTTCGAGATACACCGATAGCCGCTGCTTTTTGGGAGGCTTTGCCATGGTGCCTCCTAAAGCTCGATACCGTCGCCGGGATCGAGCGATGCTTGGCGTGCGACCTGGCGCATGGTCTGATTCATGCGCGAGAGGCGAGCGGCGTCCTCATCGGCATCGTCGCGGGGATCGATCTCGAATTCGTTTTCGATGGGCTGCATTGGCTCGACGGGCTTTGCGCGGCTCAGTTCCGGCTGATGCCGGCGCTCGGAGTCGGTCGTATCCTCATCCTCCGATCCGCGCTCGCCGTCGGTCGCGATCGACACGGTCGGCGCCGCTGGAAGCGGCAGCGCGCTCCAGTCATCGGGCCGTGCCGTTGTCCGTTTCACCAGGTTCGGCGGCGTTACGATGCGCTCCTGAAACCGGCGATCCTCATAGTACCGCGCTTTCTTCGCGCGGATCGGTGGCGTACCGGCGACCATGACGATCTCGTCGGCGGGCGGGAGCTGCATGATCTCGCCGGGCGTCATCAGTTGCCGCGCCGTTTCCGAGCGCGACACCATCATGTGGCCGAGCCAGGGCGACAGGCGATGGCCGGCGTAGTTCTTCATCGCCCGCATCTCGGTTGCGGTGCCGAGTGCGTCCGAGACCCGCTTGGCGGTCCGCTCATCGTTGGTGGCGAAGCTAACCCGGACATGGCAGTTATCGAGGATCGAGTTGTTCGGGCCGTAGGCCTTCTCGATCTGGTTCAACGACTGGGCGATGAGAAAGGCCTTGAGGCCGTAGCCCGCCATGAAGGCGAGAGCGCTCTCGAAGAAGTCGAGACGACCGAGGGCGGGAAACTCGTCGAGCATGAGGAGCAGCCGGTGGCGGTTTCCGTTCGCCTGCAGGTCCTCGGTCAGCCGGCGGCCGACCTGATTGAGGATCAGGCGGATCAGCGGCTTGGTCCGGTTGATGTCCGACGGCGGCACCACGAGGTAGAGCGTCGTCGGATGCTTGCCGCCGACGATATCCACGATGCGCCAGTCGCAGCGGCGTGTGACCTCGGCGACGACGGGATCACGATAGAGGCCGAGGAACGACATCGCTGTCGACAGCACGCCTGATCGCTCGTTGTCGGATTTGTTCAGCAGCTCGCGCGCGGCGCTGGCGATCACCGGATGCGGTCCGGCCTCGCCGAGATGGGCTGTCTTCATCATGGCGGCGAGCGTCGACTCGATCGGCCGCTTCGGATCGGAGAGGAACGCCGCGACGCCGGCAAGCGTCTTATCAGCCTCGGCGTAGAGGACATGCAGGATTGCGCCTACCAGCAATGCGTGGCTGGTTTTCTCCCAGTGGTTCCGTTTCTCCAGCGAGCCCTCCGGATCGACGAGGATGTCGGCGATGTTCTGGACGTCGCGGACCTCCCATTCGCCGCGGCGCACCTCGAGAAGCGGATTGTAGGCGGCAGATTTCGTGTTGGTTGGATCGAACAGCAGCACGCGACCATGACGCGCGCGATAGCCGGCGGTGAGCGTCCAATTTTCCCCCTTGATGTCATGGACGATCGCGGAGCCCGGCCAGGTCAGCAGCGACGGCACGACCAGGCCGACGCCCTTGCCGGATCGCGTGGGCGCGAAGCACAGCACATGCTCGGGGCCGTCATGGCGGAGATAGTCGCGGTCGAACTTCCCGAGCACGACGCCGTCCGCGCCCAGCAAGCCGGCGGCGCGGACTTCCGCGGCGACCGCCCAGCGGGCGGAGCCGAACGTCTCGGCATTCCTAGCTTCACGCGCCCGCCAGACCGACATGCCGATCGCGACGGCGATGGAAATGAAGCCACCGGACGCCGCGATATAGGCTCCCTCGATGAAAATCGGAGGTGCATAGGCGTCGTAGAAGTACCACCACCAGAAGAAGGCGGGCGGATAGTAGATCGGCCAGCCGGCCAGTTCGAACCACGGAAGTCCGAGCTGCGGCTGGAAGCCGAGCCGATAGGCCGTCCACTGCGTCGCCGCCCAGGTCGTCATCAGCACGATCAGGAAGACAGTGAGGATTTGGCCCCAGAGGATTTTGGTCGCCGACATGGCGGGCACTCCTTTCTTGATTGGGCTACATGCCGAGGCCGCGATTGCGGCCGAAGCTCCAGTCGACGCCACCGGCGCCGCGCGACACGCCGGAGACGTGCTGACCGATCTGACGCTCGATCGACGGCGACCAGGGCACGAGCTGGAAGCCGAGGCCGTCGTCGATCATGGCGAAGCGGCCCGACGCGAGCGCAAAGCGCTGGCGATAGGTGCCGGCCACATATTCGCCCGCCGCGGCCTTCGAGAATTGCCGACCGGTCTCGGCCGCAAGCTTCTCGCCAAGGGCGTCGACCTCGCGCTGGCGCAGCGTGTCGATCAGCCCGGGGGAGAAACTGACACCGCGCGTCTGCCGCTCGGCAAGGCCCTGACCAACGAGGTGCTCGGCCCGCCTGTCCATCGCGTGACGAACCTCCGCGCCGAATCCGCCGCCGCCGAGCGCGACGGGATCGCGGGCGATCGCCTGCCGGTCGAGCCAGGTGGCGCCGGTCGCATGGACCTGCCGCTCGATTTCGAGATCGGAGCGGACGGCGAGCGCGACGCGCCTGCGCCCCTGCGCGTCGTCAAATTTGCGCAGCTCCACGATCGAGCCCGGCGCGCTGTCGCCAGCGGCGTCGAGGTCGGGCAGCTTGATGTGATGGGTGCGTCCGTCGGTGCCGTCGACCACGGCATAGGCGGTGCCCTTCAACTCGTCGTCGAGACCACGGTCGACCAGCCGGCCGATGACCGGATCGTCGAGGCTCTCACCGGCAAGCACGTAGCTGGCCGCGCCGCGCTGGATGCCGCGCTCGGTCAGGCCACGGTGAATGCGCTTGATGATGTCGCCACGCTCGCCCAGCTCCCGCAGCGTCGCCTCGGCATTCTCGGACACGACCCATTGTCCGGGGCCGACCTGATCGGCGAGGCCGAGGGTCTCCAGCTTGCGGAGGCGGCCGACCTTCATCGCATGGAATTCGTCGGGCTGGCGGTCAGGGAGCGGGGCGAGATCGACGACGCCGGTGCGATAGCTGTCGCGGGCAAGCTGGCGGTCAAGATTGGTCCAGCGCTCCGCGTCGATCTGCCGTTCGAGATTGCGGCGGATCTCGTGATCGGTGCGCGGCCCCAGCTCCTGGGTGACGAGGTCCTGCGCGCGGGCGCGCATGCCTTCCTTGATATAGTCGCGCGAGATGACGAGGTCCTGACCGTCATCGGTGCGCCCGCGCAGGATGATATGGACATGTGGATTATCCGTGTTCCAGTGATCGACGCCGACCCAGTCGAGCTTGGTGCCGAGGTCTGTCTCCATCTGCCCCATCAGCTCGCGGGCGAAAGTCTTGAGGTCGGACATCTCGGTCGCGTCCTCAGGTGAGACGATGAAGCGGAAGTGATGTCGGTCGTAAGTATTCACCGGAACAGTATTGACACAGGAAAAATGAGACGATCGTCTCTTGATCCCACTTTCCTGCTTGCTTGATCCTGCTCCTTAGATACGCTCCCCCCATGAGCAAAAACACCATGCATTCCGCGGGAATGCCCACCACTCTGGAGCAGGCCAACGAGCTGATTTATAAGCTCCTCGACCGCATCGCCGAGCTGGAGGACCGCCTCAATCAGCACAGCGGCAACTCCTCCAAGCCGCCTTCCAGCGACGGCCCCGGTGCACCGCCGCCGGCCCGCAAGCGTCCGGCGTCCGGCAAGCAACGGGGGGCGCAGCCCGGTCACAAGGGACATCGCCGCGAGCGGCATCCGCTTGATGCCCGCCTGACCCTGGTCCCGCATTACCCTGCCGCCGATTGCGCTTGCTGTGGCGGGGACATGGTGGCCCATGCCAAACCCTATCAGGTTCATCAGGTGTTCGAGCTGCCCGAGGTGAGCTATCTCGTCACCGAACACCAACTGTATCGTGCGACCTGCTCACGGTGTATCGGCACGACCCAGGCCGCACTGCCAGACAACGTCAGCAGCAGCCAGATGGGGGCCAATCTGCTCAGCTACATCGCGCTGCAAAGCGGCCAGTTTCACCAGAGCGTCAGCCAGATACAGCAGCAGCTCAAACAGCATTTCGGCCTGAGTTTTAGCCGGGGCGCCATCAGTGAGGCGCAGGGGCGGGTGAGTGCCATGCTCACCCCGACCTACCAGGCCATCAAGCAGCAGGTGCAGACGGCCACCCACGTTCATGCCGATGAGACCCGGCATCAGCGGGGTGGAGAGCGCCGCTGGATGTGGCTGGCGCTGAGCAAGATAGCCGTCTGCTTCATGACGGCCTATGGCCGTGGTCAGGAGGCGGCCAAGCGGCTGCTGGGCGCCGAGTTTGACGGGGTGCTGGTGACCGACCAGTACGCCGGCTACCGGTTTATCGACGCCGACCAGCGGCAACTGTGCTGGGCCCACGTGGCCCGCAATCTCGTGGCCATCGCCGAGAGTAGCGAGCAGTGCAACCAGCCCATCGGTGCCCGGTTGGTCTTGCTGGCGGATGCGGTGTTTCGTACCCGGCACCGTTGGGAAAGCGGTGCGTTGAGCAAGCAGAAATACCTGCGCAGGCTCGCGCGTTACCGGCAAAGCTGGCGAAGCCAGTTGGAGCGCGGCGCCCTGTTGTGCAGCAAACGCTACCGTGGACGATGCCAGTTGCTGCTGCGGGATGACGAGATGCTGTGGCGGTTTATGACTGACGACGAAATAGCGCTGACCAACAACGAGGCGGAGCGGGCGCTGCGTGGCTATGTGCTCTGGCGCAAGGGTAGCTACGGCGTGTGGTCTCACCGGGGCGAGCTGTTTCGCCAGCGCATCCTGTCGTTGGTGGAGACCGGCAAGCGATTGGGCCGCTGCCCACAGGAGTGGTTGAGGGCCGTGGTCAGGGCGTGCATCGAGAAGACAGATTATCCCATCCCGGCAGAACTGATGCCGTCAACCCCGTCCTGGTGAATAGATACTGTCGGTCGTCCTGAGTGCGCTCGGCGAAAGCCTTGGCGTCGGCCGCCTCCGTCTCCGGCCCGAACAACTTCGCCTTCTCCCCATCCCGGGTGACGCCTTCGCGCTGCAGATAGCTGAGGTGGGCGTTGAGCGGCGCCGAGCGAGCGGTGTGCCGGACGACGCGCGTCTTGATCACGGTGTTGCGCGATCGGTTGGTGAGCAGTCGATTGGCCTGGACGGTCGCTCGCTGGCCGCGCCCGAAACGCGAGCGGTTGCCCGAGCTGATCTTGCCGGAGCGCGAGACCCTGCCGCCGGCACGCTGGGCGGCGGCGAGGGCCTGGGCGATGAAGGGCCGCGTTTGCTGTGCGCGGGTGGAGCGGATACGGCCTGGCCGGATGCGGAAGTCGTCCTCGCCGCTCATGGCCGAGGCTCCGCACATCGCGCAAACGCGCGGAAATCCCTCGCGAAATGGCGAATGCGCAGGCTGCGTCGATCAGGCGCACCTCGCGCCAATTCGCCATAAGTCTCTGAAAACACACGACCGCACCAAGCCGCACATCGCGCGCTTTTATCTCGCCATCGTGCGGTTGTGTTGCCTGCTCTCCGTCCTCGGACCGCCATCCCTGCGCCAGAGCACGCCATTCCACGAAATGCCGCGAACACCGTCATCGCGGCCCCCGATCGGCGTTTCGGGCGACAAACAGGCCTGCGGATTGCGGAGCGATGGCTGTGACATCGCGCACCGGAATGGCGGCCGGAGTGTCCTCGGAAGCGCCATTGTTGGACGTCGGAACGGCGGTCGTCGCGTGTTCGGACTGCGCGATGAAGAGCGGAGACCGCGTCCAGGCGTTGGGATCGGCTGCCGCGACCGTAACGGGAGCAAGCGCGTCTGCGCCGCCGATGACGGGTGCGAGCGCGGCGACATAGGCGCGAGTTTCGGCCGGCAAAGGACGGCCGGCGAGATACTCTTCATAGCGGCCGGGACCAGCATTATAGGCCGCGAGAAACCCCGGCGAACCGTAGCGGTCGTGCATCTCGCGCAGATACGCAGTGCCCGCCAGAATGTTGTCGCGTGGATCGTAAGGATTCGCGCCGAGCCGGTGACGGACGCGCAGATCGGCCCATGTGGCGGGCATGACCTGCTTCAGTCCCATCGCGCCGGCCGACGAGATCGCCCGCACGTCGCCAGCGCTTTCGATGCGCATGACGGCACGAATCCAGTGCTCTGGAACGCCGAACCGTTGCGCTGCCTCGGTGATGAATGTGGCGTAGGAATCGGCGCGAGAGGGCCCCTCGACCGACACCGTCTGCGCAGTCGCGGTGGCGCAAAGCGGCGCGGAAAGCAGGAGGCCGGAAAGGAGAAGGAGGGCTGTGCGCCGGGCGGCGTTGGACCGCCCGACGACAGCTTTGAGGTGCGGAGCCGACATCGCTCAGTCCCGCTCGGCCCGCTTGGGCGGGCGGTTCCAGTGCAGGCCCCAGGCGGACTTGTCGTCGGCCGACTGGAAGAGGTTGGCGCGGATCGGATGCCCGAAGGTCGGATCATCGATCTGAAGCGAAACGTAGTCGCCGGCCTTCTCGCCGGTGCGCTTCCAGCCGGCGCCGATCTCCGCGCCGGTTTCGTTGTTCATGCTGTCGAGCACATGGACGCGGAAGTCGGGCGCGTTCTCGGCATCGGACGGTTCGGCCGGAACGATGATGATGTCCTGGTGCAGTGACAGCGTCGTCAGGTGGCCGACGAAGCCATCATTTTCGCGCGTGAATTGACCGATCACGGACATGGGTCGTCTCCTTCAGATTGCGGTGGACAAGGTCATGGGCGTGCCGTCACCGCGTCGGCGCGCGCCAGACGAAGCGGCCATCGCCGTCCTCGTCGGTGTAGAGGGGTGTGGCCCGGCCGATGACCGAGTTGGCGGGGAGAGGCCCGAAATAGCGGCCGTCGAGGCTGTCGCGGACCTGCCAGTTCATCAGGAACAGTTCGCCGTCCGCGACCATGCGGCAGCCCTGCCAGATCGGCAGCGAGCGACCGCGACGATCGCGGTCCAGCGCATCGCCCATCGGCACGGCATCGACCGTGATGGCGAGCCCGGTTCTGCACACACGTTGCCCGGGAAGCGCAGCAACGTGCTTCATCAGCGGAACGCCGCGCGGCAGATATCCGCCATCCGAAAGGAAGGTGGCGAGCGGCTCTGGCGCGCGCACGGCGACCAGATCCGTCACGTCGACCCGGCCGGGTTCGCCGATCGCATACAGACCGATCGGCGTGCTGGCCGAGGCATTCCAGACCAGCTTTGGTGCGAATGACGCGATCGACGTGATGCCGAGCAGCGATACGGCGGCAGTCGTCGCGAAGGCATAGCCGAGGCGGGTCATGCGCCAATCTCCCGGCGCAGGAGGAAGGCGCGATGCTGCTGCATGTCATAGGCGCGGGGCGCTTCACCGACCGTCAGACGGTTGTGGGGGAACCGCAGAATTCGGAAAAAATCGTACGCTAAGCTAACGGTGTTCTCGTGACAGCTCTTTGACTAGGCTTTCTAAGGCCATTCTGATAGCCCTGACTTCCTGAAAAGCCATGGCTAAAATTTGTGCGGCTAAAAGGGATAACCGATGGTAAAGTAAGTTATCCCTGTCGAGATACTGAAAAGCGTTATCCTCGTTTTTCCCAAAACTGTTTTGCCAGTTCGCTCAGAGCGCTAGTTAACTGAGCGACAGATTTCGCACTTTGCAAATTATTCTGCCCGGTCTGTACATTGGTATCAGCAGCATCGCGTATATTGATAATACTGCGGTTTATGTCTTCACTTACTGCTCCCTGCTGCTCGACCGCAGTCGCTATTTGCGCGTTCATGTCGGTAATTTCGTTAACGCGTTGGCCAATTCCATCAAGAGCTGTAGCTGCTTCCTCTGCGTGAGCTACACTCGTGTGCGCTTGCCGACTACTTTGCTCCATGACTGTAACAGCGGATTGCGCTCGCTCTTGTAGAGCGCTGATCATGCTTTGAATATCCGTTGTCGATTGCTGTGTGCGAGCAGCAAGACTGCGAACCTCATCGGCGACAACAGCAAAACCACGCCCCTGCTCACCAGCACGTGCGGCCTCAATTGCTGCGTTGAGTGCCAACAAATTCGTTTGCTCGGCGATCCCTCGTATAACGTCAAGAACTTTTGATATCTCGTTACTTTGACCTTCAAGCTCATGAATAACCTGAGCGGCTTGCCTAATTTCACCTTCAAGGGCAGTGATTGACTGGCTTGTGTAGGCTACCAGACGCTGGCCAGATGCCGTCTCAGTGTCTGCTCTTCCGGCCGCATCTGCAGCATGCTGTGCATTGCTCGCAACCTCTTGAATGCTTGCCACCATTTGGTTTACTGCCGTTGCTATTTGATCTGTCTCTGCCTGCTGCTCAACTGTAAGTACATTGCTTGACTCAATATCCTTTAGTAGGCCTCGGGTGTGTTCGCTAAGCCGATTTGATGCATCACCTATGCGACCTACTATGGCGCCTGTTTCAGCTTGCATCATTCGTAAAGCAAACTCTATTTGGCCAAACTCATCGGTGCGCCCAGTGTAGAGGGATTGACTTAATGGGTTATTGGAAATATTCCTGGCTCTTTCAACCAGTCTTCCAAGAGGAGAGAGAATAGCCAAAACACTAACAGAGCTTAAGCTTCCTGACATTAAAGTGGCTAACAATAAGCTGCTTATTGATGTATCAGTAAGCATGCCGGCAGCCATTGCGCTTGATATAATACTACCCCATATGAGCAAGAGTATTTTCACGGAAAAGCTAGCAGCCAATTTCGGCCTCGCGGCCTTCCCGCTTCTCAATTGAGCATATAATTTTTCCGCAGCCAAAACCTGCTCAGGTTCAGGCTTGGTCCTTACAGACTGGTATTCAACAATCGAACCATTCTTAGCTATTGGCGTTACATAAGCACTTACCCAATAGTGGTCGCCATTTTTACAGCGATTTTTTACTAGCCCCATCCATGAGCGGCCAGATTTTAATGTACTCCACATATGCTCAAATGCAGCAGGCGGCATATCTGGGTGTCTTACGATGTTGTGAGGCTGGCCTAATAGTTCTTCCTCAGTGAAACCACTGATTTTAATGAAGTCAGGATTAACGTACGTGATATGGCTTTGAGGGGAGGTAGTCGAAAGAATATTGGCATCTTTTGGGAGTTCTAAGTTTCGACCCGTCACTGGTAAATTCTGGCGCATAAGAACCTCAAGGGTTGGCTGTTTTATTTTATTGTTTTCGGCATTAAGCCCAATTTCTTGAAAAACGCCGGTTACGATAAAGCTAGCATGGAAACGATAGGTGCAAGCAAGTTAAGGGTTGCATCGCGCATGTCAATCTAGGCTATACCCTAACTGGATGTCAGGCAGAACCGCGCAGCTCCGTCAGAATAGAGTCTTCTTTCGCATTCTTTGACACATGCCCGCAAAGGTCATAGATTTCAGCCTGACAAAAGCAGGGCTTGAGGCGCAACGGAACAGAAAGTGCACTTAGCCCCCTTGCTCACCTTCAACGCGGAGTTGTTCTGATGACCTTTCTATGGGTTGGATTAGGGTTGGTAGTCGCCGGGCTGTGGTGGGGAACGGTTGTCTGGCGGCGGGAGCAGGCAGACCCTTGGATAAATCCACCAACTCCCGAGGCGCGGCGTTTGCTTCGAGCCGCGAGCCTGCATTTGCATTGCCACATTCTCGGCAGGCCTGCGGTAGACCAGGACGCGCCGTCGTTCGTTGGGGTAGATGCCCTCCAGGCACTTTATCTACGTGACGGGGTGATCTTTTTCGAGAAGGGGATCGCCACCTTGCCGGATGGAACCCAAGTCGAGCTGGGGGCACTCACTCATGAAGTGCTCGAAGTGCTTCGAGAAACCTACAGCGCCTTGGATGCCGCTTCAGCAGTGATCACTGACTATGCCACCACCTTCAATACTCCCGAAGAGTTAGAGAAGAGCGAGAATGAAATCCTGCGAAAGATCGCTGGCTACGGGAACATGTACCCGATGCAGAGCGCGATCGCTCGACTGGCATTGTTACTCAATCTCGATCCCGACAAGAACGATGTTGGGATTGGCGGCAAAGTGTTGTGGGAGCGCATCCGCCGTTGGCGTTGGCCCGAGCGCCATTTCTCGGCGGAGCAGTAGGCGTGCAGGGACATCGCATTGGCTACGTCCGGGTCAGCAGCTTCGACCAGAACCCGGAACGCCAGCTGGAGGAGACCGAGGTGAGCAAGGTGTTCACCGACAAGGCCTCGGGCAAGGACACTCAGCGCCCCCAGCTCGAAGCGCTGCTGAGCTTCGTCCGCGAAGGTGACACCGTGGTAGTGCACAGCATGGATCGCCTGGCGCGCAACCTCGATGACCTGCGCCGCCTTGTGCAGAAGCTGACCCAGCGCGGCGTGCGTATCGAATTCCTGAAAGAGGGCCTAGTCTTCACCGGCGAGGACTCGCCGATGGCCAACCTCATGCTGTCGGTGATGGGTGCCTTCGCCGAGTTCGAGCGCGCCCTGATCCGCGAGCGGCAGCGTGAGGGTATCGCCTTGGCCAAGCAGCGTGGCGCGTACCGAGGCCGCAAGAAAGCCCTGTCCGATGAGCAGGCTGCTACCCTGCGGCAGCGAGCGACGGCCGGCGAGCCCAAGGCGCAGCTTGCCCGCGAGTTCAACATCAGCCGGGAAACCCTCTACCAGTACCTCCGCACGGACGACTGATACATGCCGCGTCGCTTGATCCTCTCGGCCACGGAGCGGGACACCCTGCTTGCGTTGCCAGAAAGCCAGGATGACATGATCCGCTACTACACCTTCAACGACTCCGACCTGTCGCTGATCCGCCAGCGGCGCGGCGACGCCAACCGCCTAGGCTTCGCGGTGCAGCTCAGCCTGCTGCGCTACCCCGGCTATGCGTTGGGCACCGACAGCGAGCCGCCCGAGCCGGTCATCCTGTGGGTGGCCAAGCAGGTTCAGGCCGACCCGGCGAGTTGGGCGAAGTACGGCGAACGCGACGTGACCCGCCGCGAGCACGCCCATGAACTGCGCACCTACCTGCAACTGGCCCCGTTTGGCCTGTCCGACTTCCGCAACCTCGTGCGCGAGCTGACCGAGTTGGCCCAGCAGACCGACAAGGGCTTGCTGCTGGCCAGCCAGGCTCTGGAGAGCCTGCGGCAGAAGCGGCGCATCCTGCCGGCGCTGAGCGTAATTGATCGGGCCTGCTCGGAGGCCATTGCGCGGGCTAATCGGCGGGTCTACCGCGCCCTGGTCGAACCACTCACGGACTCGCACCGTGCCAAGCTGGACGAACTGCTGAAGCTCAAGGCCGGCAGCAGCATCACCTGGTTGACCTGGCTGCGCCAGGCACCGCTGAAACCCAACTCTCGGCACATGCTTAAGCACATCGAGCGGCTGAAGACATTTCAGCTGGTGGACTTGCCCGAAGGGCTGGGCCGGCACATCCACCAGAACCGCCTGCTCAAGCTGGCCCGCGAAGGGGGGCAGATGACGCCCAAAGACCTTGGCAAGTTCGAGCCGCAGCGGCGCTACGCGACCCTGGCCGCCGTAGTGCTGGAGAGCACCGCGACTGTGATTGATGAGTTGGTCGATCTGCACGACCGCATCCTGGTCAAGCTGTTCAGCGGCGCGAAGCACAAGCATCAGCAGCAGTTCCAGAAGCAGGGCAAGGCGATCAATGACAAGGTGCGCCTGTACTCGAAGATCGGCCAGGCTCTGCTGGAGGCAAAGGAAAACGGCAGCGATCCGTACGCCGCCATCGAGGCGGTGATTCCCTGGGACGAATTCACCGAGAGCGTCAGCGAGGCCGAGCTGCTGGCCCGGCCGGAGGGCTTCGACCACCTACACCTGGTCGGCGAGAACTTCGCCACCCTGCGCCGTTACACGCCGGCCCTGCTGGAGGTGCTGGAACTGCGCGCTGCACCGGCCGCGCAAGGCGTGCTGGCGGCCGTGCAGACCCTGCGCGAGATGAACGCCGACAACCTGCGCAAGGTGCCGGCGGATGCCCCTACCGCCTTCATCAAGCCGCGCTGGAAGCCGCTGGTGATCACCCCGGAAGGCCACGACCGACGCTTCTACGAAATCTGCGCGCTGTCCGAGCTGAAGAACGCCCTGCGCTCCGGTGACATCTGGGTCAAGGGTTCACGGCAGTTCCGCGACTTCGACGACTACCTGCTGCCGGCAGAGAAGTTCGCCGCGCTCAAGCGGGAACAGGCCCTGCCCCTGGCGATCAACCCGAACAGCGACCAGTACCTGGAAGAGCGCTTACAGCTGCTGGACGAGCAGTTGGCCACCGTAACCCGGCTGGCCAAGGACAACGAGCTGCCCGATGCCATCCTCACCGAGTCCGGGCTGAAGATCACCCCGCTGGATTCTGCGGTGCCCAATACCGCGCAGGCGCTGATCGACCAGACCAGTCAGCTGTTGCCGCGCATCAAGATCACCGAACTGCTGATGGATGTGGACGACTGGACGGGTTTCAGCCGCCACTTCACCCACCTGAAGGACGGTGCCGAGGCCAAAGACAGGACATTGCTGCTGTCAGCAATCCTGGGCGATGCGATTAACCTCGGGCTGACCAAGATGGCCGAGTCGAGCCCCGGCCTGACCTACGCCAAGCTGTCCTGGCTGCAAGCCTGGCACATCCGCGACGAAACCTATTCGGCGGCCCTGGCCGAGCTGGTCAACCACCAGTACCGCCATGCCTTCGCCGCCCACTGGGGCGACGGCACCACCTCATCCTCCGATGGCCAGCGCTTCCGGGCGGGCGGCCGGGGCGAAAGCACCGGGCACGTCAACCCGAAGTACGGCAGCGAGCCGGGGCGACTGTTCTACACCCATATCTCCGACCAGTACGCACCGTTCAGCACCCGCGTGGTGAATGTCGGCGTGCGTGACTCCACCTATGTGCTCGACGGCCTGCTGTACCACGAGTCCGACTTGCGGATCGAGGAGCACTACACCGACACGGCCGGTTTCACCGATCACGTCTTCGCCCTGATGCACCTGCTGGGCTTCCGCTTCGCACCGCGCATCCGCGACCTCGGCGAAACCAAGCTGTATGTGCCGAATAGCGTCCAGGACTACCCGACATTGCGCCCAATGGTTGGTGGCACCCTGAACATCAAGCACGTCCGCGCCCATTGGGACGACATCCTGCGCCTCGCCAGCTCGATCAAGCAGGGCACCGTCACTGCCTCGCTGATGCTGCGAAAGCTCGGCAGCTATCCACGCCAGAATGGCCTTGCCGTGGCCCTGCGCGAGCTGGGCCGGATCGAACGCACCCTGTTCATCCTCGACTGGCTGCAAAGCGTCGAACTGCGCCGCCGCGTGCATGCTGGACTGAACAAGGGTGAAGCGCGCAACTCCCTGGCCAGGGCGGTGTTCTTTAACCGCCTCGGCGAGATCAGGGATCGGAGCTTCGAGCAGCAGCGCTACCGGGCCAGCGGCCTGAACCTGGTGACGGCCGCCATTGTGTTGTGGAACACGGTGTACCTGGAGCGCGCCACTCAGGGGTTGGTCGAGGTCGGCAAGCCGGTGAACGGTGAGTTGCTGCAATACCTGTCGCCGCTGGGCTGGGAACACATCAACCTGACCGGCGATTACGTCTGGCGGCAGAGCCGCAGGCTGGAGGACGGGAAGTTCAGGCCGCTACGGTTGCCCGGAAAACCTTAGCGTACGATTTTTTCCGAATTCTGCGGGCTCCCCAACAGCAGCAACTATTTGTGACCCGGGTGCCCGTCACTCTCAATGAGGCAAAGCAGGCCGTGGCAACCATAGGTGCACAACCGCTGACCGCTCTGGGCAATGGCTATCATGGCCGTTGGCAACACGCGAATTATGCCGGGGTCGCGCAACGTTGGTTGCTGGTGCGCAGCGAACAAGCCAGCCACCGCGAGCAGCAGACATTGGCCAAAAACCTGCTCAAAGACAGTACCCGCGAGCTCAAAGCCTTCGCCAAATTGTGTGCCCGACGCTTTGCTTGTGAGGCGGATGCCCAAGCTGAGTTGAGCTGTTTTACCGCCAGCTTGATGCTGCTGCAACTGGATGCCGAAGTGGTAGGTGAACCCGTTTATACAGGACGTGGCAGACCCAAGCGTGGCGAAGAGCCAATTGGCCATCAGTTTCAAATCACTGGGTTGGCGGCAACTAGCCTGGCTTGCGTTGAAGAGGCCCGCAACCAGACCGGGGTGTTCATCCTGGCGACCAATGACCACAGCGATACGCTGACCATGGCCGAACTTTTGGCCACCTATAAAGCGCAGCAGAATGTCGAACGGGGCTTTCGTTTTCTCAAGAGCCCGGAGTTTTTAACCTCCTCACTGTACCTGAAAAAGCCGGAGCGGATTGAAGCGTTGCTCATGGTGATGACCTGTAGCCTGATGATTTACGCAGCGTTGGAGCACCGGATCCGGCAGGGATTAGTGGAGCAGAATCGCAGTGTGGCGGATATGAAAAAGAAACCGACCCAGCAGCCGACGGCCCGTTGGATCTTTTTGCGCTTTGGTGGCATCCATGAATATCGACTGGGAGAAGCTCCGCCACAAGTAACGGAGCTAACAGGAGACCAGCAGATCATTTTGGAGGTATTGGGTGAGCGCTATCGGCAAATTTATTCCTAAATCAGGTGCGGAATGTCGGTTGTAAAGCAACCAAGCGGCCGGGGTCATGTTGTGGGCAACCCTAAAGAGACCACTCCATTGAGTCAAACTTTTTGCCTATTTTGTGACAGGGTTGATGGTAGTCGAGCGGGTATCTAGGCAGGATCGCCACAGCTCTTCACCTTGGTTAGAGCTTGCCTGAAACCTAAATATGACAAGGAGTTGTGATGCTACATGCCATTTTGCGTGGCAAGGCGGGCCGCATCGAGCGGGAAGGGGAATCCCTGCGCTGGCGCGACCTGTTCAAAGGCAGCGAAGATCTGCTGACCGCCACCTTCTTTGGCCGTCTCCCCCACCTCTCGGACGGGGCACTGCGTGCCGTGCTGCGCTTTCTACTCGGTGACAATCCGCTAGACTCGACCACCTTTCAACGGTTGGAGCTGTGGCCAAAACTGGCATCGCTGCAGGATCGCCGTTATGTCGAGCCCGATGTACTGCTCCACTTTGACGACGCTCTGGTGGTTATCGAGGTGAAGCCCCCGTTCGGTGGTGACCAGTATCGGGAGCAGTGGCTGGCCCAGGTCAATGCTGTGGTCAGCGAAGCCGAGTTTGATGACTATGAAGACCGGCTCTATTACGTGGCGCTCGGCAATATCCCTGTCGCCCCGCTGTCTCGCCCAGATCTGCCAAAGCGCTTTGTCCAGATGACCTTGCGTGAATGGGATCCACTGCGCCGCTACCTGCAAGCCTTCGACGAGTTTGAATCCTGCCGACAGGATCGCGCCATTCGCGATGAGTGGCTGCAGGCGTTTGAGCTGTTTGGCATGGCCCCGGTGGTGCCTGAATGGGCGCCGTTGTTTGCCTACGCAGGGCAGCTGGACCTGGATTGCGGGGTGATGTCTGAGCGGGAAACTCCCCCACCGGCTGAGTCTACTGGTTGGGCTGCTCTGCTCGACTATGCCGGGACATTGCACCTATCTCGCCCCGATTTCTCTTTTTTGAATCACTGACTTTGGCTAAGGATGCCGCCATGCAACACGATCTTGAACAGACCACCCAGCTGGTTACCCAACTGCAACAAGCCCACCGACTCGCAGCCGGTTTCTACCAGCGTATCCTTCCGCTATTCGATCAGATCGCCAGTCAGGCGCTGGCCGCCGAGTTCTGGTACTGGGATCCCAGCGAAAATAGCCGCCCTTGTCGCTCGGGAACCCGCCCGTCCAGCAGTTGGGCATGGGACTATCTGCCACTGTTTGCTTCTACCCATTGTTACCGTGATTGGGGTGGCGATACGGCCGAAAAGAACGATATTACTCTGGCTTTCCGCCTTTACATTGATAGCGATTTTCGCCATACATCAGTGCTGCGGGCAGGGGTAAAAGGCCAGCCAGACCCTCTGCAACTTGATGGCCAAGCTATTGTGGAAGTGAGTCTGTTCCGTTGTCTGGAAGATAGCGACAAGCATTTCGATGAGCTGTGGCGCACGGTGCCTTGGCCCCTTCATCAACCGGATTGGAAGCAAAGTGAGGAGTGCAGCCAGCTCGCGTTTTGCTCCAACCATGTGCGGCTCACTCAGCTGCTTGCTGATCCTGATAGCGTTGGCCGTTGGATTGAAGAGATGAGCCATCGTTGAGCCTGTGGTTGGCTTGGGATAGCTAACCTGGTGGAGCCTGATTGCTTTACTGGCGGTCTCTCGCCAAAATTTCACATGTGAAATTTTTTCCATTTCATCTGGCTCTACCAATCCCCTTCCTGTTTCCATCTCAAATTTCACATGCGAAATATTTTCCGGAAAACACTGTAAGTGCCCAAAACGGGCATTTACAGCGCTCTGGATTTCGTTAGGTCCTCGGTACGCTTTGCATGCTGATGTTTGTAACTAGGAGACCATCTGCATGCGTGAGCAAAATTCGTCAGTTTATAGCGATCCGAATGGATCAATTTTGAAAGAGCTTTATGAGCTTAAACAGCTGGTACGCCAGCAAGGGCTGGCGCAGAAAGAAGTGATTTCTGCCGAGGAGTGCGCCGAGCTGCTGGGGGTGTCGGTTAGCTATGTATACCGACTGACCAGTGAAAAACGTCTGCCGCATTACAAGCCTCAAGGCAAAAAGATCTACTTTAAGCGGGCCGAGCTGTTGGACTGGCTGCTCTCCCACCGCATTTCACCGGACGCCGAGCTCACTGAGCATGTGACCAAGCGTGTGCGGCAAGCTAGTCATGGGCGATTGTGAGGCTGTTATGGAGCGAGATCTCATCGCATCTCATAGGCCCCAGGATCTCCGGTCGGCTTTTGTTGAACCTCCGAGACCCCTCGATTTTGTCCTCCCGGGGCTGCCTGTTGGCTGCGTTGGTGCTTTGGTGTCGCCGGGAGGAGTGGGCAAATCGATGTTGGCATTGCAACTGGCAATGCAGATATCCGGTGGGCCGGATTGGATTGGACTTGGCAATCTGGGCAGGGGGGCTGTGCTCTACCTACCTGCTGAGGACCCTTGGCCTGTACTGCACCAGCGCTTGTTTTCCTTGGGCGTATATCTTGACGCTGAACTTCGTGCCAACGTTGAACGAGACCTTCGTTTGATATCGCTTCAGGGTGCCAGTCCGAATGTGTTGGATAGCCACTGGTGGGAAGCGATTGCTATTTGGGCTAAAGGGGTGAGGTTGATTGTCATCGATACTCTGAGGCGCTTCCACGATGCTGACGAGAACGCGGCCTGTGCCATGACGCAGGTACTGGGTCAGTTGGAGCGGCTGGCCATGGGGCTGGGATGCGCTGTGCTGTTTGTACACCACACCAGTAAATCTGCGGCATTCCAAGAAGCTGGCGATCTGCAGCAGGCAAGCCGTGGTTCGTCGGTACTGGTGGACAACGTCCGCTGGCAGGCCTATCTCGCCACTATGACCAAGAAAGAGGCGCAGCAGCTGGGCGTATCGCCGGATCAGAGCCAGCACTATGTGCGGTTTGGGGTCAGTAAAAGCAACTATGTGCCGCCGTTACCAGAGCGCTGGCTGATGCGGGGAGAGGGCGGCGTGCTGCACCCCGCTAGGTTGGACGTAACACGCCGAGCGGGAGGCAAACGTGCCTTGCTTTGAATTGACCCATGCCCGGCACGACCATATGCACTGTCTGGCCCCAGGATTGTTCAGAGCCATCGCTCCTGGTCAGCGCCGCCGAGACAAGCTGGATGCGGTGTATCGGTTCGGTGGGGGCAATCAGATTGAGTTTTCCGGGCCAGAGCCGCTGGGTGCCGATGACCTTCGTGTGCTTCAGGGGCTGGTTGCCCTGGCTGGTGTTGAGGACTATAGCGCCATCATTGAGCCCATTGCCGCTACCGGGGAGGGCAACAACTTACGTACCCTGCTAGAGCCTCGCTGGGCAGCCAATCAGCAACGAGTCTTGGTAGTCAAAAGCAGCCTGCACAAACTGGCCAAGGAGATTGGCTACGCCAACCCTCGTGACACCAATACGGTGCGCCGCTGTGTCGAGCGGTTATGGAAGGTGTCGGTGATAGCGCAGGTAGCAGGCCAGCGCAGCGGTTTTCGTCTGTTGGCGAACTATGCCAGCGATGCCCTGACCGACGGGCTCTTTGTGGCGCTCAATCCTTTGCTGACCTCCGCCATTATGGGCTCTGGCCGCTATGTTCGTATCGACATGACAGAGGTGCGGCGCCTGAGTGGCAGCATCACCAGACTGTTGCATCAGCGGCTATGTGCCTGGGTCGATGTTGGCCAGAGTCGGACGGTGCAGCTAGACACCTTGGTTGCTTATGTTTTTCCTGAGGAAGCCAGCATGGCCACCCACCGCAAGCGGCAATCGCGAGTCCGCAAGGCACTGGATGAACTGGCTGAACTGGGTTGGTCAATCAGTGAACATGCCAAGGGGCGGTTCACCATAGGCCGGCCTGCGCTATCACGATAATGGTCACAAACCATCACGAAAGTGGTCACAAAGTTCACGATATTGGTCACAGGCCTAATCAGTTAAACCCAGGTGCTACTTGGGCTGCAGGGCGATCCTGAGATTCGATCTAGATTATCTAAGATCATCTACGCCAGCGCTGGGTGGCGCTGGCGTTTCTGTTGGCTCTTCCTGGCTAGGATCCGCTTCCTGCTCTAACTGGTTAAGTATCAGCGCAGCCTGCCGGTTGGCGGCTGCGACTACTTCAGGCTTCTCACTGGCCAGGATCTCTTCAAGGGCGCGTCCCATCTTCTATCACTCCAATACGTTGGGAAAATCGAGCATGGCATCTCTACGCCGTGATTCAAGGATGTCTGCATAGATCTCGGTGGTTCTCAACTCGCTGTGCCCCAGTAAGCGGGAGAGCGCATAGATATCGACGCCACGGTTAAGCTGGATGACGGCGAAGCTATGGCGTGCGCTGTGGAAGGTGACCTTCTTGGTTATACCCGCCTGCAACGCCCACCGGGTGAGCTCCATATTGTGCCAGGCCGAGTATTTCAGGCCTTTGAAGATCCGCTCCGATGTCTTTCCTGAGCGCCCCATCAGCTGCATTGCCATGTCATTCAGATCCAGGTATTGCAGGCCACTGGTCTTCTTCTGGATGAAGACGATGCGGTAGTGACCATAGAAGGGCTCCAGCTCGGCCCAGGTCAGCTGATGAATGTCGGACCAGCGTAAGCCCGTGCAGCAGGAGAACAGAAAGGCGCGCTTAAGAACGTCGTAGCGGCACTCGGCCTGTGCAAGGGCCCGTACCTCGTCCTCGGTCAGGTAAACACGCTTGTTCTTCTCCCCCTGGATAGCTTTGACACGTCGTACCGGATTATCCGGCAGCAGCCGATCCTGCTCTGCCTGGTTCAAGGCTGCTCTCAACTTGTTGAAGTAGGCGCTCTGGGTGTTGCGGCTCAGTGGTGTGCCGCTTTTTGTGCGAGCCTTATGCATCAGGTGGTGCCGAAACCCCTCAAGGAACAGCTGATCTACTTCCTCGAAAGTCAGCTCCGGCAGCTTATGGTACTGACGCAAATGCTTGAGGGCTGATATCCAGATGGAGTGGTTGCTCTTGCTGCCTGCCGCTTTTTGGTCCGTAACCTCTTGGAAGTACTCGAAGAAGCTGGCCTTGTAGGCGTTCGAGAAATCCAGATGGTGTTTACCTGTCTCATGCTCGAAGAGCCGCTTGGCGCGGATGGCTTCGGCTGCTCGCTGGGTTTCTTTGTTGTGGAGCCGCTGTGCTGGGGTACGCGGCTTGTCGTACAAGAAGAGATCCAGGGTCTCTCTGCTGCGTTTGTGCTTGCGGATGCCCGTGGTTGGGTCAAGGTAGGAGCCGGCGTAGTAGGTTAAGCGCAGAGCGCGCTTGCCTTCGGCGTCTGTTGCGCGGTATTCGATGCTGATCTTCATAAGTGTCCCCCAAAAGTACCCCAAGAGGTTACTTCGGGGTACTCTCGGGGTAAATTCTCACGAAACAAGATCAGGCAAGAATAGCCAGTAAAAAACAAAGTCCAATATTTACAATGTATTATGTTCTCACTGGCTGCTTTTTATTGCTTATTTTTCACTACATTACTTCCCGATGCAGAAACTGGAGAAGATGCGGCCCAGCAGATCGTCGGAGCTGAACTCGCCGGTGATCTCGGACAGGGACTCCTGGGCCAGGCGCAGCTCCTCGGCCACCAGTTCGCCAGCCACATAGACCTCAAGCTGCTCCCTGGCTACCAGCAGCCGTTCGGCGGCGCGCTCCAGTGCGTCCAGGTGGCGGCGGCGGGCCATGAAGCCCCCTTCGGTGTTGCCTTGGAATCCCATGCAGGCCTTGAGGTGCTCGCGCAGTGCGGGCAGCCCCAGCTCGGTCTTGGCGGAGATGCGATAGACGGCATGACCCTGCTCCTGGCTCGGTGCCAGATCCTCGCCGGTCAGGTCCGCCTTGTTGCGCACCACGGTGAGGCCGATGTTTTTTGGCAACCGATCAACGAATTCCGGCCAGATATCGTGGGGATCGACGGCATCCGTGGTGGTGCCGTCCACCATGAACAGCACCCGGTCGGCCTGTTCGATCTCGGCCCAGGCACGCTCGATGCCGATCTGTTCCACCTTGTCCTGGGTATCGCGCAGGCCCGCGGTGTCGATGATGTGCAGCGGCATGCCATCCAGATGAATGTGCTCGCGCAGCACGTCGCGGGTGGTACCGGCGATCTCTGTGACGATGGCGGACTCGCGGCCTGCAAGGGCGTTGAGCAGGCTCGATTTGCCGGCGTTGGGACGACCGGCGATCACCACCTTCATCCCCTCTCGCAGCAGGGCGCCCTGTTTGGCCTCGCCGCGCACGTCGTCCAGCTCGGACATGATGGCGTACAGATCTCCAGCCACCTTGCCGTCGGAGAGGAAGTCGATCTCCTCGTCCGGGAAGTCGATGGCCGCTTCCACATAGATTCGCAGCCGGGTGAGGCTCTCCACCAACTGCTGAACCTTGCCGGAGAACTGCCCCTGCAGGGAGTGCATGGCGCTGCGGGCGGCCTGCTCGCTGGAGGCTTCGATGAGATCGGCGATGGCCTCGGCCTGGGCCAGATCCAGCTTGTCGTTGAGGAAGGCGCGCTCGCTGAACTCGCCCGGGCGGGCGGGGCGGATGCCGTCGATCTGCAGGATGCGGCGGATCAGCATGTCGAGAATGACGGGGCCGCCATGGCCCTGCAGCTCCAGCACGTCTTCGCCAGTGAAGCTGTTGGGGGCCTTGAACAGCAGGGCGATGCCCTGATCCAGCGCCTGGCCCTGCTCGTCCCTGAACGGCAGATATTCGGCATAACGCACCCTGGGGAGCTTGCCGAGCACTATCTCGGCGACCCGCTCGGCGGCAGGGCCGGAGACGCGGACTATGCCGACGCCGCCACGGCCGGGGGCGGTGGCCTGGGCCACGATGGTATCTGTTGTCATCTTGCTTGACTCGCTGGTTGGCTGAATGAGTAAGAGGGTGGGGGACATTGTAATAAAAAAGGCGGCCCGAAGGCCGCCTCTTTTGTAATCAGGAAAGATGGGCTGCGCATCAGTTGCGTGAGTGCAGGCCTTTCTTCTCCAGCTGACGATAGATGATGGTCTGCTGGATGATGGAGATGACGTTGCTCACCAGCCAGTACAGAGTCAGACCTGCCGGGAACCAGAGGAACATGAAGGTGAAGATGATCGGCATGAACTGCATCACCTTCTGCTGCATCGGGTCCGTGATGGTGGTCGGGCTCATCTTCTGCAGATACCACATGGAGGCACCCATGAGGATTGGCAGCACGAAGAAGGGGTCCTTCACCGACAGGTCGGTGATCCACAGGGCGAACGGCGCGTGGCGCAGCTCGACAGACTCCATCAGTGCCCAGTAGAGGGCGATGAAGATGGGCATCTGTACCAGGATGGGCAGGCAGCCGCCCAGCGGGTTGACCTTCTCCTTCTTGTACAGCTCCATCATGCCCTGGGACATCTTCTGGCGATCGTCACCGAAGCGTTCCTTGAGCGCAGCCAGCTTGGGCTGGAGCATGCGCATCTTGGCCATGGAGGTGTACTGGGCCTTGGTCAGCGGGAACATGATGCCGCGCACCAGCAGGGTCAGCATGATGATGGCCAGACCCCAGTTCTGGACGAAACCGTGGAACACGGTCAGCAGCCAGTGCAGCGGTTGGGCGATGAACCAGAGCCAGCCGTAGTCGACAGTCAGATCCAGGTGGTTTGCCACCTTGGCCATCTGATCCTGCAGCTTGGGACCGATCCACAGCTTGCCGCTCACTTCGGCCTGCTGGCCGGCAGCGACGTCAACCAGTGGCGCCTTGTAGCCGATGATGGCCTGATCCTTGCCCGGGATCACGCGGCTGTAGAAGCTGTTGGTGTCGTTGGCATTCGGGGCCCAGGCAGAGACGAAGTAGTGCTGCAGCATGGCGACCCAACCACCCTGGGTGGTCTTGTTCAGGTCGGCATCCTTCATCTCGTCAAAGGTGTACTTCTTGTAGCGGGAGTCTTCGCTGGAGAAGGCACCACCACGGTAGGCACTGGCCACCATGGCATGACCTTCCTGATCCTTCGGCGTGGTCATGGTCTGCTTCAGCTGACCGTAGAACTGTACCTGGACCGGCTCGGCAGACTTGTTGTCGATCTTGTAGTCGACGCCCACGGCGTAATCACCGCGCTTGAGCACGAACTCCTTGGTGAAGACCACGCCCTTGCTGTCGGTCCAGGTCATCGGAACGACGACTTGATCCTGACCATCGGCCAGCTGATAGCTGGTCTGGGCGGCTTCATAGGTGGGACGACCCTGGGCCTGGCTGTCCGGACCATCGCGACCGACCAGACCGCTCTGGGCCACATAGAGGTGGGCAGGCTGGCTGGTCAGCAGGGTGAACGGCTGTTCCTTGCCTTCTTCCAGCTTGTGGGCCAGCAGTTCGGCAGAGACGATGTCACCGCCCTGGGTGTCCAGGGTCAATTTGAGCACGTCGGAGGAGACGGTGATCAGCTTGCGCGCGGCGTTACCATTTGCTTGCTCGGAAACCTGAGGAATATCACCGGTCTGACCGGCTTCAGGTACGAAATGTTCGGTTTGGGCCACGGTAGTCGGGGCCGGCTTCGGAGCCTTGTCGGACTCCCACTGTTGCCAGAGCAAGAAGCTCACGAACAGCAAACCGATCAGGAGTAAATTGCGTTGTGATTCCATAGTCTTCAGTTTCTTCGCTTTGGTTGCGGAACCGGGTCATAACCACCCTCGGATAAGGGATGGCATTTTAATAGACGTTTGCTGGCTAACCAAACGCCTTTTATGAAACCGTGAAGTCGGATTGCTTCTATCGCAAATTGGGAACAAGTCGGGGTGAAACGGCAGCGCGGCCCGAGCAGGGGACTAATGATTAGCTGATACAGGCGTATCAGTTTGATTGCTACCCATTGCAACGGCGTGACAGAGTGCGCCATAGCTTTTCCAGTAACTTGAACAGCGCTTCGTTGTCCATCTCCTTCACGCCACCCTTGGCGATCACGACGATGTCGATAGCGGGCAGATTGGCTTGATTGAGGCGAAAACTTTCCCGAACCACTCGTTTTACACGGTTGCGCCAGACGGCACGCTTGAGCGCCTTTTTGGGCACGGCGAGGCCAAGACGGGGGTGTTCGAGGGAGTTGGGGCAAGCAAGAAGCGTAATTTGCGGAGAAGCGGCCCGGACAGGCTCGGCGAAAACGCGTTTGAAGTGTTCGGGAGTTAACAGACGTAACTCCCGAGAGAAGGTGTGCTGGGTAGGCATTAGACTACCAGGCGGGCACGACCCTTGGCACGACGAGCGGCCAGAACTTTGCGGCCGTTGGCAGTAGCCATGCGAGCGCGGAAACCGTGAGAGCGCTTGCGCTTCAGGTTGGACGGTTGAAAAGTACGTTTCATGATTCGATTCCGTATTTCTGTACAGTTTTGATTGTCACACTTAGCCGACGCGCCAGCTATAGCGTGTGACGACTAGCAAAAGAGGCCGAATTCTAAACAGAGTTCAGCTTCTCGTCAATCCGCCGTTCCTTTCCATCTCGCCCCGTTCGTCGACCGAGCGGGATAATCTGGCAGGATCCGGAGGATCAAGGGCCCCGAATTATACTGGCAACCCGGGGTTAAACAAGGATCCCTCAAGAAAAAAGGCGGCCAGGCCGCCAAAGAGAGAGCTATTTAAGTACTTTGCGCAGGAACTCCCGGGTACGGGGATCCTGCGGATCGACCAATATCTGATCCGGCGGGCCCTGCTCCACGATCCGGCCTCCTTCCATGAAGATCACCCGATCGGCGACATCACGGGCAAACTCGATCTCGTGGGTCACCACCACCATGGTCTGGTGCTGGCGGGCGAGCTGCTTCATCAGGCCCAGCACCTCGTCGACCCATTCGGGATCGAGGGCGGAGGTGGGCTCGTCAAACAGGATCACCTTGGAGTGGGCCGCCATGGCCCGGCCGATGCCGACGCGCTGTTGCTGGCCGCCGGAGAGGGAGGCCGGGTAGGCATCCTGTTTCTCGGCGAGGCCGATGTCCTTGAGGATGCCCAGGGCAGTGGCACGAGCCTCCGCCTTCGGCTGCTTCCAGACGGTGATCAGCCCCTCGGCGATGTTGTCCAGCGCCGTCTTGTTGGCGAACAGGGCGTAGTTCTGGAACACGAAAGAGGCGCGTTTGCGCAGTTCGATGGCCTGCTGGTCGCTGGCCTTGGCCAGATCCACGGCGAGGTCATCGATGACGAGCCGCCCTGCATCCGGGGTTTCCAACAGGTTGAGGCAGCGCAGCAGAGTCGACTTGCCGGTACCGGAAGGACCGATGATGACGACAATCTCCCCCTTCTTTACCTCAAGATCGATGCCGTTGAGCACCTGATTTCCGTCATAGGCCTTGGAGAGACCCGTTAGGTTGATCATGACAGGCCTCCTTTAATAAGCACGGTTCAGCCGCACTTCCAGCAGATGCTGCAAGCGGGTGAAGAAGATGACCACCACCCAGTAGATCAGCGCCACCGCCATGAAGCTCTCGAAGAACTTGAAGGAGGAGGCCGCTTCCATCTGGGCCTTGCCCATGATCTCCGCCACTCCCAGGGTAAACGCCAGAGAGGTGCTCTTGATCATGTCGATGAAGTAGTTCATCAGCGATGGTGTCGCGATGCGGGCCGCCTGGGGCAGGATGATCCGCTGCATCGCCTGCAGCCGGCTCATGCCGATGCTGAGGGCGGCTTCCATCTGGCTCTTGTGGATGCCGAGAATGGCTGCCCGGATCGACTCGGCCATGTAGGCGGCAAAGTGCAGGGTCAGGCCGATGATGGCGGCGGTAAAGGCATCCATCCCCACGAAGATGGGGAAGAGCTGCGGCAGCCCGTAATAGAGCAGAAACAGCTGGACGAGCAGCGGTGTACCCCGGAAGAACGAGATATACAGCATCGCCAGCCAGTGAAGTGCGGGAACGCGAAACACCCGTACTATCGCCAGGATCAGCGACAGTACGAGTGCCAATACGAATCCCCACAGGGCCATTTCCATCGTGGTGCCCAGGTATTTGAGCAGGATGGGAAACAGCCCTAGCGTGTACTCGAGGTCAAATTCCATCATTTATTTGCTGGTGATGTCCGCTGCGAACCATTTTTCGGAGATTTTGGTCAGGGTGCCGTCTTTGCGCATGGCGGTGAGGGCATCGTCAACCTTTTTCAGCACTGCCTGCTTTTCCGGGGTCTTCAGGAAGGGCAGGGCGTTCTCGATGGTTTCGAACGGTGCACCGGCCTGTTGCAGCGGCAGCTTGGATTCCTTGATCAGCTGGGCGGTGGAGACGCGGTCCATCACGAAGGCGTCGATGCGGCCCAGGGCGACATCCTGCTCGAAGGCGGAGTCATAGGTACGGATATCGATCTTCTTGTTGGGGTCGTTCTTGCGCAGCAGCTCTTCGAAGTTGGAGCCCAGGTTGACGGCGACCTTCTTGCCTTCCAGGTCCTTGATGCCGTGGATGGTGTTGTTGCCCTTGCGGACCACGATCTGGGCACCGTCATAGACATAGGGCTGGGAGAAGGCGTACTTGGCCTTGCGCTCGTCGGTGATGGTGATCTGGTTGGAGATGGTGTCGACGCGGCCGGTTTCCAGCATGCCGAACAGGCCGGAGAAGCTGGCGGTCACGAACTCGACCTTGTAGCCGGTGCGCTCACCGATCTGGTTCCACATGTCCACCTCGAAGCCCTGCAGCTTGTCCTGCTTGACGAAGGTGAACGGGAAATATTTGCCGGACATGCCGACCTTGATGGTTTCCTGGGCGATGGCCTGGCCGGACAGGCTGGCCAGCAGAATGGCGGCGCCGGAAATCAGTTTGATGGTGGATTTCATGGGGATTCCTCTCTCTGTAGTGCTGTATTTTTAGTTGTAATCACGGGTTGGCGCTGATGTTATTGGAATAAAATATAAAAAATAAATGATATTTGGTTATATAAAATAACTATGGTTGCAGCACGCCATTCTGTCCACATTGCCGATATCCGGCTGTGGGTAACTTTGGGGATGAAATGGGATCCTGGGGCGTTGGATCCTTGAAAGTCAAGGATCTTATTTGCTGGATCCGTGCGGCAGCAACTGGAGATCCGGCCACTAAAAACGTAGAATAGCCGGTCTTTACTTAATCAATTGACGGGAGTCTAGAGTGACTGCTTCGCTATGGCAGCAGTGCCTTAACCGGCTGCAAGATGAGTTGCCCTCGGCAGAATTCAGCATGTGGATCCGGCCGCTTCAAGCGGAGTTGAGTGACAATACTCTGACCCTGTATGCACCGAACCGCTTTGTTCTGGACTGGGTACGCGACAAGTACCTGCTCCGGGTCAACGGCATCATCAACGAGCTGTGCGGAGCCGACGCTCCCACCCTGCGTTTTGATATCGGCAATCGCCCTCATCCCGTCGCGGTCGCCAGGGCGCCGGCCCGTGGTGTCGATCCTGTGAATAACTCTCCCAAGAGCTGGGAAAACAAGGCCGAAAACAAGCCCGAGCCAAACCACAAGAGCAACACCAACGTGAACTATACCTTCGAGAATTTCGTCGAGGGTAAGTCCAACCAGCTGGCCCGTGCGGCCGCCCGTCAGGTGGCCGACAATCCGGGTGGTGCCTACAACCCTCTGTTCCTCTATGGCGGCACTGGCCTTGGCAAGACCCACCTGCTGCACGCCGTTGGCAATGCCATCAAGGATCGCAAGAAAGACGCCAAAGTCATCTACATGCACTCCGAACGGTTCGTGCAGGACATGGTGAAGGCGCTGCAGAATAACGCCATTGAAGAGTTCAAGCGTTATTACCGTAGCGTCGATGCCCTGCTCATCGATGACATCCAGTTTTTCGCCAACAAGGAGCGCTCCCAGGAGGAGTTCTTCCACACCTTCAATGCCCTGCTTGAAGGCAACCAGCAGATCATTCTGACCTCGGACCGCTATCCGAAAGAGATCAACGGGGTGGAAGATCGTCTCAAGTCCCGCTTCGGCTGGGGACTCACGGTGGCGATCGAGCCGCCCGAGCTGGAGACCCGGGTTGCGATCCTGATGCGCAAGGCGGACGAGAACCAGATCCACCTGCCGGACGAAGTGGCCTTCTTCATCGCCAAGCGGCTTCGCTCCAACGTCCGTGAACTGGAAGGCGCCCTCAACCGGGTGATCGCCAACGCCAACTTCACCGGCCGCGCCATCAACATCGACTTCGTGCGCGAGGCGCTGCGCGATCTCTTGGCCTTGCAAGAGAAGCTGGTCACCATCGACAACATCCAGAAGACGGTGGCGGAGTATTACAAGATCAAGCTGGCGGATCTGCTCTCCAAGCGTCGCTCCCGCTCCGTTGCCCGCCCGCGCCAGCTGGCGATGGCGCTGGCCAAGGAGCTGACCAACCACAGCTTGCCTGAGATAGGGGATGCCTTTGGTGGCCGTGACCACACCACGGTTCTTCATGCCTGCCGCAAGATCGAGCAGCTGAAGGAAGAGAGTCACGACATCAAGGAAGATTATTCCAACCTGATCCGTACCCTTTCTTCCTGATAACGGAACGGAGTGCACAGATGCAGATTGCATGTTCCAGCCTGATCCGAATCCTTTCCTCCCAATAACAACGGAGAGCACAGATGCAGCTCGAAATTAGCCGTGAGGCCCTGTTACGTCCCCTGCAACTGGTGTCCGGTGCCCTGGGTGGCCGGCCGACCCTGCCCATCCTCGGCAACGTCCTGCTCGATGTCAGCAATGGCCTGCTGTCGCTGACCGGGACCGATCTCGAGGTGGAGATGATCGGACAGGTCTATCTCAACAGCGACAGCCAGGATGGCCGCACCACAGTGCCGGCGCGCAAGCTGCTGGACATCTGTCGCGGTCTGCCGGAGGGGGCGGAGATCCGTCTCAGCACCGAGGGAGAGCGCCTCATCATCCGTTCCGGCCGCTCCCGCTTCAACCTGTCGACCCTGCCGGCGACCGAATACCCGAACATCGAGGATTGGGAATCCGTGCTCGAGTTCGACATCAGCCAGCTGGAGCTGAAAAAACTCATCGACGCGACCCAGTTCTCCATGGCGAGCCAGGACGTGCGCTACTACCTGAACGGCATGCTGTTCGAGAGCGAAGGACACGGCCTGCGTACCGTGGCGACGGACGGTCACCGGCTGGCCACCTGCCGCCGCGAAGTGGTAACGGAATCGCTGCCCGATCATCAGGTTATCCTGCCACGCAAAGGGGTGCTGGAACTGGTGCGCCTGCTGGAAGCGGAAGACAAGCCGGTGCGGCTACAGATCGGTCGCAGCAACCTGCGCGCCGCCCTGGATGGCTTCATCTTCACCTCCAAGCTGGTGGATGGCCGTTTCCCGGACTGGCGCCGCGTCATCCCGAGAGGGAGCGACAAGGCCCTGATCGCCGGTCGCGAGGATCTGCGCCAGGCCTTTGCCCGTGCCGCCATCCTCTCCAACGAGAAATTCCGTGGGGTGCGTCTCAATCTGCAGGAAAACCTGCTGCGCATCACCGCCAACAACCCGGAACAGGAAGAAGCCGAAGAGCTGCTTGACGTACAATACGCCGCTGGCGAGATGGAGATCGGCTTCAACGTCTCCTATGTGCTGGACGTGTTGAATACGTTAAAATGTGACCAAATCCGGATCAGCCTGAGCGATTCCATCAGCAGCGCCATTATTGAGGATTTTGAGAACCAAGATGCCCAGTATGTGGTGATGCCGATGCGGATCTAGTCGTGTCCCTGGTCAAACTCCAGCTCAGCGACTTTCGCAACATTCAGCACGCCAGTCTCGCGCTGTCTCCCGGCCTCAATATCCTGGTCGGGAGCAACGGCAGCGGCAAGACCAGCGTGCTGGAAGCCATTCATTACCTTGGTCTCGGCCGCTCGTTTCGTACCCATTTGACCGGGCGGGTCATCCGCCAGGGCGAGCGGGCCTTTACCCTGTTTGCCCAGTGCGAGCTGGAGGGGCGTCAGGTGCCCATCGGGCTTGCCAAGGACAAGGGGGGCGAAACCCAGCTCAAGATCGCCGGTGCCCAGGCCCAGCGCCTGGCCGATCTGGCGGAGCTGTTGCCGGTACAGTTGATCCACCCCGATGGTTTCAGCCTGCTGACCGGTGGGCCCCAGGCTCGCCGGGCCTGGCTCGACTGGGGTGTTTTCCATCAGGAGCCGACCTTCTTCTCCCTCTGGGGGCGGGTGCGTCGGCTGTTGAAGCAGCGCAATGCCTTGCTGCGCCAGAGCACCCAGTATCGTCAACTGGCATTCTGGGATCAGGAGCTGGTGCGACTGGGTGGCGAGCTGGCGGGGTTTCGCGCCAGTTATTGTCAGGCCATTACGCCCCTGATCAAGGAGATGACGGCAGATTTTCTGCCGGAGTTCGATATCAGTCTTGGATTCTATCGAGGCTGGGAAAAAGACACTCCCCTCGATGCATTGCTGGAGGCGGGGTTCGAACGGGATCGTTCGCTGGGGTACACTGGGGTCGGTCCGCAGAAGGCGGACGTGCGGCTCAAGGCGAACGGCGTGCCCGCGCAGGATATTTTGTCCAGGGGTCAGCTGAAGTTGCTGGTCTGTGCCATGCGGCTGGCCCAAGGGCTCTATTTGAATCAACATAGCAGCCGCGGCTGTATTTTTTTAATTGATGATTTTGCCTCTGAACTGGATGTCGACAAACGTCGTCTGCTGGCCGCAAGGCTGAAGCAGTGCGCGTCCCAGGTGTTCATCACCGCCATCGATACCGGTCAGCTCGCAGACATGATGGATGCGAGTGACTGCAAGCTGTTCCACGTGGAACAAGGCAAGATCTCCGAAACGTTAGAGAAGGCAGAGAGTAAGCTATGAGTGAAAATACTTACGACTCCTCGAATATCAAGGTGCTCAAGGGCCTGGATGCGGTCCGCAAGCGCCCGGGGATGTATATCGGCGATACGGACGATGGATCGGGCCTGCATCACATGGTGTTCGAGGTCGTCGACAACTCCATCGACGAGGCTCTGGCTGGCTACTGCTCCGATATCCAGGTCAAGATCCATTCCGACGGCTCCGTCTCCGTGCGCGACAACGGTCGCGGCATTCCGGTGGACATCCACCCGGAAGAGGGCCGCTCCGCCGCCGAAGTCATCATGACCGTGCTGCACGCCGGTGGCAAATTCGATGACAACTCCTACAAGGTGTCCGGCGGTCTGCACGGTGTGGGCGTCTCCGTGGTGAACGCGCTTTCCGACAAGCTGCTGCTGACCATCCGCCGCAACGGTCATGTCTACGAGCAGACCTATCACCTGGGCGAGCCGCAGGCACCCCTCAAGCAGATTGGTGACAGCACCGGCACCGGGACCGAAGTCCGCTTCTGGCCGAGCCCGACCATCTTCAGCGACACCCTGTTCCATTACGAGATCCTGGCCAAGCGTCTGCGCGAGCTCTCCTTCCTCAACTCCGGCGTCTCCATCCGTCTGATGGACGAGCGTGACGGCCGCGAGGCGCACTTCTGCTACGAAGGGGGCATCAAGGCCTTCGTCGAGTACCTGAACCAGAACAAGACCCCGATTCACCCCAAGGTGTTCCACTTCACCACAGAGCAGGACGGCATCGGTGTCGAAGTCGCCATGCAGTGGAACGACGCCTATCAGGAAGGGGTCTACTGCTTCACCAACAACATTCCGCAGCGGGATGGCGGTACCCACCTGGTGGGCTTCCGTACCGCGTTGACCCGGACGCTGAACAACTACATGGACAAGGAGGACTACAGCAAGAAGGCCAAGTCCGCCGCCAGTGGTGACGATGTCCGTGAAGGTCTGATTGCCGTTATCTCCGTCAAGGTGCCTGACCCCAAGTTCTCCTCCCAGACCAAGGACAAGCTGGTCTCGTCCGAGGTGAAGACCGCCGTGGAACAGGCGATGGGCGAGAAGCTGGCAGACTTCCTGCTGGAGAACCCGGGCGACGCCAAGATCGTGGTCAACAAGATCATCGATGCGGCCCGTGCCCGCGAAGCGGCCCGCAAGGCCCGCGAACTGACTCGCCGCAAGGGCGCGCTGGATATCGCCGGTCTGCCCGGCAAGCTGGCGGACTGTCAGGAGAAAGACCCGGCGCTCTCCGAACTCTACATCGTGGAAGGGGACTCTGCTGGCGGCTCCGCCAAGCAGGGTCGCAACCGGAAGAACCAGGCCATCCTGCCCCTCAAGGGTAAAATCCTGAACGTGGAGAAGGCCCGTTTCGACAAGATGATCTCCTCCCAGGAGGTGGGCACCCTGATCACCGCTCTGGGCTGTGGCATCGGTCGCGACGAGTACAACCCGGACAAGCTGCGCTATCACAACATCATCATCATGACCGATGCGGACGTCGATGGTGCGCACATCCGTACCCTGCTGCTGACCTTCTTCTATCGTCAGATGCCGGAAATCATCGAGCGTGGCTATGTCTTCATCGCCCAGCCGCCGCTCTACAAGGTGAAGAAGGGCAAGCAGGAGCAGTACCTGAAAGACGAAGACGCATTGTTGCAGTACCAGACCGCCATGGCGCTGGACGGTGCGACCCTGCACGTCAACGAATCTGCCCCGGCCATCGGTGGCGAGGCGCTGGAGCGTCTGGTCAACCAGCATCGCTCCGTGACTCACCTGATCACCCGCATGTCCCGTCGCGCCCCGGAAGCCGTGCTGACCCAGCTGATCTATCAGCCTGAGTTGAACGAAACCCTGCTGGCCAGCGAGAGCGATCTGCAGGCCTGGTGCCAGAGCATGGAGGCCGTGCTCAACGAGAGCAACCACGGCATCCAGTACCAGATGCAGGTACGCCGCGACGAGGAGCGCAGCCTGTTCGTGCCCCACGCCGTGGTACGCCAGCACGGGGTCGACCGCGAATACCCGCTCAGCTACGACTTCCTGCAATCCTCCGAGTACCGTCAGCTGGTCTCCCTGGGCAAGGAGATCGCCAATCTGATCGAGGAAGGCGGTTACATCAAGCGTGGTGAGAAGGTGAAGCCGGTCGCCAGCTTCGTTGAAGCGGTCGAGTGGCTGATGGGCGAAGGCAAGCGTGGCATCTACATCCAGCGCTATAAAGGGCTGGGGGAGATGAACCCGGAGCAGCTGTGGGAAACCACCATGGATCCGGAAGCCCGTCGCATGCTGCGTGTCACCATCGACGACGCGGTCGGCGCCGACCAGCTCTTCTCCACCCTGATGGGGGATGCCGTAGAGCCCCGTCGCGACTTCATCGAGACCAACGCGCTGCGGGTTGCCAACCTCGACGTCTAATAGACGGTCCGACAACCATCAAAAGCCGCTCCTCGTGAGCGGCTTTTTGTTTTCTGGGGCAAGGAAGAGGGCGCGTTCCACGTGAAACATGAGGGACCTAGACCTAGACTCTGTCACCGCGAAAGGTGCGGCGCCACTCCCGCGGCGACACCCCGAAGCGGGCGCGAAAGTGCTTGCTCAATATGGTGGCAGACCCGAGCCCCACCAGTTCGGCGATGCGTTCCACGGTGTGGGAGCAGGACTCCAGCAGCGTCTGGCTGCGGCGCAGGCGCTCCGCCATCAGCCACTCCCCGAGGGAGAGACCGGTGGCGAGCTGGAAGCGGCGGCTAAAGGTGCGTCGGCTCATCATGCAATGTTCCGCCAGGCTATCCAGGGTGTGGGGCGCGGCCAGGTGCAGGCGCAGGTGATCGAACAGCTGGTTGATCCTGGCATCCCGGGTGGTGGCGGGCACCGGCTGCTCGATGAACTGGGCCTGGCCACCCTCCCGGTGGGGAGGCACCACCAGCCGCCTGGCCAGCTTGTTGGCAATCTGGCTGCCGTGATGCTGGCGAACCAGATAGAGGCAGCAGTCCAGGCTGGCGGCGGTGCCAGCCGAGGTGATGAGCCCTTCGTCGTCGACGTAGAGGGCATTGGTATCGAGCCGCACCCGGGGGAAGCGCTGGACGAACTCCTGTTCAAATTCCCAGTGGGTGGCGGCACCGCGCCCGTCCAGCAGGCCGGCATAGGCCAGCACATAGGTGCCGAGACAGAGCCCCACGATCTGGGCTCCCCTGATCCGGGCGGCAACCAGGGCATCGAGCAAGGCTTGGGCGGGGCGCTCGGCCGGATCGCGCCAGAAGGGGATGATGATGATATCCGCCTCCAGCAGACCCTCCAGGCCATAGTCGGCCTCCATGCGAAAGCCCTGGGAGGAGGCGGGTTGCCGCGTGTCATCCCCGGCGCAGAGTCTCAGCTCGAACAACGACTGGCCCGGCATCATCTTGTCGCCAAAGATGAGGCAGGGCACCGAGCAGTGAAAGGGGCTGAAGTGATCGAAGGTGATGACGGCGACGATGAGAGGACGGGGCATGGTTGAAGACTCCTTTGCACTCGGATCCCCATCATACGGGGCAGCAACAGAAAGCCGAAGAGCCATGTGGTGCCCGGCCTCTCGCTCAGAGCACCATGGTGTCGCCATCCTCGGGCACCCGTACCCGGGCGGCCATCCCCTGGCTGTCCAGGTAGTCGCGCAGCTCCCGCCGGGACAGCAGGGCATGATTGACCGCCTCCATGTGGCTGGCGATCAGGGTGGCCTGCGGGGCGGCCTGATAGACGGCGGCCACATCCTCCTTGCCCATGATGATGGCACCCAGACCCGTCACCTGGGCATCGCCGCAGTTGAGGACGACAACCTCGGGTTGGTGCCTGTGCAGCGCTTGTTCAACCTGGGCATTCCAGACGGTGTCGCCGGCCAGATAGAGGGTCTTTTCGGCGGGATGGGAGAAGACCACTCCGCTGACCTCGCCAAGGCGATCCCCCAGCAGGGCCATGATGCTATCGCTGCCGTGCCGGCCTTCCGTCTGTTGCAGGCGGATGCCGGCGAACTCGCCGACCTCGCCCAGCAGGCGCACATCCTCGAAGCCGCATCCCCTCATGGTGTCGGCATCTTTCTGATGCTGCACGAACAGGGGAAGGTGCCTGGGGATCTTCGCTTTCGCGACATCGTCCCAGTGATCCAGATGGTCATGGGTGACAATCACCGCATCCACCTCCAGCAGGGTCGCCATGGGCAGCGGCAGCTCGACCAGGGGGTTGCGAAGATGGCTGTTGGCCATGCCTTCGAAGCCGGGGTAGCTCCCCTTGGGGGCCAGCATGGGGTCGATGAGGAAGCGGGTTCCTGCGTAGTGGATGAGCAGGGTGGCGTTGCGAACCTGGGTAATCTTCATGGCGTGCTCCGGTTTCTCGTTGGGGACACGGCCAGTATGGAGGGATGAGGGACGGATCATGAGTGGCCCGCAGGCCTATTATCGATCTAATCGGGCCATTCTTGATGGCCTGCATTTCTTTTGTTTTTACCCCTTGAAAGCCAAATGCTGGCCCCTATATAGATAACAAGGCCGGAACGCTCGACAGAGGTTTCGACCAGGCGCCCGTCCATCAGGAGGGCAAACAATCCGTTATCGCTCACAAGAGGGTAATACTATGCGTTCTATCGACTTTTCTCCGCTCTATCGTTCTGCCATCGGTTTCGATCGTCTGGCCACTCTCATCGAATCTGCCGCCAGCAATGGCAATGCCGGCTATCCCCCCTACAACATCGAGCAGCTGGGTGACAGCGACTACCGCATCAGCATGGCGGTGGCGGGCTTTACCCAGGAAGAGCTGGAGCTGAGCTTCCAGGAAAATCTGCTGACGGTGAAGGGCAGCAAGCAGGCCGACACCGAGCGCAACTACCTCTACCAAGGCATTGCCGAACGCGGCTTCGAGCGTCGCTTCCAGCTGGCCGACTATGTGCGGGTGAAGGGGGCCGACCTGAAGAACGGTCTGCTGCACATCGACCTGGTGCGCGAAGTGCCCGAGGCGATGAAGCCCCGCAAGATCGAGATCAACGGCTGACAGCCTCTGACCTCGTTGCATTGCTGATGTTTCCCGGGTGCCGATGGCGGGCCCGTGGAGAGTAAACCCTGTTGCTTTATAGAAGGATAGGATCATGCGTAACCTCGATTTTTCTCATCTCTATTCCAATGCCGTCGGCTTCGAGCGGATGGCCCGCGAGCTGGAAGGCCTGTTCGATCAGAAGACCTCGGCCTACCCCCCGTACAACATCGAAAAGCGGGATCACGACAGCTACCTCATCACGGTTGCCGTGGCCGGTTTCGATCGCAATGAGCTGGAGCTGGAGACCGAAAACGGCACCCTCAAGGTGAAGGGGCGCAAGGTCGCCACCATGGGCGAGCGCCAATTCCTCCATCAGGGGATCGCCGAGCGGGACTTCGAGCTCGCCTTCAAGCTGAGCCAGCACGTGGAAGTGCAGGGGGCTAGGCTGGAGCACGGTCTGCTGACCATAGAGCTGGCCCGGGAGCTGCCGGAAGCGCTCAAGCCCCGTGCCATCCCCATCGGCAAACCCGATCAGCTGGCACTGCCCGGTTAAACAACATCGCTGACCACCTGATAGAAAAGAGGCCTGCATCTGCAGGCCTCTTTTTTCATGCCGAAGGGGGAATCAACCGGTGTAGAGGGCGTTGATCTCGTCGGCCAGGATGGCGATGCCACGACGCACCAGATCTTCGCTCTGGGCATAGTTGAGGCGGATGCACTCCTGGCTGTGGCGCCACTCGGGGTCGTCGATGCCGGGGAAGAAGTAGTGGCCGGGCACGATCAGCAGGTTCTTCGCCTTCAGTCGCTCATACAGCTCCTGGCAGTGGATCGGCAGGTCTTCGAACCAGAGCCAGAGGAAGAGGGCTCCCTCCGGCTTGTGGATGTGGAAGCGCGGATCCGGAATGGCCTCGCGCAGCAGCTGGACCGCGAAGGTGGCTTTCTGCTGGTAGAAGGGTTTCACCACCTGCTCGCTCAGGGTGATGATGTCACCGCTCTCGATCATCGGAATGGTGATGGCCGGACCCAGGCTGCCCGGCGCCAGATTGATGATGCCGCTCAGGTTGGTGATGGCCCGGATGATCTTCTCGTCGGCGATGACGATGCCGCAACGGGTGCCCGGCAGGCCGAGCTTGGAGAGGCTCATACAGAGGATGGTGTTGGCGTTCCAGAACGGCTTGGCGTCGCTGAAGATGATGCCGGGGAAGGGGACTCCGTAGGCATTGTCGATGAGCAGCGGGATCCCCTTGTCACGGGCGATCTGATCGAGGTGCTCGATCTCCTCGTCGGTGAGCACGTTGCCGGTGGGGTTGGTCGGCCGGGAGACACAGATCACCCCGATGTCGTCGCCCACCTGCAGGCTCTCGAAATCCACGTGGTATTTGAACTGGCCGTCGGGCAGCTTCTCGATGGTGGGCTTGTAGGCGACGAAATGATCGTCCGAGAGGGCCGAGTCGGCATAGCCGATGTATTCGGGGGCCAGGGGGAACAGCACCTTCTTCTTGCGACCGTCGGCGAACTCGCCGGCCAGCAGGTTGAACAGATAGAAGAAGGCGTTCTGGCTGCCGTTGGTCAGGGCGATGTTGCGGGCGGAGATCTCCCAGCCCAGCTCCTTGCTGAGCAGGGCGGCCAGCGCCCTGGTGAACCTGTCCTTGCCCTGGGGGCCATCGTAGTTGGCCATGGCCTTGATCAGTTCGCCGTTGTCGAGCAGGGTATTGGCCTCGGCCTGAAAGCGTTCCAGCATGGCGGGGATGGGGGCCGGATTGCCGCCTCCCAGCATGATGGCGTCGGGATTCAGCAGCCCTTGATTGAGGTCGTCCATGAGTTGGGTAATACCGGCGTGGCGAGTGAACTTCTCGCCGAACAAGGAGAATTCCATTCGGTGGCAAATCCAGAGTCAGTTAAGGGGGGAGCTAGCACCATAGCTCACTTCAAAAGCGGGTGTCGATCAAAAAAACGGGGCGTTTCACGTGGAACAGGGTTGCCATGATGGAGGTGGTAAAAAAACCATTTATAGGTTTTAAAATAACCAACATTCGATTCAGGAAGGGGTGTGACAGCATCAAAAAATTATTTATATCAATAAAATCATGCTGTTACAAATCTGGCACAACTATTGGAATAGCTATCTGGTCATCTCAACCACACCGGAGCACGCCAGATGAAGATCCTGATCGCTACCCTGATTGCCAGCAGCCTGAGCCTGAATGCCATGGCCGCCGAGAACCCCAGACCCGAGCTGGACAGCGCCGCCCTGCAACAGGAGATGCTGGCCTTGCAGCAGCAGGCCTCCCATGATGTGGTGGCAGAGGCCATCCACAACCTCAAGCCGCTGGCCCTGGAGACCCTGGTGGTGGAGGCGAGTTCTGCCGATGCGACTCATCCCGAGAGTTGAGGTAGCGCAAGGGGGTCTGCCCCGTGTGCTGCCTGAAGAAGGCGATGAAGGCGCTGTCGCTGGCGAACTCCAGGGCAGCGGCCACCCGGCTGATGGGCTCGGCTTCGGCCAGCAGTTCCATGGCCCGCAGCAGTCGCCACTGCTGGCGCCAGGCCTGGTAGCTCATGCCGGTCTCTCGCATGAAGATGCGGCCTATGGTCTTGTCACTGGCACCCACCCGCTCGGCCAGCCGGTTGAGCCGATCGGGCAGGGTGTCACCCCGCTTTATCTCCTGCAGCCAGCCGATCAGACGCCCGTCTGACGGCAGCGGCAACTGCCAGGATTCCCGCGGCGCTTGCGCCAGCTCTTCTTTCAATAATGCCAGTGTGCAGGTTTGCTCTGCTTCCGGCTTGTCCCAGGGCCAGAGCGCCATCCGCTCGATGATCTCCCGCAGCAGCGGGTTGACGGCCAGCACCGCCATCTCGTTTGGCAACGCGGGCTCCGGCTGGAAGTAGAGGGAGCGATAGGCCACTACCCCGCGCATCAACACCCGGTGGGGCAGACCTGCTGGCAACCAGGCCGCTCGCGTCGGCGGCAGCAGGCAGACCTGATCGTCCAGCTCTATGGTCATGCAGCCTGCCTGGGCGAACAGCAGCTGGTGGCGCTGGTGCTGATGGCGGCCGGAGTCGTGCCAGCCGAGGGCGGCGGCAATACCGATGGCGCTACCGTCGTGCTGGTCCGGATCAAAGGGGTGATCGGGAAGAATAAAGGCCATGTGTCCTATTCTTGCTGTTTATAGTCCGCCTTATTGTAATCGGACATGTTATCCCTCTCTAGAATGGCGACCTCTTGTGAAGGAGGTGTGTCATGAACAACAGGTTGCCACCGCGCTGGCTGGTGGTCGGATTGATGATGTTTCCCCAGATAGTGGAGACCATCTACAGCCCGGTGCTGACCCATATCGCCACTGAGTTTCGGGTGAGCGAGGGGCAGGCGTCCCAGACCCTGTCGGTCTATTTTCTGGCGTTTGCGGCGGGCGTGGTCTGCTGGGGCAGGTTGTGCGATCTCATCGGGCGGCGTCCCGCCATGCTGGCGGGGCTGCTGACCTATGGCGCCGGCACCCTGCTGGCGTTGCTGGCCACTCAATTTGAAACCCTGCTGCTGGCCCGGGTCATCGCGGCCTTCGGCGCCGCCGTGGGTTCCGTGGTGACCCAGACCATGCTGCGCGACAGCTATCAGGGCAGCGATCTGGCGCGGGTCTTTTCGGTGATGGGCATCGCGCTCTCCCTGAGTCCTGTGCTGGGGCTGGTGAGCGGTGGCCTGCTGGCTGATGGCTTGGGTTATCTCGGGGTATTCGGCGCCCTGCTGGCGCTGGCAATCGGCTTGTTGCTGATGGCTTGCTGGCAACTGCCGGAAACCCGCCCGGCCACCACCCAAAGGGTCGCACTCTGGCCGCTGGCCTGCCGGATGGTGCGTGATACCGGCTTGTGGCGCAGCGCCGCCCTGGTGGCGCTGTTCAACACCATGCTGTTCGGCTACTACAGCCTGGCGCCGTTTCTGTTTGCCGGTCTGGGGCTGAGCGCGGGGGAGTTTGGTTACTCCGGCATCGTGCTGGCGCTGGCGACCCTGGTGGGCAGCCTGCTCAACAAGTGCCTGCTGGGCCGTGGCTGGACGCCTGCCTCGTTAATACGGCTCGCCGCCGTGCTGGCGTCGGGTTCGAGTTGGCTGGTGTGGGCCAGTCAGGCATCGCTCTGGTTCCTGTTGCCCATGATGGTGGTGGTGGTGGCGTTCGGACTGGCGATCCCCAATGTGCTGAGCCAGGCGCTGCTGGCCTATCGGGAGGTGGCGGGTAGTGCCGGTGCCCTGTTCGGGCTTGGCTACTACCTGTTGCTCAGCCTGGGGCTGGCGGTTGCAGCCAGCTTGCAGGATCTCGGTCTGCTGCTCGGTGGTTGCGGTCTGCTGGCCTTGTGCTGCGGTTGGCGTCGTTCCACGTGAAACATCAGCTGCCGATAAAGCGGTAGCCGATGCCGGATTCGGTCTCGATCAGCGTGGGTTGCTGGGGGTTATCTCCCAGCTTCTTGCGCAGACTGGCGATGACGATGCGCAGGTAGTGGGTATCTTCCTTGTGGCTTGGCCCCCAGATGTCGATGAGCAGCTGGGTCTGTTGCACCAGCTTGCCGGGGTGGCACACCAGCGCCTGCAACAGGGCGAACTCCTTGCGGGAGAGGGGGATCTCCTCGCCCTGCAGGGTGACTTTGTGGCTGCTGCTGTCCAGGGTCAGGCCACAGTGGGGGAAGTGGCGACATTCGCCGCTGGTGGCGCCGACCCGCTGGCGCAGCAGCACCCGGATACGGGCCATCATCTCCCCGACGCCGAACGGCTTGCTCATGTAGTCGTTGGCCCCCGCATCCAGCAACCGCACCTTCTCCTGCTCCGAGTCCCGCGCCGAGAGCACCAGCACGGGATTGGCGTGATGTTCGCGGATGGCGTGCAGGATCTGCATGCCATCACCGTCCGGCAGGCCCAGATCCAGGATCACCAGGTCGGGGTTGAGGTGGCGATACTGCGCCACCCCCTCGGTGACACCGACCGCCTCACTCACCTGATGTCCTTCGGCGATCAGGCTGATCCGCAAAAAACGGCGGATGGCCGCCTCGTCGTCGATGACCAGTATGTGAGCCATTCAGCCTCCCGTTTGCTGATTGAAAAGGGCGGCGACCATCAGGCCGCCGGTGCGTTGAGGGCCAGCGGCAGGGAGATGCGCATGCAGGTGCCGTTGCCGTTGGGGCCGGCGAATGCCCAGATGCGGCCGCCGTGGACCTCTATCATAGCGCGGGAAATGGCGAGGCCAAGCCCGGTGCCGCGGCTGCCGCAGTCGCCGACCGGCTGGGTGTAGAACAGATTGAAGATCTTGTCCCGATCCGACTCGGCGATGCCGACCCCGATATCGATGATGTCGATGATGAGGTCGGGGTCCGCCAGCATCACCTTGAACTCGATGGGGGTGCCGGCCGGCGAGTAGCGGGAGGCGTTGTCGAGGATGTTGACCAGCACCTGCTCGATCAGGGCACCGTGCACATAGAGTCGGGGGATCTGCTGATCGAAGTGCACCAGCAGCTTGTGCTGGCGCCAGGAGGAGTCGAGTCTGCGGCGGGCGCTCTCCACCAGGTCAGCCAGGTCAACCCAGTCCCGTTTCAACTGGAAGTCCGGTGAGCCGATGCGAGTCATGTCCAGCAGGTTCTGGACATAGCCGTGCAGGCGGCGCGCCTCGTCCTGCACCGAGTGCAGCAGTTCGATGCGGTCCTCCGCACTTATCCGGTCCCCGTATTCCAGCAGGGTGCTGCCGGCCCCCATGATGGTGGCGAGCGGCGTCTTCAGGTCGTGGGAGACCGAGGAGAGCAGGGCGGCGCGCATCCGGTCGGTCTCTGCCTGCAACTGGCTGTCCGCCAGCCGCTCATTGAGATCGATTCGAGCCAGGGCGGCGCGGATATCGGTGAGCAGGGCCTGCAGCTGGTGCTCGGCGGCGGAGGTGAGCGGGCTGGCCAGCCGGATGCCCAGCACCAGGTCATCGCTGAGGTGATGATACTGGGCCTCGGCGGCGTTGAGGGTGGCGGTATGGGCACCGGCGCTCTGCTTCTGGGCCAGGCACCAGTCGATGGCGGCCTTGTCGGTCTGGCCCGGCCCGGTCTGGGTGTCACCGGCCCGGTACTGGTAATCCCCATCGAGCGCGAACACGGGCTGCCCAAGGGCGAGGGCGATGGCCTGGGTTCCCTGTCTCAGCACGTCCACCGGGCTGCTGGCGGTGGCCAGCCCCTGGCTCAGGGAGAGCAGGGCGTTGCCCAGTTGCTGGGTCTCGCGCAGGCTGACCAGTTGCTGACGCTGGCGGGAGGCGAGCCGCCCGGCCGCGATGCCGACGATGAGCAGCACGAACAGGGTGAGCAGGTCGCTGTGGCTGGCCACGCTCAGGGAGAAGTAGGGGACGGTGAACAGCAGGTTGTGGCCAACGAAGCCCAGCACGGCGGCCAGGATGGCGGGGACCAGGCTGGTGGTGAGCGCGGTGGCCAGTACCCCCAGCACGAACAGCATGGGCAGGGAGGCGGGGGGCAGCCAGTGGGAGAGGGCCCAGACCACGGCCGAGGTCCCCCCCATGATGGCCACCGCGAGCAGGCTCTGGCGAAGCTCACCCGGGCCTGCCGTAGGCAGGGTCAGGCCGGGCTTGCGCTTCTCGGTATCCACCAGCGTGATCTCGAATCCCTGCGCCTGTTTGAGCAGGTGCTGTACCAGGGATCGACGCCAGGGCGGGTTGCGGGATTTGCCGAGCAGCAATTGGGAGACCTGCTGCTGTTCGGCGGTTTCCAGCAGGGCATCGGCCACGGCCGGGCTGGAGAGGGTCAGCACCCTGGCCCCCAGCTGGGAGGCGAGGGCCAGCGCCTGCTCCAGCTCGGGGGAGCGCTGCCCCTTGCTGTCGATGTGCACCACCAGCCAGGGCAGTTGCCTGCGCTGGGCGAAGCGGTGGCCGTAACGCACCAGGGCGGCGCCGTGCTCATCCCCGATGCAGACCATCAGCTTGCCCCGCAGCGGCAAGGTGGTCTTGCCGGCCGCCTGCCACTGCAACTGCAGATCCCCCTCCACGTGGCTGGCGGCGGTCTGCATTGCCAGCTCCCGCAGGGCGGTCAGGTTGTTGAGGGAGAAGAAGGACTGCAGGGCGGCCTTGGCCTGGTGGGGCACATAGACCTTGCCCTCCTTGAGGCGGCCGAGCAGCTCCTTGGGGGGGAGGTCTATCAGCACCAGGCTGTCGGCCTCCAGCAGCACCTGATCCGGCAGGGTCTCCTTGACCCTGACCCCGGTCAGCTGCCACACCAGATCGTTGAGGCTCTCCAGGTGCTGCACGTTGAGGGTGGTGTAGACGTCGATCCCGGCACCGAGCAGCTCCTCCACATCCTGCCAGCGCTTCTCGTGGCGGCTGCCGGGGGCGTTGCTGTGGGCCAGCTCGTCCACCACGGCGATGGCGGGCTTGCGCGCCAGCAGACCGTCCAGATCCATCTCCTCCAGGCGCTGCTGGCGGTGCAGGTGCAGTGTGCGCGGCAGGATGGCGAGCTTGTCGAGCAGGGCCAGGGTCTCCTGGCGGCCGTGGGTCTCCACCACCCCGATCAGGATGTCGACTCCCTCCCTGGCCTGCTCCCGCACCGCCTGCAGCATGGCGTAGGTCTTGCCGACGCCGGGGGCCGCGCCGAGAAACACCTTCAGCTTGCCCCTGTGCTCCTGCTCCAGGCTCGCCAGCAGGGCGTCAGCCCTCACTTCATCACGCATCCCCGTGCTCCCGTTGCATCGGCCGAACTGCGGCCGTGACCTCATTGCTCATGCTTGTCCCCGTTGTCGAAAGGGAGCCTTCCCGAACGGCAAGGAGCGCCCTCAGGCGCCCTTTTGATGATCGAGTTGCAGGTTCAACTGGAGAATGTTGACCACCTGCGGGCCAAGGATACCAGCTTGTGCCGCCGACTTGACCTGCTCCGTCAACTGAACGGGATCCAGCCCCCGTTGCCCGGCAACCCTATCCACCTGAGCCAGCACCGCATCGAGGGGCAGATGAGGATCGAGGCCGGAGGCGGAGCGGGTCAGCAGGGCGGGGACCCTGGCTTCCGGCTGCGCCCTGGCCGCCGCGGCGGCAAACTCGGCCCGTAGCGGCGAGCTCATCCCCAGGTTGCTTCCGCCGCCACCTATGGTGGCGAAATCGCTGGCGGAGGGGCGGGAGTGGAAGTAGTCGGCCCGCTCGAATTTCTGGGCCAGCAGGGCGCTGCCGACCACCTGCTGCTTGGCGTTGGTGAGCAGGCTGCCGTTGGCCTGCCAGGGGAAGAGCAGCTGGGCCAGCCCGGTGACGGCCAGCGGATATGCCACCCCCAGCAGCAGGGTCAGGGTCAGCAGGGTTCTGATTGCGATCATGATGTGTTTGCTCCAAATGTGTTGGGTGGATGCGGGCCTGCCCCGCATCCGGTGATGCCGTTACACCAGCCCCAGGCCGGTGATGACCAGGTCGATCAGCTTGATACCGATGAAAGGCACTATCAGGCCGCCGACGCCGTAGATCAGCAGGTTGCGGCGCAGCAGGCTGGCCGCCGTTCCCTTCAGGCTGACCCCGCGCAGAGCCAGCGGCACCAGCGCGACGATGATCAGGGCGTTGAAGATGATGGCCGACAGGATGGCGCTCTCCGGGCTGCCCAGCTGCATCAGGTTCAGCGCCCCCAGCTGTGGATAGGCGGCGATGAACAGGGCCGGCAGGATGGCGAAGTACTTGGCCACGTCGTTGGCGATGGAGAAGGTGGTCAGGGCGCCACGGGTCACCAGCAGCTGCTTGCCCACCAGCACCACGTCCAGCAGCTTGGTGGGGTTGGAGTCGAGATCCACCAGGTTGCCCGCCTCCTTGGCGGCCTGAGTCCCCTCGTTCATGGCCAGCCCCACGTCGGCCTGGGCCAGGGCTGGTGCGTCGTTGGCGCCGTCCCCGCACATGGCCACCAGCCGGCCGTCGGCCTGCTCCTGACGGATGTAGGCCAGTTTCTTCTCCGGCGTCGCCTCGGCGATGAAGTCGTCCACCCCGGCTTCGGCGGCGATGGCGGCGGCGGTCAGCGGGTTGTCACCGGTGATCATCACGGTGCGGATCCCCATGTGGCGCAGGATCTGGAAGCGGGCCTTGATGCCCGGCTTGATGATGTCCTTGAGGAACACCACCCCCAGCACCTTCTCATGGGTGCAGACCAGCAGCGGGGTACCCCCCTGGCGGGCGATGTTGTCCACCGATTTGAGGATGAGCTCGGGCACCGCCTTGCGATCGAGGGAGAGGTAGCGCAGCACGGCGTCCACCGCCCCCTTGCGATAGTGATGGCCGTTGCGATCCAGCCCGCTCAGCCGGGTCTCGGCGCTGAAGGGGATGAGGATGTCGCTCTCCAGCTGGCTCGGTCTGGTGTGGCTCTTGCCCGCCAGGGTCAGGATGGATTTGCCCTCCGGGGTATTGTCACCGAGCGAGGCCAGCATGGCGGCCTGGGCCAGCAGGGAGGGGTCCACGCCGGGGGCCGGGATCAGCTCGTCCGCCATCCGGTTGCCGAAAGTGATGGTGCCGGTCTTGTCCAGCAGCAGGGTGCGCACGTCGCCGGCGGCTTCCACCGCCCGGCCCGACTTGGCGATCACGTTGAGCTTCACCAGCCGGTCCATGCCGGCGATGCCGATGGCGGAGAGCAGACCGCCGATGGTGGTCGGGATCAGGGTGATGAACAGCGCCAGCAGATAGAGCCGGGGCACCTGGGTGCCGTTGTAGTCGAGGAACCTGGGCAGGGTGGCCACCACCAGCAGGAAGATCAGGGTCAGCCCCACCAGCAGGGCGTCCAGCGCCATCTCGTTGGGGGTCTTCTGCCGCTTGGCCCCTTCCACCAGGGCAATCATCCGATCCAGCGTGCTTTCGCCCGGGTTGTTGCTGATGTGCACCCAGATCTGGTCGGAGACGACGGTGGTGTTGCCGGTCACGCCGCTGCGGTCGGTGCCCGACTCGCGGATGACGGGGGCGGATTCGCCGGTGATGGCCGCCTCGTTGACCGAGGCGATGCCGGCGACCACTTCGCCGTCGGCGGGGATCATCTCGCCGCTGCGCACCAGCACCAGATCGCCCTTGAGCAGGCTGGTGGCCGGTACCCACTCGCCCTTGTCATCCTGCGGGCTGGTGACTCGACGTGCCTTGAGCTGGCTCATGCCGGCCTTCAGGCTGTCGGCCCGCGCCTTGCCGCGCCCCTCGGCCAGGGTCTCGGCGAAGTTGGCAAACCAGAGGGTGAGCCAGAGCCAGGCGGTCAGCTGCCAGGCCAGCGAAGGAGCGACGCCGGAGAGCGGTTGCCCCAGCAGCGACTCCAGGGTCGCCATCACGGCCGCCAGCCAGAGGGTGAACAGGATGGGGCTGCCAAACAGCGCCTTGGGGTTGAAGCGATAGAGGGCTTCCACCATGGCCTGCAGGATCTGTGATTTCTGTTTCTTGCCCTTCACCGGAATGGTGTCGGTGCTCATTGAAGCGGACTTGCTCATTGGAAAGCTCCCTGCATCGAATAGTTGGTCACGCAGATCAGTGGGGTGTGCAGCATCAGAAGGCACCTCCCAGCAGGCTCAGGTGTTCCGCCACCGGGCCCAGCGCCAGCACCGGCAGGAAGGAGAGACCCCCCATCAGCAGCACGGTGACGATCAGCAGGGTGATGAAGAGCGGGCCGCTGACGGGGAAGTCCCCTTCGCTCGTCTCCTGGCGCGGGGCGCGGGCCAGCTGGCCGGCGATGGCCAGCACCGGAATGATGTAGCCGAAGCGGCCGAGCAGCATGGCCAGCCCGATGGCGATGCACTGCCAGCTGTCGGCGGCGGCAAAGCCGGCGAAGGCGGAGCCGTTGTTGCCGGCGGCCGAGGCGTAGGCATAGATCAGTCGTGACAGGCCATGGGGGCCATCGTGACCGATGACGGTGGCGGAGTTCGGCATCAGCAGGGTAATGCCGCCGATCACCAATACCCCGACCGGCATCACCAGCATGCTGGCGACCACCCACTTCATCTCGGTGATGCCGAGCCGTTTGCCCAGATAGGTGGGGGTGCGCCCCACCATCAGGCCGCACAGGAACACGGTCAGCAGCACGAACAGCATCATGCCGTAGATGCCGGCACCGACGCCGCCGAACACCACTTCACCCAGCAGCATGTTGATCATGCCGACCATGCCGGCGAGGGGGGTGAAGCTGTCGTGCATGGCGTTGACCGAGCCGTTGGAGGCGGCGGTGGTGGCCACTTCCCAGATGCTGGACAGTACGGGGCCGAAGCGACTCTCCTTGCCTTCCCAGTTGCCGGCTTCGCTGGTGAGGTGGGCGAGGGCCGGATCCGGCTTCAGCTCCTGGCCGATGGCGAGGCAGAGCCCCAGCACCAGCATGATGGTCATGGCGATGAGGATGGCGCGGCTGTGGGCCAGATCCTTCACGTAGCGCCCCAGGGTGCAGACCATGGCGGCGGCCAGCGTCAGCAGGGCGACCATCTCCAGCCAGTTGGAGAGGGCGGTGGGGTTCTCGAACGGATGGGCCGAGTTGATGCCGAAGAAGCCGCCGCCGTTGGAGCCGAGCTGCTTGATGGCGATCTGGGAGGCGGCCGGGCCGAGCGGCAGCAGCTGCTCCTGGCCTTCCAGCGCGTGGAACGGCAGGTAGGCCGACAGGCTCTGGGGCACCCCCTGCCATACCAGCAGCAGCGCCAGGATCAGCGCCATCGGCAGCAGCACGTAGAGGCAGAAGCGCACCAGATCCTGCCAGAAGTTGCCAAGGTGGGTGGTCTGCTGGCGGGCGATGCCGCGAAACAGGGCGATGGCGACGGCGGCGCCGGTGGCGGCGGAGACGAAGTTCTGGGTGGTGAGCCCCACCATCTGGCTGAAGTAGGAGAGGCTGGCTTCGCCGGAGTAGGCCTGCCAGTTGGTGTTGGTCATGAAGCTGACCGCGGTGTTGAAGGCGAGTTGCCAGTTCAGCCCGGGCAGCTGCTGCGGGTTGAGGGGCAATAGCCCCTGCGCCATCAGGATCAGGAACAGCAGGCCGAAGCCTGCGCCGTTGAAGGCCAGCAGGCTGAGGGCGTAGGACTTCCAGTCCTGCTCGCGCCCGTCCGTGCCGCAGCAGGCCAGGGTGGCGCGCTCAAGCGGGGCCAGCCAGCGACTCTTGCCTTCAAATACCCGATACAGGTAGTTGCCAAGCAGAGGCGCCGGCAGCAGCACCAGCAGCACGAACGCGACGGGATAGATGATCTCTTGCCACATATCCGGTTCCTCACTCATGAGTGCGCGCGAGGGCGCGCAGCAGATAACCCGCGAGGGCGAGGACCAGCAGCAGATATAGCCAATTCATAACGACTCCGTTGAGGTAATTAGCGTCAGGGATCGATGCATATCCGTGTCGATCCCATAGGTCTCATTGACGCTGAAAGGGTATGTAAAACGGGCGTAAAGGCGCCATAAAGCTGGATTTGGCTGGCGTAAAATCGGCGTAAAGAAGGCGGGTTTTGCTGGCTGGTGGACAGGCAAGGCACAAAAAACCCGGCCTGAGCCGGGTTTTGGTAGCAAGTGGTGGAAGCTGACCCGATGGTGATGAGGTCAGCTTCAACCCCGCTTATCGCATGGTCACAAACTCTTCCGCACTGGTAGGATGAATGGCAACGCAGTTGTCGAAGTCCGCCTTGGTGGCGCCCATCTTCATGGCGACGCCGAAGCCTTGCAGGATTTCATCCATGGCGAAGCCGATGCCGTGCAGGCCGACCACCTTCTCTTCCGGCCCGACGCAGACCAGTTTCATCCGGGTGGGCTGGCGATGCTGGGTCAGGGCCGAATACATGGCGGTGAACTGGCTGCGGTAGACCTTCACCTGATCTTCACCGTATTCGGCGACGGCTTCCGGCTCGGTCAGGCCGATGGTGCCGATGGGCGGGTGGCTGAACACCACGGTCGGCACCAGATCGTAGTTGAGGTGCTCGCCCGGCTTGTTGTTGAACAGCCGCTCCGAGAGGCGGCGGCCTGCCGCGACAGCCACTGGGGTGAGCTGGATGCGGCCGGTGTTGTCACCGACGGCATAGAGGTTGGCGATGGCGGTATTCTGGAACTTGTCGGTGGGGATGAAGCCCTTCTCGTCCAGGGTGATGCCGGTGGCAGCCAGATTGAGGTTGTCGGTGGCCGGGACGCGGCCGATGGCCCAGATGAGGCAGTCCACGGTGAGGTGGCGACCATCTTCCAGTTGCAGGGTCAGGCTGTCGTCGGCGTTCTTGATGACGGCCTTGGGAATGGCGTGGGTGTGCAGCTTGGGCCCTTCCTGCGCCATGATCTCCACCAGGGTCTCGTGGATCATGGGGTCGAAGTTGCGCAGCGGCGCATGCTTGCGCACCACCAGATGGGTCTCGGAGCCAAGTGCCTGCATCACGCCTGCGATCTCCACGGCGATATAGCCGGCACCCACCACGGCAACCCGTTTGGGCTGGCTTTGCAGGTCGAAGAAACCGTCGGAGTCGATACCCAGTTCGGCGCCCGGAATGGTCGGGACCTCGGGGCGGCCGCCGGTGGCAATCAGGATGTGATCGGCGCTGTAGTGCTCGCCGTTCACCTCGACGGTATGGCTGTCGACGAAGCGGGCGAAGCCCTTGATGACGGTGATCTGGTTCTTGCCCAGCACGTTCTGGTAGGACTGGTGAATGCGCCCGATATAGGCCTGACGGGATTCGACCAGCTTGGCCCAGCTGAAGTGGTTGAGCGTGGTGTCGAAGCCGTAGTCGGCGCCATATTTCAGGGCATCGGCGATCTGGCCTGCATACCACATGGCCTTCTTCGGTACGCAGCCGACGTTGACGCAGGTGCCACCCAGCTCTTTGGCTTCGATCAGGGCGACTTTCTTGCCGTACATGGCTGCCCGGTTGGCCGAGGCGATGCCGCCGCTGCCGCCACCGATGGCGATGTAGTCAAAATGCTGTGCCATTGAGAGGTTCTCCGCTCGTTAAGAATGCAGTCACAGCATGATGGGGACAAAGCGGCCGGCCCACAAGAGCCGGTGCTCAGTTCTGCTGGATGGGCAAGCGAATGTGGAACTGGGCGCCCTGGCCCGGTTCGCTGGCGCAGTGGATGCGGCCGCGCAGCAGCTGGACCACCAGGTTGTAGATGATGTGAGTGCCGAGCCCGCTGCCACCCTGTCCCCGCTTGGAGGTGACGAAGGGATCGAAGATGCGCGGCAATATCTCCGGGGGGATGCCGCGGCCGTTGTCACTGTAGTCGATGACCAGCTCGTCTCCCTGCTGCGCCACCTGGATGGTGATCTTTCTGGGCCTGTCCCAGCCATCGAAACCGTGATGGATGGAGTTGAGGATCAGGTTGGAATAGATCTGGGTGAAGCTGCCCGGGAAGGAGTAGATGCTCAGCTTGGGATCGCACTGGATGTCCACCTCGCACTGGGCCTTCTTGAGCTTGTAGCCGAGGGAGACCACCACCTGATGCAGGTTGTCGGCGAGGCTGAAGTTGTAGCGGGCCTCGGAGGACTGATCCACTGCCACCTGCTTGAAGCTGGCGATGAGCTCGGAGGCGCGGCGCAGGTTGCCTTGCAGCAGTTGCATCGACTCGTCGAGATTCTGGGTGAATTCGTTGAGGTAGGAGCGGGAGAGCTGCTTGGCCTCGATATGCTGCTTGAAGTCGGCCACCCGCTCCTGCAGGTAGGAGGAGGCGGTGACGCTGATGCCGATGGGGGTGTTGATCTCGTGGGCCACGCCGGCAACCAGGGAACCGAGGGAGGCCATTTTCTCCGACTCCACCAGGGTCTGCTGGGCCTGCTTGAGATCGTCATAGGCCTTGCCCAGCTGGTCGTTGGCATCGCTCAGGCTGCGGGTGCGTTCAGCCACCTTGCCTTCCAGCTGCTCGTTGAACAGGGTGATCTCCCGCTCCACCTTTTTGAGGGGGGTGATGTCATAGCCAAAGCCGATCAGGTACTTGAGGTTGGGCCCCTCGTAGAAGGGAGCGAAGGTCCACTGCAGTACCAGCTCGTTGCCCTGCTGGTCGTGCATGGTGATCTCCCTGTCCTCCAGGGCGCCCTGATCGGCCAGGGTGGCGGCCAGCTCGTCACGCTGCTCCTTGCTGACGAAGAGATCCAGCCAGTTGTGCTGCAACAGCTCCTGGTGGTGATAGCCGGTGAGCAGGATGGCCGCCGGGTTGATGCTGGCGATGTTGAGATCCGGCTCCATGCAGCAGATGACCATGTTGGCGGAGTTGATCAGGGTGGCGGAGAAGCGCTCCTGCTGGAGCTGATCGGCGGCCTGATGGCGGGCCGTGAACTCGTCGTTCAGCCGGGTGCGCATCTGGTTGAGGGTGGCGGCCAGGGTATCGAATTCGTCAGGGGACTTGCGGGGCAGGGGGCGACCTTCCAGGGTCAGCTCTACCGCGAGGCGATCCAGGCTCAGTTTCTGGGCATAGCTGACGATGCGGTTGATATGACGGATCACCAGATAGTAGATGATGACCAGGATGCAGAACGAGACGACCAGGGTCTTGATGGTCTGGCTGACCAGGATCAGCACGGATTTCTCGATGAGGCGCTGGTAGACCTGCTCCAGGGAGGCGGCGACGAACAGCTTGCCGACCACTTCCCCCTGATAGCTCAGGGTGAACTCGCGGGAGATGTCGTATTGGGGCTGCTCCACCCCCTGGGTGAGCAGGGGCACTTCCGAATTGCCCAGCATCTCCTTGACCATGACGAACTGCATGTTGGGCAGGTTCATGATGCCCTCGATCTGCACCTTCACCTGCTCTTCATCCAGATTCCAGAGACTGGCCGAGATGGGTTGCAGGAAGGAGGCCTCGATCTGGCCGATGCTGGCCTCGATGACGGTCACATCCTTGTTGTAGTCCCAGGCGAGCTGAAGCACGGTGATGAGCAGTGCCAGCACCGTACTGCAGATCAGAATGTAGGAAAGCAGACGATAAGAGAGTCCGTTAAGGCCGACGGCCTTGGAGAAGATTCCTGACATGGCGTCCTTGCGGTCTGGATTGAGTGCGGTTTAGTTTAACTGCTTCATGGACTTATGTCGTGTGTCATCCAATGGATAAAAATAAGGCCCCTTTCGGGGCCTTTTTTGTGTGGGCTGGGATCAGTGACCGCCCTTGGCTTTTGCCGGGATGGATTCGTCGAATTCCGGCAGCGGCTTGTGTTCGGATGCCAGGAAGGTGTAGATGACCGGCAGCACGAACAGGGTGAACAGGGTGCCGATGGCCAGACCCGCCACGATGACGATGCCGATGCTGAAGCGCTGTGCCGCCCCCGCACCCGAGGCATAGAGCAGCGGGATAAGGCCTGCGATCATCGCCGCCGTGGTCATCAGGATGGGGCGCAGACGGACCTTGGCAGCCTGCATCACGGCTTGCATCCGGTTCAGACCATGGAGCAGCTGCTCCTCCTTCGCCACCTCGCAGATCAGAATACCGTGCTTGGTAATCAGACCGACGAGGGTGATGAGACCGACCTGGGAGTAGATGTTCATGGTGGCCATGCCCCACGCCAGGGCGATCAGCGCGCCACTGATGGCCAGCGGCACCGACACCATGATGACCAGCGGGTCACGCACGGATTCGAACTGGATCGCCAGCACCAGGAAGATGATGGCCAGGGCCAGGGCGAAGGTGGCGTAGAGCGCATTCCCTTCGGTCACGAACTGGCGGGCTTCCCCCATGAAGTCGTAACGATAGCCTTGGGGCAGCTTCTCTTCCGCGGTCGCCTTGAACCAGTTGATCGCATCCCCCATGGCCACGCCCGGTGCCGGCACGGCGCCGATGGTGGCGGAGTTCAGCTGGTTGAAGTGGGGCAGGGCACGGGGCTCTCCCTTCACTTCAATCTTGATCAGGCTGCCCAGCGGGATCGATTTGCCGTCGGCGGCACGCACGTAGTAGCCCTTGATGGACTCGGGGTTGAGACGGAACTTGCGCTCCACCTGCGGGATCACCTCGTAGGAGCGGCCATCCAGGTCGATACGGTTGACGTAACCGTCCGCCATCATGGTGCCCATGGTGATGCCGATGTCCTGCATGGTGATGCCGTAGGCACCCGCCTTGTCCTTGTCGATGCTGATCTTCATGGTGGCCGAGTCGTAGTTCAGATCGAGATCCGAATAGACGAACTGGCCGTTGGCCTGGGTTGCCGCCAGCATCTCACCCGCGATCAGGAACAGGCTCTCGAAGCTGTTCGGGGTGGTGATGACGAACTGGATGGGCAGACCGCTCGACGCCCCCGGTAGTTCCGGGAACTGGAAGGTGGTGATGGCCATCCCGGGGATGTCCTTCACCAGACCGGCGACTCGATCCAGCACCTCTTTCTGGCTCGCTTCACGCTGGCTCCAGGGCACCATGGAGGCGATACCGAACGCCTGATTGGAGTTGAACACCCCTGAGAAGACCTGGGAGTAAGCGATCTCCGGCTGGTCGTCCAGGACTTTGTTCACGTCCGCCATGGTGTTTTCGATGTAGTCCAGGTTGGCGTTGGAAGGTGCCGTCCCCAGCACCGCCATGACGCCTTTGTCCTCGGACGGGGCCAGCTCGCTCGGAATGAACTTGAACAGCAGCGGCAGGCTGGCGAACACGATGACGGCAAACAGGATGACCACGATGCGCTTTTGCATCACCGCATGGAGCATGGCGTCGTAGCGTGCCGTCATCCGGTCCAGCAGGTCGTGTACGGTACGTTCGAACTTGCCGGGCTCCTCGTTGGCCCTGAGCATCTTGGCGCACATCATGGGCGACAGGGTCAGGGCGATGATGCCCGAGACGAACACGGCGCCCGCCAGGGTCAGCGCGAACTCCTTGAACAGGGAGCCGGTGATGCCCCCCATCAGGGCGATGGGCGCATACACCGCCGCCAGGGTGACCGTCATGGCGATGACGGGCACGGCGATCTCCCGGGTACCTATGATGGCGGCCCGGAACGGCTCTTCCCCTTCCTTGATGTGACGGTCGACGTTCTCCAGCACCACGATGGCGTCATCCACCACCAGACCGATGGCCAGCACCATCGCCAGCAGGGTCATCAGGTTTATCGAGAAGCCGAACATGTCCATCATCATCACCACGCCGATGAGGCTCAGGGGAATGGTGATGATGGGGATGATGACCGCCCTGAACGAACCGAGGAACAGGGTGATCACCACCAGTACGATGGCGGCCGCCTCCAGTATGGTCTTGATGACCTCGTGGATGGATTCGTTGATGGCGATGGTGGAGTCATACAGGACGTTCACCTGCATGGTGCTCGGCATGTTGCGCTTCAGGCTCGGCAGCAGCTCCAGCACATCGTGGGCGATGTTGATGGGGTTGGCTGTCGGGGCTGCGTTGATGGCCAGAACCACGGCTTCGCGGCCGTTGGCGCTGGCGCGATAGATGTCGTGGCTCTTCTCCAGGGAGACCTTGGCGATGTCGGAGAGACGGATCACCTTGCTGTCGCGGGTGGCGACCACCAGGCGCTTGAGCTCTTCGATGTTGCCGACCTGGGTCTCGGCGTTGCCGTTGAACAGGGTGAAATAGCCGGTGGCCTGGCCGGTCGCGGACTGATAGTTGTTGCTGTTGAGCACCGTCATCACGTCGCTTGAGGTCAGGTCAAAGGCGGCCATCTTGGCCGGATCCAGCCACACCCGCAGGGCGAATTCGACCCCGCCATACAGATCCACCTTGGAGACCCCGCCCACGGTAAACAGCTGGGGCTTGATGACCCGCTCCAGGTAGTCGGTGATCTGGCTGGAGTTGAGCTCCGGGCTGGTGAAGCCCATATAGAGCACCGCCGTGGTGGAGCCGGTGGAGGAGGTGACCGAAGGGTCTTCCGCCTCTTTGGGCAACTGGGAACGCACCGAGTTGACCTTGGCCAGGATGTCGGACAGCGCGGCGTTCGGATCGGTGTTGAGCTTCATGTACGCCGTCACCGTGGAACTGCCCAACTGGCTCGAGGAGGTCATGAAGTCGATGTTGTCGGCCTGGGCGACCGCCTGCTCCAGGGGCTGGGTGATGAAGCCCTGGATCAGGTCCGCACTGGCGCCATAGTAGCTGGTGTTGACCGTGATGACGGTGTTGATCACCTCGGGGTATTCACGCACCTGCATCTTGAAGATGGCCTGGAAGCCCAGCAGGGCTATCAGGAAGCTGAGCGAGATCGCCAGCACAGGCCGTTTTATGAATATGTCAGTAAATCGCATCGCAGCTCTCCGCGCTTACAGCATCGGGGTTTGTGCCGGAACGGCAAGGGCATCGTTCTCGACCACGTGCACCTTGGTATCGTTGCTCAGGCGAACCTGACCCGACAGCACGATTTGATCGCCAGCCTTGATGCCGGACAGCACATGGACATCGTTGCCGCGACGCTCACCTGCCTTGACCACCACCTGCTTGGCGCGTTTCACGCCGTCAGCCTCGTGAATGACGTAGACGTTCTCGCCATAGAGGGTGAAGGAGATGGCGGACTGCGGGATCACGATCTGGTCCTTCACCGTGGGCAGTATGATGCTGGCGCGGGCGAACATGCCGGAACGGAGCTGGCCGTCGTTGTTCGGAATGTCTGCCTGCACCTGGATCAGGCCGCTCTGATAGTTGACCGCGGGCTCGATGGCTGTGATTTGGCCGTCAAACTGGGTCTGGGGATAGGCATCCACGTTGATCTTGATGGTCTGTCCCAGGGTGATTTTGGAGATGTCGGTCTGGGGCACGGTGAAGCGCAGGCGCATCACGCTGGTGTCTTCCAGGCGCACAATCTGGGTACCCGGTTCCAGATACTGGCCGAGGAAGACGTTGCGCAGGCCCACGGCACCGCTGAAGGGGGCTCGCACCTCACGACGGGCGATGGTGGCCTTCAGACTGTCGATGTCCGCCTCGAGGGAGCGGTAGCTTGCCTCGGCATCATCCAGCTGGTCCCGGGAGATGGAGTTCTTCTGATAGAGGTTCTTGTAGCGCTCGAACTTGGCCCTGGCTGCCGGCAGTCTGGCCTGGGAAGAGTTCAGATTGGCTTTTTCCACACTGGAGTCCAGGCTCAGCAGCAGTTGATCCGCTTTGACATGTGCCCCCGATTCGAACCGGATGCTGTCGATGGTGCCTGACAGCTCGCTGGAGAGGGTGACCCCCTGGTTCGGCTCGATGAAGCCGATGGCTTCAATGGTGGGGACCCAGTCCTGCGCCTTGGTGACCATGGCGGTGACCGGGAACTCGGGCTCGGGCCGATTGGCCATGAACTCTGCAATCTTCTTCTGCTTGAACATATTGAAGCCGATGACACTGCCAAACAGGGCGAGTGCTATCAGCAACATGATGGCCATCCACTTTTTCATGAACAGGCTCCTGTGATGGAAACATTAGGGTTTAAAATGGCATTCCAGCTGGCCCGGATGACCGTCTCCAGCTGTTCCTGCGTCAATTCGAAATCGTGAACCCGGCGCTGCTGTGCCAGGTTGGCCACGCAATCCAGACTCAATGCTTGCAACACCAGAATGGGGAGATCGATGAAGAGTCCCTGTTGGCGTCCTTGCTCAAAGAAGCGCTCAAGTGGCGCCCACGTCGCCATTATGACCGGATCCCGCTCCAATTCAGCCCCCAATGGAGAACTTTCGTACTGCAATTTGCACTTGAGCGCATTGGGGTAGCTGGTGAAGATGGCATCGATGTTGAGCCAGAGGCGTCGATACTGCTCATAGGACACCTCTTCTATCTGCACACCTTCCATGACCAGGGGATGACACTTGAGGATAGTGTGCTGATAGAGCTGGCGGATCAGGTCATCCTTGTCGCTGAAATAGCGATAGATGGTGCCTGCCGCCACCTTGGCTTTCTTGGCGACCACGGCAATGGAAAGGCCGTAGAAGCCCTGCTCGCCGAGGATCTCGTGAGCTGCTTCGAAAATGCGTTCTTTCTTATCCATGGTTATCAGAGGTCAACGACTGAATGAACGTTCATTCATTCTAGGTGGGCGCAAAGGCAAGTCAAGCATTGCCCATCATCTCTGACCCTATGGGGTGAGGGATTCAAAAAGTAGTGGGGAATTGCTGGATCCAGCCTGAACAAAACAAAAATAGTTGAAAAGGGTCGGAAGTGATTGAAAAATAGGCACTTGATTTTTTGTGTCAAAAAAAGAGTAGACAAGGTCGGCATCATCATCAATAATGCGCCCCGTTCGACAGCGTAGCGCCCGTAGCTCAGCTGGATAGAGCGCTGCCCTCCGGAGGCAGAGGTCACAGGTTCGAATCCTGTCGGGCGCACCATCAAAAGTGCGCCGGTTAAACGGGCGTGTTGAAGAACGAAAACAGCTGTGGTGGCTGTAGCTCAGTTGGTAGAGTCCCGGATTGTGATTCCGGTTGTCGTGGGTTCGAGCCCCATCAGCCACCCCATTTTACAGCTTGTCAGGTACGCGAAGGTGGCGGAATTGGTAGACGCGCTAGCTTCAGGTGTTAGTGCCCCCCGGGTGTGAGGGTTCGAGTCCCTCTCTTCGCACCATACTTGCTGTATGACGAGGATGACCAGATGGTCATCTTTGTGTTTTTGGAATACCCCCTCGGTGATTAGCGCAGCCCGGTAGCGCATCTGGTTTGGGACCAGAGGGTCAAAGGTTCGAATCCTTTATCACCGACCACATTTGAAAACCCCGCTCAGGCGGGGTTTTTGCTTTTTGGCATTTCTCTTCCGCTTTTTCCTGTCACGGCTTTTTACACTTCTTCAGGCGCCTGTTCGCCACGAGTTCGGTATGCTGGGCCCGGAGCCGCGAGACAGGGGACGCTCGGGCACGGACCAGATACAAGGCCTATGCATCACCATATCACTTCTCTTCAACTCTCCGTGCTGGCCATGGCCGCACTGCTGCTGGGTGGTTGCGCCCTGCAGCCGAAACCGGAAGATCTTCTGATGGGCACCGCCCCCAGGCCAAAGGCCGAACTCGAGGCCACCTTGGTGACCAGTGGTGGCTTCTGCGTGACCCTGAGCGAGCAGGGCCGTCTGCTGACTCAGCCCTGCGATCAGCAATCGAACCAATCATTCAGCTGGGATGTCGGTGCCCTGCGACTGGCCGGGGATTGCCTGGTCGCCAAAGGGGAGGATGGTCTGGGGATGGAGGCGTGCCGGGAGGAGAGCCATCAATGGCAGTGGCAGGGGGATCGTCTGTTCAATCGGCAGGTGTCGCTGTGCCTGGATGTGGCGGGTCGCCGTCACAAGCCGGCCGTCCCCCTGCGCCTCGCCGAATGCTATGGCGGCGCCAACCAGAGCTTTGAGTGGACGCCATCCGGCACGCTGTTGAACCGTCTGATGCACCCGGCACTGGCGTGGTGACAAGAGAGCGAGAAACAAAAAGGGTGGCCACATGGGCCACCCTTTTTCGATCCGCGATGGGGATGCCTTATCAGCGGGTCTGGGAGGCGAACAGTTTCTCCAGATAGACGGCAACGCCATCTTCATCGGAAGTGAGGGTCTGTTCATGCTCTGGCAGGGCCTGCTTGAGGCGATCGTGGGCGTTGCCCATGACCACGCCACGGCCCACCATGCTCAGCATTTCGAAGTCGTTCATGCCATCGCCGAAGGCCACGGCCTGGGACATCTCCAGCCCGTGCTGCTCCAGCACGGCGCGCACTGCATTGCCCTTGTGCACGCCGGCGTGCATCACCTCGAGGCAGTCAGGCAGGGAGAAGGTGACGTTGATCCGATCACCATATTGCTGGTTGAGGTGCGCCTCTATCTTCAGCAGCTTGTCGTGGTCGCCGATGTAGAACACTTTGTTGACCCTGTCCTTCGGGTGGTTGGCCAGATCCGCCAGGCGGTAGCTGAAGCCGGAGTCGTGATGGAACTGCAGCAACCAGGGCAGCTCTTCTTCCACCAGCCACTCGTCGCCGTAGTAGACGTTGATGTGGATGGACGGGTCGCGTTCCATGGCGATCAGCTCGGCCGCCACCGTGCTCGGTAGCGCCTGGTTGTAGACCAGCTGATCCTGCTTGTCGTGTACCACGGCGCCGTTGGAGGTAATGAGGTAGATATCCAGCCCCAGTGCATCGCGGATGCTGCGCACATCCACATGGTGACGGCCGGTGGCGACCACGAACTTGACGCCCTGATCGACCAGACGGTGCAGGGTATCCCGGGTGCGGGAGGAGATCTGGTGCTGCCCGTTGAGCAGGGTACCATCGAGATCGGACACAACTACCTTGAACATCATTACCTCGACTTCAATTGAACGCCGGGGGAGTGTACCCCAGCGTCTGCCGTCACCCCATTTATTTAGGGATCCAAAAAATAACCAGCCCCTTCTGGTTGCGTCAGTAGCGCGCGAAGAAGGCCAGGGTCGCATTGAGCGCGGCCTGGCGCTGGGGATCCGCCTCGATGAAGAGCTCATGCCAGGCTCCGTCGATGCGCAGCGGCTTGCCCCCTTCACATTGGGCCTTGGCGCAGAAGGCCTCCTGGGCGGCGTTGTCCACCACGCTGTCCTCGCCGGCCTGCAGCAGCAGCAGCGGCGTCTTGATGGCGCCGGCGTCGGCTACGGCCGCGTCCGATCCTGTGATGGCCTGATGGATCCAGTGGGCGGTGGCGCCCCCCAGCCTGACCTGGGGATGCTGCTCGTAGATCTGGCGGAAGGCCTGATAACGCACCGTGCTGTGGGTCAGCTCGTTGTCGGCAAAGCCGTGATCCTCATAGGGTCCCTGACCCGGGCCGTAGGGGGGCTCGCCCACCCAGCCGCCGACCGTGCCGATGGTGGCCGCCAACCCCTTGGCCAGCCACTTGGCCAGCCACTTGGGCAGGCCGCCGAGGTTGATGCCCATCATGGGGGAGGAGAGCACCGCCGCCTGGATGTCGTTCGGCCAGCGTTCCAGATAGCGGGCCGAGATGGCCCCCCCCATGGAGTGGGCCAGCAGGAACAGCTTGGCAGGCTTGTCCGGTACAATCACTTCGTCATGAAACTGTTTGAGATCGGCGACATAGTCGTCGAACTGGTCGACATACCCCTTCTCTTTGTCGGCCAGCATGCGGTCTGACATTCCCTGGCCGCGATGATCGATGAGGTAGAGGCTGTAACCCTGGCACCAGAGATCCCAGGCCAGCTCCTGATACTTGAGGTAGCTCTCGACCCGGCCGTTGACGATGAGGATGGCGCGATCGATCTTGGGTTGGCGCAGGGCGGCATAGCGGAGGGTGACCCCGTCCTTGCCCTTGAACTCCCCCTCGACGGCATGCTGGCGCCAGAAGTCGGGCAGGGTCTGCTGATAGAGGGCGGGGATGTCGGCTTCAGTGGTCAGCTGGTAAGGATTGCTCACGGCAAGGGCTCCGGCAGAAAACAGGGTCAGGGCCAGCAGGGAAAGGGAGGCAGGTTTCATCGGGCAAGCTCCTCGCGCCAGTGGTGGTAGAGCGCAGTGATATCGTTCGAGCAGAGCAGGGGCATGACGGCTTGCAGGCTGGGCAGCGGCCAGTCCCACCACTGCATGGCTTGCAGCATGGCGACCTGCTCCTCGTCAAAGCGGGGGCGGATCGGCCTGGCCGGGTTGCCGCCCACTATGGAGTAGGGGGCCACATCCCGGGTGACCACGGCCCGGGTGGCAATGACGGCGCCATCGCCGATGGTGATGCCGGGCATGATCATGGCTTCCGAGCCGATCCAGACATCGTTGCCGATCCGGGTGTCTCCCTTGCGCAGAAAACCGTCCTGCACGCCGTCACCGAAGCGGGCAGCATCGAAGGGGAAGGTGGAAACCCAGTCCATCCGGTGACCCTGGTTGCCCGCCAGCATGAAGGTGGCGCCGGAGGCGATGGAGCAGAACTTGCCGATGATCAGACGGTCAACTTCCTTACCCCACTGGCCACTGTCCCAGGACTCCCGCGTCGAGCCATCGCCGAGCAGGTAGCGCACGCAATGATCCTCGAACGGCTTGCCGTGGTAGTAGCCGGAGTAATAGCTGTATTCCCCGGCCTCGATATTGGGGTTGGTCAGATGATCCCGTATGACCTGGGATTCCAGCCAGCTGCCGAACGGATTTTCCATCACTGATCCTGCCATTCATCTTCTTCCTGTTGTGCGGCCCATCCTTTGCGGGTCAGCTGCATCTGCTGCCACCAGCGTTCGTCCGCCAGGATCTCGCCGGTCGGGCCGAGCTGGGGGTAGGGCATCTCTTTCTCCTTGCAGAGCTGGGCATAGACGGGATAGCCCCCCTCGAACAAGATGGTGTTCTGCTCCTCCAGGTCGAGCGGGCAGCCGCGCTGGTAGCAGCCGGCCAGTTCGCGCTGGCGCTGGGCCTCATAGAGGATGGCGGCGGCGGCCACCGAGACGTTGAGGGACTGCACCATGCCCACCATGGGGATGACGATATGGTGATCGGCCAGGGCCAGCGCCTCTTCGCCGATGCCGTGCTTCTCCTGGCCCACCAGGATGGCGGTGGGTCTGGTGTAGTCGATGGCGCGAAAGTCCACGGAGCTGTCGGAGAGGTGGGTCGCCAGGATCTGCATGCCGGAAGCCTTGAGTTCGGTCACTGCACTGCCGATGTCCGGGTGCAGCTTCACGTCCACCCAGTTCTGGCTGCCGCGGGCGGTGCCCTTGCGCTTGTGGATCCAGCTCTTGGGCCAGACCGCGTGCACCCGGTGGATGCCGATGGCATCGGCAGTGCGCACGATGGCGGCCAGGTTGTGAGGTTTATGAACCTCTTCCATGCAGACGGTCAGGTCGAGCTGGCGCTGGGCCAGCATGTCGGAAATGCGTTTGAAGCGTTCAGGAGTCATGTCGGTTTCTATGTCGTGAGGCCGGTGCATGCAACAAGGCTGGTGGCTTGCGGCATGGGGCCCTGGGTATTTCTTGAAAAGCAGCAGGCGGCTTGCGCCGCCTGTGTTCAGTTTTTCTGTCGGCTCACCCTGAGCACGTTGGGCATGACCCGGATCTTGCGCATGATGTTGGCGAGGTGGATCCGGCTCTTGGTGGTGATGAGCAGGGTGACCACATAGACCCGGCCATCCTTCTCCTCGGTGCTGATGGCGTGGATGTTGGCGCCGGTGGCGGCAATCACGTTGGCCAGCTCCGCCAGGGCGCCCTGGTGGTTGACGATCTCGATGCTGATGCCGGTGCGGAATTCCTGCTCCTGCTCCTTGTCCACCTCCCACTGCACCGGCAGGTATTTGTCCGGTTCGCGGCTGTAGCCCTTGATGTTGCGGCAGGACTCCTGGTGGATCACCAGTCCCTTGCCCGGGCTGATGTGGGCGATGATGGCATCCCCCGGGATGGGGCGGCAGCAGTTGGCGAAGGTGACCAGCATGCCGTCGGCCCCCTTGATCGGCATCTTCTTGCTGGTGGATTTGGGCTGCTCTTCCGGCGGCAGCTCATCCCCGAGCATGCGGCGGGCCACCATGACGCTCATGGCGTTGCCAAGGCCCACGTCGGCCAGCAGCCCCTGCAGGTTCTCGTGTTTGGTGTCGGCCAGCACCTGCTTGACGCGGGCTTCCGGGATGTCTTCGATATTCTTGGCGCCGAGGGCATGGTTGAGCAGGCGGCGGCCCAGCACCACGGACTCTTCGGTGCGCAGGTTCTTGAGGAACTGGCGGATCTTGGAGCGCGCCTTGGTGGTCACCACGAAGTTGAGCCAGGCCGCGTTGGGGCGAGCCCCCGGCGCCGTGATGATCTCCACCGTCTGGCCGGAATGCAGCGGGCTGCTGAGCGGATAGGGGTGGCGGTCGACCCGGGAGCCGACGCAGGCGTGACCGATGTCGGTGTGCACCGTGTAGGCGAAGTCCACCGGGGTGGCGCCGGCGGGCAGCTCCATGATGCGGCCTTCCGGTGTGAAGACGTAGATCTCGTCGGGGAAGAGGTCGGTCTTGACCCCCTCGATGAACTCGAAGGAGCTGCCGGCGCTCTGTTGCAGCTCCAGCAGGCTCTGCATCCAGCGCTGGGCGCGGATCTGGGCCGTGGTGCCCGAGCTGTCCCCATCCTGCTTGTAGGCCCAGTGGGCGGCGACGCCCTTGTCAGCCATCTGGTCCATGAACTCGGTGCGGATCTGCACCTCCACCGGTACCCCGTGGGGGCCCACCAGGGAGGTGTGCAGGGACTGGTAGCCGTTGGTCTTGGGGATGGCGATGTAGTCCTTGAAGCGACCGGGGCGCGGCTTGTAGAGGCTGTGCATCTGCCCAAGCACCCGGTAGCAGGTGTCTATGTCTTTCACTCTCACTCTGAAAGCATAGATATCCATCACTTCGTGGAATTGCAGTTCTTTCTTCTCCATCTTGTTGTAGATGGAGAACAGGTTCTTCTCGCGTCCGCTCACTTGGGCATCGATGCCGGCTTCCCGCAGACGCCCCTCAATCTCGCTCTGGATGGAGTCGATGATCTCGCGCCGGTTGCCACGGGCGCGGCGCACCGATTCCCGCAGCACCCGGGAGCGCATGGGGTAGAGCGCCTCGAAGCCGAGCTCTTCCAGCTCGTTTTTCATGGTGTGAATACCGAGGCGGTTGGCGATGGGGGCGAAAATCTCGAGGGTTTCCCGGGCGATGCGGCGGCGCTTGTCCGGTCGCAAGGAGCCGAGGGTACGCATGTTGTGAGTGCGGTCGGCCAGCTTGATCAGGATGACCCGGATGTCCTGGGTCATGGCCATCATCATCTTGCGGAAGTTCTCGACCTGGGCTTCCTTGCGATCGCGGAACTTCAGCTTGTCGAGCTTGGAGACACCGGAGACCAGCTCGGCGACGGCGTTGCCAAACTGCTCGGCAAGATCGTCCTTGGTGACAGGGGTATCTTCGATGACGTCGTGCAGCACGGCAGCCATCAGAGTCTCATGATCGAGGCGCATGTCGCCCAGGATGCGGGCCACGGCAACGGGATGAGTGATGTAGGGTTCACCACTGGAACGCATCTGTCCCTGGTGAGCATCACGGGCTACCACATAGGCTTGCCTGAGCTTCTCAACCTGCTCGGGTGGCAGGTAGGAACTGGCTATTTCTTTAAGATTTTCAAATAAATACAAGACAGTCCCCGCAGCGGTTAAACGGCAATCCGTGAAATTGAGGGTATGCCCTCGAGTTTGCGAGGTTTTCGAGCGGTTGTAAATGGGGAGAACAGCCGGCACCCGGGCGGGCGCCGACTATGGGAAGCGACTGACTTAGCCGCGACCTTCTGCGATGGCAGCAACGGCAGCCAGCTCGGCGGCTTCCTGCTCTTGCTGCTCGTAGCGGTCCTGGGTGTCCATCACCTGGTTGTTGACCAGACCCAGTTCGATCTCGCGCAGGGCGATCACGGTCGGCTTGTCGTTCTCTTCGTCGACCAGGGGATCCTTGCCTTGTACCGCGATTTGACGAGCGCGGCGCGCGGCGACCAGCACCAGGTCAAAACGGTTACCTACCTGTTTTACAGCATCTTCTACAGTAACGCGGGCCATGCGGGACTCCAGTGTTTGGGCTTTCTGTGATTGAAAAAGCGGTGTTTAAAAATGACGCAAAAGTTTACTTGTTTTTGGCTTACTCTGCCAGTAGCTGTTTCAGCAAGTTTTGCTGGGCCTGCTGTTGCTGACGCATTTCCAGGCGCTGGCACTCGACGACGGCCCTGAGCTGGAACAGTGCCAGCTCAAAGTCTTCATTGATGATGACATAGTCATACTCGTCGTAGTGCACCATTTCGGCAATGGCTTTCTCCATCCGGCCCTTGATCACCTCGGCGCTGTCCTGGCCGCGGCCGATCAGGCGGCGCTCCAGCTCCTCGCGGCTGGGGGGCAGGATGAAGATGGACTTGGTCGGCATCAGTTCGCGGATCTGGCGGGCACCCTGCCAGTCGATGTCGAGGAAGACGTCGATGCCCTGCGCCAGACAGGCCTCGATGGCGGCGCGGGAAGTGCCGTAGTAGTTGCCGAAGACTTCTGCCCACTCCAGAAAGTCACCGCGCTCGATCAGCGCCTTGAACTCTTCCACCTTGACGAAGTGGTAGTGCACCCCGTGCTCTTCACCGGGACGGGTGGCGCGGGTGGTGTGGGAAACCGACAGCTGCATCTTGCCGGCGGCGTTGTGCTGGGTCAGCAAGGCATTGAGCAGGCTGGACTTACCGGCCCCGCTCGGGGAAGAGATGATATAGAGAGTGCCTTGTTGCGCCATGTCTGTACCTTTAAGCGATGATCCGCGCTTTGGTTGTAGCAGAGGCCGCCGTCTTGTGCCCGATAAGGGAGACGGTTGCTCGCAATGCGCGGAGGAATCAGAGTCAGGAGGATGTAAAGGCGGCGAATGTTAGCAGATGGGGGCGGATAAAAAAACGGCCGGAATCATATTCCAGCCGATCAAAATATCCGTAGCTTGCTGTGCGGGCGTTACCCGCATAGAGGGCCATTCTGCCCACGGAGCCGGGGCCGGGCCATCAGATTATCCCTGCGCCAGGGCTCGGAATTTCCGAGTTGCCCTGGGTCGATAGAAGATGCTTGTCGGTACAGAGGCGGTCGAAGGCGGCGATGACTCGCTCGCGGCTTATCTTGGCCATGGCGTCCGGATCCTTGAGGCGGGTGCGCCAGCCGAGCTCGGCCAGCGGCTTGCCGGTCTCCTGCTCAATCAGTTCCTGATAGACGCTGACCAGATAATCCCGGCACAGATAGGGGCCGGTACGCTCCAGGTTGTGGTGGGCGTAGAGGCCGATCACGGGTGTCCCCACCAGGGTGGCCATGTGGGCAGGGCCGGTATCCGGGGCCAGCACCAGGCTCGCCTCGCCAATCAGCGCCAGCAATTGCTTGAGGCTGGTCTGCCCCACCAAATCTGCCGGCTTGCTCTGGCTGAGGCGCTGGATCTCGGCGGCGAGATCCCGCTCCAGCCTGGCCGGTCCGCCACACAGATAGACCTGAAAGCCCTTGTCTGCGGCGTGATCCGCCAGCGCGGCATAGCCGGCGGCAGTCCAATTCTTGAATGCCTTGCTGGCAGCGGCGCAGATGAGCAGGGTCGGCTTGCCGCCAATTTTCTCCTTCGCCCAGGCCTGGTGCTCGGCGCTGATGGGCAGTTGCCAGTCCGGGGTCAGATCCTTTATCCCGAGCTCTTTGGCGAAGGCGAGAAAGCCGTCCAGCACGTGGGGGGAGGCGGGTGAGGGGACCCGATGGTTGGTGAACAGCCACTGACCGTCGCTGGCGCGCTCCCGATCAAACCCGAGTTTGACCTTGGCCTTGATGCCGAGGGTGGCGATGCTGGCACGCATGGCGGCCTGCAGGTGGAGCAGGGCATCGAACCTGCGCCCCTTGAGGGTCTGCCAGAGATCGCGATAGCCGCGCCAGCCCTTGCTCTTGTCGAAGGGAATGACCTCGACCCCCGGCAGATCGGCGAACAGGGTCGCCTCAATCTTGCCGGTGATCCAGGTGATGCGGGTCTGGGGCCACTCCCGCTGGATGACGCGTACCAGCGCCAGCGCGTGGCAGCAATCTCCGATGGCGGAGAGCCGCAGGATGCAGATGGAGGAGGGCGGCGTTTGGAACAGCGGCATGATGTGGCGCAACGATGGCAAAATGGATGGATGGCATTATGCAAACTCCCCTGTGGATTGTAAAATTGCGCCGGTTGCCCGACCGGCACGGCTTTCTGAATGGATGCCCTGCCCCCACTATCGACCGGAATTCTCATCATGCTGACACACACCACCCACAACCAGGTCTGCTGGTATGCCGACGGAGTCTTCCGCGATCCTTCCCCTGCCTTGTTCGATCCTGTCTGGTGGCAGACCCATCGCCAGGTGGTGGGCTCTTCCATCGGCCGCGGGGTGACCTGGTTCGTGAAGGATGAGTCCCGTCACTTGGTGCTGCGTCACTACTACCGTGGCGGCATGGTGGGCAAGCTGGTGCGTGACCGGTTCTGGTTTGAAGGGGTGGAGAGCAGCCGGGCCATGGCTGAATATCGTCTGCTGGCGACCCTGAGTGAACAGGGGCTGCCGGTGCCGCGCCCCTTTGCGGCCCGCATGGTCAAGCAGGGGCCCTTCTATCGGGCCGACATCCTGATCGAGCGCATTCGCGGCGCCAAGGATCTGGTGGCCCTGCTCAAGCAGGGGCCGATCGCCGGTGAGGTGTGGCACAAGATAGGCAAAACGGTGCGCCAGTTGCACGATGCAGGGGTCTATCATGCGGATCTCAACAGCCACAACCTGCTGCTCGACAAGGAGGGCAAGGTGTGGGTGATCGACTTCGACAAAGGAGCCATCCGCTCCCCCGGCAACTGGCAGCAGGCCAACCTGGAGCGGTTGCTGCGCTCCTTCAACAAGGAGTCGCAACTGCACACCAGCTTCCACTTCGTGCCGGAGAACTGGCAGGCCCTGATGGCAGGCTATCAGGGCAAGGTGGCGTGACGTCGGGTTCCACTTCGTAGCTGGAGGCTGGCAGGCCCTGATGGCGGACCACCGGGGGCGAGAGGTGCGAGGCCAGCGATGCTGGCGCGGTTGCTCGGCGCCAGCACCAATGTTACTTATTGAGTGTGATTGCTTGGACAGATATTCAGATCCGGTTTCGAGGCGCGTGATGGAAAGGTATGAGACTGCCGGGGTTGAGGTCACCACTCCCCTTGAGGTGACGCTGATGGCACAGGCCATGGCGATGTTGGAGGCCGGGATCTGGACCTGGTCGGCCGGGCAGGGTCTGAGGCGGGACCCTTCCTGTCTGCAACTGCTGGGTCTGGAGGGGGGCGAGCTGGGGGATCTCGGCTGGCTGGATCGGGTACATCCGGATGATGCTCCCCGTCTGGCAGAGGCCCTGGAGGCCTGCCAGCAAGGGCGCAGCAACGGGCTTCGACTCGAGTACCGCATCCTGCACCATCAGGGCCATTACATCCGGCTGGAGGAACGGGTCCGTCGTGACGAAAGGGGTCAACTGCTGGGGGTGGTTCGCCATCTGGATGCCGCCATGGCGCCCCTGGAGGATCGCCACGACACGGATCCCCTCACCGGCCTCGAGAGCCGCAGCCACTTCGAGCTGTTGCTGGATGAACGGCTGGCCAGCGAGAGCGGCAGTTTCTGTCTGCTGCAGTTCAGCGTGGATCACCGCAGCAAGATCCTGCAGTTGTTCGGGGAGGCGGCCTGCGACGCCATGCTGGCCAAGCTGGCCCGCATCGTGCGCCGCGAGCTGCGCCGGGAAGATCCCTTCGCCCGTTGGGACGAAGACGGCTTCATCCTGATGCTCTCCCAGACCGATCGGTTGAGCGGCCTGGAGATTGCCGAGCGGCTGCGTCTCGAGATCGCCGACGCCAGCCTGCTGCCCCAGCGCCCGGTGACCGTGAGCATCGGCCTGGTGCAGAGCCAGAGTGCCGAGCAGCTCGATCACCTGCTGGCCCGGTTGGCCTCCTGCCACGGTCAGGCGAAGCGGGAACACAACGCCGTGGTCGGCTGACGGCCAGTCAGTGTCCGCGTACCCATTGACGCCGATGGACCCATCAGCGTCAATGGTTTTCAGTCAGCGCTCACTGACCTGCTGACGCTGGCAGACCCAGAGAGAAGCCAGCATCAGCAGGGCGCCCAGACCGAGCCTGAGCAGGTCGGTATCCTTTCCCCAGAGCACCAGATTGACCAGCAGACCCGCGGGGATCAAGGCGTTGTTCATGATGGCCAGCACGCCGCTGCTGACCAGGGTCGCCCCCTTGTTCCACAGGAAGTAGCCGAGCCCGGATGCCCCGACCCCCAGCCAGAAGAGGATGCCCCATTGCAGGGAGCTGGCGGGATATTGAGGTTTGCCCAGCAGCCACCAGGCGGGCAGGGCGATCACCAGGGCGCCCAGATAGAAGCAGCCGAACACCGCCAGCTGGGGCGGCTGCTCAGCCTCCCGGGCCAGCAGCACCTTGTAGCCTACCTGGCCCAGGGCGAAGCAGACGTTGGCGCCCTGCACCACCAGGAATCCCAGTACATAGTTTTCGGTCAGGCCGTCGAAACGGATGACGGCCGCCCCCAGCACCGCCAGCAGGGCCCCCCACAGATAGACAGGCTTGAAGCGCCCTTCCAGCAGGTCGTGGATCAGGGTGACATAGATGGGGGTGAAGATGGTGAACACCAGCACTTCCGGTACCGTCAAGAGCAGGAAGGAGTGGTAGTAGAAGAGATACATGATGCCGAGCTGGATAGCACCGAGGGCCATCAGCTTGGCCACCAGATCGGGGCGCAGCCAGCGACGGCGCAGGAAGGGCAGAAACACCAGGCTGGCGAGCACGATGCGGGTCAGTACCGAGAAGTAGGCATCCACCTGACCGGCAAGGTAGACCCCGATCAGGCTGAAGGAGAAGGACCAGAGCAGGGTAACCCCTATCAAGTAGTTCATGTGATTGAATTGTCGTCAATTGTCAATTTGGAGGGCGCTATGATGGCCGAGTTGGAAGGCGCGATCCAGCGTTTATGGGAAGGGTTGTCACAGATCGGAGCATTTGCCTTCGAGGCGAGCAACGGGGCCGGATCCGCCACCGACTGGTGCGGTCGCGGGGAGGGGGCCGTGGTGGTGACCGATCACCATGGGGGGTGGCTGTATGCCGAGACGGGTCGCTACACCACGCCCCATGGCCGGGAGCTGACCATGCACAACCGCTTCTGGTGGCAGCGCACCGCACGGGGGATCATGCTCTCCCACCTGCGCTACGAGCAGCCGGTGATGCTGTTCGAGCTGTTGCCCCGGGGGGATGGGCACTGGGTCACGGCCGAGCCTCACCGGTGCGGGCAGGATCACTACAGCGCCGAGCTGACCGAAACCGGCGAGGGTTTCCTGCTCACCTGGCAGATAACGGGGCCGCGCAAGAACGAGCGGTTGAGTTATCGCTACGGACCAGAGGCGCAGAGATAAAAAAACCGGCGCAGGGCGCCGGTAGAGGGGACAAATCGGAGGTTTTGTTAAAACGGTCCCAAAAACAGGAGAGATACACTCTCGTCACACACGCAGAGAGGGTCTTCAGGCATTCAGTGCATAGTTCAGCATGGCTTGCAGCTTGCTGTCGAAGAACCAGGGCAGCAGCACCATCAGCAGACCCAGCACCCCGGCCAGCCGGTGGCGATACTGCCAGCCGGCTATCAGTACCAGACCGCCGCAGAGGGTGGTCAGGATGCCTGACATAGGGCAGCCTCCCGCTGTTGGCGGCGCTGCTGTGCCCACTGGTTGAGGGCGACCGAACCCAGGATCAGGGCCAGCGCCACGCCCGTGGTGGACTGGATCTGCTCGCCGAGGAACAGGGCTCCCAGCATGACGCCGAACAGCGGCACCAGGTAGTTGCTGAAGGAGGCGAAGGTCGGGCCCGCCTTCTGGATCAGCGCCATGTAGAGGAAGTAGACCAGGCCGGTACAGAAGATCCCCAGCATGGCGACGGCGCCCATGGCCTGCTGGCTCGGCAGGGCGAGGGTGCTCAGGTCGGCCACGAAGGGCGCGGCCAGCAGCAGCTGGATGGCTGAGGAGATCAGGATGTTGCGGGCCACGACCACAGGATGGTCCTTGGCGAAGCGCTTGATCATCAGCAGGCCGATGGCGAAGCAGCTGGCACCGAACAGGATGGCCATGGCACCGAGCAGGCCGGCATTCATGCCGCTGGTCAGCTTGGGCCAGAACAGTACCAGCACGCCGACGAAGCCGATGATCACGGAGACGAGGCCGCCCTTGGTGATTCTTTCACCAGAAATAAACAAGGGAGCCGCCAGAATGGTCACAAAGGGGATACAACCCATGACCACGGCCGCGATGGCGCTGTCCACATACTGTTGTCCCCAGGCCACCATGATGAAGGGGATGGTGGCGTCGAGCAGGGCGATCAGCATATAGGTTCGCCAGGGTGTGTGTTCACTCTTGAGGCGCATGAACAGGCAGAGCAGACCCAGGGTCAGGCTGCCGCACAGGGCGCGTCCGGCGGCCACCATGATGGGGGGCAGTTCAGCCACGGCCTGGTGCATGAAAATGAACTGGGAGCCCCACAACAGGCCGATCGCCAGCAACAACAGATAGCTACGCATTTGAATCTCCGATGTAATTCGCCTGCGCATTCTATGCAATCTGCTACTATGCCAAAAATGAATTGTCGTCATTCAACTATGGCCAATATCGATGGAACTGCCCCTCTCCCGCCTCGACCTCAACCTGCTCACCGTGTTCGACATGCTGATGCAGGAGCGCAACGTCACTCGCGCCGCCGAACGGCTACACCTCTCCCAGTCCACCGTCAGCCATGCGCTGGGGCGCTTGCGCCAGGCGCTGGATGACCCCCTGTTCGTGATGAGCCGGCGCGAGATGATGCCGACCGAACGGGCCAAGGCGCTGGCGAGCCCGGTGCGCCAGGCGCTGGCAATGCTGGAGCAGGGGCTGCGTCAGGCCAAGGGATTCGACCCGGCAAGTGCCCGGCGGATCTTTCGCATTGCCACCCCGGGCTCGGTGGAGCACGGTCTGGTGCCGGTGCTGGTGGAGTGGATGGTGCAGCAGGCTCCCCACTGCCGACTGGAAGTGTGCGAGCTGGCGGACAGCGACTACGAGCGGGAGTTGGAGAAGGGGGAACTGGATCTGGTGATCGGGTTTGCCGGTGCCAACCACCTCTCGCCCCGGTTGTGGCGCGAGGAGTGGTTCAGCAATCCGCTGGTCTGTTTGTCGCCCCTCGGCAGCGCTCTGCCCGACATGCTGGGGCCGGGAGAACTGGTCAGCCGGCCCCACATCCACACCTCCAGCTGGGGCCACAGCCAGGCCATGGTGGATCTCTGGCTGGCCCGTTTCGGGGTGGAGCGGGAGCTGGGGGTCAGGCTGCCGAGCTTTATGGCGGTACCGCCGCTGATGGCGACCGGCCGTTACCTGGTGGTGGTGCCCGAGATGATCGGGCGCCACTTCTGTCGCCACTATCCGTTGCACCTGCACCAGCTGGAACCCGCCATCCCCATCGTCTACCTGATGGCGGGCCACCCGCTCAGTGCCCATGACGAGGCGATCGGCTGGTTCAAGGGGTTGTTGCACCGGCTGGCGAGGGAGCGCTACGGCGCGGATGCGCTCGGCCATCCCGCGCCGCAGTGGGCAGATCACGCCAATCCGGAGAAGTAGTCCAGCCCCATCGCACCCTTCACCTCGGCCAGCACCTCGTCGGTGAGGGCCCGGGCCTGCTCGGTGCCCTGCTGCAACAGGCGCAGCAGCTGGTGCTTGTCGGCGATGGCCGCCTCGCGCCGCTCCCGCATCGGAGCGAGCAGGGTCTGCAGGCAGTCGTTGAGTACCTGCTTGCAGCGCATGTCCCCCAGACCACCGCGCTGGTAATGGGCCTTCATCTCGGCCACCAGTGCCTTGTCGGGGTGGAAGGCATCCAGATAGGCGAACACCGTATTGCCCTCCACCTGACCCGGATCGCTCACCTTGAGGTGATTGGGGTCGGTATACATGGCGAACACCGCCTGCCTGATCTCGTCGCTCGACATGCCGAGTTCGATGGTGTTGCCAAGGGACTTGGACATCTTGGCCTTGCCGTCGATGCCGGGCAGGCGGCCGGTGTCGCTCAGGATGGGCTGGCACTCGGTCAGCACCTCTTTGCCAACCAGAGTGTTGAAGCGGCGCACTATCTCGTTGGTCTGCTCCAGCATGGGCAGCTGATCCTCGCCCACCGGCACATGGGTGGCACGAAAGGCGGTGATGTCGGCGGCCTGGCTAACCGGATAGACGAGGAAGCCGGCGGGCAGGCTGCGCTCGAACCCTTTCTGCTGGATTTCGGCCTTGACGGTGGGGTTGCGCTCCAGCCGGGCGACGCTGACCAGGTTGAGGTAGTAGGTCGTGAGTTCGGCGAGGGCGGGCAGGGCGCTCTGCAGGCAGAAGGTGGTCTTGGCCGGGTCGAGGCCGGCGGCCAGGTAGTCGGCCATTACCTCCAGCACGTGATCGGTCACCTTGGCCGGGTTGTGGCCGTTGTCGGTCAGCGCCTGTAGATCGGCGATCATGACGAACTGGCGGTAATGGTGCTGGGCGGCCACGCGCTGGCGCAGGGAGCCGACGTAGTGGCCGATGTGCAGTTTTCCGGTGGGGCGGTCGCCGGTCAGGATCACGGGGTTGTGCATGTCACTCTCTCCAGTTGGGTGAGCCGGGAGGCGACAAAGGGATGAAAACAATGACCGCCTCTCGGCGGTCACGGTGTTTTCTTTGGGAAATTTTACATAGAAAAGCAGTGCCGCCTGTTTAGAAGCAGCACCACCAGTAGTTGTGATTGAATGAGGTCATATTCATGGCAAATCACACTACGCCTGTTCGATCACTTCTGCAAGGGCACGACCAGCATGTCGCAGGGCACGGTATTCATCAGCTGGCGTGCGCTCGAGGTGAGCAGGCTCCAGAAGCTCTGGCGATGGCCGCACACCAGCAGGTCGATCTGGTAGTCCTTGACCGCCTGGTTGACCCGCTCGCTCAGATCGCCGCAGATCACCAATTTCTTCTCGATGGGGTAGTCCACCGAGGCGAGGAAGGCTTCCAGCTTCTCCTTCGCTTCGGCGATCACCTGGTCCTGCACGTTGTCGATGTCGATGTCGATCATCTCGGTGTAGAGATCCTTGAGGTCCACATCCACATGGATCACCGACAGCTTGGCGCCGTTGGAGCGGGCCCGGTCGACCGCCTTCTCGATCACCTTGCGGTTGTCTTCCGACAGGTCGATCGCGGCCAGTACGTGTTTGTAATAGGTTCCATTCATGGGAGTTCTCCTCACTGATCCTGGGTCCACTATACCAATGTCTGCTGAAACTAAAACGGCATCGTCGCCACAGTTTCAGGATTTGCCTGACCCCGAACCGGAAGGCGTAGAGGTGCAGGTGGCCGGGGAGTACATATTTTGAACAGGAGTTTGACGCCGGTCACAGGCGTGCTATTGCCCCCGGGAAGGTGGGGGAATAGGATGTGCCCGTGCTTCGCAATGAACACAAAACAACAAAAAGCATCTGAATACCGCTTTGGGGAGCCTCGCGCTCCCTTTTGTTTTTCTGCCCTCTTCCAGCCCATATCCCGTCCGACATCAAGGTAATCCCGCCCCCCTTGGTTATGCTGTAGCCAGTTCCCTTGGCAAAACGGCCAGGGCTCCTCACCTGCAACCGGGTGACGCTGTCATGGCCGTTTCTCATGTCCCACCGATGCACCGGAGAGTCCTTCATGATCATTCATCCCCAGATCCAGGGTTGTGTTGCCCGCAATTGCCACCCCATGGGTTGTCGCGCCGCCGTGCTGCAACAGATCGAACAGGTGCGGGCGGCGGGGCCGTTCAACGGGCCGAAACGGGTGCTGGTGCTGGGGGCATCGTCCGGTTTCGGGCTGGCGTCCCGGATCGCGCTCACCTTCGGCGCCGGGGCCGATACCCTGGGCGTCTCGTTCGAGCGGGGTCCCTCCGACAAGGGGCTCGGCAGTGCTGGCTGGTACAACAACATCTGGTTTCGTCAGGCGGCGGAGCAAGCCGGTCGTATCGCCGTCAACCTGATCGGGGATGCCTTCTCCGACACCATGCGCCAGCAGGCCATCGACGTCATCCGCCAGCAGCTCGGGCAGGTGGATCTGGTGGTCTATTCGCTGGCGAGCGGAGTCAGGGTGATGCCGGATGGCACACAGGTACGCTCGGTGCTCAAGACCACAGGCCAGCCGCTGCAAGGCTGGGGGCTGGATCTGGAGCACGATGCGCTGGTGCAGCAGTCGCTGGTGCCAGCCACCCCGGAGGAGATCCGCGACACCGTCACCGTGATGGGGGGAGAGGACTGGCAGCGCTGGATGCAGGCATTGCAGCAGGCGGATTGCCTGGCCCCCGGCGCCCGGACCGTTGCCTACTCCTATATCGGCCCCGAGTCCACCTATCCCCTCTATCGGGACGGCACCATCGGCTATGCCAAGGAGCACCTGCACGCCACCGCCGAGACCATCAACCTGCAACTTGCCGGGATTGGCGGTCATGCCTGGGTGTCGGTTTGCAAGGCGCTGGTGACCAAGGCGAGCGTGTTTATTCCGGTGCTGCCTGTCTATCTGGGCCTATTGATGGGGGTGATGAAGGAGCGTGGTGTCCACGAGGGCTGCATCGAGCAGATGCAGCGGCTGTTTGCCGACAAGATGTACGGGCCCAGAGGAGTCGTCGCCGATGGCAACCGGCTGATCCGGATGGATGACCACGAGCTTGAGCCAGCGGTGCAGGCCGCCGTCTCGGCGCTCTGGCCCAAGGTGACGCCGGAGAACTTCCGCACCCTGGGGGATTTTGCCGGGTTGCGCCAGGAGTTCATGCAGCTCAACGGCTTCGAGCTGCCGGGGGTGGATTACGGTGCGCCGGTGAACGTGGCGTCACTCACTGAGCTGGCGCCCTGACACCCGCATGAGGGGGCATCAGGCGACGTTGCAGGCCAGTTCAGGGGAAAGATTGGGAGACTGGGCCAGCACGGTCTGGTTGCGCCCCTGGCGTTTCGCCTGATACATGGCCATGTCGGCCCGATGGATGAGCTGGCTCAGGCTGTCATCCTGCGTCGAGCGTTCCGCCACCCCGATGCTGATGGTCATGTGGGGGGCGGCCAGGTAGGCGATCCGGCTTCTCAGCTGCTCCGCCAGCCGCCAGCAGGTGGCCCCGTCCTGGGTCATGGCCACCAGAAATTCTTCCCCGCCCCAGCGCCCGATCAACTGCTGGTCCGGTGCCCAGCTCTTGAGCTCCCTGGCCAACTGCCGGATAGCCTGATCCCCCGCCTGGTGACCATGCTTGTCGTTGATCTGCTTGAAGTGATCGATGTCGATGATGAGCAGGGTCAGGGGCGTTTCGTGCAGCCATTGCTGACCCAGTCTCTCCAGCAGGGCGCGCCGGTTGGGCAGCCCGGTCAGCTGATCGAAGGTGGCGAGCTTGTAGAGGTGGCGCGAGCTGCGGTGGAGCCTGCGGGTGGTGAGCCCGAGCAGGATCAGGGCGACGGCCAGCAGCACCAGCAGCAGCAATTGGTAGTAGCGGGCACTCTGCTGGTAGAGCAGTTGCTGGCGCTTGCTCTCGTTCTCCTGCTGCAACGCGCGATTGCTGGCCTCGCTGCGAGCCAGATCCATCTCGACCTGGAAGGCAGCCGCGTGCTGGCTCAGGGTCTGGTTGAAGTGCTGCTTGTAGTACTGCATGTAGCGGGTCATGGCCCCGTAGGCCTCGGGGTAGCGGCCCAGATCGGCCAGCAACCTGGCCTGCATCGCCCGACCATCCATGGAGAGAGGGGCGGTGTGCTCCATCAGCAGTTGCAGGGCCAGCTGCTTCTCGCCACGACCCAGCAGGGTTCTTGCCCGGATCTCGGTCAGACGGGAGGCCGCCTGCGGGCTATCCAGCCTGTCATAGATGGCTTGTGCCTCCTCCAGGCTGCGCCAGGCTGAGTGCCAGTCCGCCCGTGCGTTGAACACCATGGCCTGGTAGCCGAGGACGATAGCGCGATAGTGGGGTGACAGGCTCGGCGTGGCCAGCAGGGTATCGAGCAACTGGCTAGCTCTGGCAGGCTGGCCCATGTCGATGTAGAGCCTGGCCATGTTGGCCCGGATGATGGCCTGGCTGTTGGGTTCGTTGAGCTGCACCATCTGGCCGAGGGCATCCTGATAATAGGTCTCGGCCTCACGGTAGAGATTGAGGTCCGCATAGAGGTTGCCGAGGGTCATCAGCAGACGGCCGCACTGCAAGGTGGAGAGGATGGAACCCGGCTCTTTCTGCTTGAGGTGATAGGCGGTCTTGAGCTCGAGGATCGCCTCTTTCATCTGCTGGGTACGGTAGAGGGCGAGCCCGTTGAGGGCATGCCACTCCGAGACCTGCCTGGGGTGATGCCGGACCGCTGGCCAGAGCTGGGTGAGCAGCTCGAGCGCCTGATCCGGCGTATCGGCATCCAGGGTCAGGGCAATCTGCTGCAACCGGAAGTCGAGCAGGCGAAGGGTCTCCTGCTGGGCATTGGCCAGACCGCGGGCGCGGGCATTGTCGCGCTGTGCCTGTGGATAGCGGCCAAGGGCTGCCTGGGCCAGGGACCTGGCGTAGAACAGTTCCATATCCTGCTGGGGACTGGCGTCGAGGCGCTGCAGATAGCCGACGGGATCGCGCGCCGCCTGCAATTCAGCCTCTTTCAGCAAGGAGGGAGCTGCCTGCAACTGGGTCATCCAGAGCAGCGCCAGTGCCATTATGAATCTCATTGAATCCTTTCCCCGACCAATGGCGCCATCATAATGGCTGATGTCACCTACACCATGTTTCTTTGCTTCTCTATAACCGTATGGGGGAGAGGATGAGGTGAAAAGTCGTCGCAACTGCGGGGTGCGTCGGTTGTCTCTGGTTGCGTCAGGATGCAACAGTGGCGACAATCGTGGGCAAATCACAGTGGAGAATCATCATGTTGGCCAAAGCCATGATCGAGAAGTTGAACGAGCAGATTAATCTTGAATTCTATTCCTCCAACCTCTACCTGCAGATGAGCGCCTGGTGCGAGGACAAGGGCTTCGAGGGGGCCGCCACCTTCCTGCGCCAGCATGCGGTCGAGGAGCGCCAGCACATGGAGCGCCTGTTCACCTACGTGAGCGAGACCGGCGCCATGCCGGTGCTGGGGGCCATCGAAGCGCCTCCCCATGAGTTCAAGTCCCTGGGTGACATCTTCCGCACCACCCTGGAGCACGAGTATCACATCACCAAGTGCATCAACGGTCTGGCCCATGTCGCCTTCACCACCCAGGATTACTCCACCTTCAACTTCCTGCAGTGGTACGTGGCCGAGCAGCACGAAGAGGAGAAGCTGTTCAAGAGCATCGTCGACCGTCTGAGCCTGGTGGGCGAGGATGGCAAGGGCCTCTATTTCATCGACAAGGAGCTGGCCGAGCTGGCCAAGGGCGCCCCGGCCAGCATCATGGACGGCAACGCCTGATAGTCGTGGACACTTAGTGTTCAGTCAGTACAATGACGGCCCCTTGTAAAGGGGCCGTTTTCTATTTGCAGGTGTCCTTGTACCGCTGTGCTGGTGTCTGCCGGGTACAATGACGGCCCTTTAAGGTAAAGGGGCCGTTTTTCTTTTGATGGGTGAGTGACGATGAAACAGGTGGATGTGGTGGTGATCGGTGCCGGGGCGGCCGGATTGATGTGTGCGGCCCAGGCTGGCTACCGGGGTCGCTCCGTGCTGGTGCTCGACAACGCCAAGAAGCCGGGCCGCAAGATCCTCATCAGCGGCGGCGGTCGCTGCAACTTCACCAATCATCAGGCGGGTCCCCATGCCTTCCTTTCGGCCAACCCCCACTTCTGCAAATCGGCGCTGGCGCGCTATACCCAGCAGGATTTCATCGATCTGGTGGACAGGCATGGCCTGAACTACCATGAGAAGACGCTGGGCCAGCTCTTCTGCGACGACAGCGCCAAGGATATCGTCGACATCCTGCTGACCGAGTGCGACTGGGCTGGCGTGACCCTGCAGTTCCAGACCGAGATCCTCACCGTCAGCAAGACAGATGAAGGCTTCGTGCTCGACACCAGCAAGGGGGAGATCGCCTGCTCGTCGCTGGTGGTCGCCACCGGCGGCCTCTCCATGCCGAAACTCGGTGCCACCCCTTATGGCTTCAAGCTGGCGGAGCAGTTCGGCCTCACCGTGCTGCCGACTCGCGCCGGGCTGGTGCCCTTTACCCTGCATCAGGCCGACAAGGAGGCCTTCGCCGATCTGGCGGGGGTCAGCCTGCCGGTGGCGGTGACCGCCGAGGATGGCACCCGCTTCAAGGAGGCCATGCTGTTCACCCATCGCGGCCTCTCCGGCCCCGCCATCCTGCAGATCTCCTCTTTTTGGCTGGCGGGGGAGAAGATTCACATCAACCTGCTGCCGGATCTCGACATTCCAGAGACCCTCAAGACCTGGGCCCAGGCCCATCCTGCCCAGGAGCTGAAAACCGTGCTGGGGCGCGAGTTGCCCAAGCGCTTCGTCGACAAGCTGGTGGAGCTGGGATGGCTGGTGAGCAAGCCGATGCGCCAGTACAACGAACGGGAGCTGGAGGCGGTGGCCACCCTGCTGGGGGATTGGCAGATCCTGCCCAACGGCACCGAAGGGTATCGCACCGCCGAAGTGACCTTAGGGGGAGTGGATACCAACGCGCTCTCCTCCAAGACCATGGAGGCGCGCACCGTGCCCGGCCTCTACTTCATCGGCGAAGTGGTGGACGTGACCGGCTGGCTCGGTGGTTACAACTTCCAGTGGGCCTGGTCGTCGGGCTGGGTGGCAGGCCAGTACTGCTGAGGGATGCCGCGGCCCTGCGGTGAATGGTCCCGTCAGCGGCCTCTCGGGTGACAACTTCCAGTGGGCCCGCTCGTCGGGCTGGGGGAGAGGCCGTACTGCTGACAAAGAGGCTCGGCGGATGAGTCCGAGCGGATCGGGCCGTGTCAGACGGCCCGAGTGATGGAACCAGACGCGGCCTGCTCAGGCCGCGTTTTTTATGGTCGGTCGCTGGCTGCCGCTTGGCCTCTAGCCTCTCCTGATATTGGGCAGGAAGGCGGTCAGCAGGCCAATAAGGGGCAGATAGGCGCAGACCTGATAGACGGTTTCGATGCTGGTGGCATCGGCCAATTTGCCCAGCAGGGCGGCCCCTATCCCTCCCATACCGAAGGCGAAGCCGAAGAAGAGGCCGGAAATGGTGCCGACCTTGCCGGGTACCAGATCCTGGGCGTAGACCAGGATGGCGGAGAAGGCCGACGCCAGGATGAGGCCGATGACGATCGACAGCACCGAGGTCCAGAACAGGTCGACGTGGGGCAGCAGCAGGGTGAAGGGAGCGACGCCGAGGATGGAGATCCAGATCACCCGCTTGCGACCGATGCGATCGCCGAGCGGCCCGCCGAGCACCGTCCCCGCCGCGACGGCAAACAGGAAGGCGAACAGATAGAGCTGGGCGCTCTCCAGCGACAGGTGGAACTTGTCCATCAGGTAGAAGGTGTAATAGCTGCTCAGGCTGGCCATGTAGAAGAACTTGGAGAACATCAGCAGACCGAGGATGGCCAGTGACCAGCCAATCTGGCGGCGGCTCAGGCCGGTGCCGGCATGGGCCTTCATCCGCCGATGGAAGCTGGCGGCATGGTGGCTGGACCAGCGGCCGACGAAGCTGAGCACGATGACCCCGATGAGTGCGAACAACGAGAACCAGGCCGCACTGCCCTGTCCCTTCGGCACGATGATGAGCGCCGCGAGCAGGGGGCCGATGGCCGATCCCAGATTGCCGCCGATCTGGAACAGAGACTGGGCCAGACCGGGCTGGTTGCCGGCCGCCATGCGGGCGACCCGGGAGGATTCAGGGTGGAAGACGGAGGAGCCCATGCCGATCAGCATGGCCGACAACAGCACGGCGCCAAAGCTGCCTGACTGCGACAGGTAGAGCAGCCCCACCAGCGTGAAGCCCATGCCCAGAGGCAGGGAGTAGGGCATGGGTCTGCGGTCGGTATAGAGGCCGATCAGGGGTTGCAGCAGCGAGGCCGTGAACTGGTAGGTGAGGGTGATGAGACCTATCTGGGTGAACGACAGATCGAGCCCCAGCTTCAGGAGGGGATAGATGGCCAGCAGTACCGACTGCATCATGTCGTTCAACAGGTGCGAGAAGCTGATGGCGGCGATCACCGGATAAGCGGTGGTAGTCGGGTTGTCCACCGCGGGCGGGGCGGTGATCGGGGTGTCGGTACTCAAGGTCTTGTCCATGGCTGGGGGATCACTCCCTCTACCATGCCCTATCCCGGCGTATCTGGACATAACCAAAGTGGGCGAACGCCCGGATTGCGTTCGCGTGGCGCGCAGGCCGTTCATGCTGACTGCGTGTGGATGGCTGGTCAGATCTTGTGCTTGGCGCGGGGCGGATTAGTATAGAAGGCCTGCCGCCGTTATCCGGCCCATCGCCCGCCATGGAGGGAACATGTTCGAAAGCCTGGGTGTCATCAACGTCTGGACCTATCTGGTCGGTCTCTTCTTCATCATCATCGCCCCGGGCCCGAACTCCCTCTATGTGCTGCGAACCGGTGCCGTGCGCGGCATAGACCCGGGTTATCGCGCCGCCCTCGGCGTCTTCGTCGGCGATGCCATCCTCATTTTCTGCGCCTATCTGGGGATCGCGTCCCTCATTCGCACCACCCCATTGCTGTTTACCCTGGTGCGCTATCTGGGCGCCATCTACCTGCTTTATCTGGGGGTGAAGATCCTGCACGCGAACTTCATCGCCAAAAAGGCGGGACCGGCGTCCGAGATGGATCCCGGTGAGCGCTATTTTACCAAGGCCCTCACCCTGAGCCTCACCAATCCCAAGGCGATTCTGTTCTACGTCTCTTTCTTCGTGCAGTTCATCGACTTCAGCTATGCCCACACCTGGATCTCCTATCTGGTGCTGGCTGGCATGCTGGAAGCCATGAGCTTCGTCTACCTGACCCTGCTGATCTTCGGCGGTACCCTGATGGCCCGCTTTTTCCGTCAGCGCCAGACGGCGGCCCGTCTCGGCAACGGCCTTATCGGCCTCTTCTTCATGGGGTTTGCGGCCAGGCTGGCGACGCTCTCCTCCTGACCCTGGGGATTGCTGACCGTCCGGTGTCGGGCACCTAGTCTGGCCAGCAATCCTTGCCCACGGGGATGAAGCGGGACTGGTAGACGATGAGCTTCTGGTTGCCCGGCTGATTGATCCCGGGATTGTGGTAGGTCTCCCCGGGCAGCAGGTACTTGCTGTCCGCCTTGCTGTCCGCCTGCTGGCAGCCCCGTTTCACCATGAACTCGAAATAGGTGTTGCCGGTATTGGTGATGGCGCTCTGTACCGGGTCCAGCTGGTATGCAAAACGTGACTGACGCGGGCGCACCACCAGGATGGACTGCAGGGCCAGTTTCACCTCGACGGTTCCCCGGTGCTGCGTCTGGCTGCCTTCATCCACCTGGGCTGCTGGTGATTCGGTGAAGGTGATGCGGTAGTAACGCTCATGGTCATCGGAGGGCCCCTTGTAGTAGAACTTGACGTTCTGGGCATGTCTGGCGTGCAGGGTGAAGCGCCTGGGGGCAAACAGCAGCTCACCGGGGACGGTGGGTAGTGTCCTGCCTCTGGCCGTGGGGTCGCTGATTTTTTCCATCTGTATGTCATACAGCTTGGGTGAAGCACTGTTGTTGGTCAGGGTTCTGGTAATGAACTCCTGCTCTGGCGCCATGGCAAGAGTCATGGCGCCGATGTCGAGGGCGGCGACCTGTGAGGCCAGCAAGCCGCCCAGCAAGGGCCAAAGTAGACGATGCATGTTGTACTCCATGGTCAGCGCCAGGTCCCCTTGATGGTGATGGTGCCGCTTTGTTCCACCTCGCCTTCCCACATCTCGTCGCCCATGGTGCGCTGCACCATGGGATCGGTCAGGTCGAATTCCAGCGCCAGCTTGTAAAACCGGGTGATGCCCTGGCCGTTGACGGGATCATTCCACTCCTGTGGTGGTTGATTGTCCTGTATTCCGAGGGTGCGAATATCCACCGGTGTGCGATCGCAGCGAATGGCGTGCCGTGAACCCGCTCCATGAGCCACCGAATCGAATACCAGCCTGGTAGGGATGGGGACGGCCTGTTCAGGTGCGAAGGTGCCTGCCGGATAGAAAGTGCAATATCCCCGATAAGGCGACCCCCTGTCCTGTGAAATAGAAATTTCCAGCATATCGGCACTGATGGGGCCGCTATCAGAGATATTGTATGAGAAGCTCAGAATGTCTTTTCCGACCTGCCCCTCCCTGTAAGGATTGCTGACGCCCTCCGAAGACAAGATGGATACGCTGAAGTCCCGTGGTTTTATATGAATTTCGGTTGTGCCGCTGAATTCATAGTATCCACTCTCGGGAGCATATCCATTCTTCATATTGAAGTTGATCAGACTGCGAGTCAGTTGATCTTGCAGTCCCAGCCTCACAATTTGTTTGAAGAAATTGCTGGACAAGAAAAGATAAACAGATGGTTGTCCTCTTAAATAGCTGATGTTGTAGCGAGAGCCTTTGCTTGCCCAATTTTTCAAATCTGCGCTCATTTGCAGATCCGCAGAACCAATGGCGCTATTCAGCGAGCTGTTTTTGACATTGGTATACATGTAGGGCTCGGTGTAGTTCTGACTGCCATCTTCATTGAAGTTGTAATCAAGAAAACGACACAAAATCCCATCTCGGGTACCCAGCCTGTAATTCTCACAGCCTTGTGAACCGGGCAAGACATAAGGAACACCATTGCTGTCCACAATGACTTCACTTATTGCATTGGTTTGTACGAAGCGAAGATGGCCGGCCTTCTTGTGCTGCATGTTTCTGACGTACCAGTTTCCGCTGTTCTGATTGATACAGCGTTCACCGGCTGCCGCGTCATATTTTAGCGTGGTCCTGCACAGGTTCATCTCCCTGTTCAAAACAGCTCCGACAGGCATGGTTCGAAGATAATCAAAGAAACTTGCACTCAATTTGCCATGTCCCCACCCGGCAGATGCCCCAATGAGACCGAAGAAGCCCAAATCATCAACGACGGCCGGCTTGTTGACCGCCTCAGCGGTATCGGGGTCACAACGGGTATAAGACATGATGCAGCGTTGGTTGACATAAGGACGGCGAATAGGGCCGTTTTCCCACATATCGACGTTCCAGTTGTTGATATCGGTGTTGTATCCGTTATCAACGTACGCCAGGCTCACCTGACCATTTCCTTTGAGCGAGGTCCAGGCATTTGCGCCGGTCAGACGCGGATCCAGGCCATCAGTCGGCGCAACAAACAGGTTGTTGTCTTCCTGATTTTCAATTAACAGAAAATGGCGCAGCGCGGCATTCGGCCAGACGGTTTTGGATACAGCCGCACTGCCTTGCTGTGCCCAGCCGGCGCCAAGTGCAATGACCAGCAGCAATCTGTGTGTGATGTTCATGTTCAATACTCTCTCACCATGGCGTAGGTGGGCAGTCCCTGGCAGGTCACGATGCCGACCCAGGCCGCGCCCGTGTGTTGTGCAAGATCCAGGTCGGCTTCACAGAAGTCGCTTCCCCGGCGGAAAGTCAGCATGGGGTTGGCCTTGTCCACGTCCAGGGTGAACTCGCCGACCTCGTTGGTCACCGTGGTGCCGATGTGGTTGTCAATGCGGGCGTTAGCAAGCAGCGAGCCATCTTCTGCCCTGAGTACGCCAAACACGGTGACCATCTCCTTGATGCTGCTGCCGGCATCCAGGGTGGCGACGTTGCCGGGGAACAGGGTGTAGCGCTGCTTGCCGGTGTTGATGTCATAGCTGTCCTTGCCCGTCTTGCTGTTGAGCAGTTCCACCTCGTATTCCTGATAAGGCGGGAGCGCCAGGAAGGTCTGTTCCCCTTGCAGGGGGTAGTCCTGTCCATTCACCTTGGCGAGCATCTGTCCTTCCCGGTGGATGCCGGTATTGATGATGAGGCCTGAACCAGAGGTGCTCCGGCTGGATGCGATCACGTCGTTCTCCGTGGTGATCAGGGCACCCCGTGCAATCAGGTTGCCATTCACGTCGCCGCCATGACCGCGACCCAGCGTCATGGTGCCGCCGATGACCCTGTTCTCGAACCCCAGGGTGCCGGAAAGCGCCATATTGTGTGTGTCGCTGCCGTGCATCATGCGGGAGGCATTCAGCGCGGCCAGATTGATGGCTCCCTCCATGCGCTTCTGATAGTTGAGGTTGGCCGTGGTCTGGCCCTGCTCGTTGCTGCTCATGCCGAAGCTGAACAGATTGTCGAACGGGATGGAGTAGTCCAGGGTGATGCTCTTGTTGCTGAATCCATTGAGTGTGCCACTGTCGCTCTGCAGGCTGGCGCGCATGGAGAGGTTGCCGTATCGGCCCGCGTAGAGGTGCTGGTAGTAATCCGCATAACTGCGATCGCTGTTCATCTGACGGTCGTGCGTGGTGTTGAAGGTCAGCTGGCCCATGCCGCTGACCCAGCCACCCAGATTGATCGTGATGCCGGCAGAGTAGAGCTCGGTTGCACTCACTCCCAGGGCATCGCCTGCATACAGTTTTTCCTGGCTGACCCACAGGGAGGCATTGTCATGGGCTTGCAAGGAAAGGCTGGACGCCAGCCGCCAGGAGTGATCGGTGGACAGCATGCTTTGCAACTGGGTGCCGAGGCGATCCGTGACCTGCCAGCTTGCGCGTGCCTCGCCGACGGCCGCATCCCTGAAAGCATAGGTGGTCGTCGCCAGATCAAGGGTATCCAGCGAGCGTGCCAGCGACAGACCGAGCAGGGGGGAATCGCCGCTGTGCTGGCTGTTCTCCATCATGCCTCCCCACCATTGCCATCCCCACTCCCGGGTAAAGCCCTGATTGCCGCCCAGCTTGGTGACTCGCTGGGTGGTCGTGCTGGTCAGGCGGCCGTCGACATAGACTTCGACCGTGACGTTGTAGACCCCGTTGGGGAACGCGGAGGTGTCGATGTGCTGGTTGCCGATCGCCAGGTTTTGCAGGCCTATCAGGCGTTCATCCCGATAGACCCTGGCCTCGCCGTTGGCGGGCATGAAGACTTGCACCGGAGTGGTCGATTCGTTGGTGGTCTGTTTTCGAGATTGCGCCTGGTTGCCATAGGATGCGCCGTAGAGGCGACCCGTGGTCAGGCCCGTCACCACCCCCAGTGTCTGCAGGTCCCATGTCGAGACCATGCCTGCTGCGATGCGGCGATCATCGAGATCCCGCTCGTACATGGCGCGGTAGATATCGCCGCTCTGCTCCGGCTCACCTAGGTTGTAAAGGGAGGCATCCACGGCGACATGGTGCGCGCCCAGCCCTACGGTACTCTCCAGTTGAAGGAAATTGGAGTCCTGGTGCCCGCTCTGGGGGGTATTGATGAAGGAGTAACCCAGGTTGTAGCGCTGTACGCCCGTCAGGGTGTCCACCGTCGGGGTCAGTGCGACACGGTTGTCAGATTGCCTCGCCTGGCCAAAGGCGTCCCGTGACACCCGGATGGTGAGCAGCATGGCGACGAGGTCCAGCTGCATGCTGGCATCGGCATCGATCTGCAAGTCGCCATCGGCAGAAAAAGTGCGTCTTTGCTTGCTGGAGAGCAGAGTGGTAAGGGCATCGTTCAGCACGCCTTGCTGCTGGCCGGCACTGAAATCAAGGTGCAACAAGTGCAGCTTGCCGTCTTGCAGCAGCAGGGTGGCATTGCCGATGGTGTCGTCGGTCAGGGTGTCGATCCTGTTGTCCTCATCCTTGTATCGCAGGCGTACCGGTACCGCCAGCCCCTCTTCCAGCGCCTTGGCAAAACTGGCAGGAATGATGACGTTGGCAATTTTGAGAGGGGCAGCAGTGCTGGCCGAGGCTGACATCGCAATCAGCCAGGAGAGCGGCAACAGCCAGGCTTTTTTCAACATATCGAGCACCATGGTTCCGGGTGTGGAGATCGAGAGCCGTCACCCTGCAAGAGGGTGGGGCGGCACCGTGATAGGGGGTTACTTGATGACGACGAATTCCTGACCCAGCCAGAGTCCCAGGTGGCTCTTTGGATCACGCATGTTGACCTGCTTGAACCGGCGTTGCTTGCCCGGCAGGTCGTAGTAGGTTTCCTTGCACAGCTCCTCGCCTTTCAGGCAGGGGCCATACGCTACCGTGCGATAGGAGGCATTGCCCTGGTTGGTGAGCGTGTCGTCCTTCAGGTCATAGGCGAACCGGTGCTGGCGTGGTGTTACCACCAGAATGGTGCCTATCTGTGCTGACGTGGTGGCAACAGCCTGACGGCGTTCGTTGCGCTGATCGTCGACGGAGAGCGCCGTGTCCAGCCAGCGGATGCGGTAGTAACGCTCCTTGTCATCCTGCGGACCCTTGTAAAAGAACCTGACGTTGTTTTTGGCATTGGCGGGCAGCATCAGCCTACTGGGTGACAACATCAGCTCGCCGCTGACTTCCATGGGGATCTCCTGCCCCCCCTCTTCCGGTGAGGTGATGCGTGTCACGCTGATCGTGACCAATCTGGCCTGGTCACTGCCATTTTCAATCTGTTTGGCGACCTCCTGGCTGCCTGCATCGATGAAGGTGGTGACGGCGCCGACATTGATTGCCTGGCTGATACCGGGAATGAGCAGCAGCCATATCGCTGCAATTTTCAGGTTCATGATGTGCCCCTAAGAGAACAAAGGGCCCCGCAGGGCCCTCAATGGTAAGCGGTGGATGAGTTAGCTCCAGTTCGCTACGAACTCGACGTTGACTTCACCGCTCCACAGGCCGTCCGGCAGGGCGTCAAAGGTGGTGGGGGTGCCGCTGGCAGTGGCACTTTCAATGTTGAAAGTGAAGGAACCCTGCGCTGTGACGCGTTCGGCATCGTTCTTGAAGCCGTTGGCAAGAGGAGAAAGATTCCCCCCCGTGATGCCGGCAGCGGTGTCGATCAGGGTGGTGTAGGCGGTTGTGCTGACCGGTGCGCCGCCCCACAGCACGCCCACATCGACGGTGGAGTCGCCACCCAGGTGATTCAGGGTGCCGTTCAGCTTCTTCGCCTTCAGGGTGAAGTCGGTCGCGCTGGCATCACCCTTGATGGCGACATCGAACAGGCCGTTGACGGTGTTGAACCCCTTGATCCCTTCGGCATATTGGAAGGAGAGGCTGGAGAGCGGGGTGACCACCAGCTCGGAAGTGGTGTCTTTCTTGGCAGTGGCCTGCCAGGTCGCGACGGCAGACGCTTCTACGGCGGCTTGAGCGGTGGCGGCAAAGCCCAGGGTAGCCACGGACAGAGCAATCAGAGTCTTCTTCATTACGATATTTCCTACATATCTTCTGGATGGTATTGACCACCCGGTTGGTTCATTGCCCGTCAGGGGCATGCCTTGCCACGTTGGCGACGATTCGACCAGTCGTGGCAGCCGGACCTGGAATATGTTTCTCCTCGGACCAGCTTGTTTTTTCGTCGACTAAGATAACGATCGGATCTGTTTTGATCGACCGAATGGTGCGTAGGAAAAATCTCAAAGGATGATGGGGCGCAAACTTTATAAAATAATTTATTTCCCTTTCCTTTCAGTGGGTTGTTGTGTCTCATGTATTTGATTTATATGTTTTTTAGGTCTTTTATTGCGGGAGGAAGAGCACAGGAAAAACCGGGAAGGAGGGGACATCAACGAGGGAGGGGACCCGGCCACCACCAGGCTCCATACGAGGCAAATAAAATGCAATATATTGATAAATATATAAAAAATAAATGAAGCTATAATGGTGATTAACTTGAGAATGCCATTTTTATATTTATTTAACATATTGAAAACAAGATCAAGCTGTATGGTGTCGTTGCTTGATTTGTAGTTAATATGCTCGTCGGACAGGGCTGAATAACGGATCTATATATGGCGAAGGTATTGATAGTTGATGATCATCCAGCAATAAGAATGGCCGTGAACATGTTGTTGAAACAGGAAGAACATCATGTGTTAGGCGAGGTTGATAATGGTGTTGATGCTATCGCCATGGCCAGGAACACCCATCCAGATATTGTCATTCTTGATATTGGAATACCTCAGCTTGATGGCATCGAAGTGATAAAGAGAATCAAGATGCTGGATATTGGCGCCAAGATTCTGGTGCTGTCTGCACAGTCCACCCACCATATTATGGTGCGGTGCCTGCAAGCTGGTGCCGAGGGGTTCTTGTCCAAGCTGGATGATTTGTATTTGCTGAAGGATGCGATAGCAAAAATAGAGAAGCGGCAACTCTATTACCCCCGTGACGTCATCGCCGGCGCCAGGCATGCCCATACGGTCGATCGGGAAGATCTGCTGTCGACCCTCTCTTCCCGCGAGATGAGCGTGCTGCTGCAGATTTGTCAGGGTCATGCCAACAAGCAGATTGCCCAAAGCATGCTGTTGAGCGAGAAAACCGTCAGTACCTACAAGACCCGGTTGATGAAGAAACTCAACATCACCAACATCGTTGATCTGATCAGTCTGGCCAGACGGCAGAAACTGCTGTGAACAGGGCGAAATTGCTGTTGCTTCTGCTGGCGCTGGTCTGGGTGTGGCCGCTGGCGGCCCAGGAACCGGAAGAGCCCCTGCTGCAAGTCTATTCGCGGGATGGCGGGGAATACCTCGATGCCAGCCCCTTGCCGCTGCATGGGGAGGAGTGGCGCTGGTTGCAGGAGCGCGAGCGGCTGATCCTGGGAGTGCCCAGACCTGACAACCCGCCTATGGACATCACCCTGAGGGCGAATGCCTATGAAGGGGTGACGGCCGACATCGTCGGCATGTTGACCCATCTGCTGCACATCGAGATCCTGGTGAAGGGATATCCCTCCAGGGCGGCTGCCATTGAAGCGCTCCAGCGGGGGGAGATCGATCTGCTGAGCACCTCCAATTCCTATGAGCGGGAACAGCATCTTCTGCTGACTGACAAATATATTGCTGACGACCCAGCCATCTATAAAAACATTCAGGTCAAAGAGCGAGAAATAAGAACAATAGCCGTGCCGGAGTATTATTTGCCGTTCATGGACATCATGCGCTATCTGTCGGACTACAAAATTAAAATATACCCGTCCCGCTATAGTGCATTGTCCGCGGTGGCATATGGTCAGGTTGATGCCGTCATGGTGGACATGATCTCCGGCAATTTCATCGTCAACAAGTTCTATCAGAGCAGCATTCAATTATTGAAGCCGCTCTATATCGATACCGCCGGTTTTGCCTTTGCCCTCAATCCCAAGGAGCGGCGACTCAAGAGGATCATGGATATCGCGCTGGGGGAGATCCTCGAGGGCAAGCGGGCGGAAGTGGCCAAGCGCTGGAATGGGGGGGGCCTCTCCATCGGTGCCAGCAGGATCGACCTGAGCCGCGAGCAATGGGAATGGCTGAGCAAACGGGAGAAGATCCGGATTGCGGTGAACAGCGGCATCCCGCCCCTCAGTTTCTATGACGTCACCGGTACCATGCACGGCGTGGTCGCCGATCTGCTGCAGGTCATGCGAGCCAAGCTGGGGGTGGAGCTCGAGGTGGTGCCTGCCAAGACGCCGGAGCAGATGACCCAGTTGCTGGATAGCGGCCAGGTGGATGCGGGGGTGTTGAGCCCTTCTGCCGAGCGCAGGAACCGCTATCTGTTCAGCCGGGCCTTTGTCCTCGATCCCCTCTCCTATGTGGTGGGGCTGCGCCACCGGGAGGTCCCCCCTGCATCGCTGCTCAAGACCGGCACCGTGGCCATGGTCAGAGGCTTTATCTCGACCCAGGCCATCGAGGCGGAATACGGCAAGCTGACGTCGCGGCAGTTCGATACGATTGAAGATGCCATGCGCTGTGTGGCGATGGATGTGTGCGATGTGACCATACTGCCGCTGCGGGTGGCCAAGTACTACGTGAACAGCAAATTCCCCGACAGCCTGATCATTACGGGGGAGCTGTTCGATTCCATCCCCATCGGTGCCGCGTTGGCGGTCACCCCCGCGCATCCCGTACTGCGGGACATTCTGGACAAGGTGATTGCCATCATTCCGCCGGATGAGCTGGAAGGGCTCTCCAACCGCTGGCGGGTCAATGTCAAACAGGAGAGTGTCTCCTGGCAGGAGTTGATTCAGGAGTTCGGGGTCTTTATCGCATTGATCCTGCTGCTGACCCTCTGGGTTGGCCTGTGGGGGCTGTCCCTGCGCAAGCAGATCCGCGAGCGGCGACTGGTGGAGGGGGCGCTGAGCACCCAGCTCAAGTTCATCGCCGATCTGGTGGACGGGACACCTCACCCCATCTATGCGCGGGATCTGAACGGGATTCTGGTGCTGTGCAACAGCAGCTATGCCAGCTTCCTTGGCGAGCCCAAGGTCAGCCTGCTCGGCACGGGCCTGGACGACGCGCGAACTCGCTGGCCTTTTCTTGCTCCCCTGCACGGGGATCTGGTGCTTTCCTGTGACAGCCGCCGTGCCCAGGAGGGGGATCACCGTCTGGTCCTGCCGACGGGCGGGGTCGACGTCTATCACTGGGTTCAGCCTTACTACGATCTGAACGGCAATGTGCAGGGGGGCGTGGGAGGCTGGATCGACGTCAGCGAACGGGTACGCCTGCTCGATGAGCTGGCGGTGGCCAGCCAGGAGGCCCAGGAGGCAAACCGTGCCAAGAGCACCTTCCTCGCGACCATGAGCCACGAGATCCGTACCCCCATGAATGCCATCATCGGCTTGCTGGAACTGGCGCTCAAGCGGGGTCGGCTGCACGAGGAGGATCAGGCCTCCCTCGCCATTGCCCATGGCTCGGCCAGCGATCTGCTGAGCCTCATCGGCGACATCCTGGATATTTCCAAGATCGAGTCTGGCCGGTTCGAACTTGCCCCCGAACCCCATGACATCGTGACCCTGACAGCATCGGTCGTTACCGTCTTTACCGCGCTGGCGAGGCAGAAAAATCTGCGGCTGGATCTCGTCACGGGCAATCCTTCCTGGGTGCAGATCGATGGTCTTTGTTACAAGCAGATCGTCTCCAACCTGATCAGCAACGCCATCAAGTACACCGAGCGCGGGTCGGTCACGGTGACGCTGGCCTCCCGGGTCAGCGATGGCTGGTGTACCGTGCAGCTCACCATTCTGGATACCGGAATCGGCATCGATCAGGCCGAGCAGGCCAGGCTGTTCGAGCCCTTCAGCCAGGCCAGCCAACCCGAGAAAATCCAGCAGTCGGGTACTGGGCTGGGTCTGATGATCTCCCGCTCCCTGTGCGAGACGATGGGCGGCTCCCTGCAACTGGAGAGTGCGCCCGGGCAGGGGACCCGGGTCAGTATCGAGATCAAGCTGCCGGTGGCTGATGCCGTGGCGATGCCCGCCACGCCTGCACAGGAGCCGGCGGTGGAGCCGGTGCGGCGACTGAAGATCATGGTCGTGGACGATCATCCAGCCAACCGGTTGCTGGTCAGCCAGCAACTGGCTTATCTGGGCCATGACGCCACGGCCGTCGAGTCGGGAGAAGAGGCGCTGCGGCTGCTGATCGGAGCCAGGGTGGATGTCATCATGACCGACTTCAACATGCCCGGCATGAACGGCTTCGAGCTGGTTCGCCAATGCCGGGAGCTGGAGCGGCTGCACGGCTGGCGACGCACCGTGATCCTCGGGCTGACGGCCGATGCGCGGCAGGAGCAGATCAATGAAGGGCAGGCGGCAGGGATGGATGACTGTCTGTTCAAGCCCGTCGGGCTGGAGGCGCTCGATCACTGCCTGCGTCGGCACATGCAGCGGGAAGAGCAGAGTGACATTGTCGTCTGCATGGAGGAGATCCGGCGGTATCTGGGGCCGCTGACCGCACACCAGTCGACCCTGATGGTGCCTCTGCTGGCCGAGTTCGTGCGGGCCAGTGACGACGATATCGCGGGATTGCAACGGGCCGCGGAGGAGGGGCATGTCGGCCAGTTCATCGACCGCATACATCGCCTGAAAGGGGGCGCCAGGATCATGGGCACTCTGAAACTGGTGGCGACCTGCAGCGAAATAGAATCCTGGGAGCTCGATCAGGCCAGGCTGCCCGAGGCGCTGGCCCGTTTGCAGCAAGAGTACGAGGTCGTTCGGCTGGCGGCGACCCAACTGCAGGTGATGGAAGGGGAGGAATGAAGGCATGGGAACATGCCTTCGGCTCCTGTGGTCAGCCCAGCCAGTACACCATCAACTCATAGGCGGCGTCGCCCACCTGGTCCGGTCTGGCTGACGGGGCCTGATAGCTGAGGTAATAGCGGGTCGCCTGCGCCAGGGGGAGGGCGCGGCTTGCTTCGAGGGGTTGTCCGTTGAGCGCCAGCGTGATCCGGAGATCATCCTGCTGTGGCAGGGAGCCGTAGAGTGCGCGGGCTTGCAAACGATAGGTGGTGTTGAAATCCGGGTGGCTCAGGTCTGCTGCCAGGATCTGGACGGGAGCCTGTGCCGGATCCGAATTGATGGCCTGGAGGCCTGGGTGGGTAAGCGCTACTTCCATGTTGGTCTCTTTGCTGGCGGTGGCCTGCCAGTTCAGCTGGCTCACCTGCGTATTGGCGTGAACGGCGGCACTGCTGCAACCGATCATCACTGCCAGCACCATGCTTTTTTGAAACATAGTTATCTCCTTTGTCGGACTGGGCCCTCCTTGGCGAGGGCCTCCTCTTATCGGCGCTTTCCCCGAAAGCTGAACCGCTCTCCCCGGATTCGCCCATGAGTCGGCGGCAGATAAGGGGTATGATCCGCCCCCTGGCGCCATGCCATTGACGGAGGAGAGCCATGCTCGAAAATCAGATGATGTTGTTGGCGGTGTTTGAGCGGGCGGCGCTGATGCTGATGACGCTCTTTCTTCTCACCCGCACCCGGCCGTTTCAGCGATTGTTCCAGAAGCGTGACCACACCCCGGCCGAGCTGGTGCTGGTGGCGGCCATCTTCTGTCTGTTCGCGGTGTTCAGTACCTACACCGGCATTCCGGTGGAGGGGGCCCTCATCAATGTGCGGATCATCGCCATCATCTCGGGCGGCATCCTGTTCGGCCCCTGGGTCGGCATTCCGGCCGGGGTCATCTCGGGGCTGCACCGCTATCTCATCGACATGGATGGCCACACCTCCATTCCCTGTCTCATCGCCAGCATCATCGCCGGCCTGCTGGCCACCTGGCTGCACCTGCGCTGTCGCAAGTCGCGGCTCTGGCTCTATGGCATCCTGGCGGGGATGGCCTGCGAGGGGCTGACCATGCTGCTTATCTGGCAACTGACCGAGCCCCATGCGGTAGGTGTGGAGATAGTCAGTCATATTGCCTACCCGATGATCGCCGGTGCGCTCTGTATCGGGCTCATCATCAAGCTGGTGCAGGATCTGGATGACGAGAAGGAGCTGATTGCCGCCAAGCAGGCCAAGCTGGCGCTCGACATCGCCAACAAGACGTTGCCGTTTTTCCAGAACATCGATCGCCACTCCCTGAGCCAGGTGTGCGGCATCATTCGCAGCGAGATCAGCGCCGATGCGGTGGCCATCACCGATACCCGCGACGTGCTGGCCTATGTGGGGGTGGGCAAGGATTACTACGAGCTGGACGAGCACCACGCCATCAGCGACATGACCCACAGAGCGGTGCTGCTGGACCAGATCATCATCAACAACGATCTGCGCCAGTATCACCTCTCCGATTTCCACTCGGTCATCATTATTCCGCTGCGGGAAAACGGCGCCGTCAGCGGCACCCTCAAGATCTATTATCGCCGCACCCACAGCATCACCAGCTCCCTCAAGGAGATGGCGGTGGGTCTCTCCCAGCTCATCTCCACCCAGATGGAGGTGTCGCGTATCGAGCAGCTCAAGGAGATGACCCGCAAGGCGGAGTTCACCGCGCTGCAGAGCAAGATCAACCCCCACTTCCTGTTCAACGCCCTCAATGCCATCTCGTCGCTGATCCGCATCCGTCCCCAGCAGGCACGCCAGCTGATCGCGAACCTCGCTGACTACCTGCGCTACAACCTCAACAAGGGGGACACCCTCATCGACATCCAGGAGGAGCTGCAGCAGGTGCGCGACTACGTGGCCATCGAGCAGGCCCGCTTCGGCGACAAGCTGGAGGTGGTGTTCGAGGTGGACGACGTGCATATCCAGGTGCCGAGCCTGCTGTTGCAGCCGTTGGTGGAAAACGCCATCCTGCACGGCATCCAGCCCCGCAGTGCGCCGGGTCGGGTCACCATCGAGGTGAAGCAGCTGGCGGGCGGCATCCGGGTCGCGGTGCGCGACACTGGCTACGGCATCAGCCAGGCGGTGATCGACGGGGTCGCCGCCGGTCGGGTGGAGAGCCGCAGCATCGGTCTGATGAACGTGCATCAGCGGGTCAAGCTGCTCTATGGCGACGGCCTGCACCTCAAGCGGCTGGAGCCGGGGACCGAAGTCTGTTTCTATCTGCCTGATCAGGAGGCAATGCCATGCTGAAAGCCATCATAGTGGAAGACGAATGTTTGACACGGGAGGAGCTGGCCTCTCCTGTGCTCCTTATGGGGGCAATATCATGCTGAAAGCGATCATTGTGGAAGATGAGTATCTGGCCCGCGAGGAGCTGGCCTTTCTGGTGGGGCAGCACAGCAACATCGAGATAGTGGCGAGCTTCGAGGACGGGCTGGAGGCGTTCAAGTATCTGCAGGATCACGAGGTGGACGTGGTGTTTCTGGATATCCAGATCCCCGCCATCGACGGCCTGCTGCTGGCCAAGAACCTGCACAAGTCCAGCCATCCGCCCCACATCGTCTTCGTCACCGCCTACAAGGAGTTTGCGGTGGAGGCGTTCGAGCTGGAGGCATTCGACTACATCCTCAAGCCCTACAACGAGCCGCGTCTCATCAATCTGCTGCAGAAGCTCGAACTGGCGGGCAAGTCCCAGCCCCAGGGTGCGGAGTCCGGGTTGCCACAGAACCGCACCGTCAATCTGGTGAAGGGGGAGCGCATCATCGTCACCCCCTGCGAGCAGATCTACTACGCGGAAGCCGACGAGAAGCTGACCCATGTCTACACCCGTACCGATCGCTACGTGATGACCATGACCCTCAGCGAGTTCGTCAGTCGGTTGCCTGCCGAGGGGTTCTTTCGTTGCCACCGCTCCTACTGCGTCAACATCAACAAGATCCGCGAGATAGTGCCCTGGTTCAACAGCACCTATCTCATCCGGCTCCATGACCTGCCGTTCGAGGTGCCGGTCAGCCGCAGCAACATCAAGGCATTCCGTCAGCTGATGCGGCTCTGATTGTCATTCATTCCCGCCGATCTGCATTTCATGCCTTAATCGGTCGGCGGGAGTGGCGTCTTGCCTATAGTGGCCCCAGTTTCCTTAAGGCCATTCCTCGAGACGCATCATGACCATCGATCTGAATCGCACCCGCTACCTCACCCTGTTGGGGACCATCATCACCCAGTTCGCGCTGGGATCCGTGTACACCTGGAGCCTGTTCAACGCCCAGCTTTCCGACAAGCTGGACGAACCGGTCAGCCAGGTCGCCTTCGCTTTCGGCCTGCTCAGCCTCTCCCTGGCGGTGGCCTCCTCCCTGGCGGGCAAGCTGCAGGAGCGGTTCGGGGTGCGCAATGTCACCCTGGGCGCCGGCGTGCTGCTCGGCATCGGCTTCTTCCTCACCGCTCATGCCAGCAACCTGGCGATGCTCTACCTCTGCGCCGGCATCCTGGTCGGTTTTGCCGACGGTACCGGCTACCTGATGACCCTCTCCAACTGTGTGAAGTGGTTCCCGGAGCGCAAGGGGCTCATCTCCGCCTGCTCCATCGGTGCTTATGGCCTCGGCAGCCTGGGTTTCAAGTACATCAACCTGCTGCTGCTCTCCAGCAATGGCCTTGAGACCACCTTCCAGCTGTGGGGGCTGATCGCCATGTCCATGGTGCTGGTGGGTGGCATGCTGATGAAGGATGCGCCCCAGCAGGCCTCCGCCGTGCAGCAGAGCGAGAATCGCGACTTCACCCTGGCCGAGGCGATGCGCAAGCCGCAGTACTGGATGCTGGCGCTGATGTTCCTCACCGCCTGCATGAGCGGTCTCTACGTCATCGGCGTAGCCAAGGACATCGGCGAGAAGATGGTGGGCTTGCCGGCCGTGGTCGCCGCCAACGCCGTCGCCATCATCGCCATGGCCAACCTGGGCGGCCGGCTGGTGCTGGGCATCCTCTCCGACAAGATGTCCCGTATCCGGGTCATCACCATCGCCCAGTTGATTACCCTGGCGGGCATGGCGCTGCTGCTGTTCGTGCCGCTCAATGCCAACCTCTTCTTCGTGGCAGTGGCCTGTGTGGCGTTCAGCTTCGGCGGTACGATCACCGTCTACCCCTCGCTGGTGAGCGACTTCTTCGGCCTCAACAACCTGACCAAGAACTACGGCGTCATCTATCTGGGCTTTGGTCTGGGCAGCATCATCGGCTCCATCGTGGCCTCCCTGTTCGGCGGCTTCATGGCGACCTTCAACCTCATTCTGGTGTTGCTGGTGGTGGCCCTGGTGCTCTCCCTCACCATCCGCCTGCCGGCTCCCGTTGCGGCTGTCGACAGGGCCTGACCCCTCTCGCTTCTCAAGTCATAAAAAAAGACCCGGGCCTTGGCCCGGGTCTTTGCATGTCAAGGGGTGGACTCAGCGCGGAGGCAGACCCAGCAGGGCGCGCAGCTGGTGCGCGGTGGCCTCGACCGCCGCCCAGTCGCGGCCAGTGACGGTGACGTGGCCCATCTTGCGGCCGGGGCGGGCTTCGCCCTTGCCATAGAGGTGAAGGTGCACCCCGGGCAGGGCCAGGGCGCCGGCCCAGTCCGGCGTGCCGTCTTGCCACAGATCCCCGAGCAGGTTGAGCAGGATGGCGGGCTGAACCTCAGCCTGTGCCGGCAACGGCAGATCGCACAGGGCGCGCACCTGCAACTCGAACTGGCTGCAACCGGCGTTGTCGATGCTGGGATGACCCGAATTGTGGGGCCGGGGGGCCATCTCGTTGACCAGCAGTTCACCGCCGACCAGGAAGAACTCCACCGTCAGCACGCCCACATAGTCGAGGGCGGCGATGATGTGCTCGGCGATGCGCTGGGCTTCGCGCTCCAGGGCGGGCACATTGGCCGGGGAGCGGGTCTGATCCAGGATGCCGCCGCTGTGCCAGTTCTGCACCAGGGGCAGGGCACTGATGGCACCGCTCGGACTGCGGGCCAGGGTGAGGGCAAACTCCCCCTCCAGCGGCAGGCGTTTTTCCAGCACGCAAGGGACGCCGCTGGCGGCCAGGGCCGCTGGCAATTCGCCCGCATTGTGGATAGTCCACTGCCCCTTGCCATCGTAGCCCTCGCGGGCGGTCTTGAGGATGGCGGGGAAGAGGTCGCCGGGCAGAGCGGGCAGCGGCTCGCCGGGCAGCAGGGTCAGGTTCGGGGCGACCGGTACACCAGCGCGGGTCAGGAAGGCTTTCTCTTCCCGGCGATCCTGACAGACACGTACTGCGCTCGCGGCCGGGCGCACCGGCTGGTACTGCTCAAGCAGGGCCAGGGAGGCGGCGGGCACGTTTTCGAACTCGCAGGTGATGGCGTCGCAGCGGCTGGCCAGATCGCGCAGGGCATCGGTATCGTCATAGGCGGCAACGATCTGCTCGTCGGCGGCTGCACCGGCGATGCTGATGGGGTCCGGGTCCAGCACGATCACCTTGTAGCCGAGACGGTGGGCAGACATCACGAAGTAGCGGCCGAGCTGGCCGCCACCGAGCATACCCAAAGTGGCGGGGGGCAGTATCATGCCGGCTCCTCCAGGGTGAGCGCCAGCACCCGGTCGCGCTCCTTGGCGCGGAAGCCGTCGAGCTGCTGGTGATAACGGGGAGCGTCGCCATCCTGGGCGACAGACAGCAGGGACACGGCGAACAGACCGGCATTGGCGGCACCCGCCTCGCCGATGGCGAAGGTGGCGACCGGCACACCCTTGGGCATCTGCACGATGGAGAGCAGGGAATCCATCCCCTTGAGCTGGCGGGTGGGGATGGGCACGCCCAGCACCGGGATCGTGGTCTTGGCGGCCAGCATGCCCGGCAGGTGGGCTGCGCCGCCGGCGCCGGCGATGATGGCGCGCAGACCGCGATCGCGCGCACTGGCGGCATATTCAAACAGGAGATCCGGGGTGCGATGGGCGGATACGACGCGCGCTTCATAGGGCACGCCGTGCTCCTTGAGGATGCGGGCGGCGGCCTGCATCACGGGCCAGTCAGAGTCGGAGCCCATTACCAGGCCGATCATAGGGGGGGTCGTCATTACGGCTTCCTCGGATGTCAAACGTTTGCCGCATGTTACCAAAAAGCCGTGGGATCTGGCTCAACATTTCTTGTGTTTGACCCGCTCGAATGACGGTCAACGAGCCTCAAGGTACGAGAGGGGGCGAGGATCTGCGCCACTTGGCACCGACTTTGGGTAAAAACGACATTAGAAATCCAGATGGCTATACATCCAAGGCGGCTCTGCCTATAATCCCCCCGCTTTGGCGCATCATGCTTAAAAGGGAATCCGGTGAGAATCCGGAGCTGGCGCGCAGCGGTAAGGGGGAACGAAGCGACATCAGGGCACTGCCGTCAGGTGGGAAGCCGTCGCCGTAGGCCATCAGCCCCCAAGCCCGAAGACCTGCCAAAGTTCGTATTTCGGGCCGAGAGAAACCGGCCACGAAGTAGATGCTTACGCGAACTTAAGGATCTCTCATGTCCAAGACATTATTGGCGGCTGCCCTGTTGCCAACGGCGGCCTTTGCCCAACAACTGACCATCCCCGTCAATCCCACCATGGTGGTGACCGCTACCCGTGTCGCCCAGCCTGCCTCCAGTGTGCTGGCTCCCGTCAACGTGGTGGCCCGTGACGAGATCGATCGCCTGCAAGCCCAGACCGTGACCGACGTGGTCAAGACCCTGCCCGGCGTGGAAGTGGTCAGCAACGGCGGCCGCGGCCAGCTCAGCTCGCTGCGGGTACGTGGTGGCACCTCTTCCCAGACCCTGGTGCTGGTGGATGGGGTGCGCAGCGCCTCTCTGACCGCCGGGATGACCGAGCTCAACAACCTGCCCCTCAACCAGGTGGAGCGGATCGAATATATCCGCGGTGCGCGCGCCACCATTTATGGATCCGATGCCATCGGTGGGGTCATCAATATCATCACTCGCCCGGATCAGGGGACCAATCAACACAAGTTCAACTTGGGTGCGGGCTCCCACAAGCAGCGTCAGGCCGCCTTCAGCAGCGCCAGCCAGGTGGGTGATGCGGGTCAGATCAAGGTCGCTGGTGGTTTCGATGACGAGACCGGCTACAACGTGCATCCAATCGTCGGGGTGAACGATGGCGACAAGCATGGCCACCGGGGCTACAACGCCATGGTGGATTATCAGCAGGCGCTGGCCAGCAATTGGGATCTGTTCGGTACGACCCGTTGGTTCCGCAACATTGCCCAGTACGACAGATCCTCTGCCGCTTCCGCCTGGGGCCCGGCGTTTCATCAACGCAACGAGACCTGGACCGAGAACCAGAGCTACCAGCTCGGCTCCCGCTATCATGACGAGCGCTACCTGAGCGAACTGCGCGGCGCCTTCTCCAAACAGGATGCCTACGACTACCCGGATACCGGCGGCCGCGATCAGTCCGCTGATCGACTCTATACCCGTCAATACACCCTGAACTGGGTCAACAGCGTCAAACTGGACGAGAGCTGGACCCTGGGGGGCGGCGCCGACTGGCAGCGCGACATGCTGGACGATAGTTCCCGCTCCTCTGGCGTCGCCTTCCCGAGTGACGCCGATGAGCGTGACAACACCGGGCTCTATGCCCTGGCCCAGTTTGACAACCAGGTCTGGCAGGCCGAGCTGAGCGGTCGCAGCGATGACAACGAGCAGTTCGGACGTCACAACACCTGGCAAACCGGCGCTGGCTGGCGCTTCGTTGAGGATTATCGGCTCAGTGCCCGCTACGGCACCGGTTTCCGTGCCCCCTCCTTCAACGATCTCTACTACCCGGGGTCCGGCAATCCTGATCTGAAGCCGGAAGAGTCGAAAAGCCACGAGTTGATGCTGGACGGACAGACCGCTGGTGTGGAGTGGCGCTTGACCGGTTATCGCAACGACTTCGAGCAGATGATCCAGTGGGCACCGGACAGCCAGGGCATGTGGACGCCGCAAAACGTCGGCAAGGCGCGGATTGAAGGGGTTGAGCTGGAAGGGGAGTTCGAGACCGGCTGGCTGAGCCATCGCGTTTCCGCCGAATACAAGGATCCCAAGGACAAGGTCACCGACAAGCAGTTGCAGCTGATCTCCCGCAAGGGGGCCAAGTGGGTGAGCCAGGCGCAGTGGCAGCAGTTCGATGGCTCCCTGAGCTGGATCTACCAGGGTGAGCGTTATGGTGACGCGGCCAATGCCACCCAGCTGGGCGGTTACAGCGTGTGGAACCTGGCGGTGGGCTATCAGGTTGCACCGTCCTGGAAGGTCTCCGGCAAGATCAGCAACCTGCTGGACAAGGAGTACCAGACCTCGGTGGGTTACCCGGCTGACGAGCGTGCCTACTATGTGACGGTGGACTACGCACTCTGATCCCCTTGTCTGGATCTGAAAAATCAGGGGCCCTGCCATTGGCAGGGCCTTTTCTATTGGCGCCGGGCGGGAGTATGATCGCGGCCTCGCATTCAAGGGGGAGCTCAGGTGGCCAATATTCTCGTGTTCGACTCCGGTATGGGCGGTCTGACTGTCTATGGGGAGATCCGTCGCGCTCTGCCGGAGCACAACTATTTCTACAGTTTCGACAATGCCCACTTTCCCTATGGCGAGTTGAGTGAGGCGGCCCTCATCGAGGCTTGTACCGGACTGGTCAGCCACATGGTGGCCGAGCACGCCATCGATCTGGTGGTGATCGCCTGCAATACCGCCAGCACCATTGCCCTGCCATCCCTGCGTACCGCACTCAGCATTCCCGTGGTCGGCGTGGTCCCCGCGATCAAGCCTGCCGCCGCCCTGACCCGTAACGGCTACATCGGTCTGCTGGCAACGCCCGGCACCGTCAGCCGTGATTATACTCATGAACTCATCGCCCAGTTCGCCCCGGGCAAGCATGTGCTGCTGAAGGGGGCAACCGAACTGGTTATCGAAGCCGAGCGCAAGCTGGCGGGGTTGCCGGTCAATATGGCCCTGCTCAGAGAGGTGCTCGCAGACTGGATGGAAGGGGAGGAGAGGCCGGATACCCTGGTGCTGGGATGTACCCACTTCCCCTTGCTCAACGAAGAGATCAAACAGCTGATGCCGGAATGCCAACTGGTCGATTCGGGTCTTGCCGTGGCAAGGCGGGTGGCGCATCTGCTGGCGACACTGCCGGTCCAGGCGCCTGGCGAGGGGACGGGACGTGCCTACTGCACGCGACTGGATGCAGGGGCCCAGAAACTGACAGCCCCCTTGCAAGCTTGGGGGCTGTCGTCACTCGAAGAGGTGGTGTACTGAATATCAGGCGTCGACGTCGTTGACGTCCTTCTCATCCCGGTCCCGCTTGTCATTTGCTTCACGCACTTTCAGGGTGCGCTGCTGATACTCCTTGTCATTGAGCGCGGCGATGGCCTTGGCCGC
>NZ_CP026122.1:2712500-2920000 GCF_002902865.1 Aeromonas sp. ASNIH5 | reverse complement strand
AGCCCCGGTAAACGGCGGCCGTAACTATAACGGTCCTAAGGTAGCGAAATTCCTTGTCGGGTAAGTTCCGACCTGCACGAATGGTGTAACCATGGCCATGCTGTCTCCACCCGAGACTCAGTGAAATCGAATTCGCCGTGAAGATGCGGTGTACCCGCGGCTAGACGGAAAGACCCCGTGAACCTTTACTACAGCTTGGCACTGAACATTGAACCTACATGTGTAGGATAGGTGGGAGGCTTTGAAGGCGTGACGCCAGTTGCGCTGGAGCCGTCCTTGAAATACCACCCTTGTATGTTTGATGTTCTAACGCAGGGCCCTGAATCGGGCTCGCGGACAGTGCCTGGTGGGTAGTTTGACTGGGGCGGTCTCCTCCCAAAGAGTAACGGAGGAGCACGAAGGTTGGCTAATCCTGGTCGGACATCAGGAGGTTAGTGCAATGGCATAAGCCAGCTTAACTGCGAGACGGACAGGTCGAGCAGGTACGAAAGTAGGTCATAGTGATCCGGTGGTTCTGAATGGAAGGGCCATCGCTCAACGGATAAAAGGTACTCCGGGGATAACAGGCTGATACCGCCCAAGAGTTCATATCGACGGCGGTGTTTGGCACCTCGATGTCGGCTCATCACATCCTGGGGCTGAAGTCGGTCCCAAGGGTATGGCTGTTCGCCATTTAAAGTGGTACGCGAGCTGGGTTCAGAACGTCGTGAGACAGTTCGGTCCCTATCTGCCGTGGGCGTTGGATGATTGAAGGGAGTTGCTCCTAGTACGAGAGGACCGGAGTGAACGAACCTCTGGTGTTCGGGTTGTCACGCCAGTGGCACTGCCCGGTAGCTAAGTTCGGAATCGATAACCGCTGAAAGCATCTAAGCGGGAAGCGAGCCCTGAGATGAGTCATCCCTGACCCCTTGAGGGTCCTAAAGGGCCGTTGGAGACCACAACGTTGATAGGTGGGGTGTGTAAGCGTAGCGATACGTTGAGCTAACCCATACTAATTACCCGTGAGGCTTAACCATACAACACCCAAGAAGTGTTTCTGGCCTTGTAGCAAGTGCATGAACTACTTACAAATTCAGTGATAATGACCAGCAACTAGCAAAGTCGTTATTCACGTCAGCTTTCTAAGATTGAAGATTTTGCCTGGCGGCAATAGCGCAGTGGAACCACCTGACCCCATGCCGAACTCAGAAGTGAAACGCTGTAGCGCCGATGGTAGTGTGGCATTCGCCATGCGAGAGTAGGACACTGCCAGGCACCCAATACAAGAAACCCCGCTCACTCGAGCGGGGTTTTTTATTGCCTGAAATTCACGTTATCCATCCATATCTGGTTGATTTACCACCACGATTGTATCGTTATACAACCTGATCAGCACAGGGCAGCTCCATGTTGACTATCCCGTCTTCCAGCTGAATATCGATCTTGAAACCGAGCCGTTTGGCCAGATTGATCATGCCGCGATTGCTGGGCATGGTCATGCCAGATAGCTGGCCTATGCCACGCTCTCTGGCATAGCGCACGATCTTTTCCATCATCAACTTGCCGAGTCCGAGCCCTTTCAAGTCTGAGCGGACCAGGATGGCAAACTCCGCATCCGATTGATCCGGGCTGGCAATGGCTCGCACCACTCCCAGGATCTGCTGGCTGAAAGGGCCGTCCTGACCCACGGCGACGAAGGCCATTTCCCGGTCATAATCGATCTGGGTCATGCGGGCCAGCTCCTCATGCCCCAGCTCCCCCACGTCGGCGAAGAAGCGTTTGTACCTGTCTTCATCAGACACCTGCCGCACGAACTGCTTGTGGGCCGGCTCGTCTTCGGGGCGAATGGGGCGCAGCAGCACATGACTCTGATCTTTCAGCCAGGCACCCTCTTCCAGCTCGGTGGGATAGGGGCGAATGGCCAGTGGCAGCACTTGTTGCCCTCGCTCTGCCAGGACGAGCCGGGCATCCAGGATCACCATCTCTTCGCCACAGGCCTGCAGCGGGTGCAGATCCAGTTCTTGTATCTCGGGGAAGGCCAGCAGCAGCTCGGAGAGCTGGCACAGCACCTGGCCGAGGGCGTCGATATCGAGCCGTACCGGACTGGCCTGCTCGCGGATCTTGCCATCCTTGAGGGCACCAATGATCTGGTAGCGAGCCAGTGCCTGGTTGAGGGGAGGAAGGGCCGCGACCATCTCGCGGGGCTCGGCGCCGGATTCCCCGAGCAGGATGACGGGGCCGAAGACCGGATCCTGCTGCAAGCGGATCCGTAGCTCCAGACCCCCGCTGCGGCGTGCCATGCGTTGTACCAGAAGCCCTTCTATGCGGGCGCCAGGATCGCGCTGACGTACCCTGTCTAGAATGGCATCCGCCGCCTGGGCGACTTCCGCCGAGGTGCGCAGGTTCAGCATGACACCGTGTACATCGGATTTGTGGGCGATGTCGGGAGATCGCAGCTTCACCGCTACGGGGTAGCCAATCTGTTCTGCTGTCAGTGCTGCCTCGATGGCATCGGAGACGATCCAGGTCGCGAGGGTGGATAGCCCGGCTGCCTGCAAGATGGGATGGGCCAGGTGGGTGTCCAGCACCCGCTGCTGGCGGTCCAGCGCTTGCCCAAGAAGCTGCTGGCAGCGCTCGACATCGAGCCTGTCGCCTTGCAGGGAGGCCGGTGTTTCCATCAACTGTTTCTGGTTGCGGCGATATTCCACCATGTGCATGAAGGCCGTGACGGCGCTTTCCGGGGTGCGATAGGTCGGGATGCCCGCCTCGTTGAACAGACGTCTCCCCTCTTGGGCGGAGTATTCGCCTGCCCAGTTGGTCAGTATGTTGAATCGTCTGGCCCTGGGATGCTGCTTGATGAAGTCGATCAGGTTGCTGGCGAGGGTGACACCTCGGGCGGTGAGGGACGGTGCATGGATCAGCAGGATGGCATCGGCACTGTCCCCTTGGAGCAGCGTCTCGAGTGCACTCTTGTAGGCCTCGATATCGGCATCGCTGCCGATGTCGAGGGGTGGCATCGCCAGCTTGCCTCCCCGAGACAGCAGTACGTCTGCGGCCATGTTGGCGAGGCCGCGCCCGTTGGAGAGGATGGCGAGCCGCTCCCCCTTGAGGGTCAGGGAGTGGCTCAGGGTCTCGACAGTGGCAAACAGTTCGTGGGTATCCCGGACGCGCAGCATGCCAGCCCGGCGGATGGCGGCATCATAGACATTGTCGAGACCGTTGGCCGGGTCGTGCCGACCGCTCTTGAGGATCAGGATGGGTTTGTTGCGCGAGGCTGCACGGGCGGCGGAGAGAAAGTGCCTGGCATCGTGCAGCTTGTCCATGTAGATCAGGATGGCGCGGGTCGTCCCGTCCCGGGAGAGCTGATCCAGCAGTTGGCCAAAGTCGATGTCGCAATGATCGCCCAGGGAGATGAAGGCCGAGAAGCCGATTTCGCGCTGCTTGGCCCAATCCAGGATGGTGGTGCTGACCGCTGCCGACTGGGAGAGAAACGCCACCTGTCCCGGAGTCGCTGCAATGGGGGAAAAGCTGGCGTTGATACCCTGCCCGGGGAGCAGCATGCCCATGCTGTTGGGGCCGAGCAGCCGGATGCCGTATTGCTGGCACAGATGCTTGAGCCGCAGGCGCTCGTCAGTGGAGAACTGGGCGGCCAGTATGATGGCGGCTCCGGTTCCTTTCTTGCCGAGCTCCTCGATGAGCGGCAGTACCCGTTCGCGCCGGGTACAGACGATGGCGAGATCGGGGGAGAGGGGAAGGCTCTCTATGTCCGGATAGGCGAGCACGCCAGCGATGGCCTGGCTGCGGGGGGCTACGGGTAGTATAGGGCCCTGGAACTGACCCGCCAGCAGGTGCCGGATGACCACATGGCCTGCTTTCTGCGGATCACTGGAGGCGCCGATGACGGCGATCGAGTGAGGTTTGAAGAGCCGATCCAGGCCGCTTTGTTTCATGGGCACTCCTCGTGGTGGCCCCCGGGGCGAGGGGGACGGATGGTGCCAGTCTAATACGCTTTGCGTGCGGGTTCTGTGACCGATTGCGGATCACGATCTGGCCAGTGCGCTGGCGCGCAGATAAAAGCGCAGCTCCCCCTGAATGCATTGCACCGTGGCGAGGTGCCTGTCCTGGAGATAGATCTCCTGCTCCCGATCGAGTTCATGGCGCTGGACCCCGAGGCTTTGCAGATATTCTGCGAACAGGATGGCACTGCGGATTTCGACAAGATGCTGGCTCACGCTCTATTCCTTGATGGTGGCTGGATGGTGCCGGCCAGTGTCCCCTCTTCTCCCCCACTTTTATACTGATACATTTGACACTCACTGTGGCTCCGACGCCTGCCGGATCAGCGAAGGCCTCCCTGGCCGCGTGCAGTATCCCAGAAGGCGCGGATCAGCGGCTCTTCCAGCCGCTTCTTGAGTACGGCGATACCGACGTCGAACGCCTTGAGCGCCGGTTTGGGCTCGACCACACGCACCTTGTCCCCCATGGGGCTGTGATCGATGACGGCAGCAGGCACGACACCCACACCGAAGCCGAGGGCCACCATGGCGACGATGCCCTCGTTGCCCGCCACTTCTGCATAGATGTTGGGAGCTATCCCCTTGTTGCGAAACCATTGATCACAGCGCTTTCGGGCCAGCCCCTGTTCGGAGAGGATCAGCGGCAGGCGCTCCCAGTCAGGTTCGCCCTGGGGGAACCACTGACCCTGCTGGGGGGCATTGCGGGGGGCGATGAAAACCAGAGGGACTTGTTGCAGGCTGGCGAATTCCAGCTTGGACGAGAGCGCATCCGGCCTCGCTGCGATGGCGAGATCGGCTTCGTCAGCCAGGATCTTGTCCACTGCCAGTGCCGGGTCGCCGGTCTCCAGCTTGATCTCCAGCTGGGGATAACGGCGACGAAAGCGTTCCAGTACCTCGGGCAGCAGAAAGTAGCTGGCGGTAACCGAACAGAACACCCGCAGCCGCCCTTGCAGCGGCTCGTCGCTGCGCTTGAGCTCCTGTTTGAGTTGGCGCCACTCCTGCAGCAAGGCACCGCCAAACTCCCTCAGCTTGTCACCAGCAGGGGTGAGCCGCACCGAGCGGTTGTCCCGCTCGAACAGCACGCAGCCGGTCTCCTGTTCCAGTCGCTGGATGGCGCGGCTCAGGGTGGAGGGGCTGACCGCCATGGCATCGGCGCTTTTGCCGAAGTGGAGGGAGTCGGCGAGGTGGAGAAACAGTTCGAGATTGCGAAGGTCCATCTTTTTATTCCTGCGGCGTTGTCAGGCTCCCTGTAGCACGATGGCTCGGCGGTGGGAGATTGCGGGAAATCATATTTCAATTCCTGCAACGTACTGTTTCGAATATATCAGTTCAGGCAATAAGTGTCCCGCGCTATAGTGGTTTCGACAACGCCGCTATCCGGCATGGAATCAATCGAACGGAGCAATCACCATGGCTAACTATTTCAACACCTTGAACCTGCGTCAGCAGTTGGCCCAACTGGGCAAGTGTCGTTTCATGCAGCGCGAAGAGTTCGCGGACGGCTGCAACGTGCTGAAGGGCAAGAAGGTGGTGATTGTGGGCTGTGGCGCCCAGGGCTTGAACCAGGGTCTGAACATGCGCGACTCCGGGCTGGACATCTCCTACGCCCTGCGGAAGGCCGCCATCACCGAGAAGCGCGCCTCCTGGCAGAAGGCCACCGACAACGGCTTCGTGGTCGGCACCTATGAAGAGCTGATCCCGACCGCCGATCTGGTGCTGAACCTGACTCCGGACAAGCAGCACTCCGACGTCGTCAAAACCGTGATGCCGCTGATGAAGCAGGGCGCCGCTCTGGGCTACTCCCACGGCTTCAACGTGGTGGAAGAGGGTCAGCAGATCCGTTCCGACATCACCGTCGTGATGGTTGCACCCAAATGCCCGGGCACCGAAGTGCGTGAAGAGTACAAGCGCGGTTTCGGCGTACCGACCCTGATCGCCGTCCACCCGGAGAATGATCCCCAGGGTGAGGGCATGGCCATCGCCAAGGCGTGGGCCTCTGCTACCGGTGGCGACCGTGCCGGCGTGCTGGAATCCTCCTTCGTCGCGGAAGTGAAATCCGACCTGATGGGCGAGCAGACCATTCTGTGCGGCATGCTGCAGACCGGTTCCCTGCTCTGCTACGACAAGCTGGTTGCCGAGGGCACCGACCCGGCCTATGCCGGCAAGCTGATCCAGTTCGGCTGGGAGACCATCACCGAGGCCCTGAAGCAGGGCGGCATCAGCTTGATGATGGACCGTCTCTCCAACCCGGCCAAGCTGCGTGCCTTCGAGCTCTCCGAGCAACTGCGCACCCTGATGCGTCCGCTGTTCGAGAAGCACATGGATGACATCATCGCCGGCGAGTTCTCCCGCGGCATGATGGCTGACTGGGCCGAAGACGATGCCAAGCTGTTCGGCTGGCGCGAAGAGACCGGCAAGTCCGCCTTCGAGAATGCCCCTGCCTATGCTGGCAAGATCGCCGAGCAGGAGTACTTCGATAATGGCGTGGTCATGGTGGCCATGGTCAAGGCGGGTGTCGAGCTGGCGTTCGAAACCATGGTGGCCTCCGGCATTTATGAAGAGTCCGCCTACTACGAGTCTTTGCACGAGCTGCCGCTGATCGCCAACACCGTCGCCCGCAAGCGTCTGTACGAGATGAACGTGGTCATCTCCGATACCGCGGAGTACGGCAACTACCTGTTTGCCAACGCTGCCGTGCCGCTGCTGCGTGAGCACTTCATGCCGACTCTGCAAGCAGGGGACCTGGGCAGTGCCCGTGCCGAGAGCAAGGCGGTGGACAACCTGGCCCTGCTGGCTGCCAACGAAGCGACCCGCAACCACCCGATCGAGAAGATCGGCCAGACCCTGCGTGGTTACATGAAGGACATGAAGCGTATTGCCGTCGGCGGTTAAGCCTTCGCTGAGCGGCATCGGAAGGGGCGGGGATGACGATCCCCGTTACTGGCTGGCTTAGACACCTGGCCTGTCGTCCGGATGATGCAAACAGACAGATTGAAGCCTATAAAAAAGCCCCGCTCATCGAGCGGGGCTTTTGCGTTCTGGAGGGCGGGAGAATCAGGCCTTCCAGGCTTTCCAGGTGTTGATCAGGCCGTTGGTGGAGCCGTCGTGGCTGGTGACGGCCTCATCGGTGCCCAGCTCCGGCAGGATCTTGTTGGCCAGCTGTTTGCCCAGCTCCACACCCCACTGGTCGAAGGAGAAGATGTTCCAGATTGCGCCCTGTACGAAGATCTTGTGCTCGTACATGGCGATCAGGGAGCCGAGGGTTTTCGGGGTCAGCTGCTTGAACAGGATGGAGTTGGTCGGGCGGTTGCCTTCGAACACCTTGAACGGCACCAGATCCTTGACCTGCTCCAGGGTCTTGCCGGCGGCCAGGAACTCGGCCTCCACCGCTTCCTTGCTCTTGCCGAAGGCCAGGGCCTCGGTCTGGGCGAAGAAGTTGGCCAGGAGCTTCGGATGGTGGTCACCGATGGGGTTATGGCTGATGGCCGGCGCCAGGAAGTCGCAGGGGATCAGCTTGGTGCCCTGATGGATCAGCTGGTAGAAGGCGTGCTGGCCGTTGGTACCCGGCTCACCCCAGATGATGGGACCGGTCTGGTAGTCAACCGGATGGCCGTCGCGATCCACGTACTTGCCGTTGGACTCCATGTTGCCTTGCTGGAAGTAGGCAGGGAAGCGATGCATGTACTGATCGTACGGCAGGATGGCTTCGGACTCGGCACCATGGAAATTGTTGTACCACAGGCCGATCAGGGCCAGCAGTACGGGCACGTTCTGTTCATAGGCGGCAGTGGCGAAGTGCATGTCCATCTCGAAGGCACCTTGCAGCAGGGCCTCGAAGTGCTCGAAGCCGAGGGAGAGGGCGATGGGCATGCCGATGGCGGACCAGGAGGAGTAGCGGCCGCCGACCCAGTCCCAGAACTCGAACATGTTGTCGGTGTCGATGCCGAACTCGGCAACGGCCTTGCCGTTGGTCGACAGGGCGGCGAAGTGCTTGGCAACGTGGGCCTTGTCACCGGCATGACCGAGGAACCAGTCGCGGGCGGTCAGGGCGTTGGTCATGGTCTCCTGGGTGGTGAAGGTCTTTGAGGCCACCAGGAACAGGGTGGTTTCCGGATCGATCTTCTTGAGCGTCTCGGCGATGTGAGTGCCGTCGACGTTGGAGACGAAGTGCATCTCCAGGTGATTCTTGTAGGGGCGCAGGGCCTCGGTGATCATGACGGGGCCCAGATCGGAGCCACCAATGCCGATGTTGACCACGTGCTGGATGGCCTTGCCGGTATAGCCCTTCCACTCGCCACCGATGACCTTCTCGCAGAAGCCCTTCATCTTGGCCAGTACGGCGTTCACTTCCGGCATCACGTCCTTGCCGTCAACCTCGATGGGACGGTCGGAGCGGTTGCGCAGGGCGGTGTGCAGTACGGCGCGCCCTTCGGTCATGTTGATCTTGTCGCCGTTGAACATGGCGTCGATGGCGCTGCGCAGATCGGTCTCGCCAGCCAGGTTCACCAGCAGCTTGAGGGTCTCTTCGGTGATCAGGTTCTTGGAGTAGTCGACCAGGATGTCGCCACCGAAGGTGAGGGAGAACTTGTCAAAACGCTTGGGATCCTGTGCGAACAGATCCTTGAGACGCATCTCCTTGTTGGCTGCAAAATGGGCTTCCAGTGCCTGCCAGGCCTGGGTCCGGGTTGGATTGATATTTTTCATAGGATTATCAGTCTTCCAAGTTGTGTTTGAACCTTGCAGGCAAGGCTCCCGCCAAACCTTATTATGCGAGCATTATACCGGGCACTCCGTGCGCCCCGTGTAACAGAGCATTACCAATTGTCTGCAACGAGGGAGTGTACAACCAAAACAGTGCGATTATGAGTCACTCAGTACCCCGGGATCTTGCGTTCGCGCATGCTTGTTCGGGTTGAAAAGGCTTTCATTTCAAGGGGAGCGCGGCCGTGGCTCTGGAAAGCTGGCGTGACAGATCAAAGGGTATTCAACAGACGCTCATCGGACGGTTTTTTGAGCAGGCGCAAATGGTGGGCAACAGACGCTGGCTATCATATGAGCCGAATGGACGAGATCTCCCAGGGATGGCCAAGGTATGGAATCAATGGTGTGGAATGAGGAGATCGAGATGAAAGCCCTGTTATCCCTGTTTGCCCTGAGCCTGATCGCCACCGGCCTCATCGGTTTGCTGACCCTGACGCTGGCCAATGCGGCGCCGACGCTGGAGATCCGCGTACTGGCGGTGATCGGAGCCGTGCTGGGGGGTTATGTGCTGATGCAGCCCCTGCTCAACCGGGTTGCACGCCGGCTGGGGTGAGAACGCGGTGCGACCTGGTGCGCAAGACCGGCCTGTGGCCGGTTTTTTCATGTCACAGAAGGCAGAAACGACAGTGCCAGCCCGAAGGCTGGCACTGGAGAACGCACACCGAGGATCAATCCGCAGTCTTTTGCATGTGGACCACACGCTGGGGGAAGGGAATCTCGATGCCCTCGGCGTCGAAGGTGAGCTTCACCTTCTCGTGGAAGTCGAACCAGACACCCCAGTAATCACCGGTCTTGACCCAGGGACGCACCACGATATTGACCGAGGAGTCGGCCAGCGCGGCAACGGCAATGGTGGCGGCCTGCTCCTTCAGGATGCGGGGCTCTTCGCTCACCAGCCGCTCCAGGATCTGTTTGGCCTTGCGCAGGTCGGAGCCGTAGCCGATGCCGAAGGTCATGTCGACGCGGCGGGTATCCATGCGCGAGTAGTTGACGATGGTGCCGTTGAGGATGGCGGAGTTTGGCACTACCACCATCTTGTTGTCACCCGAGGTGAGGGTGGTGGTGAAGAGCTGCACCGATTGCACAACGCCATTGGTGCCTGCCACCTCGATGAATTCCCCTGCCTTGATGGGGCGGAAGATGATGAGCAGGAAACCGGCGGCAAAGTTGGAGAGAGAGCCCTGCAGCGCCAGACCGATGGCCAGACCGGCGGCACCTATGATGGCTACGAAGGAGGCGGTCTGCACCCCGACCCGGCCCAGAGCGGCGATCACCACGAACACCAGAATGGTGTATTTGAGGATGCTGCCGACGAAGTGGGTGACGGTGGTGTCCAGCTTGCGGGTCTGCATCACCTTGACCACGCCACCGCTGAGAAGGTTGGCGGCAATGTAACCGACCAGCAGGGTGATCAGGGCGGCGGCGATGTTGACCGCATACTCGATGATCAGTCCCTGGTTGTTGGTCAGCCAGGTCTGTGCTTCGGTAATGATCTCGGGTTCCATAGGATGTCCTGTTGGTGTGAAGATTTATGGCAGATGAATCTAACACTTGAGCGCGACAAGCTGGGTCGCATCTGGTGCTTGTCTCTTCTTTTGTGCCACAAAAAGCAAGGGAGGCCAAGGCCTCCCGCTTTGTCACAACCCTGCTGGCGCAGGGACGCTGGGCATGTGCGCACTCAGCTTTGCAGCAGCTGGCTGCGGATAAACTGCCACTGATCCTCAAAGCCGGCAGTCGGCTTGATTGTGAACTCGGAGCGGGACGTGCATTGGTTGATGCGGTCTGCTGGCTCAGCTTTGCAGCAACTGGCTGCGGATAAACTGCCACTGCTCTTCAAACCCGGCAGTGGGCTTGATTGTGAGCTCGGAGCGGACGTGCATTGGTTGATGCGGTCTGCTGGCTCAGCTTTGCAGCAGCTGGCTGCGGATAAACTGCCACTGATCCTCAAAGCCGGCAGTGGGCTTGATTGTGAACTCGGAGCGGGACGTGCATTGGTTGATGCGGTCTGCTGGCTCAGCTTTGCAGCAACTGGCTGCGGATAAACTGCCACTGATCTTCAAACCCGGCGGTGGGCTTGATTTTGAACTCCGAGCGGACGAACTGGCTGATGCGGCCCTCGGTATAGGCCAGCAGCAGGTTGGCCAGCATGGTCTCGTCGAGCTGGAAGCCCTGGCCTTCCCGCAGCCGTTTCTCGCGCAGTACCTGCTTGATCTGGGTCTCCAGCTTGTCGAACAGGATGCTGATGCGATCCCGCAGCCGATCGTGTTCGCCCAGCAGGGCATCGCCATTGAGAATGCGGGTGATGCCGGGGTTGCGCTCGGCGAATACCAGCAGCAGCTGCAGTATGTGATGACAGCGGGCCATGGTGTCCTTCTCTTCGGCCATGATCAGGTTGACCCGTGACAGCAGGGAATCCTCGATAAAGTCGATCAGCCCCTCGAACATCCTCGCCTTGCTGGGAAAATGCCGGTAGAGGGCTGCCTCGGACACGCCCACCTCGGCCGCGAGGCGTGCCGTGGTGATGCGCTGGCCCGGGCTGGTTTCCAGCATGTGGGCGAGTGCCTGCAGGATCTGATCGCGCCGACTCTGTTTCTGGTTACTGCTTGCCATGGATTCCCCTAAAAAAACAATGGCTTGATTCTATTATTTGGCACGTGCCCCAGGGGGCCGTGTGGTCTTGTTATTGGCGACCAGAAGAACCAAACCCGCCTTCACCCCGTTCACTCTGATTGAATTCGTCGACCAGCTGGAAGCTGGCCTGTACCACCGGCAGGATCACCAACTGGGCGATGCGCTCGCCAGGCTGCATGGTGAAGCTGTCGTTGCCACGGTTCCAGACAGAGACCATCAACTGACCCTGGTAGTCGGAGTCGATGAGGCCGACCAGGTTGCCCAGCACGATGCCGTGCTTATGGCCGAGGCCGGAGCGGGGCAGGATGGTGGCGCACAGACCCGGATCCTGGATGTGAATGGCCAGCCCGGTCGGCACCAGAGTGGTCTCGCCCGGGGCCATGGTCAGCGGGGCATCCAGCAGGGCGCGCAAGTCCATGCCAGCGGAGCCCTGTGTGGCGTAGGCGGGCAGCGGGAAGTCGGTGCCGATGCGGGCATCCAGGATTTTCAGTTCAATTTGTGTCGTCATGAATCTTTTTCAATTGGATCGCCTGGCGATCGGGTGGTACTGCAGGAGCCTGGGGCTCCCGGCATGTTCAATGGGCTCAGGGTCGATAATGGCGTGCAATCAGGGCGACAAGATGACGGGCGAGCGTCAGCTTATCGGCCAGGGGCAGGGCGGCTTGACCCCCTTGCCAGAAGACGGTCAGGGCGTTGTCATCGGCATTGAAACCCTGGCCTGCACGGGACACATCGTTGGCTGCGATCATGTCCAGCCGCTTACGTCGAAGTTTGTCGAGGGCGTATTGTTCCACATCCACGGTTTCGGCGGCAAATCCGACGGTGAAGGGTTTGTCTGACAACGCCCCCACATCGGCGATGATGTCGGGGTTTTTGACCAGGGTCAGCTGCATCTGGTCGTTGTCGCCGGTCTTCTTGATCTTTTGCTCGGCCACCTGGGCGGGACGGTAGTCGGCGACGGCAGCGCAGCCGATAAAGAGGTCGCACTCACCGACCCGGCTCATCACTGCTTCGTGCATCTGCAGGGCACTCTCCACATCGATGCGGGTAACGCCGGCCGGGGTGGTCAGTGCCACCGGGCCGCTCACCAGGGTCACCTCCGCACCCGCTTCGCGCGCGGCGCGGGCAATGGCGTAGCCCATCTTGCCGGAGCTGTGGTTGCTGATATAGCGCACCGGATCCAGCGCCTCGCGGGTCGGCCCGGCGGTGAGCAGCAGCCTGACGCTTGCCAAGAGTGGCTCGGCGGCGAGCTGCTGGCAGCAGCGTTCCACCAGTTCCAGGGGATCCAGCATCCGGCCCGGGCCCACATCGCCGCAGGCCTGGCTGCCGGAATCCGGCCCCCACAGCTGAATGCCGCGTTCGGTGAGGGTCTGGAGGTTGGCCTGGGTGGCGGCGTTGCGGTACATCTGCTGGTTCATGGCTGGCGCCAGGGCGATAGTCGCCGGGGTGGCAAGGCAGAGGGTGGTGAGCAGCTCGTCCGCCATGCCGGCGGCCATGCGGGCCATCAGGTTGGCGCTGGCGGGGGCGATCAGCACCAGATCGGCCCACTTGGCCAGTTCGATGTGGCCCATGCCCGCCTCGGCAGCCGGGTCCAGCAGACTGTCGGCCACCGGGTGGCCTGAGACGGCTTGCAGGGTCAGCGGGGTGATGAACTCCTTGGCGGAGCGGGTCATCACCACTCGCACCTCGGCCCCCTGATCTTTCAGGCGACGTACCAGTTCGGCACTCTTGTAGGCGGCGATCCCGCCACTGACACCCAACAGGATGCGTTTATCGGCCAATCTCATCTGCTGCTTCTCTTCCGGCTCACTCTGACTGGTCGGCTAAGATAGCACAGGCAATGGGTGGCGACAGAGGCTGACATGGGGGAGTTGTGGTCGGGCTCGCGGGATTCTTTGCTATGTTTTCTCTCAATAGCCATGAGGGAGAGACAAATGAGCATCAAGGAGTGGCCGGAAGAGGAGCGCCCGAGGGAAAAGCTGCTGCGCCGAGGGGCGGCGACGCTCTCCGATGCCGAACTGCTGGCCATCTTCCTGCGCACCGGGGTCAGCGGGTTGAGTGCGGTGGACCTCTCCCGCCAGTTGTTGCAGCAGTTTGGTTCCCTGCGGGCACTGCTGGGAGCCGAGCAGCAGGATTTTTGTGGCGCTCACGGGCTGGGACCTGCCAAGTATGCCCAGTTGCAGGCGGTGCTGGAGATGGGGCGGCGCCATCTGGCCGAACAGTTGCAACGGGGAGAGGCGCTCACCTCGCCCGGGCTTACCCGTGACTTTCTGCAAGCCCAGTTGCGGGATCGGGGGCGGGAGGTGTTCGCCCTGCTGCTGCTCGACAACCAGCACAGGGTCATCCGGTTTGTCGAACTTTTTTACGGCACCCTCGACTCGGCGAGCGTCTGGCCCAGAGAAATCGTGCAGATCGCGCTCAAACATAATGCAGCCGCCGTGATTCTGGCGCATAATCACCCGTCCGGCGTGGCCGAGCCCAGTCGGGCGGACCGCCAGATCACGGATCGGATCCTGGCCGCCCTGGCCCTGGTCGATATCAGAGTGCTTGATCACCTGGTGATCGGTGATGGCATCACGGTTTCTTTCGCAGAGCGTGGTTGGTTGTGACTGGGCTCTGGCACTGTATTAGTTGATCTTTGATCACGGATGCTGTATAAAATGCCGCCTTCTGTTTGCCCCGCAATCGAAGGCCAGCGGGGCAGATATTTGCTCGAGCAATGAAGTAAGATTTGGAGAGACTGACATGTCTAGAGTATGCCAAGTAACCGGCAAGCGCCCGGCAGTTGGTAACAACCGTTCGCACGCTAACAACGCTACCAAGCGTCGTTTCCTGCCGAACCTGCACACTCACCGTTTCTGGGTTGAGAGTGAAAAACGCTTCGTGAGCCTGCGCGTATCCGCAAAAGGCATGCGTATCATCGACAAGCGCGGCGTTGAAGTGGTTCTGGCTGAACTGCGTGCCAGCGGCGTTAAGGTATAAGGAATTAGATCATGGCTAAAGGTATTCGCGATAAGATTCGCCTGAACTCCAGCGCCGGTACTGGTCACTTCTATACCACTACCAAGAACAAGCGCACCATGCCCGAAAAAATGGAGATCAAGAAATTTGATCCCGTGATTCGTCAGCATGTGATCTACAAAGAAGGCAAAATCAAGTAATTACTTGGTTTCGCTGCAAAAACCCGGCCTCGTGCCGGGTTTTTTTATGGCTGGAATTCAGTACACTGCCGATTCGAAGGGAGGCTAGCCATGTTCAAACTGAGCCGCAAAGGCTGGAACAACGTGATCATCGTGGTCGTGTTGATCGTCATTACCCTGTTGCACCGGCTGGAGCAGGTCCAGCAGGAGAACAGTGCCAAACGCGCGCGTCCGTTGTTGCCGGAGAGTGCCGTGGTGCTGACCTGGCAGGGGCCGAGCTGGCAGATAGAGCGTATCGGCCAGGGTTGGCGCAGCGCGCCGGATCTGGGGCTTGGCAGCACCCAGCTGGCGGCCCGCATCGAGGCGTGGCAAGGCTGGCTGCTGCCCCCCGGCGAGCCCGTGCGCGGCACCCCGGTGACCCTCAAGATCTGGATCGCCGGACAGAGCGATCCGGTGGAAGTCGGGCTCTATCAGGACGACGGCAAGTTTGCCGCCCTGCTGCCCTCCTCGACCTGGCTCAGCTTGAGTCAGGCGCAATACCGTGACCTGATGCGTCCCATTCCCTGAACGAGAGATCGCCCATGCCTGAATTACCGGAAGTCGAAGTCAGCCGCCAGGGCATCTCCCCCTGGCTTACCGGCATCAAGGTGACCCGCGTGGTGGTGCGGGACGGCCGCCTGCGCTGGCCCGTGCCCGGCGAGATCCAGGAGCTGGTGGATCTCGTCATCCACCGCGTCAGCCGCCGCGCCAAATACCTGTTGCTGGAGACCGACTTCGGCACCGCCATCCTGCATCTCGGGATGTCCGGCAGCCTGCGGGTGCTGGACATCGGCACCCCGGCCGAGAAGCACGATCACGTGGATATCGAGCTGGCCAACGGCAAGCTGCTGCGGCTCAACGATCCTCGCCGTTTTGGCGCCCTGCTGTGGACCCGCGAACCGGCCGAGGCCCATGCCCTGCTCGCCAAGCTGGGGCCGGAACCCCTCACCGATGCCTTCCATGCCGATTATCTGCGGGAGCGGGCGAAGGGGCGCAGCACCGCCATCAAGCAGTTCCTGATGGACAACCACGTGGTGGTCGGGGTGGGCAACATCTACGCCAACGAGGCGCTCTATGCCGCCGGCATTCATCCCAGGCGGGCGGCAGGCAACATCAGCGCCGAGCGGCTGGGCACCCTGGTGAGCGAGATCAAGCGGGTGTTGGCCGAAGCCATTCGCCAGGGGGGCACCACCCTCAAGGATTTCACCAGCGCCGACGGCAAGCCGGGCTATTTCGTCCAGCAGCTGCAGGTTTACGGCCGTGGCGGCCAGCCCTGTTTCCACTGCCACACCCTGCTCACCGAGGTGAAGATGGGCCAGCGAACCACGGTGTTCTGCTCCCACTGCCAACGCTGAAAGTGGGATTTTTGAGCCGGGATCGGCCAAGTTGTAAGAGAGTATTTCCGGTCTGTTGAAGCGGCGTCAGCCCATGACTACTATCTCGCCAGTTCAGGCTGCGAGGTAATAAAATGACAGCTAAATCAATAGACTGGGAACAGTTATCCCGGCAGGGGCACTATTGTGCCCACGATATGGCCCGCTTCCTCTATCCCGAAGACAGCGCCCGCAAGACCTTCAATCGCGGCAAGTTTTTGCTGCGCAGTCTGCTCTACCGTGCGCAGTTGAACCGGGTATTCGAGCTGTTCCAGAGCGCCCCCCTGCGGGCGCTTCCCGCCCGCCACCCCGAGCTGCTCGACAAGCCGATGCGACCCTATCGCTTCGCCTGCTCGACGGTGAACCAGCGGGTCAAGATGGTGGAGGATCACTACCGCCTGCTGCTGGGCCTGTACCCCGAGCTCATCGACCCGCTCTATCTGGGGGAGGGGATAGTGCTGGGCCATTATCCCGATGGCGGCTGGCGCATCGTGCTGCGTCACGACGGCACCTTCCGCCGGGAGGCGGAGCTGGCGCTCTCCATCGTCAACGCGCGGGGGGAGCGACTCTACAGCTGTGCCTTCTCCCTGGCGGGCAACGAACAGGAGCTGGCCCTGGTGATCGGGTCGGTGCAGGGGCCGGAGCCCTGTGTCGAGCAGCCCCAGGAGCAGGTGCGGGCATTGACCCGGGCGGGTCAGGGTCTGAGACCCAAGTCGCTGGTGGTGATGCTGGTGATGGCGCTGGCCGGGGCCATGGGGGCCCACCGGGTCTGTGCGGTGCGCATGAAGGCCCACATCTTCCAGGCAAGACGGTACAGCAAGAAGAAGAAAGCCTGCCTGCAGGCGGACTACGACGAGCTGTGGCAGGAGTTTGGCGCCCTCGATCAGGACGCCAACTTCGTGCGGCTGCAACCCGTGGTGCGCAAGCCGCTGGAGGAGGTGGCCGCCAAGAAGCGGGCCATGTACCGGCGTCGCTACGAGTGGCTGGACGGGCTGGAGCGGGCGATCCGCCAGCAGTTTGCCCACAGCTAGGCGTGCAGTGCGTTGATGCAACAAGGGCTACCCGCGGGTAGCCCTTGTTCGTTTCTGCCCATCAGGGGAGGGATTAGCGCTGTTGCCTGGCGGCGATGGCCTGGGCCACCAGGGGGTCGACGAACTGGCGGATGTCGCCACCGTGCAGCGCCACCTCTTTCACCAGAGTGGAGGAGATGAAGGAGTTCTCCTCCGCCGGGGTGAGGAAGACGCTCTCCAGCTCCGGCATCAGGCGGCGGTTCATGTTGGCCAGCTGGAACTCATATTCGAAGTCGGAGACGGCGCGCAGGCCGCGGATCAGCACGTTGGCCTGCTGCTCCCTGGCGAAATCCACCAGCAGGCCGGAGAAGCCCACCACCTTGACGTTGGGCAGGTGAACCGTCACCTGCCGGGCCAGTTGAACGCGCTCCTCGAGATCGAACAGCGGCCGTTTGCTCGGGCTGTTGGCCACCCCGACCACCACCTCGTCGAACAGTCTGGCGGCGCGGCCAATGAGATCGGTATGGCCGTTGGTGATGGGATCGAAGGTGCCGGGATAGATTACCTTGTTGGTCATGCTGCTGATTCCTGAAACCGGAAAACTGGTCGCATTATAGGGGCTGTTGCCGGTTTGTCGCGACCGGGATGGCGCGGATTTCTGGCGCTGATCGGCGGCCGGGGTCGCACAAATCGGGGCCCCGTGGCGTCTTCGCTTGAGAATCGCCCTGCATCAGGCAAGAATACCCGCATCGCGCATCAAGCCTCCTTCGCTGGTGACAGGGAGCATAGGGATTTTTTATGAAACGTATTCTGGTAGTCCGCAATGACAAGATTGGTGACTTCATGCTGGCGTGGCCGAGCTTTGCCATGCTCAAGCGCTCCATGGAGTGTCATGTGACTGCCCTGGTTCCCGCCTACACGGCGCCCTTGGCCCGCCTCTGCCCATGGATCGACGAGATCATCCTGGATCCGGGTGCCCGGGCCGACAAGGAGCAGCAACGCGCCCTGCTGGCGCGTATCAAGGCGGCCGCCTTCGATGCCTCCATCTGCCTCTTCTCCAACACCCGAAATGCCAAGCTGGTGTGGAAGGCGCACATTCCCTACCGGCTGGCACCAGCCACCAAGCTGGCCCAGGTGCTCTACAACCAGCGCCTGGTGCAGCGCCGCTCCCGCTCCCAGAAGCCGGAGTACGAATACAACCTGGATCTGGTGCGCCGCTTCCTCGCCGATCAGCATCAGACCGTGGTGGAGCCACAGGGCCCCTACCTCGACTTCGACCCCGAGAGCCTGCTGCAGGTGCGCGAGCAGGTCGCCGCCCGTCTCAGGCTCGACGCCAGCCGCCCCTGGCTGATGGTGCATGCGGGCAGCGGTGGCTCGGCCAACAACCTCTCCATCGAGCAGTACTCGCGCCTCATCATCAAGCTCAACCAGGCCTGTCCCGAGTTGCAGTGCGTGTTGACGGCAGGCCCGGGGGAGGAGGGGAAGGCGGAGCAGTTGGCGGCGGAACTGCTGGCCCATGGGGGCAACGGCTGGATCTACCGCTCCGACGAGGGGTTGCCGAAGTTCTGCCAGGTGATGGCCAACGCCGCCCTGTTCGTGGCGGGCAGCACGGGGCCCCTGCACATCGCCGCGGCTATGGACGTGCCGACCGTCGGCTTCTTCCCGGCACACCGTTCGGCGACGCCGCTGCGCTGGCGGCCGCTCAACGGCGAGGGGCGCCATCTGCCCTTCAGCCCGCCGGAAGACAGCGACCACCCGGAGGACATGAGCCAGCTCGATCCCAAGGCCATGGCGGCAGAGATCGCCCGCTGGGCGCCGCCCTTCTGGCGCGCCGAGCGCTGAGAGCGCGCACAGAACATACAGACAGGGCCCCGCGGGGCCCTGTCTTGTATGGGGATGCGCCCTGCTGGCAGGCCAGCCTACCGGGCGTGGCCCCCGACAGCCCCTTTACGGGCCTGCCCGGGCTCCGGGCAGGGGAAACCTGTCGGTATAAGCCGGAGTCGGGTCATGTTGCCAATATTCATGCATTCGGCTTATAGCGGCCAGTTTTCGTCCGTGGCGCCCAGGTTTGCGCCGTGAGCGGCCCCGCGAGGGCTGCGCCCGCTCCATGGCAATGGGGTTTGCCCCTTGTTCCGCTGGAACAAGGGGTGAGTGATTAATGGGATGTTTGAGGCGCGATGCCCTATTTCGGCTGCTGGGGCTGCTGGCGAACCCAGAGATCGGCGTATTTGACGAAGGTGGAGTGGGCGGAGAGGATGGCCAGCAGCAGGCCCTGCTTGCCGTCGAGGAAACCGGCCTTGAGCAGGTACATCTTGAGGAAGCAGCCGACGGCGTGGACCAGCCCCTGGCCGAGGGATCCCTTCTTGCCGCGGGCGGTGCGCTGATCGGCCCATGCGCGGGCGTAGCCGGCGGATTTGACCAGGTAATGTTCCAGATCCCGGTAGGTGTAGTGGAGGAGGTCGCCCTGCAGGTTGACGATCTTCATGTTGGCGCGCACCTCCACCTTCTCGTGTACCAGCGCCTCGTTGTAGCCGGTCAGCGCCTTGGGGTAGAGGCGCAGCACCCGATCCGGGTACCAGCCGCTGTGGCGGATGAAGCGGCCGAACACCCAGGAGAGGCGCGGGATGGAGTAGATGGTGTCGCTGGCCGGGTTGGCCATGACCCCCTGGATGGCTTCCCTGAGTTCGGGGGTGAGCCGCTCGTCCGCGTCCAGCCACAGCACCCACTCCGACTGGACATGGGACTGGGCGAGGCGGCGCTGACGGCCGAAACCGGGCCAGGTGGTGTTGACGAAGAAGCGGGCGCCAAATTCGGCGGCGATGGCCGGGGTGTCATCCTGACTGCCGGAGTCGAGAATGACGATTTCATCCGCCAGGCCTTCGAGGGAGGCGAGGCAGGCGCGGAGGTTGTCGGCTTCGTTCTTGACGATCAGGACGGCCGCCAGGGTCGGTTTTTTCACAGGCAAGGGACTCTTGTTGGTGCCCGGCGGGCGGGTCATGCTCGGATTGGCGCCCATTCTAGCCTAAAACCCCGCGCGGGGCATGACCCGAGGGCCCGGTGGGCCCGCTTTTGAATGCGGGGGAAGGGGGATCTCTGCTACCCGGCAGTCGGTGGCCCAGGGCACGCCGTGTCCGGGTGGAAGAGGGCCTCAGGAGTGATGCGCGGGGGAGCAGATCCTGCCAGGTAGGCGTTTTGCGGGAGCAGACGGGTATCTTCTGTTATTTCTTCGGCCTTTCTTGGGGCATAATCTCGCCCAGTAATGATCAACAGCCGGGCCAGTCCCGAGAGAAGACGCGCGATGAAGATATTGGTGATCGGCCCCTCCTGGGTCGGCGACATGGTGATGTCCCAGAGCCTCTACAAGGCGCTCAAGAGCAACCACCCGGGCAGCGAGCTCCATGTGATGGCGCCGGCCTGGTGCGTTGCGCTGCTGGAGCGCATGCCCGAGGTGGACAAGGCCATCCCCATGCCGCTTGGCCACGGTGACTTCAAGCTGGGGGCACGCCGCCGCCTTGGCAAGCAGCTGGCCGCCGAGCAGTACGATCAGGCCATCATCCAGCCCAACTCCATGAAGTCGGCCCTCATCCCCTGGTTTGCCAGGATCCCGGTGCGCACCGGCTGGAAGGGGGAGCACCGCTTCGGTCTGCTCAACGACATGCGCAGCAACAAGCAGGCCTTCCCGCTGATGGTGGAAGGCTATGTGGCTCTGGCCTATCCCAAAGGGCAGATGAAGAGTCGGGACGACATTCCCGCTATTCCCCATCCCTCCCTGCACGTGGATCTCATCAACCAGGGCAAGGCGCTGGAGCGGCTCGGCCTGAATCGTGCTCGCCCCGTGCTGGTGCTCTGTCCGGGGGCCGAGTTCGGTCCGGCCAAACGCTGGCCGGAAGGGCACTACGCCGTGGTGGCGCAAAAGCACCTCGACGAGGGGTGGCAGGTGTGGATCTTCGGCTCGGGCAAGGACGTGGACGTGGCCAACACCATCCGCGATCGGATCAACCCCCTGTCGCGCCCCAACTGCCACGTGCTGGCGGGCAAGACCAGCCTGCACGAGGCGATCGACCTGATGGCCCTGGCCGGTCGGGTCATCGCCAACGACTCGGGCCTGATGCACGTGGCGGCCGCCCTCAACCGGCCGCTGATCGGCGTCTACGGCTCCACCTCGCCCCTCTATACCCCACCGCTGGCGGACAGGGTCGAGATCGTCCACACCGACATAGAGTGCCGCCCCTGCTTCAAGCGCACCTGCAAGTTCGGCCACCTCAAGTGCCTGATCGAGCTGATGCCGGAACAGGTCATCGAGGCGGGAAATCGGCTGGAGCGTGGTGAAACGGCAGATCTGACCATAGTGCGGCAGCCGGTGGAATCCTCTGCTGCTGAACCAGGTAATAGCTAGCATGATCTACCGGTTGCTCTACAACCTGCTGATCCACCTGGGGTTGCCCCTGGCGCTGCTGGCGCTCTACAAGCCCAAAAAAGGCAAGCCCGGCTTCGGGGCGCGCTGGGCCGAGCATCTGGGACGATTGCCGCCGACCGGACAGGAGGCTCCCCTCTGGATCCATGCGGTGAGCGTGGGGGAGACCCTGGCCATCACCCCCTTCATCCGCGCCCTCAAGGCCGAGCGCCCCGAGCTGCCCATCCTGCTCACCACCACCACCCACACCGGCGCCGAACAGGCGGCCAAGCTCGGGGATCTGGTGGTGCACCGCTATGCGCCTCTCGACTATCCCTGGGCCGTCTCGGCGTTTCTGAGCACCGTCAAGCCCCGCGCCCTCTGGGTGATGGAGACCGAACTGTGGCCGAACTGGCTGGCGGCCTGCGAGGCACGGCACCTGCCGGTGACCATCCTCAATGCCCGCCTCTCGGAGCGATCCTGTCAGCGCTATGGTCGCTTCCAGGGGGCCTTCGATGCCTTGAGCCGCCCGCTGACACACCTGCTCTGCCAGCATCAGGACGATGCGGATCGCTTCCATCGGCTGGGCATAGCGCGCAACCGACTGGCGGTGACCGGCTCCATCAAGTTCGACATCCAGTTTGGCGACGAGGTACAGGCCAGGGGCTGCGCCCTGCGCCAGCAACTGGGGGAGGCACGACCTGTCTGGATCGCCGCCAGCACCCACCAGGGGGAAGACGAGCAGGTGCTGGCCGCCTTCGATCGGGTGCTCAAGGCCCATCCCTCCGCCCTGCTGATCCTGGTGCCGCGCCATCCCGAGCGTTTCGATCGGGTGGCCGAGCTGTGCGCCCCCTACGGTTGCGTGCGGCGCACGGCGGGCAGTGCGGTCGGCGAGAGCGACAAGATCTACCTGGGTGACACCATGGGCGAGCTGCCGCTGATGCTGGCGGCGGCGGATCTCGCCTTTGTCGGTGGCAGCCTGGTGCCCGTGGGCGGTCACAACCTGCTGGAACCGGCGGCGCTGGGCAAACCCTGCCTGACCGGCCCCGTTTATTTCAACTTCAGCGACATCACCCGCCAGCTGGTGGCCCAGGGGGGGGCTGCCGTGGTGGCGAACGCCGAGGCGCTCGGCCACCGTGTGAGCATCCTGCTCGGCGATGCCCCTGCCCGCCGCGAGATGGGGGAGCAGGCCCGTGCCGTGGTGCTGCGCAACCAGGGGGCGCTGGCGCGCACCCTCTCCCACTGCCTCGCCAGCCTGGAAGGTGACGACTGAGGCGGGGCGGCGTGGTGGCCGCCCCGCCCGCATGTCTGCCAAACCCCGGGAGACAATCCGCGTCCCTTTCCTTTATGCTCTGCCCTTTGCCCCTGACCCTGTGATGCTCCGATGAACCGCGCTCCCCTGCTGTTGATGATACTGGTCACCCTGCTGGCCGCCGCTGGCTGGCTCTTCTCGAAAGAGGCGATTCGCGAACTGCCCACCGCCGCCTTTATCGGCAGCCGTTTCCTGCTGGCCGCCCTGCTGCTGTTGCCGCTCGCCTGGTTGCGCGAGCCGCCCCCCAATGGCTCACAACTGCTGCGTGCCGCCGGGTGCGGCACCTTGCTCGGGGCCAGCCTGCTGTTCTGGGTTACCGCCATCAGCCAGAGCGATGCCCTCGGCAGCGGCGCCTTCATCATGAGCGTGGCCACCCTGATGGCGCCGCTCGCCGCCTGGGCCGCCTTCAAGGCCAGACCCGGCCGTCACTACTGGCTGACTCTGCCCGTGGCCGTCGCGGGTCTGCTGCTGCTCTCCAGCAGCACTCACTGGGGCGTGTCGCTCTCCCTGTTCTGGTTTCTGGCGGCGGCCGCCACCCTGGGGGTTCAGCTCGCGGTGCACCGCCACTTCGCCCAGTCCATTCCCCCTACCTGGCTCACCTGCATCCAGCTGGCGGTGACCGGACTGCTCGGCACCCTGCTCTCCCTGCTGACCGAGCAGTGGCCCGCCAGCATCGGCACTGGTATCTGGGGCTGGTTTGCGGCCAGCGTCCTGATCGCCACCACCCTGCGCTACTGGCTGCTCACCCACGCCCTGAGCCGGATGACCACGGCCCACGCCGCCCTGCTGATGCTGCTGGAACCGGTCTGGACCCTGATCTTAAGCACCCTCTTCTATGACGAACCGCTGGGCCCCGCCAAGCTGGCCGGCGCTGGCCTGGTGTTGGGCGCTCTGGTGCTCTACCAGCTCCCCCTGCTGCTGCGCAGCCGAAGGCTGAAGTCACCGGTCTAGCCTGCACGGGCGGGGGATGGATCAAAAAGAAGGAGAGGGTCTGCATGGCAGACCCTCTTTGCGTGATGGCACATGTCGGGCTCCCTTTGCTAGGGGTTACCATCAGTCAGGTGGCTGAGCGCTGCGGGAAACGAGAATAAAAAAGCCCCCGCGTGGCGGGGGCTGGTGCATCGATGAGGGAGATCACTCGATGTTTTGGATCTGCTCGCGCATCTGCTCGATGAGCACCTTCAGCTCGACGGCGGACTGGGTCACCTCGGCGTTGATCGACTTTGAACCGAGGGTGTTCGACTCGCGGTTGAACTCCTGCATCATGAAGTCGAGGCGACGGCCGCAGGCGCCACCCTTCTTCATGATCTTGTTGGTTTCGCTGATGTGCATCTCCAGGCGATCCAGCTCTTCGGCCACGTCGATCTTCTGGGCCAGCAGCACGATCTCCTGCTCGATGCGGGCCGGGTCCAGCTCCACCTTGGCTTCGGCCAGCCGGTCGGTGAGCTTCTGGCGCTGCCACTCGATGATCTGCGGCAGGTGCTCGCGCACCTTCTTCACTTCTACCTGGATGCCGGCCAGACGCTGTTCGATCAGCGCCTTGAGATTGGCCCCTTCGCTGGCGCGGGAGGCGAGGAAGTCTTCCATGGTCAGGTCGAAGCCGGCCATCAGCTCGGTGGCGACCACGTCCATGTCCTGCTCGGCGGCAGCCATGACCCCCGGCCAGCGCAGCACGTCCACCGGATTGAGCTGACCCTGGCCCGCCTCTTTCATCACCCAGTTGGCGCTCTCGATGATGAGTTTGGCCAGCTCTTCATTGATGTGCAGCTGGCTGGCGGCGGCCTGGGCGGCCTCGAAACGCAGGTTGCACTCCACCTTGCCGCGCTGCAGCTTGGCGCGGAAGCGCTCACGCAGAACCGGCTCCAGGCTGCGCAGTTGTTCCGGCAGGCGAATGTAGGTCTCCAGATAGCGCTGGTTGACCGAACGAATTTCCCAAACGGCTGTGCCCCAGTCGCCCTTGAGTTCCTTGCGGGCGTAGGCGGTCATGCTGTGAATCATTGATTGTTCCGGGCTTGATGAAGTGTGGGGCCAGTATACTCAGCCAGCCCTGCTCCGTCAGCCGACAGCGTGGTTTTAGCGGCTGATATTTGGGCTGGGATCACTTATACTCCTGCGCCAATTCAGCCAGCCCAGAGGTCCGTCCCATGTCACGTCCCAGCGATCGCACTGCCGCGCAGCTTCGTCCGGTCACCATTACCCGCCACTTCACCAAGCATGCTGAAGGGTCCGTGCTGGTGGAATTCGGCAACACCCGCGTGCTCTGCACCGCCAGCGTTGACACCAGCGTGCCTCGCTTCCTGAAAGGGAAGAACCAGGGCTGGGTGACTGCCGAATACGGCATGCTGCCGCGCTCCACCCACTCCCGGATGAACCGCGAAGCGGCCTCCGGCAAGCAGAGTGGCCGCACTCTGGAGATCTCCCGGCTGATCGCCCGCTCCCTGCGCGCCGCAGTAGACCTGACCGCGCTGGGTGAGCACTCCATTACCGTTGACTGCGACGTGCTGCAGGCCGACGGTGGCACCCGCACCGCCGCCATCACCGGTGCCTGCGTGGCGCTGGTGGATGCGCTGAACTGGATGGTCGAGAAAGGCATGCTCAAGCAGAGCCCGCTCAAGCAGATGATCGCTGCCGTCTCCGTCGGTATGTATGAAGGGGAAGCCATCTGCGATCTGGAGTACATCGAAGACTCCGCCGCCGAGACCGACATGAACGTGGTGATGACCGAAGATGGTCGCATCATCGAGGTGCAGGGTACCGCGGAGGCCGAACCCTTCACCCACGAGGAGCTGCTGGAGATGCTGGCGCTCGCCAAGGGCGGCATCGCCGACATCATTGCGCTGCAGAAGCAGTCACTTTCCTGATACCAGGACCTGTTGATGTTTCGGCACAAGTCGCGTTGCAGTGTCCAAGGATGCCAGGCTAGGCGCAGGATGCCGCCAATGGTTATTCCCTTGGCAAGTCCTGCAACAACGCATGGCATCCTTTGCCACGCAACCCGTAGGGACGGGTCTGTTTTTGTGCATAACGTCGTTATTCGATGCCTCGTTTGGATTACCAAACTTCGCATCTCATGCCTAGTTCTGCGCAAAAACCGACTCCGTCGCGGCTGTGACGAAGCGTCAACAGATCCTGCAAACGCGGCATTGACCGCGTTTTTTTATACCCCCACACAAGTAAACGACAAGCCAAGCAAGGAGCCAGAATGAAAGCCTACCAGCGTCAATTTATCGAGTTCGCCCTGGAGAAGCAGGTCCTCAAATTCGGTGAATTTACCCTGAAATCCGGTCGTAAAAGCCCCTACTTCTTCAACGCCGGTCTGTTCAACAGCGGCCGCGATCTGGCCCGTCTCGGCCGCTTCTATGCCGCCGCCCTGATGGATGCCGGCATTGAGTTCGACGTGCTGTTTGGCCCGGCCTACAAGGGGATCCCCATCGCCTCCGCCACCGCCGTGCAGCTGGTGGAGCAGCACGACGTGGACGTGCCCTGGTGCTTCAACCGCAAGGAGGCCAAGGATCATGGCGAGGGTGGCAATCTGGTGGGCAGCCCGCTCAAGGGGCGGATCATGCTGGTGGACGATGTCATCACTGCCGGCACCGCCATCCGCGAATCCATGGATCTGATCCAGGCCAACGGCGCCTCCCTGGCTGGCGTGCTGATCGCGCTGGACCGTCAGGAGAAGGGCAAGGGCGAGCTCTCCGCCATTCAGGAGGTGGAGCGTGACTACGGCGCTCACATCATCGCCATCATCCAGATGAGCGACTTGATCCAGTATCTGGAAGAGAAGCAGGCCGAACAGCCGGAGCTGGCGGCGCAACTGGCCGCCATGAAGGCTTACCGCGCCCAGTACGGTATCTGAGTCGCCGCGCATACCGCGCAATAGTTGAAGGCGGCGCCCGTTTGTTCTCTGGCAGCAAACGGGCGCCGTTTTTTCATCTGCAAAAAGTGGATCATGTGGCTTGAGCTTACCCTTACAGTAAAGGTTAGGGTTTGCCAGTCGGCGTTTTGTGGTGCCGACGGGTTCCTGGGAGGAACAACATGATCACTCATCTTCAATCACCCATTCATCTGCAGTTGCCGCTCAGCGGCATGAGCTGCGCCAATTGCGCCGGCCGCATCACGACCGCCCTCAACAAGCTCGATGGGGTATCGGCCACCGTCAACTTCGCACTGGAGCAAGCCGCCATCGAGCTGGCCAGCTCTGACCGTTTGCCGGCGGTGCTGGAGAGCATCAAGGCGCAGGGTTACGACTACGGCAGTGAGACCATATTGTTTCAAATCACCGGTATGACCTGTGCCGGTTGCTCGGCCCGCCTGCACAAGATGCTGGCGGCGCTGCCCGGCGTCATCTCCGCCGACGTCAACTTCTCCATCGAGCAGGCCCGGATTGTGCTGGTACCCGGGATGCAGACGCCCGCGGCCCTGCGCGAGCAGATCGAGGCCCTCGGCTTTGGCGCCCAACTGGCGCAAGGCTCGGCCAGCGGCCGCCGCCAGCAGTTGCTGGAGCGGGAAGCGCAGGAGGCCGCCAGCGCCCGTCAGGCGCAAACCCGGGTCATCGTCTCGGCTTTGCTTACCCTGCCGCTGCTGGCGGGGATGCTGGCCATGGCCGGGTTGTTCCCCTGGCATCTGCCCGCCTGGCTGGAGCTGCTGCTCGCCACCCCGGTGCAGTTCTGGATTGGGGCCCGCTTCTATCGCGGCGCCTGGCTCGCCATCAAGAACCGCTCCGCCAACATGGATGTGCTGGTGGCGACCGGTACCAGTGCGGCCTACTTCTACAGCCTCTATCTGCTGCTTAATCTGGGGGTGGCCGCCAGTGGCCAACTCTACTTCGAGGCGAGTGCCATCATCATTACCCTGATTTCCCTCGGAAAACTGCTGGAAGCGCGAGCCAGACGCAGCACCCAGTCCGCCATTCGCGAGTTGATGGCGCTGCGGCCGGAAACCGCCACCGTCTGGCGCGGCGAGCGCTGGCAGAGCGTCGCCATCGACGAGGTGCTGCGCGGCGACAGGCTGCGGGTGCTGGTGGGGGAACGGGTACCGGTGGACGGCAGAATCGTGAGCGGTGAGAGTGAGCTGGACGAGTCGATCCTCACCGGCGAGAGCCTGCCGGTGCCGCGCGGTGAGGGCGACAAGGTGCTGGGCGGTGCCATCAACCGCTCCGGCGTGCTGGAAATTGAAGCCACTACGGTGGGGGAGGACTCCAGCCTCAGCAAGATCATCGCCCTGGTGGAGAGTGCCCAGATGGGCAAGGCGCCGCTGCAACAGCTGGTGGACAAGGTCTCTGCCGTGTTCGTGCCGGTGGTGATGGCCATCGCCCTGTTCACCCTGCTGGTGTGGTACGCCATCAGTAACGACTTCGGTCAGGCGCTGCTGGCGGCGGTGGCCGTGCTGGTCATCGCCTGTCCCTGTGCGCTGGGGCTGGCGACGCCGGCGGCCATCGTCACCGGTACCGGGGTGGCGGCGCGCCACGGCATTCTGATCAAGGATGTCGATACCCTGCAAAAGGCCCACGCCATCAAGGCGCTCATCTTCGACAAGACCGGCACCTTGACCCAGGGCCGGCCGGTGCTGGCGAGCTGGAGCGGCAACGACGAGCAACTGCGCCTCGCTGCCGCTCTGCAGCAGGCGAGCGAACACCCGCTGGCGCTGGCCATGCGCGAGGCGGTCGACAAGGAGGCGATGCTGCCCCAGCCCGACGCGGTGGAGGTGCGGGTCGGTGCCGGTATTGTCGGTCAGGTGGCGGGCCATAGGGTCGCCATCGGCAATGGCTCTTTGCTGGCCCAGCTCGACATTGCAGTGCCACAACAGGGTGAACAAGCCGCCGACGGCGCGACCCGGGTCTGGGTGGCCATCGACGGTGTGGTGGCTGGCATTGCGGCGCTGGCCGATACCCTGCGCCCCGAGAGCCCGGATGCCATCGCCACCCTGCGTCAGCGCGGCATCGCCAGCTGGCTGGTGAGCGGTGATGCGGCGGCGCCGGTGGCCCATATCGCCGCCAAGCTGGGGCTGGACGGGGCCTTTGACTCCGTGCTGCCAGCCGGCAAGGTGGAAAAAGTCGAGGCGCTGCGGGCGCAAACCAGCGGGCTGGTCGCCATGGTGGGAGACGGGGTAAACGACGCCCCGGCGCTGGCGGCGGCGGATGTGGGTATCGCCATGGGCTCCGGCTCCGACGTGGCGATGGAGACCGCCTCCATCACCCTCATGCGATCCGACCCGCGGCTGGTGGCCGATGCCATCGACATCTCGGCGGCCACCTGGCGCACCATCCAGCAGAATCTGTTCTGGGCCTTCGTGTTCAACATCATCGGTATTCCGCTGGCGGCGCTGGGTTACCTCAGCCCCGAGCTGGCGGGGGCGGCCATGGCCCTGAGCAGCATCACCGTCTTGAGCAATTCCCTGTTATTGAAGCGCTGGCAGCCCCGGGCGGGCAGCCTGCGTGCATCTGAATCCCAAAGGAGTCATTCATGAACATCAGCAAGGTCGCCAAGGCCACCGGCCTGACCGCCAAGACCATCCGCTACTACGAGAGCATCGGCCTCATCTCGTCGCCGGTGCGCAGCGACAACGGGTATCGCAGTTATACGGATGCCTCCCTGCGGGAGCTGCGCTTCGTCAAGCGTGCGCGGGAGACCGGCTTCAATCTGGAGGAGTGTCAGGAGCTGCTGGCGCTCTATCGGGACGAGCACAGAACCAGTGCCCAGGTGAAGAAGCTGGCCCAGGAGAAAATCGTCGATCTGCGCTCCCGCATCGCCGGTTTGCAAGCCATGCTCAGCGCCCTCGAGGAGGTGGTGAGCTGCTGTCACGGAGATGCGAATCCCCAGTGCCCCATCCTCGACGAGTTGGAGAAAGGGTGAGGGAGGGCTGCGCCATTCGACCCTGCAGAAAAGGGTCTGTCGGGGCCTGTGCGAGAGAGGACGCGCTGAGTGGCAGCTTAATAGCGGTCGATTGATTGTTGAGCAGGAAAGGGGAGTGTTAAACTGTGCGGCTCTTGTACAGGGAGTACCCAGTTGACACAGAGTGTGAAATATCAGGTGCGGCGGGCCATCATGGTCCAGCTCTATACCCATGCCTCCTTCAGCCTGCCTTGCCTGGGGCTGCTGGCGATCAGCTGGAGCCTGCTGTTCCACGATTACCTGCCGGCCAGCGAGTCGCTGGGCTGGCTCGGTCTGGTCCTGCTGCTGTTGCTGGGGCGCTGGTGGCATCTGCGCTGGCGCCAGCCCAGGCTGGCGGAGCTTCCGCTGCCGGTGCTCGAGCGCGAGCTCTTTGTCGGGGTGACCATCACCTCCATCGTCTGGGCACTGGGCGTGCTGCTCTACATGGACAAGCTGCCCGACACCTATCGTGCCGCCATGATGATGCTCTCCAGCCTGATCCTGACCGGCAGCGCCATCATGCTGTTCGGCAGCCGTCGTACCCTCTATGGGGCCGTGCTGCCCCTCGGGTTTGCCATGTTGTTCGAGCTCAGTGGCGGCAACACCCAGGAGCGTATCGTCTCCTGCATGCTGGCGGGGTACCTGTTCGTCTTTCTGCCGACCCTGCTGCGGCGCCTGCGGCGGGATCAGGTGGCCTCTCTCTACCACAGTTTTTCCAATGCGGACCTGGTGGCCGAGCTGAAGGCGGTCTCCGAGCACCTCAAGCTCACGTCCCGCCTCGACGGTCTGACCGGCATCGCCAACCGGGCCCATCTCGACGACTCCCTGGCGCGCGCCTGGCGTCGCTGCCACCGTGCCAGGGCGCCTCTCTCTCTGGTGCTGGTGGATGTGGACTACTTCAAGCAGTTCAATGATCACTATGGTCATCAGGTGGGGGACCAGTGCCTGCAACAGGTGGCGAGCCTGCTGGCCGAAGTGCTGCGGCGGGAAGACGATCTCGCTGCCCGTTACGGCGGAGAGGAGTTCGCCCTGCTGCTGCCTTGCACCACCTTGCAGGGGGCCATGCAGATCGCCGAGCAGGTGCGTACCTCGTTGCGAGCCCTCGGCATTCCCCACCACAAATCCCGGGTCTCGGGGCGGGTCAGTTGCAGCTTCGGGGTGGCGACCCTGGTGCCGGATCAGCATCACTCCATTGCCGAGCTTATCCAGAAAGCGGATGCGGCGCTCTATCAGGCCAAGCATAATGGCCGGGATCGTATCGAAGTAGCCTTGATGGGTAAGGTTGCCTGAGTTTCACAAGACAGATTAAAGAGGTCGTCTATGCAATGTCATCGTATCGAAGAGCTGCTGGAACTGCTGCAGCCTGCCTGGATCAAGGAGCAGGATCTCAGCCTGGTGCAGTTTGTTGCCAAACTGGCCGAGGAGGCGGGATTTGACGGTCCGCTGTCCGCACTGACCGACGACATGCTGATCTACCACCTCAAGATGCGGGAATCCGACAAGCAGGCGATGATCCCGGGGCTGGCCAAGGATCACGTGCCCGACTTCAAGGAAGCCCTGCTCAAGGCCCGCGGCATCAAGTAATCCGGGCGTCATATCGCCATCAGAGAAAGGTTTCAAGAGAATCTGTGAAAAGGCGCATAGTCAACTGGCTATGCGCCTTTTTTGTTGCCTGAAATTGCGACGGGACTCGAACTATAGATACATTTAACCCACACAATTAGCAGGTTGTTTAAGATATAATCGCTTTCATAACAATATGAGTGGAGCGATGTGTTGCAATGGCCGACAAGGACAAGATCGACATCAAGGATGTGACCGGTGACGTCACCGGGACTTTCAATCCCAACACCTTCAAGGCGGGAGATGACAGGTTCAACCCCGGCAACCGCATCTATGTCCGCTCCCAGACCGGCTACTGGCAGCGGGTGCGCAAGGCCATGGGCTGGTTCTTCGTCGCGCTCTTTGTCCTCCTGCCCTGGCTGCGTTATGACGGCCGTCAGGCGGTGCTGTTCGATCTGGAGCACCAGCAGTTCCATATCTTCGGTGCCACCATCTGGCCGCAGGATCTCACCCTGCTGGCCTGGGTCTTCATGATCGCGGCCTTCGCCCTCTTCTTTGTGACCACCTTCCTGGGCCGGGTCTGGTGCGGCTACCTCTGTCCCCAGACGGTGTGGACCTTCCTGTTCATCTGGTTCGAGGAGAAGCTGGAAGGGGCCGCCAACAAGCGTCGCAAGCTGGATGCGGCGCCCTGGAGCGGCGAGAAGCTGGCCCGTAAGGGCGCCAAGCACCTGGCCTGGATCCTGCTGTCGCTGGGCACGGGGCTGACCTTCGTCGCCTACTTCCAGGATGTCTTCCACCTGGTACCCGATTTCTTCACCCTGCAGGCGGGAGGCTGGGTCATCTTCTGGGTGCTGTTCTTTGCCGCCTGCACCTATGGCAACGCCGGCTGGATGCGCGCCATCATGTGTATCCACATGTGCCCCTATGCCCGCTTCCAGTCCGCCATGTTCGACAAGGACACCTACATCGTCGGCTATGACAGCCAGCGTGGCGAGACCCGCGGCGCCCGTGGTCGCAAGACCGATCCCAAGGCCCTGGGGCTGGGGGACTGCATCGACTGCGACCTCTGCGTGCAGGTCTGCCCGACCGGTATCGACATCCGTGACGGTCTGCAGTACGAGTGCATCAACTGCGGCGCCTGTGTCGACGCCTGCGATCAGACCATGGAGCGGATGGGGTATCCGAAAGGGCTCATCAGTTACACCACCGAGCACAAGCTGGCCCACAGTGAAACCCAGGTGGCGCGGCCCAAGCTGATTGGCTATGGCCTGGTGATGGTCGTCATGCTGGGGGTCTTCGTCTATAACGCCATGTCCATCATGCCCATGGGGCTCGATATCCTGCGGGATCGCAACCAGCTGTTCCGGGAAAACAGTGAAGGGCTCATCGAGAACACCTATACCCTGAAGATCCTCAACAAGACCCTGAACTCCCAGACCTACCGGCTGGACGTGGAAGGGCTGCCGGAGTACCAGTGGTTCGGACCCCGCGAGGTGACACTGAAGGCGGGCGAGATCTATACCCTGCCGGTGAGCCTGGCGGTGGATCCCTTCAACCTGAAGCGGCCCACTCTGGACGTCCAGTTCGTGCTCAAGCGGGAAGGCGCGGCGCCGGACGACAGCAAGGGGACGTTGCGCCAACCGAGCAAGTTTATCAGCAGGTTGTGATGGCAAGGCGCACCGCCATGCACGGCAACGGCAGACAGTGGTGATAGAATGGGGCGCAACAGCGCCCCTTTTCTATGGTGGATGACATGCGTTTCAACTATTCCGACCTCAATCCCGATCTCATCATGGATGCCATCGATCTCAGCGGCTTGCGCATCGACTCCGGCCTTATCGAGCTCAACAGTTACGAGAACCGCGTCTATCAGTTCCAGGATGAGGATCGCCGTCGCTACGTGGTGAAGTTCTACCGCCCCGGTCGCTGGAGCCGGGCCCAGATCCTGGAAGAGCACGCGTTTGCCGCTCGCCTCTGTGAAGCTGAGATCCCGGTCGCCGCTCCCATTGCCTTTGCCGGCGAGACCCTGCTGGAGCATCAGGGCTACCCGTTTGCCATCTGGCAGAGCGTCGGGGGGCGTCAGTTCGAGGTGGACAACCTGGACCAGCTGGAGTGGGTGGGGCGTTACCTCGGTCGCATCCACAGCGTCGGTGCCAGCCATGCCTTTCATCACCGGGTTCCGCTGGATGTGGAGAGCATGCTGCACGAGCCGCGTCAGTTGCTGGCGGCAGGCGAGTGGTTGCCGAGCGGGCTGGCCAAGTCCTTCTTCGGGGTGCTGGACGAGCTGATCCGGCACGTATGCGACGCCATGACCCTGGATGTGGCACGCATCTCCCTGCATGGGGACTGCCACCCGGGCAACATCCTGTGGCGTGACGGCCCCCTGTTTGTCGATCTCGACGATTGCCGCACCGGCCCCGCCATCCAGGATCTCTGGATGATGCTGAACGGGGAGCGTCATGAGCAGCAGATCCAGCTCGATACCCTGCTGGCGGGGTATGAGGAGTTCATGGAGTTCGACCCGCGGGAGCTGGCGCTCATCGAGCCGCTGCGTGCCATGCGCATCGTCCACTACATGGCCTGGCTGGCAAGACGCTGGGAAGATCCCGCCTTCCCCCGCCACTTCTCCTGGTTCAACACCGAACACTACTGGCGCCAGCAGATTGCGACCCTGCATGATCAGCTCGAGGCATTGAAGGCCCCGCCGCTCAGCCTGATGCCGCAGTGGTAGGGGCGCGAACCCGGCAGATCGCCACGCCACGGGGCGTCCGTTGGTGGTGTCGCCCGTACCATTGCCACAGCGGCAAGGTGCCCGTGGGAGGCGGGATGGCGGTCCCGCCTGTCTGCCTTTGCCATTGACGGCACGAGGGTGAGGCAATAGGCTTGGACTGCTTCGGTTCGCCGGGCGTGCCTCACAGTGATCCCTTAACAGGAAACGTCATGAAAAAAGTACTATTTTTCCTCGCTGCCATGCTGATGATCCCCATGGTTCACGCCGCCCCGCAATTCAAGGAAGGTGTCAACTATGATGTGGTCAGCCAGACCGGCAGCGCCCAGCCGGAAGTGATGGAGTTCTTCTCCTATTTCTGCCCGCACTGCGCCAAGTTCGAGCCGATTGCCGAGGATCTGAAGAAGAGCCTGCCGGAAGGCGTGCCGATGAAGAAGAACCCGGTGGCCTTCCTGGGCCGTGAAATGGGCCCCGAGATGCAGCGTGCCTACGCCGTCGCCAATCTGCTGAACGTGGAAGGCAAGCTGACCCCGGCCATCTTCGACAAGATCCACACCCAGCGCCAGATCCCCCAGAGCCGCGCCGACGTGAAGCAGGTCTTCGTGGACAATGGCGTGCCGGCCGAGGAGTTCGACGGTGCCGTCGACAGCTTCGCCGTCTCCGGCATGGTCTCCCAGTTCGATCGCAACACCGAGAGCTACAATGTGCGCGGTGTGCCGGCCTTCCTGGTCAACGGCAAATACATGGTGAAGATTGAATCCATCACTTCCCAGGAGCAGTTCAACCAGCTGGTGAAATTCCTGCTGGCCAAGAAGGACTGATAATTCCTGAGTCGATAAAAAAGCCCGCCGGTGCAAACCGGCGGGCTTTTTGTTTGGCGTCTCGCGGGCCTGACTCAGACCCCGACGTGGAAGGCCTGCTTGAGGTTGCGAATGAAGTCCGCATCCCGGCAGAGGGTCTTGCCCGGGCTGTCGGAGATCTTGGCGACCGGGCCGCCGTTGCACTCCATCAGCTTGAACACGATGTTCATTGGGTTGACGCCGGGCAGATCGCAGGTGAGCTTGGTGCCGATGCCGAAGCTGGTGTTGATGCGGCCGCGGAAGTGGCGCAGCAGCTCGACGGCCTTGTCGAGGTTGAGCCCGTCGGAGAAGACCAGCGTCTTCTCGGCAGGGTCGATGCCGAGCCGCTGATAGTGGCTGATGGCCTTCTCGCCCCACACCACGGGATCACCGGAGTCGTGGCGCAGCCCCTGGTAGCGGCTTGCCAGCTCGAAGTCGAAGTCACGCAGGAAAGCATCCATGGTGATGCAGTCGGTGAGCGCGATACCGAGGTGGTTGGTGAATTCGTCCAGCCAGCTGGTGAGGGCGGCACGCTGGCTGAGCTCCAGCGGGAAGCCGAGCTGCTGGTGGGCCTGGAACCACTCGTGGGCCTGGGTGCCCACCGCGGGCAACCGGTACTTCTGGGCCAGCAGGTAGTTGCTGGTGCCGCGAAACGCCGGCAGTCGTTCTTTGAGGCGACCCACCACGGCGTCTTGTACCGCGAGGGAGAAGCGGCGACGGGTGCCGAAGTCGATGAGGTTGAACTCGCTCATCTCCTCCCGGCTCAGCTCCCGCTCCAGCTTGTCGATCTTCTGATCGAGCCGCTCCAGTGCCTGTCTGACGCCGAACTGGGGATAGCGGAAGCGGTTGCGCATCTCGCTGATGATGGCGAGTACCGGAATCTCCCACAGGATCACGTCCTGCCAGGGGCCTTCGACCCGCACATTGATGCGGCCATCCTGCTCGAACACCTTGAGCAGGGAGGCGTCCAGCGGCTTGCGGCGCAGGTGGTCCAGGTAGTCGGGCGTGAAGAAGGGGCGTTCGGCCAGGAAGTCGAGTTCGGACCGGGTCAGGCGCAGGGAGCCGGCGAGGCGCAGTTGTTCCTCGATCTGGCCCATCATGGGCAGCAGATCTTCTTCGTTGCGGCTGTGGAACTCGGCGACGACGTCGGCATCCGGATAGCGATGGAACACCGCCTGCTGCATGTGCAGCTTGTAGGCATCGGTGTCGAGCAGGCTGTGGAGGATGGGAGGCATATCAGGCTCCTGTGATGAGTGCTGCGCGGGCAACGCACTCTGGCTGCATCTGTGACGGGTGGGCGCCGGTGTCGGGTGGGCAGTGGAAAATGGAAGGCATGTCAGGCATCCAGCAGGCGTTGAATGTCGGCCAGGGTCTGGGCCAGCTCGGCGCCGGCCTCGATCATCCGGGTGCGGGCCTGGTCGATTGTCTCGGGGGCGATGCCGCGGCAGGCGTCGAGGTGGACGATGACCCGGAAACCGGCGCGACGCAGTTGCAGCACGCTGGTCTTGACGCAGTAGTCGGTGGCGAGACCGCCGACCAGCACGGTAGTGACGCCGCGGGCTTGCAGAAACTCGATGAGCCCGGTGCTGCGCCGCTCCGCCAGGTCGTGATAGCAGGCGCCATAGGGATGCAGGTCCGGCTCGACCCCCTTCCAGACGAAGAAGTCGTAGTCGATGGGGGCGGGCAGGCCGTCGAGCAGCTCGAACCCAGGTGTGCCGGGCACGCAGTGGGCCGGCCAGGTGAGATCGGCATTCGCCAGTGCAAGGGGTTGCAACATGGCGCCGGGTTCGGTCACCACCCAGGGGGCGTTCGCGGGGTGGGCATCCTTGCTGCCGGCTCGCAGGGTGGCGAGGGCAGCCTGGGCATTGAGCGCCGCTACTATGGTATCCCCGCCAGCGACGGGCAGCTCGTTCGGGCAGAGGGGGGTGAATCCCTTCTGCGCATCAATATCCAGGCTGGCGATGATTCCCATGGATGGCTCCTTCACATAATATTCTTGTGATATTATCTACCAAACATTATTAGAAGGCGAGCAGGTCGACCAGGATGCCGAGAATGAGTCTGGATATGGTGGTGCTGCGGTTGCGCGAGGAGCGGCTCGAGCTGCTTCTCGAGACCCGGGATCGCCCCCCCTTTGCCCACTGCTGGCAGTTGCCGGCCCTGCGCATCGACGAGGCCCGGGATCGGGATCTGGACGCGGCTCGCCATCGCCTGTTGGCAGAGTGGGGGCTGGAGCACTGCTACAGCGAGCAGGTCTGTACCCTCGGCAACCTGGAGCGGGATCCCCGCGGCTGGTCCACCACCCTCGTCTATCTCTGTCTGGCGGATCCCGATGGGGGGGCGGTGCGCGGTCGCTGGCATCCTCTGGACGATCTGCCCGGCCTGCAACTCGCCTTCGATCACGGCAAGCTGGTCGCCATGGGGCTGGAGCGGCTGCGCATCAAGAGCCGTTACAGCACCCTGCCGCTGCATCTGCTGGGGGCAGAATTCACCCTCTCCGAGGTGCAACGGGCGTTCGAGATCGTCCTGCAGACCCCCATGAACACGGCCGCCTTTCGCAAGCGGCTCCACCGTGCCGACATCCTGGTGGACACAGGGCGCAAGCGCACCGGCAAGCAACGTCCCGCCATCCTCTATCGGCTGGAGACCCCCTGCTGCGTCATGTTCGATCAGGTGATGCACGGTGCGGAAGCATAAGCCGATGTCTGCGAAAGCCGGATTGTTGCCCCATAGCGGGTCTGGTGCACTGGCACCTCACACAGGAAGTGAAAACATGGGAGAGACGGGAATGCACAAGGTGCTGGTGAGTGCCTGTCTGCTGGGGCAGCCAGTGCGTTACGACGGCCAGAGCAAGGGGATTGTCAGCGACTGGCTGCAGGCGCTGGGAGCCGAGGGGCGGGTACTGGCCTTCTGCCCCGAGGTGGCGGGTGGCCTGCCGACGCCACGCCCCCCTGCCGAGCGCCAGGGGGAGCGGGTGGTCACCGAAAGCGGGCTGGATGTGACGGAGGAGTTCGATCGGGGCGCTGCCCTTGCGCTGGCCCTCTGTCAGCAGCAGGACATTCGCTTCGCCCTTCTGAAGGAGGGGAGCCCCTCCTGCGGCAGCGGCCGCATCTACAATGGCCGCTTCGAAGGGGTTTCACTGGCGGGAGAGGGCAAGACCACGGCTTTGCTGCGCCGCCATGGCATCGCGGTGTTCAGCGAGGATCAGCTGCCCGAGCTGGCCTCGGCGCTCGCCTTGGCTGCCTGCGGATCGGTCTGAGCCGCCGCATCGGCCGCCTGCCACTGCGCCAGCACCTCGTCTTTTTCCTTCCAGCGTGCATTCAGCCACTCCTGGAAACCGCGTTTGAACTGCTTGTCGTTGAAGTAGTCCCCCACCAGTTGCTCGTCCACCGGCAGCTCCTCGATCCGCACCCGGATGCGCTTCATCTTCCCCATCAGGAAATCCTTGAAGGGGGTGTCGGGGTTGTCCGGGTAGCTGATGGTGACGTTGATCAGGCTGTCGAACTGATCCCCCATGGCTGCCAGGGTGAAGGCGAGTCCTGCCGCCTTGGGGGGCATGAGATGGCGATAGCGGGAGCGGGCGGCCTCGCGCTTCTGATCGGTGAAGCGGGTCCCCTCCACGAAGTTGATGACGGTGGTGGGTATGTGGCGAAACTTCTCGCAGGCGTTGCGGGTGGTCTCGATATCCTTGCCCCGCAGATGCGGATTTCTTAACAGAAACTCTCTCGAATAGCGGCGCATAAATGGCATGTCCAGCCCCCAGCAGGCGAGCCCCAGCAGCGGGATGTAAATGAGCTCGTGCTTCATGAAGAACTTGGGCACCGGCAGCCGATTGCGAAACAGGTGGCCGAGCACCACGATATCGGTCCAGCTCATGTGGTTGCTGATGATGAGATACCAGCCATCCTTGCGCAGCCGGGTATTGTCCTCAATCTGCCAGTCGATGCGGGTAGTGAGGCGGATCACCAGGGCGTTGCAACCGAGCCACAGGCCCATGAAGCGATTGTTGAGCCGGCTGCAGGCGCGACCAAAGGCCGGCACGGGCAGCAGCAGTTTGGCCAGAGAAACCAGCAGGATCAGGCTGGCACACAGGGCGGTAAACAGTATGGTCAGGCCGGCGCTGATGAACAGCACCAGGGGGCCCGGGAGCAGGTTTGGCATGAGTGTCTTACTGCGTCTTGTCCGCCAGCAGCTTATCCAGAGTCTGGTCCTTCTCGTGCCAGATCCCGTTCAACCACTGTTGAAACTCTTGTTGGAACTCGGGGTCATTGAAGTAATCCCCCACCAGATTGCGTTCGATCGGCAGAAAGCGGACCCGAACCTTGATCTCCTTGACCCGACCGCACATGAAGTCCCAGTAGCTGGGGACGCCGCCGGGATAGGCGATGGTCACATCCACCAGCTTGTGCAGTTGATCCCCCATGGCCGCCAGGGTGAAGGCGATGCCCCCTGCTCTCGGGTGCAGCAGATGACGATAGGGTGCCCCTTGCTTGTCGTGCTTGCCGACGGTGAAGCGGGTCCCTTCCACGAAGTTCATCACACTCACCGGCATATGGCGGAACTTGGCACAGGCCTGGCGCGTGGTCTCTATGTCTTTTCCCTTCAGATGCGGCTTCTTTTCCAGCAACTTGCGCGAATATCGCCGCATGAAGGGGAAATCCAGCGCCCACCAGGCCAGGCCGAGAAAAGGTACCCAAATCAGTTCTTTCTTGAGGAAAAACTTCAGGAAGGGGATTTTTTGATTAAAAATCCGCTGCAGTACCAGTATGTCGACCCAGGATTGATGGTTGGCAATCACCATATACCACTCATTCCGGCGCCCTTTGTCCACTCCGACCACATCGAAAGGGGTGTTGATGATGGTTTTCTGGATCAGATTGTTAAAACCTATCCAGTGGGTGGCACAGCCGTCCAGGAGGGTGTTGCAGAGACGTCGCGCCCCCTGGAAGGGCAGCAGCAGCTTGATGAGGCCAAGCAGCAGGACGGGGACAAACCAGAACAGGGTGTTGATGAAATAGAGCAGGGTCGAGAGGCTGCCGCGCAGTCGCTCTATCAGCTTGTTGAGCATGGTGGAATCCGTCTTCGTATCGGTGGATGGCAACCAAGTGGTCAGATCTGTTGCCATAATATCAGCCGGCCCACGACTAGACCATGGTGGCGCCCTTTCCGGGTCGGGAGGTGGCTGCTGCCGTTCCCCCGCTCACTGGCCCCCGCGCAGCCGTGACAACAGCCTGTCCATGGCACGATAGCCCAGGGCTTCGATCAGATGCGCTCTCTCGATGGTGGCGTGTCCCGCCAGATCGGCGATGGTGCGCGATACCCGCAGGATGCGGTGCCAGGCCCGGATGCTGAGCCCCAGCTTCTGGATTGCACCCTCCAGAAACTCGGCATCCTGTGGCGATAATCTGCAAACATCTTCGATTTCACGACTATCCAGCAGATTGTTGAGTTTTCCGCTGCGACTCAGCATGCGCTCTCGCGCCCCCAGCACCCGTTCGCGTATCTGCTGGCTCGATTCCCCCCGCTCCGCCTTGCCGGTCAGGCTCCCCCTGGGCAAGAGCGGGACCTCTACCGTCAGATCGAACCGATCGAGAAAGGGGCCGGAGAGCTTGCCCAGATAGCGCAGGATCTGATCCGGGCTGGAGCGGGTCTGGCCGTCGCCATAATGGCCGCAGGGGCTGGGATTCATGGCTCCCACCAGCTGGAAGCGGGCGGGAAAATCCACTTGGCGGGCGGCACGACTGATGGTGATGTGCCCGGTCTCCAGCGGCTCGCGAAGGGAGTCGAGCACCTTGCGCTCGAACTCCGGCAGTTCATCCAGAAACAGTACCCCGTTGTGGGCGAGGGAAATTTCGCCAGGCCTGGGATGGGTACCCCCGCCCACCAGCGCCACCGCCGAGGCGCTATGATGGGGCGTGCGATACGGCCTGTGGTGCCAGTGGCCGGCGCGGGGGGTGAGGCCGCCGATGGAGTGGATGGCGGCGGTCTGCTGCGCCTCCTGTTCGCTGAGCGGCGGCAGAATGCCGGGCAGACGGCTGGCCAACATGCTCTTGCCGGTGCCGGGGGGGCCGATGAACAGCAGGTTGTGGCTGCCGGCTGCGGCGATCTCCAGCGCCCGCTTCGCCTGGGACTGACCGATCACGTCCTGTAGATCCGGCACGTCGGGCAGGGTCTCCGCGCTCTGGGGTTCCGGCAGCGGTAGTTCGTACTGGCCCGCCAGCCAGGCGGTGACCGCCAGCAGCTGGTGGGCGGTGCGCACCTCGGCATCCTGTATGAGGGAAGCCTCCGGACCGTTCTCCCGTGGGACCAGCAGGGTGCGCCCCGCGTCGCGGCAGGCGAGCACCGAGGGGAGCACCCCAAGCACGGGGCGGATCTCGCCGGTCAGGGCCAATTCCCCTAAAAATTCGTGATCGAGTAGGTATTTTGCAGGTATCTGCTTGGATGCGGCGAGAATGCCGATGGCGATGGCCAGGTCGAAACGGCCCCCCTCCTTGGGCAGATCCGCAGGTGCCAGGTTGACGGTGATGTGCTTGGCCGGAAATTCGAAATTGCCGTTGAGCAGGGCGCTGCGCACCCGATCCCGCGACTCCTTCACCGAGGTTTCCGGCAACCCCACCATGTTGAAGGCGGGCAGGCCGTTGGAAAGGTGCACCTCCACCGTGACTTGTGGCGCCGCTATCCCCAGGCTGGCACGGCTATAAACAACAGCTAATGACATAAATACCGTCCTTGGTTTGATGTATATGCTGGTTAACCGTTTTTTATTGGTTTTTTGTTCCAGTTGTCAGGTTTCAGAGCAGTAAAAATCAGAGTCTTGTCAGGTAAAAAGTGCTTGCCCAATAAAAATCACCGTGCTAGTTCTAATAGCCATTCGCGGCAAGCTCCGCTCCCATTTCACAGGATTTCCGGTTGTAACTATGAACATGGCCTCCCGTTTCGTCAGCATTATTGTGGTCCTAGTGGTGATTATTATCTCACCGCTCGGGGCTCGTTTGGCTGCACGGAACAAGGGATAGACCCACCACCGGACAGAACGAAACAAGCGACCCCCGAGCCTCACGGCCCGGGGGTTTTTTTTCGACCAAAGGACAGGATTTTCCACATGAACGGCGCGCAGTTTTTGGTACAGGCTCTCAAGAAACAGGGTGTGACCCAGGTGTTTGGTTACCCGGGCGGGGCCATCATGCCGGTCTACGACGCCCTGTATGACGGTGGCCTGGCCCATCAGCTCTGCCGCCACGAGCAGGGTGCCGCCATGGCTGCGGTGGGTTATGCCCGCGCTTCCGGTCAAGTGGGGGTCTGCATCGCCACCTCTGGCCCCGGCGCCACCAACCTGGTCACCGGCCTCGCGGAGGCACTGCTCGACTCTGTACCGCTGGTGGCCATCAGCGGCCAGGTGCCCTGCGCCGCCGTCGGTACCGATGCCTTTCAGGAAGTGGACGTGCTCGGCATGTCCCTCTCCTGCACCAAGCACTCCTTCATGGTGACGGACCCGGCGGATCTGGGACGGGTCATTGCCGAAGCCTTCGCCATCGCCACCGAAGGGCGTCCGGGCCCCGTGCTCATCGACCTGCCCAAGGATGTGCAACTGGCCGCCGTTCCCTCTCAAAGCCCGCTGTTTGCCGTGGAGGAACCCGACCCCCTGAATCCGGCCGAACTGACGGTCGCCCGTACCCTGCTGGCCGGAGCTGAGCGTCCGGTACTCTACGTCGGCGGCGGGGTGGGCATGGCCAATGCCGAGCAGCAGCTGCGCGACTTTGCCGCCACCACGGGGATGCCGGCGGTCACCACCCTCAAGGGGATAGGTGCCCTCGACCCCGACAGCCCCGTTTATCTGGGCATGCTCGGCATGCACGGTACCAAGGCCGCCAACCTGGCGGTACAGCAGTGCGATCTGCTGGTGGTGGTAGGCGCCCGTTTCGATGATCGGGTGACCGGCAAGCTGGAGGAATTTGCCCCCGAGGCGAAGGTGATCCACCTGGATGTGGACGCCGCCGAGTTCGGCAAGCGCCGCGCCGCCGATGTGGGGATCACCACGGATCTCAAGCGTGTGCTGCCCGCCCTGGCGATGACGCTGACCCTCGACCCCTGGCGCGAGCACTGCGCCACCATGGCTCGGGAATACGCCTTCCGCTACGACCATCCGGGTCAGGCCATCTACGCCCCGGCCCTGCTCAAAGAGCTTTCAAGCCAGCTGCCTGACACCAGCGTGGTGGCCTGCGACGTGGGTCAGCACCAGATGTGGGTGGCCCAGCACATGCGTTTCACCAGCCCGCGCAACCACCTCTCCAGTGCCGGCCTCGGCACCATGGGCTTCGGCCTGCCCGCCGCCATCGGCGCCAAGATGTCGCGCCCCGATGACGAGGTGGTACTGGTGAGCGGGGACGGCTCCTTCATGATGAACGTGCAGGAGCTCGGCACCATCCGCCGGGCCCGGCTTAAGGTGAAGATGGTGCTGCTGGACAACCAGCGCCTCGGCATGGTGCGCCAATGGCAGGAGCTGTTCTTCGACGGTCGCTACAGCGAGACCAATCTGTCCGACAACCCCGATTTCGTCGCCCTGGCTGCCGCCTTCGGCATTCCCGGCGAGACCATCACATGCAAGGAAGAGATAGGTCCGGCACTGGATCGCCTGCTGGCGAGCGAGAGTGCCTATCTGCTGCATGTGGCTATTTCAGAGGAAGAAAATGTCTGGCCCCTGGTTCCGCCAGGAGTCGCCAACCACAAGATGATGGAGCAACGCCCATGAACCAGCTCAATACCAGCACCCTGGAAATCCATGCCCAACCCAGACCCGAAGTGATGGAACGGGTGCTGCGGGTGGTCCGTCACCGCGGTTTCAATCTCTGCGCCCTCAACATGGAGCAGGATTGCCAACAGCTGCGGATCACGGTTACTGTCGAATCGGTACGTCCCATCCAGCAGTTGTGGAGCCAGCTGGTCAAGCTGGTGGATGTCTCCCGGGTCGATGCACTGGAACAGCAACCCCGGATCAGAGCTTAAGGAGCCAAGCCAATGTCACAGCCTTCCCAATCCGCCGCCCACCCCCAATACATCTGGTTCAACGGCAAGCTGGTCCCCTGGCAGGATGCCCAGGTGCATGTCATGAGCCATGCCCTGCACTACGGCTCCTCGGTGTTCGAGGGGGTGCGGGCCTATGACACTCCCAAGGGGACCTGCATCTTCCGCCTGCAGGAGCACACCCGCCGCCTGTTCGACTCCGCCAAGATCTACTGGATGGACGTCCCCTACAGCGAGACCGAAGTGAATGAAGCCTGCCGCACCGTGGTGCGCGAGAACGGCCTGAAGAGCGGCTACCTGCGCCCGCTGGCCTTTGTCGGCAACGTGGGGCTGGGGCTGCATCCGCCGCTGGATGCCAAGGCCGACCTCATGGTCGCGGCCCTGCCCTGGGGCGCCTACCTCGGAGAAGAGGGGCTGAAAAACGGGGTGGATGTGTGCGTCACCTCCTGGAACCGGCTCGCTCCCAACACCATCCCGACCGGTGCCAAGGCGGGGGGCAACTATCTCTCTTCCCAGCTCATCAGCCGCGAGGCCAAGCGCAACGGCTTCGCCGAGGGGCTGGCGCTGGATGTGAACGGCTATCTGAGCGAAGGGGCGGGGGAGAACCTGTTTCTGGTGAAGAACGGCGTGCTGTTCACCCCGCCCGCCACCGCCGCCATCCTGCCCGGCATCACCCGCGACACCATCATGACGCTGGCGCGCGACTTGGGTTACGAGGTACGCGAGCAGGCGCTGCCCCGTGAAGCGCTGTACGTCGCAGACGAAATCTTCATGACCGGCACGGCGGCCGAGGTGACCCCGGTACGCTCGGTGGATCGGATGAAGGTGGGAGCCGGTTGCCGTGGCCCGGTGACCGAGCAGTTGCAGAACGCCTTCTTCGGCCTGTTCAACGGCAAGACCGAAGACAAGTGGGGCTGGCTGACGCCGGTCAACGACTGATGATAGCGGGGAGGCGTCACGCCTCCCCGAGTCGCTTCCGGTGAAGGCTCCCCGAGGTGCCTTCACCAGGATCGATTCCCGATCCGCGAATCACACATTCATGTTGAAAGACAATGCGCCCCAGGGGCATTCAGGGAGTAGAGACAATGCCGAAGTTGAGATCCGCCACCACCACCCACGGACGTAACATGGCCGGGGCCCGCGCCCTCTGGCGTGCCACCGGCATGACAGATCAGGATTTCGGCAAGCCCATCATCGCCGTGGTCAACTCCTTCACCCAGTTCGTGCCCGGTCACGTGCACCTCAAGGATCTCGGCCAGCTGGTGGCCCGGGAGATCGAGGCCGCCGGCGGCGTCGCCAAGGAGTTCAACACCATCGCCGTGGATGACGGCATCGCCATGGGCCACGGCGGCATGCTCTATTCCCTGCCGTCCCGGGAGCTCATCGCCGATTCCGTGGAGTACATGGTCAACGCCCACTGCGCCGACGCCATGGTCTGCATCTCCAACTGCGACAAGATCACCCCGGGGATGCTGATGGCTGCCCTGCGCATCAACATCCCGGTGATCTTCGTCTCCGGCGGCCCCATGGAAGCGGGCAAGACCAAGCTTTCCGACCAGATCATCAAGCTGGATCTGGTGGACGCCATGATCCAGGGAGCCGACCCCAAGGTCTCCGATGCACAGAGCGATCAGATCGAGCGCAGCGCCTGCCCCACCTGCGGCTCCTGCTCCGGCATGTTCACCGCCAACTCCATGAACTGCCTGACCGAGGCACTGGGTCTCTCCCAGCCGGGCAACGGCTCCCTGCTGGCGACCCACGCCGATCGCGAGCAGCTGTTCAAGCTGGCGGGCCAGCGCATCGTCACTCTGGCCAAGCGCTGGTATGAGCAGGAAGATGCCTCGGCACTGCCGCGCAACATCGCCACCAAGGCGGCGTTCGAGAACGCCATGGCGCTCGACATCGCCATGGGCGGCTCCACCAATACCGTGCTGCACCTGCTGGCGGCAGCCCAGGAGGCGGGTGTCGACTTCACCATGGCCGACATCGACCGCATGTCCCGCAAGGTGCCCCAGCTGTGCAAGGTGGCGCCCTCCACCCAGAAGTACCACATGGAAGACGTGCACCGCGCCGGCGGCGTGGTCGCCATCCTGGGTCAGCTGGAAAAAGCGGGCCTGGTGCACGGGGATACCCGCAACGTGCTGGGCACCTCCCTGGTGGAGCTGCTGGCCGAATATGACGTCAGCCGCAGCAATGACAAGGGGGTTCACGACTTCTACCGTGCAGGTCCTGCCGGGATCCGCACCACCAAGGCGTTCAGTCAGGATTGCCGCTGGCCCGAGCTGGATCTGGACCGCGCCGAGGGGTGCATCCGCTCCTTCGATCACGCATACAGCCAGGAAGGTGGCCTGGCGGTCCTCGCTGGCAACCTCGCCCTCAACGGGGCCATCGTCAAGACCGCCGGGGTGGACGAGGAGAACCTCACCTTCCGCGGCCCGGCCCGGGTATTCGAGAGCCAGGAGAGCGCGGTGAGCGGCATTCTGGACGGCACGGTGAAAGCCGGTGAAGTGGTGGTGATCCGCTACGAAGGCCCGAAAGGGGGCCCCGGCATGCAGGAGATGCTCTACCCCACCACCTATCTCAAGTCGATGGGATTGGGCAAGGCGTGTGCCCTCATCACCGACGGTCGCTTCTCCGGCGGCACCTCGGGTCTCTCCATCGGTCATGTCTCCCCGGAGGCGGCCTCCGGTGGCACTATCGGTCTGGTGGAGGATGGCGACATCATCAACATCGACATCCCGGCCCGCAGCATGGTGCTGGAGGTGGCAGACAGCGTGCTGGCCACTCGCCGCGCCGCCGTCTCTGCCCGTGGCTGGAAGCCGGTCGATCGTCAGCGCGAGGTCTCCTTTGCCCTGCGCGCCTACGCCATGTTCGCCACCAGTGCCGACAAGGGCGCGGTGCGCGATCGCACCCTGCTGGGGGAGTGAGAGAATGAACTGTCATGATATGGGCGCATTGCGCGCCCTTCGCCACGAGACGGGGGTATAAACCATGGTCTCTGCGGCGGATTATCTACGCAAGGTACTGCTCTCCCCCGTCTACGAGGCGGCGAGGGTCACCCCTTTGCAAACCCTGAAGAAACTCTCCGAGCGGCTCGGCAATCACGTCAGCCTGAAGCGGGAGGATTTGCAACCGGTTCACTCCTTCAAGCTGCGCGGCGCCTACCACAAGATCGCCACCCTGACCCAGGAGCAGAAAGAACGCGGCGTCATCGCCGCCTCTGCCGGCAACCACGCCCAGGGGGTTGCCCTGTCGGCCGCCAAGCTCGGCATCAAGGCGATCATCGTGATGCCCAAGACCACGCCGGACATCAAGATCGACGCGGTGCGCCGTCAGGGCGGCAACGTCATGCTGTTTGGCAACAGCTTCGATGAGGCCTACGGCGAGAGCCGCCGACTCGCCGAGTTGGAGGGCTACACCCTGATCCCGCCGTTCGACGACGTCGAGGTGATCGCGGGCCAGGGCACCATCGGCAAGGAGCTGCTGGAGCAGGATACCCACCTCACCCACGTCTTCGTGCCGGTGGGCGGCGGCGGCCTGGCCGCCGGGGTGGCGGTCTACATCAAGCAACTGCTGCCGGATGTGAAGGTGATCGGGGTGGAGGCGGAGGGGTCTGCCTGCCTCAAGGCCGCGCTGGCGGCCGGCGAGCCGGTCAACCTGGAACGGGTCTCCCTGTTTGCGGACGGGGTGGCGGTCAAGCGTATCGGCACCGAGACCTTCCGCCTCTGCAACCAGTATCTGGACGAGGTGGTGACCGTCTCCAACGACCAGATTTGCGCCGCGCTCAAAGACATCTTCGACGACTGCCGCGCCATCGCCGAGCCGTCCGGAGCCTTGTCGCTGGCCGGTCTCAAGGCCTACAGCGAGCGGGAGCAGGTGAAAGGGGGTCGGATGGCGGCCATCTTGTCCGGCGCCAACGTCAACTTCCACAGCCTGCGTTACGTGTCAGAGCGCTGCGAGATCGGCGAGAAGCGCGAGGGCATGCTGGCGGTGACCATACCCGAGCGCAAGGGGGCCTTCCTCGACTTCTGTCGCCAGCTGGGGCCGCGCATGGTGACCGAGTTCAACTACCGCTATGCGGATGCCGAGCAGGCGTCGCTGTTCGTTTCGGTGCGCCTCACCGGCGGTGACGAGGAGCTGGGCCAGATCATCGATCAGCTCGGCGGCAACGGCTATCCGGTGGTCAACATGACCGAGAGCGAGCTGGCCAAGAACCACGTGCGCTACATGATTGGCGGCCGCCCGGCCCGGCCCCTCGGTGAGCGTCTTTACAGCTTCAAGTTCCCGGAGCAGCCGGGGGCCCTGATGCGCTTCCTGGAGACCCTGGGCTGTCGCTGGAACATCAGCCTGTTCCACTACCGCAACCACGGCGCCGACTACGGACGGGTGCTCTGCGCCTTCGAGCTGCCGGACGAGGACGTGGCGGCTTTCCACGACTACCTGCACGAGATTGGCTACGGCTGGAAAGAGGTGAGCGAGGATCCCGCCTACCGCCTGTTCCTAGCGAGCCAGGGCAGTCAGTGAGCGGTGAGCCATCCCCTTGCCAGATGAAAAACGAAGAGCCCGGCTCTTCGTTTTTTTTTATGGGCAACGCGTCGGCCCCCATGATTGGGGGCACGGTGGCTGATAATGTCGCCAATATCACACTCCTGAGTCCCTGGTCGTTTGAGGCTGGTTGCAGATGGGATAATCTGAATGCGGGGCTTGGGTTCAGGGCCCCGTCAGGGAAGAGAGACGCAGCAGCGTCATAACAATTCATTGCAGGGGCTCATCCATGAACAGATCTATGCTCGCCGTCCTGATCGGCGCTTTGATGGCAACAGGGACGGTGCAGGCTGCCGCCCAGGACAACACCTGGTATGTCGGCGGCAAGGCCGGCTGGTCAAATTATTACGGGGTGGATTACAACGCTCAGGTCGAAGAGCTGTTCGATGCGACCAAGGTGAACGAGAACAGCGATGATCTCGGTCTGGGGCTGTTTGCCGGTTATCAGGTGAACAGAAACGTGGCGGTTGAGCTCGGCTATGACTGGCTCGGCAAGTATCAGGTGGACAAGCACTACTCGGGCAACGGGGTTGATTTCGCACTCGATGGCGAGGCCAAGGCCCAGATGGTGCAGGCCACCATGAAGATCATCCTGCCTGCAACCTCGGCACTGGATATCTACGGCCGTCTCGGGGGGGCCTATGCCTGGACCGAGAGCTCACTCAACGTCCGGGCCAGCGATGGCACCAGCAGCCTCTCCGAATCCCATGAGGGCAACAAATATCATGGTGCCGCCTTTGTCGGGGCGCTGGGGGTCGAATACGCCATCGACAAGGATTGGGCCGCCCGCCTCGAATACCAGTACACCACACCCCTTGGCAAGACTTCCCTCGACGAGTCAGGCATCGAGATGGACAACGGCCTGCTGTCGGTCGGCATGCTCTATCGCTTCGGCCAGATCGGCGACGAGCCGGTGGCACCAACGCCTGCGCCCGAACCTGCGCCCGCCCCGGCCCCCGTGCTGGTGGAGAAGCAGTTCAGCCTGGATTCCGATGTGCTGTTCCAGTTCAACAAGGCGACCCTGAAGCCGGCCGCCAGTCAGGCCCTCGACAACCTGTTTGCCCAGATCCTGGCGGCCAATCCGAAAGACGGGGTGGCGACGGTGATCGGTCATACCGACCGCATCGGCTCGGAGGCCTACAACCAGTCCCTCTCCGAACAGCGTGCCCGCACGGTGGCGGATTATCTCATCGCCAAGGGATTGTTTGCCGACAAGGTGCGTGCCGAAGGGCGGGGAGAGTCTTCGCCCGTGACCGGGGGCAGCTGCCCGGATGGCGCCAAGGCGCAGATGATCGCCTGCCTGGCCCCGGATCGCCGGGTCGAGGTGCGCCTGACCGGGGTCTCCCAGATCGCCGAATAAGCCATCTTTGCCTTGCTATTAAACAACGAGGGGGTCTTGGCCCCCTCGTTGTTTATGTGGGTGTGAGCCGTGACGTTTGCAGCCGCCTGGCGCAATGGCTCACCATGATCAGCAGCAAGGCGCCGGGCAGCACTGTTTGCCAGAGGAAAGGCCAGGACTGGGTGGTGAGCAGGATCAACAGTGGATTGGCTCCGGCAGGGGGGTGGATCAGCCCCAGTCCCTGCATGAGTGCAATGGACAGGCCCACACCCAGCGCCAGCTTGAGCTCCATCGGTAGCGGGAGCAATTGCACCACCAACCCCACGGTGGCCGATAACAGGTGGCCTCCAAGCACGTTCAGCGGACGGGCCAGCGGACTGTCCGGCAGTGAGAAGAGCAGCACACAGCTTGCCCCGAACGGTGCCATCAACAGGGTCGACTGCCAGCTCATGTCCAGCCAGCCGAGCAACATTATGGCCAGGCAGGCACCGAGCCCTGCCAGCCAGGCACTTCGCCATCGTCTTGTTTCCATCTCCTGTCTCCTTGTCTGTGCCGGATCACTTGATCCAGCCTGCGACATTAGGTAGACAGATCGGTGTACTTCAAGAGGAAAGTCACCATGAGCGACAAACGGCAACAGCTGATGACGACAGCCTATCGGCTGTTCAATCGTCACGGCTTTCACGCCACCGGCATCGATCGCATCTGGGCCGAGGCGGGCAGTACCAAACGTACCCTCTATCGCCACTTCCCCACCAAGGATGCCTTGATCGAAGCGGTGCTGATGGCGCGGGATGCGGAGTTCTTTGCCCTGCTCGATGCCAGGATGGATGGGGTATCGGGGCGGGAGGCCAGGTTGCTCGCGCTGCTCGATGGCTTTGCGGACTGGTTTGGCCGCAGCGACTTCTACGGCTGCAACTTCATCAACGCGAGCGCCGAGTTCTCCGATCCTCGCCACCCGGTACGCAAGCTGGTGGTGGCCCACAAGCGGGCGTTGCTGAACTGGGTCAGGGAGGCCCTCGAATGCACCGAGGTGCAGGCCACCGGATTATGCCTGCTGTTGGAAGGGGCCGTGGTGATGGCCCACAGCTATCAGCAGCCCCTGGCTCTGGAACAGGCCAGGGTGTTGGCGGAGGCCGTGCTGGCAGAGCCGCGCTAGTTCAGTTCCGTGGGGTCGATATCCAGACTCCAGCGCACCCGCTTGGTCTCGGGCCACCCCTCCAGCTCCGTCACCGCCCAGTCGAGCAGCTGGGCCAGCGGTGCCCGGCTGGGCCCCTGCACCAGCAGCTGCATGCGAAACTTGCCCGCCTTGCGCTCCATGAAGCCGCTGATGGGCCCCAGTACCTGCACCTGGGGATAGCGGGCGCTGCGCAGGGTATCGGCGAGACGGCTGAGGAACAGCTGCACCTCGTCGCGACCGTTGGCCTCGGCCCGGAACAGTCCCTGATGGCTGAACGGTGGCAGCCCCAGCAGGCGGCGCTCTTTCAGCGCCGTGTCGGCGAAGTGGCCATAGCCGTTCTGGGTCAGATCCTGCAGCAGGGCATGCTCGGGATGGTGGCTCTGCAGCACAACCAGCCCCGGTTTGCTGGCGCGACCAGCCCGGCCCGCCACCTGGGTGTAGAGCTGGGCCAGCTTCTCGGCGGCGCGAAAATCGGCGCTGAACAGGGCGCCATCCACGTCCAGCAGGCCCACTAGCGTCACGTCCGGGAAGTGGTGGCCCTTGGCCAGCATCTGGGTGCCGATCAGGATCTTGTACTTGCCCGCCTTGATGTCGCCGAGGTGCGTCTCCAGCTCCCCCTTGCGGCGGGTGTTGTCCCGGTCGATGCGCACCACCGGATATTGCGGGAACACGGTGCCAAGCAGTTGCTCCAGCTGCTCTGTGCCGATCCCGGAGCCGATCAGCTCGTTGCTGCCACACTCGGGACAGTGGTGGGGCAGCGGGCGCACGCTGTCGCAGTGGTGGCAGTGCAGCCGCCGCCCGGCCTGGTGCCAGGTGTACCAGGCGTCACAGCGCTCGCAGGCGGCACTCCAGCCGCACTGGTGGCAGATAAGAGCCGGGGCATAGCCACGACGGTTGAGAAACAGCATCACCTGGTTGCCCGCCGCCAGGTGCTCGGCCATCAGCTGTTCCAGCTGGGGGGAGAGCCCCGCCTGCAGCCGCACGTTCTTGATGTCGAGGATCACCTGGCGAGCGGTCTGGGCGTTGCCGGCGCGGCGAGTGAGAGTGAGGTGGTGATACTTGCCGCTGCGGGCGTTGTGCAGCGTCTCCAGCGACGGGGTGGCAGATCCAAGCAGGATGGGAATGCCGGCGCGATGGGCCCGCATCACCGCCAGATCCCGCGCGTGGTAGCGAAAGCCGTCCTGTTGCTTGAAGGAGCCGTCGTGCTCCTCGTCGATGATGATGATGCCGAGGTCCTTGAACGGCGTGAACACCGCGGATCGGGTGCCGATCAGAATGGCGGCACCACCGTCGCGGCAGGCGAGCCAGGCGTCGAGCCGTTCCCTGTCGTTCATGGCGGAGTTCATTGCCACCACGGGCACGTTGAAGCGGCGGCGAAAGCGGTTGATGGTCTGGGGGGTGAGGCCGATTTCCGGCACCATCACCAGCGCCTGCTTGCCCGCCTTGAGCAGGGGCTCGAGGATGCTGAGGTAAACCTCGGTCTTGCCGGAGCCCGTGATGCCGTCCAGCAGGAAGGCACCGAACTTGTTGCTCTGGCTGGTGACGGCGGCCACCGCCAGCGCCTGCTCGCCGTTGAGGCGCAGCCCCTCACCCGGCTCGAAGCGGGTGGCCCAGTCGCCATCATGGCTCGGCTCCAGCGAGCGCTTCTCCAGCAGTCCCTTCTTCTCCAGCGCGGTGAGGGCTGCGCTCTGGATCTCCTCCTGTTTGAGGGCGGAGGGGGTCTGCGGCCCCTTGCGCAGCAAGGCGAGGGCCTGCTGCTGCTTGGCCGCCCGCTTGAGCTCGTTGAGGTCGATGGCCATGCCCGCATCGGTGGCAAACCAGAACTCCAGCTCCCGATAGGCGGCGGGCTCCCCCTTGCGCACCAGCACAGGCAGGGCGTGGGGCAGTACCTCCCCCAGCGGGTGCTGGTAGTAACCGGCGCTCCAGGCCATCAGCGCCAGAATGTCGGGCCCCAGCACGGGGGCGCTGTCGAGCACCCTCTTCAAGGGCTTTAATTTGTTGCGGGGGACCAGGCTCTCGGTCGGGTGATCCACCACCAGACCGACCAGGGTCTGCGGGCCGAACGGGATCTCGACCCGGCAACCGGGGGCAGGCAAGGGCAGGGGAGAGAGATAGTCGAAATGACGGCGTAACGGCACCGGCACAGCCACACGAACCAGATCCAGCGTTTGGGAAGAATTCACCAGGGGTTGCCTATTTTTTCTGCGAAGCCACTTGCCTGATCTCAGGCGTTTCCTATATTATTCGCAGCCTTTGAAACTGTGTTCAACAATCGTGTGGTGTCCGACAAGAGATCGGATGGCGACACGGCCTGATAATTGAGGTTGTCCATGAAAGCTGGTATCCATCCTGACTACGTAGCCATCACCGCCAAGTGCTCTTGCGGTAACGTCATCAACACCTTCTCTACCATCGGTAAAGATCTGAACCTGGACGTGTGCTCCGAGTGCCACCCGTTCTACACCGGCAAGCAGAAAGAAGTTTCTAGCGGCGGCCGCGTAGACAAGTTCAACAAGCGTTTCGGTGGCTTGACCTCCAAGAAGTAATCTTGCTTCTGAAGAATTCTGAAAAAGGCGCCCATCGGGTGCCTTTTTTATTGGCCGCCATTCTGTAATTCACCGCTTTGCCCTATGGTGTTGGCTCAACCAAGGGAGAAGAGCCGATGCGCACATGTCTGGTGATGGGAGCTGCCGGGTACATAGGATCCTACCTGGTGCCTCATTTGCAGGGTCTGGGGTACAGGGTCATCGCCGGGGCCCGTCGGCCCTGCCGTCTGCCGGAGGGGGTGGCGTTTCGCCTCGCCGACAGCCTCAAGCCTGCCACCCTGCCCCCTGCGCTGGCGGGGGTCGACACCGTCTTCTATCTGGTACACGCCATGGGGGCGGGGGCCGGTTTTCACCGGCTGGAGCAGCAGGGAGTGAAGAACTTCGCCGCTGCCGCCCGTGCCGCCGGGGTGCGCCGCATCGTCTATCTCGGGGCCATCCAGCCCGAGCCCTGCAACAGTCGCCACCTCAACTCCCGGCGCTACTGTGGGGAGCTGTTTCGCAGCGCAGGGGTGCCCACGGTAGAGCTGCGTGCCGGCATCATCATAGGCCCCGGCTCGGCGGCGTTCGAGGTGATGCGGGATCTGGTGTACAACCTGCCCATGATGGTGACGCCCAAGTGGGTGCGTTCCCGCACGCCCCCCATCGCCCTCTCCAACCTCTTGCACTATCTGGGCGGGCTGGTGGAAGCCGACGGGGTGGATGGCCAGATCTTCAATGCGGCCGGCCCCGAGCTGCTCAGCTACCAGCAGCAGCTCCAGAAGTTCGCCGCCCACATCGGCAAACGCTGCCCCATCATTCCGATACCTTTTTTGAGCCCCCGGCTCTCCGCCTGGTGGCTGCAGTTCGCCACCTCGGTTCCCCAACCCATCGCCAAGGCGCTGGTGGGGGGGCTCAAGCACGACATCCCGGCGGATGACGGCCCCTTGCGCGCCCTGCTGCCCCAGCATCTGCTCAGCTTCGATGAGGCGCTGGCGGAGAGCCTGGCGCTGGAGCAGAGGCTCGGTGCCGAGCAGCACGGGGAGGAGACGCCCCTGGGTCTGCGCTGGCGTCATCCCGAGTATGGCTTCTACGACCGTACCGCCAGCGGGGAGGCGGATTGCCTCGCCGCCCCCGAGGTGGTGTGGCAGGTGTTGCAGCAACTGGGGGGTGAGCAGCGCTACTTCTACATGAACGAGCTGTGGGTGGTGCGCGAATGGATGGATCACCTGATCGGCGGCCCGGCCCGGACCCGGGGACGCACCAACCCGGATCGCTTCGTGAAGGGGGACATGCTGGACTCCTGGCAGATCCTCGGGGTGGATGAAGGACGCAGGCTGGATCTGCTGTTCAACATGAAGGCCCCCGGCGTCGGTCGGCTGGAGTTCAACATCCAGCCCCTGGAGTCCGGCCTGACCCGGCTGCGGGTGACGGCCCACTGGCATCCGCAGGGGGCCTGGGGGCTGGCCTACTGGCTTGCCATGCTGCCGTTTCACCTCTTCATCTTCCAGGGGATGACGGAGGCCATCGCCCGGCAGGCAGAGGCAAAAGCCGGCATTCCAGTCATGGATTGAAATCGAATCTATAACTAATTGGGTAGTTTTGGATGGCATGACATGCTACTGACTAGCGTGTCATTGCTATCCAGCGATATTTTATGCTGTGAAAGGGCGGGGGATTTCTTTATGATCCTCAGCCCTCGCCCGCTGGCGAGCCAACGCATCACTCATTCATTTCCGTATCGGGGTCCCCCATGTCCGATCAGCAGCACGATCTCCGCCAACAGGCACTCGACTACCACGCCCAACCCGTTCCGGGCAAAATCGCCATCGCCCTCACCAAGCCCGCCGAGACCGCTCGCGATCTGGCGCTGGCCTACAGCCCGGGCGTTGCCGAACCGGTACGCGAGATCGCCGCCAATCCGGCCGATGCCTACCGTTACACCGGCAAGGGCAACCTGGTGGCCGTCATCTCCAACGGCACCGCCATCCTGGGGCTGGGCAATCTGGGCCCGCTGGCCTCCAAGCCGGTGATGGAGGGCAAGGCCCTGCTGTTCAAGCGCTTTGCCGGCATCGACGCCATCGACATCGAGGTGAAGCACGAGACCAGCGCCCAGTTCATCGATACGGTGGCCGCCATCGCCGACACCTTCGGCGGCATCAACCTGGAAGACATCAAGGCCCCCGAGTGCTTCGAAATTGAAGAGGCGCTGATCGCTCGCTGCGACATCCCGGTGTTCCACGATGACCAGCACGGTACCGCCATCGTCACCGCCGCCGGGCTGCTCAACGCGCTGGAAGTGCAGGGCAAGGAGATTGGGACCAGCCGCATCGTCTGCATGGGCGCCGGCGCCGCCGCCACCGCCTGCATGGATCTGCTGATCAAGTGCGGGGCTGCGCCGCACAACATCTTCATGCTGGACCGCCAGGGTGTGATCCACAGCGGCCGCACCGATCTCAACCAGTACAAGCAGCGTTTCGCCAACGACACCCCCCTGCGCACCCTGATGGAGGTGATCGACGGGGCTGACGTCTTCGTCGGCGTCTCCGGCCCGGACGTACTGCCCGCCGAGGCGGTGGCCCTGATGGCCCCCAACCCGGTGATCTTCGCCTGCTCCAACCCGGACCCCGAGATCAAGCCTGCCCTGGCTCACGGAGTGCGCGGTGACCTCATCATGGGAACCGGCCGCTCGGACTACCCGAACCAGATCAACAACGTGCTCTGCTTCCCCTTCATCTTCCGCGGCGCCCTCGACGCCCGTGCCAGCCGCATCAACGATGCCATGAAGATCGCGGCAGTGGAGGCGATCCGTGCTCTGGCCAAGGAGCCGGTGCCCGCCGAGGTGCTGACCGCCGCTGGCGTGAGTGAACTCGCCTTCGGCAAGGATTACGTCATTCCCAAGCCCATGGATGCCCGCCTGCTGCCGCGGGTTGCCCGTGCCGTGGCACTGGCGGCGGTTGCCTCCGGGGTGGCCCGCATCGAACTGCCGGCGGATTACATGCTGGGTTGAGTCACGGCAAGCACGCAAAAAACAGAAGGGGCCCCTGTCGGGGGCCCCTTTTTCATGGTGGAAGCGGGCAGCTTACTTGGTCTTGGGGGCAACCTTGACGGCCGGCGCCTTGGCGTGGGCAGCCTTGTGATGCTTTTTCACGACCTTGGTCTGGGTGGCGTGGGGAGCGGCGGCCTTGGTCGGGGTGGCGGCCATGGTGAAGCCGGAGGTCAGGGCGAAGACAGCGGCCAGAGTCAGGGGGATCAGCTTGTTCATATTCCAGTTCCTCGTTCGGTTTGATGACATGGAGCGTCTCTCCATGACTTCATCCTAGGGCTGTTCGACCTGCGGTTCAGTGAGCGACTGGTGACGGTTTGTATCCAAATGTACGGGCAGGGTCAGGCAGAAACGGGCACCGCTGCGGCTTGGCAGCAGTTGCACCTCGCCGCCGTGGTGGTGGGCGATGCTGCGCACGATGGCCAACCCCAGCCCGGCGCCGCCGGTGCGTCTGTCCCGGCTCTGATCCAGGCGCACGAAGGGTTCGAAGATTTGCGGGGCCAGGGCGGGATCGATGCCGGGGCCATCGTCGGCCACCTCCAGCTGATAGTCGTCCCCCTGTCGCGCTATGCAGAGGCTTGCCTGGCTGGTGGCATGGCGCAGGGCGTTGCCGATGAGGTTTTCCAGCGCCCGGTCCAGCAATCGGGTGTCGCCGCGCCAGGGCAGAGCCATGGCCGGGCGCACGAAGTCGAGCCGCTTGTCCGGTCGCAGGGCCTGCCAGTCGGCCAGGCGGCTGCCGGCCCAGCTGCCGAGCTCCAGATCGCTGCATTGCAGCGGCAGTTCGGGGCGATCGAGCCTGGCATAGGTGAGCATCTCCTCGATGAGGGCATCGAGGGCGCCGAGGTCCCGCTCCAGTCCCTGCTGCTCCTCGGGTGAGGGAGGCTCGGCCAGCATGGCGAGGCGATAGCGCAGCCGCACCAGGGGGGAGCGCAGCTCATGGGCGATGGCGTCGGTCAACTGCTTGCGACTGGCCAGCATGGCCTGCAACTGCTCCGCCATCTGGTCGAAGGTGCGGCCGACCCGGCCCAGGCTGCTGCCGGGCGGCAAACCGGTGCGACAGGAGAGATCCCCGTCGCCGACCCGGCGGGCGGTCTGTTCGAGCTGTTGCAGGCCGCGCCAGTGTGGGCGAAGCCAGAGCAGGATGGGCAGGCCGAGGGAAAGGCCGATGAGCAGCAGCAGCCCCACGTCCACCCAGTGCAGCTCGTGCAGGTAGGAGAGGTAGGGGACGGGGCCGACGATCAGCACTTTGTCGGTGTTCGGGATGCGCTGCAGGAAGGTGTCATCCTCCTCGACGATGACGATGTTGCCCGCCTCGAGGAAGGCCTGATCCTCGCTGGCCAGGGGCTGGTTGGCGAGGACGCCGATCTGCAGCGGCAGATTGAGCTGGCGGCTCTGCTCGCCGGTGCGGGTGGCCCAGTGTTCCGGCGGCAGCCGGGCCAGCTCGCCAGTGAGCAGGCCGAGGGAGCCTTGCATCATCCGCTCCAGATAACGGTCCCCCGCCCGCTCTGCACTGACCTGATAGACCAGCCCGATGAGCAGAATGGCGAGGGTGAAGCAGCCTATCAGCAACAGATAGAACTGGATAAACAGGCGTCGCATCGGGGCTCTCCTCTTGCCTGGATTGCGTCTGGACATTGCCTTGTTGCCCCTCATCCCAAACCCTTCTCCCGCAAGGGGAGAAGGCTGAGTGCATCAAGGTCATTCGGCGGGGCTTATTCCCAGGCCTGGGGCACCAGCAGGTAACCTTTCTGGCGCACCGTCTTGATCCAGATCGAGTTGTTGCTGTCATTCCCAGGCCTGGGGTACGAGTAGATAACCCTTTTGGCGCACCGTCTTGATGCGGGTCGGGTTGTTGCTGTCATCCCCGAGCCGGCGGCGCAGACGGGAGATGGCCACGTCCATGCTGCGATCCTGGCCGTCGTAGTCGCGCCCCCGCAGGCTGCGAAACAGCGCCTCCCGCCCCAGGATCTGGCCCGCGTGGCAGGCCAGCTCCCACAGGAGGTCGAAATCGGCGGTGGAGAGGGGAATGCTCTCCCCATCGAGGCGCACGTCCCGACCCGGGCCGTCTATCTGGAGGCGGCCGAACTGCAGGCGCTGGGGCGGGGCGGCGGGGACCACGGCCTGCTGGCTCTGCCCCTGCTGGCGAAACTGGACTCGTAGCCGGGCCAGCAGCACCGGGGGGGGGCGTGGTCTTGAGGATGTAGTCGTTGGCCCCCAGCTCCAGGCTCAGGATCTGGTTCATGTCGCTGTCGAGCGAAGTGAGCATGACGATGGGGCCGGCAAAGCGCGGGCGCAGATCCCGGCACAGGGAGAGGCCATCCTGCCCCGGCAGCATGATGTCGAGCAGCACCAGATCCGGCTGCTCGGCCAGGGCCCTGTCGAGTGCCCGGTCACCCCGGGTCTCCAGCAGCACCTCGATGTCGTGGCGACCGAGCCAGCTGCTGATGAGCTGGCCTATCTCGGGATCGTCTTCAACAAACAGAACGCGTGGCATGGTGGCGTGGTTCCCCGGTCATGGCGTGAGTGGGTGTGTCGCCAGCATAACGGCTGCGTCCGCGCTCTGCACCGGGATAACTAATCAATGCGGGGGTTTTTGCCCCTTCTCCCGGGGGGATGGGGGGGCAGGATGAAGCGGTTGGCATCGGGCCGCCCCACTTGTCCCGTGGCGGGTCGGTCCGATGAGGCAGGATCCGCGCCCTTCAGTGGCCAAAGCGGCCCCGGCTGCCATGGGGCAGCCGGGGAACCGCCCGGATCAGCCGCCCTTGCGCTTCAGGTACACCCCGGCTTCCATGTGGTGGGTCCAGGGGAACTGGTCGAACAGGGCGAAGCGGGCGATCTCGTGGGTTTCACCGAGCACGGCCATGTTGGCCTGCAGGGTCTCGGGGTTGCAGGAGATGTAGAGGATGTTGTCGTAATCCTGCACCAGCTTGACGGTGGCGTCGTCCAGACCGGCCCGGGGCGGGTCGACGAAGATGGTGTTGCACTGGTAGGCGCCGAGATCGACCCCCTTGAGGCGGTTGAACTCCCGCTCGCCGCGCATCGCCATGGTGAACTCCTCCGCCGACATGCGCAGGATGATCAGGTTGTCGACACCGTTGGCGGCGATGTTGAACTGGGCGGAGTCCACGCTCGGCTTGGCGATCTCGGTGGCCAGCACCTTGCGAAAGTTCTGCGCCAGAGCGATGGAGAAGTTGCCGTTGCCGCAGTAGAGCTCCAGCAGGTCCCCCTCGCTCCCCTTGGTCACGTCCAGGGCCCAGCCCAGCATCTGTTCGTTGATGGCGGCGTTGGGCTGGGTGAAGCTGTTTTCCACTTGCTTGTAGACCAGCTCGCGCCCCTGCACGGTCAACCGCTCGATGACGAAGTCATCCCCGAGACAGATCTTCTGCTTGTGGGCGCGGCCAATCAGTTGCAGTTCGAACCCCTTGGCCCGCAGGTCGGCCTGCAGCGCCTCGGCGGCCTGCTGCCACTCGTTCTCCAGCTTGCGGTGGTAGAGCAGGCTGACGCAGATCTGGCCGGACTGGGTAGAGAGGTAGTCGATCTGGAACAGCTTCTTGCGCAGCACGGGGTGCGGGCGCAGCCCGGCCAGCAGCACCGGCATCAGCCGGTTGATGAGCAGGCTGGCGGTGGGGAAGCTGTCGACCCGGATGATCTCCTTGGTGGCCGGTGCATACATGCAGTGGAAGAGGTCGTCCCCCTCGTGCCAGATGCGGAACTCGGCGCGCATCCGGTAGTGCTCGGCGGGAGAGGCGTGCAGCTCCAGCTCGGGCGGATTGAAGGGGGCGAACAGCTGGGTGAGGCGATCGCGCTTCTCGTCGAGCTGGGCCTGGTAGTCGGCAGGAGTCCGTCTGCCCTGGGCGTCGGCGGAAGATGGCTGGGATTGAGTCATGGATACCTCGCATGCACCGGGCTGAGCCGGGGAAAGACCGGGGGAAGGCCGCAGCCAACCAAAGGGTGGGGATTTTAAAAGGCCGTTGCGGATTGTCCAAGTTTTTTGTGGTCAAGAAGTGGCCAGTCGGGCCGATAACCGATCCACCACTATAGGCGGGAGAGTAATGATGCAAATTGATGGCATGGGCACAGCCCAACCCAAGGGAGTGGGCATTGCTCCCAAATCGCCTCAACAGACGGAGTCGAAAACGGCGGACAAGGGGGATGAGGTCTCCCTGAACAAGCCCCCGAAATGGGCCCAGGTGCTGATCCAGCAGGCGCTGCAATTTGCGCTGGAGATCAACGGCCAGGGCTACAAGGCACCCAAGGTGCAGGAACCTCAGGAGGTCACTCCGGAGACCCTGTTCGATTTCCAGTCGGTGGCGGACAACGTGTTGCAGTTCGTCACCGGGCGGATAGGCGCGGCCCGTGCGGACGGCAAGTCCGACGACGACCTGACCAAGATGATGGAGCAGGCCCGCAAGGGGGTGGACAAGGGCTTCGGTGACGCCAGGAAGCAGCTCGGTGACTGGGCGGACAACGAGGACATCAAGACCGGCATGGATCAGAGCTACAAGCTGATCCAGAAGGGGCTCGACGAGTTCGAGAAGGAGTTCTTCGGCAAGGTGTCGACCACGGATCTGGGGGATGCCAGGATGGCCAGCCGCCAGCAGGCCCTCCTCGAGATCGAGACCCGGGACGGGGACAAGGTGATGCTGCGCTTCAGCGACAGCTGGCAGTTCAAGTCCCAGAGCGATGGGGGCGGCAGCCAGTTCAGCCTCAAGTCGAGCCAGAGCTTCGACTTCTCCCTGGAGGGGGATCTCGACAGTGCCGAGATGGATGCCATCGGCACCCTGGTCAAGGGGCTGGACGAGCTGGCCGGGCAGTTCTTCAAGGGGGGCGACGGCAAGACTCTGGCTGACGGGCTGAACGGGCTGCAACTGGATGACAGCCAGCTGGTCTCCTACTCCCTCAAGCTCAAGCAATCGGCCAAGTTGAGTCAGACCTACCAGGGGGCCAGTTCCCTGCAGGAGAGCCTCAAGCCCCTGGCGGACTACCTGCCGAGGCTCAGCCGGTTGCAGCAGCAGGCCGACGCCCTGCTGCCCCCTTCCCAGCAGGAGGCGCTGACGCCCACCGTGCTGGCGGCGCGGGGTCAGGACGGGGCGACCCAGGGGGCAGGCTTCATGGGCTTCAACCAGCGGATGCTGGAGGCCATGCGGCTGCTTGGCCAGCAGATGGCGACCGGCTAGTCTGGCGACGCCCCCGTGATGCTGGCGGGGGCGGGGTGTTTGCCAGCCCGTCCCCGGGCTGGCACACTGCCCTTTTCCCCAGCCCGGCGATGCCATGAACCCCAAGAAGCCAAGAGACAAGCGCGAGCTCTGCTACCCCTTCATCTTCGAAACCCAGTTCCAGTGCGACTACGAGATCGCCACCGACGAGCTCTGCTGCCAGGTGGGGGCCGTGCTCTCTCATCTGATGCCGGATGAGGATACCCGGCCCGTGATGGCGGATCTGGCGACCCTGCAGCGGCTCATCTACAACCTCAACGGCTCGGTGCGGGGACGGCTCGGCATCTTCGAAGAGGATCTGGACTGGTTGAAGGGACGGTACGATCACTACAACGAAGCGAGTCGCGGCCGGGTGACCGGCTTCGTGCTGCCCCAGGGGCCCCAGCCCATTCCCACCCTGCACCTGTGCCGCTGTGGCAGCAAGAAGGTGGTGCGTCTGCTGGTACGCCTGGAAGAGAGCGGCGTGCGCTTCGATCCCATCCTCTATCGCTTCGCCAATCTGCTGGCCAACTTCTTCTTCGTGCTCACCGTCTACCTCAAGCAGGCGTGGGATGTGACCGAAGTCCCCTATGTCAGCATCAACTACTGATGAAGAGATGATGTTTGATGTATTCGTCGCATGACACATGGTGACGTAGGGCTATAGGATCGAAAAACAGCGATGAGGCAGCATCCGCCACTTCGGGGGATGCAGGCATAAAAAAACCGGCGCCCCGAGCGCCGGTTTTCTATTGCCGCTATCCCTAGCTCGACAGCAGTACCCTGGCGGAGTTGGCCGGGATCGTGAGCTGCACCTCCCCATGCACCACCTCGAACTTGTCGCCGTTGAAGGCGTCGGTGAAGCGGCTGGCGGGGCTGGCGGTCTGCCACAGGGGCAGGCTGATGGTGCGCGGCTCCGTGGGGTGGCGGTTGCAGGCGACCACCACCTGATCGCTTTGCAGGGTACGGGCGAACACATAGCTGTGGGGGCCGGCGTAGAGGGTCTGGATGTCTCCCCGACGCAGGGCCGGGCGCTGGCGGCGCAGCTGGATCAGGCGGCGATAGTGGTCGTGCAGCACGTGATCCCAGTCGGTGGTATCCCAGGGGAAGCAGCGGCGGCAGTCCGGGTCGTTGCCGCCGGAGAGCCCCACCTCGTCGCCGTAGTAGATGGAGGGCACGCCGATGTAGGTGATGAGCAGGGTGGCGGCGAGTCGCATCCGCTGCTTGTCTTCCCCCAGCAGGTGCAGGAAGCGGGCGGTGTCGTGGCTGTCCAGCAGGTTGAACTGGGCCAGCTGGTTCTTGAACGGAATATGGGCCCGCGCCAGCTTGAGCCAGTGATCCAGCTCGGTGGCGCTGATCTTGATGGGGTGATAGGCGATGTCCTGCCCCGCCAGGAAGGCGCGGATGGGGTGGGCGAAGCCGTAGTAGTTCATGGCGCCGTCCTCCTGATCCCCCTGCAGCCACTGGCTCGCCTCGAAGAAGTGCTCGCCGAGCACGTAGGCGTCCGGATTCTCCTGCTTCACCGCACCGCGAATGGCGCGCACGTGGCCGCGATTGCCCTCGGCAGTGCCTCGCTCCCCCAGCATGTGGATGACGTCAAAGCGCCAGCCATCGATCTGGTAGGGGGCGCGCATCCAGTAGCGCAGAATGGCGTTGTCTGCCCGATAAACGGCGTCCTGCACCTGTTCACTTGAGAAATCCAGCTTGGGCAGGCTGCGGATCCCTTTCCAGCTAACATAATCCCCTTCCTGATCGAAGGTGTAGAAGCTGCGCCAGGGGGAATCCGGGTTGCTCTGGGCGCCCAGCGGCGGGCAGAACCAGGGGTGCTCGGTGGAGGTGTGGTTGACCACCGCATCCAGGATGATCCTCATGCCGCGCTGGTGCAGGTTGCGGGTCAGCTCGGCAAACTGGGCATTGGTACCGAGGTGCGCATCCACCTTGAAGTAGTCCTGGGTGTCGTACTTGTGGTTGCTCGGCGAATCGAAGATGGGGTTGAGGTAGAGCGCCGTCACACCCAGGGATTGCAGGTAGTGCAGCTTGGCGTCGATGCCCGCCAGATCCCCGCCGTAGAATTCACAGGCGCCGTGCCCCTCTTCGTGGCGGCTGACCGGCTCGCCCCAGGCCTTGCTGATGACCGCCTTGCCCCTGTACTCGTACTCGTGATGCTTGACGCTCAGCGACGGGTCGCCGTTGCAGAAGCGGTCGGGGAAGATCTGGTAGAACACCTGATCCTGCACCCAGGCCGGGGGCTGGTGATGGCTGTTGAAGCGGAAATGCTGCTCCCGCGGCGGCATGGCGGCGCTGACGCCTGCCCCGTGCAGCCACCACTGCTCCTCGTCGGTGAGGCACTTGAAGCAGTAGAGGTGGATCTCCTGCCCCCTGGCCAGCGGCAGTTCGACCTGCCAGACCTGAAGCCTGTCCCGGGTGGCGATCGGCGTCATGGCGACCAGATACTCCTCGTTGTCCGGCTCGTGGCGCAGCCACACCTCGCGGATGGGGGCGTCCAGCTCGCTGAACAGGGTGAGCTGCAGGGTGTCGGCACTCTCTTTGAACCAGGGTGCCGCCTGGGGGTGAAACAGGAAGGGATGGGTCATGGTATCTACTGTGTCAGAGAGGCTCAGGAGTGGGGGATGGGCGCAGGCCATCTTATCCCGTCCATGGGCGTGTGTATGTGACGACCGGCCAGAATGAGACGGTGCTTCCGGCTTGGCTGGGCGGTCTGCCGTGACGCTATTGGGTCAGCAAATCGGCAAGGGCGTTGCCCTGTTCGTGCAGCTGCTCCAGCTGATCCGCCAGAATGAGACGGGGATCCGGCTCCTGCTGATCGGCCGTTGTACATCTACTGGGTCAGCAAATCGGCCAGGGCGTTGCCCTGCTCGTGGAGCTGCTCCAGCTGATCCGCCAGGCTGGCGGGATCCAGCCCCAGCTGGTCAGCCAGGGTTCTGGGGAAACGGGCGATGATGGCCTGTGCCGGTACACCGGCCTGCCAGGCGAAGGAGACGAAGACGGCGAGCCGGATGAGCACGGCCTCCTTGCTGACCGGATCGTGGGAGAGGGGGTCGAGCTGCTGGGCGATGGCATCCACGAAGGCGGGCGACAGGTTCCAGCGCCGCGCCAGCTCTGCGCCGAGCTGGGCATAGTCGTAACCCAGCATCTCCCGCTGGGCATCGACCCGGCTGCTGCCTTTCTCGATGGCCAGATTGATGAGCCCCGCCTCTTCCGGCAGGGTGCTCTGGATCAGCAGCTCGCCAATGTTGTGAATGAGGGCGCAGGTGAAGGCGGTCTCGGGATCCACCGAGGTGGTCTGCTGTGCCAGGGTGCGGGCAATGGTGGCGACCTGGAAGGTCTGGGTCCAGAAGTGGAGCTTGTCAAAGCCGGGAGGGGCCTTGAAGCTGCTGATGATGCCGGAGGCGACCACCACGGAGCGCAGGCGGTTGAAACCGAGGCGGATCACCGCCTGTTCGATGGAGGTGATTTCATTGCCACGGCGCAGGGCAGCGGAGTTGGCCATCCGCAGTACCTTGACGCTGATCACCTGGTCCATGGCGATCTTGGCCGCGATCTCGTCGATGCGGGCATTCTCGTCGTTGAAACTCTGCATCAGCTCGTGCAGCAGTTTCGGAATTGTGGGCAGTTGCTTGATCTTGCCAAACAGGCGATCCATCGACATGGCTGAGGCAGCCTCCATTGCTAACAATGCCTCATATTGTGCCACAGCCTGGCCAGTTGTTCCTGCTGGCGAGCGGTTTTGTGAGCCCTAGTACACCCAGTCTTGCAGTCTGTATTCCAAACGGTGCCGTTTTCCCTGGAGGATCAGGGTCTGGGTGGAACCGCTCAGTGTGGCCCCCTCCGTCAGGGTGGCGAGCACGGCCTGCTCTATCAGATCGAGTTCGGGGGGACAGGCCATGGCGGTGCTGCCGAGGCTGGTGACCCAGAGCTTGTTCCCCTTGAGGTGACCCTGGCCGAAGTAGCGGTTGCAACCGGCGATGCCGTTGACGGTGAAGTGCTCACCGATCTCGATGTCGGGGGGATTGCTGCGGCGGCTGGCGATGGCCTGGCCATCCAGCCGATCGAGCACCCAGTGATGGTGTTGCAGGTCTTGCGAGGCAAAGCGGGGAGCACTGCTGCAGGCGCTGAGCAGAAGCAGGGCGAGCAACAGTAGCAGGTATCTGGGCATTGAAGGGGCTCCGGTGGTGGGTATGACAAGCATACCTGTCCCCGGGCCCAGGCGGCAGGGCGAGGGGGGAGGAGCCCGACCGCTTCTGTCGCCCCGGGGGAAGAGGGGGTGTCGGCAAATGGCAACACCCGCCCCGAGCGAACCTGTCTACCGGTTGCCCATGGCTCCCCTGGCCGTCTCAGTCCGCAAACAGGCGCTCGGCATAGCGGGCGAGGCCCGAGGCCACCGAACCGAAGTCATCACCCCCCTCCAGCGGTACCTTGGGCAGTTTCTGCTGGATGAAGGCCTTGATGAGGGGGGAGCGGGCACTGCCGCCGGTGACGAAGACCCGGTCAGGCTGCACGCCTGCCGCCAGGATAGCCTCGTCCATCAGCTCGCCAATCTTCTCCAGCAAGGGGGCGGAAGCACTGGCCAGCTGGGGGCGGGTGAGTGCCGCCTCCAGCCCTTTTTCCAGCTCGTTCAGGGTCTGGTGATTGTACTCGTGGTCGGAGAGGGCGATCTTGCCCTGCTCGGCGCGCCACACCAGTTGATGGCTCAGCTTGTGGGCCCGCAGGCTGGCGAGGCGCGGGAGCTTGCTGCCTGGCTGGCTGTCGAGCTGGAGATCCTGCAACTGACGGGCGGTATCCAGGTTGTAGAAACGGCTCTGGGCACTGACGTCATTGATGGCGGCGGCGTCCCAGAACAGGGGATGGGGCAGTGGCTTGCCGGTCTTGAGGGTCTCGTGCATGCCGAGCAGCGGCATCATGCCCTCCACGGTCAGGCGGATGTCGAAGTCGTTGCCCCCGATGCGCTGGCCGCTGTGACCGAGCAGGTCGCCGCTGCGATCCAGCTGGTCACGGTGGCTCGGGCCCATGCGCAGCACGGAGCAGTCGGTGGTCCCGCCCCCGATGTCCACCACCAGCACCACCGCATCCTCGGTGAGGCGCGCCTCGAACTCGAAGCCGGCGGCCACCGGCTCATAGAGGAACTCCACCCGCTCGAACCCGGCGAGGCGGGCCGCCTCGCTCAGGATGGCGATGGCCTGGCGGTTGCTCTCTTCCCCCGCCAGTCCCTGGAAGTTGACCGGTCGGCCGATCACCGCCTGGCGGATGGTGCTGCCCGTCTGCTGCTCCGCCTCCCGGCGCACGTGCAGCATCATGGCGCAGACGATGTCCTCGAACAGGGCGATCTGGGGAGCCTTGAGGCCATAGGCCCCGAGAAAGGATTTGGGGGACTTGATGTAGTAGCCCTCGTCCGGCTCTTCGAGATAGCGCGCCAGCGCCGCACCGCCGAAGCTCAGCTCGTCGATGAGTCCCTCTTCGCGCATCTGGCGGCGCACCGCCTGGGCACGGGTCACCACGGGACCGCGCAGCTTGAGGTATTCGCTCTGCTGGACGGGGGCCAGCCCTTCGGCCAGGAGGCCGGCGATGGCGTCCCGGTGGGGGGCGTGCAGGGTGGAGGGAAGGTAATGGGAACCGGAGAGGGTCAGCAGCCTGGGGCTGCCCTGTTCCATCACGGCGACGGCACAGTTGGAGGTACCGTAATCAAATCCGATGAACATGCTGGCCAGACTCCTGTACAAAAAAGGGCTGGTAGCCTACCCGATGCCGCCGGGTCTCACAACCCGGCGGCGGGATCAATGGCGTGGCGACAACGCCTCAGGGATCACTCCACTTCGTTGTCAGATCGGCCCTGGCTCTCGATGGCCTGGATGTTGCTGAGGGTGGTGTCGGCGATGGCGTGCAGCGCCTCCCGGGTCAGGAAGGCCTGGTGACCGGTGAACAGCACGTTGTGACAGGCAGACAGGCGGCGGAAGACGTCGTCGGTGATCACCTCGTTGGACTTGTCCTCGAAGAAGAGGTCTTCCTCCTCCTCGTAGACGTCCAGCCCCAGAGCGCCGATGCGGGAGGTCTTGAGGGCCTCGATGGCGGCGTTGGAGTCGAGCAGGCCGCCCCGGCTGGTGTTGATGATCATCACCCCGTCCTTCATCTTGGCGAAGGCCTCCTTGTTCAGCAGGTGATAGTTCTCCTTGAACAGGGGGCAGTGCAGGCTGATGACATCGGACTGACGGAATAGGGTGTCGAGATCCACGTACTCGGCGCCCAGATCGATGGCCGCCTGGTTCGGATAGGGATCGCTCACCAGCAGGCGCATGCCGAACCCCTTGAGGATGCGCAAGGTGGCGATGCCGATCTTGCCGGTGCCTATGATGCCGGCGGTGCGGCCATGCATGTTGAAGCCGACCAGCCCCTCCAGGGAGAAGTTGGCGTCCCGGGTGCGCTGATACGCCTTATGGATGCGGCGGTTGAGGGTCATCATCAGGCCCACCGCATGTTCGGCAACGGCCTCGGGGGAGTAGGCAGGCACCCGCACCACCTTGAGTCCCAGCTCCTTGGCGGCGGCCAGATCCACGTTGTTGTAACCGGCGCAGCGCAGGGCGATGACCCTGGTGCCGTACTGCGCCAGCTCGGTCAGCACTTCGCGGTCGGCATCATCGTTGACGAACAGGCAGACCACGGGGAAGCCGTGGGCGAGACGGGCCGTCTTGGCCTCCAGCCGCACGTCGAAGAACTCCAGATCGAAACCGTACTGGCCGTTGGCCTGGTGGAAATGTTCCTTGTCGTAGCTCTTGGTACTGAAAACGGCGACTCTCATGGTGCGCTCTCCGTAGATAATGATGTGGTTAAATTACAACAAATAGTGACCGTCATCACGGGATAAGTGGTGCTGTTTCAACCCCAGGGCATGATGGGGACGGCACTCACTGCACTCTTGTACGAACCATCCACCAACTTGGTGCTGTAAGTCAGATAGACAAGGGCATTGCGCTTCTCGTCGTAAAAACGCACCACCTTCTGCTCCTTGAACACCAGCGAGGTGCTGACGTCGAACACCTCTTCCCCCGCCTTCAGCCTGGCGGGCAGGGTGATGGGGCCGATCTGGTGGCACGAGAGGGAGGCGTGGGAGGGATCTTCCGCCAGCCCAAGGCCACCCTTGACGCCGCCGGTCTTGGGGCGGGCCAGATAGCAGGCGACACCGGCGATTTTAGGGTCGTCGAACGCCTCCACCAGGATCTTGTGGTTGGGTCCGAGCAGCTTGAAAGCGGTGCTCACCTCGCCGACGGGATCTGCCTTGTCGGCCAGCACCGGGCCGGCCATCACTGCCCCCAGCAGCAGGGGCAGGGTGCGAGCAAGGGTCTGAAGATGTCTCATGGTCTCTCCTGTTGGCCTCCCTCAGAAAGGGATGCCCAAACGACGATAGAGGCTGGCCAGCACCCAGGCGGGGCCTACCAGCAGAAATTGCAGGTCGGTGAGAAAGGAGGGGCGTTTCCCCTCGATATGGTGACCGACGAACTGGGCTATCCAGAACAGCACGAACCCGATGAGGGCAGGCCACAGCAGCGGCCCCTGCCAGACGTGGCAGAAGGCCAGTCCCAGGGCGGTCAGGGCCGTCATCCCCGTAAAGATCGTCAACGACAGCCGCAGGTAGAAGACCAGCACCGGGATGGCCACCAGCCCCGCCCAGTTGAAGGACGCTGGCAGGGGACCAGCGGGCAGGCACCAGAGCAGTGCCAGGATGCAGAGGTAGATGCCTGGCACCGCCACCTTGTGGATGGCCACATTGACGGGGTGTTGATGGCTCTGGCCGTAGTCGCGAAACCAGTCATCCAGTCGTTTCATGGCACCTCCCTGGTGCGCGTATTGAGGCCGGGCGACCTCGCGTTCCTGTGCGTCTGCGGCGGGCTGCGCCCACCGGATGGGATGACCCGCGGCTGATCACGCTCCCGGCGGCGGATATTCCCAATGCCGGGATACCGTGTCCGTTTATGCTCGCAGCGGTGGATATTCTCAACGCCGGATATCGTGTCCGTTTACTCCTGCGACGGTGGATATTCCCAATATTGGGCCGGAATGCTTTTGAGCAAGGGGGTCATGTCGGGATTGGGCAGGGCGATGGTGACTCTCTGCTCCAGATTGGCGCTGGCCAGGGCCTCGCGGATCTTGGGGTTCTCCCGAAAGAACGCCATGAAGCTGCCGTCGGCATAGGCACGCTCGAGGCCGGTCTGGATCGCCTTGGCCAGCTTCGGCGACTCCGGGCTGACGAAGAAGAACTCGGCGAAGGGGTAGCGGATCAGCAGGTGCTGATCGATCACCAGGTTGGGATATTGTGCCGCCAGCTCGCTGCGTTCGGCGAAGATTTCCACCAGACCACGGGGGAAGAAGTCCAGCTTGTCGCCGTCATTCATCAGGCGAAACAGGTTGCTGTAGCGCCCGGCATAGGTGGGAATGCCTGCCAGTTCCAGGATCTTGTTGTCGGCCCAGCCCACCCCCTGGGCGGCTTTCAGTTTCTTGAGGTCTGCCAGGGTGTTGATCTGGTTGAACCGCTCCTGGGCATCGGCGTGGATGAAGGAGAGGCGCAGCCCTTCCAGGCCACGAAACAGCGGGATTGGCACTGCGGTGAGGGAGGATTCCAGCGCGCTGGAGGTACCCATCCAGAACACATTGATGACCTTGCCCTTGGCAAGCGCCTGCTGGAGGCTGTACTGGTTGAGATTGAGGTCGACCCGCTCCAGCTTGTAGGGCTGCCCGGCGTGGTTGAGCGCCAGTTCCAGCAGCTTGAGCTGGTATTCGTTGTCGAGATCGTTGATCGGTCGGCTGGGGACCTTGACGGTGAGCGTCTGTGCTTGTGCCAGCAATGGCAGGCACAAGCACAGCCTGATGAGCCATTTCACGCTTTGATCTCCTGTAGGATCCGGGACTTGCCCGGAGTCTAACAGAAGTTGTCACGCTCTTGCTGTGAAAGGGGCCGGGGATCACCCGGCCGCGTCATCTTCGGGCATGGCCTGCCCTGTGCCCGGCTCGTACCGAGGCCGGGCTTGTTCGCCGCATCAGGCGACGCGACGGAACACGTGAGTGTCGTTGAATTCCTTGGTGCTCTGGCATTCAACACAGAAGCGGGACTCGGGACGGGCCTGCAGCCGCTTGAGAGAGATCTCGTCGCCACAGGATTCGCAATAGCCAAAATCCCCTTCATTGATCCGCTTCAACGCCCCTTTCAGCTTGCGCAGGTGCAACTTGTCGTGCTCGATGCGGTTCAGCTCCAGGCGACGGGCCTCCTCGACACTGGCACGGTCAATTTCATCCGCCATCTCGTTGGTATCGGTGGCGATAGCCTGGCTGGCCTGGGAGTTGAGACGTTCTTCGAGCTCAAGGATTTGTCGCTCGATCTGGCCTTTGTAGAAGGTCAGTTGGTCTTCTGTCATGAAATCACACATACGGTTTGCTACCAGTCAGTTTCCCAATGTTACCCATTGATGGGGGCTGTCTGTCGTCAGACCAAGCCCTTGTATCCCGTTTTGCACCAAATCCATGCAGGAGAGTGCAAATCAGGGCGGGCCTTGTACCAAAAAAATGCAGACATGCAAAGGAAATTGGATAAGGAGTGTGCGCCCTTGCAAAGAAATGGGCCTTCTCCGACAGGGTCTGACTGAGTATCGAACGAGATCCCGCCGCCGTTGGCATCGAGCTTGCAGTGGGCTGATCGTGACACAAAGTGTTTAGTATTTGGTGCCGTGCTGGTCATTATACAGGCCGTTGTTTATAGTTTTTTAAACACCGCTGCTTGACAAAGGCCTTTATCACGGGCTTTTATGGTGTGGTCGATTACATTTTCTTAACAAGGGTGTTCCTTATATTAGACACCCTTGACAATGGCAACCGTAAAGTCGGGGTTTAACATGGACAGTATCAAGGGCTGGATGGAGAGCAATCGCATCACGGAAGTGGAGTGCCTGTTTCCGGATTTCACCGGCAATGCCCGAGGCAAGATCATTCCAGCCAACAAGTTTCTGCGCGAAGGGGGCATGCGGCTGCCCGAGGTCATCTTCACCCAGACGGTGACCGGCGAGTACCCGGATGACGACAGCATGATAGACCCGCTGGAGCGGGACATGCAGCTCTATCCCGATCCCAACACCATTCGTTTCGTACCCTGGGCGCTGGAGCCCACCGCCCAGGTGATCCACGACTGCTTTGACGTCAACGGCAAGCTGATCGACATCGCTCCCCGCTCCGTGCTGCGCCGGGTTCTGTCATTCTACGAGAAGCAGGGCTGGAAGCCGGTGGTGGCGCCGGAGCTGGAGTTCTACCTGGTGACCCGCAACGAAGATCCCGACTATCCGCTGGTGCCGCCGGTGGGCCGCAACGGCCGCCCGGAAACGGCCCGCCAGTCGTTCAGCATCGATGCGGTGAACGAATTCGACCCCATCTTCGAGGACATGTACGACTACTGCGAGGCCCAGGAGCTGGAGGTGGACACCCTGATCCATGAATCCGGCGCCGCCCAGATGGAGATCAACTTCCTGCACGGGGATGCCATCGATCTCGCCGACCAGGTGTTTCTGTTCAAGCGCACCATGCGCGAGGCCGCCCATCGCCACGGCATCTATGCCACCTTCATGGCCAAGCCCATGAGCAACGAACCGGGTTCTGCCATGCACATCCACCAGAGCCTGGAAGACATGGATGGCAACAACCTGTTTGGTACCAGCGAAGGGGGCAACTCCGATCTGTTCATGCATTTCATCGCCGGCCTGCAGAAATACACCCCGGCAGTGACCGCTCTGCTGGCGCCGAACGTCAACTCCTACCGCCGCCTCACCTTTGGCGAGAGTGCGCCGCGCAACGTGCAGTGGGGGGTGGAAAACCGCACCTGCGGCCTGCGGGTCCCCTTCTCCGAACCGAGCGCACGCCGGGTCGAGAACCGCTTCGCCGGGGCCGATGCCAACCCGTATCTGGCCCTGGCCGCCACCCTGGCCTGCGGCTACCTCGGCATGCTGGAGAAGCTCGAACCCATGCAGGAGATGAAGGCGAGCGCCTATGACCTGCCCTACAGCCTGCCCCGCTCGCTGGAGGAATCGCTGAGCCACCTGGAGCAGTGTGAACCCATCAAGGACATGCTGGGGGAGCGCTTCATCCGCGCCTTTGTGGCCGTCAAACGCAAGGAGTACGAGACCTATTTCGGCGTGATCAGCCGCTGGGAACGGGAATTCCTGCTGCTGAACGTCTGATCTGTCCCCGGGGGAGGCGAGGCCTCTCCCCGTCATATCGCAAGCAAGGGGCCGAAGGCCCGTCTGGCGGGGGCGCCCGCGACCCGGAAGGCACCGAGTAAAGGTGAGGCCCGCTCTCGCAATGGAGAGGGGGGTCACCTGCAATCAACTGGCGACGATGTTCGCCCCATGGAAAGGCATCGAGCAGGCAAGAGAGTGCCAGCCCCGTGAATGGCAGTGACCGGGCAGGCCACCCGTGCCCTCATGAATGGCGACAAGATTCGCCGAATCGAAGGAACCGAGGAGCAAGCAATGCAGCACACCACCCGTGAGTGGCAGCAACTGGAAGCCAGCCATCATCTGCATCCGTTTACCGATTTTCAGGCCCTGAACAAGAAGGGCAGTCGCATCATCACCAAGGCCGAAGGCGTCTATCTGGAAGACTCCGAAGGCAAGCGCATTCTGGACGGGATGGCAGGTCTGTGGTGCGTCAACATGGGCTACGGCCGTCAGGAGCTGGTAGATGCCGCCACTCGCCAGATGCAGCAGCTGCCCTACTACAACCTCTTCTTCCAGACCAGCCACCCTCCTGCTGCCGAGCTGGCAACCCTGCTGGCCGAGATCACGCCTTCCCACCTCAACCACGTCTTCTTCACCGGCTCGGGCTCGGAGTGCAACGACACCGTGCTGCGTATGGTGCGCCACTACTGGGCCAGCAAGGGACAACCTGACAAGCAGGTGATAATCAGCCGCCACAATGCCTATCACGGCTCCACCGTGGCGGGGGCCAGTCTGGGGGGCATGAAGGGGATGCACGCCCAGGGCGGCTTGCCCATTCCCGGCATAGTACACATCGACCAGCCCTATCACTTCGGTGAGGGAGAGGGCATGAGCGCCCACAAGTTCGGTCTGGCCCGTGCCCGCCAGCTGGAAGAGAAGATCCTGGCACTGGGGGTGGACAAGGTAGCCGCCTTCATCGGCGAGCCTATCCAGGGTGCGGGGGGGGTCATCATTCCGCCCGAGAGCTACTGGCCCGAGATCCAGCGCATCTGCGACCAGTACGGCATCCTGCTTATCGCCGACGAGGTGATCTGCGGCTTTGGCCGCACCGGCCACTGGTTTGCCAGTGAAGGTTTTGGCATCAAACCCGACCTCATGTGCCTGGCCAAGGGCATTACCTCCGGCTATCTGCCGATGGGCGCCGTGATGGTGGGGGACAGGGTCGCCAGGGTGCTGGTGGAAGAGGGGGGCGAGTTCAACCATGGCTTCACCTATTCCGGCCATCCGGTCGCCTGCGCCGTGGCCATTGCCAACATCCAGCTTATGCAAAGGGAGAGCATAGTTAAGCGAGTTCATGATAGTATCGGCCCCTATTTGCAGCGCCGCTGGGCTGAGCTGGCGGACCATCCGCTGGTGGGGGAAACCCGTGGAAAAGGCCTGGTCGCCGCGCTGGAAATAGTGCAGGACAAGCAGACGAAACGTCGCTTCCCGGCCGAGCTCCATGCCGGGATGACCTGTCGGGAGTTCTGTTTTAACAATGGCTTGGTGATGAGGGCTGTCGGCGATACCATGATCATATCGCCCCCCTTGGTGATCACCGAGGAACAGGTGGATGAATTGGTCAAACTGGCCAGGCTCAGTCTGGACCTGACGGCTGCAAAGCTGCGGGAATAGGCGGGAACCGGGCAGGTTGGCTTACGCATACAATTTGCTTAGGAGACAAGGACTATGTCTTTTAAAAAGGGAATGATGGCTGCTTCCGTGGCGCTGGTCATGATGAGTACCGGGGCGATGGCCGACGAGAAGGTGCTGCACGTCTACAACTGGAGCGACTACATCGCGCCGGATACGCTGGAAAACTTCCAGAAGGAGACGGGCATCAAGGTGGTCTACGACGTGTTCGACAGCAACGAAGTGCTGGAAGCCAAGTTGCTGGCAGGCAAGTCGGGCTATGACATCGTCGTACCGTCCAACCCCTTCTTGGCCAAGCAGATCAAGGCAGGTGTCTTCCAGAAGCTGGACAAGTCCAAACTCTCCAACTGGCAGAACCTGGACGTCGACCTGCTCAAGGCGCTCGAACCGAGCGATCCGGGCAACCAATACTCCATCCCTTACCTGTGGGGCACCATCGGCTATGCCTACAACGCCGAGAAGGTGAAGGCCGTGCTGGGGGCCGATGCCCCGGTGGACTCCTGGGATCTGGTGTTCAAGCCGGAGAACATGGCCAAGCTGAAGGAGTGCGGTGTCTCCTTCCTCGACTCGCCGACCGAAATGCTGCCGGCCGCCCTGCAATACCTGGGCTTCAAGCCGGACAGCCAGAAGCCGGATGAGCTGAAGAAGGCAGAGGAGCTGTTCCTCTCCATCCGTCCCTATACCGCCTATTTCCACTCCTCCAAGTACATTTCGGATCTGGCCAACGGCAACCTGTGCGTGGCGGTCGGTTACTCCGGTGACCTGCAGCAGTCCAAGGCGCGTGCCGCCGAGGCCAAGAACGGTGTCAGCCTGACTTACACCATTCCGAAAGAGGGGGCAGGCAGCTTCTTCGACATGATCGCCATCCCGGCGGATGCCAAGAACGTCGAGGCGGCCCACACCTTCATCAATTACCTGATGAAGCCGGACGTGATCGCGAACATCACCAACGTGGTGCAGTTCCCGAACGGCAACAAGGCGGCCACGCCGCTGGTGGACGAGGCGATCCGTACCGACCCGGGTATCTACCCGACGCCGGATACCCTCAAGAAGATCTACACCTTCCCGGATCTGCCGGCCAAGGTGCAGCGTCTGATGACCCGCAGCTGGACCAAGATCAAGTCAGGCAAGTAAGAGTGACGAGTACCCCTCCCGGTCCGCAGTTCGGCCGGGAGGGTGGTGACCACCCGACAGGTTGGACGGCGCGTATGGATGCGCGACTGGCAAAATCACACAAATGAGGACTGATAAGTGCAGATGACCAAGATGGCAACGCTGGCCCTGACCCTGGGGTTTGCAAATCTGACCCAGGCAGCCCCTGTGGTTCATTTTTACAACTGGTCCGATTATATCGGCGAGACCACCCTCAGTGACTTTCAGCAGAAGACCGGGATCAAGACCGTCTACGACGTGTTTGACTCCAACGAGACGCTGGAAGGCAAGCTGCTGACCGGACGCACCGGCTACGATCTGGTCGTGCCCTCCAACAATTTCCTGGCCAAGCAGATCAAGGCGGGGGCCTTCCAGAAGCTGGACCTCACCCTGCTGCCAAACCTGAGCAACCTGGACCCCATGCTGCTCAAGCAGCTCGAGAAGGTGGATCCGGGCCATCAGTACGCCGTGCCCTACCTCTGGGGTACCAACGGCATCGGTTACAACGTCGACAAGATCAAGGAAGTGCTGGGTGTCGACAAGATTGACTCCTGGGCGACCATCTTCGAGCCGGAAAACATGAAGAAGCTCTCCCAGTGCGGCGTGGCCTTCCTCGATTCGGCGGACGAGATGATCCCGGCTGCCCTCAACTACCTGGGGCTCAACCCCAACAGCCATGAGCCGGCGGACATCAAGCGGGCCGAAGAGCAGCTGCTCAAGGTGCGCCCCTATGTGGCCTACTTCCACTCCTCCAAGTACATAGGTGACCTCGCCAACGGCAACATCTGCGTGGCGGCGGGTTTCTCCGGCGACATCCTGCAGGCGGCGTCCCGGGCCGAGGAGGCGGGCAAGGGGATCAATATTGCCTACAGCATCCCCAAGGAGGGTGGCAATCTCTGGTTCGACATGATGGCGATCCCGGCCGATGCCACCAACGTGAAAGAGGCTCACGCCCTGATCAACTACATTCTCGAACCGCAGGTCATCGCCAAGGTGAGCGACTATGTGGGTTACGCGAACCCGAACATCAAGGCGGGAGAGTTCATGGACAAGGCCGTTCGCGAGGACGAGTCAGTCTATCCCCCCCAGGCGGTGCTTGAGCGTCTGTATGTGCAGGAAGCACATCCCCGTTCGGTGCAGCGCCTGATCACCCGGAGTTGGACCAAGATCAAATCCGGAACCTAACCTTGGCGCCCATCCCGGGGCGCCAGATTGTATTGATGGATCGGCCCAGGCCGGAATCACCTTTGGGAGTTTGGTAATGGCGATAGCCTCCAGTGCCTACAAGAAAGCCCTCGAGGGCAGCCAGCAGCGTAAAGAAGTGCTGGTCAAAATAGACAGGGTAAGCAAGCAGTTCGACGAAACGCTGGCGGTCGACAACGTGTCTCTCAACATCCACAAGGGCGAGATCTTCGCCCTGCTGGGTGGGTCCGGCTCCGGCAAGTCCACCTTGCTGCGGATGCTGGCCGGGTTCGAGCGACCCACGGAAGGACGGCTGTTCCTCGACGGCGTCGACATTACCGACATGCCGCCGTACGAGCGCCCCATCAACATGATGTTCCAGTCCTATGCCCTGTTCCCCCACATGACGGTGGCCCAGAACATCGCCTTCGGCCTCAAGCAGGATGGCCTGCCCAAGGCGGAGATCGATGCCCGGGTGGAAGAGATGCTCAAGCTGGTGCAGATGACCCAGTACGCCCGCCGCAAGCCGCACCAGCTCTCCGGTGGTCAGCGTCAGCGGGTGGCCCTGGCTCGTTCCCTGGCCAAGCGTCCCAAGCTGCTGCTGCTGGACGAGCCCATGGGGGCGCTGGACAAGAAGCTGCGCTCCACCATGCAGCTCGAGCTGGTCGAGATCATCGAGCGGGTCGGCGTGACCTGCGTCATGGTGACCCACGATCAGGAAGAAGCCATGACCATGGCCGAGCGGATCGCCATCATGCACCTCGGTTGCATCGAGCAGATCGGCAGCCCGATGGACATCTACGAAACCCCGGCCAGCCGGCTGGTGTGCGAGTTCATCGGCAACGTCAACCTGTTTGACGGCCTGCTGGTGGAGGATGAGCAGGACCACGCCATCATCGCCTGTGCGGATCTGGAGCAGCCCATCTATGTGGGTCACGGCATCAGCTCCCGGGCGGAGAACAAGAAGGTCACCTATGCCCTGCGTCCGGAAAAACTGCTGATGAGCCTGCAAAAGCCGGAAGAGATCGAGCATCCGGACTTCAACTGGACCAAGGGCGAGGTTTATGACATCGCCTATCTGGGCGGCCATTCCGTGTATCACATCCAGTTGCCCTCGGGCAAAATCGTTCAGGCTTTCATCGCCAATGCCGAACGCCACGGCAAACGGCCGACCTGGGATGACCAGGTGTTCCTCTACTGGGAAGATGACAGCGGCGTGGTGCTGCAATCATGAAGGCATTGAGACGACTCAAACAGGTGGGAGGGCGGCAGCTGGTGATCGGCATCCCCTTCTTCTGGCTGTTCCTCTTCTTCCTGCTGCCCTTCATCATCGTCGTGAAGATCAGCTTCGCCGAAGCGGACGTGGCCATCCCGCCCTACACGGACGTGGTGAGCTGGGCAGACAATCAGCTCACCATACTGCTCAACCTGGGCAACTACCTGCTGCTGCAGGAGGATGAGCTCTACATCGCGGCTTATCTGGGGTCCCTCAAGATAGCCCTGGTCAGCACCCTGCTCTGCCTGTTGATCGGTTATCCCATGGCTTACGCCATTTCGCGGGCCAACAAGGAGACCCAGACCGTTCTGCTGCTGCTCATCATGATGCCGACCTGGACGGCGATCCTGATCCGGGTCTACGCCTGGATGGGGATCCTCAGCAACAACGGCCTGCTCAACAGCGTCCTGCTGGGCATCGGGGTGATCGACGAACCGCTGCAGATCCTCAATACCAACCTGGCGGTCTATATCGGCATCGTTTACTCCTACCTGCCGTTCATGGTGCTGCCGCTCTACGCCAACCTGGTCAAGCACGACCAGAGCCTGCTGGAGGCGGCCTCCGATCTGGGTGCCCGCAACCTGACCCGGTTCTGGCAGATCACGGTGCCACTCTCCAAGAACGGCATCATCGCCGGTTGCATGCTGGTCTTCATCCCGGTGGTGGGCGAGTTCGTCATCCCCGAGATGCTGGGTGGCCCGGAGACCCTGATGATCGGCAAGGTGTTGTGGCAGGAGTTCTTCAACAACCGTGACTGGCCGGTGGCCTCCGCCCTGGCGGTGGTGATGCTGGCAGTGCTGATCATTCCCATCATCCTGTTCAACCGCAACCAGGCCAAAGAGCTGGAGGGCAAGGCATGAGACGTTTCGGTTTTGCCAAGCTGATGCTGTGGCTGGGGCTGCTGTTCATCTACCTGCCCATGATCATCATGGTCATCTACTCCTTCAACGCCTCCAAGCTGGTGACGGTGTGGGGGGGCTGGTCGCTCAAGTGGTACTTCGGCCTGCTCGACAACAAACAGTTGATCGGGTCCGTGTTCCGCTCCCTGGAGATCGCCTTCTACACCGCCATCGCGGCGGTGGCGCTGGGGACGGTGGCGGCCTTCGTGCTGACCCGGATCCCTCACTTCCGTGGCCGGACCCTGTTCGGCGGCATGGTGACGGCGCCGCTGGTGATGCCCGAGGTGATCACCGGTCTCTCCCTGCTGCTGCTGTTCGTGGCCATGGCCCAGCTGGTGGGTTGGCCCGCGGAGCGGGGCATGCTGACCATCTGGATAGCGCATACCACCTTCTGTACCGCCTATGTGGCGATCGTGGTGTCGGCGCGGCTGCGGGAGCTGGATCTCTCCATCGAGGAGGCGGCCATGGACCTGGGTGCCAAGCCGTGGAAGGTGTTCTTCCTGATCACCATTCCGATGATCGCCCCGTCGCTGGCGGCGGGTGGCATGATGTCGTTCGCCCTGTCGCTGGATGATCTGGTGCTGGCGAGCTTCGTCTCCGGCCCGGGTTCGACTACCTTGCCAATGGAAGTGTTCTCGGCGGTGCGTCTCGGCGTGAAGCCCGAGATCAACGCCATCGCGAGTCTGATCCTGCTGTCGGTATCCTTGTTCACCTTCGGTAGCTGGTATCTGATGGCCCGGGCGGAGAAACGCCGCCGTGCCGAAATCGCCATGACCACCCAGATGCAGGCAGTTGCCTGACCTGCCCCGTGATAAGATCCGCATTCCCCCATCCGTCAGGAGAATGGAATGCGGATCTCCCTCTTCATCGGCCAGAGCGCCGAACTGAACCCAGAGCAGACCCCCGGCCTCATCAGTGCCATCCACAAGCAGCCTGCCAACGCCCCTCTGTGGTGCGATTTCCTCGGCCTTCGCGGGGATGAGCAGAGCGACAGACGCCATCATGGCGGCCCGGATCGGGCCCTGCACCATTACCCTGCGGAGCACTACGCCTGGTGGAAAACCTGGCAAACCGCGCTGGGACTGCCTGTACCACGCACACCCTGGCAGCCTGCCGCCTTTGGCGAGAATCTCTCTGGTTCGGGGCTGACGGAGGCGCAGGCCTGCATCGGCGATGTTTATCGACTTGGAGAGGCGCTGATCCAGATAAGCCAGCCCAGATCCCCCTGTTTCAAGCTCAACCAGCGCTTTGGCTATGGCCAGCTCTCCCAGGTGATGCAGCTGAGTGGTCGCTGTGGCTGGCTGCTGCGGGTGCTGGAAGAGGGAAGGGTGGATCCGCAGGGGGAGCTGACACTGGTGGACAGACCCTACCCTGAGCTGACGGTGAAGCGCACCGCCGACATCCTGTTCAACCAGGCCCGCAATGAGGAAGATCTGCAACTGCTGCTGGAGAACCCGGCGCTCTCTCCCAACTGGCGCCAGCATGCGGCCCATTGGCTTGAACATGGTGTGGTGGCGGATTGGAGCCGGCGTTTGCTGGGGCCGACCGAGTTCAGGTTGCCTCGACAGGACTGAAGGCAGGCGGAAAGATACCTTGTGGCGATTTTTGCTGCGACTCGCTGAATTATTGAGCGTAAAGCCATTTTTTTAGAGTGAATGCAAAAAAAGGCTTGTGTCGGGTCGGGGCTTTCGGTAAATTCTCGCCCCGCAGACATCGGTGTGTAGCGCAGCTTGGTAGCGCACTTCGTTCGGGACGAAGGGGTCGGAGGTTCGAATCCTCTCACACCGACCACATTTGAAAAGGCCGCTCAATGAGCGGCCTTTTCGCATTTGGTTTGTTGAAGCAAAGCTGACATTTCCATTGTCGATTGCTTCTACTGCTCCGATCTCCCTCATCTGCCCAACTAAAAGGGCCACCGCTCGGTGGCCCCACTGGTGGAGTCTGATCCTGACTCCGGCACTCTAGATTGTGACAATCTCGTTATGGGTCTTGTCGATGGTGCCCTCCTTGCGCCCCAGGCGCTCATTCAGATATGCCAGTGTTGATGCCGCAATGCCTTGAAACCGTGTTGGGTTTGCAGGGCCGCATGCTTGGGGTACTCACTAATGAAATGTGCTATTCCCTCCATCAGTTGTGAACGCAGCGAAGACACGGGCTCATGCCAGGCTTGCAGGCAGAGATGACCAGGGATCAGCTGCTCTCGATACGCTTCCAGCAGCGATTCCGGCCAGGGCTCGATGTGGGAATCGTGACGCAGTAAATAGTGGGCGGCGGGTTCACGGGCATAGATGAACTGAACTTGGGCCAGGTCGCGTTGGCTTAGCGTTTGGCTGCCGATATGGCAAGTCAGATATTTTCCCGTCTTCAGATTCAGGAAGTGACCGCGTTGCCGACAGGCAATGATGCGATACCAGGGCAGGGGTGAACAGAGAGAATACCCCTCCAGCTCCTGTTCCAACCAGTGACGGCACTCTGGGGTCTGCACTTCTTCGCGCATGGCCTCAAGTCGTGTCAGCAAGGCTCTGGATGGTTGGGTAGCCAGTATCGCGCTCATCGTCTGCAATCCTCCCTCTGCACAGAATCCCGACTTTCAGTATGGACCCTGAGCGGAAGAGGGGGTAAGAATTCTAATGATTAAAATCAGCTTAGAAGCGCACTTTTTATGCAATAAAAACCATTAGCCGACGAGGTAGGTCCCCGTGCCGAAGGCGATGTGAGTGCCCTCTTCGTTGTGCAGCTCCATGCGGGCGACCGCCACCTTGCTGCCTGCCCGGATGATGTGGGCGGTGGCGATGAACTCGTTGCCGCGACCGGGACGAAGATAGTCCACCCGCAGATCGATGGTGCCAAGCCGCGAGAAGCGCTCCTTGAGATAGCTGGGGGAGAAGTCCTCCAGCTCGTCGATGCAGGACGCTGCGACTATCATGCCGCCCGCCACGTCGAGCAGGCTGGCGGTGACACCGCCGTGCAAAATGTTGTGGAAGGGGTTGCCGATCAGCTTCTCGTCCATCCTGATGCGCAGCTCCACCTTGCCGAAGTCGTAGTGGGTCACCTGCATGCCGATCAGCTTGTTGAACGGCATCTTCTCGGCAAACAGGTTGGCAATGCCACTGAGCGCCATCTTCTTGAGCATCTGTTTCATTCCTTGAGTCCAATCCCTGTCGGCATAGCCGAGTAAAAACTCCAGCCAGTCTGCAACACTTCCTTAACAGTCGCAATGGCAGGTTTATTGTGGGCGGCGGCTGCTTTAGAATGGCGACCCCAAAGGAGAGCCCATGACTGCGATTGCCGAAACCCTGCCTGACCCTCAGCCAGAGACACCGCTAGCCTTGCTGCAGGCGGTCTTCGGCTATCAGCAATTTCGGCCGGGCCAGCTCGAGATTATCGAGCAGATAGTGGCGGGGCGCGATGCCCTGGTGCTCAAACCCACCGGCGGCGGCAAGTCGCTCTGCTACCAGATCCCGGCGTTGTTGCGACCGGGGCTCGGGGTGGTGGTCTCTCCCCTCATCTCGCTGATGAAGGATCAGGTCGACACCCTGCGTGCCAACGGTGTGGCGGCGGCCTACATCAACTCGGCCCTGAGCCGGGAGGAGATGATCCAGAACTTTGCCGCCATGCGCCGCGGCGAGATCAAACTGGTTTATGTTTCCCCCGAGCGTCTGCTGCAGCATGAGTTCATGGACCGGCTGGCCGAGCTGCCGCTCGGTCTGTTCGCCATCGACGAGGCGCACTGTGTTTCCCAGTGGGGGCACGATTTTCGGCCGGAATATGCGGCGCTGGGCCGGCTCAAGCAGTGGTTCCCCCAGGTGCCCGTGGTGGCGCTCACCGCCACCGCCGACGAGGCGACCCGCAGCGACATGCTGCACCGGTTGGAGCTCAACGATCCCTTTATCCACACCGCCAGCTTCGACCGGCCCAACATCCGCTACAGCCTGGTGGAAAAGTTCAAGGCGGCCGAGCAGCTGCTGCGCTATGTGCAGAGTCAAAAGGGCAACTGCGGCATCGTCTACTGCTCCAGCCGCAACCGGGTGGAGGAGGTGGCCGAGCGGCTCTCCCGTCACGGCTGCAAGGCGGCTCCCTATCATGCCGGCCTGCCGCTCGAGCAGCGTCAGCAGGCCCAGGAAGCCTTCCTCAAGGATGACATCGAAATAGTGGTGGCGACGGTGGCATTCGGCATGGGGATCGACAAGCCCAACGTGCGTTTCGTGGTGCACTACGACATCCCCAAGAACATCGAATCCTACTATCAGGAGACCGGTCGCGCCGGCCGCGATGGCACCCCCGCCGAGGCGCTGCTGCTCTACGATCCCGCCGACATCGGCCGGGTGCGCCGCCTGCTCGACAACATCGAGAATCCCCAGCAGCTGCAGGTGGAGCAGTACAAGCTCAACGTGATGGCGGCCTTTGCCGAGGCGCAGACCTGCCGGCGCCAGGTGCTGCTCAACTACTTCGGTGAGTACAACGACAAGCCGTGCGGCAACTGCGACATCTGCCTCGATCCGCCCAAGAGCTATGACGGCACCGAAGACGCCCAGAAGGCACTCTCCTGCGTCTGGCGGGTGGGCCAGAACTTCGGAGTAGGCTATGTGGTGGAGGTGCTGCGCGGCTCGCTCAATCAGCGCATCAAGGATCACGGCCACGACAAGCTCTCGACCTACGGCATCGGCAAGGATCAGAGCCACGAGTACTGGATGAGCGTGATCCGCCAGCTGATCCACAAAGGCCTGCTGACCCAGAACATCACCCGCAACCTGGTGTTGCAGCTGACCGAGGCGGCCCGCCCCGTGCTGCGCGGCGAGGTGAAGCTGGAACTGGCGGTACCCCGCCTGCAGCCCATCTCCAGTCGCAAGGAGAAGCGCAACGGCCTGCTCGACAACGCCAACTACGACAAGCGGCTGTTCAAGGAGCTGCGCGCCCTGCGCAAACAGATCGCCGAGGATGAAGAGGTGCCGCCCTACGTGGTGTTCAACGATGCGACCCTGGTGGAGATGGCACAGCTCATGCCGATGACGGAAGACGAAATGCTGGCGATCAACGGCGTTGGCCACCGCAAGCTGGAACGCTTCGGTGAAGCCTTTATGGACCTGATAATCGACTACTGCCGGCGCTAGGGTTGATTAGCGAGCATCATCGACTGCGGCAGACTCAGGCCGGGAGGGGGGCACATCAGGGGGAAGGCGCCCATTATCCGGACGCCGTGAATTATTTCAGGCTGGCGTAATAGGCCGCCAGGTTTTCCATGTCCGCCTCGCTGAGCGGGGCCATGAAGGGCACCATCAAAGGCTCCTTGCGACTGCCATCCTTGAAGGCTTTCAGCTGTTTCAACAGATAGGCCTCCTGTTGGCCCGCCAGGTGAGGATAAACCGGCACGCTCGCCTTGCCTACGACGCCGTGGCAGGCGGCGCACACCGCAGCCTTGGCCTTGCCAGCCTCGATATCCGCCGCCCTGGCGTTGTGTCCCCAGGCCAGAGCCAGCAAAGGCAGGGCATACACCCATTTCTGCATCTTCTTCTCCTTGATCTGAAATACGCGATCGCCTGTTAGCCGGAAATGGCCGGGGGCGGTATAAAGAGTGACACGAGCATACGCAGGGACAACCTCCATCACCATGAAGTTGATCAACACTTTTGCCACCGAACTCCCTTGGGCTTGCGAGCCCGTTGCCCCGCAGCCGCTGCATGGCCCCAGATTGCTGCATCTGAACCGTGCGCTGCTTGGTGAGCTGGGGCTCGGGGAGGTGAGCGAGGCGCAGTGGCTCGCTTGTTGCGGCCAGGGGCAGCCCCTGCCGGGCATGCAGCCGGTGGCCCAGGTCTATGCGGGCCACCAGTTCGGTGGTTACAGCCCGCGCCTCGGGGATGGCCGCGCTCTGCTGCTGGGGGAGCAGCTGGCGCCTGATGCCAGCCGCTGGGACCTGCACCTCAAAGGGGCGGGCAAGACGCCATTCTCCCGCTTCGGCGACGGCCGTGCCGTGCTGCGATCCAGCATTCGCGAGTACCTGGCTTCCGAGGCGCTGCATGCCCTCGGCATTCCCACCACCCGGGCTCTGGTGCTGCTGGGCAGTGACGAGCCTGTCTACCGGGAGCTGGTGGAGAGCGGAGCGACCGTGCTGCGCACCGCGCCGAGCCATCTGCGCTTCGGTCATTTCGAGTATTTCGCCTGGAGCGGGCAGGGGGAGAAGATCCCCGCCCTCATCGACTATGCGCGGCGTTACCACTGCCCCGAGCTGGCCGATGGCGCCGAGCTGTTTGCCGAAGTAGTGCGCCGCACCGCGCGGCTCATCGCCAAGTGGCAGGCGGCGGGGTTCTGTCACGGGGTGATGAACACCGACAACATGTCCCTGCTCGGGTTGACCCTGGATTACGGCCCCTACGGTTTCATCGACGCTTATGTGCCGGACTTCGTCTGCAACCACTCGGATCCGGATGGTCGCTATGCGCTGGATCAGCAGCCTGCGGTCGGATACTGGAACCTGCAGAAGCTGGCACAGGCGCTGGCCGGCCATGTGGATGGCGACGCGCTCGCGTCGGCCCTGGCCCAGTACGAGCACCAGCTGATGTTGCACTACTCCGAGCTGATGCGCGCCAAGCTGGGGCTGGCGGTGTGGGAAGAGGAGGATCCGGCGCTGTTCCGCGAGTTGTTCCGGCTGCTGGCGGCGCACAAGGTGGATTACCACCTCTTCCTGCGACGTCTCGGTGAGGTGACGCGAGAGGGAGCGTGGCCCGCCAGCCTGCTGGCGCTGCTGCTGGAGCCTGCCGCTTGGCAAGGGTGGCTTGAGGCCTATCGGGCGCGCCTCGCCCGGGAAGGGAGCGAGGATGGCGTGCGCAAGGGGCAGATGGATGCAGTCAATCCCAAGTATGTGCTGCGCAACGCGCTGGCCCAGCAGGTGATCGAGGCGGCAGAGCAGGGCGACATGGCGCCGTTCGAGCGGCTGTTTGCGGCCCTGCAGCATCCCTATGATGAGCAACCGGCATACGAGGATCTCGCCACTCCGCATCCGGGCTGGTATTGCGGGGGCGAGCTCTCGTGCAGCAGTTGAGGAACCACAGATGAACTGGCGTATCACGCAGACAGACAGGGAAGCCGGGGTGGTGATGCTGACCTGCCCGGGCCTTGACTGGGACAGCTTCCCGACCTTGGCCGAGGCCCTGTTGCAGGAGTGGGAGCTGGCAGCCCTCGAGCGGGAGTGGGGGGCGGATCGCCACAGCTGGCTGCTGGAGTTTGAAGGCAGCCGCTTTCGGCTCGAGTACGAGCATTACAGCGGCTGCTGGCTGGCGGCGGTGCAGCCGGACGACGCGGAGGCGCTGCTCTGGCTGGCTCGGCAGTCCCGGGAGTGAGCTTTGCGTGCGATGCGAGTCAATCCCTTGAGATAACCGCATAAAGATTGAACTATCAATTTTGGGGCGTATAATCTCGCCCCTTGATTATCGCCATGGTGGCGATATGGGTTCCCTAACCCCATTAACCAAAAAGGTCACAATATGAACCTGACTCCGGCTCAGTACCAGACGGCACTGATGCGTCTCTCGTTGTTCCACATCCTGATCATTGCCAGCAGCAACTACCTGGTGCAGCTGCCGATCACCATCTTTGGCTTCCACACCACCTGGGGTGCCTTCAGCTTCCCGTTCATTTTCCTGGCCACCGATCTGACGGTGCGGATCTTCGGCGCCGGCCTGGCGCGCAAGATCATCCAGACCGTGATGCTGCCGGCATTGACCGTGTCCTACGTGCTCTCGGTGCTCTTCTTCGAAGGGAGCTTCCAGGGGGTGGGCAATCTGGCAGAGTTCAATCTCTTTGTTGCCCGGATCGCGTTAGCCAGCTTTATGGCCTATCTGGTGGGCCAGTTCATGGATGTGGTGGTGTTCAACCGCCTGCGCCTGCTGAAAGCCTGGTGGGTGGCACCGGCGGCCTCCACCCTGTTCGGCAATCTGGTGGATACCATCGCCTTCTTCAGCATCGCCTTCTGGCGCAGCGCGGATCCCTTCATGGCCGAGCACTGGGTCGAGATCGCGACCGTGGATTACGTATTCAAGTTACTGATAAGTATGGGGTTGTTTGTGCCGCTTTACGGTGTGCTGCTGCGCTATCTCAGCCGCAAGCTGGTGGGGGAGGCCGGATTGGCTGGCCTGCAAGCTGCTACGCGACAAGCCTGATGAGATTGACTACCCCCATGGGTGGTCAATTTTTTTGCGATCTTCGCAAATAAGGCTTGCACAGTTAAATGAGAATGATTATTGTTAACTTGTTTTCCGGGAAAGACTTCATTTGTTCCAACGTGATGGACTTCTTGTGAAGGCACGACATTGCTCACATTGCTTCCAGTTAAGGGGCCAGTAGTTTACTGGCCCTCTTTTTTTGCGTCTTTTCCGCCATCAGCGGGCATAAAAAATGGGAGCCAGGGCACCCATTTTCACTCAGCGCTGTTTACTCGATGTCGAGGGCATCGGGGGAGAGGATCACCCCTGTGGTATCGGCATAGAGGTGGTCATCCGGCAGGAAGGTGACGCCGCCGAAGTTGACCGGCAGATCGGTTTCCCCGATATCCTTGCTGTCGGCGCCCACCGGAATGGCCGCCAGGGCCTGAATGCCGATGTCGAGATCTTCCAGGATATCGACCTCACGGACGCAACCGTAGCAGACGATCCCTTCCCATTCATTTTCCGCCGCCGTGGTGGCGATCTCGCTGTCGATCAGGGCACGACGCATGGAGCCGCCACCGTCGATCAACAGCACGCGACCAACGCCGTTCTCCTTGACCAGTTCACGGATAAGACCGTTCGATTCGAAGCATTTGACTGTGGTGATGACGCCGCCGAAAGAGGCGCGGCCGCCGAAGGAGCAGAGCATGGGTTCGAGTACATCCACCATGTCCTGATAGATGTCGCACAGTTCTGAAGTGTTGTATTCCATTGTGTCAGATCCACCGCTGGAAACAGGTGGATCCAGTATAAGGAGTGGGGTTGGCATTTCAACGACTATTCCTTGCCCAGTGGCGTGAAATGCCGTTTTTGCGCGAAAGCGGCCCCGTGTCATGGCAGGAGCCGCAGACGGTCAGCCTCGGGCCCTAGAGCAGGAACAGGGTCGCCAGCCCCAGGAAGATGAAGAAGCCGCCGGTGTCGGTGATGGCGGTGATCATCACGCTGGCCCCCACCGCCGGGTCGCGCCCCAGCCGACTCATGGTCATGGGGATGATGACCCCCATCAGGGCCGCCACCAGCAGGTTGAGGATCATGGCGAGCGTCATCACGCCTCCCAGCGCCGCATCCTGATAGAGCAGGAAGGTGGCGATGCCCATGATGCCGCCCCACACCAGACCGTTGATCAGCGCCACCCCCAGCTCGCGCCACAGCAGGAAGGAGACGTTGCCTGTCTGGATATGCTGCAGCGCCAGTGCCCGCACTATCATGGTGATGGTCTGGTTGCCGGTGTTGCCGCCGATCCCGGCGACGATGGGCATCAGGGCCGCCAGCGCCACCAGCTGGGAGATGGTGTGCTCGAACAGGCCGATCACCCGCGATGCCACGAAGGCGGTGCAGAGGTTGATGGCGAGCCAGGCCCAGCGGGTCTTGACCGCCTTGGAGACGGGGGCGAACACGTCTTCTTCCTCGCTGATCCCCCCCATGCGGCGCAGGTCGGTGTCACTCTCCTCATAGACCAGGTCCACCACCTCGGCGACGGTGAGCCGGCCCATCAGCTTGCCCCTGGCATCCACCACGGCGGCGGAGACCAGGTCGTCCCGCTCGAAGGTGCGGGCGGCGGCCTCGTCGTTGTCTTCCGGATCGAAGGTGACCGGATCCTTCTCCATCGCGTCGCTCACCAGGGTTTCGGGCTTGTGCAGCAGCACGGCGGTGAGGGGCAGCTCCCCCTGCAGCCGGTTGCGCCGATCGGTGACGAACAGCTTGTCGGTGTTCTCGGGGATCTGGCCGCGCAGGCGCAGATAGCGCTGGACGGTGGCCAGGGTCACGTCGGGCCGCACCGTGATGAGCTCGAAGTCCATCATGGCGCCGACCGTGTGCTTGCCGTAGCGGATCACCTCCCGCACCTTGTCCCTGTCCACCGGCGCCATGGAGGTGAGCAGCCGCCCCATCAGGTTGCGGGGCAGGTGCTGGCCCAGGTAGATCTGGTCGTCGATGTCGAGGGTGCTCAGGGCGTGCAGCAGCTCCTTGTCGCTCATGCCGCTGATGAGGCTGTCCCACACCGTCTCCGACGCTTCCACCAGAATCTGGCCGTGCTTGTCTGCATCCACCTGCTGCCACAGCACGTGGCGCTCGTCCGGCGGCAGGGATTCCAACGCATCGGCGATATCGGCGGCGGGCAGGCTGTTGACCAGCCGGGTCAGCTCGCTGGTCTGGTCCCGAAGCTCTGCGTCCTGCTCCCCTTGCGGGTCGAGCAGGCTCTCGGTGAGGGCATCATCAGCCAGCAGCAGCGTGAGGATGCGGGCTCTGTCGTGTTCACGCTGTTTGGCGCTGTTCTTGGGGGGGAGGGACATGAAGCAGAATTCCTGAATTCGGTGATCCGGCGGACAGTCCCCATAGGATACCAGACTCAAAACAAGAGGTTATGACAGTAAATGCAGAAAAAGAAACGCCACCCGAGGGTGGCGTTGGAATGGATGCAGCGATCAGGCCGAGGCCAGGGCCGCGTCTGCGGCGCCTCCTTGCCCGAACCAGGCAAGCTGGTCGGCCAGGGTCACCACCGAACCCACCATGATGAGGGCCGGGCTCTCGACCCCCACCGCCAGCTCGGGCAACTGATCGAGGGTACCGCGAATGACCCGCTGGCTTGGCTGGGTGCCACGCTCAATCAGCGCCACCGGGGTGTCGCCCCCCTTGCCGTGGGTCAGCAACTGTTCGCGGATGGTGGCACAGGAGGAGAGCCCCATATAGAAGACCAGCGTTTGCCGATCTTTGGCCAGCAGCGGCCAGTCGAGATCCCGGGCGCCACCCTTGCCGTGGGCGGTGACGAAACGCACGCTCTGGGCGTGATCGCGGTGAGTCAGCGGAATACCGGCGTAGGCCGCGCAGCCGCTGGCCGCGGTGATCCCCGGCACCACCTGAAAACCGATGCCGCTGCCGACCAGCGTCTCCAGCTCCTCGCCGCCACGGCCGAAGATAAAGGGGTCACCCCCCTTCAGCCGCACCACCCGCTGCCCCTTCTTCGCCTCCTCCAGCAAGAGCTGGTTGATCCCCTCCTGCGGCACGCAGTGGTTGCCCGCCTGCTTGCCGACGAAGATGCGTTTGGCGTCGCGGCGCACCAGGGCCATCACCTCGTCCGAGACCAGCCGGTCATAGACCACCACGTCGGCCTGCTGCATCTGGCGCAGGGCGTGCAGGGTGAGCAGACCTGGATCGCCGGGGCCGGCTCCCACCAGTACTACCTCGCCAGCGCTCTGGCTTTCGTCGGCAAACAGGCTGTCGGCCAGCTGATGGGCTGAGGCGCTATCACCCCGTGCCAGTGCCTGCCCGAGCCGGTCGGCTCCGAGCAGCCGTTCCCAGAAGCGGCGCCGCTCGCCCATGGTGGCGAAGCGGGCCTTGACCCGCTCCCGCAGGCTGCCGGCGAAGGCCGCCACGGCCCCCAGATGTTGCGGCAGCAGGGCCTCGAGTTTTTCCCGCAGCAGCCGGGCCAGCACCGGCGCCTTGCCACCGGAGGAGATGGCCACCATCAGCGGCGAGCGATCGATGATCGACGGCATGATGAAGCTGGAGCGTTTCGGGTCATCCACCACGTTGGCAAAGATCCGCGCCTGATTGGCGCTCTGGTAGACCAGGGCGTTCACCTCGCGCCGATCGGTGGCGGCCACCACCAGCCACTTGCCCGCCAGTTGTTCCGATGCGAATTCACCGGCCAGCCACTCGATGCTGCCGTTGGCAGCCAGTTCCGCCAGCTCGGGGTCGAGTTCGGGCGCGACCACGGTGAGCTGGGCACCGGCATCCAGCAGCAGGCGCGCCTTGCGCTGTGCTACCTCGCCGCCGCCGACCAGCAGCACGGGTTTGTTGTCGAGTCGGCAAAAGATGGGCAAGTAGTCCATGGGGCCTCCTGATCAGGCGGTTTGGGTCTGGCTGGCAGTGGTGGTGGTCTCGCTCACCGCGACCGGGCGCTCAGCCTTGGGGGTGGCATACCAATAGCCGAGGCCCATGAAGAGGGCGCCGGAGACGGTGTTGCCCAGGGTCACCCACAGCAGGTTGTGGCCGATGCCGCTCAGGGTGTAGGCCTCGGAGTGGGCGCCAAACCAGGAGAGGGCGAACAGGGTCATGTTGGCGATGGAGTGCTCGTAGCCTGAGGCGATAAAGGCCAGCAGACACCACCAGATGGCGATGAACTTGGCGGCCCCTTCGGTGCGCAGCGCCATCCAGATGGCGAGGCAGACCAGCCAGTTGCACAGCACGCCCTTCATGAACAGGGTCAAGGCAGGTGCCTGGGTCTTGGCCAGCGCCACCTTGTGGGCCAGACTGCCTGCGTCCGGCAGCAGGCTGCCGCCGTAGGAGTAGATGAGCGCCACCACGATGGAGCCAATCAGATTGCCCGCCCAGGTCTGCGGCAGGATGCGCAGCAGGTCGGCCATGGTGATCTTGCCCGTCTTCACCCCGAAGGTGAGGAACATGGTGTGGCCGGTGAACAGCTCGGAGCCAGCGATGATGACGAGCGTCAGGGCGATGCCGAAGGTGGCCCCCATCACCAGCGGCCGGATGGCGGGATCCACCAGATTGCCGAGGGTGAAGATGAGGATGATGCCGAGGCCCACATAGGCCCCCGCCATGGCGGAGCTGAGCCAGAAGCCGAGCTTGTCGCTGCGCTCGAAGCGGTTGATGCGGGCCGCGTTGGCGGCGCACTTGTTGATGGTTTCGGTATACATCTTTGTTTCCTTCAAGAGGGCCGCCCACGGGCAGCCCTGACTGTTTCTTCAACCCCCTCCCAGCCTCCCCCTTGTCAAGGGGGAGGAGCTTTTTGCTCCCTCACCTGTGAAGGGGAGGGCCGGGGTGGGGTCTGGTGTTAGACGGCAACCCAGACCTGCTGGTCGCGCACTTCAACGGGGTAGCTCTGCACCGACATGGCGGGGTTGTCGAAACAGTGGCCATCGCTCAGGCGAAAGCGCTGCTTCTTGAGCGGGCTGGCGACCCAGAGCTCGCCGTCGTGTTCGCAGATCAGGCCCCGCGACAGCACGTTGGCGGCGAAGAAGGGATCCCGATTGTCGATGGCGAACACTTCGGCGGCCGCGCTCGGGCGGAACAGGGCGATCTGGCGACCTTCGATCAGAGCGCAGACGCCGGTTCCCGGCAGGATGTCGTTGAGTTGGCAGGCAAGTTTCATCGCTTAATCTCCACCTCGAGTTGGATGGACTGGCTATCGAGCAGGGCGCAAACGTCCATGCAGCCCATCAGGATGCCGTTGAGTTGGCAGGCTAATTTCATCATTTGGTCTCCACCTCGATCTGGTAGACGGGGATGCGCTCGGCCGGAGTGGCGGGTCTGTGCTGGTCGCGTTCGCTGACGAACTGAACGTCCGGGTCGCGCTTGTCGCTGTTGATGAAGTGGCTGAAGCGCTTGAGCGCCTCCTCTTCGTTGAGGGTGCGCGACCATTCGCACTCGTAGCTGTCGATAAGGGTCTGGATATCACGCTCCAGCGTCTCGGCCAGCCCCAGCTTGTCGTCGACGATCACCTCGCGCAGGTAGTCGACGCCCCCTTCCAGGTTGCCGAGCCAGACCGAGGTGCGCTGCAGTTTGTCGGCGCTGGTGACGTAGAACATCATAAAGCGGTCGATCAGCTTGATGAGGGTCTCGCGGTCGAGGTCAGACGCCAGCAGGTCGGCGTGGCGCGGCTTCATGCCGCCGTTGCCGCCCACATAGAGGTTCCAGCCAGCATCGGTGGCGATGATGCCGACGTCTTTGCCCTGGGCCTCCGCACATTCGCGGGTACAGCCGGAGACGCCGAACTTCATCTTGTGCGGGGTGCGAATCCCCTTGTAGCGGTTCTCGAGGAAGACCCCGAGGCCAACGCTGTCCTGCACGCCGAAGCGGCACCAGGTGCTGCCGACGCAGGTTTTGGCCATGCGCAGTGCCTTGGCGTAGGCCTGTCCGGTCTCGAAACCCGCCGACAGCAGCTTGCGCCAGATGGCGGGCAGATCATCCTTCTGGGCCCCGAACAGGCCGATGCGCTGGGCGCCGGTGATCTTGGTGTAGAGCTTGTAGTCGCGGGCCACTTCGGCCACCGCCAGCAGCCCTTCCGGGGTTACCTCGCCACCGGCCATGCGCGGGATGACGGAGTAGCTGCCGTCCTTTTGCATGTTGCCGAGGAAGATGTCGTTGGTGTCCTGCAACTGGGTGTTGAGCGGGCTCAGCACATAGTCGTTCCAGCAGGAGGCGAGGATGGAGCCGACGGTCGGTTTGCACACCTCGCAGCCATGGCCGTGACCGTGCTTGGCCAGCAGCTCGTCGAAGCTCGTGATCCCCTCCACCTTGACCAGGTGGAACAGCTCCTGACGGGAGTGGGGGAAGTGGGCGCAGAGGTGGTTGTTGACCTCGATGCCCTGCTTCACCAGCTCGGCGTTGAGCACCTGGCTGATGAGCGGCACACAGCCGCCGCAGCCGGTGCCGGCCTTGGTGTGCTGCTTGATGGCGGCCAGCGTGGTGTGCCCCTCGGCCACCGCCTTGGCGATGTCGCCCTTGGAGACGTCGAAGCAGGAGCAGATCTGGGCGCTCTCCGGCAGGGCATCCACCCCCAGGGTCGGTTTGGCTCCGGCGTAGGCGGGCAGGATCAGGGTATCCGGGTGGCTCGGCAGCGGCAGGGCGTTGAGCATCATCTGCAGCAGGTTGCCGTAATCTTCCACGTCACCCACCAGCACGGCGCCGAGCAATCGGCTGTTGTCCTCGCTCACCACGATCTTCTTGTAGACGCCGGCCTGATCGTCCTGGAACACATAGCTGTGGCTGCCCGGGGTGCGGCCGTGGGCATCACCGATGGAGCCGACGGAGACGCCGAGCAGCTTGAGCTTGGCGCTCATGTCTGCCCCTTCGAAGCGGCTGTCACCGCCGAGCAGATGGTCGACGGTGATCTGGGCCATCTTGTAGCCCGGTGCCACCAGCCCGAAGAAGCGGCCCTGCCAGGCGGCGCACTCGCCGATGGCATAGATGTCGGGGTCTGAGGTGAGGCAGTGATCGTCGATGACGATGCCGCCACGGTCGGCGATGGCGAGATCACCGTAACGGCCCAGGGTATCTTGCGGGCGAATGCCGGTGGAGAAGACCACCACATCCACTTCCAGCTGGCTGCCGTCGGCAAAGGCGAGGCGGTGTTTCGCCTGCTCGCCGCCATGCATCAGGATCTCGCTGGTGCTCTTGCTGGTGTGTACCTGCACGCCCATGGATTCAATCTTGCGGCGCAGTAGCTGGCCGCCCTGACCGTCGAGCTGCTCGGCCATCAGCACAGGAGCAAACTCCACCACGTGGGTTTCGAGACCCAGCGCCTTGAGGGCGCCGGCGGCTTCGAGGCCAAGCAGACCGCCCCCGATCACCACCCCGCTCTTGCCGCTCTTGGCGGCGCTGCGGATGGCTTTCAGATCCTCGATGGTGCGATAGACGAAGCACTCGTGGTGCTGACTGCCCGCAATGGGCGGCACCCAGGGGTAGGAGCCGGTGGCCAGCACCAGCTTGTCGTACTCGACCACTGTGCCCTTGTTGGAATGCACTTCGCGGTTGGCCCTGTCGATTTTTTTCACCGCTTCGCCGAGCAGCAGGCGGATGCCGTGCTTGTCGTAGAAACCGGGTTTGACGAGGGAGAGATCTTCGCTGGTGTGATGGGAGAAGTAGGAGGAGAGATGGACGCGATCGTAGGCGGGACGGGGTTCTGCACCGAAGACGGTGATCTCGTAGCGGCCCGGATCGGCCCGCTCGATCAGCTCTTCGATGAAGCGGTGCCCCACCATGCCGTTGCCCACAACGACCAGTCTGACTTTGCTCATAGTTGCCTCAAGTTTGGAGTAATAAAACATCATTCTGGGGCTAGGCTACCCAGTCGGCAGGGGTGGGCGATTGATGCAAATCAAGTGTCTATTTATATATCTCCTCAGGGGTAATTCGAGAAAATTCAATACTATACAAAAATAGGTATACCAGTTGATGATTTCTGGGCTGGCTCGGGGTGAGGAATGGTGGAGGGAAAGCCCGGTTTACCAACTGCCGGGGAGTGAAAACTTCTGTCGGAAAAAGGCCGGTCTCGCACTGGACGAGACCGGCATCAGCTGATCAAAGCGGCACGTCAGGCGATATGGCGGCGGAACATGGCGAGCGCCAGCGACAGGGTGACGCCGGCGATGGCGAGCAGCGGCCAGAGCAGGGGCCAGGCGGCCGACCAGTCGAACCCCTTGAGGAAGACCCCCTTGAGCAGCACGATGAAGTGGGTGAGGGGGTCGATGGCCGCCAGCCACTGGAACACCTGCGGCATGTTCTCCACCGGCGAGATGTAGCCCGAGAGGATCACCGCCGGTACGGTGAAGGAGAAGACCCCGAGAAAGGCCTGCTGCTGGGTCGAGCAGAATGAGGAGATGAAGAGCCCGATCCCGGCCAGTGCCAGCCCGTAGCAGACCATGCCCGCCATCAGCAGGCTGAGGCTGCCGGCAAAGGGGAGGTGAAAGACAAAACGGGCGGCCAGCGCGACTATGCACCCTTGTCCCACCGCCACCAGGATGCCGGGCACCGCCTTGCCCGCCATGATCCAGCCTGCGGTGAGGGGGGAGACCAGCAGCTGATCGAAGGTGCCCTCTTCCCGCTCCCGCGCGACCGAGAGGGCGGTGACGATAAGACACCCCGTGGTGGTGATGATGGCCACCAGGGCCGGCAGGATATGCCAGTGGAACTCGACGTTGGGGTTGTAGAGGTTGCGCACCGCGAGGGTCGGCGGCGCCTTGCCTGCGTTCCCTTCTTCATTCTGCCAGCGGGCGATCACCTGGCTGATGTAACCCGTCGCCACCTGACCGCCATTGGAGCGGCGTCCGTCGATGATCAGCTGCACCTTGGCCGGTTCGCCCCGCGCCAGCCGGCGTGAAAAATCCCCCGGAATAATCAGCCCGAGCAGTGCCTGTTGCCCGGTGATGGCCGCGGTCATGCCCGCCTCGCCTTGCACCGGGATGATGGTGGTGAAGGCGGGCATATGGGTGAGGCGCTCCAGCAGCTCGCGGCTCTGGGCACCGCCATCCTGGTTGTAGATGGCCAGCGTGTTGCCGGTCACCTCCAGAGTGGTGGCGAACGGGAAGAGGGCGGTTTGCAGCAGCACCGGCATGATGAGCAGAAAGCGCCCCTGAGTATTGCCTATCAGGGCCTGCAGCTCTTTTCGGATCAGCCACCAGAGTCGGATCAGCATGGGTTACTCCAGGGTGCGCCGCGTCTTGCGGGCGGTCAGGGCTAGCCAGAAACCCGCCAGCAGCAGCAGACAGAAACCGTTGACCAGCAGGATCGAGAAGACGCTGCCCGCCTGATAGAGGGTCTGCAGGGAGCTCGCGAAGTAGCGGGCCGGAATGAGGTGGGTGATGGCCCGAAGCCAAGGCGGCATGCTGGCGATCTCGAACACGAAGCCCGACAGCATCACGGCGGGCAAAAAGGCGGCGATCAGCGCCGCCTGCGCGGCATTGAACTGGCTGCGCATCACGGTAGAGAGGAACAGCCCGAGCCCGAGGGCGCTGCCGAGAAAGACGCTGGTGACCAGAAAGAGCAGCAGCAGGGAGCCGCGCCACGGCACCGCCATCACCGCCACCGAGAAGAGCAGGCAGAGCAGCATGGCGATGATGCCAAGGCCATAGTAGGGCAGCAGCTTGGAGAGCAGCAGCTCCCCCTTGGTGACCGGGGTGGCGAGCAGCGCCTCCATGGTGCCGCGCTCCCACTCCCGCGCCACCACCAGCGAGGTGAGCAGGGCCCCAATGATGGTCATTACCACCGCAATGGAGCCCGGCACCAGAAAGTTGCGGCTCACCAGCGCCGGGTTGAACCAGGCGCGGCTCTCTATCGACACGGGCATGGCGACCCCTTCGCCCGCGAGCCACCCCTGCCAGATCCCCTGCACATAGTTGGTGACGAAGTTGGCGGTGTTGGGCTCGGAGCCGTCGGTCAGCAGCAGCGCCTGTGGCGTGCCATTACCCTGACCGGCCAGCGCGCGGGAGAAGCCGTCGTCGATTACCAGCAGGCCGCGGATCTCGCCACGGGCCAGAGTGGCGAGCAGGGACTCCTTGCTCGGGCCGCTGTGGATCTCCAGCGCGGTAGAGCCGCGCAGGGCCTGCTCCAGCCGCACCGCCGGGGCGCCGCTGTCGGTGCGCCAGATGCCGAGGCGCAGATGGTCCACATCCAGATTGATGGCGTAACCCATTACCACCAGCAGTACCACCGGCATGATGAAGGCGATGAGGATGCTGCTCGGGTCACGGACGATTTGCAGCGTCTCCTTGCGGCAGAGGGCCAGCAGTCGCCGACGGTTGATGCTCATGCTTCCTCCTCGCTGGCCCGCTCGACCAGGGTGATAAAGGCCTCTTCCATTGTTGGCAAAGAACAGGTCGGCAAGGAGCCGGTTGGCAAAGAGGTCGCCGCCTCTTTGGCGGCCAGCCCCTTGAGATCGTCCGGGGTGCCGAGGGCCAGCAGCTTGCCGCGATAGATGAGGGCAATGCGGTCGCAATACTCCGCCTCATCCATAAAGTGGGTGGTGACCAGCACGGTGACGCCGTGGTCGGCCAGCGCGTTGATGTGCGACCAGAACTCGCGCCGGGTCACCGGATCGACCCCGGAGGTGGGCTCGTCGAGGAACAGCAGCGGCGGCTCGTGCAGCAGGGCGCAGGCCAGCGATAAGCGCTGGCGCAGGCCGAGCGGCAGGGATTCCGCCTTCTGATCGAGCCAGGGGGCGAGGGCAAAGGCAGTCACCATGGCATCGATCCGCGTCTGCTGGTGGCGGCCGAACAAGCCGTAGATACCGGCGAAGAAGGAGAGGTTCTGGGCCACGGTGAGCTGCTTGTAGAGGGAGAACTTCTGCGCCATGTAGCCGAGGCGCTGGCGCGCTGCCGAGGGGCTGTGGGCCAGATCGATGCCGGTCACCAGCGCCTGCCCCTCGCTCGGGCGCAGCAGGCCGCACTCCATCTTGAAGGTGGTGGACTTGCCCGCCCCGTTGGGGCCGAGCAGGCCGAAGATCTCGCCGCGGCGCACCGCAAAGCTGACATCATCGGTGGCGGCAAAATCGCCGAAGCGTTTGGTGAGGTGGCGCGCCTCGATCACTGCCTCGGGGGAGACCCCTTGCGGCAGTTCGGCTTCCCGCATCCCGGCTGCCAGGCTCGACTCCCCGCCGGGGCCGCCGCCGAGCAGGTCGATAAAGGCATCCTCCAGCCGGGGCTGGGCTGGTTGAAAGGCGCCGTTGGCCAGTTGCAGCTCCGGGAGCGGCGGGGGCGTCATGCCCGGGTGCAGCAGCAGGCGCACCCGCTCCCCCGCCACCGCGCCATCCATCACCGCCGGGTGAGCCAGTGCCCGGCGCAGCAGGGCGCGCCGCTCGCGGCCATCCAGCTGCCCCGCCTCCAGCAGCCAGCAGCGGCTGGCCATGGCCCCCATCAGATCGGCCGGCGTGCCGCTGGTGCGCACCTCGCCATCCGCCATCAGCAGCACGTGGTCGCACAGCTCCGCCTCATCGAGATAGGCGGTACTCCAGAGCACCGTCATCCCTCCCTTGGCCAGCTCGCGCACCATCTGCCAGAGGGCGCGGCGGGAGATGGGATCGACTCCGACCCCCGGTTCGTCGAGCAGCAGCACATCCGGGGTGCCAAGCAGGGCGCAGGCCAGCCCGAGTTTCTGCTTCATCCCGCCAGAGAGCTTGCCCGCTGGTCGTGCGGTGAAGCGGGCGAGATCGGTGAAGGCGAGCAGCCGCGCGAAGGTGGGCGTGCGTTCGGGCTCCAGTACGCCGCGCAAGTCAGCGTAGAGGGTGAGGTTCTCCAGCACGCTGAGATCCTCGTAGAGGCCGAACTGCTGGGGCATGTAGCCGAGGCGCTGACGCAGCAGGTCTCCCTCGCTCACCGGATCCAGCCCCAGCACCCGGATGGTGCCCGCTTCGGGGATCAGCAGACCGGCCAGCAGGCGCAGCAGGGTGCTCTTGCCCGCGCCGTCGGGGCCGACCAGCCCGGTGATGCCGCCAGCCGGAATGGTGGCCGAGATGGCGTTGAGGGCGACCCGCTCGCCAAAGCGTTTGGTGAGCCCCTCAAGGGAGATAGCGCTGTTCATGGCGCCAGCCTGACGGTGACCGGCATCCCCTGGCGCAGGGCCGGGTCGGGGTCCTGCACCACGATGCGCAGCCGGTAGACGAGGTGGGTGCGAAGATCCGGCGTCTCCACCGATTTCGGGGTGAACTCGGCGGTGGGCGAGACAAAGCCCACCACCCCGTGATAGGGCTTGTCCGGCCGCGAGTCGGTGGTGAGGGTCACCTTGGCGCCGCTCGGGAAGTGGCCGAGCCAGGGCTCCTCCACATAGGCGCGCACCCAGACCGGTGCGGTCAGGGAGAGGTTGAAGGCGGTCGCTCCGCTCTGCACCATGCTGCCATTCTCGACGGCGCGGCTGATGATGATGCCATCGCTGGGGGCGGTCAGGTTGGCATCCGCCAGCGCCAGTTCGGCACTGGCGAGCGCCGCGTTGGCCCCTTCCAGCTGGGCATCGGACTGGGCGATTTCCTCCGGGCGGTAGCCGGTTTCGAGCTGGGCGAGCTGTTCGCGTGCCGAGCGTACCTGCGCCTGGGTCTGATCCCGCTGGGAGCGGGCGGTATCGAGCTGACCACGGGAGATGGCGCCGGTGGCTGCCAATGCGCTCTGGCGGCGCCACTGTTGGTCGGCCTCCAGCGCGGCGGCTTCGGCGGCGGCCAGTGCGGCCCGGGCCCGGTCGGTCTCTTCGCTGCGATAGCCCTTGTGGATCAAGGCGTTGGCGGCAGTGAGCGCAGCCAGATTGGCCAAGGCGCTGTCGCGGCTGTGGGTGAGGGGGGCCGGATCGAGGCGGGCCAGCAGTTGACCCGCTTTTACCCTATCCCCCTCATCGACCAGCACCTGAACGACGCGGCCGCCGACCCGAAAGGCCAGATTGACGTCGCGAATGTCGACGTTGCCGTAGAGGATGGAGCCGTCGGCCGGGCGCCCCTGCCACCAGAGGTAGCCACCGATAACGGTTAGCAGCAGGGCCAGGATTGCAATGCGTTGTTTCATGCCGCTTCTCCTTCTTTCATATCGGTGGGGCGCAGGCCGCGCAGGGCCCATACCAGCCGTTGTCTGGCGGCCTCTGGGTTGTCTATCTGGCTGAGAAAGGGGGCGGCCTCTTCGGGCAGCCAGCCGAGCTGACGACCGCTGCCGGCGATCACCAGCGGCAGGCCGACCGACCCCATGATGAAGATCATCAGCTGGAGCGGGTGACCCGCGACCAGCGACCCTTCCGCCTGTGCCATCCGTACCTGTTCGATCAGCAGCAGGGGGTGACGGCGCGGCAGGCTGAGCAGAAAGCGCTGGGCCGCCCCTTCCCCCGCCAGCGCATCGCCAAACAGGTGGTTGATGAAGCCGCGCTGGCGCGCCACCAGCCCGATCAGCGCCTCCATGGTGGCCTCGAACATGGCGATGGCAGAGGGGTAGGAGCCCTTGGCTGCCACGGCCTTGAGCTCGTCATAGAGGGGGGCGTACCAGAGCTCCACCAGCTCGTCGATAAAGGCGTCGCGGTTGCCGAAGTGGTAGACGAAGGAGCCGAGGTTCACCTCGGCCGCCGCCGCCAGCTCGCGCACCGTCAGGCCGCTCAGCCCTTTCTCGGTGGCGATGGCGAGGCCGGTATCGAGCAGTTTCTGACGGGTGGGGTGCATCTGGCTGGTGCTCCTGGTGTATGCATTTTTTACGCAATTATACGGCCGTATAAAAAATGCGGAAGCGGGCAGCAGGATCTTTTTGCCCGCAATGTGATCCGCCCCGCTCTGAGGGGCCGTGATCCCCGTCCGGCAGGGGGAAGGCACCACCGCTTGTGCCCAAGCCACAGGCATGTCGGTGTGACGGGGTGGTGACAGGCGCTTCTGGTCTCGGGTGCGGGCGCCCGGGCCACAAGGGGCCTGTGATGGAGCCGGGCGCTGCCTGACCCGGATCAGGGGGTGTCGGTGGCCCCGGTGTGATAGGGGGGCCGGGCGCAGGTGTCCCGTATCAGGGCGCGCAGCCAGCGGTGGCCCGGATCGGCATCCTGACTGGGGTGCCAGAGCAGGGCGACCCGGATCCCTGGCAGAGCGAAGGGTAGGGGCAGGGTGACCAGATCGCCGAGCAGGCTGGCGCAGTGCAGGTGCGGCACCGTCGCCACCAGATTGCTCTCCCTGACCAGGGCCAGCGCCGTCGCAAACCCGGGTACCAGGGTGGTGATGGTGCGCCGCCTCCCCTGGCCTGCGAGGATCTCGTCGATGGGGCTGTGAGGCTGGCCCCGGCGGGAGACCAGTACGTGGCGCGCGGCGGCATAGCGCGCCACGGTCAGGGGGCCGTCGCAGAGGAGGTGGTCCGGGTGCACCACGGCGACGAAGTGGTCCTGGAACAGGGCCTGGGTGCGCAGCTCGGGGGCCGTGGTGGCGCCGATCACCCCGGTCTCGAAGTCCAGCTCGCCACGGCGCAGGGGGCCGCTCTCCTTGTCGGGTTTGGCCAGAAAGTGGAGCCGCACCCCTGGGGCCTCGACGGCGAGGCGCGCCAGCAGGGCGGGGCCCACCGCCTCCACGAAGCCGTCACTGGATCGCAGGCGGAAAGTGCGCTCCAGGCTCGCCGGGTCTACTTCCTGCTGGGGGCGCAGCACGGCCCGGGTCTCCTGAACCAGGCGGGCGACCTCATCCCGCAGGGTCTGCGCCCGGGGGGTGGGGATCAGGCCGCGTCCCGCCCGCACCAGCAGCGGATCCCCCGTGGTCTCCCGCAGCCTTGCCAGGGCCCGGCTCATGGCGGAAGCACTCAGGCCTAGCCGTCTGGCGGCGCCCGCCACACTGCCCTCTTCCAGCAGGGCATCCAGGGTGATCAGCAGGTTGAAATCCGGGGTCATGGTCGTCTCCTCGCAGGCGGCACCTGACGGGCCGACCCCTTCATGATACGCGAGTTGCCGTCTCTTCATATGGCGTCTGATGCAACTATAAGCTGCAATCCGTGCGTCTTCCGCCTTGTCATCTCCCCCGCTAGCCTGAGTGCATCATCACTTGCCGGAGAGACTGCCATGTCCACACCACTTCTTGTTTCCCCTCCTGTGACGCGCCGTCTTGGCCTCGTGGGGCTCGGGCTCGCCACCCTGCTGCCCATGCTGGCGGGCAGCATGGCCAACCTGGTGCTGCCTGCCCTGGGGCAGGACTTCGGCGTGCCCTTCGCCAGCCTGCAATGGGTGCTGGTGGCCTACCTGCTTGGGATCACCAGTCTGACGGTGGTGGCGGGCCGGCTCGGGGATCGTCTGGGGCGGCGTCGCTTGCTGCCCTGGGGGACCGGGGTCTTTGCGCTGGCTTCCCTGCTGTGCGCCTTGGCCCCTTCCATTGGCTGGCTCATTGCCGCTCGCACCCTGCAAGGGGCCGGTGCGGCCTGCATGCTGGTGCTCTCCCTGGCCATGGCAGGAGAGCTGGTGCCGCCAGCCCGACGGGGCTGGAGCATGGGATTGCTCGGCACCCTGTCGGCCTGCGGCACGGCGCTCGGCCCCTCCTTTGGCGGCCTGTTGATCGGCGGATTTGGCTGGCAGGCTCCCTTCCTGCTGCTGCTCCCCCTGACGTTGCTTGCGCTGGGGTGTGCCTGGCGGGATCTGCCCCGGGATGAGGCGGGCTCTGCCGAGGGAGGCCTCCCGCTCACCAGTCTGTTGCTGCTGGTGACGGCGCTGCTCTGCTACGGGCTGGCACTGACCCGGGGCAGCCCACTCGGGGTCTGGCCGGGGATAGGGGCGCTCGCCGCCATGGTGCTCTTCGTGCGTGCCGACTCGGGCGCCCGTCGCCCCCTGCTGCCCCTGGCGCTGTTGGGGGCATCCAGGCGAAGAGGCGGGATCATCGCCAGTGCGCTGGTGGCCAGCGTCATGGTGGCGACGATGCTGATCGGTCCTTTCTACCTGCACGGCGCCTTTGCCCTCGACATGGGGACGGTGGGGCTGATGATCTCCATGGGGCCCCTGCTGGCGGCGCTGTCCGGCATGCCCGCCGGCTGGCTGGTGGACAGGGTGGGGGCGACCCCTGTGGTGCGCCTCGGCCTGGGGCTCATGGTGGTGGCCGCCGTCTTGCTGGCCTTGCTTGACAGGGCGCTCGGGCCCCTCGGCTACCTGCTGCCCATCCTGCTGCTCACCGCCGGTTATGCCCTGTTCCAGACCGCCAACAACAGCGCCGTGGTGGGGGAGGCGGAGGGGGCGAGCCGTGGCGCCGTGGCCGGGCTGCTGACCCTGTCGCGCAACCTGGGTCAGCTGACGGGGGCGGCGGGGCTGGGGGGCCTGTTCGCCGCCCTGGTAGGGCGGCCCGATCTCGCCCTCGCGACGGCGGACGAGCTGGCGTTTGCCACACGGGCCACCTTCGCCCTGACGGCCTTGCTGCTGATGAGTGCGCTCTGGCTGGCGGGAAGGGGGGAGCGTGCCGTGCAGGGTGATGTGGCCCGGGACGGCTGCGAGTCGGGAGAACGCTGAAAACGAAGACGCCTCCACAGGGGAGGCGTCTTGCTATGGGATTGAGCAGGATAGTAAACCGCTCAGCTCCTCGTTATCGATCAACCGGTTACAGAATGAAGCGGCTCAGATCCTCGTCTTCAATCAGCTTGCCGAGGTGGGCGTTGACGTAGTCGGTGTTGATGACGAAGGTCTCGCCTGACTTCTCGGAGGCGTCATAGGAGATGTCTTCCATCAGCCGCTCCATCACGGTGTGCAGACGACGGGCGCCGATGTTCTCGGTGCGCTCGTTGACCTGCCAGGCCGCTTCGGCCAGACGGCGGATACCATCCTGGGTGAACTCGATGTTGACCCCTTCGGTGGCCATCAGTGCCTTGTACTGATCGGTCAGGGAGGCGTTCGGCTCGGTCAGGATGCGCTCGAAGTCTTCGGTGGTCAGGGCGGTCAGCTCGACCCGGATCGGCAGACGGCCCTGCAGCTCGGGGATGAGGTCGGACGGCTTGGCGATCTGGAAGGCACCGGAGGCGACAAACAGGATGTGATCGGTCTTGACCATGCCGTGCTTGGTGTTGACGGTGCAGCCCTCGACCAGCGGCAGCAGGTCGCGCTGAACCCCTTCACGGGAAACGTCCGGGCCCGAGCTCTCGCCGCGCTTGCAGATCTTGTCGATCTCGTCGAGGAAGACGATGCCATTGTTCTCGACGGAGGCGATGGCCTTCTGCTTCAGCTCTTCCGGGTTGACCAGGCGGGCCGCTTCTTCTTCGATCAGCGCCTTCATGGCCTCCTTGACCTTGATCTTGCGCTTCTTCTTCTGGTTCTGGCCCAGGTTCTGGAACAGCCCCTGCAACTGGTTGGCCATCTCTTCCATGCCCGGCGGGGTCATGATTTCGACACCCATGGGGGAGGCGGCCAGATCCAGCTCGATCTCCTTGTCATCCAGCTGACCTTCCCGCAGTTTCTTGCGGAAGATCTGGCGGGTGTTGGAGTTGTCGGCTTTCTCTTCCTCGCCCCAGCTGTTGCGCGGGTTGGGCAGCAGGGCGTCGAGGATGCGCTCTTCTGCGGCTTCCTCGGCGCGGTATTTCATCTTCTCCATCTCGGTCTCGCGCACCAGCTTGATGGCGACGTCGGTCAGATCGCGAATGATGCTGTCCACTTCCTTGCCGACATAACCCACTTCGGTGAACTTGGTCGCTTCCACCTTGATGAAGGGGGCGTTGGCCAGTTTGGCCAGGCGACGGGCGATCTCGGTTTTGCCAACACCGGTCGGGCCGATCATCAGGATGTTCTTCGGGGTCACTTCATGGCGCATCTCCTCGGAGAGCTGCATCCGGCGCCAGCGGTTGCGCAGGGCGACGGCGACCGCGCGCTTGGCGTCGGCCTGACCAATGATGTGTCTGTCCAGCTCGTGGACGATTTCTCTCGGGGTCATCTCGGACATGGTGGCGTTCCTGTATCCGGGGCGGGCAGGGCCCACCCCTTGGAAAATGGGGTTTGGCTGGCGGCCTTATTTGGCTGCGTAGTCCAGTACTTCGATGGTGTGGTTGCCGTTGGTGAAGACGCAGATGTCGCCCGCAATCTTGAGGGACTTCTCGACGATGCTCTTGGCGTCGAGCTCGGTGTTCTCCAGCAGGGCGATGGCGGCGGACTGGGCAAAGTTGCCGCCGCTGCCGATGGCGATGAGATCGTGCTCCGGCTGCACCACGTCACCGTTGCCGGTGATGATGAAGGATTTGTGCTCGTCGGCGACGGCCAGCAGCGCCTCGAGGCGGCGCAGGGCGCGATCGGTGCGCCAGTCCTTGGCCAGCGCCACGGCGGCGCGTTCCAGGTTGCCCTGATGGGCCTGCAGTTTGGCTTCGAAGCGCTCGAGCAGGGTGAAGGCGTCGGCGGTGCCGCCGGCGAAACCAGCCAGTACCTTGCCGTTGTAGAGGCGATGAACCTTGCGGGCGTTGCCCTTCATGACGGTGTTGCCAAGAGAAACCTGGCCATCGCCACCGATGACGACCTGACCGTTGCGGCGAACTGAAACTATGGTAGTCACTTTACTTACCTCGCTTGAGCCGAATGACGGCCTGACTGTGCATGGAGGAAAAGATGGGGATGGCAAAACGGCTTTTCAAGCCTGTGCCGAGCACGGATCGCGGAGGAGGGATCGGGTGGGCGCGGGATGGCGCCAAAAGAAACAGGGCCGGGTGTTGTTCACCCGGCCCTGTGCCTGGCAAGCGGCGATCACCCCTTCTTGGGGATGCAGCCGCTGATGCCGGAGCCCTGCAGCTTGCGGTTGGCCGCGTCGGCCGCCGCCTTGCCGTTGAAGGGGCCCACCATCACCTTGTAGACGGCGCCACCGGCCCCGTTGACCACCTGCAGGCTGGAGGAGAGGCCGGCGGTGAAGGCGATGCGCGCCTTGAGCGACTCCGCGGAGTCCTGGGAGCGCAGGGCGGCGCACTGCATCATGTAGCGACCGCCGTCGGCGGCTGCGGTCTGTGCAGTCTGGGTCGCTGCCTTGGCCCTGGCGGCCTCGGCCCGTTCCCGTTCCAGCTCGGCGCGGATCTCCCGCTCCATCCGCTCACGCTCGGCCTTCTGGTCGATCACCTGTTCCCGGGCGCTGGCGACCGGGGCACCGGTGGCCGGCTTGGTCGGTTGCACCGGCTGCGGCTGGTACGGCTTGGCCTGGCCGATGGGGGTCCCCGGCTGGGGGATCTCGGTCGGCACGGGTTGCGGCAGCTTCTCCGGCTGCAGGGTCAGGGTCTCGGCGGGCGGTGGCGGCAGCACGCCCGGCTGGGGCGGCGGCTCGATGACGTCCACCTGCTTGTTCTCCAGCCGCTCGATGTAGCTCCACTTCTCCTGGGGCAGGCCATTGCCCTGCGCCTTGGGCTTGTTGGCCTTCACCTGCTCCTCGATGGTGGGGGCGTCGGCCCCCTTGCCGTTGATGAGGTAGAGGAAGGCGCCGAAGCCGACCACCAGGGCCCCGGCCAGCAGTGCCGGGATAACAGGAAAGCGGCGAGGCGCCGCTTTCTTGATGTTACGGCCACCCGCCCGTCGTCTCGGGCTGTTGCCGACGTAATCCCGGGTCGCCATCTATTACATGCGCTCCAGGGTGTGGATGCCCAGCACGCCCAGGCCCAGCTTGAGCACCTTGGCGGTGGCGGCACACAGCAGCAGACGGCTCTGGCGGGTCGCCTCGTCCACGCCGTCCTTGTTGATCGGGCAGGCTTCGTAGAAGGTCATAAAGTTGCCAGACAATTCATAGAGATATGTGCACAGAAGGTGCGGCATGCCTTTGTCGGCCACGCCGTTGACCGCGTCGGAGAACTGGATCAGCTTCTGGGCCAGGGTCTCTTCCGCCTCTTCGGCCAGGATCACCTTGCCGCTCAGGCTGTCGGCATCGACGCCGGCCTTGCGGAAGATGGACTGGATCCGGGTGTAGGCGTACTGCAGGTAGGGCGCCGTGTTGCCCTCGAACGACAACATCAGATCCCAGTCGAAGATGTAGTCCGTGGTGCGGTTCTTGGAGAGATCCGCATACTTGACCGCGCCCATGGCGATGGCGTGGACCACCTCGGCCTTCTCTTCGGCGGAGAGGTCGCTGTTGCGGTTCTCCAGCAGGGCGCTCGCGCGCTCTTCCGCCTCGTTCAGCAGGTCGACCAGCTTGACGGTGCCGCCGGAGCGGGTCTTGTAGGGGCGGCCATCCTTGCCCAGCATCATGCCGAAGGCGTGGTGCTCGAGGGGCACGGACTCCGGCACATAGCCCGCCTTGCGGGTGATGGTCCAGGCCTGCATCAGGTGCTGGTGCTGACGGGAGTCGATGAAGTACATCACCCGGTCGGCGCCCAGGGTCTCGTAACGGTACTTGGCACAGGCGATGTCGGTGGTGGTGTAGAGGAAGCCGCCGTCGCTCTTCTGGATGATGACCCCCATGGGCTCGCCATCCTTGTTCTTGAATTCGTCCAGGAAGACGACGGTGGCGCCTTCGCTCTCGACCGCGAGGCCCTTGGCCTTCAGGTCGGCGACGATCTCCGGCAGCATGTCGTTGTACATGGACTCGCCCATGATGTCCTTGTTGGTCAGGGAGACGTTCAGGCGGTCGTAGTTGCGCTGGTTCTGCTCCATGGTCATGTCGACCAGCTTCTTCCACATGGTACGGCAGTACTCATCGCCACCCTGCAGCTTGACCACGTAGTTGCGCGCGCGCTCGGCGAAGGCTTCGTCTTCGTCGTAGTGACGCTTGGCCTGGGTGTAGAAGGCCTCCAGATCGCGCAGCTCCATGTCGGAGGCGTGCTCGTTGGCCATCTTCTCCAGGTAGGCGATCAGCATGCCGAACTGGGTGCCCCAGTCGCCGATGTGGTTGGCGCGGATCACCTTGTGGCCGAGGAACTCCAGGGCGCGGGCGGCCACGTCACCGAGCACGGTGGAACGGATGTGGTGCACCGCCATCTCCTTGGCCACGTTGGGGGCGGAGTAGTCCACTACCACGGTCTGGGCGGTCGGCAGTTTCACGTTGGCGTTGGCGCTGGTCACCATGGCTTCCACCTGGCCGGCCAGCCAGCTCGTGTCGAAGAAGAAGTTGATGAAGCCGGGGCCGGCGATCTCGACCTTGGCGATCAGATCGGAGGCGGGCAGGTGCTCGATGATGGCGGCGGCCAGCTCGCGGGGATTCTTGCGGGCCGGTTTGGCCAGCAGCATGGCCAGGTTGGTGGCCAGGTCGCCGTGAGCCTTCTCCTTGCATCGGTCTACTTGCACGCGGGCTTCCAGGTCCGCCGGCAGGACGCCCGCAGACTTGAGATTGGCTACCGTTTGTTCAAGTAGATGATGAATATGCTCTTTCATAACTGACCACCGAGGTTGCGCGTCGAAAAATGACTGACTGGATAAGGGCGTGAATTTTACCCGCATCGGGCCGAGAAAACTATAGGAACGGCCCGTACCCGTGGGTGCGACGGATATTTCACTGCGTTTTCCACCACATGGCAGGATATTGATTTGAATAAGTGGTGGTTATCCATTTCTACTGCATATCGAAGCGGCTTGTCCAGGCTATTTTCCCCTGATTATTGCGGGGCTATTTATACCGTTTCGGTCTGAATGATCTCGCTGCCTACGGCGGTCGTATCCTTAGAGGAAGCCGCTGGAGGACGATTCCCATGACACTGGTACTGTTTCCACTCTCCGCTCACCTGCTGCCCGGCGGCATCATGCCGCTGCGCATCTTCGAGCCCAGATACCAGCGCATGATCGCCGAGTCCCGGGAGCGGGAGTTCGCGCTCTGCATGCTGGATCCCCGCCAGCCCGATGCGCTGCGCAACATGTATCCCATCGCCACCCGGGTGCGGATCATCGACTTCGATCTGCTGCCTGACGGCCTGCTCGGCATCACAGTGCTCGGGGTGGAGCGGGTCAGGATCACCGATCTGTGGCAGGAGCAGGACGGCCTGCGGGTCGGCGAGGTGGAGCCGCTGCCCCCCTGGCAGAGCGGCCGGCTCAAGGCCGACCAGCACTCCCTGGCCAAGGCGTTGCAGGACGTGTTCAACGACTACCCCGAATACGCGGCCCTCTATCCCGAGCCGGACTGGGAGGACGCGAGCTGGGTGGCCCAGCGCTGGCTGGAGGTGCTGCCCATCCCGGTGGAGCAGAAGCAGTGGCTGGTCGCGGCCAAGGACAACCAGCCCGCCCTCTCCCTGCTGAGCGGCCTGCTGGTCGCCAGCCACTGACAGTCCGGGGTGATCCTTTTTCCTTCCCGCACGTACTGGTGAAGACCACGACACGCGAGGGATGGCGCAATGGCATATACTGGCCAACCACAATCGGCTCCACGCAGGACATCGCCCCCCATGGACAACCCAGATGGCGATCTGACATCTCTACTCATCCGGGTGGCCGAGCAGGCCGACAAGGCTGCCTTCGCCACCCTGTTTCACCACTTCGCCCCGCGCATCCGCAGCTACGGGCTGCGCCACCTCGGCAGCGAGGCCAACGCCATGGAGCTGGTGCAGGAGACCATGCTGCTGGTGTGGCAGAAGGCGCGCCTCTACCACCCCGACAAGGGGGCGCCGACCACCTGGATCTACACGGTGATGCGCAACCAGAGCTTCGACATGCTGCGCCGCCGCCGTGCCAGCAAGGAGGAGCTGTGCGCCGAGGAGATCTGGCCCCTGCTGGAGTTCAGGGCGGAGGAGGAGCACCTGAGCGGGGGCGAGGACGCCGTGCTGACACGCCAGATGGCCCACTATGTGGCCACCCTGCCGGAGCCGCAGCAGCAGGTAGTGCGCGGCATCTATCTGCAGGAGCTCTCCCAGCAGGAGCTGGCAGACCGGCTCGGCGTGCCGCTCGGTACCATCAAGTCCCGCCTCCGGCTGGCATTACAGAAACTGAAGGAACAAGTGGAGCAAGGCCATGATTAAGACCCATCCGACTGCACTCATGCTGCGCGCCTTCGCCGCCGACGAGCTGCCACTGCCGCTGGCCGTCGGCGTCTCCGCCCATTGCGAGCTCTGCCCGGACTGCGCCGCCCGGGTCAAGGATTGCGAAGAGGAGCTGGCACGCGAGCACCTGGCGCCCGCCGAGCCGGACGAGGCGCTGCCGGCCGGGTTCGATGCCATGCTGGCCGGCATACTGCATCAGCCGGTGACGACGTCGGCCGAGCGGGATCTCCCGGCGGGCCCCCGGCCCGAGCTGCGGGTGGCGGGCCACAGCTACCACCTGCCACGGGTGCTGGCCAGGTACCATGACCCCAGGTGGCGCCACATCGGCGCCATTCGCCAACACAGCCTGCCGCTCGACGAGATGGGGGCCCGCGCCAGCCTGCTCCACATCGAGGCGGGCGGCCGCATCCCCGAGCACACCCACAGGGGCTATGAGCTGACCCTGCTGCTGGCGGGCACCATAGAAGATGGCGACACCCGCTATCAGGCCGGGGATTTCATCTGGCGCGACGCCAGCCACGCCCACAGTCCGCACACCCCGGACGGCTGCCTCTGCTACACGGTGCAGGATGCGCCCGTGCAGTTCACCAAGGGGCTGTCGCGGCTGCTCAACGGCATCAGCCATCGCCTCTACTGAGCCCTCAATGGCAATAAAAAAGGGACCCACAGGGTCCCTTTCTCGTTCCACGGCATGGTGATCAGGCTACAAACACCAGGTAGACGGCGAAGGCCACCACGAAGCGGTAGATGGCGAACGGGATGAAGTCGAGGCGACGGATCAGCGCCAGGAAGGTCTTGATGGCGATCATGGCCACCACGAAGGCGGTGACGAAACCCACCGCAAACATGGGGAAGTCGGCCATGGAGAGGAAGTCACGGCTCTTGTAGAGATCCAGGCCGCTGGCCGCGATCATCATGGGCACCGCCATGATGAAGGAGAACTCGGCCGCCGCATGGCGGCTGATCCCCATCAGCATGCCGCCGCTGATGGTGGCGCCGGAGCGGGAGAAGCCGGGCCAGAGCGCCAGACACTGGAACAGGCCGATGCCGAAGGCCTGCTTGTAGCTGATGTCGTCCAGGGTCTCGGCGCGAACCACCGGACGGAACTTCTCGGCGATGATGAGCAGGATGCCGCCGGCCACCAGGGCATACATCACGGTCTGGGGGCCGAACAGATGGGCCTTGATCCAGCTGTGGATGACCAGCCCGATGACCACGGCGGGCAGCATGCCGAGGATGATGTGCACCAGCGACAGGGTGGCCTGGCCCTTCGGCGGCTTCTGGCCGAAGTGGATGCCGATGAGACCGAACAGGCGGCGCCAGAACATGACGACCACCGCCAGGATGGAGCCCAGCTGGATCACCACCTCGAAGGTGGCGGCCTTGGGCCCCTCAAAACCGAGCAGGTGGCCGACGATGATCATGTGGCCGGTGGAGGAAACGGGCAGAAACTCGGTCAGGCCTTCCACTATGCCCAGCACGAAGGCGACAAACAGGGCGTAGGATTCGGTCATGGTGCAGATCTCTTGGTTGATGGGTCTGGATAAAATCAGCCCCGAACAGGGTCGGGGCGGCCAATGATGGCGGAAAATCGCGCGGGCAACCAGAGATTATTGGAAGGGACCGTCGACCCCGACCTGTGCCGTGCGGCCGGGGTCGTCTGTCTGCGGGCTGCGCGGGGCAGGGGTCGGCCGCCCTCTGGTCCCGTCATCTTCTGGCATGGTCAGCGGCATAGGCCCGTCACGCCAGCACGGACAGGATCTGCTGCTGCAGCGTCTCCTCCAGGGGCGGCAGGGCCAGGGCGTCGACGGCGCTCGTTATCTGCTGCGGGTTGCTGGCGCCGATGAGGGCACAGCTCACCACGGGGTCGCGCAGCACCCACTGCAGCGCGAGTTGCGACAGGGACTGACCCCGTTGCAGGGCCAGTGCATGCAGGGCGCGGACGGTGGCGAGCTTCTCCTCGGTGATCTGGTCCGCCGTGAGGAAGGGGCTGGCACTGGCGGCGCGGGAATCCGCGGGAATGCCCGCCAGGTAGCGATCGCTCAGCAGCCCCCCCGCCAGGGGCGAGAAGGCGACCACCCCCATGCCGTGCTCCCGGCAGGCCGGCAGGGTGTCGGGCTCAATATCGCGTTGGAACAGGGAGTATTTGAGCTGGTTGACCAGGCAGGGGGTGCCGAGCTCCGCCAGCCGGGCGGCAGCCTTGGCCGCGAGCGGGGCCGGGTAGTTGGAGAGGCCGATGTAGAGCGCCTTGCCCTGGCGCACCATCAGGGCCAGGGCCTGGCAGGTCTCCTCGAGCGGGGTGCGGGGATCCGGCCTGTGGTGATAGAAGATGTCCACGTAGTCGAGGCCCAGACGGCGCAGGCTCTGGTGCAGGCTGGCGAAGAGGTACTTGGCGCTGCCGCCATCGCCGTAGGGGCCGTCCCACATCACGTAGCCCGCCTTGCTGGCGATGATGAGCTCGTCCCGATAGGGAGCCAGGCTCCTCTTGAGCAGCGTGCCGAAGGTCAGTTCGGCAGATCCCGGCGGCGGCCCGTAGTTGTTGGCGAGATCGAAGTGGGTGATCCCCAGATCGAACGCCTGGTGCACCATGGCCTTCGCGGTGGCGGGATCGCTCCCGGCGCCGAAGTTGTGCCAAAGGCCCAGACCGATGCCGGGCAGGCGCAGGCCGTGGCGGCCCGCCGCTCGGTAGGGCTGGCGCTGGTAGCGGTCGGGGGCGGCGAGGTAGTTGTCATCCATTACGGTGCTGTTCCTTGGGCTGGTGTGCAATGAGGAGCGACGGGCCCTGCGGCGGGCCTCACCCCGGCTGATTCGGCGGTGCCATCGGGGCCGGGGCCGCCATGACGTGGTGGCGTGCCCGAGCCCCTTCGTCTGCCCGAGCGGAGCTGTCAGGGGGCAGGAATAAAGCGATAGCGGGTCTGGTGGCGATAACGCTGCCCCGGTAGCAACCAGGGATCGCCGAGGGCGGGCTGGTTCGGGCTGTCGGGCAATTGCTGGGCCTCCAGGCAGAAACCGTCGTAATCCCGGTAGGGTCGGCCCTGACGATCCGGTGTGCCGGTCAGCCAGTTGCCGCTGTAGAACTGCAGGGAGGGCTGGTTGGTGTAGACCGCCATCGCCAGCTTGCCATCCCCCGAGATCACCCGGGCGGCCCATGGCTGATTGGACCCACCAAACGGCTCATCAGCAGGCTCAAAATCGCTATTGTTGAGCAGAAATGCGTGATCGTACCCCTTGGCCAACTGCTGCTGGGGGTGGTCCAGCCACGCCTGGCCGATGGGGCGGGGGACGCGCAGATCGAAGGGGCCTTCCACCGGGGCGATGGCCAGCGGCAGGCTCTGGTCATCCGTGGGCAGGTAGCGGTCGGCGTCGAGGCTGATGGTGTGGTGGCGGATGTCGCCACCGCCATCCAGGTTGAAGTAGGCGTGGCTGGTGAGGCTGACCGGACTAGGGGCGTCCGTGCTGGCGCAGAAGTCGACCACCAGATCGCACTGCTCCAGCCGATACTCCAGGCTCACCCTCAGATTGCCGGGAAAGCCCTGATCCCCCGCCCGGGAGAGGAGCGCCAGCTTGACCCTGTCCGCCTCCTGCTCCTTGATCTGCCAGGTGCGGCGATGGAACCCGTCGCGCCCGCCGTGCAGGCAGTTGGCCCCCTGGTTGGCGTCCAGCGTCCAGCACTGGCCTTCCCGCTCAAGGCGGGCGCCGGCGATGCGGTTGGCAAAGCGCCCCGCCACGGCCCCCAGCCATACCTGCTGGGTGAGGTAGGCCTCGTCGGCGCAGCCCAGCAGCACCTCCCGCCGCTCTCCCGCCACCGGCAGGGTGAGGGAGGTGAGGGTGGCCCCGTATGCGAGACCGCGCAGCCGCAGTCCCTCCTCGTTTTCCAGTTCGAATCTCATCATGGTTTGCGGTTCCCCGTCGTGATCCCGTCGCCCCCTGCCGGCCTCGCGAGTGCCGGGCAGGGGGCGTCACCCGTTGTCAGGCGTGCGTTACAGTCTGCCGGCCCCTGCGCTGGCACGGCAGACGTAGCAGTCCGCCTTGAGGCCGAAGCGTGCCGGGTATTCCGCCTCCACCACGGCGATCACCTCGGCCACCTTCTCGGGGCGCAGCAGGGCGACCACGCAGCCGCCAAAACCGCCGCCGGTCATGCGCACACCGCCTTCGCTGCCGAGCCGGGCCTTGATGATCTCCACCAGGCCGTCGATGGGGGGCACGGTGATCTCGAAGTCATCGCGCATGGCGGCGTGGGACTGGCCCATCAGCTCGCCGAGGCGCACCAGATCGCCCTGTGCCAGCGCATCGGCCGCCGCCAGAGTGCGGGCATTTTCGCCGACCACGTGGCGGGCACGGCGATAGCAGGCCTCGTCCAGACCGGCCTTGCCCGCTTCCAGCGTGGCCAGGTCAAGATCCCGCAGGGCTTTGACCCCGTAGTGACGGGCGGCGGTTTCGCACTGCTGGCGACGGGTGTTGTATTCGCTGTCCACCAGGCCGCGGCGCACGTTGGAGTTGACGATGAGCACCGCCAGATCGGTGGGCATGGGGATGAGCCGGGTCTCCAGGGAGCGGCAATCGAGCAGCAGGGCGTGATCCTGCTTGCCGCTCGCGGAGATCATCTGATCCATGATGCCGCAGTTGCAGCCGACGAACTGGTTCTCCGCCTGCTGGCCGTTGAGGGCGATTTCCGCCTGGCTGATGGCCAGCCCCTGGGCCTCCTTGAAGGCCTGGCCGATGGCCACCTCCAGGGAAGCGGAGGAGGAGAGACCCGTCCCCTGGGGCACGTTGCCGGAGACCACCAGATTAAGGCCGCGCAGGGCGTGGCCCCGTGCCTGCAGGTGTTTCACCACGCCGCGGATGTAGTCGCTCCAGCGCTGGCTGGGGTGGTGCTCGATGGGTTGATCGAGACTGAACCGGTCGCGCTGGTTGTCGTAGTCGGCGGCGATCACTTCGACCAGGTTGTCGCCGCGCAAGCCGATGGCGACGCAGGTCTCGTAGTCGATGGCGCAGGGCAGCACGAAGCCGTCGTTGTAGTCGGTGTGCTCGCCGATGAGGTTGACGCGGCCTGGAGCCCGTACCAGCAGGTCGGGTTGTTGCTCAAACTGCTCGGCAAACACGGCGCTGACGCGCTGGCTCGGGGTCATAGGGCCTCCTCATTGGACTGGTTCTGGTCGTTGTAGTGGATGGGACTGAGGGCGCGCAGCCGTTCGGCCGCCTGTTCCGGGGTGAGATCGCGCTGGGTTTCGGCCAGCATCTCGAAGCCCACCATGAATTTGCGCACCGTGGCGGAGCGCAGCAGGGGCGGATAGAAGTGGGCGTGCAGTTGCCACGCCTCGGGGCAGTCGGAACGGGGCGGGGCGAAGTGCCAGCCCATGGAGTAGGGGAAGCTGCACTGGAACAGGTTGTCGTAGCGGCTGGTAAGCTCCTTGAGCGCGATGGCCAGATCCTGTTGCTGTTCCCGGGTGAGATCCAGCATGGAGGGAACATGGGCCTTGGGCAGCAGCAGGGTCTCGAACGGCCAGGCCGCCCAGAAGGGCACCACCGCCAGCCAGTGGGCGGTCTCCACCACGATGCGGGAGCGATCCGCCAGCTCCCGCTCCACATAGTCCAGCAGCAGGGGGCGGCCGTGTTCGGCCAGCCAGGCGCGCTGGTGCGCCTCTTCCCTGGCAATCTCGTTGGGCAGGAAGTCGCTGCCCCAGAGCTGGCCGTGAGGGTGCGGGTTGGAGCAGCCCATGACGGCGCCCTTGTTTTCAAAGACTTGGACCCATTCCCACTGGTCAGAGAGCTCGGCCACCTGGTCCATCCAGGTGGTGATCACCCCTTCGATGGCGGGCAGGGGCAGCTCGGGCAGGGTCTTGCCGTGATCCGGCGAGAAGCAGATGACCCGGCTGGTGCCCCGGGCGGCTTCCAGCTTCAGCAGGGGATCCGGCGCCGCGTCGGCGGCCGGGGTGTCCTGCATCAGGGCGGCGAAGTCGTTGGTAAAGACGAAGGTGTCCTGATAGTCGGGGTTGATATCGCCGGTCACCCGGGTGTTGCCCGCACAGAGGAAGCAGTCGGGATCATGGGCCTGGCTCGGCGCCAGGCTCACCTTCTCGACCTGGCCTTGCCAGGGGCGCTTGGCCCTGTGAGGGGAGACCAGCACGTACTGGCCGGTGAGCGGGTTGAAGCGGCGGTGGGGGTGATCAACGGGGTTGAACATCATCACTCCAGTGTGTGAGTTGAATACATCCGAAGGCGCAGGACAGGGCCTACGCCTCGTAACCATTGGGGTTGGCGGACTGCCAGCGCCAGCTGTCGGCGCACATGGCGGCGAGATCCCGGCTGGCGTGCCAGTCCAGTTCCCGAGCGGCCTTGGCGGGATCGGCCCAGCACTCGGCGATGTCGCCGGGGCGCCGTGGCTCGATCCGGTAGGGAAGGGGCCGACCGCAGGCGGCCTCGAACGCCGCGACCATCTGCAACACGCTCTGGCCCTGGCCCGTGCCCAGGTTGTAGGCGTGGACACCGCCCCGTCCGGCGCAGTGTTCCAGAGCCTTGACGTGCCCTTCGGCGAGATCCATCACATGGATGTAGTCGCGCACCCCGGTGCCGTCGATGGTTGGGTAATCGTTACCAAAGACCGAGAGGCAGTCGCGCCGGCCGATGGCTACCTGGGTCAAAAACGGCATCAGATTGTTGGGGATGCCCTGGGGATCCTCCCCCAGAGTGCCGGACTCGTGGGCGCCGACGGGGTTGAAATAGCGCAGCAGGGTCATGCTCCAGTGGGGCTCGGCCCGCTGCAGCTCCTCGAGGATCTCCTCGATGATCAGCTTGGATCGGCCATAGGGGTTGGTGGCGCTGCGGGGAAAATCTTCCCGGATCGGGGTGCTGGCGGGATCGCCGTAGACGGTGGCCGACGAGCTGAACACCAGATTGCGTACCCCGGCCCGTTTCATCGCCTGCAGCAATACCAGGGTGCCGCTCAGGTTGTTCTCGTAGTAGTCCAGCGGGATGCGGGTCGACTCGCCGACCGCCTTGAGGGCGGCGAAGTGGATCACGGCGTCGATGTGCTGCTCGCTGAAGATGCGATCCAGCAGGGCCGGGTCACGGATATCCCCTTCGTAGAAGCGGGGCTCGCGCCCGCTGATGGCGGCGACACGGGTCAGGACGCCCGCCTTGCTGTTGCAGAGGTTGTCCACCACCACGGGCTCCATGCCTGCGGCCTGCAAGGCCAGACAGGTGTGGCTGCCGATGTAGCCGCAACCGCCGGTGACCAGTACTTTCATCCGTTGTTCCACCCTCAACTCCTCGCATCAGGAAAGCCTGAGCAGGAGTCTAGCCGAGGGGCTGACGGGCAAACTGTGAGCTGCTTAACAAATACGTGTAAACGATTACACTTGTTTTCATCGACCAATGTGGCAAGTTCTGATTTTTCCCCCTGTTATCAGTGACATTGAACGGTATAATGCGGCCAGTTGCAGCGTGAAATAAGTGAAAACAGCATGAGCACCATCAAGGATGTCGCCCGTTTGGCCAATGTGTCAGTGGCAACGGTTTCACGGGTGATGAACAACTCACCCAAGGCCAGTGCCGCCTCCCGCGAGGTGGTGCTGAAGGCCATGGCTGAGCTGGGCTATACCCCCAACGCCAACGCGCGGGCCCTGGTCAGCCAGACCTGTGACACCATGGGAGTGGTGGTGGGCGACGTGGCGGATCCTTTCTTCGGCGCCCTAGTCAAAGGGGTCGCGGCAGTGGCGGTGGAGCAGGGCTTGCACCTGTTGATGGGTAATGGTTTTCACCGCGCCCAGCAGGAGCGGGAGGCCATCGAGCTGCTCATCGGCAAACGCTGCGAGGCACTGGTGGTGCACAGCAAGGCGCTCAGCGACGAGGAGCTGGTCGACTACGCCCTGCGCGCCCCCGGCATGGTGCTGATCAACCGCGACATTCCGAGTCTGAGGGGGCGCTGCATCGCCCTCAACAACCGCCAGGGTGCGGCGACCGCCACCCGTCATCTGCTGGATCTCGGCCACCGCCATATCGCCTTCCTTAGTTCGGATCACGCCATCGAGGATGCGCTGTTGCGCCACCAGGGCTATCAGGATGCCCTGGCGGAGGCGGAGGTCTTCGCCGATCCCGAGCTGGTGGAGAGCGGCATGCCCAATGAAGAGGGGGGCGAGCGCGCCATGCTCAACCTGCTGGCCAAGGGGTTGCCCATCACGGCGGTGGTGGCCTACAACGACGCCATGGCGGCAGGGGCCATCTCCGTGCTGGCGGACAACGGCCTCAAGGTGCCGGAAGAGGTGTCGGTGGTGGGCTTCGATGACATCATCTACGCTAGATACCTGAGACCCAAGCTCTCCACCATGCGCTATCCCATCGAGCTGATGGCGGCCCAGGCGGCCAAGCTGGCGCTGCAACTCGCCGCAGGGGAGAGCGAATCGGTGCAGAGCCGCATCTATACCCCCACCCTGATCAACCGCCATTCGGTCGCTCCCGTCAGGTCCTGATCGCAGCGCTTGCGCCCCGTCGGCGCAAGCGCTGCACCTGGCGAACCCGTACTGCAGCATATAAAGCGCCCCCATAGCTCAGACGATAGATAGCTCAGACCATGGATAGCTGAAAGCATGGCTAGCGCAGACCATAAAGGACTGTCTGAGGAGTGAGAACCGTCCCCTCACGCTCCCTGCCTGCTGAACTCGCCAGCTCTTCCCGCTCGTCTGTCACGAGCCCCTCTCCCTCGGTCTGCCGAGCCTCACTTCTTGCCGGAACCTGCCAGACGCTCGCCATGGCTTTTCTCTGCGCCGGGCAGGGGCTCTCGTGGCCTCTGCACACTCCTTCGAGAGACCGGGCTGCGTGCCCGGAACCGGGTTGGGGCGAGGGGGCACGATGTCGGGTCTTTGCCATGGCTTGCTCCGCTGGCTCGGCCATTGCCTCCCGGTTTCACACTCCCGGGCATCTTTTGCCCTTAAGAAGGTCCGCTTTTTCCCCCATGGGGTCATTTACCCGGATTTATCCGATTTTTACTCCGTTTTACTTAACAAAATGAGTGTAATCGTTTACATCTGTGTGAGCGGGATCGCCGATCACCGGGCAAAACTCTCCTACACTGCAGTGGTTTTCAGCGTGAATGCAGGGAGAAGTGAAGCATGCTCAGGGAGATAGTGGCCCGTCAGGATTGGCAGACCCAGGGGATCACCGCCGTGAACCGGTTGCCAGCCCATACCCCCTTGTCCAGTTGGCGCAGTGAAGGGGAAGCCAGGATGGGGGGGTTGTCACCTTCCCGCCTGCTGCTGGACGGCGAGTGGCAGTTCTCCTGGTTCGAGGCCCCGGAGCGGGTGCCGGAGCAGTGGCTGGTAGAGGATCTGCCAGATGCCTGCCCCATCAAGGTGCCGGGCAACTGGCAACTGGCTGCGGCCTATCCGGGGGCGCGGCCCGTCACGGATGTGCCCATCTACACCAACATCAAGTACCCCTTTCCCTGCGACCCGCCCCGGGTGCCTGCCGAGAATCCCACCGGTTGCTACTCCCGCGAGTTCACCGTTGCTGCGAACTGGCTGGCCGAGGGGCAGACCCGGATCATCTTCGATGGAGTGGACAGCGCGTTTCACCTCTTCTGCAACGGCCGCTGGGTCGGCTACTCCCAGGACAGCCGGCTGCCGGCGGAATTCGATCTGACCCCCTTCCTTCAGGCCGGGGCCAACCGCCTCGCCGTACTGGTGCTGCGCTGGTCTGACGGCTCCTATCTGGAAGATCAGGACATGTGGCGCATGAGCGGCATCTTCCGCTCCGTCAGCCTGCTGCACAAACCGGCCCGTCATCTGATGGATATCCGGGTGACGCCCGAGCTCGACGCCTGCTACCGGGATGCCCGCCTCAAGGTTGAATTGCAGGCGGCCAACGGAGCCGGTCTGTCGGTGGAGGCCAACCTCTATGATGGCGACGAGGGGGTCGCGACCCTGCGCCAGCGGATCGGCACCCAGGCCATCGACGAGAAAGGGGTGTATGACGATCGCGCCGAGTTGTGGCTGACGGTAACGGCCCCACACAAGTGGAGCGCCGAGACCCCGCACCTCTATCGCCTCACCCTGACCCTGCTGGACGAGCAGGGAAGCGTCCTCGAGAGCGAGGCCCATGACGTGGGCTTTCGGGCGGTGGAGATCCGTGGCGGCCTGCTGCGGGTCAACGGCCAACCCCTGCTGATTCGTGGTGCCAATCGCCATGAACACCATCCCGCCACGGGTCATGTGGTGACCCCGGCCGACATGGAGCAGGATCTGCTGCTGATGAAGCGGCACAACTTCAACGCGGTGCGCTGCTCCCACTATCCCAATCACCCCGAGCTTTATCGCCTGTGCGACCGGCTCGGCCTCTATGTGGTGGACGAGGCGAACCTGGAGACCCACGGCATGACCCCCATGGGGCGGCTGGCGCGGGATCCCGCCTGGAGCAACGCCTTCCTGGAGCGGGTCACCCGCATGGTGGCCAGGGACTTCAACCACCCCTGTATCATCATCTGGTCCCTGGGGAACGAATCCGGTTATGGTCCGGCCCACGACGCCATGTATCGCTGGGTGAAGGGGGCGGATCCCAGCCGCCCGGTGCAGTACGAAGGGGGCGGGGCCGACACCCCGGCCACCGACATCATCTGCCCCATGTATGCCCGTACCCACCAAGATCAACCCTTCCCGGCGGTGCCCAAGTGGGCGCTGGCCAAGTGGATCGGCCTGCCGGAAGAGACCCGGCCGCTGATCCTGTGCGAATACGCCCACGCCATGGGCAACAGCCTGGGGGGCTATGCCCATTACTGGCAGGCATTTCGCGATCATCCGCGGCTGCAGGGTGGGTTTGTCTGGGATTGGGTCGATCAGGGGCTGGACAAGCAGACCGACGATGGCCGCCATTTCTGGGCCTATGGTGGCGACTTCGGGGACACTCCCAACGATCGCCAGTTCTGCTGCAACGGCCTGCTGTTCCCCGATCGCACCCCCCATCCCTCCCTGTTTGAAGCCCGGCGTGCCCAGCAGCCCTTCGTTCTTACCCTGCAGGGTCGCCAGCCGCTGACGGTGGAGATCCGCAGCGAATACCTGTTCCGCGAGACGGATAACGAGACTCTGCAGTGGCGTCTGTGTGAAGACGGCGTGGTGGTGAGCCAGGGTGAATGCCCGCTCGAGCTGGCTCCCCGGGGGAGCGTGACGCTGACCCTGCTGGAGCAACTGCCGGCCTTTGCGCCGGGGGCGCTCGCCTGGCTGGATCTCGCCATCGTGCAGCCCACCGCCACGGCCTGGGCCGGAGCGGGTCACGAGGTGGCTCGCCAGCAATGCTTGTTGCCCGCGCCCCTGGCGCTGCCGTCGGCCTGCCCGGCGGTCAGCCTGACCGAGCAGCGCGATCACTGGGTGCTTGGCGCCGCAGATTCCCTGTGGCAGCTCGACAAGGCCAGTGGTCGCATCGTCAGCTGGCAGAAGCAGGGCCGCGAGCGGCTGCGCGACGCCATCGCCGATCATTTCTATCGGGCGCCGCTCGACAACGATATCGGCACCAGCGAGGCGGATCATGCCGATCCCAACGCCTGGATTGCCCGCTGGCAGGAGGCCGGACTCAATGATCTGCAGCACCGCTGTCTCGGCCTGGAGGCGAGTCCGGAGCTGGGTCTTATCACGGCGCACCACGGCTACTTCGTGGGTGACGAGCCGAAGATCCTGACCCGCTGGCATCACAGGATGGACGGGGAGGGCGCCATGCACCTCGCCATCGAGGTGGAGGTGGCCGCCGACATGCCCTCCCTACCGCGCATCGGTGCCCGGCTCTGGCTGGCTGATGAACCGGCCGAAGGTGCCCCGGTGAGCTGGCTGGGGCTTGGCCCCCACGAGAATTACCCTGATCGCCGGCTCGCCGCCGATCTCGGTCGCTGGCAATTGCCCATCGAGGCGTTGCACACCCCTTATGTCTTCCCCACCGACAACGGACTGCGCTGCGATACCCGCGCACTGCAACTGGGGGATCTGGCGGTGGAGGGACGCTTCCACTTCAGCGTCAGCCGCTACAGTCAGCAGCAGCTGGCCGAAGCCCGTCACCAGACCGATCTGGTGGCTCTGGGGGGCACGCACCTGTGCCTCGATGGCTTCCACATGGGGGTAGGAGGCGACGACTCCTGGAGCCAGAGCGTGCGGCCCGAGTTCTGGCTGTTGCCGGGGCGTTATCACTGGCACTGCCGTCTGAGCTAGCCGGACCCGCCGTCGCGAGATGGCGAGACTCAAAGGCGGTTTCTCACGTAACTATTTAATTTTTAACAATATTACGGCTATGTAACAGAGTGTAAACGTTTTCATTTTGTTGCCAGGATCACAGACCGCCTCACAACAAACTGATTACATTAGGCTGGCGCCAGCTCAAACGGTGTACAGAATTCCCTACAAAAAACAGATAGAGATCGGAGCATAACAATGAAAAAACTCACGACAGTTGCCACCTTGCTGATGGGACTGATGGCGGGAGCCCAAGCCCAGGCCGATACCCGTATCGGGGTCACCGTCTACAAGTACGACGACAACTTCATGGCCGTGGTGCGCAAGGCCATCGAGAAAGAAGCGGCGGCCACCCCGGGTGTGGAACTGCTGATGAACGACTCCCAGAACGACCAGTCCAAGCAGAACGACCAGATCGATGTACTGCTGGCCAAGGGCGTGAAGGCCCTGGCCATCAACCTGGTTGACCCGGCGGCGGCCCCTGTCGTGATTGAGAAAGCCCGTGCGGACGAGATCCCCGTGGTCTTCTACAACAAGGAACCGAGCGCGGCCGACCTGGCCAGCTATGACAAGGCCTACTACGTGGGCACCGACTCCAAGGAGTCCGGCATCATCCAGGGCCAGCTGATCGCCAAGCACTGGAAAGCGCACCCCGAGTGGGATCTGAACAAGGATGGCGTCATCCAGTTCGTGCTGCTCAAGGGTGAGCCTGGCCACCCGGATGCGGAAGCACGCACCACCTACGTCGTCAAGACCCTGAACGATGGCGGCATCAAGACCGAGCAACTGCACATGGATACCGGTATGTGGGATACCGCCATGGCCAAGGACAAGATGGACGCCTGGATCTCCGGTCCGAACGCCAACAAGATCGAAGTGGTCATCGCCAACAACGACGGCATGGCGATGGGCGCCGTGGAATCCCTGAAGGCCCAGGGCAAGACCGCCATCCCGGTGTTCGGTGTTGATGCCCTGCCGGAAGCCCTGGCCATGGTCAAGAGCGGTGCCATGGCTGGTACCGTGCTGAACGATGCGGCCAACCAGGCCAAGGCCACCTTCGAGCTGACCAAGAACCTGGCCGAAGGCAAGCCGGCCGGTGAAGGCACCAACTGGAAGATCGACAACAAGGTCGTCCGCGTTGCCTACGTGGGCGTAGACAAAGACAACCTGTCCCAATTCGAGTAATTCCTCCCCTCAGGGCAAGGGAGATCCCCTTGCCCTCTTTTCAACCAGATGTGATGGCTGATATGACAACACGGCAACAATCAGAATGGCTGTTGGAGATGATTGACGTCAGTAAGAGCTTTCCTGGCGTCAAGGCACTCGATAATGTCAATTTACGGGTCCGTCCTCATTCTGTGCATGCGTTGATGGGCGAGAATGGCGCAGGGAAGTCCACGCTGCTCAAGTGCCTGTTCGGCATCTACGAGAAGGATCAGGGCAAGATCTTCTTCAAGGGACAGGAGATCAACTTCACCTCGTCCAAAGAGGCGCTGGAGAATGGCGTTTCCATGGTGCACCAGGAGCTGAACCTGGTACTGCAACGCACCGTGATGGACAACATGTGGCTCGGCCGCTATCCCACCAAGGGACTGTTTGTCGACCACGGCAAGATGTATCAGGACACCAAGCATATCTTCGAGGAGCTGGACATCGACATCGACCCCAGGGTCAAGGTCGGCACCCTGTCGGTTTCCCAGATGCAGATGATCGAGATTGCCAAGGCATTCTCCTATGACGCCAAGATCGTCATCATGGACGAACCCACCTCCTCCCTGACCGAGAAAGAGGTCAACCACCTCTTCAAGATCATCAACAAGCTCAAGGAGAAGGGGTGCGGCATCGTCTACATCTCCCACAAGATGGAAGAGATCTTCCAGCTCTGTGACGAGATCACCATATTGCGGGATGGCCAGTGGGTGGCGACCCAGCCCCTCAAGGGCATGACCATGGATCAGATCATCGGCATGATGGTCGGCCGCGAGCTCACCCAGCGCTTCCCGGAAAAAACCAACCAGCCCAAAGAGGTGATCCTCGAGGTCGAGCACCTGACGGCCAAGAACCAGCCTTCCATCAAGGACGTGACCTTCAACCTGCACAAGGGGGAGATCCTCGGCATCGCCGGTCTGGTGGGGGCCAAGCGCACCGACATCGTGGAGACCCTGTTCGGCATCCGCGATCGCAGCGAAGGGACCATCAAGCTGCACGGCAAAGAGGTGGCGAACCACAACGCCCACGAGGCGATCCAGAACGGCTTCGCCCTGGTGACCGAGGAGCGCCGCTCTACCGGGATCTATTCACGCCTCGACATCGCCTTCAACTCCCTGATCGCCAACATGGACAACTACAAGGGATCCATGGGGCTGCTCAGCGACAACAAGATGAAGAGCGATACCCAGTGGGTCATCGACTCCATGCGGGTCAAGACACCGACCCAGCAGACCCAGATCGGCTCCCTCTCCGGTGGCAACCAGCAGAAGGTGATCATCGGTCGCTGGCTGCTGACCCAGCCCGAGATCCTGATGCTGGATGAACCGACCCGGGGTATCGACGTCGGCGCCAAGTTCGAGATCTACCAGCTCATCCTGGAGCTGGCGAAGAAGGACAAGGGCATCGTCATCATCTCCTCCGAAATGCCGGAACTGCTCGGCATCACGGACCGCATCATGGTCATGAGCAATGGCCGGGTCGCGGGGATCGTCAACACCAAAGAAACTGACCAGAGCGAGATCCTGCGCCTGGCATCTCTGTACCTATAAAGACAGGAAGACATTATGGAGTCGGCTAAAAATTTCAATCTGATGCAGGCGCTCAAAGAGAACGGCATCTATGTGGTGTTGCTGGTGTTGCTCATGATCATCGTGATCAAGGAGCCCTCCTTCCTCAGCCTCACCAACCTCAGCAACATCCTGACCCAGTCCTCGGTACGGGTCATCATCGCCCTCGGGGTGGCGGGCATCATCATCACCCAGGGTACTGACCTGTCGGCCGGTCGCCAGGTCGGCCTGGCAGCGCTGATCGCGGCCACCATGCTGCAGGCCCTGACCAACGTCAACAAGGTCTTCCCCACCCTGGGGGAGGTGCCCATTCCGGCGGTGATCCTGCTGGTGTGCGTGGTGGGGGCCCTGATTGGTCTGGTCAACGGCCTGATTGTCGCCTACCTGAACGTGACGCCCTTCATCACCACCCTGGGCACCATGATCATCGTCTACGGCATCAACTCCCTCTATTTTGACTCCGTGGGGGCTTCCCCGGTAGCCGGGTTTGATCCTCGCTTCTCCAACTTTGCGCAGGGCTTCATCCGGATTGGCGGGTTCAAGCTCTCGTACCTGACCTTCTATGCGGCCATCGCCAGCGTCTTCGTCTGGGTGCTGTGGAACAAGACCCGCTTTGGCAAGAACATCTTCGCCATCGGTGGCAACCCGGAAGCGGCTAAGGTGTCCGGCGTCAACGTCGCCGTCAACCTGGTGGTCATCTATGCCCTGGCCGGTGTCTTCTACGCCTTCGGCGGCATGCTGGAAGCGGGGCGGATCGGCAGTGCCACCAACAACCTCGGCTTCATGTACGAGCTGGATGCCATCGCGGCCTGCGTGGTGGGGGGCGTTTCGTTTGCCGGCGGTGTGGGAACTGTCGCGGGTGTGATCACCGGCGTACTTATCTTCACGCTGATCAACTATGGTTTGACCTACATCGGTGTCAGCCCTTACTGGCAGTTCATCATCAAGGGCGGCATCATCATCCTGGCGGTAGCCCTGGACTCCATGAAGTACGCCAAGAAGAAATAAGCATTGGCAGGGAGGGCCGGGTCATCCCGGCCCTTTCTCTTTGGAGGGACCCATACCATGGCATTCAAAGTCAAAATCAACGTACTGTTGCTGCTCGCCATTCTGGTCACCATCGGTACCGCCTGGTTCAGCGTCAACCATTTCATCAGCGGCTACATCCGCACCCAGGCCACCCAGAACATCAACGAGCAGATCACCCTGGTCAGGGAGAAGCTGGCGGGTGACATCACCCAGAAGGTGCTGCTGGCCGCCAACCTGAACCTCGGGGTGACCAGCGTCAAGAAGGCGCTGCAGGAGACCGGCTTTCACAACATCGTCAAGCTCATTGGCGACATGGCATTCGACGCGAACGGGGTCATCGACGACAAGGCCAGGGTTGACGCCCTGCGCAAGCTGATCCCCGCCGCCAACAACCAGATCACCGTCAGCCCGCTGGAGCAGCTGGACGGCAAACCCGTCATCTCCATCCTGGTGCCGCGCGGTGCAGACTCCGCCTACCTCTACTACCTCGACATGAGCGAGTTCAAGACGCTGCTGACCAAGGTAAGCGGGGAAGGGCGTTACTTCTCCCTCACCGACAGTCAGGGACAGGTGCTCTACAGCAGCAAGCCCCAGGGAGAGAGCGAGAGCCGCCCCAACAAGCTGGATATTCGCGGCAGCGAGTGGACCCTGACCGGTTATGTGGATCTCGACTATATCCGGGCCATGACCCAGGCGCTCAACGGCAAGATCACCCTGGCCCTGCTCGGGGTGGCGGCGCTGGTACTGGCCCTCTCCATGGTGGCCCTCAACCTGGCCTATAGACCCATCCTCTCCTTGCGCGACCTGGTGCAGGAGCTCTCCCAGGGCAATGGGGATCTGACCCGCCGGCTCACGGTGACCAGCAAGGATGATCTCGGCCAGATCTCGGCGGGCATCAACCGTTTCATCGAGCAGTTGCAGGGCATGATGGGGGAGGTGAGACAAGCGAGCGGCCAGCTCAATGAAGGGATATCGGCATTGGCGAGGCAGACGGGGTCAGCCCAGGGCCTGCTGGCGGAGCATGTGCGGGAGACCGAACAGGTGGTCACCGCCATCAACGAGATGAGCCGTACTGCCGTCTCGGTATCGGAGAGCGCGGCCAATACTGCCCAGCTGACCGGCCAGAGCCAGCAACTGGCCAACCAGTCGCGTCAGGTGGTGGATCAGGCCATGGCCAGCGTCACTGCGCTGGTGACGGAGGTGGAGACCACGGCACACTCCATCGAAGCCATGCAGCAGGATGTGCAGCAGATAGGCTCGATTCTCGGGGTCATCGGTGGCATCGCAGAGCAGACCAACCTGCTGGCCCTCAACGCCGCCATCGAGGCGGCCCGGGCCGGGGAGCAGGGGCGGGGGTTTGCGGTGGTGGCGGACGAAGTGCGCTCTCTGGCGGGACGCACCCAGAAGAGCACTGCCGAGATCCAGACCATGCTGACCCGGCTGCAACGGGGCACCCAGACCGTGGTGGCCGCCATGGGCAACACCCGGCAGAGCTGCCAGGATGCGGCGGAAAACACCAGCAAGGTGAATGCGTCGCTGGATCTGATGGCGGGAGAAGTGGTGGAGATCAACGATCTCATCAGCCATATCGCCACGGCCGCGGAGGAGCAGAGTGCCGTCGCCGAGGAGATCAATCGCAACATGAGTGCCATCGCCGAGGTGATCACCCAGCTCAAGGGGAATGGCGAGCGCACCGTGGACAGCTCAAACGCCATGCAGCGCACCTATGACAGGCTGCGGGAGATAGTGGGACACTTCCGGCTGGAATAGCGCCGGCTGGGCGAGTCCCGGGTACCCTGGCCAGCAATATCGTGGCCGGGGTGACCCATCAGCGGGCAGACGTGAAAAATACCCAAAAAAGATGGGGGCGACTTGCGTCGCCCCCGATAGTCTTATCGCTCATATCCTTGAACGAAGTTGCTCCCTGCAATCCCTGACTATACCTCTTCCTTTAGGTTTCCCCTTCCCAATCCTTTGGGGTGTCCTTTAGCCATCATGGCCTGACGAGTCATCCGTTCCCGTCGCACTTTCTCCGTCCTGGGAGGTGTCCTTTACCACATCCTGTGGTGAGTCCATTTGCCCAACCCTGGCAGCCAGTCTTCCTGACCGACTTCATTGCATCCGTGCAGGAGTAACTATAAGGATTTCGCGCAGGGCGACAATGACATGCTGAAAAACGTTTTATTCAAACTGGTTTCCCGCGAAAGGATAATGAAGTTATCTTTTTTAAAATCATGATGTTAATGATCTATCATGCTGTTTTTTCACGCGCATCTTCCGACTATGGCGAGAATTTTGTTGGCACTTTACTTACGCAGTAGATGGCGAATATCTCACAAGGCGTTTAACTGCGGTTCAGAATCCGGGGAGGCCGGTCAGTGTCGATCGCAGATGAGGGTGGAGGAGGGCAACGGGCATGATGCAGGTGGCGTGGTCCGGATCCCATTCAGGAGATAAAGGAGGTAAAGGAGGGAAAGCTGAGATGACCCAAGAGGAGATCGCCTCCCCTTGGGCGAGAGGGTCAGGGATGCTGGCTGCCACCGTGCCATTGGCATAGGTAGGCGGGGACCAGCATCTGGGGTGCCTGGTCAACGTGACAGACCACCAGCGGCATGGCGGGGGCTCCCTGGGCATGCACCAAGGCCGGTGTCATGGGCAGGACCAGGGCGACGAACAGAAACAGCGACGGGATCTTCATGGTTATCTCCTTGGTGACGGGAACGAATGTGACAAGCATCACTTTTTGAGTTAAGGCGAACCCGAAATCGGCGCAAGGTGACTGAAAAAATTCAACTAATGAAAAAACTTTGAATCCCGGTTGCACTCCGGTCGGTGAAAAAGGCGCCATCAGGATGCGTGCAAAATGCATATCCATATAAAAGAGATAGTGCACACGACTTGGCGATGAGGCTAGCCATCTGGCCCGGGCGGGCCGCCATGATCTGGGACAAGAGATGGATTATTCAACGATAAAGGAGCAGGTGATTATTTATGTGAGAGCAAACGGGATGACAAGCGAGGATAAATTCAAAGGTGGGTGAAGTTTATTCAAAAAATGAGCGTTTTGATTTTAATATAATGATTTATTTGATGTTTTTTATTGGTGGCTATCCATTTTTGGATATCATGGGTGAATGGAATTGCGTTCTTTGTGGAATATATTGGGGCTTTATTGCGTATTTATGCCGGATGGAGGGTGAGGGAAATGTCAGATATGTAAACTCCATCATAAATTAACTTCTGAATTTATGCAGTCTCGGGTGAATGTGATCAATGTCCAAGTTTGGTGGAGTTGCCAGACCTAATCTCTGCGTCGAAAGGCAAGGGCAGGATAGAACACAAGCCGAGTACCCTACATAAAGAATATCCCGCCTTAGCCACGAGCCTGAATAGAAGGAATCTATTCAATCACTCGCAGGGACCACTGCTAGACGGAATATCATCATGAGCAAATTTTATGTAGGTTCTGAAGTTGGCCAGTTGCGCCGTGTCATGTTGCACCGCCCCAACCTCAGTCTGAAGCGTCTGACCCCTTCCAACTGCCAGGATCTGCTGTTTGACGACGTCCTGTCCGTGGAACGTGCCGGTCAGGAGCACGACAAATTCGCTCAGGTACTGCGCGATCAGAATGTCGAAGTCTTCCTCCTGACCAATCTGCTGGCGGAAACCCTGGACGTGCCGGAAGCCAAAGCCTGGCTGCTGCAACACCAGGTCTCCGACTATCGCCTCGGCACTGCCTTGGCCAACGACGTGCGCTGCTTCCTGGCGGACATGCCTCACCGCGAGCTGGCCCGCATCCTCTCCGGCGGCCTCACCTACTCCGAGATGCCCTACAGCGGCGTCAACATGGTGGTCGGCATGCATGCCCCGACCGATTTCATCATCGAACCGCTGCCCAACCACCTCTTTACCCGCGACACCTCCTGCTGGGTCTATGGCGGCGTCTCCATCAACCCCATGGCCAAGGCCGCCCGTCGTCGCGAGACCAACCACGTGAAGGCCATCTACCGCTGGCACCCGCAGTTTGCCGGTCAGGAGTTCATCAAGTACTTCGGTGACGAGGAGCGCGACTACGACAACTCCACCATCGAAGGGGGCGACGTCCTGGTCATCGGCCGAGGCGCCGTGCTCATCGGCATGTCCGAGCGCACCACGCCGCAAGGGGTGGAGCATCTGGCCCGCAGCCTGTTCAAGCACGGTCAGGCCAAGCAGGTCATCGCCATGGAGCTGCCGAAACACCGTAGCTGCATGCACCTCGACACCGTCATGACCCACATGGATGTCGACACCTTCTCCGTCTATCCGGAAGTCATCCGCAAGGATGTGAACTGCTGGAGCCTGACCCCGGGCGGTGCCACCGGGATGAACATCAAGGAAGAGGGTTACTTCGTCACCGCCATCGAGAAGGCGCTGGGGGTGGATCAGCTCAGGCTCATCACCACTGGCGGCGACAGCTTCGAGGCCGAGCGGGAGCAGTGGAACGACGCCAACAACGTGCTGACCGTGCGCCCCGGCGTGGTGGTGGGTTACGAGCGCAACACCTACACCAACGAGAAGTACGACAAGGCCGGCATCACTGTGCTGCCCATCCCGGGTGAAGAGCTGGGACGTGGCCGCGGCGGCGCCCGCTGCATGAGCTGCCCGATGGAACGTGACGGCATCTGACAAGACGGCGTGGCGCCGGCAGAGGCTGGCGCCACACAAACCAGAATTCGAGAGTAACACCCATGAAAAAACCAACTGTCGTCGTCGCCCTGGGGGGCAATGCCCTGCTCCGCCGCGGTGAACCTCTGGAAGCCGACATCCAGCGCAAGAACATCGCCACCGCCGCCAAGACCATCGCCCGCATCGCCGAGGATTACAACGTGGTGCTGGTGCACGGCAACGGCCCGCAAGTCGGCCTGCTGGCCCTGCAGAACAGCGCCTACACCAAGGTCTCCCCCTATCCCCTGGATGTGCTGGGTGCCGAGTCCCAGGGCATGATCGGCTACATGCTGATCCAGGAATTGAAGAACCTGATGCCGAGCCGCAACGTCACCGCGCTGCTGACCCAGGTGCAGGTTGACCCGCAAGATCCGGCGTTTGCCAACCCGACCAAGTTCATCGGCCCCGTCTACGAAGAGGCGGAAGCCCGCACCCTGGCTGCCGAGAAGCACTGGGTGGTCAAGGCCGACGGCAAGTTCTTCCGCCGCGTGGTGCCGTCCCCGCTGCCCCAGCGCATCGTCGAAGGCGACGCCATCGAAACCCTGATCGCCCAGGGTCACCTCATCATCTGTACCGGTGGTGGTGGTATCCCGGTGACCTGGGATGGCCAGAGCCTGACCGGCATCGAGGCCGTCATCGACAAGGACATGTCTGCCGCCTACCTGGCCAAGCAGATCAAGGCCGACGCCCTGCTGATCCTGACCGATGCCGATGCCGTCTATCTGGACTGGGGCAAGCCGACCCAGCGTCCGCTGCGGGTCACCAGCCCGGACGAGCTGGCCGGGGTCAAGTTCGACGCCGGCTCCATGGGGCCGAAAGTCGAAGCCTCCTGCGAATTCGTCAAGGCGACCGGCGGCATGGTCGGCATCGGTTCCCTGGAAGATGGCCTCGCCATCCTCAAGGGGGAAGCCGGCACCAACATCGTCGCCACCAATACCGTCAATGCCTGAGCCAAGGCTCTGGTCTGAACAACTGCGTAGTCAATAACACTGCCAAATTGGTCTGAACAAATATAGAGAGAACTCATCATGGCTTTTAATCTGCGTAACCGTAACTTCCTGAAACTGCTGGACTTCACCCCGCGCGAAATCCAATACATGATTGACTTGGCCATCGACCTGAAGAAAGCCAAATACGGTGGCTATGAGCGCAAACACCTGACCGGCAAAAACATTGCCCTGATCTTCGAGAAGACTTCCACCCGCACCCGCTGTGCGTTCGAAGTGGCGGCCTTCGACCAGGGCGCCCAGGTCTCCTACCTCGGCCCGAGCGGTTCCCAAATCGGTCACAAGGAGTCCATGAAGGACACCGCCCGGGTGCTGGGCCGCATGTATGACGGCATCGAATACCGCGGCTACGGCCAGGAGATCGTGGAAGAGCTGGGGGCCCACGCCGGTGTGCCGGTCTGGAACGGCCTGACCAACGAATTCCACCCGACCCAGATCCTGGCGGACTTCATGACCATGCTGGAGCACGGCAAGGGCAAACGCCTGGATCAGATCAAGTTCGCCTACCTGGGTGACGCCCGCAACAACATGGGCAACTCCCTGATGGTGGGTGCCGCCAAGATGGGCATGGACATCCGTCTGGTGGCGCCGAAAGCCTTCTGGCCGGAAGAGGAGCTGGTTGCCACCTGCCGCCTCATCGCCGAAGAGACCGGTGCGCGCATCCACCTGACCGAAGACGTGAAAGAGGGTGTGCTGGGTGCCGACTTCCTCTACACCGACGTCTGGGTCTCCATGGGTGAAGCGAAGGAAGCCTGGGATCAACGGGTCAAACTGATGACCCCGTATCAGGTCAACATGGATGTCATCAACGCCACCAAGAACCCGGATGTGAAGTTCATGCACTGCCTGCCGGCGTTCCACAACGACGAGACCACCATGGGCAAGGAAGTGGCCGACAAATATGGCATGAAGGGCCTGGAAGTGACCGAGGACGTGTTCGAATCCGAGCACAGCATCGTGTTCGACGAGGCGGAAAACCGGATGCACACCATCAAGGCAGTGATGGTGGCTACGCTGGGCGACTGACGTCGTCAGTGGTGCCGGGGGGTGACCCCCGGCTTTTCAACCATGTGACAGCGGCATAATACCTCCAACCCTACGACCCGCAGCCTGCATGGATACCACACCCACAGAAGGAAGCTGGACCATGACCAAATTCAAGTTCCCGTCAGCCTACACGATACTGTTTGTGCTGATCGCCCTGGTGGCCGCCCTGAGCTGGATAGTGCCGGCCGGCAAATACGAGATGACCATGAACGAGGCCCTCGGCAAGGAAGTGCCGGTGGCCGGTACCTACAAACTGGTGGATGCCAATCCCCAGGGGATCGTCGACGTGCTGCTGGCACCTATCGACGGTCTCTACAACCATGACACCTATGAGGCTGGCGCCATCGACGTCTCCCTCTTCATCCTGATCATCGGTGGCTTCCTTGGCATCGTGACTAAGACAGGTGCCATCGATGCCGGCATCGACCGCGTAACCGATCGCCTGCGTGGCCGTGAAGAGTGGATGATCCCCATCCTGATGGCGCTGTTCGCCGCAGGGGGCACCATCTACGGCATGGCGGAAGAGTCTCTGCCGTTCTACACCCTGCTGGTGCCGGTGATGATGGCGGCCCGCTTCGACCCCGTGGTCGCCGCCGCGACCGTGCTGCTGGGGGCCGGTATCGGTACCCTGGGCTCCACCATCAACCCGTTCGCCACCGTGATCGCCGCCAACGCGGCCGGCATCTCCTTCACCGACGGCATCTGGCTGCGGGTTGCCATGCTGGTGGCCGGCTGGCTGATCTGCGTGGCCTATGTGATGCGTTACGCCAAGATGGTGCGAAGCGATCCCAGCAAGTCCCTGGTGGCCGACAAGTGGGAAGAGAACCGTGCCCACTTCCTTGGCAACAAGAGCGACCAGATGCTGGAGTTCACCACCACCCGCAAGATCGTGCTGGGCATCTTCGTCGCCGCCTTCGCCGTGATGATCTACGGGGTGGCCGTGCTGGGTTGGTGGATGGCGCAGATCTCCGGCGTGTTCCTGGCTGCCGCCATCATCGTCGGCGTCATCTCCCGCATGAGCGAGGAGGAGCTGACCTCCAACTTCATCGACGGTGCCCGCGATCTGCTCGGCGTGGCCCTCATCATCGGTATCGCCCGCGGTATCGTGGTGGTGATGGACAACGGCATGATCACCCACACCATTTTGCACAGTGCAGAGGGGATCGTGACCGGCCTCTCCACCATCGTCTTCATCAACGTGATGTTCGTGCTGGAAGTGGTGCTCTCCTTCCTGGTGCCCTCTTCCTCCGGTCTGGCGGTGCTGACCATGCCGATCATGGCGCCGCTCGCCGACTTCGCCAACGTGGGCCGCGAGCTGGTGGTCACCGCCTACCAGTCCGCCTCCGGCCTGGTGAACCTGGTGACCCCGACCTCCGCCGTGGTCATGGGGGGGCTGGCCATTGCCAAGGTGCCCTATGTGCGCTGGCTGAAGTGGGTGGCCCCGCTGCTCGGCATGCTGACCGTGCTGATCGTGCTCTGCCTGAGCCTGGGTGCCGTGCTGGCATGAATGCCGACAGACATTGGGACAACAACGGGAGCCTGGGGCTCCCGTTTTTGATGGCTGGCAAGGCGGGGCGCCCGGGCTCTCCCGTGGTCTGACTCCTTGCCGCGCGGGCAACAAAAAGGCGACCCCGGGGTCGCCTTCTGGCATCCAGCAGGGGTCAGCGGGCGTTTTCCAGGGTGCGCACCACGGCAGCGTGAGCCTGGCGGGTTCGGCTGATGTGGCGCGGGGCGATCAGTACCACGTCGTTGCCGGCCACGGCCCCCAGGATCTCGGGATTGGCGTTGCGATCCAGCAGGCGAGCCACCACGGTAGCGGCCCCCGGGGTGGTATGCACCAGTACCATCTGCTGGTTGTGGACCACGGCGCGCACCATGTCGTGGATGGAGCGGGTGCTGCCGGCGGGCTCCAGCTGCTCGTCCACCAGGGTGTAGACCTTCTTGCCGTTGGCGTTCTGGGCCTTGGCGACCCCGAGACGGCGCAGCAGGCGGGAGATGGTGGACTGGCTGATGTCGGCAAAACCGCGGGCGGAGAGCTCGCGGCGGATCTCCTCCTGGGTGCTGTAGCAGTGCTGGCCGATGATCTGGCGGCAGGCGTCGAGCTGGGCCAGGTCGGACTCTGGTTCTGCTGGGCGGCTGAGGGTGTTGACCATGGCGACTTCCTTTGGCGATGAGCGATGGCGGTCTCGCCCAGTCTGTCGTTCCGGCTTTTCATAGCGAAAAACACTAATGAGGAGCACTCAAGCAGGGGATGAGCGAGGTATATCCATTACGGGATGGCAAATTATAACCAAAGGGGGAATAAGTGATGTGACAGGGTTCAAAAATGGGCCCGATGGGGCCCACATGGATATCATTTGTCGGCAGGAAATCAGTAGCGTTCGCTGACGATGTCCTGGGTGAAGGACTTCTCGCAGTATTTGCACTTCATCCGCACCGCCCCTTTCACCTCGCGCACCCGGAAGTAGCTCTCCACCGGTTCGTTGTGGGAGATGCAGTTGGAGTTGGGGCAGTGGAACACCCCTTCGATGAACTCCGGCAGCGCCAGCTGGTGCTTCTTCACCACCACGAAGTCTTCGATGATGTTGACGGTCGCCTTGGGGGCGAACAGGGCGAGCTGGTTGGCCTGCTGCTCGGTCAGACGGGTGTTCTCGATCTTGATGAGATCCTTCTTGCCGAGGGCGCCGGATTTGAGGTTGAAGCCGACGGTGATCCGCTCCTGGGTCTCGATCAGCTGGAACAGCTTGAGGATCTTGATGCCCTGGCCGGCGGGGACGTGGTCGATGACGGAGCCGTGGCGGATGGCTTCGACTTGCAGTTGGTTCTTCTCGGGCATGATGTTCCCCTTTCCCTTAGACGGTTTCGTTCAGTACCAGTGCCAGCAGTGCCTGGCGGGCATAGACCCCGTTCTCCGCCTGCTGGAAGTAGTAGGCGTGGGGGGTCTTGTCGACGGCGACCTCGATCTCGTCAACCCGGGGCAGGGGATGGAGGATCTTCATGGTGGGCTTGGCCCCTTCCAGGGTCGCCAGCTCCAGCACGAACTTGGCGGCCATGTGCTTGTACTCGGTCTCGTCGAAGCGCTCCTTCTGGACGCGGGTCATGTAGAGGATGTCGAGCTCCGGCATCACCTCTTCCATGGTCTCGTGCACGCTGAAGCGGATGCCCTTCTCTTCCAGCTCCTCGCAGAGGTAGTCCGGCATGGCCAGCGCCTCAGGGGAGATGAAGAAGAAGCGGCAGTTGAACAGGCTCAGGGCCTGGGCCAGGGAGTGGACGGTGCGACCGTACTTCAGGTCACCGACGAAGGCGACGTTGAGGCCGTCCAGCTTGCCTTGGGTCTCGTGGATGGAGAAGAGGTCGAGCAGGGTCTGGGTGGGATGCTGGTTGGAGCCGTCACCGCCGTTGATGACCGGCACCCGGGAGAACTCGGAGGCCAGACGGGCTGCCCCTTCCTTCGGGTGGCGCATCACCACCGCATCGGTGTAGGAGCTGATGATCTTGATGGAGTCGGCCAGAGTCTCGCCCTTCTTGGCGCTGGTGTTGCCGCCGTCGGCGAAGCCGATGATGTTGCCGCCCAGGCGCTGGACCGCGGTCTCGAAGGAGAGACGGGTGCGGGTGGAGGCTTCGAAGAAGCAACTGGCGACCAGCTTGTCTTTCAGCAGGCGGCTGTCGGGTTCGGCCTTCAACCGCTGTGCGGTGGCGACCACCAGTTCCATGTCGGACCGGGTCAGATCCGAGATGGAGATGACGTGTTTGTTATAGAGTGGATTGGTCATCGTCTGCATTCCCTTTGGCATCAATGAAGGTTTTTCCGGCACAAAAAAAAGCCCCTGAAACAGGGGCTCTTTTCAAAAAAAACGGGGGATCTGTGGGACGGGAACCGGAAACAACGGGGCCGCTCTGGTGCGCTCCACCCGTCTGCAAGGCTGCTTTTTTCATCAAAAACGGCATTGTCCTGTCCCGACCTTTTTCAAAACCGCACCGATTATAGGGCTGGTTTTTGAATTGTCAAAAATTTATTTCAGAGGCAGGATTTGCCCAGAAAAACGTTTAAGTGTCGCGAACGGGTCGACAAATCCAGAGTGCGTGCTGCGCCTGCAAGGGGGCGCCATCGGCGGCCATGCTGCGCAGGTAGCCGAGCCTGTGGTGCCCCTCCAGCAGGCAGTAGGGATGGGGCAGGGGGTGACCGTCCGGGTAGCAGGTGCCCGGGGCGGTGGCGAGGACGATGACAGGCTCGGACCAGGTGCCCCGGCGCAGCATGTCATCGCCGAGCCAGGAGCGGCGCACGTAGCGGTTGCTGCGCAGCATCTCGCCCCAGCGATCGATCACCTCCATGTGGCGGGAGTCTATCTGCTCGATAATCTGCGCGGTGGGCCAGTGCTCGCACTCGAACTGGTGGCTGGCGAGATCGATAAAGCTCCAGTTGGATTCAAAACCGCGCCAATGGCGGTAAATCCACTGGGCGAGCACATTGGAGGGAATGGAGGGCACCAGGGGAGAGACTCTGTCCAGATAGTCGGCCAGGGTCTCCGTCTTGCGCTCATCCCGGAAGTTGAGGGGCGCAAGCTGTTGCAGCAGTCGGTAATTGAGCATGGGCAGCCTCCCTGAGCCTGGTTTCACCCTACCCCCATTTGTGTCCCATTCCTACCCCGTCGGGGCTGCAAATACAGCAGCTTACCCCCGCTCCTTGTTGGAATTGCGGGGATCTGCTCGTCATTTGTTCGATCGCATCGAAAGTGAGAAAAAAAGCCTTTACCTTTGACCTCCGCTTTGTATACTACGCCTCGTTTGTTGCAGGGGCGTAGTTCCAATTGGTAGAACAGCGGTCTCCAAAACCGATGGTTGCGGGTTCGAGTCCTGCCGCCCCTGCCATTTTTCAGAGAGGCCAGCTCATTGAGCTGGCCTTTCGCATTTGCGGCGTTTGCCACCGCCTCCGTTAGCCTCTTTTTCTCCGCTTCGCCGCTGCCATTTCTGTCAATGGAGGCCGCTTTTCCCCTGTGCTACACCTTGCTTCCTGCCAGATGGCGCCTTCAGGCGCATCGCATCCGGCGGGCCCAAGGCGCTTCAACAAGGAGAGAGCGATGAACAAGGCAGTGGATACGCGTCACCCCCATGCCCATGCCGGTGGCTGGGTCCCCCGGGATCAGGCCCATGTGGCGCGCTGGGTACAGCGGCTGCGTCAGGCGGTCACCCGCCAGCCTCGCCCGCTGGTGGCCCCGATCGCCGGATTGAAGGCGCTGGTGGAGCAGGATCCTCTCCTGCATCAGCAGGCCCAGGGGATGTTTGACGAGGCGTGGCAGCATGAGCACAGCACGCCGCTCGGTCAGGTCCAGGTGCGCAGCTTCGATGAGTTCCTGCAGCTGCTCAACGGCATCATGACCACGGCCCCGGAAGCCTATCAGGATGTGCAGACCCAGGAGCCCGCCGGGCTGATCGGATTCCCCATCAATGCCCTGCTCAACTGGCCCATGGCGACGGCCGCCGGGTACGACTTCTTTGCCAATGCGCTGGTGAACCAGCAACTGCGCAAGATCCTCGGTTACTGGGCCGACTTCCTGCAAAGTCCCGCGTCCCGTTATGTGCTGACGGAGTCGGTGAGCACCCTGGATCGCCAGACCCTGATCGTCCCCTGGCTCGGGGAGGTGGCGAAACGGGAGATGGTCAAGGTGGCGCAGGGGGCGCTCGGGGCCGGCGACAACCCCACCCCAGAGCGCTTCGAGGGGATCTTCCACACCGTGCCGGGAGAGGAATACGAGGGCTTCGCCAGCTGGGACGACTTCTTCACCCGCCGCTTCTGCCCCGGCGTGCGGCCGGCGACGGCCCCGGACGATGACAGCGTGATCGCCAACGCCTGCGAGTCGGCCCCGCTGCAGGTGGTGACCGGGGTAAGGCGGCAGGACGCGTTCTGGCTCAAGGGGCAGCCCTATTCCCTGGACAACCTGCTGGACTTCGACCCGCGCGCCGCCGCGTTCGAGGGGGGCACCCTCTATCAGGCCTTCCTCAGCGCCCTCAGCTATCACCGCTGGCACAGCCCGGTGAGCGGCACGGTGCGCTCGGTCAAGGTGGTCAACGGCAGCTACTACCTGGCCAACCGCCACCAGGGTTTCGACAGCCCGGTGGGGCCCGACCCCAGCGCCCCGAACCAGTCCCAGCCCTTCCTCACCGCGGTGGCGACCCGGGCACTCATCTTCATCGAGGCCGACAACCCCAAAATCGGCCTGATGTGCGTGGTGCCGGTGGGCATGGCGGAGGTGTCGAGCTGCGAGGTGACGGTGCAGCCGGGGCATCGGATCGCGAAGGGGGAGCAGCTCGGCATGTTCCACTTCGGCGGCTCCACCCACTGCCTGCTGTTTCGCCCCAGTGTCGAGCTGGCGTTCGACTTCTACGGCCAGCAGCCGGGGCTGGAGGCGACCAACCTGAGGATCAACACGGCGCTGGCGCGGGTCAAATAACCCAGCCGCCGGACAGTAAAAGGCCGCCTTCGGGCGGCCTTGTTGTTTGTCCATCAGATGGCGCCGACCTGCGTCTTGAGGGTTTCCACCAGCCGCTGGTGGCGGGCGGGGAGCGGCCACTCGGCGCGGTAGATCAGCCAGAGGGTGTCGATCACCTCAATGCTGCTCTGGATCACCCGGATCTGCTCCTGTTGGGCAAAGGCGGTGACGGCGAAGCGGGGCAGCACGGTAAAGCCGAGGCCGCGGGCGACTGGCTCCAGGATCAGGCCGATCTGGTTGGTAAAGCCGCGCAGCGGGATCTCGTCGAAGCGCTGGCCGGGATAGCGTCGTCCCAGCAGGCGCTGAGCCATGCTGCGGCCATCCGGGTGGTCAATAAAGCCGAGCTGACAGAGGTGCTGCCAGCTCGGCTCCTCGCCGTCGCTGGGTACAACCAGACAGAGGGGTTCGCGGGCGAAGGGCTCGGCGGCTATGCTGGGGTGCTCCGGCGGTTGATCCACCAGTCCCAGATCGCTGCGCCCCGCCAGTACCGCCTGCACTATGTCGGGGGTGGGGGCAAAGCGGTGCTGGATGGTGAGTCCGGGATGCTCCTGTTGCTGATCGAGCAGCAGGGGATAGAGCAGCAGGCCGATGCTGCCGGGGGTGGTGAGGGTGATGGCGCCGCGGTGGGGGTCGTCATCAGAGAGACGGGCTCGCAACTGTTCGGCGGCCTGCGCCTGCTGGCGGGCGAAGTCGAGCAGCACCAGCCCGCGCGGGGTGAGCTCCAGCTGACGGGGCTTGCGTAGCAGCAGGGGGCCGAATTCGGCCTCGAGGCGCGAGATATGCTGACTGACGGCGGCCTGAGTGAGATCCAGCCGATCGGCGGCACGGGTAAAACTGCCGGTTTCATGCACCACCACCAGGGTGTGGAGCCAGAGTGGATTAACCATAAATTTAATTTATGCATTCCATTAGTTTGACCTTATTTTTCATTATGGCGCCTCTTCCTATCATGTCACCTGTTTCCCACACACAATTTCAAGGTGACTTATGACTTACCCGCGCAACTTCTCCCACATCGGCATCACGGTGACTGACCTCGACAAGGCAGTCGAGTTCTATACCAAGGTGATGGGCTGGTATCTCATCATGCCGGCGACCACCATCACCGAGGATGACTCCGCCATCGGCGTGATGTGCAACGACGTATTTGGCCCGGGCTGGGGCTCTTTCCGCATCGCTCATCTCTCCACCGGCGACAAGATCGGCATCGAGCTGTTCGAGTTCCCCAACAGCGAGCAGCGCGAAAACAACTTCGAATTCTGGAAGACCGGGGTGTTCCACTTCAGCGTGCAGGATCCGGATGTCGAGGGGCTGGCGACACGCATCGTCGCGGCGGGCGGCAAGCAGCGGATGCCGGTGCGCGAATACTATCCGGGCGAGAAGCCCTACCGCATGGTCTACATGGAAGATCCCTTCGGCAACATCATCGAGATCTACAGCCACAGCTATGAGCTGACCTACTCCGCCGGTGCCTATCAGGGGTAAGTGCCAGGCCGCCTTCGGGCGGCCTTGTGGTGCCTGCGGGTGTCAGCATGGAATAGTGAGCAGTCTGTTGCTGGTAGTGCGTTCTGTTGTTGATAGATGAAAAAATATCAGGATTCACTAAAGACCGTTCATCATTGTGCCGATAGAACTACCAAGATGGGGGTATTCCCGGCCCCCGGCTACCACAAGGATTCGTTGTCATGACTCTCTCGTTGCGCGGCAAGCTGCTCGCGGCCAGCCTGGGGGTAGTGCTGCTGATGGCAGCCCTGCTCGGTATTGTCGCCTTCCACACCCTCAAATCCCGCACCCTTGACGCCATCCAGAGCGAGGCGGTCAACTACGGCCACGCCCACTCGGTGGCCATCGGCAACTGGCTTGAGGATCGCAAGCACGCGGTCGACGCCCTGGCCGCCGTCATTGCGCGCGACCCCGACACGGCCCTGGTACCCCACCTGTTGCAGACCCGCACCTCCGGCGGTTTCGGCCTCACCTATTTTGGTTCGGCGCAGGGGGAGATGACCCGCCACGATCCCGCCCTCAACACCGCCAACTATGACCCCAGGGCCCGCCCCTGGTACCAGAACGCCGACAAGGCGGGCAAGCTCATCGTCACGCCGCCCTATGTCAGCGTGACCATGCAGCAGATGGTGGTGACCCTGGCCGAGCCGGTGAGCCACCAGGGCCGGGTGATCGGGGTGGCCGGGGCGGATCTCTCCCTCGACGCCCTCATCGACGAGGTGCTGGCCATGAAGGTGCAGGGAGAGGGCTACGCCATGCTGCTCGACCGCACCGGCCTCATCGTCGGCCACCCGAACAAGGAGCTGGCGCTCAAGCAGGTGGCGGAGCTGGATCCCGGCCTCACCGGGGCGGCGCTGGATGCGTGGAGCCGCGACGGCGAACTGCACGGCGCCAATCTGAACGGGCGCGAGGTGCTGCTCTCGGTGCAGGGCGTGCCCGGCACCGACTGGCTGCTCGCCATGGTGATGTACAAGGACGTGCTGGAGGCGCCGCTCGCCTCCCTGCTGTGGCAACTGGTGGGGCTGACCCTGGTGCTGCTGCTGGTGTTCGGTGCCCTGCTCATCGCCATGTTCAACTACCTGTTCGCGGATCTGGGGCGGGTCTCCAGGGCGCTTGCCGACATCGCCCACGGGGAGGGTGATCTCACGGTGCAGATCGCCACCCGCAGCCAGGATGAGGTGGGGCAGCTGGCCCAGAACTTCAACCAGTTCGTGGCGCGACTGCACGGCATCGTCAGCCGGTTGCGGGACGTCACCGTCGAGCTGGCGGCCCAGTCCCGCACCCAGGCGGCGGGGGCCGAGGCCCGCAGCCAGCGGGTGCGCCAGCAGCAGGACGAGATCGTCATGGTGGCGACCGCGGTGACCGAGATGGCCTCCGCCACCCAGGAGATCGCTGGCAACGCCGAGTTTGCCGCCAACACCGCCGGCGATGCGGTGCGCCTCGCGGTGGCCGGCCAGTCCCAGGTCGGCCAGAGCCAGCGCAGCATCACGGGGCTGGCGGGGGAGGTCTCCGACGCCAGCCAGACCATCCACGAGCTGGATGGCCACGCCCAGCAGATCAGCGGCATTCTGGCCACCATCAGCGGCATCGCCGAGCAGACCAACCTGCTGGCCCTGAACGCCGCCATCGAGGCGGCCCGGGCCGGGGAGCAGGGACGCGGCTTTGCCGTGGTGGCGGACGAGGTGCGGGTGCTGTCGCGCCGCACCCACGACTCCACCGCCGAGATCCAGCAGATGATCGAGGCGCTGCAGCAGACCACCCGCAAGGCGGTGGGCGGCATGGAGACCAGCCGCCAGCTGGCGGGCACCAGCGTGGAGGACGCCGAAGCGGCGAATCTCAGCCTGGGCAGGATCAACGAGGCCATCGGCGCCATCAGCGACATGGCGACCCAGATCGCGGCGGCGGCCGAGGAGCAGACCTCGGTGACCGGCGAGATCAGCCGCAACACCGAGAATATCCGCCACGTCTCCCAGGCGCTGGCGGCCCAGGCCGGCGAAGAGGCCGCCCAGGCGGCCCAGCTCAAGTCTCTCACCGAGCGGCTGGAGCAGGAGATCGGGCGCTTCCGGCTCTAGGCTGCGACCCGGATGTGACAAAGGCGACCCCGGGGTCGCCTTTATTCATCCTGTGTATGGATATTATTTCGCCATGCACCTGCTGAATAATATCGGGTCCTGGCCCTGCAACGGGCGCAGGCAGAGGCTCAGAGGGGCTTGATGTAGCTGTAGAACTCGTTGTCCCGCTGGTAGCCGTGCCCTTCGTAGAGGGACTGAGCCTGCCGGTTGTCGGTGGCGGTGCTCAGCATCAGGAAGGCGGCGCCCGTCTCCTGGCCGTGGCGATCGGCCCGCGCCAGCAGCGCCTGGGCCACCCCCTGCTGGCGGGCCGCCGGCGCCACGAACAGATCGTACAGCAGCCAGATGGGTTTCAGGGCGAGGGAGCAGAACAGGGGATAGAGGTGGGCAAATCCCAGCACCTCTCCCTCCTCGCTCTGGGCCACGAAGAGCACCGACTCCCCGGCGGTGCAGCGCTCCAGCAGGAAGGCTTCGGCGGCCTCGGGCCGGGCAGGCAGCCGGTAGAACGCCCGGTATTCCACGAACAGGGGGGTGACCCGGGGAATGTCACCGGGGGTGGCCTGGAAGATCCTCATGGGGCGTTCCCCGCCGGATCCTGGCTGACCCAGATCAGCCGGTCGGTGGCAAAGCCGAGCCCCCGGGCCCGCTCGACCAGGGCCTCTACCTTCTCTTTGGGGGGATGGGGCGTGCGGGAGAGGATCCAGAGGTACTGGAGGCTGTAACTGCTCACCAGGGAGAGGTCATAGTCCGTCGCCAGCACGTTGTAGCTGCCGTAGAAGGGGCCGAAGAAGCTCACCTTGAGGCGCCCCTCGTCGCTGTCGCCCACGAAGTAGGCGCGCCCCTCGGCCTCGCGCCATTCCCCCTGTTCGTCCTGCCCCCGGTTGATCACCCTGACACCGCCGTCATCCCGCAGGCTGTAGGTGGCGGTGACCCGGTTCAGGCCGCGCTCGAAACCGTGATCGAGGCGGGCCACCTCGTACCAGGTGCCCAGGTAGCGGTCGAGCTGGAAGGGCTTGACCACCTGGTGTCCCGGTGGAATGCCGGTGCAGGCGGTGGCCAGCAGGGTCAGAACGAGCAGGATCAGTGTGCGCATGTCATCCCTCCACGATACGCAGTTGTCCCGAGCGGAAGCGTGCCGCGTGTTCGCTCGGGGTGTTGCCAAAGAAGCGTTTGTATTCGCGGCTGAACTGGGAGCCGCTCTCGTAGCCTACCTTGTCCGCCGCCACCCCGGCCTTGAGGCCGTCGTGCAGCATCATCAGCCGCGCCCGGTGCAGGCGCAGGGTCTTGATGTACTGCAGGGGCGAGGTGGCGGTGGCCGCCTTGAAGTGGTGGTGGAAGGCCGAGACGCTCATGTTTGCCTCCCGGGCCAGCTCCTCCACCGTCAGGTTCTCGGTAAAGCGCTGCTCCATGATACGCAGCACCCGGGCTATCTGGCTCACCTGGCTGTGACGGCTGGCCATGGCCAGCAGGGCGGGGGCCCCCCCTTCGTGCAGGGCATGGAACAGGATCTCGCGCACGATCTGGGGCCCCAGCACCCGGGCGTGGAGCGGTTTGTCCATCACGTCGATGAGGCGCTCCACCGCGCAGAGCATGGTCTCGGAGAGGGGCACGGAGACGACGCCGCGACCCGGTTCCGCCGGGGCGGGGGCCGCGTCCCCCATCTCCAGCAGCAGGGCCTGCAGCGCCGCCACGTCGATCTCCACCGAGAGCCCCACCAGAGGGGATTCGGGGGAGGCGAAGCACTCGCACTCGCAGGGCAGCGGCAGGGTCATCATCAGGTAGTGCTCGGGGTCGTAGCGGAAGGTGAAGTCCGAGAGATAGCCCACCTTGTGCCCCTGCAGGATGATGATCATGCGCGGGCGGTAGAGCACCGGGATGCGGTCGTGATGCTCCGTGGTGTAGATGAGGTGCACGCCGGGCACGGGGGCGGCGGTGATCCCCGGGTGGGGTGCCAGGGCGGCGAGTCGGCTGGCGAGGGCGGACTGGTGGGTCGCCGCGATGGGCTGATTTGTACTCATTTATCCAGGCTCAGTAGAAATAGGCAAGAAATCGGCAGAAAGCTCCCTTGATGGTAGGGGGTTATAAGAGAAAAATGCAACCCATACCTTACCGACTACGACCACCCCGGGAGATCCCATGAACAACTTCATCCTGCACACCCCCACCAAGGTGCTGTTCGGCAAGGGCCAGGTGGCCCAGCTGCGCGGCCAGATCCCCAGCGACGCCCGCATCCTCGTCACCTACGGCGGTGGCAGCGTGGTGCGCAGCGGCCTGCTGGACCAGATCCGCAGCGAGCTGGCCGGCCTGACCCTGTTTGAATTTGGCGGCATCGAGCCCAACCCCACCTACGAGACCCTGATGGGTGCCGTCGAACTGGCCCGCGCCGAGAAGGTCGACTTCCTGCTGGCAGTGGGTGGCGGCTCCGTGCTGGACGGCTCCAAGTTCATCGCCGCGGCGGCCCACTACGACCTGGCCAAGGACCCCTGGCACATCCTCGAGACCGTCGGCGGCGAGGTGGCCTCCGCCATTCCCCTGGGCAGCGTGCTGACCCTGCCGGCCACCGGCTCCGAGATGAACATGGGCGCCGTCATCACCCGCAAGAGCACAGGGGACAAGCAGCACTTCTTCTCGCCCTTCGTAATGCCGCGCTTCGCCGTGCTCGACCCCGTGCTCACCTACACCCTGCCCGCCCGTCAGGTGGCCAATGGGGTGGTGGATGCCTTCATCCACACCCTGGAGCAGTACCTCACCTACCCGGTGGATGCCAAGGTGCAGGATCGCTTTGCAGAAGGGCTGCTGCTGACCCTGGCGGAAGAGGGGCCCAAGGCGCTGGTGGAGCCGGAAAACTACGACGTGCGTGCCAACATCATGTGGAGCGCCACCCTGGCGCTGAACGGCCTGATCGGAGCCGGCGTGCCCCAAGACTGGGCCACCCACATGCTGGGCCACGAGATCACCGCCCTGCACGGTCTGGACCACGCCCAGACCCTGGCGGTGGTGCTGCCCGCCCTGCTGCAGGCCAAGCGCGAGCAGAAGCGCGCCAAGCTGCTGCAATACGCCGAGCGGGTCTGGGATCTGCGCAGCGGCAGTGACGAGGAGCGTATCGACGGTGCCATCGCCGCCACCCGCGACTTCTTCGAGCGGATGGGGATCAAGACCCGGCTGCGGGATTACGTGGCCGACGCCCGGATCGACGCCCTGCTGGCCAAGCTCGAAGAGCACGGCATGACCGCCCTGGGTGAGCACGGCGACATCGACCTGGCCCAGAGCCGGCATATTTATGAGGCGGCCTGGTAAGCAGAGCGCGCCTGAAACGGGCCGCAGGCCCGGTTGCACCAGGGGGCCCGAACCCGCCAGCAGGCGGGGACGCGGCCCCCTGATCGTTGCAAAATGGTTACTTTTTCCCTTTTCATCTCATCAGATGAGCCAACGGCAGATTTCGTAAGAACAAAAAACGCTAAGGTAGAGGCCGGGTTAAACATTTTTTTTGACTGGTTGGATCACTTTTTTTAGCGCTTTTTGCTGGTATAAGCCCCTAATTTGGTTTGTTTTTTTTAATCACGGTCCGGGATGGGCTGAATTCTGTACCCGCCCGCCCGGGGCCGTGGTTGTAATAAAACTCCAAAATTTGATACTAATCACCCTCGCGCCTGAAAAGCGGGGGCCTGACCGTGACAGGAGGTCGAGGTGAAGCCTGCTGATTTTCATAACAAAGGGCCCGTGACCTGCACTTTGATCATGCCTTGTCCCCTCAGACATGAGAGACTTGGCGATGATTGTTTATTAACCATCAGGGAATAGTCATGCAGATTGGAATACCGAGAGAGAGTCTCGCCGGTGAGACCCGGGTCGCAGCGACCCCGGCCACTGTCGAGCAGCTGAAAAAGCTCGGCTTCGAGGTTGCCATCGAGGCCGGTGCCGGCCTGCGAGCCAGCTTCGATGATGCCGCCTTCGAGGCTGCCGGTGCCAGCGTGGTACCGAACGTCTGGCAAGCCGACCTTGTCTTCAAGGTCAACGCGCCGACCGAGGCCGAAATCGCACAAATTAAGGATGGTGCCACCCTGGTGAGCTTCATCTGGCCCGCCCAGAACCCCGAGCTGGTCAAGAAGCTTTCCGAGCGCAACATCAATGTGATGGCGATGGACATGGTGCCGCGGATCTCCCGTGCCCAGTCCCTCGACGCCCTCTCTTCCATGGCCAACATCGGTGGCTATCGCGCCGTCGTGGAAGCCGCGCACCAGTTCGGTCGCTTCTTCACCGGCCAGATCACCGCCGCCGGTAAAGTACCGCCCGCCAAGGTGCTGGTCATCGGTGCCGGTGTGGCCGGTCTGGCCGCCATCGGGACCGCCGGTTCCCTCGGTGCCATCGTGCGTGCCTTCGATACCCGTCTGGAAGTGGCCGAGCAGATCGAGTCCATGGGTGGGGAATTCCTCAAGCTGGACTTCGGCGGCGAAGATGGCGCTTCCAGCGACGGTTACGCCAAGGTGATGAGCGAAGAGTTCATCAAGGCCGAGATGGCGCTGTTCGCCCAGCAGGCCAAGGAAGTGGACATCATCATCACTACCGCCCTGATCCCGGGCAAGCCGGCACCCAAGCTCATCACCAAGGAAATGGTGGACAGCATGAAGCCGGGCTCCGTCATCGTGGACATGGCGGCCCAGGCCGGCGGCAACTGCGAATACACGGTACCGGGTGAACTGCATGTCACCGACAACGGCGTCAAGGTGATCGGTTACACCGATCTGCCGGGCCGCCTGCCTGCCCAATCCTCCCAGCTCTACGGCACCAACCTGGTGAACCTGATGAAGCTGATGTGCAAGGAGAAGGACGGCAACGTCGCCATCGACTTCGAAGACGTGGTGCAGCGCAACATGACGGTGGTCCAGGCCGGTGAAGTGACCTTCCCGCCCCCCGCCATCTCCGTCTCTGCCGCCCCGCAGAAACCGGCTGCCGCCAAACCGGCCGCCAAGAAGGAAGAGGCCAAGCCCTCCAACAAGAAGTTCGTGTTCGGTGCCCTCGGCATCGCCGCCTTCGGTTGGGTGGCCGCCGTGGCGCCTGCCGCCTTCCTCTCCCACTTCACCGTCTTCATCCTGGCCTGCGTGGTCGGTTACTACGTGGTGTGGAACGTCTCTCACGCCCTGCACACACCGCTGATGTCGGTCACCAATGCCATCTCCGGCATCATCGTGGTCGGTGCGCTGTTGCAGATTGGACAAGGGTCGACCCTGGTCACCGTGCTGGCCTTTGTCGCCGTGCTGATTGCCAGTATCAACATCTTCGGTGGCTTCACCGTCACTCAGCGCATGCTGAAGATGTTCCGTAAGGATTAAGGGGGTTTAACGTGTCTCAAGGACTGGTAACAGCATCCTATATCGTTGCCGCCGTGCTCTTCATCCTCAGTCTCGCGGGACTGTCGAAGCAAGAAACGGCCAAGCATGGCAACCTGTTCGGTATCGCGGGGATGGCCATCGCCCTGCTCGCCACCGTCTTCAACCCGGAAACCAGTGGCGTCCACTGGATCATCCTGGCCATGGCCATCGGTGGCGCCATCGGCGTGCGTCTGGCCCTCAAGGTCGAGATGACCGAGATGCCCGAGCTGGTGGCCGTGCTGCACAGCTTCGTGGGCATGGCAGCGGTGCTGGTGGGCTTCAACAGCTTCATCGATCTGCACCCCTCCGCCCCCGCTGAAGTGGTGGTCTCCGTCGGTTCCAACCTGGATGCGACCCTGGCAGCCGCCCGGGCGGCGTTCGAGCAGGCGGCAAGCGTCGCCCAGGTCGAGCACCTCTCCGGCGCCATGCTGAACATCCACCTGGTGGAAGTGTTCCTGGGCGTCTTCATCGGTGCCGTGACCTTCACCGGTTCCGTGGTGGCGTTCGGCAAGCTGCGTGGCCTCATCTCTTCCAAGCCGCTGATGCTGCCGCACCGCCACAAGCTGAACCTGCTGGCCGTGGTGGTCTCCATCGCGCTGATGATCCACTTCGTCAACGCCGGTGGCTCCACCTTCGCCCTGCTGGTGATGACCCTGATCGCCTTCGCCTTCGGCTGGCACCTGGTCGCCTCCATCGGTGGTGCGGACATGCCGGTGGTGGTCTCCATGCTGAACTCCTACTCCGGTTGGGCGGCGGCGGCGGCGGGCTTCATGCTCTCCAATGACCTGCTGATCGTCACCGGTGCCCTGGTGGGTTCCTCCGGTGCCATCCTCTCCTACATCATGTGCAAGGCGATGAACCGCTCCTTCATCTCCGTGATCGCCGGTGGCTTCGGCTCCGACGGCGTGGCCTCCACCGCCGAGCAGGAGCTGGGCGAATACCGCGAGACCAACGCCGAAGACGTGGCCGACATGCTGAAGAACGCCAGCTCCGTCATCATCACCCCGGGCTACGGCATGGCGGTGGCGCAGGCCCAGTACCCGGTGGCCGAGATCACCCAGAAGCTGCGTGATCGCGGCGTCAAGGTGCGCTTCGGCATCCACCCGGTGGCCGGTCGTCTGCCTGGTCACATGAACGTGCTGCTGGCGGAAGCGAAAGTCCCCTATGACATCGTGCTGGAAATGGACGAGATCAACGATGACTTCGCCGACACCGACGTGGTGCTGGTGATCGGTGCCAACGACACCGTCAACCCGGCCGCCATGGAAGATCCGGGCAGCCCCATCGCCGGCATGCCGGTGCTGGAAGTGTGGAAGGCGCAGAACGTCATCGGCTTCAAGCGCTCCATGAACACTGGCTACGCCGGTGTCCAGAACCCGCTGTTCTTCAAGGAGAACACCCAGATGCTGTTTGGCGATGCCAAGGCCAGCGTCGAGGCCATCCTGAAGGCGCTGTAAGCGTTGACCGGATGAGACAAAAAGGGGGCTTCGGCCCCCTTTTTTTATGACCAGAGTGGATGACCGTGGCAGGGAACAGACAGGCTGTGGTGCCTGCCTGCCTGCCTGCCTGTCCGGACTGACTGACGAGCCCTGGCTCAATTAAAGTTGAGCAAAAGCACCAAAAAACCACCTTAAAGGCCTCTCATGGGGCCTTTTTGTCATTTCAGTCGTGATTTTGCTCACATTTTGTGGTGTTGTCTCACCAGTCGGGCATAATGCCCGCGCAAAAAGCGGATTTGCTCAATTTTATTTGAGTCCGCTGTGAATATCCTTACCCAACGTTGACCGGATGACCCCATGACCGAGGTAGCTCCCTTGCGCGACGCCAGCACACTGACCGATGAAGAGCGCCATCTGATCGCCAGCTTCGAGCCTGCGGTGGCGGCGCTGTCCGCCCTGTTTGGCCCGGGCTGCGAGGTGGTGCTGCACGCCTTTGACAGTCTGCACGCCTCCGTCATCAAGATTGCCAACGGCCACATCACCGGCCGCCAGGAGGGAGCGCCGGTCACCGATTTTGCGCTCGACAAGTTGCACAGTGCTGCCGGCAGCCAGTGGAGCAGCTATTTTTCCCGCACCCGGGAGGGCTCCCTGCTGAAGTCCTCGTCCATCACCATCAGCAACCGCGAGGGCAAACCCATCGGCATGCTGTGCGTGAATTTCAGCCTGGACACGCCCCTTGGCAGCCTGCTCGACACCTTTGCCCCGCCCGCAGTGCCCCCTGCCCACGGCACCGAGACCTTCGCCAGCTCGGTGGATGATCTGGTGGCGCAGGTGATCGCCAAGGTGGACAGGGATCCCGGGCTGGGCAGCAACGTGCGCAACAAGGCGATCGTGCACCGGCTCTACGACATGGGGATCTTCGAGATCAAGGATGCCGCCCAACTGGTGGCCGAACTGCTCGGCATCTCCCGCCATACCGTTTACCTGCATATCCGCAATCACAAGGCGGAACTGGCCGAACAACAATGACGAGCCCGCACGTGGGCGTCATGAACATGAGACATATCGCAATGAACGCACAATGGACCGACTTTATTACCCTGCTCAAGCGTGAAGTGGTGCCGGCCCTCGGCTGCACCGAGCCCATGTCGGTCGCCCTGGCGGCGGCCAACTGCCGCAAGCTGCTGGGGCAGGTACCGACTCGCACCCGCGTCTGGGTCAGCGGCAATCTGTTCAAGAACGGCATGGGGGTCGGCGTGCCCGGCACCGGCATGATCGGCCTGCCGGTGGCCGCCGCAGTGGGCATCACCGGTGGCAACCCGGGTGCCGGGCTGGAGGTGCTCAAGAGCCTCACACCGGATCAGGTCGAGGCGGCCAAGGGGCTGCTGCCCACCATAGAGGTGGATGTGAAGGATGTGCCCGACGTGCTCTACGCCGAGGTGCTGGCCGAAGTGGAGGGGCACAGCGCCCGGGTGGTGATCTGTACCGACCACACCCGCATCGTGCTGATGGAGAAGGATGGCGAGGTGCTGATGGTGCAGGACAGCGCCCCCGGGGTGCAGATCCAGCCAGCCAAGGCCGACAAGCCCGCCATGACCCTGAAGGAGATCGTGGCCTTCGCCCTGGAGGTGCCGCTGGCCGAGATCGACTTCATCCGCGAGGCGGCCACCATGAACCAGGCGCTGGCGGACGAAGGGCTGCAGGGCTATGGCCTGCGCATCGGCAAGATCCTCACCGACCAGGTGGAACGCAAGCTGCTTTCCGACGATCTGATGACCCTGGCCATGCGCCTGTCGTCTGCCGCCTCCGATGCGCGGATGGATGGCGCCATGCTGCCCGCCATGTCCAACTCCGGTTCCGGCAACCAGGGCATTGCCGCCACCATGCCGGTGGTCGCCGCCGCCCGCTTCCTCAAGGCCGATGACGAGCAGCTGGCCCGTGCCCTGGTGATGAGCCACCTGGTGGCCATCTACATCAAGGCCTACCAGAACAAGCTCTCCGCCCTGTGTGCCGCCAGTACCGCCGCCATGGGATCGGGGGCCGCCATCACCTGGCTGCTGGGGGGCCAGTTCGAGCAGATCAGCCACTGCATCAACAACATGATTGGGGATGTTTCCGGCATCATCTGCGACGGCGCCGGCAGCGCCTGCTCTATGAAGGTCTCCACCTCCACCTCGGCGGCGGTGAAATCCTCGCTGATGGCCATCAACAACCTGCGTGTGCCCCAGAGCGAAGGCATCGTCTCGGACGACGTGGACCAGACCATCGCCAACCTGGGCCGCCTCTCCAGGGAGGGGATGCTGGATACCGACATCGAGATCATCAACATCATGCGGGCCAAGCAGCAGGGTAAGCACCAGTGACCCCGGAGTGCCGCCGTCGGCCATAAAAAAACCGAAGCCAGTGGCTCCGGTTTTTCATTGTCCGTTCGCTACTCAGCCGCGACCGAGACGGTTGTCCGGGTAGTTTTTGGCCAGCACTTCTCGGGCATGCTGGGCCAGGGTCGGCATCTTCAGGGTGTCATAGGCGTTGACCATGATCTCCAGCGCCTTCTCGGTTTCCATCGTGTCGGGATAGGTCTCGACGATCAGCTTGGCGCGGTTGGCGGCGGCGATCAGGGCGTCACGCTTGACGTAGTACTCGGCTACCCCCAGGTCATAGCGGGCAAGACGGTTCTTCAGGCCGATCATGCGGGCACGGGCATCGGCTGCATAGCTGCTGTTGGGGTAGTTCTGCAGCAGGGTCTTGAAGTCCTGGAAGGCCTGACGGGCGTAGGAGGGGTCCTTGTCATCCCGATTGATGCCGAGGAAATCCTGGAAGAAGTTGTAATCCGCCGCCATGTTGGTCAGGCCGCGCATATAGAAGACGTAATCGATGTTCTTGTGCGCCGGGTTCAGGCGGATAAAACGGTCGATGTTGGCGATCGCCTGGGCGGTATCATCCTGCTTGTAGTAGGCATAGATGAGATCGAGCTGAACCTGGTTGGAGTAGGCACCGAACGGGTAACGAGAGTCCAGCGCTTCCAGCAGTTCAATGGCATTGAGGTAGTTGCCGGTATCCAGTTTGATGCGGGCTTTATGGTACAGAACTTCCGGCGGTTCGTCGGGAACCTTGGGTTTGGTGCTGGAACAGCCAGTGATCAGGGTAGCGACCAAGGCGAGCGACATCAGCAGGTGAGACTTCTTTCCCATCAACAACATCCGGTCCATTTCCACGAAATTGGCAAAGTATCCGTTATGCTTGGCTAAAAGAAAAGCTAGAATACCCGGATTATTTCGAATTGATACCCCCGCTCAAGAGACCATACATGAGCCAGCATATTGAACTGACAGGCGAATTTCAGGATCACCAATTCGGGCAACGACTCGACCAGGCCCTGGCCGAATTGTTTCCCGACTACTCCCGGACCCGCATCAAGGAGTGGATTTTACAGGACAGAGTGACCCTGGACGGTCAGGTTGCCAATACCCCGCGCGAGAAAGTGGTGGCCGGGCAGCAGGTACATGTGAATGTGGAACTGGCAGACGACACCCGCTGGGATGCCCAGAACATCGAGCTGAACATCGTCTATGAAGATGAACACATCCTGGTGATCGACAAGCCGGCCGGCCTGGTGGTTCACCCGGGCGCCGGTACGCCGGACGGCACCGTGCTCAATGCCCTGCTGCACCGCTACCCCGGCATCGCCGAGGTCCCCCGCGCCGGTATCGTGCACCGTCTGGACAAAGACACCACGGGGTTGATGGTGGTGGCCAAAACCATTCCCGCCCAGACCCACCTGGTGGAAGCGCTGCAGGCGCGCCAGATCACCCGTGAGTACGAGGCGATTGCCATCGGTCACATGACCGCCGGCGGCACCGTCGATGCCCCCATCGGTCGTCACCCGACCCAGCGTACCCACATGGCCGTGGTGCCCAACGGGCGCGAGTCCGTCACCCACTACCGGGTGCACGAGAAGTTCCGTGGTCACACCCGTCTGCGGTTGCGGCTGGAGACCGGCCGTACGCACCAGATCCGTGTCCACATGGCCCACATCAAGCATCCGCTGGTGGGGGATCCCGCCTACGGCGGTCGTCTGCGTCTGCTGCGCAACGCCACCCCCGAACTGACGGAGGCCCTGCGCGGTTTCCACCGTCAGGCGCTGCACGCCACCATGCTGAAGCTGGCGCACCCCATCACGGGTGAAGTGATGGAGTGGCACTCCCCCACGCCGCAGGACATGGTGGCGCTGATGGAAGTGCTGCGGGCGGATACCCTGGCCAATCCGGACGATCTGGTCTGGAACTGATCCCGGAGGCGGCCTTGCGACGATTCCTGCCGTAACCTGCCCTCCATGATCTGATGCGGGGCCCCTTGACTGGTTGCAGCCAAGGGGCCCCGTTTTCATATGAACGAAAGGAGCCACAGATGAACTGGATCGCACCCGACTGGCCCGCACCGGGCAATGTCAGGGCTCTCTCGACCACCCGGGACGGCGGCATCAGCGAAGGGGTCTTTGCTGGTCTGAACCTCGGGGCCCATGTGGGCGATGCACCGGCCAGGGTCGAGGCCAACCGCGCCCGACTGCAGCAGGTGGCGGGGATCCCCGGCACTCTCAACTGGCTCAACCAGGTACATGGCATCGCCGTCCATCCGGTGAGCGACCGTTATGAGCGCGTACCGGATGCCGATGCCGCCTGTGCGCATGAGGCGGGGCATGCTTGCATCGTGATGACTGCCGACTGCCTGCCGGTGCTGTTCTGCGATCGGGCAGGCACCGTAGTGGCGGCGGCCCATGCCGGCTGGCGCGGACTGCAGGGGGGCGTATTGGAGGCAAGCATCGCCGCCATGGGCTGCGAGCCTGGCGAGATCCTGGCCTGGCTGGGCCCGGCCATCGGTCCCGCCGCGTTCGAAGTGGGTGGCGAGGTGCGCGATGCCTTCATGGCGGAGCAGGCGGAAGCGGCGACTGCATTCGTGCCATCCCTCAACGAAGGGAAATGGCTGGCGGATATCTATCAGCTGGCCCGACTGCGCCTCGCCCGCGCCGGCGTCACCGCCATCTATGGCGGCGAATACTGCACCTTCAGCGACAGCGAGCGCTTCTACTCCTATCGCCGCGACGGGCAGACGGGTCGCATGGCCTCCCTTGTATGGCTGGAAAAATAGCCGAAGAGGCGCTCGCGAGTGGCCGCAAGCGCCTCTTCACTCCCTGGTGATGGCCCTCCGGTGGCCATGTCTTGCTGCCGAGCAGGCTCAGGGTACAGGCTGCCATTGCGAGGTCGTTTTCCCTCGGTCACCGCTGTTGAGGAAAAAATAAACAGCCACCCCTTGAAATTGCCCTTCAAGACCACATCTTCCTTGTCAGAAAGCGATGTTGTTGCCGCGCATGCGGCGTCTGTCTTGAAGGGGGAGTGCAATGCGCCTCGATCGCCTGACCAGCAAATTCCAGATTGCCATTTCCGATGCCCAGTCTCTTGCACTGGGTCGTGACCACCAATTCATCGAACCCGTCCATCTGATGAGCGCCTTGCTCAATCAGGACGGCGGATCCATTCGTCCGCTGCTCACCCTGACCGGGCTCGACATCAATACCCTGCGCTCGCGCCTCGGCGAGGAGCTGGATCGCCTGCCCCGCGTCAGCGGGGTGGAAGGGGACGTACAGCTCTCCAACGGCCTCGGGCGACTGCTCAACGTCTGCGACAAGCTGGCCCAGCAGCGCAAGGATCAGTTCATCTCGTCCGAGCTGTTCGTGCTGGCGGCCCTGGACGAGAAGGGGACGCTGGGCGAGCTGCTGCGTGCCCAGGGGCTGACCAAGGAAAAACTCGAGGCAGCCATCGACAAGGTCCGTGGCGGCAAGAAGGTGGAGGATGCCAACGCCGAGGAGAATCGCCAGGCGCTGGAGAAGTACACCATCGATCTCACCGAGCGGGCCGAACTCGGCAAGCTCGACCCGGTGATCGGCCGGGATGACGAAATTCGCCGCACCATCCAGGTGCTGCAACGCCGCACCAAGAACAACCCGGTCCTGATCGGTGCCCCCGGCGTCGGCAAGACCGCCATCGTCGAGGGTCTGGCCCAGCGCATCATCAATGGCGAAGTGCCGGAAGGGCTCAAGAACAAGCGGGTGCTGTCGCTCGACATGGGGGCCCTGGTGGCCGGAGCCAAGTATCGCGGCGAGTTCGAGGAGCGGCTCAAGGCGGTTCTGAACGATCTGGCCAAGGAGGAGGGCAACGTCATCCTCTTCGTGGACGAGCTGCACACCATGGTCGGCGCCGGCAAGGGCGAGGGTGCCATGGATGCGGGCAACATGCTCAAGCCCGCCCTGGCCCGCGGCGAGCTGCACTGCGTCGGGGCCACCACCCTCGATGAGTACAGGCAGTACGTGGAGAAGGATGCCGCCCTGGAGCGCCGTTTCCAGAAGGTGCTGGTGGAGGAGCCCTCGGTGGAGGACACCATCGCCATCCTGCGTGGCCTGAAGGAGCGCTACGAGCTGCACCACCATGTGCAGATCACCGACCCCGCCATCGTCGCGGCGGCCCAGCTATCCCACCGCTACATCGCGGATCGCCAGCTGCCTGACAAGGCCATCGACCTCATCGACGAGGCGGCGGCCAGCATCCGGCTCCAGATCGACTCCAAGCCGGAATCCCTGGACCGGCTCGAGCGGCGCATCATCCAGCTCAAGCTGGAGCAGCAGGCGCTGATGAAGGAGGACGATGACGCCAGCCGCAAGCGCCTCGATCTGCTCAATCAGGAACTGACGGAAAAAGAGCGGGAATACAACGAGCTGGAAGAGGTGTGGAAGGCCGAGAAGGCTGCCCTCGCCGGGACCCAGCACATCAAGGCGGCACTGGAGCAGGCCCGTCAGGATCTCGAGGTGGCGCGCCGCGCAGGGGACTTGGGCCGCATGTCCGAGCTGCAGTACGGCCGCATCCCGGAGCTGGAGAAACAGCTGGATCTCGCCACCCAGGCCGAGATGCAGGAGACCAGCCTGCTGCGCAACCGGGTCACCGACGTGGAGATCGCCGACGTCCTGGCCCGCTGGACCGGCATTCCGGTGGCCCGCATGCTGGAAGGGGAACGGGAGAAGTTGCTGCGGATGGAGGATCAGCTGCACAGCCGGGTGATCGGCCAGGAAGAGGCGGTGGACGCCGTCTCCAACGCCATTCGCCGCTCTCGTGCCGGGCTGTCCGACCCGAACCGCCCCATCGGCTCCTTCCTCTTCCTCGGCCCCACCGGGGTGGGCAAGACCGAGCTGTGCAAGGCGCTGGCGGAGTTCCTGTTCGATACCCAGGACGCCATGGTGCGGATCGACATGTCCGAGTTCATGGAGAAACACAGCGTGGCCCGTCTGGTGGGGGCGCCTCCGGGATACGTGGGTTACGAGGAAGGGGGGTATCTCACCGAGGCGGTGCGCCGTCGCCCCTACTCGGTGATCCTACTGGACGAGGTGGAGAAGGCCCACCCGGACGTGTTCAACATCCTGTTGCAGGTGCTGGACGATGGCCGCCTGACCGACGGTCAGGGGCGTACCGTGGACTTCCGCAACACCGTGGTGATCATGACCTCCAACCTCGGGTCTGATCTCATCCAGGAGCACCACTCCGAGAAGGATTACGACGAGATGAAGGCCATGCTGATGGAGGTGCTGACCCGCAGCTTCCGGCCGGAGTTCATCAACCGGATCGACGAGACCGTGGTGTTCCACCCGCTCGGTGAGGAGCACATCAAGTCCATCGCCCGCATCCAGCTCAAGAGCCTGATGAGCCGTCTGGAGTCCCAGGGCTTCGAGGTGGAGGTGAGCGAGGAGCTGCTGACCAAGCTGGTCCACGCCGGGTTCGATCCCGTCTACGGGGCGCGCCCCCTCAAGCGGGCGATCCAGCAGAAGGTGGAGAACCCGCTGGCCCAGGCCCTGCTCAGCGGTCGGGTCATCCCGGGCAAGACACTGCGGCTGGGGGCCGACAGCAACGGCCTCACCATGACCCAGTAATGGGATTGTCGATGAAAAACGCAGGCCTCGTGCCTGCGTTTTGTTTTCAGGGTGATTGAGATGCTGACGTTTTCCGTTTTGGTGGATGATGATGTTCATCTACCCGGCTGCTTGCCTGAAAAGGGACTGTCGTTACTGTTGGAGTGCGATGGACTCAAGGTGCTGTTCGACAGCGGCCGTGGCCGGGCGCTGTGCCACAACGCCGTCGTGATGGGGATCGATCTCGCCTCTCTCACCCATGTGGTGCTCTCTCACGGTCATTACGACCATGTAGGAGGCATCGGCTCCCTGCCCGTCTATTCCGATCCCATTCCATTGATCGCTTGTCCGGATGTGTTCAATGAGCGGGGCTACTTCCTGCCGTTGCTGCCCCGACGCTACAACCTCTACCGCCTCTCGGGCGACCTGGATCCGCGACAACTGGCGACGAGAGGGCTGCTCCCTCACTGTTCAGCTGAGCCGGTCTGGCTGTCCGAGCGGCTGGTGTTCCTGGGATCCATACTGCGACGGGAGCAGGCCAAACCCTCCTTGCTTGGTTACATGGTGCGGGGCGGGCGAGTGGAGAAAGACCTTATCAGCGATGATTCGGCGCTGGTCTACAAGAGCGAGCAGGGTCTGATAGTCTTCATCGGCTGTGGTCACGCCGGGGCCGAGAACATCATCGCGCGGGCCAAGGAGGTGTGTGGCGATGAGCGGATCCACGCCGTCATCGGCGGCCTGCATCTGAAGTTTTCCGGCCCGCAGCGGGCGGTGGCGCTCGGCACTTATCTGCAGGAGGAGGCGGTAGAGAAGCTGTTTGCCTGCCACTGCACCGGCAGCAGAAAGGCGGGGTTGCCGCGCCAGCACCAGATCGGGGCGGGTTTTGAGCACAGTTTTTCGGCGTAAAAAAAACGGCAATCCGAAGATTGCCGGGAGGAATGTATTCGATGCGATCTGACGTGGGTTGAGCGGATCGCAGGGGCAAGCCCCAGGGTCGGCAGGCACAGTCAGCGACCATGCCCGCCTTACAGTCAGTCGGGATACGCTCTCCACCCCGGCTGACCAGCTTCGCTATCGCGTCTGTCCCGCGCCGTGTTGCCGCGATAGGAGGACAGATGCAATCAAATCAATTCGTTACAGCATGCCTGGGATGGCAGCCTTCATTTCAGATGGCCAGACGCCGACCTGGACCTGACCGATGTGCTCTTTTTGCAGCAGCAGCATGGCCAGACGGGATTGGCCGATGCCGCCGCCGATGGTTTGCGGCATGCGTGCTGCCAGCAGATCCTGATGCCAGTCATATTGCAGGCGATCCTCGTCCCCGGTGATGGCGAGCTGGCGGCGCAGCGCCTCTGCGTCCACCCGGATCCCCATGGAGGAGATCTCGAAGCTGTCTTCCAGCACCGGGTTCCACACCAGGATGTCACCGTTCAGACCCGCCAGCCCCAGCTCGCTCTCGCTGCTCCAGTCGTCGTAGTCCGGGGCTCGCACGTCGTGGCGTTCGCCGTGGGAGAGGGCGCCACCGATACCGATGAGGAAGACCGCTCCCAGCTCTTTGGCGATGGCGCGCTCGCGTCCCTTGGCATCGAGGTCCGGGTAGCGGGTCAGCAGCTCTTCACTGTGCAGGAACTGGATATCCGCCGGCAGGAAGGGGGTCAGGTCGTGCTCGGCACAGACCGCGCGCTCGGTGGCCTTGATGGCGGCCCAGATGCTGCGCACCGTCTCCTGCAGATAGGCCAGATCCCGGCGCTCGCCCGGCATCACCTTCTCCCAGTCCCACTGGTCGACGTAGACGGAGTGAATGGGGCTGAGACGATCCTCGTCCGGACGCAGTGCCTTCATGTGGGTGTAGATGCCTTCACCCGGGCCGAAACCGAAGCGACCCAGGGTCTGGCGCTTCCACTTGGCCAGGGAGTGGACCACCTCATAGCTGTGCTCCGGCAGGGTTTTCACCTTGACCTGCACTGCATGCTCGCAGCCGGAGAGGTTGTCCTGGGTGCCGTCACCGACCCGGCTCAGAATGGGGGCTTGTACCTCCATCAGGCCGAGTTGCAGTGCGAGTTGGCGGGAGAACATCTCTTTGACGAAGCTGATCTGCTGTTGGCTGCGGATGTAGTGCTGTTTCATGCTGAATTACCTGTCGTGAATCCGTTGAATGCGGTGATTCTTCAACAGAATGCCAACTAAATTCAATATTCGATAATTGAAATAGGCTTTGTGTGTTTTTTTCTTCAAAATAAGCCATCAATTAATGATGAATCATTAAAAGGAGCGCAAAAAAGTGTCAGAAAATTATCGGATCGATAATCTCGATCAGGCCATCCTCACCGCCCTGATGGAGAATGCGCGCCTGCCTTACGCCGAGCTGGCCAAACAACTGCTGGTGAGCCCGGGCACCATCCACGTGCGGGTAGAGAAGATGAAGCAGGCGGGCATCATCGAGGGAACGCGGGTGCAGGTGAACCCCAAGAAGCTGGGCTACGACGTCTGCTGCTTCATCGGGATCAACCTGAAGAGCGCCAAGGATTACCCGTCGGCCCTGGCCAAACTGCAGGCGCTGGACGAGGTGGTGGAGGCCTACTACACCACGGGCCACTACAGCATCTTCATGAAGGTGATGACCCGCTCCATCGACGAGTTGCAGACGGTACTGATCCACAAGATCCAGACCATCGACGAGATCCAGTCCACCGAGACGCTGATTTCGCTGCAAAACCCGATCCTGCGGGATGTGAAACCTTAAGGACTGAGGGACGCGGGAGACCCATTTCACAGGCGAAACCCTGATCTCACTGCATAGCCGATCTTGCGAGGCGTGCAGCCCTGACAGTCGGGATCAGGGTTCGATATAGGGGATGCCGTATTTGTCGTAGAGGGCTTTGAGCCGGCCGTCCCGCTTCATGTGCAGCAGTTCGGCATCATAGGCGGCCATCAGGGCCGGGGTGTCGGCATCGGCCCGGGAACGGGTCCAGACATTGAAGTAGGGGCTGGTCTTGAGGGGTTTTGGCAGGTAGTCGAGCTTGCCTTCCAGTCCCTCCTCTCTTATCTGGGTGAAGGCGGTGACCAGGGACATGGGCACCACGTCGATGCGACCGGCGATGAGTTTGCGCAGTTGCAGCTGGTTGATGGGGATCTCCTGGAAGTGATAGCTCGGGTCTGTCATGGCTGCCGCGAGCTCGGGGGTATAGGAGAAATCCCGGGTGACACCGATGCGCCAGGGTTTGAGATCCGTCAGATGGTCATAATGGATCCGGCCTGCGGACTCCTTGCGTATGAAGAAGTGCCAGCTATGGAGCATATGGGCCTGTTTGGGGTAGAGCAGATAGGCCTCCCGCTCCGGTTTGTAGGAGTGGGTCAGCAGCAGGTCATAGAAGCCGCTTTCGGCATTGCGGGTGAGCCTGGCCCCCGAATCGATGAGCTCAATCCTGATGGGGGTATGGAGCGTGCCGAAGATGGCGGTGACGAGATCCACATCCAGCCCGCGAGGGTGTCCCTGTGCATCCAGCCACTTGAGAGGGGGCTCCAGGATGCCACCAATGACCAGCTCCCTGGCTGACAGCCAGCAGGGCAGCAGCAAGCAGAATACGAGCAAGCGTCGCACGTTACATCTCCTGAGCACTCGGGACGGGGTCGCATCCGGCAGGGACTGTGACCGGCACCTATCTAACTAGAGACGACCACGGATGGCAAACCCTGAAATGGGGAGGGGACAAACGAACGGTGGCGGTGGGAGGGGGGCGGGCTGCATCGACAGGCCGCCCCGTGGCAGAGTCGGGCGGGGTGGACCAGCCACTCGCCGGCTGTGGGCGGGAGGGTGGTCGGCATGAAACGTGTGCGAGGTTGCCTGCCTCAGGTTGCCTGACACTGTTTCATCTGGGTGTTGAGGGCCTGCATCACCTGACGACGGCTGATGATGCCCGTCACCTTGCCTCCCTCCATTACCGGATAGACCTTGGGTCTGGCCCCGGCCATCTGACGGGCGAGATCCACGATGTTGTCATCAGGAGAGACGAACAGCGGGGTCCGGCTCATCAGATCTTCGACCAGAGTACGGGTGTCGCAGTGATAGCTGCCCGTGAGCAGGGCGGGAATGCAATCCTGCTCGGAGAGAAATCCGACGAGGTGCTGATGGTCATCCAGTACCGGCAGGCCCCCCAGGTTTGCCCGATGGAGTCTGTCCAGCGCCTCGGTCAGACCGAGGCCGGGGTGCAGTGAGTGGGTCAATGGCTGCATATGATCGCGAATTTGTAGCATGATGGTGGCTCCATGGAGGTCGATGGGGCCACTATGCCCGGTGGCCGTGACAGGGGGCCAATGGGTTTTGCCTCGGACATCGATAGGTCATGGCCGATGAATGGGCCCTCCGTGCGATCCTGCATGGATCGGGGAGGGCGACAACCACAAGGAGAGTGTATGCGTGCATTGGTAACGGGCTGTGGCCGTCGCCTGGGATTCTATCTGTGCGAGCAGCTGGTGGCCGCTGGCTGGCAGGTGACGGGCAGCTATCGCAGCGAACGGCCCGAGCTGGATCGTCTGCGAGACGTGGGCGTCGAGCTGGTACAGGCGGACTTCACCCGGGAAGAGGAGGTGGGCGCCGTGGTGACGGCGCTGGCGGCCCATGAGGATCTTGCCCTGATCATCCACAATGCCTCCGCCTTCGAGCCCCAGGCGGCGGATCCTGCGGTGCAGCTGGCCCAGTTTGATCAGTTCTACCGGGTACACATGGCGGCTCCCTTCCAGCTCAACCGGGCGCTGGCCCCTGCCCTTGCCCGCCAGCCCAACGGGGGCATCATCCACATCACCGATATCTACATCCATGCTCCGGCGCCCCAGTTTGCCGCCTACGTGGCCACCAAGGCGGGAGCCCATTCCCTGGCCATGAGCTTTGCCCGCGAACTGGCGCCTGCCGTGCGGGTCAACACCATAGAGCCTGGCCCCATCCTGTTTCTCGACGAGCACGGGGATGACTGGCGCCAGCAGGTGCTGGCGAAGACGCCGCTGGCGCGGGAAGGGGGTCTGGAGCCCATCTGGCAGGCGGTACAGATGCTGATGAAGAACGACTACATGACCGGGGCCAGCATCCGGGTGGACGGGGGGCGCGCCCTCGCCGTCATCTAGGGCAAGGCGGGCCGCCATGACATGAGGCGCCTTTGGGCGCCTCATGTGTGTGAACGACTCAAGGGTGCCGGATGGCGGCGTGCCGGGAAGGGGGGCCGGGGTGGCCGTTGCCGGGAAGCAGGGCCTCGTCTTGCTGGCAGAGATGGATGGGGGCCTGGCCGATGCGCTGCTTCGCAAACACCTTGCTGCCCGGCAGGCCGAGGGTCACCTTGCCGGAGTCCACACTGCCGCCCTGATACATCTCCGCCAGCAGATCCCCCAGGTAGGCATCCACCCCGGCCTCGGCGAAGTCATCCCGTTCGCCGCAGGCCAGTATGTCGATGTCCAGTGGCCTGTCCGCCACCTTGCACAGGGGGTTGCTGCGATCCCGGCCATGGGCCAGCTCCATGGTGACAAACTCGGCCTTGAGCTGGACGGGGGAGAGGTCGCTCTGGACGGCGAACAGGCAGTTGAGGAAGTCGTGGCGCGAATGCATGCCCACGGGTTTGGTCTGGATGACGGAACTCAGGTGAAGGCGACCAAAGCGGGCCAGCAATTCGGCGACGACCTGACTGACGTGCAGGGCGGGGTCGAGATTGGATCCAATGCTACAGAGGTAAAACATGCTTTCCATTCCTTGGGTTGGGCTCGTCTGAAATATATACGCAGCTCACGGTTATGGGATTCACTATGAATTAACATGTCGTTATCTGTTGTGATCCAACGCTGATTGGCAGAAAGGAGGTTTGCATGAGCGTAGAAATGAAATGGGCACTGTTGGCCGCGTCAGGGGCCCTTGCCATGATCATTGTCATCTGTGTGGCGTCCGTCGGCCTGGCGTGAATCCGGCCTCGGTGAGCAATCAAACCGGCTTTATGGCCGGTTTTGCTTTTTGGGGCAGTGCGGATATGCTGGCTCCCCCATGACGAATCGAGACCGCAGAAGATGACCAAGGTTCGGCCCCGCTCCCTGCTCCAGGTAGTACTGATGGGCTTCGTGCTGGTGCTGATGCCCCTGGGGGGCATGATCTGGCACGACAGTCAGGCTCTCTCCCACCTGGGCCAGCTCACCAGCGACGAGATGGAACGTGCGGTGCGGGACACTCGCCGGGCGACGCTGCTCTCCACTCAGGCCATCGATCTGGAGCGCACCCTGCGCCGCTATGCGGTCCTGGGTGATGACCGCATCCTGGCCAGCTATCGGCAGCAGCTGGTGCGCTACCGGGAACTGCTCGCGACCCATCAGGACTCCATTCCGGATGCCGAGGTCTACGGAGATCTCGAGGCGACGCTGGTCTGGCTCGATGGCCTGCAGGATCTGCGCAAGGCCAGGCAGGAGGCGACCAGCCCCCGTTTCACCGACTTCAACGAACTGAACCAGCAACTGGAAGTGGTCACCCGCAGCCAGGTGGATGATCACGTGACCCGCATGCGGGGCGCCATCGTGGAGCTGAAACAGCAGATCTGGTGGGTCAGCGGCTTCGTGGTCGGGCTCAGCCTGCTGCTGGTGTTGCTCTTTACCTACCTCATCATCCACCCGGTACGTCAGATTGAGTCGCGGATCCTGAGTCTGGGCGCAGGCGTCGAGCCGGATCAGCGCCCGGTGGATGGCCCGGCCGAACTGGTGCTGCTGGGGGAGCGGATCAGCTGGCTGCACGACAAGCTCAAGGAGCTGGAACAGCAGAAATACCAGTTCCTGCGCCACGTATCCCACGAGCTGAAAACCCCCCTTGCCGTGCTGCGGGAGGGGGCTGATCTGCTCTCGGAGCAGCTGGTGGGGCCCCTCAACGGGGATCAGCAGGAGATCTGCCAGATGCTGGAGGAGAACAGCCGCCGTCTGCAGACCCTGATCGAGCGGCTGCTCGACTTCAATCGCCTCAGCCAGCAGGAGGTGTTCACCCTGTCCGAGGTGCCCCTGGCGCCCTTGTTGTCAGACTTGTCCGAAGAGTACCGGCTCGCGCTGGAATCCAAGCAAATCAGTGTACACTTGCCGCCCGAGCCCATCAGCCTGCGGGCAGAGCCCTACCGCCTGCGACTCATCCTCGACAATCTCTTTTCCAACGCGGTCAGCTATGGCGCCAGGGGCGGACAGATCTGGATCCGCGCCGGGGCGGGAGCGGGCGGCGGCTGGCTGGAGGTGGCCAACGAAGGGCCTGTCATCCCGCCAGACGAACGGGAGCGCATCTTCGAGCCCTTTGAGCAGGGCAGCATAGTGCGCCAGGGATTGCTGAAAGGCTCCGGCATGGGCCTCTCCATTGCCCGTGAGTCTGCCATGAGTCTGGGCGGTGAGCTCAGGCTGATCGAGGATGCCCAGGCGGATGTCTGTTTCCGGCTGGATTTGAACGTGCGCCCGAGCTGACGGGCGTGGCGGCGACCCCGCAGGTGCGGGTGGCGCCTTGACACCGAATATTGAGAGGAGCGGGCAGGTGCCTGTTCCCCACCAGGATCTGAAGTGACATTCAAGATGAAACGATTTGTGATTCCCGTATTGATGATGGGCCTGCTCGCTGGCTGTTCCCTGCTGCCTTCTACCAGCCTCACCGAGCCTTCCCAGGAGGCGATCGCCAGGCGGATGGAGTTTGCCAACAAGGAGATGCAGGTGCGCCTGCAATACTCGGACTGGCTGCTGGCCAGCCATCCCCAGCAGCGGATGCAGGAGCGCCAGCGACTGGCCGGCGCCACCGACCTCGAGAGCCGGGTCAGCCTGGCCATGGTCAACACCCACCCGTCCGAATCGGTGGCCAGCCGCCGGGCCGGGCTGGATCAGCTGAAAGCTCTGTTGCCGGAGCTCGGTCTCGATGCCCAGGCCTTCCTGCGCAGCTGGATCGCCCTCGGGGAGGAGCTGCTGGTGCGAGACAGCCGCCGCGACGATCAGAGTCAGGAGGTGAAGCGTCTACGCCAGCAGATAGAGCAGCTCTCCGCCATCGACGAGCAGCTCAACCAGCGTAAGCTCAATGGGGGAGGTCAGCCATGACAGCTCCGGACCGCGCCGCAATGACCGCGTTTTTCGCCAAGAGGGGGTGAGAGCATGAGCCGTATTCTGCTGGTGGACGATGATGCCAGCCTGCTCAAGCTGATGAGCATGCGCCTGCGCAGCCAGGGTTACGAGGTGGATACCGCCGACAGCGCCGAAGGAGCGCTGGACAGGCTGCGCCAGCAACGGGCCGACCTGGTGCTGAGCGATCTGCGCATGGGGGGCATGGACGGGCTGGCGCTGTTCGAGCGGATCCAGTCCCAGTGGCTCGGCATGCCGGTGATCATCATGACCGCCCACGGCACCATTCCCGACGCCATCCAGGCGACCCGCTCCGGGGTGTTCAGCTTCCTCACCAAGCCCATCGACAAGGACGAGCTGCTGGTCACCATAGAACATGCTCTCAGCCTGACCCGTCCGAAGCAGCAGCAGGAGTGGCAGTCCCTCATCCAGACCCGCAACCCGCAGATGGAGCAGTTGCTGATCCAGGCGAGCAGCATCGCCACCATGGACGTGCCCGTGCTGATCCTGGGCCCCTCCGGCGCCGGCAAGGGGGTGATGACCCAGGCGCTGCACCAGGCCAGCCACCGCCGCGACAAGCCGCTGCATACCATCAACTGTGCGGCTCTGCCCTGGCCCGTGCTGGACTTGCAGCTGTTTGGCGAGGATGGCCAGTCCGGCCTGTTTGCCGAGGCCAAAGGCGGCACCCTCTTCCTCGACGAGATAGGGGATCTGTCGGAGTCACTCCAGGCCAAGTTGCTCCAGGTGCTGGCGGAGTATGGTCAGGGTACCCCCGAGGTGCGGGTCATCAGCTCCAGCCATCAGGATCTGGTGACCGCCATGGAAGAGGGGCGTTTTCGCGAGGATCTCTTCTACCGCCTCAACGTGGCCAACATCACCCTGCCGCCGCTGAGCGCCCGCAGCGAGGACATCCCCCTGCTGGCCCGTCAGGCGCTGGACGATTACCGCAACCGTCACCCCGATTGCGCCGCCCTCGGCTTCTCGCCGGAGGCGCTGGCCCTGCTGGCCGCCGCGGCCTGGCCGGGCAACGTGCGCCAGCTCTGCGGGGTGGTGGAGCAGCTCGCCAGCCTCTGCTGCAGCCCGGTGATAGGCGCGGCGATGGTGGAGTCGGCCCTGAGTGGCGGCGGTGGCGGTATTCCCTCGTTCAACGAGGCGCGGGCCGAGTTCGAGAAGGAGTATCTGATCCGGCTGCTGCGCACCACGGAGGGGAACGTGACCCTGGCGGCCAACATGGCGGGGCGAAACCGCACCGACTTCTACAAGCTATTGAATCGGCACGGCATCGAGGCGGCAAATTTCAAGTCGAAGGGATAAATGACAGAGGGGCGGCCCGTCGATGACGGGCCGCCCCTCTGGTTTCCGACCGAATCGGTTACCTTGCCAGGCTCAGGCTCAGGCTCAGGCTCAGGCTTATGCCGGGTCGCTGACGCCGCCGGTGGAGAGGGTCTTCTGGGAGAGCCAGAGGCCGCTCGCCTTCATCAGATAGCCAAACAGGGCGCCGATGATGAGGGAGGGCAGAATGAGCCGCCACTCGCCTGCGGCGCCGAAGGTGGCACAGCACCCGGCGAAGGTGCCGGGAATGTAGGCGAGCCACTGCTGCCTGGCCTGCACGCACATCAGGGTGGCCACCACCCCTGTCATCAGATAACCCGCCATGCCGGCTCCCCACCAGGTCTCCCCGTGGATCAGCAGGAGTGCCCACAGCATGCCGGTGGTGTTGCACAGCAGGGTCTGCAACAGCGCCTTGTAACCGCCACTCGAGGCGAAGTAGCTGGTGCAGCCGAGGAAGCCGACCCAGGAGATGAGACCGAGTGCGGCGGCCAGTCCACCCCAGACGGCGGAGAGGATCCCGGTCGTGATGGCGATGGCGAACAGTGGGCTCATGGCGTGACTCTCAGTGGTTGAATCCGGAAAAGGAGGCAGCCTACTCCGCGGTAGAGCGGCAGCAAGCGGGGGCCGGATTGTGTGTGATCCCGATCACTCTTTGCAACTCTGGAATACGCTTGCGCTCGCGAAAAAAATTCATTGGAGACGCCGCAGACCTTGTTCCATAGTTAGAGGCCCTGTCCTGCTCATGGAGTGAGTCTGATGGTGCCAAACGTGATCGTTCCTCTGCTGGTGTTCGTAGTGCTCTTCCTGGCCGGTACCATGGCCAAGGCACTGCCCCTTTACCAACTCATGTAATTCTGTGTGAAATAAAACTTGGCCGGGGCGGGTCTTATGGTTGTCAACCTCATCGTCCCGGGAGTTTTTTCATGTTGATCAAGCGCCGTACTTCTCATCATCCCACAGAGCAGGATGTCACGCCGGAAACCGTCTATCAGGATCGTCGCCGCATCCTGAAAGGGCTGGGCCTGGGCGTCGGTGCCGCCACCCTGGCGTTTCCGGTGAAGGCCAGCCTGCTGGATCTCTTCGCATCGGACAAGCAGGCCCCCGTGGCCCCCACCAGACCCCTCAACATCCGTGCCGCGACCCGGCCAGAGGGATTGATCCTCACCCCGGAGGAGAAGGCCACCACCCACAACAATTTCTACGAGCTGGGGACCGACAAGGGGGATCCGGCCCGCAACGGCCATTACCTCAAGCCCGAGCCCTGGACCCTGAAGGTGGAAGGGGAGGTAGCCAAACCCTTCACCCTGGATGTGTGGGATCTCATCAACAAAAGCACGCTGGAGGAGCGCATCTATCGGCTGCGCTGCGTGGAGGCCTGGTCCATGGTGCTGCCCTGGAGCGGCATTGCGCTGGCGGATCTGATCCGCCGTGCCGAGCCCACCAGTCGCGCCAAGTTCGTGGCCTTCGAGACGCTCTATGATCCGGAACAGTTGCCGGGGCAGGCCTCCCGTGCCCTGGGGGGCGGCATCGATTATCCCTATGTGGAGGGCTTGCGCCTCGACGAGGCCATGCACCCCCTCTCCTTCCTCGCCATGGGGCTCTATGGCAAGACCCTGCCCGCCCAGAACGGGGCTCCCATCCGGCTGGTGGTGCCCTGGAAGTACGGCTTCAAGAGCATCAAGAGCATCGTCTCCATCCGCCTGGTGGAGGAGATGCCCCCCACCACCTGGAACCTGCTGGCCCCCAACGAATATGGCTTCTACGCCAACGTCAACCCGAGCGTGGATCACCCGCGCTGGAGCCAGGCGAGCGAGCGTTTCATCGGCGAGGGGGGTATCTTCGGGGCCAAGCGCCAGCCGACCCTGATGTTCAATGGCTACGGCGACGAGGTGGCGTCCCTCTATCAGGGGATGGATCTGCGTAAATGGTATTGAGACTGACGCGCTGTCCGACTGATCTCTTGCCCCCTTCTCCCCTGGTGGGAGAGGGGATGAGAAGCGGGAAAAACATGACGGGAACTGCAATATGATGCCGAGACTGAAAACAGCCCATGTCAACGGCTTGCGGGCGCTGGTGCACCTTGGTTCGCTCGGCTTTCTGCTCTGGCTGGGCTATGCCGTGCCAGCCGGGCTGCTGGGGGGAGATCCGGTCCAGGGGCTGACCCATTACCTTGGCAAGGGGGCCCTCCACCTGCTGTTGCTGACCCTGCTGGTGTCGCCGCTCGCCAAGCGCTGGCGCCAGGGGCAGCTCATCAAGCTGCGCCGCCCCCTCGGGCTCTGGTGCGCCGCCTGGGCGTCCCTGCACTTCATGGTCTGGCTGGGGCTGGATCTGCAGTTCGACTGGGGACTGATTGGCGGCGAGCTGGTGAAGCGCAGCTACATAGTGGTGGGCATGGTGGCGCTGCTGTTGTTGCTGGCGCTCGGCATCACCTCGATCCCGGCCCTGTTGCGGCGCATGGGGCCGGCATGGCAGAAGCTGCACAACTGGATCTACGGGGTGGCTCTGCTGGTGCCGGTACACTACTGGTGGTCGGTCAAGAGCGGGTGGCAGGAGCCGCTCATCTATCTGGTGCTGGCCTGCGCCCTGCTGTGGCCCCGTCGGGAAAAGCTGCTGCGCCCCTGGCGCAAGCGCCCGCAAGTGGCCGGGAAGGGGGCGGCGCAACAGCCGTCACGCCCATAGCAAAAGAGGCCTATTCGGCCTCTTTTTTGGTGATCTCGCCGGTGTTGGCATCGACCTGCAACTGGACGCGCTGATCGTCGGCATTCAGGGTATCGACCTCGAATTTGTCCCCTTCCAGCTCCACTTCCCGAATGTCGTGATACCCTTGTGCCAGCAACAACTTGACCAGTCCGGCCATGTCGAGACGTGTCTGCGCCGCCCAGCCAAAGGTGGAAAAGAGGCACAAGATCAGCAGGATACTGCGTGGGATCATATTCATTCCGGATTCATGGCTGGCACACTATAAACGGCATTATGTTAGGTTTTGAGAGATGAATCACCCATGAATAGCGCGCTGCCCCTGCTTGGATTGCTGCTGCCGATGCTGGTTCAGGCGGCCCAGCCGAACGAGGCCTTGCTGCAACAGGCGGTCAGCGAGGGGCGGGTCCGTCCTTTTCATGAGTTGATGGAGGTGGCCTCCCGCCTGCCGGTGCGCGTGCTGCGCGTCGATCTGGGTGAGGAGGATGGCGTCTGGCTCTACGAGCTCAGGCTCATCGACGAGGAGAACAGCGTCATCAAGGTGGGCTACCGGGCTGACAATCTGGAGATGGTGTGGCTCAAGGGTCACCATCTGGAGCGCCTGTTCGCTCCGCGTCCGCCCCCGGAAGAGGAGTAACGGCGTGAGTCCGCGAACCTACCGCCGTCCGGTTCGTCCCCCCAACCGTTGCCGATGCCGGCACAACCCTGTTTTGGATACCCATGTATGCGCATTCTGATAGTTGAAGATGAAAAGATCCTCGCGGGCCAGCTGGCGGAACAGCTGCGTCTGTCCGGTTTCGTCACCGATCTCTGCCACGATGGCAACGAGGCGGGCTTTCTCGGAGAGACCGAACCCTATGACGCCATCATCCTGGATCTCGGCCTGCCCGGTCGCGACGGCCTGAGCGTACTGAAGGAGTGGCGCAGCAAGGGGATGGACACCCCGGTGCTGGTGCTGACCGCCCGTGGCCAGTTGCACGAGAAGATTGAAGGGCTCAACGCCGGGGCGGACGACTACCTCACCAAGCCCTTCCAGGTGGCGGAGCTGGTGGCGAGGGTGCAGGCGCTGGTGCGCCGGGCGGCGGGGAACGCCAGCTCCATCCTCGAGATCGGTGGCGTGCGTCTCGATATGGCGGCTTCCCAGGTGTGGTACGAAGGGACCCCCATCAAGCTCACCGCCCACGAGTTCCGGGTGCTGGGCTACCTGATGCAGCACAGGGGCAAGGTGGTGTCGCGCAGCGAGCTGATCGACCACATCTATGCTCAGGATTTCGATCGCGACTCCAACACCGTAGAAGTGTTCATCGGCCGCATTCGCAAGAAGACCCACGCCGATCTCATCGAGACGGTGCGCGGCCTCGGTTACCGGATCAACGAATGACACCCATCGCAACCGATGGCGGGGTGGGTTGAATGAGGTTGGTACGCACCCTGCGAGGTCGGCTGGTGGTGATCGCCATGGTCTGGTGCGGTCTCTTCCTGTTCGCCACCGGCTTCAGCCTGCAGACCATGATGCGCAACTACTGGCAGGAGGCGGAGGCCGATGGCCTGCGCCTGCAGCTCTACGATCTGCTCTCCCGCCTCGAGATCCAGCCGGACGGCATGCCGGTGGTCACCGAGCCCATGGCCGACCCCCGTTATCGCCAGCCCTACTCCGGCTACTACTGGCAACTGGAGCTGGGGGAGACGGTGGTCAGTCGCTCCCGCTCCCTGTGGGATGCCCATTTGAGCGCCCACGGCCTGAAGTCGGCCTTCGGCGATCCGGACCTCTTCGTCGGCAAGGGGCCCAACAAGGAGCCCCTGCTCATCATGACCCGTACCGTGCTGCTGCCGGGGTCTGATCGGGTCTTCACCCTGGTGATGGCCAAGGACAGCAGCGCCCTGACCCAGACCCTGAAGAAGACCCGTATCAGCCTGTTCCTCGGCCTCGGCTTCGCCGCCACCGGCCTGGTGCTCGGCTTCATGTTCCAGATCCTCTACGGCCTGCGCCCGCTGCACCTGCTGCGTCGCGAGCTGAGCCGCGTCCATCAGGGTCATCAGGAGGGGTTCCGGCTGCGCTACCCCCTGGAGATCCAGCCGCTGGTGGAGGACATCAACCGCCTGCTGCACCACTATGGCGAGCTGCTGCAACGGGCCCGCTCCCACACCGGCAACCTGGCTCACGCCCTCAAGACGCCGCTCAGCATCATGCGCAACCAGGTGACCCAGCTGCCGCCGGAGGATCAGGCCGCCCTCGGCGAGCAGCTCGACCAGATCCAGCGCCACATCGACTATCACCTCGGCAAGGCGCGGGTGACCGGCGCCGCCAAGATCCTTGGGGTCTCAACCCCGGTGCGGGCACGGGTGGAGTACATCTGCCGCGCCTTCTCCCGCCTCTATCCCGGCAAGACGGTGGACTTGCAGGTGCCGGTCAATCTGGCGGTCGGGGTGGAGGAGCAGGACTTCGACGAGATGGTGGGCAACCTGCTGGAGAACGCCTTCAAGTGGTCCGCCAGCGAGCTGCGCATCTCCAGCGCCGAGCTGGGGGGCTGGATCACCCTGCGCATCGAGGACGACGGTCCCGGCATGAGCGAGGATCAGATCGCCAAGGCGGTGCTGCGGGGGGTGCGCCTCGACGAGAAGGTGCCGGGCTCGGGCCTTGGCCTCAACATCGTCTCAGATCTCGCGGAAGCCTATCGCGGCAGTCTCATCATGGGGCGGGCCGAGCTGGGGGGGCTCGCCGCTTCCCTCTCCCTGCCCAAGGTGGCCAGGGTCGAGTGACGGGGCTCCCCGTCGGGGGGCCCCGTCGGGGGGCCCCTTTTGTGCCGCCGTGCTGGCAAGGGTGCGGCACCCGGCATAAGATACGTCTCTTGTTTCAGGTGTAGGAAGGGTAGCAATGACTGACGATCCTTGGGCTTTGTGCCATCTCGATGATTCGTTCGATGCCTCGGTGCTGGGCACCAAGGGGGCCCAGATCCAGTGGTTCGAGGACAGGGATGCCCTGATCCAGTTCCTGCTGGAGGACTTTGTCGACCTGCTGGCCGATGTGGGCGAGCTGGACGAGGATCAGACCGAGAGCGCCCGCGAGCGCTTCACCCTGCTGGTGGAGCAGAGCCTGGATGATCGCACCCTGATGGATGCCATCAACGATCTCGCCTCCGGCCTGCGCCGCATTGCCTGGCTGGGGCCCCTCTCCGAACTGGCGGAGTTGAGCGACGACTTCGCAAGCGGGCTGCGAGCCTTCTTCTGGAGCCAGTATGACGGTGACGAGGATGACCCCGAGGCCTGGGTGCCGGAAGATCTCTGGCCCCAGCTGGTGGAGTGCGCCGAAGAGTACATGGTGGAAGGAGACTTCTGATGCTCCTCCCGCACACCTTTCATTCCAGAGAATAAAGACGGCGCCTTCGGGCGCCGTCTTTATTGGCGGGAACGGAGGGGCCTGAGGGTGATCGGGCAGGAGGCGTGCGGGACGGGATCTGGGGTGGGCAGGGCTGCCCCGGAGCAGTTGGCCATGTGTATAAGCAAGCATCGGGTCATTATGGGAAAAGCCATAAGTTAAATTTATGCAGGGTGATCAGGCCCCTCAGGGGGCCCGTGAGCCGAGTCAGCCTCCCCGCAGGGGGATTACCCGCGCCTCCCCATGGCTGCCGAGGGTCATCCTTGCCAGCCCGGAATAAAAACGGCGCCATGATGGCGCCGTTTTGTCCGGTAGCAACAGCCTTAGCCGTTGGCCGGTACCTCGTGCGCCGTGTTGGCGAGCACTGGCCCGATATACTTCTCTATCTGCAATTGGGCCATGTGGCCGCAGTTGCCCTGGGCCAGACTGGACGAGCCCTCGTCGAAGGTGAGGCAGTTGACGTTGCCGTTCTTGCAGATGCTGCCCGCTTCGCCCGGCTTGGCCGGATCGTACCAGGCCCCTTCACACACCCGCACTACCCCGGGCCGGATATCGGCGGAGAGCAGGGCACCCACCAGGATCTGGCCGCGCTCGTTGAAGGCGCGCACCAGATCGCCATCCTGGATGCCGCGCGCTTTGGCGTCGTCCGGATGGATCAGGATCGCCTCCCGATCGGCGATGGCGAACTTGTCCCGCAGCGGGGTGTTGTCGAGCTGGGAGTGCAGCCGCTGGGTCGGGTGGGAGGTGTTGAGCGACAGCGGATAGCGCGCTGCTATCTCGCTCTTCACCCACTCCTTGGGCTCATACCACTTGGGATGACCGGCGCAGTCGGCATAATCCATCCCCGCCACCGTGTTGGAGAAGATCTCGATCTTGCCGGACGGGGTACCGAGCGGGTTGAGCAGCGGGTTCTCGCGAAAATCGGCGTGACGGATCCACTGGCGGTTGGCCTCCGGGATCGGGAAGCGGATGTAGTTGTTGGCCTCCCAGAACATGTTGAACGGCGGCAGCGCCACCCGGGCACCGCGAGCCTGGGCCGCCATGCCGTCGTACATCTGCTTGAGCCACAGCATCTCGTCCTTCCCTTCGGTGTACTGCTCCTGCACGCCCAGCTTGGCGGCGATGGCGCTGAAGATGTCGAAGTCGTTGCGGGACTCATGCTGGGGGGGGACGCACTGGTGCATGGGGAAGACGTAGCGCTGGGAGTAGTCGCCCCCCATCTCCAGATCGTTGCGCTCATAGCTGGTGGTGGCCGGCAGCACGATGTCGGCGTGTTTGGCGGTGGCCGTCCAGTAGGGCTCGTGGACGATCACGGTCTGCGGCTTGCGCCACGCCTGCAGCAGGTTGTTGGTGTCCTGATGGTGGTGGAAGGGGTTGCCCCCCGCCACGTAGACCAGCTTGATGTCCGGATAGGTCACCTTGCGGCCGTTGAAGTCGATGGTCTTGCCCGGGTTGGCGAGGCAGTCGGCGATGCGGGCCACCGGGATGGGGGCCGGGCTGTTCTTCGGTGCGCTGCCAGCGGAGATGCCCGCCAGAATGCCGCCCTTGGCGGTGGGGCTGCCACCGGAGGAGTAGTGGTAACTGAAGCCGTAGCCACCCCCCGGCAGGCCGATCTGGCCCAGCATGGAGGCCAGAGTGACCAGCATCCAGTTGGGCTGCTCCCCGTGGTGCTGACGCTGCATGCCCCAACCGGCCATGATCATGGTGCGCTTGGCGGCCATGTCGAGTGCCAGCTGGCGAATCACCTTGGCCTCGACGCCGCAGATGGCGCTCGCCCACTCGGCGCTCTTGGGCTGACCGTCATCCTTGCCGAGCAGGTAGGCGAGGAAGGTGTCGAAGCCGACGGTGTAGCGATCGAGGAAGGCCTGATCGTGCTTCTTCTCGCTGTAGAGGGTGTGAGCGACACCCAACATCATGGCCACGTCGGTATAGGCGTTCGGGGCAATCCACTCGGCATTGGCCTGCTTGGCGGTCTCGTTGTAGACGGGGTCGATGCTGATGACCCGGGTGCCTTTCTCTTTCAGCGCCTTGAAGCCGGCCTGCCCCTCGTGATCCGGCATGTTCCAGCTGTTCTTCAGGGTCACCTGGGCGTTGACCCCCCAGAGCACCACCAGTTCGGCGTGCTCCACCACGTTGGGCCAGGCGGTCTGCTGCTCGTACACCTCGATGGAGCCCATCACGTGGGACATGATCACCTGGGCCGCGCCGGTGGAGTAGTCCCCGGCATAGCCGGTGAAACCCCCGGCCAGGTTCATCAGGCGGTGCAGAAGGGTGCGGCTGTTGTGGAACATGCCCACGCTCTTCCAGCCGTAGGATCCGGCGTGGATCGCCTGCGGGCCGAAATCAGACTGGACGCTCTGGATCTCGCCGGCCACCAGTTCGATGGCCTTCTCCCAGCTCACCCGTACCCACTCGTCGGCTCCGCGCAGCTCCGGTCTGGCACCCGGGCCGTGCTCCAGCCAGCTTTTGCGCACCATGGGGTACTTGATGCGGTTCTTGGCGTGGACCTGGAACGGCGCCATGTCGATGAGGTCATTCGGTGCCGGATCGTCGGCCACCGGCTGGACCCGCACCATGCGGCCCTCGGAGACGATGGCCTCGAAGGCCCCCCAGTGGGCGCCGGTCAGGATGCCTTTCTGGGCGGGCACCAGGGTGGGGAACTGCTCAAGGGCCGTGCTGACGGCCTTGGCCAGGGCGCTTTTCGGGAAGAGACCAGCCAGCAGGGGCAGGGCGGCACAGGCCCCCAGCCCCTTGAGCAGAGTACGGCGGGAGAGGTTGGTCTGTTGGTCATTGAAAAAAGTCATGGGAGAGTCCTCTGTTCCTGCCTTAATGGGCCGCGCTCATGTCGCTGGCGTGTTTCTGCACGTATTGGGTGAGCATGCGCGCCTGCTCCGGGGTGAGGGAGGTACGAGACTCCATCCCCTTGATAACGCCGATCCACTGGTTGGCGTTGAAGTGATCCAGCGCGGTGAGGCCGTGACAGCCGGTGCAGTTGTTGGACATCAGGGTGGAGGCGTATTGCCACAGCTTGCCCTGGTCGCCGATGAGCTGGCTCTGGTCGACCCAGGCGGTCAGGCTGACCTGATGCCAGGTGAGGTTGGTGGCGCTGTCGGTTTCGCTCTTGCCGGTCACGAGGGCTTTTCTGGCGGCTTCGCCGACCAGCACGCTCAGGATCCGTTTGCCGGGGGCGGCGTAGAACACCTCGCTCACACCGTCCTGCTGCCAGCCGTCGATGCGCACCTGGGTGCGGCCGTTGTCGTTGGCCAGCACTTCCACCTGGGTGGAGGGCATCAGGGTGCCTTCGTCAGTCTTGGCGCCAGCATCCAGATAGAGCGGGGTGGTGGCGATGGCATAGCGGGTGGTGACGGTTACCGGGGTCTGGGCCGCGGCGGCGGCCAGTTCGCTGGCACCGGCGGCGGCCAGGCCGCTCATGTCCGGCATGATGTGGGCAACGCCGCGGTGACAGTCGATGCAGGTCTGACCCTCCTTGATGGCGACCGGGTGCTCGGCGCGGGCATTGGGGCGTTGGGCCAGGATGTCCATGGCGGCGTAGCTGTGGCAACTGCGACAGGTGGCGGAGTCATTGGCCTTGAGCTGATCCCACACGGTCTGGGCCATGCGCAGCTTGTGGGCCTCGTATTTCTCCGGGGTGTCGAGGGTGCCGATCGCCTCGTGATAGATGTCCTTCACGGCGCGGATCTTGGTCCAGAGATAGGCGGCGGGTTCACTGGGGATGTGGCAGTCGGCGCACTCGGCGCGGATCCCCTTCACGTTCTGGAAGTGGACGCTGCCCTGATATTCGGCGAGCGGGGTCTGCATGGAGTGGCAGGAGACGCAGAACTCGGTGGAGCTGGTCTTGTGCAGCACGGTGACGGTGACGCCCAGTGCGGCGATCCCCAGCAGGGCCCCGAGCAGCAGAAGCCAGAACCAGGTCTTTCTCAACAGTTTTCCAAGCATGGTGACGGTGTCCTTCGAATTCGGGTATTACCAATATAGTAGTAGTCCCAGGATTCAAAGGGTTGACCTCGGTCATGGTTTTTATTTCGTCATATAATTGATTTTTGGTTTTGTTATTTGTTTTGGCATGATTTATTGAATTTAAATCGCATTTTTCCCATACAGCGGGAGCGGGATGTGCTGTGGTGAGAGCGATGCCCAAGCCGGGGCGAGGAGGCAGTACGCCACCCCGGGGCTTGGGGTTTGTGGCGAGAGGATTGTATACTGTTCACATATACAGTATTCAGGTGTATCCACCATGCGACTCTTTATCGCCGAGAAACCCAGCCTTGGCCGCGCCATCGCCGATGTCCTCCCCAAACCGCACAAGAAGGGGGAGGGTTTCATCGAGACGGCGCAGGGAGACGTGGTGACCTGGTGCATCGGCCACCTGCTGGAGCAGGCCGAGCCCGATGCCTACGATGCCGCCTACAAGCAGTGGCGCATGGAATCCCTTCCCATTGTCCCGACCCAGTGGCAGCTGGTGGCCAAACCCAAGACCAAGGCCCAGCTGGCCGTCATCAAGGGGCTTATCAAGCAGGCGGACTGCGTGGTCAACGCCGGTGACCCGGACAGGGAAGGGCAACTGCTGGTGGACGAGGTGATCGACTTTCTCGGCTATCCCAAGACCAAACCGGTTCAGCGCTGCCTCATCAGCGATCTCAATCCCCCCGCCGTGCGCCGCGCCCTCGACAAGCTCAGAGACAACAAGGAGTTCGTGCCGCTGGCGGTGTCGGCGCTGGCCCGTAGCCGTGCCGACTGGCTCTATGGCATCAACATGACCCGGGCCTATACCCTGCTTGGCCGCAAGGGGGGCTGCAGCGAACTGCTGTCGGTGGGTCGGGTACAGACCCCCTTGCTCGGTCTGGTGGTGCGCCGGGATCTCGAGATCGAGGCCTTCGTTCCCAAGCCGTTCTACGAGGTGATGGCCCATCTGTTGACCCAGGGCAACGAACGCTTCACCGCCAGGTGGCTGCCATCGGAGGCCTGTCTGCCCTGGCAGGATGAGGAGGGACGGGTGCTCAACCGGGCGCTGGCCGCCAAGGTGGTGGAGCGGATCCAGGGGCAACCCGCCCGGGTGGAGGCGGTGGAGGAGCAGGCGCGCAAGCAGGCGGCGCCGCTCCCCTACAACCTCTCCAGCCTGCAGATCGACGCGGCCAAGCGCTTTGGCATGGATGCCAAGCGGGTGCTGGATATCTGCCAGAGCCTCTACGAGCGGCACAAGCTCATCACCTATCCCAGATCCGACAGCCGCCATCTGCCGAGCGAGCACTTCAACCGGGCCGGCCAGGTGCGGGAGGCCATCGCCAGCACGGCCCCTGCGCTGGCCAGGGCGGTCGCCGAAGCGGATGGCAGGATCCGCAGCAAGGCGTGGAACGACAGCAAGGTGGATGCCCACCACGCCATCATTCCCACCGAGAAGAGGGGGAACGAGGGGAGCCTGGGGGCCGACGAGGCGAAGCTTTACGGCCTGATTGCCCGCCAGTATCTGCTGCAGTTCTACCCGCCGTTCGAGTACAACGACAGCAAGGTGTTGCTGCGCATCGCCGGAGGGCTGTTCCAGGCCAAGGCGCGCCGCATCCTCAAGGCGGGCTGGAAGGCGCTGCTCGGAGTGGAAGAGGATGACGAGGAGGAGGCGGGAACCCTGCCTGCCCTGAAAGAAGGGGAGGAACTGCTGTGCGAGCGGGGGGAGCTGCTGGAGAAGATGACCCAGCCCCCCAAGCCGTTTACCGATGCCACCCTGCTGGCCGCCATGACCGGCATCGCCCGTTATGTGCAAGATCCCGAGATCCGCAAGACCCTACGGGAGACCGACGGTCTGGGCACCGAGGCGACCCGGGCCGGGATCATCGATCTGCTGTTCAAGCGCCGCTTCCTGGTGCGCCAGGGCAAGAGTATCAAGGCCACCCCGACCGGGCGAGCCCTGGTCCAGGCGCTGCCCACGACCGCCACGACACCGGACATGACGGCACTGTGGGAGCAGAGTCTGGGTCAGATCGCCGAACGTCACGGCAGCTACCAGCAGTTCATGGGGCCGCTCACCGAGCAGCTCAACGGCCTGATCGAGGGGGCGCGGCAGGATTCCGGCGCCAGCTTCAGCGCGCTGCCCAAGGCGGCGCCCGGTGACAGCAAGCAACGCTTTGCCCGCCGCAAGCGGACTGGGTCCACCGCCGCACGCCCCCGCACGAGCACGGGCAAGAGTGCTCGTGCGGGGAAGAGCCCTGGAAAGAGCACTGGTAAGGGGACGACCAGGGGCAAGGCTGCCTGAGGCTGGCGAGCGCCGTGATCACATAAAAATAAGAAGAGGGGCCAGTGGCCCCTCTTTGCATGGATGGAGCGGCTTACCCCGTGTAGACGCTCTCTTCCGGATAACGGATGCGGGTCTCCACCGGGCGGGCCAGCATGATCGCCAGGGTGAGGGGCCCCAGACGGCCGCAGATCATCACCAGCACCAGGATCAGTTTGCCCGGTTCGCTCAGAGAAGCGGTGATGCCGGTGGACAGTCCCACGGTGGCAAAGGCCGAGATGGTCTCGAACATGATCTTGTCGAATGATTGCGACTCCGTGAGCATCAGCAGGAACATCGCCAGCATCAGCACCATGGTACTGACGATGATGATGGCCAGGGAGCGGGTCACTATCTGGGGTGACAGGGTGCGGCCGAAGGCGGTGACATGGGGGCGCTTGGTCAGAAACGCCCGGGTCGCCAGCAGGACGACGGCAAAGGTGGTGACCTTGATACCGCCCCCGGTGGAGGTTGCCCCGGCACCGATGAACATCAGCAGCATCATGAACAGCAGGGAGGCCGGTACCATCTGGCCGATATCCACCGTGTTGAAGCCCGCCGTGCGCGCGGTGGCCGACTGGAAGAAGGCTGCCAGCCACTGGCTCCCGAAGGAGGCGTTGCCCAGGGTGCCCGGGTTGTTGTGCTCCAGCAGCCAGAACATCAGGGTCCCCAGCAGCAGCAGGGCAGGGGTCATCAGCAGCATCAGCTTGCTGTGCAGTTTCAGCTTGCGCCAGCGGCGGTTGCGCACCAGGTCGACGATGACGGTGAAGCCTACCCCCCCCAGGATCAGCAGGGCCGGTATGGTCAGGCTGATGATGGGGTCATCCCGGTAGTCCATGAGGTTGTTGGCAAACAGCGAGAAGCCGGCGTTGTTGAAAGCTGACACCGCGTGGAAGAAGCTGACGTAGAGGCCGTGGCCCCAGCCCATGTCGGGCACCCAGCGAATGGCCATGATGGCGGTGCCGATCAGCTGGGCAATCAGGGCGAACAGGACGATGCGCTTCACCAGCTGGACGATGTTGACGGATCCCTCCTGGCCCAGCGCCTCCTTGGCCAGCACCTGCTGGCGCAGCCCGACCCGCTTGCTGAACATGGCGATGAGCAGCAGTGTCATGGTCATCTGGCCGAGACCACCAATCTCCATCAATATCAACAGGATGATCTGCCCCTGCAGGGTGAAGGCGGTGCCGGTATCTACCACCCCGAGGCCGGTCACGCTGATGGCGGAGGTGGCGGTGAACAGGGCGTTGATGACGGTGACCTCACCCTTGTGGCTGGAGGGCTGGACCAGAAACAGGGTGCCAACCAGCAGGATGATGAGGAAACTGCCCAGGATGAGCTTGGCCTCGCTCCAGCGGGAGTTGTCTTCCCGATGCAGGGTGAAGGCGTAGTTGCTGCGCCAGTTGATCATAGGGTGTCGAGCCAGTGATCGATGGCGTGCTTGTTGCCGGCCAGGATCAGGATGTCACCGAGTTGCAGCTCCATCTTGCCGGTCAGGACGTTGTGCAGCACCTCACCCCGCTTGATGGCCAACAGCTGGAAATCGCTTTGCTGCAGCAGGCGTAAGTCGGCCAGGGTGCGGGTGTTTTGCTGCAAGCCGATCACGAACTCGGTCAGCACCATGTCGTGACCCAGCTCCAGGTAGTCGAACAGCCGGTTGTCCAGCATGCTCTGGGCCACCCGGCGGCCCATGTCCCACTCCGGGTTGATCACCTTGTCCGCGCCTACCTTCTGCAGGATCTTGGCGTGGAACTTGTCGCGGGCCTTGACCCAGACCTTCTTCACGCCCGCCTCTTTCAGCACCAGCGTGGTCAGGATGCTGGTCTCCAGGTTGTCGCCGATGGCGACAAAGACGATGTCGAAATTCGCCAGGCCCAGTTCGGCGACTGTGGCCTCGTCGGTGGCATCGGCCACGATGACGTGGTTGCAGAGGGTGGCTATCTGGCGGGTCTTGCTCTCGTCGATGTCGATGGCCAGTACCTCGGCATTCTGGCGCTGCAACTCTTCGCACAAGGCGCTGCCAAACAGGCCCAGGCCGATGACGGCGAATTGATTGTTCATACATGCTTCCTCAGCGGGATGAAGGGGTTACTCTACTCCAGAGCCCTGAGTCCGAAAAGTGTCCGGGTTTTTTGTCCCGGGGGATCTGGGGTAAACTGCGCCCTTGTCCTTGTCGGAACACACAGATGAAACTCACCCCCCACGCCTCCCTGTCGACCCTCAATACTCTGGGCCTGGATGCACACTGCCTCTGGCTGGCCGATGTGACCCGGCCGGATGATCTCGCGCAACTGCGGACCAACCCGGAGTTGGCCACCTTGCCGCGCCTGGTGCTGGGAGGAGGAAGCAACATCCTGTTCTGCGATGACTTTGCCGGTCTGGTGATCCACAACGGCCTGAAAGGGATCACGCTGCACGAGGAGTCCGAGCACTGGCTGCTGCACGTGGCGGCAGGTGAAAACTGGCACGAGCTGGTATGCCACGCCCTGCAACAGGGCTGGCACGGGCTGGAGAACCTGGCACTCATTCCCGGGACGGTCGGGGCGGCCCCGGTACAGAACATCGGTGCCTACGGGGTCGAGCTGGCCAGCGTCTGTGCCTACGTGGAGGCGTTCAACTGGCAGAGTGGCGAGGTTGAGCGCATCGCGGCGGCCGACTGCCGGTTCGGTTACCGTGACAGCATCTTCAAGCACGACTATCAGGACTCCCACTTCATCATCGCCGTCGGTCTGCGCCTGCCCAAGGCATGGCGCCCGGTCGCCGGCTATGGCCCGCTGGCGGCGCTGGGGGATGCCCCTTCGCCACAGGCCATTTTCGACACCGTCTGTGCCACCCGCATGGCCAAGCTGCCGGATCCGGCGGTGCTGGGCAACGCGGGCAGTTTCTTCAAAAACCCTGTGGTGCCCGCCGCCCTGGCCGAGACCCTGAAACAGCAATACCCGCAGATGCCCTGCTACCCTGCGGCAGAAGGGCAGGCCAAGCTGGCGGCTGGCTGGCTCATCGATCAGTGCGGTCTCAAGGGGTTTGCCATCGGTCGTGCCGCCGTGCATCAGGAGCAGGCGCTGGTGCTGGTCAATCTGGGGGGCGCCAGCGCCATGGAGCTCATCGCGCTGGCGGCCCATGTCCGCGACAGCGTGGAGCACCAGTTCGGTGTGGTGCTGGAACACGAGGTGCGCTTCATGGGGCGCAGCGGTGAAACCTGGCTCGATGAGGTACTGGCATGACCCTGACCCCCGTCAGACAGACCCTGATCACCCTGCTGAGCGATGGTCAGTTTCATTCCGGCGAGCAGCTGGGCGAGCGCCTTGGCATCAGCCGGGCTGCGGTGAGCAAGCACATGGCCGCGCTCAAGGATCTGGGGCTGGATCTCTTCAGCCTGACCGGCAAGGGCTATCGGCTGGCGGTGCCCATGGCCCTCTATGACGAGGGGCGGCTGCAGGCAGAGGCACCGATGGCGCCGGTGCACTGCTTCCCTGTCATCGACTCCACCAACCAGTACCTGCTGGAGCGGGTCAATACCCTGAGCTCCGGGGAAAGCTGTCTGGCCGAGTGCCAGACCGCCGGGCGGGGACGTCGTGGCAAACCCTGGGTTTCCCCCTTCGGTTGCCAGCTGATCCTGAGCATGTACTGGCGGCTTGAGCAAGGCATGGCGGCCGCCATGGGACTGAGTCTCGCGGTCGGCGTGGCGGTGGTCGAGGCGCTGGAGTCCCTCGGTTATCCCGGGGTGGCGCTCAAGTGGCCGAACGACCTCTATTACCAGGGCCGCAAGCTGGCGGGCATCCTGGTGGAGATGAGCGGCAGTGCGGGTGCCAGCTGCCATCTGGTGATCGGGGTCGGCCTCAATCTGGCGATGCCGAGTCGGGAGGGGGAGAAGATCGATCAGGCCTGGTCCGAGCTGCGCCATATCCAGCCCGAGCTGGTGGATCGCAACGAGCTGGCCGCCTGCGTGCTGCTGCACCTGCAGCAGGCCATGCAGACCTTCGAACAGACGGGACTGGCGAGTTTCGTCGAGAGCTGGAATCGGCTTGACCACTTCGCCGGCCAGCCGGTGAAGCTGCTGATGGGAGAGCAGGTGATCCGCGGGATTGCCCGGGGGATCGACGAACGCGGAGCCCTGCGTCTGGAGACGGAAGAAGGGCTCAAGCTTTATCTGGGAGGGGAACTCTCCTTGCGGCGGGGGGACTGAACCCATACGCTCATGACGACTGAATGAAAGAGGGGGCCTGCGGGCCCCCTCTTTCATGTATGCACTGCGACAGTGATCACTTGCGCAGCTTGATCTGCTCGATGGCGTGCTCGTTGCCCTTGGTGAGGATGAGGTTGGCCCGCTCCCGGGTCGGCAAGATGTTCTCTTGCAGATTCAGGTAGTTGATATCCTGCCAGATGTTGTTGGCGATCTCGGTCGCCTCGCTCTCGGCCAGCTTGGCGTAGTGGTGGAAATAGGAGTCGGGATCCGAGAAGGCGCCGCTGCGGAATTTGAGAAAACGATCGATGTACCAGGTGCGCAGCAGCTCGGCGTCAGCATCCACATAGATGGAGAAGTCGACGAAGTCCGACACGAACACACGATGGGGGTCCTGGGGATAGTCCATGCCGCTTTGCAGCACATTGAGCCCCTCCAGGATCAGGATGTCCGGCTGCTCCACCACCTTCTTCTCGTCGGGCAGGATGTCATAGATCAGGTGGGAGTACACGGGGGCCTCGACCTTCTCGTGGCCGGCGCGGATATTGGCGACAAACTCCACCAGATGGCGGATGTCATAAGACTCGGGGAACCCCTTGCGACGCATCAGGCCACGGGCTTCCAGCTCCTTGTTGGGAAACAGGAAGCCGTCGGTGGTGACCAGCTCCACCCTGGGGTGCTCCGGCCAGCGCTCCAGCAGTGCCTGAAGGATACGGGCCGTGGTGCTCTTGCCCCCCGCCACGCTGCCGGCGATGCTGATGATATAGGTGCCCTTGCCGCGGGACTGACCGAGAAACTGCTCCAGCACCCGGCTGCGGCGCTGCTTGGCCTTGACGTAGAGATTGAGGAGACGAGAGAGGGGCAGATAGATCTCTTCCACTTCCCGCAATGACACCTTCTCGTTGATCCCGCGCAGGGTCTGCAGATCGTGCTCGGTCAGGGTCAGGGGGACCGCATCGCGCAATAACGCCCATTGTTCGCGGGTGAATTGCAAATAGGGGTTATGCTCTGTCGTCATGGTGTCATCACTGTTTCTTGGGCAGGGCGACCATACACCAAGGGATCGGGAGCGACAAGGGACGCGTCCGGTCGGGACGGAGAAGGAGCGTTTTTTTGCCTGGATCCCGGCATAAATGCACATTTTGCAAGGTGCAATGGTTGCATCCCCAAAATCCTTACCATAAAATGCGCGACGCTTGGATGTCTGTCGTCTATTTGCCCAGCAAAAGCGACAAAAACAACGGGTGCAAGCAGAATTACCGTTGTGGCATTTATGCAACTGGAGGGGTTCCCGAGCGGCCAAAGGGATCAGACTGTAAATCTGACGGCTCTGCCTTCGAAGGTTCGAATCCTTCTCCCTCCACCATATTTCTCTGCGGTTTGAGTTCTTTGGGTTAGAGAAATGCGGGCATCGTATAATGGCTATTACCTCAGCCTTCCAAGCTGATGATGCGGGTTCGATTCCCGCTGCCCGCTCCAAGATGCTGATATGGCTCAGGTAATTCTGAGAGCCACACCTTAGGGTGAGTTCGGCAATCGAACCAGCCTGTCAGCACCAACCTCTCTACTCCCCTTGATTCAAATCCATCATATAAACTGTTCTGTGGTTAGCTTGCCACCGCGTACTCAGCGTTAGTTTAGAGGGACGATCATGTCTAAAGAAAAATTTGAGCGTAATAAACCGCACGTTAACGTGGGTACCATCGGCCACGTTGACCACGGTAAAACCACCCTGACCGCCGCCATCACCAACGTGCTGGCCAAGCACTTCGGTGGTAAAGCTTTCGCCTTCGACCAGATCGACAAGGCACCGGAAGAGCGTGAGCGTGGTATCACCATCAACACCTCCCACGTAGAATACGACACTGCTACCCGCCACTACGCCCACGTAGATTGCCCGGGTCACGCCGACTACGTTAAAAACATGATCACCGGTGCTGCCCAGATGGACGGCGCAATCCTGGTAGTAGCAGCGACTGACGGCCCGATGCCGCAGACTCGTGAGCACATCCTGCTGGGTCGTCAGGTAGGCGTTCCGTACATCATCGTGTTCATGAACAAGTGCGACATGGTAGATGACGAAGAGCTGCTGGAACTGGTCGAGATGGAAGTTCGCGAACTGCTGTCCGAGTACGACTTCCCGGGTGATGACCTGCCGGTAGTACGTGGTTCCGCACTGAAAGCGCTGGAAGGCGAAGCTCAGTGGGAAGAGAAGATCCTGGAACTGGCTGGCCACCTGGACACCTACATTCCGGAGCCGGAGCGTGCCATTGACCAGCCGTTCCTGATGCCTATCGAAGACGTCTTCTCCATCGCAGGCCGTGGTACCGTAGTAACCGGTCGTGTAGAGCGCGGTATCGTCAAGGTTGGTGAAGAAGTGGAAATCGTTGGTATCAAAGATACCACCAAGACCACCTGTACCGGCGTTGAAATGTTCCGCAAACTGCTGGACGAAGGTCGTGCAGGTGAGAACGTTGGCGCACTGCTGCGTGGCGTGAAGCGTGAAGACGTAGAGCGTGGTCAGGTACTGGCCAAGCCGGGCACCATCAAGCCGCACACCAAGTTTGAATCTGAAGTGTACGTGCTGTCCAAAGAAGAAGGTGGTCGTCATACCCCGTTCTTCAAGGGCTACCGTCCGCAGTTCTACTTCCGTACTACCGACGTGACCGGTACCATCGAACTGCCGGAAGGCGTAGAGATGGTAATGCCGGGCGACAACATCAAGATGGTTGTTACCCTGATTGCGCCGATCGCGATGGACGACGGCCTGCGTTTCGCCATCCGTGAAGGTGGCCGTACCGTAGGTGCTGGTGTTGTAGCCAAAGTTATCGCTTAATCTTGGCTTACATAAATAAAGCAAAGCCCCTATAATAGGGGCTTTCTTATGCAGGGGCGTAGTTCGAATTGGTAGAACAGCGGTCTCCAAAACCGATGGTTGCGGGTTCGAGTCCTGCCGCCCCTGCCATATACCTCGTCTCGTACGGGGCTTTTGTGTCTTTGGTTACGTCAGATACAGGTGGGTTGTATGAGTGTTAGTTCTGAGGGTCAGGGCGGAAGCAAGGATACCCTGCTTTGGGGCCTGGTTTTCATCATCCTGGCGGCCGCTGTAGTGGGCAATTACCTGCTGAGCGACGTTATTGCTGCTGTCCGCGCCCTGGGTGTGGTCGTTGTCATCGCCGCTGCCGGTGCAGTGGCCCTGCAAACCACCAAGGGCAAGGCAACACTGGCGTTTGCCCGTGAGTCTCGCCTGGAAGTCCGCAAGGTCGTATGGCCGACCCGTCAGGAAGCCATTCAGACAACCCTGATTGTGCTGGCGGTGACTGCCGTGATGGGGCTGCTGCTGTTCGTGTTGGACGGCGCCTTGGTCTGGTTGGTCAACCTGATTACCGGTGTGTAAGGATAAGCCATGACTGAACAACGTGAACAGCGTATGAGATGGTATGTTGTGCAGGCATTTTCCGGCTACGAAGGCCGTGTTGCCAAATCCCTGCGTGAACATATCAAGATGCATGGCATGGAAGAGCTGTTTGGTGAAGTGCTGGTCCCGACCGAAGAAGTGGTCGAGATGCGTGCTGGCCAGAAGCGCAAGAGTGAGCGCAAATTTTTCCCAGGATACGTCCTGGTCCAGATGGTGATGGATGAAACCACATGGCACCTGGTACGCAATGTACCACGTGTAATGGGTTTCATCGGTGGTACCTCCGATCGCCCTGCTCCTATCTCCGATAAGGAAGCGGACGCCATCCTCAATCGTCTGCAAGATGCCCACGACAAGCCGCGTCCTAAAACCCTGTTTGAACCGGGTGAGATGGTCCGGGTTGCCGATGGTCCGTTCGCCGACTTCAACGGTACCGTTGAAGAGGTGGACTACGAAAAGAGCCGCGTGAAGGTCTCCGTACTGATCTTCGGCCGCTCAACGCCGGTAGAACTGGATTTTGGTCAGGTCGAAAAAGGCTGATTAATCTCTGTACGTTTAACGGTTGTCAGGGGCAGCGATTATCTCTATAATTCGCTGCCCCTTTATTTGTTGGGGAGCCGTTTGCAGGAGCATGTCTCCGAGGCGTTAGAACCCATTTTTGAGGTATTTTTGTAATGGCTAAGAAAGTCACAGCTTATATCAAGCTGCAAGTTAAGGCTGGCAGTGCTAACCCCAGCCCTCCCGTTGGTCCTGCTCTGGGTCAGCACGGTGTGAACATCATGGAATTCTGTAAGGCATTCAACGCCCGTACAGAAAAGCTGGAAAAAGGTTCTCCGACTCCGGTCGTGATCACCGTTTACAGCGACCGTTCCTTCACCTTCGAAACCAAGACTCCGCCCGCTTCCTTCCTGCTGAAGAAAGCTGCTGGTATCCAGTCTGGTTCCGCCAAGCCGAACAAAGACAAGGTTGGTAAGGTGACTGTGGCTCAGCTGCAAGAAATCGCCAAGACCAAAGAGCCGGATATGACTGGTGCCGATCTGGATGCAAAAGTACGTTGCATCGCCGGTTCCGCTCGTTCCATGGGCCTGGTAGTGGAGGAGTAAGACAATGGCTAAACTATCCAAGCGTATGCGCGTTATTCGCGAAAAAGTTGACGGTACCAAAGAGTACTCCATCAACGAAGCCATTGCCCTGCTGAAAGAACTGGCTACCGCCAAGTTCGTTGAAAGCGTTGACGTTGCCGTTAACCTGGGTATCGATGCTCGTAAATCCGACCAGAACGTACGTGGTGCAACTGTACTGCCGCACGGTACCGGTCGTGACATCCGTGTCGCCGTGTTCACTCAGGGTGCCAATGCCGAAGCCGCCAAGGCTGCCGGTGCTGAACTGGTTGGTATGGACGACCTGGCCGAGCTGGTCAAGAAAGGCGAGATGAACTTCGACGTCGTCATCGCATCCCCGGATGCCATGCGTGTTGTTGGTCAACTGGGTCAAATCCTGGGCCCGCGCGGTCTGATGCCGAACCCGAAAGTGGGTACCGTCACTCCGAACGTAGCCGAAGCCGTCAAGAACGCCAAGGCTGGTCAGGTTCGTTACCGTAACGACAAGAACGGTATCATTCATACCACTCTGGGCAAGGTCTCTTTCAACGAAGTTCAGCTGAAAGAAAACCTGGAAGCGCTGCTGGTTGCCTTGAAGAAGGCCAAGCCGTCCTCCGCCAAGGGTGTATTCATCAAGAAAGTCAGCATCTCCACCACCATGGGTGCCGGTGTTGCCGTAGACCAAGCTTCCCTGGAAGCTCAGGCCTAATTGATGGGTTTTACAAGGCGCAAAATTTAATCTATAATTTTGCGCCTTGATTGGTTGGGGGTTTCGACCTCCGTCCAAGACCGCAGGAGGCCGCAAAGCCTTAATTCTTCCTGCGTAGACGGTGCCGGAAACCCAGCGAGAAAGATTCTTTCTCTTCTGGAATCCTGCTACCGCATCGTTCCCCTCTGTTGTAAAGGTAGGGGGGATGTGTCAGTACTGGGTCAACAGACCCGGATTCAATCCAGGAGTTAAGCCAATGGCATTGGGACTCGAAGACAAAAAGGCAATTGTTGCTGAAGTCAACGAAGCTGCCAAAGGCGCTCTTTCTGCAGTTGTAGCCGATTCTCGCGGCGTCACTGTAGACAAGATGACCGTCCTGCGTAAGACCGCTCGTGAAGCCGGTGTGTACATGCGCGTTGTGCGTAACACCCTGCTGCGTCGCGCGGTAGAAGGTACCGAATACGAGTGCCTGAACGACGCATTTACCGGTCCTACCTTGATTGCTTTCTCTAACGAACACCCGGGCGCTGCCGCTCGTCTGTTCAAAGAGTTTGCCAAAGCGAACCAAAAGTTCGAAATCAAGGCTGGCGCTTTTAACGGTGAGTTTATCGCCGCAGCACAAATTGATCGTCTGGCCACGCTGCCGACTTACGAAGAAGCAATTGCGAAGTTGATGGCTACCATGAAGGAAGCCTCTGCTGGCAAGCTGGTTCGTACTATCGCTGCTGTTCGCGACCAGAAACAAGCTGCTGCTTGATTCTCGCCTATCTAGGCTGTTTGAGTTTATTCAACATCAGGAATTTTTGTCATGTCTATCACTAAAGACCAAATCATCGAAGCCGTTGCTTCCATGTCCGTAATGGAAGTTGTTGAGCTGATCGAAGCTATGGAAGAGAAGTTCGGTGTTTCTGCCGCTGCTGCCGTCATGGCCGGCCCGGCTGCTGCTGAAGCAGTAGAAGAGAAGACCGAGTTCGACGTAGTTCTGACTGCTGCTGGCGCCAACAAAGTTGCCGTCATCAAGGCCGTCCGTGGCGCTACCGGTCTGGGCCTGAAAGAAGCCAAGGACCTGGTAGAAGCTGCTCCGACCAATCTGAAAGAAGCCGTGTCCAAGGACGAAGCTGAAGCTCTGAAGAAAGAGCTGGAAGCTGCCGGTGCTTCTGTTGAGATCAAATAATCTGCATTTATGTAGATTAGCCTGATAAAACAGGCTAAGGCTGGTGAATCTTTATTCACCAGCCTTTTTGCGCTGTAGACTGAGAGTATTTCACACCGTTCACGACTCTCGGTGCACCAGCAATCCGGACCGCCTCATCGTCCGGGCCAACACAAAACGGTGTTGAGACAGAGCTGTCCCGTGGGGACAGAGTGGGTCACTTATCAGCGAGCTGAGGAACCCTATGGTTTACTCTTATACCGAAAAAAAACGCATACGTAAGGACTTCGGTAAGCGAGACCAGGTACTGGACACGCCTTATCTGTTGTCCATTCAGCTGGACTCCTTCAAGCAGTTCATCGAGGCTGACCCGGAAGGTGAGTACGGCCTAGAAGCCGCCTTCCGTAGCGTTTTCCCGATCACCAGTTACTCCGGTAGTGCTGAGCTTCAGTATGTCAGCTATCGCCTGGGTGAGCCGGTATTTGACGTAAAAGAATGCCAGATCCGTGGAGTGACCTACTCCGCGCCGCTGCGTGTCAAGCTTCGTATGGTTCTGTACGACCGTGAAGCAGCTGCCGGCACCGTCAAAGACATCAAGGAACAAGAAGTTTACATGGGCGAAATTCCGCTCATGACCGAAAACGGCACCTTTGTCATCAATGGTACCGAGCGGGTCATCGTCTCCCAGCTGCACCGCAGCCCGGGCGTCTTCTTCGACCACGATAAAGGCAAAACACATTCATCCGGTAAGGTGCTTTATAACGCTCGCGTTATCCCCTACCGTGGCTCCTGGCTGGACTTCGAGTTCGATGCGAAAGACAACCTGTTTGTCCGTATCGACCGTCGTCGTAAACTGCCAGCCTCCATTATTCTGCGCGCCCTGGACTTCAGCTCCGAAGAAATCCTGGCCACCTTCTTCGAGACCATCGGTTTCGAAGTGAAAGATGGCAAGTTGATGATGGATCTGGTGCCCGAGCGCCTGCGTGGCGAGACCGCGACCTTCGACATCATTGCCAATGGCGCCGTGGTGGTCGAGACCGGTCGTCGTGTCACTGCCCGTCACATCCGTCAGCTGGAAAAAGACGGCATCACTCAGATCGAGGTGCCGGTAGAGTATGTTGTTGGCAAAGTTGCAGCCAAGAACTATGCACATCCGCAGACTGGTGAAATGGTCGTGACTGCCAACCAGGCCCTGAGCCTGGAAGCAGTTGCCAACCTGTCCCAAGCCGGCTTCAAGCACTTCGAGGTTCTGTTCACCAACGAACTGGACCACGGTGCCTACATGTCCGAGACCCTGCGTATCGACTCCAGCTCCAGCCGCCTGGAAGCTCTGGTCGAGATCTATCGCATGATGCGTCCGGGCGAGCCGCCCACTCGCGAAGCGGCCGAACAGCTGTTCGAGAACCTGTTCTTCTCGTCCGAGCGTTACGACCTGTCTACCGTAGGTCGGATGAAGTTCAACCGCCGTCTGGGTCGTGAAGACGAGACTGGCGTTGGCGTGCTGACCAAGGACGATATCGTCGAGGTCATGAAGCGCCTGATCGACATCCGTAACGGTAACGACGAAGTGGACGATATCGACCACCTGGGTAACCGTCGTATTCGTTCCGTCGGTGAAATGGCCGAGAACCAGTTCCGTGTCGGTCTGGTCCGTGTCGAGCGTGCGGTGAAGGAGCGCCTGTCTCTGGGCGATCTGGACACCCTGATGCCGCAGGATCTGATCAACGCCAAGCCGATCTCCGCCGCGGTCAAAGAGTTCTTTGGTTCCAGCCAGCTGTCCCAGTTCATGGACCAGAACAACCCGCTGTCCGAAGTGACCCACAAGCGCCGTATCTCCGCGCTGGGCCCGGGCGGTTTGACCCGTGAGCGTGCCGGTTTCGAAGTTCGAGACGTACACCCGACCCACTACGGTCGTCTGTGCCCCATCGAAACGCCGGAAGGTCCGAACATCGGTCTGATCAACTCGCTGTCCGTGTATTCCCGCACCAACGAGTACGGTTTCCTCGAGACCCCGTACCGCAAGGTGATCGACGGTGTGATCACCGACGAAGTGGATTACCTGTCTGCGATTGAAGAAGGCAAGTACGTGATCGCACAGGCCAACGCCGCGACCACCGAAGATGGCCGTCTGAAAGATGAATTGATCCCGTGCCGTCACAAAGGTGAATCCACCTTTATGAACGCCGACCAGATCCAGTACATGGACGTGAGCCCGCAACAGATCGTCTCTGTGGCAGCGGCCCTGATCCCGTTCCTGGAACACGATGACGCGAACCGCGCATTGATGGGTTCAAACATGCAACGTCAGGCTGTACCGACCCTGCGCGCTGACAAGCCGCTGGTTGGTACCGGTATGGAACGCGCAGTGGCCGTTGACTCCGGTGTGACCGTAGTGGCCAAGCGTGGCGGCATGATCGACTATGTCGATGCCTCCCGTATCGTTATCAAGGTCAACGAAGATGAGCTGCTGCCTGGCGAAGCCGGCATCGACATCTACAGCCTGACCAAATACACCCGTTCCAACCAGAACACCTGTATCAACCAGCGTCCGTGCGTGATGTTGGGCGAGCCGGTGATGGCGGGCGACGTACTGGCTGACGGCCCGTCCACCGATCTCGGTGAACTGGCGCTGGGTCAGAACCTGCGCGTCGCGTTCATGCCGTGGAACGGTTACAACTTCGAAGACTCGATCCTGGTGAACGAGCGTGTTGTTCAGGAAGATCGCCTGACCACCATTCACATCCAGGAACTGGCCTGTATCTCCCGTGACACCAAGCTGGGTCCGGAAGAGATCACTGCTGACATCCCGAACGTGGGTGAAGCCGCTCTGTCCAAGCTGGACGAGTCCGGTATCGTCTACGTGGGTGCCGAAGTGAAGGGCGGCGACATTCTGGTCGGCAAGGTGACTCCGAAAGGTGAAACCCAGCTGACTCCGGAAGAGAAGCTGCTGCGCGCCATCTTCGGTGAGAAGGCGTCCGACGTGAAGGACTCTTCTCTGCGTGTGCCGAACGGTGTGTACGGTACCGTGGTTGACGTGCAGGTCTTTACCCGCGATGGCGTGGAAAAAGACAAGCGCGCCAAAGAAATCGAAGAGATGCAGTTGAAGGAAGCGAAGAAGGACTTGACCGAAGAGTTCAAGATCCTGGAAGACGGCATTTTCGGCCGCTCCCGCAACCTGCTGCTGGCCGCCGGTTACAGCGAAGATCGTCTGAACAAGCTCGATCGTTCCAAGTGGTTTGAGCTGGCCATCGAAGATGAAGCCAAGCAAATCGAGCTGGAGCAGATCGCTGAACAGCACGTTGAGCTGAAGGCCGAGTTCGATAAGAAATTCGAGAACAAGCGTCGCAAGATCATCCAGGGCGATGACCTGGCGCCGGGCGTACTGAAGATCGTCAAGGTCTATCTGGCCGTCAAGCGTCGCATCCAGCCGGGTGACAAGATGGCGGGCCGTCACGGTAACAAGGGTGTTATCTCCAAGATCTGTCCGGTCGAGGATATGCCCCATGACGAGTACGGCCGTCCGGTCGACATCGTACTAAACCCGCTGGGTGTACCGTCTCGTATGAACATCGGTCAGATCCTCGAAGTGCACCTGGGCCTCGCGGCCAAGGGCATCGGCGAGAAGATCGACCGCATGATCAAAGAACAGCGCGAGCTGCACGAGATGCGCGAGTTCCTGCAACAGGTCTATGACCTGGGCGAGAAGGACTCCCAGCAAGTGAACATTGCCGAACTGTCTGACGACGACGTGCGTACCCTGGTGGGTAACCTGCGTAAGGGTCTGCCGGTGGCTACACCTGTCTTTGATGGTGCCAAAGAGCGTGAAATCAAAGCCTTGCTGAAGCTGGCCGATCTGCCGGAATCCGGTCAGATCTCCCTGTTCGACGGTCGTACCGGTAACGCCTTCGAGCGCAAGGTCACCGTGGGTTACATGTACATGCTGAAGCTGAACCACCTGGTAGACGACAAGATGCACGCGCGTTCTACCGGTTCCTACAGCCTGGTTACCCAGCAGCCGCTGGGTGGTAAGGCGCAGTTCGGTGGTCAGCGGTTCGGTGAGATGGAAGTGTGGGCCCTGGAGGCTTACGGTGCGGCATATACCCTGCAGGAAATGCTGACCGTCAAGTCTGACGATGTGAACGGCCGTACCAAGATGTACAAGAACATCGTGGATGGCGACCACCGTATGGAGCCGGGCATGCCCGAATCCTTCAACGTATTGCTGAAGGAAATCCGCTCTCTGGGTATCAACATCGAGCTGGACGAAGAGTAAGAGCTCGCTCTTATTGTTCGAGAATTGACGTGGGCGCCCCGCTGTTTCGGCAGCCGGGGCGCCGAGGTTAGACTCCTGACAGGGGAAACACGTGAAAGACTTACTCAAGTTTTTGAAGGCTCAGACCAAGACCGAAGAGTTTGACAGTATCAAGATCGGTCTGGCCTCTCCTGACATGATCCGCTCCTGGTCATTCGGTGAGGTCAAAAAGCCTGAGACCATCAACTACCGGACTTTCAAGCCGGAGCGTGATGGTCTGTTCTGCGCCCGTATCTTCGGACCGGTGAAGGACTACGAGTGTCTGTGCGGCAAGTACAAGCGCCTGAAACACCGTGGTGTAATCTGCGAGAAGTGCGGTGTAGAAGTGACCCAGACCAAGGTCCGTCGTGAGCGCATGGGCCACATCGAGCTGGCCAGCCCGACTGCCCACATCTGGTTCCTGAAGTCCCTGCCGTCCCGTATCGGTCTGCTGCTGGACATGACCCTGCGTGACATCGAGCGCGTGCTGTATTTCGAATCCTATGTAGTGATCGAACCCGGCATGACCAACCTCGAGCGCAGCCAGATGCTGTCCGAAGAGAACTATCTGGACGCACTGGAAGAGTGGGGCGACGAATTCGACGCCAAGATGGGTGCCGAGGCCATTCTGGCCCTGCTGCGCGCCATCGATCTGGAAGGTGAAGTCAAAGCCATGCGTGAGGAGCTGGATCAGACCAACTCCGAGACCAAGCGCAAGAAGACCACCAAGCGTCTGAAGCTGATGGAAGCCTTCCTGCAATCCGGCAACAAGCCGGAGTGGATGATCATGACAGTGCTGCCCGTGCTGCCGCCGGACCTGCGTCCGCTGGTACCGCTGGACGGCGGCCGTTTCGCGACCTCCGATCTGAACGATCTGTACCGTCGCGTGATCAACCGTAACAACCGCTTGAAGCGTCTGCTGGACCTGGCTGCGCCGGACATCATCGTGCGCAACGAAAAGCGCATGCTGCAAGAGTCTGTGGATGCCCTGCTGGACAACGGCCGTCGTGGTCGTGCCATCACCGGTTCCAACAAGCGCCCGCTGAAATCCCTGGCCGACATGATCAAGGGTAAGCAAGGTCGTTTCCGTCAGAACCTGCTGGGTAAGCGTGTCGACTACTCTGGTCGTTCCGTTATCACCGTAGGTCCGACCCTGCGTCTGCATCAGTGCGGTCTGCCGAAGAAGATGGCACTTGAGCTGTTCAAGCCCTTCATCTACGGCAAGCTGGAATCCCGCGGTCTGGCGACCACGATCAAGGCCGCCAAGAAGATGGTGGAGCGCGAAGAAGCTGTCGTTTGGGACATCCTGGACGAAGTGATCCGCGAACACCCGGTTCTGCTGAACCGTGCACCGACCCTGCACCGTCTGGGTATCCAGGCGTTTGAACCGACCCTGATCGAAGGCAAGGCCATCCAGCTGCACCCGCTCGTTTGTGCCGCCTATAACGCGGACTTCGACGGTGACCAGATGGCGGTCCACGTACCGCTGACCCTGGAAGCCCAGCTGGAAGCGCGCGCCCTGATGATGTCCACCAACAACATCCTGTCGCCTGCCTCCGGTGAGCCGATCATCGTTCCTTCCCAGGACGTGGTCTTGGGTCTGTACTACATGACCCGTGCCCGTATCAACGCCAAGGGCGAAGGTATGGTGCTGTCCGGTCCTAAAGAGGCCGAGAAGGTCTACCGTGCCGGTCTGGCCGACCTGCATGCTCGCGTCAAGTGCCGCATCACCGAGTACGTGAAGAACGAAGCCGGTGAGCTGGTTGCCAAGACCGAGATGAAGAACACCACCGTTGGTCGTGCGATCCTGAGCCTGATCCTGCCCAAAGGCATGGAGTACGCGCTGATTGACGAGCCCAAGGTACTGACTGCTGCAGAGCAGGCTGACCTGGACGCCAACCCGCAGAACTGGATCAAGTGCGTCTCCAACAAGGCGCTGGGCAAAAAGCTCATTTCCCGTCTGCTGAACACCTGCTATCGCAAGCAGGGCCTGAAGGATACCGTCATCTTCGCTGACCAGCTGATGTATACCGGTTTCCACTACGCGGCCCTGTCCGGTGCCTCTGTTGGTATCGATGACATGGTCATCCCGGATGCCAAGAAAGACATCATCGCTGCTGCAGAAGCCGAAGTCGCCGAGATCCAGGACCAGTTCCTGTCCGGTCTGGTGACCGCGGGCGAACGTTACAACAAGGTTATCGATATCTGGGCCAGCGCGAACGATCGCGTCTCCAAGGCCATGATGGACAACCTTTCCAAGGAGCGTAACGTCAACTCCCTGGGCGATGAGGAAGAGCAAGCCTCCTTCAACAGCATCTTCATGATGGCCGACTCTGGTGCGCGGGGTTCCGCCGCCCAGATCCGTCAGCTGGCCGGTATGCGTGGCCTGATGGCGAAGCCGGATGGCTCCATCATCGAAACGCCGATCGTGGCGAACTTCCGTGAAGGTCTGAACGTACTGCAGTACTTCATCTCCACTCACGGTGCTCGTAAAGGTCTGGCGGATACCGCACTGAAGACAGCGAACTCCGGTTACCTGACCCGTCGTCTGGTTGACGTGGCCCAGGACATGGTGATCACCGAGGACGATTGCGGTACTACCGACGGTCTGTGGATGACTCCGCTGATCGAGGGTGGCGACGTGGTCGAGCCGCTGCGTGAGCGTGTGCTGGGTCGTGTGGTGGCCGAAGACGTGATCAAGCCGGGTACCGAGGATGAAGTGCTGGTAGCACGCAACACCCTGCTCGACGAGCAGCTGTGTGACCTGCTGGAGCGCAACTCCGTCGACCGTGTGAAGGTACGTTCTGCCATTACCTGTGAGACCGACTTCGGTAACTGTGCTCACTGCTACGGCCGTGATCTGGCCCGTGGTCACCTGGTTAACAAGGGTGAGGCTGTCGGTGTTATCGCCGCTCAGTCCATCGGTGAACCGGGTACCCAGCTGACGATGCGTACCTTCCACATCGGTGGTGCCGCATCCCGAGCGGCTGCCGAGAGCAGCATCCAGGTGAAGAACACCGGTAGCATCAAGTTGCAGAACGCCAAGTTCGTTCTGAACAACTCTGACAAGCTGGTTATCACCTCCCGTTCTACCGAGCTGACCATCATGGACGAGATGGGCCGTACCAAGGAAAGCCACAAGCTGCCTTACGGTTCCGTGCTGGAAGTGAAGGATGGCGAAGCGGTGAACGCCGGTGATACCGTCGCGAACTGGGACCCGCACACCCACCCGATCATCACCGAAGTGGCGGGTCGTCTGCACTTCGAACACATGATCGACGGTGTGACCATCACTCGTCAGACCGACGAGCTGACCGGTCTCTCTTCCATCGTCGTGCTGGATGTCAACGAGCGTCCTAGCGCCGGTAAAGAGATGCGTCCGACCGTGAAACTGGTCGACCTGAATGGCAAGGATGTGATGATCCCGGGCACCGACGTTCCCGCCCAGTACTTCCTGCCGGGCAAGGCGATCGTGAACCTGGAAGATGGTGCCAACGTGGGCGTGGGTGACGCGGTTGCGCGTATCCCGCAAGAGTCCAGCGGTACCAAGGACATCACCGGTGGTCTGCCGCGCGTTGCGGATCTGTTCGAAGCACGTCAGCCGAAAGAGCCGGCCATCCTGGCCGAGATCTCCGGTACCATCTCCTTCGGGAAAGAGACCAAGGGCAAACGTCGTCTGGTCATCACCCCGACCGATGGTGGCGAGATCTATGAAGAGATGATTCCGAAATGGCGTCACCTCAACGTGTTCGAAGGTGAAAAAGTTGAGAAGGGTGAAGTGCTGGCGGACGGTCCCGAGTCTGCTCATGACATCCTGCGTCTGCGCGGTATCAGCCCGGTCGCCAACTACATCGCCAACGAAGTGCAGGACGTTTACCGTCTGCAAGGCGTTAAGATCAACGACAAGCACATCGAAGTCATCGTGCGTCAGATGCTTCGCAAGTGCGAGATCCTGAGCGCTGGCGACACCGACCTGATCGAAGGTGAGCAGGTTGAAGTGGCCCGTGTGAAGATTGCCAACCGTAAACTGGTTGCCGAAGGCAAGACCCCGGCTACCTACCGTCATATCCTGATGGGTATTACCAAGGCATCTCTGAGCACCGAGTCCTTCATCTCCGCAGCTTCCTTCCAGGAGACCACCCGCGTGCTTACCGAAGCAGCCGTTGGTGGCAAGCGTGATGAACTGCGCGGCCTGAAAGAGAACGTGATCGTGGGTCGTCTGATCCCGGCTGGTACCGGCTTTGCCTACCACCACAGCCGCATCAACCAGCGTGCCGCCGCAGCCCGTGCTGTCGGTGTGCCGCAGGTGACTGCCGATGAAGCTCAGCAAAACCTGGCGGATCTGCTCAACGCAGCCGGCAGTTTTGACGAAGAGTAATCTTCCGCTGCAGTGATCGAAAAGGGCCCCTTCTAGGGCAATGCTGATCAGTTAAGGATCCATTGACCGATCCTTCTGCTGTAGGACAATCCGGAACCAATCACTGGTTCCGGATTTTTTTATGTCTATTGCAAACGATCTGAACGATGTTGTTGAGGCATCTGGCGACATGCTGGCTCGGCTGGCCATTTTTGCCGACCATATTCCCGACGAATGGATTACTGCCGCTGCCGCCTTGTCTGAAAAGGCCACTATCCGCCGACGCCGCTTACCTTCTGATATGGTCTTGTGGCTCGTCGTGGGGATGGCCTTTTTCCGCAATGAGCCCATCTCCGAGGTCGCTCGGCGCCTCAACATCTGTGCAGAAGGGTTGGCCAATGATGCCTTGCTCGCGGACAGTGCCCTGTCTCAGGCCCGTCAGCGACTCGGCAAACAGCCGCTCGAGTGGCTGTTCAAACAGTGCGCCGATGTGTGGGGGCGGGAACGTTATCCTGAAGACCATTGGCACGGTTTACAGGTCTTTGCCATCGATGGGGCCCTGTTCCGAACCCAGGATATGCCTGAACTCAGAGCACATTTCGGCTCGGGTAACACCTCAACCAACCGGCAGACACCCTACCCGATGCTGCGGTTGGTCACGCTCATGAATGTCCGCTCGCATGTCATTGCCAACGCGGCCATCAGCCCGTACCGCAAAGGGGAAATCCCCCTGGCCAGCGAGTTCATTCACTCATTGCCGGACAAGTCAGTGACCCTGCTGGATAAAGGCTTCTTCGGTGCCGACCTGTTGCTGCGTATTCAGGCCGAAGACACCGACCGTCACTGGCTCATCCCGGAACGCAAGGGGCTGGTATACACGGAACTTGAGCGCTATGGCGACGGTGACCGTCTGTTGCAAATGACGGTCTCGCCTCAGGCTCGCAAGAAAAACCCGGCGTTGCCGACACACTGGCAAGTTCGCGCAGTGACCTATGAGGTGGCAGGCAAGGAGAAAACGGTCTTTACCTCCCTGCCCGTGGCGCGATTCAGTGCAGCTCAGGTGGCGACCCTGTACCACGAGCGCTGGGAAATCGAGCTGGGATACCGGGATATCAAAAGCGCGATGCAGCACAACGCCATCACGCTGAGAAGCAAGAAAGTGGACTTGGTCTATCAGGAGCTGTGGGGATTGCTGCTTGGATACAATCTGGTCAGGCGGGAGGCCAGCCAGGCCGCCGTAGCCCATCAGCGAGCGCCCAATGAGGTGAGCTTTAAGTTTGCCTGTCAGTTCATCGCGAACCAGATGGCAGTGATGGCGGGCGCGTTATCGCCAGCCCATACGCCACGGAGGTTGGCGGAGTTGCGGGGCTGCATAGGCGTCATGTTCATAGAAAAACGCCCCAGGCCATCGAGACCCAGGGCGGTGAAGATATCAAAGACCCGTTTTCCGGTAAATCGCAATGCGGCTCCGCTTAAGTGAACAGCATTGCCCTTCTAGGGGCCCTTTTTTCATTCCGGAGCCGGTTGCCTGGCTGCACCTGGCTGGGGCAGGGGGATGATCCAGTGCAAGGTTATAGAGCAAAAAATCAAAAAAAGTTGACATTGCCCCGTCGCAACTGAAAACTCGGGAAAGTTGAATGGGTATTACAGGGGTAGAACATGGCTGTCGGTATCGAGGAAGTACTGCTTCCCGAAGAGCAACTGAGCGGTCGCGCTTTTACAGACGAAGACAGGGAGCTGTTGCGTTCATATGGGGGCCTTATCGAAGGCCTGGCCGATCTGTTCGGCAAGCACTGCGAGGTGGTGCTCCACTCCCTGGAAAATCTGCATGAGTCCGTGATCCAAATCGCGAATGGTTTCAATACGGGTCGAACTCTGGGGGCGCCGATCACCGATCTCGCCCTGCGGATGCTCAAGGATATCGAGAGCACGGGTCAGGATCACACCCAGAGTTATTTTGCCCGCAGTCGGACCGGTGCCTTGATGAAGTCGAGCACCATCGCCATCCGTAACCGCGACAAGCAGGTGATCGGCCTTATCTGCATCAACCTGCACATCAATGCACCTTTCCACGAGTTCGTGGCCGAATTCTTCCCGACGCCACAGCAGGTGGAGCGGCAATCACCGGAGACCTTCGCCAACAGCGTCGAAGAGCTGGTTGCCCAGACGGTGGACAACACCATCGACGAGATCAATCGTGATCCCTCCGTGGCCAACAATGCCAAGAACCGTTTTATCGTGACCCAGTTGTTCGAGAAGGGCATATTTGATATCAAGGATTCGATCAACCTGGTCGCCGACAAGCTGAATATTTCCAAACATACCGTGTATCTCTACATCCGACAGCGCAAGCAGGGTGAAGAAGAGAGCGAGTAAGCGCCATAGATAGGGGATAGATAACAATGGCTAAAGAAGTGATTGCAACCGACAAGGCGCCTGCCGCAATTGGCCCTTATGTCCAGGCTACCAAGCTGGGTGAGCTGGTCTTTACCTCCGGGCAGATCCCGCTCGATCCGGCCACCATGGACATCGTTGCCGGTGGCATCGAGGCTCAGGCAGAGCAGGTGATGAAGAATCTGGTTGCCGTCTTGAAAGCCTCAGGGGCCGATACCAGCAAGGTGCTGAAGACCACCTGCTTCCTGAGTGACATGAACAACTTTGTGGCCTTCAACCAGGTGTATGCCCGCTACTTTGGCGAGTCCGCCCCGGCACGTTCCTGCGTGGAAGTTGCTCGTCTGCCCAAGGATGTACTGGTCGAAGTCGAAGCCATCGCTTACGTCTGAGCCTGTTTCATTGGAAAAGCCCCTCCCAGGAGGGGCTTTTGCGTCTGTGAGGTAGAATGGATACACCGCTGTGCAGGAGTGCGATCATGAGTCTGAATTTTGCTCTGCTGGTCACCGGGCCCGCCTATGGCACCCAGACGGCCAGCACGGCCTATCGTTTTGCCCTGAGTCTGGTCGAGCAGGGACACCGCTTGTCCCACCTCTTCTTCTATCAGGAGGGGGTGTGCAATGCCAATGGCCTCCATGCGCCAGCCAGCGATGAGACCGACCTGGTGGCGTTGTGGCGCGAGTTGGCCATCCAGCAGGGCATCCGCATCGATGTGTGTGTGGCTGCGGCCATGCGCCGTGGCGTGCTGGATGAGCAGGAGGCCAAGGGAATGGGACGGGAGCATTTCAATCTGGAAGCCCCATTCTGCCTGAGCGGGCTCGGTCAGTTGGCGGAAGCCGCACTGACCGCTGATCGCTTCGTACAGTTCTAGGGGGACAAGATGACCAGAATAGCGTTTATCTCACGGCGTGGTCCCCATGGTTCGGCGAGTGGTCGGGAGGGGCTGGATGCCCTGCTGGCCACCTCTGCATTGACGGAGTCCCTGGCCCTCTTTCTGGTGGGGGATGGCGTGATGCAACTGGTGAGGGAGCAATCGCCACACGCCATATTGCAGCGTCACTACGCCCCGACCTTCAAGATGCTGGAGCTGTATGACATCGAGGAGGTCTATGTCTGTGCGGTGTCACTGGCTGAGCGAGGACTGACGGCGGCGGATCTGCTAATCCCAGTTATTCCGCTCTCTCCTGCGGAAATTCGCCGTAGCTGGGCGGGTTTCACCACCCACATCTGCTTCTGAGGTGTCCGTGATACAGCTGATATTGAACTCTCCCTTCATGAGCCAGGATCTCGAGTTGGCGTTGCGTTACCGCATGGAAGGGGATCTGGTGGTGTTGATGCAGGATGCCGTGATGGCGGCGGCTGCCCCCGGGTGGTGCGAGCGCTTGGCAGACGTCCCCCTTTACGTCATGAAGGAAGACCTGCAAGCGAGAGGCTTGTCATCCGGGATCGGGATGGAACTCGATATGCCGGGTTTGATCAGGTTGATCGCCGAGCACGGATCACCGCAGACCTGGGGCGGTTAGGCTTGGTTTTCCTTTTTATCTCAGTTGGTTAGCATAATGTCATTCGACTGTCATTTGCCATTTCGGTGTGCAAATTGTATAAATCTTGACTCCCCAGACAACAGGGCATAAAATTTTGCGTCCCCGTATCTGCGGGGAGGATTTTTCACACGTTTATGAAGTCATTATCAGGAGCCTTTTGATGGCAACTATTAACCAGTTGGTTCGCAAGCCACGCATCAAGCTCGTTGTGAAAAGCAACGTGCCGGCGCTGGAAGCGTGCCCTCAGAAGCGTGGCGTATGCACCCGTGTATACACCACCACCCCGAAGAAGCCTAACTCTGCACTGCGTAAAGTATGCCGTGTACGTCTGACCAACGGCTTCGAAGTCACCTCCTACATCGGTGGTGAAGGTCACAACCTGCAAGAGCACTCTGTTGTTCTGATCCGTGGCGGTCGTGTAAAAGACTTGCCAGGTGTTCGTTATCACACCGTTCGTGGTGCGTTGGACTGTGCCGGTGTTAAAGACCGTAAGCAGGCTCGCTCCAAGTACGGCGTGAAGCGTCCGAAAGCTTAATGGTTCTCCGTTAAGTAAGGCCAAACGTTAATTCGTTTCTAGTTAGATAACTTTCTAGTTTTGGGTAACCCCTGAAGTTACGGAGAATTTGAAATGCCAAGACGTCGTGTTGTTGGTCAGCGTAAAATCCTGCCGGATCCCAAGTTCGGATCTGAGCTGCTGGCTAAATTTGTCAACGTAGTAATGGTTGACGGTAAGAAATCTGTTGCAGAAGCCATCGTTTATGGCGCCCTGGACATCATTGCCACCAAATCTGGCAAAGAGCACCTGGCCCTGTTCGAAGTCGCTCTGGACAACATTCGTCCGGCGGTCGAGGTTAAATCTCGTCGCGTCGGTGGTGCAACCTATCAGGTGCCGGTAGAAGTTCGTCCGGTACGTCGCAATGCTCTGGCAATGCGCTGGTTGGTTGATGCCGCTCGTAAACGTGGTGAAAAATCAATGGCTCAGCGTTTGGCTGGCGAGCTGCTGGATGCCGCTGACAATAAGGGTTCGTCTGTCAAGAAACGTGAAGACGTTCACCGTATGGCTGAAGCGAACAAGGCCTTCGCTCACTTCCGCTGGTAATCCGCTTGCGCAGGGTCTTATGACTCTGCGCACCTTTAATTATCTGGGGACAAGCGCCCTAGTAAGAGGATGACAATGGCTCGTACAACCCCCATTGAGCGTTATCGTAATATCGGTATCTCCGCTCACATCGACGCCGGTAAGACTACTACTACCGAGCGCGTTCTGTTTTACACCGGTGTAAGTCACAAGATCGGTGAAGTTCACGATGGCGCCGCCACCATGGACTGGATGGAACAGGAACAAGAGCGTGGTATCACCATCACCTCCGCCGCGACCACCGCTTTCTGGTCCGGTATGGGTAAACAGTTCCAACCGCACCGTATCAACATCATCGATACCCCGGGCCACGTTGACTTTACTATCGAAGTAGAGCGTTCCATGCGTGTTCTGGACGGCGCCGTGATGGTGTACTGTGCCGTAGGTGGCGTACAGCCCCAGTCTGAAACCGTATGGCGTCAGGCTAACAAGTACAAGGTTCCCCGTATCGCGTTCGTCAACAAGATGGACCGTACCGGTGCCAACTTCCTGCGCTGCGTTGAGCACATCAAGACCCGTCTGAAAGGTAACCCGGTTCCTCTGCAACTGAACATCGGTTCCGAAGAGAACTTCAAGGGCGTTATCGACCTGGTCAAGATGAAAGCCATCAACTGGAGCGAAGCTGACCAGGGCGTATCCTTCGACTACGAAGACGTCCCGGCTGAGCTGCTGGAACAAGCGCAAGAAATGCGCATGAACTTGGTTGAAGCCGCTGCTGAAGCGTCTGAAGACCTGATGGAAAAATACCTGGGTGGTGAAGAACTGACTGAAGAAGAGATCAAGAAAGCTCTGCGTCAGCGTGTTCTGAACAACGAAATCATCCTGGTTACCTGTGGCTCCGCGTTCAAGAACAAGGGTGTACAGGCCATGCTGGATGCCGTGGTCGAGTACCTGCCGGCTCCGACCGACGTTGCTGCTATCGACGGTCTGAAGCTGGATGGCGAGACCAAGGACGAGCGTCACGCTTCCGATGACGAGCCGTTCTCTGCTCTGGCATTCAAAATTGCTACCGACCCGTTCGTGGGCAACCTGACCTTCTTCCGTGTTTACTCCGGTGTGGTCAATTCCGGTGACTCCGTGCTGAACTCCGTTAAAGAGAAGCGCGAGCGTTTCGGCCGTATCGTTCAGATGCACGCCAACAAGCGTGAAGAGATCAAAGAAGTTCGCGCAGGCGACATCGCTGCTGCCATCGGCCTGAAGGACGTCACCACCGGTGACACCCTGTGTGACGAAAGCGCACCGATCATCCTGGAGCGTATGGAATTCCCGGAACCGGTAATCTCCATCGCCGTTGAGCCGAAATCCAAGGCTGACCAAGAGAAGATGGGCCTGGCTCTGGGCCGTCTGGCTCAGGAAGATCCGTCCTTCCGCGTATGGACCGACGAAGAATCTGGCCAAACCATCATCGCTGGTATGGGTGAGCTGCACCTGGACATCATCGTTGACCGTATGCGTCGCGAGTTCAAGGTAGAAGCCAACGTAGGTAAGCCGCAGGTTGCCTACCGTGAAACCATCCGCAACACCGTCAAGGACATCGAAGGCAAGCATGCCAAGCAGTCCGGTGGTCGTGGTCAGTACGGTCACGTCGTTATCGACATGTACCCGCTGGAAGAAGGCAAAGCCTACGAATTCGTCAACGACATCAAGGGTGGCGTGATTCCGGGCGAATTCATCCCGGGTGTTGACAAGGGTATCCGCGAGCAGCTGAAGTCCGGCCCGCTGGCAGGCTATCCGGTAATGGATCTGGGTGTGCGTCTGCACTTCGGTTCCTACCACGATGTCGACTCTTCCGAACTGGCGTTCAAGATCGCTGCTTCTCTGGCGTTCAAGGCTGGCTTCATGAAGGCCAACCCGGTACTGCTCGAACCGATCATGAAGGTCGAAGTCGAGACTCCGGAAGACTACATGGGCGACGTGATCGGTGACCTGAACCGTCGTCGCGGCCTGATCGAAGGCATGGAAGATGGCCCGTCCGGCAAGATCGTACGTGCGCTGGTGCCGCTGGCCGAAATGTTCGGTTACGCCACCTCCCTGCGTTCTGCTACCCAGGGTCGTGCTTCCTACGCCATGGAATTCGCCAAGTATCACGATGCCCCGACCAACGTCGCCCAGGCCGTGATCGAAGAGCGCAAATCCAAGTAATTTAAGATTCCCCGCCTACGACGGTAGGCGGGTTTAACCTAGAAGGACTACGTCGTGTCTAAAGAAAAATTTGAGCGTAATAAACCGCACGTAAACGTCGGCACCATCGGCCACGTTGACCACGGTAAAACCACCCTGACCGCCGCCATCACCAACGTGCTGGCCAAGCACTTCGGTGGTAAAGCTTTCGCCTTCGACCAGATCGACAAGGCACCGGAAGAGCGTGAGCGTGGTATCACCATCAACACCTCCCACGTAGAATACGACACTGCTACCCGCCACTACGCTCACGTAGATTGCCCGGGTCACGCCGACTACGTTAAAAACATGATCACCGGTGCTGCCCAGATGGACGGCGCAATCCTGGTAGTAGCAGCGACTGACGGCCCGATGCCGCAGACTCGTGAGCACATCCTGCTGGGTCGTCAGGTAGGCGTTCCGTACATCATCGTGTTCATGAACAAGTGCGACATGGTAGATGACGAAGAGCTGCTGGAACTGGTCGAGATGGAAGTTCGCGAACTGCTGTCTGAGTACGACTTCCCGGGTGATGACCTGCCGGTAGTCCGTGGTTCCGCACTGAAAGCGCTGGAAGGCGAAGCTCAGTGGGAAGAGAAGATCCTGGAACTGGCTGGCCACCTGGACACCTACATTCCGGAGCCGGAGCGTGCCATTGACCAGCCGTTCCTGATGCCTATCGAAGACGTCTTCTCCATCGCAGGCCGTGGTACCGTAGTAACCGGTCGTGTAGAGCGCGGTATCGTCAAGGTTGGTGAAGAAGTGGAAATCGTTGGTATCAAAGATACCACCAAGACCACCTGTACCGGCGTTGAAATGTTCCGCAAACTGCTGGACGAAGGTCGTGCAGGTGAGAACGTTGGCGCGCTGCTGCGTGGCGTGAAGCGTGAAGACGTAGAGCGTGGTCAGGTACTGGCCAAGCCGGGCACCATCAAGCCGCACACCAAGTTCGAATCCGAAGTGTACGTGCTGTCCAAAGAAGAAGGTGGTCGTCACACTCCGTTCTTCAAGGGCTACCGTCCGCAGTTCTACTTCCGTACTACCGACGTGACCGGTACCATCGAACTGCCGGAAGGCGTAGAGATGGTAATGCCGGGCGACAACATCAAGATGGTTGTTACCCTGATTGCGCCGATCGCGATGGACGACGGCCTGCGTTTCGCCATCCGTGAAGGTGGCCGTACCGTAGGTGCTGGTGTTGTAGCTAAAGTTATCGCTTAATCGATACTTTATATGCACACATGAAAGGGGTGGCTTCGGCCACCCCTTTTACTTTTGGGGCTTTAATTGGCCTGTGAGATACTTTTGCGAAATCATCTATAGAGGTAGCTGCTGTGAGTAAACCCGCCATTTTTCTGGATCGCGATGGTGTCATCAACAAAGACACGGGTTATGTCAGCCAGGTTGATGACTTCCATTTTCTGCCCGGGGTGATTGAGGCCATGCAATTGCTGAAGAAAAAAGGCTATTTACTGGTCGTGGTGACCAACCAATCCGGTATCGCCCGCGGTTACTTCACGGAAGATGACTTCATGAACCTGACCGAGTGGATGGATTGGTCATTGGCCGATCGGGATGTGGATCTCGATGGTATCTACTTCTGCCCCCATCACCCGGATCACGGCGCCCCTTGCGACTGCCGCAAACCGGAACCCGGCATGCTGCTGTTGGCGCAGCAAGAGTTGGGCATCGACATGGACCGCTCTTATATGGTAGGTGACAAACCTTCGGACCTGAAAGCCGCCATCAATGCCAAGGTCGGTCACAAGATAA
>NZ_CP026122.1:2590000-2707500 GCF_002902865.1 Aeromonas sp. ASNIH5 | reverse complement strand
ACCTCGATGTCGGCTCATCACATCCTGGGGCTGAAGTCGGTCCCAAGGGTATGGCTGTTCGCCATTTAAAGTGGTACGCGAGCTGGGTTCAGAACGTCGTGAGACAGTTCGGTCCCTATCTGCCGTGGGCGTTGGATGATTGAAGGGAGTTGCTCCTAGTACGAGAGGACCGGAGTGAACGAACCTCTGGTGTTCGGGTTGTCACGCCAGTGGCACTGCCCGGTAGCTAAGTTCGGAATCGATAACCGCTGAAAGCATCTAAGCGGGAAGCGAGCCCTGAGATGAGTCATCCCTGACCCCTTGAGGGTCCTAAAGGGCCGTTGGAGACCACAACGTTGATAGGTGGGGTGTGTAAGCGTAGCGATACGTTGAGCTAACCCATACTAATTACCCGTGAGGCTTAACCATACAACACCCAAGAAGTGTTCTGGGCCTTGTAGCGAATGAACGAACTACTCAAATTCAGTGGTAATGACAAGGCGAACTAGCCGAGTTGTTATTTACGTCAGCTTTCTGGATTAAGATTTTGCCTGGCGGCAATAGCGCAGTGGAACCACCTGACCCCATGCCGAACTCAGAAGTGAAACGCTGTAGCGCCGATGGTAGTGTGGCATTCGCCATGCGAGAGTAGGACACTGCCAGGCACCCAATTAAACGGTGATGTGAAGAATCACATGACCGGCTGCGAGGATGACACCTCATTAAGAAGCGGCAAATAATTTAGCGAAAGCTAACCGAATGCGGAGCGGTAGTTCAGTCGGTTAGAATACCGGCCTGTCACGCCGGGGGTCGCGGGTTCGAGTCCCGTCCGCTCCGCCACTAAATTGAAAGGCCTTCCCTATCGGGAAGGCCTTTTTGCTTTCTGGCGTCGGGATAAGAGCTCAGGGAACAAGAGGCAACCACCAGGGCTGCGACTTGCCACTGGCAACTTTGTCCCGCTCTGTTGTCCCTTGTGCTTGAGCCGGATTTTGTCCGTCTCTGCGTCCGTTATGCCACTAACAAGAAGCCCAGTCGAAAGACTGGGCTTTTTTTCGTCTCCACGGTCTCCTCTTCGATCTTCGCAGCAGAAGCATTGCCTTCTTGAGCCGTGAGCTTGCTAGTAATAGACGCAGAGCCAGACGGTTGTCTCGGTCGGATGGGTCCACTCCACCCTGTGCTGAAGGTGCGCCGGGATGTTGATGTAATCCCCCGGCCCCAGATGGACGCGTTCCTGTACCCCGGTATCCGGTGTGATGAAGACCAGGATGGCCTCTCCCTGCACCAGCAATACCCATTCGTGTTCATCCTGATCGAACCACTCTCCGGTAGGGGTCTGCTGCCCCTGGGAGAGAATGCGCTCGATACGAACATTGTTGGTACTGACCAGATCCGCGAACACTTCACTGGGCAGGGGGGAGGGGATCTGGCCAAGCAGGTTGCCTGTGTGCATGGGCTTCTCTCCGGTAGATGGGAACGTGGCTAGCTAAGAGTGTAGAAGCTTGGGATGGGCCGCTCTCATGGAAAATGAGGTCTCCAACGAGCCCTTTTATGAAAAACTTCGGGGAAATGGGGGCTTATCCGCTGCAATCTCGCCAAATTCTTGCTATTTTGCGCGCCAGCAAGCAAACGATTTCCTTCACACTTTCAGGATGAACTATGGCAACGCAACAAACGACGGCCCGCGCCGGCAATGGCGGGTTTCTGGATTCCTATTTCTCCATCAGCCAGCGTGGCAGCACGGTGCGACAGGAGCTGCTGGCCGGGTTGACCACCTTCCTGGCGATGGTCTACAGCATCATCGTCGTGCCGAACATGCTGGGCTCAGCCGGTTTTGAGCAGGGCCCGGTGTTTGTGGCGACCTGTCTGATCGCCGCCTTCGGCTCCCTGCTGATGGGGCTCTGGGCCAAGCTGCCGATGGCCATCGGTTGTGCCATCTCTCTCACCGCCTTTACCGCCTTCAGCCTGGTGCTGGGTCAGGGGCTGAGCATTCCGGTCGCGCTGGGCGCCATCTTCCTGATGGGGGTGCTGTTCACCCTGATCAGCGTCACCGGCGTGCGCCAGTGGATCCTGGACAACCTTCCCTCCGGCATCGCCCACGGTACCGGCATCGGTATCGGCCTGTTCCTGCTGCTGATCGCCACCAACGGGGTCGGCATGGTGATCAAGAATGAAGGGGCTGGCCTGCCGGTGCAGCTCGGCGAGATCACCGCCTTCCCGGTCATCATGACGGTGCTGGGTCTGGCTGCCATCTTCGGCCTGGAGCGCCGCAAGGTGCCGGGCGGTATCCTGATGGTGATCATCGCCATCTCCATCCTCGGCCTCATCTTCGATCCGAAAGTGACCTGGCAGGGCTTCTTCGCCATGCCGAGCCTGAGTGGCGAGAATGGCTCCCTGGTGGGCAGCATGGATCTGCTGGGCGCCCTCAATCCGGTGGTGATTCCGACCGTGTTGGCGCTGGTGATGACCGCCGTGTTTGACGCCACCGGCACCATCCGTGCCGTGGCTGGTCAGGCTGGCCTCATCAACGAGCGTGGTCACATCATCAGCGGTGGCAAGGCCCTGACTGCGGACTCCGTCAGCAGCATGGTGGCGGGCGTGGTAGGTGGTGCTCCGGCAGCCGTCTACATCGAATCTGCCGCAGGGACCGCTGCCGGCGGCAAGACAGGCCTGACCGCCACCCTGGTCGGCGTGCTCTTCCTGCTGATGATCTTCCTCTCCCCGCTGAGCTATCTGGTACCGGCCTACGCCACCGCACCGGCCCTGATGTATGTGGGCCTGCTGATGCTGGGCAACGTCACCAAGCTGGACTTCAACGACTCGGTCGATGCCCTCTCCGGCATGCTGTGCGCCGTCTTCATCGTGCTGACCTGCAACATCGTCACCGGCATCATGCTGGGCTTCGTGGCCCTGGTGGTCGGCCGCCTGTTTGCCGCCGAGTGGAAGAAGCTCAACATCGGCACCGTCATCATCGCCGTGGCCCTGGTGATCTTCTACGCCGGTGGCTGGGCCATCTAATCTTCACACTATCGAGAAGGGCCCTGCGGGGCCCTTTTTTATTTCACCATGACTCCAGCACCGACCTTCGCTGGACTACGCCACAGCAAGATACAGCAGGTTTATCAATAACTTAGGCGAGTTCATCATATGCCGGTGCTTTCTGAAACTTGACCCGGCTTCCACCCGCTTGGCTCCCAACAGGCTCCTGGAAATCGGGCTTTCCGAGGAGTCATCATGGCGAAAATCAAACTCACGAAGTCCGCAGTCGATGCGGCACAAGCCCAGGCGCAGCCAGTCGAACTGCGCGACACCCTGGTTCCAGGCTTCCTGTGCAAGATCACCCCAGCCGGTCGCAAGGTGTTCATGCTTCAGTACCGCACGAACGCCGGAGAGCGGCGCAAACCTGCCCTGGGTCTGTACGGTGAACTGACCGTCGAACAGGCCCGATCGCTGGCGCAGGAGTGGCTGGCGCAAGTGCGCCGAGGTGGCGACCCTGCTGCAGAGAAGGCTGCAGCGCGTCAGGCACCCACGGTCAAGGAGCTGTGCATCAAGTTCATGGAGGACTACTCCAGCCAGCGTAACAAGCCGAGCACGCAGGAAGGCTACCAGAGCGTCATTGATCGCAACATCATCCCGATGCTTGGCCGCATGAAGGTGCAGGATCTAAAGCGGCCTGACGTGGCTTCGATGATGAAGAAGATGGCGCACAAGCCCGCCGATGCGAACCGCACGTTCAGCGTGATGCGCAAGATGTTCAACTTGGCCGAGGTATGGGGCTATCGCCCTGACGGCACCAACCCATGCCGCCATGTGCCCATGTACCCGAACGGCAAGGCGACCCACCTCATCAGCGACGAGGAAATGGGCAAGTTGTTTCACTACCTTGACCAGTTGGAGGCGGAAGGGCTGGAGCATGCTGTGATCCCGTTGGCCATCCGCCTGCAATTCGAGTTTGCCGCTCGCCTTTCTGAGATCGTCTCACTCCAATGGGATTGGATTGACCTGGAAAACCGGCGGGTGGTGTGGCCTGACAGCAAGACAGGCGGTATGTCCAAGCCCATGAGCGAAGAAGCCTATCGGCTTCTTTCAACCGCCGCCCGCAATGCTACGACGCCTCATGTGCTGCCTTCTCCACGGCATCCAGATCGGCACCTGACCGATGGCGAGTATTACAGCGGTTGGACTCGCACTCTGAAAGCCGCTGGCGTGACGCATGTGGGTACGCACGGAATCCGCCACAGGTCTGCAACCGACATTGCCAATTCCGGCATCCCGGTGAAGGTCGGTATGGCGCTGACGGCGCACAAGACCGTGGCGATGTTCATGCGCTACGTCCACACCGAAGACAAGCCAGTGCGGGAGGCCGCTGAGTTGGTGGCGAACCGGCGCAAAGCGATCACCGGTGCCAAGCAATCACCTGCGGAGGTGACAGCATGAGCAGACTCAAGATTGCCAACCCTTCACCCGCAGCGCCGAAGGCTTTGCTGGGCGACATTCGGGCACTGATCGAGGCGTCGCGGCAGCGCGCCGCCTCGACGGTCAATGCCGAGCTGACCTTGCTGTTCTGGCAGATCGGCCAGCGCATCCATACGGAAGTGCTGGCCGGTCAGCGGGCCGGGTACGGCGAAGAAATCCTGCCGACCCTGGCCGAGCAGCTTGCCCGCGACTATGGGCGCGGCTTTGGGGAGAAGAATCTGCGCCGGATGGTCAAGTTCGCCGCCACGTTCCCCGAGGAGCCAATTGTCGCGACACTGTCGCGACAATTGAGTTGGTCGCATTTCGTCCTGCTGCTGGCACTCAAGGAACCGCTCCAGCGGGACTACTACGCACAGATGGCAGGTGCCGAACGCTGGAGCGTGCGGACGCTGCGCGAGCGCATCGACTCGATGCTGTACGAGCGTACGGCGCTGTCCCACAAGCCGGAAGAAACCATTGCACAGGAACTGGCGACCCTGCGCGATGCGCAGCGCATGACACCGGCGCTGGTGATGCGCGACCCGTACATCCTCGACTTCCTGGGCCTGCGGGATAGCTGGCAGGAAAGTGATCTGGAGGCGGCCATCATCCGTGAAATGGAAGCCTTCCTGCTGGAACTGGGCGCGGGCTTCTGCTTCGTTGCCCGGCAGAAGCGCATCCAGATCGACGACGAGGATTTTCACCTTGATCTGCTGTTCTACAACCGCAAGCTGCGGCGGCTGGTGGCGGTGGAGTTGAAGATCGGCGAGTTCAAGGCGGCCTACAAGGGGCAGATGGAGCTTTACCTGCGCTGGCTGGACAAGCACGAGCGGGAGCAGGAAGAAGCCTCGCCGCTGGGGATCATTCTCTGCACCGGCAAGAAGCGCGAGCAGATCGAATTGCTGGAACTGGACAAGTCGGGCATCCATGTTGCCGAGTACCTGACCAGCTTGCCGTCGCGTGCGGTGCTGGGCGAGAAGTTGCAGCAGGCGACCGAGCGGGCGCGGTTGCAGATCGAGCAGCGGGAGCCTGGCGAGAAGTCCTGACAGCAGCATCCGTGCGTCCCGGCGTGCCGCCGTCGGGTTCGCGGGCTGCGCCCCGCGCTTCGTGTCGAATCGCGGCCATCTGGCGTTGACCCCTGACGCCTTCGGCCCGTGTGGGCCTGCGCGCTCCGCTTGCCCGAAAGCCGACTGTGTGAGTGGGCGGGTTTAGGCGGTCTTGCTGTTCCCCTCACCGTATCACGGCGTTCTCGCCGTCAATGGCTGCACGCGCCATGCGCGCTTGCGGCCAGTTGGCCGTCTGCGACCCCTGACTGCTTGCGCTGCGCCGTGCTGGCCACGGTTCCGGGCAATTCCGCCCGTGCAACCGGAGCACGATCATGTCGCAACTTTCTCTTTCTTCCTTCGATTTCGTTCTGATGGTTCGCAGCGCGCGTGGGCGCTACCAGCCAGCTTCTGCCGATCAGATCCTCGAAGCCGCACGCCTAGTCATCGACCAGAAAATGCCGCGCGGCGAATCCTTTACATCACCGATGGCGGTAAAGGAGTATCTAGGCACCAAGCTGGCGTGCCTGGAGCATGAAGTCTTCGCAGTGCTGTTCCTTGATACGCAGCATAGGCTGATCGAGTACAGCGAGCTGTTCCGGGGCACCATCGACAGTGCATCGGTGTACCCGCGTGAAGTTCTCAAGGAGGCACTGCGGCTCAATGCAGCGGCAGTCATCATTTCTCATAACCACCCGAGCGGGAATCCTGAGCCTAGCGCAGCCGATAAGTCGCTGACGAAGCGACTTCGGGAGGCGCTGGCGATGGTGGATGTGCGCGTGCTGGATCACATCATTGTCGGTGGCACGAAAACAACGTCATTTGCGGAATGCGGCTTGATTTGAACCGAGGGGGGGGAGCCCCTCTTTTTTGAGTCAGCTTGGGTGTGTTTTCCGGGCGATAGCTGGTCTGGACTCTCAGATTATTTTTTGAAAGTGCGGAAGCTATTTCTGAGTAGCCTTCTTCAATTATTCGCCCGCTAGAAAGATAAAGGCTGAAACAGGGTCATGGGGTACATCACCAACGAATATTTTAATAAGAGTTTTGAGCGTCCTTCACCATCTCATATAATTTATCAATTTTCTTTACGTCCTTGTATTTTTCGGAGTTCAGCAACTCAGCGATTGCAGCTCTTACTAACTGAATTATTCCAACGTAGCTCTGATCAATCTCTTTGCTCCCTCCGTGAACCAAAGCTGATCTCATTCGATAAACTTTTTTTAGTACGGAGCTTGCCCGTAATCTTGACTCTTTGTCTTTGGCAACAATAAAAACAAATGTGTCTGCCAGGCGATCACCAATGCTTTTTTGAAAAAGACTGCCTTCATCGTAAGACAACAAAATCTCAAGGGCAATGCAAGTATGAATTACTGAGTCCTTTTCTTTCTGGCTTCTGATTGCCTCGCCAATCGAAATTGAGCAATTCAATACGCGTGAGCTAAGATCAGAAATTTTCACTCCATTTTTTCTTTCTTTATATATATCCCATAACTTCCTAAAGCTGGTATTGTTTACGAAAAAGTCGTCATCAACAGGAATTTTCTCAACAATTTTATTGCTTATGGATGCATCTGGAAAATCTGAAGGATTCCTTTGTATCTGGTAGGAGCTAGTTTCCACATACATCTGTTGATGTGTGTAGCTAGGATAAGAAGGCAGCCCTGTTTTTATGAAAATTGAATTATCTTTCTTTCCGGCTATAAAAAATATTAAATTAATGAATTCTTGGAATTCATCATGGGCAAGCGAGATGGCCTTTAAATTGTCATAGCTATTCTTTATTTCTGAGCATATGTAATAATCATTGTTGTTTGAAATAGGCATTTTCAGCGATCCCGACAAACCTATTTCAAAAGGCCCTATGGTTACCGCACCTTCTTTATCTAGTCTTATTCCCGATATCGGCGCTACTACCTTGACATCTTCCGGTAAGACATCTGTAAATATTTTCAATAAAGATGCAACGTCTTCATTGGAAAAATATTTGTCACAAAACTTCATTCCGAAGATACTATTCTCGATTATTTTATACGCAGCCTCCCTGCTGAATCGTTGACTTATTTTACTTTCACTGTTGTAGATGGCGTCTAGCAGGATGAAGTACGAGTCAATGTCGGTAACCGTCAATGCTTGTCCTGTTTCTACTTTGATTTTGGCCATTTTTGACGTTGCGGCTTCCTCTCGGCTGCATGCATGTATTATTTCTAGTGCGGCATTTAAGAGTTTTTTTATTTTCTCGTAGTTGTCGGAATTTTCATTGTGGCTCATCTATTGACTCCATTATTGTCAAAGCGTTTCGGCAAGGGAATATCGTGCAAGAAGTAATCATTCTTACAGTCGCTATCCATCGGTGTGACTCGGTGCATGAAACCATTGCTTTGAGCATCCGAGATATCTATGAGCGCTTTAAGCAACGAAAGCGTCTGTTGCTGACTCGGGTTAAGGTTTTTCTTTATCTCTATTAACTCAGCGAAAGTGTGATCTTCCAGGAAGTTAAAGTGACTTCCTAGCAACCCGCAAATTCCGTCTGATAACTGAGTTTCTATGCAACTCATGGAGTCAACGAATGAGTATTCGACCGGCTCCCCCTTGTATATCATCCGTGTTCCGCCTAATGCCTCTTGAACTTCAGTTTCGTTGTCAAAAGTGTGGGAGCTTGTTGGGTAGATATACAGGGGTCGCAAAAACAAACTATCGAAACTGTCAATAAGAACATCATCGACGTTATCCACTATAAAAGGAAGTTCTGAAAGATTTGCTGCCTTCCGAATCATGTGAACAACGAGCTTGCTGATATCGGATTGTGAGTTTTTCGAGGCCGATTCAAGAAAATCAGCAAATTCAGTCATGAACGTGAAGCTCAAATTTCTTTGGACATTAGGAAACCGATATTTCTTTAGAATTAGAACCAAACTGCCCAGGTCAGAATTTGCAAGATTGAAGAGTTCGCCCTTAATGTGCATGACGTAAGGCATGTACTGAAGTAGCTCCGGCTCATCCCACATTGAATCAACAATATCAACCAGAGACCAATATAAGATATTAAAATTTGTATAGTGAATGAATGCCCCATTGCTGATCAGCCATTCTAGAAGCGTCCTTATTTTTTTGGAATTGAGTACGCCAAGATAGTTTCCGGTGGCAAGTTGATTGAATTTTATCTCCTTGGCTGATTTTTGAATATGTAAAGATTTAATCAGATCATCAATTCCAGATAGGGGCGATGATTTTTTGTGCGAGATTCCACCCAAAACAAAGTTCCTTGGTTTTTCGTTGAAGCCATCATCCCTGACCCAGAATTTTCGGATGTTGTTAGTTTCGTCATAGAAGAATGAGTACTCTTCGTCTAGCCCATACAGAGGTTGCTCTGCGAAGATGTTTAAGAGCATGCCCGCTCGTAGGTCTTCCGCATTCAAGGTTCGAGGTTTTTCCTGACTATCATTCATTTTTAACCTACGATCATTGTTGGTGGCGGTCGTGTTCGCCATGTTTAAAAAGAATTAAATCTTTGCAGATAGATAATAAGGCAACGATACGTTTGCGTCTTCGCTTTGCGAACCGCGCTGCTCCAGGTTCGCTGTTCGCTCATCCCTGACGGGACTGGCATTCGCCAGCCTTCCACATCCCTGACGCCTACGGCCCGGCTTCCAGCTTCGGGCCTGCGCGCTTCGCTTGCGTGCGGTTTGCACATCACTGCGGCCGTTGCCATGTCCAGCCGTCTTTCCTGACTCCATCACCTTGCTCGCGACTGTAGCCCGTGGCCGCGTGCCATCAAGGCGCGCCAGGCCGTGTCCTCGGCTACGCCTGCGGGCCGCACCAACCTGCCGCTTTCCTCCTTGACGGCCCACGTCCGTGGGCTCCTGACCGTCGCGGGCGATGAACTCAGGAAAGACGGTGGCAACAGGGCCAACCGGGTTCTTCGTGCCAACCGCACCGAACAGCCGAAAGGCTGGGCTCCGAATCTAGGAATCCGGTGTGCGGTTTGAACAGCAAACCCTTTTCGTCAGGAGAAAGACCATGTACGCATCCCCCCTTGCTTCGCGCTTCGCCTCCCGTTCCCCAGTATTGCGCAGCGACTCCCCGCTGTCCGATGACCAGATTCACCGCGTGGCCCCGTCCATCTTTGCGGAAGCGCCCCACGAAAGCCGCTCCCAGCGTTACGCCTATATCCCCACCGCCACGGTGCTGACCGAACTGCGCAAGGAAGGGTTTCAGCCTTTCATGGTGACGCAGACCCGCACCCGCCACGAAGACCGGCGCGACTACACCAAGCACATGATCCGGCTGCGCCATGCCAGCCAGATCAACGCCCGAGGTGAAGCCAACGAAATCATCCTGCTGAACTCGCACGATGGCACCAGCAGCTACCAGATGCTGGCCGGCATGTTCCGTTTCGTGTGCAGCAATGGGCTGGTGTGCGGCGATACCGTGGCCGATGTGCGCGTGCCGCATAAGGGTGACGTGGCCGGGCAAGTGATCGAAGGTGCCTATCAGGTGCTGCACGGTTTTGACCGGGCGCTGGAATCCCGCGAATCCATGCAGGCCATTACGCTGGACGAAGGCGAGGCCGAAGTATTCGCCCGCGCCGCGCTGTCGCTCAAGTACGACGACCCGGACAAGCCCGCACCCATCACCGAATCGCAAATCCTGATGCCGCGTCGGTTCGACGACCGCCGCCCGGACTTGTGGATGACCTTCAACCGCATACAGGAAAACCTGACCAAAGGCGGTTTGTCTGGACGCAGCGCCAACGGACGCCGCCAGCAGACCCGCCCGGTACAGGGCATTGATTCCGATGTGCGCCTCAATCGCGCCCTGTGGCTGCTGGCCGACGGCCTACGCCAATTGAAAGCCTGATTCCCCTGCGCGGCAGGGGCAGGCAGCAACCCTTGCCGCGTCATTCGCTGCTGCATTCCAACATCGCAAGGAGTTTTCACCATGAACGCCATCAACCACACCGAAGCCCAAGCCATCCACGCCACGGCCAGCGCCGCACCTGCCGTGCTGCTGGAAGCCGCCGACCCGAGCAAGAACCTGATTCTTGTGTCGCTGTCGCGGCTGGTATCGCGCCCTACGGGCCGCAACGTGCGCAAGACCCCGCGCATGTCGATTCCCGAACTCGCCGCCAGCATCCAGCGTGTCGGCCTACTGCAAAACCTGATCGTGACCGCGACCGCTGACGGCGAGCGTTACGAAGTCGTGGCCGGAGGCCGTCGCCTTGCCGCCCTCAAGCTGTTGGAGAAGAAGCACCGCATCAGCAAGGAATGGGACGTTCCTTGCCTGCTGGTGGCCGATGGCACCGCCCGCACCGCCAGCCTCACCGAGAACGTGCAGCGCGAAGCCATGCACCCCGCCGACCAGTTCGAGGCATTCGCCGCGCTGGTGGCCGAAGGCCGCCCCATCGAGGACATTGCAGCGGATTTCAGCGTCACGCCGCTGGTGGTGCAGCGCCGCCTGAAACTCGCCAACGTGTCGCCGCGCCTGCTGGCCGACTACCGGGCCGAGGCCGTGAGCCTTGACCAGTTGATGGCCCTTGCCATCACCGACGACCACGCCGCGCAGGAAGCCGCGTTCTACGATGCGCCGACATGGCAGCGCAGCCCGCATAGCCTGCGCGACCGCCTGACGGAGCGCGAGATTGATGCCCACCGGCATCCGCTGGTGCGCTTCGTTGCGCTGAATGCTTACGAGGCCGCAGGCGGTGGCACCCGCCGCGATCTGTTCGCGGAAGCCGATAGCGGCGTGTATCTGACCGATGCCACGCTGCTGGAACGGCTGGCGCAGGACAAGCTGGCCAGCCTTGCCGCCGAGGTGCAGGCCGAAGGCTGGGCATGGGTGGATGCCACCCCCGGCACGACCCATGCCGACCTGCAAGCCTTCCAGCGCGCCCCGAGGCAGCGCCGCAGCCCGAACAAGCGCGAAGCCCAACGCATCGAGAAGCTGCAAACCAAGATGCAGGCGCTGGCCGAGGCCGTGGATGCCGCCCTGGACGCCGACGACGAGGATAAGGCCGACGCCTTGCAGGAGGAAGGCGAACACCTGGGCGAACAGTTGCAGGCGCTGGAAGATGGCTTGCAGGACTACGGAGAAGCCGTCAAAGCTGCCGCCGGTGCCATCGTCACCATCGACCGCAACGGCGAGGCCGTGATTCATCGTGGCCTGTTGCGCGAAGCCGAGGCCAAGGCACTGCGCACGCTTGAACGGCTGCGGCAGGGTTTCGGCAGCGAGGGCGAAGCCGGGAACGACGACACCGGCGAGGAAACCGACGATGCCCCCAAGCCCGCCGCCATGTCCGACCGGCTGGCGCAACGCTTGAGCGGCCACCGTACCGCCGCGCTGCAAATCGAAGTCGCCCGGCATCCGCAGGTGGCGCTGGCCGCACTGGTGCATCGCATGGTGCAGACTGTCTTGCAAAGCAGCCACTACGGCCACGATCTGCCGCTGGGCATGAAACTGACCCAGCAAGATCGGCTGGAAGGCATGGCCCCGGACTGGCCGGAATCGCCCGCCGCCGTGGCACTGCGCGAACTGCAACAGGTAGCGGGTGAAGCCTTGCCGGAGGGCAGCGCCGAACTGTTCGCCGCGCTGCTGGCGAAGCCGCAGGATGAACTGGTGCGGCTGCTGGCCGTGTGCGTGGCATCCACGGTCGATGTGGTGACGCCCCGTGCCATGCAGCACCAGCCGGGTGCCGAACTGGCGCAGGCCGTGGCGCTGGACATGGCGGCATGGTGGCAACCGACCGCAGACGGCTATTTCCAGCATGTGCCGAAGGCCGCGATTCTGGAAGCAGTGGGCGAATTCGCACCGGAGCACGTCACCCGGCTGGCGAAGTTGAAAAAAGGCGACATTGCCAGCGAAGCCGAACGGCTGGCCGATGGCACCGGCTGGATGCCTGCCATCTTCCGTGCCGCAGGCCCGCAGGATGCCGCGCAGGAGGCAGGCCCGGAGCAGGACGCCCCGGAGGATGCCGAGGCAATGGCGGATGAATCCGCCGAGGCGCTGGCCGCTTGATCTTCCCTTTTGTGAAGCAAGCGCCTTGGTTTCGGCCAAGGCGTTTGCAGCACGATCAGCACCGGCCCCAAGCCGTTCCGCCTTGGGGCCGGTAGTCAAGAATCCGGTCGCGGCAGTGGCCGCGCCCGGTTGAAAGGCCCAGCGGTCACGTGGCAGATCAGCGACCTGCCAGGGCTTCCAGCACAAAGTCGGCGCGCTGCGCTACGCCGACCTTGGGCAACAGCGAGACGGTATAGCCCAGCGCCGGATAGGTGCGCTGGAGCCGCTCGAATTCCAGCAGCGCGGCAGCCATGTCATGGCGGCGCTCCGCGTCCTGCACATAAATGTCCGGCCACGGCGGTGCCAGGAAAACATGCGGATGGTAGCGATACTGCTGGCCAAATTTGTCCAGCACGGGCTCGCCGGTCAGCGCCTGCAATGCAGCTGCAGAGTCGATCACGCCACGGTCGAAGAACACCCATTGCGAGTTGTCGTGTGCAGCATTGGCATGGTCTTCCCGCGCCACGTCGATGGCTCTGCGCAAGAAGGCCACCATGTCGAGCCACGGCAAGTCTTGTCCACCCGTGTGCGTTTGTTCCTGCACGATGCGCCGTCCCGGTTCTTCCACCACGGCATATCCGCGTTGCTGGAGTTCGGTGAGCAGTGTTGATTTACCGCCGCCTGAGCAGCCGGAAATGACGATGAAGTGGTTCATGGTGTGGGTATCCGAGTCATAAGTAGAACATGGCGCCGCTGTCAGCATTGGGGGAACGCATGGCGTGTCGGCGCACTGCGCCGCCGGGCTTTCGGGCTGCGCCCCATGCCGTCTTCGCCGTCACGGCCATTCGGCATCAATCCCTCACGCCTTCGCGCCTGCGGCGCTGCGCGCTGCGCTTGCGTTGAAAGTCGCGCCTCGCCGCAATGGGCGGGCTTGTGGAACTACGCCCCGGCTTGTTGCCGCAGGTTGCACGAAAGCGTGCCGTCCTCGACGCTGGCGGTTCGTCGCCTGTACGTCACGAAGGACGGTTCACCGACACGCCGCCCGGCCTCGGTATGGAACTTCCATGCCACGCCTCAAGCATGTGGCCGCGAACTGCGGCAGGGGCGCTCTTGCCTTGTCATTGGGGCATTGACCTGGCCGCGTCAGGGCGCAAGCCGGTGAAGCCGTCACGCGGGGAGCCGAGTCGGCCATGTTCCTTTCGGAGTGGGTCGGCCCAAGGCGTCCTGTCTGTTTGTGAATCCTGGCGGTGGCCGGGCTTCTATGGCTGCAACCTTCCAGCGAAAACAATTTCCCCTGCGCTGCGCGCATTCCTCGCGGGACAAATTCTTTTCGCTTCCAGGCGCTCCACTGCGTTGCGCCCGCAAGCGGTGCAGCCAGCCCGTCCCCCACCGATTGGATCACAACAGGACGCGATGGGCGCGAACCCTGTTCAACCGAAAGGAAATTCATCATGGTGATGTTGCCCCCGTATTCCAGTCCCCGTCCTAGTCGCAATAAACCGCCTGGTTCGTTGATGGCTCCTGCCGCACTTGTTCGGCCCGCTGCCTCCTGAACTCCCGAGGCGATCGCATTTTCAGCGATGAATGCGGATGCACCTCGTTGAAGTGCTCAAAGGCGGCCGACAACTGTGCCAACACCGTCTTGACGTCTCGAAGGTCCATACGCGCCATGTAGTCACGTTTGAAGGTGTTCACGAAGCTCTCGGCCATGCCGTTGCTTTGTGGGCTGCAGACAGGTGTGTTGATGGGTTTGAGGCCCAGTGAGCGTGCCAGCGCTCGCGTTTCTGCCGCGATGTAGGCACCACCGTTGTCGCTCAGAAACTCCAGTTGGTGGCCTGCAGGGATGGCATCGGCCGCCCCGAAGCGCCGCTCCACGGCTTCAATGAGCATCTCGCGCACCGGCTCCCCCGGCAGCCCTTTGCCCTCCCATGCACGCCAGGCCAGAACTTCGCGGTCGCAGCAGTCCTTGGTGAATGTTGCCGTCACCGTCTGACCCGAGTCGCACTTGATTTCCAAGCCATCAGAGCACCAGCGCAGGTCGCTGTGTGCCACTGCCACACGGCCTTCATGCACGCGCGATGAATGGCGCCGACGCGGGGCCTTGGGCAACAACAGCCCCGCCTGTGCCATGACGCGATAGACGCGTTTGGCATTGACCCGCACATCGCCTGTGGCGCTACGTTGGCGGTTCACCAAGGCGCAGGCACGCCGGTAACCATAGCTGGGCAGCTGGGCAATCTCCTGGCGCAGCTCGGCCAGCAACTGGGCATCCCCCTTGGGCGTGCGGTGGCGCCGCCCGTCTGTCCAACTATCGTCGCGTCTGCTCAGCTCACGTACATGCGAGCGCGCCAGCCCCATCGTGCGGCAGACCGTCTTCACTGGTCTTCCCCGGGCAACAAGGGCGAGCGCGCAATCCACTTTTTTTCGGCGGCGTACTCCACGGCTTCCTTGAGGATTTCGTTCTCCAAGGTCTTCTTGCCCAGCACGCGCTGCAGCTTGGCAATTTCCGCTCGGGCCGCTGCCAACTCGGATGCCGGCACCACTGCCTCACCAGCAGAGACGGCGGTCAGTGCGCCTTGCCGTTCGAGCTTACGCCACTGGAACAGCAAGCTTGCGGCAACGCCTTCCTGCCGAGCCACCAGCGAGACGCTCATGCCCGGTTCGTAGGTGCGCCGCACCAGGGCTGATTTCTCGGCGAGGGACCAGCGCCTGCGGCGCTGGTCTTTAAAAATCACCTCTACCGACTCCGTATGCCTAGTCATATTCATAGTCCTATTCCTATCTCAAAGATAAGCGATAGGACGGGGATGGGGAATCAGGGGGCTATCTCAATGGCAAACATCGGCACCTTCACCGCAGAGAAAGACGGCTTCACCGGCACGCTTCGCACCCTGACCCTCAACGTCAAGGTCAAGCTGGTTGCCAATGACAAGGGCGAGAACGAAAGCGCCCCCGACTTCCGCCTTCAGGCGGCCGGCCACGACATCGGCGCGGCGTGGAAGAAGACCAGCGAAGCCGGGCGGCCCTACGTGTCCGTGTCCCTTGACGATCCTTCGTTCCCTGCAACGGTCTATGCCCGCCTGATCGAAGGCGAGGACGGCGCACACGACCTGATCTGGTCACGCAGCAAGCCCAAGGCGGCCTGACTGTCGCTCACCAGACCCCGCCGATTACGGCGGGGTCTGGTGTTGCTGGATTGCTCAGGGCCGTTATGCCGAATTACACGCCGTTTCTAGCGGATTTGATGTCGAGAAGATTGATCTGGTCGATCTTGTCCTTGTGGATCACGATGGTCAGCTTCGCGGGATGTTTGAATCTCATCTCACTGATCCTGAACGTCCACAGCATTATCTTCAGGAGATCCTCATCAGAAATGTTTTTGTGCCCTTTGATTCGCGTGATTCCTGAAACGAAGATCGTGGTTGATACGCTTTTCTGAGCGTAGACATTGTTCACCTTGTCCCAAAAGTTGATGAGAAACTCAAGGTACTCCGGCATCGTCAGTAACGCTTTATTGTTCTCATCGAACTTGGAGAAAGCGGTCAGGAGGTAGTCTTTGTACAGGCAGATCGTGCCTATCTGATACCTTTTCTTCTTTCCGTGTTTCCTTGCTTCGTTCTCATCCATGACTTCGCTGTCGTCAAAGGCATATTCCTCGATGTAGCGATCTAGTTCGGAGGTCGGGATGCCGAGATGCTTCTGGATGAAAACGCCATTGAGGGACGTCTCGCCAATTATTCTATTGTCCACCAGGGTATCGAAGTATTCGTTGAAGGCGATGGCCTTCAATCCCGACTGCTGGAAAATGTCGCCGGTCTTGATCGCGACATCGCTGCCCTCGACATTGATGTCGATGCTGTTCAGGCTGTTCGACCAGCGCCATATTGCCAGATAGGTGAGTGCTAGCAGCGTCAAGAAAGCCAAGCCAGCCCACAGCTTCCAATCGGCGGGGATGTCAACAAAAATGACCGTGAAAGACAGCGTGCCGCTGGAAAAAGCGGTGAACTCAAGAAATTTCTTGAAAACCCGCTTGTCAAAAAAACTGACTTTTGCCATGAGACTCCGATACTCCCCTTCAAAGGTTAAGTGCTTACGGGTTGTACCAGTAAAAATCAGGGTTTCCTTTGCTACTCACCATAAATCCGCTGTTGTTCAATGCCTGTTTTATAAGTTCTTTATTCATGGGCACGTGAAGCGTGGGTACTTTGCTCATCGAATCTCGGAACACGGGAAGATTTCCCCAGAGGTTTTTGACCGACTGCTTCAATGATGCGCCTGCCAGTAGGCTTTCCTTGGTGGCGTACTCGGGGTAGACGACGATGACGGGTAGACCTTGGTCATTGATCCCATAGTCGATTTCTTCCCGAAGGGCGCGGGAGTTTGTCGTGATTGAACTCAGTATGAGGATGATGTTCTTGGAGCTGCGAAGGCGTTCGCGGAGTCTGGGTTTAAGTGTGTATTCCCAATCGCTGCCGTCGCGGACGCTGTAAGTTTTTGCATGAGAATCCACGAAGGGGAACGCTGCATCAGCGCCTTTCCACATTCTCAGGGTGTTGTAGTACTGAAAATCTTTAGTTGCATTGGCACCCAGCGCACTGGGATGGAACGGTTCTGCAACGTAAAAGGCTGTGTAATTCCCGTTTCGATACGCCATATCGTCTCTCAATCTCCATTTTGATTTAGTAGCGCCTCAAGCTCCTGTCGCACCTGCTCCAGCAATTGATCGGCCTTCTGATCGCTATCACCGGCATACGCCAGCGTCAGCAACGTGAGCGGATGAACCTTCATGACTGCGCACAGCTCAATTAGCTTGTTTAGCGTTGGGCTTTTCAGGTCGCGCTCCAGCGAACTTAGATACGTGCGGCTGGACACGTCCGAGAACGCCTCTTGGCTCAGGCCACGTGCTTTCCTGATCTTTCGCAACGCATCGGGCAGCGATGGCTTGAGCGTCGTCATTCTGGACTTTCCCCAAAATCCAGAATGACAACTCATTGCGCCCTATAGGACTACAATCTATAGTATTCATTTCGTTTGTTTGATCTTTTACTGAAAGCCGCATTGGCGGTTTTCTTCAAAAGCGGAGAGCCTGATCCGTGTCTTTCCTGGCTTCCGTGCATGTGCCTTCGTGTTTCTACGCTTCTGCGGATGTGTGGAGTTACGCATTGGTGCTTTCGTTGGGAGGCGTGAAAGCGCCTCTGCTGCTCTGCAAATCCGTGGACGTACAGCCATGACTCCGCTCATCACAGCCGACGAGCGCATGCGTCTGCTGGCCAACGGCCAAGCAGGCGCTGCCGGGCAGGACACCGACCCGCTGCCCGTGGTGCGCCTGTTCACCCTGGATGTGCATGCCTCTTGGCTGCTGGCTTCGCTCGACCCCGCCGATGGCGATACCGCCCAAGGCCTGATCGACTTGGGGATTGGCATGCCTGCACTGGGAACGGTGAAGCTGTCCGACCTGGCCGCCATCGTCGGGCCGCGCCAGCAGCCCGTGATGCGGGATCGCTACTTCCAGCCGGTGCGGCGGCTGTCGGAATACCTGCGACTGGCCGAATACAACGGCTCGATCACCGATTGAGTGCCACGGCCAAGCGGGGAGCACTGTGTCTATTCCGGTCTGGTCTGTGACCCGTTCGGTCTGAATCGGCAGTGTTGCACCGAAGCGGTGCGTGCCTGATCGAAACGGTCATGATGCCTGGCGCGGGCTGCGGCAAGCTGACCGACGCGGCATGCCATTGGAGTGCGTTGCCGCCGTCGCACTCGGACGATTTCAGCAACGCATCGGAGTTCATCGGTCTTGACACTGCCAGTTTACGCTTCACCCATGACGTTTTGACGATGGCCTCGTAGCACGCCGTTTCGCCGTGGCGACGCACCCCCAGCACAGGGAGGTTGCCGTATGGCTGATCGCAGTGCCGAGCCGTGGTATGCCACGGCGGCCTATCTCTACGTTCTGCACCTGGATGGCCCGGCGCTGGCATGGGAGTACCTGCGCCGTCATCCAGACTATCGGCACGACTGGCTGCGCCGTCGTCGCCAACCGGATGCTGCCGGGCATTGGGGGCTGCGCCTGCCGGAAGATCCCGCCCTGGATGCGCGGGACGCACACCCGGCCTGGTTCCCCGATCACGATGCCGTGGTGCAGCTCTACCCGGATGCCGATCCGCCGCCCGATGCCCTGTGCTTTGAGTTCTGGAAGCTGCCGGGCCACAAACACCTGATCCATGACGGCAAGCGCCTGGTGCTGGTGGCGCGCTGGCCCGGCTGCTGCTTGCGTTTCGTGCTCGCGCCAGGCTTGGCCGATGGCATGGCTTACGCTTATGCCATCCGGGCCTGCGTCGCGCCTTGCGAACGCTATGCGGCCCTGGCGAGCGAATTGATCAAGATCGCCGTAGCCGCCGGTGCCGCACCGGCGGCGACCGTCCGGCCACGCCCGCCGCTTTCCGCATTGCTGGAACTGCACACGCTGCAGGCGCTGGACGCGACCCTGGCGGGTGCGTCCTTGCGGGAGGTGGCCGAAGGGCTGTTTGGTGTGGATGCTGTCGTGGCCGACTGGCACAAGGACAGCGCCTTGCGCGCTCGTGTACGTCGGCTGGTGCGGCGTGGCGAGGCGCTGATGCGCGGCGGCTATCGCAGTCTGGCGCAGCTCCCGCCAGTTGCAGCGCAGTAAGGGGGGGACGTTTTGCCGCCCCTGCATTTCGTCCCTTAGCAAGAAGCTCATCTTTCTTGAAAGTGCCTCTATCCGGCCGCGTGGTGTGGCCGGGCTTGATGGAGGTACTTCCCATGCGACCCGCTCCTTTACGGCCTGCCGCCGCTACTGTCGCTGCGCCCGCGCAGCCCCAACGCTACCTGACCAACGACGAAGCCGCCGACTACCTGCGCCTGTCGCCGCGCACGCTGGACAAACAGCGCGTGATCGGCGGTGGGCCGAAGTTTCGCAAGTTCGGTCGGCGCGTCATGTACGCCGTTAGCGACCTCGATGCCTGGGCCGATGCGCGCAGCTATGAGGCAACTTCCGACCCGGAATATGCCGAACGGCACGCGGGTGACTACCGTGACGGCCGCTGACCGTCGGCGCGTGGGTGACCATCGCCATGTCCCGCCCACCAGGGCACGCCTTGCAGCAGCGCGAACAGCTCGACCTGTTCCGCGCACTGCCGGGCGAGGACATGGCACCGCGCGATGCTCAGGACTTGATGGCCTATCCGTTTTTCTCGCTGGCGAAGTCGCGGCGCACCGCACCTATCGACTTCCGCAGCGGCAACATCACCATCCGCGTGGAAGGCACGCAGGAGCATGGCATCGCCACCATCTGGGATGCCGACATCCTGATCTGGGCGGCCAGCCAGATCGTCGAAGCCAAGGACGCGGGCATCCAGCCGTCCCGGCGGATGCAGGCCACGCCCTACGAGATCCTGCGCTTCATCGGGCGCGGCAAGTCGCTGCGCGACTACCAGCGCCTCAAGGCCGCGCTCGACCGGCTGCAATCGACCACGGTGGCCACGTCCATTCGCGAAACCACGGGAAGGCGCTTGCACCGCTTTTCGTGGATCAACGAGTGGAAAGAGCTGGCCGATGCCAACGGCACACCGCTGGGCATAGAGCTGATCCTGCCGGACTGGTTCTATGCGGGCGTGCTGGACGCCGCCTTGGTGCTGACCATCGACCCGACGTACTTCCGACTCACGGGTGGCATCGAGCGCTGGCTGTACCGCTTGGTGCGCAAACATGGCGGCCGGCAGGAATACGGCTGGCAGTTCGACTTCCGGCATCTGCACCGCAAGTCGGGCAGCAGCACGCGGTTTTCGGATTTCGCCTACGACCTGCGGGCGTTGGTCGCCCGGCAATCGCTGCCGGGGTACGAGCTGGGCATCGTGCGGATTCCCGAGGACGACATGGAATTGCTGACCTTCCGGCCCGTGCCGCAGACGGCACGGGGATAACAGCGGGACAAGCTGTGGATGGGGTCGTGCTATCAGGAGTAAGAGGTGTCGTGCTATCAGGAGTACGTCTATCGTGCTATCAGGAGTACGAAAACGCCGGAAAGTCAGTAACGGCGCGGGTTTGCGATCCCTCTAACATTACTAACTTAAATTCTCTAACTATTGATAGAGAAACAGCATTGCGGTGGACAACTGCCGCAGGCCGAAAAACCAGCCAGCAAAAACTCCAAAAACCACCCCGTTCGGCACGGCAGAAACAGGCCGGTCTTCCAAGCTGGAGGGCCGCACCATGATTGTCGCCTTGCTCAATCAGAAAGGCGGCGTCGGCAAGACCACGCTCGCCACGCACATCGCTGGCGAACTGGCGCTGCGCGGCCTGCACGTCGTCCTGCTGGATGCCGACCCGCAGGGTTCCTCGCTCGACTGGACGCAGCGCAGAAGCCAGCAAGGCTTGCCACGGCTGTTCAGCGCCGTGGGCCTGGCACGCGAGACACTGCACCAGGAAGCCCCAGAACTCGCCAGGCGGGCCGATCACGTCATCATCGACGGGCCACCCAGGATCGCCGCCTTGGCGCGTTCTGCGCTGCTGGCGGCCGAACGGGTGCTGATCCCGGTACAACCCAGCCCCTACGACCTGTGGGCCAGCGCCGAGATGGTGGCGCTGATTCGTGAGGCTCAGGTGTTCCGGCCTGCGCTACGCGCGGCCTTCGTCATCAACCGGCGCGTCAGCACCACGGTGATCGGGCGCGAAGCGCGACAAGCCTTGGCGGAACAGCCGTTGCCAGCGCTGCGCAGCGAGGTGCGCCAGCGCATCGTCTTCGCCGACAGCGTGGCTGCCGGTCGATTGGCGCGGGAGACAGCCCCCGATAGTGCGGCGGCGCAGGAAATCACCGCGCTGGTCGATGAGCTGCTGCGGTGGCCGTCATGAGCGACAACAGCAACCCACCCAACAGCAAACGCCCGGCCAAGCGGGTCGGCATCGGCGCGCGTCCGCCCGCCAATCCGCACGCCGAGGCTTGGATTCGCCAGGGCGACGCGGATGCGCTCAACAAGGGCGACCTCTACACCGCTCGCCTGACCCTCGACATCACGCCTGCCATGCGGGCACGCATCAAGGTGTCGGCCTTCACGCAAGGCGTGACCGTGGCCGACTTGCTGCGCGGTTTGCTGGAGCGCGAGTTTCCAGAACACCGCAGGGAGAACACGCCATGACCACATCCGTATTGTCTGCTGCCGCACCTGCCGCCATCGCGGTCACGGCTGCGCACGCTGCACCTTGCAGCCAGCCGAGTAGCGCGCCGCTGACGCGCGTCGCGCTGGCTTACATCGAACCGCGCTTCAAGCTCTACCTGCGCTTCGGCGAACCGGCGCGCACGCTTCAGCTCGACCGCTGGCTGCGCTGCGCCATGTTCATGCCGGGTGCAATGCTCTGCCGCGTTCGTTGGCAGGCCAACGACTACGGCACGATTCATTGGCAGCTCATGGTGATGCAGGCTGCTACACCGCTTGATGCTGTGCAGCGCATCCCCGGCGTGCAGCCAGGCGCGTGCCTGCTGCTGCATGCCGAAGGTGACGCCAATGTGCGCGCCGTGCTGGAACGCATCGACGGCATTGAGGCGCTGGGCATCGCTGCCATTGACGTGTCGCCCGCGTACTGGCGCACGCTGGGCAACCGTCTGGCGGCCCGCCTGCCGCTGCCCGAATACACCGCCGAGCGGCACGCCGCCTGGCTGGCCGGGAGGGCGCTGCCATGACGGCCCATCCCACCGCCGCACGCACACCCAAAGCCGCGCCGCTTCCTCGCTCGCGCCTGCGCGCTCGCCTCGTGCTGGCGGGCTTCGCCGCCGTCGGCCTCGCTGCGCTGGCCTGGGCGGCTTTCATGCAGCCGTTGCCGCGCCTGATCTACAACCCGTCCGACAGCGTTCCGGTCGGCTGGTATCGCGTCGATCCGCAGCGCCATGGCGCCGACTCGCTGCCACGTCCCTTATTTGTGGGCAGCGTCATCCTGACCACATTGCCGCCAGATGTTGCCGCGCTCGCTGCGCAGCGCGGCTACCTGCCCGTACACGTTCCGCTGCTCAAACGTGTGGGCGCGGTCACGCCGCAACACGTCTGCATTGTCGCCGGTCAGGTTCGCATCGACGGCGCACCTGCGGCCGCCGCGCTGCCTGCCGACAGGCTGGGCCGACCGTTGCCATCCTTGCAGCTTTGCCGTCACCTTGAGGCGGGCGAACTGTTTCTGCTCAGTGTGACCAATCCGGCCTCGTTCGACAGCCGCTATTTCGGCCCGGTCAGCGCATCCGCCGTGATCGGCGTCGCGCATCCGGTCTGGCTGGAGTCGCGCCCATGATGGCCGCGAATTCGCTGCGCTCCGGCGTGCCATCGGGCATGCCGCTCTCGCTGCTGTTGCCGTGTCGTCGCGCGTGCAGTGCGAGCGCATCCGCGTCGCACTTCGCGCTGTATCCGGCGCAGCCGTCCAGCGTGCAGGCGTCTTGCCTCGAACGTGCCCGGCCTGTGGCCATCGTCGCGTTCGCCGGCGGGCTGGCTGCTGGTGCAGCAACGCCGCCGGGCCGACAAGGCCCGGAGCGACAGCGAAGGGCAAAGGCGGAAGGCAAGACAAAAGGACGCGGCACCTGGCCGCGTCGAAAGCCAGTCAGCACATGGGGGGAACGCGGCACGGAGCGGCTTCGCCACCGTGCCGCGTTTGGCGCGAGGGTCGCGCCAATGCTGGCATGTCCGCGTGCTTCGCACGACAGGACACGCCCAAGCTTGCGGGGAGCGCAGCCATGACCGACAGCCGCGACGACGACTTTCGCGTGCGCCCCAGCGCCCCGAAGAACCGGGGCAAGGGCCAGGGGCAGAGCTTCGTTTCCAAGGTGCTCAAGCAGGCCGGCAAAGCCAGCAGCGGCAAGTCGGCAGTACGCCGTCCTGGCGCGGCTGGCACCGGCCAGCGGCCCGGCTCTCGGCTCGGACGTGGCCACACGGCGGCGCGCTTCGCCGGGGCGAAGCTAATGCCCATGTCGCGGCGCGTGACCATCAAGACCTTGCTGGTCAATCACCAGCGGGCCAGCCCGCAATCGCTCGCCAAGCACCTGCGCTACATCGAGCGCGACGGCGCGGGTCGCGATGGCGAACCGGGCCGGGGCTACGGGCCACAGGCCGACGAAGCCGATCTGGACGCCTTCAAGGAACGCTGCGCCGACGACCGGCACCATTTCCGCTTTATCCTCTCGCCCGAGGACGGCGCGGAGCTGGAAGACCTGCGCACCTACACGCGGCATCTCATGGGCCGCATGGAGGCCGACCTGGGCACGGGCCTCGATTGGGTGGCCGTCAACCACTGGAACACGGACAACCCGCACGCCCACCTGATCGTGCGCGGGCGCGACGACACCGGCAAAGACCTCATCATCGCGGGTGACTACATCGCCCACGGCTTCCGCCATCGCGCCGCCGAGCTGGCGACCGAGTGGCTGGGGCCGCGCACCGAACTGGAGATTCAGCAGACCTTGAGGCGCGAGGTGGAACAGGAGCGGTGGACGAGCCTGGATCGCACCTTGCAGCGCGAGACCGGCGAGGATGGCCGGGTGCATGTCGAACGGCTCAACGAGCCGAGGTTGCAACGCCAGCGCCTGCTGCTGATCGGCCGCCTGCAACGCTTGCAGCGCCTGGGCCTAGCCGACGAGGTGCAGCCCGGCACCTGGGCCATTCATGCCGATGCCGAGAAGACCTTGCGTGCCCTGGGTGAGCGTGGCGACATCATCCGAACGATGCAGCGGGCCATGAGCGGCCAGCCGCGTGAGCTGGCGGTGTTCGAGCCGGGCGACGATGGTCGCAGCCTCATCGGCCGCGTGGCCGCGAAGGGGCTTGCCGATGAGTTGCACGACCGAGGCTATCTGATCATCGACGGCACGGACGGTAAGGCCCACTACGTTGCACTGAACGCCCGCGACGAACTGGCGAACTATCCCACGGGCGCTGTGGTAGAGGTGAAGGGTTCGACTGAGGTGCGCACGGCCGACAAGAACATCGCCTCGCTGGCGAGCGATGGCCTGTACCGCACCGATCATCACCTGGTAATCGAGCAGGGCCGGGCTACGCCCGGACGCGACCCGCAGGAAGTCGTCGCCGCTCATGTCCGGCGGCTGGAAGCCCTGCGCCGGGCTTGCATCGTGGAGCGCGTGGCCGAAGGGCTATGGAAGGTACCGGACGACCTGGCCGAGCGTGGCCGCCAATACGACGCGCAACGGCTGGGCGATGTAGCCGTAGAGCTGAAATCACACCTTCCTATTGAACGGCAGGCCCGCGTCATCGGCGCGACTTGGCTTGACCAGCAACTGATCGGCGGTGGCCGTGGGCTGGGCAACTTGGGCTTTGGCGGTGATACCAAGCAGGCCATACAGCAGCGAGCCGATTTCCTCGAAGAACAGGGGCTGGCACAGCGCCGCGGGCAGCGCGTCATCCTCGCGCGCAACCTGCTGGGCACGCTACGCAATCGGGAACTAGTGCAGGCCGCGAAAGACATTGCGGCGGAAACCGGCCTAGAGCATCGCCCGGTGGCCGACGGGCAGCGCGTAGCCGGTATCTACCGGCGTTCCATTATGCTCGCCAGCGGGCGCTACGCGATGCTCGATGACGGCATGGGGTTCAGCCTTGTGCCGTGGCGGCCGGTAATTGAGCCGCGACTGGGACAACAGCTTGCCGCAAAGGTTATCGGCGGAAGTGCCTCTTGGGAACTTGGACGAAAGCCCAGTATCGGTATCAGTTAGATATCAAGGGAAGCTGAGTACCAGGCGCAGTCTGCTTGGCTGCTGTGATTCTTCTTAGAGATTCAATCAATGCCATAAACTCCTTGGATTGCCTCAGTGCTTCGCCTCCCGCAGTTTGCAGGTCCAAGACATCCGTAGCCTCGATCGTGAAGGCTGTGGGCACGCGCAGCAGCGAATGCCGGATCTTGTCGTCCGGCACGTCGTTCAGACTTACGCTTACTACGTAGATTTCTGCGTCGGCCGCAAAGGGGCTGTCCGCTTGGCCACGGGTGCGGACAATCTCGGAACGCCAGTGTTGCAGGTCGTCGTTAAGCATGGCCAGCGTCACCTGGGTCTCGCGAGCGCCGGCACCGAAGATCAGCGACTCAAGTACTTGCGTCGTGCTGGGAACTCGGTCGCTACTGTCCACTCTCTCGCTCAGTCCTCGTTCGGAGTTCACCGTCACCAACACGAGTCGGCGCAAGCTTCCGGGCTTGACCTCCGAGAAATTGGCGCTCATTGAGCCCGAAGCTACTAGCCGGTCTAGCATCAGACGTACGCCGAGGTTGTCGGAGACACCACCGTCCACGAGGTGGATATAGGGCCGATCGTGCGCATTGAGGTAGCTGTCTATGCCGCTTTGCAGGATGCGTGATCTGTAATTTTGCCCTCTGACAGGCAAAGATCGGAGAGGCGGCGGACAGGTATTGGCGTTGTTTCGCACCGTTACGGGCGACAGCACCAGCGGTACTGCCGACGAGGCCGCCACCGCGAAAGACAGCGGCGTTGCATCGAGGTCGGAACAGATTAGCCGGAATTGCTCGGTGGTGAAATCGAAAGGGGCACCGGTCGTGAGGTCGGTTGCCGTGATCATCAGTTCGGGCGCGCCCGGTCGTCGGCGCACGTCACCAAAGGTGCGGCCTTCAAAAAGTTCGTCCAAGCGTTGAGCCAGGATCTGGCTGCGCCCAAACCAAGGTGAAGTTAGTCTATAAAGACGCTCAGGCCACAGAGCTTCACGTATGAGTCGCCCCTCAAAAGGCACAAGCAGAAAATCCGGCTCGAAACGAGTCAGCGTGGCATCGCCGAAGGCCGCGAAGTGCGCGGCAAGGATGCTGCCCCCCGACACTCCGCTGACCAGGAACACCTGATCCAACAGAGTGGTCTCCTGGCCCTCTAGCGCGAAGCGTGTGGCCTTGAGTTCGCGCAGCACGCCCAGGCCGAAGGCCGCCGCCCGAGCGCCCCCGCCTGACAGTGTCACCGCTACAACCACCGGTTGGTTGACCTCCGACGGCCTGATGCGTTGGTCGTTCTCGGCGAGAGACATTAAGGCGGCGTCGGAAAGTGTCGGGTTGATCCAAGGACGGTAAGTGGAACACCCTGTCAGAACTACCGTTGCCAGCACACCGGCCAAACTCCATCGTGTGAATTTACACACCTCCAGGCGCTTTACCTCTGCAAGCAGCACCACGCAGCGTTTCGAATAGACAAGAACGAGAAACGCCGGCAATTTTGCGACGAAGCAGAGCCACTCCAGAATGCTGCAGACGTTACAAGAACGGCACCCTACGAATCCCCTTGATGAGGCTCCTCGCGATCCGCGCGAAGTTATGGAATAGCAGCTATTCACGAGCCAGCACTTCTCCAAGCGCTATTGATCCGTTCAAGGCAGGTGGTGATTGCAGACTTTGCATGCCCGAGCAGTGTGTAGGAGCCTTTGAAATCCGCGAGAGCGTTGCCGTGCTCGAAGCAGCTAGCAGCAGCCACCCGACGATCTGTTTGTTCATCTACTGCCTCAAACTCCAAACTAGCTCCCCCAGTTGTCACTGGTCCAACAAGCAACGTCGTTAGGGTGTTGACTGCTCTATTGGGCGTCTCAATGGTCGTAATTGCCACACGCACACGTATGCGGCCTGACGATGCGGGAGCTTCGGACTTAGTTTGGAGATGTCGCAGTTCACTGTTGACGTGATCGAGAAGCTCTCGCACTTGCTCAGCTTCAAGCCCACCTATGCGTCCAGTTGCCGTCACTACCTGAGCATCCTCGACTAATATTTCCCGGTAACGACTGGGTTCAAAGCCTGGCGCCTTGAAGAGCAGAACATTTTCGTACTTCGTTTTTCCCAATACATCGTAATCACCAAGAAACCCTGATCGAGTCATTCCGTTTGAAGCACAGCCAGATAAGGTTGCCGTGAGGCCTGCCAGCAGCACAAAATGGATTAATGAAATAGGGCGTTTCATATATATTTTCATTTATCCCATTTTCAAACAGACGATGCCAGCAACAACCAGCGCAATTCCAACCCAACGTATCAAGGAGGCGGTATCGCCGAACACATACACGCCCACGAAAAACGCGCCCAGCGAACCGATGCCGGTCCAGACCGCATAAGCTGTTCCTATGGGGATCTGTTTAAGAGATAACCATAGGAAAAAGCCGCTGGCTGCCATACAGGCAACTGCAATCGCCGGCCCCACGTAGCGCATCGCTGCATTGGCCGCACCCATCTTGAGGCCTAGTGGCCAACCGATTTCGAACAGGCCGGCAATCAGTAGAACCAACCATGGATTCCATGACAACGGGTTCATATATTTCTCCAAATCTATTCAGTGAAAATTGATTATCAAAGCATCAAAGCATCAAAGAATAGGCAGTAGGCGGTCAATTCGCTCTGCTTCTGATTTCTTCTTAAACTCTCTGATGGCGAGAATCTGTCTCCCCGATCTCTCCGGCCACGAGAGAGATCGGGGGAAGCGTGTGGACAGTTACGCTGAGGGATCAGACCGGTTGCACTGGTTGTTGTACCGCCTCGTGACTCCGTTTGCTGCCCGGCCACTTCATTCCGAACAGCACCTCGTAGAGCAACGGAATCAGGCCAAGCGTCACGAGCGTGCCAAGTGCGAGACCACCGATCATGCCGATGGCCATGCCCTTCCACAGCGGCCCCGCAAACAACATCAGGGGCACGAGACCCGCGATACAGGTCACCTTGGTCATCACGATTGGACGCAGCCGCTGCATCGCAGCTCCCACCAGGGCTTCATGTCGGGCGAGACCTTCCGAGAGGCCGTGTTCAATTTGTTCGAGCAGAAGAACGGCGTTGTTGACGATGATTCCGAACAGCGCAAGCACCCCGAATGTCGCCATGAAGCTGAAAGGAGTGCCTGTTGCCTTCAGTGCAATCACGACCCCAATCAACGTGAAGGGAATCGTTGCGAGAATCACGATCAGCTTGCGGAAGGAGTTGAACTGCCAGATGAATAGCAGCAACATCGCCAGAAGAGCGAACGGCATGTAGTGCGTGAGCGATGCATTCGATTCAGCCGATTCCTCAATTTCTCCACCAAGCTCTATGGCATAGCCTGCAGGTAGTTCAATTGCGGCGATCCGAGGTGCGAGGTGATCCACGATCTCTTGCGCGGTGTATGCGGTGTTCTGCCCCTGAACTGTGACTGTACGAATGAGATTGCGGCGCTGGATCACAGACGGCTCGCTAGCGAGCGTGACATCGGCCACTTGCGCCAGGGAAACCGGCTGGCCACCCGACGCTGGATAGATGGTCGTCGAACCAACGTCCGCAGTGCTGCGCCGATCATTGGACGTCCCGCGCATCACGATTGGCACGCTGGTATCGCCATCTCGGATCACAGAGATCGACTGGCCGATGTAGCGGGTGCCAAGCCAGGCAGCTATGTCGTCGGTGGTGACGCCAGCACGTCGCGCACGATCTTGATCGACCCGAACATCGAGACGGCCGACACGGGTATCCCAGTTGTTCTTGATGTTGGCCGTACCTGGCAGCTCCCGTAGCGCGGACTCAATTTTCGCCGCCGCATTCATCAGCACCTCATGATCCGGCCCACTGACCCGGTAGACGGCTGTGCCGGCTTCGGTAGTGCCTAGCGAGAACCGCTGAGGCTCTGCGCGTACATCTCCATGATGCTGCGCGAAGTAAGCCCGAGTTCGGGCAATCACGACGTCAATGTTGGTGCCTGCCTTGACCGTCACGACAAAGTACGCGATGTTCGATGCTGGCAATGGGGGATTGAGCCCAAGGATGAAGCGCGGCCCACCGTCAGCGACGTAGCCAATGTGATCCGTGATTTCGGGGTTGATTTCTTGATCACCGAGCCAGCCGCTCACTTCCTTCACTTTGGCAAGAGTGAGCCGTGAATCCGTTCCAGGGGCGAGCTGCACCGGTATTTGGAATTGAACTCGGTCGGACTTCGGCAAGAAGTCGTATGGCAGTGTCGTGAATCCGTACAGAGCTACGGCCAATGCACCCGTCATCACACCAACGTAGATCGCCTTGTGGTCAAGCACCCACTCAAGCAACTTGCGATAGCCGCGATAGAAGCGTGTGTTGTAGGTTTGCGCGTCATTCGCCGGTTGATGATGCACTTTGGTGAAGTGGTAGCACAGCAGTGGAGTGACGGTCAGACACAACAGCCAAGATCCGAGTAACGTGAGCGCGAGGACAATGACGAGAGAGCGCAGATACTCACTCGTCGCACTCTGGCCGAAGAAGAACGGGGAGAAGGCGATGACGATAACCAATGAGGACGTCAGCAGCGGCAGTGCGAGGGTACGACCCGCTTCGAGACAAGCCTGTTTGCGGTCTTCACCGGCTGCCAAGCGCCGTTCAATGTCTTCGGCAATCACGATGCCGTTGTCTACCAAGAGCCCCAAAGCGATGATGATGGCTGCCATCGAAACACTTTGCAGCTCGATGTTCAGCGCGCGCATCACGATCAGTGCCCCCAGAATGGTAAGCGGCACGATCATCCCGACGATGAATCCTGTGCGCCATCCCAGGAAAAGGACGACGACGCCGAGCACGATGACAATCGTTTCGATCATCACCTGGTTCATCTTGCCCATTTCACGTTTGACGACGTCTGCCTGGAATGTCACATAGGAGAGCTCGAAACCTGCGGGCAGAAGTTTCTCAAGCTCGGCCACACGGGATTTGAGGGCTACGCCGAATTGCTCCACGTTCTGGCCCGAGGTCATGGACACTGCCATCACTACGGCAGGCTGGCCCTTATAGACTGCAGCAGACTCGGGAGGATCTGCAGGTTGTACCTGCACGCGCGCAAGCTCTCCCAGTGAGATTGAAGGAGCAGGCGAAGCACCGCGCGCACCCTGAGCTTGCGCCATCATGATCGGCAACGCGCGCAGCGAAGCGGCGTCGCGAACCTCTCCACTAACAGCCAGCGAAGCGTTGATGCCACCGATGGCGATTTGCCCGCCTGAAAGAACGACGTTTTGTTTAACGAGTTGATCGATCACCCCTTGAGGGGTCAATCCAAGCTGGGCTAGCTTGGGCCGGTCAAATTCAAGATAGACGCGCTCTTCCTGCAGACCATAGAAGCTGATGCGATCAACGCCAGGAAGCGCGTACAGGCGGTCGCGCATCTCTTTCAGCGAAACCCGCATCTCGCTCATGGAGTAGCCTGGAGCAGTCACAGCAATGGACGCCACGGCAACACGGCCAAAGTCGTCGTTGACAAACGGCCCCAACGTTCCCTGGGGGAGCATCGGTTGAGCATCGGCAACCTTTGCACGCACGCGCTGCCAAATGGGGGCTAGGTCGGTGTACCGCTCCCAGATCGTGACTTGTATGACGGCCCCGCCCGCGCGAACGGTCGTGGTTACGCGCTTGACCTCGGCCAGCTCCCGCAAGCGCTCCTCGATCGGACGCGCGATCAACTGCTCAACACGTTCAGCCGGCATGCCAGGGTTCAGAACGGCGACAACCGCATCTCGAATCGTGACCGATGGCTCTTCCTGCGAAGGGAAATTGAGGAACGTGGCAATGCCGGCAACAAGAATGATGACCGCGGCAAGGTAGGTGAGTCTGCTGGCGCGCAGCGCCATTTCTGTGATCTTCATAGCGACGTCTTCCTATAGCGCGTCAGCGTCCGGCCAATTGAGTCGTGGCTTTGAGTGGAGTGACTTGTTGTCCGTTCGTCAGCCAGCCCGCGCCAGCCGCGACCACCATCTCGCCCCGCTTCAGGCCACCCACGACGCGAACGTTGTCGCCGCCTGGCTCGCTCTGGAACTGCACTTCCCTGCGGTGCACCTTCTTCCCCGTCACGTCATACACAAACACTGCGGCTTGTCCCGCTTTCTCACTGAGCACCAGTGCCGAATAGGGAAGCATCAGACGATCTGGTGAGGCATCCTTCGCTTCCGGCGCCTTCAGCAATACTTGAACGGCAGACCCGGGTCGAAGACTGCGCGCCTGAGTGGCATCTTGAGGAACGAGCACGACAGGCAAAAGTGAGCCATTTTCTGCACGCAAGCCAATGCGTTGTACCGAAGCACGAACGGGACTTGCTGACTCGCTCAGACGCAGTTCTGCGACTTGCCCAACTTTGATGTGCACTGCTTGGGTCGTCGATGCAGTCGCAAGGACTTCTACGCCGCTGCGCAGTCCATCCACTTGAAGCACGGGCGCTCCGGCTGCAATATCAGTGAAAGGCAGAGCGAGCTTCTCCGCGACGACGCCGTCAAATGGCGCATGAATGGCGGTACCCCGTCTCGCACGCTCGGCGAGGCCCAATGCGGCCTTTGCATTGCGTACCTGGGCTTCAGCAGCAACCAACTGTGCTTTCACACTCTCGAATGCAGCCGGGGAGATTACGTTGCCCTCAAGCAGCCCCCGTTGCTGCGTTGTCTGCACGATTCTGTCTGCCAATGCGGCTTCCGCAGCAGCGAGTGTCGCCCGAGCCTGTTCTAGGCGGAGTTGCTCGGGCTGAACATCCAACTCAGCCAGAAGCTGTCCGCGAGAGAAGCGATCTCCCACGTCCACATGAAGCTTACTGATCCGCCCGCCAGTCTCGAAGCCTAAGGTACTCCGCTCACTGGAACGAGTTAGGCCACTCAGTTCAATGCGATTGGCTACAGAAGCTACATCACCCACGGTAAGCAGCTTGACCGCTCTCGGGGGATCGGAAGCAGGCTCCTTTTGACCACCGCAGCCGGCAAGCAATGCGAGCAGAGCAAACGCGAGGCCGACTTTCTGCATTTGCCAGGACCGGGATTTAAAAGGAGCGCAAGACACGGGAAGGCCTTTCATCAGCGTTTATCAATAGGGGTGAGTTCCAGTTCGCCGCGGGCGAGCGCCTGGAGGGTGTGCATGAGTCGAGAAAGGTCTTCGGCAGCAAACGTCGGAAAACCCATCATTTCGGCGAGGAAGACTCCGTCCAAGGCAAATAGAACGATTCCGGCGATATCGGTGCCGCGTGGAGATTTGCTCGCGTTCTCGTACTGCCTGCGGTACCAGCCGCGCACAGGCTCAAGCAGCGTGGGGTCTTCAGCCACGGCCGCCAGCAATGCAGCGCTCATCTTTTGCATCCCGCCGTCAGGCATAGCCGAGACCTGGCTGGATAGCCAAGGGTCTGGATCGCCGACGAATGGCAGCTCTCGCTCTTCCTGCCCGCCATCAAACGCCGAGACCTGGTCATCAATCATCGTGAGGAGCAGATCGCGCTTGGTCTTGAAGTGGTACAGGAACGCACCTTTGCTCATTCCTGCCCGTGCAACGACCGCGTCAAGCGTTAGGTGCCCGGCACCTCCCTCCATGACTACGTCACGCGCAGCTTGAAGGATGCGCTCCCGTGTTTGTTGCGCTTTCTTAGAGATGGAGGGGGCTTCAGCGCCGTTGTCCGCCGAATGCGACTCCTCTGGGCTTGATTTCATACGAGTTGCCATGGTGAAACTCCAAAGATGCTTGATTTTTGAATCGTCTGGACGGTATAGTACACGCCATGAACTATGCCCGTCAAGACGGCCTCCTCAATTCACAACCTAGTGGCTCAACATGTCCGATCCCTACGCCCGCCGCGGCCTTACTGCTGTTGCATTCCTATCGATCACGCTTCTCGCCGCGTGCAGCCACTCGCCTCACAGGGTGGAGACATCACGCGTTGAGGTTCCGGCCAAATTCATGAACGAAGCGGGTCTGGCTGTGCAGCAGGTGCCAGCACAAGCACTCCCGGCCGAGTGGTGGACGGCGTACGGTGATCCGCTGATTGACGCGCTGGTGCGCAACGCGCTGGAGCACAACACCGATCTCGCTATTGCAAGAGCGCGGATTGATGAAGCTGTGGCGATCACCCGACGTACACGCGCTTCAATGTTCCCTAGCTTGGCGCTCACGCCCCAAGCAACGCGCGCGCGCGACTTTTCTTTGGCACCGACCATCAGCAGCGATGCCAGGCTTCCGCTGTCGGCTTCATGGGAAGTTGATCTAGCGGGCCGCCTCTCGCATGCCGCTGATGGCGCACGGATGGACGCAGTTGCTGTCGAACAGAACTGGTTCGCGACACGTTGGCAGATCGCCTTTGAGACAGTGTCCGCTGCACTGCAGCAGCGGCAGGCGGCAGAGCTGGAAGATCTGGCAAAAGAGCGACTTCAAGTCGCCGAGCGCCTTGAGCGTCTGACAGAGCAGAAGTTCAAGGCAGGTCAAGCTACGGGCTTTGACATTGAACGCACGCGTTCCGAGGTCATCGCCCTCCGGGTGGAGCAAGAGCAGTTGCGACGCGTACGCGGCGAAGCAACGCATGCCTTGGATGTGCTCGTTGGCCGGATTCCGGGGGCGCTTGGCAGCGGTCCTGCGCTTGCCTCTCTCACCATGCCCGATTGGACTCCCAGAAGCGTGCCAGGCGAATTGCTGCAGCAGCGCCCCGACGTCAGAGCCGCGCAGGCGCGTCTTGCAGCGGCGACGGCGCGATGGAACGCAGCAGAAGGCGAGCGGTTCCCCAAACTTGTGCTCGATTTGAGTGGTGGGCGCCAACGCTTCGAGAACAACGGAACACGTGTGGCAGGGAACATTTTCTCTCTGGGCTTGGGTGTGACGCTTCCGATCTTTGACGGTGGAGCAATACAAGCGGGAATCGACGAGGGCTCAGCACGCAGTCGCGGCGCACAGGCTGACCTGGAACGCACGGTTTTGCTTGCGCTTCAGGATGTGGAGAACGCTTATCTGGGCTGGCAGACCCAGCGGACTTCTCTGCAGCATCAGGTCGATGGTCTTGTCGTCGCTGATCGACTCCTTGACCGCAGTCGACGCCTCTTTGAGGCGGGACAGGTGGATGCGACCGTTGTTGCAGAAGCGGAGCGTGGCACCTTGTCCCAGCGAGCGGCTCTGGTCCGTGCTCGCGCCGACGCAGCCGTGCAATGGGGTGTTCTCGCTAAAGCGCTTTCTGGTTCGCCAGAGCATGTGAATCTGCAATCTTCACCCTGAGTCCTTGAGTTGGAAGAACGCAGCATGGCAGCGAGTTTTAAATACTGAATAGATCGACGATTAGTAGGGGACGCATGGAAATTCGACATCTACGTTGTTTTATGGCGCTCGCCGAGGAACTTCACTTCGCTCGCGCCGCTGCGAAACTGCATATTGAGCAGTCCCCACTGTCTCGCACGATCAAAGAACTCGAAGAGGAGTTAGGAGCACAGCTCTTTATTCGGAACACGAGAAGCACGCGTTTGACACGAGCTGGGTTGATGCTCATGGAGCACGCACCTCGGGTGTTCGCATCCTTGCAACAGGCGCGGGACTGCGTGAAGGCAGCAAAAAATGGCTTTCATGGACAACTCCGCGTCGCCTTGTCAGACGGCGCAACACTACTGTGCTTACCAGCCCTATTGGCGTTGTGTCGCGAGGAGGAGCCCGAGGTTGAGATTCGCTTTTTTGAGGTGCCACTATCCCAACAAATCAAAGGATTGCACGACGACCTGTATGACGTCGGCTTTGCACAGTCCGACGACGTAGGTGATGGAATCGTCGCACTTCCCGCGTGGACTGACACGCTTATGGTGGCGCTGCCAGCTCGGCATCCGTTGCTGGCTCTTAAGCGAATTCCATTGGATGAACTGCTGCGCTACCCGCTAGTGCTATCTGATCCTCAAGTGTGCGAGGGCCACGCCAAGCACATTGAGCGAGTACTTAGCCGGGCTGAAATGCAGCCTCTAGTTGCCGAGCGGGTTACCACTTTCGACCTGATGATGGCGTTGGTATCTGCCGGTTTTGCACTCGGACTTACAGGGGCTGCACACATTGCAGCCTCCCGAGAGCCAGGAGTCGTGGCGAGGCCGCTTTCGACACGCGTACCACCTTTGACGACCTATCTACTCAGACTTGAAGGCGATCCGTTTGACGAGCTTGCGCGCTTCATTCAGCGAGTACAGGCCATCGAATTGCCAGAGTTTCTCAGGTCAACAAAAAGCCGAAATCCCGATCTTCCGGAGGAATTGATGCCATGAGACTCGCCATCACGCTCGTCGCTGCAATGCTAGTCGCATGCGGTCAATCTGATAAACCGCACAAAGCCACTAGTGCAGAAAAGAAAACCCCGACAGTAGAAGAGCTGGTGGCAGACCCGGAACAGCTCAAGAAGTTGCGCCAGCAATGCAAGACGGATCGGCCTACTTTGGGCGAACTGCTTTGCAACCGGGTAGCGGAGGCAACACGTAAGCGGTTCTACGGTGACGGAAAAACGCCATACACACCGCCCAAAGAATCCCCCAAATTCTGAAATTCAGCAATTCAGCAATTCAGCAATTCAGCAATTCGCTAGTCTGCCTGAATCTTCTGTTCGGCACGCTGATATTCGCCGGCGCTTACGGAGTCACTCCCTGGCTAGACACAGCGCGAATTCATTCTTTCTTATCGACCTTTCTGCCCCAAACGGTCTTTGACCGGCACTAAGCCAGCACCGATCCTGACGCCTGCGGCACATTTCTAAGCCGCGTTTCCCAAGGGAATCAGCGTAGGAGAGATTGGAGGCGGGGCTATGCAAGGTACGAATGTGCTGTTCGGTCAGATAGCCGTGGTATTCGGCATCGTGATCGCGGGTGTGTGGGGCGCCACACAATGGACGGCAGCAGCCCTTGGCTATCAGGTACGCCTTGGCTCCCCCTGGTTTGATTTCCTCGGCACACCGATCTACCTCCCGTGGAAGCTGTTTGAGTGGTGGTTCTTCTTCGATGCCTACGCGCCACGCGTTTTCGACACGGGCGGTGCCATAGCGGGTGGCAGTGGCTTGCTGGCGGTGGTGGTCGCAGTCTGCATGTCGATCTGGCGCTCTCGTCAATCACGCCTAGTCACGACCTATGGCTCGGCACGCTGGGCAAGTACGGAGGACATTCGCAAAGCCGGCCTTACGCAGCCGATCGGCGTGTTCCTCGGTCAGCACGATGGCAAGTACCTTCGGCATGAAGGCCCGGAACACATCCTCACTTTCGCGCCCACGCGCTCAGGCAAAGGCGTCGGCCTTGTGGTGCCGACGCTGCTTTCTTGGCCTGCATCCGCCGTAGTCCACGACATCAAGGGCGAGAATTGGCAGATCACCGCAGGTTGGCGCTCACGCTACTCACACTGCCTGCTGTTCAATCCGACCGATGCGAAGTCGGCGGCCTACAACCCGCTGCTAGAAGTTCGGCGCGGCGCACATGAAGTGCGTGACGTACAGAACATAGCCGACATTCTGGTCGATCCAGAAGGCGCGCTTGAGAAGCGCAACCATTGGGAGAAGACTTCGCACGCGCTGCTGGTCGGGGCCATCCTGCATGTGCTCTACGCGGGCGAGGACAAGACGCTGCGCGGCGTCGCCAATTTCCTCTCCGATCCGGCCAGCCCCTTCGAGCTGACCTTGCACCGGATGATGACCACACAGCACCTCGTGAACGTGGAAGGTGGTGGCCCGCATCCAGTCGTCGCTTCGGCGGCGCGCGAAGTGCTCAACAAGTCGGACAACGAGCGTTCCGGCGTGTTGAGCACCGCCATGTCGTTCCTGGGCCTCTACCGCGACCCCACGGTGGCCGAAGTCACCTCGCGCTGCGACTGGCGTATCGCCGACCTGATCGCGTCCGAGCATCCGGTGTCGCTTTATCTGGTAGTGCCACCTTCGGATATTTCGCGGACGAAACCGCTCATTCGCCTGATCCTCAACCAGATCGGCCGACGGCTCACCGAATCGCTCGACGGCAGCGACGGCATCGAACGCCGCCACAAGCTGCTGCTGATGCTCGATGAGTTCCCGGCGCTGGGCCGCCTGGACTTCTTCGAGACGGCGCTTGCCTTCATGGCGGGCTACGGAATCCGCAGTTTTCTTATCGCCCAATCGCTCAACCAGATCGACAAAGCCTACGGCCAGAACCATTCGATTCTGGATAACTGCCATGTCCGCGTGACGTTCGCCACCAACGATGAACGCACTGCGAAACGGATCTCCGAAACGCTTGGCACCGCTACCGAACTGCGCGCGCAGCGCAACTATGCCGGGCACAGATTGGCACCGTGGCTGGGGCACCTCATGGTGTCGCGGCAGGAGACGGCCCGCCCGCTACTGACGCCCGGTGAAGTGATGCAGCTTCCGACTGAGGAAGCTGTGGTGATGGTGTCCAGCGTGGCACCGATCAAGGCCAAGAAGCTGCGCTACTACGCCGACGCGAATTTCAAGAACCGCGTTTTACCGCCGCCTGTGCTCGCGGCCGGGCAATACGCGGACGCGCCACCGGCCCGGCCCGACGACTGGAGCGGCCTATCGATCCCAGCCGTGTCAACGGTCCGGGCTGCGGGCCTGTCCGGCGATGGCACAGGCACCGCCGATGACGGCGGCCCACGCCGACAGCCGGAGCTATCCGAAGTCAGCGAATACAGCCCCGAACCGCTGCTCGCCGGCCATGACCTGACTCTGCTCGATGACGACGACGACCTGCCGCTGCCGCTTCCCGGCCAGCTCGACCCGGCCATGCAGCGCACGGCCCGGCTGGCTTCCCTCGACCCCAACGACGGAATCGACTTATGAGCCAATACCGCCTCAATCTGTTCATTCAGCCCGAGCACGCCAAGCGTCTCGAAGAACTGGCCGCCAAGAAAGGCGTGTCCAAGTCGTCCATTGTCGCGGCGGCGCTCGCGTCGTGGCTATCGCCCGATGCTGGCGACCAGCGCGAGGCGGCCATCGCCAAGCGGCTCGATCGCCTGTCGCGGCAGGCCGAGCGCATGGAGCGCGACCAGAACATCCAGATCGAAACACTGGCGCTGTTCATCCGCTACTTCCTGACCGTCAGCACCCCGATTCCCGAAGCCCATCAGGACGCAGCTCGCGCCCAAGGCAAAGCGCGTTTCGAGCAATTCGTGGAGCGGCTCGGCCGCCACCTGCTGCGTGGCCGCAGCCTGGTGCGCGACGTTGTGGAAGAACTGCACCCAGACCCGGCGCGAATGGATGACGCGGAGGCACTGGCTGAAGCGCAGGAGCGTGCCTCATGAGCGCCATTCCGCAAACCCCGCCCGAACTCTCATCCGCCGCAACCTCTCTGGATCGCCGTATCCAGATGCTGCGCACGGCAATGGGGCCAGTCATCGCCGCTGCGCTGGCCGACCCCGACGTGGTGGAAATCATGCTCAACCCCGACCGCACCCTATGGGTGGATCGGTTGTCATCGGGCCGCATGCCGCTGGGCGTGGAGCTGTCCCAAGACGATGGCGAACGCATCATCCGGCTGGTGGCTGCGCACGTCGGCGCAGAGGTGCATCGCGGGCGGCCGCTGCTGACCGCCGAGCTGCCCGAAACCGGCGAGCGGTTCGAGGGCATCTTGCCGCCCGCAGCGCCCGGCCCAGCCTTCGCGCTGCGCAAGCGCGCCGTGAGCATCATCGGGCTGGATCGCTATGTGGCCGACGGCATCTTGACCACAGGCCAGGCCGAGTTCCTGCGCCGCGCCGTGCGTGAGCGCCAGAACATCCTGATCGCCGGGGCGACGAGCAGCGGCAAAACCACACTCGCCAATGCCTTGCTTGCGGAGATCGCCGCCACGGGCGACCGCGTGCTTGTGCTCGAAGACACCATCGAGCTGCAATGCGCAGCCCGCGACCATGTGCCGCTGCGCACCCGCGCTGGCGTCGTGTCTATGACCGAGCTGGTGCGGGCCACGATGCGCCTGCGCCCCGACCGCGTGATCGTCGGCGAGGTACGCGGCGGCGAAGCCCTGGACTTGGTTAAGGTGTGGGGCACCGGCCACCCCGGCGGCATCGCCACCATCCACGCCGGTTCCGCGCTGGGCGCGCTGCTGCGCCTCGAACAGTTGATTCTTGAAGTGGCGGTGAACCCACCGCGTGCGCTGATCGCCGAGGCGGTCAACGTCGTGATCCACATCGCCGGGCGTGGCCGCAAGCGCCGCGTCGAAAGCATCGCCCGTGTCGTCGGTTTCGACGGCACCGGCTATCGCCTGGCGGACGCGCTGGAAACACCGTTTCCCGAGCTGATGCCGGTTCCTCTCGCAGCCGATGCCGCTGCGCCTTCCTCGTCCCTTGACCTACCTGGAGAACTGCCATGACGCAGATGCACGTTCACGCTTTCCGTAATTCCGTAAATCCGGTTTCAACCATCGCACGCCTGCGGCGGCTGGCCGGCCCCGCGCACCACGGCCTGCTGCTGGCCGCAGTCATGCTGATGACGGCGGGCACGGCGAAGGCATCCGGCTCCTCGATGCCGTGGGAAGGCCCGCTGCAATCCATTCTGGAGTCGATTCAGGGGCCGGTGGCACGCATCGTCGCGGTCATCATCATCATCGCCACGGGCCTCGCGCTCGCCTTCGGCGACACGTCGGGCGGCTTTCGCAAGCTGATCCAGATCGTGTTCGGTTTGAGCATCGCGTTCGCCGCGTCCTCGTTCTTCCTGTCGTTCTTCAGCTTCTCCGGCGGGGCTGTCGTATGAGTGGCCCGGATAGCTTCGCGGCCGGCTTCGAGGTGCCGCTACATCGCTCGCTGACCGAGCCGCTCTTGATGGGCGGCGCACCGCGCACGGTGGCGATTGCCAACGGCACGCTAGCCGCTGCCGTCGGGCTGGGCCTGCAACTCTGGATTCCTGGCGTAGTGCTCTGGATCGTCGGTCACTCGCTGGCCGTGTGGGGCGCGAGGGTCGATCCGCAGTTCATGCAGGTCTTCGCCCGGCACATCAAGCACAAGCCGCTGCTGGACGTGTAGGAGACGCCGCCATGCTTAACCTTGCCGAATACCGCCAGCGGCCCGCCTTGCTGGCCGACTGGCTTCCCTGGGCTGGGCTGATCGCGCCGGGCGTGGTGCTGAACAAGGATGGCTCGTTTCAGCGCACGGCGCGCTTTCGCGGGCCTGATCTGGACAGCGCCACGCAGGGCGAATTGATCGCCACGACGGCACGGCTAAACAACGCGTTGCGCCGGCTGGGTTCGGGCTGGGCGCTGTTCGTGGAAGCCGAGCGCCAGTCGGCCGCGGACTATCCGCATTCCGACTTTCCCGAACCGCTGTCCTGGCTGGTGGACGAAGAACGCCGCGCTGCCTTTGAGGAATCGGGGAACCACTACGAAAGCAGCTATCACCTGACGCTAGCCTATCTGCCGCCGGAGGAATCCCGCGCTCGTGCAGCCAAGCTGCTCTACGAGCACGCGCCGGGCGATGGTGTGGACTGGCGCGGTCGGCTTGACGCCTTCCTGGCAGAAACGGATCGGGTTTTCGACCTGCTCGATGGCGTGATGCCAGAAATCGTCTGGTTGGACGATGCCGCGACGCTGACTTATCTTCACGCCACGGTGTCCACGCGGCGCTACCGGCTGGCCGTGCCCGAGGTGCCTTTCCACCTCGACGCACTGCTGGCCGATTCCGCCCTAGTCGGCGGCCTTGCGCCCATGCTGGGTGACCAGCATCTGCGCGTGGTGTCGGTGCGGGGCTTTCCGACCTCGACCTGGCCGGGCCTGCTGGACGACCTCAATCGCCTGGGCTTTGCCTATCGCTGGAGTACCCGGTTTCTCTGCCTCGATAAAGCCGAGGCGGAAAAGGAGCTGGGCCGCCTGCGTCGCCAGTGGTTTGCGAAACGGAAGAATGTCATTGCGCTACTGCGCGAAACCATCTTCCAGCAGGAATCGCCGCTGGTGGACACGGATGCCAGCAACAAGGCGGCCGACGCGGATGCCGCCTTGCAAGAGCTTGGCAGCGATCAAGTCGCCTTCGGCTACCTCACCGCCACGGTGACGGTGTTCGATGACGACCCTGCCGTAGCCGACGAAAAGCTGCGCATGGTGGAACGTGTCATCCAAGGACGTGGCTTCGTCACCATCCCCGAAACCTTAAATGCAGTCGATGCGTGGCTGTCGTCCATACCAGGCAATGCCTATGCCAACGTGCGCCAGCCCATCGTCTCGACGCTGAATCTGGCGCACATGATGCCGGTGTCCGCCGTGTGGGCTGGGCCGGAGAAAAACGCCCATCTCGACGGCCCGCCGCTGATCGTCACGCGCACGGATGGCGCGACGCCGTTCCGGCTGGTGACGCACATCGGCGACGTGGGGCATACGCTGGTCGCGGGGCCGACGGGCATGGGAAAATCTGTCCTGCTGGCGATGCTCGCCTTGCAGTTCCGCCGCTATGGCGGCTCGCGCATCTTCGCCTTCGACATGGGGCGATCCATGCGGGCGACGGTGCTGGGCCTGGGCGGCGAACACTACGACCTCGGCGCGGACGGCGCCATTGCCTTTCAGCCCTTGGCCCGTATCGACAGCGAAGGCTATCGCACCTGGGCCGCCGAGTGGATCGAAGGCCGCCTGCTGCATGAAGGCGTGACCGTCGGCCCCGACGAGAAAGCCGCCATTTGGTCGGCGCTCGGCAGCCTCGCTGGTGCGCCGGTGGAGCAGCGCACGATGACCGGGCTTTCGGTGCTGCTGCAATCGAACGCGCTGCGGCAGGCATTGTCGCCGTATGTGCTGGGCGGCGCGCACGGCAAGCTACTGGATGCCGACCGCGACCGGCTCGGCAGCGGCGACGTGCAGGGCTTTGAGATGGAAGAGCTAATGCACAGCCCCGCCGCCGTGCAAGCGGTGCTGCGCTACTTGTTCGCCCGCTTCGATGCACGTTTCGACGGTGCTCCCACGCTGCTGATTCTCGATGAAGCCTGGCTATTCCTTGATGAACCGTCCTTCGCGGCACGCATCCGGCAATGGTTGAAAACTCTGCGCAAGAAAAACGTGTCGGTGATCTTCGCCACGCAGTCGCTTGCCGACATCAAGGATTCGACCATCGCGCCCGCGATCATCGAAAGCTGCGCGAGCCGGATTTTCTTGCCCAACCCGCAGGCGACCGAGCCGCAGATTCGCACGGTCTACGAGGGCTTTGGCCTCAACAGTCGGCAAATCGAAATCGTCGCCACCGCGCAGCCCAAGCGCGACTACTACTACCAATCGCGCCTGGGCAATCGTCTGTTCGACCTCGACCTGGGGCCAGCCGCGCTCGCCTTCTCGGGCGCATCCACACCGCAAGACCAACGCGACATTGACCGAGTGCTGACGCAGGCCGGCGCTCCCGGCTTCGCCGGTGCGTGGCTACGCCATCGCGGCCTCGATTGGGCCGCCGACCTGCTGCCGTCCTCGCCGTCGGCGGCTTCTTTCCTCGCTACTCAACCCCTGGAGATTTCGCCATGAAGACCCGTGTACTTTCCGTTTCGCTCGCCGCCGCGCTGGCCGGCTCGCTGATGCTCGCTCAGCCAGCGGCGGCGCTCACTTTCGTTGATCCCGTCAACTTGGTGCAGAACACGCTGACTGCCATCCGCACGCTGGAGCAGATCAACAACCAGATCAACCAGCTCCAGAACGAAGCGCAGATGTTGATGAACCAGGCGCGCAACCTGGCGAATCTCGACTTCAACATCGTCAACCGGCTGCGCTCGACGCTCGCCACGACTGAACGCCTGATTGCCGAGGCGCAAGGGCTGGCCTACGACGTGCAGAGCATGGATGCCACGTTCTCGCGCCTGTACCCGGAGCAGTACGCCGCCACCATCAGCGGCGACCGCATGGCACAGGACGCACGCGAACGCTGGAAGAACACGCTCGACGGCCTGCACACCGCGATGCGGATGCAGGCGCAGGTGTCGCAGAACCTGACGCAAGACGAAAGCGCGCTGGCCGACCTCGTGAGCCAAAGCCAATCGGCCACGGGTGCGCTGCAAGCGATGCAGGCAACGAACCAGCTTCTCGCCTTGCAGGCCAAGCAGTCCATCCAGGCCCAGCAGCTCCAGATCACACAAGACAGGGCGGCCTCGCTGGAGCTGGCGCGGCAGGCAGCGGCCACCGAGCGCGCCCGCGAAGTGCGGCGGCGCTTCCTGGGCACCGGCACGCCGTACACACCGCAGTCCGTCAACTTCTACAACAACTGACGGGAGGCGGCCATGCGATGCGTTCCTGTCCTGCTGGCCGTGCTGCTGACCGCATGCGGCCAGCAGCCGGCTGAAGACCTGACCGCCACCTTGGCCGCCGATCCCGTGCGGCTCAAGGCGCTGCGCGCCCAATGCGCAGCCGACCGGCAAACCGCAGGCGAAGACACCTGTCGCGCCGCTGCCGAAGCCTTCCGGCGGCGCTTCTTCACCGGCCAGACTGGGCCGGACGAATACCGGACGCTGGCAGAACTGCCGCCGATTCCGGCGAGTTTCGACACGCCAACCGACGACGCGCCGGAAGGTGATGCGTCGCTCGCCGCTGCGGAGGACACGCCATGAACGACGTAACGATCATCGACAGATTCCTCGATACCTTCTCGCGCTACATCGACTCCGGTTTCGGTCTGCTGCAAGGCGAAGTCGCGTTCCTGACGGCCACTCTCATTGTCATCGACATGACCATTGCCGGTCTGTATTGGGCCATGAGCCATGCGACCGGCCAGGGCGAGGACGTGATCGCCAAGCTGCTGCGCAAGGTGCTTTACGTCGGTGCCTTCGCCTACATCATCGGTAACTTCAATTGGCTGTCGAGCATCGTGTTCCGCTCGTTCGCCGGGCTAGGCATCACCGCCACTGGCTCGGCCATAACGATGGAGAACTTCTTGCAGCCGGGTCGGCTTGCCAAGACCGGCATCGACGCCGCTGCGCCGATCCTCGACCAGATCGGTGACATGGCCGGCTTCCCCGAAGTGTTCGTGAACCTCGACCCCATCGTGGTGCTGTTCATCGCTTGGCTGGTGGTGATCCTCTGTTTCTTCGTGCTCGCGGTTCAGCTTTTCATCACGTTGATCGAGTTCAAGCTGACCACGCTTGCCGGCTTCGTCTTGATCCCGTTTGCGCTCTGGAACAAAACCTCGTTCCTCGCGGAAAAGGTGCTCGGCAATGTGGTTTCGTCAGGCATCAAGGTCTTGGTGCTGGCGGTAATCGTCGGCATCGGCTCGGGCCTGTTCGCGGAGTTCCAGGTTCATCCCGACGAGCCTTCCATCGACCATGCGCTTGTCGTGATGCTGGCTTCGCTTGCCTTGCTGGCGCTGGGCATCTTCGGCCCCGGCATCGCCACGGGCCTTGTGTCCGGTGCGCCGCAGCTCGGCGCGGGTGCGATGGCGGGCGCTGCCGTCGGCGCGGTAGGCACGGGTGTTGCCATCGGTGCCGCCGCGACCGGCGTGGGCGGTGCCGTCATGGCGGGCGCACGCATGGCCCCGGCCGCCGCAAAGCTGGCCGGGAGCGGCGCACGCGCCGCCACGTCGGCGGCCAGCAGCGCCAAGTCCGCATTCCAGGCCGGTTCCGCCGCTGCGGGCGGCGGGGCTAAAGGCGCGGCTGCGGGCCTCGGCAATGTCGCCAAGACCGGCGCGCAAGCGGCAGGCCGCCGAGCTGCATCGGGCGCTTCCGCTGCCGGTCAGAAGGTGGCCGACTCCTTCCGGGCAGGATGGAACGGTGCGGATGTCGGCGCTGCCGGTTCCGGCCAGGCCGCCGCAGGCGAAGGCGCAGCCAGCGCGCCGAAGCAAGAGCAACCCGCCTGGGCAAAGCGGATGCACCGCCGCCAGCAGATCACCCATGCCGCAACCACCGCAGCCCACACGCTGCGCAGTGGCGACGGCGGCGGCTCAGGGCAAGGCCCAAGCCTGCGCCCCGATGCGTGACCCGATACCTGACCACCAAGGAGAACCCTATGCGATTCAAACGCCCGCAGGTGCGCTATGCCGACACGCCGCAGCCTGCCACCCCGTACCAATCCGCCGCGCAGGTGTGGGACGAGCGCATCGGCTCGGCCCGCGTCCAGGCCAAGAACTGGCGTTTTATGGCCTTCGGCTGCCTCACGCTTGCGCTGCTGATGGCCGGTGGCCTGGTGTGGCGCTCGGCGCAGTCCATCGTCACCCCTTACGTCATCGAGGTCGATCAGTCGGGGCAGGTGCGCGCCGTCGGCGAAGCCGCCACGCCGTACCGGCCCGCCGATGCGCAGATCGCGCACCACCTGGCGCGCTTCGTGACGCTGGTGCGCTCGCTGTCTATCGATCCCATCGTGGTGCGGCAAAACTGGCTGGACGCCTACGACTACACCACCGACAAAGGCGCGGCGGTGCTCAACGACTACGCCAGCAAGAACGATCCTTTCGCCCGTGTTGGCCGCGAGTCGGTGACGGTGCAGATCACCAGCGTGGTACGCGCCAGCGATGCCTCGTTCAACGTCCGTTGGACGGAGCAACGGTTCATCAACGGTGCCCCCGCCGGGACCGAGCGATGGAACGCGGTGCTTTCCACCGTCCTGCAAACCCCGCGCACCGAACAGCGCCTGCGCAAGAACCCGCTGGGTATCTACGTCAACGGCCTGTCGTGGAGCCGCGAACTGGATTCTTCTGAAGGAGCCAAGCCATGAACCTGTCTTTCCGCTTATACGCTTTCGCGCTGACCGTGGTGGCCCTGTCGGGCTGCGCTTCGCAGGGCAAGCCGCCTCCGTCCATTTCGCTCGATGAGCCGGTGCAGGCACAGCCGCTGCCGGAGCCGCCTGCTCCAGTGGAAGTCGTCGCCATGCCCGAGCCGCTGGCGCTGCCAGCGCAGTTGAAGCCGCTGCACGAGTTGGACGCGGCCCCGGCTAAGCCGGAGCCGGCCGATGAGAAGGTGCGCGTTTCCCGTGCCAATGCCGAGGCGCGCATCGCGCCCACGCGCGAGGGCTACGTCAATGCGATTCAGGTGTGGCCCTTCACCGATGGTGCGCTCTACCAAGTCTATGCCGCGCCGGGACGCGTGACCGTGGTTTCCTTGCAGCCGGGCGAGGAACTAGTGACGGTCGCAGCCGGCGATACCGTGCGCTGGATCGTCGGTGACACGTCCAGCGGCAGCGGCGACGCGATGCGCATCAATGTGCTGGTCAAGCCCATCCGCTCAGGCCTCAAGACGAATTTGGTCATCACCACCAGTCGCAGAACATACCTGCTGGAACTGACCTCGACGGAAAAGGCATGGATGGCGTCGGTGTCCTGGGACTACCCAAAAGACCGGATGTTGGCCTTGCAGCGCCAGTCGCAGGCGGCTAGCGCCGCCGCACCGGTCGATACCGGACTGTCGCTGGAGAAGATCCGCTTCCGATATTCCGTCTCAGGCAGCAATCCGCCGTGGAAGCCGCTGCGCGCCTTCGACGATGGCGAGAAGGTCTATATCCAGTTCCCGCCGGGAATCGCCCAAGGCGAGCTGCCACCGCTGTTCGTCATCGGCGCGCAGGGCGACGGACAACTGGTGAATTACCGTTTTCGCTCGCCTTACTACATCGTGGATCGGCTGTTCGGCGCGGCCGAACTGCGCCTGGGCGGCGACAAGGGTGACGTGGTGCGTATCGAACGCACGGATGGCTTGGCGCGGAGGAACTGACCATGAGCCAGGACGACACTCCCGACCTCGCCACGCCGCATGCGGGCAAGGTGGCACCCGAGGCAGTTGCGCTGCGCGCCCAACCGCGCCCGGTCACGCGCCTGAACCGGCGCACGCTGGCCATCCTCGTCGGCGGTCTCTCGGTCGCTGTGCTCGGCGCGCTGATGTGGTCGCTGCAACCGCAGCGGCGCGGTGCAGGCGAGCAGACCGAGCTTTACAACGTCGATCGCGTCTCGAAGTCCGAAGGGTTGGACGCGCTGCCGGCGGACTACTCGAAGCTGCCGCCCCCCTTGGCGGCATCCGTGCCGGAGTTGGGGCCGCCGCTGCCAGGCGATCTTGGCCCGGCCATTGTGAAGTCGCAGCAGCCGGTGACGGCCGCCTACGCGGCCCCCGGCAACGACCCCAACGACGCGTTGCGCAAGGAAGCCGAAGCAGCAGCGGCATCGGCGGTGTTCTTCCGCTCTGGTTCGCAGAAGGCCGCGCCGGTGGCGCAGACACAGGTAGCCGCTGCGCCGGGCTTCACCGCCAATGCGGCCTTCGACCCGCTGGCGGCCGGGCCTGCGTCGACGGCGGCCCAGCCCGCCGACCCGACCGCCGTGCAGAACCGGCAAGACCAGAAAGAGGCATTCCAGAAAGCCGGAACCACGGAAGCCCGTGATTCCGGCAACCTGACGCTGCCGGCGTCGCCGTATCAGGTCATGGCCGGAACGGTGGTCGCCGGGGCGCTGGTGACGGGCATCAAGTCGGACTTGCCGGGCGATGTGATCGCCACAGTGACGGAGCCGGTCTATGACACGGCTACCGGCAAGTTCCTGCTGATCCCGCAGGGGTCACGCATCCTGGGCAAATACAACAGCCAGGTCAGCTACGGGCAGAGCCGCGTGCAAGTGGTGTGGAACCGGATCATCCTGCCCGACACGTCTTCGCTCAAGCTCGACAACTTGGCCGGCACCGATCCGGCCGGCTACGCCGGCTTGGAAGATGATGTGGATTGGCATTGGGATCGCGTCTTTGCCGGTGCGGCACTGACGACGCTACTGGGCATCGGTGCCGAACTGGCTGCGCCGGAGAACCGGCAGGACGGTGATCGCGTCATCATCGCCGGCCGCGATAGCGCCCAGGACAGCATCAATCAGGTCGGTCAGGAGATGACCCGGCGCAACCTCAACATCCAGCCCACCTTGACGGAGCGCCCCGGCTTGCCGGTTCGCATCATCGTCAACCGCGATCTGGTGCTGCGGCCGTACCAGCCACTTTTCTTCAACAGGGGGACTTCGCGATGACGACGCGCAAGCTACGGCTCGGGCCGCTGCCGAAAACGGAATCCACGAAGCTGACTTTTGCTTGCCCGGCCAGCCTGAAAGCCGACCTCGACCGCTACGCTACGCTGCACGCGCAGACCTACGGCGAGGCGGTCGATGCCACGGTGCTAATTCCGCACATGCTAGAAGCCTTCATGGTCGGAGATCGGGGATTCAGGAAGGGAGGCGCGGGCAAGGCCGCGCCGCCGAAGCCAAGCTGATGATGCCGGTTTCCGCTGGCGGCCATCCCTCAAACGCGCAGCCCAAGGCTGCGCGTTCTTCATTCTGGAGGACGGCGACCGATTGGGCTATGAAGACCAAACGCGGCTACCGCCTGCAGGCAACCGCCCCCGATGCAGCACGCTCGGGCTTTCTACCGCGAAGCTCCTATGTGGCTCCCAGCCCACAACGCCACAGCCCCGCAAGGCGGCCCGAAGTAGAGCCAAACCCGCACCCCATATAGACTTCCGGCCATCAGGCTGATTTCAACAATCGCTTGACTGCGGACATTTTTTATCGCTGTGAGGCGGCTAACACTTTCCCGGATCTTCCCCATCCGCTCGTTTCAGATTGAAACGTCAGGCTTTGTTTGCTGTTTCAGATCCGAACCGAAACCCCTGTCATTTTTATCCCCCTGTGGCTCGCTAGACTGGCTGCATCAACCATCTGTCCACCCGTGTGGTGGCAAGCCAAGGAGTGAGCCATGAAGAAGCTGATCAACGCTGTCGATGCCGTGGTCCGTGAACAACTGATGGGGATGGCCGCCGCCCACCCCGAGCTCAAGGTGCGAATCGAACCCCACTACATCACCCGCGCCGACGCCCCCGTGGCGGGCAAGGTGGCGCTGGTCTCCGGCGGCGGCAGCGGCCACGAGCCCATGCACGGTGGCCTGGTGGGCAAAGGAATGCTGGATGGTGCCTGCCCCGGCGAGATCTTCACGTCCCCGACCCCGGATCAGATGTACGAGTGCGGTCAGGCCGTCGACGGCGGCGCGGGCGTGCTGTTTCTGGTGAAGAACTACACCGGCGACGTGCTCAACTTCGAGACCGCGGTCGAGCTGCTGCACGGTGACGGGGTCAAGGTGGGCTTCGCCCTCATTGATGACGACGTGGCGGTGAAGGACAGCCTCTACACCGCTGGCCGCCGTGGGGTTGCCACGACAGTGCTGTGCGAGAAGCTGGTCGGTGCCGCCGCCGAGGCGGGCTACGATCTGGCGCGTTGTGAGGCGCTGGCCCGTCGCATCAACAACCAGAGCCGCACCATAGGCGTGGCCATGCATGCCTGCACCGTCCCTGCTGCCGGCAAGCCCTCCTTCACCCTGGCGGACAACGAGGTGGAGTTCGGCGTTGGCATCCACGGCGAGCCGGGCATCGAGCGCCGTCCCTTCACCAACCTCAACGCCCTGGTGGACGACATGTTCAAGGAGCTGACCGACAACAGCCCCTATGGCCGCACCCTGCGCCACTGGGACAGAGCCACCGGCAGCTGGCAGGAGGAGCACACCTTTATCGAGTCGCTCAATGGGGGTGACCGGGTCATCGTCCTGGTCAACAGCCTCGGTGGCACCCCCATCTCCGAGCTCTATGGCGTCTATGGTCGCCTCGCTACCCTGTGCGAAGAGGCGGGCATCCATCTGGTGCGCAACCTCATCGGCCCCTACTGCACCTCTCTCGACATGACCGGCATCTCCATCACCCTGCTCAAGGTGGATGATGAGCTGATGACCCTGTGGGATGCCCCCGTTCACACCCCCGCCCTGCGTCGCGGCTGCTAAGGAGTGCCGATAGCCATGCTAAGCAAACACCACATCGTCAACTGGCTGCTCGACTGCGAACACATCTTCACCGAGCAGCGTGACTACCTCACGGCGCTGGATACCGACATCGGCGACGGCGATCACGGCCTCAACATGCAGCGTGGCTTCGCCAAGGTGGCGGAGAAGCTGCCCGCGGTGGCGGACAAGGACATCGGCCAGGTGCTCAAAACCACCGGCATGACGTTGCTCTCCTCGGTCGGCGGCGCCAGCGGACCCCTCTACGGCACCTTCTTCATCCGGGCCGCGGCCAGCAGCGATGCCTGCCAGAGCCTGACCCTCGGCCAGCTCGGCAAGATGCTGAGCGAGGGGGTGGAGGGGATCGTCTCCCGTGGCCGTGCCGAGCCGGGTGACAAGACCATGTGCGATGCCTGGTGGCCCGCTTTGGCCGCCCTGCAGCAGGCTGAACAACAGGGCCTGCCGCTGCCCGAGGCGCTGGACAAGGCGGTGGCTGCCGCAGCAGCCGGCACCGAGGCCACCATCCAGATGCAGGCCCGCAAGGGGCGCGCCAGCTATCTTGGTGAGCGCAGCATCGGCCATCAGGATGCGGGGGCCACCTCGACCCTGCTGCTGCTGACCGCCCTGCGTGACAGAGCGAGGTTGTGACATGATCGGCATCGTAGTGGTCTCTCACAGCGCCATGCTTGCGGCCGGTTTGAAAGCCCTGGCCGATCAGCTCGGCAGCCCGGCGAAACTGTTGCTGGCGGCCGGGGTCGATGACCCCGCCCATCCCATCGGCACCGACGCCATCGCCGTAATGAGTGCGATGGAAGAGGCGGATGACGGCAGCGGGGTGCTGGTGCTGATGGACTTGGGCAGCGCTCTGCTGAGCGCGGAGACCGCCCTCGAGCTGCTGCCCTCCGAGCTGAGCGCCCGGGTGCGGCTCAGCCCCGCCCCGCTTGTCGAGGGCACTCTGGCCGCCGTGGTGGCCGCTGGCGCAGGCCTGACGCTGGACGAGGTAGCCGCCGAGGCGCTTGGCGCGCTGGGCCCGAAACAGGGAATGCTGCCTGCCAGTGCGGCGCAGGCCAACACCGAGACAGCTCCCGTTGCCGACGACGGCTGGCTGCGCTGCGAGGTGGTGGTGGAGAATCCCCACGGCCTGCATGTGCGCCCCGCCGCCCGGCTGGTCGCGGCACTCAAGCCCTTTGCCGCTGAACTCAGGCTGCAAAAGGGGGAGAAAGAGGCGAATCCCCGCAGCCTGAGCCGGCTCGCCATGCTCGATGTGCGCCAGGGGGACAGGCTCATCCTGCTGGCGCGAGGGGAGGATGCCGGGGCGGCGCTGAGCTGCTTCCAGCAACTGGCGCGGGATCGCTTCGGCGACTGAAACATTCCCCCATCCGGGCCCCGTCACGACGGGGCCCGCTTGTTTGAGGGGCGTTCTGGTCAGTGATGGTAGTCGGCGGGATCGATGTCGAGTAGTTTGAGTCGCCGCCAGAGGGTGGTGCGGCTGATCCCGAGCTGGCGCGCCATCTGGCTGACCTGGCCCTTGCTGGCACGGGCGGCCCGCAGGATCGCCTGATGCTCCAGCTCCGCCAGTGTGAGCAGCGGCTGTCCCACCACCTCGTCCGCCAGCAGGCAATGACCCTGGCGGATGGCGGCCGGGAGCGCCCGGGGCGGGATCTGTGCCTCACTGCAATGCAGCAGGGCATACTCGATGGCGCTGCGCAGCTCCCCCAGGTTGCCGGGCCAGGGGTAGGCCAGCAGGCAGTCGAGGGCGTCAGGGGTGAACTGGCGCCCCGGCTCGCCCCCCTGCACCGCCAGGTGCTGGCGGATGAGGCCGGGCAGATCGGCGCTGCGCTCCCGCAGGCTCGGCAGCCAGAGTTCGCACCCTTGCAGCGCATAGAGCAGCTGGCGGCCGAATCCCCCCTCCTGCACCCGCTGCTCCAGCGGGGCGCTGCTGGTCGCGATGATCCTCACCCTGAGGGGCAGGATGCGGGCGGAGTCGAAGCGCTGGATGCGCCCCGTCTTGAGCAGTTGCAGCAGGGCGGCCTGCATGGGGGCGGGCAGGCACTCCACCTGCTCCAGCACCAGGGTGCCACCGTGAGCCAGCTCGAACTTGCCTGCCCGCTCCTGCCCCGCCTCGTCGGACCCCATGAGTTCCAGCGCCATCCGCTCCCTCGGCCATGCCTGGCAGTTGAAGATGACCAGGGGGCCGGCGGCTCGCTCGCTGCCAAAGTGGATGGCCTCCGCCAGTTGGGCCTTGCCCACCTCCTCTTCCCCTCGCAGCAGGACGGGGCCCTGTCCCCTGGCCGCCTGGCGGGCGTGGCGAAGCAGTTTGCGCATGGCGCTCGACTCCCCCACCAGGGCGGAGAGCTCGGGCACCGTCTGGCGCAGTTGATGAATGGCGCGCAGCCGATCGGTGGGATGGAGCAGGACGATGAAGCTGACCCCGTCCGGCCCCGGCAGGGGCTTGAGGCTCACCAGGGCGTCGATGAAGGCCTCGCCCCGGGTTTCCCGCCGCTCCAGCGTCACCTCCACATGGCTCAGGGGGGTCATCTCCGCGATGGCCAGACGCAGGCGCTGGGGCATCAGCAGATGGTGATCGAGGGGCTGACCCAGGCAGACAGCCGGGTCGAGTTGTAGCCGAGTGGCCGCCAGGGCGTTGAGGTAGCGCAGCCGCCCCTGGGGATCCCAGGCCAGCACGCCGTCTTCCATGCCATCCAGCAGGGCATAGAGCTCGCTCAAGTGGTGCTGGGACTCCTGCATCAGGCGCTCCATCTGCAGCAGATTGGCCAGCTCACGGCCGGCGCTGACGGTGAGCGCGAGATCCCCCGGTGCGGCCTCTTCCACCCGGCAGATCAGGGCCACGATCGCCACCTGGCGACCGGTGCTGTTGTAGACGGGGCTGGCACAGCAGTGCCAGGGGTGCAGACTCTGGTTGAAGTGCTGGGGGCCGCTGACGCAGAGCGGCACCCCCTCCAGGGCCGCCAGGTTGACGGCATTGGTGCCGATGCGTCCCTCGCTGAAAAACGCGCCTGGGCCAAAACCGAGTACCGCCAGCGCCTGCAGGGTATCGGGGTGGCCGGTCCGGGCCAGCAGGCAACCGCTCTCGTCGGTGAGCAGCAGGGCGCAGGGGCGCCCCTCCATGAACTCGTAGAGATCCTCCAGTGCCATCTCGCCGGTAGTGAGCAGGTCCCGTTTGCGCTGGCGCAGGCTCTCCAGGGTCTGCCCTCTGGCGCAGTGGGGAGGATGCCAGAGGGACGCGCTGGTCTGGTGGGCACAGCGCAGCCAGGAGGCCTGCAGGTGCTCGGGCCAGGACGAGAGGGGCTGGGGAACGGATGGCATGGTCACGGCGATGTCCGGCAAAAGGGAAGGGGCCATTTAATCACCCTTGCCGCCCCGATTCAGTGACCGCTCTCAGAGTGTCGCGTCCTGGTCCCGGGTGGCAGCCTCTGCGGCAAACTGCTGCTGGAGCCATTGGCTCACCGCCCGGCACTGGGGGCTGCCTTCGCTCTCCTGATGGATCAGCATGTTCCAGTTCGGCCCGGCCACCCGGTGGGACGAGAGGGGCAGCAGCAACCCCTGTCGGCGTGCGTCGCGAGAGAGCAGCTCGCTCGCCAGCGCCACCCCGAGCCCGGCGCTGGCCGCATCCTGCAACAAGCCGGGATCGGAGAAGTTGAGCCCCTGGGTCTGCAGGTGCAGATCGTCGCCGCCCTTGAGGGTCCAGTGGTGCCAGTCCATCTCCCGCTCCCCGTGCAGGGTGGTGCGCTCCTGCGCGGGCTGTGCCAGCACGGCCGGGCTCGCCACCGGCAGCAGCCGATCCGCCAGCAGCGGCTGATGGCGGCATTCCGCCTGGGGAGCCAGCCCCCAGCGCAGCGAAATGTCGATGGTCTGCTCGGCCATGTTCGGCGTGTCGTCGCTGGTGAACAGCCAGAGATCGATGCCCGGATGCTGACGGTGAAGGTCGGCCAGCCGGGGCAGCAGCCAGAGGCGGGCGATGGCGGTACTGGTGTTGAGCACCAGCTGGTTCGGCTTGCGGTACTGCTCGAGGCGCTGTATTCCCACCGCCAGTTGCAGCAGCACCTGCTGGGTCGTCTCCAGCAGATCCTGGCCCGCGTCGGTCAGGGCGACGGAACGTCCCTGGCGGTGAAACAGGGGCTGGCCAAGCAGCTCCTCCAGCGAGCGGATCTGCTGACTGATGGCAGACTGGGTGAGGTGCAGCTCCTGCGCCGCCTGATGAAAACTGCCGAGTCGGGCCGCCGCCTCAAAGCCTCGCAGCACGTTGAGCGGGGGCCACTGCTTGAACACCATTGATTAGCTCCACTTATCACTTTTACGGAAAATCGATCGTTTGTTCGCCATCCATGCAGCAGATAGTCTATTACTCAGCGTGATTCGATTAACAGCGCTTGTTTTTGATCCCTCTTTTGTTGGGCCAGGACGCTCAGTTTCTAGCCCGTTTTCACAGGAGTCATCTCATGTCATCCCGTCGCCATGTTCTGAAACAGCTGGCCGCCCTCGGCGCCTTGGTCGGGCTGGGTACCCTGCCAAGGGCCCAGGCCGCCGCAACCGTCGCCAGCCCGGCAGCGGCCCGCTTCTACATGCCGGAAGAGTCGACGTTTCAGACCCTGGTCTGGGTTGCCTTTGCCGCCAGCGAGGCCATCTGGGGCAGCGACTATCCGGCGGTGCAGGCCACCATAGGCCGGCTGGTGCAGGCCATGGTGCCCTACACCCGGGTCAACGTGCTCTGCCACGAGGATGACGAGGCGCTGGCGCGCCAGTTGTGCGGCGAGCGCAACACCCACTTCGTCCACGCCGAGATGGATGACATCTGGCTGCGGGATACCGGCGGCGTCTTCGTGCAGGACGAGCAGGGAGGGCTCGGGCTGGTGGACTTCAACTTCAACGGCTGGGGTGACAAGCAGGAGCACAGCCATGACGCCAGGGTCGCCGCCCTGGTGGGCCGGCAGACCGATGCCTATTACCTGCAGAGCGAGCTCATCGGTGAGGGGGGCGGCATCGAGGTGGACGGCAACGGCACCGCCATCATGACCGAGAGCAGCTGGATCAACAGCAACCGCAACCCCGGCCTCACCAAGGCGCAGGTGGAGGCGGAGCTCAAGGCCAACCTGGGGCTGCGCAAGATCATCTGGCTGCCGGGGATCAAGGGCCGCGACATCACGGATGCCCACGTGGACTTCTACGCCCGCTTCGTGCGCCCCGGGGTGGTGGTGATCAACATGGACAACGATCCCGACTCCTACGACTACAAGGTGACCCGCCAGCACCTCGCCATCCTGCAGCAGGCGACGGACGCCGACGGCAACAAGCTGGAGCTGCATCAGCTGCCGCCGCCTCTGGGCGGGCGGGACAACAAGTTCAGCCGCAGCCCGGACTTTGCCGCCGGTTACATCAACTACCTGCCCGTCAACGGCGCCGTCATCGCTCCCCAGTTCGGGGATGCCAGGGCCGACCGCCATTGCCGGGATCTGCTGGCCAGCCTCTATCCGGGGCGCAAGATAGTGCAGATAGACATAGACCCGGTGGCGGCCGGGGGCGGCGGCATCCACTGCATCACCCTCCATCAACCTGCCTGAACTTACGCGCAGGCCGCCTCTGGCGGTGTGACGCAGGACAAGGGGCGCCTCGGCGCCCCTTATCCTTGCTGGCGTTCCATGGCGCCTCGCTCAGATCCCCGTCATGCCGATCTCGTCGAGCTGGACATGAGGGGGTTGGCGCAGGGTGTAGAGCACGGCCTCGGCCAGATCCTCCACCTGCAGCCAGCCGGGCTTGCGATCAGCGGCGCAAGCCGGGGGCGGCACCTGCACCAGTCCGGGACAGAGGGTGTGGACCCGGATGCCCTGGTGTTGCACCTCTTCCCGCAGTGCCCGGGCGAACCCCAGCACCGCAAACTTGGCGGCGCAGTAGACACTGGCCCTGGCATAGCCGTGCCTGGCGGCCTGGGAGGCGATATTGATGACGGTGCCGTGGCGGTTTGCCAGCATGTCCGGCAGGCAGGCCCGGGTCAGCAGGAAGGTGCCCTTGGCACAGGTATCCATCACCCTGTCCCACTCCGATTCCGGCAGGTCCTGCACCAGGTGGTCGCTGCCGACCCCGCTGTTGTTGATCAGCAGATCGATGGGGCCGAGCCGCTCCCGGATCCGGGCATGGCCGTCCCGCACCTGATCGCCGTCGCACACATCCAGCGCCAGTGCCATGACTCGCACCCCGTATCGCGCCTCCAGTCTGGCCGCTTCCTGCTCCAGCAGCCCCCGGCGGCGGGAAGCCAGGATCAGCTCCACCCCCTGGCTGGCCAGGGCCTCGGCGATGGCCAGTCCGATGCCGCTGGCGCCGCCGCTGATGAGGGCCCGTGTTGCTCTCAGTTCGTTCATATTGTGTTCTCCTCCAATGGTGCAGGCATTGTGGCGGGCGCCTTCGGCAGGGAACAGGGGAGGGGAAGGAGTGATTCGAACCCTGGTTCGTGTTTTGGCGTTCCGGTTCGAACTTTGGTTCTAAAGGCCGCGACCGGCACTTGGGTTCTGCGAACAGAGGTCGTCCGTGGGCCCGCAGGTTCGATCAACCGCAAGACGTTATCGTAGGTTCCCGTGGCGCGGGGTCGGCCATTGCCTGACGACGGCCTTTTTCAGGCTATGTCCCGGTGCCTGGGGCCAATCCGCCTTGGTATAAGCAAACATCGGGTCATTCAGGGCAAATCCATCAATATGGCTTATACCGCTGCCGTGGGCGGTGTGGATGGTCAGTGACCCGTCCCACCGGGAGGAAAGTCCTGTTTGCCGCCATCGCCACAAACAGAAGAGCCGCCCTGGGGCGGCTCTTTGCATCGGGGATGAATGAATCGTCACGGCGCCTTGGGCGGCTCCACCAGAGCGGTTACCGGTTGGTCATCTTCCTTGATCCAGGCATCCAGCAGGGTGTAGCCCACCGCCAACACCACGGGGCCGATGAAGAGACCGATGATCCCCAGCGCCAGCAGGCCGCCGATGACCCCCACCAGAATGAGGATCAGCGGCAGGTCGGCCCCGCGCTTGATGAGGAAGGGGCGCAGGAAGTTGTCCATGGTGCCCGCCAGCAGGGACCAGACCAGCAGGAAGGTGCCCCAGGTGGTGTCCCCGCTCCAGTAGAGGTAGCCGACGCTGGCCAGCAGCACCGGGAAGGGGCCTATCTGGGCGACGATCAGCAGGAACATCAGCACCACCAGCACCATGACATAGGGAATGCCGGCGATGAGCAGGCCCAGGCCCGCCACCGAGGACTGCACCAGGGCGGTCACCACCACCCCCATGGCGACGGCACGGATGGCCTGGGAGGCGAGCACCACCGCATTGTCACCGCGCTGGCCCGCCAGACGGTGGGCGAAGCGGCGAATGCCTTCTGCCGCCTTCTCTCCCGAGTGGTAGAGCAGGCCGCAGATGGCCACGGTCAGCAGGAAGTGGACGAACAGCAGGCCGAGGTTGCCCGCCTGGGCCGCCAGCCAGCGGGCGGTCTGGCCGAAGTAGGGAGCCAGCTTGGTGAACAGCACCTGGCCGCCGCTCGCGAGGATCTGCTGCCAGAAGTCGTAGAGCTTGTCGCCCACCAGGGGTACTTGCTGCAACCAGAGCAGCTCGGGGGCGGGGATTGGCTGAGCTCGGTGCCCAGCTCGATGAGCATGGGGGCCTTCTCCGCCACGTTGGCCAGCGTCATGAAGAGGGGAATGACGAAGATGAGCAGCAAGATGCTGGTCATCAGCAACGCCGCCAGGGTGCGTTTGCCCCACAGCAGGCGCTGGGCCATCTGCATCAGGGGCCAGGTGGCGATGGTGATCATGGTCGACCACACCAGGGCGGGCAGGAAGGGGCGCAAGACCATGAAGCACGAGATGATGAGCAGGCTGAGGAACAGCAAACCCAGGGTGATCTTGGCCAAATCCACTTTTTTCATATTCATGGCATTCCCTTAACGAGGGGTTGAGCGCCCGGTTCGGGCACCGTGACGGATAGCGGACAACGACCACCAGAGCCCGGCGCTGAGCCAGAACCCCAGGCAGCCAAAGAGCCACCCTTGTCCCGCGAGGATCAGCAGAGAGCTGCTGGTGAGCGCGGGCACCAGGAACAGGAGCCCTGCCACGACCAGTCCCCCTGCCAGGGTCAGCAGCGCGGCGGGCAGGGCGGGGGTGGGGCTCCGTTCGAGTGATAGCAGATTACCCGATACCAGCCCCAGGGTGAACATGGCAAGCCCGGCCAGGGCGGTGGACTGGGTGAGCCAGGCCGAGAGGGCGCTGGCGATGAGCAGCCCGGCCCAGGGGAACGGGCGTGCCGCCAGCTTCGCCAGCGGGGCGCGCAGTGCCAGCAGCAGGGTCCCCAGAGCAAGGCCGGCCACCACATCCGAGAGGAAGTGGACCCCCAGCCAGACCCGGGCCAGCCCGGCCACGCCGGCCAGCAACAGGGCCAGCAGGGCCCCCTGCCAGGCCCGCAGCGCCGGCAGCCAGCCAAGCAGCAGGCCCCAGTAGAGCAGGGTCGAGGCGGCGTGGCCGCTCGGCATGCCGAAGCCCTGGGCACTCTGGCGGGCCAGCTCGGGTTGCAGGTGGAAGGGCCTGGGCCAGCCGATGCCCGCCTTGAGCAGGTTCACCACCAGGGTGAGCAGCACCATGGCAAACAGCAGGTGGCGCAGCCTGGACCAGCCGAGCAGGGGCAGCAGCAAGGGCAGCAGCGCCAGCTGGAAGGGGGCCGAGCCCAGCAGATTGCCCGCCCTTGGCCAGAGCGCATCCGCCCCGAGCCATTGTTGCAGGCGCTGGATCAGCGGCAACTCGGCGCGGTGCAGCGCACTGGCCGCGTCGCTGAAATCCGTCACCCACAGCACCTGGCTCTCTGGCACCTCGGCCAGCCCCGGGGCTATCCAGTCGAGCTGCGCCGGGAAGCGACGCTGGTCAGGGGGCAGGTCGGCGGCCGCGATCAGCCTGGCGTTCAGGATCTCGCCACCGAGATCCGGGGCCTGGAGCAGGGAGACAAACCCCGTCCCCCGCTGGACCCGCAGGGGCTCCAGGGTCTGGCAGGCGAACACCCTGGCCCGTTGCCAGCGCCCCAGCTCGCCGGTGACGCGACCCTGCAGGCCGGTCTCCTCGAACAGCTCGCGCAGGGCCGCCTGCTCCGGGGTCTCCCCCCTGTCGATGTAACCGCCGCTCAGGCTGTAGCGCGAGGAGAGCCTGTCCTGCACCAGCAGGATCCCTTGCTGGTGGCGGATCACGCAGGCGGCCGCAGAGGGAGGGGATTCGGCGCGGGAGGTGGGCAGGGCACCGCCCAGCAACAGCAGCAGGCAGAAGACGACTCGAAACATGATGACACCCAGGGGCAAGGAGTGGGGACAAGGGTCACAGAAATCAGACGGCCGGGCAATGGCTTGCAGGGGGCACCGACCCTGTGGGGGACGCAAGGATTGCCGTCTGCGCGGGCAGTCCCTAGTATTGGCGGCTATTGTTCTTCTCATTCACTACATTGTGGGGCTCTTCATGCGACAGTTCGGTTTCTTTCTGGGGATTGCCATCGGCGTCATCCTGATACTGTTTGGCAGCATCGTCATCTTCCAGGCCCTGCCTGCTGCGCTGGACGTGCTGGAGATGCCGAGCCGGATCCCCTTCGTGCGCGAGGTGTACACCTGGCTGATGAGCAGCGCCAACGGGCTAACCGCCCAGCTGGAGCAGAACTTCCTGGAGGCCTTCCAGACGGTGCTCAAGCTGATCCTGCTCATCACCTTCATGTGGGTCTGCGTCAAGCTGGTCAACATGGGGGTGCTGATCATCCGGGCCGGCGTCGACCTTATCCGCACCGCCATCGAGCACAGCGAAGAGAAGGGTGCCAAGCCCACCGAGCAGGACCGCCATTTCTGATCTTCCCCTGCCACGGGTCAGATAAACAACAGGCCATCATGTGATGGCCTGTTTTTATGGTGGCATGACGCTTAAATAAGTCAGTTAAGCAGTTTTTCCAGCTCTGCTTCGGCATCCGCCCTGGCCTGATCGCTCAGGGTGCCGGAGGTCGCTTCCCGCTTCTCGCCCTGTTGCTGCACCGCCTTTTCGGCTTGCTGCTGTGCACTGGTCACGGTACTGATGGTTTCGGCGCTGCTGGCGGCCTGCTTGGCGCTGTCGCTCACTGCCTTGGCGGCTTGCTGCTGCGCCGTGGTGGCGGCACGGATGGTCGCTGCGCTGCTGACGGCTTGCTTGGCGCTGTCGCTCGCCGCCTTGGTGGCTTGTTGCTGCGCTGTGGTTGCGGCACTGCTGGCGGCCTGCTTGGCGCTGTCGCTCACCGCCTTGGTCGCTTGCTGCTGCGCCGTGGTGGCGGCACTGATGGTCGCTGCGCTGCTGACGGCCTGCTTGGCGCTGTCACTCACCGCCTTGGTCGCTTGCTGCTGCGCTGTGGTGGCGGCACTGATGGTGGCTGCGCTGCTGGCGGCCTGTTTGGCGCTGTCGCTCACCGCCTTGGTCGCTTGCTGCTGCGCCGTGGTTGCGGCACTGCTGGCAGCTTGCTTGGCGCTGTCGCTCACTGCCTTGGCGGCTTGTTGCTGCGCCGTGGTGGCGGCACTGATGGTCGCTGCGCTGCTGGTGGCCTGCTTGGCGGTGTCACTCACCGCCTTGGCGGCTTGCTGCTGCGCCGTGGTGGCGGCACTGCTGGCGGCCTGTTTGGCCGAGTCGCTCGCCGCCTTGGTCGCTTGTTGCTGCGCCGTGGTTGCGGCACTGCCGATCACCTGTCTGGTGGAGTCGGACAGGGCCTTGCTGGCGTTCTGTTGCAGGCCCCCCATCATGGTGCCCAGCAGAGAACTGCCAGCGCCCGTGAGCCCCTGACCGGCACCGGTCAGGGCCGTGGCGGCCGGGGTGGCCTGGGACTGCCAGCCCTGCATGGCGCTGGGCCAGGTCGGGGTGGCGGCCGTCAGGTTTTCCCCGAAGACCTGGGTCGCCCCGTCACCTTTTTGCACCATGACGGCTAGCTGGTTGGTGTCGGCGTTCCAGACCATGCCGGCCTGCTTGGCTACGTCCGGCACGGGGGCGTAGCGGGAGACCACGTAAAAGAGCGGCCCCTCCTGTTGCAGCTCGTCGGCGGTCTTGAGCAGCTGCATGGTGCTCTCGTAGTTGGGCCCCAGCATGGCGGTCATTCTGTCCTTGATCAGCGGCTGCTCGAACAGGTTGGCCTCGTTCGGATCGAAACCGACCAGCGGCTTGAGCAGGGCCCACATCAGCTGGCTGGTGGGGCTCATCATCAGCAGGGGGGCGACACAGGCGGACAACATCAGGCTCAGGCAGGCAGCCTTGAGCAACGGCATGATACGCATTGACAACATATCCAGTTAATTATCTGATTATTAAGGGTTATTCATTACCGCATCCCGGCGATGCCGGTGGGGGCCCACGGCAGAACCCTGACAGGCCTTTGCGGGCGCAGGCAGGCTATCATATTGCTTCCGGAATGCCAGATGGGCCGACATTTATTGGTCAAGTCGAGGGCTCTGCTGGTCGCTTTACACTTTCACACCCCCGTGACAGGAATTCCCATGATCCGTTGTGCAGGTTGTCTGCTGGCCCTTGGCTGGCTCTTCCCCGCGTTGGCCGCCCCGGCGTCCAACACCCTCAGCCACTCGGTGGGCACCGAGCTGGTGCTGCCCCTTGGTTCGCTGCCCGAGCGGGTGTGCTGGTATCAGGATCAGAAATACTCCCAGGGGGCCCGTATCCAGCAGGGGGAGCTCTGGCTGGAGTGTGCGCCGCAACAGGCGATGGAGACCAATGGTCCCCTGATCTGGCGAGAGGTGACGACGCCGTCACAGAGTGGTGAACCGGAGGGCAATCAGCGGACGATCCGGGTGGGCCAGTGAGCCTTTTCTTGATCCAGCTACAGACACGGGCGTGATCTCTATCGCATAATGCGGCTCTTTCTTCTCTTGACTGGGATCTAAGCAATGGCTCGTCGCTCTTCCAATGCACAACGTCGTCGCAGTAGCTGGTGGTACAAACGCTTGTTGGCAAGGGAGCGGGAAGAGCGCGAAGCGCGTTCCGTCCGGGATTGATACTGCATTGAACAACGGAGCCTCGGGCTCCGTTTTTATTGGTGACTAAAAGTGCATTACCACAGACAGGTTTATTACCACAGGTGGACAATGGTGCCGCTCTGTCAGTGCACAACGTCGTTGCCGTCGTGAACTGGCGGTACAAACCCTTGTTGGCAAGGGAGGGAAGCGCGCGAGGGCGCAGCGGCCGGGATGGATAGGGCATGGAAGAACGGAGCCTCGGGCTCCGTTTTTATGGGTGACTAAACGTGCATTACCACAGACAGGTTTATTACCACAGGTGGATAATGATGCCGCTCTGCCAGTGCACAACGTCGTTGCCGCCGTGAGCTGGCGGTACAAACCCTTGTTGGCAAGGGGACGGGAAGCGCGCGAGGGCGCAGTGTCCGGGATGGATACGGCATTGAAGAACGGAGCCTCGGGCTCCGTTTTTATTGGTGACTAAAAGTGCATTACCACAGACAGGTTTATTACCACAGGTGGATAATGGTGCCGCTCTGCCAGTGCACAACGTCGTTGCCGCCGTGAGCTGGCGGTACAACCCCTTCATTCAGCAAAGACCGTCATGCGAGAACGGGGGCCATCAGGCCCCCGTTTTGCTTTTGCAGAGGTTGGCTGCCTGCGACTCAGCGTTGCAGGGCGGCCAGGGCCAGCTCGACCCGTTTGGCGTACTCGGGGTCGGCCTGCTCGAAGTGCCTGAGCTGGGCCGCGACGATGGCGTCATCCTCCACATTGATGAGGGAGCGGGCCAGGTTGGCGGCGAGGCGGGCACGCTGCCCCTCGTCCATCAGGCGGAAGAGATCCCCCGGCTGGCTGTAGTAGTCGCTGTCGTAGTCACGAAAATCGTAGTGCAGGGCAGCCCCTTCCAGACTCAGGGCCGGTTCGTGCTGCTCGCTCGGCTGCTGGGTGCCGAAGCGGTTTGGCTGGTAGTTGGGGCTGGCGCCACCGTTGCTGTCGGCCCGCATGGCGCCGTCGCGGTGGGCACCGTGGTGGAACGGGCAGCGCGGGGCGTTGACCGGCAGCAGGCCGTGGTTGACGCCGAGGCGATAGCGCTGGGTGTCACCGTAGGAGAAGAGCCGCCCCTGCAACATGCGATCCGGCGAGAAGCCGATGCCGGGCACCACGTTGGCCGGGGTGAAGGCGGCCTGCTCCACGTGGGCGAAGTAGTTGTCCGGGTTCTGGTTGAGCTCCAGCACGCCCACCGGGATGAGCGGGTAGTCCTTGTGGGGCCACACCTTGGTGAGGTCGAACGGGTGGATCGAGTAGGTCTGGGCCTCGGCCTCTGGCATCACCTGCACATAGACCTTCCAGCGCGGGAAGTCCCCCCGCTCGATGGCGTTGAACAGATCTGCCTGGCTGGTCTCTCTGTCCTGACCGACGGCGGTGGCCGCCTCTTCATCGGTGTAGAAGCTGTGGCCCTGCTCGGTCTTGAAGTGGAACTTGACCCAGAAGCGCTCGTTCGCGTCGTTGATGAAGCTGAAGGTGTGGCTGCCGTAGCCGTTCATCTCCCGCAGGCTCCTGGGGATGCCGCGATCGCTGAACAGTATGGTGACCTGGTGCAGGGATTCCGGATGGCGGGACCAGAAATCCCAGGCGGCGGTGGCGCTGCGCAGGTTGGTGCGGGGATCCCGCTTCTGGGTGTGGATGAAGTCGGGGAATTTCAGGGGATCGCGAATGAAGAACACCGGGGTGTTGTTGCCCACCAGATCCCAGTTGCCCTGCTCGGTGTAGAACTTGAGGGCGAAGCCGCGCACGTCGCGTTCGGCGTCGGCGGCCCCCTTCTCGCCGGCCACGGTGGAGAAGCGCAGGAACACCGGGGTCTGCTTGCCGACGGCGTTGAACAGGTCGGCCTTGCTGAAGGCGCTGATGTCGTGGGTCACGGTGAAGGTGCCGTAGGCGCCCGAGCCCTTGGCGTGCACCACCCGCTCGGGAATGCGCTCGCGGTCGAAGTGGGCGAGTTTCTCCATCAACCAGATGTCCTGCATCAGGACGGGGCCGCGGGGGCCGGCGGTGAGGCTGTTGTTGTTGTCGACGACGGGGGCGCCGTTGGCGCTGCGCAGGGTCTTGTCGGTCATGGATGTCTCTCCTTGTTGATAGGGGGTCAGCCTACGGATCTGCACAGTGACGGGCCAATGGGCCTTTCCTAGCCCTTTGATAGGTAAGACGAATGGGTGCGGGGGGATGTGTAATGGCGCCGGATATTGCATGATGGGGGTTTCGAGAAGGAGCCTCATATGCAGATTACTATCCGTCATGCCGAACCCACCGATGCCCCCGCCTTGCGGGATCTCTACGCCCTGCCTAATGCTCAGGCGGGCACTCTGCACCTGCCCACGCCTCCCCTTAGCCAGTGGCAGAAGCGGTTGGAGAACAATGATGTGGTCGCCTTGGTGGCGGAGGTAGATGGGGGGCTGGTGGGCCAGATAGCATTGCATGTGGAGCCCAATCCCAGACGCAAACATGTGGCAGGTATTGGCATGGGGGTGCGTGATGACTGGGCTGGCAAGGGGGTTGGCTCCGCACTGATGGCTGCGGCACTGGATCTGGCCGATAACTGGCTCAACCTGCATCGGATTGAACTGACGGTTTTCGTCGATAACGAAGCTGCGTTGGCGCTTTATCGCAAGTTCGGCTTTGTGGAAGAGGGGCGGGCCCGCGACTATGCCTTCCGGCAGGGGCGCTATGTGGATGTGTTCTATATGGCCAGGGTGCGCCGATGATCGACTATCGCGAGCGCCTGACGCCGGTGCTGCGGGCACTGGAGCAGGATCCGGATCTCTCCATCGAGGCGCTGGCGAGTCGCGCCTGCCTCTCCCTCTACCATTTCCACCGGGTGTTCACCGCCGTGGTGGGGGAAGCCCCTGGCGAGATGTGCCGCCGCCTGCGGATGCAGCGGGCGGCCTGGCAGCTCTGCTACACCGATGCCAGCGTCACCGCCATCGCTCTGGGGGCGGGGCTTGGCAGCTCCCAGGCCTTCGCCAAGGCGTTTCGCCGCCACTATGGCTGCACCCCGGGGGCGTTTCGCCGCGACAAGGGCAAGAACGGACACCTGGATCGCAAGGAAGGACACGCATGGCAAGGGGCACTCCCTTATGCTGAAGGCCACTCATCAGCAAGGAGCAACACCATGAACACCGTCGAGATGGACGCCCGCACCCTGGCCTATATCCGCGTGACCGGCCCCTATGGCGAAGGGTATGACGCCGTCTGCCATCGCCTTCACCAGTGGGCCGCGCCCCGCGGCCTGGAAGGGGGAGAGTGGATCTTCATCTACCACGACAACCCCGAGGTGACGCCGCCGGCCCAGTGCCGCACCGACATCGGCATCAGCGTGCCGGTGGGCACCCTGGGGGCGGGGGAGGTGGAAATTCAGCTCATCCCCGCCGGGCGCTACGCCCAGTCCCGCTATCTCATCACGGATCGCAGCCAGTACGGGGAGCGCTGGCAGGAGCACATTGGCGATATCGTCGCGGCCGGGCTCGCCTTTGGGGACGGCCCCTGCTTCGAGCTCTATCACAGCGTGAGCAATGACCCCCTGCGCGATGACGTGAGCTTCTGCTCCAGCGTGCGCTAGGCAGGCGGCAATAAAACGAGGCGCCCAAGGGCGCCTCGTTCAATTTGGGGTCAATGACCACCGCAGATATCAGGGCTGGCTGGGCACCTTGTCCCGGCGGGACTTCCACCACCAGCGCAGGCGGATCTGGGAGATGAGCATCCCCGCCAGCATCAGGGCACAGCCGACCACGGCCCGTTCGTCCAGATGTTCCCCCAGCAGCAAGACACCGCCGATGGCGGCGAACACCGTCTCCAGGCTGAGGATGATGGCGGCATGGGCCGGATGGGCACCGCGCTGCCCCACCACCTGCAGGGTATAGCCGATGCCGACCGAGACCAGACCGGCGTAGAGCAGCGCCTGCCAGCCCGCGACGGCACCACTCGCCGTCGGTGTCTCGATGACGAAGGCCGTGGCCAGGCTGAGCAGACCGCACACCACGAACTGCACCCCGGCAAGACGAATGGGGGCGACCCGGTTAGAGTAGTGATCCAGCACCAGCAGGTGCACGGCCCAGAACAGGGCTCCGATCACTTGCAGCAGATCGCCGTAGCCGATGGTGAACTCCTCGGTGACGCTGAGGTAGTAGAGCCCGGCCATGGCGATGAGGGCGCCTACCCAGGTGTTGGCCCCGGTCTTGTGGCGCAGGGCCAGGCCGATGACGGGGACCAGGATGATGTAGAGGCCGGTGATGAAGCCCGCCTTGGCGGCCGTGGTGTAGAGCAGCCCCACCTGTTGCAGGGAGGCGGCGGAGAAGAGCACGGTGCCGGCGATGAGGCCCCCGGTCAGCAGCAGGCGGTGATCACCGGCAGGCTGGGGCGGCTGGCGTGACTTGAGCCACCACAAGAGCGGCAGCAGGGAGAGGGCGCCCAGCAGGAAGCGCAGGCCGTTGAAGGTGAAGGGCCCCATGTGATCCATCCCCAGACGCTGGGCGACGAAGCCCAGCCCCCAGATGGCGGCGGCCATCAATAACATCATGTTTGAACGCATACGGAATCATCCCTGAGAAAGAGTCTCGGCGGCACTCGGGCCCCGCCATTACGATACCTGCGAGAAGGGGCGTTTGTCGTCAGCCATTTGTTGCCGGGCGAGGGCAGGATCAGCGGCTGGCCAGCTTGGCGAGCAGGGGCAGCAGGGCGAGCAGCAGCAGGTTGCCCCTAAGGATCCAGATCACCCAGAACTGCTGCTGGGTGGAGACAAGGGGAGCCCGTCCCTGGCGCAAGGAGCGGCGCCAGTGGTGGAACAGCCGGCTGGGATAGCCAAAGCTGATGGCCATGGCGAAGAACATCAGCAGCTTGGTGCGGTAACCCGGATTGGCAAGCAGGATGGCCGGTGGCTGGGGATGGGCGACCACCAGCAGCACGCCCGTGATGAAGATGAGCAGCAGGGCCAGGGCGGCCAGGCTGTCAGCCAGCAGCAGCTTGCGCACCTGCTCGATGGACATGCCGCGCCGGAACAGGAAATACTCCGAGGTGATGGCACCGGTCAGGGTGATCACGGCGCAGTAATGGAGGGCAGTCAGCAGTTCCGGTTTCAACATCCAGGCCAGTTCCTTCTCGTTGGCCACCCGATGCGCTTCCCTTTGGACGCCATCAGGTGGGGCTGATATTCTGACACTACACGATGTCAGGGGATAGCATGGAGTCAGGGTTGGATAAGCGAGCAGTCTCCAAAAAGACCTGGTCCCTGGTGGCACGGATGCGCCTGGGCCTGCTTCTGCTCTTCATTCCCGTCCTGATGCTGGGCGCCATCTACTACTTGCACATGGAGCGCAGCCTGCAGCGAGAGCTGCAACAGCGCCTGCTCGCCACCAATCACCAGTTGCGCCACGTCTTCATCGAGCCCTACCTGAACGAGATGGAGCGTCAGTTCTCCCTCATCTACGACCAGGTCAAGGTGGAGGACATCAGCGGCCCCCGTCTGCGCAACACCGACTCCTATCTCAGGGAGTGGCGCCTCTACAAGGGGGTGATGGCGGATCTCATCTACATCTATGTGGGCACCGCCGAGCGCCAGATGCTGATCTACCCCGAATGGCAGGCGGATGCGGACTTCGATCCCAGGGTGCGCCCCTGGTATCAGCTGGCCAGCCAGCATGTGGGCAAGATGGTCTGGACCGAACCCTACTACGACTACACCAACGGCACGCTGGTGATCGCCCTGGCGCGGGCCATCACCGACAAGGAGGGCAAGGTGCGGGGGGTCTTCGCGGTGGATGCCATCCTGGCCCCCTTCTCCGCACAGCTGAACCGGCAGTGGAACAGCGGCTACCAGATGATCGTCAACCAGTCGGGCAAGGTGCTGGCCCACCCCGATCCCTCACAACTGCTCAAGCCCATGACACACCCGACCTGGCTCTCCCGCTTCAGCGGGGAGGACGGCATCTTCCTGGATCAGGCGTCTCGCCAGTTCGTGGCCTACAGCCGCCTGCCTGACCACAACTGGGTGCTGATCAGCGTGTTGCCCGCCTCCAGCATCCAGGCGGTGGTGGCGAGCGCCTCCCTCAACGTGCTCGGGACCATCGTGCTGGCCAGCGTGCTCTACATGGTGCTGGCACTGATCTGGTCCCGTTATTTCAGGCGGATGCTGGACGAGATCTCCACCGTGATCCGGGCCAGCCGGACCCAGCCTGACGAGGTGCACCAGGGGGGGATGCGCGAGCTCAGGCACGTCTATGCCGAGCTGGCGGAGGTGAGCAAGGATTATCACGAGGTGCGCCAGCAGGCGAACCTCGACAAGCTGACCGGCCTTTACAACCGGCGCTTCTTCGACGAGCGGTTGAATCGGCTGCTGCTCGATCAGGACAGCTTCTGCCTGGCCATGATCGATCTGGACGGTTTCAAGCGGATCAATGACACCTATGGTCACCAGACCGGGGACGTGGTGCTCAAGCGGGTGGCCAGCTTTGGCGCCAAGCTGCTGGGGGATCATGGCTGGGTATGCCGCTATGGCGGGGAAGAGCTGGTGGTGCTGTTCGCCAATCCGGATATCCACTTCTGCCAGATGCTGCTGGAGCAGTACAGGATTGGGGTGGCCTCTCTGCACTGGCGTGAACCCGGTCTTGGGATCACCTTCAGCGGCGGCCTGGTGGCGAGTGCCCCCGGGCTTGGGGCCAGGAGCCTGCTGACCATGGTCGATGCCGAGGTCTATCGCGCCAAGGGTGACGGCAAGAATCGCATCTACATGGTGGATCCCCTGGCTCCCCGGGACGACTCGCCCTCAGGGGATGGCATGTTGAGCAAAGAAGAGGCCTGAGGGCCTCTTCTGTATTGCGCGGATCAAGGGTGCAACTGCCAGGTCCAGAGGGGCCAGCCCAGCTCCTCGGCGCACTGGCGCAGGGCGGGGGCCGGATTGACCGCATGGGGATGGCTCACCGCCCGCAGCATGGGCAGATCGTTGTGGGAGTCGCTGTAGCCAAAGCTCCCCTGCCAGAGGTGTTCCTTTCCGGCAAAGAGCTGGTTGATGCGGGCCACCTTGCCTTCGCGAAAACTCAGGGTGCCGCGGGTCTGGCCGGTCAACATGCCGGCTTCCTCGTCGAGCAGGATGGCCACGCAGTGATCCATTCCCAGCATCTGCGCCATGGGGGCCACCAGATGCTCGCCGGAGGCGGAGATGAGCACCAGCTCGTCGCCACGCTGGCGATGCCACTCGATGCGGGCCAGCCCCTCAGGGTAGAGGCGCTCCCGCAGCACCTGTTCGGCAAAGCGGGTGCAGAGGGAGTCGAGCCACTGGCGCGTCCTGCCTGCCAGCGGTTGCAGGGTGAAGGCCATGTACTGGTGCATGTCCATCTTGCCCTGGTGGTAGAGGGACATCATGGCCTGCTCCTCGGCCACCATGCCCGCCGGGGCCAGCTCCTGGGCCACCATGTACTCCAGCCAGAGGCTGGCGGAATCCCCCGCTATCAGGGTCTCGTCCAGATCAAACAGTGCCAGGGCCATGGCTGCTCCTCGGGTTGGCTGCCAGCATCGGGGTACTGGCTGAAAAATGAATGGGATTCATGACGTTATGCTACCTCACAGAGTTGATCCCGGGCCACCACCAGGGTCACGGCGCTGCCCACCGGCAGCAGATCGCCGGCACGGCGGTTGAGGCAATCCACCGTCAACAGCCCCGCCTCGCACTCCACCTGATAGCGGATGACGTTGCCGAGCAGCTGCTGCTGGCGAACGATGCCGGGTAGGCTGGGCTCGTGGCTGACCGCCCCTGCGGGCAGCAGGGTGATGGACTCCGGCCGCAGCGCCAGCTTGCCGCGAAAGCGCGGGCCGAACAGGGATTTGGCCTGCTCGCCACCCAGCAGGTTGTAGTTGCCGATAAAGCCCGCCACGAACTCACTGGCGGGACGGGTATAGATCTGCTCCGGCGTGCCGCTCTGCACGATGGAGCCTTTGTTCATCAGGAAGATCCGATCCGACAGGGTCAGCGCCTCCTCCTGATCGTGGGTCACGAAGATGGTGGTGAGCTCGAGGCGCTGCTGGATCGCGCGGATCTGCTGGCGCAGGCTGCGGCGGATGCGGGCATCCAGCGCCGAGAGCGGCTCATCCAGCAGCAGGATCCGGGGTTGCACCACCAACGCCCGGGCCAGCGCCACCCGCTGGCGCTGGCCGCCGGAGAGTTCGGCTGGATAGCGGCGCTCGAAGCCGGTCAGCTCCACCAGCTCTAGCGCCTCCTGTACGCTGGCGGCGAGATCCCGCCCCGGCTGGGGCTTCATCTTGAGGCCGAAGGCGACGTTGTCCCACACCGTCATGTTGGGAAACAGCGCATAGCTCTGGAACACCATGCCGATGCCCCGCTTCTGGGGTTCTTGCCAGGTGATGTCCTCACCGGCCACCCGCACCTGACCGCCATCCACCGGGGTGAGCCCTGCCAGGGCCCGCAGCAGGGTGGATTTGCCGCAGCCGGAGGGGCCGAGCAGGGTCACCAGCTCCCCCTTGCGGACGCCGAATTCAATCCCCTCGAACACCTTGGTGTCGCCGTAGGATTTGTGCAGTTGATTCACTTCTAGATGGAACATGTTGATTCACCGATGAAATCTGTTAGCTGCCCAGGTGAGCAGCAGGGTCAGCAGGAAGTAGCTCATCACCAGTGCGCTGGTGAAGTGGCCCGAGGTGGCGCGCATGTTGTAGAGGTAGACCTGCAGGGTCTCGTAACGGGTGCCCACCAGCATGTTGGCAAACACGAACTCCCCGAGCAGGAAGGAGAGGGAGAGAAACAGCGCCGCCAGCAGTCCCTTGCGCAAGCAGGGGATCACCACCAGCAGGAAGGCGCGGGCACTGCTGGCCCCCAGCAGGTGAGCGGCATCCATCAGATCTTTCAGCGGCACCCCTTGCAGGCTGTTGGCCAGCGCCCGGTACATGAAGGGGAGCACCACGGTGAACCAGGTGCCGATCAGGATCCAGGGGGTGCCGATGATGGGCAGGACGCCGTCGGCGTAGATCTGCAGCAGCCCCACCGAAGAGACCACCGGCGGCACCGCGAAGGGGAGCAGGATCAAGAGGTTCATCCAGGGATCCAGTCTGGGGAAGTAGTAGGCCACCACCAGTACGGTGGGCACCAGCACCAGCGTCCCCAGCAGCAGGGTGGCGAAGCAGACCAGGAGGCTGCGGCCAAAGGCCGCCAGAAAGCGCGGGTCGCCCCAGAGTTTGAGATACCAGTCGAGGGTAAAGCCGTCCGGCAGCAGGGTCGCCCCCCAGCGGGTGGAGATGGAGTAGAGAAAGGTGGCCAGCAGCGGCAGCAGCAGGGTGGCGACCAGCGCCCCCAGCACCCATCTGGGCCAGCGCGGCGTCAAATCATGCATGGGATTGCCCCTTGTTCACATAGCTCTTTTTCAGCAACCACTGGTTGGCGGCCGTCACCACCCCCAGCAGTACCATCAGGATCACCGCCAGCGCCGCCGCGAGATTCGGCTCGAGGAAGATGTCGCCGGAGACCAGACTGGCCACCCGGATGGTCACCAGATTGAAGTTGCCGGTGGTGAGAGCGTAGGCAGAGGCATAGGCCCCCACCGCGTTGGCAAACAGGATGATCAGGGTGCCGAGCAGCGCAGGCGTCAGCACCGGCAGCGCCACGTGCCACACATACTGGCCCTTGCTGGCGCCGAGCAGGGCGGCGGCCTGGGGCCACTCCTCCTGCAAGGCGTCGAATGCCGGGTAGAGCAGCAGCAGGGCGAGGGGGATCTGGAAGTAGGTGTAAATCAGGATAAGGCCGCTGCCCGAATAGAGGTTGAAGCCGTCGATGAGGCCCCAGGATTTGAGCAACAGGGTCACTGCACCATTGATGCCGAGCACGATGATGAAGGCGAACGCCAGCGGCACGCCGCTGAAGTTGCCGGTCATGGTGACGAAGGCCAGCAGCACCCGCTTGACCCGCTCGCCACAGTGGCGCAGCGCCGCGGCCCCGAGGGTGCCGATGGCGAGCCCCGCCAGGCTGGCGATGCCGGCGATGCGCAACGAGTTGCCGAAGGATTGCAGATAGAAGGGGGAGCTCAAAATCTCCCGGTAGTGGTCGAGACCCCAGCCATCGGGGGTCTGGACGCTGCCCACCAGCACCCACACCATGGGGGCGAGCTGGAACAGGATCATCAATAGGACAAAGGGCAGCAGCACCAGGGCCGGCAGCCAGTGGCGGCGCACCCGGCGTGGCTTCACCTGTTGATCCGCGAGGATCTCGGTGGTGGCAGGCATCATCAGTGCACCTCGCGCATAAAGGCCGCCTTGAGCAGCGGTGGCGCTGCCGGCTTGTCGTGGGAAACCCCCAGCAGATCCGCCATCAGGGCGCAGAGCTGGGTCTGGGCAATCGCCACCCCATCCGGCCAGCGCTCGATAAAGGCATCGCCAAACAGCCAGAGCGGCACGGTGCGCTCTTCAGGCAGGGTGCCGCCGTGGCTCAGGTCGTTGTTCATGCCGTGATCCGAGGTGATCACCACCTGATATCCCTCCGCCAGCCACTGGGGCAGCAGGTCGGCCAGCAGGCTGTCCATGCGGCGCGCCTGATTGCGGTACTGGCGGGAATCGAGACCGAACTGGTGGCCCGCATCGTCCACCCCCATGGGGTGGATCAGCAGAAAATCGGGGTCGTACTGGCTGCGCAGCCACTCGCCGTCCATCAGCAGGTGGCTGTCGGGGTAGGCGTCATCCCAGTAGAAGCAGCCGTGCTGGATGGGCAGTTGCTCGTCATGGGTGAAGCGATCGCGGGCCGCCAGCCAGGGGCTCTGGTTATAAAGCTCGCTCACCCAGTGGTAGGCCGCCGCTGCGGTGCGTTTGCCCGCGGCCCTGGCCAGATGGAAGATGGCGTCGTGTTGGCTCAGGCGCGTCACCCCGTTGTGGGTAATACCGCTCGCCACCGGCGGCACGCCGGTCAGGATGCACTCGTAGAGAGGGCGGGAGAGGGAGGGCAGGGCGGCACTCAGGGTCGTATAGAGGCCGCGCTCTGCCTCCACCATGCCACAGAGGTAGCCCATGCAATGGGCTACCTCTGCTGCCAGGCCATCCACAAGTACCACTATCACCTTGTGTTGCACTGGCCACTCCTTACTGCATGTTGATCATGACGGTTTCCTGCCACTGGCGCGGCAGGGCCTTGGAGCTCTGCTCCCAGGCGGCGTGATCCTGCACCGGCTTGGCGTTGGCATACTGCTCGGCCGGCAGCAGCTTGGCCTTGACGTCATCCGGCAGGGTCACGTTGCTGCGAATGGGGCGGGCGTAGCCACGGGCCAGGTTGATTTGACCTGCATCGGAGAGGATGTATTCCCGCGCCAGCTTGGCGGCGTTGGGGTTCTTGGCCCACTTGTTGATGATGGTGGTGTAGCCGGCGATGACGGAGCCGTCGCTCGGGATCACCACATCAAACCTCTTGGGGTCGATCTGGTCGCGGTAGTTGAGGGCGTTGAAGTCCCACAGCACCCCCACTTCCACTTCGCCTTTCTCGATGTTGGCGATGGTCGGGTCGTTCAGCGACAGACGGCCCTGCTTGGCCAGCTTGCCGAACAGATCCAGGGCGGGTTTCAGATTCTTCTCGCTGCCGCCGGTGGCATAGGCCGCCGCCAGCACGCCGTTGTTGGCCTGGGAGGCGACGCCCACGTCACCCAGGGTCACCTTGTAGTCGCCACCCAGCAGGGATTGCCAGCTGGTGGGGGCGGCCTTGACCAGATCCTTGTTGATCAGGAAGGCGATGGTGCCGGTATAGGCCAGCATCCAGTGGCCGTCCGCATCCTTGGCCCAGTTCGGAATGTCGGCCCAGGTGGAGGGCTTGTAGGGCTGGGTGACCCCCTGCTTGACCGCGACCGGGCCGAAGGCACCGCCCACGTCGCCGATGTCGGCGGTGGCATTGGCCTTCTCGGCGGCGAACTTGGCGATCTCCTGGGCGGAGCTCATGTCGGTATCCTGATGCTTGATGCCGTAGATGCTGCCGAGCTGCTGCCAGGTATCCTTCCAGTTGGCCCAGCTGTCCGGCATGCCGACGCTCTGGAGCTGGCCTTCACCGCGGGCGGCTTTTTCGATATCCGCGATGTTCTCGGCGGCAAACAGCGGTTGACTGATGGCCACCAGGGCCAGTGCACTTGCGATCACGCTTTTCATCATCCCATCCCTCTGGACTAGGTCAGTTAAGGTTCGAGAGGGATGCTAGAGGGGAAATATGACGGTGGCGGGGCGCTTTGATGGCAGTTTCGTGACAATCGCCCTGTCATGGCGCTGTCATCAGGGGCGGTTACAACTCGGGGTCGACAACCTCTGGTCTACTCCAGTGGTGTGCAAACCCGAATGACCGACAGGGACGTGACAGTGACAGAGCGATTGAGTGAACAGGGGATGGCCGATGGCCGCACACCCTCCAAGTGCGAACAGATTTGCCGGACCCTGCGCCGCTATATCGGCAGCGGACACCTGGCGGCGGGGCAGCAGCTGCCCGCCGAACGGGCCCTGAGCGAGCGCTTCGCCACCACCCGCATCACCATCAAGGAGGCGCTCTCCAGCCTCGAGGCGGACGGCCTCATCTACCGGGCCGAGCGGCGTGGCTGGTTCGTGGCGCCGCCCCGCCTCACCTACGATCCCGCCATCCACACCCACTTTCACCAGTGGATTGGCGAGCAGCAGCGCACCGCCGAGACCCGGGTGCTGGCTCATGGCAACCAGCTTGCCAGCAGCGAGTTGTGCCGCTGGATGGGTCTGGAACCCTTTACACCGCTCTACGAGATCCGCCGCCAGCGGCTGATCGACGGTCGCCCGGTGCTCCACGTCAGCCATCACCTGCTGGCGAGCCGCTTCCCCGGCATCGCCAGCGCTCCTCTGGCCAGCTCCCTCACCGAGCTCTACCGGCAGCGCTATGGCATAGGCCAAGGCTGGGCGAGCCTCGAGATCACCCCGTCGGCGGCCCGGGGAGAGATAGCCCGCGCCCTCAACCTGGCACAGGGGAGCGCCGTGCTGCGGTTGGTGCGGGTCAATCATGACGAGGAGGGGAAGCTGGTGGATTGCGACATCGAGCACTGGCGACCAGACGCCATCCGCATCTGCCTGGATACCCGGGCACTGCAACCGCTCGCCACCGGTGCGCGGCAGGTGCAACTGGCAGAGTAGCGGCGTTCTGGCGCTGACATGGCGGATCCCGCAGGATCCACCGGGATCAGTTGTCGATGTTGGGAATCAAATCGTCGAAGCTCTGGTAGCCGCAGTCGGCCAGTTGCAGCGACATGGTGTAGGTCTTGCTGCCCTCCCGCTGGCCGATGGCGGGGCGGTTGAGCTTGAGCTCCTGATGCCAGTACTCCTTCATGCGATCGATCAGCGCCATGGCCTCGCTCTCCCCCAGATGGAGCTGGCACAGGGCCATGTAGTTGTTGGGCCTGTGCATGTTCTCCACCAGATAGTCCCCCAGCACCGACATGGCCTGGCGCGCCTGCTGGCGAGCGAAACGGCTGTGCTGCTCGAAGCTGATGCGCTCGCTGATGAGGAAGTGGTAGCTGTTGTCGATGCCAAGCTGCAGGATGCCGAGCTTCTCCAGCTTGCGCAGATAGAGGTAGCAGGAGGCATCGGTCAGGCCGTAATCCCGCTTGAGATCGATGAGGGTCTTGTCGCGCCAGAAGATGTTGGCGAGGAAGGCATAGAGCCCAGGCTCCTTGTGAAACGCCTCATCCTGCTCCTGGGTAAAGACGGCCCGGCGGCTCTGGGCATCCTGGGTCCGGTCCAGCAGCTCTTCGAAGGAGAGTCCCACCAGATGGCAGATCTCCAGCAGGGTGTCGAACGGCAGGGAGGGCTTGTTCATCATGCGCTTCACGGTGGCGATGGAAACCCCCATGGCTTCTGCCAGGGTCTGATAGCGGATCCCCTTGTCGGTCAGGGTTTTCTTCAGGGTGTCGAGGATGTGATTGGCCAGTGTCTGGCTGTAGGTCATGCAACTATTCCTTTATCTGCATTTTTAGTCGTGTCAGAAATTGAGTGGTTTGTCTGTATCGGGCTCAAATTTTGACACCTAGAAAAACCAGAGGAGGGTAACCCGGTGATAATGGCGGAAATGGCCTGACCAGTTGTGGTGCAAGGTGGCAGAAAATGACACTCGGTGGTGCATATCCTTCAACCTTTCAACATTTTGCTGGTGATGCATATTACATCGCACATAATTCAACACGAATCGGATTCAATACCTTCCTGGTTGAGAAAACGATTGTTTGCTTCCAATTTAAGGGTTTTTTTAACCGCAAGGTTTTATTCTTTCCTGGCATTGAGCGGAACTCGCAAGAGGTCCGCTTTTTTTCTTTTCTCCGAATCTGAGCCCGTCGTCAAGAATGGGGCACAGTTTTGGTACTTCCTGCGCCACCGACCCCGGAAGGCAGTCCTTTATTCCCCCTGACCGGCAAACAGCTTGGGGATCTCCCGCACCAGCCAGCTCTTGGCCTTGCCCATGGTGTCTCGCCGCCAGGCCAGCACGACCTGGATCTGGTGGCGATATTCGGGACTGATCACCTTGAGTCTGCCCGCCTTGATGTCCTCTTCAATCCAGCGTTGTGGCATGGTGCCGATGCCGAGCCCCGCCAGCAGGGCGTCCCGCTTCTCCCCCATGGTGCTGACGGTCAGGCGCGGCTGCTTGTCGAGCAGGCGGTAGGTGAGCACGGGCTTGCGCAGCGCCGTGTCGGCCACCGCGATGGCGCGATAGCGGCGCAGGGTCTCGTCCGCCAGGGGCTCGGGTTCCTGATGCAGGGGGTGATCGGGGTGGGCGACGTAGAGCATCACCTCCTCCCTGAGCACCTGGTGCTTGATGCCGGTCATGGCGATATCGGCATTGAGAGAGGAGATGAGCAGGTCGGCGCGGCCATCTTCCAGGCACTCCCAACTGCCCGCCAGCACCTCGGCGCGAAACCTCAGCCGGGTATCGGTCTGTTCGGCCAGCCGATCCACCAGGGGGTAGAGAGCCTGTACCGGCATCAAGGCATCGACGGCGATGGTGATGTCGGTCTCCCAGCCACGGGAGAGGGCCCGGGTCTCCCCCACCAGGTGTTCGGCCGCCTCCAGCAGCACCCGGCCCCGCTCCAGCAGCATGCGGCCCGCCGGGGTGAACTTGGTCCTGTGGCCGCTGCGGTCGAACAGCATGGCGTCCAGCTCGTCTTCCAGCTTTTGTACCGTGTAGCTCAGCGCCGAAGGCACCTTGCCCAGCTCGTCGGCCGCCGCCGCGAAGCTGCCACGACGGTCGATGGCGTCCAGCACCCGGATCGCCTCCAGGGTCAGCGCCCGCTCCTTGTTCGATTCCTTGGCCATATCCAACCTTCAATTTTTTTGAATGTGTTTACCAGATTATCTCGCTAACAACTTAGGGGAAGTCACTTTAATATTCAATCAACGCTTAGGCAGGAACGCCTGGCAGCCAAATAAAAGGTAGTTCCGGGCTGAGACATCCCCAAACACGATGTCTGATGTCAGCAAAAGAACAACATAGTATTTGAATGATCTCTTGCATGGATGCATTGATTCGGGCCCAAGGGGCCTTGGCAATGACATAAAACCCAAGAGAGTGAATGAACATGAAAAACGCAATCAAGATGCTGGCCGTTGCAGGCCTGATGACCGCAGGTGCCGCCCAGGCTGCCGTTCCCGCTGACTTCAATGCCGCCCCGGGCGTGCTGTTCGTCAACTGGAGCGCCACCGCCGCGATGGACGGCAAGGCCAACCCCATGCTGGAGGTGCGCGACGAGTCCGGTGATCTGCTGGCTTCCGTCCACGCCAACCTGATGGGCACCCAGCAGGTCGCCATCCCGAGCCGCACCCAGGGCAACCTGACGGTGAGCCTGGGCAACGAAAGCAGCAGCTACCGTATCCCCTTCGGTCTGGGTGACGGTCGCCAGCGTTAATGAACCAACTTGGTCAGTGAGGAGCACACCATGATGAAATTGAGAGCCGCAGAAGCACGGGGCAAGGCCAACTTTGGCTGGCTGGATGCCCGTCACAGCTTCTCCTTCGGTCACTACTATGACCCGGAATGGATGGGACACTCTGCCCTGCGGGTCATCAATCAGGATCGGGTGGCGCCGGGTGGCGGTTTCGCGACCCACCCTCACGCCAACATGGAGATCCTCACCTGCGTGCTGCAAGGCACCATAGAGCACAAGGACAGCCTCGGCCACGCCGAGCAGATCCCGGCGGGGGATTTCCAGCTGATGAGCGCAGGGTCCGGCATCCGGCACAGCGAGTACAACCCCTCGCAGACCGAGCCGCTCTCCCTGTTGCAAATCTGGATCGAGCCGAATGAACACGGCACGACCCCGGGTTATCAGCAGAAGAAGATTGAAAACAAGCCCGGGATGACGCTGGTGGCGTCACCGGACGGCGAGGCGGGATCCTTCAGGATCCGCCAGCAGGCCCGCGTATGGCGGCTGCAGCTTGCCGAAGGGGAGACCCTCGAGTGGGCATTGCAAGGGCGTCATGGTTACCTGCACATGATTTCAGGGGAGCTGACCGGCAACGGTCTGGCTGCCCGACCCGGCGACGGGCTGCTCAGCCGCGACGAGTCGAGCTGGGTGCTCACCGCCTCCAGGGGGAGTGAAGCCCTGCTGTTTGACCTGCCTTGATAGAAAAATCTTGGCGAAATGAATGAGTTAACAATTAGCTTTTACACTGTAAATACCATGATGGTAAGCAAAGGAATATGACGATGGACAAGATGAAAGATGTGGCACTGCTGGTGGGTCGTGTACTGCTGGCGCTGATGTTCGTGATGGCTGGCTGGGGCAAGATCGGCGGTTACGCCGGTACCCAGGGTTACATGGAAGCCATGGGCGTGCCCGGGTTCATGCTGCCCCTGGTGATCCTGCTGGAGCTGGGTGGCGGTCTTGCCATCATGCTGGGCCTGTTTACCCGCAGCCTCTCCGTGCTGCTGGCCGGTTTCACCCTGATGGCCGCCTTCATCTTCCACTATCAGCCTGCCGAGCAGATGCAGATGCTGATGTTCATGAAGAACGTCTCCGTGGCCGGTGGTTTCCTGGCCCTGGCAGCGGCCGGTGCAGGGGCTTTCAGCCTGGATGCCCGCCTCGGCAAGCACTGGTAATACCCTGACATTTCAAGTTTTCCAACGCCTTTTGGCCGGTGCCCCGCACCGGCTTTTTTGTGCCCGCTTCCCAGGGATGTCATCGGTGTGACGGCGCGCAGTCCGGACGCCACAAGTGCCTTTTGCATCTTATCCCCCGATCCCTGACAATCCCGATTCGCGTGCCGTGACGGGAATGCCAGAGAGTGTCCCCCCGCGCACCCCCTCTTCATGAAATTGGCGGGAGTCGTCCATGTTTACCCTCTACCACTCCAATCAGCTGGATCTGCTCAAGGAGCTGCTGGTGAGCCGCATCCGGCAGGCTCCGCTCTCCCACCCCTTCGATCGGGAGCAGATCCTGGTGCAGAGTCCCGGCATGGCCCAGTGGCTCAAGCTGGAGCTGGCCAAGGCGTTCGGCATCGCCGCCAACATCGACTTTCCCCTGCCCGCGAGTTTCATCTGGGAGATGTTCACCCGGGTGCTGGCGGACGTGCCCCGCCAGAGCCCCTACAACAAGGGGGCCATGAGCTGGCACCTGATGACCATTCTGCCCACTCTGCTCGGCAGACCCGCCTTTGCGCCCCTCGCGGCCTATCTGGGGGGCAGTGACGGGGCGGCGCCGGAGCAGGTGCGGCTCTGGCAGCTCTGCCAGAAGGTGGCGGATCTGTTCGACCAGTATCTGGTCTACCGACCGGACTGGATCGCCCGCTGGGAAGAGGGGGAAGGATTGAGCCAGGAGCTGGCCGGAGTGAGCGGTCAGGATTGGCAGCCCGAGCTCTGGCGCGAGCTGGTGGCCCGCACCCTGGCCCTCAGCCCCAGCGGCTACCACCGCGCCAACCTCTACGAGGCCTTCATCCACGAGCTGGAGCGCACCCGGGATCTGCCGGGCAGGCTGCCGCAACGGGTCTTCGTGTTTGGCATCTCGGCCCTGCCGCCCCGCTATGTGGAGGCCCTGCTGGCCCTCGGCAGCCGCCCCGAGGTGGAGGTACACCTGTTTGTGACCAACCCCTGCCGCTACTACTGGGGGGATTTGCTCGATCGCAAGACCCTGGCGCGCCTCGAAAACAAGCTCAAGCCCGGCACGGATCTCGAGACCCTGCAGGGCCCCGCCAACCCCTTGCTCGCTTCCATGGGCAAGCTGGGGCGCGACTACCTGCACCAGCTGATGGAGCTGGAGGTGCCGCAGATCGAGGCCTTCGTCGACATCGAGGATCGCGACGATGAGGGCAAGGTCACCTTGCTGCGGGCCATCCAGAAAGACGTGCTGGAGCTGGCGGAACGGGGGGCCGGCGAGTTCAGTCTCGACGCCAGCCACCACAAGAGCCCTGTCAGCCTGGATGACGGTACTTTGCAGATCCACGCCTGCCACGGCCCCATGCGGGAGCTCGAGGTGCTGCACGACCGGCTGCTGGCCCTGTTCGAGCAGGATCCCACCCTCACCCCCAAAGACGTGGTGGTGATGATGCCGGACGTCAACAGCTACGGCCCCTACATCCAGGCCGTCTTTGGCAAGGAGGGCGGCAAGGGGCGGGGCGGGGCCCGCGGCCAGATCCCCTTTGCGATCTCCGATCGGGCGGCGAGCCAGGAGAGCCCGTTGCTGCAAAGTTTCCTCGCCCTGCTCAGGCTGCCGAACGCCCGCTTCGGGGCGGGGGAGCTGCTCGCCATCCTGGAGGTGCCCGCCGTGCTGCGCCGCTTCGAGCTGGACGACGACGAGTTCAACGTGCTGCGGCGCTGGGTGCAGGAGACCGGCATCCGCTGGGGGCTGGATGACGACTATCCCGAGCGCTTCGCGCTGCCGCGTCTGTCCGGCAACAGCTGGCTGTTCGGCCTGCGGCGCATGCTGCTGGGTTTTGCCATGGGGGACGGGGAGCCGGTGGCGGGGATCCTGCCCTATGCGGACATCGAGGGGCAGCAGGGGCTGATCCTCGGCAAGCTCGCCTGGTTCGTCGACTCCCTGGCGGAGTTTCTGCCCCGGCTGCAACAGGCGCAGCCGCTGGCCGAATGGCACGCCTGCCTGCTGGCGCTGCTGGAGCGCTTCTATCTCGCCGACGAGGATGAAGAGCGCCAGCTCCAGCTCATTCGCAGCCAGCTCATCGACTGGCAGGCCCAACTCGGCGAGGCCCGCTTCGAGCAGGCCATCAGTGCCGACCTGTTGCAGGACTACCTCGGCAGCGTGCTGGGGGAGTCCCGCTCCAGCCAGCGCTTCCTCGCCGGTCAGGTCAACTTCTGCACCCTGATGCCGATGCGCTCCATTCCCTTCCGCCAGGTCTGCCTGCTCGGCATGAACGACGGCGTCTACCCGCGCACCCTGCCCCCCATGGGCTTCGATCTGATGGCGGTGGCCTCGCGGCGCGGGGACCGATCCCGCCGGGATGACGACCGCTACCTCTTCCTCGAGGCGCTCCTCAGTGCCCAGCAGGGGCTCTACATCAGCTATCAGGGGTTCAGCGCCCAGGACAACAGCGAGAAGGTGCCCTCCGTGCTGCTGGCGGAGCTCATCGACTACGTGCGCCAGGGCTTCGTGCTGGCGGGGGATGAAGATCTCGACGACGACACCTCGGGCCGGCGGCTGCTCGAACACCTGATCGTGGCGCACCCCCTCACCCCCTACAGCCCGGCCTACTTTTACCCCGAGCCCGGCTCCGGTCTCTTCACCTATGCCGCCGACTGGCTGCCGGCCCTGAGCCCGGAGCGGGGGGCCGCCAACTTCCAGAGCGGCGATCTGCCCCTGCCCGCGGAGTGGGGCAGGGAGCAGGGGCTGGAGCTGGCGGAGCTGCTGCGCTTCTATCGCCAGCCCGCCAGGTACTTCCTCAACCGCCGCCTCAAGGTGTGGTTCGAGCTGGAGGAGGCGACCATCGAAGACAGCGAGCCCTTCGAGCTGGACGGCCTGCAGCACTATCAGCTCAAGGCGCTGCTGCTGGATGCCCATCTGACCGAAGGGGAGAGCGAGGCCCGTCGCCACCGGCTGCAACTCTCCGGCCTGTTGCCGCAAGGGTGGTTCGGCAGCCTGCTGCTGGAGGAGATCGACGGCGAGATGGGCAAGCTGGCGGCGCGGCTGCGTCCCTGGACGGGGGACAAACAGGCGGTGGAGATCGACATCGCCCTGGCCCAGGGGCAGCTCCAGGGCTGGATAGACACCCAGAAGGGACGAGCGCTGGTGGTCAAACCCGGCAGCTTCAACGGCAAGGATCTGCTGCTGGCCTGGATCCAGCACCTTTGCCTCTCATTGAGCAGCGCCCCCGGCGACACCCTGCTGTTCGATGCCAAGCAGAGTCTGCGGCTGCCGAGGCTTGCGGCGGACGAGGCGCGGCCCAGGTTGGCGGCCCTGGTGGCCCTCTGGACCCAGGGGATGAAGCGGCCGCTGCCCTTCTTCCCGAGCACCGCCTGGGAGTGGCTCAAGGGGATCGAGAAGGATCCGGCAAAGCCGGAGGAGGCCGACAAGGCGGCGCTTGCCCGCTTCAACGGCGGCTACATGGTGACGGGAGAGGGGCAGGACGTCTATGTCGCCCGCTGCTTCCCGGAACTCGATGACGAGGTGCTGGCCCAGTTGCAGGGGCTGGCCCGTGAACACCTGACCCCGCTCCATCAGGCGCTGGAGGAGTTGCAATAATGGCTAACCCGCTCAATCCCCTGCGTTTTCCCCTCTATGGCGAGCGGCTGATCGAGGCCTCCGCCGGGACCGGCAAGACCTATACCATCGCGGGCCTCTATCTGCGCCTCTTGCTGGGCCACGGCCCGGTTATCGAACAAGCAGGCGAGGAGGGGGGAGACGCCGGTCAGCCCTGTGCCCACGAGCGGCCCCTGTCGGTGACCGAGATCCTGGTGGTGACCTTTACCGAGGCGGCCACCGCCGAACTGAGGGGGCGGATCCGCGCCCGCATCCACGAGGCGCGTCTCGCCTTCATGCGCGGTCACAGCACGGATACCCTGCTGGCCCAACTGCTGGTGGAGGTGGAGGATCACGATCTGGCGGCCCGTCGCCTGCTGGCCGCCGAGCGGCAGATGGACGAGGCGGCGGTCTTCACCATCCACGGCTTCTGCCAGCGGATGCTCAGGCAGAACGCTTTCGAGTCGGGCGCCCTCTTTGAAACCGAATTTTTGACCGACGACAGCCGGCTCCGGCTGCAGGCGGTGAGTGACTACTGGCGCGCCGAGTTCTATCCGGTGGATCAGCCCCTGGCCCGGGCGGTGCGAAGGCTCTGGCCGAGCCCCGCCGCCCTGCTGCGGGAGATGGGGAGCTGGCTCGACAACGACGAGCTGGAGATCCGCCCGGTGGCGGGGGACGAGACCCTGGCGGCGCGGCACAGCGTCGCCATGGCCCGCATCGGGGCGGTGAAAGCCGGGTGGCTGGCGCAGACGGACGAGATCCGCCGCCAGACCGAGGGGCAGATCAGCCGTTACACCGGCAAGAACTATGAGGGCTGGCTTGCCAAGATTGGCGACTGGGCGCAGGACGAGACCAGCGGCTACGTCCTGCCCAAGGAGCTGGAGCGCTTCGGCCAGCAGGCGCTGGAGGAGAACCTCAAGAAGGGGGGAGCGGTGCCCACCCTGCCGCTCTTTGGCGAGATAGACGCCCTGCTGGCGAGCCGACCCGGCATCCGGGATCTCGTCTTGCAGCGGGCGGCCAGGGTGGTGCGCAGCCGGATGCAGGAGAGCAAGCGCCAGGCCCATCAGCTCTCCTTCGACGATCTGCTGCGGGATCTCGACGGGGCGCTCGGCTCGGGCCTGGGGGAGCGGCTGTGCGAGCGCATCCGCGCCACCTACCGGGTCGCCATGATCGATGAATTCCAGGATACCGACCCCCAGCAGTACCGCATCTTCCATCGCCTTTACGGCGGTCACCAGGACACGGCGCTCCTGATGATCGGCGACCCCAAGCAGGCCATCTACGGCTTTCGTGGCGCCGATATCTTTACCTACATCCAGGCGCGGCGAAATGTGAGCGCCCACTACACCCTGGGGCGCAACTGGCGCTCAAGCCGCGCCCTGGTGGCGGCGGTCAACGGCCTGTTCGAGCGGGCGAAGGATCCCTTCATCTACGAGGCGGACATCCCCTTCCTGCCGGTGGAGGCGCAGGGCAAGAGCCGGGCACTGCTGATCGAGGGGCAGAGCGCCCCCGTGCTGCACTGCTGGCAGCTCACCGGTCAGCCCACCTTCAACAAGGGGGAGTACCAGAGCAGGATGGCCCGCGCCACGGCGGCGGAGATCCATCGCCTGCTCACGCTGGCCCGGGAGGGCAAGGCGATGCTCGGCAGCGAGCCGGTCAGGGCCGGGGATATCGCCGTGCTGGTGCGCACCGGCGCCGAGGGCAAGCTGGTGCAACAGGAGCTGGCGCGCCTTGCCATCGCCTCCGTCTATCTGTCGAACCGCGAGAGCGTGCTGGCCCAGGTGGAGGCGCGGGAGATCCTGCTGATCCTGCACGCCTGCCAGAACCCGAGCGATGAGCGAAGCCTGCGGGCGGCGCTCGCCACCGGCCTGTTCGATCTCGATGCCAGGGCCCTGGACGCGCTGGCCTCGGACGAGCGGGCCTGGGAGAGCGCGGTGCAGGAGTTCATGGGATACCGCGCGGTCTGGCATCGACACGGGGTGCTGGCCATGCTGCGGGCCCTGATGCACGGGCGCAACCTCGCCGCCTCCTTGCTGGCGAGCCCCTACGGGGAGCGGCGGCTGACCAACTTCCTCCATCTCGGCGAGCTGCTGCAACAGGCGAGCGGCGAGCTGGACGGGGAGTACGCCCTGCTGCGCTGGCTCGGGGAGGCGGTGAGCCAGCCCAACGGCCAGGACGGGGAGCAGATACTTCGCCTGGAGTCCGAGCGCAAGCTGGTGCAGATCGTCACCATCCACAAATCCAAGGGGCTGGAGTACCCGCTGGTCTTCCTGCCGTTCATTTGCAGCCACCGCGCCGCCGACACCCCCCTGTTCCACGAAGCGGGGGAGGCGGGCAATCGCACCGTGCTCGATCTCACCGGTGCCGAGGCGTCCCTGGCCGAGGCCGACAAGGAGCGCCTCGCCGAAGACTTGCGCCTGCTCTACGTGGCCCTGACCCGGGGGGTCTATGCCACCTGGCTCGGGCTGGCGCCGGTGCGCTCCGGGGCGGGCAAGTCGGAGAAGACCGACCTGCACCGCACCGCCATCGGCTACCTGCTGCAAAAGGGGGAGGAGGGGGACGCCGGGACACTGGCGACCGCCCTCACCGACCTGGCCCAGGCCCTGCCGGGGGTGGCCGTCGGTGAGCCCTCGCTCACCCGCCCGGCCCCGCTGCCCGCCGAAGCGGAGAAGCCGGGTGAGCCCACCGTGCGTGCGTTCCAGGGGCAGCTTGAGCGGGACTGGTGGATCAGCTCCTACTCCGGGCTCGCGGCCCAGGGCAACGGCCACGGCAAGGGGGTGCTGGCCAACCCCGGCTTCGACGACGAGGTGGCTACCGAGGCTGCTGTCACCGTGCAGGAAGAGGAGGCGCCCGCCCCTTCCATCTTCACCTTCCCCAAGGGGGCGCGTCCCGGCACCCTGCTCCACAGCCTGTTCGAGACCATCGACTTCGAGCACGCGGGGGGTGAGTCACTGGCACAGCACATCGCCGCCCTGCTGACCCAGGAGGGGTTCGACGAAGGCTGGGCCCCCGTGCTGCAACAGCAGGTGGAGGCGGTGCTGGATACCCCCCTTGAGACCGGCCTTGGGGATCCGGTGCGGCTGCGGGATCTGGCCCCCGAGCGCAAACAGGTGGAGCTGGAGTTCTTCCTGCCCATGGGACGGGTGACGGCACCGGCGCTCACCGCACTCTGCCAGCAGCACGACCCCTTGTCGCAGGGCGGCAAGCCGCTCGGTTTTGCCACCGTGCAGGGGATGCTCAAGGGCTTCATCGACCTGGTGTTCGAGTGGCAGGGGCGCTGGTATCTGCTCGACTACAAATCGAACCACCTTGGCATGAGCCCCGCCGATTACGACCGCCCGGCCCTGGAGCGGGCCATGGTCGAGCATCGCTACGATCTGCAATACCAGCTCTATTCGCTGGCCCTGCATCGGCTGCTCGCCTTGCGGCTGCCGGGCTACGATTTCGACCGGCATTTTGGCGGGGTCTTCTATCTCTTCCTGCGCGGCATGCCCCAGGGGGGCATTTTCCATGCCCGGCCCAGCCGGGAACTGGTGCAGGGGCTGGACGAGTTGTTTAGTAAAGGTGTGACGTCTGACAATCATCGTTTAGAAAAATCGAACAAGGCAGAGGCATGAGGGGCGAGATGAAGGGCGAAACCATGATAGAGCGGCTGAAAGCCTTGGCGCTGGCGGGGCGCATCCGCCAGCTTGACCTGCAATTTGCCAGGCTGGTGGCCGACCTTGGCGGCAGCCCCGAGCTGGTGCTGGGGGCCGCGCTCGCCTGCCATGAGCTGGGGCGCGGCCATGTCTGCCTGCCGCTGGCGATGCTCGCTCAGGGCGGTGACGGGCAGGGAGCCTCGCGTCCCTTCGGGCTGGATCCGGATCAGAGCCGGGATCTGCTGGCGGATCTCGCGGATCCTGCAAGCTGGCCCGCCCTCTTTGCGGCCAGCCCCCTGGTGGGGAGCGAACAGGAGGAGGGGGAGATCCCCCGCTGGCCCCTGCGACTCTGGGGGGATCGCCTCTACCTCACCCGCTACCACGACTTTGAGCTGGGGGTGGCCCGCCACCTTAGCGCCTTGAGTGAACGGGCCGAATGGCCGGAGATTGCCCCGGCCCTGTCACGCCTCTTTGCCCGCGACTACGGCCTGGTGTTCGGGGCCCTGCTCAAGGCCCGCCTCGCGCCGGATTTCTCCGTCCGCCACTTTGTGGAGAAGTACCTGGATCTGGTCTTCCCCCATGAGGTGGAGTGGCCCGCCGTCGAGACCCTGCTAAAGAGCGCCCAGGCGGCCAGCGAGCTGGAGCGGCTGGATACCCTGGTGCCCGAGGCGCTCTGCTGCAACGGCCAGAAGCTGGCGGCGGCCACGGCGGCGGCGCGCCCCTTCGCGGTCATCTCCGGCGGCCCCGGCACCGGCAAGACCACCACGGTGGCCAAGCTCCTCGCCATCCTGGTGGAGACCGGCCTGCAAGGGGGCAAGGCCCCGGCGATCCGGCTGGTGGCCCCCACCGGCAAGGCGGCGGCGCGTCTGACCGAGAGTATCGGCGCTGCCCTGCAGGCCCTGGATCTGCCCCCAGAGTGGGTGGAGGCCATCCCCACCGAGGCGGGCACCCTGCACCGGCTGCTCGGGGTCATTCCCGGGCGCAGCCAGTTCCGCCATCACAGAGGCAACCCGCTGCACCTGGACTTGCTGGTGGTGGACGAGGCCTCCATGGTGGACCTGCCCATGATGGCGCGCCTGCTGGACGCGCTGCCGAGCCACGCCCGCCTCATCCTGCTCGGCGACAAGGATCAGCTCGCCTCGGTGGAGGCGGGGGCCGTGCTCGGGGATATCTGCAGCTTTATCGAACAAGGCATCAGCCCCGCGCAGGCGGATTGGCTCTCCCGCCAGACCGGCTACCGCCTGCAGGGCACGCCCGCAGGGGCACCGGTACGCGACAGCCTCTGCCTGCTCTCCAAGAGCTGGCGCTTTGACCAGCATTCGGGCATCGGCCAGTTGGCGCGGGCCTGCAACGGCGGCGACGGGGCCGCGGTGGAGGCGGTCTGGAGCGCGGGATTTGGCGACATCAGCCTGCATCCCTGGGCCGGGGAGGCCTACGAGGCCCTGATTGCCCAGGGGGTCGCCGGTTACGGCAGCTATCTCAAGGCGGCCCGCGCCGGGGAGGATCCGGCCGCCGTGTTCAAGGCGTTCAACGGCTTCCAGATCCTCTGCGCCCTGCGGGACGGCCCCTTCGGGGTGCAGGGGCTCAACGAGCGGCTCGAACTGGCCCTCGCCAAGGCAGGGCTGATCCAGCGTGACGGCGACTGGTATGCGGGCCGCCCGGTGATGGTGGTGCGCAACGACCACGGGGTCGGCCTCTATAACGGCGATATGGGGCTCTGCCTGCCCGATGACACCGGCCGCCTCAAGGTATGGTTCGAGCAGCCGGACGGCACTCTGCGGGCGCTTTTGCCCAGCCGCCTGCCCCCCCATGAGACGGTCTACGCCATGACCATCCACAAATCCCAGGGCTCGGAGTTTGCCCATACCGTGCTGGTGCTGCCGGATAGCCCCAGCCCGCTCCTGACCCGCGAGCTGGTCTACACCGGCATCACCCGCGCCAAGGCACGCCTCGATCTCTACGGCGATCGCGCCCTGCTGGCACAGGCCGTGCGGAAAAAGACCGAGCGTTATTCCGGATTAGCACAGAGGTTGGGGGAGTGATTATTCTTGAAGAGATTGATATCTTTTAACTTGAAATTGAGGGTGAGAGCATGAGAGAAATACAGCTCTATCATTATTCCAGAGCCATAGTAAATAATATAAAGAAACTAGGTTTAGTTGTTAGAGATAAAAATACTATAAGGCAGGAATTTTTATCATCATACAGGGATAATCTTTCACCACATCTAAAACATTATTTTACGTCGGCATGGAATGATGAAATTGATGATGAGATCAATGGGATTTGGTTTTTGTCATCGAGGCCAAATGAGGGCTGTTCTTGTATTAGACCATTAATTAGCATGTATGGTGGTGAAGCCATAAGTATGTGTGCTGACTCTGATGATGAAGCTGAATTTTTTCTCAAGGCTATTGGAGAGCCCATTGAGGTAGTTTGTCGTGTATCATTGGATGATCCAAAACTTATGAGCTTTGGAAATGGTGAACATTGTCTGGCAAGAAATATTTTGCCATCGGAAATTTTATCAATAAATAATATAATTTATTTTCCAGATGAGGAGCGGTGGAGCTTTTCACGTTAAATGTTATATTTGTAATTATTGGTTTTACATGCAGATTTTATAAGTTTCCCTGAGAGTAGTCGAAGCCCTATGTATACAAGAATATATTGATGCAATCATTCACATTTGTAATGCGTTCTGGAAAATTAGTCTGTAATGACTATCTATCTGCTAGTACTTATGTGAGGAATTACTGAGTGGCTCAGAGTCAGCAGGTAACGGTGAGGAACTAATTATAGTGAATCGTATAAATATCAAACTAACACTGATGATGTTAGCTGCCTATGTTGGAGCATCATTCTTTTCTTATGCAGCCGAGTCCGGTTCTGAAATTGAGAAAGAAATGTGTGCAAAACTGCCAGAGGTTATAAAAAAAGGTAATGAATCATACAAGGCAGGGGAATATGCCAAAGCAAGAGATTATTTTACTGAGCAAGTCTCATTAAGTGAGGGGTGTGGATATGTCTATGGTAAGCCAGATCAAACTGCGACTATTACGGCATATAACAATGTTGCACTTTCTTATATAAAGGAGGGAGACAAGCTCAAAGCTCTGGCATGGTTGTCATTAGCCCCGAATGATAAGAAATCTAAATTCAACTACGGTTTGCTTAAAAGTATGCCTGCCCCCGTTGGTCCTGATATGGTCGGAACCTATTGGCAGTATGCTGGTTTCGGAAGTTGGAATGTAGCCTCTGTAGAAAAGCAAGGTAATGGCTACTTGATATCCTTGAATTTGCTCTATTTTGGGTTAATGGGACTGGCTTATGGTCCCAATATTGGGGATATCTCTCAAGTTGTGACTATGAAGGATGATAAGGGACTGATTAAACTAACCGGTGAGGAGGGTAATTGTGAGATTTCGATAAAATTTATAGATAAAGATAATGGTATGCTGAAGCTTGATACAAATCCTGAAAGAAAAGAGTGTGGTTTTGGCCACAATGTATACGCGTATGGTGATTTTATTCGAGTCTCTGGCAAGCCTACACCATTTGATATCGGTTACTAATGTCGAGTAATCGAAAGATCGTGCAATTACTCACTTCCAAACCTCCCCATTGCCAACGTTTTATCCTCAATGCTGAATGATCCCCTCTCCCGTTGGGAGAGAGGGTGAGGGGGTACTGGGGGATTAAATGGTGAGCTCCAACCGGTTGCCTTCGGGATCCAGAAAGGTGCTCTCGTAATAGCCGTCGCCGGTCCAGCGGGGGCCATCCAGGTGTTTCACCTCGGCGCCCTTGAGCAGCTTGAGGCGGGCTGTCATCTGGTCCACCGCATCCACGCTGCCGAGGGAGAAGGCGAGATGGGCCAGCCCCTGCAACGGGTGCGGCAGATGGAGATCCGCCGGGAACAGGATGGGGGTGTGCATCAGCTCCAGGCTGGCGCCCCCTTCGAAACGCACGAAGTAGGAGCTGAACTGCTTGCTCGGATTGTGGTAGCGCTCATTGGCCTGCCCGCCAAACAGGGAGCAGTAGAATGCCTTGAGTGTCTCCAGGTCCTGCGCCCAGATGGCGACGTGATGGATATGCATGGCTGGTCTCCTGTGACTTGATGCCCTTGATGCTATGCTGGGGCCTGTCCCTTCGACATGGCTGAGCCCGTCCTGATGATGTCTGAAACTGCCAATCTTGAAGTCATTGACGTCTCCCTCGACTGCCGCGAGGAGATCTGTTGCGACAGCCTGCTGCCGGCCCTCGCACAGGAGCAGGTGTGGCTGGCGGGCTATTCCCGTCTCAAGACCCGTTATCGCATTTCCCGCCGCTTTGCCGATGTGCACTGTTTTCTGCTGACTCTGGGGGGCGAGGGGGAGGTGCAGGTGGGGGATCGCCGCGAGCGGTTGCAGGTCGGGGAGTGGGCCCTGATCCCGGCCGGGGAGCCGCTCTGCTACCAGCTTAGTGAGCAGTGGAGTGAGCAGCTTAATGAGACGTTGAACCAGCAGGTGAATAAGGGTGGTGAGTGGGAGCTGGTGTGGCTGCTGTTGCACAAGGATTCCCCCTGGGATGCCTTCGCCAGCCACCCCCGGCTCGGCTGTACCTCCCAGCAGGCCACCGTGCTGCGCACGATCGAGAACCTCTATGCGGAGCAGGAGCGCCATCAGGACCCGCTGCTCAGCGCGCTGCTGGTGGAGCAGCTCGGTTTCTACCTGCGCCGCCTGTTGCAAAAGGGAGAGGGACAGAGCCGCGGCGAGCGGCTGGCGCTGCGCCTCGAATTACTGCTCAAAGAGGCGCTGACCGAGCCTTGGGACATAGCCCGCATGGCCGGCGCCCTGCATTTCTCCGAGCGTCAGCTCCATCGACTCTGTCAGCAGCATTTCGCGCTGGCCCCCATGGCGCTGCTGCAACGGTTGCGGTTGCAGCGGGCGGCGCTCTTGCTGGCGAGCCGGGCCGACCCGGTGAAGCAGCTGGCCGAGCAGTGCGGCTTCAAGAACGAATACCACTTCTCCACCGCTTTCAAGCGCCAGCATGGGCTGGCGCCCAGTCACTATCGCCGGTTGCATCACCCCGCCTTCAAGGGGCGCTGAGGGCACCTAAAAAAAACGGGGCCCGAGGTGTCCCCCGGGCCCCGCAAGCAGATGGCGTGCTTAGATGCTGGATTTGACGCTGACGAACTCGGGGTAGGCATCGATGCCGCACTCGTGCACATCCACACCCATCATCTCTTCCTCTTCGCTGACCCGCAGGCCCATGGTGGCCTTGAGCAGGCTCCAGACCACGAGGGAGACGACAAAGACCCAGCCGAAGATGGTGGCAGCACCCAGCAACTGGGCACCGAAGGTGGCGCTCGTGTTGGAGAAGGGCACCACCATCAGGCCGAACAGGCCGCAGACGCCGTGTACCGAGATGGCACCGACCGGATCATCGATCTTCAGGCGATCAAAGGCGACGATGGCGTAGACCACCAGGGCACCGGCCAGGGCGCCGATCAGGCTGGCGAACAGCGGGCTGGGGGAGGCCGGGTCGGCGGTGATGGCGACCAGGCCGCCGAGGGCGCCGTTGAGGATCATGGTGAGATCCGCCTTGCCCCAGGTGAGCTTGCTGACCAGCAGGGCGCCGACCACACCGGCGGCCGCGGCGGCGTTGGTGTTGACGAATACGGTGCCGATGGCGGTGGCGTCAGCGGCGCTGGAGAGCGCCAGTTGGGAGCCACCGTTGAAGCCGAACCAGCCCATCCAGAGGATCAGGGTGCCCAGGGTCGCGAGCGGCAGGTTGGAGCCGGGGATGGGGTAGATCTCCCCTTGCTTGCCATATTTGCCGCGACGGGGGCCGAGCAGCAGCACGGCGGCCAGGGCAGCGGCAGCGCCCGCCATGTGGACGATGCCGGAGCCTGCGAAGTCGGAGAAGCCCGCCTCCTTCAGGAAGCCACCGCCCCAGCTCCAGTAGCCTTCCACGGGGTAGATGAAGCCGGTCATCACCACGCAGAACAGCAGGAAGGACCAGAGCTTCATCCGCTCTGCCACCGCACCTGAGATGATGGAGGTGGCGGTGGCGACGAACACCACCTGGAAGAAGAAGTCGGAGTGCAGGGAGTGGCCCGCGTCGTCCGCCTGGCTGCCCATCAGGCTGCCAAAGCTCGGCAGCCAGCCGCCGGCGCTGTTGTCCACGTACATGATGTTGTAGCCGACCAGCAGGAACATGATGCAGGCGATGGCATAGAGCAGGATGTTCTTGGTCAGGATCTCGGTGGTGTTCTTGGCGCGGACCAGGCCGGCTTCGAGCATGGCGAACCCGGCGGCCATCCACATGACCAGCACGCCGGAGATCAGCAGGTAGAAGGTGTCGAGTGCATAGCGCAGCTCGCTGACGGATGTGATCAACTCTTCCATGTCGTATTCCTCAGTTCCAGTCGTATCAAAGGGCGTCTGCGTCGGTCTCGCCGGTGCGGATGCGCACGGCGGCCTGCAGGTCATAAACGAAGATCTTGCCGTCACCTATCTTGCCGGTGTGGGCGGCCTTGCTGATGGCTTCGATGATCTGCTCGACGTTGTCGGCCAGGGTGGCGATCTCCAGCTTTACCTTGGGCAGGAAATCCACCTGGTATTCGGCACCCCGGTACAGCTCGGTGTGCCCCTTCTGGCGGCCAAACCCCTTGACCTCGGAAACCGTCAGCCCCTCGACGCCGAGGTTGGCGATGGCTTCGCGCACGTCGTCGAGTTTGAACGGCTTGATGATGGCGGTGATTAATTTCATGCAATATCCCCAATCCTTGTGGTTCACCCAGATAAAGGCAAATATTGCGCCAGAAAAGTATTTTTCTTTTTATTCATACACTTGCTTATTAATCGCAGCCCTGGTCAGCGAGGCTTGCCCAATATGGGCAGGGCTGCGCCAAAGGTGTGCACCGCCGTGGTGCAATCTGGCCGGCAGAAGAACGGAAGGGAGCGTGACGGCGCGCAAGACTCGAAAGTGTGCGGGCTGCTACTGTTGTTCAACAAGAGGGCAACCTGGCCGATAACCTGTCATGACGGGGTGTCGAGGCCAGTCGCCCCCTTGAAGGCTCGACCGGCAGGCCCGGTTTTCCCGCCAGGTCAACAAGCGGATCCGTGGCGCCGAGTAGCAGAACAAGGAAGGTTTTCATGCTGCATGACAATGAGATGACAAGGCAACCGGCCCTCGACGAGGCCGTGATGAGCGGCATGCTGGAGGTCGTGAGCGACGGTCTCTGGGACTGGAATGCCAACACCGGCTATGTCCATCGCTATCCCGGCTGGTATCAGATGCTGGGGTATGAGCCACACTCCCTCGACAACACCGTCTTCACCTGGGAGAACCTGATCCACCCGGACGATCTGGCGCAGGTCATGGAGAGCTTCGATGCCTGCCTGAGCGGGCGGGCGGCGGACTACCGGGCCGAATACCGCTGCCGTTGCCGTAACGGTGACTACCTCTGGGTGGCGGATTGCGGCCGCATCGTCGCACGCAACCCGGACGGCAGTGTCGCCAGGATGGTGGGGGCACACCGCAACATCCACGCCCAGCGGGAACTCTACGCCAGGCTGGAGCTGCAAAACCGCACCCTGGAGCAGCAGGTGGCGCAGCGTACCGCCGAACTGGAGCGGCTCAACCAGGCATTGCAGTTTCAGGTGGAGGAGAACCGCCGCCTGGCGGAGACGGATTCCCTGACCGGCGCGGCCAGCCGCTATCGGCTGGAGCAGGCGGTGCGGCTGGAGCATGAGCGCGCCAAGCGCTTCAAGGAGCCCTTTGCCGTGATCGCCATGGACGTGGACGACTTCAAGCAGATCAACGATCGCCATGGCCACGGGGTGGGGGACCAGACCCTGATCGATATCGTGCAGCTGACCCGGGGCTGCATCCGCGAGATCGATCTGCTGGCCCGCTGGGGGGGTGACGAGTTCATGCTGGTGCTTCCCAATACCCGGTTGCCCGACGCCCGGGTGGTGGCCGAAAAACTGAGGCAGCGCCTGAGCCATGCCAGGGTCAAGGGGATCGAGCCCGTGACCTTGAGTTTCGGGCTGGTGGAGTCCGACCCCGACGAGCAGGTGTCCCACCTGATGGCGCGGGTCGACAGGGCGCTCTACCGGGCCAAGCTGGCGGGCAAGGACCAGCTCAGCGGCTGACAAGGGCACTGGTCGGAGCCGCTACGGGGCTTTTCCCCCCCGAATACGGCTTGACCAAGGGATTTTCTTGACTCCAATTCATCCCGCTGGTTTCATGCGCGCTCTTTTCATTCTTGCGAGATGTATCTTCATGAAAAAGTCCTTGCTGATTGCCCTGACCGCCCTGCCTCTGGTTGCCCACGCCGGCCTGATGGATTCCCTGACCGACACCGTGACCAGCAGCGTCACCAGCACCGCCAAAGAGATGGCTGGCAACGCCATGGACACCGCTTCCAACGAAGCGATCAAGAAGGCCCTGGACATCAAGGAAGGCGGCTCCAACAAGCAGGCCATCAAGGACAAGCTGGGCGCCCCGGCCAGCACCAAGACCGACGCCGGTCTGGAAGTGTGGACCTATGACCTGGACGCTCTGAACAAGGCCTCCCCGCTGCTGGCCGAGACCACCAAGTCCCTGCTGAAAGACTCCGAAGTGGCCCAGAAGAACGTGGTCATCAAGTTCGAAGGCGAGACCGTGAAGACCCTGAACCTGGCCAACAAGGCCTGAGTCCTGGCAAAGTGAATGAAAAAGGGGCCCGAGGGCCCCTTTTTGCTGTCTGGTGTTCAGGCTCACACCTTGAAGCGGTGCACCAGGGCCAGCAACTGGCGGTTGGACCCCAGCAGGGTGGCGGCGCTCTGCTCCGTGTTGCCGCCGTTCTCCACCAGGAGGTTCAGCATGTCGCGAATGCTCACCATGTTGCGGTTGATCTCCTCGGTCACCCGGCTCTGCTCCTCGGCAGCGGTGGCGATCTGGCTGCTGAGATCGTGGATCTGCACCACGGCGTCGGCCATGGTGTCGAGGCCGCCGGTGACCTGCCCCGTGGTGTCGGCCGCCGCCTGGCAACTGCGCTTGGTCTGCTCCATGGCGACCACGGCCTCGGCGACCCCCTGGGTGAGCCGTGACAACATGCTGCCCACTTCGGCGGTGCTGTTCTGGGTGCGTGCCGCGAGGGCGCGCACCTCGTCGGCCACCACCGCGAAGCCCCGGCCCTGTTCACCGGCCCGGGCCGCCTCGATGGCGGCGTTGAGCGCCAGCAGGTTGGTCTGGGCGGCGATGCCGCCGATCACCCCGAGCACGCTGCCGATCTGCTGGGCATCTTCCTGCATCTCAAGCACCTTGGCGGCGGCGAGATCCACCTCGTCGATGAGGGCCACCACGCTGGCGGAGGCCGACCCCACCACCTTGCGGGAGCTGGCCGCCTGACCGTTGGCGGCCTCGGTGAAGCTGGCGGAGTCGTTGGCGTGGCGGGCAACGCTGTCGGCGGTGGAGCTGAGTTCGTTGAGGGCGGTGACGACCTGATCGGTTTCGCTGGCGTGTTCTCCCAGGATCCGCCTGGCCTGCCCGGTCTGCTGATCGAGCTGGGCCAGCTCGCGGGTGATGAGGTCGGTGGCGGCGGTCACCTGCACCATCATCTGTTGCAGGAAGGCGATGAAGCGGTTGACCGACAGGGCGATGTTGTCCAGCTCGTCATGCCCCTTGACCTGGATGCGGGCGGTCAGGTCGGCATCGCCGGCGCTGAGGGCGTCGATGTTGAGTTTGAGAGTCTGCAGGCGGCTGCCAAGCTGGCTGATGGCCAGCACCATGAGCACGAACAGCAGCCCCGCCAGGGGGAGCTGGATGCTCGCCAGGGTGGCGAGCACATCCCGGCTGTCCTGGGTCAGGGTGCGGGTCGGCAGGGCGGCGGCCAGCAGCCAGGGGGTCCCTTCGATGGCCTCCATCAGCAGGGTCTGTTCCTCACCCTGATCCTGGAAGGTGGTGCGCAGCTGCCCCTTGCTCGCATCCTGGCCCAGCAAGCCGCTGATGGCGAGGGCGAAGGGATAGTCGGCGTGGGCGGAGAGGTTGCCGAGCACCACATCCCCGGTCAGACGGGCGTTGCGACTCAGGATCTTGCCGTCAGCCTCGATGATCATCACCTGACCGCCGATCTCCTGCTCTTTCTTGGCCACCAGGTCGTTGAAGAAGCCCAGGGTGACGTCTATGGTCGACACCCCGTAGAGGGCGCCATTCTGGTAGATCCCCATGGCGCAGTTGGTTCTCGGCTGCTGGCTCGCGCCATCCTTGTAGGCGGCGGCCCAGGCACAGACGCCACGGGGCGCCTGCTGACCGGCCTTGTGCCAGGGCTGATCGAAATAGTTGGGCGCCTCTGCCGAGTTCCAGTAGGTGTTGGGAATGAGGGCGTTGGACGCATCCCTGTGGAAGAAGGTGCTGAACTTGGCGCGTCCCGCCTCCCGCTTGTCCGGCAGGGGCCAGATGCCGCCACCGAAGACCATGCCGTTGCCGTACTGGTCGATGAGGGCCGGGAGTTGGGCATCTATCTGCTCGCTCGGCAGTTGTGCCACCAGCTGGGTGATGCTGCGCGACTGGGTCTGCACCCCGTTGAGCTGGTCACGGATGTCGGTCGCTATCTCGCCGACTCGCAGCGCCACGTTCTCCTCCCCCGCTTTTTGCAGGGCGGGGGTGATCCAGATCTGGATGCCGATCACCGTCAGGGCGCACACCAGCGCCATGAAGCCCAGAAAAACGGCGGTATAGCGCCCCTTGATTGTGCCCAGATTCCATCCCATAACGACTCCTGTCCACTGTGTCCGGGATCGTGCCCGCGTCTGTTGTGTGAGGGACCATTATGATTTATTTCGAAAGTGAAACGTTTGTTATCGCTCACATAACATGATGCGGCCAGGCAGGAAAAGGTGAAAAAACTGGAGGGTGGAGACAAAAAAGGGTGGCTTGCGCCACCCTGTCGTTTTCGCCGGTGTCGGGGCAGGGCCCCGCCTGATCACGGGTCTGCTTCGGCAAACGGCTTCATTACTTCGCTTTACTGGTTTGCTTCTGCGAACTGCTTGATCATCTCGACTTACTGATTCGCTTCGGCAAACGGCTTCATTACTTCGATTTACTGGTTTGCTTCGGCAAACGGCTTCATTACTTCGATTTACTGGTTTGCTTCTGCGAACTGCTTCATCACTTCGACTTACTGATTTGCTTCTGCGAACTGCTTCATCACCTCGGCGTGCTTGATCATGCCGTCGGCACGCAGACCAAGGTTCTTCACGAACTCCGCCTTCTTGGCCGGATCTTCAATCTTGTCGTAGCGCTGTTGCAGATGGGCCTGGATCTGTTCCGGGGTCATGTTCTTCATGCGGGCCATCTTGTCGTGGCGGCCGCCATGATGCTTGCCGCCCATCATGCCGGTACCGTCCATGGGGCAACCGGTCGCCGTGGCCTGGGTCGGTTGCGCGGTGGAGACCGCCTCGCTGGCGGCATAGGCGCCCAGCGGCAGGCCGAGGATCAGGGTGGCGGTCAGCAGGGTCTTGGTCAGCTTTTTCATGGGTAACTCCTGTCGGATGTGTACGGGTAGAGGCTCTTTCGCCTTGGTATCCAGTAAACACCGTGGAAGTGTCTGAAATTTGCCAGTAGAAGCCTATTTTGTAGCAGAGTGTGGCAGAGGGGCGTGCTGGCACACTTTGACACAACCCGCCCGGTTGATTTTCGTATAATCGCCCCAGCCCGATAACGGAGAGATGATGATGAACCAAGGCAGCCCTCATATTCTGGTGGTCGATGACCACAGCGAGATCCGCGATCTGCTCAAGCGCTTTCTGGAGCAGCATGGCATGCGCGTCAGTTGCGCCCGCGATGGCAAGGAGATGAAGCGGCTGCTGGATGAGAGGGAGTTCGATCTGCTGGTGCTGGATCTGATGATGCCGGGGGAGGATGGCCTCACCCTGTGCCGCGAGCTCAGGGTCAAATCCCGCCTGCCGATCATCATGCTTACCGCCATGGGGGAGGAGACGGACCGCATCATCGGCCTGGAGATGGGGGCGGACGACTACCTCTCCAAGCCGTTCAACCCGCGGGAGCTGCTGGCCCGCATCAAGGCGGTGATGCGCCGTACCCAGGCGGAGAGCCTGCCCGTGCCGGAGACCCTGACCCGGGATCTGCGCTTCGATCGCTGGCTGCTCGACGTCAATCGCCGTGAGCTGGTGGACGAGGAGGGGGTGGGGATGAGCCTCTCCACCGCCGAGTTCGATCTGCTCAAGGTGTTTCTGGAGCGGCCCCAGCGGGTGCTGAGCCGGGATCAGTTGCTGGATCTGGCCCGTGGCCGGGAGGCGGTGGCCTTCGATCGCGCCATCGATACCCTGGTGAGCCGACTGCGGCGCAAGCTGGAGCGGGATCCCAAGAATCCCGAGCTCATCAAGACCATCTGGGGTGGCGGTTACCTGTTCGCCGCCGACGTGACCCAGGAGTGAGGCCGACATGATCAAGCGCGTCTTCGCCAGGCTGCTGCCCAAGGGGTTGACCGGCCAGATAGTGCTGGTGGCCCTGGCGGGGCTGGTACTGATCCAGTTGCTCAGTATCCAGATCTACCGCTCGGACAGGGAGGAGGCCCTCGGTTACGTCAACAGCCGCAACGCCATGCAGCGGATCATCTCCGTGGTGCGCCTGCTCTCCCTCTCTCCTCCTTCCCTCTATCACGAGATCCTCAAGGCGAGCCGCAGCGAGACCCTGCTGCTGCGTCTGGCCGACGAGCCGTTGCAGCCGGACAACCGCAGCCCCCGCTTCGAGAAGCTGGTGCGGGCCAAGCTCGGCTATCCATCCTCCCTGGCGGTGGAGATCAGCGCCGAACTGAAGCAGGACATCCAGCGCAGCCGGGCCTGGCAGCACCACAACCGCATGATGAAGGATCGCAACGGCATGCCGCCGCCCCAGGACATGCGGCTCTACGGCTCCATCGAACTGCCCAACGGCGGCTGGCTCCAGTTCAGCTCCCTGGTGGACAAGGAGACGGCGAGCTGGTCCTGGCAGACCACCCTCAACCTGCTGCTGGTGGCGAGCCTGGTGATCGGCCTGATGATCTGGCTGTTCCGCCGGGCGACCCGTCCCCTCAAGCAACTGGCGGCCAACGCCGACAGGCTGGGGCGTGGTGAGGACATCGAGCCCCTGCGCGAGGAGGGGCCCACCGAGATCCGCGAGTCCATCCAGGCCTTCAACCGGATGCACACCCGGCTCGATCGCTTCGTGCAGGACAGAACCCGGATGCTGGCCGCCATCTCCCACGACCTGCGCACCCCCATCACCAGCCTGCGGCTGCGCAGCGAGTTTCTGGCGGACGGGGAAGACAAGGATCGCTTCCAGCAGACCCTGCAGCAGATGGAGCAGATGCTGGCGGCGACCCTGAGCTTTGCCCGGGAGGAGGGGCAGCAGGAGGCGACCCGGGAGCTGGATCTGGTCAGCCTGCTGGAGAGCCTGTGTGACGACTATGCCGACATGGGCCAGCCCGTCACCTGCCTGGCCGAGGGCAAGCAGGTTTACGCCTGCCGGGCCAACACCCTGCGTCGGGTACTGCAAAACCTCATCGGCAACGCCATCAAGTACGCAGGGGGTGCCGAGGTTTCGCTGGTGCGCGGTGACGGCGAGTTGCTGATCCTGGTTCGCGATCAGGGGCCGGGGATTGCGGAGAGCCAGCTGGAGGAGGTGTTCAAGCCCTTCGTGCGCCTGGATGAAGCCCGCAACACCGAGTCGGGCAGCGTGGGACTGGGGCTCGCCATCGCCCGCACCCTGGTGCACCAGCACGGCGGTGAGCTCAGCCTTCACAATCGCGAGGAGGGGGGGCTGGAGGCGCGGATCAGCCTGCCCCTGTAAGGAACCTGACCAGGAAATGGGGCACCACCAGGGTGCCCTTTTTGCTGCCCGTGGCGCTAGGGAAGCAGAGCAACAGGTCGGCCACCCGGAAACGGGCAACAAAAAACCCGCCGAAGCGGGTTTTTTCAATTCTTGCTGAGGCCCTTGCCCAAAGAGGGGAAGGTGCTCCGGCTTGAATTACTGCGGAACGACGTTCGCAGCAGCCGGGCCTTTCTGGCCTTGCTCGATGGTGAACTCAACGCGCTGACCTTCTTCCAGGGTTTTGAAACCGTTGGACTGGATGGCGGAGAAGTGAACGAACACGTCTTTGCTGCCGTCAGCCGGGGAGATGAAACCGAAGCCTTTCTCGGCGTTGAAGAATTTTACGGTACCAGTCATTTTGGACATGATAATTTCCTTGAGTAGTGATTAGTGAAACGCCACCGGAGCGGCAATCCATGATTTTTCGTCAGAAATACGTATGGGGAGCACTAAAGAAGGAGAATTATCTGGCAAGAATTATCGGGGATAACTGCCTGCACAAATCACTGCTTTAAGATGACTGCCTAACATAATCAGGTCTGAACTACCGAACCATCGAAAACGATTAGAACACGCACACCCTGTCATGGCAATCTTTATCTTGGTATTCGTTTCAGTCAGTGATGGCTGGATCGGCGTTTTATCCGGGTGTGCATCAGCTGCCAGGCGCCTCCTGCTGCCCTTTTCAGGGGGATGACAGGACGCTCTGCCAGCCCCCTTTTATGCAGCAGCGTCATCTGCGTGCATTCATGCTGCCGTTACCGTCTGCCACGGTATTTGTTGCTGACGGAATCGGACCAGTTGAAGGTGTCGGGCAGTACTTGGGCACTGGCTCGCTCCTTGGCTTTCTCCCGCGCCAGTGCGGAAGCCGCCTTGGCGGCCTGGGCGCGATCGGCGGCGATCTTCTGGCGTCCTGCTTCGCGGATCTTGTTGCGCTCCCCGTTGGTCAGGGTGTGATCGGCATTGGCCTGGGCCTTTTGCACCAGCAGGGCAATCTCGGCTTTCTCGGCCTCGGTCAGATCTTTCATTTCCAGCTTCTTCATGACGCGCTCCTGCGATCGTTGAATGCCCACCCTAACACACATCCACCGGAGACAGGCTGACCATCCGTCCCCGGATGCCAAAAGTGTCGCCCGGTCGTCATTTCCGGGGGAGCACGCCGCGGGAAAGCCTGGCTGACAGGCGCTGCCGGGAGGCTGGATCCCGGCGGAAGATTGGGAGTATGCTGAGGCCAGTGCGATCCCCGATCGTCACTGTTGGCGTACTGAAATCCACGATTCGGCTGACATGCTGGAACACCCGTTCCAACTGTCCAGGTAACCTTTTTGGAGTCTGATGATGAGCAACAAAGAACAGCATCACGGCAAAGATGCCAAGAAAAAACCGCAGATGTCACTGAAAGAGAAACGCGAAGCCAAACGTCAGAAAGCAGAGCTGAAAAACGGCAGCGCGATGAAGTAACGCTCCATCCACTGCGGCTCCCCGGAGCCGGTATCAAGCCAGTCCATCATGGGCTGGCTTTTTTGTCTCCGGCAGTAGAGGTGGTGCCATAGGCGGCAAAAATCCGCTCATAGCGCCCGTCCGCCTTCATCTTGGCGAGCTGTCTGTCGAACCATTGCCGGTGGCCCGCCTCGCGAAAGGCGAAGTGGTAGTGAGTCGGGGGGAAGAGGTCGTGCTGTCTGACCCTGTTCTTGGGATAGCGGTCGCCCTCCTGGTCATCCCCGAGCAACTGCGCCAGATAGTAGTAGAACACCCGCTGTTCCAGGATCACGGCATCGGTGCGCCCGAGCAGCAGCCGCTGTACCTGTCCCTCCTGCCTCGCCACCTCTTCATAACGGGGATTCTGGTCGACGATGTCGGAGAAGGTCGTTCCCAGGATCTGTCGTGCACGCTGGAAGGCACTGACTCGCAGGGTCTGCAAATCCTTCATGGTGTGGACTGCCGTCGGCGCCAGGGTGAAGACCCGGTTGTGGAAGGTGATCACCGGCTGTGAGAGGTAGGCGCTTTCCAGCATGCCGGGTTTGACGTTGATGATGGCGTCCAGCTTGCCTTCCTCCAGCATCCTGAAGGTGCGCTCCAGGGGAAGATAGACGACCTGCAGCTCATGGGGGCTGCCTGCGAAGGCCTCTCGCATGAGATCGAGTTCAATGCCCCTGTCTTCGTGGCTGATGACATAGGGAGGAATGGCAAAGCTGACTCCCACCCGCAGCGGCTCCGCGGCAAGGTGGCTGCCGAACATCAGCAGGGCGAGGCACAGCAGACGACTCAAGTGGTTCATGCAGGTTCCCGAAGGGAGAAATCGTCTCGATGATAGCCACAAGCCTGGACGAAGGGGACGTAAAGCGCGGGAAAGTGGCAGCAACATGGTCGTCGGGGGAGGTGAATGCGTCAGAAACAGGTAAAAAAAGGCCCTGATGAATCAGGGCCTGCCGCAGGGGATCAGAACGGAATATCGTCGTCGAAATCCATCGGCGGTTCGTTGTAGACCGGCGGGGCGGATTGCGGCTGCTGGGCCGGACGGCCGTAACCGCCTTGCGGTTGCATGTTCTGCTGCGGGGCAGCAGGACGTTGCATGTTCTGTTGCGGTGCAGCCTGTTGCGGCTGGCCCCAGTTGCCCTGGGATGACTGGCCGCCCATGCCCTGGCCACCGCCCTGCGGACGGCCACCCAGCATCTGCATCACACCGGTGAAGCTGTCGACCAGCACCTCGGTGGTGTAGCGCTCTTGGCCGCTCTGATCCTGCCATTTGCGGGTCTGGAGCTTGCCTTCCACATAGACCTGGGAGCCCTTCTTCAGGTACTCGCCGGCCACTTCGGCCAGCTTGCCCATGAAGACGACACGGTGCCATTCGGTGCGCTCTTTCTGCTCACCGGTCTGCTTGTCGCGCCAGGTATCGGAGGTGGCCAGGGTGATGTTAGTCACGGCACCGCCGCTCGGCATGTAGCGCACTTCCGGGTCTTGCCCCAGGTTACCGATCAGAATGACTTTGTTGATGCCTCGACTGGCCATAATCTCTCTTCCACCCTTATGTATACCGGCCAGGCCAGATGCCTGGGCCCATTCAATAATGCGTTTGTTTGCAACGAGATGCGCGCCCTGGCTGGGTGTCATCTCTCTATCAGTGTCCTGGCTGCGCCGGAGCTTGCCGGCAGAGGCGTCATGGATGGGCCGCAGCGTTTGGCCGCCATAGTACCAGTTGACGGGCATGAGCGCACATCTTCCCTGCCACTGTGGCGTCAATGGATCGCCACAGCCTGAGTAACTTACCCGAGGTAAGGTGTCACCAGCAAGGGGAGGCGGCTGGGGCAGGCTGCGTGAAGAGGGCGGAGCTGTTATGGTGCGCACCGGCACTACCTGACCCCCCAAATGGGGGGGGCGTGCTAGCCAATTGTATTGGCTGGAAAATTGCTGGGCTTCAAAGGAGCCACCGATGCGTCTAATACTTTTTTAATGCTGCAGCCAGGAGGGGGATTGGTACTCTTCCTTGCCAAAAAGCCCCGACTCGAATGTGCAAGGAAGTTCTCTTGATGACGCCCGACTCCCTCCTGGTGCTGATCACCGAAAATAACGCACAAGCCTCCCGTTTCCAGCGTCACCTCAGTGAAGAGCTTGGTCTGCCCATCTTGCTGGTGGGGGAGCTGAATGACCTGCCAGACGTTGCAGAGGGCACCCCCAAAACCTTGCTGCTGATCGATCTGGACTACCTCAAGTCGACCCAGCAGGAGCTTTGGAGCAATGCCATCTGCCAGCGCTTTGGCGAGGCCAGTGCCGTGTTGCTCAATGCCCCGACCAGCACCAACAAAGAGCTGCTGCTGATGTGGCCCCATACCAGCGGGCTCTTCTTTCGTCAGGACACGCTGGACAGGCTGGTCTTCGGTATCCGCAAGGTGTTGCAGGGGGAGTACTGGATCCCGCGCCACCTGCTGTGCGACCTGGTGGACTACTACCGCAAGGGGAGCGGGCAACCTCAGCGTCAGCAGACGCTGCTGACCGCCCGCGAGCAGGAGATTGTGCGTCACCTGATGACGGGGGCCTCCAACACCGAGATCGCCGACAGCCTGTTCGTGAGCGAACACACCGTCAAATCCCATCTCTACAACGTCTTCAAGAAGCTGAACGTCAAGAACCGGTTGCAGGCGGTGAGCTGGGCCAAGGAGTATCTCTGAGGAAGGGGTACGGAAGGAAAGACTGTCTATTCATCCAGTAGTCTCTATGCCATACTGGCCCGCTCTGGTTCCCGTATCGAGCGCGCAACAAGATGGAAAAAATCGTGATCCGGGGTGCCCGCACCCACAACCTCAAGAACATCAACCTGATCCTGCCACGTGACAAGCTGATCGTGGTCACCGGCCTGTCCGGTTCGGGCAAATCCTCCCTGGCGTTCGATACCCTCTATGCCGAGGGGCAGCGCCGCTATGTGGAGTCGCTCTCCGCCTATGCCCGCCAGTTCCTCTCCCTGATGGAGAAGCCGGACGTGGACCACATCGAGGGGCTGTCGCCTGCCATCTCCATCGAGCAGAAGTCCACCTCCCACAACCCGCGCTCGACCGTCGGCACCATCACCGAGATTTACGACTACCTGCGGCTGCTGTTCGCCCGGGTCGGCGAGCCACGCTGCCCGACCCACGCCATTCCGCTCGCGGCCCAGACCATCAGCCAGATGGTGGATCAGGTGCTTGCCCAGCCCGAAGGCGCCAAGCTGATGCTGCTGGCCCCCGTGGTGCGCAACCGCAAGGGGGAGCACACCAAGCTGCTGGAGAACCTGGCGGCCCAGGGTTACATCCGCGCCCGCATCGACGGCGAAGTGTGCGATCTGTCGGATCCTCCCGCGCTGGAGCTGCACAAGAAGCACACCATCGAGGTGGTGGTGGACAGATTCAAGGTGCGCGATGACCTGGCGCTGCGTCTGGCCGAATCGTTCGAAACGGCGCTGACTCTCTCCGGCGGCATCGTGCTGGTGGTGCCGATGGACGGGGAGGATGGGGTTGCCCCCATGACCTTCTCCGCCAACTTCGCCTGCCCCGAGTGCGGTTACTCCATGTCGGAGCTGGAGCCCCGGATCTTCTCCTTCAACAACCCGGCGGGGGCCTGCCCCACCTGTGACGGTCTCGGGGTGCAGCAGTATTTCGATCCCGCCAAGCTCATCCATGATCCGGGCCAGAGCCTGGCCGGCGGCGCCATCCGTGGTTGGGACAAACGCAGCTTCTACTACTTCCAGATGCTCAAATCCCTGGCCGATCACTACAAGTTCGACCTGGAGACCCCCTGGGAGGATCTGCCGCTCAAGACCCAGGAGGTGATCCTGCGTGGTTCCGGGCGCACTGAGATCGAGTTCCGCTACATGAATGACCGCGGCGACGTGGTGGTGCGCAAGCACCCGTTCGAGGGGATCCTGCACAACATGGAGCGCCGCTACCGGGAGACCGAATCCAACGCGGTGCGGGAAGAGCTGGCCAAATACATCGCCAACAAGTCCTGTACCAGTTGCGGTGGCAGCCGACTGCGGGAAGAAGCCCGCCACGTCTTCGTGGACAATCGCAACCTGCCCGCCATCGCCGAGCAGTCCATCGGCGATGCCCTGGCCTTCTTCGAAGGGTTGAACCTGTCCGGTCAGCGTGCCCAGATAGCGGACAAGATCCTCAAGGAGATCGTCGAGCGGCTCGGCTTCCTGGTGAACGTCGGCCTCAACTATCTGAGCCTGTCGCGTAGCGCCGAGACCCTCTCCGGTGGCGAGGCGCAGCGGATCCGGCTGGCCAGCCAGATCGGGGCTGGCCTGGTGGGGGTCATGTACGTGCTGGACGAGCCCTCCATCGGTCTGCATCAGCGTGACAACGAGCGGCTGCTCAAGACCCTGACTCACCTGCGTGATCTCGGCAACACCGTGATCGTGGTGGAGCACGATGAGGATGCCATTCGCCTCGCCGACCATGTGCTCGACATCGGTCCGGGGGCTGGCGTGCACGGCGGTGCCATCGTCGCCCAGGGGACGCCGGAGGAGATCATCGCGAACCCCGAGTCCCTGACCGGTGACTACCTCTCCGGGCGCAAGCAGATCGCCATCCCGGCCGAGCGCACCCCGCTCACTGGCAAGTGGCTGAAATTGAAAGGGGCGAGCGGCAACAACTTGCGCAACGTCAACCTGGATCTGCCCATCGGCGTGATGACCTGCGTCACCGGCGTCTCCGGTTCCGGCAAGTCGACTCTGATCAATGACACCCTGTTCCGCATCGCCCACCGTGAGCTGAACAAGGCCACCGAGTCCACGCCTGCGCCCTATCGCAGCGTCGAGGGGCTGGAGCATCTGGACAAGGTGGTGGATATCGACCAGAGCCCCATCGGCCGCACCCCGCGCTCCAACCCGGCCACCTACACCGGCCTGTTCACCCCGATCCGCGAGCTGCTCTCCGGCACCCAGGAGGCGCGTTCCCGTGGCTACCAGCCGGGCCGCTTCTCCTTCAACGTGAAGGGGGGACGCTGCGAGGCGTGCCAGGGGGACGGGGTCATCAAGGTGGAGATGCACTTCCTGCCGGATGTTTACGTGCCGTGCGACGTCTGCAAGGGCAAGCGCTACAACCGCGAGACCCTGGAGGTGAAGTACAAGGGCAAGAACATCCACGAAATCCTCGAGATGACGGTGGAAGATGCCCGTGCCTTCTTCGATCCGGTGCCGGCGGTGGCGCGCAAGCTGCAGACCCTGATGGACGTGGGCCTCTCCTACATCCGGCTCGGTCAGTCCGCCACCACGCTCTCTGGCGGCGAGGCGCAGCGGGTCAAGCTGGCGCGGGAGCTCTCCAAGCGGGACACCGGCCAGACCCTCTATATTCTGGACGAACCGACCACGGGGTTGCACTTCCACGATATCCAGCAGTTGCTCAAGGTACTGCACCAACTGCGGGATCGGGGCAACACCATTGTCATCATCGAGCACAACCTGGACGTCATCAAAACCGCGGACTGGATCGTTGATCTGGGCCCGGAAGGGGGCGCTGGTGGTGGCCGTATTCTGGTGACGGGTACGCCTGAGGAGATGAGCCGTTGTAAGGAGTCCCACACGGCGCGCTTCCTCGCTCCTCTACTGGAGAAATAAGCGTCACTCGAGAAAAAGGGGCCAAGGCCCCTTTTTTGTTGGCCGGTGGGCGAGGTGCGCCGGTCTGGCGCCCGGCCAGGGATGAGAGGGAGAAAAGAGGGACTCGTCCGGCAGACTCAGTGTGTCAGCATCAGGAAGGCGAGAGCAAACAGGAAACCCAGCAGAATGAAGAGGAAGGAACCTATCCCCCAGATGGCGGCAAGAATGCCGAGAATTTTGTCTTTGCGTGTCTGTGGCTTCATAAAATTAAAATTACAGCGTGGTTACATCGCATTAATAAAATACGCCCCGGGGCATAATTAAACAACAATTGAAAGGTGATATGAAGATGCTTAAGGTGTATTTAATTGGTATTTTACATTTCATGCTGATGCGGTAATTTAAGGCATCATCATGTATTTGAATGACTTTTTATTTTCATCTGCGGTTTGATTGTCCAATCAAAGCTGCCGTGTACATCTATCTATTTCTTGATAACTATTGAGCTAAATCAATAACCGGCCATTCACATCCTTTTATAGTTTTCGGGCTTGCAACATAGAAAGAAAACAAAAAAGGAATAATGTGATGAAAAAGATCCTTCCTCTGTTAATCGCAGCCGCTTTTGCTTCCCCCGTCGCCATGGCACATCAGGCCGGTGACATCCTGGTCCGTGGTGGCCTGGCGTTCGTCTCTCCCCAGACCAGCAGTGACAACGTGCTGGGGACGGGCGAGCTGGAGATCGACAGCAACATGCAGCTTGGCCTGACCCTCTCCTACATGTTGACGGACAACTGGGGTGTCGAGCTGCTGGCCGCGACCCCCTTCTCCCACTCGGTGTCGACTGCCGGCCTGGGTGAGGTCGCCAAGGTCAAACACCTGCCGCCGACCCTGATGGCGCAGTACTACTTCGGTGATGCCAACAGCAAGGTGCGCCCCTATGTGGGGGCCGGTATCAACTACACCACCTTCTTCGACGAGGAAGGGCGCGGTGCCCTGGCCGGGACGGATGTGAGCGTGGACTCCTCCTGGGGGATGGCGGGTCAGGTGGGCCTGGACATGGCAATCAATGACCGCTGGTTCGTCAACGCCTCCGCCTGGCTCATCGACATCGATACCGATGTGCATACCGCCGTGGGCACCATCAACACCTCCATCGATCCGGTGGCCTTCATGTTCGGCGTCGGCTACCGCTTCTGATGACAAACGTGGCCGATGCACGGCCATGACAACCAAGCATGTCTCTTTGGCCCGGCTCTGTTCGGGCCCTTTTCTGCCTGCCATATCACGCCAACTGTGATCTGGCCCGCCATCGCGTCATGAACCGCTATTCCATTGCACCCCGCTGCCGATAACCTCGGCATTCACCCCTTTCCCCAACGAGTGAGGATGCCTCCATGGGTTTATCTATTGTGCAGCGGATCATCGCCGGCTTCGTGCTGATGCTGTTGTTGCTGGTTCTGCTCGGCTTCATCAGTATTCTGAAGATCCGGGGGATCAACGAGGGGCTCTCCCAGGTTTCTGATCGTGCCACCCCCCTGGTGATCGCGGTCGCCGGGCTCAAGGGCGCACTGCAGGACAGCAACCGCTGGGTGCTCACCTACAGAACCAGCGAGGAGGCGGCCCAGTTGCCGCAACTGGCCAGCCAGTTCAAGGCGCAGCAGGAGCGTTTCCTGGCCCAGAGCAAGGAGATGGCCCGGTTTGACGGGGTGGCCGAGGCGAGCGAGCGGTTCCGCCAGGTCGACGGGGCGACCCGCGAGTTCTACGGGTTGGCGGATCAGGTGCTGACCCAGCACGGCCAGTGGGTGGCCGCACTCGATCGGCGCCATGAACTGGAGCTGGCGTTCATCCGGCTGGAAGATACCTACCAGTGGGCCGCCGACCTGTTGTTGCAGCAGACCGCGAGCAAACGCTCCATGCGCAACAAGGCCGAACTTATCACCTCCGGCATTGCCCGGGATCTGAAAAACATCCGCCGGGCCGATGCCAAGACCGATCTCAATGAATTGGAGAAGGTGCTCGGCAAGGATATCGAGATGGCACGCAAACGGCTCGAACGGGTGCAGGTGCCCGATGACGTGAGGCAGCGTTTCATCGTCAACCTCGATCGGATGCAGGAGCTGGCCCTCGGCCCGAAAGGGTTGCTGGCGACCATGCGCAATGGCCAGCAACTGGCGGCCTCGCTGCAGTCCCTGAACCAGCAGCTCGACACCAGTCTGGTCAACAGCCTGGCGCTGCTGGACGAGATGGCCAAATCGGCGGGCAGCATTGCCAGCGCGAGCCGGGTCGGGGCGGATGACGCCGTCAGCAGCGCCAGCGCCTGGATCCTGATCGTGTCGGCCATCTCCGCAGCCGCCGCGCTCCTCATCGGTTACACCACGGCCCGCAGCATCCAGCGTCCGCTGCAACTCATCGATCGGGAGCTGGATCGCATGGCCACGGGTGACATGACCCGGCGCATCGACTACCAGAGCCGCTGCGAGTTTGGCAGCCTGACCCGCTCGATCAATACCCTGGCAGACAAGACTGGCGAACTGCTCGCCCAGATCAATGCCGGCTCGCGCCATCTGGTGGACGAGGCGAGCCGCGCCGCCGAGATAAGCGAGCGGGCCATGTCACGGGTGCAGGATCAGAAGAGCCAGACCGATCAGGTGGCTGCCGCCATCACCGAGCTGGAGGTGAGTGCGACCGAGGTGGCGCGCTCCACTGACGGCACCAAGCGTGAGGTGGACCTGGCGGACGAAGAGGCCCGCGCCGGACGCAAACAGGTGGCGACTACGCGCCAGATCACCGAACAACTGGCGGGTGCCATGGAAGAGGCGGTCGGCATCACCCACAAGCTGGGGGAATTCAGCGACAACATCGGCAGCATCCTCGACGTGATCCGCAGCATCGCCGAGCAGACCAACCTGCTGGCGCTGAACGCGGCCATCGAGGCGGCCCGCGCGGGGGACGCCGGTCGCGGCTTCGCGGTGGTGGCGGACGAGGTGCGGGCACTGGCGAACCGGACCCAGACCTCGACCGAGGAGATCCAGGCCATGATCGAGAACCTGCAAAGTTCCAGCAAGCACGTGGTGGCCGTGATGGCACGCAGCCAGGAGCAGACCCAGGATTGCGTGGCCCAGACCCGGGTGATGGACGAGGCGTTGCAATCCATTGCCGAGCGGATGAGTGCCATCAAGGCGATGGCGGATCAGGTGGCTCATGCCGCCCAGGAACAGATCTCCGTGAGTCAGGGGGTTGCCCGTCATGTCGCCGGCATTGCGGATGTGGCTTACGAGACCGAGCGGGAGGCGCGGGAATCGGCCAGCAGCAGTGAGGTGCTGGCGGATCTGGTCGCCAAGCAGCAGCAATTGATCGCCCATTTCAAGGTGTAGGAGGACTTATGGCTAACAAGTGGATCGGGGCCCTGAGTCTCCTGTTGTGTGGCCAGCTGATGGCCAGCGAGCTGGTGATAGAGAGCTGGCGCATAGATGACAAGGCCTTGTGGGAACAGAAGATCATTCCTGCATTCGAGGCCGCCCACCCGGGTATTCAGGTGAAATTCAACGGGGTGCAGAACGTCGAGTACATGCCGACCCTCTGGGCCAGCCTCAAGGCGGGCAAGGCGGGGGATCTCATCACCTGCCGCCCGTTTGACGACTCCCTGGCCCTGTTCAAGGCGGGCCATCTGGTGGAGCTGAGCGAGATGGCGGGGATGGAGAACTTCCCGAGCTTTGCCCAATCCCCCTGGCAGACCGACAGTGGCGCCCAGACTTTCTGCGTACCCATGGCATCGGTGATTCACGGCTTCTTCTACAACAAGAAGATTTTCAGTGAGCTGGGGCTGACGGTTCCCCAGACCCGCGAGGCATTCTTCGCGGCCCTGGACAAGGTGAAGGCGGATGGTCGCTATGTTCCCCTCGCCGTGAGCGGCTCGGAGAGCTGGGTTGCCTCCGAGCTCGGTTTCCAGAACATAGGCCCCAACTACTGGAAGGGGGAGGATGGTCGATTGGCGTTGATCGGGGGCCAGGAGCGCTTCAACAACCCGCAATACGTCAAGGTGTTCGAGGAGCTGGCCCGCTGGCGTGACTACCTGGGGGAGGGGGGCGAGAGCCGCGACTACGCCACCACCAACGAGCTGTTCACCTCGGGCAAGGCTGCCTTCTATGCGGCGGGATCCTGGGAGATCGCCCCCTTCACCGGCAAGGTGGACTTCGGTGTCATGCGCCCGCCCGTGGCAAAGCAGGGGGATGGCTGTTTCTTCACCGATCACACCGACATCGGTATGGGGATGAATCCGGCCAGCAAGAACAAGGAGGCCGCCATGACCTTCCTGCAGTGGCTGACCACTCCCCAGTTTGCCGAGCTCTATACCAACTCGCTGCCCGGCTTCTTCTCGCTCTCCAACCACTTCTTTGAAGCCACCAATCCGGCGGCCAGAGAGATGATGGAGTGGCGGGATCAGTGCGATTCCACCATCCGGGTTGCCACTCAGATCCTCTCCCGCGGCACTCCCAAGCTCGGGGATGAACTGGCCGAGGTGAGCCAGCAGGTATTGCTGGGAACCGTGGCACCCAAGGCGGCGGCCGATCGCCTGGAACAGGGGTTGAAAGGGTGGTATGCCCCCCATCAGGGCAACCAGGGCAAGGGACAGGAGTGTCAGTGTGAGGCGAGCGTGCCTGCCGTCCCTGTGTCGGGTGCCATCGGGACCGAACCTGCTGCGCCTGTGGTGCCGGATGGACAAGCGCCTTCCGGAGCAAGCGCGACCCAGCCTCCGTCAGTACCGGTGTCCGGAGCCGTCGCTCCAGCGCCTCCTGCCGAAGTGGAGGAGGCGCTCGCCAGCGAACTGGAGGGGGCACAGCCCTGATGGTTCACCATGAAGAACGGGAGGCCTTGGCCTCCCGTTTTGCATCTGCGTGATGACCTGTCATTCCCGTGGCCAGCGGCACAGGCTGCCGATACGGGCCACCGGCACGAAACCCAGAGTGCGATAGACCCGCTGGGCGTGATAGTGCTCGTCTGCCACTATGATGAGCGAACTGGCCCGTGCCAGTCCCTGGCGTGCGACCTGGCTCAGCAACAGACGACAGAGCCCCCGGTTTCGCCACTCTGCGTGCGTGCGCACCAGTTGAAAGCGTCCCAGGGTGCCGGTGAAGAAGAGTCCGCAGCTGGCAACCAGTTGATCCTGGTGCCATAACCCCCACCACTGTCCGAGCCCGTCATCGATCATGGCCTGATAGAGCTGGCGGCGTGACAAGAGATAGGGAAGATAGCGCTCCTCCGAATGGGCTGGATCCCGCTCTGCCAGCTCGAAGGCGAGCCACTGATCCCAGTCCGCCGCGGTGAACGGGCGAGCCGGGGTCAGGTCGCTGCCGGTGGGGGCTTGCCACTCCATTGCACCCAGCGCCAGTACCACGCACTCCATGTATTGGTACCCCGCCGCCACGAACCCGGCGACCCGGCTGTTCTGGCCTGCGGCGAGGGGCCACTGGAAGGTGCGGTGGCGGATACGGGGATCCCAGCCAATCAGCCTGTCGAAACTGGCCTCGAGCCAGCCCTTGTCACGATCGCTTGGGGGGGTGGGCAGCAACAGGTAGTTGCCGAAGTAGTAGTCTGGAGAGCCCGGGGTGCGCACGGTCCAGAACGCATCATGATCCGTCACCTCGCCCTGATAGCGATCGAACAGCAGATCGGTGGCAAAACCGGGGTGATCTTCCATGATGGGGCTCCTGCAAACGCTTGAATTGCTTATCGGCAGGCGGGGAAAGAAGTTAAAAAAAGGCCGGGAAACCCGGCCAAACAATCACACGCAGATTCAGAACGTCCAGGACGATCCGCCCGCATCATAGCGTGCCTGACAGCATTTTGGGATGGGGTCGCTCATTACTTAGGTTGAATTGCAAAATAAAAAAATCGGCAATCCCCCTTGTCGCTGACAAATCGGTATTGACTTTGATCCGTTTTCTCATAAAGATAGAAAGACGTTTAGACGTCCAAACATCCGTTTTGGCGTGAAGGAATGGGTTGCAGGACAGGGAGAGAGCAGATGGGATTTCACAGCGCGCGTCAGGTTGAGGCACTCAACCAGAGTTTGGCGGATCTGGGTGGCGATATATCGGTCAGTTTCGAGTTTTTCCCGCCCAACAGCGAAGGGATGGAGAACACCCTCTGGCAGTCCATCGAGCGCCTGCAGGTGCTGGAGCCCAAATTCGTCTCTGTGACCTATGGCGCCAATTCGGGCACCCGGGACCGCACTCACAAGGTGATCAAGGACATCAAGGAGCGTACCGGCCTCATCGCCGCCCCGCACCTGACCTGTATCGATGCCAGCCGTGACGAGTTGCGCACCATTGCCCGTGACTACTGGAATAGCGGCATTCGCCACATCGTGGCCCTGCGCGGAGACTTGCCTCCCGGCCTCGACAAGCCTGACATGTATGCCACCGACCTGGTCGCCCTGCTCAAATCCGAAGCCGATTTCGATATCTCGGTCGCCGCCTATCCGGAAGGCCACCCCGAGGCTCGCAGTGCGCAATCCGACCTGCTCAACCTCAAGCGCAAGATAGATGCCGGTGCCAACCGGGCCATTACCCAGTTCTTCTTCGATGTGGAGACCTATCTGCGTTTTCGGGATCGCTGCGCCGCCATCGGTATCGATGCGGAGATCGTGCCGGGGATACTGCCGGTCTCCAACTACCAGACCCTGGCCAAGTTTGCCGGTTTCACCAACGTGAAGATCCCGCGCTGGATGCACCAGCGTTTCGAAGGGCTGGAAAACGATCAGATGACGCGCAACATGGTGGGAGCCAGCATTGCCATCGACCAGGTGCGTGTGCTGAGTCAGGAAGGGGTGAAGGATTTCCACTTCTATACCCTGAACCGCTCAGAGCTGACCTACGCCATCTGTCACACACTGGGTGTGAGGCCGAAAGGTCAGGCCTGATCCGCGGCTCTGATACAGAAAAGCCAATGAGTCTTCTCATTGGCTTTTTATTTTGAGCGACAGTCAGGGCCGGGTTGGTTGGATCTCCCTGGGCTCGAGATCGATGACTGCATTGCCGGCGGCACCGGGATACTGGTGATAGCTCTGGTCCTGCTCCAGGGTATAGAAGGTGTCGAGGTAGTCGTCGTTGTTGGTCATCCAGGAGTCCGGAAGTGCCTTGACGATACGACCGCCGAGGTCGAGGAAGGGCAGGGCCTCGGGTACGCCGCCCGCAGTGAAGCCGAGTTTGAGTGCGTCAATCAGGAGGGCACTCAGCGCCTTGTAATTGACGTTGTCATCCTGCTCCATCATGACCACGTCGACGGCTCCCCAGCGGTAGCGATCCCAATAGACCAGGATCTGGTTGGGGGTGTAGTCGGTGTTGTCGTAGTCGAGATAGGGCATGTCGACGATATCTACCACGGGCTCGTCCCTACCAGGATTGACCCCGGCCACGACGGCATAGACCTCGGCGGCGCCCAGCAGCCAGGGCTCCTGATCATCGTTGAGCCTGATCTTCTTGAGAATGCTGGTCTTGAGGGGCGTGGTGTTGCTGGTGGCACGGGGCGTCACCTGCATGTCGGCGGCAGCCAGCGCCTTTCGCATCACCTTCAGGCCGGCATTCTTGGCTTTTACCGGATCGGCCTCCACCACCAGTACCGGCCGCGCCGGCGGCTGGTTCACATCGAGATAGATCGGGCTGCCGGCGCTGTCGAACGCCTCGATGGCGCTCCAGCTCTTTTCGTCACCACTTGGTATGTAGGCAACCAGTGGCTCAACCCCTTGTTGCAGTGCATCCGCCTGATCCGGATTGGCCAGCCGCAGTTGCATCAGTTCCCTGACCTCGCCATCCAGCCCTTGCCGACTGATGGCCGCCTGGTTGGCATCCCGAGCCTGGCGCTTCAGACGCGGGCTGGCCTTTGGCAGCAGGTTGGGCAGCGGGCTCTGGTATTCCTGATTGTGCAGGAGTGGCAGCAGGTTCTTCTGCTGCAGCGCGAGCTGGCGTGCCAGCTCCCGATCGGTGTCGGCAGCCTGGGTCGTGGTGGCGCCCAGCAGTGCCAGTAACAAAATGACAGCCTGATTCCTCATCTTCGTTCTCCAGTATTGAGTCTGACAACGGCGCTTGTCGGGAAGGATCTGCGCCGTTTTCTCACTAGAAAGGAATAAGGTTCATATGTGAACGCTCTTCTCAGGATTATGTGCTGCGTCTCACTGGAGTCTCCCCAGATGGTCAGGTCAGGAGCGGAGCCGGTTGACTTGATGCAATGTCACTCCGATCAGCAATCCCCAGCAGGCAGACCCGACCCCGAGCAGGGTGATCCCCGAGGCAGTCACGAGGAAAGTCAGTAGCGCGGCTTCCCGCTCCTCGTCCTGCTGCAAGGCGCTGTGCAAGCTGCTGCCTATGGTGCCGAGCAGCGCCAGCCCGGCCACGCAGGTGACCAGCACCGCAGGGAATGCGCTGAACAGGGCAACCACGGTGGCACCGAAACAGCCTGTGAGCAGGTAGAAACATCCAGCCCACACGGCAGCAGGCCAGCGTCGAGTGACATCGTGATCCACTTCCTTGCCCATGCAGATGGCGGCTGTGATGGCGGCCAGGTTGAAGGCATAGCCGCCAAACGGTGCCAGCAGCACGCCGATGAATCCGGTCCAGCCAATCAGGGAAGAAGTGGCAGGTTGATAGCCGTGGGCGCGCAGGATGGCAATGCCCGGCATGTTTTGCGAGGTCATGGTAACGAGAAAGAGCGGGAGTGCGATGCCGAGCAGGGCGTCGATGGAAAAGGCTGGCGAGATCCAGACCGGGGTGGAAAGTTGCCAGTGAACCTCGTTGAGTTGCAGCTCGCCCCTCAGGGTGCAGAGCAGTATGCCGGCAGCCAGGACCAGCACCATGGTGTAGCGGGGCCAGAGGTGGCGACCCAGCAAGAAAGCCAGTAGCAAGGTGCCAAGCAGCAGAGGATCTTGCGGTGCCACCTTGAAGAGATCCAGCCCGAACCTGAGCAAGACTCCGGCCAGCATGGCGGCCGCCAGTGGGGCGGGAATGTGACGCATCAGCCTGTCGAACCAGCCGCTGATACCGCAGAGGGTGATCAGCAGTGAAGAGATGATGAAGGCGCCGATGGCTTCAGCCAGACTGAAGTTCCCCAGGCTGGTGATGAGCAGGGCGGCACCCGGGGTGGACCAGGCCGTCAAGACAGGCACCCGGTAATAAAGGGAGAGGCCGATGCAGCTGACCCCCATGCCGATACCCAGTGTCCATAGCCAGGAAGAGACCTGGGCTGCATCGGCACCGGCGGCCGTGGCGGCCTGGATGATCAAGACGACAGAACTCGTGTAACCCACCAATACGGCGATGAGTCCCGCGACCATGTGGGGGAGGGCTAGGGGCATGGGAAACTTCCTTGTGGATGCTGATAGCTTGTGCGCTATTGCGTACAATGTGGTTTGGACTATAACGCTGTGCGTTATGGCGCACAATATGGCTCGAAGAAATCGGAGAACAGATGCAGGAGATGAGTCGCTATCTGGCCCAGCGATTGAAAGGGCTGCGCACTGAAAGAGGATGGAGCCTGGATATGGCCGCCCGTGAAACGGGGGTGAGCAAGGCCATGCTGGGACAGATCGAGCGAGGTGAATCCAGTCCGACGGTGGCAACATTGTGGAAGATTGCCACCGGTTTTCGGGTCTCTTTCTCCAGTTTCATTGAGCCGACACCAGCGGCACAGGGAGAGACGGTATACCGTATTGCCGATGATATTCGACAGCAGCCGGCGGGAGAGGGGATGCAGGTTGCCCCGCTTTTCCCCTATGAGGCCCGCTTTGGTTTCGAGTTGTTCGAACTGACCCTGCTACCTGGATACCAGCGGGAGTCAGAACCCCATGAACCCGGAGTGACCGAACATGTCATCGTCATCAGCGGTGTGATGGAGGTACTGGTTGACGGAGCGTGGCGTTCCCTCGATCAGGGTGAGGCAGTCCGGTTTGCAGCGGACCGTACCCATGGCTATCGCAATCTTGGGGTCGCTCCCGCCATCTTCCACAATCTGATCCACTATCCGTCCATGGCCACGCGATGATTAGCCGGGGCGGCCATCCGCTCTGGGACTGGTCAGTATGGGGGTATAAACCCAGATGAACAGACCGTAGGCGGCAACCCAGCTCCATCCGCTGAGGTTCCATCCCGTGAGGGTGAGATTTGGCCAAAAGAGAGGGAGCAAGACCCGCAACAGCGCGGACAGGATCACCAGTGCAAATGCCGCCGTGATCCTGCGTCCTATCTGCAGGGCTCTGCCACTGTGTCCGAGGGATACACGGGCTATCATCGCGAGGATCATGGCCCCCATGCTGCCCGCGCTGAACAGATGGCTGGCCAGTGACAAGGCAATCGGCCAGCCAGCCGTGCGTGTCGCCAGGGCGGTCAGCCCCAGTGGGATAAAGAGGTAGGCCAGGTGAAGCGACCACAGCAGAGG
>NZ_CP026122.1:2197500-2585000 GCF_002902865.1 Aeromonas sp. ASNIH5 | reverse complement strand
AGGCGCTTGAGAGAACTCGGGTGAAGGAACTAGGCAAAATAGAACCGTAACTTCGGGAGAAGGTTCGCTCTTGATGGTGAAGTCCCTTGCGGATGGAGCTGTCGGGAGTCGCAGTGACCAGATGGCTGGGACTGTTTATCAAAAACACAGCACTCTGCAAACACGAAAGTGGACGTATAGGGTGTGACACCTGCCCGGTGCCGGAAGGTTAATTGATGGGGTTAGCGCAAGCGAAGCTCTTGATCGAAGCCCCGGTAAACGGCGGCCGTAACTATAACGGTCCTAAGGTAGCGAAATTCCTTGTCGGGTAAGTTCCGACCTGCACGAATGGTGTAACCATGGCCATGCTGTCTCCACCCGAGACTCAGTGAAATCGAATTCGCCGTGAAGATGCGGTGTACCCGCGGCTAGACGGAAAGACCCCGTGAACCTTTACTACAGCTTGGCACTGAACATTGAACCTACATGTGTAGGATAGGTGGGAGGCTTTGAAGGCGTGACGCCAGTTGCGCTGGAGCCGTCCTTGAAATACCACCCTTGTATGTTTGATGTTCTAACGCAGGGCCCTGAATCGGGCTCGCGGACAGTGCCTGGTGGGTAGTTTGACTGGGGCGGTCTCCTCCCAAAGAGTAACGGAGGAGCACGAAGGTTGGCTAATCCTGGTCGGACATCAGGAGGTTAGTGCAATGGCATAAGCCAGCTTAACTGCGAGACGGACAGGTCGAGCAGGTACGAAAGTAGGTCATAGTGATCCGGTGGTTCTGAATGGAAGGGCCATCGCTCAACGGATAAAAGGTACTCCGGGGATAACAGGCTGATACCGCCCAAGAGTTCATATCGACGGCGGTGTTTGGCACCTCGATGTCGGCTCATCACATCCTGGGGCTGAAGTCGGTCCCAAGGGTATGGCTGTTCGCCATTTAAAGTGGTACGCGAGCTGGGTTCAGAACGTCGTGAGACAGTTCGGTCCCTATCTGCCGTGGGCGTTGGATGATTGAAGGGAGTTGCTCCTAGTACGAGAGGACCGGAGTGAACGAACCTCTGGTGTTCGGGTTGTCACGCCAGTGGCACTGCCCGGTAGCTAAGTTCGGAATCGATAACCGCTGAAAGCATCTAAGCGGGAAGCGAGCCCTGAGATGAGTCATCCCTGACCCCTTGAGGGTCCTAAAGGGCCGTTGGAGACCACAACGTTGATAGGTGGGGTGTGTAAGCGTAGCGATACGTTGAGCTAACCCATACTAATTACCCGTGAGGCTTAACCATACAACACCCAAGAAGTGTTTCTGGCCTTGTAGCAAGTGCATGAACTACTTACAAATTCAGTGATAATGACCAGCAACTAGCAAAGTCGTTATTCACGTCAGCTTTCTAAGATTGAAGATTTTGCCTGGCGGCAATAGCGCAGTGGAACCACCTGACCCCATGCCGAACTCAGAAGTGAAACGCTGTAGCGCCGATGGTAGTGTGGCATTCGCCATGCGAGAGTAGGACACTGCCAGGCACCCAATACAAGAAACCCCGCTCACTCGAGCGGGGTTTTTTATTGCCTGAAATTCAGCACTCACTGGAGGGCAAACGGGCACTATGGTGCTGTTCGTCGTTCACTTGTTGCCTGTACCGGAAAAAGTTGCGGCTGCTCTGGCCGCATTGAACCCACATGTTGGCTCTCTCCGTTTTCATCATTTTTCGCGTAATAACCCAGTCGGATCCGTTCTGTCTAAACCCGCCGCCCGCGCTGCGATTGGGGTTGTATCTGAATCATAACTCGGTAGAGTAAGGGGCATTCCGGGTTTGCCCGTGCCATGGTTTCGGTTTCTTTTTCTGGTATGGGACTCTCCGCCTGTTTTTATTCACCTTCACTCAGTGGTACCGATATGGAACAAGTAAACAAGTCAACCTTCAACGATGTGCTGGAATATGTGCGTATGTCCCGTCGTCAGAACAAGCTCAAGCGTGAAATCGCGGACAACGAGAAAAAGATCCGTGACAACCAGAAGCGGGTACTGTTGCTCGACAACCTGAGTGACTATATCAAGCCCGGCATGAGCATTGACGAGGTTCAGGCCATCATCGCCAACATGCGGACCGATTATGAAGAGCGCGTAGATGACCATATCATTAAAAATGCCGAGCTTTCCAAGGAGCGCAAGGAGCTGAGTACCAAGCTGAAGAGTATGAGCACCAGCAAATAATACCGCCCCGCTCTCGTCAACACCGGCCTCTGGCCGGTGTTTCATTTTCATGCCGCAGCTCGGATCTCTTGCCGCGTTGCAACAATCGGCTCCCATTTTCACAATCGCCCTGTTAACATCGCTGCAAAGCGGTCAATAGATTTCAAGCCCTTGACTTGAAACGACTAAGCTTGATTGAAAGACAATAAATTGCGCAACCATGGTGGGGCTGATATGGGCGCATCAAAACAGACGGATTCAAATAAAGTGGCATCTCAGGATTCATCCGTACCTAATGCGGACGGGCAACAGCAGCGTAAACGCCGACCCTGGTGGCGCTGGTTGTTCTGTTTTATCTTCTTGCTTTGCCTGGCTGCCGTGGTCGCCCTGGTGGGTTATGAAATGAAGACCTCCCGACTGCAGTCACAGGAGATCTCCCGCTATGCGGCCACCCTGACCTATCAGATCGAACCCGGCCCCAGCAAGCAGATTGCCTTCCCCGACGACGGCCCGTTCGACAAGCGACTCGGTTATGTGCTGATGCCCATGATCCAGGAACGTCTCGTTCAGCGTGGCTACCAGGTGAGCGAACAGGTCCGCTTCTCCGATGCGCTCTACAATTACGCCAGCCACGGCTTCTTCGTGCCTTATACCGAGAAGGTCCAGGCAGGATTGACACTCTATGACTGCCGTGCCGAACCTTTCTACCAGTACAAGTATCCGACTCATTACTATCCAGATTTCAATGCCATACCGCCCCTGGTCATCCAGTCTCTGCTGTTTATCGAGAACCGTGAACTCCTGAGCAACAAGGAACCGCTGGCCAACCCGGCCGTAGACTGGCCGCGCTTTGCCAAGGCGGCGCTGTCTCAGGTGGGCAAGGCGCTGGATATGCAGGATCAATCTGCTGGCGGCAGTACCCTTGCGACCCAGGTGGAAAAGTATCGTCATTCTCCCGATGGACTGACCGTTTCGCCGACCGAGAAGATCCGCCAAATGGTCTCGGCCAGCGTTCGTGCCTATCGGCTGGGGCCCGAGACCCTGGAGGCCCGCAAGCTGGTTGCCTGGGCCTACCTCAACTCGGTCCCGCTCTCTGCTGCGCCCGGTTATGGCGAGGTGCACGGTCTCGGTGATGGCCTCTGGGTCTGGTTTGGCGCCAATGTCGATGAGGTGAATCGACTGCTGGATCCCGCTCGCAACCAGGATTCTACCCTGGCCGAGCAGGGCCTTGCCTTGCGCCAGGTTGTCTCCCTGATGATTGCCCACCGCCGTCCTTCCTATTACCTGGCGCAGGGTAGAGAAGCACTGTCTACCCTGACAGACAGCTATCTGCGACTCTTCGTGCAGGAGGGAATGATCACGCCCCCCCTGATGGAGTCGGCTCTCAAGGCCAAGCTGGTCTTCCGCGATTTCCTGCAGGCACCTGCCATCACTCGAGTCAACAACAACAAGGGGCTGCAGGTAGCTCGCACTCGTCTCAGTCGTCAGCTCGGGGTGCAGCTTTATGATCTGGACCGCATGGATCTGACGGCCAACACCACCCTCAATATGCCGCTGCAGAACGAGGTGTCACGGTATCTGCAGCAACTGGCAGACCCTGCATTCGCAGCCCAGGTGGGCCTGTTTGGTGAGCGCCTGCTCTCGCCGGAGAAGACGGGTGATGTGAAGTACAGCTTTACCCTGTTCGAGAAGACGCCGGAAGGGGTCAAGGTGAGGGTGCAGACCGACAACACGGACCAGCCGTTCGACATTAATGAGGGCAGCAAGCTTGAACTGGGATCCACCGCCAAGTTGCGGGTACTGACGACCTATCTCGAGATTGTCACCGAGTTGCATGACAGCTACGGCAATATGCCGGTGGAGAGCCTGCGAAAGATCGAAGTGTCCGATCAGGACAACATCAGCCGCTGGGCCATCGCCTATCTGATGAGTGCCAAGGACAGAAGCCTGCCGGTGATGCTGGAGGCCGCACTGGACCGCAAGTATTCCGCAAGTCCCTATGAAGGCTTCTTTACCGGCGGTGGCATGCACACCTTCAACAACTTCCGCAAGGAAGACAACGGTCGCATCCCGCCCATTCGCGATGCGCTGCGGGAATCCATCAACCTGCCCTTCGTGCGCTTGATGCGGGACATTGTCCGCTACAGCCTCTACAAGGAGGGAAATCGTGCCCAGTTGCTGAAAGATGACAGGGATCCTCGCCGTACCGAGTACCTGGCCAAGTTTGCTGACAAAGAGGGCCAGACCTATCTGCTGAGGTTCTGGCGCAAATATCGTGGCAAGAGTGCAGAAGAGCAGCTCGATACCTTCCTCGATGGTCTCAAACCCAGCGCGGTGCGTCTCGCCGCCGTGCATCGCTATCTGATGCCGGAAGCCTCCCAGGCCGACTTTGCCGCTTTCCTGGCCAAGCGCCTGCCGCGGGAGAAATTGACCGAGAAGCGCATAGAGCAGCTCTATACCAATTACGGCCCTGGCAAATATTCTCTGCCGGATCAAGGTTATATCGCACGGGTGCATCCACTTGAGCTGTGGTTGCTTGCCTATCTCAAGGAGTTTGACAAGGCCACCTTTACCGATGCGGTAACCGCCAGCCGTGACGAGCGTCAGGAGGTCTACAGCTGGCTGTTCAAGACCCGTCATCGCAGTGCCCGGGACAGCCGGATCCGCACCATGCTGGAGGTTGAGGCCTTCCTCGACATCCATCAGCGCTGGGCTCGCCTGGGTTACCCGTTCGATCACCTGGTTCCGTCCCTGGCGACCGCACTGGGCAGCTCGGGCGATCGTCCTGCAGCGTTGGCCGAGCTGATGGGGATCATCCAGAACGGCGGCATTCGTGCACCGACCCTGCGCATCGAGCACCTCTCCTTTGCCAAGGGGACCCCCTTCGCCACCGTCTTTGAGCCGGCGAACACCCAGGGGGAGCGGGTGATGCCTGTCGAGGTGGCCAACGCCTTGCGCAATGCACTCTCCAAGGTGGTGGAAGGGGGGACGGCGCGGCGCATCGCCGGTGCCTTCGCCTTGCAGGATGGTACTGTCCTGGCCCTGGGGGGCAAGACGGGGACCGGGGACAACCGGATCGAGACGGTGGGTCGCTACGGCAATGTGACCAGTTCACTGGCTCGCAACCGGACTGCGACTTTCGTCTTCTACATCGGGGATGATCACTTCGGCACGCTGACGGCCTATGTACCAGGCAGCCAGTCCGACAAGTTCCGCTTCACGTCGGCGCTGCCTGTGCAGGTGCTCAAGGGGATGGCCCCCCTGCTGGTACCCTATCTGCAACCCGCTACTCACACCCAGTGCATGGCGGGCAGCTGAGCGGACATCGCATGAAAAAACGGGGCCATTTCGGCCCCGTTTGATTGTGTACTGCACGCCGCCATGAGGTGGACGTGAGTCATCACTTACAACAGATCTTCAATTTCACCGCGCAGGTACTGGTACATCTCGCGATAGGCTACCGGCGGCTTGTTCAGCTCCCGCTCCTTGTTGGCGGTGCGGATCAGCTGACGCAGCTTCTGGCGATCCAGCTCGTGGAACTGGGACATCAGCTCGTTGAGGGCGCTGTCGCCTTCGGTGATCAGCCGCTCGCGCCACTGTTCGAGGCGGTGCAGGCGGGCGTTCACGGTGGAGTGACGCATCTTGATGATGGAGAGGGCCTCTTCGATGGGGGCGACATCGCGGCTACGCATCAGACGGCCGATGAACTGGAGATGGCGGCGGAAGGACTCATCCTTCTTCGGCTTGAGCTTGCGGCCCAGCTCGACCGCTTCGGCAAGCTCTTCATCCAGGGGGATCTTCTCCAGCTCGCTGTGACTCAGGGAGACGATCTCTTCCCCCATCTTCTGCAAGGCCTCGGCATCACGCTTGAGCTGGCTCTTGCTGGGGCCCCAGTCTTCCCACTCGTTGTCGTCTTGATATTGACTCATCGGTCTCTGTATTCCTGTCATTCACGTTTGGCGGATATGTTACCAGCTTCTCCCGCTGGGCGCAGGGGTCTGATATGCTTAGCCCCTTTCCTTCCCTTCATACAGATGTGAGTTATGGACCAGCAAGATCAAATCCGCCAGGATCAATCCCATCTCGAGGCCGTGGTCGCCGAGGCCCTTGAGATAGCGAAAGGGCTGGGCGCCGGGCTTGCCGAAGTCTCCATCAGCAAACAGACCGGCCTCTCGGTGAACACCCGGGGCTGCGAGCTGGAAAGCATCGAATTCAACAAGGATGGCGCACTCGGCATCGCCGTCTATCGCGACGGTTGCAAGGGGTCCTCCTCCACCACGGATCTGACCAAGCCGGCCATTCGCGCCGCCGTGGAAGCGGCCATGGAGATCGCCCGCCATACCTCTCCCGATGACTGCGCCGGTCTTGCGGATGCGGATCTGCTGGCCTGGGATGCCCCGGACCTGCAACTGTGCCACCAAATCGAGCTGGATCCCCAGCGTGGCATCGCGCTGGCCATCGAGTGCGAGCGGCTGGCCCTGGGACGGGATGCCCGCATCAAGCACTCTGACGGAGCCAGTTTCTCCAGCCACCTGGGCGTCAAGGTCTATGGCAACAGCCACGGCTTCGTCAAAGGCTATGCTGCATCGCGCAACTCCCTGAGCTGCGTACTGATCGGCGAGCAGGATGGCGACATGCAGCGCGACTACGGCTACTCCTCCAGCCGCTCCCTGGACGGGCTGTGGAGCCCCCAGCGCATCGCTGACGAGGCGGTGGAGCGCACTGTTTCCCGCCTGGGGGCTCGCAAGATCAGCACCCGCCATGCCCCTGTGCTGTTCCACCCCGATACCGCTGCCGGTCTGTGGGGCCATCTGGTGATGGCCATCAGTGGGGGGAACCTCTATCGCAAGTCGAGCTTCCTGCTGGACAAACTGGGCAAGCAGATCCTGCCCGAGTGGCTCACCATCCAGGAGTTCCCCCACTTGCCGGGAGGACTTGCCAGCACCCCGTTCGACGGGGAAGGGGTTCGCACCCGAGACATGGACATCATCCGCAACGGCGAGCTGATGAGCTGGCTGCTCACCTCCTACTCCGCCCGCAAACTGGGCCTGACCACCACGGGCCATGCCGGGGGTATCCATAACTGGCAGGTTTCCAATACCGGCCAGGACTTCCAGGGCATGCTCAAGGAGATGGGTACCGGGCTGCTGGTGACCGAGCTGATGGGGCAGGGGGTCAACATCGTCAATGGTGATTACTCCCGCGGCGCAGCCGGTTTCTGGGTTGAAAATGGCGAGATCCTCTATCCTGTGGAGGAGATCACCATTGCAGGCAATCTAGCCGACATGTTCAGCCATATCGTGGCGGTGGGCAGTGATGAGGATGAGCGTTCCAGCCTCAAGACCGGCTCCGTACTGGTCGAGCAGATGAAACTGGCGGGGCACTGATCCCCCTCCGTCCGATCTGGAATATGGTGTCTAGTCCTGAGATAGGTCTACACATTTTCAGCTAGCTTTTAGCACTCAGAACCCCCGATGCGTCACATCAGGGGTTCTGTATTTCAATGCCTGATGCGGTTGCTCCAGGTTATAAGTATCCACTGCCTTTCGCACTTTTCCCCGCCTGCGCCAGCCTCTGCAGGCTTTGCAGCAGTGACTCTCTTTTCAAGATCTCAGTGCATTTTGGTGACAGTTATGAGTATCTGTCATCAAGCATTTGACCCCGTGTTGTTCATGCAATGACTGATACAACCCCGAACAATACTGCACCTGGTGGTCCGAATGATGAATAAGCTCTCCGTGGTCACGTTGTTGCTTCAGTGTTTTCTCGATCACCATCGACTCGGCATTCATCTCTTAGTTGCCACTATTTTGCGTGAGCAGGTGTCCGTCACCTAGCTCAGGTAGAGCGGCCCTGAGTGTCATAACGCGTCTGCGTCTGTTTATAGGTGAGCTTGCCTTCTTCAATCTGCTCGACCAGGGCCAGTTTAAAAATCAGAGTAATTGTGTTGTGTTCGTTTACGCCCTGTCCCATCGAGATCTCCATCTATTCGGAGGAGAAGATGCAAACCATATTCAGGCAGATGCGCCGATCAGACGTCGGCCAGCTGCAATGCCTGGCGGTAGTACTCGTTGGCCTTGTTGGTCAGGCGGCGCTTGTCCATCACCTGGCCGAGGGCGTGGTAGAGGGCGGCATCCGGCGCCTTCGCCACTTCCTGCTCCAGCAGCCGCTGGGCTTCGTCCAGTTGACCGGCCAGCAGGCAGACCCGGGCCAGCGCGGCTTCGGCGCCAGGCTGATCCTGGATCTTTCTGAGCAGGGTCAGCATGGGCTGGTAGTCGTCCAGTTTGAGCTTGGGCAGGCGGGCGAACAGCTCGGGGGAGGGATCCTTGCGCAGGGCCTCCAGCCAGAGATCGGCGGCTTCGGCATCGGCCCCCAATCGGCGCAGGCGATCCCCGTAACTGGCCAGCAACACGGGATCCTGGCGCTGTTTGCGGGGCAGTCCCTGCCAGACCGTGCGCAGGGTGTCGAGGGAGCCGCTGGCGGCCTCCAGACGACCGCACCACGCCTGGTGCAGCAGGGTCTCTTCCTGCTGGGCGGTCAGCTTGCCCACCTTGCGCAGGGCAGGGGTGAGATCGATGAGGGCCGCCCAGTCTTCACGGGCCAGATACACCTGACGCAGCTGATCCAGCACCATGGGGTGGCGCGGGTTGAGGGCATAGATGGACTCGAGGCGACCGAGGGCGCTGTCGTACTGGCCCTGCTCAATCTGCAACTGGGTCTGGATCAGGGTCAGTGCCAGCTCTGCCTTGGGGTTCTCTTCCTGAGCTTTCTGCAGGTAGTGATCCCGGCGCACGTCATCGCCCCGGGCCTGGGCCACCCGGGCGGCGCTCAGGTAGTTGAGTAGCGGGGTGTCGCTGTTGTCGGCGCCCTTGATGAGGAGCTTCTCGGCCTGGTTGTAGTGCCCCTCTGCCATGGCCAGGGTGGCATTGACGGTTTGCAGGTTGGCCTTGCGGCGGCGGCGGGAGCCGAACCAGCCCTGGGTCTTGCGGCGCAGGCCGAACAGGCGGGCCAGCACCCATTCCACGATGAGCAGGGCGCCGTAGAACAGCACCGCCAGGATCACCGCGCTGGTGACCGAGGATTCCACCGTGTAGTTGCCCAGCGAGATGAGCACATAACCCTTGTTGCCGGAGGCTTCGGGACCGAAGATGAGGCCCGCCACCATCACGGCGACTATGACGATCAGACGAATCATGGTCTCTTCCTCAGTTGCCGGCCAGGATGCGTTGCAGGCGTTCGGTCAGCACCTGTTCCAGCATGGTCTGGGTCTTGAACTGATCCGGGTAGTCAAACTGGATCTGCTCGCCTTTGAGCTTGTCGAGCTCGGACTGCATGTACTGGGTGGCGCTGTTGTCGGCATCGAAATACTGGGTCAGCCAGCGCTGGGCCTTCTCCAGGCTGTCGACATAGAGGGACTGCTGTTCGCGATAGACGGCGAGCTGGGCCTGCAGCAGCTTGGTCTTGAGGTTCTCTCGCAGGAAGATCTCCTGCTGCGGGGAGAGCAGGGCTTCCACGGCGCCATCGCGGCGACGGATGGTGATGAAGTTTTCGGTGAACTTGACCCAGTTCTTCTTCAGGTTGCTCTGCCACTCGTCCGGGTTGGTGCTGACGGTCTGGTCGGGCTCGCTCTTGGCTTCCGGCATGCTGACGGTGGAGAGGGGCAGCAGCTCGATCTGGTCCGAGAGGGCGGCCAGCTTCAGGGTCAACCCCTCGCGATCGACCCGCGGCATCCCCTTGAGCTTGGCGATGTCTTCCGCCAGCGCCTTGCGAATGGGCATCAGGCTGGGGTCGTTGAGCGCCTTGATGCGCTCGTCGGCGTTGCCGAGCAATGTGATGGCGGAGACGATGTCGTGTTCGAGCCACAGCTTGCGGCCCGCCATGCGCACCAGGTATTCGGATTCGGCCAGCATCCAGTCATTGGGGCGCTTGTCGTCCAGATCCAGCACCTTGGTCTGCAAGGCGTCCAGCGCCTCCTGCAACTGCTGCTGGCTCTTGCCGAGGGCACCGATCTGTTCGGCATCCTTGCTGCTGCCCTGATCAATTCTGGTCATGGCGTCGGCCAGTTGCTGCTTGAGGGCTACCAGTTCGGCCTGCTGGGCAACGGCGTTCTGGTGTCCGTGCACATAGAGACCACCGGCCAGCCCCAGGGCCAGCAGGATGGCGATGCCGCCAAGCACGGTGCCAGAGCTGCCCTTCTTGCTCCCTGTCGTTCCGGGAGCGGGCTTGTTGTTGTCGGCCACGGTGGCCGCGGCACTCGGCTGGACTTCTTGCTGTTCAGTCATTCCATCTTCCTCAGTTCCAGGGCGGCCACCAGAGCCTGGTTGGATGCACCTTGGGCAATCACGATACGGGTAAAACCAGCCCCTTCTGCCATCTCGGCCACCCGGGGACTGGGTACCACCAGCAGGCGGTCATAAAGCCAGGGGTGCTGCGGGCCGGGCACCAGGGCCAGCAACCGCTGCAACAATTCGCCACTGGTGATGAGCAGGCTGTCGAGCCCGGCTGCCTGCCAGTGGCGGGTCAATGCGTCCCCGTCAAGATCGGGGTAGTGGCGCTCGTAGGTGGCACAATAGTGCACCAGTGCGCCCCGTGAGGCCAGCGTCCGGGCGATGAGATCCCGCCCGTCGTTGCCGCGCAGGATCAGCACCCGGCGGCCACTCACCCCTTGCAGTGCCGGCAGGGCCAGCAGCCCTTCGCTGCGGGGATCGGCCGGGCACAGGGCCTGGATGCCCGCCTCGGCAAAGGCATCCGCACTCGCCTGGCCGACTGCAAAGTAATCAATATGTGGCCAGGTCTGACCAGTTTGCAACAGAAAATAATGTGCAAAATGAACGGCATGCATGCTGACGGCGATAACGAGGTCCGCCTCTCGCAGCATGTCACCCAGGTGAGGGAGGTCGCATCCCGGTCGGGTTTCCAGCAACGGACAGCAGAGCGGTGCATGACCCAGCTGGCGCAGCATCTGCACCAGCTGGTTGGCCTGGGCGGCCGGGCGCACCACCAGGGGGATCATCAGGCGGCGCTCCGGGCAGATGACCGCGAACCGGTCTGTGCTGCACTCATGCCCGGTAGACCTCGGCGAGGATGACGTCGGCGCCGGCGGCCAGCAGGCGCTGGGCCAGGGTGTGGCCCAGTGCCTCGCCCTCTGCCAGGGGGCCGCGGATCTCGTCGCGGATGACGCGGCTGCCATCCGGGCTGCCCACCAGGCCGCGCAGCCATACCTCTTCTCCCTGTACCAGGGCATAGGCCCCGATAGGCACCTGACAGCCCCCTTGCAGGGCGCGGTTCATGGCGCGCTCGGTCAGCACCCGGATGCGGGTCTCGGGGTGTTCGAGCGGCGCCAGCAGGGCGTGCAGCTCGTGATCGTCGAGGCGGCATTCGATGCCGACCGCCCCCTGGCCGTTGGCAGGCAGGCTCTGCTCGGGCTCGATGAAGGCGGCGATGCGATGGGCCATCTCCAGTCGTTTCAGGCCGGCGGCGGCCAGGATGATGGCGTCATATTCACCGGCATCCAGCTTGGCGAGGCGGGTGTTGACGTTGCCCCGCAGGTCGCGGATCACGAGATCAGGGCGGGCAGCGCGCAGCTGGCACTGACGGCGCAGGCTGGAGGTGCCGACCACGGCCCCTTGAGGCAGCTCGTCTATCTGGTTGAAATGGTTGGAAACAAAGGCATCACGCGGGTCTTCGCGCTCACAGATGGTGTGCAGGCCGAGTCCGTCGGGGAACTCCACGGGTACGTCTTTCATGGAGTGGACAGCGATGTCGGCACGCCCCTCCAGCATGGCAGTCTCCAGCTCCTTGACGAACAACCCCTTGCCGCCGACCTTGGCGAGGGGGGTGTCGAGGATCTTGTCACCCTGGGTGCTCATGGGCACCAGTTCGACCTGCAGATCCGGATGGAGTGCCTCCAGCCGATCTTTCACAAAATTGGCCTGCCACAGGGCCAGTGGGCTCTTTCGAGTGGCAATTTTCAGGGTTCGGGCTGCCATATCAATCAGTTGTTTCATCTTTTGAGAGGAAAACGATCTTACCACCCTTTGCAGGGGCTTTCATGGCGCAGCCCGCAAAAGCGGGGCCAAGCTCAAAAACGGGGGCTGAAAATTATTTTCATTCAGCCAATAATTGATTTTAAGCCATTGAAAATAAGCAGTTTTATTGCTTTCCGTTGATACCGTTACGAACAGGGTCAGAAATAATCCGGTGATTGTGTGCGGGCTTGTTTACCACTGCTGTTTGCATTGTTAACATGATCACACTTTTTTGACGTCTCCCCGTTTTGGTGCGTCATTTCTCTTCCCCATAGGTAGGGCATTGCTGGTTAAACTCGACACGCTGGTGGCGCGCTACGACGAACTCAATCGTCTCAAGACGCAACGAGCGCTGGATCTCATGAGTCGCTACGGGCAGCAGGTTTTCCACTTGCTGCCTGTCATGCTGCACTTCAATCACCCCCTGTTGCCCGGTTATGTGGCAGGGGATGTGCCTCATGGTATCTGGAGTTTTGTCGCCAACGAGGCCCAGCAGGCCTTCATCCAGGATCTCTGCCAGAACGCCAACTGCCAGGGCGGTCTCAGTACCCACGACAAGTCCATCCAGGGCCTCTACTCCATGGGGAGCACCTCCTCCATCGGTCAGTGCTGCCACTCGGATCTCGACATCTGGGTCTGTCACGTGGCCGGTCTGTCGAGCGAGCGCCTCGCCCTGCTGGAACAGAAGTGCCAGCACCTCTCCATGTGGGCCGAGCAGCGGGGGGTCGATCTCAACTTCTTCCTGATCCCCGAAGACAAGTTCCGCCAGCGCAACGATGCCCAGATGCAGGGGGAGAGCTGCGGCAGCGCCCAGCACCTGCTGCTGCTCGACGAGTTCTACCGCAGCGCCATGCACATCGCCGGCAAGCGGCTGCTCTGGTATCTGGTGCCGGCCGAATATGACGATCACTACGACGACTACGTCAACGGCCTGTTTGCCCACGGCAAGTTGAGCCAGGATGACTGGCTCGATCTGGGGGGCTTTGATCGCATTCCTGCCGAGGAGTATTTCGGCTCCGCCCTGTGGCAGCTCTACAAGGGGATCGACTCCCCCTACAAGGCGGTGCTCAAGTCGGTGCTGATGGAGGCCTACTCCCACGAGTATCCCAACACCCGGCTGCTGTCGGTGACCAGTCGCGACTGGTTCCAGCACAACGAGGGGATGCACTACCGCCTCGACAACTACTGCCTGATGCTGGACAAGGTGACCAACTACCTCAAGTCCATCGGCGACATGCAGCGCCTCGATCTGGTGCGTCGCTGCTTCTATCTGAAGGTGTGCGACGGGCTGAGCCATCCCAAGGAAGATCACTCCCCGGACTGGCGCCGGGAGCAGATGGCCCAGCTGGTGGCCTACTGGGGTTGGAGTCCGGAGCGCCTTTACCACCTTGATCACCGCCAGGAGTGGAAGGTCGAGGACGTCAAGGTGGCCTACGCCGAGTTGCTGGAGGCCCTGATGCAGAGCTACCGCAACCTCATCCAGTTCGCCCGGCGCAACAACATCAGCGAGTCCATCAACCCGGAAGACATCGGCATCCTGTCGCGCAAGCTCTATGCCGCATTCGAGAGCCTGCCGGGCAAGGTGCAGCGCATCAACCTCAAGATTGCGCCGGATCTCGGCGAGCCGGATCTCAGCCTGGTACAGGTACCCCACGGCCGCCTGAATCGCGCCGGCTGGTATCTCTACAAGCATTCCCTCGAACCCGCCGACATCATCGGCCGGGCGCCGCTCGAATATAACGGCTACATCAGCAAGCTGGTGGCCTGGGCCTATTTCAACGGCCTGCTGACGCCCCAGTCCCGGGTGCACCTGTTCAACCAGGGCTCGGATCTGCACATCGACAACCTGCATCAGTTCTGTCGCGATCTCTCCGGCACCTTCCCGGTCAAGTATCCCCGTGCGACCAACCTGGCCCTGAGCCGGCCGTGCGAGATCCGCCAGCTCTCCATCTTCCTGAACCTGGAGACGGACCCGTCCAGCCACTGGGTGGGGCAGGTGATCGAGTTCGATGCCAACGCTGCGGACGTCTTCTCGTTCGGTCGCAACCAGGAGTGTCTGGTGGGATCCGTGGATCTCGTCTATCGCAACTCCTGGAGCGAGATCCGCACCCTGCACTTCGAGGGAGAGGAAGCCGTGGTGGACGCCCTCACCACCATCCTCGGCAAGATGCACCAGGACGCCGCGGCCCCCGAGATGATCGAGGTGTTCTGCTACAGCCAGCACTTCCGCTCCCTGGTGCGCACCCGCTTCCAGCAGCTTGTGGCTGAATGCATCGAGTTGCGTCTGGCCCGGGACAAGCAGCAGCTGGTCAAGACGCTGGCGCTCGGCAAGGAGAAGTACGGCATCTTCTTCGAGCGGCGCGGGGTGTCGGTCAAAAAGCTGGAAAACGCCATCGACTTCTACCGTCACATCTCCCACAACAAGCTGGATCACCTGCCGCTGCGCCTCGACAAGACTCACAGCCAGCACCTGCCCGGCATCGTCGACGCCTACGCCAGCGAAGGGCTGGTGCAGTTCTTCTTCGATACCCGGGATGCAGGCACCAACATCTATATCCTGGACGAGGCGAACCGGGTGGAGATCTACCAGCACTTCGCCGGCAACAAGGACGAACTGGTACAGGGGGTGAACCGGTTCTACACCTCGGGTCACGAGCGATTCAGCAATGCGGGTCAGTTCAGCAACTTCAACCTGCCCCAGTACTACGAAATCGTGCAGGTGGGTGACAAACTCGATGTGATCCCCTACCGCAGCCAGAGCCCGCAGCGGGACACCCCAGGAGCGGCACGGGAAGTAGGATGATGCGCTGATAGCCGCACCGGCAAGATGGCAAACGGCCTGCATGATGCAGGCCGTTGTCGTATCCGTGGTGCGGGAATCTGGTGTGGAGGGGGCCGCGGCCAGTGGGGGATGCCGTCGAGCATCGCCGTCAGGGATGAAAGCAAACGGCCTGCTGATGCAGGCCGTTGTCTTACCCGTGATCCGACAATCAGGCACCGAGGCGGGCCAGCAACCAGCTGCGAATGTCGCCCAGCTGGGGGCGGCAGATCTCGTGGCGCATGGGGTATTCGTGCCACTCGGGGCTGAGTCCCACCGCTTCCAGCCGGTTCTTGGCGTCCCAGCCCATGGAGAGGTTCACCACGTCGTCATAGATGCCGTGCATGTAGCAGATGGGCAGGGCGCGGGCCGCCTCGCTCATCTCGCCGGGCAGGGCATCGGGTACCGCCAGGTAGGTGGACATGCAGAGCAGGCCTGCCAGTGGCACCGGATGGCGCAGGGCGGTGAAGGAGGCGATGACGCCCCCCTGGGAGAAGCCGGCCAGCACGATGCGCTCGGGGGCGAAACCCTCGGCCACCAACTGTTCAATCAGCGAGGCGATACGGGCCGCTGACTCCCTGACATGGGACTCCACGGCGCGATCCGCCGGATCCTCGAAGCTCTTGATGTCGTACCAGCCGCGCATCCGGTAGCCCATGTTGATGGTGATGGGACGCTCGGGCGCATCCGGCAGCAGATGGCGGACGGGCAGGTCGGCGGGCAGGGCCAGCGCCTCCACCAGGGGGGCGAGGCCGGCGCCGGAGTCCCCCAGCCCGTGCAGCCAGATCACCGCATGGCGGGCACCTTCGGGATGCAGATCCGTCATGAGAAGACCACGGGCTCGCCGGCCTGGGTGGTGCAGGCCCGGGTCAGCAGGGCCTTGAGCTCGTCGCCGAAGCGGTTGTCGATCCAGCTGTCACCGCGCAGCTCGAAGTGGAAGCCGTTCTCCCGGGTGGCGACCCAGATCTGGTGCAGGGGCTCCTGCTTGTTGATGATGACCTTGGTCTTGTTCTCGAAGCTCAAGGTCAGCACCCCGCCTGCGCGTTCGCAGTCGATATCCGGATACCCCTCGTCGATGGTGTCTTCCACATACTGGAAAAAGGCGTCGGTCAGGGCGTGATACTCGTGATCCTTCATCGGTTTATCCTGTTGCTTTTAACAATGTGAGTGCGATTATAGAGGGCCAAAAATTTTTTCGCAGCGAACCATTATGATTACCCAGTTCACCAAGTGCCTGTTTGCCGCGTCGCTGTCGCTCGGGTTGGCCGCCTGTGGCCTGACGGGGCCGCTCTACATGCCGCCGGCCGAACAGCCCGCACCTGCAGAGCAGACACAGCCCAAGACAGAGAGTACACCGCAAGCCGCCTCGCCTGCGACCGCTACACCGGCCTCAGAGGCCGCGCCGCAATAATTTAGGAAGGAACCGCCCCCTTGGATCACTTTAACTACGACGCAGACGGTCAGCTTCAGGCCGAACAGCTTCCCCTGCAACAGCTTGCCGACCAGTACGGCACTCCGCTCTATGTCTACTCCCGCGCCACCCTGGAACGCCACTGGCATGCCTTCGACCAGGCGGCTGGCGACATTCCCCACCTGATCTGCTATGCGGTCAAGGCCAACTCCAACCTGGCCCTGCTCAATCTGCTGGCACGCCTCGGTTCGGGCTTTGACATCGTCTCCGGCGGCGAGCTGTCCCGGGTGCTGGCGGCGGGCGGTGATCCGGCCAAGGTGGTCTTCTCCGGCGTCGCCAAGAGCGAAGCCGAGATGCGCCTTGCGCTGGAAAAAGAGATCCTCTGCTTCAACCTGGAGTCCGAAGCCGAGCTGGAGCGCCTGAACCGGGTCGCAGGCAGCATGGGCAAGAAGGCGCGGGTCTCGGTGCGGGTCAACCCGGACATCGACGCAGGCACGCACCCCTATATCTCCACCGGCCTCAAGCAGAACAAGTTCGGCATCCCCATCGAACAGGCGCCCGCCATCTACCGCAAGGCAGCGGCCATGGCCCACATCGAGATCAAGGGGGTGGATTGCCACATCGGCTCGCAACTCACTGAATTGAATCCCTTTATGGAGGCGGCGGACAAGCTGCTCAAGCTCATCGACGAGCTGGCGGCGGAAGGCATCCACATCCATCACCTGGACGTGGGCGGCGGTCTGGGGGTCAACTACGGCGCCGAGCAGCCGCCGCACCCCACCGAGTATGCCGAGGCGCTCAAGCAGAAGCTGGCGGGCCGGGATCTGACCCTCTTGTTCGAACCGGGCCGCGCCATCGTCGCCAACGCCGGTGTGCTGTTGACCCGGGTCGAGTTCCTCAAACCCGGCGAGACCCGCAACTTCGCCCTGATCGACGCCGGTATGAACGATCTGCTGCGCCCCTCCCTCTACGGCGCCTGGATGAACATCATCGAGGTGGACAGCCGCGCGACCCACGAGAAGGCACTCTATGACGTGGTGGGCCCGGTGTGCGAGACCGGCGACTTCCTCGGCAAGGAGCGTACCCTGGCGATTGCCGAGGGCTCCCTGCTGGCGGTGCGTTCCGCTGGCGCCTACGGCTTTACCATGTCCTCCAACTACAACACCCGACCCCGTGCGGCCGAGGTGCTGGTCGACGGTGACCAGGCGCACCTCATCCGTGAGCGGGAGCAGTTGGCGGATCTCTGGCGTGGCGAGCACCTGCTGCCGTGATGGATGGATTTTCAGCGTTCCTCCATGTGAGAGCGTGATTAACGGTGAGACAGGAACGCGCGATGTTGATTGAGTTTTCCAAAATGCACGGCCTCGGTAACGACTTCATGGTGGTGGATGGCGTCACCCAGAAGGTGTTCTTCAGCAACGACATCATCAAGAAGCTGGCGGATCGTCACTTCGGTATCGGCTTCGACCAGCTGTTGCTGGTGGAGCCGCCCTATGACCCCGAGCTCGACTTCCATTACCGCATCTTCAATGCCGACGGCAGCGAGGTGGAACAGTGCGGCAACGGGGCCCGTTGCTTCGCCCGTTTCGTGCGTCTCAAGGGGCTGGTCAACCGGGATCGCATCGCGGTCAGTACCGCCCGGGGCCGCATCACCCTGCAGCTGGAAGGGGAGAATCAGGTCACGGTCAACATGGGGGTGCCCCAGTTCGAGCCGGGCAAGATCCCGTTCCGTGCCCAGAAGGCGGAGAAGACGTATCTGCTGCGGGCCCAGGATCACACCGTGATGTGCGGCGCCGTCTCCATGGGCAACCCTCACTGCGTCATCGAGGTGCCCTCGGTGGCCGATGCGCCGGTGGAGACCCTGGGACCCATCATGGAGCGCCACGAGCGCTTCCCCGAGCGGGTCAACGTCGGCTTCATGGAGATGGTCAACGCCAGCGAGATCAAGCTGCGGGTCTTCGAGCGCGGGGTGGGGGAGACCCTGGCCTGCGGGACCGGGGCCTGTGCGGCCGTGGTGATAGGCATCAGCCAGGGCAAGCTCAAGGAGCGGGTCACCGTCACCCTGCCGGGTGGCAAGCTGACCATCGCCTGGAAGGGACCGGGTCAGCCCGTCTACATGACGGGGCCGGCCGAGCACGTCTTTGACGGCCAGATAGAGTTGTAGACAAGGAGCGGGTGATCCCGCTCCATCAACGGATCATATCGGGGCCCTTGGCCCCTTTTTCGGATGGATCAACCAAGTTATGAGCGAACTCAAACGGCAGGAATCACTGGTGGATGAAGCCACAGTGCTGGAGTACCTGGCCCGTTATCCCGAGTTTTTCCTGCGTCACGGGGCCATGCTGGACAAGATCCGCATTCCCCATGCGCAAAAGGGCACCATCTCCCTGGTGGAGCGCCAGCTGGACAGACAGCGGGAGCGCATCGAGCAGCTGGAGCAGGAGATCACCGAACTGATGGGGGTCGCCAGCGAGAACGAGCGGATCTTCCGGGTCTATGCGGATCTCTACGGGGAGATCTACGGCTGCCAGACCCTGTTCGAGCTGAGCGCCGTGATGGGCAAGGCCTTCGTCCAGCGGCTGCGACTCACCGGCCTGCGGCTCTGGCTCAATCCCAGGCATTTCCAGCTGAGCGGCCCCGAGCAGCGTTTCCTGGCGCAGGGCAAACAGCTCGAACAACTGCTGGGGCAGCGCCTGCCCGGCACGGACTACTATTTCGGTCGCCTCAACCAGAGCGAGAAGCAGGCGCTGTTTGGCAATGATGTGCTGGTCAACTCGGTGGCCCTGATGCGGCTCGGGGAGCTCGGCGTGCTGGCCTTCGCGAGCTCGGATCCCAGCCACTTCACCCCTCACAACGACACCCTGCTGCTGGGTCAGCTGGGGCGTCTGCTGCAGCTGCGTCTGCCCGAGCTGGCCCGTGGCTAAGGCAACGACCCGATCCCCTGCCAAGGTGCCCCCTGCCGCCGACCCCCTGCCGGTCGCACTGGCGGGGGAGCTGGACGCCTTTATCGAATACCTGAGGGTCGAGCGCCAGCTCAGCCCCCACACCCGCAGCAACTATCAGGCTCATCTGGAAGCCATGACCGCCGAGCTGGTGAAGCTCGGGGTCGACGACTGGGCCCGGCTCGAGGCGAGCCAGGTGCGCAGCCTGGTGACCCGGATGCACAAGGGGGGGTTGGCGCCCCGTTCCCTTGCCACCAAGGTGTCGGCCCTGCGCAGCTTCTGCGACTGGCAGGTGCGCCAGGGGCGGCTCACCGCCAACCCGGCGCGGGGCATCGTCACCCCCAAGCAGGGGCGGCCCCTGCCCAAGAACCTGGACGTGGACGAGATGTACCAGCTGCTCAACATCACCGACGAGCAGGATCCGCTGGCGGTGCGGGATCGCGCCATCATGGAGCTGATGTACTCCTCCGGCCTGCGCCTTGCCGAGCTGGTGGGGCTCAACCTCGCGGACGTGAAGCTCGAGGAGCGCCAGCTCAGAGTGATCGGCAAGGGCTCGCGGGAGCGGGTGCTGCCCATCGGGCGGATGGCGGTGGAGTGGTTGCACAAGTGGCTCAAGGTACGCCCCCTGCTGGCCGGTGACGAGGGGGAGGCATTGTTCGTCTCCAAGCGCAGGCAGCGGCTCTCGGCCCGCTCGGTACAGGAGCGGCTCGACGGCTGGGGCAACAAGCAGGCTCTCAATGCCCACGTGCACCCCCACAAGCTGCGCCACAGCTTCGCCACCCACATGCTGGAATCCTCCGGCGATCTGCGGGCGGTGCAGGAGCTGCTGGGGCATGCGGATCTCTCCACCACCCAGATCTATACCCACCTCGACTTCCAGCATCTGGCCAAGGTATATGACAGTGCCCACCCGCGAGCGAAGCGGGATCCGGAAACGCCGGAGGATGAGTGATGTGGTGTGCGATCTGCGGGGATGACAATCTCCACGTCGCCCCGGTCAGGCGGGAGCCCGCAACGCCAGAGGATGAGGAGTAAAGAGGAACAGCCATGCAGTTTTACCGTCGCTGGCAGCCGGTGGCCGCCATCTCGTTCGATCTGGACGACACCCTCTATGACAACGGCCCCGCCATCGCGCGGGCGGAACAGTGGATGCTGGACCACCTGCGCAGCGAATACCTGGCTACCGCCATGCTGGACAAGCCGCGCTGGCTCGCGCTCAAGCGCCAGTTGCTGCTGGACCACCCGGCGCTGAGCCACGACGTCAGCCTGGCGCGCCAGCGGGGCATTCGCGAGGCCCTGGTGCAGGGGGGCATGGAGCCCGGGCTGGCGGAGCAGCAGGCCAGGGTGGTGTTCACCGGCTTCATGGCCGAGCGCTCGAAGATAGAGGTGAGCGAGGCGACTCACGCCCTGCTGGCTCGTCTGGCGGCGCGCTACCCGCTGGCGGTGATCACCAACGGCAACCTGGATCTGGAGCAGGCGGGCCTGGCTGGCTACTTCACCCTGGTCTGCAAGGCGGGAGCGGGAGCCAGAATGAAACCGGCGCCCGACATGTTCGTGCAGGTGCAAGAGGTCCTGGGGCTGGCCCCCGGCCGCATCCTCCATGTGGGGGATCACCCGGTGACCGACGTGCTGGGTGCCAGGCTGCACGGCTTTCGGGCCGCCTGGCTCAACGAGAGCGGTCAGTCCTGGCAGTCGCTGTCGCTGCTGCCGGATGTGGAGCTGGGGCAGCTGCAGGATCTGGCCGCCCTGCTGCTCTGAGCTGGGGATGAGGGACAGATTCCGTGATCTATATCTGGCAATAACAACAAGGGAGCAAGGGCGTGAAGGGAATGAAGGGTGTCATCTGGCTGGCGATCCCCGTGATGCTGGCGGGATGCGATCTGGTGCAAGACCGTTACCGGATGGAGTTCAGGGACGGATCCTGGCGGGAGATCGCCATTTCCCCGTTTTCCAACGAGGCGCGCTGGCGCGAGGGGTGTGCCACCGGCGAGATCCAGGTGGACATGACCCTGCCCCTGAAACGGGGCAAGGTGGTGAATGGCCGGGAGCAACTGCTCATCGGTGGCGAGCTGTTCGAGCTGGAGGATGCCCGTCTCTATCGCGGCAACGGCATGGTGCTCGGGCAGGCCCCGGACCATATCCAGCGGGGCCTCAAGGGGCTGGATGTCTGCCGAACCCTGCGCCCTGATCGCGGGGCCCTGCCCAAGCTCAAGGGCAAGGGATTTGGCGACTAGCCCGTCTGCTGCCTGAGCGGGCAGGAGGCGTCGCCGAAGGCAGTGGACAGCTTGATGGCGTGGGGGGGGCACAGGCCCGTCACGTCGGATGCCTCTGGGCAGCCCCCGATGTACGAGGCCCTCCCCAGGCTCAAGGGCAAGGGGTCGGCGACTAGCCGACCTGCTGCCTGAACCGGCGGCAGGCGTCGCCAAAGGCGGTGAAGAGCTTGATGGAGTGGGGGTTCTCGCTGGCCTTCCACTCCGGGTGCCACTGCACCGCCAGCAGGAAGGGGGAGAGGGCGGGAGCGTGGATCGCCTCGATCAGCCCGTCTTCGGCATGGGCCAGGGGGGCCAGCCCCTTGGCCAGCGTCTTGATCCCCTGCCCGTGGAGGGAGTTGACCGGAATCGACGGCTGCCCCATCAGCTCGGCCAGCCAGGTACCGGGCACCAGCTCGACCTGATGGCTCTCGCCATACTGCTCGTCCACCGGGTCATCCGCATCCTCCCGATGATCGTCATAACCCGGCTCGCAATAGACCTTCTGGTGAATGTCGCCTCCCAGGGCCACGTTGATCTCCTGCATGCCGCGGCAGATCCCGAGGATCGGCAGGCCACGGTCGAGGGCGGCGCGCACCAGGGGAATATCGAACAGATCCCTGTCCCTGTCCTGGGGCTTCTCCGGGGTGAGGTTCTCCTGGCCATAGAGGGCAGGATCGATGTTGGAGCCAGCACCGCTCAGATAGACCCCGTCGGCGAGGTCCAGATACTGCTCCAGATCCTCGGTGCCACAGCAGGTGGGCACCAGCAGCGGCACGCAGCCGCTGATCTCCACCAGAGGCTTGATGTATTTGTGGGTCATGACCTGGTAGGCGTGGCCACTGCGGGCCTGGGCCCCCATGGTCATCAGCACGACGGGTTTGTTATGGGCACTGGGGTTGGGCATAGGTCACCTTGGCTATCCTTGGCGGTCTCATCCTGCGCCTTGGGAAGGCCCTTGCCGCCTCGGCTCGCAAGGGCATGCCTCAAGGCATGGTCATGGGATCAGGGTCGCGCCAGCGTGCCAGAATCGTCGGTCAGCCTTGGCAACGACAGCCTGGATCCTGTCTCCAGTCTGCCAAGGCCGTTCAATATGTCAAACAAAATGATGCAATTATGTTAACCATTGATGTCGAGATACGGCTGTGAGTCCCATTTAAAGGGACTTGAGGGGGGATGCCTGGTGCGGCGAGCGATTTGATGGTGGATATATTAAACATCTGGCCGGGCGGCCGGATAGCAGAAGGGGCCCACAGGGCCCCTTGTCGACTCAGGCGTTCAGGATGAAACGTTCGATCACTTGGGCGACCCCGTCTTCATCGTTGCGCCCCGTGGTGTGCTGTGCCAGCGCCTTGATCTCGTCGGTGGCGTTGCCCATGGCGACCCCGAGTCCGGCGTAGGCGATCATGTGGTGATCGTTGCCCGCATCTCCCACCGCGATCACCTGGGAGGCATCCAGCCCCAGGTGCTCGGCCAGGGCGGCGACGCCGGTGCCCTTGTTGCTGCACTTGTTCATGAACTCGAGGAAATAGGGGGCGCTGCGCACCACGGTATAGCGCTCGTGGAGTTCGGTGGGCAGCTGGGCGATGGCACGGGAGAGCAGGGGCTCTGGGTCAATCATCATCACCTTCATGATCTGCTCGTCGTCGGGCAGGGTGGCGAAGTCCACCAGGTTGATGGGTTGACCGATGAGGCGGGATTCGTGCTCGGTGTAGGGGCTGATCCTGGGGCTGATGAGCCCCTGGCGGACGGAGAAGCCGTGGATGTTCACCCCCAGCTCACAGGCCAGGTGGGCGATGGCACGGGCATCGCTGCCGGTCAGCAACTGGCTGCGGATGATGCGTTGCTCGGATACCTGCTGCACCAGGGCGCCGTTGTAACAGATGACGTAGTCATCCTGGCCGGTGAGGCCCAGCTCGGTCAGGGCGGCGGTCATGCCTTCCAGCGGGCGGCCGGAGGCCAGCACCACGGTCACGCCCCTGGCGCGGGCTGCCGCGATGGCGGCCTGGGTGCGGGGGGAGATTCGGCCCTCTGGGGTCAGCAGGGTGCCATCCATATCCAATGCGATCAGCTTGTACATCTTCTCACTACCTGAGTCTGGCCGGCCCGCCCGATGGGGCCATGGGGAGGCCGAGTGTAGCGAAAATCGCCGCCGGGATCACGCCGCCTGCCGAAGCGGGGGCACGTTGCCCCTCAGCGCTGGCCCTGGTAGGGGGTCAGTTGCAGCTGATCTTCCCGGATGGCGAAGTGGATGGGGCCGTGCTCGATGTCGACCCTGTTGTGGTGATGGGCCATCTCCACCTCGACGCCGGGGAAGAGGCGCTGGGTGGCGATGATGTCCATGTTGGCCATGAGCGCCTGCAGCTCCCGCTGCGCCTCGGCGAGCTGCTCGTCCAGGCTCTTGCTCTCGTCGAACTGGCGGGTGCGCAGCGCCTTGATCTTCTGCAGGGTCTCGGGATTGCGCTTGTCACGGGGCAGTTGCAGCAGCCGCAGGATGAGATCCTGCAGCTTGTCTATCTGCTCGGCGCAGGTCTGTTTGCGCTGGCGCAGCGCCAGCTCCTGCTCCTTCTGGCTGAAATAGCCACCGAGGATCTGCAACCGGGTCCGGTTGGCCGCCGAGGCTCCGAGCACCGGGGCCATGATGAGCCGGTTGGCGATGTTGATGCCGCCGATGAGGTGCCCCTTGCGCATGGCGCTGTCCCCCACCTTGAGATCCTGGCCGCTGCGGCAATAGCAGTGACTGAGCTGGCTCAGGATATGGATGTCGCCATCGGCCTCCAGCCTGGCGTACTGGGCATAGCTGGCGTGGATCTCCCCCCCGGCGTTGAGGTGGCAGAGGTATTCGTCGTCCGCCAGCTTGCGCCCTATGATGCCGTTGCGCACCGTGATGGTGCCGCCGGATTCGATGTAGCCGCCCTCGACGAAGCCGCCGATCACCACGTCCCCGCTGGTCTTGACGCGCATGCCGGGCATGACGTCCCCGGTGACCAGCAGCGATCCCTCGAACTCGACGTGGCCGTGGCGGATGTCGACCTGCTTGACGTTGAGCACCTCGTCGACCCGCATCCCGGCACGCTCCTGACAGGGGAGCCCCGGGCGGGTCGCCAGCAGCAGGTCCGGATCCTCGGGGGAGAGGCAGGTGCCGTCACCCGGCGTCATGGCGCTCTCCTTGCCGTGGCGGGCGGTCAGGGTCTGGCCCGTCACGGTGAAGCCGTCGATGCCCTGGGTGGCGGGGTGCCTGCGCATCAGCAACGCCCCCGCCTTGACGGTGAGCAGGGTGCCGAGGTCGCGCATGTCCACCTTGCCGTGATCCCGCTCCTGGGGTTTGAGGATCCGCTCGGCTGCGGTCTCCACCAGCCGCTCCAGGCGGGTATCCAGGCCGTGCCTGGCGGCCTTGCCGAGGGCGATGACGGGATTGAGCTGGGCACCGGGTGCCGCCTCACCCGCTGCCTGGATGGCGGCGGCAAGCAGTCGCTCGCTCACCCCCTGCTTGACCGTGCTGGCCGCCAGGGCCTCCTGCAACCGGGCCAGGGTCAGGGGCTGGCCGCCCCAGTCCGCGGTGATCTGCGCCCTGGCGCTCATCTGGTCCTTGTCCACCTGGATGAGCAGCCTGGCATCCTGGCGCCGGGCAATGGGGACTGGTGGATGCGCGGGGGCATCCGGCTCTGCGATGAGGGCGTTGAGCAGGGTGACGGCTTCGCGGATCCCCTCGCCGAGGGGTTCGTAGCGCCGACAGTTGGAGAGTCGCAGCAGGGCCAGGACGTCGCTTTCCTGGATGGGCTCGGTGAGGCCCGGGGTGATGCGCAGGCAGACATAGCTCATGTCGGCCGACAGCTGAAACCACGCTTTGCTTAACACCGGGCCCTCCTTCGTTGTCCCTGTCCGGTTTGCCCCATGCCGGGGCCTCTCCTTGCCGGCATCCCATGCCGCCGGGGCGGATCCAACGCGCAGTATTCGGGTATTTTTCCTTCCGGGTCAACGATCTGAATGCAAATGGGTGAGCCGGGTTGAGGAAATATCGGCTGACGGGAGAGGGGGCAGAGCCGGCCATGCCATGGGCTCCATTGCAGTTTTTTAGCGCAATATGCTGATGTTTTATGCTTTCGCTATCCAGAGTGTCCATCACGTTCAGGGTGGCGATGCAAATCACCTTGCCAGGCAGGGAGAGAAGGATTTTAATCTGCCGCCGCCCCAGGGCGAGGACCCTGGTCGCCACCGATCAGCCCCTTTTTCTGTCCAACCGAACGAGCCCCATGACCGCCCAAGGCCACCTGCTGTTTTCCGTCACCTGCGTCCTGCTTGCCCACAAGGTCGGGCTGACTCCGGCCCTGGCCGATGCCAGCCTGTGGCACATCGTCCCCATGGCCCTGGCGAGCGCCCTGCTGCCGGATCTCGATCACCCCCGTTCCCTGCTCGGGCGGCAGCTGCCCTGGATCTCGGGGCCGCTCTCCCGGCTGTTCGGCCATCGCGGTTTCACCCACAGCCTGCTGGCGGTGGGGATGGGGGTCTGGGGGCTGGCCCAGGTGGAAGCCCCCTGGTTGCTGTCGGGGGCGGTGAAGGATGCCCTCATCGTGGGCTATCTCAGCCATCTGCTGGGGGACTGGCTTACCCCCATGGGCATTCCCCTGCTCTGGCCCTGGCGTCGGCGCTTTCGCCTGCCCGGCCTGCCCCTCAAGAGCGGCGGGGGTTACGAGAGGGCCTTCTGCCTGCTGACCCTGGCGCTCGCCGGGTACTGGGTCCATGGCGGTGCAGGCTTGGCTCACTTCTAGCCCCGGGCGCTCTCCTGGCACCTGGCCGTTCGGGTCAGGGTGAGGTAGTCGGCGAGCACCGGCAGCCCCAGCAGGTGGCGGCGCAGCATGTCGAGGGCGGCGAAAGCGAGGATCCGGCGACCGCTCGCGGGATCCGGGTGGCTGACCCTGAGCGTCTGGCCGTGCAGTTGCCCGTCGGCGCAGAGCAGCAGCGGCACGCCGTCCGGACCGGCACGGCCTATGGTGAGGCTCAGGGGGGCGGCGGGCACCGCCAGTTGAGTCAGATCGTCGCTCAGGGTGTGGCTGAAGCCGGCGGTCAGGGCCGGGTACCCGTGACACATGGTCAGCAGGGCGCCCCGGCTCTCCCCTTCCTGCAGGTGCAGCGACCGCTCCCCCAGCAGGGCCAGGATCTGGCTGGCAGGCGCCTCGTTGCCACGCCCCACCAGCCAGGGGGCGATGGCCGCAAGCAGCCTCGCCTCGGCGGCGTCGATGTCGGCGGTGCTGGCACCGTGGCCGATGAGCTTGAGCTCGATGAGGGGCATGGAGGAGCGGTAGCCCAGCTCGATGCCGGCAGGCCAGGGGGCCGCATCCAGCATGTCGCTGAGGGCGGACTCCGAGACGCCGAAGGTGTAGAAACGGCGCAGCTCGGTGTCGGTCTCTTCCCCGGCCAGCGCCTTGAGGCGGGGCATGATCTGTTCGCGCACCATCTGCTTGAACTCGAACGGCACGCCCGGGGTGAAGAAGAGCCGGCTCTGGCCGTGGCTGGCCGGGTGGCAGACCACAAAGCCGCAGGCGGTGCCCACCGGGTTGTCGAGGATCTCGCAGTCCCGGGGCAGCCAGGCCTGCTTGGTGTTGCTCCGGGCCATGGTGCGGCCCCGGCTGGCATAGCGTTCGGCCATGGTGGCGAGCCAGTCCGGGAACAGGGTCAGGGGCTGGTCAAACGCCTCGGCCGCGGCCTGGGCGGTGAGGTCGTCCGCCGTGGGGCCGAGGCCTCCACACACCAGTACCACCTCGGCGCGGTTGGCGCTCTCCTGCAGCACGGCTGTCAGATCCGCGAGGTTGTCCCCCACGGTGGCGCGGCGGCGCACCTGCCAGCCCTGCTCCAGCAAGAGGGCGCTGAGCCAGGCGGCATTGGTGTCCACCACCAGGCCGGTCACTATCTCGTCGCCTGTGCTGATGATCTCGATGCGCATGGGGACTCCTTGGGTGGGGCCAGCCCTCTCAGGGCTTGCCGTGTTCGAAGTAGTAGCTGATCCGGGTGCGGGGGTTGAGGTATTCGAACACCGCCGGGGGCAGGCGTTTGGGCTGGATCACCTTGGCGATGGTCAGCCCGGCCGCGTCGAGGTCGATGATGGCCGCCTCCTGGCGCGGAATGCGGGGGTCGTATACCAGCACTGCGGGGTAGAGCAGGCGGGAGGCGTTGACCGACATCACCAGCCCCACCTGGCCGTTGGAGAGCTGCACCACGCTACCCGGGGGATAGACCCCCATCAGCCGGATCAGCATGCCGAGGTGATCGGCGTTGAACTGGGACTTGCGCTGCTTGTAGAGGCTGCCGAGGGCCGCGTAGGGCACCTTGGCCTCCAGGTGGCAGAGGTTGTCGTACTCGTTGATGAGGGAGACGATCTGGGTGAGGGGATCGAGCTGATCGCCCTTGAGCCCCTGGGGGCCGGTGCCGTCCAGGTACTCGTGGTGGTTCTGCACTATCTGCTTGGCTGCTTCCGGAAAATCGCTGACCAGCCCCAGCAGTTCCAGGCCGTAGCGGGGATGCTGGGCCATCAGGTTCTGCTCCGGCTTGGTCAGCGGCTCCGTCTTGCGCAGGATCTGGCTCGGGATCCTCAGCTTGCCGATGTCGTGGAACAGGGCCCCCATGCCGACCTGACGGATCGCCTCGGCCGGCAACTTGCACTCCCGGGCGAGCAGCATGCTGAGCACGCTGACGTTGAGGGAGTGAAACTGCAGGCTGTTGCCATCATCGCTGTCGGAGACCAGGTGCAGCACCATCTCGTCCACCGAGAGGAGCTGCTCCGTCATGGCGTTGATCAGCTCCTGGGCCTCGCTGATGGCGTTGAGGGGGCGGGACTGGATCTTGCCCATCAGGTTGCGCACCTGGGCCAGGGATTGGCGGAACTGTTTCTCGCACTGCTGCAGGTCGCGGCGATAGCGCTGCAACTGCTCGATGCGCCGCAGTTTCTCCTGCTGCATCTCCTCCTGGCGGGCGACGAGACCCTCTCCTTCAACCTCATCCGCCTGGGGCTGGGTCTGGCCGAGGGGCTTGGGCGGCGTGTCGCTCTTGTCGGGAATGATGGTCACCAGCTTGAGGCCAAGGCGACGAATGAGCTCGATCTCCTCCTCGCTCTTGAGCTTGAAGCTGGAGAACAGAAACGGGTGCTCACGCCATCCCAAAGGCAGGGAGACATAATTGCCGACTTGCAGCCGTTCTACGGAGATCTTGATTCCTGTCATGGGGTTGGGCACGAGGGACACACTGAGCCGTATGCTAGTCAAAGGGCGGGGTGAATACAAAAGGTATCTGATGACAGCGGGAGCGCTTTATTATAGGCTTCTAGATGTCCAGACATATTTACCGATGCAGTACAGGGAGTCAGCATGCCGATCAAGATCCCGGACCAGTTGCCCGCCGCCGAAGTGCTTGGGCAGGAGAACATCTTCGTGATGACGGAATCCCGGGCCGTCACCCAGAACATCCGCCCGCTGCGGGTGCTCATCCTCAATCTGATGCCCAAGAAGATAGAAACCGAGATCCAGCTGATGCGGATGCTCTCCAACTCGCCCTTGCAGGTGGACGTGGATCTGTTGCGCATCGACGATCGGGAGTCGAAAAACACGCCCCAGGCGCACCTGGAGAACTTCTATCACGACTTCGAGCAGGTGAGAGGCAACAACTACGACGGCATGATCATCACGGGGGCGCCGCTCGGGCTGGTGGAGTTCGAGGAGGTGGTCTATTGGCCCCGCATCGTCGAGATCATCGAGTGGTCCCATCAGCATGTCACCTCCACCCTCTTCCTCTGCTGGGCGGTGCAGGCGGCGCTGAAAGCCTTGTACGGCATGGAGAAGCAGACCCACGGCGAGAAGCTCTCCGGGGTCTATCGCCACCACCGCCTCGACGAGCACGAGGCGCTGCTGCGCGGCTTCGATGACGAATTCGTGGCGCCCCACTCCCGTTATGCGGCCTTCGACGGGGATCTCATCCGCGCCCACACCGATCTGCAGATCTTCGCCGAGTCGGAAGAGGCGGGCGTCTATCTGGCCGCCACCAAGGATTGTCGCCAGGTGTTCGTCACCGGCCATCCGGAATATGACGCCCTGACCCTGGATGGGGAATACCGGCGGGATCTGGCGGCCGGGCTCACCCCCGTCATTCCGGTCAACTATTACCCGAACAACGACCCAAGCCAGACCCCGCGCGCCACCTGGCGCAGCCACGGTCACCTGCTGTTTTCCAACTGGCTCAACTATTACGTCTACCAGTTGACCAGCTACAAGGTGGAAGACATCGGCAAGGTGTTTACCTACCAGCAGCCCAAGGGATAGAGCCCATCAGTCCGCTCCGGCCAGCCGCCGCCCACGGGTATCGAGCCAGTGACGGTGGCAGGCCAGGGTGAAGGCGCGTGGCCGTCTGGCCCGGATGAGGGTCATGGCCTCCTGCTGGGGCAGCCCCTGGGTCATCAGCAGCAGGGCGGCCGCCAGCCCGGTACGCCCGCTTCCTCCGTGGCAGTGAATGGCAAGGTGCCGTCCCTCGCGTAGCAGGGCGAGCAGTCGGGGTTGCACCCCGGGCCAGGCCTGTTCGAAGGCGGCATCCGGTGCCTCGTCATCCGCAATGGGCAGATGGAACCAGCTCATGCCTCTGGCCTGCACCAGCTGCCCGAGAGAGAGGGGCCCGCACAGGGCCAGCTCCTCCACCGTCATCAGGGTCAGCACCCCGCCGGCACCGGCCAACTGCAACTGGGCAAGGGCGTCGGCCATGGGGACCTGCTGGCTGCCGGGGCAGGGGGTGAGCAGGAGCTGGCCGTCGAGCCGTGGAACGTCCAGGCTCCAGAAGGGATGGGCACTGAGCATGGGGTTCCTCGTGGTGGTCGGGGTCAACGGGATCGGCATCCCGCGGGTGCGGCACAGCATAGAGGGGCCGGAGGCGATGTCAATCTGCGTTGTGTTCGGCCCGGTTTACGGGCAGAGTCTAAAAAAATCGAGCGATGCAAGGAGTAAAGATGAGAAACCTGGATCAACTGGACTTGGACATCCTGGCCCATCTGTTTCGCGATGCGGGCATGACCAACAAGGATTTGGCGGCCCTGGTCGGGGTGGCGCCGTCCACCTGTCTGGAGCGGGTGCGCAAGCTGCAGCAGGATGGCGTGCTCAAGGGGGCGCACTGCGAGGTGGATTACCAGGCCCTGGGCGGTCACATCCAGGCCATGGTCTCCCTGCAACTGGCCCGTCACAGCCGCCAGATCATCGATGCGTTTCGCGACGCCATCCTGGCCCTGCCCGAGGTGATCAGCCTGTTCCACATGGGCGGCAAGGATGATTTCCTGGTGCACCTGTGCGTCTCCGATACCGAACACCTGCGCAATTTCGTCTTCGATCACTTCACCTCCCGGGAAGAGGTGGTGCACCTCGAGACCTCCCTGGTGTTCGAGCACAGGTTCAGCCGCTCGCTTCCCTGCTTCCCCCACCCCTGACGGGGCTAGCCGCAAGAAAAAACCGCCCGAGGGCGGTTTTTTTGTGGGCGGTTCCTCAGTTGAGAGCCAGCCGGCTGTCCTGCGCCGTCCGGTAGAGCCCCTGCTGATAGGCCAGGCTGCCCCACAGGACCAGCCCCAGGGCGGCATCCTTCATGGCGCCCGGTTGCGGCGCCGGGGTGAGCGTCTCGGTCGCATCCTCGTAGATGAAGCCTTCCGGCGCCCGCTCGGGCTGCAGGATCACCACATCCTTGCCGCGCATCAGGGCGAAGTTCTTGTCGTATTGCATGATGGCGCGCCCCGGCCAGTCGGCGGGCATGCGGGTGAGATCCTTGCCCAGCATGGGGTAGTCGGCACTGATGCCCATGAGGGAGAGCAGGGTCGGGGCCATGTCGATCTGGCTGACGATGCGGGGATCCTTTCTCGGTGCAATGCCGTCCCCCAGGATGACCCCCGGGATGTGGAAGCGGGGGATGGGCACCAGGCTGGCTCCCCCGACCCGGCTGTCGTGATCGGCGATGACCAGGAACAGGGTGTCCTGCCAGTAGTCCGATGCCCTGGCCTTCTTGAAGAACTCGCCGACGGCGTAGTCCGCGTACTTGGCGGCGTTGTTGCGGGTCTGCTTGGGCTGCTCGTACAGGGCGATGCGGTTGTCGGGGAACTCGAAGGGATCGTGGTTGCTGGAGCTGAACACCAGGCTGAAGAAGGGTTTGCCCTCCTTGTGCAGCGCCGCGAAGGTCTCGTTGGCCTTGGCCATCAGATCTTCATCCGAGGCGCCCCAGGATCCCTCGAACACCGGGTTCTTGAAGTCCTTCTGCTCGACGATGGTGGTGAAGCCGTTGCCGAGGAAGAAGCTGCGCATGTTGTCGAAGTGGCTCTCGCCGCCATAGATGAAGCTGGTGTCATAGCCTCGCTGCTTGAGCAGGTCGGCGATGGTGAAGAAGTTGGTCTGGCTCTTGCCGAGCTTGACCACGGCCTGGGCCGGGGTCGGTGTGAAGCCGGTGAGCACCGCCTCGATGCCGCGTACCGAACGGGTACCGGTGGCGTAGAGCTGCTCGAACGCCCAACCCTCTTTCGACAAGGCATCGATGTTCGGGGTGAGCGGCAGGCCGCCGAGGGAGCCGACGAACTGGGCCCCCAGGCTCTCTTGCAGCAGGATCACCAGGTTTTTGGGCTTGCCCTGGTAGCTGGCCGTGTTGAAGGTCTGGCTCGGCAGATCGGCAGAGGTGAAATCGCCGAGAGGGCGACCGCTCTCCTCGCGGACTATGTCGAGTACCTGATGGTCAGCCATCTTGCCGTAAAACTGGCTGGCGTCCTCCTCGGCCCCCATCTGCTTGATGGCAAAGAAGAGGGAGTAGGCGGAGTTGACGGTGAGGGCGTTGACCAGGGGATCGTCGGCAAAGGCCACCATGGCCGGATTCAGGGCGCGATGGCCGAGACTGGAGCGGGCGCCGAGGAAGCCGACGGCGAGGATCAGCAGGGCGAAGGCGGGGCGCCAGTACCAGCGGGGGAAGCTTAGGTCACGCACCAGGCGGCCGCTCAGCCACCAGCCACCGCCCAGCACGGCGCCGCTGAAGATCACGGCCAGCAGCAGCTCGCCCTTGCGGCCAGCCCACAGCATGGAGAGCACCTCCTTCGGATAGATGAGGTACTCCACATAGAGGCGGTTGGGGCGCACCCCGTATTCGGTGACGAAGGCGGGAGTGGAGATCTCGAGAAAGAGCATCAGCCAGAGCCCCAGGGTGAGCCAGATCCGGATAAGCTGCATCCAGAGCCGCCCCGGCGCGTGGGGTCCGGCCAGCAACTGGGTCAAGACGGCGGGTACGCCCCAGACCCAGCAGAGGGTGGCGACGTCGACGCGAATGCCTTGCAGCAGCATCTCCTGCCAGCCAGAGACGGCATCCACCCGTTCCAGTTGCCAGAGCCCCAGGCCAAGGCGGCTGACGGTCAGGGAGATGAGCGCGATCAATGAAAAGACGGCGATGGGCCAAACCGGTCCCAGCCATTGTCTGATGGTGGTCATATTGTTCCTGCAAACCTGTTTGCGCCCAGTCCCCGGACGCATTGTTGTTATGGTGCAGGAGTATGACAGTGGCGCCTGGCAAAGGTTGCATGGGGGTGAGGTATAAATGGAGAAGCTGGCACGTTTTATGATTTTTTTGTGACGGGATGCAGGGTTCGAAGAGAGCATAAAACGCTGGGGAAACTGTGATCCTGCTGGCACATCGAGACAATGGTCGTGCCTATAATGGCGCCGGATTTCTCAATCGGAGCCGAAGGGATGCCGGTCTTCATCGATGTGGAATATATGCAGGGCTGGTCTCTGTTCGTGGTGCTCTCCGACGGCACCACAGGCGTGCTGGATCTCACCCCCTGGCGCGGCCAGCCGCTGTTTGCGGCCATGGAGACCGAGCGTCGCTTCGCCCGTGTCTTCATCGATGATCGCCATCAACTGGCGTGGCCCTCGGGCTTCACCCTGGCGGCCCACGAGGTCTACCACCTGATCCTGCCCATCGACGAGCGCGCCGCCTTCCCCGATCGCAACATGCATCGCTTCTGACATGCTAACTCGTTGAGTCAGGTAACGTTTTCAGTCACAGACCCGCGTCGGTCAGGTCGTTATCATGACCCCAGTGCGGCGCTTTGGGCGCCCATCCACCACAGCGGGAACATAACAATGAAACAAGGAACGTTGCGTCGTGGCGGCCTCATCGGGGCCGCCCTGTTACTGACGGCTTGCGGCAGCGGGGGAGGCGGTGGCAGCAGTGACCCCCAGCCCCCGGTGGTCAATCCGCCCCCCGCGTCGGCCAGCCGCGCCTGCTACGGCAATGATCAGCCAGCCTGCAACCTGCGCACCTACCAGGTGATGGTGGAGTCCTTCGTCGACGGCGACGGCAGCGCCAACTACGGCGTCGGCTACGGCCCCTCCCGGCACAACGGCGATCTGCAGGGGATCATCGACAGCCTCGACCACATCAAGAGCCTCAACGTCAACGCCATCTGGCTCACGCCGGTGTTTGACTCCTGCGCCGGCCAGGCCGGGGACGACCGGCTGGATGCCACCGGTTACTTCGCCTGCGACTTCTTCAACGTGGATCCCAACTTCGGCAGCAACGCCCAGCTTAAAAAACTGGTGGACGGGGCGCACCAGCGCGGGCTCTATGTCTTCCTCGACGGGGTGTTCGGCCACGTCAACAAGGTGGGGGTGAGCAAGCCATCACCAGAGGGGCGGCTGCCTGCCCTCAAGAGCGGCGGCGCAGGCTACCCGGGTCAGCTGGTGGATTACGGCCAGCCCGAGAGTCTGGCCTACTTCAAGGAGGTGGCCCGTTACTGGGTCGAGCAGTACGGCATCGACGGCTGGCGCCTCGATCAGGCTTATCAGTTGGGGCTGGATGACTGGCGCGCCATTCGCAGCGAGGTGGCCCAGGCCAGCGCGGCGCGCAAGGCCGCCGGCCAGCAGTGGGGCACCCTCGGCTACATGGTGGGGGAAGTGTGGAAGGGCGCCGACGAGATCCGCGCCCAGGCCTATGGCCCGAGCGACAACCCGGCGCTCTCTTCGGCGTTCGACTTCCCCCTGCGCTACGGCCTGGTACAGGCGCTGGCGGTGGAAGAGTCCGGCAAGGGCGGGCAGGGGGCCAGCGTGCTCGACGCCAGTTGGAACAAGGTGGAGAACTACCCGGACCACGCCATGCCCAACCTGATGCTGGGCAACCACGATCTGGTGCGCTTCGGCGATCTGCTGGAGCGGGGCAACTTCAATGGGGCGGACTACTGGCAACGCCACAAGGCGGCCTTCAGCTTCATGGCCGCCCGCTCCGGTCCCATTACCTTCTACTATGGCGAGGAGTTTGGCGACGAGGTGCCTGGTTTTGCCAGTCAGGTGGGGGGCGACTGTGCGGCCCAGGGGCTCTGCGATGATCACGTGGCCCGCAGCGATGGCAAGGTCCCCGGTGTCACCGGCTTCGTGCCGAGCAGCGAGCAGGCCGAGCTCAAGCAGTGGCTGAGCGACCTGCTGGCCCTGCGCGCCGCCCACCCGGCCCTCTATCAGGGGGAGCGGGTCAAGCTGGTGGCCGAGGGGAGCGTCTATGGCGACATCAAGCAGACGGCGGGCGAGCAAGTAGTCTACCTGCTCAACGTCTCCACTACGCCCCAGAGCTACGCTGTGCCGGTCGGCAAGCTGCGCAGCGGCAGCGCCCTGGTGGATCTGCAGAGCGGCGAGAGCCTGGCCATCGGTGGCAGCAGCGTGACGGTGGACTTGCCACCCCTCACTGGCCGCTTCCTGCTGGTGCGCTGAGGGAGGCAGACAACAGAAAGGGCTCCATGATGGAGCCCTTTTTCATGGTGGCGGCTTACTTCTCGATGCCGCTGCCAAGGTCGTCCCGGCGGGAAGAGACCGAGGGCTCGGCCCCGTGGCGCCAGTGTTCCAGCCGGTTGTGCACCCCGCGGCGCAGGCTCTTGAAGCTGGCTTCCAGATAGTCCACCCCCACCAGGATGGAGAGGGTGACGACGGTGAGCAGCAGCGCCTGATGCAGCATGTCCATGCCGATGAGGGCGCCGAGGGCGGCCAGCATCCAGATGGCGGCGGCGGAGGTCACCCCCAGCACCTGACCATCCCGGGTCATCATGACCCCGGCCCCGAGAAAGCCGACCCCGGTGATGAGCTGACCCAGCACCCGCGCCTGATCGGCGCCCTGAGGACTGACGGCGGCGCCGATGGCGAGAAAACAGTAGGTGCCGAGCACGATGAGGGAAGAGGTGCGGATCCCCACCGGTTTGCCGCGAAGCTGCCGCTCCAGCCCCACCAGGGTGCCACACACCAGACAGACCAGGATGTTCTCCCAGCCAAGGGGCGCGATGTCCCACCACTGCATTGTCATCATATCCACCTCTGCTCGCGATGCTTGTTATCCTGTCGCGCTCTGCCCCCGGTTCTCCAGCCGCTGGCGGAAGGCCCGGGCGAGGCGCTCGTAGAGGTCCTTTGCCTCCCTGTCTTCAATATCGCCACGTATCCAGGGGTTGTCGATGATTTCCAGCAACACGCAGCCCTGACCCTGCTGGCGCAGATCCACCCCGAACAGGCCGTTGCCGAGCTGGTGCACGGCGCGGCGGGCGGTTTGCAGCACCCGCTCCGGCACGTCGCTGAGGGGCAGCGCCTCGATGCGGCTCATGTCGAGGGGGTGTTTGCGGCGACGGATGCGGTTGCCGGGTTCGGGTCGGTAGCGGCGGCAGGCGAACAGCGGCGAGCCGTCGAGAAAGCCGATGCGCCAGTCGAACTCGGCAGGGATCCGGCTCTGGACCAGCAGCAGGGCGGAGCGGGCCAGCCCCTCGTCCAACAGGCGGGCGAGCTGGATGTCATCGCTGGCCATGGCGAGGTCGCGCCCCTGGGCGCCGTCGGGGATCTTCACCATCAGCGGCAGACCGAGGCGCTGCACCAGTTCGTCCACATGCTGGCGGCCGCGGCGGGTCACGACGGTGGTGGGGGGCATGGGCACGCCGCTGCGCACCATCAGCTCGTAGAGATAGAGCTTGTTGCTGCAGGCGAGGATGGCACGGGAGCTGTCGATGACCGGCATCTTGAGCTGCTCGGCACGGCGGGCAAATTCGAAGGTGTAGTGGCCGACCGCGGTCTCGGCGCGCAGCCAGAGGGTGTCGAACTCCGGCAACCGCTCGATGGCCGAGGGAGGCAGGATCTCGGCCTGGATCCCCTGGGCAGCGGCCGCCTTGATGAAACGCTCCAGCGCCAGGGCATCGCTGCTGGCGCGGCCGTCGTTGGGGTCGACCAGGATGGCGAGCTGGTAGCGTGGTGCCGTCTGCTCCTCGTCCCCCGTGCCCACCAGCGCCTGGGCGTGCTGCACCATCAGCGCCTTCTCGCTCGGGCTCAGCGCCAGCGGTGACAGGCTCTCCTGCTGGCGCACCGACCAGCCGTGGCGACCGCGCTTGAGGGTCAGCTCCTGCAGCGGCAACTGGCTCAGGCCGTAGTAATAGCGGGCGAGTCCCGCCAGCTCGCTCTGTTCGCACTGGCCGAAGATGGCGCGCACCCGGATCCTGTCCTCGCTCTGCTGGGCCAGCCAGCCCTGCAATTTGCGCCACAGCTTGGCGGGAGGCTGCTGGGGTTGCAGCCGGCTGATGGCCTGCAATCCGGGCAGGCAGTGGTGGCCGCGGGCCTGGGCCAGCAGGGAGCAGTAATAACCGGCCCCCAGGTGTTCCAGGCTGCGGCAGAGGTTGATGATGCGCGGACGCCCCCCTGTGGTGGGCAGACCGTGTTGCAGGTAGGTGCGGGCGGTCAGCAGATAGTCGGCATGGCAGGGCCAGTCGCCCGGCTCCTCGACGATGACATAGGTACTCATATTTTCAGGCTCCACAGAAAGGACTGCCAGAAACGGCAGGATCCCCAGTGGGCTTCGATGCACCGACAAGCACGACAATGGCGCGAGGGGAAACAAGAGGTTACAGTGCCTAATATTCTGCCTTGGTAACTTGTGATACAAGTCGCATTTCTGGTGCTGAGGATAAATAACCGAACAAGGACTCCCCGTGTTGACCGTGCGCGCCGCCCGAGCCGATGATTTGGGCGCCATCGTGAAGCTGGAACGCTACTGTTTTCCCCCCGAGGTCGCCTTCGGCCGCAGCCGCTGGCACTATCTGCTCAATCAGGCCAAGGGGCGCACCCTGCTGCTGCAAGACGAGAAGGCGCAGGTGATGGGCTATGTGAGCGTGCTGGAACACAAAGGTTGGGATCGTCTCATCATCCAGACCCTCGCCATCCACTGGACCGTCCGCCGTCAGGGGTGGGCACGCCGCCTGCTGGAGCAGGTGATCCGGGAAGGGCGCGAGGCCGGCTGGGGGGCGATTCGCCTCGAGGTCGCCGACGCCAACCCAGAAGCCAGGGCCCTCTATCAGGGGCTGGGGTTTCGCCCCGGGGTACGGCTGCCCGATTATTACGGGCCCGGCCAGCATGCCCACCGCCTGGTGCTGGCGCTGGGGGATGAGCGGCAGGCGCCATCATGAGTTGCGAGGATTGCCTGGCCACGGCCATCAGGGCCAAGCTCGGGCGCTGCCCGGTCTGCGCCGCCCAGACCTTTCTCATCGGGGTCGTCGGCTGGCTGGTCTGGTGGTGGTGCGGCGCCGATACCTCGGTCAACGCCCTGACCGGCCTGCTGTTTGCGCTGGGGGGCTCGGGTCTCTTCCTGCTGCATCTGGCGGTGTTCGCATGGCGAAAGCTGGGCAAACGCGACATATAACGTGCTGATTTTTCAAGAAGACAAATAACAATGGAGGTTCACATGATTGCAATGGTAACGGGCGCCTCGTCCGGCTTTGGTGAGGCCATCAGCCGCCTGCTGGTGAGCGCAGGCCACCGGGTGATCGGCACTGGGCGTCGCGCCGAACGGCTGGCCGCCCTGTCCGAGGAGCTGGGCGAGCAGTTCCTGCCCCTGGTGTTCGACGTCCAGGACAAGGCTGCCACCCGCGCCGCCATCGAGGGGCTGCCGACCGAATGGCAACAGGTGGACCTGCTGGTCAACAACGCCGGCCTGGCACTGGGGCTGGAGCCTGCCCACAAGGCGGATCTGGAAGACTGGGAGCAGATGATCGCCACCAACATCAGCGGCCTGACCCTGATCACCCGGTTGCTGCTGCCGGGCATGGTGGCGCGCAACCGCGGCCACGTCATCAATATCGGCTCAATCGCAGGGACCTATCCCTATCCGGGCGGCAACGTCTACGGCGCGACCAAGGCGTTCGTGAAGCAGTTCAGCCTCAACCTGCGTGCGGATCTGGCGGGCACGGCGGTGCGTGTCACCAACGTGGAGCCCGGCCTGTGTGGCGGCACCGAGTTCTCCAACGTGCGCTTCCACGGCGACGACGCCAAGGCGGCCACCGTCTATCAGGGGGTGCAGGCCATCCTGCCGGAAGACATCGCCAATACCGTACTCTGGATCAGCGAGCAGCCTGCCCACGTCAACATCAACAGCATCGAGATCATGCCGGTGGCCCAGACCTTCGGTCCGCTCCACATCAGCCGTCGCTGATGTCATGACGAGCCGACTCCTGTCCACAAGAGGCGCCTTCGGGCGCCTTTTTTTGATGGGTCTGGTCGCACTCGTCATGGAGTGCAGAAGGAGGCGTGCTGCGACCCCGTGCTGAACCGTCGAAAGAGGGGGGTACTCAAGTTGGCCTGCATTTTGCTGTCTCCGGCCCATGGTGGGGAAACCATCCCCGGAGCCGGCGAGGCCGGCAGTGAGCGTGGAGCCTTCATGGATATCAAACCCTATGGTCATCAACTCGCCCAGAGCGCGTCCCAGAACCGTGCCCTGGCGACCCTCAGCGACAGCGACGACAAGCAGAGCGGCTGGTCTCAGCAGGTCAGCCTCTCCAGCCAGGTGCTGACCGGCAAGGCGCAGCAGGCTCTGACCTACGAGCATCTGGCCAGGAACGGCAAGAACACAGTCCTGACCGGTGGCGTCAAGGATGTGCGGGTGCAGCAGATGGTGGACAAGGCCCTGGGCTTTGATCGCAAAAAATTTGACGATCTCGAGCGTCAGCTCAAGGGGATAGCGGATGACAAGACGCTCTCTGCCGAGGAGCGCGAAACGCAGAGCAAGGACCTGGCCGCGCAGCGCGATGCCATGCTCAAGGAGGCCATGGATCGCCTCACCGGCAAATCCGCCTCCCAGGCATGATGTGATTCAAACGGCAATCTTTGGGCGTTAAAGGCAAGGGGTTGCCCCCTTGCCACGGGGCCGGCAGGCCGTGGGAGGCACGGCCTGCCGTGGTCAGAGCTCAGGGACTCTGGGGGGCGATCCCGATGGCGATGGCGGTGGTCTGCACGGCCTTGATCTGGTCCCCCTTGGCGATGAGGGCGAACTGGGCCGGATCCTGCACCTTGAGGGTCAGGGTATGGTCGACCCCCTTGACCCGGATGGTCTGGTGCGCCTTGTCCACGTCGATGACATCGGCATAGATGGTTACCTGCATGCCGGCGCCGGCTGCGGGTTTCTCCCCGGCGGCCGCCTTGCCCCCTTCCACTTCCACCACCCGTTTTCTCACCCCGGCGGTGCCCTTGAGCAGGGTCAGGTCCAGCAGTTGCAGATATCTCAAGGCCACGACATCTCCCACCTTGAGCTGGGGAAGGTTGGTCACCTCCTCCCCGGCGATCAGATTCAGGGTCTGCCCTTCGGCATTTTTCAGGCTGACCTTGCGGGTGGCCAGGTCGATGGCGGTGACGGTTGCCCTGGCGGTCAGTTCTTCGGCCAGGCTGGCTTGTCCGGGGGCCACGGCCACATGGGTGGTGACCTCGGCGGCATAGAGCAGGGGAGGGGCACAGAGGGTGAGGGCACCCGCAATCCAGGCGTGCTTCAGTTTCATGATAGAGACCCTGTGAGTGGGAAAGGGACCCCGGGAGGGGCTTGAGGGGGCGACGAACTCGTCTGCCCGCTATCACCATAGCAAAGTCGGGCAGGAGCGCCCGGCATCGGCAGGCTGGCATCGTATTTTTGACGACAGGCTCCCGTTTTGACCTGATGGCACGGCAGGCGCACAATTCCCCGGCATGCAATCAACCGAGGGCTCTGCCGTGTACAACTTCCAATATGCCAATCCCACCCGCATCTGCTTTGGTGAAGGCCAGATAGCCACTCTGCCCGAGCTGATCCCGGCCGGCAGCCGTCTGCTGGTGCTCTACGGGGGTGGCAGCATCAAGCAGAACGGGGTCTATGAGCAGTTGACCCAGGCGCTGGCGGGCCGGGAGTGGCTGGAGTTTCCCGGCATCGGCGCCAACCCCCAGTACGATCAGCTGATGGAGGCGGTGGCCCTGGTCAAGCGCGAGCGCATCGACTTCCTGCTGGCGGTGGGTGGCGGTTCCGTGGTGGATGGCACCAAGTTCGTGGCCGCCGCGGCCTGCTTCGAGGGGGACGACCCCTGGGAGATCCTGCGGGACAAGGCCTCCATCAAGGGGGCGCTGCCGCTCGGCTGTGTGCTGACCCTGCCGGCCACCGGTTCGGAGAGCAACCCCGCCGCCGTGGTGAGCCGGGGGGAGGCCAAGCTCTCCTTCTACAATCCGCTGGTGCAACCGGTGTTTGCTGTGCTGGATCCCGCCACCACCTACAGCCTTCCACCGCGCCAGGTGGGCAATGGCGTGGTGGATGCCTTCGTCCACATCCTCGAGCAGTACCTCACCTTCCCGGTGGGGGGCGAGGTGCAGGACCGGCTGGCGGAAGGGCTGTTGCAGGTGCTGGTGGACAACGGTCCGCGGGCGCTGGTGGAGCCCACCAACTACCAGGTACGTGCCAACCTGATGTGGGCGGCCAGCCTGGCCCTCAACGGCCTCATCGGTCGCGGCGTGCCCCAGGACTGGTCCACCCACGCCATCGGTCACCAGCTCACCGCCCTGCACGGGCTGGATCATGCCCAGAGTCTGGCGGTGGTGCTGCCCTCCCTGCTGCGGGAGCAATCGGCCCAGAAGCAGGAGAAGCTGGCCCAGTTCGCCGAGCGAGTATGGCACTCCAGCCGCGAGGACAAGGCGCTGCGTATCGAAGAGGCGATCATCCGTACCGAGCAGTTCTTCCAGCAGATGGGGGTGGGTACCCGCCTCGCCGACTATGGTCTGGATGCGCGCTGCATCCCGGGGATCTGTTCCAACCTCAAGCTGTTCGGCCTGACCGCCCTCGGGGAGCAGCAGGACATTGATCCCGACAAGGTAGCGCGGATCCTCTCTCACGCCCTCTAGGCCTGAGTCCCTTGGCCAAGGGGCGATCTGGACAATAAGTGCGGCCAGGATCCTGTCCCACGCGCTTTGATATCTGGCTGACGGCCGGAAAAGAGAACGCCCCGATCATCGGGGCGTTTTGCAGGGTGTCACCGGGGCACCGCCGTTTATTCGGCGCTGCGGTCCAGCTCGCGCTCCAGGGCTGCCGCCTTCTGGCGGGCCGGATGGGTATTGAGGCGCTGCCAGTAGGCTTGCAGATGCGGGAACTGGGCCAGCTGACCGTTCTGGGCCAGCAGATCCACCAGGAAGGAGTTCAGGATGTCGGCGCCGGATAGGCGATCGGCCACCAGGTAACGGCGGTTTGCCAGCACCTCATCGAGATAGCCCAGCACCTTGGCGCACTCGGCTTTGGCGTAGTCCGGCAGGAAGCGCATCGGGCTGCCATCCTTGCGCACGAACATGTCGAGCAGCAGCGGCAGAATGCCGGAGCTCTCGGCGAAGTGGAGCCACTGCAGGTATTCGGGATACTCCGGGCTGTCGGTGGCCGGTGCCAGCCGGTCCGGGGCGTGGCGGGCGATCAGGTACTCTGTGATGGCACCGGATTCCGCCAGCACCCGGCCGTCAAACTCGATGACCGGCGACTTGCCGAGAGGGTGGACGGCCTTGAGCTCGGGCGGCGCCAGAAAGGTGGCGGCATCGCGCTGGTAGGCCTTGATCTCATAGGACAGGCCCAGCTCTTCAAGCAGCCAGATGATGCGCTGGGAGCGGGATTTGTTCAGGTGGTGCAGGACTATCATGGAAACCTCGACGCAGTGACGGAAGGCGGTGATACGCAGCGCCCCGGCAGCAGGTTCACTTATGGATGAAAAAGAGCGGGCGTGGTGCCCGCTCCTTCGTCGATTGACTCAGGCCTCCAGCGCCTGATCCAGATCCGCCAGGATGTCCTCGATGGCTTCGATTCCCACTGACAGCCGGATCATCTCAGGTTTCACTCCAGCCTTGGCCTGCTCCTCTTCGCTCAACTGGCGATGGGTGGTAGAGGCGGGGTGGCAGGCCAGGGACTTGGCGTCGCCGATGTTGACCAGCCGCTTGAAGATCTTGAGGGCATCGTAGAAGCGCACGCCCGCCTCGTAGCCGTCCTTCAGGCCGAAGGAGAGGATGGCCGAGGGGCGACCGGCCATGTACTTCTCCGCCAGCGGGTAGTGGGGGTTACCCGGCAGACCGGCGTAGCTGACCCAGGCCACCTTGGGGTGGTGCTTGAGGTGGTGGGCCACCCGCAGAGCGTTGTCCACGTGGCGCTCCATGCGCAGGCTCAGGGTTTCCAGCCCTTGCAGCAGCAGGAAGGCGTTCATCGGCGCCAGCGCCGCCCCGGTATTGCGCAGCGGCACGGTGCGCACCCGGCCGATGAAGGCCGCCGGGCCGAAGGCCTCGGTGTAGACCACCCCGTGATAAGAAGGCTCGGGTTGGGTCAGCTGGGGGAAGCGCTCGGCGTGATCCGCCCAGGGGAACTTGCCCGAGTCGACGATGACGCCCCCCAGGGAGTTGCCGTGGCCGCCGACATATTTGGTCAGGCTGTGCACCACGATGTCGGCGCCGTGTTCGATGGGTTTGCACAAGACCGGAGTGGCGACCGTGTTGTCGACGATGAGCGGCACGCCGCGGGCGTGGGCGGCCTTGGCCAGGGCGGCGATGTCGACGATGTTGCCGGCCGGGTTGCCGATGCTCTCGCAGTAAACCGCCTTGGTCTTGTCATCGATGAGGGCGGCGATGGCCTCGGCGCTGTCATCCTTGGCGAAGCGAACCTCGACCCCGAAGCTCGGCAGCATGTGGGCGAACAGGGTGTAGGTGCCGCCATAGAGCTGGGGGGTGGAGACGATGTTGTCACCGGCGGCGGTCAGCGCCTGGATGGCGTAGGTGATGGCGGCGGAACCTGCCGAGACCACCAGGGCGGCGATCCCCCCTTCAAGGGCGGCCATCCGCTGCTCCAGCACATCGTTGGTGGGGTTCATGATGCGGGTGTAGATGTTCCCCGGCACCGCCAGATTGAACAAGTCCGCCCCGTGCTGGGCGCTCTCGAACTCGTAGGCCACCGTCTGGTAGATGGGCACGGCAACGGCCTTGGTGGTGGGGTCGTTGGCAAAGCCGTGGTGCAGGGCCAGGGTCGCATCTTTCATCACACACTCCTTGTTGGATGTCACCATTATGGATGGATAGACGTCCAATCTAGCAGTCCTGGCGCCGATGTAAACCACCCAATCCGGCAAAGCAATTGCGCCCGTTGGCGAACTGCGCCCCCCCTTGTGCGATCCGGGCGAGGGGGGCTCAGAGGCGGCGGCGATACTCCCTGTCGTCTATCTGGTGCATATCCCACTGCATCAGGCGGTTGAGCTGCACCATGGGATCTTCGACCAGCGTCAGAGGGCGGGGCAGGATCCTCAGGAAGTAGCGACGAAGGGTTTGCTGGATCCGGTTCGGTTTGAGGGGGGTGGCATGGCTCATGATGGTGCTCCTGTGCTGTGGTTCTCACGTTCGCCAGCAGTATTGAGCTAAAATGCGGAAGTAAAAACTGATGACTTTCATAGAAAGGATCTCCTCTTTTATGCCTACCACCCGCCTTTATCAGCAATTTCAACGGCTCACCCAGCAGCTTGGCTGCGACGAGCGGGAAATCAGCCTCGCCGAGGTGGCGGACTTGCTCTGCTGCACCCCCCGCAATGCCCGCCTGCTGCTGCGCCGCATGGAAGGGCAGGGCTGGCTGTGCTGGACGGCGGAGGCAGGGCGGGGGCGGCGCTCCCGCCTCACCCTGCTCGACAACCAGGAGAGCCTGACCCGGCGCCGGCTGCGGGATCTGCTGAGCCAGGGCCAGCTGGCGCAGGCGGTGCGGCTGGCCGAAGATCGCCTCGATCTGCTCACTCCGCTGCTCATCGAGCAGCTCGGCCAGGCCACCCGGGAAGGGCGCCAGATCCTGCGGGTGCCCTACTACCGGCCCCTGCCCGGTCTGTTGCCCACCGCGCCCTTGCGCCGCTCCGAAATTCACCTGAGCCGCCAGATCTTCAACGGTCTGACCCGGCGAAACGAGGAAAATGGGGAAATAGAGGGGGATCTCGCCCACTACTGGGAGTGTCTGGCCCCCTGTCACTGGCGCTTCTATCTGCGCCCCGTGGTGCGCTTTCACCATGGCCGCGAACTGGTGGTGGAGGATGTGATGGAGAGCCTGCAGGCCTTGCGGGATCGCCCGCTGTTCGCCCATCTGGCACGGCTGGAGAGCCGCTGGCCGCGCACCCTGGATCTTCATCTCGACAGCCCGGATCCTCTGCTGCCGCACCTGCTGGCCGAGCCGGTGGCGGCCATCCTGCCGCGGGAGCTCAAGGGGGAGGCGAATTTCGCCCTGCAGCCGGTGGGCACCGGCCCCTATCGGGTGAGCGCCAACGACCCCCTGCACCTGTGCCTCGAAGCATTTGACGACTACTTCGGGCTGCGGGCCCTGCTCGACGAGATCGACATCTGGATGCTGCCGGAGCTGGCGGAACGGCTGGAGAGCCACGTCAGGCTGGGCAGCGACACCCCGGAGCTTGGTTCCATGCGCGGGGAGTCCGAACTGGAATCCGGCTGCTACTTCCTGCTGCAGGACGACAGATCGGTCCCCCTGCAGGACCCGGCCCTGCGCCAGTGGCTGACCCGGCTGCTCAACCCCATCGCCCTGATGGCCCGGGTGGCACCCGAACTGCAGCGGGGCTGGACCAGCGCATTGGGCCTCCTGCCCCACTGGCGCGAGAGCCTGCCTCTTCCCGAGCCCGGCCCGGTCAGCCTGCCAGCGCGGCTGGTACTGGCCTGCTTCAACCAGCACCTGGAATTCAACGAGTGCGCCAGCGCCATGAGCAGCCTGCTGGCAGAGCAGGGGATCCAGCTCGAGGTACGTACCCTGGACTACGGCCGCTGGGTGAGCGGGGAGGATGAAGATGTGGATCTCTGGTTCGGCACCCTCAACCTGGAGCATGAGCACGCCTTCGCCCCTTACGCCTGGCTTCAGGGCACCCCCTTGCTGCGCCGGGTGTGGGGCGGCCAGCAGGCCCTGTGGCAGGGATTGACGCAGTGGCGCGCCCATGGTGAAGAGCCCGGCCCCCGCGCCCTGCTGGCCGAGGTGCAGCGCCAGAGCTGGTTCGTGCCGCTGTTTCACCACTGGCTGGAGCTGGAGAGCCGGGTCGGCGTGCACGGTGTGCGCATGACGGCTCTTGGCTGGTTCGATTTTCGCAGCGCCTGGTTAAAGCCCGAGCAGGTGGCGCAGGAGCCGGAAACCGGCGGTGGCTCTCACCCCCAGGCAGGGACGCTTGAGTCGGACGGGTTGGCGCGCTAGCCTGTGCGCGGTCCTACGACAAGGAGTCGACATCCATGCTGGAAATGCAGATCCAACCCCGTTTTCAAGAGACGGACGCCCTCGGCCACATCAACAACACGGTGCCGGCGGTCTGGTTTGAATCGGCCCGTGATCCCCTGTTTCGCCTCTTCTCCCCCGAGCTGGATGTGCATGACTGGCATCTGATCATCGCGGGCTACACGGTGCAATTCAAACGGGAGCTGTTCTATGGCCAGATGGTGTCGATCAAGACCGGCGTGCGGCGTATCGGTACCAGCTCCTTCACGCTCTGGCAGGAAGCCTGGCAGGGCGGCGAGCTGGCGGTGACCGCCGAGACGACCCTGATCCATTTTGACTACCGGACCCGGCAGTCCATCCCTTTGAGCGAGGCTCACCGGGAGGGACTGAGGGTCTGGCTGGTAGAGAGTTAATCCGGCCTTCGGGCCCACCACAGGACACTTATGCGCACAACCGCGATCGCCCTGAGCCTCGGCTTGGGACTGGGACTCTGCTCCCTGCCTTCATTTGCCGCCTCCCTGGCCGAGCAGTTCACCCTGATGGAGAAGGGGGCCGACAGCGCCCTCGATACCCGCTTGTTCAGCCACGATGGCGTTGACATCAAGGCCTGGGTCGACGGCACGCCTGTCATCATCGCCGTGCCCATCCTGAACGAGCAGGGCAAACAGGAAGGGGAGAGCCGTTACTACTTCAAGGGCGGCAAGCTGTTCGGGGTGAAGGAGCCCGCCGCCCAGTTCGCCTTCGATGACAGTGGCAAGCTGACCCAATGGCTGGACGACAAGGGGCAGCCTGCGGAGTTTGTCAGCAAGATGAGCATGCAGCAGCGGGAAGCCTGGCTGACCAGACGGGCGGCCGAGCTGGGCGGGTTGCTTGCACCGAGCACCGCCGAGGAGAAGGCTGACAAGGGGGGCGTCAAGCTCAAGGGGGCGGAGCTGGCCCAGTGGCTCTGCAATGGCAAGCTGATGGCGCTCGCCGGAGGTGACAAGGTGACCTTCGAGCCGGCCAAACTCAAGAGGAGTGCAGAGGGCATCAAGGGAGAGGTCTCCCTGCGCCAGGAGAAGGGGTGGCAGGATCTCTGCCTCACCTGCGAGGTGCAGGGCAACCGGGTGACTCGCCTCACCTGGCAGCCGCTGCCGGGTGCCAACAAGCCGCAGTAAGGGCGGCAGCGTCAAAGAATGGGGGCCCACTTGCGGGCCCCTTTTTCATGCCGGTTACTGCTCGCCCAGGGTGAGCCGGGTGAGGGCCTCCACCCGTCGCCACTGACCGGGCTCGAACCAGCGTGCCAGGATCTCCGGCTGCTGGCTGACCCGGGCCTCGGCAGGCAGGGGCCTGATCTCGGCCAGATAGCCGGCCAGCTGCTGCTCGAACGCCTGCTGGCTCTCTGCCAACTGGTGCAACCGGTCTGCCGCCTCCGGTCCCAACTGTTCGCGCAGTGCGGCGTCACGCCCTGCTGCGGGGAGTTGCTCCAGAGCCAGCAGATCGCCCAGCAGGCGGCTGTTGGCCTCCGCCTCCCGAAACCACTGGGGCTGCTCCGCCAGCCAGAGCTCCAGCTCGCTCGCCAGCAGCGGCTTGTCGGCATCGCTGGCCTCCGCCAGCGCCTTGCGGCGCAGGGTCCACTGCTCCATCAGCCTGTCCTCGGCAAACAGCTGCTCCTGCTCGGCCGGGGTGAAGCGCTGCCTGCGCAACTGCTCGCGCTCGTCGAACAGCTTCTGCAAGCTGGCCAGGCCCGGATCCGCCGGCACCGTCAGGCTGCCCTCAGCCGCGAGAAAGGCTTCATGGCGGGCCTGCAGCGAGGACTTATCCGACGGCGGTGCAGCCTGCCTGACCAGAGGGGAAGCGGGCCCGGCATGTTGCGGCGAAGGGGCGGTTGCGTCAGCGGAGGGCCAGTATTGCCAGCCCCCCAGCAGCAGGGCCGCCGCCAGCGGAGCAGCCATCAGCCATGCCCTGTTCATAGTCCCAGCCTCTGCAGGCGGTTGGCGTGCTGGCGATAGAGGTTGACCGGGTCGGTCTCGAACAGGTGGCGAATGCCGAACGACTGGTTCACCTCGTCCAGATGGTTCATGCGGTAGTGGGTGCCGATCACCTTGCCGAGGTGGCTGCTGCACACCCCGACCAGGCCGTCACTGGGCTCCTTGAAGAAGCTGCCGGTCAGCGCCAGCGCCGGATCCACCGGATCCAGGATGTTGGTCATGGTGCCGCGTCCGCTCCAGGAGAAGTAGTAGACCCCGTTGGCGGCCTGCATGGGCCCTTCACCGCAATGCTGGCTCGGCAGCCCTTCCGGATAGCGCTGGTTGAAGCGCTGGGCGCCGGTGCTGGTGAGGGCGTCGAGGGCGGCGAGGGGATCCTGCGGCAGCTGGCTGCCCCCGGAGAGCAGCGAGATGACCCCGGACAGGGCCGAGGCGGCGGCCACCGCCAGCTTCTCGGCCACCGAACCCGGTGCCACCTTGGCCCGCACCAGGTCGGCGATCTCCGAGCCATGGTTGACCCCGCCCACGCTGGTGGCGGAAGCGACCAGCTCGGGGGCGACAGAAGCGACGTAGCGAATGGTGGGGCCGCCGTGGGAGTGGCCGATGAGGTTCACCTTCTCCGCCCCCGTGATGGCGAGCACCTGCTGCACCTGCTTGAGCAGCTGTTCACCGCGCAGCTCCGAGCTCTGGGTGGCGGAGACCTGGGCCACGTAAACCTTGGCGCCATCCCGGGTCAGGGCCTGGGGGATGCCGTAGAAGTAATCGACCCCGAGCAGCTTGTCGAAACCGAACAGACCGTGCACCAGCACTATGGGGTAGCGGGTCTGGGTATAACCGGCCCCCTGACCCAGCATGGGCAGGGCGCACAACAGCATCAATAGCCATCTTTTCATCTTCACCGTCCTTGCGAAAAAACCGGCTGCATTCTGGTCGTCACCGGGGCAGCCACCGGCCTCATGCCAGTACCGGCAGCATGGTGGCTGAACTCAAATGTATCTGTGGATGGGATCACTAAACCGGGGATTGCAGAAAAACCCTACCCATATGGGCAAAAAAGGCGGCACCAACTATTCCTTGTGTCTGCCCATCAAATAAGTTAAATAATAATTATTATCATTTGAGTGGTCGAGTCATGACGGGAACCTGGGTGAAGGGGTGGGTCGGTACCACCGGAGCGGACAGCAGCATGGCGCACTGGAAGGCACAGACCCTGAGTGGCAACCGCCATTTCGATGCGGGGGAGTACGCCAGGGCGCTCGACTGCTATCAGCAGGCGCTGTGGCTTGCCCGCCAGCAGTTTGCCGACTGGCACGATGCCGACGAAGCGGTGGCGGCCCTGGTGGTGGCCCATCACAACCTGGCGGATCTGCTGGTGGCCATGACCCTGCCGGATAGGGCCGCCGACCTGCTGTGTCACATCCATGATTGCCTGCTGGCCACCAGCCAGTCCCCCACCAGTTCCGCTGCCCTGCGGGAGGCGGCTGTTCGCCACGCCCGCAGCACCCGTACCGAGCTGCTCGCCTTTCTGGGCAAACACGGTCATCACGACGGCATCCAGCGCAGCCTGGGTCAATGTCTGTGTCAGACCGTCTCTGCCCATCAACTGCATTGAGCCCAACAGGAGAGACAATGAACATGAGCCATACCTTGCCAGCCCTTCCTTACGCTTATGACGCGCTGGAACCCCATATCGATGCAAAGACCATGGAGATCCATCACAGCCGTCACCATCAGACCTACATCACCAACCTCAATGCCGCCCTGGCCGATCTGCCGGAGCTGGCTGCCCTGCCGCTGGAGGCATTGCTTGCCCGTATCGACAGCCTGCCGGCCCAGGTTCAGGGGGCGGTGCGCAATCACGGCGGCGGTCACGCCAACCACAGCCTGTTCTGGCAGGTGATGAGTCCACAGGGCGGCGGCGAGCCGGACGGCGAGCTGGCCGCGGCGATGGAGCGGGAGCTGGGTGGGCTGGAGGCCTTCAAGCAGGCCTTTACCCAGGCGGCGTTGAGCCGTTTTGGCAGCGGCTGGGCCTGGCTGGTGGTCGATGGGCGCGGCAAGTTGCAGGTGGTGAGCAGCGCGAACCAGGACAGCCCCCTGATGGAGGGGCTCACCCCGATACTCGGGCTGGATGTGTGGGAGCACGCCTACTACCTCAAGTACCAGAACAAGCGTCCCGACTACATAGCCGCGTTTTACAACGTGATCGACTGGGATGAGGTGGCACGGCGTTACGTGGCGGCAAGGGCCTGATCGCCGGAAATACCGAGCCCAATAAAAGAGACCCGCCTGTTGGCGGGTCTCTGCTATTGAGGGGTCGGCGCGCTGCTGGCAGCCGGATTATCCACGGGTGTTGCTTCGCTCGGCACGGCTGCGCTGGTGGCCGGGGCACCGCTGGTTGCAGCCGCTGCACTGGTGGCTGTTGCAGCGCTCACGGCCGTTGCCTGCTTGGCCTTCGGCTGATGAGGGGGCGGTGCAATGGGCAGGCAGGGCTGGCTCGCCCCTATGGTGCTCAACGCCTGGCAGGGGACCGGGCCGCCGATGACGATGGGCTCGCCGAGGAACTTGGGCCCCTTGTCCAGCACGTAGAGGTCCAGCAGCCCCATCAGGCGGGCGAACACCTCGCGCACCCGGGTCTTGATGCCCTGATAGGCGCTGGGATCCACGGCGTTGAAGCCGACCGCCTCGATGCCGAAATGGCGGGCGATGAAGATGGCGCGCTCGTTGTGAAAGGCCTGGGAGACCACGGTGAAGTGGGCCTGACCGAACACCTCCTTGGCACGCACGATGGAATCCAGGGTCCGAAACCCTGCGTAGTCGCTGTAGATGGCGTTGGCCGGGATGCCGGCCTGGATCAGGGCCCGCCGCATCTGGCGCGGTTCGTTGTACTGCACGGTGGCGTTGTCGCCGGAGACCAGGATGTAGTCCACCTTGCCGTTGTTGTAGAGCTCGGCGGCGGCCTTGATCCGGTATTTGAAGTAGTGGTTCGGGCTGCCGCCAATCAGGTATTTGGAGGTGCCGAGCACCAGGGCGACCCGGTTGTAGGGCACCGCATTGACGTCGTCGTAGGTGTAGTGACGGGCGTCCGAGACGGTCCACTCGCTGTAGCCAAGCAGGGCGGCGATGGAGGCCAGCAACAGGCAGAGGCAGGCGAGCAGGATCTTGGCAAACTTCTTCATGCGCGGTGCGGTTCGGGTCTGAAGTAAGAGAAGACAGGGGGCCATTCTATTACAAGTTGTTGTGGCGCGTCAGGTTTGATGGCGGCGCAGGGTCTCACTCGGGCAGAGGTTGTCGCAGCGCGCGCCAGGATCCCGGGCTTATCAAACGGCGCCATAAACAAGGGGCGACCATGGCCGCCCCTTGTCATAGCCGTCTCGTCCTCAGTGGGAGGAGTCGTTGGCCTTGCACTCGTCAGAGTCTTTGTTGGCTTCCCACCAGGGCAGCAGCTTGCGGCCGAGCCACTGCTGGTAGGCCTCGCTGTCATTGGCAATCAGCTGGTCCAGCTCGGCTTCGAAGGCGCTCATGGCCTGCTGCTGATCCGGGTTGCGCAGGGCCTGGGCCATGGCCAGCCAGCTGGCGCCGCGACCGGTCTCATTCAGGAAGCGGTGCACCGTGTAGGACCAGGAGTAGACCATCTCGCCGCCCTTGTCGTAATCCAGATGCAGGATGTCGGCCAGGGTCGGACGATCGCTGGCCGGACGGCCGGCGACGTTGTCCAGACCGCGGGCGAAGCACTGGCCGTGGGCGATGAACTCCGCCAGCCCTTCCGACCACCAGGTGGTGCGGTTGAGCGGGTAGTGGCCGAAGCTGCCGTACTGGTTGAAGCGGCCGTCCAGGTAGTGCACGTACTCGTGGCGCAGGTTCCACACCTGGAACGCTGGGCGCTTCCACTCCGCCTCGTAGGCGAAGAAGCGGGCCTGGTTGCCGGGGCGCGCCGGATCCCCTTCGAGGTAGATGCCGCCGTTGTCGGTGGAGACGCCGCCGAACAGGGCACTGCCATAGCGTTTCCAGTCGGCGGAGGAGTTGAAGACCACCAGTTCCAGCGCCTCGTTGTGATCGTCCGCCACCGGCTGCCAGCCGGTCTCCATCTGCTGGTGGAACTGCTGCTCTTCGGCACCCAGTTCACGGCAGATCCCCTCGGCCTGGCTCATGGTCAGATCCTGGGCCCGCAGGCGCAGGGTCGGCGAGCAGGTATGCTCGAACGGCAGCACGTCCTCCACCCGGACAGGGGTGCAGAGCCCGGCGAAGTCACCGCTGATGCAGGCTTCGCTGGTGCGGTCCGTGTAGGTCAGGTAGTAGGTGGAGAGGGTCAGCGACATGTCTTCCAGCAGATCCTGGCTCTGCTGACCACCAGGGATCAGGTCGTGGTGGCGAACCAGTGCAATGACGGAGTCATCCAGCAGCTTGCGGTAGCCATCGAGCTCGTCCGGGCGGGTGTAGCGGGCGACCCGGTAGAGGCGGGTGTAGGCATCCAGCACGTTGTTGAGCAGGAACAGATCGGCGCCATCCCTTCCTTGCCACAACGCGAGCTCGCTCATGCCGAGGGCGTGCAGCTGCTTGCGCAGCTCGCCATCCTGCTGGCGGAAGTCGTTGGCGAAGGGGTCGCTGTAGTCGCTGGCGAAGTCGAGGAAGTTGAGCAGATCGAACAGACCGGTTGCCCAGGCGTGCTGACCGTTGATCTCGCTGGCATGGCGGGTGCTGTAGGCCAGCATCTGGTTGAACTCGCCGAGCAGGGTGCCAAAGCGGCTCTGCACTGCCGGGCTCTTGAACTGACCGTGCAGAGCGATGCTCCAGGCTCCCATGACGGCGCCTACTTCGTCGCTGGCCTGCTCCGGGAAGAGCAGCGGATGGGCACCGAGTGCCGTCAATGCCTCGGCCAGCGCCTCAGCAGCAGCCGGGCCGTCTTCCTTGTGCTTGCCGTAGTTGTGGTAGTTGTGGGCACGCACGTATTCCAGCAGCAGCTTCATGGCCGGATGGGCCGGCTGATTGGCCGCCAGCAGGCTCTGGATGCCGCGCGACACGGCCAGCAGCTTGGTGTCATCGTGACCATAGTTCTCCTGCCAGACCGGTGCGGGCTGGCCACTGGCATCCTGCACTATCTTGGCAGCTTCGGCGTCCAGTAGCTCGGTGCCCGGCAGATCCGTCTCGGAACAGGCGCGGCCGTCGGTACGGCGACAGTCGAGCTGCTCTTCCTTGCTGGCCAGCACGATAGGGCGGTTGAGCCCCCGGCTCTCCTGCCACTCGGTTGTCTCCGGCAGGGTCTGCCATTCGCTGCCCCCCACCGGGTATTGATAGCCGGTGTCCTTCAAGACCACCTGCACTTCGCTGCCAGCGGGCAGGGTTTGACGGCACACCCGGTAGCTGATGGTCTTGTCCCCTTCCTGACGGGTCTGGGGTTCATCGCACTCCTGTTGGGCCTTGATCTCGTCCAGCAACCAGGTGTACTGACGCCAGACGTGCAACTCGCTCACCTGCTTGGCGGCCTGGCTGCCCGCGATGGGCTGCAGGCGGAAGAAGATCTGCTCGAGGCGGCCATCCCGTTCATTGGGGGTCTCTTCCAGCACCTTCAATTGCTGCCAGTTTTGCGGCTGGTACTGCCATGCCTGCTCGGCGCAGCGACCTTCGGCGTTGAGCTCGCAGCGATCCAGCTCCTGCTCGCTGTGACCCAGGATGACCCGCTCAGCCAACGGCAGACGATCCTGACGCGGCGCGGTCGGGGTGCCCGCCAGCGGCTCCCAGCGGCCCTGCTTCATGCCGTAGCCATAGTCATAGCTGCTGGCCGGGACGGCCTTGCCGGCCGGTACCACCTCTTCACAGCTGAGGTAGCGGATCTGCCAGCCCTGCTCGATCTTGAGTTGCGGCTCGCCGCACTGCTGCTCTGCCAGCGCAGCCAGGTTGGCATCGCGCCAGTCGAAGCGGCGATACACCCTCAACTGCTGATAAGGGGCGTCGCCGCTGCGGGCGCTCAGTTCAAAGGTCACTTCGGTGAGACGATCCCCCAGCTGACGGCTGGATTCGCCTTTGAGTTGATACTGTTGCCAGTCGGAGGGGGAGTAGTTGGCCAGCGCCGAAGTGGCGAGCAGGCCTGGGGCTGCCAGGAGCAGCAGCCGGGGAGAGAGGTGCTTCATCATGATCCCTTTGGTGGATGGAGAGGCGTGGGGACCAGAGAGGGTATTGGGCTCCAAAGGAATATCAATTGGCCAGATGGCGCAGCGAAATGATGTATTCGGGAGCAAACAACATAAAAACAGCCCCAAAGGGGGCTGTGTTGATAGCAAGGACTCCGCCCCATATGGGGGAGGCGTCACTCCTCTTGTCGCAAGCTGCGGGCGAGCAGGGTGCGGGAGGGTTTCAGATTGCCGCCGAGATCCGGCCAGGGATGCCACTGGTCCGGCACCATGAAGCCGGGTAACGACAGCCTGATCCAGGCGGCCAGCTCGGCAGATGGTGCCGGTTCGCCGTGCCAGTCGATGAAGGCGGCGGGCCTATGCCCCCACTCGTCGCTCGGCACCGGCACCACCAGGGCCTGGGCCACGGCGGGGTGATCCACCAGCCGCTGCTCTATGGTCTCGGGCTGGATGTTCTCCCCTCCCGAGATGAAGAGGTTGTCGAGCCGCCCCTCCACCACCAGATCGCCCCCCGGAGTGAGGCGGCCCTTGTCCCGGGTGTGGAACCAGCCCTCTTCATCGAGGGGGCGCACCAGCTCGCCTTCCCTGAAATATCCGGCAAACAGGGTCTCACCGCGCACGCAGATCTCCCCCTGGCGGATGCAGACCTCCCGCCCCGGCAGCGGGCGACCCACCACGCCGGCGGCGCAGGGTTGCCCGGTGCAGACCTGGCTGCCCATCTCGGAGAGGCCATAGCTCACCTTGGGCTCCAGCCCCAGAGCGGTCAGCCGGTTGACCAGGGGCGCCGGGATGGCGGCGCCCCCGAGCAGCAGCTCTCGCACCCGGGTGCGGGATGGGTCGAAGCCCTGTGCCAGCAGGCGCCAGAGCTGGGTCGGCACCAGCGAGAGGTGGGTGATGTGCTGATCCTCGAGCCGCGCCTTGAGGGGCCGGGTGCGATCGTCCAGCACCAGGGCGGCTCCCGCCAGGAAGACCCGAAACAGGATGGCGTAACCGCCGACGTGAAACAGTGGCAGGGAGAGCAGCCAGCCGCAGGCTTCGTCCAGGGGGATCAGGGTGGCGGAACCCCGGGCCGAGGCGAGGTGGTTGGCGAGGCGGTGGACCACCGCCTTGGGGGTACCGCTGGATCCCGAGGTGAGGATCATGTTGTTCGGCTGGTCGGGTACCAGCGGGAACTCCCCATCTGCGGCCAGCTCGCCCGTGAAGTCGAGGCTGAGGGCTTGCCAGTCGCCCGCCGGGATCTCGCCTGCCGACCAGAATGCCCGGGCCTCGAGCTGGCTCGCCAGTTCGCTGTGTCTGGTTGCCGGAAAGGCGGGATTGAGGGGGCAGAAGACGATGCCGCTGCGCACGCAGGCCCAGGCCAGCAACACATCCTCCAGGGCGCCGCGCACCACGGCGGCGAGATGATCTCCCCGTTCCAGCCCGGCCCGGGCGAGCTGATTGCACAGGCTGTTGAGGCGCAGGTCGAGGCGCTGGTAGCTAAGAGGCTCCCCGCTGTGGATGGCAATACGATGAGGGGCCTGTGTCGCCCAGCGTCGTACCGGGCAGGTTTCCTGCCGTGGGATCTGACGGGTCACCATGGGTCAGTCACGGTGAAACAGGGGGTCCATCCTGCCCGGATCGGGTTGCCCCTGCTTGTCCAGCAGATCCCTGGCCAGCCAGCGGCGGGTATCGAGGCCAGGGGCCTGATCCGGCGCCCACTCCCCTGCGAGGCGGGCGAGCTGGCCGAGGCCGAGACCGGACTCGAAACAGGAGGAGACGATCACCTTGAGCTTAAGTTCGCGAGCGCGGGCTACCAGGGCCTCGCTGTTGGCCAGGGTGCCGAGCAGGGTCGGCTTGAGCACCAGGGCGCGCAGTTGCGGGATGGGCTCCCAGGGCTTGCCCTGGGCCAGCAGTTCGTCCAGCGCCACCGGCATGCCGGTGCGGCTGGCGACGAAGGCGATGTCCTCGAAGTCGGCGCACAGATCTTCGAGGTATTCGATGCGATTCGGATCCAGGTGGCCGCAGAAGGCCCAGGCCTCCTCGCGGGTCCAGCCCTGGTTGGCGTCCAGGACCAGCTTGAGGTTGGGGCGCCGATCGAGCAGCAGCCGGATCAGCGCCAGCTCGTCGCGCATGGGGTAGCGGGCCACCTTCAGCTTGGCCTTGAGGGGGGTCTCGTGCAGCCACTGCTTCCAGTTCTTGAGCAGCTCCTGGGGGGAGCCCTGGATCAGCGGATAGGGCTCGGGCAGGGGGGCACCCTGCTCGGGCCAGCTACGACGGGCGCAGTCGAGCCCGAACTGCACCGAGGGCAGCTGTGGCGTCGGGGTCTGTCCCCGCGCCAGCTGCGCCAGACAGTCGAGGGCCTCGGCCTGGGCGTCGGCCAGGGTCTCTTTGGAAAATCCTGGCAGGGGGGCTATCTCCCCCCAGCCATCGTCGATGCGTACCAGCAGGCCCTCGCGCGCTACCTGCAACTGACCATGAAAGGCCAGGGGCTGGGTAAAGGGCAGTTGGTAGCGGTAGAGGGCGAGTGTCATCAGGGATTCCGCTTGTATTTGGAGAAGTCGGGACGGCGTTTCTCGTTGAATGCGTTGCGCCCTTCCTGACCCTCTTCGGTCATGTAGAACAGCATGGTGGCATTGCCTGCCAGCTCCTGCAAACCGGCCTGGCCGTCGCAGTCGGCGTTGAGGGCCGCCTTCAGGCAGCGCAGGGCCATGGGGCTGTGTTGCAGCATCTCGCGGCACCAGCGCACGGTTTCACGCTCCAGCTCGGCCAGGGGCACGACGGTGTTGACCAGCCCCATGTCGAGGGCCTGTTTGGCGTCGTAGAGGCGGCAGAGGAACCAGATCTCCCGAGCCTTCTTCTGGCCGACGATGCGGGCCATGTAGGAGGCGCCCCAGCCGCCGTCGAAGGAACCCACCTTGGGGCCGGTCTGGCCGAACTGGGCGTTGTCGGCGGCGATGGTCAGGTCGCACATCATGTGCAGCACGTGGCCGCCACCGACGGCGTAGCCAGCCACCATGGCCACCACGGGTTTGGGGCAGGTACGGATGTCACGCTGGAAGTCGAGCACGTTGAGGTGATGGGTGCCTTCATCGTCCTTGTAGCCACCGTAGTCGCCGCGGATCTTCTGGTCGCCGCCGGCGCAGAAGGCCTTCTCGCCGAAGCCTGTGAGGATGATGGAGCCGACCTTGTCGTCGTAGCGGGCATCGGCCAGGGCTTGCAGCATCTCTTTCACGGTGCGGGGGCGGAAGGCGTTGCGCACCTGGGGACGGTTGATGGTGATCTTGGCAATGCCCTCTGGGGACTTGTGATAGAGGATGTCCTCGTAACCGGCGGAGCAGTCGTGCCACTCGACAGGGGCATAGAGCTCGGCTTCCGTCATTGCTTCAATCATGGATCTTCTCTTCTGGTTGGTGAGCCCACTCCCGCAGGAGCCGGGCAAAGGTATCGGGCTGGCTTGTGTGCAGATTGTGTCCGCCATCCAGAGCCAAGTGTTTGATATTGCAGCCTTGCTTTACCAACTGGCAAGCGAGGGCATGGAATTTGTGATCCCGGTTGCCTGAGATCCACTGCACCGGCAGCCGGGTATCCCGAAGCCAGGGGGCGAGATCCGGCTGTCGCCCCAGGGACGTGGCCCTCAGCATGGCGGCCACGGCCTTGCCGTCGTTGCCAAGGCGGCGTGCGGCCTGGCGGGTGCGGGCATCGTCGTCCAGGTCGGCGAAGACGCCCTGGCGGTACCAGTCGGCAAGCACCCGGGTCAGGGGCTCGCACTCGAAACGCCGGGCCCAGGCTTCATCGTGAGCGATGCGGGCCGGACGTTCACCGGCAGGCAGCCCGGGGTGGCAGTTCTCCAGCAGCAGGGCCTGCAACCCCGCCGGGGAGTGGCTGGCGTGATGAAGCGCGAGTCGCCCCCCCAGCGAATACCCCACCAGCCGGTAGTGGGCGATATCCCGCGCGGCCAGCTCGTCGCAGAGCCAGCGATGGGCCTCGTCAAAGCCGCTCACCCGCAGTGCCCGGTTGCGGCCGTGGCCCGGCAGATCCAGGGCATGGCACGGGACGCCGGGCAGGGTCTGGATGACAGGTCGCCAGTCGTCGGCGTCCCCCAGCAGGCCGTGCAGCAGCACCAGCGGCTCGGCGGGATCAGAGACCACGGATAGCGGCTCCCAGTGCCTTGAGATCCTCGGCGACTTCACTGCTCGGTACCTTGATTTCAATCAGGGTTACCCCGTTTTTCAGGGCCGCGGCATAGTCCCGCTCAAATGCGTCGAGGGTGGTGGGGGCCCGGTAGTGCAGGCCGAACATGGCGGCGGCGTGCTCGAAGTGCAGGCCGTGGGGCAGGCAGTAGTAGGTCTCCAGCAGGGCGTCCCGGGTGGGCACAGGCAGCATGCGGAAGATGCTGCCGCCGTCGTTGTTGAGCAGGATCACCACCAGGGGGAGGCTCCCCTTGCCGAGCAGCGCAAGGCTGTTGAGATCGTGCAGGGCGCTGAGATCCCCGAGCAGCAGGGTGGTGGGCTCGCGACTGTCAGGCGGGACCGACTGTGCGAAGCCGTATGCGGTGGCGATAAGACCATCGATGCCGGAGGCGCCGCGGTTGGTCATCACCCGGCTGGGGCCCTTGCCCACCTCGCCCAGCATGTCCATCAGCCGGGCCGGCATGCTGTTGCCGACGAACAACTGACCCTGGATGAGCTGATTCAGGCGGTGGCACACCCCGAGCTCCGAGAAGCGATCACAGGCGGTGCGGATCTGCTGGCTGATAGCCTGCTGGCGCGCGGTCAACTGGTGCCAGGGCTGCTGCGAATGGGGGATTGGATGGGCGGCCGCAAAGGCGGCGGGGTCGCACACCAGACGACGACGCAGCCGGTAGTCGGGGTCGAGGCGTGCCGGCTGCGGGTCCACCAGCCAGTAATCCTGCCAGGGGTGTTGTTTGATGAACTGGCCGAGGCGCTTGGAGATGAGGCGGGCGCCGAATTGCAGCAGTACCTCGGCGCGGGCCAGCTCGGCCACGAAGTCGCTGTGTTGCAGGGCGAGATCCGTGTGGACGAGGTTGCGATCATCGAAGCGGATCTGGCTTTGCAGATCCGCCAGCAGGGGCCAGCCGAGGCGGTCGGCCAGCTCGGCCACCGCCTTGCCTTGCACCGGATCCTGGATGCGCCCGGCGACGATGACACCGCGCTTGCCCTTCAGCTCCTCCCAGTCCGGCTGGGTGGGGCAGCCCGGCTCGCCCGCCAGCCAGGGGCTCCAGGGCTTGGCCGAGTGCAGCCAGTCGCCGAGGGGCGCCAGGTAATCGGAAAAGTCCAGATAGTGGTCGCCGGGGTAGAGGGGCTCGGGGTACATGCAGTTGAAATGCACCGGCCCCGGGGTGTGCGCCTGTCGGGCCAGGGCCTGATCCACCGAGCTCAGCACGAAGGCCGCCGGAATGGCGGGAGTGGGGCTCGGCAGATTTTGCTGATAGACGGGGTAGCGACCGAAGATCCCCGGCTGATCGATGGCCTGGTTGGCCCCGTTGTCGATGAGCTCGGGTGGCCTGTCGGCAGAGAGAATGATGAGCGGGACCCCGGTGAGCTGGGCTTCCGCCACCGCGGGCCAGAGGTTGGCCACCGCGGTGCCCGAGGTCATGATGACCGCCACCGGGCGGCCGCTCCCCTTGGCCAGCCCCAGCGCCATGAAGCCCAGACCCCGCTCGTCGAAGTGCAGATGGCGGCGAAAGCCCGGGTGGGCTGCGGCGGCCATGGTGAGCGGCGCCGAGCGGGATCCGGAGGCCAGGGCGATGTCACGCACGCCGAGGCGAAAGAGCTCTTCCAGCAAGAGGGAGGACCAGACATGGTTGAAGGTGGCGTGATGGCTGGCAAAGGCGTGATGCGCGGACACGTGGCTGGCGGACATGAAGCTCTCGCAGTGAGGAGTCGGTGAGAAACGCTATCCCAGCAGGGAGAGCACGTTGGCGATCTTGTTGTCGAGTTCGGCCCACTCGGCGGCGGGCTCCGATCCCGCCACTATGCCGGCACCGGCGAACAGGCTGATGCGCGGGCCCCTGATCCGGGCGCTGCGAATGGCGACGGAGAACTCCGAGGTCTCCCGGCTCAGCATGCCACAGGCACCGGCATACCAGCCGCGATCATGGGGCTCGCATTCACGGATGAAGGCGAGCGCCGCCTCGCGGGGGGCGCCCCCCACGGCGGGGGTGGGGTGCAGGGCAGCCAGCAGTTGCCAGTCGCAGACGCCGGGTTTGAGCTCGGCCTCGATGTCGCACTTGAGGTGTTGCAGCAGCCGCAATTTCAGAATGCGCGGCTCTGTCAGGGTGGCATCGGTCGTGAGGGGGGCCAGGCGGCTGAGAATGTCGGCGTGAACCAGCCGGTTCTCCAGCCGGTTCTTGCTGTCGGCCAGCAGCTCGGCGGCCAGGGCCGCGTCGGTCGCCTCATCCCCGGAACGGCGAATGGTGCCTGCCAGCGCCTCGGTAAAGAGGTGGCCCTTCTCCCGGCGGTAGAGGCGCTCGGGGGAGCAGGAGATGAAGCTCTGCTCGGGGGAGAACTGAAAGCCGAAGTGGAAGCACTCCTGGGCGTGGCGGGCCCACTGTGTCAGCAGGGACCAGGGGCAGAGGGGCGCATCGTGCGCCTCGCTCTGGAGCAGGCTCTCCCGCGACAGCACCACCTTGGGGGTGCGGGCCTGGAAGTCGGGGGCCGTGACCTGCTCCACCAGGGTCTGCCACTGGGCAGGGCCCGGCAGGTCCTGGCGCTGCCATGGCCGCTTTTGCAGGGCGGGCAGAGGGGCCTCGGGTTGCAGGGCATCGAGCGCCGCCTCGGCGGCGCAGAGTTCGGCTTCGAATGCGTGACCCTCTTCCCGAGCGGGCAGCCAGAGATTGAGGCAGAGGCTGGTGCACTCCCCCCGGCGTACCAGCTCGATGCGGGGCAGCACGAAGCGGCAGGGGCCAAAACCCTGCCAGCCGGGCAGATCCGGGTCGAACGCCAGGCCACCGTAGTAGCGAGGGCTGTCTTCACTGGCCGTGCCGGCAAGGTCGCAGACCCGCTGGATATCCTCCGGCCGCGTCAGCTCGTGGATGGCGCCAAGCGCCACGTACTCCGGGCTCTGTTGCCCTCTGGCGTGCCAATAGATGCGGGGGTAGAGCGTCTGGGCCGCCAACCAGCCGGGAAAGACGTCGACGTGAGCGGCCACGCGCAGTCGCACGAAACCGCTGACAGTGCTGTGACGCAGGGCGTCCAGTTGTTGCTTGAGGTGGGTCTGAGCCAACATGGATGTCTAGTCTGAGCCGGATAATCGCGATCGCTCCGGGGGAGGATGGCGCAGGTTGATGCCAAAGGGCGACGATTTCCTATATATTATCTGCCCATTCGTCCATGTAAATTGCCCGGGGGAGCCGACGCCCCCGCGCAGCCAAGTATACCTAAATCCGGTTCGATAACCCTTAACACGATCAATATCTGATTGTTTGGCCATCACAATATGACAAATACCTTCTCTGTTTGGTTGCTGGCGGCGCGTTTGCGAACTCTGCCCCTGGCGTGCTCCTCCATCTTGCTGGGCTCGGGGCTGGCAGCCAGCCGGGGAGCGTTCGACGGCACCATCATGGGGCTCTCCCTGCTGACCGCCATCCTGCTGCAAATTCTCTCCAATCTGGCCAACGACTATGGCGATGCGGTCTCCGGTGCCGACAACGGGGAGCGGATCGGTCCCCAGCGCGCCGTGGTTTCCGGCCTCATCACCCGGCACCAGATGTGTGTGGCCATGGGGCTGACCGCCCTGGCGGCCGTGGTGAGCGGCCTCTCCCTGCTGATCTGCGCCTTCGGGGAGGCGTGGCAGCAGATCCTGACGTTCATCCTGCTGGGGGGAGCGGCTATCGTCGCGGCCATCACCTACACGGTGGGCAAGAGCCCCTACGGCTATCGCGGCTTCGGGGACATCTCGGTATTCCTGTTCTTCGGCCTGCTGGGGGTGCTCGGTTCCTACTACCTCTTCACCCATAGCCTGGAGTGGGACCTGTTGCTGCCTGCCACCGCCTGCGGCCTGCTGGCGACTGCCGTGCTCAACATCAACAACGTGCGGGACATCGAGACCGATGCCGCCAGCGGCAAGATCACCCTGGCGGTGCGCCTTGGCCGCAACCGGGCCATCGCCTATCACTGGGTCTTGCTGGGGGCGGCGCTGCTGGCGACCATCGCCTTCCTGCTGACCCAGCCTGCGAGCCTCTGGCCCTGGATCTTCCTGCCCGCCATGAAGCCCCTCACCGATGCCGCCCGTACCCTGCGAGAGAGTTTCGATGGCGAGGTGCTGACCGGCGCCCTCAAGAAGACCGCCATCAGCGCATTTCTGTTCAGCCTGCTGCTCTCCGCCGGGCTGGCGCTCACCTGAGGCCGACGCGTTTGGCAATGAAAAGGGCTCCCGAACGGGAGCCCTTTTTGCTGATGTGTCGATGCGTTGTTGGTCATCAGACCGATGTGATGATCGAAAGGGGAGGAGCCTGCCGCCAGGCGAAGGATGATGTCAGGTGATGCAGACGACGAGGGCCCCCGACAGGGAGCCCTCGTGTGCATGAGGCGGGCTTGCCCCTGACGGGTCAGCTTGCCTGGGCCACGGCCGTGCGGCGAGAGAAGAAGAGACTGTCCAGCAGCCAGATGGCAACCATGGAGGCCCCCACCAGCGGGAAGCAGATCCCGAGCACGACCAGCACCGCGATGGCACCGCCCATGGGAGGCAGCTTGGCGGGCAGGGGCGGGGCGGCGAGGCGACCACTGGGACGGCGGCTCCACCAGATCCAGAGCCCGCTCACCGAGCTTGCCAGAATCATCAGGCAGATGAGCAGCATGACGAGCTGGTGCGGCCAGCCGTAGAGCTTGCCCATGTGCAGCATGACGCCGGTTTCCACCGTCTTGGCGACCGGGCCGTAATCCTGCCAACGCACGTCGACCAGCACCTTGCCGCTGTATTGGTCGATGTGCAGGGTGGCGTCGTTGCGGGGATCATCGGCAAAGATGGCGATGGTATAGACGCCGGTTTCACCGACCGGGGGGGTGATGCTGTAACCCGGGCTGACCCCACGCTCGTTGGCGATGTCGACCACCTGTTGCAGCGGAATGCGATGGCTGGCCATGACCATGCCCTCATGTCCGCCGCCATGGGTCATGGCGCTATGATCATGGCTCTCTGCCGTGGGTTGGGAGCTCGGCATGGGCAGGGTCTCGGCCCCCCAGGAGACGGTCTGTTCGTGAGCCTGGTTGAGGCTGCGGGTGAGGGGGGCCGACTTGGGCACCTCGTTCCACATGGCCGCAGGGAAGCGGTTCCAGACGTCGGCGAACTGGCCGCCCCAGAAACCGGTCCAGGTCATGCCCGTCAGCAGCAGCAGCAGCAGGAAACCCGCGCCCCAGAAGCCGACCACGGCGTGCAGATCACGCCACCAGAGACGGCCGCGCTGGTGCATTCTCGGCCAGAGGATGCCCCCTACACCCGGTCCCTTGCGGGGCCACCAGAGATAGAGTCCGCTGACGAGGAGCACGATTCCCCAGCCTGCGGTCAGCTCGATCAGGCGATCACCCGTGGTGCCAAGCATCAGCTCCGCATGGAGAGCGCGCGCCACCGCCTGCAGGTTCCACTTGTTGTCCATGGTGCCGAGCAGGGCGCCGTTAGCGGGATCCATGAAGAGGGTCAGCTCCTGCCCTTCACGCATCACGACTATCTGGGCGCTCGCGTCCGCTGCCACCGGGGGCAGGTATTTGCGCAGGCTGGCGTCCGGCATGGCGATGGTTGCCTTGGCCAGCAGCTGGTCGGCACTCAGGGTCTGGGTGGCGGGCGTCACCTTCATCAGCTGGGGGTAGAGCAGGTTGTCCAGCTGCGGTTTGAACAGATAGACGATGCCGGTGAGGGAGAGCAGGATCAGGAAGGGGGCGACGAAGAGACCGGCATAGAAATGCCAGCGCCAGATCCGTTGGTAATAACTTGCGTCTTGTTGCTTCATCGTTGATCCCTGGGTGAACGCCAAAAGGTTTCAGTAGGTGGAATGTTTTGAGTGGCGCGGATAATAGCAGCAACGTTTTGTTAACTGCAACAGAACATGTCGAAGAAATGTACATTCCGCCATCGGGGTAAAAACGGGGGGTGAATGGAGCTTTCCGTTCACAATGGGGGGAGCTTTATGGACTTTTCGGGGATAAATTCTTACTTTGTGGCAACACAGGGCATATCAGCCGCAGCGAAGGACTCAAGGCAGGAGGTGAACGTGCAAGCACACGGCCATTTTGAGATGCAGCGACAAGGACAACTGCTGATCTGTCGGCCGAGCGGCCCTTTCAACCTGGCAGGCGCCATGGCCTATGAGGGCAAGTTCAGCCAGCAGATAAGCCGTTTGCAGGGAGCCCCCTGGGGCATCGTCGAGGTCGCGACCGAGTTCGAGGCCGCCGGCCCCGAGGTGCTGGCCCGTTTTCGTCGCCAGTTCAACTGGTGCGCCACTCATGGCTGCGTCTTTCTGGCGGTGGTCATGATCGGGGATTTCAAACGTTATCTGGCGGATCACGTCTTCAGCGAGCTTCCCTTTCAGGAGGTGCGCTATTTCGAGGAGGAAGCGCAGGCCATCCACTGGCTGACACAGCGCCTCGAGGGGCTGCAAGGCAAGGAGATCCACGTCAGCACGGGTTGAACACCCCGGTTACTCCAGCCTGATGAACCACTTGTCCCGCTCGTCGAGGCAGTCGGGCTCCCCCATCTCGAATTCACGGCAGATAAGCGGCCGCACCTCGTAGATGCGACACATCATGGTGTTGCGGTCGAGGGCGGCGCACCAGCCATCTTCCAGTCTGTGCATCACGGGCACTTCTCCTTCCCGTTCCTCGACATAGCGGTCCGGCACGCCGGTGTCGGTGAAGAGCATCACCTCGAGGCGGCAGCAGCAGGCTTCGCAGTTCTGGCAGCTCACATCGCTCTGGATTGCTTGGGTCATGTCACCTGTCTTGCCGCATGGCGGCGAATGATATGAAACAGGCGCCTGTCAGGCGCCTGTGGTCTGGCTGGGGCGTATGAAATACCTTAGCCCAGTTTGCGGGCACGGTAGCTGCGCCCCTTGATCTTGCCTTCCTGCAACCGCTTGAGGGCGGCGCTCGCCACCTGGCGCTTCACCGCCACGTAGGAGTACTGCTCGGAAATCTGGATCTTGCCCACATCGGCCCCGGCAATGCCGCCTTCGCCGGTCAGGGCGCCGAGGATGTCACCGGCACGCACCTTGCTCTTGCGGCCCGCATCGATGGAGAGGGTCACCATCTGCGGCGCGATCGGCTTGATGTCGCGGCCGATCCCGGCCAGGTCGCCCTGGGGAATGGGGGCCTGCTGGTACTCCTCGATGAAGTTGACGCGCTGGGCCTCGTTCGGCTGGTAGAGGCTCAGGGCCAGGCCCTGCTGGCCGGCACGGCCGGTACGGCCGATGCGGTGCACGTGCACCTCGGGGTCGTAGGTGAGCTCGTAGTTGATGACGGCCCCCAGCTCCTTGATGTCGAGGCCGCGGGCCGCCACGTCGGTGGCGACCAGTATGGTGGCGCTGCCGTTGGCGAAGCGCACCAGCACCTGATCCCGCTCACGCTGTTCCAGGTCACCGTTCAGCGCCAGCGCCGAGAAGCCCTTGGCGGCCAGGTGATCGGCCACGTCGTTGCAGGCGCGCTTGGTGTTGCAGAACACCACGCAGGAGCCCGGTTGGTAGTGGCTGAGCAGCCAGGTGAGGGCATCGAGGCGCTGGCCGGCCGGCACTTCATACAACTTCTGTTCGATGGCGCTCTCTTCATGCAGGGACTCCACGCTCACCTCCACCGGGTTGCGTTGCACGCCGCGGCTCATCTGGGCGATCCCTTCCGGATAGGTGGCGGAGAACAGCAGGGTTTGCCGATCCCGCGGGGCGTGGCTGATGACGCGGTTGATGTCTTCGCCAAAGCCCATGTCCAGCATGCGATCCGCTTCGTCCAGCACCAGCGTCTTGAGGTCGTCGAGCTCAAGGGTGCCCTGCTCCAGGTGCTTGAGGATCCGGCCCGGGGTGCCGACGGCGATGTGGGCGCCAAAGCCCAGGGTGGCGGATTGCGGTGCGGTCGGGGTGCCGCCGCACAGGGTCACCAGCTTGACGTTGGGCAGGGTACGGGCAAGACGGCGGATCTCGGTGGCCACCTGATCCGCCAGCTCGCGGGTCGGACAGAGCACCAGCGCCTGCACGGCCAGCCGGTTGACGTCCAGCTTGGCCAGCAGACCCAGGCCGAAGGCCGCGGTCTTGCCGCTGCCGGTTTTCGCCTTGGCGATCAAATCTTTGCCGTCGAGCACCAGGGGCAGGCTCTGGGCCTGGATCGGGGTCATCTGCAGATAGCCCAGGCTGGCGAGGTTGTCCTGCAGGGCGGAGGAGAGGTTCAGGCTGCTAAATTCGCTGTTGTTCACAAAAGGACTCTATGTCGGAAAACCAGAAATGGGGGTGCGCGATGCGCAAGGGGGCGCATCATACCAGAATGTGCCGCCGGATGCGGTGAATATTTGAACGGTTGGTGTCATGGGTTGCCGATGGAGGCTTCTGTCTGCGTTGGCGGGCTTGCGGTATGTAAAAAGAGCACAATGGAACAGGGTGGTCATGGCCAGATCATGATGAATGGCGAGAAAACGTTTTTAATTAAACATGTCCTGGTGATGATGAGTCATCGGAGGATGCCATATGGGATATAGCCGTTATGAAATATATATACGAATGAGGAGTAAAATTAATGAAAGTTCATAACTTATTGTTTTTGATTTATTTTTAAGCTTTCTCAATGACGATTAATAATCATGTGTCTTGGCAATTAATTTAAAAACGTTTGTATTATTTCGCATGCATATTTTTACCGCGGATTGTGATGATTCTCTGATTTTTAAATATGCAGTTCTTTATGATGGCGCCGGTCAAAAATAACAATTCAATGGGTGCTACTGGTATGGAATACGTTCATTTCGTGCTCGGACTCGTGATGGTCCTGGCATTGGCGTTGCTGGCAAACCGCCGCAACTGGAAACAGATCAAGCTGCGTTACATCGGCCAGCTGCTGGTGGTCGAGCTGGCGCTCGCCTGGTTCATGCTCAACTCCGAAGTGGGTCTGGCGGTGGTGGGTGGCTTTGCCGCCGGCTTCACCAAGCTGATGGAGTTTGCCAAGCAGGGGACCGACTTCGTGTTCGGCGGTCTGGTCAACGAAGGGGCCTTCTCCTTCTTCCTGATGGTGCTGATGCCCATCGTCTTCATCTCCGTGTTGATCGGCATTTTGCAGTACATCCGTCTGCTGCCCATCGTCATTCGTGGCATCGGCACCGTGCTGGCCAGGATCAACGGCATGGGCAAGCTGGAGTCCTTCAACGCCATCAGCTCCATGATCGTCGGTCAGTCCGAGAACTTCATCGCCCTCAAGAACATACTGCCGCACCTGAACGAGAAGCAGATGTACACCCTGGCGGCGACGGCCATGTCCACCGTCTCCATGTCCATCGTCGGTGCCTACATGCAGCTGATCGAGCCGCGCTACGTGGTGGCCGCACTGGTACTCAACATGTTCAGCACCTTTGTGGTGCTTTCCCTCATCAACCCCTACGAGCCCGACAATACCGTGACCGATGCCAAGGCGCTGGCCGAGGGTGACGAGCACCATACGCCGAAGAAGGAGAACTTCTTCGAGATGCTGGGGGAATACATCATGGCCGGTTTCACCGTGGCGGTGATCGTCGGTGCCATGCTGGTGGGCTTCATTGCCCTGATCGCCCTCATCAACTACCTGTTCGAGGCGGCGTTCGGCGTCAACTTCCAGCACGTCATGGGCTACATCTTCTATCCCGTTGCCTGGATCCTGGGCATCCCGGGCAGTGAAGCGCTGCAGGCCGGCTCCATCATGGCGACCAAGCTGGTGACCAACGAGTTTGTGGCCATGATGGATCTGGGCAAGATTGCCGCCGAGCTCTCCCCGCGCACCGTCGGCATCCTCTCCATCTTCATGGTGTCGTTCGCCAACTTCAGCTCCATCGGCATCATTGCCGGTGCGGTGAAGGCGCTCAACGAAGAGAAGGGCAACATGGTTTCCCGCTTCGGTCTGAAGCTGGTCTATGGCTCCACCCTGGTGAGCCTGCTCTCCGCCGTGATCGCCGGTGTGATGATCTAGGTCCTCCCCCCGCGCTGCTCATGACGACCCCCTGCCTTGGCAGGGGGTCTTTTTTTGGGCAGATGAGCGGGTGAACAGAGGAGGGGACTGGTCGGCAGCCCGGCCATCAAGCGCGGGGGTCTTCCACCTTGATGTTGGCGGGGACCCGCTTGTTGCCCAGCACCATGGCGCGGACCAAATCGCTGCGGGTGAGGCGATCGGTCAGGAGTACCACGGCCGCATGGACGCCAACGGCGGCCATCAGGGTGTTGGCGATGATGCCGTGCAGCTCCTCCAGCCACTCCTCGCCCCAGAAGGCATCCCAGGTGGTGAGCCAGCCGGTGACGACGGTCCCGACCAGGGACAGCAGCAGCAGCCAGATCATCAGGGAGCCGACCGGATTGTGGCCGAGGTAGTAGGGGTGGCGCCCCTGGGCGAGCTGACGCAGGTAGTAGCGGACCCGGGCAGGGGTTGGCCACCACTGGCCGAAGCGGGCGTAATAGGGGCCGACCAGCCCCCACAGCAGGCGGATGATGAGCAGGATGCCCACCGCGTAGCCAGCATATCTGTGGGGTTTGCTGCCCTCTTCCAGCACGAAGAAGTTGAGCAGGCAGAGGGTGACGGTCGCCCAGTGAAACACCCGGATGAGGGGATCCCAGACTTTCACTTCATAGGCAGGTGTCATGGCAAGGCTCCATGGTGGGGGCCGGGGGAAGACCGGCCCGGGGCGGCGTTACTCGTCGATCTCTTCTTTCACCTTTTTCAGGTCAGTCGGGTCGAAGTAGATCTCGACCTTGCGCTTCTCCTTGTCCCAGCCGTAGATCTCGTAGCAGCCGGTCTTGGTGGCCTTGAACTTCTTGATGTCGTAGCCCATCGCCTTGATCTGCTGCTGGGCGTCGGCTTCGCTCATCCACTTGCTCTTGTCGGCCTGGGTGCATTGGGGGTCGGCCAGGGCTGCGCCGCTCAACAGGGGGATCAGTAACAACAGGGGGGTCAGTTTCATTGCTTGCTCCTTGCGGGTAGTTGGGTCAACAGTCGCAAGGCTAATCAAGGAGCATTAAGGAAGAATTAAGGGAAAAGGGAAATGAATGGCTCTCCCCGGCGGTGGGCCGGGGAGAGGGTGATCAGCTCAGCTTGCCCCTGACCAGCCACTTGTCCAGCGCATTGGCGAAGCGCTGCTTGTCGGCGGCGTTGAAGGGCGCAGGGCCACCGGTCTGGACGCCGGCAGAGCGCAGCTCCTCCATGAAGTTGCGCATCCCGAGCCGTGCCTGGATGGTTTCCCGGGTGTAGATCTCGCCCCGGGGATTGAGCGCCTCGCCCCCGGCGTCGATGACCCAGGAGGCGAGGGGAATGTCGCCGGTGATCACCAGGTCGCCGGGCTTGACCTGCTGGGCGATGACATGATCTGCCACATCGAAGCCCTTCTCCACCTGCTGGGTCTTGATGAAGGGGGAGGGGGGGACTCTGAGCCCCTGGTTGGCCACTAGCGTGGTCACCACCTGGGCGCGGTGGGCGGCGCGGTAGAGGATGTCCTTGACCGGGATGGGGCAGGCATCGGCATCAACCCAGATGGGCATGGCATGGCTTCCTGTGTCTGGAACGGGTGGCGCATCTTAGCATGGCTGGTGCGGGGCGGCTGCCCCGGGGCTGAGTCGTCCCCGCCTTTGGTGTAAGCTGGGGCCTGCACATGAAACGAGAAGGAGACGAGATGGATCGGGTGCCCGGTGACGTGATTTATGGCCTGACCCTGGACGGCAAGGGGGGCATGACCCCGCTGGCCGAAGGTAGCAAGATCCCCGGTGCCCAGCCCGGCTGGCTGCATCTGGACTACGGCAACCCGGAGTCGGCGCGCTGGCTGCTGCAGACGCCGCTGCTGGGGGAGGCGGCCCGGGAGGCCCTGCTCGGCCAGAGCAATCGTCCCAAGCTGGTGCGGATGGGGGAGACGGTGCTGCTGATCCTGCGCGGCATCAACCACAACAAGGATCACAGGCCTGAAGAGATGGTGGCCCTGCGGATCTTCATCACGCCGGATCTCATCATCAGCAGCCGACGTCGTCCGCTGCTCTCCGAGAAAGATGTGTTCGAGCAGCTGTCGCTGGGGGGCGGTGCCGACACACCCGCCGACTGGCTGGTGGAGATATGCGACGCCCTGACCGACCGGGCCGGGGAGTTCGTCGAGGAGCTGCACGACCAGATCCTGGATCTGGAGGAGATGGTGCTGATGCGCGACCTGCCCGCCAACGGTCGGCTTGCGCGCATCCGCAAGCAGCTCATCATGATCCGTCGCTACCTCTCCCCCCAGCGGGATCTGGTGGCGCGCCTGGCCAACGAGAAGATCAGCTGGCTGGACGAAGATGACAGGCGACGCCTGCTCGACATCGCCGACCGCTTGCGGCGCTGGCTCGACGATCTGGATGCCGGGGTGGCGCGCACCGCCGTGCTGGCGGACGAGATCAACAACCTGATGGCGGAGGCGACCAACCGCCGTGCATACCAGATGTCGGTGATGGCGCTGCTGTTCCTGCCCGCCAGCTTCCTGACCGGCCTGTTCGGCATCAACCTGGGGGGATCCCCGGGGCCGAGAGTCCGACCGCCTTCTGGGTGTTCTGTGGCTTCCTGCTGGTGCTGGCGACCGGACTGGCGGTCTGGCTCAAGCACAGGCGCTGGTGGTAAGGGGTGAACATGACGACATGGGAATCTTTTGGCGTGACCCTGCTGCTGTTGCTGGGGCACACCCTGGTGCGCGGCCTCATTCACAAGAGCCTGATGGCCCTTGGCCAGAGCCGGCAGGTGAGCGAGAACCGGGTGATCTACGTGGAGCACGTATTCCACTTCCTGCTGGGCTGCGCCACCCTGCTGATCCTGGCCGGGGTCTGGGGGCTCGACTTCTCCCGGCTGGTGGTGCTCGCCTCCTCCTTCTTCGCGGTACTGGGGGTCGCCATGGTGGCCCAGTGGTCGATCCTCTCCAACATCACCGCCAGCATCACCATCTTCTTCGCCTTCCCCTACAAGATTGGCGATCGCATCCGCATCCTCGACAAGGATGACTCTGTCACCGGCATCATCACCGAGATCGGCCTCTTCTACGTGCGGGTGCGGGATGACAACGGCGATCTGGTCACCTATCCGGCGAACCTTATTCTGCAAAAGCCGGTGAGGCGGCTGGAGGGAAAGGAGGCTGAGTCCACGCAGCCGGAATGAGAAAAGGCTCCCTCGGGAGCCTTTTTCGATGGCTGTTCAGCGTTCGAAGAAGCGGTAGAGGTGCTCGACCTGGACGGGGCAGTCGGCCACCAGGTGGATGTGGTCCCGTGCCTCCTCGGTGGACGAGAAGCTCATGGGGCACCCCAGGGTGTCCGTCATCACGTAGAGGTGGCCGTCCTGCCCCCTGAACTCCACGATCCAGCCGGGGGAGACGATGTCGTGCATGATCTCCGCCTCCTTGAATCTGTGCTGCTGGTGAAGCGCGCGCAATTCACTGACTGTCATGACATCCTCCTATGACTCATGGCGCCACCCTCAAGTCTAGTTCTCCTTCCCGGTGGCGCCGTCATCGGATCAGGGCGCCGTCACCCCCTCCCGGGGTGGTTGCAGGGCGATCAGCAGCTCTCCGGGCAGCGGCGTGACAGGGCCGGTGACCACCCTGGGTCTGGCCTTGGCATCCAGCACGAACAGAGGAATGGCGCCGGGATTGGCATCCTGATACTGGTCCCAGTCGAAGGTGTCGCTCAGGCGGGTCGCCTTGATCTGCCCGCCCCGGCTCAGCAGGCCGCTCAGCCTGGCGAAGTTGATGTCGGCGCCGAACAGGTTCTGGCGGGCACGGAAGGTGGCGCTCTCCCGGTTGGCCTTGCCGTGCTGTTCGCTGGAACGCAGGGAGTGGACCTTCTCCTCCCCGTAGAGGTGGGCGAAGTGCAGCACCCCGAGGGCGTTGTTGTGGCGGCTGGGAGAGAGCGCCAGCACGGTGCTGATGCTGGTGAGGGGCAGGTGCCGCTCGGCGTGCTCCGACTGGGGGTTGCCGAAGTAGCAGGGCAGGCCGCTCATGCGGGCCAGCTTGCAGTGCTCCCAGGCAGGATCGGAGAGCTGCACCGGGATCCCCTGATCCGCCAGCGCCTTGCCGATGGCCCGGGCCACCGAGTTGGCGCCGATGAGCAGCCAGACATTGGGGGCGCTCTGGCGCATGTCGAGCAATCTGGCCAATGGCGTGGCCGTCAGGCTCTGCAGCACCACGGTGAAGATGATGACCGCAAACACCAGGGGCACCAGCTTGTCGGCATCCTTGATGCCGGCCTCGTGCATGCTGATGGCGAAGGAGGCGCTGACCGCCGCCGCCACTATGCCCCGGGGGGCTATCCAGGCGAGCAGGGCGCGGGCGCGCCAGGGCAGGTCCGACCCCCGGGTCGAGACCAGGATGCAGAGCGGGCGGGCCACGAACTGCACCACGCACAGCAGGGCCAGCACCATGGGGCCGAGCTGCCAGAGCTGGGCCAGATCGAGGCGGGCCGCCAGCAGGATGAAGAGGGAGGAGATGAGAATGACGGCGAGATCCTCCTTGAAGGCCAGCACCTCCTCCAGATCCAGCCCCTCCTGGTTGGCGAGCCAGATGCCGAACACGGTCACCGCCAGCAGGCCGGATTCGTGACTGAGCCAGTCAGACAGGGTGAAGGTCACCAGCACCAGCGCCAGTACCCCGAACTTGTGCAGGCTGACCGGCAGCCAGTCCTTGCGGATGAGCAGGGTGGTGAGCCAGCCGGCACCGACCCCGATGAGCGACCCCACTCCCACCGTCTTGGCCAGGGCCAGCAGGGTATGACCGACCAGATCCCCCTGGCTGCCGAGGCGCACCGCCTCGAACACCAGTACCGCGAACAGGGCGCCGATGGGGTCGATGACGATCCCCTCCCAGCGCAGGATCTTGTCCACCTCCCGGACCGGGCGGATCACGTTGAGCATGGGGGCGATCACCGTGGGGCCGGTCACCACCAGCACGGCGCCGAGCACCATGGCGACCCGCCAGTCCAGCCCAAGCAGGAAGTAGCTGGCGGCGCCGATGACGGCAAAGCTGGTCACCATGCCGGTGGAGCAGAGGTTGCGTACCACCTTGCCGATCCCCTTGAGTTCGGTCAGGTGCAGGGTCAGCGCCCCTTCAAACAGGATGATGGCGACCGAGAGGGAAACCAGGGGAAACAGCAGATCCCCCAGCAACTGATCGGGATCGAGCAGACCGGTCACCGGGCCGAGCAAGAGGCCGCTCAGCAGCAGGAACAAAATGGCGGGAACGCGCACGGACCAGGCAAGCCATTGGGCGAGCAGGGAGATGAGGGCTATTCCGGCGAGGGAGAGAGCAATCATGCCAACCTCGTACAGGTGATGGGGTTGGACCTAGTGTAGCGGGGAAGGGGGGCAAGATGACACCCGCCAGGCGTGCAGGAGAGAGCCGCTCAGATCAGATGGGGCTCTCTTTGTGGAGTTCGGTGACGCAATCGGTCACCGCCAGCACCAGGGCGGAGCGCACCATCTGATCGAGCCGGTTGAGCTGCATCTGGTAGAGGGGCCAGTCCTCCTCGTTGGCCGGGGGATCCTGCGGCATCATGCTGCCCTGCTGGATGGCATTCAGGCGCTCGAGCAGATCGCGGACCGGCTTGTCGCTGAAGCGGTAATCCTTGGGGTCGCGTACCAGAAAGTCGCGGATCTTCAGGTACGCCTCGAGATCCTGATAGCGCTCGAGGGAGATGAGGCCGAGGGCGAAGATGAGCTTGAGGCGCACCTCCAGCTGGCCGAGGGGGCCGCTCTGGTTGAGCAGGGGTTCGATGGCGTATTTGACGGCATACTCCTCCTGACGAAAGGCTCGCCGCATCAGGGAGTCGACCGCCTCTTCCAGGATGGTCACGACCTCGAGAAAGAAGCCGCGGGGGCCATCCTGCTCGTTCAGTCGCTCCAGTACTTCATCTTCCTGGTGTGTGGTCATAAGTGCTTCGGGTCCGGCTGACAGGGGGAGAGCAGGCCTCCCCCGGTTTGTATCGTATGGGGTCCGTCACGGGCGGTGTGACGCCACCCCATCAGGTCACTTCAAGTTGTTGTAACGGGCGACGATGGTGCGTACCACATCGCTGTGCTCATCCAGGCCGGTGACGCGGGCCAGGGTCCGTGCCGGACCAAGTTCCGCCAGCATGGCCTGCAGCTCCACCGCCTGGGGATCGTCCTCATTGCGGTAATGCAGTGCGGCGGCGATGCCCTCCTGCAGGTGATCGCTCGGCAGGCCGTATTCCAGGGTGCCGAGCAGCGGCTTCACCAGTCTGTCCCCCGCCGCCAGCTTGCGCAGCGGCTGGCGACCGACCCTGTCAATCTCGTCCACCAGATAGGGGTTGGCGAAGCGGGAGAGGATCTTCTCGATGTAGGCGGCGTGCAGGCGCGGGTCGAAGCCGTAGCGTTTCACCAGCACGGCCCCGCTCTCCTCCATGGCGCGGCGCACCTTGCTGCGGATCAGCGGATCCTCGATCGCCTCGCGCACGGTGTGATAGCCCCTGAGCTTGCCGAGGTAGGCGGTGACGATGTGGCCGGTGTTGAGGGTGAACAGCTTGCGCTCGACGAAGGCCATCAGGTTGTCGGTGGGCTCCATGCCTGCCACCTGGGGCAACTCCCCCTTGAACTGGGTCCGATCGACGATCCACTCGCTGAAGCTCTCCACCGTCACCTCCAGGGGATCGTCGTTCGCCGCGGCGGGCGGAACGATGCGATCCACCGCCGAGTCGACGAAGCCGACGCACTGCTCGAGGGTGGCATGATACGCGACCGGCAGGTACTTGAGTACCTCCTCCTTGAGGTGGCTGGTGCCGCGCACCATGTTCTCGCAGGCGATGACGTTGAGGGGAGTCAGGTTGCCGGCATCGAAGCGGGCCTGCAGCCCCTTGGCCAGGGTGCTGGCAATCTTGTCCAAGATGTTGGGGCCGACCGCCGTGGTGACCAGATCGGCGGTGATGATACGGGCGATCACCTCGTGTCCGGCCGAGCTGACGGCGGCAACGTTGCGCACCACGTCCAGCTTCTGATCCGTGCCCACCACGTGCACCTTGTACTCCTGGCGGTGGTTGAGCTGGTCGATCAGGGTCTCGTTGACATCGGCGAAGGTGACCTGATGGCTGGCGTCAGCCAGCAGTTTGCCGATGAAGCCCCGACCGATGTTGCCGGCACCAAAATGCAATGTTTTCATGATATTAACCTCTACAACCAAAGACGATGACGGATGATTACGCGGCCTGCTCGGCCCCCAGCAGATCCAGGAACTCCTGGGGATCCTGGGTGCTGGCCAGACGGTCGACGAGACCGGGCTCATCCAGTGCATTGGTCAGGCGGGTTATGACCTGTATGTGTTCATCGTTGCGGGCGGCAATGCCGATGACCAGGCGCGCCACTTCATCGGCGCCCTCGCCGAAGGCGACTCCGGCCGGGTACTGGCAGATGACGATGCCGGTACGCTTCACGTGCTCCTTGGCGGCGATGGTGCCGTGGGGCACGGCGATGGATTCGCCGAGGTAGGTGGAGACCAGCTGTTCGCGCTCCAGCATGGCGTCGACGTAGTCCGGTGCCACATAGCCTCGCTCGGCCAGCAGCTTGCCGGCGGTCACGATGGCCGCTTCCTTGCTCTCGGCCTTGAGGCCCAGGTGCACGTCCTGCAGGCTCAGGGTGAAGACTTCCGGCTCCTGCGGCTCGTAGCTGTCGTCGTTGGCCGCCACCAGCAGTTGCGGGTTGGCGACGTCATCGTTGGCCGCGTTGGCCAGGCTGAGGTTCTGCACCAGCTCCTGATAGAGGGCGTTGTCGAGGAAGTTGGTCAGCGAAATGTGCTGTGCATGCGGCGCATGGCGACGGGCACGGTCGGTGAGATCCTTGTGGGTGATGACCAGATCCACCTGATCGTCCAGGTTGTTGATGGCACGGTTGGTCACGCTGATGTCGAGACCGGCGGCCTGCACCCGCTTGCGCAGCATGCCGGCGCCCATGGCACTGGAGCCCATGCCCGCATCGCAGGCGACGACGATGTTGCGCACTGCGGTCAGCTCGGTTTCCGGCTTCTTGGCGGCGGTGGTCTCGGGCTTGGCACCCTTCATGGCCTTCATCTTGCGGGTGGCTTCACCCAGGGCATCGGCCTCGTCGGCTTCCGGCTGCTGGGCACGGACGAACACGGCGGCGACCAGGAAGGAGACGGTGGCGGAGGCGACGATGGAGAGCAGCACCCCGATGAGGGAGGCTTTCGGCGTCATCAGCAGCACGGCGAAGATGGAGCCCGGGGAGGCGGGGGAGACCAGACCGGCGTTGAACAGGGTCAGGGTGAAGACCCCGGTCATGCCGCCTGCGATCACCGCCAGGATGAGGCGCGGGTTCATCAGCACGTACGGGAAGTAGATTTCGTGGATGCCGCCGAAGAAGTGGATGATGGACGCACCGGCAGCGGACTGCTTGGCGGCGCCACGGCCGAACACCATGTAGGCCAGCAGCACGCCCATGCCCGGACCCGGGTTCGCTTCGATCAGGAAGAAGATGGAGCGGCCCTGTTCGGTGGCTTGCTGGATCCCGAGCGGCGAGAAGATGCCGTGGTTGATGGCGTTGTTCAGGAACAGGATCTTGGCCGGCTCGACGAAGATGGAGGTGAGGGGCAGCATGTGGTTGTCCACCAGGAAGCCGACACCGCTCGCCAGCACGCCGGAGAGCACCTTGACGAAGGGACCGATGACGAAGAAGGCGAGAATGGCGAGCAACATGCCGATGATGCCGGCGGAGAAGTTGTTCACCAGCATCTCGAAGCCGCTCTTGACGCGACCTTCCATCGCCTTGTCGAAGCGCTTGATGGCCCAGCCACCCAGCGGGCCGACCATCATGGCGCCCATGAACATGGGGATGTCGGTCCCCACGATGACGCCCATGGTGGTGATGGCACCGACCACGGCACCCCGGTCCCCCCCGATCAGCTTGCCGCCGGTATAGCCAATCAGCAGCGGCAGCAGGTAGGTGATCATGGGACCGACCAGCTTGGCCAAGGTTTCATTGGGCAGCCAGCCAGTGGGGATGAAGAGGGCGGTGATGAAGCCCCAGGCGATGAAGGCGCCTATGTTGGGCATGACCATATTGGACAGGAAGCGTCCAAAATTCTGTATCTTGACTTTGGTATCCGGTGATAACATGTCGGGACCCCGTTTTAAGCCTGTGTGATTAAAAGTGGTAGTCGGGATGACGAGTTTTGCCGAACTCCCATCCCAGTCGTCTAAGCAACTTCAATCTACCAGCTTGTGATCAAATTAGGCTGAAAACGGGGTGTCTTGTGACCTGGATCTCAAATACCCCGACCTCCCCCCTCCCGACATAGTGATGACGATCACAGTCAGTCGCTGTATTTCGGCTACATTTCGATCTTCTCGCCTCTGGGTGTCAATTTTTTGTGATTGATGTCTCGTTTTGCGGTTTGCGCAAACACGGTGTCAACGTGACTGTTGTCACAAAACCAAACTTTGCACTCAAATGAGTCATATTTTGTCGCCTCGTATTCGCAAGTAATGACGATGGATATGCCGCAGTTCATCGTTAATCACCAATGAATCATTTATTTTGTAACCCACTTTCAGTTTTTCCCCCGAGAGGTTCGGTTCCGACAAGGCCTCTTGTGACGCCCGGGTGGCGGATCCTGATCCGCTCCCGTCTCGATCCTCCCTGCCGGTAGCGACGCAGGCTGGGGCCTGCGAGCGGGTCTCCCATTCCGTCTGCCCGCGGAGCGCAGCCATAAAAAAAGCCCGCAGGATGCGGGCTTTTGCAGAGCAGACAAGCAGGGGGATCACTGCGCCTTGGGGGCCTCGTCGGCAGGCGCTGCATCGGCCTCGCTGGCAGGAGCGACCGGCGCCGGACCCGGCACCAGATCCACCGCCGGCTTGGCGATGAGGGAGCGGGTCTCTTCCACCGCCTCGGTCAGCTTCACCTCGATGATCTGGCCGAGCTCGTAGACCACCTCGGTCTTGTCCAGATAGACGCGGCCGTTGTCCCAGTTGCACTCCAGCCGATCCTTGTTGTCCAGGATATGGCGGGCGGGCATGAAGACCACGGCGCCGTTCTCCTGCAGGCGCAGCTTGAGGCCGGCGCGCATCACGTCGATGATCTCGGCGTTGAACACCTTGTCGGTGCCCGCATCGGCCTTGAGGTAGCGCACATAGAGCCAGTCGCCGATGTCGCGCTCCACCATGCGGTGCAGGCGGCGGCAGGCGGTCAGGTGCTCGGTCAGCTCCAGGCTGGGGCGCTCACCCGGGGTCTTGCCGGCGATGACCGCCTTGAGCAGGCGATGGTTGACCATGTCGCCGTATTTGCGGATGGGGGAGGTCCAGGTGGCGTAGGCATCCAGACCCAGGCCGTAGTGGGCACCCGGTTCGGCGGACATCAGGGCATAGCTCTGGAAGCGGCGGATCTTGCCGTCCAGCCAGCGGGTGTCCAGGTTGTCTATCCAGCGTCGCAGGGCGCAGAAGCCGGAGAGGCTGGCGATCTCTTCCTTCTCGAACGGGGCCTCGGCGGTCTTGAGCAGCTCGATGGCGCCGTCCAGGGACTCCTCGTCAAAGCCGGTGTGGACGTTGAAGATGCCGTAGCCGACCTCTTTGCCCAGCACGCGGCCGGCGCAGATGTTGGCGGCGATCATCGACTCTTCCACCATGCGGTTGGCGATGCGGCGCGGCTCCACGTGGATGGCCAGCACTTCGCCGTCTTCACCCAGCTCGAAGTCGTAGTCGGGTCTGTCCGGGAACACCAGGGCGTGCTCGGTGCGCCACTTGATGCGGGCCTCCGTCATCGCCTTCATCAGGGGCAGCTGGGCCAGGACGCCGGCGTCGATATCCAGCGCTTTGCCGTGCTCGGCCCAGTCGGAGACGTCGTCATAGCTGAGACGGGCATGGGAGACGATGCGGGCGGCGAAGAACTCGGTCTCCTCCAGCAGCAGGCCATCCTCGGCGATGAGCAGACGGGCGCACAGGGTGTTGCGCTCCTCGCCCTCTTTCAGGGAGCAGAGCTCGTCGGAGAGGGTGCGCGGGATCATGGGCACGTTGCGCCCCGGCATGTAGACGGTGAAGGCGCGCTGGGCGGCCTCCTTGTCCAGCTCGCTCCCCTCGGCCACATAGGCGGTCGGGTCGGCGATGGCCACCAGCAGCTCCCAGCCGTTCTCCAGCTTGGTGATGGCCAGGGCATCGTCCATGTCCTTGGTCTTGGCACCGTCGATGGTGAAGAAGGGAACCTGGGTCAGATCCCGGCGGGGCAGCTCTTCCTCTTCGATCACCTTCCACTCCGGCAGGTCCGCCGGTTCAATCTGGGCCAGGTTGTGGCGCGCCAGCACCACCCACCAGGGCACGTTGTGATCTTCCTGGGTGGCGATGAGCTGGGTGATCTCGGCGGAGAAGTTGCCGTCCACCAGGGCATGGCGCTTGAGGGTGGCAACCACCCAGTCCCCTTCCTTGAAGGACTTCTCGTCCAGACCCTTCTTGGCGCGGGCCTTGATGGCGTCCTTGATGAGGGGGTGGTCGGGCACCACGTTGAGGCGGTCGCGGAACATCTTCACGCGGCCGACGAAGCGGGTAACGGCCTGCTCCAGCAGGGCATCCGGCTCGGCCACCTCTTTCTCTTTTTCAGTGCGGATCAGGGCGCTCACCCGGTCACCGTGCATCACCTTCTTCATGTAGGGAGGCGGCACGAAATAGCTGGTCTTCTCATCGACCTCCAGGAAGCCGAAGCCCCGATCGGAGGCGCGGATCACACCCTCTTTCTTGGGGATGTTTTCGCGGATTTGTTGCTTGAGCTGGGCCAGCAGCGGATTGTCTTGGAACATAAATGGGGAACCTGAGTGGAGACCTGATGGTTAATCGCCCAGCACTATACGTTTTTACCCCCCCAAAGCCAAGGTGAATGGCCCCCTCAACGGGGTTGCAGTGCCCGTCGCCCCTGCTGGATCAGGCGCTGGGATATCTGCTTGTGCAGCCCCCGCTCCAGCACCCAGCGGTGCCAGTAGAGCTGCTCGACCAGGTGGTGATCCGGGTTGAGATCGAGCAGGCGCCCTTCTTCCAGTTGCTGGCGGATCTGCAATTCCGGGATGAGGCAGCAGGCCAGCCCCTGCTCCGCCATGGCGACGAAGGCCTCGGAGGATCGCACCGTGTGGCAGGGGTAGCCACCGGGGGGGAGGGCGAAATGACGGGCCATGTAGCTGATGTGCATGTCGTCGCGCTGATCGAAGGCCACCGCCGGCGCCTTGGCCAGGGCCGCCGCCGTGAGGCCGTTCGGGAAGTGGCGGGCGACGAAGGCGGGGCTGGCGGTGAGCAGATAGCGCATCTCGCCGAGTTCGTCGACACAGCAGCCCGCCAGCGGCTGGGGTTGCAGGCTGACGGCGCCGAACGCCTGCCCCTCGCGCACCCGGTCCAGGGTGCGGCTCTCGTCATCCACCAGAAGGTTCAGCTCGATGGGGTATTGCTCCAGCAGCGGCGCCAGGGCGGGCAGGAACCAGGTAGCCAGGCTGTCGGCATTGACGGCGATGCTGACCCGGATGGGGGCCCTGGGCTCGTCGGGGGAGAGCTCGCCGGCCAGCTCCAGCTCCAGCTGGCGCACCTGGCGATAGTGGGCCAGCAGCTTCTGGCCGAGCCCCGTGGCCTGCAGCGGCTGGCTGCGGATGATGAGCGGCTCCGCAAACTGCTGCTCCAGCTGCTTGATGCGCTGGGAGATGGCGGACTGGGTGATGTGCAGGCGCTGGGCGGCACGCTCGAAGTTTTGCTCCCGGATCACCGCGTCCAGGGCCAGCAGCAGCTTGTAGTCCAGCGTTTTCATCAGCATTCCTTATGAAAAAAGGGAGTTCAGCAAGAATGCTACTCAAGGGAGCGCCAGAGGACAACCTGACCGCCCCCATGGAGGGGGCCGGTGCCCGGGGCCGCCCCTGTGAGATGTGACAGTAGTCCTGACATGAGATTCATAAGATACTCACCCGGTCCGTTTTTGCATGGGGTGGAAACGGACCATAGCGAGCGTCTTGAATCCCGGGCCGGTCCCGGGACTTTTTTTGCTCAGATGACGGCGAGCAGAGCATCCCCCGCCGGCCGGTAATGGCCCTGCAGGGGGCGATGCACGGCGCGGTCGAAACGCTCGTCCAGGTGGAAGCGGATGCCGACCCCGCGCACGGCCCCCAGATCCACCGCCTGGCGATGGCCGAGGCGCTCGATGGGCAGGCCGAGGCGGCGGAAGATGCGCTCCACCGGCAGGCTGACCACGGCCACCAGCTCGCGGATCCCCTGCTCCCTGGCGAAGGCCAGCACCTCGCGGAAGATGACGCAGGTGAGTTCGCTGATGCCGTTCTCCAGGCGAGGGGCCCGGTCGGCGTCGATGGCGAGGCGGGTCAGCTCCCACACGTCGTTGCCGCGCGGCGGGGCTTCGCCAGCGAGGGCGGTGGGGAAGATACTGGGCAGCATGTAATCCTGGGCGCAACTGAGCAGGCGGATGCAGCCGCACAGCCCCTGCTTGTCTTCAATCAGCACCCAGTGGGTGTCGGGCTTGTCGAAGTTGTCCCGCTCCAGGCCACGGCGGGATTCCACGTCCCAACCGAGTCGATCGGAGAAGACGCGGTTGCGAAATCGGTAGAGCTCGTTTTCGACCTCCCATCTGGGGTGTTCTTTCAATTTTCCTTTGAAAACAAGCATTCATGTCTCTCCATTTCATGGTTAGGCGCTATAATCCAAGGCCTTGGCCAGGGGAGGCTTGCCTATGACACGCGACCAACTGCTTGAGTACCTGGAACATTTCACGCTGGTGACCGATGGCAACCGGCTGTCCGAGCTCATCGGCCGCTTCACCCTGGGAATGGGCTACGACTACTACCGCTTCGCCCTCATCCTGCCCATGTCGATGCAAAGGCCCAAGGTGGTGCTGTTCAACCAGTGCCCCGACTCCTGGGTACAGGCCTACACCCTGAACAACATGCTGGCCTGCGATCCCATCATCCAGCTCGCCCGCAGGCAGACCCTGCCCATCTACTGGAACCGGCTGGACGAGAAGGCGCGCTTCCTGCAAGAGGGGAGCATGGATGTGATGGGGCTGGCGGCGGAATTCGGGTTGCGCAACGGCATCTCGTTCCCGCTGCACGGGGCGGCGGGGGAGAACGGCATACTCTCTTTCATCACCCGGGAGCGGGCGTCGAGCGATCTGATGCTGGAGTCCTCGCCCATCCTCTCCTGGATGTCCAACTACATCTTCGAGGCGGCGATCCGGATCGTGCGCCAGAGCATGAGGGAGGACGATCCCCAGGAGCCCCTGACGGAGCGGGAGACCGAGTGCCTGTTCTGGGCCAGCGAAGGGAAGACATCGGGGGAGATCGCCTGCATCCTCGGCATCACGGAGCGCACCGTGAACTACCACCTCAATCAGGTCACCCGCAAGACGGGGTCGATGAACCGCTACCAGGCCATCGCCAAGGGGGTGAGCAGCGGCATCCTGCTGCCGAACCTGGAGCAGGTGGTGGTCACCAACTTCCCCTCCCTGCTGCAGTGAATACAGGCCCGGCGGCACCGGCTCGTCGCCTGGCATCCCCTCTGTCGCCATCACCGCTGTCCTGCGCCGTCCCATCCTGCCGCCGATTCTCGGGGCGGGGCTGTGACCCCACAATTGTCAGATCCTGCAATTGACAACCTTCTTTGTGTGGTTTCGGCCCGGTTTTCATCAGTTTTATGAATGCATCAGAAAATGAATGAATTTCTCTGATTACCCGCGCCCCCTTATAGTGCGTTTCTCTCTTTCACAGGAACGCATCCCCATGTTCGCCACCACCCTGCAAGGCTTTACCCTCGGCCTTGCCATGATCATCCCCATCGGGGCCCAGAATGCCTTCGTGCTGAGCCGGGGCATTCACCGCAATCACCACCTGCTGACGGCGACCCTCTGCTGCCTGTGCGATCTCGTGCTGATCGGCATCGGGGTGTTCGGCGGGGCCAACCTGCTGGCGGCCAGCCCGATCGGCCTGGCCCTGCTGACCTGGGGCGGCGTGCTCTTCCTCGGCTGGTTCGGTATCCGTTCCCTGCGCAGTGCCTGGCGCGGCCAGGAGGCGGCCCTGGCGGACTCGCCCCGGTTGATGGGGGTCAAGAGCGTGCTGGCCATGACCCTCGGAGTCACTCTGCTCAATCCCCACGTCTATCTGGATACCCTGATGCTGCTTGGCTCCTTCGGCAGCCAGTTTGCCGAGGAGCTCAGACCCGCCTTCGCGGCGGGGGCCATGCTGGCTTCTCTGGTCTGGTTCTACGGACTGGCGTTCGGGGCGGCCGCCCTCTCCCCCTGGCTTGCCCGGGGCCGGGTGCAGCAAGCCATTGATCTTGTTGTAGGTCTCATCATGCTGGTGCTGGCGGCCAAGCTGGCATTGGGTGCCATACCGGCCTCATGAGGCTATTTTTGTGCCGGGCTTCATAAAAATGAGTCCCGGTGCCATCTGCTGACATATTCGTCTGTTAAATTCCCGGCGCTGGTAAAGCGTTACTCATAATAAAAGGGAAAAAACAGTGAATAACACCATGAAGCTGGGGGCTATTGCCGCCATCGTGCTGCTGTCTGCCTGCAGCAACGAGAATGACAGCAAGGCGCAGCCGGGGACCGTCTCCCTGCGCCTGATCCAGACCTCCGACATCCACTCCAACGTGCTGGGCTACGACTACTACCAGAACAAGGAGGATCGCAAGTTCGGCCTCTCCCGCACCGCCCTGCTGATCCGCGCCGCCCGCGCCGAGAACCCCAACAACCTGCTGCTCGACAACGGTGACCTCATTCAGGGCACGCCGCTGGCGGACTACATCTTCGAGCAGTCCGGTGCCGGCTACCTCGAGAAACAGGCGCACCCGGTGTTCAAGGCGATGAACGAGCTGGGCTACGACGCGGGCAACCTGGGCAACCACGAGTTCAACTACGGCCTGGACTACCTTGGCAAGGTACTGGCGGGAGCCGACTTCCCCTATGTGAACGCCAACGTGTTCGAGGCGGGGGCCTTCAAGCGCGATGCCAAGGGACAGATTGACTGGAGCGGCAACAAGTTCACCCCCTATCTGCTGCTTGAGCGCGAGGTGACCGATGACAAGGGCCAGCGCCAGCGCGTCAAGGTGGGCATCCTGGGTCTGACCCCGCCCCAGGTGCTGCAGTGGGACAAGCGTCATCTGGAGGGCAAGGTGGTGGTGGCCGACATGGTCGAGACCGCCAATCACTATGTGCCCGAGCTGCGCGCCAAGGGCGCCGACATCGTGGTGGTGGTGGCTCACACCGGCATCAATGCCAGCAGCTATGAGGCCATGATGGAGAACTCCGCCTGGCATCTGGCCAAGGTGAAGGGGGTGGACGCCCTGATGCTGGGCCACGCCCACAAGAACTTCCCCGGGGACTTCCCGGATCTGCCGGAGGTGGACAACCAGGCCGGTACCCTGAGCGGCATTCCCACCGTGATGCCCGGCTACTGGGGCAACCACCTCGGCATCATCGACCTCAAGCTGGAACAGGTGGACGGCAAGTGGCAGGTGAAGCAGAGCCAGGCCAGCCTGCGCAAGATAGACGCCAGCGAGGGCAGTGCGGTGGATCAGCGGGTGGTGGACTTGGTGCAGGCGGATCACGACGCCACCAACCAGTGGCTGGACGAGCCGCTCGGCAAGATCACCTCCCCCATCCACAGCTTCTTCGCCCTGGTGCAGGACGACCCCTCGGTGCAGCTGGTGAGCGATGCCCAGCGCCGCCACGCGGAGCAATTGCAACAAGACGGCCTGCTCAAGGAGTCCTACCCGATCCTCTCGGTGGCGGCCCCCTTCCGTGGCGGTCGCAACGGCATCAACGACTTCACTTACGTGGCTCAGGGTGACATCTCCTTGCGCAACGTCTCCGACCTTTATATCTATCCGAACACCCTGCAGGTGGTCGAGGTGAACGGGGCCACCGTCAAGGAGTGGCTGGAGATGAGCGCCGGCCAGTTCAACCAGATCGACACCGGCAAGACCGGGGTGCAGTGGCTGGTGAACGAGAGCTTCCCCACCTACAACTTCGATGTGATTGACGGGGTCAGCTACGAGGTGGACATCACCCAGCCGGCCCGCTACAGCAAGGACGGGGTCAAGGTGAGCGACGGCCAGCGCATCAGCGGCCTCACCTTCAACGGCCAGCCCGTGGACCCGGCCCAGAAGTTCTACGTGGTGACCAACAACTACCGCGCCAGCGGCGGCGGCCACTTCCCGGGCATCGACGGCAGCAATATCGTCCATGAAGATCCCTTCGAGACGCGGGAGATCATCGCCCAGTATCTGAAGGCCCAGTCTGCGGACAACCCGGCCGGCTTCAGCCCGGCGGCCAACAACAACTGGCACATGAAGGCCCTGCCCGCCAACGTGGACGTGCGCCTCTACTCCTCGCCGACCGACGAGGCCAAGGCCCTGGCGGGGGCGGATCTGTCGTACCAGTCCACCCTGCCGATGGATGACGCCAAGCACCCCGGCTACGCCATCTACCGCCTGATCCGCCAGTAAGGCAGACGCTGGCAGCCAACAAAAAAGGTTCTTCGCGGGATCTTGGGGAAGTGGAAGTTGACAGACAGGGTGCTGGTAAACTGGCTGTCTCCAAACACACCACCACCATCACCCTGCTGTCGCCGTGCATCATATTGATATTGCCTCCTTCTGGCCAGGTTATACCGTCATCGCCCAAGCGCTTTCTGCCAACCATCACACCCTGTTTACCCTTGAGCCTCGCGCCGACCTGTTGCCCCGTTGTCGCCGATGCCTGCAACCCACGCCATTGATCCACGACCAACGTATCCGCCGGGTGCGTGAGCGAGACCTATTTGACCGACAAGTCTGGTTACAACTGCCTGTTCGCCGCGTCGACTGTCTGCGCTGTGGTCGCGTCAGTGAACATATCGACTGGCTCCCCTCTGGCTCCCGCCTCACCCGGCGCATGCAGTGCTGGATTGAAGCGCTCGTTCAGTACCTCCCCATCCGCCATGTCAGCCAGCTCACCGGGGTCGGTTGGCACACCATCAAGGAGATCGACAAGCGCCGTTTGCAGACCAGTGTGGGCACCATCGAACTTGGGGAGGTGCGGCGGCTGGTGATGGATGAGTTTGCCCTGCACAAGGGACACCGCTATGCCACCGTGATCATGGATGCCGAGCGAACCCGCGTCCTGTGGGTGGGGCACGGCAACAGCCGGGCCGCTATCCGTCCCTTCTTCGAGCAGCTCGGCGAGCGATGCCAGCAGATTGAAGCGGTGGCGATGGACATGAACACGGCGTTCGACCTGGAGGTGAAGCAACACTGCCCGCAGGCGGAGGTGGTCTACGACCTGTTCCACGTGGTGGCTCGCTATGGCCGAGAGGTGGTGGACCGGGTGCGAGTGGAGCAGGCGAATGCACTGAAAAGCGATAAACCGGCGCGAAAAGTGGTCAAAAGTGCGCGTTGGTTGCTGCTACGTAATCGGGCGAAGTTGAGTGAAAAACAGGATGTGAAGTTGCAGGAGCTGTTGGCGGCGAATCAACCGCTGGCGATGGTGTACGTGCTGAAAGAGGGGTTGAAGGGCATCTGGTATGCGCCGAGCGTGTGGGAAGGATGGCGACGATGGCGGAGCTGGATGCGGCAGGTGAAGGAAAGCGGGCTAGCGCCGCTGCAACGATTTGGTCGAAATTTATCGAAATATATGCGGGGGATCCTGGCGAGTGCAAACTACCCGATGCACACGAGTGTGCTGGAAGGGGTGAACAACAAGATCAAAGTGATAAAGCGTATGGCATATGGATTTAGGGACTCAGAATACTTTTTTCTGAAAATCAAGGCGGCCTTCCCCGGAAAGCCGCGATGAACCACAAAAAAGCCCTCGCAGTGCGAGGGCTTTTTCATGGGGCGCGGTGCCATCCTGTCCTGTCGTCTGGACTTGCCCGGTCGACGGGGCGGGAGGGCATCAGTAGTAGCCGGGATCGTCCGGATTGGGGCGGGTCTTGAAGCGGCGGTGCAGCCACATGTACTGCTCCGGCGCCTTGCGCACGGCGGCTTCAATTTCGCGGTTGGCGCGGCTGGCATCCGCCAGGTCGTCACCGCTCGGGTAGTCCGCGAGCGGGGCCCCGATATGCAGGGTGTAGCCCTCCCGGGTGCGGATGTTGTAGCAGGGCAGGGTGACAGTGTTCTTCACCCGGGCCAGGGTGGCGGTACCCGTGATGGTGGCGGCCTGCTCCACCGCGAAGTAGGGCACGAAGACGCTGGCATGGCTGCCGTAGTCGTGATCCGGTGCATACCAGAGGGCGTCGCCGTTGCGCAGCGCCTTGATCATCCCCTTCACGTCCATCCGGTCCACCAGGTATTTGTTGGAGGCGCAGCGACCGTGGTACTGGGCGTACTCCAGCACCGGATTGGTGTTGGGGCGATAGACACCGACCCCGGGGCGCACCAGGCCGAAGCAGCGGGCATTGAGCTCAAGGGTGAGGAAGTGGCAGGAGAGCAGCAGCATCCCCTGGCCCTTCTCCATGGCGTTGATGACGTGCTCTTCCCCTTCCACCTTCATCAGGCGGCGCATCCGCCAGTCTGGCCAGAACCAGGCCATGCCCACCTCGAAGATGGCGCAGCCCACGCTCTCGAAGTTCTGCACCAGGAGGGCTTCGCGCTCATCCCGGCTGAGCTCGGGCATCGCCAGCTCCAGGTTGCGGCGGGCAATCTTGACGCGGGATTTCAGCAGTTTGCGGGCCAGGGTGCCGAGCTGGCGGCCCAGCCACATCTGGCTGCGCCAGGGCAGCAACACCAGCAGCCAGAGCAGGGAGAGGCCCAGCCAGCTCCCCCAGTAACGGGGATGGAACAGACGGGGTTCGAGGCGGGGAGCGTGTTCTTGGGCCATGAAGAGTCTCTTGTTCGCAAAGGCAAAGGGGGGAGTCCGACCGAACCGGGGGGCCTGTGTGGGGTGGCCCGGCGCGGATGCGGTCACTCGCATGTCGAGGATTCTATCCGAAAAGCGGGGGCGGGCGCGAATCGCCGTCATCTGGTCAGAGGGGGCGTCAGGGGGCAGGGCCGTGCTTTTTTCACGCCCCGGAAAAGAGTGTGATAAAATCGGCCGCTGAATTTTTCAGGTTTTGAGAGCCGATACAGATGAAAATCACCCTGCCCGAGTTTGAAAAAGCCCACATCCTGGTCGTTGGCGATGTCATGTTGGATCGCTACTGGCATGGCCCTACCGGCCGGATCTCCCCCGAGGCGCCGGTCCCCGTGGTCAAGGTCGAGCACATCGAGGAGCGCCCGGGTGGCGCCGCCAACGTGGCGCTCAACTCCGCCGCCCTCGGCGCCCAGGCCGTGCTGCTGGGCCTGACCGGTCAGGATGAAGCCGCCGATGCCCTCGCCAGCCAGATGGCCGGGGTCAAGGTGGCCTGTGATTTCGTGCGCCTGACCGACTATCCGACCATCACCAAGCTGCGGGTGCTGTCCCGCAACCAGCAGCTGCTGCGCCTCGACTTCGAAGAGGCCTTTCACGACGTGGATGCCAGCCTGCTGATGGGCAAGGTGGAGCAGGCGCTGCCCCAGGCGGACGTGATGATCCTCTCCGACTACGGCAAGGGCGCCCTCAACGATGTGCCCGGCATGATCCGGCGTGCCCGCGCCGCCGGTATCCCCGTGCTGGTCGACCCCAAGGGGACCGATTTCGAGAAGTACCGTGGTGCCACCCTGCTGACCCCCAACATGTCCGAGTTCGAGGCCGTGGTGGGCAAGGTGAAGGGGGAGGAGGATCTGGTCGCCAGGGGGCTGGAGTTGGTCAAGCGCTTCGAGCTGGATGCCCTGCTGGTCACCCGTTCCGAGAACGGCATGACCCTGATCCGCGAAGGGCAGCCCGAGCTGCACCTGCCGGCCCAGGCCCACGAGGTCTATGACGTCACCGGTGCCGGTGACACCGTCATCTCCACCCTGGCGACTTCCCTTGCCGCGGGCAAGAGTCTGGATGAGGCCTGCGCCCTGGCCAACACCGCCGCCGGCATCGTGGTCGGCAAGCTGGGGACCTCCACCGTGAGCCCGGTGGAGCTGGCCAACGCCCTCTACACCGAGCAGGAGACCGGCTTTGGCGTCATGTCCGAGGCCCAGCTCAAGGTGGCCGTCCAGGCCGCCCGTCTGCGCGGCGAGAAGGTGGTGATGACCAACGGCTGCTTCGACATTCTGCACGCGGGTCATGTCTCCTATCTGGCCAATGCGGGCAAGCTGGGGGACCGCCTGATCGTGGCGGTGAACACCGACGAGTCCGTGCGTCGCCTCAAGGGGCCGGGTCGCCCGGTCAACCCGACCGAGCGCCGTATGACTGTGCTGGCGGCCCTGGGTGCCGTGGACTGGGTGGTCCCCTTCAGCGAAGACACTCCCCAGCGTCTGATCGCCGAGATCCTGCCAGACCTCCTGGTCAAGGGGGGCGACTACAAGCCCGAAGAGATCGCCGGTTACGCCGAGGTGACCGCCAACGGCGGCGAGGTGCGGGTGCTGAACTTCGAGGACGGCTGCTCCACCACCGACATCATCAAGACCATCCGCGAGCGCGGATAAGCGTAAAACCCGGCCAAGGCCGGGTTTTTTGATGGGGCTGCCGGGTCGGTGACATGGCCGCTGCCTGGCAGGCCCCGACCAACGCACTTCCAGCGGCGAACAGAGATGAAAAAGGCGACCCCGGGGTCGCCTTTTCTCATGGTGTGCGCCTGGCTCAGGATTTCTTGGTGACCTGGGCGGCGGGCATCAGACCCTGGTTCACCTCTTCCAGATCCTTCTGCTCCAGGATGCCGGCGGCCTGCTTGAGGGAGAGGATGCTGAGGATGTAGTTGTAGCGGGCCTCGGAGAGCTTCTGCTTGGCCTGATACAGCTTGCGGGTGGAGTCCAGCACGTCGACGATGGTGCGGGTGCCTACCTCGTAACCGGCCTCGGTCGCCTTCAGGGCGCTGTCGGCGGAGATGACGGACTGGCTGTAGGCGCGGACCGAGCCGATGCTGGCGTTCACGTTGTTGTAGGAGGAGCGGACCGTGCTCTGCACCGAGCGGAAGCTGCGCTCGAGCTGTTCGCTGGCGGCCACGTAGTTGAACTGTGCCTGCTTGACCTGGGAGGTGGTGGCCCCGCCGGTGTAGATGGGCAGCTTGAAGTTCAGGCCGATGTTGCCCTGATTGCTGTTGCTCTCGGGGTTGCGGATCTCGTCCTTGTAATCGTTGTAACCGGCGTTCAGGCCGGCGCCCAGATCCAGGGTCGGTTCATGACCGGTCTTGGCCAGATCGATCTGCTCCTTGGCGATGTCCTTGCCGATGCGGGCGCTGTGCAGCTCCAGGTTCTTGTCCAGGGCCAGTTCCAGCCACTTGTCGGAGTTGAACGCGGTCTTCTGCGGGCTGAAGCGATCGGTGTTGAGCACGTCCAGTTGACGGTGGTCGATACCGGTCAGCTCGCGCAGGCTCTCGTAGCTGTTGTCCAGGGTGTTCTCGGCATTGATCTCGTCCGCCAGCGCCTGATCGCGCTCGGCCTCGGCCTCGTGCACGTCGGTGATGGCGGTCAGGCCCACTTCGAAGCGCTGCTGGGTCTGTTCAAGCTGACGCTCGACCGCGGTCTTGTTGGCACGCACGAATTCCAGGGTATCCATGGCCTTGAGCACGTCGAAGTAGGCCTGGGCGGTACGCAGCATCAGGTTCTGGTACTCGAGGTTGTAGGCCACGTCGGACTGGGTGGCGCTCTTCTCGGTCAGATCCAGGTTGACCCAGTTGCTGCGACGGTAGATGGATTGATCCAGGGTCACGGAGCCGGTAGCGCCCGTGTTGGTCATGGTGTCGTTCTTGTTTTGCAGGTAGTTCAGGCCGGCGCCCAGGTTGATCTGGGGCAGCAGGGCTGCACGGGATTCGTTGATCTTCTCGAAGGCCTGGTCCCGCTTGGCCTTGGATTCCAGCAGTTGGGTGTCCTTGATCTGGGCCTGTTGGTAAATATCGAGCAGGTTTTCGGCATGAGCGGCGCCGCTCACACCCAGCATCACCATGACTGACAAGAGTGTTCTTTTCATATGATAGTTTTAACCTTTTGTATCAACCCAAAGCTGTCCGCTGGATGAAGGGGGGATTGTCACCGACCAAGCTTGATTTCAGCTTAACCACTCTACTATAAGCAGATTTCATTGCGAACTGTCTCTTTTCCAGCTGCGGAAACGTCAAGGTCCGGGGCGAGTTTTCTCGGCAACGCGCCTAGCCAAATGCCCTGTGGCTGCTAAAATCCTTCCCTCATCGTCGGCGAGAGCGAGTGAATGAATGTTCATTCATGCCCCCGAATATTATGGTCAAACCAAGCCAAGTCAAGCTGGCAGGAGTCTCGAATGTCACAGCAAGCCTTGCCTCAAACCTGCCACTACTCCAGCGATGATGTGAAAATCATTGAAAAATCAGCTGGATATAATGGCTTCTTCAAGGTGAATGTCTACCGCCTGCAACACAGGCTGTTTGCCGGTGGCTGGAACGCCCCCATCGTCCGGGAACTGTTCGAACGTGGCCATGCCGCCGCCCTGCTGCCTTATGATCCGGTGCGGGACGAGATCGTGCTGGTGGAGCAGTTTCGCATCGGCGCCATGGAGACCAGCGCCACCCCCTGGTTGCTGGAGCTGGTGGCCGGCATCATCGATGAAGGGGAGACCGCCGAGGCAGTGGTGCGGCGCGAAGCGGTGGAAGAGGCAGGGATCGAGGTGGGACGCTGCGAACACGCCATCAGCTATCTGGTGAGCCCGGGTGGCAGCACCGAGCGCATCGAGGTGTACGTGGGCGAGGTGGATGCCAGTCAGGCCAAGGGGATCCACGGTCTGGCGGAAGAGGGGGAAGACATCCGGGTCCACGTGGTGAGCCGCGAGCAGGCCTATGCCTGGCTCAAAGAGGGGCGCATCGACAATGCCGCCTCCGTCATCGCCCTGCAGTGGCTGGCTCTGAATCACGGCGAGCTGCGGGCACGCTGGCTGGCGGGGCGCTGAGGTGACGCTCGTTCAGACCCGGGTCAGGTGCCCTGTGTCCGACTGGAACACTGTGCAGTGGGTCCACCCTTCATGGACCCTGATTGAGGGAGCCGCGACATGTCATTAGTCCAGAGCCCGATGAAGCGCTATGTGCCTGATTTGATGTCCTTGCAGCGTACCTGCGAGGTCAATTACATGGCGCTGATGAAACTGTTGCCGCCCGGCGGCAGCGTGGGTGCCGAGCGCCGCTATCAGGTCGGCAACGGCCTGCAGTTCCAGCTCACGGTGACCGAGGAGAGCCGCTTCACCAGCCAGGTGATCCTGGCCCAGCACAACCCCGAATTGCCGAGCTACTTGCAAGCCCGGATAGAGATTCGTTTGTATCATGATGTGCGAATGGCGGAAGTGTGTGCGGCGCAACAGATTTCAATGTTGCAACCACGTTATGATTATCCCAATCAAAAAATGCATCACAGGGATGAAAAGGAGCAGGTAAATCTATTCTTGGCCGATTGGTTGAGATTTTGTCTCAAACACGGCACCAGCCTGATTAACATCCTCTAGTCGAACCCATAAAAAAGAAGCGTGATTTTGGAAACAGAGCTACCTCAGGCGCCGGACGGCAGTGTGCGCCTGTTACAGATTACCGATACCCATCTCTTCGCCAGTGCCGAGGGGCGGCTGCTGGCCGTACCCACGGCGCAGAGTCTGGCCGCCGTGCTGGAGCGAGTGCAGGCCAACGAGCACCCGTTCGATCTCATCCTCGCCACCGGGGATCTCTCCCAGGATCACAGCCCGGAGTCCTACCAGCGCTTCGCCTCCATGATGGCGCCCCTGGCTCGCCCCATCTACTGGTTGCCCGGCAACCACGACGACGGCCCTCTGATGACCGAATACCTCCATGCGGCCGGCATCAGCGAGGCCAAGCAGCTGGTGGGGGAGCACTGGCAGGTGATCCTGCTGGATACCCAGGTGCGCGGCAAACCCCACGGGGTGCTGGGGGATCACCAGCTGGCGGCCCTGGATCAGGCCCTGCGCCAGCATCCCGAGCGCCATGCCCTCATCGCCCTGCACCATCAGGCGGTGCCGGTGGGCTGCGCCTGGCTGGATCAGCACAACCTCAAGAATGCCGACGACCTGTTCGCCGTGCTGGCCCGCCACCCGCAGCAGAAGACCATACTGTTCGGCCACGTCCATCAGGAGTTTGACGAGGTGCACCACGGAGTGCGGCTCATCGCCAGCCCCTCTACCTGCATCCAGTTCAAGCCGCTCTCCGACGGTTTCGCACTGGACGAATCCGGCCCGGGCTGGCGCTATCTCACCCTGCACCCAGATGGCCGGGTGGCGAGCCAGGTGTGGCGCCTGCCGCTGGGGCAGTTCGTGCCCGACCCCAATGCCACCGGTTACTGAGGGGTTGCCATGAAGCCCGTCCTGCTCTATCTGCACGGTTTCAATTCATCCCCCGGCTCGGCCAAGGCGCAGCAGATGGCGGCCTGGGTGGCAGAGAACAGGCCCGATATCGAGGTGGTGATCCCGGCCCAGCCCAACACCCCGGCGGCCGCCTGGGTGGCCATCGAGCAGGCCATCGCCGACCTGAAGGCCCGCCACGGCAGCGCCCTGCGACTGGGCGCCGTGGGCAGCTCCCTCGGTGGCTTCATGGCCACAAGAGTGAGCGAGATGTACGGTTGCCGCGCCGCCCTCATCAACCCGGCGGTGCGCCCCCACGAGCTGCTCTGCGACTACCTCGGCCCCCAGACCAACCCCTACAGCGGCGAACGCTATGAACTGCTGCCTGTGCACATGGACGAGCTGAGAGCGCTGGCGGTGCCGGTGACTGCTCCCGAGCGGCTCTGGGTGCTGCAACAGCAGGAGGACGAGGTGCTCGACTATCGCAAGGCGCTGGACGAATACCGCTTTGCCCGTCTCTCCCTGGAGTGCGGCGGCGATCACGCCTTCACAGGCTTCGAGCGCTACCCCGCCCAGATCGTCCGTTTCCTCGGGCTCTAGCCATGCAACCGCCGTTGGCCGCCTTCCTCGAACAGGTACTGGCCACGGCCCAGGCGGGGCTCACCTATTCCCGCGATCCCTTCGACATCGCCCGCTTCGAGGCGCTGCGAGCGGCCACGGTGACGCTCATCGCCAGCCAGAGCGAGCTGGCCCCCGACGCCATCGACGACTGGATTGCCCTCGACAGCGGCTATCCCACCCCCAAGCTCGATGTGCGGGCCTTCATTCAGAACGATGCGGGCCATGTCCTGCTGGTGCAGGAGCGCAGCGACGGCTGCTGGACTCTGCCCGGTGGCTGGTGTGATGTCGGCGATTCGCCGGCGGACGCCGTGGTGCGCGAAGTGAGCGAGGAGACCGGCCTCGCCTGTCGGGCGGTGCAACTGCTGGCCCTGTTCGACAAGCTCAAGCATCCCCATCCCCCGCAGTTGCCCCACGCCCACAAGGCCTTCTTCCTGTGCGAGGTGACGGGCGGCGCTCTGCTTACCGACACCGATGAAACCAAAGGGGCGGGGTACTTCCCCATCGACGCCTTGCCCGAACTCTCCCGCCACCGGGTGGTGGCGTCCCAGCTACGCACCCTGCATGACCATCTTTTACAAGGGCGGCGGGATACCCTGTTCGATTAACCGGTTCGCAGCCTGACACTGCGGCAAGGAGGCAGCATGATCAAGCGTATCGGCAATACCCCCATTCAAGAGAAACACAAAGCCAGCTGCCACTGCGGCGCCGTGGTGCTGGAGCTGACCCTGCCGGATGGCGTGGTGGATCCGCGCCGCTGCGACTGCTCCCTCTGCCGACGTCGGGGCGCCATCGTCGCCTCGGTGCCGCTGTCCGGCATCCGCATCCTGCAAGGGGAGGCGGCGCTTCGCTGCTACCAGTTCAACACCCGCACCGCGAAACACTACTTTTGCAGCGTCTGCGGCATCTACACCCATCACCAGCGCCGATCCAATCCGGCGGAATATGGCTACAACCTCGCCTGTCTGGAGGGGGTCAACCCGTTCGATCTGGGAGAGGTGCCGACCCGCGACGGGGTGCATCACCCGGCAGATACCGTAGCCGATTGAACGCGAGGTGACTGCCCCGACGGGTGGCGGAGAGGACGGGCGAGGCGTTGCCGCGCCATTCCCGTGACGACACCTCAGAGAGTCATCTGCCTGTGTAGCCCCCGCAATGGCTGTGTTAACCTTGCCCTGTCCGTCTCCCGGCGGACCCCGGCCTCTCTCTTCATTTCATCTCTGCCAACAGGGGGCACACCCGTGACGACTGCTTCAGCGCTGCCGGATCTGATCCTCGGGGCCTCGCTCTACTTTCCGCCCCTGTTCAAGGCCGTGCTGCTCGGCCTGCTGGGCTGGCTGCCGCTGCACCATCTGCTGCGGGACTGGCTCTACGGCGGCGAGGTCTGGCACCCCCTGCTGATGGATCTCTCCCTCTTCATCCTCGCCGTCAGCGGCGCCCTATGGATATTGCTACATGGCTAAATCACCCCTTGCGACCCTCAAATACTTCTCCACCCTGCTGGTCTTTGCCCTGGCGCTGGTGTCGCTCTGGTGGCTGTGGAACGACTACATGCAGGGTCCCTGGACCCGGGATGGCAAGGTGAGGGCCGAGCTGGTCAGCATCACGCCCCAGGTGTCGGGCAAGATCGTCAGGATAGGGGTCAAGGACAACCAGCTGGTGAAGGCGGGGGAGCTGCTCTTTACCCTGGATCCCGAGCCCTATCGCATCGCGCTGGACAACGCCAGCGCGGCCCTGGCCAAGGCCAGGTCGGATCTCGACAAGGCGGAGCACGAGGCGAACCGTCGCCAGAGCCTCTCCCGCACCGTCATCTCCGCCGAGGCGGTGGATGAATCCAGGCTCAATGCCCAGGCGATGAAGGCGGCCTATGAGGTGGCCCAAGCCAATCTGGAGCAGGCCAGATGGTCCCTTGCCCGGACCGAGGTCCATGCTGCGAGCGACGGCTACATCACCAACCTGCAGGCCAGGGTCGGCAACTACGCCACCGCCGGGGTGCCCCTGGTGGCCCTGATAGACACCCACTCCTTCTATGTGCAGGGCTATTTCGAAGAGACCAAGCTCAGGCACATCGCCCCCGGCAAACCGGCCGAGGTGGTGCTCTACAGCGGGGATCGGGTACTCAGGGGGGAGGTGGAAAGCATAGGGCGCGCCATTCACGATCAGAGCCTGGAAGGCAGCGAGGGGCTGCTGCTCGACGTCAAGCCGAACGTGCCCTGGGTGCGCCTGGCCCAGCGGGTGCCGGTGCGGATCAGGCTGCTGGCGATTCCCCCGGATCTGGTCTTGATCGCGGGCACGACCTGCACCATCACCATAGGGGACTAGGGTGATCCCCTCGCTCTGGCGCCAGACCCCCTGGGGCAAGGCCAACGGCGGCCAGTGGCGCTATGCCCTGCGCAATGCCCTGGCCATGTGCCTGTCGCTCTGGCTGGCGTTCGTGCTGCAACTCGACTCCCCATACTGGGCCATGACCTCCGCCGCAGTGGTGAGCTTTCCCACCGTGGGAGGCGTCATCAGCAAGAGCCTGGGGCGAGTGGTGGGCAGCCTTATCGGCGCCATGGCGGCGGTGATGATCACCGGCCTTGGCATCGGTGATCCCTGGCTCTTCAGCCTGCTTATCGCCCTCTGGCTGGGGGGTGCACCTACATCTCCAACCACCATCAGAACAACGTCTCCTACGGTTTCGCCCTGGCGGGCTATACCGCCGCCATCATCGCCTTCTCCTGCGTCAACCTGACCGACCCGCAACATATCTTCGACATCGCCCAGGCCCGGGTGAGTGAGGTGATCGTCGGCATCCTCTGCGGCGGCCTGATGATGATGATCCTGCCGAGTTTCTCCGATGGCGAGACCCTGCTGGACTCCCTTGGCAAGAGCCAGACCCGGCTGCTGGAACATGCCCAGCTGCTCTGGCTCGGGGAGACGGGCGCCGATGTGCGCACCGCCCACGAGGGGGTGATCGGTCAGATCCTCACCCTGAACGTGCTGCGCATCCAGGCAGTCTGGAGCCACCACCGCCTGCGCCGCCACAACCAGTTGCTGAACTATCTGCTCCATCGCCAGCTGAGGATGGTCAGCCTCATCTCGGGGCTGCGCCGCATGCTGCAACACTGGCCAGAGGACGCCGTCGACCCGGCCCCCATGCTGGCCGCCGTGCTGCGGGAGCTGGGACAGGGGGGCTGCGACAAGCTGCGCATCGCCCGCCTGATGGCGCCCTTCGTGGCCCGTTCGGGGGATGATTATCGCTGTCAGGCCTTCTGGCTGCGGCTGCGCCACTTCTGCTGGAGCTACCTGGAGTGTCAGCGCTGGCTGGAAAGGCTGGCCCGCCACGATGGCCAGGAGTGGCCGGCGCCGCCGCGCCACAGCTCTCTGACCAGCCACACCGACGGCCTGGAGGCGGCCTACAACGGGGGGCGTACCTTCCTCTGCGTGATGCTGGGCTGCACCTTCTGGATCCACAGCCAGTGGGATGCGGGCGCTGCGGCCCTGACCCTGCTCGCCATCTGCTGCGTGCTCTATTCCGCCACCCCGGCCCCGGCCAAGGGGGCCCAGACCATGCTCAAGGCCATCGTGCTGCTCAGCTTTATCTGCTTCGGGGTCAAGTTCGGGCTGATGATCCGCATCGACGACTTCTGGATCTTCTGCGCCCTGCTGTTCCCCGCTCTCATCACCCTGCAACTGCTGAAATTGCAGCGACCCCAGGGAGCGGCGCTCTGGGGCCAGCTCATCGTGCTGCTCGGCTCCTTCCTCGCCATCACCAATCCGCCGAGCTACGACTACCTCGCCTTCGTCAACAGCAGCCTCGCGCAGGCACTGGGGGTGATGAGCGCAGGGCTGGCGTTCCAGCTCCTGAGGCCCAGCTCGGATCGGCGCAAGAGCCGCCGCCTGATGCATCGTCTGCGGCGGGATTTCGTGGACCAGCTGGCCCCGGCCCCGCATCAGAGCGAGGGGGAGTTTGAATCCCGGGTCTATCACGCGGTGAGCCAGCTCAGCCAGAGTCAGGATCAGGGGGCCCGGCTCTGGGTGCTGCGCTGGGGCGTGGTGCTGCTCAATTGCAGCCATATCGTCTGGCAGCTCAGGCTCTGGCGCAGCCGGGATCCGGCCCTCTATCTGGTGCGGGACGGCTGTCTGCGCTGCCTGAAAGGGATTCTGACCGAAGGGGGCGTGCAGCACGAGACCCTGGGGCGCACCCTGGCGGAGCTGGACCGCATCAGCCAAGGGCTGGGGGAACATGCAGACCCGGCGGCCCGCGCACTGGCGGGGCTGGTGTGGCGACTCCACTGCTCCCTCTCCCAGCTTGTGCAGGCCCTGCCCGGGGAACCCGCCTGATCCCGGGCGGGGAGGCCGGAGCCCCTCTGGATCACCCTTTGCGAGCGCCCCATTTGTCCCGGGCCCTCCCAGCGAGTAAGATTCCCCCCAAACGTCAATTCGCAAGGCCCTCCATGTCCACTCAATACAATGCGGATGCCATTGAGGTCCTCAATGGCCTTGAACCGGTGCGTCGCCGCCCCGGCATGTACACCGACACCACCCGGCCCAATCACCTCGGCCAGGAGGTCATCGACAACAGCGTCGACGAGGCGCTGGCGGGTCACGCCCGCAATCTGGAGGTGATCCTGCACGAGGATCAGTCCCTCGAGGTGATCGACGACGGTCGCGGCATGCCGGTGGACATCCACCCGGAGGAAGGGGTCTCCGGCGTGGAGCTGATCCTCTGCAAGCTGCACGCGGGGGGCAAGTTCTCCAACAAGAACTATCAGTTCTCCGGTGGCTTGCACGGGGTGGGGATCTCCGTGGTGAACGCCCTCTCCGATCGGGTCGAGGTGACGGTGCGCCGGGACGGCCAGGTCTATGACATCGCCTTCGAGCGGGGCGACAAGGTGTCTGATCTGACCATCACCGGCACCTGCGGACGCCGCAACACCGGCACCCGGGTGCGCTTCTGGCCGGAGGCGCGCTACTTCGATTCGCCGCGCTTCTCGGTTTCCAAGCTGGAGCACCTGCTCAAAGCCAAGGCCGTGCTCTGCCCGGGCCTCACCATCAAGTTCCTCGACAAGAACACCGGCATCAAGTTGGAGTGGTGCTATGAAGACGGCCTCAAGGATTACCTCATCGATGCGGTCAAGCAGTTCACCTGCCTGCCGGAGCAGCCCTTCGTCGGCTCTTTCAGCTCCGAGCAGTCGGCGGTGGACTGGGCCCTGTGCTGGTTGCCGGAAGGGGGCGAATGCCTCGCCGAATCCTATGTGAACCTCATTCCCACGGCGCTCGGTGGCACCCATGTCAACGGCCTGCGCCAGGGGTTGCTCGACGCCATGCGCGAGTTCTGCGAGTTCCGCAACCTCTTGCCGCGCGGGGTCAAGCTGACCCCGGAAGACATCTGGGATCGCTGCGCCTACATCCTCTCCATCAAGATGCAGGACCCGCAGTTTGCAGGGCAGACCAAGGAGCGACTGTCGTCCCGCCAGAGCTCGGCCTTCGTGTCGGGCGTGGTGAAGGATGCCTTCAGCCTCTATCTGAACAGCAACACCGAGCTGGCCGAACAGCTGGCGGAGCTCTGCATCTCCAGCGCCCAGCGCCGGATGCGCGCCGCCAAGACGGTGGTGCGCAAGAAGATAACCCAGGGCCCGGCCCTGCCCGGCAAACTGACCGACTGCGGCTGCGCCGATCCCATGCAGGGGGAGCTCTTCCTGGTGGAGGGTGACTCCGCGGGCGGCAGTGCCAAGCAGGCGCGCGACCGCGAATTCCAAGCCATCATGCCCCTGCGCGGCAAGATCCTGAACACCTGGGAGGTGGAGGCCGGTCAGGTGCTCGCCTCGCAAGAAGTGCACGACATCTCGGTGGCCATCGGGCTCGACCCGGATTCCGACGATCTCAGTGGCCTGCGCTACGGCAAGGTGTGCATCCTGGCGGATGCGGACTCGGACGGTCTGCACATCGCCACCCTGCTCTGCGCCCTCTTTGTGAAGCACTTCCGCACGCTGGTGGAAAAGGGCCATGTCTATGTGGCCATGCCGCCCCTCTATCGTATCGACATCGGCAAGGAGGTCTTCTACGCCCTCGACGAGGACGAGAAGAACGGCGTGCTGCAACGGGTCGAAGCCGAGAAGAAGAAGGGCAAGGTGATGGTGACCCGATTCAAGGGGCTGGGTGAGATGAACCCGAAACAGCTGCGGGAAACCACCATGGATCCCAACACCCGCCGCCTGGTGCAGCTCACCATGGGCGCGGAAGGGGGGGCAGAAGGGGAAGATGGGGACGAGACCCTGCAACTGATGGACATGCTGCTGGCCAAGAAGCGCGCCGGTGATCGCCGTGAATGGCTGGAAGAGAAGGGCAACCTCGCCATCATCTAAAGCGAGTCGCAAGTACCCCACCCCGGCCCTCCCCTTCGCAAGGGGAGGGGGCCAAGCCTCTCCTCCCCCTCATGGAGGGGGAGGTTGGGAGGGGGGCTTGTGATTCACCGTCGGCCCCCTGCCGACCCGCATTTCCGGCGTGCCCTCCAGGGGCGCGCCATAGCAAGAGAAAAACATATGAGTGATGCTATCGAGCTCAGTCTGTTGGATGAAGTAGAGCGCCAACCAGCTCCCGAACCGAAAGAGATAATCACATGAGTGATGCTATCGAGCTCAGTCTGGACGGGGTAGAGCGCCAGCCAATGCGCACCTTTACCGAACAGGCTTACTTGAACTACTCCATGTACGTCATCATGGATCGGGCCTTGCCGCACATCGGGGACGGCCTCAAACCGGTGCAGCGGCGCATCATCTACGCCATGAGCGAGCTGGGTCTGTCGGCGCTGTCCAAGCACAAGAAGTCCGCCCGTACCGTGGGTGACGTGCTGGGTAAATATCACCCCCACGGCGACAGCGCCTGTTACGAAGCCATGGTGCTGATGGCCCAGCCCTTCTCCTACCGCTACCCGCTGGTGGACGGTCAGGGCAACTGGGGTGCGCCGGACGATCCCAAATCCTTCGCCGCCATGCGTTATACCGAGGCGCGGCTGTCGCGCTTCTCCGAACTGCTGCTCTCCGAGCTCGGCCAGGGCACGGTGGAGTGGACGCCGAACTTCGACGGCACCATGAAGGAGCCTGTGGTGCTGCCCGCCCGCCTGCCCCACATCCTGCTCAACGGGGTGACCGGCATCGCGGTGGGGATGGCGACCGATATCCCGCCCCACAACGCCCGCGAAGTGGCCCACGCCTGCGTGGCGCTACTAGATAATCCCAACGCCGGTTTGAACGATCTGATGGCCCATGTGCAGGGTCCGGACTACCCGACCAATGCCGAGATCATCACGCCCCGCGATGACATCCGCAAAATCTACGAGACCGGCAAGGGCTCCATCAAACAGCGAGCGGTGTGGAGCGAAGAGGATGGCGACATCGTCATCACGGCGCTGCCCCATCAGGCCTCAGGCGCCAAGATCATGGAGCAGATCGCCGCCCAGATGGTGGCGAAGAAGCTGCCCATGGTGACCGATCTGCGGGATGAATCGGACCATGAGAATCCGACCCGTCTGGTGATCGTGCCGCGCTCCAACCGGGTGGACGTGGAGGGGCTGATGGCCCACCTGTTCGCCACCACGGACTTGGAGAAGAACTACCGGGTCAACCTCAACATCCTGGGTCTGGACAACCGACCCCAGGTGAAAGACCTCAAGACCATCCTCACCGAGTGGTTGAGTTTTCGCCGTGAGACGGTGCGCCGCCGCCTGCAGTATCGTCTCGACAAGGTGCTGGCTCGCCTGCACATCCTCGAAGGCTTGCTCATTGCCTACCTCAACATCGACGAGGTGATCGAGATCATCCGCACCGAGGAGGAGCCGGGCCGGGTGATGATGGAGCGCTTCAACATCAGCGAGACCCAGGCCGAGGCGATCCTCGAGCTCAAACTGCGCCACCTGGCCAAGCTCGAAGAGTTCAAGCTGCGCGCCGAGCAGAATGAACTGGCCGAAGAGCGCGACAAGCTGGAACTGATCCTGGGTTCCGAGCGCCGTCTCAGCACATTGCTGAAAAAAGAGATCCTGGCGGACGCCGAGAAGTACGGCGACGATCGCCGCACCCCGCTGGTGGAGCGTGCCACCGCCGTGGCGCTGACCGAGAAGGAGCTCACCCCGAGCGAGCCGGTCACCGTGATCCTCTCCGACAAGGGCTGGGTGCGCGCCGCCAAGGGTCACGACGTGGATGTGGAGGGCCTCTCCTACAAGGCGGGGGACGGTTATCTGGCCCACGCCCATGGCCGCAGCAACCAGCAGGCGGTGTTCCTCTCTACCCTGGGACGTACCTACTCGCTGGAGGCCCATACTCTGCCCTCTGCCCGCAGTCAGGGCGAGCCGCTCACCGGCCGCTTCGCGCTGGGGGCCGGCGAAGAGGTGCGCCATCTGGTGATGGGCAATGAAGGCGAGCCGTACCTCATCTGTTCTGACGCCGGTTACGGCTTCGTCTGCAAATATGACGACCTGATCGGTAAGAACAAGAACGGCAAGGCGCTGCTCACCGTGCCGGAAGGGGGTATCGTCATGGCGCCCCAGAGGATAGGCGCGCCGGACACCGATCTCTGCATGGCCATCTCCAACGAAGGGCGCATGCTGCTGTTCCCGCTCAACACCCTGCCGGTGCTCGGCAAGGGCAAGGGCAACAAGCTCATCAGCATCCCGTCGGCGCGCGTGAAGGCGCGGGAGGAGTTTATGGTGATGGCCGCCGTCATCCCGCAGGGCCAGTCGGTGACCCTGTTTGCCGGCAAGCGCAAGCTGACCCTCAAACCGTCCGATCTCGACTACTACCGCGGCGAGCGCGGCCGCCGCGGCGCCAAGCTGCCCCGCGGTTTGCAGCGGGTCGATCGCATCGAGATTGAACCCGCCGCCGGTGCCGAGCCGGTAGCCGGGGAAAATCAGGAAAGGTAATTAATATAGAAGGGCGCGAAAGCGCCCTTTCTATTAAATATAAAATTTAAAAACTGAATTAATGATATTTAGTGGTTGAGTATAGAGACTAGATTAATTTTTTTCGAATGAATCTGATATAGTAAGGGGTGAGTTTTCGTGCAACTGAATCAGATATTTCATTAATTATATCTGACGTTAGTATTGTGCCATCAGGGTACTTTGAGTAAACGTCTTTTATGCCAGCTTCAACTAGACTATCTATATGTTTATCTTGTTGTATCTTTTTTGATATAAACGCAGTGCGAAAAAATCGATACTTTATTTTCTCGACATTAGCACCGGTCAATAAATAGCCTCCATTTCCAAAGAGCTCTTTGTCAAATAACCATGGTATTTCTACTTCTTCGGTTTTTTCACTGGTTACATCATAATAGTAAGTATGCGATATATTATCGCCAGTATACTCTGTGTTTAGAATAATGAAAAAACAAAGAGCATTGAAATACTCAATATAACAATAAAGGATTTTTTCTCTAGAACATCCTTGAAGATGAATGATATGAGATACAGACTCTTCCTTCAGTACTGGCTCAATAAGCTTAGATGGATAATTGAAAACGCAATTTAAGTTTTTCTCACCTTTAATATATGGAACAAGATGAGTAATGAATTCTTTATCTCCACCAGAAAAAATGTAGTAATTAATAGCAGCTTTACACACAGCTCTAAATACACCATCACCACCAATACTTGTTGAAACTCTAACTGAGTCATCTAAGTATGTCGTTTGCCACATGGCATCAGTCATGCATTTATCTAAATTTATTTGTGGATATGTTCGTTTTAAACCTGAGAGCACTTGTTTTAATTGTTTTTCATCTTTTGCTTTTATCTCTAATGTTACCAAATTATCATCTTTTGTAATATTCCTCACTGGGGTTTTTAAAGTCGGATATCCACCGGGGAGAATATCATAAATCATCCCTGTGCTTGTCTGTGTTGCCGTAATTGTTGGCGCTGGATTTCTATGCCGTTTTACATTAAAGGCGTTGGAGAAAAATGACAACTGCTCAGCAAGTTCTGCATCGAATGAATCACCTAAGCTGGAATTACATCTTCTGCATATTAAATTTTTTGATTTTAACCTACCACCACAGGCATTTATAATAATATGTTCTTCTGTGACATTGTTATCTTTTAATAGAGTGTCGCATATGTAGCAGGTAGGCATATAACTCCTTGTTTCAACGCTATTAAAATTTATTTAAAGCAATAAGCTATCACAAACTATTTATTCTTTCATGTTGTTGTATCGTTGGTTTGTTCTGCGAAGGCCCGTAGGTCTGATTAGCGAAGCCTAATCAGACGATCGCGAAAACAGGTTGCCGTAATTTTGCCGGTGTTCCAGCTGATCTCTTCTCTATGTCCATCGCCACCGGGATTGCGGTGCGGACGATTACGCTGCGCTAATCGACCCTACGCGCTCCTGCTTGATTCAACGCTCTGCGGCTTGTCGGTGGCTTCTGTTGTGATGGTTGTAGTGGTCTAATCATCCCGGACACCGTTTTAGGTGGTACAGTCGCCACCATTATTTGAGGTGTTCAATGACAAGATTACGTCGCTCATTTACTGCCGAGTTCAAGCTGGAAGCCGCATCCCTGGTGCTCGACCAAGGCTATTCAGTCCCCGAAGCCAGCCGTTCACTGGATGTCGGCGAAACCGTGCTGCGTCGATGGGTTCAGCAACTTCAATCAGAACGAAGTGGCGCTACACCTGCTAACCGGGCGCTGACCCCTGAGCAGCAAAAAATTCAGGAGTTGGAAGCCCGCATCAACCGGCTTGAACGCGAAAAGGCCATTCTAAAAAAGGCTACTGCTCTCTTGATGGCGGACGAACTCGAACGTACGCGCTGATAGACCGATTAAGGGAGCAAGCCCCCACCACCCTGGTCTGTTGCGCTTTCGGTATACCAACCGCCTGTTTTTACGACTATCTGGCTCGCAGGCGCACAATTAACCGTGAACGGGTGCAGCAGAGAAGTGAGTTACGGTGTTTGTTCAAAGAGAGTAGAGGCTCAGCTGGCAGCCGGGCCTTGATGTCAATGATGCGGGCACTGGGGCATCAGATTGGTCGGTTCAAGGTGCGTCGCCTGATGAAGGAGGCCGGGCTGGTCTCCAAACAACCGGGAGCTCATCGTTATCAGATCGCGCGGTCTGAACGACCGGATATTCCCAATCTTCTGGCGCGTGAATTTGATGTCCAGCAACCCAATCAGGTGTGGTGCGGCGACATCACTTACGTATGGGCAGGTGGCCGCTGGCATTACCTGGCCGCGGTGCTCGACCTCCACACCCGACGGGTCGTGGGCTGGGCGATGTCCGGCAGGCCTGATGCTGAGTTGGCCGTGAAAGCGCTCGACATGGCGTATCAGCAACGGGGCTGCCCGTCTGGCGTGCTGTTTCACTCCGACCAGGGCAGCCAATACGGCAGCCGGGTATTTCGGCAACGGCTGTGGCGCTATCGCATGACCCAGAGCATGAGTCGGCGTGGCAACTGCTGGGATAACGCGCCGATGGAGCGGCTGTTCAGGAGCCTCAAGACGGAATGGCTTCCGACCACGGGGTACATGAGCCTGCGGGAAGCCAAGCGGGATATCAGCTACTACCTGATGGATTACTACAACTGGCGGCGCCCGCATCAACACAATGATGGGATACCGCCAGCAGAGGCCGAAAATCGGCTTAACTGTGTGTCCGGATTTAGTTGACCACTACAGGTTTATTCCCCCTCATCCCCGACCCTTCTCCCGCAAGGGGAGAAGGGAGCCCAGACCGCAGCATTTTTGGAATGCGTGACATCTATGGCTACAGGTTGGCAGGCGCTGATCCCCTCTCCCCTTGGGAGAGGGTCAGGGTGAGGGGAGGCCGAGGTCTGATTAGCGAAGCGTCATCAGACATTCGCGAAAACAGGCTGCCGCCATGCTGCGGGCACGCCTACGGCTCTCTCTATCCATGGCCAGCCTGTGTATTGCGTGCATCAGGTGCCTGTGTGGCTGCCAAGCAGCAGCATCAGGCTAAACAGCAGCCAGTCATTGATGATGTGTGAGCCGGTCGATACCCAGATGTTTTTGGTGATGATGTAGCCACTGAGCAGCACGATGCGGGCCGTGCCGATCACCAGAAAACATTGCAGAAAATTCCAGTCATAAGTGGGCAGGTGCATGGCCCCGAAGATAAGGGCAGTCGATAGCCAGGCGATGATGATGGCGGACTTGCGCGTCAGGCCGAGCTTTTGGTGACAAAACCAGAGGATGGCCAGAAAAGGCAGGATGGAGACCACCTCCTCGCCGAAGAGCTGGGGCGCCGTCTTGAGATAAAAGAGGATGCGCGCCGTATTGGACGCCTCTGCCAGCATGGCGTTGACCGGGTTTGCATTCAGCTGGAACAGGTGCTGCATGGCCATGGCAACGGTGATTGAGACCAGTATGTTGATGCCGGTAATCGCCAGCATCAAGAGACAATCCCGCCGCGTCGGCGTTCGAAACAGTGAGCGCCACCCTGTTCCCGCCACCATGGCGAGCACGGCCAGAGGAATGAGAGGGAACAGGAGTGCGGGCACAAAGCCCCCTGAGGTGGTCTTGAAAAAGTCGATGGGGGCGGAGAGTGCCGCAAACCCCAGGATGACCCCCAGCAGGATGAGAGCCCAGCCACGGGCAGACGGGGTGTGAGGATCCTGGCGATAGAGGGGGAAATCCCCTGCGCTCTTGCGCTCGATCCCGAGGCGCTCACTGTCATTCAATACCGGCATTGCTGTAGGTTGATGCTCACCCATGGTGATCCTCGAGATGTCTATCCGTTGCTGTGCAGACAACCCTACACCAGAAAGGGGGGAAAGGGGCGCCGCTGGCTACAACACGCCAGGGGAATGGCACCGCCGCCAATCAGTTGTCGAAGTTCCACTCGATGGGCAGCTCAAGATCGAAAACAAGCTGATCCCCGTCGAGGGTGAAGGCCACGCTGGTCTGGTGCTGGTCGTATTCGTCGATAAGGCGGCAGCTCTCGGAAAAGTTGGATTCGTAGCCAAGACGGGCAGTGCCGCCGGTGTTAGCCTCGTCGAGTTCCACCCCCAGCACCCGCAGGGGATCCTTCTGGCTGAGCTTGACCCGGCTATCGCCCACATCCACCAGCCGCTCCAGCAGGGGGAAGAAGTCCTGCTTGTTGGCCTCGATGGCCCGGGCGATGGCCTGCTCCAGCTCGGTGGCGCTGGCAAGGGCGGGATCCAGCGTGTAGCGGGTCTGGATGCTTTCCTGAGTCATATTGTGCTCCTTGGGGCAATGAACCTGCGTCGGCCATCAGCACGATAGGCGGTGAGCAAGGCATGCCTAGCCATTAAATAAGGTAGTGATTCATTCTGGTGGATAAAACCATCAAAAAAAGCCGATGAAGGCAGCATATTGCTTTTCGTCAGGCGGGAATGCGGCCATTGCGCACCAGGGCCCGGCGGATATTTTTGCACATCTTGCCGAAGCGGTTGAGCTCGTCGAAGCTGGGCGGGATGCCGCGATCGATCTGATATTGCCAGTAGCAGAGGTCCGTATCCACCAGCTCCATCAGCTTCTTGGGGCAGCCGATGCAGGTGTTGTCCGGTCCGCATTTGAAGGTATCCGGTTGATAGAGCGGAAATTCCGCCTTCACGGCGTCGATGATCTGCTGCATGGCGGTCATGCGGTCCGGCTTTCTGCTCACGGCTCGTTCCCCGGCGGCTTGTATGGGGGAGTCATTATATCCCTGACAAAATGTGGGCCAATGACGCTTAGGAGGTAGTCCGCCTTGCGTGGCAAGCCACTGTGCCCCGGATCCTGCGCCTGCTTCCCCCCTGGTGGCCTCTTCTGTCTGGCGCCGTTTCGGGTCATGATGAAAGCCCCGAACGAACCACTTTTTGACTGACCCCTCTGGAGGTGTGATGAGACCCTGTGCCCTGCTGTTGCTTGTTCCCCTGGTGTGCCAGGCCGAGGCCAGCCCGAGTGAACCCGTGCAGGAAGGTACCCTGGCCAATCAGCAGCTGATCCGGGATGCCATGGTGGGGGTCGCATCCTGGGTGGCCACCAAGGGGTGTGACGCGCCGGAGCGCTTCGTGCCCGTGGTGTTGCAACTTCCCGAGGGGGAGCCGGGCGGTCGCCACTGGCAGGAGCGCTGGACGGTGACGGGCTGTGGCAACGACTATCCCGTAGTGATCGATTTTCGGGAGACCGGGATGCAAAGCGCCATGTGGACCATTACCCGATAGGGTCGGCGCCGCCATCTGCAAGCTGCACAGATGACAACGCCCGGCAAGCCGGGCGTTGGAACAGGGTGAAGGGGAAAGCCCGTCATCAGAAGTCGTGGTAGAGGGGCCAGCCGAGCAGGGGGTGGCGGATCCCGGCGCGCATCTCCATGTTGTCGAGCTTCTCCGGCGAGGCGTCCTCTTTTTGCAACTGCTGGTACTGGCGCACAAAGCCGAGGGTGTGGAGGAGGTTGGGCACAAAGCCCGGGCTCAGCTCCTGACGCAGGGCGGCGGCCATGTCGGCGGGCAGCGCGCTCAGCATCAGGGCAAGCTGGGCGGAGAGGTAGTCGGTGTCGTACCAGCCCTCGTCGAGCTCAATTTCCCGCGCCAGCTTGCGCTTGAGATCCTGCTTCACCTTGAGGGGGGCGGCGCCACTGCCCTTGCCGCAGAGGATGCGGTAGAGCAGCGCCTCGGCCAGCTTGTCCTCCATGGTGGGGTGGTCGCTCTCGCAGGCGAAGAAGTGCTGGTCGATGAGTTCCATCAGGCGGCTCTTGTTGTGCTCGGTCAGCGCCTTCTCGTACTCCTGCCACCCTTGCCACTCCTCCACATCGGGGGGGCTGGAGATCTTGTCCAGCAGGCGGGCATCCACGTCACCGTAGAGGCTGTTGCCAGCCTGCTTGGGGCTGACGGTGATGAGCATGGACCAGCCCTTCTGGAACGGCTTGATGGGGCCTTCCGGTGCCTGCAACAGGGCCAGTGCCTTGGCCGGATCCCGTTGGGATAGCTCCTGCAGGCCGAGGCTCACCACGCCGATGACGTCGTGGGCCGCTTGCTCCAGCAGGTGCATCTTGTACTTGTTGTAGTACTTGTCGGCGAATTTGAGGCTCATCAGCACCGCCTTGCCCTTGATGGCGGCGAGCTGCTGCTGACTCAAGAGTTCGTTGTCGCGGCCAAAGCGCAGCACCTGGGTCAGAAAGGGGCCCTGGTTGGCATCGCGAATGACTAACTGCATGAATGGGCTCCTTAATCCAGAAAGCTGAACATGTCGTCGACGTCACCGTACTCGTCTTCCTCGACCTTGTTCTTCTCTTTGGCCTGCATCACCAGCTCGGCGGCAAACTTGTTGATGATGCCGTCCCAGGTGGAGTGCTCGTTGCGCAGCAGCGACTTGATGGATTTTTCCACCTCGGGGGCCAGCTCGCGAATGAGCATCAAGAGGCTGCGCGGGTCATCCAGCGCGTAGTCGTGGACATCCTCGCTCTGCTGGCGCTCGCTGTAGCGCAGGGACTCTTCGAGATCTTCCTCTTCGGCGTGCAGCACGTCGCGATAGCCTTCGTCCTCTTCATAGCGATCGCCGCGATAGAACTCGATAAAGGGGATGGCGAGGTAGAAGAGACCGGCCGGATCTTCGGCCACGCACTCGAGGATCTCGCGCTGCTTGGCTTCGCTATCCTGGGTGCGGATCAGGTAGTTGAGGAAGTCGAAAGTGTGCTGTTGCAGCTCGTCGGCGTTGTTCTTGATCGCCTCTTCCCAGTAGAGGGGCTGCTGGCAGACGATGTCGCGGATCCGCTCCGGGGTCATCAGCTCGGAGATGATGGAGGGGAAGGAGATGTCGTGCTGGCCGTTGATCTGGGTCAGGGTAACGATATCAATGTTTTCAATCACTTCTGCCAGCTGGTCGTCAGACATGGTCTTGGCGATCAGCTCGAACTTCTCGCTGGCCTGCTTCGGCTCGATAACGGCCAGCTCTTTGATCTCGATGGCGGTAATTTCTATCAGACTGTTGCTCATGCCTTGCCCCAATTAGAAACGGACTTCGTCGTACATATCCTGATCGCCGTCGTCATCACCATAGCGGTCACTGCCGCCGTGGTAGTCGGCGTCGGCATCTTCCCCGTCTTCCTCTTCTTCGTCCCGCAGCTCATAGTCGTCATCACCGCGGTGGCTGCCGCGGGGCAGCGGGTTGTCCAGCAGGAACAGCACGGCGCAGGCCTCCATCAGCTGATCTTCGCTCTGTGCCCGCACCGCCTTGACCAGCGGCAGGACGGCGTTGCTGAAGCCGACGCTCACCTTGAACTCGTCCCAGGAGGGCTGCTCACCGCTGGCGAGCCACTTGTTCCACTGCGACTTGGCCTTGGGCGGGAACTGCACCCGGCCATAGAGGGCGAGCGGCAGGTATTCGGGCATGAACTCCAGCATGCTCATGTCGGCCAGCAGCAGGGCCTTCATCTGGTCGGTGAACTGCTCGAGCCCCTTGGGGTCGTCCTGATCCCGGTAGGATTCGATGTTCTCGCTGGCATCGCTTTGCAGGGCCTTGAGCCGTGCCTGGTCCCATTTTTTTTGCATAGTCGCTCTTCTTGCCTGGTGGCTCAGGGGTAGAACTGGTCCCACATCTCCTGCATGGCAGCAGCGGGATCGGTCACGATGACGTTGTTGAAATCCTTGATAAAGGCGGCCCGCTGTTTCGGATCGGACAGCACTTCATAAGCCTGCTTTACCTGGTGCAGCCGGGCGGCTGCCTGCTCTTTCTCTTCTTCGCTCGCCCCGTGCAGCTTGTCGGGGTGGTACTGGTTCGACAGCCGTCGATAGGCTTTTTTGATGTCGTTTTCACTGGCATTGGACTTGACGCCCAACACCCGGAAGTAGTTGTTCATGACGGATCCTGCCTCACTGGCATGGTGGAATTCATCCTGTGTCGACCTGGTGGCGCAACGTCGGCAAACCAGGCTCGGCAAAAACCGGAGATTTTAACGGAAAGCCGGCGCCTCTGCCATGAAAGTGCGGTCTTTCTGTACGAAAAGAGCGGGCGGTGCGAGATGGCGGCGGGGCTACACTGGCAGAGGGGGGCGGCAGGCCCTGGCGTTGCCCGGCCCCCTCTTGTCCGAACCATCCGGATTCTGCCGTCACAAGGAGTCATCGCCATGGTCAAGTCCGCGTTTTTCGTGCTCGCGCTGGCAGGCAGTGCCGCCTCTGCCAGCGACATACTGCCCGCCTCGCCGCTGATGGGGGATGTCACCAGGGCCCAGTTCATGGAGCGCGCCGCCCAGCGCTTCGCCTTGCAGGACAAAAACGGTGACGGCGTGCTGTCGGTTGCCGAGAAAGAAGCCAACCTGGCAAAACTGGCTGGCGTGATGCAACAGGCTGGCAAGCCGGTCCCGGAGCGGATGAGCCAGCTCAAGCCGTCGCGGGAGACCACCAGGGCCCAGTTCATGGCGCGGCAGGAGGCGCTCTTCTCTCGCCTGGACAAGAACGGTGACGGGGTGATCGGGGAGTCTGAGCGTCTCGACATCAAGGCCAATCTGGAGAAACGGGCGATGGAGGCCGCCCAATAGGGCGGGTTGTCAGCCCTCTGATGAAAAAGAGCCCGGTATCGCTACCGGGCTCTTTGCATCTCTGGCATGAAGGGGGCTACCAGCTTGCCCAGAGCAGCCGCAACCTGAGCCCCCAGGCGCTGCTCCAGCCGGTGGTGCTGCTCACCAGAGCCCCATCCTTGATGACGAGGAAGGTTGGCGTCACCCCCACCTGCCAGCGGGCGGCCAGATCCCCGGACTCGTCGTTGTGGGTGGGGAAGGTCAGCCCCTTCTTCGCCATCCCGGCGCGCAACGGCTCATCGCTGCCGGAGCGCAGGGCCACCGTCAGCACATTTTCACCCTCCTGCCAGAGCTGCTCCACCGTGGGAGTGGTGAAGCGGCACACCCCGCACCAGCTGGCCCAGTAGTAGACCAGCAGGGGCTTGCCGCGGCTCTGCTCGGCCAGCGTGGTGGTGGTGCCGTCCTGCAGGGTGAAGGGGGTCTCCATGGCCCCCGCCGGCAGGGTGGGGCTGCGCCACAGATCCACCAGAGTGGTGATGACGAGCGCCATCAGCAGCAGCCAGAGCGCCTCCTTGCCCCAGCGGCGCCAGCGGGGGGCCCTTATGCCTGTATCCTCGGCCATGGCTTAGCTCCGCTTGGCCAGCTCGGCTTTGACCAGCTGCTCCAGCTCGTCATAGGGAATGGCACCCGGTACCAGCTGGTTGCCGATAAGGGTCGCCGGGGTGCCTTGCACGCCCAGCAGGGTGCCGATGCGCAGGCTGTTGCGCAGCTCTTCGGTGGCCTTGCCTGCGGGCTTGAGGGTCAGGTTGTCGGTGGCGGCCAGCGCCTTGTTGATGTCCGTCTCGGTCAGCATCCCCTGCTTGCTCATGAGCTTGTCGTGCAGGGGGAGGAAGCGGGCAGGATCCTGTTGCCACAGGGTCAGGCTGTACTGGGCTGCCTTGGCGGAGGTCTGTCCCTTGAACGGCAGCAGCTTGATCACCAGCCCCAGATCGTCCGGATAGGCCGCGAGCAGCTTGGCGACCGCCGGGTCGAACTGCTTGCAGTAGGGGCAGTTGTAGTCGGTGAACAGCACCAGGGTCAGCTTGGGATGCTTGGCGCCGAGGCGCGGGCTGGTGGGGCTGTTGAACAGCACGTCCTGGTTGCCCTTGATGAAGTCACCCATCTGGGCTTGCTGGGTCGCGGCGTTCTGTTTCTCCCAGGATTCGGCTGCCTCGTCGAGGATCCCGGGGTTGGCGATCAGGGTCTCGCGAATGAGCTCCTTGATGCGGGCCTCCTGCTCCGGGGTGAAGGGGGCGGCGTGCAGCGTGGGGGTGCCCAGGGTGGCGGCGACCAGGGCGGTGCAGAGGGTCAGGGTTCGCAGTCTCATGGCATTCTCCTTAGAAATGGGTGGCATCGGCCTGAACGAGGCCGGCCTTGTGCAAGCTGTCGAGCAAGTCGGCCTTGTCCAGCAGGGGAGAGAGGACCTCTCCTTCCGGCAGGCCGGGCCCGTAGATCTGGTTGAAGGGAACGGCGGCGGCGCCACGCTGGCGCAGGAAGACGGAGATGGCATCGCTCGGCCGGCTCCAGTCGCCGCGAAGGGCTACCACGTCCGGGGCCGACAGGGCGCGCTGCACCTCGTCACGCAGCAGCACGTTGTATTTGTTGGCCTTGCAGGTGACGCACCAGTCGGCGGTGACATCCACGAAGACCCGCTTGTTCTGGGCCAGGGCGTCGGCGATGGCCTGTTCGGAGAGCGGCTGCCAGGCGATGCGATCGACGCTGCCACTCCCTTTCACCGTGAGGGCGCCCCCCAGCAGCAGGGCGCCGCCGATGAGTGCCGAGAGGGAGAGGGCCAGGGTGAAACCGCGCAGGCCATAGCGCCAGAGGATGCCCATCAGCAGCGCCAGCACCATGGCGGCCATCAGCCAGCCGGTGGCCGTGGTGCCCAGATGGTTGCCAAGCAGGCTCGCCAGCCAGAGGCTGGAGCCCAGCATCATCAGCCCGAGCAGGATGCGCAGTCGCTCCATCCAGCGCCCCGGTTTGGGCAGCCAGAGGGCAAGGCGCGGCAGGGCCGCCACCAGCAGCCAGGGCAGGCTCATGCCAAGGCCGAGGGCCGTGAAGATGAGCCAGAGCTGGCCGAGGGGCGCCGCCAGTGCAAAGGCCACCGCGGTGCCGAGGAAGGGGGCCGAGCAGGGGGTCGCGAGCAGGGTGGCGAAACTCCCTTGCAGGAAGTGACCGCCGAGCCCCTCGCCGCCGCGGGTGGCGAGGCGAGTGTTGAGGTTGCTGGGCAACCTTATCTCGAACAGCCCCAGCAGGTTGGCGCAAAACAGCAGGGTCACCGCCACCATGAAGCCGATGAAACCGGCGCTCTGGAACTGGATCCCCCAACCTACGGCCCCTTGTGTGGCGCGCAGCAGGCTGCTCATGGCTGCCAGCACCCAGAAGGAGGTGATTATCCCGGCGCTGGCGGCGAGGAACTGCTTGCGCACGCCTCCTTGTTCGCGCCCCTGCTGCTGCAACACGGTGCCGAGTTTCAGGGCCAGCACCGGCAGCACGCAGGGCATCAGGTTGAGGATGAGACCGCCGAGCAGCGCCGCCCCCAGCAGCCAGAGAAGTGGCTGCCCCGGGGCCGGCAGGGCGAGGGGATCGGCGATGGTGGCGCGGGTCTGCCAGGCCTGCTCGCCGCTGGTGAGCAGCAGGCCGAGGGATTGGCCACGCAAGTCAGGGGCATCCCCCTGCCAGCCGTCGCTGACTGGCACCCGGGCAATCAGGGTGGTGCCGTTCACCTCGAGCGCGGGCTTGCCGAACTCGGCCCCCTCCAGCGCATCGATGAAGAGCGCAGGTTCCTGCCAGCCTTCTGCCCGCTCGGCCCGCAGTTGCAGCTGGTTGTGCTGGTAGCCGAGCTCGACCCGGGTGTCGGCAGGCAGCGTCTGTGGCAGGGTGCTCATGGCCCGGGCCCAGGCGAAGTCAAAACCGGCCGGCGCCTGCCCATCCGCCGCCAGGGTGAAGGGGTAGTCGGTCAGGATGCAGACATTGCTGCAGGTGGAGAGGCGCAAGGTGCCCTTGAGCGGCTGCCCGGCCGGGTAGCCCAGGCTCAGGGGGAAGCGTACCTGCTCCTGATAGCCCTGGGTGTTGAGCCCTGCCACCTCGAAGGGGCGCGGCGTGGGCCAGTGCCACTGGAAGTCGCCGACCGGCTCATCCCACAGGATCTGGGGCGCAATGCCCCCTTCACCCGGGCTGTGCCAGTAGGTCTTCCAGCCTGACGCCAGCTGGACATCGAGCAGGATGCGGGTCTGATCCGGGACGCTGCGGTCGGCTTGCAGCCTGATCTTGGCGTGACTGTTCTGGGGGCGGGTGAGCCACCCCGTATCGCTGGCCAATCCGCTGGATTGCCACAGCAGGCTGCCCAGTAGCAGGGCCGCCTTGAAGAGATTCGACATGTGTTGGGTCTCGCAAAAAATGAGTGACAGCAGGCTGAAAAAGCGCGGCTGAACTCATTCCCGCCAGACGCAGAGGGTGAGGTGCAGTCGCCGCTCCGGCGGCGAGACATTGATGGGGGGAGGCAGTGCCGGCGCGCGCCGTGACAGCGGCACCAGCAGGGCAATCACGAAGGCGATGGCGAAGAAGAGTTGCTCCACGCACAGCAGACTGGCGGCGCTCAGCCACTTGCCGTTGAGCTGGCAGCTGTTGGGCTGCACACTGGCGGGCGTGCTCTTGTCGGCCTGGTCGTCGGCTGAGGCGAACTGGGGCAGGGTCTGGCAACTCACGGCGTGATCGAGCAGGGCGAGGCGGGCCAGCGGCTGGGCCGCGCAATTGAGCACCAGCAGGCAGACCAGCAGCAGGAGTCGTGTCGCCGCGCGTTGTTGCAAAATCATGCTCGCCCCGTTCATCAAGATGGCCACATCCTAGCGGGCAATGGCGGGTGGGGCAAGCCGGGGTGACCGGTGGCGTCCGGGGCTGGTCGGTTCTGTCTGGCGAACGCTTGTTCGCTAAAAGGGGGACCAGTATACTGCGCCGAGTCAAATTCCGAGGTGTTCGATGCTCAAACTTGCCCGTGTGCTGCTGCTGGCACTGCTGCTCGTCTTCTGGTTCCTGTTCGGCCTGTTGCTTTGTCTGGTGCGCCCGCGCCACCCGAACAACGTCTATGTCTTCGCCCGCATGTATCATGCGGTCTGCCCGCTGATCGGCCTCAAGGTCCGGGTGACGGTGGCCGACGAGGTCAAATCGGTGGGGCCGGCGGTCTATGTCTGCAATCACCAGAGCAACTACGACATCTTCACCGTGACCGGCGCCGTGCAGCCCGGCGTGGTAGCGGTGGGCAAGAAGAGCCTGCTGTGGCTCCCCTTCTTCGGCCTCATCTTCTGGCTCTCCGGCAACGTGCTGATCGACCGCTCCAACCGCTCCCGCGCCATCGGCACCATCGGCCAAGTGGTGGATCGCATCAAGCATCGCGGCACCTCCATCTGGATGTTCCCGGAGGGGACCCGCTCCCAGGGGCGTGGTCTGCTGCCGTTCAAGGCGGGGGCCTTCCACACTGCCGTCCAGGCCGAGGTGCCCGTGGTGCCCATCGTCTGCTCCAGCTACTTCGGTCAGGTCGATCTCAACCGCTGGGACAACGGTGAGGTGCTGCTGGAGGTGATGGCCCCGGTGTGCAGCAAGGAGCACGGCGCCGCCGGCATCCGCGAGCTCTCCGACACCTGCCGGGAGAAGATGGAAGCCAAGCTGGCGGAGCTGGATGGCAAGCTTGGCCATCGGCCGGCGGCCTGAGCCCGGTTGCAGAGAAGAGAGGGAGCCGCTGGCTCCCTTTTTTATTGGTGAAAATCACCATCTTGTTGGTTTTTTTCACCACGCCGTATCCAATAAACATCCATCGTTAACTTTCATCTAATTGTAAATAAAGGAAAAAATATTCTGGCACGGCTCTTGTAATGTCATGGGAAGAGAGTGACACCCCATCAACAAGGAGCCAGACCATGAGCGTATTCAGCCGCCTGACCGACGTGATCAATGCCAACCTGCACAGCCTGCTCGACAAGAGCGAAGAGCCGGAGAAGATGCTGCGGCTGATGATCGAGGAGATGGAGCAGGTCCAGGTCGAGATGAGAACCCAGGCCGCCCGCGTCATCGCCGAACAGAAACAGCTGGAGCGCCATCAGCAGGCGCTGCGCAACCAGATCCAGGAGTGGGCAGCCAAGGCCGAACTCGCCATCCAGAAGGGCCGCGAAGATCTGGCCCGTGCCGCCCTCACCGAGAAGCTGGCGGAGATGAAGCAGTGCGAGCGGCTGGAAGAGGACAAGGCACGGGTGGCCGAGGTGCTGGCCCAGCTCACCGCCGACAGCGAGCGACTGGCGGCCAAGCTGACCGAGGCGCGGGAGAAGCAGAAGATGCTGACCCTGCGCGAGCAGACCGCCCACAGCCGCATCCGCGCCCGTGCCCAGGTGGACAACCAGCGCATGCACGAGCTGGTGGCCCGCTTCGACGGCTTCCAGAACCGGGTCGATCAGCTGGAGGCCCAGCTGGAGGCGGCGACCCTGGGGCAGAATCCGTCCCTCGAGGCCCAGTTCCGCGAGCTGGAGCTGAACGACGAGATTGAGCGGGAACTGGCCCGGCTCAAGGGTCAGAAGGTGGAGGCATAACCATGACACCCTGGCCCAAGGATCTCGCCCATCGCAAGCTGACCGGGGTCTGCGCCGGTCTTGCCAGAGGGCTGGGGGTGTCCAGAGTGACGGTGCGGGTGGTGGCCCTGCTCGCCCTGATCCTGATGCCGCCGCTGGCCCTGGCGCTCTATCTGGTGGGGGTGCTCGTCATGCCTCCCCGCCGTGAACTTCAACGCTGGCTGGGGTGATCTCCGGATCGTCCCGTCGGCAAGTGCAAGCCCGTGAGGAGCACAACATGCTGGAATTTATCGTCTTGATCCTGGTGCTGATCGGCATGGCGCTGACCGGATTCACCGTGCTGGCCATGCTGCTGGTGAGTGGGGTCTTCGTGCTGTTTGGCGCCCTGGCCGGCATGTTTGCCCTCATCATCAAGCTGGCGCCCTGGTTGCTGGTGGTGCTGGTGGTGTGCTGGCTACTCAGCAACAGGCGCAAGCAGTCGAACACCTACCGTTAAGCCTCCCTGATTTCGCATCCTTCCTTGGCCACTGCTTGCAGTGGCCCTTTTTATGGGGGCGACACAGGGTCGGTGTGCGGGGTGGCAAGCCAGGAAAGGCTCCAGCCGTGCCACAACGCCGGCTCGTGTACCAGGCGCTCCTTGAACGCCTTGCTCTGCTGCTTGAGGCGGTACTCGAGGCGCAGCGCCTCGCGTTTGCCGGGGACCTCCTGCTGCCATACCAGGGAGAGGGGCCCCTTGCCGCGCAGGGCTCTGGCCCCCTTGCCGTTCTGGTGCTGACGCAGTCGCCGCTCGGGATCCGTGCTGATCCCCGCATAGAGTGCCCCGGCGCCAGTGCGCACCAGATAGACAAACCAGCGGGAGGGAGTGGGGGTGGCGAGGGTCACGAGGTGCGCCACCTGGCCCGCTGGCGCCCAAGCCGGTGCAGGGGCAGCAGGCTCACCAGCAGGCCGGCCCAGACGAAGGCAAAGCCCACGGATTTCACCGGATCCGGGATCTCGCCAAACCAGAAGAGGGCGAGCAGGAAGGCGAGGCTCGGCTCTATGTATTGCAACAGCCCCACCGTGCTCATGGGCGTGCGCGCCACCGCATAGCAGAACAGCCCCACCGGCAGCAGGGTGGCGGGGGCACTGCCCATCAGCAGCAGGCGCTCGGTCCAGTCACCGGCCATAAACTGGCTGGTGCCCTGCAAGGTCAGCCAGCCGATGATGAGAAGGGCGATGGGCAACTGCACCAGGGACTCCAGATAGAGGCTGGTACCGGCGTCCAGTCTCACCTTCTTCTTGATGAGGCCGTAGAGGGCGAAGTTGGCCCCCATCACGAGGGAGAACCAGGGCAGCTCGCCGTAGGAGAAGAGCATGTAGGCGAGCCCCGCCAGGGCGAGCGCCACCGCCAGGTGTTTTTGCGGGGTGAGCTTCTCTTTGAGGAAGAGCACCGCAAAGGCGATGTTGAAGAGCGGGGTCATGAAGAAGGCGAGGCTGGTGGCCAGCACCTGGCCCGTGGTCAGGCACCAGGTGAACATGCACCAGCTGATGGACATCACGGGGCCCGCCAGCAGCACGAGGCCGAGCTGCCGGGGATCGCCGCGCAGGCCCCCCCAGGGTACCCGCTGGCCGAGGAGCAGAAGCAGGCCTCCCAGCAGCACCACGGACCAGAGCACCCGGTGGGAGAGCAGTTCCCACATGTTGATCTCCGGCATGAACTGGTAATAGAGGGGCAGCATGCCCCACAGCACGAATGAGAGGGCCGCGCTGCCGGTGCCCATCCAGTTCTTCATCTCTCTCCGTTTATTAAACTAAACAATGGCGGCTGCATGATAAGTATCCGCCGCCCCTTTCACAAGCGGGAGCGGGGAGAAAACTCTGGTACTATCGGGCCCATGAACCGACTCGATCCCCTGTTTGAACAGATCCGGGCCTGCCGCCTGTGCGAGGCCCACCTGCCGCTCGGCCCAAGGCCGGTGATCCGCGGCAACGAGCGCGCCCGTCTGCTCATCATCGGCCAGGCCCCCGGCACCCGGGTACACGCCAGCGGCATCCCCTGGGACGATCCCTCCGGCGATCGCCTGCGCTTGTGGCTCGGGGTGGACAAGGCCACCTTTTACGATGAATCCCGCATCGCCATCATGCCCATGGGGCTCTGTTACCCCGGCAGGGGCAAGTCGGGGGATCTGCCGCCGCGCCCGGAATGTGCCCCCACCTGGCACGACAAGGTACTGATGCTGCTGCCCAACATCGAGCTGACCCTGCTCATCGGCCAGTATGCGCAGGCTTACTACCTGAGGGCGGCGGCGAAAGGATCGCTCACCGAGACGGTGCGACACTGGGCGGACTATGGCCCGGCCTGGTTGCCGCTGCCGCACCCGTCCCCGCGCAACACCCTCTGGCTCAGGAAGAACCCCTGGTTCGAGCAGGGGGTGATCCCCCATCTGCAGCAGAGGGTCGCCCCCCTGCTTGACTCGGCAGGCTAGAGCGCCGGCTCGGCCTGGGGCTTGGGCTTGCTGCGGGCCATGGCGACCAGCGGCAGTATGATGCACAGGCACCCCAGCAGCAGCGGCAGCCCCGGCTGTTCGTCAAACAGCCAGACCCCGATGGCGACCGCCATCAGCAGCCCGGTGTACTCCGCCGAGGCGATCTTGCTCGCCTCCGCCTTGCGATAGGCCATCACGCACAGCCCCGCGTAGACCATGATGAGCGCCGAGGAGCCGAAGGCGGGCCACCACATCTGCCATTGCCACTCGCCCCCTTCCCACCAGGCCAGCGCCAGGATGAAGGGCATGCTCAGCACATTGGTGAAAAACAGGGTCTGGGCGATGGGCTGCTGGAGCGGGATGCGCTTGATCAGCAGGTTGTTGACCGCCAGGGAGAGCGCCACCCCGAGCGCCGCCAGGGCGGCCCAGTTTACCTCGGTCGGGCGCAGTACGATGAGCACCCCGACGAAGCCGAGCAGCGCCGTCAGCACCTTCTGGCGCGAGAGTGCCTCCCCCGCCAGCCAGACCGCGAGCGGCACCATCAGCAGCGGGGCGGCATAGAAGAGGGCGTTGGCGGTGGCGAGCGGCAGCCGGGTGAGGGCGACCACCATCAGGCAGACACCGACGGCCCAGATGTGGGCCCGCAGCAGGTGCCACTTGAGGGCTACCGGCGGGTTGCGCCGCCAGGACCAGAGCAGCCAGGGGGCGAGTAGCAGGGCCGCGGAGAGCTGGCGGAAAAAGACAAATTGGAAGATGGGCTGGTCCGGCTCCAGCACCTTGACCAGGGCATCGGAGAAGACCGCCACCATGTTGCCGAGCACCAGATAGAGGATGCCTATCCCGACTGCATTCATACCACCTCCAGATTCAGATGAGGGGAGGGTAGCCCGCGGCCTGTTATCCAGTAAAATGATAAAAAATCATCACGCATGAGAAATTTGGATAATGAAGCTGCCCCCCCTGCGCGCCGTTCAATATTTCGAGGTGGTTGCCCGCCTGCTGAGTTTTTCCCGCGCCGCCCTGGAGCTCAATGTCAGCCAGAGTGCGGTCAGTCACCAGATCCGTCTGCTGGAGGATTTTCTGGGGGAGCGGCTGCTGCTGCGCCAGGGGCGGCTGCTCTCCCTGACGCCCCAGGGGGAGATCTATTTCGAGGGGATCGCCGCCGGGCTGGTCCAGATTGCCCAGAGCAGCGAGCAGTTGCGCGGGGGAGGCGAGATGCGGGTGCGGCTCGCGGTCTACAGCTCCTTTGCGGTGAAGTGGCTGATACCGCGCCTGGCCGGGCTGCGCCAGCTCTATCCCGAGCTGGATCTCAGCCTGGAGATGGTGGCGGAAGATCCCGAGCTCTCCGACAGGGTGGCGGACGGTTTCATCACCGTCTCCCCCGAAGGGCCGGGCTACATGCACGATCTGCTCTATCGGGAGCGGCTGATGCCGGTGTGCAGTCGCCGGATGTGGCAGCAGGTGGAAGGGGAGTGGCCCGCCACCCTGTGGCAGTTGCCGCTGCTCTCCATCCAGGCTATCTACCGCGAGAAGGGGGAAGATTGGCGGCGCTGGGCCGAAATGGGGGGGCTGACCATTCCCCCCGAGGCGAGGGTGCACCATTTCAGCCATATCCTGCTCGCGCTGGAGGCAGCGAACTGGGACCAGGGAATGGCACTCATCAATGACTACATGTTGCAGCCGGAGGATCCGCGTCTGGTGCGGCTGCCCCTGCACGCCCTCGAGACCGGCGACAACTTCTATTTCGTCTTCAAGCGCTCGCGCGCCCATGAACCCGCCATCAGCCGGTTGCGTCAGTGGCTGTGGCAGGAGTCGCAGGCGAGCCTGAGACCCGGGGAAAACGAGCCTCTCAGGCGCGTCTGAACGGGCTGGGCGCCCTATGCAGAATGGACGACGCAGCCCACGACGCAGGAGTCTGATTCGGAGGGCCTGATGGCACTGGCGAGACCAGGGCCATCAGGAGCAGGTCAGGTGCGCTTGAACTGGCTCAGTACAAAGAGGGTGGTGGCGCAGACTACGACCGAGGGACCGGCCGGGGTGTCCTGATACCAGGAGAGGGCAAGGCCCCCCAGCACGGCGAGACAGCCTGTCAGGGCGGCAAAGCCGGCCATCTGCTCCGGAGTCTGGCTGAAGCGGCGGGCGGTGGCGGCGGGAATGATCAGCAAGGAGGTGATGATGAGCGCCCCGACGAACTTCATGGCCACGGCGATGACCAGGCCTATCAGCAACATCAGCACGCAGCGCAGCACATCCACCCGCACCCCTTCCACCCGGGCCAGCTCTTCTGAGATGGTCATGGAGAGCAGGGGATCCCAGAGCCGCCACAGGGTGAGCAGCACCAGGGCGCCGCCGCCGTAGATCCAGAGCAGGTCCATGGGCTGCACCGAGAGCAGGTCGCCAAACAGGTAGGCCATCAGATCCACCCGCACGTTGTCCATGAAGCTCAGGGTGACCAGACCCAGCGACAGGGCGCTGTGGGCCAGAATGCCGAGCAGGGTGTCGGTGGCGACCTGCTGGTTGCGGCTCATGATGACCAGCAGCATTGCCATGGCGAGGCAGCAGACCACGACCGCCAGGGTGAGGTCCACCTGCAGCAGGATACCGAGGGCGATGCCGAAGAGGCAGGCATGGGAGAGGGTGTCGCCAAAATAGGCCATCTTGCGCCACACCACGAAGCTGCCAAGCGGCCCGGCCAGCAGGGCGATGCCGAGTCCGGCCGCGAGGGCGTATAACAGAAAGCTGTCCACGTGAAGATCCTAGTTGTTGCGAGAGGGCAGGCGGATGACGGGAGCCTGCGGTTCATGATGATGGTGTTCGCCATCGCAGTGGTGATGGTGGGTATAGACCGCCAGCACCTCCCGCTCCGGTCGCCCGAACAGGCGGGCAAATTCCGGGTGGCGGGCCACGCTCTGTGGCTCGCCGTGGCAGCAGACGTGGCGATTGAGGCAGATCACCTCGTGAGTGCTGGCCATCACCAGGTGCAGATCGTGGGAGACCATCAGCACGGCGCAGTGGAACTCGGCGGCCAGCTGGCTGATGAGGGCATAGAGCTCGATCTGGCCCGTGATATCTACCCCTTGCACCGGTTCGTCCAGCACCAGCAGCTCGGGTTTGACCAGCAGGGCGCGGGCCAGCAGTACCCGCTGCATCTCGCCACCGGAGAGCTTCTGCATCCGGTTGTCCAAGAGCTCCTGCGCACCGACCCGATTGAGCGCCTCCTCGATGGAGAGGCGGCTGTTCTTGCCAAGTTGCAGGAAGCGGCGCACCGTCAGGGGGAGGGTGGGGTCCAGATAGAGGCGCTGGGGTACATAGCCGATCCGCAGATCGCGGCGGCGAACGATGTCCCCCGAATCTGGGCTGAGCAAGCCCAGCACCAGCTTGCTCAGGGTGCTCTTGCCCGCCCCGTTGGGGCCGACCAGGGTGGTGATTTTGCCTTTGTTCAGGGTAAAGGAGACCTTGTCGAGCACGAGTCGTCCGTCAAATGAGAGACAGACCTCTTTCAGCTCCACCAGTTGGGTCATGACAGCTCCGGGGTTTACAGCCTGTGAGAGTTATAATATAACAGCGACGTTGGTTTGTTATATTATCACACACACACACCCTGACGAGACCTCTATGCGAATTCTTGCTCTGATCACTGCCCTGATGGCGGTGAGTCTGCCTGTCCGTGCCCTCGAGGTGCTGACCACCATCAAACCCCTGGGCTTCATCGCGGCGGCGATCACCGATGGTGTGAGCGAGCCCGGGGTGCTGCTGCCCACCGGTGCGTCGCCCCACGATTTTTCCCTGCGCCCTTCCGACATGCGCAATATCAAGGAGGCCGATCTGGTGGTGTGGGTCGGTCCCGAGCTGGAAGGCTTCATGGCCAAACCCCTGGCCCGGCATCCTCATGTATTGACCCTGACCCAGGTTCCCGGCATGCCGCTGTACAACTATGCGACCCAGGGGGAACATGACGATCATCACCATGATGACAAGGATCATGACCATGCCGCCCACGACCACGGCTCGCACGACGAGGGCCATGAAGGGCACCACCACGAAGGGGTGGATCCCCACATCTGGCTGGGTCCAACCCAGGCCAAGGTGATTGCCGAGGCGATCGCGACCGAACTGGGCAAGCTGGATCCTGCCAACCAGGCGCGCTATGCCGCCAATCTCGCGGCCTTCGAGGGCAAGGTTGACGCCCTGGACAAGGTGATCGCCGTGCAGATGAACGCGGTGGATCAGAAGGGCTACTTCGTGTTCCACGAAGCCTATGGATACTGGGAGCGTCACTACGGCATGAGCTCCAAGGGACACTTCACCGTGAGCCCGGAGCGTCGCCCGGGAGCCAAGACGCTGATTGACATCCGCAAGGCGCTGGAAGAGAAAAAGGCGAGCTGCATCTACGCCGAGCCGCAGTTCTCCCCGGCGGTGATCGAGTCGGTTGCCCGCAATACCGGGGCCAAGGTGCTGCTGCTGGACGAAGTCGGCGAGCAGGTGCCGCTCGGTCCGGACGGTTATCCGCAATTCATGCAGCAGTTGGCGGATGCCTTCGCCCAGTGCCGCTAGGCCTTGCCCGACATTGACGATAGAGGCGGCGCGGCCAACTATACTGACCTCCAGCATCTGATATGGAGTGTCAGTCATGAAATGGTTGCTCGTCTCTGCCTGCACGCTGACCCTGCTGGGATCCGGCATACAGGCATCCGGTCTTTCCGAACACATCGCCAGCCCGGAACTCAGGGCAAAAATGCAGGCGGTCTATGGCGCCAGAGCGATCCAGCGGTCCGAGGCCTTCTCTCGTCTGCTGACGCCAAGGGCCGGAACGACGGACCAGCAGAAGCTGGAGCTGGTGAACAACTACTTCAACAACCTGACCTACAGCGAGGATCCCAGACTGTGGGGGGATGATGATTATTGGGCCAATCCGCTGGAGTTCATCGGGGCGAGAGGCGGGGATTGCGAGGACTACAGCATCGCCAAGTACTACACCCTGATGGAGCTGGGGGTCGACGAGAAGAAGCTGCGGCTGGCCTATGTGAAGGCAATTCGTTACAACCAGTTCCACATGGTGACGTTGTACTTCCCGACCATCAAGTCAGATCCCCTGGTGCTGGACAACATCAATGGCCGCATCCTGCCGGGGAGCAAGCGCAATGATCTGCAGCCGGTTTACAGTTTCGATGCCAAAAGCATCTGGATCATGAAATCCCGCCGCGAGGGAACCCTGGCGGGGAGTGCCGATCGCCTGGCCCAGTGGACCTCGATGCAGAGCCGGTTCTCCAGCGAGCATCTGCGCTCCCCCCGTCGCCAGCTATAACTTGCCCGCCGCCTTCAACTCCTCGAAATATTTTGCCGCGCCCGGATGCTGTTCGACACTCAGCACCGGGCCTATCTTGTTGCGCGCCTTGTGAAACAGGTTCGCATAGCCATAGGTCTGTTCGTTGAAACTGGTTTGCTGGCTCAGCATGGCCCGGGTCAGCCGATAGACCTCGTCATCCGGAGTGGCGGCATTGGTCACCAGGGTGGCGGCGATGGCGAAGGTGGGGGTTGCCTTGAGGTTGCCCGGGTAGATGCGTGCCGGCACCTGGCTGCGCTGGTAATACCTGACTCCTTTGAGCAGCTGGTCCCTTACGGGCCCCTCGATCGCCAGGAAGCGCACGGCGCAGCGCTTGGCGGTGTCCAGCACGATGCGGTTGGGATGACCCATGACAAGGCCATAGGCATCGATCTGTTTATTGCACAACGCTTCGGAGAGATTGGCGACGCTCTTCAAATCGAGATCCTGCTCCTTTGCGCCCAGAACATTGAACAGGGCCAATGCCGTTTGACGAGTCCCTGAACTCTTCAGGCCCATGTCGATGGGGGCCAGCTTGAGCTGCTCCAGGGTGGTGATATCCCCATCGGCTCGCACCACTATGGTGAAAGGTTCGGCGTGGGTGGCAAAGAGCGCCCTCAGCTCGGGTTGTGGCTGGGCAGCGAAAGGCCCGGTGCCCTGGCTGGCCTGATAGAGCCAGTCGGACTGGACGAGCGCATAGGGTACCTCTCCCGTTTTCAGCTGGCGGAGATTTTCGATGGACCCGGAGCTGGCCTGTAGTTTGCAGGGCATCGTGGGGTCACTTTTTTTGGCCAGTCTGCAGAACTCCTTGATGACCTGGTAATAGATGCCTTGCTCCCCCCCCTGTGCCTATGGTCATGGTGGTCGCGTGCAGGGTCGGTTGCCACAGCAGGGCGAGCAGCAGCAGCGGGATCCTCATGATGCATTCTCCTGAGTGGCATAACCATCGATGCCCCAACTGCGCAGCATGTCCACATCGCTTACGTCGCCGGCTTCCGCCAGCAAGGTGTAGCCGGAAGCATGGAGGCATTGGGAGAGCAGGTTCCAATAAAGGGGGGACTGGGTGAGCTGGCAACTGATGAAGACAGGTCTGATGGGGTCGAGCCTGGCCAGATTGTCGTTGTTCATCGGGATGTTGCTGAATGCCAGCTCAATCCCCTGGGACTGGAGTGCGGTCAGTCGTTCCTCGGCCAGGGGGGGGAAGATCGCCAGATCCCAGCGCCAGTCCAGCGTCTTGCCACGAGCGCTGGTCAGCACGGGGGCAAACTGCGCCCAGTCTGGGTGGCCGAGCAGGCTGAGAGGCAGCTGGAGCCCTTCCGCCTTCTGAGTCAGCCAGTCGTTGAGCAGCCCCCGAATTTCATCCGGCGAACTGTCCGTGGTGGGGGGGTGCTTGGGTAGCAGGCGGCTGTAGAGCCTGATACTCCCCTGAGTGGAGAAGAAATGCTGCTGATAGGTGTTGCCATCGGTGTCGACCAGCCCAACGAGCTTCTGGTGGGTCGGGAGAGCGTCGTGCTTGCCAAGCTGGGTGATCTTGAGCCGCTGTTGCAGCAGGTCCCGCTTGCGTTCAGAGACCAGCTGGTTGATGGAGACAACGACTTCCTGCAATTCGCGAAGCCACGGGGTTGGCAGGTTGCCGCTGAACTGGCGTTTGCGGATCCGGGCCAGTTGCAGACTGATCTGTTCGAGGGGGCGCAGCAGGCGGCGGCACACCCAGGTGATCACCAGGCTGAACACCAGCAGGCCGGCGAGCAGCGCAAGTCCGGTACGACTGATGGCGTTCCACAGATGCTGGTAGGCGTAACCCTTGTGTCCCTCGAGCGTGAGGGTACCGAGAATGCGCCAGCCGTCGGTCAACTCCTGCTCAATCTTGACCGGTGGCATGTCGATAACTGAGGGGAGCCAGCCTGGAACATTTTGCTGTGCGGTGTGGAACACCTTCTGGAACAGCACCTGGCCATCCGGATCCAGCAGAACGACGGAGTTGACGAAGCCTCCGTCGAACATGGCGTTCACTATGGTCTCGGCAAGGACCTTGTCATCGTTGAGCAGAGTGCCCTGCAGCACCAGCCCCAGTGCGGTGATGGCGGTTTCAAGGTTGGCCGACATCTGGTCGAGAATAGACTGTCGTACCGTCGTGATCTCCAGCACGAGCAGCAGCGCGGCGCCGATGGTGAAGAGGATTAGGATGATTACATTTAACAATTTTGCCAATGACATACCCACTCCATGGAGATGTTTTTGCAACATTTTCTGGGCCGGAGAGCACCACAACCGGACTTGGTTCTTAAAAATAGAAAAAAATGGCTGAAAATGACGATCATTTCTGCCCATGCTGGAAGGTTATGCATAAAATGTGAGTTTCGTGCATGGAGCTATGAACTTTTTGTAAGTATTTAGGTCTAAAAGCCAGATATTCGGTTTTCATAATAAAAACTCATAAAAACAGACCCACAACCACCACCCTTAGATCTAATAACAGGATAGCGGATGAAACGTCTCCGTCCCTTGGTAGCTCAGGCTGCCAATTGGGAACCCCCGGTTCCCCGCAAGCATTTCTATGCCATGCTATTGCTCACGGCCATGACGCTGTCAGCGGTAGCCGTATTGCCAGCTCCCGGTGACATCCTGGAGCGGCCACTGCGTCTGGAGTTGCCGATCGCCACCACGGGCACCGCAACCAACGAAGACAACACCGACTTCAACGACATTCCGGATCACGAGCTGGTCGAGTCAGCCGCTCCCGAAGACGACATCCCGGCCGATGCCACGCCTCAATGGCAAGATTACCGGGTTCGCAACGGCGAGAACCTGACCACCATCTTCAACAACTTGGGGCTGTCCACCACCACCCTCTACAAGGTGCTGGATGCGGATGCCAAGAACAACCTGGCGCGTCTCAAACCCGGTCAGACCATCGAGTTGCTGATCGATCAGGACAACATTCTGCAGCAGTTGAAGATCCGCCTGAACATCAAGCAGACCCTGGTGCTGGAGCGTACCGACGACACCTATAGCGCCAACATGCTCAATGAAGAGGTGGAGTGGCAACAGAAGAGCTATGACGGTGTCATCAACGGCAGCTTCTACGTCAGCGCCCGCAATGCCGGTATCCCGGCCAACCACATCCAGAAGATTGCCAACCTGTTCCAGTGGCGCCTCAACTTCGCCAAGGATTTGAAAAAAGGTGACAAGTTCAAGGTGCTGGTCCGTCAGGAGACGGTCGACGGCAAGAGTACGGGCAATACCCAGTTGCTGGGGGTCGAGGTGTTCAGCCAGGGCAAGGCCGTGTCAGCCTGGTTGTCGGAAGATGGCAACTATTATGACGGTCAGGCAAACAGCCTGGAGCGCGGTTTCCGCCGTTATCCGACTCACAGCCGTTACCGGGTCAGCTCCAGTTTCAACCCGAATCGCCGTCATCCCATTACCGGGCAGGTCCGGCCCCATGAGGGGACCGACTTTGCCTTGCCGGTAGGCACGCCCATCATGGCGACCGGTGATGGTGTGGTCCTCAAGGCAACCAGCCACCCGCTGGCAGGCACCTATGTTGTGATCAAGCACGGCCGTACCCTGATGACCCGTTATCTGCACCTGAGCAAGCTGCTGGTCAAGCCGGGCCAGAAGGTGAAGATGGGTGACAAGATTGCCCTCTCCGGCAACACGGGCCGCTCCACCGGTGCTCACCTGCACTACGAGGTGCGCATCAACAACCGCCCGGTGGATCCCATGAAGATCAAGCTGCCGATGGCGGAGCCGCTCTCCGGCAAGGACAAGCGTCAGTTCCTCGCCAAGGTGAAGAGCTACCGCAAAGAGATGGAGGCGGGCTGAACGGCTTCCTCCTGACGAAAAAGGCCCCGCCAACTGGCGGGGCCTTTTCATTGCAGAACGGCTTCAATAACCCTTGTCAAAGTCGATCCTGCCGTCCAGCTGCTGACCATCGATGAAGCGGATGTAGTTGCGGATGAAGATCTGGGCCACATCTTCCGGGAAGCTGTAGGCGCTGTTGTGAGGCGTCACGATGAGATTGGGCTGGTGCCAGAGCGGGCTGTCAGCGGGCAGGGGTTCCTGCTCGAACACATCGAGCACCGCCATGGCGGGCTTGCCGGCTTGCAGTGCCGCCAGCAGCTCCCCCTCATGGACGGCATTGCCCCTGCCGACGTTGAAGAAGATGGCGCCCGGTTTGCAGTGGCCGAAGCGTTCGGCGGTGAAGAGATGGCGTGTCTCGCGGGTGGCGGGCAGCACGCTGACGATGACATCGGCCTGGGCCAGCATTTTGTTGAGTGCCGGCAACTGGTACACCTGATCGAACCCGGCACGTTCACGGCCACTGTGGCTGATGCCGAGCACCCTCATGCCAAAATGTTTGCCGGTGTGGGCTATATGCTGCCCTATGCTGCCGGTGCCGAGCAGCAGCAGCGTCTTTCCCTTCAAGCCCTGATAGGGATGGCTCTGCCAGACGCCCTGTTGCTGCTGCTCGCGATAGAGTGGCAACTGGCGGGTCAGGCTGAGCAGATGGCCGAACACATACTCGCTCATCAAGGGGCCGAAGATGCCGCGGACATTGGTGAGCAGGTAGTCGCGGCGGCAACTGGCGTCCAGCAGCACATCGACCCCGGCATAAGTCGACTGGAGCCAGCTGAGCTTGCCGGCCTTGGCCAGCAGCGGCTTGGCCCGGGCAGGCTCGGCCATCAGGATATGAGCGTCACCGATAAGCTGTTCGGCCTCGGCCTGATTGTCGGCCCGAAGAATGTGCAGATGGGGAAGATGGGCCGCCTTGAGCAGGCGTTCATAGTGGCTGTTGTCCTGACTCAACAGCAGCAGGGTACGTTGGCTCATACTCTTGTTCCTTATCGTGTTTATGGCAAGGCGAGAGGGATGCTGTCTCCATCTTACCCCAGTTGATCGGGCAAGATAGTCGAGCAGGGCGCTTTTTCATTTTTAGACGGGGCCCTCGTGGGCTACAATCTGCCCCACATTTTGCAAAGGATCCGACTCCAGTGTTTGGTGACAAGTTTTATAAGCGACTGGCCGAGCTGCAGCCCTGGCAGCAAACCGTCTATACCCTGGCGCTGGCAGAGCGCATGTACCCCAACTATGTGCTCTTTACCCAGGCCTCCGGTTTCGGGGATGCGAGGGCATTCCGTCACGCGCTGGATCAGATGTGGAACTACCTGACGGTCAAGGGATCCCGCGTCAATCTTGGTGCCATTCTGGAAGCGTTTGAAGTCTACATTCCCGATCCCCGCAAGTTTGAATCCTACGGCGCCTATCCGGCACTGGACGCCTGCGTGGCGCTGGGTTGTGCCTACAACTCGGTGATCTGCCGGGTGGGGGAAGAGGCCAACGACGCCAGCCATGCGTCTGTCGGCACGGTCGCCGGCTTCATAGAGATGCTGGAAGAGCGGGATCTCAGCGATGAGGAGCTCTATGAGCACGAGTACATGGAGGCCGAGCTGGAGTTCCAGGTCGAACTGCTCAAACGGGTGGCCCATGAACGGGACAGCGATCGCATCCTTGCCATCCGCGCCTTCGCGGCCCAGGACGGCGTCTCCAACATCGGCATCAGCCTGGAGGCGTAATGCCATCGCGTTCTACCCATAAAAAAAGCTCCCGGTCGGGAGTTTTTTTATCTCTGAGCGTTCATTTTTTTGGTGTGTGAGAAAGCATTTATGCATTTTTTTCAAATGGTTAACTTTTTTTCTCCTGATTCTTAGGGGCCATTCGTTGCTGTTGTAAGCTCGCTTCTATTGGTTGCACTTGACAGAGAATCACCGACGAGAACATCTCCATTACTGAGGTCATCTATGAATGCAACAGAGCTTTGGCAGCTTTCCCCCGAGCAATTCAACGAGTGGCGGCGTGAGAACGATTATCCCCGTATCTGGGCGCTGCTGGTGGCGTCGCTGCCCCATTTCGACGACTGGATGGCGGAGCAGAAGATAGAAAAAAGCGTGATCTTCCAGATCGGCATCGCCCGCTTCATCAGCTCCCGCTGCGTGCTGAGCCTTTGTGTCTACATGAGCGACGACAAGGTCCGCTTGTATGAGAGCGCCTCGAGTGCACTGGAATCCCTGCGCAAGAGCGGCCTCATCCGCTCGGAGACCCGTTTCGAGCCTTACAGCATGTGGCTGGCGGGAAAACATGGCAATGACGAGGTGAAACGGGTGCAAAGCCTGCTTTCGGTCTCGGAGAACAACAAGGGGGAGGCCCAGGTGCTGGGCAAGCATCGTCTGCTCAACATCGGCGGTGTTACCCTCAAAAGCCCCATCATCTCCGGCCGGTTGCTCGATTTTACCTGTCTCGACGAGCTCTCTCTCGATGGGGCCGTCAACAACTCCAAGGTTTATCTGTGGCACTGCTCGGCCAAGGGGGTCAGGGTCAATGGCGGGGTGATCGGGCTCGATCTGTTCGACTCTCTGCTGTGGGACCACAGGGCCTGGGCCAAGAAGCGGGAGCTGGCGCTGGAGGACGGGGTCTTTCAGGACTTCACCATAGAGTGCGAGGAGATCCGCTTCCACTCCTCCCGGGCGGTGCTGAAAAACTTCAGCGTCAGCGCCAAGAACTTCGATGCCACCATGGAGCACACCAACCTGGACAAGGTGGAGGTGGTCTACAACGACAATGGGCGGATCGACCACAACGAGGCGAGCAAACTCTATCGCAATGCCAAGCGTCTCTTCTCCAGCGTGGGTGACACCGTCGACGCCGGCGAGTGCTACTACAAGGAGAAGCTGCACGAGATGAAGTCCCTGGCGAGCCCGCGGGAGCTGTTCCGGGAGCGCTGGTTGCGCAGCGGTCCGATGACGAAGTGCTGGCTCTCCCTGCTGTGCTATCTCAAGTGCGCGGGCAAGTTCATCAGCTTCATCACCTGGGGGTTTGGGGAGCGTCCCATCAGAAGCCTGCTGATGTCGATGGGGGTGATCCTGCTGGCGACCCTGACCTATTTCCTGGCACCGGAGTCTGCAACCCACGGCCATCTGGGGCGCTCCCTCTATTTCAGCATCGTCACCTTCGTGACCCTGGGTTATGGGGACATCTCCCAGACCTCCTCGCCGCTGCAACTGCTGTCGGCCATCGAAGCCTTCTGCGGCATGTTCCTGACAGGTCTCTTCCTCGCGGGTTTTGCCTCTAAAACCAAGCAGTATTGACGGGAGTGCCAGCGGCGGGTGCCATCAGTGCCCGCCTCCGGTGTCCTCCTGCTGTCTTCCCATCCCTCCCGGCTGTCCCGGCGACCTTGCTTGACGCAGCGGCGGTGGAGCGACTTTATTTAAAGTCATCGCATGCCATGGCAAGCGATGGCGCCGCCAGCGCCCGGACAAGACGCAATCAGAGGAGAAAGCCCGGTATCGATCCGCCAACCACCGATGTAGAGAAGGAATAACGCTATGATATTGAATCACTTATGGGGATTGTATGCCCATCCCCACACCGAATGGCATACCATAGACGAGCGGCACGACAGCTTCAGAAACAGTCTGACCCACATCCTGCTCGTGGCCCTTATCCCTCCCATCTGCGCCTATTATTCCGCCGTTCACATCGGCTGGAGCATCGGGGTCGGCGATCCCATCACCCTGACCGCCAACAGCGCATTCAAGCTGTCGGTCGCCATGTACGTGACCCTTATCATCGGCGTGCTGGCACTCTCCTATCTGGTGCACTGGATGGGGCATACCTTCGGCTCGGATCCCAGCTACACGACCTCGCTGGAGCTGGCGGCCTACACCTCCACGCCACTCTTCATGGTGGGCTTCTCCGCTTTCTTCCCGCATCTCTGGTTCGTGATGCTCATCGGTCTGGTCGGGCTGACCTATTCCGTCTACCTGCTCTATATCGGCGTGCCCATCCTGATGCACATCACCAAGGAGCAGGGATTCATCTACGCCAGTTCAGTGGTGACGGTCGGCCTGGTGTTGCTGGTCTGCGTGCTGGCTGCCACGGCCATCCTGTGGGGATCCGGCTTCGGTCCCGTCTTCACCCAGTAGCCGTGTATGCCGACGGCAACGACGACAAGGGCGCCTTGATGGCGCCCTTGTCGTTGATCTCTCGCCTGGTCGGCGTGTCTTTGCCAGACCCGGGAGGGACGTCGTCTGCGTTGATCAGCGGGGATTGCCGCTGCCGATGCCGAACGGGATGCGGTAATCGCTGCTCTGATCGCCGAGGCTGACGGTCAGGTTGCCCTGGGCGCGGTTCGGGATCTGTACCTGCTGGGTGCCCATCAGGTTGGCGTGGACCGATGCCACCAGATCACCGGATTCATCGCGCACCTCCAGCATGGGGTTGGCTTTGCCGGCCATGGCGGCGCTGGCATGCCAGTTCACGAACAGCACACCCGGGGTGGCGTTGAAGTCGGCGGGGACGGAAGCCTGGGCAACACCGGCACTCATCAGGCCTGCAACGGCCAGCATCTTGATCACGTTTTTCATGTTCATTCACTCTCTTGGTTTTTATGTCATTGGCAAGGCCTGACAGGCCTGCATCAATGCATCCATGCAAGAGGTCATTCAAATGGTGTGTTGTTTTGTCACGGAGGTTTGTCGCCCATATGTATGGGGGACTGCCATGAACGACCAGTTGTTTTGCGGCTTGGCGCTCCTGCCTAAGCGATGTGTGAATATTAAGCGCCTCACCCGGTCATTGTTAGCGAGATAAACTGGCCTACACGTTCAAAAAATATGAATGATGTTTTGTGGGGGGACATAGACGGGTTGGAGGGGAGTCACCCTTCCGGAGAGAGGTGCATGTCCCAGACCTGACACCAGATTGTCACATCCGGTGCGTACTGTGCGGCTTCATTTTCACACTGGTTCAAGGATGACTATGTTTCGCGTTTCTTCCCTTGCCGCCTGCGTGGCGGCCACCCTGCTGAGCGGCTGCCATTCGGGCAATGACTCTTCCTCGCCTGCCGTCGGCGACTATCAATACAGCACCAAGGCGGTCTATGCCGCCCGTCAGGCAATGAACAGCTATGAGGTTGCCCCTGAAGGCTTTAGTCCCGTCTTCACCGAACTGGTGGCACGCCACGGCTCCCGCTCGCTGTCCAGCCCCAAATACGACGTGCTGACCAAGCTGGTGTGGGAGGAGGCCGCGAGGCAGGGGGCCTTGACCGAGCTGGGCCAACGGCTCGGCGCCAAGGTGGACGCCGTCACGGCCGCCAACCAGACCCTCGGCTATGGCCTGCTGAGTGCGCTCGGCAAGGAGGAGCACGCCAACCTGGCGACCCGGCTCGCCGAACGGCTGCCCACCCTGCTGACCACTGAATCGACTCCCCTCTGCCTCAAGGTCGAGACATCGGGCAAGGACCGCGCCAACGAAAGCGCCTACTTCTTCATGCAGAGCCTGGCCAAACGGGTCTCTCTGGTGACGGACAGCCCCGACTGTTACGTCAGCCAGGAGAACCCTTCCGAGATCGACAAGGGGCTGCGCAACAAGTTCGAGCTCTACTTCCACAAGACCGAGCCACAGGGGGAGTACACCCGGTATCTGCCCACCTTCCAGGCCTATCAGGCCTTTGTCGGGGACGAAGACAACGGGGTGGCTCCTGCTCCCGAGCTGACCGAGGTCCTCGATGCGCTCAAGGCCCTGCCCAGGACCCGGGTGATGGCCCGCGAGATGCTCGAGCGTCTCTACAGTAAAGCCTTCGTCGACGAGCTGGCCGCCGGGGTGGATTATGTGGCGGTGAATCCGGAAGACGGCGGCAAGACCCATGTGCGCGACGAGGTGGACGCCGCCCTCATGCTCTACAACCTCTTCATCATCGGCCCGGGGATGATCCGGGAGGCGCAGGCACAAGGCGGGTCCTGGGATCTCGAGCAGTTCATCACGCCAGAGGAGTCTGCCTGGTTCTCCTACCTCTCCGATGCCGAGGACTTCTACGAGAAGGGGCCGAGTCTTGCCAGCCAGAGCGCCACCTACGCCGTGGCCCAGCCCCTGCTTGACGGCCTCTTCAACGAGGTACAGACCCAGGTAGTGGAAGAGGCGGGCGAGCATGTCGCCAAGCTGCGCTTCGCCCATGCGGAGACCCTGATCCCGCTGGCGGCCCTGATGAAGCTGGAAGGGAGTCGCCAGAGCGCCCAGCCCGGCGTGCTGATGAGCCAGGAAAACAACGAATGGCGTGGCGGCTGGGTCTCTCCCTATGCGGCCAACATCCAGTGGGATGTCTACCGCAACGAGGCCGGCCGGGTGCTGGTGAAGATGCTTTACAACGAGAAGGAGCTCGCCTTCAAGGCAGGTTGCGCCCCCATTGCGGTGGGCAGCTTCTTCTATGACTTCGGCGAGCTCAAACGCTGTTACGACTACTCGTCCTGACGCGCTCGTGCCATCCCCGGGGCCGGTCATCGCCGGCCCCGTTTTTTTGGTTCAGGCGGAGCCGGCTTGTCGACGACCCGCCTGCCAGGTGGTGCCCATGGAGGCGGCGATGATGGCGGCTATCCCGAGCCATTGGGACGGGGGCAACTGCTCGCCCAGCCATACCAGTCCCATCAAGGCTCCCATGGCCGGTTCACCGCTGGTGAGAATGCCGTAGCTCTTGAGGGGAAGGCGGCGCAGGGCAAACATCTCGAAAGAGTAGGGGATGGCGCTCGAGAGCAGCCCCACCCCGATGATGGTGAGGATCACGGGGACGGTGAATGACGCCTCGATCGCCCCCTCCAGCCCGAAGGGCAATACCAGCAGGGTGCCCACCCACATGCCCAGCGCCGGAGCCTGTGCGCCCAGCAAGGCTCCTGCCCGCTTTCCGGTGAGCATATAGAGCCCCCAGAAGAGGCCAGCCCCGAGAGCCAGTGCGGCCCCCAGGGGATCGATGGCCTGCTGTGTTGCCCGCAGGGGCAAGAGCAGCAGCAGGCCGACGATGGCCAGCGCCAGCCAGAGGAAGTCATCCCGGTGACGGGAGCTCAGCAGGGCCACCGTCAGCGGGCCGATGAACTCGATGGCCAGCGCCACGCCGAGGGGAATGCGTGCGATGGCGAGATAGAAGAGCAGGTTCATGGCCCCAAGCGACAGGCCGTAGGGGATGGCGCCCAGCAGGGTGCGTCGGTCGAGGGGGGCACGCCAGATGCGAAACACCAGGGAGAGAAGGAGGGCGGCGCACCCCAGCCGGAACAGGGTCGTACCTGCGGCTCCCAGCAGGGGAAACAGGGATTTGGCCAGGGAGGCGCCGAGGGTGATCGACAGCATGGCGAGCAGGACGGCCAGAAGAGAGGAGAGGGCATTGGGATTGGGTTGCATGGTATTCATACCGGGCAGGACGATGGGCAGTAAAATATATCTGGAGACTTGGGTAAAACCGGTCTAATACTGGCCTTGTGCGATAATTTTTATCTAATGAACCCCATGACCGACAAATTTGACCTGCTCATCCTCGCCGAGCTGCAACAGGATGCCCGTCTGCCCACGCCGGAGCTGGCCCACAGGGTCGGTCTTTCCGCCCCTGCCTGCTACCGCCGCGTCCGCGCCTTGCGGGAGTCGGGTCTCATCGAGCGGGAAGTGGCGCTGGTGGCACCGTCCACCATGGGCTGGCCCATCACCATGCTGGTGCTGGTGACCCTGGAGCGGGATCATGGCCGCATCGTCGATGAGATGATCGCCAGCCTGCAGCGGGAACCCGAGGTGATGGATCTCTGGTATGTGACGGGGGAGCAGGACTTCGTGCTGCAAGTGGCCGCCAGGGACATGCAAAGTTACGAGCAGTTCACCCGTCGGGTGCTCCATGCCAGGGACCAGGTGCGCAGTTTCAAGACTCTGGTGGTCATGGGACAGCACAAGCGTTGCGGCGCCTTGCTGCCCGGGTAAAGAGGGGGCTGCGCCGAAGCCTTGCCGGCATTGCGGGAGCGCCGTCAGGGAAACGAACAGGGGCAGGTACGGCCTGCCCCTTCTGTGTCAGCCAGGTGCCCCGGGCGCCAGCTCCTCTGCCGTCATGGGGCGCAAGACCCGGCAGGGATTGCCGACCGCCACCACGCCTGCCGGAATGTCTCTGGTGACAACGGACCCCGCCCCGATGACGCTGTTGTCCCCTATGGTGACGCCCGGGCAGATGACGACGCTGCCCCCAATCCAGACGTTATTGCCGATGCGCACCGGCTTGCCGAACTCCACCCCCTTGATGCGAGGCGCTACCGCCACCGGGTGGGTAGCGGTGTAGATCTGCACTCCGGGGGCCAGCAGCACGTTGTCGCCTATGTGTACCTCGCACACATCCAGGATGGTGCAGTTGAAATTGGCGTAGAAATTCTCGCCGACAAAGATGTTGGCGCCATAGTCGCAGAAGAAGGGGGGCGTGATGAAACAGCGTTCTGCGCGGCCACCCAGCAGGCGGGTGAGGCGCTCATCCCAGCCAGGGGCATCGGTTCGCTCCCGGTTCAGTTCTCCCAGCAGGGCGCGACACTGCTCCCGCGCAGCCCGCAGTTCGGGGTCCCCTGCATCATAGGGCGCTCCCGCCACCATCTTCTGCCACTCGGGGCCACGCACGGCGGGCCGCTGCACTGTTGTTGCGTCAGTCATCATTGCTCCATCAGCCAGATCAGGGATTCGTAAGGGCGCAGCTTGCAGGATTGCGGGCGGGCCGGGCTATCCGGGTAGTTGCCAAGCAGCAGTCGCCCCTCCCCGCTTTGCCGCTCGGCAGGCAAGGCAAATTCCACCGGCTCGCCGTAGAAGTTGCTCACCACCAGCAGGGTCTGACCGTTGGCGCGGCGGACATAGGCCCAGATCTGCGGGTGCCCTGCCAGCAGCTCCTGATAATCCCCCTGAGTGAAGATGGGGTGCGCCTTGCGAAGGGCGATGAGATCCCGATAGTGCCAGAACACCGAGTGCTGGTCGGCGAGCGCCGCTTCGGCGTTGATCTCGGGGTAGTTGGCGGCGGGCTTGAGCCAGGGCGTCCCGCTGGTGAAACCGGCGTTGGAGGCGGCGCTCCACTGCATCGGGGTGCGCGAGTTGTCCCGGGACTTGGCGCCGAGAATGGCGAGGATCTCGGCCTCGCTCATCCCTTCCGCCTGCTTGATGGCGAAGATATTGCGGCTCTCCACGTCCTGATAGTCATCGATGCGCTGATAGCCGGGGTTGGTCATGCCGATCTCCTCCCCCTGATAGATGTAGGGCGTCCCCTGCAGGCCGTGCAGCGTGCTGGCCAGCATCTTGGCGGCGACCACCCTATGCTCGCCCTCATCGCCGAAACGGGAGACGATGCGCGGCTGATCGTGGTTGCACCAGAAGAGCGCCGACCACCCCTTGCCATGCATACCGCTCTGCCAGTGGTTGAAGATGCGCTTGAGTTCGAGGAAATCGAACGGGGCCTTGGTCCACTTGTCGCCGCCCGGGTAATCCACCTTGAGGTGATGGAAGTTGAACACCATGGAGAGCTCGGAACCATCCAGCGCGCCATAGCGCTGGCAGTGCTCCAGAGAAGTAGAGGACATCTCCCCCACCGTCATGGCGCCGACAGGAGCAAACACGTCGCGGCTCACATCCTGCAAAAATTCGTGGATGCGCGGCCCGTCGGTGTAGAAGCGGCGGCCATCCCCCACCTCGTCGTCAGGGAATGCCTGATCCTTGGAGATGAGGTTGATGACATCGAGGCGGAAACCGTCGACCCCTTTCTTCGCCCAGAAATGGATGATCTTCTTCACCTCGGCGCGCACGGCCGGGTTTTCCCAGTTGAGATCCGCCTGCTCGCGGGCAAAGAGGTGCAGGTAGTACTGGCCGGTGGCCGGGTCCAGCTCCCAGGCGCTGCCGCCAAACTTGGATTGCCAGTTGTTCGGCACGCCGCCGTCCACCGGATCTTTCCAGATGTAGTAGTCGCGATAGGGGCTGTGCTTGTCCCCCAGCGCCGACTTGAACCAGGCGTGCTCGGTGGAGGTGTGGTTGACCACGATATCCATCACGATGCGGATGCCGCGCTCATGGGCGGCGGCCAGGAGCGCTTCGAAATCGCTCATGGTGCCGTAGGCGGGATCTATGTTGAGGTAATCGGCGATGTCGTAGCCGTTGTCCACTTGGGGGGAGACATAGACCGGGGTCAGCCAGAGGGCATCGACCCCCAGCGTCTTGAGGTAATCGAGGCGGGCCATGATCCCCTTGAGATCACCGGTGCCACGGGCGCCGGAATCCTGAAAGCTTTTGGGGTAGATCTGGTAAATCACGGCGCTTTGCCACCAGGGTGTCTGTGTCATGGTTGGTTCGCTCATTGGTTGAAACCGGATTAGTTGGAACAGGGCAACGATAAAGGGCGGAGCCAGGGCTCCGCCGAGGTTGTGTGGATCAGGCCGTGGCCAGATCCAGCTTGCCGGCAGCCTGCTGGCGCTTGTAGACCAGCAGGGTCAGCAGGGCGGGGACCACGATGGCCACCAGCATGGCGATGGCGTAGATGCCCCAGTATTGCGGCTGGATGGAGAGGATGCCCGGCAGGCCGCCCACCCCGATGCCGTTGGCCATCACACCGGCGAAGCCGCAGATGAGAGCCGCACAGCTTGAGCCCACCATGGCGCACAACATGGGGAACTTGTACTTGAGGTTGATGCCGTACATGGCCGGCTCGGTCACCCCGAGATAGGCGGAGATGGCGGCCGGGACCGAGATCTCCCGCTCGTTCTCCTTGCGGCTGATCAGGATGATGCCGACGACCGCAGACGCCTGGGCGATGTTGGAGAGGGCGATCAGCGGCCAGATGGGGGTGCCGCCCATGCTCTGCATCAGTTGCAGGTCCACCGCGTTGGTGGTGTGGTGGATGCCGGTGATGACCAGGGGCGCATAGAGGAAGCCGAACAGGGCGGCGCCGATGGGGGCAAACGAACCCGTCATGGCCGCCTTGGCGGCAAAGCCGACGCCGTCACCAATCCAGCGGCCGAACGGACCGATCAGGGCGTGGGCCACGATCACCGCCAGCAGCAGGGAGATGAAGGGCACAATCACCAGGTAGAGATAGGCCGGGATGATGCGCTTGAGGCTGGTCTCCACCCAGGCGAGGAAGACACCCGCCAGCAGGGCCGGAATGACCTGGGCCTGATACCCCACCTTCTGGATGACGAAGAGGCCGAAGTCCCACACTTCCGGGGTCTGCTGGCCGATGCCATAGGCGTTCATCAGTTGCGGCGACACCAGCGTGATACCCAGCACGATGCCGAGGATCTCGGAGCCACCCATCTTCTTCACCGCAGACCAGCAGACACCCACCGGCAGGAAGTGGAAGATGGCTTCACCCAGCAGCCAGAGGAAGGCGTGCACCTGGGCCCAGAACTGGCTGATCTCGGTGAGGGTGTGGGTGCCGTCGTCGAACATCTTGATATCGCCGATGACGTTGCGAAAGCCCAGGATCAGACCACCGGTGATGATGGCGGGCAGCAGGGGGACGAAGATCTCCGCCAGGTGGGAGATGCCGCGCTCCAACGGGTTCATGTTGTGGCGGGCGGCCTGCTTGGCGGCCTCCTTGCTGCCGCCGCTCACGCCGATCTCCTGGGTGAGCGCCTTGTACCACTGATCCACCTCGTTGCCGATCACCACCTGGAACTGGCCGCCCTGGGTGAAGCTCCCCTTCACCGAAGGGATGGTCTCGATGGCCTTGGGGTCGGCCTTGGCCGGATCGGCCAGCACGAACCTGAGCCGGGTCAGGCAGTGGCTGACTGTGGTGATGTTCTCTTTGCCGCCGATCCGCTCGATTAGCTGCGCCAGATGCTGTGTGTTGACTTTTGACATGAGCCTTCCCTCTGTGACTCCATGAATAATGGTCGTGTCTTTACCGGCTGGCCAAGGACCGCCCGTTTATTGGTATCGTTCCCAATCAGCATGAAGCCAGTGGCTGGTATCGGCAATGGGAACGTTCCCAATTCGTGGCGCTGGTCACAAAAAGCGCAAAACGCCGGGAATGGAGGAAAAGATAGACTACAGGGGCTGACAGGGGGCGATGGTCGCTCTGGGGGGCTGCCCCTCTTCAATCTGGTCGAGCAGCTGTCTGGCGGCCAGGATGCCGGCATCCTTGTAGCCGAAATCCAGGCTGAGGGTGTTGGCAAAGAGGAAAGTCAGCATGGGATTGCTGCCAAGGCCGCTCACCAGGATGTCGGTGCGACCCTGCTCCTGCAGGTATTTGGCGGCGCCGATGGCCAGGGTGTCGCTGGCACAGACCATGGCCTGGGTGGTGGGGGTGAGCAGCTCGGCCGCGAGCCGATAGCCGCTTTGCAGACCGAGATCCCCGAGGGCGCTGCGGGGTGTGCGCCCCTGTTCCCGACAGTAGTCGAGGTAAGCCTGATGCCGACGCAGCCCGGTGGTGAGATCGCTGCGTTCCACCCCGAGATAGGCGACCTCGGTCAGGCCACGCTCCCCGAGGTGGGCGAGCACGGCGCGCACCGCCCCGTCATCGTCGAAGCAGACCGACGAGAAGCCGGGGCGCTCACGGGCCATTAGCACCAGTTTCTCCCTGAGCGGCGCCATGGCGGCATAGTCCAGATCGTTGAAGGCAAACAGGATGATGCCGTCCACCCCGCGCCGCTCCAGCACCGCCAGGTGCTCGCTCACCTTGGCGGGGGAGAACTTGCTCTCCATCAGCACGGCGTCGTAGCCACGCTGGTAGAGGGTCTCCAGCATGCCGCGCACCGCCTGGTTCTCGGAGCTGGAGTCGAGGCGCGACACCACGATGCCGACCACCTGCTGGCTCTGGCTGCGCATGGCCCGCGCCGATTTGCTCGGGACGAAACCGTGCTGGGCGATCACCGATTCGACCCTGGCCCTGGTCTGGGCATTGACCTTGGGATCCTGATTGAGCACCCGGGAGACGGTCGACTTGCCGACCCCGCTGAGGCGAGCGATATCGAGGATGGTCAGTTTCTTTTCCATGGGGGATCCGTGACAGGGGAGGGCGACAACCGGGATGCAGACATTGTTGTGATTAACTCCTGTGAATACAAGCCCATGGCGTTAGAATGCCCTTTCCCAGGCGACTTTCTTCGCCGTTGCACAGGACGCGCATCATGGATCTGTTGGCAAGTCTGCACTTCTCCCTCTCCATCACGGGCCCCATTTGTCTGGTGCTGGTACTCGGCATCTGGCTCAAGCGGCTGGGTCTTTTGCCCGACAGCTTCGTCGAGTCAGCCTCCCGTCTGGTGTTCCAGGTCACCCTGCCAGCTCTCTTGTTTCTGAGCATGGTGCGCACCGATTTTTCCACCATGCCGAGCCCCTGGCTCATCCTCTACGGCCTGCTCGGCACCCTCGCCGGTTTCCTGGTGCTGGAGGTGCTGGCGGCCCGTTTCATCAGCGAGCAGAAACTGCGGGGCATCTTCGTGCAGGGCAGCTTTCGCGGCAACATGGGGATCATGGGGCTGGCCTATGTGCAAAACGCCTACGGCCCGGAGGGGATAGGGGCCGCCGCCCTGCTGGTGGGCTCCATCACAGTGCTCTACAACATCCTCGCGGTGATCACCCTGACCCGCAGCCTGGGGGGCGGAAAGGGGCTCACACCCATACTCAAGGGGATAGTCAAAAACCCCCTCATCATCGCCATTCTGGCGGCCCTGCCCTTCGGTCTGCTCGGCATCGAACTGCCCCAGCTGGTCATCAGCACGGGCAACTATTTCGCCAACATGACCCTGCCGCTGGCCCTGCTCTGCACCGGCGCCAGCCTCAACCTCAAGGCCCTGCGCGGCGGCGCCATGCTGACCGGCTGGGCCACGGTCAACCGGCTGTGCTGCATCCCCGTGCTGCTGGTGCTGGGGGCCTGGGCCCTCGGCTTCAGCCCTCAGGCCCTCGGCATCCTGTTCCTCATCAGCTCGACCCCCACCGCCGCCGCCAGCTATGTGATGACCCGTGCCATGGGGGGTGACAGCGCCCTGGCGGCCAACATCATCGCCACCACCACCCTGGGCTCGCTCGTCACCACCAGCCTGGGGGCCGCCCTGATGAACTACCTGGGACTGATGGGGTGATGGGGCGCCGCCATGATGCACGACCCGGGGTTGACGGGATCGGCATTCACCCTTGACCTTGCCGGAGGCGGCAGCTTTAGGCTGATGTCACATCGACAGAGGAGAGAGCCCATGACCATCGAACTCACCGTTACCGGCATGTCCTGCGGCGGTTGCGCTGCCAGCCTGCAAAAGGCCCTGCTGGCCCAGCCAGCAGTCCGCACCGCCACGGTCGACTTTGCCAGCCGCAAGGCCGTCATCGAGAGCGATCTGAGCAAAGTCGAGTTGATCGCCCTGATCGAGGCGAGAGGCTTTCAGGTAGAGTGAATTATCACTTAATTGGTATAAATCAGACTAATATTCTGTTTACTTCTTTTTATTGGTGAGAGTGATCACTTAAATCCCGTTTAAAAAGAATAAAAATGCTGCAATTCCCTCATCCAAAAGGATTGCAGCATGACCCTTCCCATTCGCAAGACCCTGATCGCCGCCGTACTCGGCCTGACCCTCTCCCCGATGGCTATGGCGCTGCCCAGCGTGCACATTCTGGCCACCGGCGGCACCATTGCCGGGGCGGGCCAGTCTGCCACCCAGTCCAACTACGAGGCCGGCAAGGTGGCCATCGAGACGCTGATCGCCGCCGTGCCCGAGATGAAAAACGTGGCCGACGTGCAGGGTGAGCAGGTGGTGAAGATCGGCTCCCAGGACATGAACGACGAGGTGTGGCTCAAGCTGGCCAAGCGGGTCAACGAGCTGCTGGCCAAGGATGACGTGGACGGCGTCGTCATCACCCACGGCACCGACACCATGGAAGAGACCGCCTACTTCCTCAACCTGACCGTCAAGAGCGACAAGCCGGTGGTGCTGGTCGGCGCCATGCGCCCCTCCACCGCCATGAGCGCCGACGGCCCGATGAACCTCTACAACGCCGTGGTGACCGCCTCTGACCCCGCCTCCAAGGGGCGTGGCGTCATGGTGGCGATGAATGACACCGTGCTCGATGCCCGCGACGTCACCAAGACCAACACCACCGGGGTGCAGACCTTCGCCTCCCCCAACTTCGGCCCGCTCGGCTACATCCACAACGGCAAGATCGACTATCAGCGCAGCCCGGCCCGCCTGCACACCAGCAAGACCCCGTTTGACGTGAGCAAGCTCGACAAGCTGCCGCAGGTCGGCATCGTCTACAGCTACGCCAACGCCACCGATCTGCCGGCCAAGGCGATGGTGGATGCCAAGTTCGACGGCATCGTCAGCGCCGGGGTGGGCAACGGCAACCTATACCACACCCTGTTCGACACCCTGGCCAAGGCGAGCAAGGACGGTATCCGGGTAGTGCGCTCCGCCCGCGTACCGACCGGCTCCACCACCCTGGATGCGGAGATCGATGACGCCAAGTACGGCTTCGTCGCCGCCGAGACCCTCAACCCGCAGAAGGCGCGGATCCTGTTGATGCTCTCGCTCACCCAGAGCAAGGATCCGGCCCAGATCCAGCGCTGGTTCCAGCAGTTCTGACCCCCTTGCCGGCATCGGCCGGCATGGGGTAATGACAACAATAAGGGCGGGACAAGGTCCCGCCCTTTTGCATGTGGTGTGGTTGCTGCCTCAGTTCGCCATCAGCCAGCCGCAGAAGCCAAGATAGATCAGCCCCACCCAGGCGAGCCTGCCCGCCGTCATCCGCTCCCGACTGAACCCCCACCACAACAGCACGACCGCCAGCAGCGTCACCAGCGAGGAGACCATCATGGTGCTGTCCAGCAGCCAGGGGGTGAACAACAGGCAGAACGCCTTGGGAATGGTGCCCTGGATCATCATGGCCCCCGAGATGTTTGCCAGTGCCAGCCGGTGCTTGCCCTGCCGCACCCAGATCAGCACGTTAATCAGCTCGGGCATCTCGGTCGCCACCGGGCTCAACAACAGGGCCGCCAGCACCGGCGAGAGGCCAAACAGCTCGCCCATGCTCTCCAGCTGATGAACGAACAGCTGGGCCGCCAGCGCCACCACCACCAGCGCAACCAGGGTTTGCAGCAGCACCTTGCCGAGCGCCGGGATCTCGGCGCCCGGATCCAGCTTGAGGGGCTCTGGCAACGCGACCTCGTGGCTGTCGGTCTGTTTCAGCTCGCGCCGCACATAGACCAGATACACCAGCACGAACAGCGGGGCCAGCCAGGTTTTACCGGTGAAGGCCACCATGCCGAGGGCCACCGCCACCAGGAAGATGCCGACGAACCAGGCCTGATCGCGGCCTATCTCGCGCTGCACCTCGCCATCGATGGCCCTGTGCTCACGGCTCATGCACAGCAGCAGGGTCACGCCGACGGCAGCATAGCCTATGGTAGCCAGCACCAGCGGGCCGCCGAGGGCCGCACCTATGCCTATCTGCTGCTGGGCGGGGGCATCCCCCATCAGCAATGCGGTCAGGGTGACGATGCATTCGGGCAGGGCCGTGCCGAGGGCCGCCAGCAGGGAGCCGGTAGCGCTCTGGGAAAACTTGAAGTGGTGGCCGGTCCATTCGATGCCGTTGACGAAATATTCGCAGGCCAGATAGATGGTGACGGCAGAGAGCAGAAATAACAGCAGGGTGATCAGCATGATGAGTAACCGCCAGGCGAGCAGAACAACCAATGGACTCGATACGGCTCGCCCGGCTGGCTTGCATATCGAGGCCAAAGGTCTTGCAGAGCGATGGATGCCATCGCCGCCCATGCCATGGATCTGAGGATCCAAGAATGTTGACATGAGCCCTGCCCGGATCACGGGCGGGTTGCTACTCCCCTATGACAGTGCGGGCTTTTTACCAAGTTGAGTGCCGCCTCACAAGGCAAACTAATGATCATTCGCTCAACAAGTTGTAAGGGAATGTAACCGTGCCCTCCACCGGTTCTGCCGTCCGGACCCACTCCTCTGCCGCTGAACGCTTCGCCTTGGCACACCGTTTGCTATGAGATGACTACTGTCCACACTGATTTGGGAAGGGTGAACGATGAAACGGTGGATCCAACATTTCTATCAACTGAACCGCCTCAACTGGCTGATGGTCTGGCTGCTGCTCTGCTGCAGCATCATCCTGCTGTTTCCGGCCGGTTTGATGAAGGGAGCCGTCAGCCAGTGGGCCGCCACACACGCCGCCTGGCTCGGCGTCGGCATGCTGATCGCCATCTCCTACTTCTGCAGTCAGGGCTTCCTGATCGCCTGGGAGTGGGCCTGCGACGAGTGGCAGTCCCGCCGCCAGCAGGATCAGCTGGCCCAGATGATCTCCTTTCTCGACTTCAACGAGAAGGCAGTGCTGCGCGAGTTCGTGCTGCAGCGCAAAAGCGTCATAAACTTGCCGATCACCGAGCCTGCCGTCAAAAACCTGATGGATGCCGGCGTACTGACCTATGCCTATGGCAAACCGGTGCGCGAGAAAGAGGACGAGAACCAGATCCGCGCCCTGATGATCGCCCTGCCGGCCCGACCGCTGCTCACCTACAAGGTGCTGGGGCTGTCGCGCGGCAAGATGAGCGACGAGCAGGTGGAGCAGATCATGAATGCCAGACCCAAGTTCGCGCAGAAAAGCTTCCAGCGCTGATCTTCGTTCCCGCCAATAAAAAGAGCCGGCCCTGTGGCCGGCTCTGTCGTTTCTGCCCCGTTACTGGGTTCTCGCCTTGAGATAGCCGACGTAGTCCGGGATCTGCACGCTGAACGCCTGGCGCATGTGGGGGCTGTCCATGATGAAATCGGCGGTCGCCTCGTTGGTGGCGACCGGGATGTTCCAGACTGCCGCAAGGCGCAGCAAGGCCTTCACGTCCGGATCGTGGGGCACCGCATTGAGGGGATCCCAGAAGAAGATCAGCACGTCGATCTTGCCCTCGGCGATCAGGGCGCCGAGCTGCTGGTCGCCCCCCATGGGGCCGGAGAAGAGACAGGTGATGGGCAGTTGTGCCTGCTTGCCAAGCATGGTGCCGGTGGTACCGGTGGCGTAGAGGTGGTGGAGCTTGAGCTCCTCCTTGCGCCGCATCACCCAGTTCAGCAGGGGGGTCTTCATGTTGTCGTGAGCCACCAGCGCCACTCGCTTGTGGGCCGCCATCTCACGGGCGATCTGTTCCATGGACATTATCCGTAGCAGTGTTGTTTGAATAGAGCCGTATCCTAATCGAAAGCGGCGCCTGCCGCTGCCCCATGCATCGTAACTGTGATCCCGGAGGCGGTTCAATCCGGCGCCTGCCATCCTGACAGCCTCTGGCCTGCCTTGTCAGCAACCAGGTTGGCTACCCTATCGTTGGGCAAGATCTCTGCCGCTGTCGCCATGAAAAAACCCGCCTGGGCGGGTTGGGATTGTCTCTTGATGTCATCGCGATTCAGGATGACTCGGCATGGAGCTGGGATTGCTGGTAGTTTTCCAGACCGATACGGGCGATGAGATCGAGCTGGGTTTCCAGCCAGTCCACATGCTCCTCTTCATCTTCCAGGATCTCCTGGAACAGGTCGCGGCTGACGTAGTCCTGCACAGACTCGGCATAGGTGATGGCGACTTTCAGGTCGGGGATGGCGTCCATCTCCAGAGACAAGTCACAGCGCAACATCTCTTCCACCGTCTCACCGATGCGCAGCTTGCCCAGATCCTGCAAGTTGGGCAGCCCTTCCAGAAACAGCACCCGCTTGACCAGCTCGTCGGCATGTTTCATCTCATCGATGGATTCGTGATACTCCTTGTGCCCCAGCCCCTTGAGGCCCCAGTCATCATAGATGCGGGCATGCAGGAAGTATTGGTTGATGGCAACCAGCTCATTGGCCAGCACCTTGTTGAGGTGGGCAATGATTTTGGGATCTCCTTTCATCGACATTACTCCTCGTTTTCGAGCCTAGGCAACGATCACTAGAGCTTAGTCCAGAAACATGACCATAACGTGATGGGGGAAAGTCGTCCCCTGGAGGGCAGAAGGAGAGATGAAGATGAGAAGTCGGCGGTTTTACGCCACTTCGTAATAGAGCGGTGCCTGCTCTGACTCCATCTTGTCGATTTCGGTAGCGATGATCTCCATCGCCATGCGCACACATTTACCACATTGGGCACCGACTTCCAGCGACTGTTTCAACTGTCTGAATTCAGTCTTGCCTGCCTGTACCGCCTTGCGGATCTGGTTATCTGTGATGCCGCGGCACAAACACACGTACATAATCTGGACCTCATGCTGGAATGAGATGAAATCTAAATGAGAATGGTTCGTAGTGCAAAGAACGAATGGTAATAAGATCCCGAGCTTGCCAGTGATTCCACCCTTGGGGAGAATGCCTTTATCAGAGAGGATGCGAACATGTTCAAAAAACTATTCAATGCCCTGTTCAAGGGAGAGATCGCCCAGAGCCCCGAGGTTGAGCCCATCGAATACATGGGCTATCTCATCTATCCCGAGCCCATGGCGGAAGGGGGGCAATACAGGCTGGCAGGTCGCATCACCAGGGAGATCGACGGGCAATTACAGACCCATCGCTTCATCCGCTCCGATCTCTTTGCCAACCCGGCGGATGCCGAGCGCTTCATGGTGCAAAAGGCCCATACCTTCATCGACCAGATGGGGGAGCGCATGTTTGAACCCCGTGTGAAGCCAGACGCCAGCCCAGCTCCATGATGTCAGCCGAGCTGCTCGCCTTGCGCCACGCTATCGCTCATGCCGGCGAGCGACGTCTGATCTGGCTGGAAGGGGAGCAGGATGACTGCATCGTTCGTGCCGAATCCTTGCTGTGGGGGGCGGTGTTCTGGCTGGGGCAGGGTCCTGAGCGTCATGCTCCGCAGCCTGCCGCCAAGGCGCTTCAACGGCTCGGTCAGGAGTGCGACACCCTGGTATTCAATGCCTTCAGTGGTTTTCACCCCGATGCATTCGGTGCCTTGGCGGGGACATTGAGGGCTGGGGGGCTCTTGCTTCTGCTGACCCCGCCGCGGGAGGCATGGCCGACCTACCCAGACCCAGATCGTCAGAGGCTGGTCGCCCAGCCAGAGGAGGTTGATCGTGCCGGGCAGGGGTTCATCTCCCGTCTAGTACGGTTGCTGGAAGAAGATCCGGCGCGAGATCTGACGCCTGCCTCTTGTGATATTACCTGGCAGCCTCTCGACGGGGACCGACCGCTGAGCGCGGATCAGGCCCGTGCGCTGCCCGCCATCCACAACGTGTTGCACGGCCATCGCCGCCGCCCCCTGGTGCTGAGCGCCGATCGCGGTCGTGGCAAGAGCGCCGTGCTGGGGCTGGCGAGCGCCGATTTGCTGAGTCGGGATCCGGCCTTGAGGATAGCGGTGACGGCCCCTTCCCACGCCACAGTGGCGACACTTTTTGCCCATGCAGAGCGCGCGCTGGCAGAGATGCCTGAGCGGCTGGCCGGTCTGAGCTATGTGTCCCCTGATCGGGCCTCTCAAGGAGACGTGCTGGCGGATCTGTTGCTGGTGGATGAGGCCGCCGCCATCCCGACCCCGCTGCTGGAGGCCATGCTGGCCCGTCACAGTCGCATTGTCTTCGCTACAACGGAGCACGGCTATGAGGGGACGGGGCGCGGCTTTCATCTGCGCTTCAAGAGGGTACTCGATGAGCAAACCCCGGATTGGCAGGAGCTGCACCTGGTGGAGCCCATTCGCTGGAGCCTGAGCGATCCGCTGGAGCCTCTGATCTTCCGGCTCCTTGGTCTGAATGCCGACATATCGGCACCTCATCCCCCGACATCACCGACCTGGCGCCTGGTCGGACAAGATGAGCTGGCCCGTGATGACGCGCTGCTCAATCGGGTGTTCGGCCTGCTCGTGCTGGCTCACTACCAGACCAGCCCAAGTGATCTGCGGTATTTGCTGGAGGGGCCGGATCTCGACATTCATCTGATGGAGCAGGGACAGGAGTTGCTCGGGGTGGCGCTGGTCGTGCGGGAGGGCAATATACCCCCTGATCTGGCGCATGCGATCTGGGCCGGACGAAGGCGCCCTCGTGGACATCTGCTGCCCCAGTCGCTGCTGGCCCACGCCGGTTTCGTGACGGCGGGGGAGCGCTCTTATGCCAGGGTGATGCGCATCGCCATCCATCCTGCCCTTCATCGTCTCGGGCTGGGGTCTTGGTTGCTGGACAAGCTGGTATCACATTATCGGGTATTAGGGGTCGATTATCTGGGGTCTGCCTTCTCCGCCAGTCCAGATCTGCTGCCATTCTGGCTCAAGGCGGGATTGAAGGTGCTGCGTCTTGGTCTGCAGCGCGATGCGGCCAGCGGCAGTCATGCAGCTTTGCTGCTGATGCCGTTGCAATCGGAATATCACGCCGAGCTGGCGCAATGGCGACAGCGTTTCATGAGCCAGTTGCCGGCCCTGCTGGCGGGTGAACTCAAGAGGCTGGATACCGAACTGGTCTGGCTATCCCTCAGAGGCGGACCTGTCACTCATGTGCCGGATCTGGATGAATTCGAGCATCGGGAACTCGATTGTTTTGCCCACCATCACAAGCCATTCGAATTGTGCCAGGCGACACTGCAACGCTGGCTGCTCCGGCGAGTGATGATGCTGGATGCGTTGAGTCAGGATGAACGACGGTTGCTGATTGCCACCATCTGGCAATATGCGTCCTGGTCCGAGCTGGCTGCCCGACAGGGTGTCGCGGGCAAACCCGCGCTGATAAAAGCATTGCGCTCCCTGCTGGCCAGACTGCTGGCTCAGCAAGCCCCAGCGGGCTGACCCCACCTCTGGCACGGCAGAAAACCACGGAGCCCAGGAGGAACCAATGGCCCCTCCCGGGTTCTGCACATCGATTCGACTCACCATGGCTGAAGCTCTCCCCGTTCAAGGCGCGGCCACCCCGGGACCCGTTTCTCCCTCTTCCCTACTCGCGTTTTGCCTATTGCCACTGCTCTGATGAGCCTGGTCAGGGCTGTCTGCATTTTGGTTTTTTCTGAATATGGACTAATACTTGAATGTGAAATGAATTTTAATAAATGCATTATTTTCAGATGGTTAGCGTTGGGCGTATTGAATGCAGGCCATCTTCTCCAACGTGCACAGGGAGTGCAATGTGAGAAACGATGCAGCTCAGGCAGGTGCCGGAATGATGATGTGGTTCATCAGCAGCAGCGCCTTTGCCAATGAGATCCGGTTCAACATGACGCGCGGGGCGACCGCCATCAGCCAGCAGGTCTATGACCTGCACATGACGATTTTCTATATCTGTTGCGTCATCGGTCTGCTCGTCTTCGGCATCATGTTCTGGTCCATCGTGCACCATCGAAAATCGCGCGGTGCCAAAGCCGCCCAGTTTCACGAAAGCACCCGCATCGAGTTGCTGTGGACGGCCATCCCCGTGTTGATACTGATCGCGATGGCGGCACCGGCAACCTCGACCCTGTTGAAGATGGAGGATACCTCCAAGGCCGATCTCACCGTCCTCGTCACGGGCTCGCAATGGAAATGGCATTACAAATACCTCGAGTATCCGGTGGCGTTTTATTCCCTGCTGGCGACCAGCAAACAGCAGATCTCCGGTGATGCCCCCAAGGGCGGCAATTATCTGCTGGAGGTGGATAACCCTCTGGTATTGCCGGTCGGCAAGAAGATCCGTTTCCTGATGACCTCGGACGATGTCATTCACTCCTGGTGGGTTCCCGCCTTCGCCGTGAAAAAAGATGCCAATCCTGGCTACATCAACGAGTCCTGGACCCGGATCGACAAGCCGGGCACCTATCGTGGGCAGTGCGCCGAGCTGTGCGGCAAGGATCACGGTTTCATGCCCGTGGTTGTGGTGGCCAAATCCGCAGAGGAGTTCGAGACGTGGATTGCCAGAAAGGGAGACGAGCAGGCAACCGCCAAGGCACAGCAACAGGCGCAGGCAGCGGAGACCATGACGTTGCCACAAGCCATGGCGCAGGGGGAGAAAGTCTATCTGGGGCACTGCGCTGCCTGTCATCAGCCCGCGGGTACCGGATTGCCCGGCATCTTCCCGGCGCTCAATGGCAGCAAGGTGACCACACAGGCGGAACATCGGGCCCAGCATCTGGACATCGTCCTGCATGGCAAGAGCGGCACGGCGATGCAGCCTTTTGGCAAACAGTTGACGGCGCAGGAACTGGCCGCCGTCATCACCTATGAACGCAATGCCTGGGATAACAAGACCGGCGACCTTGTGCAGCCAGCCGAGGTGCAGTCCCTTCTCAACCCGGCCAACCCGGACAAGGACAAGTGAGGCGTCGGCATGAGTGATGGAATCACGGATACCCTGCGCAGCGAACATGCTCACCAGCCGGCGGCCGGTCTGAGGCGCTGGCTCTACACCACCAATCACAAGGACATCGGTACCCTCTATCTGTGCTTTGCCCTCACCATGTTCTTTACCGGTGGCGCCATGGCCATGGTGATCCGGGCAGAACTGTTCCAGCCCGGACTGCAACTGGTGGAACCCCTGTTTTTCAACCAGATGACCACAGTACACGGCCTTATCATGGTCTTTGGTGCCGTCATGCCCGCCTTCACCGGCCTCGCCAACTGGCTGATCCCCATCATTATTGGGGCCCCTGACATGGCGCTGCCCCGCATGAACAACTGGAGCTTCTGGATCCTGCCGTTTGCTTTCCTCATCCTCCTGTCGAGCCTGTTTATGGAGGGAGGCGGCCCCAGTTCTGGCTGGACCTTCTATGCCCCCCTGTCCACCCAGTACAGCGGCAACAGCACGGCCCTGTTTGTCTTTGCCATTCACATCATGGGGATCTCCTCCATCATGGGGGCCATCAACGTCATCGTGACCATCTTCAACCTGCGGGCGCCGGGCATGGGCTGGATGCAGATGCCGCTGTTTGTCTGGACCTGGCTCATCACGGCGTTTCTGCTCATCGCTGTCATGCCGGTGCTGGCGGCTGCGGTGACCATGGTGCTGACGGACAAGTATTTCGGGACCAGTTTCTTCGATGCGGCCGGTGGGGGGGATCCTGTCCTGTTTCAGCACATTTTCTGGTTCTTCGGGCACCCGGAAGTCTACATCATGATATTGCCGGCTTTCGGCATCGTCTCCAGCATCATTCCGACCTTCTCCCGCAAGAAGCTGTTCGGTTATCGCTCCATGGTCTTTGCCACCAGCAGCATCGCCTTGCTCTCCTTCATGGTCTGGGCTCACCACATGTTCACCACCGGATTGCCCGTGGTGGCGGAGCTGTTCTTCATGTACACCACCATGCTGATAGCGGTGCCGACAGGGGTAAAAGTGTTCAACTGGCTTGCCACCATGTGGCGTGGTTCTCTGACATTCGAGACCCCCATGCTGTTTGCCATCGCCTTCATCACTCTGTTCACCATTGGCGGTTTCTCCGGGCTGATGCTGGCCATGACACCGGCTGATTTTCAGTATCACGACACCTATTTCGTAGTGGCCCATTTCCACTATGTGCTGGTGACCGGTGCCGTCTTCTCGATCCTGGCCGCTGCCTACTACTGGTTGCCGAAATGGACGGGGCACATGTATGACGAGCGGCTCGGCCAATGGCATTTCTGGTGTTCGCTCGTCTCGGTCAATGTGCTGTTTTTCCCCATGCATTTTGTCGGGCTGGCGGGCATGCCTCGCCGCATTCCCGATTACGCCCTGCAATTTGCCGACTTCAACATGCTGATCAGCCTGGGGGGGTTTGCCTTCGGCCTGTCCCAACTGCTGTTTGTCTGGGGCGTGGTCAAATGCATCAGAGGCGGAGCCAAGGCGAGCGATCGGATATGGGAGGGGGCCGAGGGGCTGGAATGGACGCTCTCTTCTCCCCCTCCCTATCACAGTTTCCAGACTCCGCCGGATATCCGGTCGGAAGAGCGTTAGGGAGGTCATATGACCCAGGTCAGTCATGCCCCCTTGCTCAGAAAACTGGCTCTGGTCGTGCTCGTCATGTTTGGTTTTGCCTTTGCGCTGGTGCCGCTTTATGACGTCTTCTGCCGGATCACCGGCCTCAATGGCAAGACGTCTGATCAAGCGGCCAGTACGGAGCGGGCGGTGATCGACAGCAAGCGGAGCATCCAGATCGAGTTTCTTGCTCATGCGGATACCCGGATGCCGTGGGAGTTCAGTGGTGAAACGGCTCGGCTGTCGGTGCGGCCGGGGGAGGTGAAAATGGTCAACTTTCGGGTGTTCAATCCCACGGAGCGGGCCATGGTGGGTCAGGCGGTCCCGTCGGTCTCTCCCGGTCCCGCCGCAGCCTATCTGAAGAAAGTGGAGTGTTTCTGCTTCAATCGCCAGGAGCTGAGGGCAGGGCAGAGCAAGCTGATGCCGCTCAAGTTCTATATCGATCCGGCACTACCGGACAGCATCAATACCATCACGCTCTCCTACTCGCTCTATGACATCACGGAGTCCGTACCTGCACCGGCACTCGCACAGAGGAAATGACCATGGCCAAGGTGAACCAGACCTATTATGTCCCGGACCAGAGTCGCTGGCCCATCATTGGTGCCATTGCACTGTTTTTCCTGGCGTTGGGGGCGGGACATCTGGTCAATGAAGTGACGAGTGGGCAGACCGGTTTCGGCCGGTATATGATGATGGCCGGTGTCGCCCTGCTGGCATTCATGTTGTTTGGCTGGTTCCGTCACATCATCCGGGAGTCCATGACCGGGCTCTACAGCGCCCAGATGGACAGATCCTTCAGGCAGGGCATGGTCTGGTTCATCTTCTCTGAAGTGATGTTCTTTCTGGCTTTTTTCGGAGTGCTGTTCTATGCACGCCAGCTTGCGGTGCCCTGGCTGGATGGTGCGGGCCACAGGGTGATGACGGGCCAGCTGCTGTGGCCGGATTTCACCGCTCACTGGCCCCTGCTCAAGACGCCCGGCGGGGCCACGACCCAGGCCATGCCCTGGCAGGGGATCCCCCTCATCAATACCTTGATCCTGCTCGGTTCCTCCGTGACCCTGCTGTTTGCACACATGGGTCTGGAAAACGGCAGACGCATGCGGCTCAAGGGGATGTTGCTGGCAACCGTGGTGCTCGGGCTGACATTCCTGTGGTTTCAAGGCTATGAGTATCTGCATGCCTATCGGGATCTCGGGCTGCGGCTGGATTCCGGCATCTATGGCAATACCTTCTTCATTCTGACCGGGTTCCATGGACTGCACGTGCTGCTGGGCACCCTTTTCCTGACCATCATCTGGCTGCGTATCATGCTGAGGGATCATTTCACCCCACAGCGTCATTTCGCTTTCCAGGCTGCGGCCTGGTACTGGCACTTCGTCGATGTGGTCTGGCTCTGTCTGTTCGTCTTTGTCTACCTGCTTTGATGCCGTGCTCAGTAGGGGCGCGGGTTGGGCTCCAGCCAGCCCATCGCGAGAGAGAGCAGCAGCATGATGACCACCAGCAGGGAGAAGAAGACGCGCCGGCCCAGAGGTACCGACATCTTTTGCGTATTGCCTGCACTGAGCATCAGCCAGAGGGCGTGAAACAGCTGGCCGATGATGAGCAGCAGCATGAGTACCAGCACGACCTTGATCAACATCTTGGGATCCTCCTCGATATGCGCGATTCGGCTGCACGAGACAAGCGACGACCATGGCATCACAGACGCTGGTTCGTCTTGTTGTTCACTCTGGTGGTGACGGCCGGTTTGTGCAAGCTGGCGTTTTGGCAGTGGCAGCGCGGAATGGAAAAAACGGCCTGGCTGGCGCAGATGGCAAAGATGCAGCAGGCCGGGCCAAGGACATTGGCCCAGATCGACTGGCAACACCCGGAGTCACTGGATGGCCAGCCTCTGCAAGGGAAAGCCGAGTGGGTCAGCCCTTATGTCTGGTTGCTGGACAACCAGATCGTCAACGGGGAGGTTGGCTATGACGTGCTCATCCCGGTACGCGCAGAGGGGGGATCCTCACTGTTGCTGGTCAACCTGGGATGGGTGCCCGCGCCATCCGACAGGTCGCAATTACCCAATCCCGCCATCCCCGCCGCAATGACCCTTGAAGGTGTTCTGCGCATGGCTCCCGGCGGCTTCCTGTTGGGACAGAACATAGAACCAGGCCCCTACCCGAACCGGCTGCAATCCATCAGGGTCGAGACCCTGCGACAGGCAATCGGAGCCCCGCTTGCAGACGCCGTGTTCTATCAAAGACGAACCCCATTCCTCTATCACTACCAGCACAATGTCATGCCTCCTGAAAAACACCGGGCCTATGGGGTGCAATGGCTCGGCTTGGCGCTGGTGGTTCTGTCAGGGGGGGTCATGCTGACAAGGAGGTGCTCCCCATGAGTGGATGGCGACGCTGGCGGGTGCCAGCGCTCTTTGCTGCGGTGATCCTGCTGCCTGTGGTGCTGGCGGCTCTGACTCTTCACCAGGGCTGGTATGAACCCGGCACGCACAGCAAGGGGCACTGGCTGCACCAGGAGATCTACCTGTTGCAACCGCTTCCTGCCCATCAGCACCAATGGCGACTGGTCTATCTGGTGGCCCCTCGCTGCGAGGGGCAATGCCGGCAGGTCCCTGTGCTGATGGCGCGCATCCAGGCTGCACTTGGCCGCAACCTGGACAAGCTGGAGCTGGTCCAGTTGACGCCACCTCACGAGGCAAACAGTGAAATGAGGGAGGGGGATATACTGCTGGTGGACGCCTGCGGGCTGGCCATCTTGCGTTACGAGGTACCCGGCAGCACGACGACCTGGCCGTTGCTTGGCAAGGCGGTACTGTCGGATCTGCAGCAACTGCTCAAGTATCAGCGTGGGGTGCAGTGACGATGCAGCCGGCATGGAACTCGCATCTTCTGGCTACTGCACGGTCAGCGAGGCGGCATATGAAGATGCACAAGAGGCTGGCCTCCGTGGCCATTGCGCTGGCAGTTCTTGTCATCGCGCTCGGTGCTTATACCCGGTTGACGGATGCCGGGCTGGCTTGCCCCGATTGGCCTGGTTGCTATGGTTCCCTGGCCATTCCCCGCGCCGAGCATGCGGAACTGGCGGCACAGCGCTATCCGGCCAGCCCGCTTGTTCCTCACAAGGCGCGCAGCGAGATGGTGCATCGCTACTTCGCCGGGGTGCTGGGAGGCGTGATTGTGCTCCTGTCCGGCTTGGGCTGGCGTACAGGCGGCCGACTGCGCCACCTCTCGCTCATCTTGCTGGTGCTGGTTGCGGGTCAGGCGGCACTGGGTATGTGGACGGTGACCCTGGCCCTGCATCCCCTGGTGGTGACCACTCATCTGCTGGGCGGCTTCGCCATCCTGACCTTGCTATGGCTCTATCGGGCCGAATTGGCAGGTTTCCCTTCACCCCCGCCCGTACACCAGGGCGTTTCCTGGCTTGGCAGCATGGCCTGTGGCGTGTTGCTGCTGCAGATCGCGCTGGGGGGCTGGACGTCGGCGAACTATGCGGCCATGGCATGTGTGGAGTTTCCCTTGTGCCAGGGCAACTGGCAGGCAGAGCTGAATTGGGCGCAAGCCTTTCATCTCCCTCTGGGGCACGCCAGCTATGAGTTCGGCGTGCTGGGCAAGGAGGCGCGCCAGACCATTCACATCGCCCATCGCCTGGGAGCGCTGACCACGGCCTTGCTGGTGGGTGCTTTCGCCCTCGCGCTGCTCTGCCAGCGGACCCCCCTGAGAGGGTTTGGCTGGCTGTTGCTGGGTCTGCTGACCGTGCAGATTGCCTTGGGATTGGCGAACGTCCATCTGGCCCTGCCGCTGGCCAACGCCCTTGCACACAATCTGGTGGCCGCCCACCTGCTGGCCTGTTGTGTGCTGGCGCGCGGGAGCCTCTCTTTGCATCATCACGACCCCTTGTCATCCCCTGGGATGGTCAGGAGCCGGACATGAATGGGAGAGGGCGGGCACAGCGCTTCGCCCTCCGCCGGGTGCACGATTATTGTCAGTTGACCAAACCAAAGGTGGTCGCCCTGCTGCTCCTGACCGCCTGGGTGGGCATGCTGCTGGCCGAGCCGACACGCGCCTCTCTGGACGAGATGATACTGGGCCTGTCGGGGATTGGACTGCTCGCTGCCGGGGCGGCGGCCATGAACCATTCTCTGGATAGCGGCATCGATGCCCGGATGCGCAGAACGCGCTGGCGCCCGGTCGCCACGGGACGGATCACGCCGGGGCAGGCGATGAGTTTCGCGATCTGTCTGGCACTGTCGGGGTTTGTTCTGCTCCATTGGGGCGTAAATCCCCTGACTGCCTGGCTAACCCTGGCCAGCCTGTTCGGCTATGCGGTCGTCTATACCCTGCTGCTGAAGCGGGCCACGCCGCAGAATATCGTCATCGGCGGATTGGCGGGAGCCATGCCACCGCTCTTGGGCTGGACCAGCATCACGGGGCAGCTTTCGGCCGAGCCCTGGCTGCTGGTGATGATCATCTTTACCTGGACGCCGCCCCATTTCTGGTCTTTGGCCATCCACCGGCGCGATGACTATGCCGGTGCCGACATTCCCATGCTGCCCGTCACCCACGGCACCGATTTCACCAAGACCGCCATCCTGCTCTATCTGCTGATCCTGACGCTCGTCTGTCTGCTGCCCTATCTGATCGGTATGTCGGGGCTTGTCTACCTGGTCGGCAGCCTTGGGTTGAACCTCGGATTCTGCTGGCATGGTTGGCTGTTGAAGTACGGGGATCGGCCCGGCCAGGCGATGCGCACCTTCCGTTTCTCCATCTATCACCTGATGTTGCTGTTTGGTCTGCTGATTCTGGATCACCACTGGCTGTGGCGGTTGTCATGACGTTGATGCGGGTCGCGGTCGGGTGAATGGTGACGCTGCGTCGGTGCACCGCAGGGATGCACAGACCTGATGCAAAACAAGATGGCCCCAAGGGGCCATATTTTTTTCAGGGAGACGGAGTGGAGCCTAGAGCTTGACCATGATATGGCGCGGTACCGTGTAGTCCTCCAGCGCGTAGAGGGAGAGATCCTTGCCGTAGCCGGACATCTTCATGCCGCCGTGGGGCATCTCGGAGGTGAGCATGAAGTGGGTGTTGATCCAGGTGCAGCCGTACTGCAGGTGGCTGGCCACCTTGCTGGCAAGGCTCAGATCCTTGGTCCAGACCGAGCTGGCGAGGCCGTAGTCCGAGTCGTTGGCCCACTGCACCACCTGCTCGGCGTCGCCAAAGCGGGTCACCGACACCACCGGGCCGAATACCTCCCGGCGCACGATTTCATCCTCCTGGCGGGCATGGGCGATCAGGGTCGGCTCGAAGAAGAAGCCGTTGCCTGGGCGGATCTTGCCCCCCGCCGTCACCTCCACGTGACCGCTGCTCTGGGCCCGTTCCACGAAGCTGGCCACCCGGTTGCGCTGCCGGTCCGAGATGAGCGGCCCCATCTCCACCCCCTCCTCGCGCGGACCGCCCACCTTGATGGAGGCGACCGCCTCGGTCATGGCGGCGACGAACTTGTCGTAGATCTTGCCCTGGGCATAGATGCGGCAAGCGGCTGTGCAATCCTGGCCGGCGTTGTAGAAGCCGAAGGTGCGAATGCCGGCCACCACGGCCTCCAAGTCTGCATCGTCAAAGATGATGACCGGCGCCTTGCCGCCAAGCTCCAGATGGGTGCGCTTCATGGTGCGGGCGGCGCTCTGCAGGATCTTCTGGCCAGTGGCGATGTCACCGGTGAGGGACACCATGCGCACCAGCGGGTGCTCCACCAGCGGCGCCCCCACGCTCTCGCCCCGGCCGCAGACGATGTTGATGACGCCGCGGGGGAACAGCTCGCTGGCGAGCTCCGCCAGGCGCAGGGCGGTGAGCGGGGTCTGCTCGGAGGGCTTGAGCACCACCGTATTGCCGGCGGCGAGCACCGGGGCCATCTTCCAAGCCGCCATCATCAGCGGATAGTTCCAGGGGGCGATACTGCCCACCACACCGATGGGGTCGCGGCGGATCATGCTGGTGTGCCCCTCGATGTACTCCCCCGCCAGCGGCCCCTGCAGGCAGCGGGCGGCGCCGGCGAAGAAGCGGAAGCAGTCCACTACCGCCGGCAGCTCGTCATTGAACACCGCCAGATAGGGCTTGCCGCAGTTGAGGGATTCGAGGGCCGCAAACTCCTCGGCGTGGCGCTCGATGGCATCGGCCAGGCGCAGCAGCAGGGTACTGCGGCTCGCCGGGGTGGTGCGGCTCCACTGGGCGAAGGCGCGCTGGGCGCCGTTCACCGCCCGGTTCACCTGCTCGAACGAGGCTTCTGGCACGGAGGCTATGAGCTCCCCGGTGGCCGGGTTGAGGATGGGCTCGGCCTGGCCGTCACCGGTGACGAACTGACCGTCGATCAAAAGTTGGGTAGAGAGTTTCATGGTTGCATCCTTGCGCACGCGTTGAGTCGTTATTTGCCGCTGCCGGCAACGTCCTGGCCGTCGCGGGTGAGGTAGTAGGCAAGCAGAATGGGAATGGTGGTGAAGGCCACTATGATGAGCGCCACCACGTTAGTGACCGGCCTGTCCCGTGGCCGGATCAGCTCCTGATACATCCAGATCGGCAGCGTGGTCTGCTGGCCCGCGGTGAAGGTGGTGACGATCACCTCGTCAAAGCTCAGGGCAAACGCCAGCATGCCCCCCGCCAGCAGTGCCGTGGCCAGATTGGGCAGGATCACGTAGCGCAGGGTCTGGAAGCTGTCGGCACCGAGATCCATCGACGCCTCGATGAGGCTCTGGTTGGTGCGGCGAAAGCGCGCCAGGGCATTGTTGTAGACCACCACCACGCAGAAGGTGGCGTGACCGATGACGATGGTCCAGAAGCTGAAAGGGATCTCCATCACCCCGTAGGCGGAGCGCAGCGCGATGCCGGTGACGATGCCGGGCAGGGCGATGGGCAGCACCAGCAACAGCGATACCACCTCCTGGCCGAAGAAGCGGCTGCGGGCGATGGCCCCCGCCGCCAGGGTGCCGAGCACCATGGCGGCCAGCGTCGCCAGCCCCGCTACCTCCAGCGATAGCTGGATGGCGCGCCACACGTCGGGGCGGTTGAGGGTCACCTCGAACCACTTGAGGGTGAGCCCGGGCGGTGGGAACTGATAGCTCTTGCTCTCGCTGGTGAAGGCGTAGAGGAAGATGAACAGGATCGGGAAGTGCAGGAACAAGAGGCCGCCGATGGCCGCGTACTTGAGCAGGCCGGAGGGCTGGCTGCCATGGTCCCGTTTCATGGAAGTATTAGAGCGCATCGAAGGCCCCCAAGCGTTTCGCGATGGTCAGGTAGATGGCGATGATGAGGATCGGCACCAGCGAGAAGGCGGCGGCGAAGGGCAGGTTGCCCGCCGTGCCCTGCTGCATGTAGACCACCTGACCTATGTACATGGTGGAGTTGCCTATGATGCCGGGGATGATGTAGTCCCCCAGCGTTAGGGAGAAGGTGAAGATGGAGCCCGCCACCACGCCGGGCAGGGCCAGCGGCAGGATCAGGGTGCGAAAGGTCTGGGCCGGGGTGGCGCCGAGATCGCCGCTCGCCTCCAGCAAGGAGCGCGGGATTCGCTCCACCGCCGCCTGGATGGGCAGGATCATGAAGGGCAGCCAGACGTAGACGAACACGATGAAGGTGCCGATGCGCGAGAATGACAGCGACGGCCCCCCGATCACCGGCAGCGAGAGGATGGCGTCCAGCAGCCAGTCCAGTCCCAGGGTGTCTGCCAGCCAGCTGATGACCCCCTCCTTGGCCAGGATCAGCTTCCAGGCGTAGACCCGCACCAGATAGCTGGACCAGAGCGGCAGCATGATGCCGACGTAGAACAGGGCCCGGGTCTTGCCGCTGGTGTAGCGCGCCATGTAGTAGGCGATCGGAAAACCGAGCAGGGCGCAGGCCAGGGTCACCAGCAGCGACATGCCGACGGTGCGCAGGATCACGTCCAAGTTCTCAGCCCGCAGCAGGGCAACGAAGTTCTGCAGCCCCAGCTCGTGGCGGATCTGGCCGCTGAACTCGTCCAGTCCGAAGAAGGCGTTGGAGAGCAGCATCAGCAGGGAGCCGACATAGATGATGCCAAGCCAGAGCAGTGGCGGCCCCAGCAGGATGGCCAGCAGCAGGCCTGGCCGCCCGTAGAGCAGGGTGGAGAGGCGCCGCAGCGGCCGATAGGAGAGGGGGGCAGTGGGTTGGCTCATGGCAAGGCTCGCACTGTGGGGGGCGCTCATGGTTGAGCTCCCTGAGGGGCGGTGTGCAGGTGATGGATCGCCTGCTCCGGCCAGCTGAGGCTGACCCGGGCGCCACGGGGCAGGCGGGCCTGGCCCTCGTTGGGGTGGTTGACGATAAGCTCGAGCTGCTCGCCGAGATCAACCCGGTAGCGCACGAAGGGGCCGAGATATTCAACCTCGCGCACCTCCCCGGACCAGCCCGGTGTGCCGGCCTCGGCGAGCCGGATCCGCTCCGGGCGCACCATCATCTGCTGAGCATCGCCGCACAGCCGGCGGGCCTGCTCCCCCTCGAACAGGTTGACGGTGCCGACGAAGCGAGCGACGAAGGGGGTGGCGGGGGCGTCGTAGATGGTATCCGGCGCGGCGATCTGCTCGATCTTGCCCTGATTGAAGATGCAGATGCGGTCGCTCATGGAGAGCGCCTCCTGCTGATCGTGGGTGACGAAGATGAAGGTGATGCCGAGCTGGCGCTGCAAGGCTTTGAGTTCGAGCTGCATCTGCTCGCGCAGCTTGAGGTCGAGGGCCCCGAGCGGTTCGTCCAGCAGCAGGATGCGCGGCTGGTTGATCAGCGCTCGGGCGATGGCGATGCGCTGGCGCTGGCCGCCGGAGAGCTGGCCCGGCTTGCGGTTGCCGACGCCGGGCAGGCGCACCAGTTCCAGCATCTCGTCCACCTTGCGGTAACGCTCCGCCTTGGCGACGCCCTTGAGCATCAGGCCGTAGCCGATGTTGTCGCGCACATCCATGTTGGGAAACAGGGCGTAGTCCTGAAACACGGTATTGAGGTTGCGATCGTAGGGGGGCACGGTGGAGCAGGGCTCGCCAAACAGCTGGATCTCCCCCTCGCTCGGGTATTCGAAGCCCGCGATCATCCGCAGGCAGGTGGTCTTGCCGGAACCGCTCGGCCCCAGCAGGGTGAAAAACTCGCCGGCCGGGATCTGGAAGGAGATGTCGTCGACCGCCTTCACCTCGCCATAGTGGCGGCTGACCCGGTCAAATTGTACGGCATTCATGGGACGTCCTTGTCTGTGTGGGAAGCGGGCCGGACTCCTGTCCGGCCCCATATCGGCATTTCCTTAGGCACCTCAGCGGCCACCCAGGATGGCGATATAGTCCGAAACCCAGCGGTAGTAGGGCACGCAGGTTCCCTGGCTCTTGCACTGGGAGACAGGGGTACGCCAGAAGTGAACCCGATCGAAGTTGTCGATGCCGTTGGTCTTGCACCCCTCTTTCCCGAGCAGGGCATTGCCCTCGCAGGCGGCCGGTACCACGGGCACGGAGCCGAACCAGGAGGCGAGATCCCCCTGCAGCTTGTTGTTGAGGGAGTGCTCCAGCCACTGATAGGCACAGGTGAGGTTCTTCGCCTCGCTGTGCACCATGCTGGTATCGGCCCAGCCGGTGACGCCCTCCTTGGGCACCGTCGTGGCGATAGGCTGCTTGTCGGCGATCAGGGTATTGGCCTGGAACGGCCAGGAGCCGGAGGCCACCACCCCCTCGTTCTTGAAGTCGTCGATCTGGACGAAGGCATCGTGCCAGTAGCGTCCCACCAGCTTGCGCTGCTGGCGCAGGAGGTCGAGGGCGGCCTTGTACTGATCTTCGTTGAGCTCGTAAGGATCCTTGATGCCGAGCGCCGGCTGGTGGCTCATCAGATAGAGGGCGGCATCGGCGATGTGGATGGGGCCGTCGAACGCCTGTACCCGCCCCTTGTTGGACTTGCCGTCCGGCAGGGTCTGCTCCTCGAACACCACGCTCCAGGAGTCGGGCGCCTTGGGGAACACTTTGGTGTTGTACATCAAGATGTTGCCGCCCCACTGGTAGGGCACGCCGTAGTGCTTGCCGTCCACCGTGTGCCAGGGGGCATTCTGCAGGCGGGGATCAATTTTGCTGTAGCTCGGGATGAGCGCCAGGTTGAGCGCCTGCACCTTGCCGCCGGCGATGAGGCGCAGGCTGGCGTCACCGGAGGCAGTCACCAGATCGAAGCCCCCCTCGTTCATCAGCGCCACCATCTCGTCCGAGGTGGCGGCCGTCTTGACGTTGACCTTGCAGCCGGTCTCTTTCTCGAAGCCGGTCACCCAGTCGTAGTTCTTGTCGGTCTCGCCGCGCTCCACGTAGCCGGCCCAGGCCACGATGTTGAGCTGGCCTTCACCCTTGCCGAGGGTGGTGGGGGCAGCCTGGACCTGGCCTGCCAGCAGGGCGGGGATCAGGGCCAGGGTGAGGGGGGTCAATTTCATCTTGCTCTCCTTGCATGATTGGCAACCGTGGCGGCGCCACAGTAGGCATTAACATCCTGTTAACAAGCCATGAGCGTAGGAGAAGCCGGGAGCAATGAGAATTTCAATTTTTAACGGCTTTGGTATCTGTAAAATCGATATCGAGTGCAGATGAATCTGATTTTTTTGCCGGAGTCACGGCTGTTCAGGCTCAGTCCTAGCGGGGGAGGTGCTGGCGGGCCCGTAGCCGGCTCTGGTCTCTGGCGATGTCGATGAACTCGCGTGCGGCCCAGTCAAGGCGCGAGCCGCGCCGCCACACCAGACCGATGTCGATGGCGGGGATGGGCTCCTTGATGGCGCGGGCCTCGACCCGCTCCTGCTCCAGGGACCAGGGACGGTAGGCAAAGTCCGGCAGCAGGGCGAGCCCGAGCTGGCTCGCCACCAGGCTGCGCACCGCTTCCACCGAGGCGGTACGCAGCACGATGCGCGGCGCGATACCGTAGCGGCGCAGGCCGCCGCCGATGATCTGGTCCAGCTGGTCGGCGGTCAGCGAGATCATGGGCTCCTCGCCGAGCGCCTTGAGGGAGAGGGTCGACTCGGCGCAGAGGGGGTGGTTGGCGGCGAGCCAGACCCGCAGCGGCGAGCGGGTCAGCAGCTCGGTATCGAACGCCTCCTGGCGGATGGTGCGGTTGGTCATCAGGATCCCCACGTCCACCTCACCGTTGACGATCTGGTGCTCGAGGTAGGGCTGCTCATCCTCTTTCACCTCGATCTGTACCGCCGGGAAGGCGCGGCGAAAACGGCCGAGCGCTTCCGACAGGTAGTAGCCAGCAACCAGGGTGGTTACGCCTATGGTAAGCCGCCCCTGATCCTGCTGGGCCACCGCCTTGAGGGACTGGCCGGCTTCGGTCATGGCGCTTAGGATGCGACGGGCGTGCAGCAGAAACTGGTGACCTTGGGTGGTGAGGCTGACGCCGCGCGGGTTGCGCTCGAAGAGGGCGGCGCCGAGCTCGGTCTCCAGCTCGCGGATGGCGCTGGTGACCGCCGACTGGGAGATGTGCAGCTCGGCGGCTGCCCGGCTCACCGAGAAGCTGTCGGCCACCGCCACGAAATAGCGGATCTGGCGAAAGGTGAAGTTCATCTGGGCGTCCTGCCACGTGCGATCAAGGTGAGTGCCAGCTTAACCTCGAATCGCACCCAGACAAAAGGCGCCGTGATGGCGCCTTTGTCGTTGTTTTTACGGAAATTAGCGGGTTGTCACCGCCTCTGTGACCGGTACACGGTTCACTCCCTTGCCCAGATAGGCGAGGGTGATGGTCACTATGATGCAGGTGAAGCTGAGCCACATGTAGGGCAGGTAGTCGAGGGTCGCCACCCCCAGTACCCCGGCCATGAAGATGCCGTTGTCGCTCCAGGGCACCATGCCGCAGGTGAGGGTGCCGCCAAACTCGGCGTTGCGGGAGAGGTTCTTGCGCGCAAGCCCCAGTCTGTCGTAGTTCTTGGCCATGATCTTGGGGGTCAGGATCAGGGACACATACATGGCGGAACCGAACACGTTGGCCAGGAAGGCGGTGCCGATGGTGTGGCTGGTCAGGCTGCCGGCGCTGTTGATGCGCTTCTCGAAGGCACTGGCGATGACGGAGAGGATGCCGACCTTCTCCAGCAGACCGCCGAAGCCCAAGCCGAAGATGATGACGGCCACGGAACCCAGCATGGACTCCATGCCGCCACGGCCCAGGATGTTGTCGATGAAATCGACGCCTGAGGTGATGGCAAACGGGCTGTAGGCGGAGTGCATCGCCTTCACCGGATCCATGTCCTGGAAGACGATGGCCCAGACAAGACCCAGCAAGGCGCCGAAGCTGATCACCGGGAAGGCGGGCTTGCGGTTGGCCAACAGGCCCAGCACCAGCACCACGGGCACTATGGCCATGGGGGTGATGTTGAACTGCTTGTCGAGGGCGTCCATCACCAGATTGACCTGCTCCAGGCTGACGTTGCCGGAGTACTGCATGCCGACCACGGTGAACAGGGCGGCGGTGATGACGTAGGAGAACAGGCTGATGGGCAGCATCCCCTTGATGTGTTCCATCACGTCGACGTTGGACATGGTCGAGGCCAGCACCACGGAGTCGGAGAGCGGGGAGAGCTTGTCACCGAAGTAGACGCCGGAGAGCACGGCACCGGCTACCAGCGGCGCGGGTACCCCCAGGCTGTGGCCTATACCCATCATGGCGATGCCGGCGGTGGCCGCCGAGCCCCAGGAGGTGCCGGTGGCCAGCGAGGTGAGAGAGCAGATGATCAGGGTCGCCAGCAGGAAGATGGAGGGGTGTATCACCTTGAGGCCGAAGTAGATGATGCTGGGGACGATGCCGCCGGCAATCCAGGTGCCCACCAGGGCACCGACGGAGATCAGTATCAGGATGGCCCCCATCCCCTTGGCGACGCCGTCGACTGCCGCCTGTTCCAGGGATTTGTAATCATGGCCGAGCTTGATGCCGAGTCCCATGATGACGAACCAGGCGATGAACAGTGCCAGCTGGATTGGCAGATCCAGCACGCTGGTGAAGGAGAAGGCCAGGGCCAGGAAAATGGCCAGGCAGGCAAATACTTGCGACATGCCCGGCAATCGGATGTGGTGTTGTTGGTTTTGCATAGACGCTCCCTAAACTCTTGCTCGCCAAGGTCAGCCCCTCTCGTCCTGCGGATGCGTCGATCCCGAGAGGCTTACCAAAAGAGGGCGCAATCTACCATAAAGCGGAGGTGTAAAATCCCTGCTCATTCGGCAAAACAGCTTTAAAATTTTAAAATCCCACAAAATAGTTGATCTAATCGGCATTTTTCACTGTTCAATCGACACCGTTTGATAGCCGGAGATCCATAGGCAAGTTCGATTGCAGATGGCAACACCAAAGATGATAATAGTTATCATTAATGTTTTTTCGGACCAATGCCAATGAACTGGATAGCACGCGCTCTGATCTTGGCCGCCCTTCTGGCGGTGCTGGTCTGGGGTCAGGAGAAGGAATACGGGTTCTGGAGCCTGGGGTTCTTGCTGGCTGCCTGGGTCATGCTGGAACCCAGGCTGAGACCGGTGTTGATCCTGCTGCCGGTTGCGGGAATGACAGGGGTCGTCACTCTGCTCTGGCAGCAGGGTTGGCATTAAGCCTGGCGAGTGGGGACGGCCTGGATCTTGTCGTAGGCCTGGCGCAGGGAGGCGATGACCTTCTTCTCCATCTCGCTGCGTTCGGCGTCTGTCGTGAAGTAGATCATGTCGACATCGTGGCGGATATAGTGGGAAGGAAGCTGGTTGAGTGTCAGGCAGCAGAGGTCAGCCAGCTGATAGGGGGTCAATGTTCGAGCCAACCCCTGTTTTTCTATCTCCTTGAGCACCAGATGCTCATAGAAGTTGTGAATATCGGTATCCAGGATCATGGGAAAACCCCCGTGGTGGCGCAGCATCTTCAACAGCATAGCCAGGGGGCATGAAAACACAAAAGGCCCGTTACTCTCGTAACGGGCCTTTGCGGAATGATGGTGCGAAGAGAGGGACTCGAACCCTCACATCCGTGGGACACTAACACCTGAAGCTAGCGCGTCTACCAATTCCGCCACCTTCGCACACTGATTTTCTCCAGCTGGTTTTTAAATGCGGTTGGAGCGCATTTTCTGTGTTTTACATGCCAGAAGCATGGTGCGAAGAGAGGGACTCGAACCCTCACACCCGGGGGGCACTAACACCTGAAGCTAGCGCGTCTACCAATTCCGCCACCTTCGCACATCGGGTTATCAGTCTGGATTTACATGCTGTCTGATAAAAGCATGGTGCGAAGAGAGGGACTCGAACCCTCACACCCGGGGGGCACTAACACCTGAAGCTAGCGCGTCTACCAATTCCGCCACCTTCGCACATCGGGTTATCAGTCTGGATTTACATGCTGTCTGACAAAAGCATGGTGCGAAGAGAGGGACTCGAACCCTCACACCCGGGGGGCACTAACACCTGAAGCTAGCGCGTCTACCAATTCCGCCACCTTCGCACATCGGGTTATCAGTCTGAATTTACATGCCGTCTGATAAGAGCATGTTGCAGTATGGTGCGAAGAGAGGGACTCGAACCCTCACATCCGTGGGACACTAACACCTGAAGCTAGCGCGTCTACCAATTCCGCCACCTTCGCATCACTGCGGTGGGGGATTCTATAGAGTTTTGGGGGGGCGTCAACAGCCAAAGGGGACTTTTTTCGCTGTTGACGGATAAAGGCGTGCCAAGGGCACAAAACTTCAGCAATCGGCGTCAGACGGTGGCCAGCGCATCCTGATACATCTGTTCGTACAGGATGACGGAGTCTGCCCAGTCGAAGCGGGTGTTCATGGCGTGGTGCTGCACACGGGCAAAACGTGCCGGCTCCTGCAGATAATGGAGCAGGCTGCGGCGCATGGCATCGAGCAAGGTGCTGGCAGTGGGATCGTTGAAGCAGAAACCGGTCGCGTGCGTCGGGTCGGCATCCCAGTCCACGACGGTATCTTTCAATCCGCCGACAGCCCGCACCAGGGGCAGTGTGCCATAGGCCAGACTGTACATCTGGTTGAGCCCGCATGGCTCGAACAGAGAAGGCATCAGGAAGAAGTCGGCGCCGGCCTCCACCAGGTGGGCCAGACGGTCGTCATAGGCATTGATGAAGGCAAACTTGTCGGGATGCTGCTGGGCAATGCTTTGCAACTGGGCGGCGAGAGAGGGATCACCGGAACCCACGATCACTACCTGGACCTGATGTTGCAAGAACTTGTCCAGAGCCGGGATGAGCAGGTGTACACCTTTCTGCTCGGTCAGTCGACACACCATGCCATAGATGGGGAGGTTGCCGACGGGGAGCCCCGTCTCCTGCTGCAGGATGCGCTTGCAGGTGTGTTTGCCATCCAGGTTGTCGGCATCATAGGTGGCGGGCAACAGAGGATCGAAGGCGGGATCCCAGTCCTGATAGTCACAGCCGTTGAGGATGCCACGCAGGTCCGCTGCCCGCTGCTGGAATACGCTGGCCATGCCGTGAGCGCCCAGGTGCGTCAGCAGCTCGCTGGCGTAGTTGGGGCTGACCGCATTGATCTTGTCTGCATAGAGCACACCGCACTTGAGCAGATTGATGTGACCATAGTCGTAGTTGATGCGCTGCTCGTAGTCGTGGATTTCCGGCACGGCCCAGAACTGCTGGCGATCGAACACGCCCTGAAAGGCCGCGTTGTGAATGCTGATGACCGACCGGGTGCGCTGGAAGAAGGGGTTGTGGGCATGACGGGTTTTCAGCAGCAGCGGCAGCAGACCGGTGTGCCAGTCGTTGCAGTGGGCGATGTCGGGAGCGAAACCCAGCTGTTCGCACGCATGCAGGGCCGCTGCGGCCAGAAAGGCAAAGCGTTCACCGTTGTCGGGATAGGCCTGGTTGTTCTCGGCATAAAGCTGGGGGCGGTCGAAATAGTGCGGGCAATCGAGCAGATAGACGCAGATCCCGTCCAGTTCCAGCTGATGGATGCGATAGCTGATATCACTGCGATCTTGGGGGGTGGGGAGCCAGCGCGAGGCGAGGAGGGTGGCCTCGTCCCGGCGCTTGATGGTCTTGTAGAAGGGCATAATGATGCGCACATCGTGCCCCTGACGGGCGAGATGCTGCGGCAGGGCCTTGGCCACATCCGCCAGGCCCCCGGTCTTCACCAGCCCCTCAACCTCCGAGGCTACAAACAGGATTTTCAGTGGGTTAATAGCCAACTCTTGCTCCCTTAGGTACCACGACGATACCGCCTTCGGATACGGTAAACCGCTCTCTGTCATGGTCCAGATTCTCACCGATCACGGTGCCGGGTGCAATTTCAACGTTTTTGTCGATGATGGCGCGGCGAATGGAGCAACCTTCGCCGATTTTCACATCCCCCAGCAGCACGGATTCACTGATGTGGCTGCAGGGGCCTATGTTGCAGCGAAATCCCAGTATGGATCGCTGGATCTGGCTGCCCTGAATGAAGCAGCCACCGGAGATCAGGGAGTTGGCGATCTTGACCTTGCAGTCGTCGGTATCGATGAAGGTGGCGGGGGGCAGGGGCGGGTAATGAGTGTGCAGCGGCCACTTGCGATTGTAGAGAGAGAAGGGGGCATCGTCGGCCACCAGATCCATGTGTGCCTGCCAGTAAGAGTCGAGCGTCCCCACATCGCGCCAGTAGACGTTGGGCTTCTCGCCCGGGATCACGTTGGTGCTGTAGTCGTAGACATAGACGGGGGCACGGGGGAACAGGCTGGGAATGATGTCCTTGCCGAAATCGTGACTGGAGTTCTCCTCGGCGGCATCCCGCTTGAGCTCCCGATAGAGGGCCTCGGTCTCGAAGATGTAGTTGCCCATGGAGACCAGGGCCTGGGTGGGGTCGCCGGGGATGTGTTTCGGGTGACGGGGCTTTTCTTCAAAGCCAATCATGCGCCCTTCCTGATCCACCTCGATCACCCCGAAGGCGCTTGCTTCCTCGATGGGCATGCGCAGTGCCGCGACGGTCAGGGCGGCCGCTTTCTGCTTGTGGAAGCTCACCATCTGGCTCACGTCCATCTTGTAGATGTGATCGGAGCCGAAGATGCAGACGTGCTCGGGGTCGGAGATCTCGATGAAGCGCAGGTTCTGGTAAATGGCGTCTGCGGTGCCGTCATACCAGCGTTTGCCCATTCGCATCTGGGCCGGAATGGGGTCGATGAAGCGATCCGTGATGCCGACGATGTTCCAGCCCTTCTTCATGTGCAGGTAAAGGGACTGGGACTTGAACTGGGTGAGTACATAGATGCGCAGGAAATCGGCGTTGACGAAGTTGTTGAGCACGAAGTCGATCAACCGGTAACTGCCGCCAAAGGGTACGGAGGGTTTGCTGCGGGTGGTGGTCAGCGGTTGCAGTCGGGTACCTTCACCGCCTGCCAGTATCATGGTGAGTATGCCTGCCATCGTCGTTCTCTCCCTGAGATCATGATGTTGAAAAGGTTTTCATGTTGCTGCGAAAAAACACCCCTAAAGGGGTGGTAAACGTTTTCTTGGTACCTTAACAGATCCCGTCTGGCACTCTCTACTTGTTTTATTACAACCGTTGCACTTCTTTAAGCTTTGCTCAGATACACCTTGAATTTGGCATCGCCCGCGATCACCTCGGTCTGTTTGAAGTGCGCATCCAGTATAGGCTGGTATCGCAGGAAGGCATTGGCGACTATGGTCAGGGCGCCATTTGCGGTCAGGTACTCAGGTGCCTTTGCCAGGAAGGTTTCGGTGGCGGCGTAGAAGGTCTTGAGCCCGGCATGGAAGGGGGGATTCGAGACAATCTGTTGGAATGTTTCGGCAATGTCGGAATAGACATCGGAGGCATGAACACGTCCGCTCAGACCGTTGACCGCCAGGGTTCGGCGGCTGGACTCCAGTGCCAGGGCATTGATATCCACCATGGTGACGGCCAGGGCCGGGTTGCGCTTGGCCAGCACGGAACCGATGACGCCGGCGCCGCAGCCAAAGTCGAGCAGCTTGCCCGTCACGGGGGGGAGGCTCGCCAGCAGCATCTGGGTGCCGAGATCCAGGCCGTCTGCACTGAAGACCCCGGGCAGGGCCATGACGGTCAGGGTGGTGTCGCCCGCCTGGCACTCATAGCGACTGAACCAGGCGTCCAGCTCGAAGGGGACGACCGGTTTGTCGAGCGTGCCGTGGTAGAGAGAGCAGCGGCGCGCAGAGTCGCGCTTGATCGGTTTCTCGCCATAAGGTGCCAGCAGCTTGTCTGCTCCGTTGATGCCGCCCCGGTTCTCGCCGGCGAGGAACAGGTCGGCCCCGCTTTCGAGCAGCGGCGTCATCATGGCCAGCAGGTATTGCGCTTCGGCCTTGGCCTTGGGCATCAGCAGCAGCAGGGCATCGAATCGGGGGGCGCCACCCAGCTGGTGATCGAACAGGATGGCGTCTCCCAGAGCGGCCTGCTGGCTGCGGTAATAGCAGTAATCCGTGGTGAAGACGGTCAGGCTTTGTGCCAGCTCGGCCAGTTGACGAGGATAATCATCCTCCAGGGCACCGCACACCAACAGCCGCTTGCCGACAAAGAGGGCTTGGTTACGTTCCAGCATCTGACTGACGGCACTGACAGGACGGCTCATTGGGTCTCTCCACGCATTTTTGGGCGGCCATTATACATGGCCGCTTTCGCCTTGACATTTATGCCGTGTTCCCGAAATATGCCCAGACGCCTTATTTACCCAGAGATGATGCAATGCGGTCATGCGTATCGAAACGAAAGCATAAACACAGCCTGACAATCGGGCCTGCTGGCGTGCGCGCGTAACCTCTCATCCCTGAGACGATTCAAGCCCCGGTAGCGACTCCCGTACCGGGGCTTTTTATTGACCAATCCATCTGTTTAGGAGAAGGAAATCCCATGTTTCAAGGTTCGATAGTTGCCCTGATCACCCCATTTCGACAGGGCCAGCTGGACGAGGCCGCACTGGCTCGCCTGGTAGAGTGGCACATAGAGCAGGGAACCCATGGCATAGTGCCGGTCGGCACGACCGGGGAGAGCCCGACCCTGACCCACGATGAGCATTGCCGCGTGGTGGAGCTGGTGGTCAAGCTGGTGGCCGGGCGCATTCCCGTGATCGCAGGTGCAGGCTCCAACAACCCGGTTGAAGCCATTGAATACACCCGCTATGCCGAGCAGATGGGAGCGGATGCCACCCTGCATGTGGCCGGTTACTACAACCGCCCCAATCAGGAAGGGCTCTACCACCACTTCAAGGCGGTGCATGACGCCACCACCAAACCCATCATCGTCTACAACATTCCGCCCCGCGCCATCGTTGACGTGCAGCCGGCGACCCTGGCCCGTCTGGCCGAGTTGCCGCGCATTGCCGGCGTGAAGGATGCCACCGGTGATCTGGCCCGCCCCTGGGTTGAACGCCAGCTCATCAAGAAGCCGTTTGCCTGGCTCTCCGGTGAAGACGCCACCGCCGTGGCCTACAACATCGGTGGTGGCCAGGGTTGCATCTCGGTGACGGCCAACGTGGCCCCCAAGCTGGTGGCCGAGGTGCAGAACCTGGCGCTGGCCGGTGAGTGGCAAGCTGCCCGCGAATTGCAGGACAAGCTCATTCCGCTGCACCAGGCCATGTTCGCCGAGCCGAGCCCCGCAGGGGCCAAGTATGCGGTCTCCCTGCTGGGTCTGTGCAGCGAAGAGTGCCGTCTGCCGGTGATGCCGCTTTCCGAGGCCACCCGCGAGCGCATCCGCAGTGCCATGCAGACATTGAATCTGTTGTAAAAACTGGGCTCTGGATCTCGCTTTTGATTGCCCGGTCAATTAATGGCCGGGCTTTGCCGATATACTCGCTTGGATACAACCAAGGATGATTTGGCATGGAAGAATGGGATCCGGAGCACTTCACCAGTTTTGAACATCTCTGTGAAGTGACCTTGTCTGCGGTCAGGGAAAAAACAGAGGCTGAACAGATCTATCTGTGGCTGCGTGCTCCGACGCCCCAGCTCTATCACTATCGCCCGGAACAGGGGCTGCTCTGCCTGAGCGCTGACATCCTCTCTTCCCTCGAGTTGCCCATCTTCTTCATCGAACGTTCCCTTGCGCTCGGCCAGTTGCTGGTGGAGTCCATCGCGCCGACCCGTGCCATCTGGGAGCGGGAGAGCGTCGAACCCGAGATCCCGCGCCTGCGCGCCAGCTTCCCCCTCAAGCGTCACAAGGGGCTGGAGGCCGTGGTCTATCTGGAAACCCGCCGTCGTCTCGATCGCCTGCCAAGACGCCAGCAGCAGAGCATCCAGCTGCTCATGCATTATCTCGCCGCCGAGCTCGAGAGTCGGCGACTCGCGGGACAGGTGGATCTGGAGCGGGATCAGCGGCTCCACACCCAGGCAGACCTCGTGCGCAGCCAGGCCCTGCAGGACTCTTTCCTCAGTATGCTGCAGGCGCTGCATCAGGTGGGGGTCAAGCTCTCCCGCTGCGAGAGCGAGGATCGTCTGCTGCACGACGCGGTGGCACTGGCCCGCCAGGAGTTGCAGTTCGATCGCATCGCCATCTTCCTGACTGACAGTGAATTCAAGACCATGCACGGTACCTGGGGTACCAACGAGGCGGGTGAGCTCATCGACGAGCGCCATTTCATCAGCCCCATTCCGGATCACCCCACGGTGCAGGAGGCGCTGCGTCGCAAGGACTATGTCCTGGTGCTGGAGGACACGCCTCTCTATTACGAGAAGCAGGAGGTGGGTCGCGGCTGGAACGCCATGGTGTCGCTCTGGGACGGGAGTACCCCCATCGGCTGGATCGCCGCCGACAACCTGCTCTGGCGGCGCCCCCTCAAGGCGTATCAGAGCGAGATCTTCAAGCAGTATGCCGCCGTGCTCTCCCAGTTGCTGATCCGCCAGCGCACCCAGGAGAAGCTTGAGCGCTTCAATCGGGAGCTGGAGCTGAGGGTGCAGGAGCGCACCCGGCAACTGGCCGATACCAACCGGGCGCTGGAGGAGGCCAACCGGCGCCTCTCCTTGCTGTCTCTGGAAGATCCCCTGACTGGCATCGCCAACCGCCGCCAATGGGACATCACCATGGAACGGGAGTGGGAGCGGGCTCGCCGCCATCAGGGGGTGCTGGCGGTGCTGATGATCGATGTGGACGAGTTCAAGTCCTACAACGATCACTTCGGCCACGGCAAGGGGGATCAGTGCCTGCAGCGGGTGGCGGCACTGCTGCAGGACACCGAGCGGCGGCGCACCAACCTGGTGGCCCGCTATGGGGGGGAGGAGTTTGTCATCCTGCTGTGTTCACCGCAGCCGGGAGAAGCGGAGCGGCTGGCGGAGCAGATCCACCACGGCCTTGACGCCTTGCAGATTCCCCATCCGGCCTCCCGGGTGGCGGCGACACTCACCGTCAGCATCGGGTTCAGCTATCTGGTCCCGTCATCGGACAAGGAGTGGCAAACCCTGACCGAGCAGGCGGATCAGGCGCTCTATCACGCCAAATCCCAAGGGCGGGCCTGTACCCTGGCCTATCGCTGACACCTGCGTGGGGGCTGCCTGCCCGGCATCAGATCCACGCCGCCCTGTATAAATGAGGTGGCAAGCGTTTCTCGCCATCTGGCGCATGGCGATGCGCCCGCGCTCTGGCTAGAATGGGGGCCCATTTTTCACAGACAGATCCTGCACCATGACCCTATCCGGATTTCAAGGCCTGGTTTTCGACCTCGACGGCACTCTGGTGGACTCCATGCCCTTGCACCTGGCCGCCTGGGAGCACACCGCCCGCGAGTTTGGCTTTCGGTTCGACGCCGACTGGTTTTATGAGCTGGGAGGCATGCCCAGCCGCAAGATAGCCCTGCTGGTGGCCGAAGTGCAGCAGATCGCGCTGGATCCCCTGGTGGTGACACGCTGCAAGACCGAACACTATGTCGCCAACCTGCACAAGGCCACCCCCTTCCCGGCCATGCTGGATCTGGTGGAACGCTATCACGGCCGGATCCCCATGGGCATAGGGACAGGCTCCCCCCGCATAAATGCCGAAGCGGTGCTGCGCAACACAGGGCTGGATCGGTATTTCCCCGTGGTGGTTACCGCCGACGACGTGGAGCTGCACAAACCCCATCCAGACACCTTCCTGCTGGTGGCGCGACGCCTGGGGGTCGAGCCCGGTCAATGTCTGGTGTTCGAGGACACGGGCATAGGCGCACAGGCCGGTGAAGCGGCCGGCATGCAGGTCTGCATGGTCAGAGAGGGAAAACCGGTCGGGTTGACCTGCTGAGTGACGAAGACGAGCGGGTCAACAACCGGCTCGGGAGAGAAGCCCCACTCTCATACGGGACAGGCAAAACATGAGAGTGGGGAGCAAATGTCACTGGCTGACGCAGCGACACCATCAGGATGGGCGGGGGCGAGATTTACTGCTCGCTGCCGCCACCCTGGTTGTCGTCATAACGGCTGGGGGCGCCATGGGGGCGAGGCGCCATGGAAACCCGTGGCTTGCGGGCTCGCTGGATGCTGACGGCAGGACGGCCGGAGTGCATGGCAATGGTGGAAATCTTGGCCTTGTAGACCAGTTGCTGATTGCCATGGGCATCGGTCAACAGCACGCTGTACTGGTCAAAACCGCTGATGGTCCCCTCCAGCTTGATGCCGCTCACCAGGAAGATGGCGACCTGGCTACGGTTTTTGCGCAACCAGTTGAGGGCAGAATCTTGCCCGTTCCCGAGGGAGAAGGCCTGCTCGATAGTGGAGTAGCTTGGGGATTCAGTTGTCATAAATTATTGTCCCGCGGAAAAAAAGTGGCGTTTGATTGTGCTAAATGGTCACTGCCTTGTCAAAGTCATTCTCACTCCCGGGCAGGATGGATAACGACAGGGCTGGTCGGCAGGGGCCGCTGCTGCAATAATTGGCGGCTCTGGCCCCGTGGCGGGCCTCATGCTGGGGTCTTATCTTGCATCCGGTTTCACACCAACATCCACCCACCTATACCCATGACGCGACCGCCTGCGAAGAGTGTGACCTGCTGGTGCCGGCCACCGAGCTGGCCGTGGGGGAGACGAGCAGTTGTCCGCGCTGCGGCCATACCCTGACTCGTCATCTGCCGGAGCAGGAGCGCAGGCCCATCGCCTATGGCTTTGCAGCCATCATCATGTTCGTGCTCTCCAACGCCTTTACCTTCATGTCGTTCTCGGCCAAGGGGGTGGGGCAGGAGATGACCTTCCTGCAGTGCATCACCACCCTGGTGGATCAAGGCTACCTGTTCCTCGGGGCCGTGCTGAGCATTACCCTGATCGGGTTGCCGCTGGTCTATATCGGCTCCATCATGCTGGTGCTGTGGCGCCTGGACAAGGATCTGCACAGCAAGGCCCTGCGCTCCCTTGGCCGCCTGCTGTGCCGGATCAAACCCTGGCTGATGGTGGACGTCTTCCTCATCGGGGTGCTCATCTCTCTGGTCAAGCTGATGGGGATGGCCGACATCAAGATGGGGCTGTCGTTCTGGGCGTTCGTTGGCTACACCCTGCTGCTCATCAAGATGATCTCCTCCCTGGATCGGATGTGGCTGTGGCAGCGGCTGTTCGGCCCGACGGCGGCGAGGGAGCTGGATCCCGAGGAGAGCGCCCTGTCGTGCGGTCTGGTGGGCTGTCACATCTGCGGCGCCCTGAACGAGCAGGATGCCCATAGTTGCGTTCGCTGCGGGGATCACCTGCACAGCCGCAAGCCGGGTGGTCTGAACCGCACCTGGGCTCTGCTGATCACCTCGGTGATCCTCTATGTCCCAGCCAACCTGTATCCCATCATGGACACCGTGTTCCTGGGGGATGACAGCCCCTCGACCATCATGGGCGGGGTGGTGCTGCTGTGGGCCATGGGCTCCTACCCCATTGCCGCCGTCATCTTCTTCGCGAGCGTGGTGGTGCCGCTGGTGAAGATCCTGGCGCTGCTGTGGCTCTGCTACGTGGTGCAGCGCGGCCAGGGGACATCTCCCCTCGGCAAGCTCAAACTCTATCGCATGACCGAATTTGTGGGGCGCTGGTCGATGATCGACGTCTTCGTGGTGGCCATCCTGGCCGGTCTCATCCGGCTCGACAATCTGATGACCATCTACCCTGGCCCTGCGGCCGTCGCCTTTGCCGGGGTCGTACTGGTCACCATGGTGGCTGCCATGAGTTTCGATTCCCGCCTGATCTGGGATTTACAACAAGGAGAACGCGAACGTGAGTGAGCGTAAGACAAGGTGGAAACCGGGCTCTGATTTCATGAGTTCGGCTGCCGCTATCTGGATGGTGCCCTTGCTGGCGCTCTTCATCGGCGCCTGGATGCTGTTCCAGCACTGGTATTCACAAGGGCCGAGCTTCACCCTGACGGTGGCGACCGCCGAGGGCATAGTGGCAGGCAAGACGGTGATCCGTTCTCGTGAAGTGGAGGTGGGCCGTATCGAGACGGTGGAGCTCAGCGAGGACTACAGCCATGCCGTGCTCAAGGCTCGCCTGACCAATGCCGCCGCCGGCATGCTCAAGAAAGACAGCCAGTTCTGGGTGGTCAAGCCCAGGGTCGGGCGTGAGGGCGTTTCCGGTCTTGGCACCTTGCTCTCCGGTGCCTATATTGAGCTTTCTCCCGGCAAGAAGGGCAGGGCGCGAAGCGAATACGCCATGCTGGACAGGCCACCCCTGGCATCCCTGGATGCCAAGGGATTGCGGCTCTCCCTGTCCAGCCGGGATGCCAACGCGCTGGGCGCGGGTTCCCCCATCAGCTATCAGGGATTCACCATCGGCCAGGTCGAAGAGGCCAAGTTCCTGCCCGAGAAGAGCGAGATGCAGTACCAGCTCTTCATCAACGCGCCTTATGACGTCCTGGTGAGCAGCAACTCCCGGTTCTGGTTGACGCCAGGCTTTGAGGTCTCCATGAGCAGCGAGGGGATGAAGGTGAAGATGGACTCGCTGGAGAGCCTGATCAACGGCGGCATCACCATGGGGCTGCCTCCCGGCTGGCTGCCGGGGGAGCCGGTGAAACAGAACGACGAGTTCGTGCTGTTCAAGGACGAGGAGAGCGTGCTGGCCGGTAGCCTGGATCAGTTCATCGACTATGTCTTCCTGTTCGACAATGATGTGGGCGGGCTGCATCCCGGCGCGGCGGTACAGTATCGCGGCATCCGGGTCGGTACCGTCATCTCGGCTCCCTATCTCATCGACGACAAGGGCGTCCAGCTGTTCAAGAGCCGGCAGATCCCGGTGCTGGCGCGCATCGAGGTGCAGCGTCTCTCCCACCGTTATGCCAATGCGGAGAAGGAGCAGTGGCGGGCCCTGTTCAACAAGCAGTTCAAGGAAGGGCTGAGGGCCAGCCTCAAGACCGCCAGCCTGCTGACGGGGGGCAAGGTGATCGATCTGAACTTCTATCCGGATGCGCCTGTCTATCAGCCGCTCAAGATGGCGGGCTATCAGGTCTTCCCGACCGCCCAGGCCGGGCTGGATCAGATCGAACGCAAGGTGAACCTCATCCTCGACAAGTTCGTCGACATGGACATGGCCACCACCCTCACTCAGGTCAACAGCACCCTGATGACACTGGACAAGACGCTCAAGCATGTCAGTGCCGTGAGTGCGAATCTGGAGCAGTTTACCGGTCAGCAGTCGACCCAGCAGTTGCCGGCCTCCCTCAACCAGAGCCTCAAGCAGTTGCAGGAGACGTTGCAGACCTATGATGCCGGTTCCCAGACCAATCAGGAGCTGCGTCAGTCGGTGCAATCACTCAACCAGCTGATGAGTGAGTTGCAACCTCTGGTCCATTCACTGAACGAGCAGCCGAGTTCGCTGATCTTTGACCGCGCTCGTCCGCGGGATCCCGAGCCCAAGCGAGGAAAATGATGAAAAAACGGATGTTGACGCTGGCCTTGCTGGGCCTGCTGGCGGGATGTGGCAGTGCGCCGACGACGCTGCATTACTATTCGCTGGATGCTGACACGGCGCCGTCGAGTGTCACCACGGCGCAGCCGCAGCACCAGTTGGTGCTGCGCCCCGTCGCCCTGTCCGGTCAGCTTGACCGGATGAGCCTGGTCTATCAGCTGGAGGGAAAGGAGCTGCACTTTGCCGAGTACCATCGCTGGGCAGGTTCCCTCGATGCCCAGTTGAACCAATTGACCCTCAATGGCCTCTCCAGCCGCCTGCCTGGCTGGGTGGTGCGTCAGGACGGGGCCCGCAAGGGGCCTGTGCTGAGCATCTCGGTCGAGCGTTTCCAGGGGCGGCACGACGGCCGCGCCCTGCTCAGCGGTCGCTGGCGCCTGCTGACGGAGGAGGGGGTCGTGTTGAGAGATGTTCCCTTCCAGCAGGAGCGGGTGCTGCCTGCCGATGGGTATGGCGCCCTGGTGAACGAGCTGGGGCAGGGCTGGCAACTGTTGCTCGATCAGATTGCGGCGGATGTGCGCACGCGCATCTGAGGAAGCATAAAAAAAGACGGGAGGCCATGGCCTCCCGTTTTGTTTGGGGTCGTCGTTATTGCTGTACTTCCGAGACGCCCTGTACCTTGACCTCTACCCGGCGATCCGGGGCCAAGCAGACGATCAGCTCGCGCTTGGATTTGCTGGTGCAGCTGTCGCCGGTGACGGGAGACTGCTTGCCACGCCCTTCCACATTGACCTTGCCGGCCGGCAGGCCCTTGCCAATCAGGTAATCGGCCACGGTCCGGGCACGCTGCTCGGACAACTTCTGGTTGTAGGCCTCGGAGCCGATGCGGTCGGTATAGCCGATGACGGTGGCCGACCCGTCTTTGGGCCTGGCCTCTTCAATCTGGCTGTAGAGGGTATCCAGCGCCTGCCCGGCCTGGGGCTTGAGGGTGGCCTTGTTGAAGTCAAACAGCACGTCCGAGCTCAGGGTGAACTGCTTGTCGACCATCACGGGCTCGGGCGCGGGGGCGGGAGCTGCGACCGGCAGAGCCGGTGCAACCTGACCGAAGCGATAGACGGCGGCCAGGGAGAGCAGGCCGTTGTCCATGCGCAGGCCGGTATCGTCACGGCTGCCATACGGGGTGCTGTACTGGTATTCGAGGCGGGCTGCCCAATCCAGGCTCAGGGCATACTCCGCACCGAGCGCGCCGACGAAGGTAAAGCGGCTGTCGTTTTCCAGCTGATCGCTGTCGGTCCAGCCATAGCCGCCCCCGACACGGCCGTAAAGGTCCAGATTGTCCGCAACCGGGAAGCCCAGTTTCAGCGTGAGCTGGGCCAACTGGGCTTGCACGGAGTCATTGAAGGCCGCGCCATTGCGGGTGCCGCTGTACTTGAGCTTGCCAAGGTAGTCATAACCGAGTTCGACACCCAGATTCTGGTTGATCTGGTAACCGGCGAAGGCACCGGCGCCGACTTCATCGTCGTCTTTGTCGGTGATGGCGATGGAATTGCTTTCATCGACACCGTAGAAGTTGGACCAACCCAGTTTGGCACCGCCATACCAGGTGTTGTCTTGTCCGGCTGCCTGGGCGTTGGCCGCAAGCAAGCCTGAAACCAGCAAGGTAATCAGTGTTTTGTTCATAGATGCCTCTGCAATCTTGTGTGTGGGGAGCGCGAATTCATGTCGCCTCGCCTCGTGGGTTGGGCCTGTGTTCGACCACAACACGTTTAAACGTAGCTCGCTTTTCTCGATCTACAAGCAACTGATATAAAACATATTGTGATATCCATCTGCATCATAGTGGAGACAGAAGACCGCCGGGGAACCGTGACTCGAATCTGTGATGGGTGTCATATGGGGTTGCTTGCCCTTGTCGGCAAGAGGGCCGGCGAAGCGCCGGCCCTGGCAGGATGGCCTCCGTTATCGAGGGAGGAATTCGTACTCCTGTTCGATGAAGGCGGCAGCCCGCTCGCTCAGGGCGGCGTGTACCACTGTGGTGGGGTGGACCTGGTCCCAGAACATCTTGCCTTCACAGTTCAGCTCGCCCGCACTGCGGCGCGCCATGGGCGTTGCGACGGCCTGAGCCAGCAGGGGGTTGCCGGCGATGGCAAGGCGCTCCTCGGGATTGAAGGGGGCCAGCCGACTGTCGGTGGCGGCGCTGCGGGAGGCGAACGGCTTCCACACATAGCCGCCGCCATAGCAGGCGTGCTCGGTGTCGCTCAGGCCGAAGTTCTGCGGCTCGCGCAGCATCTCGGCGAACTGCTTGTCGATCTCGAACAATTTCACCATGCCGGTGGGAGCCAACTGGCGTGCCAGGTTCAGCAGCAGCTGGTTGTGGTAAGCGGAGACATGGCTGGCTGCCTCGACCACTTTCTGGCTGCGGGCCGAGGGGTTCTGGCCCAGATCAGGCAGGTTGAACAACAGAATCTGCCTGGCACCGTTCAATACCATGCGGTTGGCCGCATCGCTGATGGCGTCGCGCACCCGCTTGGCATCCTGCTCGGTGTTCCAGCCATAGGCCAGGTAATCGTTGGCACCGACCCAAAGGATCACCAGATCGTCGGGCTTGAAGCCATCCTTTTGCAGGAACTGGGTCACCTCGTAGTCCAGGTTGTTGATGACCTGATACTTGGGGTTCCAGGAGATCTTGTTGTAGGCCACGGCAGTGGCTCCCCCTTCCGCCTCGTTGGCGATGGCGAGGCCCGGGAAGTGCTGGTTGAGCTGCTCCAGCCAGACCGGTCCGTTGGAGAAGCGGCCCTGATGGTAGGGCGGGCTGGAGGGGAGGTAACCGCGCATCTTGTCGTACATCTTGCCGGTGTCGGAGAGGCTGTCGCCGAACATCACGATGCGGGAGAAGGGGGGGCGCGTCTCGGCGGCATGTGCCGTGAGGGCGAAGAGTCCCAATAAACACAAAAGCCATTTTTTCATGTAGCTGTTCTCATGGATGGGGCAGGACGGGCCTGCGGGCTGTTCCTCGATGGCGGCGGGCTGGGAACCCGCATGGCCAGGTGAAAAGGTATCCACTCGAATACATTATTGCAGCATGCCGTGGCCATTTAATCGCTTGCGATCACATCACTCCTCCCTGAATGGGGAGGCTTCACGTTTGTTTCACGCGCCCCCGGGCAAGATGCCCTCATACCGCAAAGACAGGAGCATGAAATGAACAACGCAAAAGCAATCGCCCTGGTGGCCCTGATGTCCGTCTCTTCCTTCGCCATGGCGGCCTACACCGGCCCCAAGGAGCAGAACAAGGTATCGGTCGCCCAGTTGAAAGACGTGGCCGATGATCAGTGGGTGACCTTGGAAGGCAAGCTGGTCAAACACCTGGGTGGCGAAAACTACCTGTTCCGTGACGACAGCGGCGAGGTGGAAGTGGAGGTGGACGGTGACGTGTGGCGCGGTACCGAGGTGGGCCCTGACGATCTGATCCGCGTGCGCGGCGAGGTGGACCACAGCTGGAACAAGACCGAAGTCGAGGTGGAACACCTGGAGAAGGTGGGAGTAGCGCCCCTGAGCAAGGGCGGCTTCATCGCCAAGTAAGCTTTCAGGCCACAGTAAATGGGAAGGGCGCTCCGGGAGCGCCCTTCTTGCATGCCATCAGCCAGCCCGGCTTGCGACGGTTCGCTTGAACCCCTTCTCGGCCTGATTGACCTTGTAGAGATAGCGGCGAGCCTCTGCCTTGGGATGCTGTTCGGTCAGCACCTGATAGACGGCCTCGGGGGAGAGGCGGTTGATCATGCCGGGGGCCGCCTTGCGATCGTTGGAGAAGGTGTTGAGCACCCCTCCCGCACCACCGTTGTAGGCGGAGATCACCGCATAGCGGCGGGACTGGGGATCCTGGATATCCGCCAGATAGACGGTCTGCAGCAGGTGCAGGTAGGCGGTCCCCACATCGATGTTGTAGGCCGGATTGAACAGATCTTCCCTGGTCGGCTGGCCATCCTTGCCCTTGACCCTCACATAGACATCCCGCCCAGCGGTAGCCGGGATCACCTGCATCAGGCCATAGGCGTTGGCGTGGCTGACCGCATAGGGGTTGAAGCTGCTCTCGGTCTTGATCACCGCGTAGATGAGACTCTCGGCGACCCCGTACTTGCGGGAGGCGTCGCGGATGATGCTGGCGTATTTGTAGCCGCGCCTGTCTTCGTGGTTGGCCACCATGGGAATGTCGATGAAGAAGATGTTGCGGATCCCGAGGGTGCGCTTCTTCATCGCGTTGGCGATCAGATAGTCGGCATAACGCTCTGCACGCCAGCTGGAGCGGATCGCTTGTCCCTGGTTGTCCAGCACCTGGCCATAGAGGAAGGGCTCGCCACCTGGCATGATCTCACGGTCGGAATAGAGGTCGACCTCTGCCGGATCGTCCGGGGTCAGCAGGGTTTCGATGATGGCGCGACGCAGGTGGGCACGGGGATCCAGACCCGAGACGGTCTCCACCATGATGTGACCGCTGGAGAAATCGATGTGGGCGCGGCTCTTGTACTGATCCGTGTATTTGACGTAGTCAAACTTGCCCGCGAACAGCGCCTCGCGCCCCCATATCTCGTTCACGTTATGGGAGAGCGCACTGATCATGTGTTCAAAACCGCGCACGTCCTTGCCGTTGACCAGATCATCATCGCCACTCCCGCTGGTCTGGGGTGTGGATGAACAGGCAGAGAGAAACAGCAGGGCGCACAGCAGCCCAAAAAAACGACCCATAAGATCCTCAAACCGGGCGGTGGGGCCGCCCGTCACTGACTGGCCTGAGCCAGGATTGGTGTCACCCTGAGGCATGTCGACGACTCAGGGGGACGCTGGCCCTTTGACTCGATTCCCGCTCACTGGCTGGGAGGGGTGTAGCCGTCGATCTGGACTTCACCCGCGTCGAACAGATAGCTGACCATCTCTTTTTCCAGCAACTGGCGGTGCTCGAGATTCATCATGTTCAGCTTCTTCTCGTTGATCAGCATGACCTGCTTCTTCTGCCACTCGGTCCAGGCTTCCTTGCTGATGTTGTCGAAGATCCGCTTGCCGAGTTCACCGGGGTAGAGTTGGAAATCGAGACCCGGCGCTTCTTTCTTCAGGCGCAGGCAAAATACGGTACGGCTCATGTTGACCTCTGTGGTTGCAAGTCTGGTTGTAAGTCCGGGTAGGCGAGCAGACGGGCCGTGGCCGCCGCCAATCCCACCTCGGCAGGATGGCGTAAGTTATACCAGAGTCGGGTATCCGCTTCCATGAGCAGGGGGGCGGGCGGAACAGCCATTTCGATCAGCAAAGGGCGGATATCGAGGTGGAAGTGGCTGAAAGTGTGACGAAATCCAGCGAGCTCCTGATAGGCGGCATCCTCCAGCCCCAACTCCCGCAGTCGTCCGGTCACCTCGGTGAGGGATTCCACCTGCGGGAAGCAGTAAAGCCCGCCCCAGATCCCTTGCGGCGGACGCTTCTCCAGCAGCAGCTGATCGCCGTGGCGGATGATCAGCATAATGCCGTTGCGTGCCGGAATGCTCTTCTTCGGCTTGCTGTGAGGGTAGGCGGTGGGGTTGCCCTGCGACAGCCCCTGGCAATCGGCCTGCACCGGGCAGCGCTCGCAGGCGGGCTTGCTGCGGGTGCAGACGGTGGCCCCCATGTCCATCATGGCCTGGTTGTACTGGGCCACCCCGACGCGCGGGGTGAGGCGGGTCGCCAGCTCCCAGAGATCGTGCTCGACCTGCTTCTGGCCCGGCCAGCCCGCCAGCGCCAGCCAGCGGGTGAGTACCCGCTTCACGTTGCCATCCAGGATGGCGTGGGGTTGGCCCAGAGAGAGGGAGAGCGCGGCCCCGGCGGTGGAGCGACCGATGCCGGGCAGGGCCATCACCTCTTCCAGTTGTTCCGGAAAGAAGCCGCCGTGCAGATCGCGGATCTGCTGGGCAGCCTTGTGCAGGTTGCGGGCGCGCGCGTAGTAGCCAAGCCCGGTCCAGTGATGCAGCACCTCGTCGATGGGGGCGTTGGCCAGGGCCAGCACGTCGGGGAAGCGGGTCATGAACCGCTCGTAATAGGGGATGACAGTGGCAACCTGGGTCTGTTGCAGCATGATCTCGGAGACCCAGACCCGGTAGGGGGTTTTATTCTGCTGCCAGGGCAGGGTCTTGCGGCCGTGGATCTGGTACCAGTCCAGAATGCGGGTGGCGAAGGTGGTGTTGTCTGAGTGGCTCACAGTGTGCTCATGTTCTGATGATAAGTCCGCCCGCCATCAGGAGGGCGATCCCCGACCCGGCGCATGGCAAAGGTCGAGTGTAGGTTATTGATTAAAAAGGGGAGCTCTCGGGCTCCCTCAGAATGGGCGCTGACCCTCCCGGGGGAGGGTCATCGGATGCCGGCAGATCAGCCGCGCCAGTCTTGCAGCGCCTTGAGGCTGGCATACTGGCCGCCGATCTGCAGGACGATGTAGTCCTGGGCGATGGCTGCCAGGATGACACCGGGGGCGATCTCATTGCCCTCGCGCCACTCCCGTCCATTGAGCACCACGGCCCGCTTGGCAGGGTCGGAGGAGTAGTTGTGGGCACCATAGGTAAGGGACGGTACCTGCTGTTTCAGGGCCGGGGCCAGAGCGCCGAGGGGGATGGCACTGGTCTGGACCTGAGCCTGGGGCGCACTCTCTTCCACCAGCGGCGTGTTGTTGAGTGCGGCCATCAGCCGTTCTGCCAGACTCTGTCCCCCCTGGCTTGCGGTAGTCGCAGCCGGGGTTGCGGCAGGTCTTGGAGCGACCACGGGCTCCGGCAGGGGGGGCGGCAGCGGCCGGGTGATCATGGGCCTGGGTTCGACCCGCACGAAGGGGGGAGTCACCACTTCCTTCACTTCGACCTGCTGTTCCACTGGTTTGAGGTGATAGAGGTGCCAGCCATAGTTGGCGGCGGCGCCCATCACCAGGGCCAGGGGCACCAGGGCCCACCAGATCCAGCGGCGGTTGGGCTCCTCTTCCTGGCTCACGGGCAGACCCATGAGCGGCATATGGGGGGTGAACTGGGGCTGGTCGGCCCGGCGCAGGGCCTTGAGCAGGGTGGACATCAGGAGGCCTCCTCGACCATGGGGTCCGTCTCATCATCTGCCACGCTGTCGAGATCGACCGGCGTGCTGGCTCGCAGGGATTCATCCTCCAGCCTGGGCATGGGTTCGCCGGAGGCCACATTCAGCCGCAGCAGGGTGTTACTGCCGGCGATGCCGTCCGGGGTCAGTCCCTGCTCGCGCTGGAACTGTTGCAGCTTGTTCTTGAGGGTGGCATCGAAGCGGCTCACCTTGCGATCGGGTTGCTGCATGGCGCGGCTAAGGGCGTTGTCCAGCCACTGCACCTGGGCAGCCCCGGCATTGCTCGCTATCAGGGGCACGTTGCCCCTGGGCATGCGCCAGAGCAGGGTATAGCTGCCGCCCCAGGCGTCGGAGAGCCACTGCCTGTCCACCTGCCAGCTCTGGTTGCCGATGAGCAGGGAAGCCTTGTCCGCCCCCAGGCTGACCAGGGTGGCGTAATAGAGGCCGCCGGTCTCGTCGGTGAGACTGATGAGGGCCGGGTATTGCAGAGCCTGCAATTGCGCCAGGGAGGCTTCTCCCTCCTGGCAGCGCAGGCCCGCACGGGGGGCGTTGTCGCAGGTTGCCTCCTCCAGCTCGGCCTGGTAGCCCCATACCTTGTAGAGATTCTGCATGGCGACGTCCGGCTCCAGCGCCTGATTGATGGCGCGGGTCAGCTGGGCCTGCTGCTCTGGCGTGTCATCCACCTTGACCGGTACCTCGACCTTGACCAGGGGGCGGGCTGGGAAGAATCCGAAGAATTGCCAGCCCCACCAGCCGGTGGCGACCAGCAGGGCGCCCACCAGGGCGACCGTGAGGCCGGATTGCCAGCTTCCCTCGTCTCGAATGCCGCTCACCTCATACGCGGACTGGCTGATGTCCCCGTGCACTATCTTGTGGCTGCCACGGGCGAAGGCGGCGATGAGGGCGCGGTCGCAGATGAGGTTGATGAGGCGGGGAATGCCCCCGGAGAGGCGATGCAGGGTCTGGATGGCCCTGGGGGTGAAGATGGGCTGGACGCAGCCTGCCACCTGCAACCGGAAGCGGACATAGGCATCCACATCCTGGCGCGACAGCGGCTGCAGGTGATAGCGGGCGGTGATCCGCTGCGCCAGCTGGCGCAGCAGGGGCTGGCGCAGCATCTGTTGCAGCTCGGGCTGGCCGATGAGCACCACCTGCAGCAGTTTCTTCTCGTCTGTCTCCAGATTGGTGAGCAGTCGCAACTGCTCCAGCACGCCGGGCAGCAGGTGCTGGGCTTCATCCACCAGCACCACGCTGCGCTTGCCTGCCGCCAGATTCGCCAGCAGATGATCCCGGATAAGGTCGAACAATTGCTTGAGGCTGGCCTCTTCGCCGTAGGGCAACTGGAATTCGTCGCAGATGGCGGCCAGCAGATCCCGCTCGGTCAGAGAGGGATTGAGGATGTAGGCGATCTCGGTGTCGGCGGGCAATTGCTGCAGCAGACAGCGGGAGACGGTGGTCTTTCCCGTACCCACTTCCCCGGTCAGCAGCACGAAGCCACCACCGTCCTGCAACCCGTAGTTGAGGTGGGCGAGGGCCTCCCCGTGACGCTCGCTCATATAGAGGTATTTGGGGTTGGGCGAGATGGAGAACGGGGGCTCCGACAGACCGAAGAACTGTGTGTACATAAGGATCCATTCCATTGTTATGGGCGGCAGGTTAAAGCCTCCCAAAAGGGATGTCAAAGACCCGGATACCATAAGGGGAGCTGGCTCGAACCACGGGCTGACTCACCCAGGACGATGACGGAAAGCGGCCGCCCGGCCGAGTGATGACGAGCCCGGTGCGGTGGGGGCACATCGTCTCTCTTGGCCAAAAGCGGTATCATCGGGGCAAGTTTATCGAGGGAGAGTGCGCGTGCAGATTTATCTGGTAGGAGGGGCGGTACGGGATCGCCTGTTGGGACTGCCCCAGGGTGACAGGGATCACCTGGTGGTCGGTGCCACGGTGGAGCAGATGCTGGGTCTCGGATTCACCCAGGTGGGCCGAGACTTTCCGGTCTTTCTCCACCCCAAAACCCAGCAGGAGTACGCCCTGGCGCGCACCGAGCGCAAGCAGGGGCAGGGTTACACCGGCTTCGTCTGCCATGCCGCCCCCGAGGTGACACTGGAGCAGGATCTGCTGCGCCGGGATCTCACCATCAACGCCATCGCCGAAGATGAGGACGGGCAACTGCACGATCCCTACGGCGGCGTGCAGGATCTGGAGGCGCGGTTGCTGCGCCATGTCTCACCGGCTTTTGCCGAGGATCCCCTGCGCATCCTGCGGGTGGCGCGCTTCGCCGCCCGTTTCCATGCCCAGGGGTTCGTGGTGGCCCCCGAGACGCTGGGGCTGATGCGCGAGATGACGGAGGCTGGAGAGCTGGCCCACCTGACCCCGGAGCGGGTCTGGAAGGAACTGGAAAAAGTGCTGCTGGGGCCGACACCCCAGATCTTCTTCGAGGTGCTGCGCGAATGCGGCGCACTCAAGGCGCTCTTCCCCGAGCTCGATGCCCTGTTCGGTGTGCCGGCCCCTGCCAGATGGCACCCGGAGATCGACACCGGCATCCACACCATGATGGTGCTGGCGCAGGCATGTCGTCTCTCCCCCGAACTGACCGTGCGCTTCGCGTCCCTCTGCCACGACTTTGGCAAGGGGCTGACCCCGCCCGCCTTCTGGCCGAGCCATCATGGCCATGGCCAGAAGGGGTTGCCGCTCATTCGCGATTTTTGCGAGCGCTTCCGGGTGCCGAACGAGTGTCGCGATCTGGCACTGCTGGTGAGCGACCTGCACACCCATATCCACATTGCCTTCGAGCTCAAGCCCGCGACCCTGCTCAAGGTATTCGACAAGGCCGATGCCTGGCGCAGACCGGAGCGCTTTGCCCAGCTGCTCGATGCCTGTCGCGCCGACTTCCACGGTCGTACCGGCTTCGAAGAGAAGGTCTACAGTCAGCCGGACTATGTCGCTCAGGCCCTGGAGGCGGCGCAGGCTGTGCCGGTCAAGGAGATAGTGGCGGCCGGCTTCAAAGGGGAGGCAATCCGCGAGCAGCTTGCCAAGCGGCGGCTCGATGCCATCAGCCGGGTGCGCGACGAGTGGACCTTTATCGAGGAGTAAACGCTGCAGCCGATCGACGCTCAATCGACGGCGTGATATGGGCGAAGCATAAAAAAGCCCGGGTCAATGACCCGGGCTTTTTGTCGTGCGGCGTGGGCTGCTCAGGAGAAGCAGGCCTGCAACACGTAGAAGATGGCGATGGCCAGGATGGCGCCCGCGGGCAGGGTGATGACCCAGGAGACCACGATGTTGCGCAGCACGCCCAGGTTCAGGGCCGCGATGCCCCGTGCCAGACCGACGCCCATGACGGCACCGACCAGGGTCTGGGTGGTGGAGATGGGCAGACCGGTGCCGGAGGCGATCACCACGGTGGCTGCGGTGGCCAGCTGGGCTGCGAAGCCACGGCTCGGGGTCAGGTGGGTGATGCCGGTGCCGACGGTCGCCATCACCTTCTCGCCCATGGTGGCCAGGCCGATGACGATGCCGATGCCGCCAAGGGGCAGGATCCACCAGGCGATGTGGGAGCTGCCGCCGATCTCGCCGCCGGCCGCCACGATGGAGGCGACTGCAGAGAGTGGACCGATGGCGTTGGCCACGTCGTTGGAGCCATGGGCGAAGGCCATGGCGCAGGCGGTGATGATCATCAGGATGCCGAACACCTTCTCCACGTTGGCGAAGTGCATCTTGCTGTCATCTTTCGGGTTGTACTGCTGGCCGCGGATATAGATCCAGCCGGCAAACGCCACCGCGATAGAGATGGCGACGGAGAGCAGCGCGCCTTCGCCATTGCTCAGGTGCAGACCGACGTGTGTCAGCCCTTTTTTGATGGTGACCAGGCAGATGACCAGGGACGTCAGGAACATGTAGAAGGGGACATAGCGCTTGGCGTTGTCTAGGGGATTGTCCGTGTTGAAGATGAGCTTCTGCACGCTGATGAACATGAAGTAGGCGATGATGCCCGAGATGGCCGGCGTGATGATCCAGGAGCCGACGATGCCGCCAAACTTGTTCCACTGTACCGCTTCCGGACCGATGCTCACCACGGCGAAGCCCACGATGGCGCCGATGATGGAGTGAGTGGTGGAGACGGGCCAGCCGAAATAGGAGGCCAGGATCAGCCACAGACCCGCAGCCAGCAGGGAGGCGATCATGCCGAGCACCAGCAGATCCGGCGTGTCGGCAAAGGCGTTGCTGTCGATGATGCCGCTGCGGATGGTGGCCGTCACTTCGCCACCGGCCAGATAGGCACCGGCAAATTCAAAGATCATGGCGATGATGATCGCCTGACGGATGGTCAGGGACTTGGTGCCGACCGATGTGCCCATGGCGTTGGCGACGTCGTTCGCACCAATGCCCCAGGCCATCAAAAAGCCGAACAAGGCCGCCACGAGCACCAGGGTGGTGCCGTAATTCGCGATAATGTCCATTAGTAGTGTTTACCCAGTCAGTCGATTACGAACGAGCCAGCATCAATTCCAGACGGGCGCCAACGCGCTCTGCCTGATCAGCCAGGTCACCTACCCATTCGAGGATCTTGTAGAGGAACATAACGTCGATCGGATTGTATTTGTGCTCAACGGCTTGCAGCTGTTGGCGCAGTCCGATCTGCATGGTGTCAGTATCGTCCTCGATGAGATCCAGCTGGTGGATCATCTCGGCAACCATTTCAACTTCACGTCCTTTAAAGCCGGTTTCGAGCAGCTCATCGAGTTCTCCGATGGCTTTTTCGGCTTGGGCGGTCGCATCGATACAGCGTTTGAGATAGGCCATGAAATCGGCGCGCATCTCGGTGGGGAATTCCATCTTGCGGCCAAGCATGCGACCGGAAATATCCTTGGCACGGTTGGCAATCTTGTCCTGCTGGGTCAAGAGCTCCAGCAGATCGGTACGGGCGACCGGTAGGAACAGGCCGCGGGGGAGTTTCAAGCGGATTTCGCGCTTGAGGATGTCCGCTTCTTTTTCCAGCTGGGCGATCTGTTGCCGGATCTTCTCGGCATCTTCCCAGCGGTCTTCAGCGACGGCATCAAAGAAGGGAATGAGCTGTTCGCAGCACACGTGAACCTTGACGATATGCTTCTGCAGCGGCTTGATGGGGGACTTGGCAAAAAGACCCAAAATAGTATTTACTGGCATGGCCAAACCTGTGTCGGTGAAAAAACACTCGATACGATTTTATGAGGGGCGCATGGTAACCGAACTGTGCCATCAATAAAACCGTGAATTAATCGTGAACTGTCGCTGGCATTATATCCTCGCGACCCTGAACATGCCCCCCAAAGTTGCCCGCCAGCCCGGAATGACTATGCAAACTGAGATCGAGATAAAGTTTTTCGTCACCAGCAATATTCAAGAATCCCTCTCCAAGCTTCTGAATTCACTAGAGATTATCTCTTCCAATCAAGCCGCTCTTGGCAACGTCTATTTCGACACGCCCGATCTGGGTTTGCGTGGGCTCGAGATGGGGTTGCGCATTCGTCGCAGCGATGATTTTTCCGAGCAGACCATCAAGTGCCGGGGGCAGGTCGTGGGTGGATTGCACGCCAGACCCGAGTACAACGCCCCGGTGGAGGGCACCATTCCGACCCTGTCTGCCTTTCCTGCCGATATCTGGCCGAGTCTGGCAGTGCGCGATGAACTCCAGAGCCGTCTGGTGGCCCAGTTCAGCACCGATTTCCTGCGCCGCCACTGGCTGATCGCATTCGGAGATGCCGAGATCGAGCTGGCCTGGGATCAGGGGGAGATTGTCGGTGCCCTGGGGCGTACCGGGATCGACGAGCTGGAGCTGGAGCTGAAATCCGGTGATGCCCGCGCCCTGTTCACCCTGGCGAGCAAGCTGGCGGCGCTGGGAGGATTGCGGCTGGGTGCCCAGTCCAAGGCGCAGCGCGGATACAGGCTGGCTGGGCTTGGCAAACCACTGGCCGTGCAGCCCCTGCAAAGGATTGAGGGCAAAGATCAGAAGGCCAGCATTACCCTGGGTATGCAGCACTGGCAGTATCATGAGCAGCTCTGGCTCGAGAGTGACGATGCTGGCGAACAACAACGGGCGCTGCATGCTCTGCTCGAGGGGGTATCCCTGGTTGCCGAGGCGGCAGGCACGCTGACGGTGCCCCCCTCCTGGCTGGCCGGCCTGCAGGCGCAACAGCGTCTGATGATGCAGGTGGCCGGGGATCGTGCATCATTGCATGCCCTGTTCCACCATGCCGACCTGGTGGGCCTGCAGTTGTCCATCGCGGCCTGGCTGCATCTGGGGGAGTGAATCCTCGGTGGTGCAGAGCGCAAAAAGGTGAGCCCGGGCTCACCTTTTTTATGGCAGTTGCACCTTGAGCGGCGCTATCAGTTCACCACGGCCACGTTGATGGTGCCGTTGCCCTGGGTCATGCGGACCCGGGCACCAGGCACAAAGGTGGGGCTGGCCTTTTGTACCACCACGATGGATTCGCCGTTCTCTTTCTTGATCTCGAGCTCGACCCCGTCAACCTGGTTGAGTTTGTCCCCTGCCGCCTTGCCGGCCGCCGCACCCGCAATGGCGCCACCGGCCGCCGCGATGTCACTGCCACGACCGCCGCCTATGGTGCTGCCGAGCAGGCCGCCGACCACGGCGCCGCCAATGGTGCCGATCAGGGAGTTCTCATCGGCCTGGATCTTGACGGGGCGGGTGGAGAGGATGGTGCCATAGCTGACGGTCTGTACCTGCTTGGCGCGATCCTTGGTGTAGACATCGCCGGAGTAGACGTCGCTGTTGGCACAGCCAGTGATGGCGGTGGTGGCCGCCAGCAGAGTGACGAGAGCAATACGTTTGAACATGATGGGCCTCCTGGGCGGGCATCGGATTAATCTGGTGATGAATTGCACTTTACGCCAACCAGATTGAGCATTAAACCCGCAAAGTGTAACCAATTATGTGGCCGGAAGGCTCCCGTGCCGGTGGTGGATGGTCAGGTCAGGGCTTTTTCCAGCAGCAGGCGATCCTCGCCCGGCCCGAAGTAGCCTCTCTCTTCTGCCAACTGCTGATAACCCAGCCTGAAGTAGAGGCGCTGGGCCGGATTGGCGGGATCAACGGTCAGTCTGACCCGCTCAACTTCCAGTTTCAGCAGTCCCTGCTCCACCTGCAACATCATTTGCTCGGCCAGGCCGAAGCCGCGCGCTTCGGGACGCACCGCGAGGGAGAGCAGCCAGCCCTGCGACCGATCCTGACCAAGCCCCCCGAGGGCATAGCCCAGCAGTCGGCCTTCCCGTTCCGCGACGACCAGCAGTTCGGGCCACAGATCCATGGCCTGGCGAAAGAAGAAACCGGGGTAGACATCCTCGCCGAAGACATCGGCATCTATCTGCCAGATGGCGTGCATGTCGGTGTGGGTGGCAAGGCGCAATACGGGGGACGAGTGCATCGGGGCTCCTCTCATCGGGTCTCTGCTGCGGGGCAGCCAAAAAGGAGGCACAGGGTAGAAGGGGCGGGGAGTCGATGCAAGGGGGGCATTTGTGGCATGCCGCAGATAAAGAAACAGGGCCCGCAGGCCCTGTGTCATCAGAGGAGGCTGGTTGCCTGCTCCAGCCAGGCGAGATCCTCGCCCTCCAGCAGCGGGCTCAGACGGCGGTAGACCTCCGCATGGTATTCGTTGATCCAGCGGAACTCCGCCGGACTCAGCAGGCTGCGATCGATGAGGCGGATGTCGAACGGCACATAGGTCAGTCGCTCGAAGCCCAGCATCGGCAGCTCGCCACGGGCCTCCTGTTCGGTCACCACCACCAGGTTTTCACAGCGGATGCCGAAGGCATCTTCCCGGTAGTAGCCCGGCTCGTTGGAGAGCACCATGCCCGGCTGCAGGGCCACCAGGCTGCCCTTGGGGGCGATGCGCTGCGGGCCTTCGTGCACGCTGAGGAAGTGGCCGACCCCGTGGCCGGTGCCATGGTCGTAGTTGTAACCGGCTTGCCACAGGGGCATACGGGCCAGCACGTCGAGCTGGATGCCGGCTGTACCGCGGGGGAAGCGGGCCTGATCCAGGGCAATATGACCCTGCAGCACCCGGGTAAACATGGCCCTGTGCTCGTCGGTCACCTCACCCACCTTGACGGTGCGGGTGATGTCGGTGGTGCCGTCCAGGTACTGGGCGCCGGAGTCAACCAGATAGATGCTGTCCTGGCCGAAGGCCCGCGGGGTACCGTTGGTGTGGCGGTAGTGGCACATGGCGGCGTTGGGGCCGAGTGCCGAGATGGTGTCGAAGCTCGGCTCCACATAGTGCTCCTGCTCGTGGCGGAAGGCTTCCAGCTGGTCGGCCAGGGTGCCTTCGTCCACACCGTCGAACTCGCCGCTGGCGATCAGGCGATCCAGCCAGGCCAGGAAGCGGGTGACGGCAACGCCGTCGCGCAGGTGGGCGGCACGCATGCCGCCCAGCTCCACGGGGTTCTTGCACGCCTTGGGCAGCATGGTGGGATCCTGGCCGGCCACCAGAATGGCGCCAGCCTCTTCCATCACGAGCTGGGTCCAGGCGTTGGCGGTGTTGGGGTCGGCCAGCACCTTCTGCTGATCTTCGCCGATGCGCTGCAACACGTCACCCAGCTTGTCGATGGGGTAGACGGAGACATCCTGCCCCACGTGCTGGCTGAAGGCGAAGCAGTCGATCTTGTCGGTATCGACGAAGAAATCCATGGTGGTGTTGGCGTAGAGCACCGCAAAGCCCAGCACCACCGGCAGGCGTTCCACGTCGCGACCACGCAGGTTGAGCAGCCAGTTGATGGGCTCGGCCTGGGTCAGCAGCACCGCATCCAGCCCGCGCTTGCGCAGATCGCTGGCCAGCATTTCGCGCTTGGCCTGGCTGGACTGGCCCGCCAGCTCCTCGCTGTAGAGGATGACAGGGCTCTTGGTCGGAGCGGGACGATCGCTCCAGTGCAGATCGATGGGGTTCTCGTCGATGCGCACCAGCTCGATGCCGCGCTCGGTCAGCACGGCGTTGGCGTTCTGATACCAGGCCAGGCTGTGCAGGCGGGCATCGAAACCGACCCGGGAGCCTGAGGGCAACTGCTCCGCCAGCCACTGTACGTGGGGGTCTTCATTGAGGTGGAGAAACTCGAACAGCTCGGCCGGCGCCTGCATGCGCGCCTGCACTGTATAACGACCGTCGATGAACAGGGCCGCCCGATGCGCCATGATGATGGCGAGCCCGGCGGAGCCGTTGAAACCCGTGATCCAGTCCAGCCGCTCGGCATAGGCGGGAATGTACTCCCCCAGATGCTCGTCGTCGTGGGGAACGATGAAGGCGTCCAGCTCCAGCGTGGCCAGTGTGGCCCTGACCTGGGCGACGCGGGTTTCAATAATCTCGAAATGGTTCATGTCGTTATTGCCAGCTTGTGGTGATGTGAGTGTTCATTGATGGTGGCCGCTTGCCAGGATCTGTCTGATCGATTGGCCTGCCGCCTCGATGTGTTGCTTGAGCAGTACCACTGCTTCGTGCTTGCGCCGGGCGCGGCACAGTTCAAGGAGTCGGGCGTGCTCCCGCTCGGCCTTGTCCACGCCGCCCTGGGCGAACAGCAGTTCGAAACGCACATAGCGGTCGCAGCTCAGATTGATCTGGGCGATCAGTTCCAGTGCCTGGGGGCGATTGGCTGCCTGGTAGAGGGTGGCGTGAAAGCGGTGATTCAACTCGGCCCAGTGTTCGATCTGGGTGCCAGACTCCAGCGCCAGATCAAACTGGGCGAGGATGGCTTGCGCCTGGGCGAAGGTCTCCTCCGTCATCAGGTCGACGGCGTGGAACAGGGTATCGGCTTCGAGCAGTGCCCGCAAATAAAAGAGCTCCTCGATGGCCGAGGCATCCAGCATGGTCACCACGGCGCCGCGATGGGCCTCGAACTTCACCAGCCCCTGGGCTTCCAGTTGCATCAGGGCTTCCCGCACCGGGATGCGGCTCACCGCCAGCTCCTTGGCGATGGCGTCCTGGCGCAGGGGGGCGCCCGCTGCAAACTCGCCACGCAATATCCGGCCGCGGAGGTTCTCCATCACCATCTGGGTTCGGGTCTTGTAAGGTGGGGTCATGCTGGGGTCACGGGCAGGTTGCAAAATTGTATATTGTATAAAGTTTGGCTGAATCTAACGCGCAAGGGCCGTCAAGGCAAGGCTTGGCGGGAGCCATATGCCGCGCATCGGCCAAAAAAATACCGGCCAGCAGGGCTGACCGGTACGGGATTGCGAGACGCGAGGCGCGTTTCTTACAACTGCGGGCCCGCCGCGACCAGGCGTTTGCCTTCGTCGTTGTCGGTGAAGCGCTCGAAGTTCTTGATGAAACGCCCGGCCAGATCGGCCGCCTTGGCATCCCACTCGGCCTGGTCGGCATAAGTGTCTCGCGGGTCCAGGATGGCGGGGTTGACGCCCGGCAGCTCGGTCGGCACTTCCAGATTGAACACAGGCAGTACCTTGGTCGGCGCCTTCTCGATGGAACCATCCAGGATGGCGTCGATGATGCCACGGGTATCCTTGATGGAGATCCGCTTGCCTGTGCCGTTCCAGCCGGTGTTGACCAGATAGGCTTCAGCCCCTGCCGCTTCCATCCGTTTCACCAGCTCCTGGCCGTACTTGGTCGGGTGCAGGCTGAGGAAAGCCGCGCCGAAGCAGGAGGAGAAGGTCGGGGTCGGCTCTGTGATGCCGCGCTCGGTACCGGCCAGCTTGGCGGTAAAGCCGGACAGGAAGTGGTACTTGGTCTGCTCCTTGGTCAGCTTGGCGACCGGGGGCAGCACACCGAAGGCGTCTGCGGTCAGGAAGATCACCTTGGTGGCGTGACCCGCCTTGGAGACCGGCTTGACGATGTTGTCGATGTGATAGATGGGGTAGGAGACCCGGGTATTCTCGGTGCGGGAACCGTCGTCGAAGTCGATGGTGCCATCGGCGGCCACGGTCACGTTCTCCAGCAGCGCATCGCGGCGGATGGCGTGGTAGATGTCCGGCTCGGCCTCTTCGGAGAGCTTGATGGTCTTGGCGTAGCAGCCCCCTTCGAAGTTGAACACGCCGTGATCATCCCAGCCGTGCTCGTCATCGCCGATCAGCTGACGCTTGGGATCGGTGGAGAGGGTGGTCTTGCCGGTGCCGGAGAGGCCGAAGAAGATGGCCACGTCCCCATCCTTGCCCACGTTGGCGGAGCAGTGCATGGAGGCGATGCCGCGCAGGGGCAGGAAGTAGTTCATCATGGAGAACATGCCCTTCTTCATCTCGCCACCGTACCAGGTGCCGCCGATGAGTTGCATCTTCTCGGTCATGTTGAAGGCGACGAAGTTCTCGGAGTTGAGACCCTGCTCCTTCCAGTTCGGGTTGGTGCACTTGGCACCGTTCATCACCACGAAGTCCGGTTTGAAGGCCTTCAGCTCCTCTTCGCTCGGGCGGATGAACATGTTCTTCACGAAGTGCGCCTGCCAGGCCACCTCGGTGATGATGCGCACCGCCAGGCGGGTGTCCGGGTTGGCGCCGCAGAAGCCGTCCACCACGAACAGACGCTTGCCGGAGAGCTGTTTGGTGACCAGCCCTTTCAGATGTGACCACACTTCCGGGGTAATCGCCTTGTTATCGTTTTTACCCTGGTCAGACCACCACACAGTATCCTGGGTAGTGGCATCTTTGACGATATATTTATCTTTAGGGGAGCGGCCGGTGAAGATGCCGGTGTTGACGTTGACGGCGCCAAGCTCGGTGACGACGCCACGTTCGAAGCCCTCAAGGTCTGAGCGGGTCTCTTCAGCGAAAAGCTGCTCATAGGAGGGGTTGCGAACGATTTCCTGGCTGTTTTTGATACCGTATTGGTCCAGCTTCAGTTGTTGGGCCAGGGTGGGTTCTACCACGATTGTCATTGTATTCTCCTGGGTTCAGAGGTGTGTAGGGTTCTATCTGACGTTCATGCTACCACCTAGGTGGTAGTTTTTAGCGATCGCCATCAAACTTTATAAAATAGGGTATTTTTTTGTTATTTAAGTTAAAGGCGGGTTTTGCCCGCCTTTGATTAGTGTAACTGGTTTGCATCATTACCGGGAGCCCTGCTGAACAGGGTTTCGATGTCTATCCCGTCGAATTCGTAGTGGGCGCCGCAGTAATCGCAGTGCATGTCGATCTTGCCGAGCTCCTGCACCATGGATACCGCTTCCTCCTTGTCTATCTGCAGCAAGGCCCCTTCGCAACGGGCGCGGGAGCAGGTGCAGCGGAACTCGATGGCCTGGGGATCGAACACCCGTACCTTGTCCTGGTGGTAGAGGCGGTAGAGGATCTCTTCCGCGTCCAGACCGAACAGCTCTTCGTCCTTGATGGTGGTGGTGAGCTGGACCAGGTGGTCGAAATCTTCGCTGTGATCCTCGCTCTGGGCCGGCAGCTCCTGCAGCAGGATGCCCGCCGCACGGGGCTCGCCCTCGTGGTGGCCGGTGCGGATCCAGAGGCGGGTGGCCAGTTGTTCGGACTGGGCGAAGTAGTGCTCCAGGCAGGCCGCCAGGGTGTCGGCCTCCAGGGCGATGATGCCCTGATAGCGCTCTCCTTGATCCGGGGTGATGGTGATGACCAGATGGCCGTTGCCGATCAGGCTTTGCAGCTTGCCGTCCGTCGGCAATTCCCCTTCATAGCGTGCCACGCCGCGCAATTGCTGGTTGTTGTCGCCGTTGATGACGGCCAGACGTACCGGACCGTCCCCCTGCAGCTGCACCGTGATGGAGCCTTCAAACTTGAGGGTGGCGGTCAGCAGGCTGGTGGCAACCAGCAGCTCGCCCAGCAGGTGCTGCACCTGTACCGGGTAGTTCTGGGCGTCGATGATGTGGCGGTAGGTACGATCCAGCTGGACCAGCTCCCCACGCACTTCGTACTCTTCGAACAGATAGCGATACAGGAGGTCTTGGTTACTCATCATGGTTTCCTAGGATGTTCTTGGGGAAAAATAAACACATTGTTAAACAGGTGGTTAGGAACTAATTCCTCCACCTGTCGTCATAAAGGGGCCACAGACGCGGATTAGGATTGCTTGACCCGGATAAGCTGGCGTCGCTCCTGCTTGTCAGGTCGGCGCTCCGGGCTTGGGGCAAACTGGCTGTTGAAGCGGCGGGCTTCGCTGTTTTCGGCCCGTTTCTTCAGGCTGGCCTCTGTCTCTTCATAGAGTTGCTGGGCCAGCGGGGCGGATTTGCGCTGCTCGCTCACCTCGAGCACCCGCACCTCCCGCTCGTCCTGGCCTTGCCAGAATCGCACCAGGGCGCCGACCTCGACCGCCTTGCCCGGCTTGGTGCGCTGGCCGTTGTAGTGCACCTTGCCGCCGTCGATCTGATCCCGCGCCAGACTGCGGGTCTTGTAAAAGCGGGCGGCCCACAGCCACTTGTCGAGACGGACCTGAGTGCTGCTTTGTGCTGGATTCGACATGGATCGGCTCCGGGATGGCTGAAAAGGTGCCTGATTATACCAGAGGCGGGCCCCGGGATAGAAACAGGGGGCATCCGGGTGTGACGGAAACTGAATTTTCACCCCTTGGTCCCATCCGGTCGGTTGTCTCTGGGTCCATTGCCGTACACAATAGCCAACCGACTTGGATGCCAGACAATTTTGAGAAAGATGACGCTACCGTTCAGGGATGATTTGTTGATTTCCCTTCTGGCTCGCTGCAAGGCCATGCCACTCTCCCGTTTCAGCCAGCCCCTGTTCTGGCTTCTGCTGCTGTTGCTGGCCCAGCAGTGTGCCGTGCTCACCTGGCGCCTGTACGAACTGGCCCAGCCCGCACCCCTGACCCTCTGGCAACCCTCGGTCACCTCGGCGCAGGGGAGTGGCGGCGATCGCCTCGATCTTGGCAACCTCAGCCGCCTCTCTCTCTTTGGCAAGGCGCTGCAACCCCAGGCGGACAAGGCGGCAGAGACGGTGGCGGCGGATGCCCCGAAAACCCAGCTCAACGCCCAGCTCAACGGGGTGCTGGCAAGCTCGGATCCCGCCAAGTCCATCGCCATCATCGCCCACAACGGGACACAGAACTCTTACGGCATCGGGGACTACATCGACGGTACCCAGGCCAGGATACGCCAGGTGTTTGCCGATCGGGTCATCATCGCCCGGGACGGCCGTGACGAGACCCTGATGCTGGACGGGGAGGAGTATGGCAAGCCCCTGCCCAAACCGGCCCGCCAGGAGGGGCTCTCCTCCGTGCGCAGCGAACTGCTGGGCAACCCGGGCAAGATCACCGATTACCTCAATATTTCTCCGGTCCGGGTGGACGGTCGCATGACCGGCTATCGCCTCAACCCGGGTCGCAATCCGGAACTGTTCAATCAACTCGGACTGGTCGCCAACGATCTGGCGGTCAGCATCAACGGCCTGGATCTGCGTGACAACGCCCAGGCCATGCAGGCGATGCAGCAGGTGGCGGGCGCCACGGAAATGACCGTCACCGTCGAGCGGCAAGGACAGCTCTATGACGTCTATGTCGGCTTGTCAGAATAATGAATTGGAGTAGCACCAAGAATGACAAATAAAGGGAAGGGCTGGCGTCTGGCCACCATGGCGGCAGCCTTGATGATGGCCGGTTCTGCCTGGGCCACCGAGTATTCCGCCAGTTTCAAGAACGCCGACATCGAGGAGTTCATCAACACGGTCGGCAAGAACCTGAACAAAACCATCATCATAGAGCCATCGGTACGCGGCAAGATCAACGTGCGCAGCTATGACCTGCTCAACGAGGATCAGTACTACCAGTTCTTCCTGAGCGTGCTCGACGTTTACGGCTTTGCCGTGGTGCCCATGAACAACGGCGTGCTCAAGGTGGTGCGCTCCAAGGATGCCAAGACCTCGGCCATCCCCGTGGTGGATGACACCAACCCCGGCGTGGGTGACGAGATGGTGACCCGGGTCGTGCCGGTGCGCAATGTCTCGGTCCGTGAACTGGCCCCCCTGCTGCGTCAGCTCAACGACAACGCCGGCGGCGGCAACGTGGTCCACTACGAGCCCTCCAACGTGCTGCTCATCACCGGCCGCGCCGCCGTGGTCAACCGCCTGGTGGAGGTGGTTCGCCGGGTGGACAAGGCGGGGGATCAGGACATGGACGTCATCAAGCTCAAGTTCGCCTCCGCCGGCGAGATGGTGCGGCTGGTGACCAACCTCAACAAGGATGGCAGCAATCAGGGGGCCAACGCCTCGCTGCTGCTTTCCCCCAAGGTGGTGGCCGACGAGCGCACCAACTCCGTGGTCATCAGCGGCGAGCCCAAGGCCCGTGCCCGCATCATCCAGATGGTGCGCCAGCTCGACCGGGATCTGCAGAGCCAGGGCAACACCCGGGTCTTCTACCTGAAATATGGCAAGGCCAAGGATCTGGTGGACGTCCTCAAGGGGGTCAGCTCCAGCATCGCCGCCGACAAGAAGGGCGGGGCGGCTGCCACGGCCACGGGCGGCGCCAGCATCGGCGGCGGCCAGCTCGCCATCTCCGCCGACGAGACCACCAATGCCCTGGTGATCACCGCCCAGCCGGACGTGATGGCCGAGCTGGAGCAGGTCATCGCCAAGCTCGACATTCGTCGTGCCCAGGTGCTGGTGGAGGCCATCATCGTCGAGATATCGGATGGTGACGGCATGAACCTCGGGGTGCAGTGGGCCAACACCAATGGCGGCGGCACCCAGTTCACCGACACCGGTCTGCCCATCGGCTCCCTGGCCATCGCCGCCAAGGATTACAAAGACAACGGCAACACCGACGGCCTGTCATCCCTGGCGGGCAGCTTCAGCGGCATGGCGGCAGGCTTCTATCACGGGGACTGGGCGGCGCTGGTGACGGCGCTCTCCACCAACAGCAAGAACGACATCCTCTCCACCCCGAGCATCGTCACCATGGACAACAAGGAGGCCTCCTTCAACGTCGGTCAGGAAGTGCCGGTGCAGAGCGGCTCCCAGAGCTCCACCACCAGCGATCAGGTGTTCAACACCATAGAGCGCAAGACGGTGGGGACCAAGCTGGTGGTGACGCCCCAGATCAACGAAGGAGATTCCGTGCTGCTCAACATCGAGCAGGAGGTCTCCAGCGTGGCACAGAAGCAGGCGACCGGGACCGCCAACCTGGGCCCCACCTTCGATACCCGCACCGTGAAGAACGCCGTGCTGGTCAAGAGCGGCGAGACAGTGGTGCTGGGCGGCCTGATGGACGAACAGACCCAGGAGCAGATCTCCAAGGTGCCCCTGCTCGGGGACATTCCGGTGCTGGGCTACCTGTTCCGTTCCTCCAAGACCTCCACCGCCAAGCGCAACCTGATGGTCTTCATCCGCCCGACCATATTGCGTGACGCCAATGTCTACTCCGGGGTCTCCAGCAACAAGTACACCCTGTTCAGGGCCGAACAGCTGAGCCGGGCTGCGGAAGAGGGCTATGCCACCTCGCCGGCTCGCCAGGTGCTGCCCGCCTATGGCCAGGACGTGATGATGTCCCCCGAGGTGCAGCAGCAGATCCAGAGAATGCAGGCCCAGCAGCAGGCGACCGCCACCGGCGTGCGCGCCCAGGTGCAGGAGCAGCCCTTCGTGCAGAGCAAGCCCTGATGGCCGCCTACCAGCTCGATGGCAGCGAGCTGCCGGCTCCCCTGCCGGAACTGCCGTTCGCGTTTGCCCGCAACTTCGGGGCCATCCTGACCGAGCGCCAGGGTGCCCCGGTGCTGCTCTGTCGTCAGGGGATCTCCCCCCAGACCCTGCTGGAGGTGCGACGGGTGGCGGGCTGTGCCTTCGCGGTGGAGCAGCTTGGCAACGACGAGTTCGAGACGCTCCTGATGGCCCACTATCAGCGTGACTCCTCCGAGGCGCGTCAGCTGATGGAGGATCTCGGCAACGAGATGGACTTCTTTGCCCTGGCCGAAGAGCTGCCCCAGAGCGAGGATCTGCTGGATGCCGACGACGACGCCCCCATCATTCGCCTCATCAATGCCATGTTGAGCGAGGCGATAAAAGAAGAGGCGTCCGACATCCACATCGAGACCTTCGAGCGGGCCCTGGTGATCCGTTTTCGCATCGATGGGGTGCTGCGGGAGATCCTGCGCCCCCATCGCAAACTCGCCTCCCTGCTGGTGTCGCGCATCAAGGTGATGTCGCGCATGGACATCGCCGAGAAGCGGGTGCCCCAGGATGGCCGCATCTCACTGCGCATCGGCGGCCGGGCGGTGGACGTGCGGGTCTCCACCATGCCGTCCAGCTACGGTGAACGGGTGGTATTGCGACTGCTCGACAAGAACAACGTGCGCCTCGAGCTCAAGCAGCTCGGCATGACGCTGGCCAACCGCAACATCATCAGCGAACTCATTCGCAAGCCTCACGGCATCATCCTGGTGACGAGCCCGACCGGTTCGGGCAAGTCCACCACCCTCTATGCGGCCCTCTCGGAGATCAACTCCCGGGATCGCAACATCCTGACCGTCGAAGACCCCATCGAATATGACCTCGAAGGGGTGGGCCAGACCCAGGTCAACAGCAAGGTGGACATGACCTTCGCCCGGGGCCTGCGCGCCATTCTGCGCCAAGACCCGGACGTGGTGATGGTGGGGGAAATCCGTGACCTCGAGACCGCCCAGATCGCGGTGCAGGCATCCCTCACCGGTCACCTGGTGATGTCGACCCTGCACACCAACACCGCCATCGGCGCCATCACCCGGATGCGGGACATGGGGATCGAGCCCTTCCTGCTCTCCTCGTCGCTCCTGGCGGTACTGGCCCAGCGGCTGGTGCGTACTCTCTGCCCGGATTGCCGCGCACCGCACCCTGTCACCGAGCAGGAGCGTGTTGCCATGGGCATCGAGCTTGCGCCGGATCAGCAGATCTGGCGTCCGGTGGGCTGCGAGCAGTGCAACCATACCGGCTATCGCGGCCGGACCGGCATCCACGAGCTGGTGGTGGTGGACGAGGCGGTGCGCGAGGCGATCCACAGCGCCAGCGGCGAGCTCGCCATCGAGCGGCTGATCCGGGGTCATACCCCCAGCATCCGCCGCGACGGCATCGACAAGGTGCTCAAGGGGCAGACCAGCCTCGAAGAGGTGCTGCGCGTGACCCGGGAAGACTGAGATGGCGGCATTTGAATACAAGGCCCTCGACGGCAAGGGGCGCAACAAGAGCGGCGTGCTGGAAGGGGATTCCGCCCGCCAGGTGCGCCAGTTGCTGCGCGAGCAGGGGCTGACCCCCCTCGAGGTGAACGAGACCACCGAGAAGGCCAAGCGGGAGGCGAACCGCTTCGTGCTGTTTCGCCGTGGCGCCTCCACCGCAGAACTGGCCCTCATCACCCGCCAGCTGGCGACCCTGGTGGGGGCCGGTCTCACCATCGAAGAGGCCCTCAAGGCGGTCGCCGAGCAGTGCGAGAAGGCCCACCTGCGCAGCCTGGTGGCGACGGTGCGCAGCAAGGTGGTGGAGGGGTATTCCCTGGCCGATTCGCTGGGGGCCTTCCCCCATGTGTTCGACCAGCTGTTCCGCTCCATGGTGGCGGCCGGCGAGAAGTCCGGTCACCTAGAGAAGGTGCTCAACCGTCTCGCCGATTACACCGAGCAGCGCCAGCACATGCGCACCAAGCTGCTGCAGGCGATGATCTATCCCATCGTCCTCACCCTGGTGGCGGTGGGGGTCATCTCCATACTGCTCACCGCCGTGGTGCCCAAGGTGGTGGCCCAGTTCGAACACATGGGCCAGCAACTGCCGGGCACCACCCGTTTCCTCATCGGCACCAGCGAGCTGTTGCAGCACTACGGCCTCTGGTTCCTGCTGCTCCTTGGCATTGGCGGCCTGATCTGGCGCTGGTGGCTGACCGACGACAAGCGCCGCCGTCGCTGGCACCAGGTGATACTGCGCCTGCCAGTGATCGGTCGGGTCAGCCGCGGTCTCAACACCGCCCGCTTTGCCCGCACCCTGAGCATCCTCAACGCCAGCGCCGTGCCCCTGCTGGAGGGAATGAAGATCGCCGGCGAAGTGCTCTCCAACGACTATGCCCGCATGCGCATCGGTGAGGCCACCGAACGGGTGCGGGAGGGGACCAGCCTGCGCAAGTCGCTGGATGAAACCAGAATTTTTCCGCCCATGATGCTGCACATGATCGCCTCGGGCGAGCAGAGCGGCGAGCTCGACAGCATGCTGGAGCGGGCGGCGGACAACCAGGACAGGGAGTTCGAAACCCAGGTGAACATCGCCCTCGGGGTGTTCGAGCCCATGCTGGTGGTCTCCATGGCCGGGGTGGTGCTGTTTATCGTGATGTCGATCCTGCAGCCGATCCTGGAGCTCAACAACATGGTGAATCTGTGAGGCTGGCGTGCGTGTGACATCGGTCGATCCCGCGGTCAACTCGCTCGAGCTCAACAACATGGTGAATCTGTGAGGGTCGGGTGCCCGAATAGGCTTCGCCATTCGAACCTGCACATTCAATCGAACGATTGTGGTTTAACAGTTAATCGTTGATGGCTCATGCCATCTCATTTCGTTAGGGAGTCAGTCATGCAAAAGCGTCGTCAATCGGGTTTTACCCTGCTGGAAGTGATGGTGGTCATCGTGATCCTGGGGATCCTGGCCAGCCTGGTGGTGCCCAACCTGATGGGCAACAAGGAGAAGGCGGATCAGCAAAAAGCGGTCTCCGACATAGTGGCGCTGGAAAACGCCCTCGACATGTACAAGCTGGACAACAACCGCTACCCGACCACCGAGCAGGGGCTGGACGCCCTGGTCAACAAGCCGACCGCATCCCCTGAGCCGCGCAGCTACCGTGAAGGGGGCTACATCAAGCGCCTGCCGCAGGATCCCTGGGGCAACCAGTACCAGCTGCTGAGCCCGGGCCAGTTCGGCAAGATCGACATCTTCTCCATGGGGATGGACGGCGAAGCCGGGACCGATGACGACATCGGCAACTGGAACCTGAAGGACTTCCAATAAGTGATTCCGCCGCGTCGTGCTCACCGGGCCACCCCGGGGCTGCCTGAATGAAGATGGCCTCTTCGGCCCGTCACCAGGCCGGTTTTACCCTGCTGGAAGTGTTGCTGGTCGCCATGTTGATGGGACTGGTGGCGACCGCCGTCACCCTCAGCATGGGGGGCGCCAGGGGGGATCGGGAGCTGGACAAGCAGGCGCGCCGCTTCATGGCGACCCTGCAGCAGGCCCAGGAGTATTCGGTCATGGATGGCAGGCTGCTGGGGCTGCGGGTCGAGGAGAACGGCTGGCAGTTTATGTCCCGGGATCCCAAGGATCGCAAGTGGCGCGCCCTGACCGGTGACAGGCTGCTGGGGCCGGTGACGTTGCCGGAGGGGATGACCCTGGCGGTGGAGCTGGAAGGTTTCAACTGGCGTACTGCGTCGGATGAACGCCAGGAGCGGGGTCGGGACGAGCGCGAGCGGACACCCCAGATCCTGGTCTTTCCGGGGGGAGAGCTCTCTCCCTTCGTGCTGACCCTGAGCCAGCAGGACGAGGATCTGCACTACCTGCGCACCGTCAGGGGGGACGAGTTCGGTCGTCTCTCCCTGCTGCAGGATGAAGAGGAAGAAGAGTGAGGAGCGCCAGGCCCGCAGGGGGCGTTCTAGCGCGTCGCACCGCTCTGTCGGGCGGACACGCCCGGGTGCGCGGCATGACGCTGCTGGAGGTGATGGTGGCCCTGGCTGTGTTTGCCATCGCCGGGCTGGCGGTGATGAAGACCGCGAGCGAACACCTGGCCGGCCTCAATTATCTGGAGCAGAAGACCCTGGCGACCTGGGTGGTGGAGAATCAGCTGGTGCAGCAGAAGCTCGAAGGCAAGTGGCCGGGAGACAGCTGGGTGGAAGGGGACGAGGAGATGGCCGGGCAGACCTGGTACTGGCGCTATCGCGGCGTCGCCACGGCGGACAGCAACTTCAGGGCGCTGGACATGGAAGTGCGCACCGCGCCCAAGGCCGACAGCCCGGTGGCCATGATCCGGACCTATCTCAGCCGATGAACATTCATCAACGTGCGTCCATGATCCGGAGCCGGTGTCAGCCGATGATCCAGAGCAACACCCGCCCATCGCACCACCGCGGCTTTACCCTGCTTGAGATGCTGGTGGCCATCGCCATCTTCGCCACCCTGAGCCTGGGGGCCTATCAGGTGCTGCAAGGGGTGCTGACCAGCGACGAGGTGGCCAAGCGCAAGGAGGCCCGCCTCTCGGAACTGCAGCTCGCCTTCAGCCTGCTGGAGCGGGACATTACCCAGATGGTGCCGCGCAGCGGTCGCATCGACGGCGAGAACAACAAGGTGCTGCTGGCGGCGTCCCGCTTCGGCCAGCAGAGCGACGACTGGGGCATGGCCTTCATTCGCGGCGGCTGGCTCAATCCGGACGGCATACTGCCGCGCTCCGGCCTGCAACGAGTGGGTTGGCGTCTCAAGGGGCAGACCCTGGAGCGGTTGAGCTACCTCTATCCGGATCCGGCCATTGGCACCGAGCCGCGCATTCAGCCCGTGCTGACCGGCGTGACGGCGCTGCGCCTCTATTTCTACGACAAGGGACAGTGGAAGGAGGAGTGGACCCAGCGCGACCTGCTGCCCTACGGGCTGGCGGTGGAGCTGGAGCTTGAAGACTACGGCACCATCCGCCGCCAGTTCCTGATCGGAGCCGGTGGTCAGAGGGCAGAGAATGGTAACTGATCGTCGTTTTCCCCTGTCTATCACGGAGGATGACGGCACTATTCGACGCCGCCAGTTCCTGATCGGTGCTGGTGGCCAGAGGGCAGAGAATGGTAACTGATCGTCGTTTTCCCCTGTCCGTCACGGAGGATGACGGCACTATTCGACGTCGCCAGTTCCTGATCGGTGCTGGTGGCCAGCGAGCGGACAATGGTAATTAAGCGCGGCCGGGGCCGATCCCGCACTACACTGGGCCGCCAGGGGGGCATGGCCCTGCTGGTGGTGTTGCTCATCCTCGCGGTGATGGTGATCGTCGCCAGCAACATGAGTGGCCGCCTGCAACTGGAGCTGCGCCGCACCGCCAACCTCACCCTGGGCAAGCAGGCCTGGTGGTATGCCATGTCGGCGGAGGCCCTGGTGATCAAGGTGCTGAACCAGGACTTCAAGGACGACCCGGATCGGGTGAGTCTGGGACAGAACTGGGCGCGGGAGGACGGGGTCTTCCCGGTGGAGGATGGCACCCTCTCGGGCCGGGTGCGGGATCTGCAATCCTGCTTCAACCTCAACAGCCTGAGCGTGCCCCTCAAGGAGGGGGAGAACGGCGACGATCTCGATGCCCAGCCTTACCAGTTCAAGGTGTTCCGGGCTCTGCTCGCCCAGCTCGAGGTGGATGATTACGAAGCGGTACAGCTGACGGACGCCATCCGCGACTGGACCGACAAGGATACCCAGCTGGTCTCGAGCAACGGGGCCGAGGATGCCTACTACGAGGGACTCAATCCCCCCTACCTGGTGGCTAACCAGCGGATGCTGGGCACCGACGAATTGCGGGCGGTGCGCGGGGTGAGCGCCAGCCTGTACGCCCGGTTGGCCCCCTATGTGTGCTCCCTGCCCAATGACAAGCTGGTGGTGAACATCAACACCATCCGGCCGGAGCAGGCGGCCCTGCTGGTGGGGCTCTACCAGGGGAAGATCGGGCTGGACGATGCCAAGCGGGTGCTGACCAGCCGCCCCAAGAAGGGGTGGAAGAACAAGCAGGAGATGACGGAGCAGTTGCAGGTTCAGCCGGGTGCCATCACCGGGCTGGATGGCGCCCTGGACATCAAGAGCAGCTTCTTCGAGGCCCGCCTGCTGGCGGAGGTGGGGGAGACCCGCGCCAGGCTTGAGACCGTCTTCCAGCGTGGCAAGGACAACAAGCTGGTGATGCTGCGTCGCCTGAGCGGCGGCGCCGAATAACAAGGGGGCGTGGGGCGGTTTCAGCTGCCCTGCGCATCCCCCGATTGGACTGCAACCCATGGCTGTGCGCCCGCCCCCCTGAGGGAGGAGCGGGCATGGCAGGAGAGACATTAGTGAGCGAGAGTCTGGTCATCCGTCTGGGGACCAATGCGCAGCAGCCAGTGCACTGGCTGGTCTGGTCGGCGCAGGAGCAGGAGATCATCGCCTCCGGCATCCTGGCCTCGGCGCACGCCCTCGGCGAGCTGCAGGAGCGTGCCGGTGGTCGCCCCGTGGTGACCCTGGTGCCCGGCAGCGATCTTATCTTCCGGCGGGTCAATCTGCCGGGCAAATACAGCCGCCAGAGTGCGGCGGCCCTGCCCTATCTGCTGGAGGAGCAGATCGCCTCAGACGTGGACGATCTGCACCTGGTGGTGCTCGGCCATCAGGGCCGCGAGGTGGATCTGATGGCGGTGGACAAGGGGAAGATGCACTCCTGGCTCGGCTGGCTGGAGCAGGCAGGGCTCAAGACCCTGCACCTGCTGCCCGACGTGCTGGCACTGCCGCTCGTCGCCGATGGCTGGTCAGCCCTGCAGCTGGGGGAGGAGTGGCTGGTCCGCCAGGGCCCCCGTCAGGGCATAGTGGCGGAGGAATCCCTGCTGGCCATGCTGCTGGCAGCGCAGACCGAACCCGTCACCCTGCACTGCCATACTCCCATCCCCGCCATGGCGGCGGGCAACTGGCAGGGGGCTGACCCGGAACTGCCCATGCTGTTGCTGGCGAAAGGGGCGCTGACCTGCCAGGCCAACCTGCTGCAGGGGCCCTATCGTCCCCAGACCGAATACGCCCGCTACTGGTTGCAGTGGCGCAAGGTGGCGGTGCTGGCAGGCGTATTGTTGCTGGTGGCCCTGGTGCAGCGCGGTGTGCATCTGCACCAGCTGACGGAACAGGACAAGGCCCTCAAGGCGGAGATCCGGCAGGTCTACACCCGGATCTTCCCGGGGGAGACGCGTATCGTCAACGTGCGCAGCCAGATGACCCAGCACCTCCAGCAGTTGGGGCAGGCTCCCCAGGATGGCGTCCTGTTGCTCCTGACCGAGCTGGCTCCGGTGTTTGCCGAGGTGCCCGGCCTCAAGCCCGAAGTGCTGCGCTTCGATGCTGCCCGGGGCGAGCTGAGGTTGCAGGTGACGGCCCCCGGCTTCACCGAGATCGAACGTTTCCGCGAGCTGGCGGGCAAGCGCTTCGAGGTGCAGCAGGGTGAGGTGCGAAGCACCGAAGGAAAGGTCGAAGGGGCGCTGGTGCTCAAGGGGAGGTCGTCATGATGGACAAACTGCAGAGCTGGTGGCGCGGCATCAGTGCCCGCGAGCAGCGGCTGGTGGCGGTGGGGGGCTGCGTGCTGCTCATCGGGTTCTTCTACTGGGCGATCTGGCAGCCGGTGGCAAATCGCATTGCCGAGCGCGAGCGGCAGGTGGTGAACCAGCAGCAGACCCTGGCCTGGCTCAAGGAGAAGGGACAGGAGGTGCTGGCGATGCAGGGGGGACAGGGGCGCCAGATCGATACCGGCGGTACCCTGGACGGCGTGGTGAACCGCACCGCCTTCAACCAGAAGATCAAGATTGCCCGCTTGCAGCCCCAGGGTCAGGAGCTGCAGGTATGGATAGACACTGTGCCGTTCGATGATCTGCTGATCTGGCTTGCGACCCTCTCGGATCAATACGGCGTCCAGGTGCAGATCATCGAGCTGGCCCGCGAGGGGCTGGCCCCCGGGCTGGTCAAGGTCAGACGTTTGCAGTTGAGTCGTTCCCAATGAAGCGAAAAATAGTGATCGCCAGTCTCTTCCTGCTGGCCTATCTCGGTTTCCTGCTGGCCCAGTTGCCTGCATCCCTGGTGGTGCGCCATCTGCCGCTGCCCCCCAATCTGGTACGGTTGGAGGGGGTGAGCGGCACCCTCTGGAGCGGTCAGGCCGCCCGGGTGCAATATGCCAGCGAGTCCCTCACCCAGTTGCGCTGGGATCTCGATGGCTGGTCTCTGCTGCGGCTGGCGCCCGAGGTGTCGGTGCGCTTTGGCGAGCGCAGCGGACTCAACGGGCAGGGGATCCTGGGTTGGAACGGTGCTGCTTTCGGGCGCGACATCACCCTCAATGCGCCGGCCCTCTGGGTGCTGGAGCGGGTGCCGATGAGACCCCCCTTCCCGTTGACGGCGACGGGTCAGTTGCAGCTCAAGATCGATCAGTTTGCCCAGGGCACTCCCTGGTGCGACAACCTTTACGGGGATCTTCACTGGTATGACGCACAGGCGGACACCCCGGCGGGCAAGCTGGCCCTGGGGGATCCCGAGATCACGCTCACCTGTCTCGACTCCCGGCTGGTGGCCGAGATCAAGCAGGGCTCGGAGGCGGTGCAGGTGCTGGGCAAGCTGGAGTTGCAAGCCAATCGCCAGTACCTGTTCCAGGGCACCCTGAAACCGGGTCCCGAGCTGCCGGACCAGATGAAACAGGGGCTCCCCTTCCTCGGCCAGCCCGATGGGCAGGGGCGCTTCCCGCTGCGTTATCAGGGCCGCATCTGACGGCGTTGCCCATGGTTTGAACCACCCCGCCCCGGCGGGGTGGTGTCGTTATGGGGGCGCGCCGGCTGGCGCCGTGATGAGGTGATTGAGGAAGAAGCTGAACAGCTCGGCCCGGGAATGCAGGTTCAACTTGGCGTAGAGGTGCTTGCGGTGATTCTTCACCGTGCCGCTGCCGATGCCGAGCGCACCGGCAATGGCCTCGGTGTCGAGCCCCTGCAACAGCAATCCCGCCACCTGGCGCTCGCGACGGGTGAGGCTTGCCCCCCCTACGCTGGCGATGGCCTGCTCCACGGTCGCCTTGAGGTCGGTGCCACCCGGTAGCGCCGGGCTCTGGGCCAGCAGGGCGGCCTCCTCCCGCCAGTGCTGGCGGCACAGCGAATGCACCAGCGGGAACAGTGCCTCCAGCCTGGCCAGCTCGTCACGGCTGAGGGAGCTGCGCTTGTCGAGGCGGCCGAGAAACAGCATCAGGGTGAGGCCGCCGCGCACCGGCAGGATCAGCCCCACCTCCTCCTGCCAGCCGGTGGCCTGATAGAAGTGGTGGCGATACTCGGGGTCGAGCCGCCCCCGCGACACCTGCGACAGGGTCCAGACCCCGGCACCCAGCCCCTGCTCCAGCGCCTGCATGAAGGGATCCTGACTGAAGTGGCGGGTGAGGTAGCGGTCGAACAATAGGGCCCGCTGATGATGCAGGTTGTCGTAGAGGTAGACGGGGCGCAGCCCCACCCCGAGCAGCAAGGCACAGTCGAATGCCACCTGTTGCTGGATGAGGCGAACCAGGGCTGCCGGGAAGCCGCTGCCGTGCAGGGCATCGACGGCGGCGGTCAGGCTCAGGGTATCCGTGGCAGGAGACGGGGGCATGGCGATGGGCTCCGGGTCAGGGAATGGTTTCCCCACGATGGCAGGATGCTAGCACGGGAGTGGCAAAACTGTCCCCTGGGGGACATATCTGCCAGCACCGCAAAACGGCGAGGATGGCCCTCTTTCTCTTGCTGTTGGAGCCCTCCATGACAAATCCTCACCTGCTCGATGAGCTGACCCAGCGCGGCCTGGTGGCCCAGAATTCCGACCCGGTGGCGCTGGCCGACCATCTTGCCACCCCTCGCACCGTCTACTGCGGGTTCGATCCCACCGCTGGCAGCCTGCACATCGGCCACCTGGTGCCACTGCTGATGCTGCGCCGCTTCCAGCTGGCGGGCCACACCCCGGTGGCCCTGGTGGGCGGGGCCACCGGCCTTATCGGCGATCCCAGCTTCAAGGCAAGCGAGCGCACCCTCAACAGCGCCGAAACGGTGCAGGGCTGGGTCGCCAGCCTGTCGGCCCAGATAAGCGCCCTGTTGCCGGCGAGCGACGGGCTGGCGGCGCCGCTGCTGGTCAACAACGCCGACTGGATGGGGCAGATGTCCGCCCTCGATTTTCTGCGGGACATCGGCAAGCACTTCTCGGTCAACGCCATGCTGGCCCGCGAATCGGTGCGCCAGCGCCTGGCCCGTCCGGATCAGGGCATCTCGTTCACCGAGTTCTCCTACACCCTGCTGCAATCCCAGGACTTCGCCGTGCTCAACCAGCGCCTCGGCTGCACCCTGCAGATCGGCGGCAACGACCAGTGGGGCAACATCACCAGCGGCATGGATCTCACACGGCGGCTGCATCAGGCCCAGGTCTATGGCATGACGCTGCCGCTCATCACCAAGGCCGATGGCACCAAGTTCGGCAAGACCGAGGGGGGCGCTATCTGGCTCGACCCGGCGCTCACCTCCCCTTACGCCTTCTACCAGTTCTGGCTCGGCACCGCGGACGAGGATGTCTACCGCTTCCTGCGCTACTACAGCTTTATGCCGCTGGCCGAGATTGAGACGCTGGAGGCGGAGGATGCGAAGCGGCAGGGGCGCAAGCTGGCCCAGCAGGTGCTGGCGGACGAGCTGACCGAACTGGTACACGGCAAGGGGGCGCTGGCGGCGGCGCAGCGCATCAGCGAATCGTTGTTCAGTGGCGAGGTAGCGCGCCTTGGGGAGAGCGATCTGGCCCAGCTGGCGCAAGATGGCATGCCAAGCAGCCCCATCAAGGGGGAAACGGATCTGGTGACCCTGCTGGTGGAGTGCGGCCTGGCCAACTCGAAGCGGATCGCCCGCGAGCTGCTGGCGGCGGGGGCCGTCAGCGTCAACGGTGCGATCCGCCGGGATGAGCCGCTCACCGCCGACGATCGGCTGTTCGGCCGCTACCTGCTGCTGCGCCGGGGCAAGAAGCAGTACCACCTGGTGATCTGCTCATGAAGGGGTGAGCGCCTCGATGACGTAGTCGAGGAAGTGGCCGACCAGGGCCGACTCGGCCCGGCGCTGGGTATAGAGGGCGTAGAAATGGGCCCCCTTGGGGCGATAGTCCGGCAGCACTTCGCGCACCACCCCCTCGGCCAGCTCGGCCGCCACCAGGTAGCGCGGCAGGCGGGCTATCCCCAGTCCCTGGCGCATCCCCTGGTGAATCGCCTTCTTGCTGCTGAAGGCCAGCTCGCCCGCTACCTCGAGAGGGATCTCGCGCCCCTGGGCAAGCAGGGGCCAGCGCTCGTGGCGGCCGTACTCCTGGCTGCGGGTGATGAGGCTGTGCTGGTGCAGATCTTGGGGTGTGCTGAGGGGCGGGTGGCGGTCCAGGTAGTCGGCGCTGGCGCAGAGCACCAGATCGTCCACCGCGATGGGGCGCGCCAGGTAGGGCTGGGTGCCGAGCTCGGTGCTGCGAAACGCCACGTGCAGGTTGTCGCGCAGCAGGTCGGCCGGGGTATTGCTGAAGTCGGCGATGATCCGCACCTCCGGGTGGTCGGCGCGAAAGCGCAGCAGCACCGGAGTCAGCACCACTTCTCCCCAGAGATCCGGCGCCGTGATGCGCAGCTCCCCGCACAGTGCCGAGCGGCGGCGCTGCAGGCCGTCCAGCAACTGCTCGTGCAGGGCGATCATCTGGTCGGCCTGGCGGTAAGCGAGCTCTCCTGCGTCGGTCAGTTGCACCCGGCGGGTGGTGCGGCTCAGGAGCACGCTGCCGAGGCTCTGCTCCAGGTGGCGCAGATCTTTTGACGCCTTGCTCGGGGTGATGCCGAGCTGGGCCGCCGCCGCCGCGAAGGATCCGCAGCGGACGATGGCGACCAGCAGGCGCATCAGGTAGAGGGTGTCGAGCTTGTGGTGACTCATGAGGGGTGGCCTATTGTGTCTTGCTGGGAATGAATGTTTTGCTTGAGTGCCTGATTATATCCTCATAGCCCGGGTTTATAGTGGCCGCCATGCCATTGCTATCCCGGGAGAGGACGATGAACAAGACACTGGGCGACAGCTTCCACTTCGAGCGAGCCGGATTGCGGCTCAAGAACCGGGCCGTGCTGGCCCCTTTGACCCACAACATGAGCGGCGCAGGCGGTGATCCCGGCCAGGCCGAGCTCGACTGGCTGGCGCGCTGCGCCCGTGGCGGCTTCGGCCTGCTCATCGCCGCCGCCACCCAGGTGCGGCCCGGCGGACGCTGCTGGGCGGGGCAGCCTGCCCTGATGACGGACGCCCAGCAGCAGGCCTTCACGGCCCTGGCCGACAGTGCGCGGCAGGCCGGGGCACTGGCGGTGGTGCAACTGCATCACGGCGGGATGCGGGCTCTGCCCGAGCTGAACGACGGGGCGCCGGTCGGCCCGTGCGCGCTGGCGCCGGGCGGGCGTTACCCCCTCGGGGTCAAGGGGCTGAGCGAGGCGGAGATTCTGACGCTCATTGACGCCTTTGTGAGCGCTGCGGAGCGGGCCCATGGCGCCGGCCTGCATGGGGTCGAGCTGCACGCAGCCCACCACTTCCTGCTCTGCAACTTCCTCAACCCCCTGCACAACCGGCGCACCGACCGCTGGGGTGGCAGCCTCGCGAACCGGGCGCGGATCCTGGTGGAGATAGTGCGCGGCATTCGCGCCCGTCTACCCCGGGGCTTCCTGGTCGGGGTGCGTCTCTCCCCCGAGAGCTATGCCCATATCCAGGGCATCGAACTGGCCCATCAGCTGGCGGTGGCGCGCCTGCTGGCGGACGAGGGGATCGACTACCTGCACTTCTCCATGGGGGACAGCTTCAAGGCGGTGGCGGGGGATCCCGACGGCGGCGCACTGCTGGAGGCGGTAAGGGTCGGGTTGGCCGGGCGGGTGCCGCTCATGGTGGCGGGCAAGATTAGCGACGCAGATTCGGCGGAGCGGGCTCTGGCCGGTGGCGCCGATCTGGTGGCGGTGGGCACGGCGGCCCTTGGCAATCCGGACTGGATGGAACGGGTGAGCCGCGGCCTGCCTCTGCATGCAGCCCCTTTTACGGCGGCGCACCTCACGGAGGTTGGCTTCACCCCAAGCGCCCTCGACTACCTGGCCAGCATGGGGGTGCTGGCCCCGCGCGATGCGGCCTGAGGGCTTTCATGAACGGTATGCGCTCGGCAGGCTGTTGAGCTGATGTGACAAGGCCCTCGTGAAGAGGGCCTTGTGCGTGTCAGGCGCCGAGAGGGAGCAGGTCGGCGTAGTCGTCGAGCGCCGGGAAGTGCTGGAAGGTGAGCGGCGGCATCTGGCTGTCGGGGTGACGGATGCCGAGCTGGTGGGCGATGCCGAACTCGGCCGAGGCGGCCAGGATCCGCTCGCTGTCATCCACGAAGAGGGTGCGGGCCGGGTCGAAGGCCAGCCGCTCGGCCAGTGCCTGCCAGCAGTGCTGGCTCTCCTTCGACCACCCGAGCTCATGGGTGCTCACCATCAGATCGAGGTGCTGGGCGAGGCCGAGGCGTGCATCCTTCACCGACAGGCTGGCGGGATGGGCATTGGTGAAGAGCACCACCTGCTTGCCGGCGGCCTTGAGTGCGGCCAGGAAGGGAATGACGTTGGGGCGCCACTGGATCTTCTCCAGGATCTCCTGTTTGAGGGCGCGGATGTCGAGCCCGAGCGTCCGGGTCCAGTAATCCACGCAGTACCAGTCGAGGGTGCCGTTGACCGCATGATAGTGGGTGTCTATCTGCGCCTTCGCCTCGGCCAGCGGCAGGCCGAGTCGCTCGGCGTAGCGCGCCGGCACCAGGGTTTGCCACAGATGGCTGTCAAAATGGAGATCGATCAGGGTGCCATCCATGTCGAGCAACACGGTATCAATCTGGTGCCAGGGCAGGGGAGTCGACATGGGGCCTCGCGATGTCTGTGGTGATGGGAAAAACGGGGCGCATTATAACGGATTTTTCAGACATCTTTCCCCTCTTTGCCCCGTGGTGTTCGGCAGGGGAGTCGTTTACTCTTGAAACACGATTTTTTAACGAGCAGTCAGCCCCCGATGAGCGATCCCCACAAGCGCAATCCCGTCCACCTCAGTGTCGAGACCATGGCCCATGACAAGAGCAAGCCGGAGATCCTCAAGGCCGAGATCGTGGCCGAGAGCCGGCTGTTCAAGGTGGAGTCCCTTCACCTGAAATTCTCCAACGGCGAGGAGCGGGTCTACGAGCGGATGCGCGGCGGCAATCGGGGTGCCGTCATGGTGGTGCCCCTGTTCGATGCCCACACCCTGCTGCTGGTGCGCGAGTACGCGGCGGGCACCCACTCCTACGAGCTGGGTTTCCCCAAGGGATTGATAGACCCCGGTGAAAATGCCTTCGAGGCGGGCAACCGGGAGCTGATGGAGGAGGCGGGCTTCGGGGCGAGCAGCCTGACCCTGCTCAAGCAGGTGTCGCTGGCGCCGGGGTATTTCTCCAGCCGGATGGACATCTTGCTGGCGCGGGATCTCTACCCCGAGCAGCGGGTCGGTGACGAGCCCGAGCCTCTCGAGGTGATCCCCTGGCCCCTCAACCGGATCGACGAGTTGCTGGCACGACCGGACTTCACCGAGTCGCGCAGCATCAGTGCCCTGCTGCTGGCCAGCAAATGGCTGGCGGAGCAGGGAAATTAGCCCGCAGAGGGTCTGTTTGGCAATCAGAGGCAGAGGTAAGCACCATGCAGGAGTTGTTGGCCTGGATACCCGAGGTCAAGGAGATCGCCCGTGAGGCGGGCAGGATCCTTCACGAGATCTATCGCGGCGGTCAGTTCGAACGCCAGTTGAAGGAGGATGCGACCCCGGTCACCAGTGCCGATCTTGCTGCCGATGCCTACCTCAAACAGGCGCTGGCAGCGCTCACTCCCCATGTCCCCGTGCTGACCGAAGAGGCGGCCGACATCCCCTTCAGCCAGCGTGCGAACTGGCGCCAGTACTGGCTGGTGGACCCGCTGGACGGCACTGGCGAGTTCATCGCAGGTAGCGGCGACTTCGCCACCCTGATCGCCCTGGTGCGGGACAATGTCCCGGTGCTCGGGGTCATCTATGCTCCCGAATCCGATCTGCTTTACTGGGCGGTGCGCGGTCACGGCGCCTTCAAGGAGGCGAACGGCGAGAGCCGTCCCATCAGCGCCATCCATCATGAACACGATCAGCCTGACTCCCTGGTGGTGGCCATCAGCCGCCGCCAGAAACTGGAGAACCTGACCCGTCGCCTCAACCCGGCCATCCACTACGAGCTGATCCCGCTCGGCTCCAGCTCCCTCAAGTCCTGCCTGGTGGCGGAAGGCGTGGCGGATTGCTACGTGCGCCTGGGCCCCACCGGGGAGTGGGATACCGCTGCCGCCCAGTGCATCGTGGAGGCGGCAGGGGGGCGCATCCTCAGCCTGGCGCTGCAACCGCTGAGCTACAACGAGACCGAGTCGCTGGAGAACCCGGACTTCATCGTGATGGGGGACCCGGATCTCGCCTGGGGTCGCATTCTGGCCCACTGACGGGTCGACCAGCTCGCAGGGAATGCAATCAGGCGACCACAGGGTCGCCTGATTGCATTGGTGTGATCCACTGGCTGGTTACGGGGATTTTAGGGAGATTCGCTAGTGATGGCGATAACGGCAGTGGATCATCACATCCAATCTGGCTGCACTGGCATAATTTTCAGTTAATTCTGAAAACATGCATTTCATCGAAACAAAAAATCGGTGTGGGTTTTAATTTTGGTTTTATATTCCTAACTTTTGGTTTTTATCAGGATTAATTGAATAATCCGGGGTGAGATTTCCTCCCAATCTCACTGGTGGAACAGGGCTTTGCCAGTGAGATCTGCCAGTCTCCCTTTTTGAGAATTAAATGCTAAAGGAGCACAATGTTTTTAGATTTTAATACTACGTAAAAGTGATTTATCGATGAGTTTATCTGCAGACGTCTCACGGGAGCTGTCCGGTTCCCCCTCCACCATGGCCAGCACCGGCTGGCGTCGCCACGACACCCATTGGGTCATCAGCCTGTTCGGTACCGCCGTCGGCGCCGGCATTCTGTTCCTGCCCATCAACCTGGGTCTGGGGGGGATCTGGCCCCTCATCATCGTCGCCGTGCTGGCCGGTCCCATGACCTTCCTGGCCCACCGCGGGCTGGCGCGTTTCGTGCTCTCGTCGTCGCGCCCCCAGGCCGACTTCACCGAGGTGGCCGAGGAGCATTTCGGCAAGATGGCCGGGCGCCTCATCTCGGCGCTCTATTTCCTCTCCATCTTCCCGATCCTGCTCATCTACGGCGTCGGGCTGACCAACACGGTGGAGAGCTTCATGGTCAACCAGCTAGGCCTGGCCTCCCCGGATCGGGTAATGCTCTCCGGCGTGCTGGTGTTCGCCATGATCGCCGTGATGCTGGCCGGCGAGAAGGCGATGCTGCGGGCCTTCGCCGTCATGGTCTACCCGCTGGCGGCGATCCTGCTGGCCCTCTCCTGCTATCTCATTCCCCAGTGGCAGTGGCCGGAAGTGACCGCCTTTGAAGGCACGAGCTTCCTCAACACCGTCTGGCTGGCGCTGCCGGTCACCGTGTTCGCCTTCAGCCACGCCGCCGCCATCTCGGGCTTTGCCAATGTGCAGCGCCGGGAGTACGGGGAGCAGGCCGAAACCAAGAGCGGCCTGATCCTGCGCAACACCACCGTCATGCTGGTGGGCTTCGTGCTCTTCTTCGTCTTCTCCTGCGTGCTGAGCCTCTCCCCGGCTCAGTTGGCCGAGGCCAAGGCCCAGAACGTCTCCGTGCTCTCCTATCTCGCCAACATCACCGACAACCCGGTGATCGTGACCCTGGGGCCGCTCATCGCCTTCATCGCCATCAGCTCCTCCTTCCTCGGCCACTTCCTCGGTGCCCGCGAGAGCCTGAAAAGCCTGATCGCCAAGCCCACCGGCCTGCCGCTGGCGAAGGCGGACAAGCTCGGCATCGCCCTGATGTTCTTCGCCATCTGGGGCGCCGCCATCATCAACCCGGGCATTCTGGGGTTGATGGAGACCCTCTCCGGCCCCGTCATCGCCATGATCCTCTTCATCATGCCGGTGGTGGCCATCTACAAGGTGGAGGCGCTGGCCCGCTTCCGTCACCGTTGGGTCAACGGCTTCATCCTGCTGACCGGTGCCCTGGCGGTCTCGGCCCTGCTGTTCAGCCTGCTGAAATAAGCCAGGCCGTCAGCATCAAACAAGAGAGGCGACCCCGGGGGTCGCCTCTCTTGCTTCTGCTCTCTGGTTGCCTTGCCGTCGTCTCACCCCAGCTTGGCGCCGTTCTCCACCGTCTGCTCGGGGATGGCGATCACCACGGCGCCATCCGGGCGATAGAAGCCGGTCAGCAGAAACTCCGACTGGATGGGGCCTATCTGCTTGGGGGGAAAGTTCACCACGGCGACGATCTGGCGGCCCACCAGATCCTCCGGTCGATAGAGGTCGGTGATCTGGGCGCTGCTCTTGCGCACCCCGAGCTCGGGGCCGAAATCCGCCCACACCTTGTAGGCGGGGCGGCGCGCCTCGGGGAAGGGCTCGACCCGCACCAGGGTGCCCACCCTGAGCTCCACCATCTCGAAATCCTGCCAGCTTATGGTCTGCATCTTGACTCCTCGTTGCCCATACCTTGCATGAGCCTCAGCATGCCTCGAATGCCCGGGGATTGTCTTCGGCAAAGAGCCGACCGATTACGGCAGGCAGCCGTTTTGCCGGCGCCAGAGGGAAGGGGTCAGTCCGGTCTCGGCCAGGAAACGCTCGGCAAAGGCCCCCTGGTTCTGGTAGCCGCAACGGCTGGCCACCTCGCCGACGGGCAGCCGGGTGCGGGCGAGCAGGGTGCGGGCCAGCGCCATTCGCCGCATCCTGAGGTAGTGGGAGACGCTCGTGCCCACCTGCTGGCGAAAGGCGTGTTTGAACTGGCTCAGGCCGAGGCAGGCGATGGCGGCGAGTTCCTCGTTGGTGAGGGGGTCTGCGAGGTGGGCTTCCATATGACGCTGCACCTTGGCGATACGAGGGGCTATGCGGGGAGCGACGGCGGGGCCCATGCCGCGTCCCTCGGTCAGCAGCCCGAGCCACACCTGATCCATGCCGGCCACGTGGCGCCCCTCGGCCACCATGCGGTGCAGGAAGGCGAGGTAGTGGCGCTGGGCCTCATCCAGCTCGACGAAGGGGTGGTCCCCCAGGGCGGCCGGCAGCCAGTGGCTCTCCTGCACCAGAAACACGTGCGCCGGGTCGGCGGCGTAGTCGTGGCGAAGGCCAGGGGCGATGATGCAGGCAAAACCGGGGGCGAGACGACATCCCCGACCCTGCACCTCGATCTCGAGGGGACCGACGAGGGGGATCACCAGCTGGGCGTGGTCATGACTGTGGCTCTGCATGTCGCTCTGGTAGTGACGCAGGCTGAAGGGGGAGGCGGCAGATAAGCATGACGCGGCACCGGGCCGCGTCATTGAAAGGGATGCATCGTTTGCCATGGGCAGCCGCATTACTCGGCGTCGAAGTCTTCGATCTCTTTGCCAAGGGCTTCCATGATGGCGCGGGCCTCGGCGGGGACGCTGTCCGGGTGATCCTTGCGCAGGTCGTCGTCACAGGGCAGCGGCTGGCCGGTGAAGGCGTGCAGGAAGGCTTCGCAGAGCAGCTCGCTGTTGGTCGCATGACGCAGGTTGTTCACCTGGCGACGGGTGCGCTCATCGGTCAACACCTTCAGCACCTTGAGCGGGATCGAGACGGTTATCTTCTTGACCTGTTCGCTCTTCTTGCCGTGCTCTGCATAGGGGCTGACGTAGTCGCCGTTCCACTCTGTACCCATGTTCCACCTGTAGTCGTTTGGCCGTGAGCGCGGATTTTAACCCTTAAGGAATTCAATGGCAATCCAACAGCAAAGCCATTTAGACGTCTAGAAGTGTTGACGGCTTTTTTAAGGTGGCGTAGTGTGGTGCACCATGGGCCGGCAGTCCGGCCAGCGAAAATGAGAGCGGGGCTGGACGACCCACGAGGCGGACCGGCTCCGGCAACCCATCAAGGAGAGTGACATGACCCACAAGGCCACCCTGGCGGTACGCACCGGGATTGAGACAGACACGCAGCACGGTGCCGTGGTGCCCCCCATCTACCTCTCCAGCAACTACACCTTTGCCGACTTTGGCGAGCCCCGTCAATACGACTATGCCCGCTCCGGCAACCCGACCCGCACCAATCTGGCGGATGCCCTGGCGGCCCTGGAAGGGGGGGCCGGCGCCGTGGTGACCGGTACCGGCATGGGGGCCGTTCACCTGGTGACCACGGCTCTGCTCAAGGCGGGGGATCTGCTGATCGCCCCCCACGACTGCTACGGCGGTACCTGGCGCCTGTTCGAGTATCTGGCGGCCAAGGGCCACTACCAGGTGCAGTTCGTGGATCAGGGGGACGAGGTGGCGCTGGCCGCCGCGCTGGCCCAGAAACCCGCACTGGTGTGGGTGGAGACCCCCTCCAACCCGCTGCTGCGGGTGGTGGACATCGCCGCCATCACCGAGGCCTCCCACGGGGTGGGGGCCCAGGTGGTGGTGGACAACACCTTCCTCTCCCCCTTGCTGCAACAGCCCCTGGCCCTTGGTGCCGATGTGGTGGTCCACTCCACCACCAAGTACATCAACGGCCACTCCGACGTGGTAGGGGGTGTGGCGATCGCCAAGGATCAGGCTCTTGCCGACTCCCTGGTGTGGTGGGCCAACTGCCTGGGGCTCACTTCCGGTGCCTTTGACTCCTACCTCACCCTGCGGGGCCTGCGCACCCTGGCCCCGCGCCTGCGCACCCATCAGGAGAACACGGATCGCATCCTCGCCTTCTTGCAGCAGCAGCCGCTGGTCAAGCGGATCTATCACCCCAGCCTGCCGAGCCATCCGGGCCACGACATTGCGCGCCGTCAACAGTCCGGCTTTGGCGCCATGCTAAGTTTTGAGCTCGATTGCAACGAGACGGGGCTGCGCGCCTTCCTCGCGGGGCTGCGCCTCTTCTCGGTGGCGGAGTCCCTCGGCGGTGTGGAGAGCCTGGTGGCCCATCCGGCCAGCATGACCCACAGGGCCATGACCCCGGCGGCCCAGCAGGCGGCGGGCATCAGTGCCCAGTTGCTGCGCCTGTCGGTGGGGATCGAACACGGTGAGGATCTGGTGGCCGATCTGGCCCAGGGGTTTGAACAGGCGCAGTTGGCACAACAGGCAGAGCAGGTGAAGTAATGGAACAACAACAAGGAGAGTGTGTGGTGGCAACAGAGGCAGTCTTCAAGCGGCGCCATGTACACAAGTTCGGCGGCAGCAGCCTGGCGGATCCGGTCTGTTATCGCCGGGTCGCCAGCATTGTCGAGCAACAGGTGGGGGGCAACGAGCTGGTGGTGGTCTCCGCCGCGGGCAAGACCACCAACCGGCTGATCCAGCTGGTGGAGCTGGCGGAAGCGGGGGATGAGGCCGCAGGCGAAGCCATCACCGCCCTGCACGCCTATCAGCAGAGCCTGATCGACGGCCTGCTGGAAGGGGAGCTTCACCTCGATCTGAGTCAGCAACTGACGGACGACATGCAGCTGATCGCCAAGACCCTGGAGGGGCAGTTTGACCGCTTCGAGCGCAACGGCCTGCTCGCCTTTGGCGAGGTGTGGTCCGCCCGCCTGCTGGCTGCCCTGCTCACCAGCCGGGGTGAGGTGGCCGCCTGGCTCGATGCTCGCAGCTTCCTGCGCGCAGAAGACGGCGCCCTCATCAAGGTGGATACCGCCCTCTCCAGCGAGCTGCTCAAGGCTCGGCTGGCCGAGCACGCCGGTCGCATCGTGGTGACCGGCTTCATCGCCGCCGACATGGAGGGGCGTTCCCTGCTGCTGGGGCGCAACGGCTCCGACTACAGTGCCAGCCTCCTGGCGGCGTTGGCAGACGGGGAGTCCACCACCATCTGGAGTGACGTGGCCGGGGTCTACAGTGCCGACCCGCGCCGGGTGAAAGAGGCGCGTCTGCTGGAGCGCCTGAGCCTGGCCGAGGCCAACGAGCTGGCGCGCCTGGGCTCCTCGGTGCTGCATTCGCGTACCCTGCAGCCGGTGGCCGACAGCCGTCAGCGCCTCACCCTGCGCTGCAGCTACAATCCGGACGAAGGCTGCACCCACATCCTGCGCCGTGCGCCCCGCTCCGGCGGTGCCCGCATCGTCTCCTCGGTGGATCAGATAGCCCTCATCGAGCTCAAGGTGCTGCCGCAGACGGACTTTGAGCAGACAGTGGCGGCCATCGAGGCCCATCTGGCCCGCCATCGCCTCCATCCGCTCACCCTGCAGCGCCAGCCGGATCGGCGGGTGCTGCGTTTGGCCTACACCCTGGAGGTGGCACAAGGGGCCTTCGAGGTGCTCCGTGACTTCCAGTTGCAGGGCAACTTTACCGGCCTCATCCAGAAGGAGGGGTTCAGCCTGGTCGCCCTGGTGGGGGCCGGCGTCACCGACAACGCCGAGCAGTGCCATCGCTTCTACCAGCTGCTGGCGGATCAGCCTCTGGAGTTCGTGCAGGTGGCCAAAGACGGCCTGAGCCTGGTGGCCGTGCTGCGCCAGATCGTGCTGGAGCCGCTGCTCATCGCTCTGCACAGTGCCCTGTTCAGCCGCCCGACCCGGGTCGGGCTGGTGGTGTTCGGCAAGGGCAATATCGGCGGTCACTGGCTGGGGCTCTACGCCCGCGAGAAGGCGCGCCTCGAGCATGAGCTCAATCTGGCGCTCACCCTCTACGGGGTCTTCGACTCCAAGGGCGGGCTGCTGGACGAAGAGGGGCTGGATCCCCTCAAGGTACAGGACAACTTCCATCCCAAGCCGCTCATCTGGCCGGAGCTGCTCTCCCAGCTGGAGCAGCACAGTTTTGACTCCCTGATCGCGCTCGACATGACCGCCAGCGAGACGGTGAGCCGCTACTACCCGGACTTTGCCCAGCTCGGCATCCACATCATCGCCGCCAACAAGTTTGCCGGTGCCGCCGACAGCGAGTTTTACCAGCGCATCAAGCAGACCTGTCGCGACCACCAGGTGCAGTGGCGCTACAACGCCACCGTGGGGGCCGGGCTGCCCATCCAGTCCAGCATCCAGATGCTGCGCCAGAGCGGTGACCGCATCCAGGGGGTCTCCGGCATCTTCTCCGGCACCCTCTCCTGGCTGTTCCAGCAGTATGACGGCACTCGCCCCTTCTCCGAACTGGTGGACGAGGCGTGGCAACACGGCCTGACCGAGCCGGATCCCCGGGAGGATCTCTCCGGTCAGGATGTGCGCCGCAAGCTGCTCATCCTGGCGCGGGAGGCGGGCTTCGAACTCGACTCCGCCGACATCGAGCTGGAGAACCTGGTGCCGGTGGCCCTGCGCAAGGTGAGTGCGGATCAGTTCATGGACAGGCTCAAGGAGCTGGATGACCCTATCCAGACCGCCTTCGAGGGGGCGCGCCGGGTCGGCAAGGTGCTGCGTTATGTCGCCCGCTTTGAGCACGACGGCAAGGCCCGCGTCGGGCTGGAGGCGCTGGAGCCCCATCACCCGTTTGCCAACCTCTTGCCCTGCGACAACGTGTTCGCCATCGAGAGCGACAGCTATCGCACCAACCCCCTGGTGATCCAGGGGCCGGGAGCGGGCCGGGAAGTGACGGCCGCCGCCATCCAGTACGATCTCTGGCAGATCTGCGCCAGCCTCTGAGGCTGCGTGACACGATGCAATGAGAAGAGGCGCCCCTGGGCGCCTCTTCTGTTATCGGGTGGAGGTGTTACCAGAACAGCCTGCCCAGAAGGGGGGCGAGCAGCACGGTGGCCATGCCGGCTATCATCATTACCATGCTGGAGACCACCCCCTCCTCGTTGCCCATCTGATAGGCCCTGGCTGTCCCGGCCCCGTGGGCCGAGGCACCAAAGCCCGCGCCCTTGCCGAGGCGGCTGCGGATGGCGAGCACGGTGAGCACGCTTTCTCCCACCGCCATGCCGATGACGCCGGTCAGCACCACGAACAGGGCGGTGAGATCGGCGTTGCCACCCACGGAACGGGTCGCCTCCACCGCGAAGGGGGTGGTGATGGATCTCATGGCCATGCTGCGCTGCAACAGCTCGGAGAGGTTGAGCCAGCGGGCCAGCAGCACAGTGCTGCCCACCGCCATCACCACGGACGCCACGACCCCGACCGAGAGGGAAAGCCAGTGGCGGCGCATCAGCTGGCGATTCTCGTAGACGGGCACCGCGAAGGCGACGGTGGCAGGGCCCAGCAGCCAGAGCAGCCAGTGGGATTCGGCCATGTAGTCCCGGTAGGGAATGTGGAACAACATCACCACGGCCACCAGCAGGGTGGGGGCCAGCAGCAGCGGCATCAGGGGCAGGATGCGCTTTTTGCCATAGAGCCACTTGCTGGCGTAGTAGAAGAGCAGGGTCAGGGCGAAGCAGAGCAGGCCGAGCAGGGTGTCAGACATGGCGGCGACTCCGGCGGGCCAGCTTCAGCTCGAGGCGATAGACCCTGTCCACCACCAGCGCCGTGGTGCCGAGCACCAGCACGGTGCTGACGATCAGGACCACCATGATGCGCCACCCCTCCTGCAGCAGCAGCTCCTGATAGTTGACCACGGCCACCACGGCAGGGACGAAGAAGAGCAGCATCTCCGCCAGCAGCCAGCGGGCCCCGGCACTGAACCACTGGGCCTTGACCACCCCGAGCAGGATGCAGACCAGCAGCAGCAACATGCCGGTGAGGTTGGCGGGCAGGGGCAGGTGCAATGTGCGCACTGCGATGTCGGCCAGCAACCAGATGGCCGCCAGCAGGGCGATTTGGAAGGGGGTTTGCAACCAGCGAAGGCAGAGGGTTTTCATGGCAAGCGTCTTTCTGTGAACCTGCTCACAGTATAGAGAGGGACAAAACCTGCAAAAAATGAATTTAAATTATCAAAATCATGCCAAAGAGGCATGATTTAGCCAGCCATCCCCGTCAAGAGAGCACCATGGATATTCGAGCCCTGCGTTACTTCGTCGAGCTGGTGCGGGAGCAGAGCTTCACCCGCGCCTCCGAGAAGCTGTTCGTCACCCAGCCCACCATCAGCAAAATGATCCGCAACATGGAAGAGGAGCTGGGCCAGCCCCTGCTGAGCCGGGTCGGCCGCCGCTTCACCCTGACCGACAGCGGCCAGGTGCTGTTCAATCGGGCCCAGACCATCCTGGCGGAGATGCAGCAGCTGGAGGCGGAGCTGGCGGATCTGCAGAGCCTGCAATCCGGGCGTCTTGCCCTCGGCATCCCGCCCATGGTGGGCCATGTCTATGCGGATCTCATCCGTACCTATCGCAGCCGCTACCCCGGTGTGGAGCTCTCCATCGTCGAATATGGCGGGCGGCGCATCGAGCAGGCGGTGCTGGCGGGGGAGCTGGATCTCGCCATCACCATGCTGCCGACCAGGGAAGAGGGGGCCCTCTGCGCCCTGGATCTGGACAGTTACCCCATCCGGGTGGTGCTACCGGACCTGCCCCGCTGGCGCGAGGGGGGCGAGATCCGGCTGGAGGCTCTGCGGGACGAACCCTTCCTGCTCTATACCCAGGCCTTCACCCTGAGCGAGCGGCTGGAGCAGGCCTGCGAGCAAGCCGGGTTCGTGCCTCAGGTGGCGGCCCGCAGCAGCCAGTGGGACTTTCTCACTGCCATGGTGCGAAGCGGCATGGGGGTCGCTTTCCTGCCGGAGCCCATCTGTCGGCGGCTGACGCCGGATGGGCTGGTGTTGCGCCCTCTGGCCCCGGCGCTGAGCTGGCGGCTCGGGGTGATCTGGCCAGGGGATCGCTACCTCTCCCGCACCGCCGAGGCCTGGCTTGCCCTGTGCTGCGAGCAGGGCTGAGGGAGGGGGGGCTGGGGTTAGGGGGTCCCCGGTGACGCCATGCCTGTGACGAAGCGGGCATAGGCTGCGGAGTGTCGCACCTCCTCAATCTCGTCCCACACCTGTTGGCTGAGATCGGGGTGGGCCTGATGGAAGGGGTGGGAGAAGATGAGGTAGTAGGGTTTTTCGACCAGGGGAGGGGTGATTCGCTCGAGTGTGGCCTGCAGCTGCGGGTGGGCGGCCAGGGTCCGTTCTGCGACCCCGGTTTGCAGGGCGGCGGCAACGGCGCGCTGCATCGCGACCTTCTTGAGCAGGATCAGTGGCTCCCTGCTGGAGTCATCCACCCTGACACCGCTCTCCTGCAGCTGGGCGACGATGGAGAAGCCGGATTGCGCCGCAATGACGCCATGGGCGACGAGTTGCCGGCCATCCCAGCGAACCTGTCCGCCTTTTGGCTGGTAGAGGCTGTAGCTCTCGGTGAGCAGGCGCTTGGCGGGATCAGGTGCTCCGTGTCGCATGGGATAGACCCCTATGGTGCGAGCACGCTCTTCGCTGTAGCTCAGCTTGACGGCGGCATCGAGCTGGCCCTGGCTGACGAGGGAGAGGCAGCGTTTCCAGGGAAGGGGGGTGAGAATGATGGGGTGCCCGATCCGGTTTGCCACCTCCTTGAGGTGGAACTGCACTATCCCCTCGCCGGACATCAGCAACCAGGGAGGCGAATCACTGTTCTCCATGCAGGCTCGAATGCTGCCGGGGGCGGCCATGACGCAGGTCGGCAGCAACCAGAGCAGCAGCGCCAGGCAGAGAGTGCGCAAGGGGAGCCTGCCTGACAGGGGAGAACCGGCGAGCCAGTCAGGGAGCGATGCCAAAGTCATCCCTCATCGGGTCATAGAGATAGGAGCGGTAGTCGGTGATCTCGTCGGGCAACTGCGGGTTGGTCAGCCGGAAGATCTGGCGTGAATCGAGCCGGGCAAAGACCAGGGAAGGCTGGAAATGATGGCGCCAGAGGCGCTGCAGGGAGCCATCTTTCCAGGCCAGTTGCAGGCCGCGCAAAAGGCGCTCGCGCTCCTTGCTGTAGGTGGCGTGGCTGTAGAGGGAGTGGATGAGCGGATAGAAGAGGGCGACATGGCTATCCACGGTCAGCCCCGGCAGGCCGGGTCTGTGGTTTTTCCACTCGCTCAATATCTCGTTGGCACCACGGCAGAAGAGATCGATCCGGCCACGGGCCACCAGGCGAAACAGTGACTCATAGTTATCCACCTCCTGCACCCTGAAGCCGTTGTAGCGCAGGATGTCGGCATCCCGCCAGCCGGTGCCCACCCCTTGCGTGAACTGCTGCAACTGGGACAGGGTGTGAACCCCGGCCAGGGCCTGGGCACGGGCGCTGCCGACAAAACAGACCCGGTAGCCGAGCACACCCAGATCGATGGGGAAGGGGACCAGGGTGACGCCGGGTTGAGGGATCTCCTGGGGCCAGCTGTCGACGATGAAGAGGGCATTCTTGCCCGGCGTTTGCACTTCGAGCCGCATCCTCGCCTTGTTCATCCTGATGGCGTCGAGCAGTTCATAGTCGCCGTAATCGGGCCGTGTTTTCTCCAGCGCCAGCCGCATCGCCGCCCGGTAATAATTCATGCGGACATCCTGTTGGGTTTCCCCGGTGATCAGGGTGAAGCGGGTGGCCGCCATCGTGAGGGACGGGAGGGAGAGGGCGAGCAAAAGGAGCAGGATTCGATGCATCTTGACCGGGTTCGGCAACGGGATTGTGCCCAGTATAGACGGGCCATTCCCGTCGACACAGCGCTATCAGGCTCTGGCAAATCTGACCTCTTGAGAAGGGGGTCATGCGGATTTCATCAAGAGACCCAGGCGACGACATAGCTGGCGCAGCGTCTGGTTGTCGAGGCAGCCAAAGCCGAGCAGCCACCCTTCCAGTGTCTGCGGGCCCAGGTAGAACTGGCCCAGATGGCGCAGCCCCAGCCCGCAGGCGTTGGCGGCATCGGTCCAGCGCGCCTCGCCACCGGGGGGCAGCAGCACGGCGCACTGCAGGCCGGCGCCGCTGTGGATGGGAGTAAGCCCCGGGCAGTGCTCTGCCAGTTCCGCCAGCAGCAGATCCCGTCTGCTCTGGTAGAGGAGGCGGCTCTGGCGCAGGTGGGTGGCGAAGTGCTCGCCCCGGATGAAGTCTGCCGTGACTGCTTGCTGCAACTGGTTGCTGTGGCCGTCGACGGCGGCCCGGGCGCGGCAGAAGGAGTCCATCAGCGGCCTGGGCAGCACCAGGTAGGCGAGGCGCAGCGAGCCGAACAGCACCTTGCTGAAGGTGCCCACATAGATCACCCGCCCCTGGCCGTCGAGCCCCTGCAGGGCGGGCAGGGGACGCTGATCATACTGGTACTCCCCGTCGTAATCGTCCTCCAGGATCCAGGCGCCGTGACGCTCTGCCTCGGCCAGCAGCGCCATGCGGCGGGGCAGGCTCATGGGGACGCCAAGGGGATACTGGTGTGCCGGGGTGCAGTAGATGAGGCGTGGTGCAGGATGATCCCCATGAGGGTTGAGCCCCTCTTCATCCACCGGCACCGGATGCACCCGGGCACCGGCGCTCTCCATGGCGGTGCGAGCCCCGGGATAACCGGGGTCTTCCACCCAGACGGTGTCACCGGCATCGATGAGCAACTGGGTCGCCAGCAGGATCCCCTGCTGGGAGCTGGTGAGGATCAGGATCTGATCCGGCTCGCACACCACGCCGCGTGACTGCACCAGATAGCTGCTGATGGCGGCGCGAAGTTCCCCAAGCCCCTGGGGATCCCCGTAGTTCATCCAGTCGCTGGCGCGCTGGCGCCACTGTTGCTGCATCAGCCGACCCCAGAGTGCCTGGGGGAAGAGGCGGGGATCCGGCTGGCTGGAAGCAAAGGTGGTGCCCACCTCGGGCACGTCGTGACAGGCGCCACCCAGGGCCATCTCCTGACCGCGACGGGAGAGGCCCGCCGCTGACTGGGGCGGGCGCGGCGCGGGGCGCACCGCCGCCAGGGCGACAAAGCTGCCGGCGCCCACCTTGCGCACCAGATACCCCTCCGCCTCGAGCCGGCCATAGGCCAGTTCCACCGTGCTGCGGGAGATACCGAGATCCCGGGCCAGGAGACGGCTGGCGGGCAGGCGGCTGTGCAGGGGCAGGTGGCCCGCCAGGATGGCCTCGCGCAGGGTACGCACCAGTTGTTCGTGCAGGGGCAGATCCCCTTGCTGCTGGCTGGCGAAGAGCGTTGGCAGAACGGTCATGGTGTGCTCCCGTTGGCGCGGGGGTTGCGCCTCTTTCGAGGCAGGGATCCTGCCCGCAGGGCATGGCGCGGCTGTGGGGCTGGCGAGCGACGGGCAGAGCGGGTGGGGTGGATGGTCATGGTGGCGGCCCGATGAAATTGGTCTGCCCATATTGGCAAAATTGGTCGGCGTGGCAAGGCCATTTTGTCGCTACATTGGTGGTCACAGGGTGGCGCCAGCAGGCGGCACGGATTGGCAACACAAGGAGTCTGCATGTCGGAATACAGTGCCACCATCAGTTGGCAGCGGGGGGAGCATGAGCCCTTTGTCGATCAGCGTTACAGCCGGGCCCATGAGTGGGCGTTTGATGGCGGGGTCAGAGTGCCGGCCTCCTCCTCTCCCCATGTGGTGCCGCTGCCTTACTCGGTGGCGGAACATGTGGACCCGGAAGAGGCGTTTGTGGCGGCCCTCTCCAGTTGCCACATGCTCACCTTCCTCTGGCTGGCGGCGAAGGCGGGCTATCGGGTAGAGAGCTACCGGGACGAAGCGGTCGGCATCATGGCGAAAAACGGACAAGGTCGCCTCGCCATGACCCGGGTCACCCTGCGTCCCAGGGTGATCTTCGGGGGAGAGCAGGAGCCCGCCCTGGCCGATCTGGAGCAGTTGCACCACCAGGCCCATGAGGAGTGCTTCATCGCCAACTCGGTCAACACCGTCGTCACCACAGAGATCGTCATCTAGTCATCAGGAGCGTTCAGGATGAGTCATGTATTGAGCACAGGGGTGGCAGGGGCCGCTGAAGCCAGCGCCTTTTTCGAGGCCCAGCTGAAGTTTCGTACCGATCCGGCGGATCTGGCCGCCGATCTGCTGGCCGGGGCGGCGGGGATCGTGGTCATCGATACCCGCTCCCCCGCACACTATGCCGAGGGGCACATTCCCGGCGCCATCTCCTTCCCCCACAGGACCATGACGGCGTCGACCACGGCGGTACTGGACCGAAACCTGGTGTATGTCTGCTATTGCGACGGCATCGGCTGCAACGGTTCGACCCAGGGGGCCTACAAGCTGGCGTCCCTCGGGTTTGAGGTCAAGGAGTTGATAGGGGGTCTGCACTGGTGGCGCCAGGACGGTTTCGCCGTCGCCACGGGCAGCGAGCCCGGAGTGCTGCTGGAAGGGGGAATTGCCTGTGCCTGTTGAACGTTGCAATGAGGGGGGCGACGCCTCCCTGTCCGGCGCCGCCCTTTTCAACGACTTTGGGCAGCCTCTGGGGCGTGCGCTGCCAGAATGGCGCGGCGCCGAGTTCCCTCCCCACCGCGCACTGCATGGCTGGGGCTGTCGTCTCGAGCCCCTTGATCCCGAGCGCCACCTGGGTGATCTGTGGCAGGCGTTCGGTGCCGACAGCGGGGCCATGTGGACTTACCTGACCAGCGGCCCTTTCGCGGACGAGGCCGCCATGGGGGTCTGGCTGCGGGAGGTCGCCACCAAGCGGGATCCCCAGTTCTACGGCATCATCGACGAGGGGAGCGGACGGGCGCTGGGACTGGCGAGTTACCTGCGCATCGATCCCCTGGCGGGCAGCATCGAGGTGGGCTGGCTGCACTTCTCCCCCGCCATGCAGCAGTCACGGCTGGCGACGGCGGCCATGGTGTTGATGATGGCGAATGCCTTTGCTCTGGGATACCGTCGCTACGAGTGGAAGTGCAATGCCCTGAACCTGCCTTCGCGCCAGGCGGCCCTGCGCCTGGGCTTTCACTATGAGGGGACCTTCCGTCAGGCGCGGGTGGACAAGGGACACAACCGGGATACGGCCTGGTTCTCCGTCATCGACAGAGAGTGGCCCGCCCTGAAAGGGTGCTTCGAGCGCTGGCTGGAGGACGGCAACTTCGACCATGCCGGGCGTCAGCGTCGCCGACTCTCCGAACTGACCGCCACCTGCCGCTCTGCGGCGTGTTGAGGGCGACAGATCACCTGCGGGGACGGGGCGGTTTCCGGTGCCGGGGCTTTGGGTATCCTTCGCACACAGGCGCCAGATCCGACATCCAGACGCAAGAGGCGCCAGTCATGGCGCCTCTTTTGTTTGTTCAGTCGTGATGATCGCCGATGGGGGCCGCAATCCAGTTCATCAGCCGGACCATGTCCCCGGGGGCCACGCCGACCGAGAGCCCCCGCTTGCCACCGCTCACCAGGATCTCGTCGAAGGCCATGGCGGAGTCGTCCAGCACGGTGGGCAGCAGCTTCTTCTGGGCCAGGGGACTGATACCGCCCACCTTGTAGCCGGTCAGCTTTTCGGCTTCCGCCGGCTTCATCATCTCCACCTTCTTGAGCCCGGTGGCCTTGGCGAGCTGCTTGAGGCTGCACATGCCCGAGGAGGGCACGATGGCCACCACCGCCTGCTTGTCGTGATGGGCGAGCAGGGTCTTGAACACCTGCGCCTCAGGCAGACCCAGCTGGGTAGCGGCATGCTTGCCGAAGTCGTCGTGGGCTTCGCACTCGTAGGGGTAGAGCCTGTGGGGGATCTTGAGCTTTTTCAGCAAGTTGATGGCGGGTGTCATGGGGTCTCCTCGAACCGTGGCAAGGCCAGACAGTCTGCGCCCGGGAGCCGGATGTGGCAAGAACCAGTCTTCACACCCAATCGGGGCCTGTGTTAGCGTAACCGGGTGCCGGATCCTATGATTTGGGCACTTGTCCCCGCATTCCAATGCAATGCGCCGGCGATCGAAAGGAATCGTAGCCATGAATACCACAGCACTTTGCGCTCGCGATATCGACGCGATGGATCGATATGAGACCCTCGCCAGGCTGACCGCCCTTGATCGGGCCTATGGCATGGTCGAGTTCGATCTCGATGGTCGCATGGTGTCGGTCAATCCCCTGTTTTGCGACATGCTGGGCTATCCCCCCGAAGCGCTGGTGGGCCAGTCCCATCTCATGCTCTTGCCGCCGGATCTGCAGGCCGAGCATGAGCTCTTCTGGCAGAGGGTATTGGGTGGCGAGATCCAGTCGGGGGAGTTTCGCCGGGTCAGGCAAGGTGGCAACCCCCTCTGGCTCCATGCCACCTACATGCCCGTGACCGACGAGGCAGGCATCCTGCTGGGGGTGGTCAAGCTGGCGCACGACATTACCTCGGCTGTGATGGCCAAGCAGCGGGTCGAGCAGCAGAGCCAGCTGTTTGACATCGTGGTGGCCGCTCACCAGAGTTTTCTGCTCGATCGCAATCTCGGCTCCGCCTGCGACACCGTCTTCGAGCGGCTGCTGAGCGTGAGCGAAAGCTCCTATGGTTTCATCGGCATCATCCAGTACGAGGATGGCCGCCCCAGTCTCTATGTCCCCTCCATCTCCAATGTCTCCTGGGATGAGGCGACCCATGCCTGGTATGAGCAGCAGCGCCAGAGCCGGGGCGGGCTCATCTTCAGCAAGCTCGACAACCTGTTTGGGCACGTGGTGACCCACAATACCCTGGTGTGCTGCAACGATCTGCCGAGCCATCCAGCCAGTCGCGGTGTCTCCCCCCGTGGTCATCCGCACCTGGAGAGCTTCCTCGGCATTCCCATCCGCCACAAGGGAGAGGCGATCGGCATGATCGCCCTGGCCAACCGCCCGGGTGGCTTTGACGAGACCCATGTCAGCCTGCTCGAGCCCCTCACCACGGCCCTTGGCACCCTTATCCACGCCCGCAACCTGGAGGATGAGCGCAGCCGCATGGAGCGGGTGCTGCGCTTCAACGCCGAGCACGACTTCTTGACCAAGCTGCCCAACCGCAGCAGCTTTTTCCAGCAGGCAAACGTGTTGCTGGATCACGTCCAGCACCATCCCGCCGAAGGGGAGGCCTGCTGCCTGGCCTTGATAGACATCGACTTCTTCAAGCAAATCAATGATGTATATGGACACCTTGCCGGGGATGCCGTGCTGGCGTCGCTGGCGGGGCTCCTGATGCAGGCGGTGCGCAGCAAGGATCTGGTGGCGCGATTTGGCGGGGAGGAGTTCATCCTGCTGCTGCGGGGCACGACCCTGGAGGAGGCCCACACCATCATGGAGCGCATCCGGCACCAGGTGGAGCAGCACACCTTCCTGTACCAGCATCAGGCGATCACCGTCACCATCAGCGTGGGGCTCACCCCCTATCAGATGAGTTACAGGCGCATGGATGACTGGCTTCAGTGCGTGGACCAGCGACTTTATGAGGCAAAACGTCGTGGTCGCAACCAGGTATCCTGATGAGAGGCTATATCGCGAAATAAAACAGGGCGCCATCATGGCGCCCTGTTTGTTGTGGATGCTTTTTTCCCTTAGAGGGGGCTGTGCTGGCGGGAATATCGGGATCCCCGTGCCCGGCAGAGACGAAAAAGGGCGCCGGGGCGCCCTTGTTTGCAACGGTCCGGGATCAGCCGGTGTTGCGCATGCCGGCGGCGATGCCGGCGATGGTGACCATCAGCGCCTGATCCAGCTCGGGGTGCAGGGTCTCCGGGTGGTTGCGGGAGCGATTGAGCAGCTCGGCCTGCAGCACGTTGAGCGGGTCGGTGTAGGGGTTGCGCAGCTTGATAGACTCCTTGATCCAGGGCTGATCGTCCAGCAGGTCGCCCTGCGGGCGCAGTTTCAGCACCACTTCGATGGAGTCGGCAAGCTCCTGACGCAGCTGCTTGCCGAGTGCCCACAGGTTCTCCGGCACCAGGCGGGTGTCATAGTATTCCGCCAGCCAGAGGTCGGCCTTGAGGAACACCATCTCCAGCATTTCGAGACGGGTGCGGAAGAAGGGCCACTGGCGGCTCATCTCGTCCAGCACGCTCTTCTGGCCGTCGTCGATGGCCTGTTGCAATCCCTTGTGGGCGCCGAGCCAGGCCGGCAGCATCAGCCGGTTCTGGGTCCAGGCGAAGATCCAGGGGATGGCGCGCAGGCTCTCGACACCGCCGTTGGGCTTGCGCTTGGCGGGGCGGGAACCGAGCGGCAGCTTGCCGAGCTCCATCTCCGGGGTGGCGGCACGGAAGTAGGGCACGAAGTCCGGGTGACCGCGCACGATACTGCGGTAGTGATCGCAGGAGACAGACGCCAGCTGCTCCATGACGGCGCGCCAGCTCTCTTTCGGCTTGGGCGGCGGCAGCAGGTTCCCCTCCAGCACGGCGCTGGTGTAGAGGTTCAGACTCTGGATGGCCACTTTCGGCAGGCCGAACTTGAAGCGGATCATCTCCCCCTGTTCGGTGACCCGCAGGCCGCCGCGCAGGGATCCCGGGGGTTGCGACAGGATCGCCTGATGGGCGGGGGCGCCGCCACGGCCGACGGTACCGCCGCGGCCATGGAACAGGGTGAGGCGGATGTTGTTGGCTTCAGCCAGCGCCACCAGGGATTCCATGGCGGCGTACTGGGCCCAGCCAGCGGCCATCATGCCCGCATCCTTGGCGGAGTCGGAGTAGCCGATCATCACGTACTGACGGCCCTGGATGTAACCGCGATACCAGTCCACCGACAGCAGGCGTTCCATCACGGCGGTGCCCGCCATCAGGTCTTCCTGGGTCTCGAACAGCGGGGCAACCGGCATGCGGAACTTGCAGCCAGCTTCCTTCAGCAACAGCTGGACCGCCAAGACATCGGACGGGGCACCGGCCATGGAGATGATGTAGATGCCGAACGCATCGGGGTCGTGCTGGGCGATGACGCGACAGGTGTCGATGGTCTCGCGGGTCTCGGCACTGGGATCCCAGTCGCTCGGGATGAGGGGGCGGCGGGAGTTCAGCTCGCGCAGCAGGAAGGCCTGCTTGTCCTCTTCGCTCCACTCGGCGTAGTCGCCCACACCCAGGTAGCGGGTCAGCTCGGAGAAGACCTGGCCGTGACGCTCGCCATCCTGACGAATGTCCAGCTTGACCAGGTGGATGCCGAAGCAGGCCAGCTTGCGCAGCACGTCCAGCAGCATGCCGTCGGCGATGTTGCCCATGCCGCAGGCGTGCAGGGAGTGGTAGCAGAGCTCCAGGGGCTCGCGCAGCTGGGCGGTGCTCTTGACCAGATCCCGGCTCTCGCTCGCCTGGCCCTGTACCTTGGCGGTCAGGTACTCCTGGGTCTCGCGCAGTTGCTCGCGCAGCTCGCGTACCAGGGCGCGATAGGGCTCGGGATTGTCGCCGACCCGGGCACGCACGGCGTCGGTGCAATCGGCCATGGAGAGCTCGGAGGTGAGCTCCTTGATGTCCTTGTAGAACAGGCTCACCGCCATCCAGCGGCCCAGCTCCAGCACTTCGGCGGTCACCTTGGCGGTGACGAAGGGGTTGCCGTCGCGGTCACCGCCCATCCAGGAGGTGAACTTGACCGGCGCGGCGTCCAGCGGCAGCCGCACACCCAGATGGTGTTGCAGGCGCTCGTCCAGATTGCGCATGAATTCGGGGATGGCCGGCCACAGGCTGTTTTCCACCACGGCGAAGCCCCACTTGGCTTCGTCCACCGGGGTCGGGCGCTGTTCGCGGATCTCGTTGGTGTGCCAGGCCTGGTTGACCAGTTGCTCGATGCGACTCTGGATCTTGTCCCGCTCGCGGGGCAGCAGATCGGAGAGTTCCAGGGCCTCGAGGCAGTCGTTGAGCTGCACGTGCTTGTGGATCAGGGTACGACGGGTCACCTCGGTGGGGTGAGCGGTCAGCACCAGATCGATGTCCAGCTCGCGCACGGCCTGGATGATGGCCTCCTGGGACAGGTTGGAGGCTTTCAGCTTGTCGAACATCTGCTCCAGCGGGTCCGGGGTGCAGACCTGCTCTTCGCAGCGACGGGAGATGGTGTGGAACTGCTCCGCCACGTTCGCCAGGTTGAGGAACTGGCTGAAGGCACGGGCCACGGGCAGCAGTTCGTCATCGGAGAGGGTACGCAGGGTGTCGAGCAGGCGCTCTCTGTCTGCCTCGTTCCCCTTGCGGGAAGACTTGGCCAGTTGGCGAATGGTCTCAATCTTGTCGAGGAAGGCCTGCCCCTGATGATCCTTGATGGATTTACCCAGCAGTTGGCCCAACATGCCTACGTTGGCCCGTAGTGCGGCGTACTTTTCGTTCATTCCACATCCTTATTTTGTTGGTGCCTCCTGACCTTCCAGGCGGGAGGCGACCTCACTTATTGTTGTGCGATTACAACATATGCTCCGTCATCTTAGGGGGACAATCTACCCAGATTGTCTGCGCAAGGTCAAATAACAAGCCGATTCAGAACATGTATTTCCCTCACCTGTCCCAAGGCGCCTGTCATGTAACTTACTTACACCCCTGTTTGGCTAGACGCAGAAGCGCCGGATCAGGTGCTGCAGCACCGCCGTGGTCGGTTTGACGAACGACAGATCCAGGTATTCATCGGGCTGGTGGGCCTGGGTGATATGGCCTGGGCCCATCACTATGGTCTCGCAACCCAGTTGCTGGATAAAGGGGGCTTCGGTGCAATAGTTCACGGACTCGGCGGCCCGGCCGCTCGCCTTTTCCGCCTCCCGCACCAGCTCGGAGTCATCCTGGCAGGCATAGGCCGGAATGGGTTCGTGCAGGTGCTGCAGGTGCAGGCAGCCGGGCTGGTGGATCTCGATGGGGGAGAGCGCCTCTTTCAACATGCCCATCAGCTCGTCGGGACCCACCTGCGGGGTGGGACGCATGTCGATGTGCAGCTCGCAGCAGCCGCAGATGCGGTTTGGGCTGTCGCCCCCCTGGATGTAGCCGAGGTTCAGGGTGGGCTGGGGCACGGCGAAGCGGTGATCCGCGTACTTCTCCTTCAAATCCTGCTGGAGCCTGAGCACCTGACCCATGGCCTTGTGCATGATCTCCATGGCATTGACGCCGTTGGCGGGATCCGAACTGTGGCCGCTTCGGCCTGTGATGCGAATGGCTTCCGACATGTGGCCCTTGTGGGCCACCACGGGCACCAGCCCGGTGGGTTCGCCGATCACCGCGTAGTCGGGTTTGAGTTCGGCTGCGGCGGCGATGGCGCGGGCCCCGGCCATGGTGGTCTCTTCATCGGCGGTGGCCAGGATGCGCAGCGGCTTGCTCAGGGTCTTGAGGTCGACTTCCTTGAGCGCTTCCACGATAAAGGCGAAGAAGCCCTTCATGTCGATGGTGCCGAGCCCGTACAGGCGGTTGCCCTCTTCGGTCACCTTGAAGGGGTCTTTGGTCCAGGCTCCTTCATCGAAGGGAACCGTATCCGTGTGGCCCGCCAGCAGCAGCCCCCCTTCTCCGTGACCATAGGTCGCCACCAGGTTGAACTTGCCCGGCAGATCCGGCAGGGCCGTCACCTCGCACTGGAATCCGAGCTGACCGAACCAGTCGGCCAGCAGCCGGATCACCGCCTCGTTGCTCTGATCCCAGCGAGTATCCGTGCTGCTGATAGAGGGAATCGCAATAATATTCTTATAAAGTGAAAAAAAATCCAGTTTGGCCATCAGCTCCTCCTTGCGTCCCCGGAGTGTTTCTGTTAGAAAATACAAATGCAAAGTGAGTGCATGAATATTCTATTCGAGTGCTCATCGACAAGACCTCTAGTTGTAAGGGAAAGTTAATGTTCTGTCACCTGATCTGTAACCGACGACGCATATCCGCCTGAATTGCCCCTCCGCACTCGTTGCATCAAAGGGGCGATAGCCGACCCCTTGCACCGCAGCACCATGCTGTGAATTTCGAACCCAGACTTGGAATACTCAAACATGCTTAAGACCGTTATCGTCGGTGCCAGTGGCTACGCGGGGGCCGAACTGGCCGCTCTGGTCCAGAACCATCCACAACTCGAGCTGTTCGGCCTCTATGTTTCCGCCGGCAGCCAGGACGCCCACAAGCGCTTCTCTTCCCTGCATCCCCAATGGGTGGGCAAGCTGGATCAGCCGCTGCTGCCCCTGGACGAAGACGGCATGACCCGGATCCTGACCCAGGCCGATCTGGTGGTGCTGGCCACTGCTCACGAGGTGAGTGCGGAACTCGCGCCCAAGTTCCTGGCCAAGGGGTTGCCGGTGTTCGATCTCTCCGGTGCCTTCCGGGTCAACGATCAGCAGTTCTACTCCTCCTTCTACGGCTTCACTCACGAGAATGAGCAGTGGCTGGAGCAGGCCGCCTACGGTCTGGCCGAGTGGAATGCCGATGCTGTCAAGGCCGCCCAGCTGATTGCCGTGCCGGGATGCTACCCGACCGCCTCCCTGTGCGCCCTCAAGCCGCTGCAACAGGCCGGGCTGATTGCTCAGGGATGGCAGCCCATCATCAATGCGGTTTCCGGCGTCTCCGGGGCCGGTCGCAAGGCCGCCATCAACACCAGTTTCTGCGAAGTGAGCCTCAATCCCTACGGCACCTTCAATCACAGGCACCAGCCGGAGATCAGCCACCACCTCGGCAAGGAGGTGCTGTTCCAGCCCCACCTCGGCAACTATGTGCGGGGCATCCTGGCCACCATCTATGTGCAACTGGCGGAAGGGGTGACGCACACCCAGGTGGATCAGGCCTACCTCAAGGCCTACGAAGGCAAGCCCCTGGTACGCCTCACCGGCCAGATGCCCTCCATCCGCGGCGTGGCGAGCACACCCTACTGCGACATCGCCTGGCAGCAGCAGGGCAACATGCTGGTGGTGGTTTCTGCCATCGACAACCTGCTCAAGGGGGCCGCCTCGCAAGCCATGCAGTGCATAAATATCAAGTTTGGTTTTGAACCGGCCACCGGCCTGATTTAACGCTTTAAGAAAGGATCGAGAAGATGGACAAGCAGACGCTGGTAATCAAGTTGGGTGGTGCCCTGATCGAGAACGACGAGGCCCTGACCGCCCTGTTCGCCACCCTGAAGACCTTCCTGGATGATCAGCACCGTCCTCTGGTGCTGGTGCACGGTGGTGGCTGCCTGGTGGACGACCTGCTCAAGGGGCTGGGCATGACCTCCACCAAGAAGAACGGCCTGCGGGTGACCCCGTTCGAGCAGATCCCCGTGATTGCCGGTGCCCTGGCCGGGACCGCCAACAAGATGATGATGGCCAAGGCCATCTCCACCGGCATTCCTGCTGTGGGTCTGTGCCTCGCCGACGGCGGTCTGTGCCAGGTGACCCAGCTCGATCCGGATCTCGGTGCGGTCGGTGACTGCAAACCGGGCAACCCGGCGCTGGTGGCCGGCATCCTGGGGCAGGGCTTCCTGCCGGTGGTGAGCTCCATCGGCATTACCGCCGACGGACAGATGATGAACGTCAATGCGGATCAGGCGGCCACCGCCATTGCCGAGGCGCTGGGCGCCGATCTGGTGATGCTGTCGGATGTGAGCGGCATTCTGGATGGCAAAGGCAAGCTGGTGCCGCAACTGGACAAGCAGAGCGCGCTGGACCTGATGGAGAAGGGGGTTATCACGGACGGCATGGCCGTCAAGGTGAAAGCCGCCCTGCACGCAGCCGAAACCCTGGGCAAGCCGGTCTGTGTCGCCAGCTGGCGCTACCCGGATCAGCTGCTCAAGCTGCTGGCTGGCGGCGCTGTTGGCACCCAGGTCACCCTCTGATCTCCACCGGGAAAAGGACAATCCGATGCAACATCTTCTGAAAGACAGTGATTTAAGCAAGGCCCAGATCGAGGCGCTGCTGGCGCTTGGCAAGGCGATCAAGGCCGATCCGAAGAAATACAGCCAGGCCCTGGCGGGCAAGAGCGTGGTCACCCTGTTCGAGAAGCCCTCCCTGCGTACCCGGGTCACCTTCGACATCGGCATCGCCAAACTGGGTGGTCACTGCGTCTATCTGGATCAGCAGAACGGCGCGCTCGGCAAGCGGGAGTCGGTGAAGGATTTCGCCAGCAACCTGTCCCGCTGGTGTGACGCCATCGTCGCCCGGGTGTTCGATCACCAGACCCTGGTCGAGCTGGCCGAGTTCGGCTCGGTGCCTGTGGTCAACAGCCTGTGCAACCTCTACCACCCCTGCCAGGGGCTGGCGGATTTCATGACCATCAGCGAGCACTACAGCGACCTGTCCAAGGTGAAGCTGGCCTATCTCGGCGATGGCAACAACGTGAGCCACTCCCTGCTGCTGCTGGGGGCTACCCTCGGTACCGACGTGACCCTGGTCTGCCCGAAAGGCCATGGCCCGGATACCCAGATCTTCCTGCAGGCCCAGGCGCTGGCAGCTCAATCTGGCGCGACCATACATATCAGCGATGATGTCGCGGATATCGAAGGCTTTGACGTGGTTTATACCGATACCTGGGTTTCTATGGGTGACAACACACCAATGGAGCAGGTAAAAGATATCTTCATGCCTTATCAGATCAACCAGGCCCTGCTCGATCGGACCGGCATCCAGCACGTGCTGCACTGCCAGCCGGCCCACCGGGAGCTGGAGATCACCTCGGAGGTCATGGACGGCCCAGCCTCCCTCATCATGGATGAGGCAGAAAACCGGATGCATATCCAGAACGCCGTGCTGCTGACCCTGTTCGGACAGGGCCAGAAGTAATCCGGCAACCGACCCGGAATCACCCCTTTTTATCGAATCATCACGGAGAGAAGTAAATGAGCGGAATCAACAAGATCGTACTGGCTTACTCGGGCGGACTGGATACCTCGGCCATCATTCCCTGGCTGAAGGAGCACTATGACGCTGAAATCATCGCCTTCGTCGCCGACGTGGGCCAGGAGCGTGACGATCTGGAAGGGATCGAGCAGAAGGCCATCGCCTCCGGCGCGGTCAAGTGCATCGTCAAGGATCTGCGGGAAGAGTTCGTCAAAGAGTACGTCTACCCGACCCTGAAGACCGGCGCCGTCTATGAAGGCACCTACCTGCTGGGTACCTCCATGGCCCGTCCGGTGATCGCCAAGGCGATGGTCGAGGCTGCCCTGGCAGAAGGGGCTGATGCCATCTCCCACGGTTGCACCGGCAAGGGCAACGACCAGGTGCGGTTCGAAGGGGCGGTAGCTGCCCTGGCTCCCCAACTGAAAGTGATCGCCCCGTGGCGGTTGTGGGACATGCGCTCCCGGGAAGATCTGCTGGCCTATCTGGAAGCCCGCAACATCCCCTGCAAGGCGACCCTGAAGAAGATCTACAGCCGCGACGCCAACGCCTGGCACATCTCCACCGAGGGTGGCGAGCTGGAGAGCACCTGGAACGAGCCGTCCGAAGCCGTCTGGCAGTGGACCGTCTCTGCAGAGGATGCCCCGAACGAGCCGGAATACGTCAAGCTGACCGTGGCCAAGGGCGAAGTGGTCGCCGTTGACGATCAGCCGCTCAGCCCGCACCAGATCCTGACCACCCTGAACGAGCGTGCCGGCAAGCACGGCGTGGGCCGGATCGACATCACCGAGAACCGGATGGTGGGCATGAAGTCCCGTGGCTGCTACGAGACCCCGGGTGGTACCGTAATGGTTGCCGCACTGCGCGCCGTGGAAGAGCTGGTACTGGACAGACCGACCCGCGCCTGGCGGGAAAAGCTGGGTGCCGAGTTCTCCCACCTGGTGTATGACGGTCGCTGGTTCACCCCACTGTGCAAGGCCATTGTCGCCTCCGCCAACGCCATCGCCGAGGAGCTCGACGGTGAAGTGGTGCTGAAGATGTACAAGGGTCAGGTCACCGCGGTGCAGAAGAAGTCGCCGAACAGCCTGTACTCCGAAGACTTCGCCACCTTCGGTGCCGACGAAGTGTACGACCAGAGCCATGCCGAAGGCTTCATCCGTCTCTACACCCTGGCGAGCCGGATCCGCGCCATGAAAGAGCAGCATCAAGCCATCGGTGGCGACCATACCCACGGCTAAGCAAGCGCTATCACCCGTTGATTCGAGGGGGCATGGCCCCCTCTTTTACAGGTAGAGAGGCCCTTTGCCATCCTCATCGGGTGTGACAAGAGCGGCTGCGCCCTGGCCGCTTCTGTGAGATAACAGGCTCGCAGAAAAACAGGGCAAGATTTCAAGTTCGACGGCGCAAGGCGCCGCCGACAACGCATTCAAGGAGAGCAGTATGGCACTTTGGGGTGGACGCTTCAGTCAGGGAGCCGATAGCCGGTTCAAGCAGTTCAACGATTCGCTGCGGTTCGACTACCGTCTGGCGGAGCAGGATATTCAAGGCTCCATGGCCTGGGCCAAAGCGCTGGTCAAGGTGGGGGTGTTGACCGCCGATGAGCAGGCCAAGTTGCAGCAGGCGATGGAAGTGCTGCTCGCCTCCGTGCAGCAGGATCCCCAGCAGATCCTGAACTCGGACGCCGAAGACATCCACTCCTGGGTCGAGAGCCAGCTCATCGACGCCGTCGGCGCCCTTGGCAAGAAGCTGCACACCGGTCGCTCGCGCAACGATCAGGTCGCCACCGACCTGAAGCTCTGGTGCAAAGCGCAAGGGGAGCTGCTGCTCGCCTCCATTACCGCCCTGCAACAAGGGCTAGTCGCCTCTGCCCGTGCCAACCAGGCCGCGGTACTGCCCGGTTACACCCACCTGCAGCGTGCCCAGCCGGTCACTTACGCCCACTGGGCCCTGGCCTATGTGGAGATGCTGGAGCGGGACCATTCCCGTCTGCAGGATGCCCTCAAGCGCCTCGACACCAGCCCCCTCGGCTGCGGCGCCCTGGCGGGCACCGCCTATGCCATCGACCGGGAGGCGCTGGCGCTCGACATGGGCTTTAGCGGCGCCACCCGCAACAGCCTGGATTCGGTCTCCGACCGGGATCACGTGGTGGAGCTGATGCACGTCGCGTCGCTGTCCATGACCCACCTGTCGCGGTTTGCCGAAGACCTCATCTTCTACAACACCGGCGAGGCGGGCTTTGTCGAGCTCTCAGATGCGGTCACCTCCGGCTCGTCCCTGATGCCCCAGAAGAAGAACCCGGACGCGCTGGAGCTCATTCGTGGCAAGACCGGCCGGGTGGTCGGCGCCCAGATGGGTATGTTGATGAGCCTCAAGGCGTTGCCGCTGGCCTACAACAAGGACATGCAGGAAGACAAAGAGGGGCTGTTCGATGCCCTCGACACCTGGCACGACTGCCTCGATATGGCGGCGCTGGTGCTGATCGATCTGAAGGTCAATGGCGAGCGCACCATGGCGGCGGCCCAGGGCGGCTACGCCAACGCCACCGAGCTGGCGGACTATCTGGTGGCCAAGGGGATTCCGTTCCGTGAAGCGCACCATATCGTCGGCGAAACCGTGGTCTACGCGATTCAGGTGAAGAAGCCGCTGGAAGAGCTGACCATCGGCGAGTTCCAGCGCTTTAGCCCGGTGATCGAGTTCGACGTCTACCCCAATCTGGAACTGGAAGCGACCCTGGCCAAGCGGGTCGCCAAAGGCGGCGTCGCCCGCGAGCAGATCGAATCGGCCCTCACCGCCGCCGAAGCCTGGCTGAGCAAGCGGGCGGGTTAAGCCAACCGGCTTGCCATGGGAATTAGAAGGCAGAACGGCAACCTCAGGGTTGCCGTTTTTTTTATGGGTACGCCTAGGCGCCGTGGGGCGCGTTGACCAGGCGCTGTTCAGCCCCTGTGTCCGGCGCTGGCATGATGTACGGCGTCCGTGAGCAGTCGTTGCAACTGGCTCCTGGCCTCGTCGGTTTCATGGCTGGCGGCGAGCAGCACCACCCCCAGGGTACCCGGTGAGGGCAGCACGCCGCCGAGGGTGGCGAGACTGGCCGGCATGCCGATGGGGGAACGCACCGTGATCCCGAGCCCGGCCTGCACGGCGGCCCAGATCCCCCCCAGGCTCTGGCTGGTGAAGGCGATCCGCCAGGGGATCCCGGCATCGTCGAGGGCGCGGATGGCCCGTGCCCGCATCAGGCAGGGGGCATCGAAGAGCACCAGGGGCAGGGGCTCCCCGCGCGCGAGCAAAGGGACGGGGTCCCACTCGGGGTGGGCAATCCAGGCCAGTTGCACCACCTTGATGAGGGGAAGATCCTCCCGCTCTCCCTGTGGCTGCCAGGCGAGAGCCATGTCGAGGGTGCCCTCCCTGATCCCCTGCACCAGAGCCCCGTTGCGATCGATGCGGGTCGTCATGCGCAGGGCCGGGTGCTGGCGACAGAGGGGCCCCAGCACGGCGGGGAGCAAAGATTCACCGAAGTCCTCCTGCACCCCGAGCCGGATCTCCCCTTGCAGCAGTTCCCCTTTGAGGGCGAGCACGGCTTCGTCATTGAGCGCCAGCAGCCGCTTGGCGTAGCCCAGCAGGCGCTCACCGCTGGCTGTCGGCACCAGGTGACGTCCCTGCTTCATGACCAGATCGGTGCCGCACTGCTGTTCGAGTTTTTTCAACTGGGCGCTGACCGCCGAGGTGGAGCGGCACAGCCGCTGCGCCGCCAGCGCAAAGCTGCCGCACTCCAGCCCCAGCACATAGCTGCGCAGGGCATCGAGATCCAGACTGGGGGGAAGGGGTGACATAACTATCCTCATAATCGGGATGATTGGTCTTGAATATTTCGATTTTTTAAATTGTAGCAGTGAGGGAGAGTGGCTTCATCTACCAAGGAGATTGCCATGACACCCAATGTTCCCGATCGCGCCGCCCTGGCGCAGCTTGCCCCCCGACTCGCCCGACTGGCGGAAGAGACGCTGTTTGGCGATATCTGGCAGCGCCCCACCCTCTCGGCACGCGAGCGCAGCCTGATCACCCTGGCCATCCTGGCGTCACTGGGCCGGGTGCAACAACTGCCCTGGCATATTGCATTCGCCCGGCAAAACGGCCTGTCCCGGGATGAGCTGGAAGAGCTGTTTACCCATCTTGCCTTCTACGCCGGTTTGCCCGCCGCAGTGACGGCCGTGGGCTATCTGCCCCCCCGCGAGGAGGTGACCCCATGCCGCTGACCCGCATCACCCTGTGCGAGGGGATGAGCGACGCACACCTGCAGCAACTCAGCGCCCTCTACCACCAGACCCTGGTGGAGGTGTTCGAGGTGCCGCCGAAGGATAAATTCCAGATCCTCGAGATCTTGCCTGCCAGTGCGCTCATCTATGACCCCCACTACCAGACCGGCCGCCGGGACCAAGGTTTCATCCTCTTCCAGATCCTGGCGGGCAAGGTGCGCAGCACCGCGACCAGGGAGCGGCTTTATGCACGTCTCGCCGAGCGCCTTGAGGCCGAGCTTGGGATCCACCCCGACAACCTCATGGTGGTGATCCAGCAGACCGATGCCGAGGCGTGGAGTTTCGGCCAGGGCCGGATGTTCAGACAGGAGGTGGCCTCATGATCGCCATGCACTACCGATTCACCCTGCCCGCAGACTACGACATGGCGCTGATCGAGCAGCGGATCGCCAGCAATGGCGCCAGACTGGACGGCTTTCCCGGTCTGTTGTTCAAGGCCTATCTCTACAGCCGTCAGGACGATGGGGCCCTGCCGGGGCAGGAGAACCGCTATGCCCCCTTCTATGTGTGGCACAGCGCCGAGGCGATGCACCGATTCCTGGCAAGCGAGGGATTCGCGGCGCTCACCCGGCATTTCGGCTGGCCCCGCATCGAGACCTGGCATCTGCTGCGGGCGCCGGATCCGGCCTCCCTCGACGGGGCTTGCATGGCCAGGCTGCGGCGCACCAAGGTCGCTTCCCACGACCAGCTGGCCGACCTGCACGGCGAGGCCATGGTGAGCGGCTGGGATCTCACCCGATGGGAATGGCTGGAGGCGGATTTTCTCCCGTCCCTCTCATCGCCCTTGCCTGGCGGGGGCGAGATCTACCGTATTGGCTATCTGGCGAAGGGGGGCGGGGTGTAAAGCGGAATTATCTTTGTCATTGATGTTGTTTTTCCATTCACTTGGGCTGTTAAAGTGATATTCGCATCGTGAACATAGGGTGTTATATCGCGCTTGTGGATGATGATGTGGCATTGCGGCCACCTGCGGCAATGAACTGGCTCAGTGGGGCACATTCAGGGTGACGGCCCGCGCCGGGCAGGGCATGATCCCGCTGCAATGCGTATGGACGCGTCAACCGGATCAAGGAGTTCCCATGTACCTGCCACCCCATTTCGCCGTTACCGACCCCGAGGCGCTGCACCAGCTGATGCAGGCGAACCCCCTGGGGGCCCTGATCACCTGTGGTGAAGGGGGGCTGGATGCCAACCACTTGCCGTTCGAGTTCGATGGGGCGCAGGGGGCCCACGGTGTGCTGCGGGCCCATGTGGCCCGCAACAACCCGCTCTGGCAGGAGGTGAAAGACGGCGACGAGGTGCTGGTGATCTTCCGGGCCGCCGAGGGTTATATCTCCCCCAGCTGGTATCCGGGCAAGCAGGTGCATCACCAGCAGGTGCCCACCTGGAACTATGCCGTGGTGCACGCCCATGGCCGTATCCGGGTGAGGGACGATGCCCGCTTCGTGCGTCGCTTGCTCGCGGCCCTGACCCGTACCCACGAGGCGGGAGAGTCCATTCCCTGGAAGATGGCGGATGCACCGAGAGACTATCTCGAGACCATGGTGCAGGCCGTGGTGGGCATAGAGATCGAGATTGAGCGGCTGGTCGGCAAGTTCAAGCTGGGTCAGAACAAGGAGGCGGCGGATCGCCTGGGAGCTGCCAATGCCCTGCAGGATCGCGGGCAGAGCGCGCTTGCCGGCGCCATGCTGAACCCGCCCCCTTCACAGTCCTAGCGTGACATCATGGGATCCGGCCCGACAAAAACGGCAACCTCCAGGTTGCCGTTTTTCATGGTTCCACTCCCGTTCACGCGCTGGCATTGAGCAGTTTGCCGACACCTTCCCCCTTGCCATTGGGCAGGGTTTGCTTGAAGGCGTAGAGCAGCTGATCGAGGTTGAGGTCGCTGTTGCCAAGGGAGCCTTTGAGGGTGTCGAGCTCGCTCTGCAGCGCGTCGAGGCGGGTGCTCTGGGTGCCGTCTGCCAACTGGATGCGGGCGGCATCGATGGCCTGGGGCAGCGACTGGCCCGAGGATTCCTAGCCCAGGGTCTGCATCAGCGCCCCCATGAAGTGGTTGATGGCAGGGCGGTTCTGCTCGCTGTCAGCCTCCTGGATGCCAAGGCGCTGGAACAGGCTCTGCACCGTGGGGGCAAGGTGCTCTTCCTGCACGGCAGGCTCGGTCTGGGCGGGCGGCGTGCCGTCGCCCAGCAGCTTGCTGCCGAGCTTGATGGCAAGGGAGGCGAGGGGAAGCAGGGTGCCGATGGCGATCATGATGTCACTCTCCGTACGACTGATGTCATGACGGAGCAGGGAACGGGCCAGCTTGGCGATCATTCAGCCGAAAAATGACAGGGGATTGATCCTGCTGTAAATTTCGTTTTGCCAGGCAGAGGGCGAGCGGGTGCGAACGGGGGCGGCGGCAAACCCTTGCAGCCCGGGGGCTGGTTGGTTTGCCACCCGGCTTGCCGGATCAGAGATCCTTGAACGGGCGGCGTTTCTCCTCCTCGATGACGATGGCCTCCAGATTGGCGATGCGCTCCTGCAACTCCTTGATGATCATGTCCTGCTTGCCAAGACGGTCGGTAATGCGGGCATCCCCCATCTGGTAGCGGGCGCGCTTGGTGAGATAGCTGAACGACACGCTGATAAAGACGATCAGGACGATACCTGTCCACATGGTCATGAATGACTCCTTTCAAGATTTGAACGAGAGGATCTGTCTCCCGCGCTGTCGTTGTCTCATACCCGACCCTGGGCGGCAATGCCCGCCTGGTTGTTCAGAGCGGCCAGAGCGGCCAGCCGAGCCAGATCCCGAGCAGCAGCAACTGCCCCCAGACGATGGCCCAGAACCGCAGGCGGTAGCTCCCCTTCTGGGTCTTGTGGCGCAGCCACTGGCGGGCGACCAGGGCGCCGGGCCAGCCGCCGCACAGCTCAAGCAGGTGCAGGCGGGCCTCGGGCACGCGCCAGCCGCCACGAATGGCCTGGCGCTTGTCCCAGGCGTAGGCAGCCAGGGCCAGCAGGCTCATCAGCAGGATCAGGGCCAGCGGCCACCAGTTGGCATCGTGCAGGCCGAGCCAGCCTGCCCAACCCAGGGGCAGCAGGGCAAGGGCCATCATGACAGCAGCGCCGGATCCCGGGTCTCGCCCGGGTGTAGCGTGCGGATCACCCGGGCCGGATTGCCCACCGCCAGGGAGTCCGCCGGGATGTCCCGGGTGACCACGGCGCCAGCCCCTATGATGGAGCGGGGCCCTATGGTGACGCCGGGGCAGATGATGGCCCCGCCGCCAATCCAGCAGTCATCGCCGATCCGCACCGGCTTGTTGTAGGCGGTCCAGTTGCGTCGCTCCAGATGATCCAGGGCGTGGGTGGCGGTGTAGATCTGTACGTTGGGGGCCAGCAGCACATGGTTGCCGATGTGCACCTCGCCCACGTCGAGTATGGTGACGTTGAAGTTGAAGAAGGTCTTCTCGCCGATGTGGATGTTGCGGCCGAATTCGCAGGTGAAGGGGGTGCTGATCCAGCAGGAGTCGGGGCAGTGGGCGAAGAGGTCGCGGCAGATCTGCTGGCGCAGGACGTGATCCCCCGCCGGTGAGGCGTTGAGCCGGCTCAGCAGCGCCTGGCCGCGAATGCGGTCGTTCGCTATCTCCTCGCTCTGGCTGTCCAGGGCGCCCCCCGCCAGTACCTTGTCCCAGTCGCTTGCCATGGTCATCTCCTCCTGCTGCAAGAGGGGGCAGTATACGCGACAAGGGGAGGGGGTGTCAGAGTGCCGGGCCCGTCAGGTGATCCCCGTCATCCTGTCATCCTGTCATCACGCCATCACGTCACAGGACAAGGGGCAGGATGAGCAGGATGGAGACGAGGTAGGGGAGCAAGACCCGCCGCCCCAGGCTGCGTCCGCCAATCACCAGTGCCAGCACCCCTTTCACCAGGGAGTTGACCAGCCCGGCGAGCAGTATGCCCCTGGCCGCCACCTCCAGGGCCAGCTCCTTCTGGGCGAGCTGGGAGAGGGAGAGGGTGATGGCGTCCACGTCCGTGATGCCGGAGACCAGCGACAGCAGATAGACCCCGGAGTTGCCCACCTTGCTTTGCAGCAGGGTGGCCATGAAGCCGATGAGGGCGAGCAGCAGACCGAACTTGATGGCGGTGGCGAGATCCAGCGGGTTGCGGGTTTCGGGCTGTACCGGGCCGTCCGGCATCTCTTCCCGCTGGCGCCAGAACCAGAACGCAAAGCCGTAGACGATGGCTGCCAGCAGCAGCAGGGGGGCGGCCAGACGCAGCGCCAGCTCTCCGTGGATGATCAGCACCAGTGCCAGCAGCCTGAGCCACATGGTGGCCCCCGCCAGCAGGATGCCGGTGGCCAGCAGCCGCTCCAGCCCTCCCTGCTCCTTGTTGAGGCGGGCAAATTGCAGGGTGAGGGCGGTGGAGGAGGCGAGCCCCGCCAGCATGCTGGTGAGCACCAGCCCGGAGCGGGTGCCGAGCAGGCGCACCGCGAAGTGACCACAGAACGAGATGCCGGCGATCACCACCACCATGAGCCAGATCTTGAAGGGATTGAAGGCATTGAGGGGGCCCATCTCCGCATCCGGCAGCACCGGCAGCAGCACCAGGGAGATGAGCAGAAAACGCAAGGTGGCGTGAAACTCCATTTCGCTCAAGAACAGCATCCCTTGCTGGATCTTGCCCTTGAGCCCCATCAGGAGGGCCGCCAGCACGGCGCAGGCCACCGCCTCGCTCGGGCTCTGCAGCACCGACATCAGCCCCAGCAGATAGGTGAGCACCATGGCCACCGAGCTGGTGAGACCGAACTCCCCCTGCCAGCGCAGGGCCAGCCAGACCGAGAGGCCGCACCCCGTCACCACGGTCAGCAGACCGAGCAGGGCCAGCCAGGGCCCCAGGGTGGGCAGCAGCAGGGCGCAGACCCCGCCGAGCAGACCGATGAGGCCATAGGTGCGCATCCCGGCGATGCGCTGGTTGTCTCCGAGCTGGCGCACCTGCCAGCCCCGCTCCAGCCCGATGATGAGCCCGATGGCCAGGGACACCAGGGCGCCGTAGACGGGCTCGGCCTCTATCCACATGGGTTTCTCCTCCCGCTGCCGTTTCAGTGAGGATGGCACAGGGCATCCCGGGGCAGGGGGAGCTGGCTCACAGAGCGGGTGTCCCGCCTGCCGGGGTCTTGCAAACAAAAAAAAGGCGCCACCTGGAGGGGGCGCCTGGAAAGGTCAAACCTTGCGGTTTGCAGACCAACGGAACCAAAGATCACACACTTCACACTCAGCACTGCTGTGGGGGCAGGGCTCAACCCTGCCACTTGCCTCCTTCCACTATCACGTCGTTGGGATCGGTATCGGCGCTCAGTTTGTCGCGCACATACTGGTCGTAGAGTTTGAGCAGGTACTTCTCTTCCCCCAGCTTGGCGAGACGGTCGTTGACCCAGTCCCGCAGCTCGATATTGCCCTTCTTCACCGCCGGGGCGATGGGGTCTTCCGAGCCCAGCTTCTCGGGCAGCACCCGATAGCCCGGGTTCTCCTTGGCCCAGCTGAACAGCACCAGGTTGTCCTGGGCATAGGCATCGCCACGGCCCTGGGCCAGCGCCTGCAGGGATTCGGTGTTCTTCTCGAACTTGAGCACCTTCCAGTCCGGGTGGTTGCGGGTCAGCCAGATGTCGGCCGTGGTGCCGGTGGTGACGATAAGCCGCTTGCCGGCCAGATCGTCGAGTTTCTTGGCGTCGCTGCCTTCCGGCACCAGCACCTGCACCGCGACCTTGAGGTTCGGGTTGGTGAAGTCCACCACCTGCCGCCGCTCCGGGGTCACCGTCATGTTGGCGAGGATGAGATCCACCTTGTCGCTCTGCAGGAAGGGGATGCGGCTGGCGGGCTCCACCGCCACGAACTCGACCTTGTTCTCGTCCCCCAGCAGATCCTTGGCGAAGCGGCGGCCGAGATCGGTGTCAAAGCCGACGTAGTTGCCCTTCTCGTCCACATAGCCAAACGGCGGCTTGTCGGTGAAGACGCCGACGATGAGCTTGTCCCGCGCCTTGATCTTGGCGAGGGAACCGTCTTCTGCCTGGGCGGCGCCGCTGGCGAGGCCCAGGCCGATGAGGGCGCTAAACAGGACCGAGGTAATTATCTTCATGCTGACTCCTTTCGTTTGCTGACAGTTGTATAAGAAAACTTGGCGAGGAACTGGCGGGCACGCTGGCTCCTGGGATTGTCGAAAAATTGATGGGGGGCGGCCTGCTCCAGGATGTGGCCGCCGTCCATGAAGATGATGCGATCCGCCACCGCCTGGGCGAACGCCAGCTCGTGGGTGACGATGAGCAGGGTCATGCCGCTGCCGGCGAGATCCCGGATCACCTCCAGCACCTCCTGCACCATCTCGGGGTCCAGCGCAGCGGTCACTTCGTCAAACAGCATCACCTGCGGGTTCATGCACAGGGCCCGCACGATGGCGATGCGCTGCTGCTGGCCGCCGGAGAGCTGGCGTGGATAGTCGTGGCGCCGCTCCCACAGGCCGATGCGGGTCAGCAGCTGTTCCGCCTGCAGCAGGGCCTCGGCCCGCTCCCGTTTTTGCACCTGAAGGGGGCCGAGCAGCACGTTCTCCAGCACCGTCAGGTTGGGGAAGAGGTGATAGCTCTGGAACACCATGCCGATGCGCTGGCGCAGCCGCTGCCAGTCGGTGCTGGCATCCAGCCTGTCTCCATCGAAGCGAATGTCGCCCCCCTGAATGGGTTCGAGCCCGTTGAGGGTGCGCAGCAAGGTACTCTTGCCGCAGCCGCTCGGCCCCAGGATGACGATCACTTCCCCGGCGTTCACCGTGAGGCTGACCTCGTCCAGTACCCGGTGTTGGCCGAATTGTTTGCTGACAGCATTGAGTTCAAGCAGAGGTGTCATACCGCGTTACCCCATTGTTGCTCCAGCCGGCGCGAGGCGAGCGAGAGCGGATAGCAGACCAGAAAAAAGAACAGGAACAGCAGACCGTAGATAAGCAGCGAGCCATAGGTGCGCTCGATGATCTGCTGGCCCACCTTGATCACCTCCACCACCCCGATCAGCACCGCCAGGGAGCTGGTCTTGAGGATGCGGGTGTAGATGTTGATGGTCGGCGGTGTCAGCCGTTGCAGCGCCTGGGGCAGCAGCACGTGGCGATAGAGCTGCCAGCGGGAGAGCCCGAGCGCCAGGCCAGCCTCCTGCTGGCCGCGGGCGAGGGATCCCAGGCCGCCGCGCACCACTTCGCCCACCTCGCTGGCCCCCCACAGGGCCAGCACCAGCACGGCGCACCAGAAGGCCGGGATGTCTACGCCAAAGAAGATCGGCAGCCCGAAGAAGAAGAGGTAGAGCCAGACCAGCACGGGCACCACCCGAAACAGCTCCAGATAGACCCGCAGCACTCCCCGAGTCAGCCTTCCCCCTTGCTGGGCCAGCACGCCGTAACCGACCCCGCCCAGGGTGGCGAACAGGATGGCGAGCAGGGAGATGGCGAGGGTCTGACCCGCACCCACCGCCAGCAGCGGCAGCGCCTGCGTCAGCTGTTCAGTGACTGGAATGGCCATAGTGATCCCTCCCTTCTTGTGTATGGGTGGCGAGTGACGGCAGCAGCTGGACAATAGGTGTCTGCATCAGTTGTTCAATGACCGAACTGACCATGTTGCAGCCTCCTTTCAACGACGCGCAGGGCGAGGGAGAGCGGCAGAAAGATCAGCACGCACATCAAGGTCAGCACCGCCAGCATCTCGTAGGTCTTGTAGTAGAGGGCGATGTAGTTCTTGGTGGTGTAGAGCAGTTCCGGCACCGCCACCGCCGAAGCCACCGTGGTCTCTTTGAGCAGAAAGATGAAGTTGGCAAACAGCGCCGGCAGGCTGGCGAGCCAGGCCTGGGGTAGCTGGACGTGGCGTAGCAGCTGCCAGCGGGAGAGGCCGATGGCCCGGCCTGCTTCCAGCTGGCTGGGGGGGATTGCCTGAACGCCTGCCCGCAGCGCCTCGGTCAGGTAACCGCCGCCGAGGAAGGTCATGGCGATCACCGCCGTGGCAAAGCCGGAGAGCGAGATGCCGAGCGCCGGCAGCCCGAAGTAGAGAAAGAACAGCTGGATCAAGAGCGGCGTGTTGCGGGCCAGCTCCACATAGGCGCGGATCACCCGGTTCAGCCAGGGCTTGTGCAGGCTCAGCAGCGTCACATTGAGCATCGCCACGGCGAGCGAGGTGAGGATCACGATGGCGCCGAGCTGCAGGGTGACCCAGACCGATTGGCCGAACGCCGGCAGGGTAGTGAGAACAAAGGACCAGTCGAAGCTCATGCCGGGATCCTCCCGTCGCGGCGCAGCCGCTGGGGCACGACCGTGATGGCGTCAGGGTACTTGATGCCGGCGCCGGTGTTGAGCACCACCACCCGCTCGCCCCCCTGTATCCAGCCCGCTTCCCGCAGCTGGCGGGCAGCGGCGAAGGCGGCCGCCCCTTCCGGGCAGACGAAGCTGCCTTCGCGCGCGGCGAGCTGGCGGATCTCGCGCTGGATGGCGCCATCGTCTACCGCGACGGCGCATCCCTCGGTGCGATAGAGGGCGTCCAGCACCAGAAAATCCCCCAGCGCCTTGGGTACGTTGATGCCAAAGGCCAGGGTCTGGGAGTCGGGCCAGAAGCGCGACTCGCGCTCCCCCTGCTGCCAGGCCTGGACGATGGGGGCGCAGCCGCTCGCCTGCACCGCCACCAGTCGCGGCAGCGGCCCCTTGACCCAGCCCAGCTCCTGCAACTCCCGCAGCGCCTTGTAGATGCCGATGAGACCAACCCCGCCGCCGGTGGGGTAGAGGATGACGTCCGGCAGGGTCCAGCCGAGCTGCTCGGCGATCTCCAGCCCCATGGTCTTCTTGCCCTCGATGCGATAGGGCTCCTTGAGGGTGGAGGCATCGAACAGCCCCTGCTCGGCCACCGCCTCGGCCACCTGGCGACCGGCGTCGCTGATGAGGCCATCCACCAGATAGAGGCGGGCACCGGCCAGCGAGGTCTCCAGTCTTGTGATGGCGGGTGCCGCCTGGGGCATGACTATGGTGCTGCGCAAGCCGGCGCGGGCGCCGTAAAGCGCCCAGGCCGCACCGGCGTTGCCGTTGGTGGGCATGGCGAAGTGGGTGATGCCGAGCTCCCGGGCGCGGGAGACGCCGACCGCGGCGCCGCGGGCCTTGAAAGAACCGGTGGGGATGATGCTCTCATCCTTCATCCAGAGATCCGGAATGCCAATCTGCTTGCCGAAAGCGGGCAGGGGCAGCAGAGGGGTGAAGCCTTCCCCCAGGGTGATCACCTGGGCGGGGTCGCGCACCGGCAGCAGCTCGTGGTAGCGCCACAGGCTGGCGGGGCGGCCCAGCAGAGCGGCCGGGTGCCAGGCCTGTTTCAGGGCCTCGAGGTCGTAGCTGGCCAGCAAGGGGGCTCCGACCGGGCTCAACTGCTGGGGCTGATCGGCATCCACTATCTCGCCGGTCTTGCTGCAACGCAGATGTGATAAGTAGCTGTACGGCATGCTTTATCCTGAATGGCTCACGTTGGCTGGTGTCTTATTCCATCCTGTGACCCAAGGGCCGGATAACAAACAAAATAAAGCGGCAAACTTAAGCGAAAAAACTCATATGGCTCCTCCGTGTCGGCGGGCCACTCTCTGTCACCGGTCGGGGGGTTGGGCCATCCGGCGTGCTTTGTTAACCTGCTCGCTCACTCAAACCGCAGGGAGCCGCCTCGATGCGAGCCATTGTCAGCCTGCTGGCCCTGTCACTGCTCTGTGCGTGCAGCGGCCAGCCAACCAGAGAGGATGCCATGTCAGGGAATACGCGCCTTCACTACCCCGTCACCCGCCAGGGTGAGCAGGTGGATCACTATTTCGGCCAGGCCGTGGCCGACCCCTATCGCTGGCTGGAGGATGACCGCAGCCCCGAGACGGAGGCCTGGGTCAAGGCCCAGAACCGGGTGACTCAGGGTTACCTGGCGCAGATCCCGTATCGCGCCGCCATCAAGGAGAAGCTGGCCGCCTCCTGGAATTACGCCAAGGAGGGGGCGCCGTTTCGCGAGGGGCGCTACCACTACTTCTTCAAGAACGACGGCCTGCAGAACCAGAACGTCCTGTGGCGCCAGCTGGAGGGCAAGCCGGCCGAGGTGTTCCTCGATCCCAATACCCTCAGCCCCGACGGCACCACGGCGCTGGATCAACTGAGCTTCTCCCGCGATGGCCGCATCCTGGCCTACTCCTTGTCGCTGGCGGGCAGCGACTGGCGCGAGATCCACCTGATGGACGTAGAGAGCAAGCAGCCGCTGGAGGCGCCCCTCAAGGACGTGAAGTTCAGCGGCATCAGCTGGCTCGGCCACGAGGGCTTCTTCTACTCGAGCTACGACAAGCCCGACGGCAGCGAGCTGTCGGCCAGGACCGATCAGCACAAGGTCTATTTCCACCGGCTAGGCACGGCGCAGGAGGATGACCGGCTGGTGTTCGGCGCCATCCCGGCCCAGCACCACCGTTACGTGGGGGCGACCGTCACCGAAGATGACCGCTTCCTGCTTATCTCGGCGGCGAACTCCACCTCGGGCAACCGCCTCTATGTGAAGGATCTGAGCCAGGAGAACGCGCCGCTGCTGACGGTGCAGGGGGATCTGGATGCGGACGTGAGCCTGGTGGACAACAAGGGCGGCACCCTTTACCTGCTGACCAACCGGGACGCCCCCAACGGCCGGCTGGTGACGGTGGATGCCGCCAACCCGGGCCCGGCCCACTGGCGGGATCTCATTCCCGAGCGTCAGCAGGTGCTGACGGTACACAGCGGCAGCGGCTATCTGTTCGCCGAGTACATGGTGGATGCCACCGCCCGGGTCGAGCAGTTCGACTACGAAGGCAAGCGGGTGCGCGAGGTGGCGCTGCCCGGCCTTGGCAGCGTCAGTGGCTTCAACGGCAAGCACGATGATCCCGCCCTCTACTTCGGCTTCGAGCACTATGCCCAGCCGCCCACCCTCTACCGGTTTGAACCCAAGAGCGGCGCCATCAGCCTCTATCGGGCCTCGGCGGCGCCGTTCAAACCGGAGGATTACGTCTCCGAGCAGCGCTTCTACCAGAGCAAGGACGGCACCCGGGTGCCGCTCATCATCAGCTACCGCAAGGGGCTCAAGCTTGATGGCAGCAACCCGACCATCCTCTACGGCTACGGCGGTTTCGACGTGAGCCTGACCCCGAGCTTCAGCGTGTCGGTGGCCAACTGGCTGGATCTGGGGGGCGTCTATGCGGTGGCCAACCTGCGCGGGGGCGGCGAGTACGGCCAGGCCTGGCACCTGGCGGGTACCCAGCAGAACAAGCAGAACGTGTTCGACGATTTCATCGCGGCGGCCGAGTACCTCAAGGCCGAGGGCTACACCCGCACCGATCGGCTGGCGATCCGAGGTGGCTCCAACGGCGGTCTGCTGGTGGGGGCCGTGATGACCCAGCGGCCTGATCTGATGCGGGTCGCCCTGCCGGCGGTGGGGGTGCTCGACATGCTGCGCTACCACACCTTCACCGCCGGGGCGGGCTGGGCCTATGACTATGGTACCAGCGCCGACAGCGAGGCGATGTTCGACTACCTGAAGGGCTACTCGCCGCTGCACAACGTCCGGGCCGGGGTCAGCTACCCTTCGACCCTGGTGACCACGGCGGATCACGACGATCGGGTGGTGCCAGCCCACTCCTTCAAGTTTGCCGCCACCCTGCAGGCCGACAATGCCGGCCCCCATCCCCAGCTCATCCGCATCGAGACCAATGCCGGGCACGGGGCGGGCACGCCGGTGGCCAAGCTTATCGAGCAGAGTGCGGACATCTATGCCTTCACCCTGTACGAGATGGGCTACAGGGAGCTGCCGCGTCAGCCTTGATCCGGGCGAGACGGGCGCCAGCCATCCACTATCATCAGGGCCCTGCGGGGCCCTTTTTATTGCCGCGTGTTGGAAGAGCTGCGCTGGCAGCACTAGCTGCGACCATCCCTGTCTCGCCACTGGCCCGTTTTGGCAGACAGGCCCCATCTGTCATCCCCCCGGTGGTATAGTCAGCCACAAGATCCGCATTCAAGGAGTCCATCGTGAAGAAGATCATCTACATCCTGCTGGGGTTGGCGCTGGCGGCCGTGGTGGCCATCGCCGCCCTGGTGTCCCTCATCGATCCCAACCAGTTCAAGCCCCAGCTGGCGGAACAAGTGCGCAAGAGCACCGGCCGCGAGCTGGTGATACAAGGGGATATCGGCTGGCGTTTCTGGCCGAGCCTCGGCCTCTCCCTCGAGAAGGTGGCGCTGCGCAACCCCGCCGGTTTCGCCGAACCCGACCTGGTGCGATTCGAGCAGGGTGAGGCCTCGGTAGGCTTGCTGCCGCTGCTCTCCCACCGGCTTGAGATCGGCAAGGTGACCCTGAGCGGCGCCCATCTCTTTATCCAGACCAAGGCTGACGGCAGCTCCAACCTGAGTGACCTGCTCAAGGCCTCCGCCGAGCCGAAGGGGGAGGCGACGACCTCCGAGCCTGCCGCAACGACGCCCCCAGCCGCCAGTGACAAGCAGCCCTGGCAGATCAGCCTGCAAGGCATCGCGCTGGTGGATGCCAGCGCCCTGGTGCGGGACGACCGTAGCGGTACCGTCTCCCGGCTCGACAGGCTGGATTTCGATCTGGGGCAGTTGACCCCGGGGGAGTGGGTACCGGTGACTCTGGCCGCCAAGGGGGCCCAGGGTGAGCTGGCGTTTGATCTCAAGGGGTCGGCCCAGCTTAAGCTGGCGTCCGATGCCAGCCGCAGCGAGCTGAAAGATGTCGCACTGGCGGGGAGCCTGAGCGAACCGACCCAGCGGCTGGATGCCTTCTCCCTCAAGGCCGATCGGCTGGCACTGGGGCAGTGGAGCAGCCTCACCCTCAGTCTGCAAGGGGCACAGGGGGCAGCGAACAAGCCGACCCTGGCCGGTACGCTGGAGGGGACCCTCAAGGCGCGCCTCGATGAAAACCGGCAACTGCTGGAAATATCGGATGCCGTGCTGGCCGCCAAGCTCAGCGGTGATTCTCTGCCGCGCCCGCAGATGCAGGTGAAGCTGGCGGGTTTTGCCCGCGCGGAGCTCGACAAGCAGAGCGTCGCCCTCAGCAACCTGGTGCTGGGGGCGGACGATGCCCTGCTGAGCGGCAGCGGCGCCGTTCGTCTGGGGGCCGTTCCCAAAGTGGACTTTGACCTCAAGGGGGCCAAGCTCGACCTGGACAGTTGGCTGGGTCAGCCAGCCAGGACGGCGTCCGCTGCGGCCACGTCGGGGGCGGCTGCACCGGCCGGAGCAAAGGATCAGGCTGCGGCACCCGCCGCCCAGGCGCTCTCCACGGCCGAACCGGATCTGACCGCCCTCAAGTCGGTGGACCTGGCTGGCCGCCTGCAACTGGGCAGCCTGCGCCTCAAGGGGCTGGATCTGAGCGCCGTCGATCTGCAACTGGCCCTGGCGGGTGGTCAGCTCACCCTCAAGCAGTTCAGTGCCGGGGTGGCCGGTGGCAAGGTGACCGCCAGCGGCGTGCTCGATGCCCGTCAGCAGCCGGCCCGCTATCAGGTGCACAAGCGGGTGCAAGGGGTCGATGTGCGGCCCCTGCTGCAGACCCTGGCCCAGACCGACCTGCTGGAAGGCAAGGGGGATCTGGAGGTCGAGGCGCAGGGCTCAGGACTCTCCGAACAGGCGCTGCGCAGCCGGATGCAGGGCAAGGTGAACCTCAAGTTGAGCGATGGCGCCCTGCACGGCATCAACCTGGCGGAGATGATCCGCGAGGCGCGGGCCACCCTGACCGGCAAGGGGGCGGATCAGGTGAAGGAGGTGCGCAAGACCGACTTCAGCGCCCTCACCGCCAGCTTCCAGATTGCCGACGGGGTTGCCAGGAGCGATGACATCCAGCTGTTTGCCCCCGCCCTGCGGGTGAAGGGGCAGGGCCAGACCGCCCTGGTGCCGGAGACCCTCGACTTCCTGTTCCTCACCTCCGTGGTGGAGAGCAGCAAGGGGCAGGGGGGCAAGACGGTGGACGAGCTCAAGGACATCACCATACCGGTGCGCATCGGCGGCCACTGGCAGGCGCCGAGCTACAAGCTTGACGTGAAGGCCTTGCTCAGCAACAACAAGGTGCTGGAGGAGAAGGCCCGCAAGGAGGCCGAGCGCGGTCTCAAGAAGCTGCTGGGTGACAAGGCCGACAACGAAGGGGTGAAAGGGGTGGCGGACCAGCTGCTCAAGGGCCTGTTCAAATAGCCAACTTCCCCTTGTTGCCATCAAGAGCCCGCCCCGTGCGGGCTCTTTGTTGTTGTGCCGGGCGTCACGGGACGAGGTGTGGTCGGCAACATGAGGTACTATGCGAAGCAGTCATCGAAACCGGGAACCAGGAGGGTTCATGAACAAACGGGTGCTGATCACCGGCGGCGGCAGAGGTATCGGGGCCGCGACAGCCCGCTATCTGGCGGCTCAGGGTTACCATCTCTGTCTCAACTATCGTCAGGACAGGGCGTCCGCCGAGGGGGTGGTGGCCGAGATCCTGGCCACCCATCCGGTCGAGTGCATCGCGGTGCAGGCCGATGTCAGCGTGGAGGCCGAGGTGGTGCGCCTGTTCGAGGAGATGGACGCGCGGCTCGGCCCCGTCACTCATCTGGTGAACAACGCCGGCAGGTTGCAGCCTCAGATGCGGGTACTGGAGATGAGCGCCGAGCGCATCAACCAGACCCTGACCACCAATGTCACCAGCTGCTTTCTCTGCTGCCGCGAGGCGGTGCGCCGCATGACGGCGGGGGGCGCCATCGTCAATGTCTCTTCGGCCGCCGCCCGGCTGGGCTCCCCCGGGGAGTACGTGGATTATGCCGCCGCCAAGGGGGCCGTCGACGTGCTGACCAGAGGCTTGTCGCTGGAGCTGGCGGCTCAGGGGATCCGGGTCAACGGGGTGCGTCCGGGTTTCATCTACACCGAGATGCATGCCGACGGCGGCGAGCCCGGCCGGGTGGACAGGATCAAAGGCAATATTCCCCTGCAACGGGGCGGCGAACCCCGTGAGGTGGCGACCGCCATCGCCTGGCTGCTGTCGGACGAGGCCTCCTATGCCACCGGCACCTTTATCGATGTGGCGGGCGGGCGTTAGGTCATCTTCAACAAGCCTCCCGTCAACGAGAAGGGGCGCCATGGCGCCCCTTCTGCTTATTCTCCCAGCAGCTGTTGCCAGACCGCCAGCACATGGCCCCGCTCTCGCGGCAACTGATCGTCCCCCACCTTGCGGGAGATCTCCGAGAGATTGAGGCGATGGCCGAGGTTGCGGATCTCCAGATAGGCCTGCTTGAGCCCCTCCGCCTGCTCCAGTGTGAGTACCCCCGCCATCACGCACTCATCGAAGATGCGCACATTGTCTGACCAGCGGGTGAGGGCGTCCGGCTCACCGCAGGCATGGGCCAGCACCAGGTACTGGGCGATGAACTCGATGTCCACCATGCCGCCGGGGGACTGCTTGAGATCGAACTCTCCCTCTCCCGCCTTGAGCAGGTGATCCCGCATCTTCTGGCGCATCTCCCGCACTTCACGGGCCAGGGTGGGCAGATCCCGCTCCTTGGCCAGCACGTCGCGGCGGATGCGGGCAAATTCGGCGACCACGGTATCATCGCCATAGATGGGACGGGCTCGCACCAGGGCCTGATGCTCCCAGGTCCAGGCTTCCTGCTGCTGGTACTGCTCATAGGCCGACAGCGATGAGACCAGCAGGCCGGCGTCGCCGGAGGGGCGCAGCCGCATGTCGATCTCGTAGAGGATGCCGGACGGAGTGCGCGTGCTGAACAGATGCAGGATCCGCTGGGCCAGGCGCAGGTAGAACTGGCGGCTGTCGATGGGCTTGCGGCCATCGGTGTAACTGTTGGGGTCGCCGCCGTGCAGGAACACCAGATCGAGATCCGAGCCGTAGCCGAGTTCGATGCCTCCCAGCTTGCCGTAGGCCACCACCGCAAAGCCGCGCTCACCGCTCACCGCCACCTCGGGCGGCACCCCGTAGCGTTCGCTCATCTGGGCCCAGGCCTGATTGACCACCTCCTCGGTGATCGCCTCCGCCAGCCAGGTGAGGTGGTCGCTCACCTTCATCAGCGGCAGGGCACCGGCGATGTCGGCGGCGACGATGCGCAGGAGCTGCACCTGCTTGAACTGGCGCAGCGCCTCCATCTGCTGCTCCACGTCCTCCTCGGGGATGCGCAGCAGGAACTGGCGCAGCTGGGGCTTGTACTGATCCAGCGGGGTGGGGTGGTAGAGGTGCTGGGGATCCAGCAGCTCGTCCAGCAGGATGGGGTAGCGGGCCAGCTGCTCGCTCACCAGGTTGCTCTCGTCACACAGGCGCACCAGCTGGCGCAGGGCGGCGGGGTTTTCCGCCAGCAGTTGCAGATAGGCGCTGCGGGTGAAGATGCGAGTCAGCAGGGTGCAGACCCGCTCGAACAGGCGGGCGGGCTCACGGCTCGCCACCACCAGGCGCAGCAGCTCCGGCATCAGCCAGTCCAGGGCGATGCGCCCCTGGGGCCCTACCTGACGGCGCTTGTACTCCTCCTTGAAACGCAGCAGGGCGGCGCAGAGGGGGGCGGGCTCCACCACTCCCTGCGTGGTCAGCAGTTTTTCCAGCTCGGCGGCATCAAGCTCGGTGCGCCAGAGATCGAGCCAGAGCTGTTCCAGGTGGGCGGGGGCCTCCTTCTCTTCCCCCACCACGGCGACGAACTCCTGATGGACGGCGGCCATCTCCTCATCGAGGTGGGCCATGAAGGCGTCCCAGTCGGTAAAGCCGAGGGTGGCGATGAGCCGCTGGCGATCCCGATCCTCGGTGGGCAGAGTCTGGGTCTGCTGATCGCCGATCTCCTGCAAGATGTTTTCCACCCGGCGCAGGAAGCGATAGGCGGTGAGCAGGCGTTCGCACTGGCTCCCCTCCAGGGCACCCCCCTGGGCGATGGCGGCCAGCGCCTCGGGCAGGTGGCGTACCCGCAGGGCGGGCTCGCGCCCGCCACGGATGAGTTGCAGCGCCTGGGCGATGAACTCCACCTCGCGAATGCCCCCGGCCCCCAGCTTGATGTTGCCCTCCAGTCCCTTGCGGCGCACCTCGGCGGCGATCATCGCCTTCATCTGGCGCAGGCCGTCGATGACGCCGAAGTCGATGTAGCGGCGGAACACGAAGGGGCGCAGCAGTTCGGTCAGGGCCATGGCGTGTTCACACTGGGGGCCCAGCACTCGCGCCTTGACCATGGCGTAGCGCTCCCAGTTGCGGCCGTGATGCTGGTAGTAGTCTTCCATGGCGGCGAAGGAGATGGCGAGCGGCCCCGCATCGCCAAAGGGGCGCAGCCGCATGTCGACCCGGAACACCTGACCATCCTGGGTGGGCTGGTGGAGGGCGTTGATGAGACGCTGCCCCAGCTTGATGAAGAACTGCTGGTTGGCGAGCTCCCGCCGACCGCCAACGGTGTAGCCGTTCTCGGGGAAGGTGAAGATAAGGTCGATGTCCGAGGAGAAGTTGAGCTCGCCGCCGCCGAGCTTGCCCATGCCGAGGATGAGCAGCGGCTGGGGGTTGCCATCGCCGTCCATGGGGGTGCCCAGCTCGCTGCACTGTTTGGCGTAGAGCCAGTCGCGGGCACCACTGATGAGGGCATCCGCCAGCTTGGTGAGATGGATGAAGCTCTCTTCGACCTCTGACTCCCCGAGCAGCTCGCGCCAGGCGATCACCAGCATGCGGCTGCGGCGGAACTGGCGCAGGATGCGCTTGAGCGCCTCCTCGTCCGCGACCTCGGCGAGCAGGGCTGCGAGCTCAGGTTCATAGGCGGGCCAGCGCTCGGCCCGGGTCAGTGCGTCCGATGCCAGGGTCTCGGCCAGCAGCCCCGGCTGCTTGATAAGGGAGTCTGCGACAAAGTCGGAGAGGCCGAGCAGGGTCAGCAGGTTCTGGCGGGTGGACTCGGGCAGTGCGTCATACTGGGGCGCCAGGGCGAGCAGCCGCTGCCAGTGGCGCAGGGCCTGCTCCTGCAACAAGGGAGAGAAGGCGGAGAAAGAGGGAGAGTGCTGGGCCACGGTTGCCATCCTTGTGGTTGACGAGTCTGCAGGGAGAGTGAAATGCCGGCTGCCAATCTAGCACTCCCGGGCGCTGGCGTCACAGCGCCGCTGCCCGGAAGGTGATCCGGCGACGGATCTGGCGATCGGCCGGGCTCAGGGACGCCGGTAGATCTCGGGGTCGTAGATTTCCATCAGGCTGCCGGGGCTTCTCGGCGGCACAAAACCGAAACCGGCGTAGAGGCCGTGGGCATCGGAGGTGGCGAGGGAGAGACGGCGCAGCCCTTGCAGCTCCGGGTGGGCGAGGATGGCTGCCACCAGGGCCTTGCTGTGACCGCGCCCGCGATGTTCGGGCAGCACGAAGACGTCGGCGAGATAACCGAAGGTTGCCTTGTCGGTGATGACCCGGGCGAAGGCGACCTGCTGGCCGTCGAGATAGGCTCCGAAGCACAGGGAGTGGTTGATGGCCCGCTGCAGGGTAGCGAGGGGAATGCCGAGGCACCAGTAGGCCTCTTCACTGAGGAAACGGTGAATGAGCGGGACGTCGAGGCGCCCCTTGTCGTCGCTTATCTCAAGCGCACGTTCTGTGGTCTGCATCCTGGCTCCTTGCCGTGATGAAAAAAGAAAGGCCCCTAAGGGGGCCTTCCAGTGTACTCAAATCACGACCTCAGGCCAGCCTGAAGGTTTGACGATGGGCGCCAGCATCAGGCCAGCTTGAAGGCCTGGATATGGCTGTCCAGCGTCTGGCTGTGGTGTTCCACCAGTTCGGAGGCATCTTTCAGCTCCCGCAGCACCACGACGGAGCCTTCCACCACCTGTTTGACCTGCTCCAGGTTGGCATTCATCTCCTCGGCGACCGAGCTCTGCTGCTCGGAGGCGGCGGCGATCTGGCGGTTCATGTCGGCCACTCCCTGCACCCGTTGCACTATGGTGTCGAGCTGGGTACCTGCCTGGGTCACCTGCTCCACCCCCTTGTCCGCCTGCTGCACGCTCTCGGCCATCAGGCCGACGGCCTGGCGGGCGTTGCCCTGAAGCTGCTCGATCATCTTCTGGATCTCGACGGTGGCCGCCTGGGCACGGTTCGCGAGTTCGCGCACCTCGGAGGCGACCACGGCAAAACCGCGACCCGCCTCACCGGCGCGGGCGGCCTCGATGGCGGCGTTCAGGGCCAGCAGGTTGGTCTGCTCGGAGATGCTGCGGATGGTGTCCACCACGGAGCCGATGCGATCGACCCCGTGCTCCACTTCGTTGACCACGGTGGAGGAGCGCTGGATGTTGCCGGAGAGAGTGTCGATGGTGTTGACGGTAGCCGCCACGCAGCGGCTGCCCTCCTCGGCCAGCTGGCTGGTTTCGGCGGTGGCGTGGGACGCCTGCTCCGCGTGGTTGGCCACTTCTCGAATGGCACCCACCATCTGGCTCATGGCGCTGGCAAGCTGCTCAATCTGGGTGAACTCCTCGTTGATGGCCTCGTTCGCCTCATCCATACAGAGAGTCACCTGGGAGGCGATCTCGTTGAGCTCCTTGCAGGCGGCACGCTGGGTTCCGAACACCTCCTTGAGGTTCTCCTGGGAGTGGGCCACCGCCTTGGCGATGTCGCCGAACTCGTCCCGGGACTTGAGCAGCACGCTGTGGCTGAGATCCTTGTTGGCGAAACGCTCCAGCAGCCCCACCAGGTAGTGGACCTGCTTGACCATGAGGCGGGAGCCGGTGAGCAGCAGCACCACGAAGACGACCCCCATGAGCGCCGTCTCCACCAGCCCGGTCCAGAGCAGGCGATCGGCGATGGTGTTGGCCATGGCGGCATCAATGCCCTCGCTGAGCAGGGTCGCTTCCAGGTTGCTGGCATCGAACCAGAGTTTGGCCAGCAGCAGCAGGGTGCTGAACACCATGAGCAGCACCACCTTGGGCACCAGTCGGATGTTGCTCATGCGCCTCTCCAGCGGGTTCAACTGCATAATTTTTCTCCTTTCAACGTCCATTATTCCTTTGCCGTCATAGCTATCGGCATTATCTTCCTTTTTATTAATTTGCACCGTGCTTAAAGTTGGAAAATGTATGCGACATCACTTAACTCATTTGCGTACCATGGATCTGCTGATGGGGTTTCTCTCCGTGATTTCGGTTTGCCTGGTGGCTGCTCGCTGGCTGGGGCACGGTGAACTGAGCCCCCAGACTTTGCAGCTCTTTTATGATGTCGACAGTCTGATCTGCTACTTCTTCCTCGCTCACTTCGCCTATGGCTGGGCGCGCGCCTCCGACAGGATGGCCTTCTTCAAGAGCAACTGGTTCTATCTGCCCGGCAGCCTGCCCATGGTGGAACAACTACGTTGGGCGCGGCTCATCCAGCTGTGGCGGGTCTACCAGTTGCTCCGGGACAGACCGGATCTGCTGGCCATGTTCCGTCGTGAACGCAACGAAACCACCCTCTCCGGCATTCTCTTCCTCTTCTTCCTGTTGCTGGGGGTCGGCTCCGGCGTCATGTACTGGCTGGAAACGGGGCAACCCGGCAGCCAGATCCAGACTCCTTACGATGCCTTCTGGTGGACGCTGGTGACCCTCTCTACCGTGGGGTACGGGGATCTGGTGCCCAAGACGGAGGAGGGGCGCTTCGTCGCCAGCCTGCTGATCCTCTTTGGAGTGGGGTTGTTTGGCGCCCTCAGCGGCTTCATGGCCAGCCTGTTCGTCCATCCCGGCAAGACCAACGATGACACCGCGGTGTGGCGACGCCAGCAGAGCGAGCAGCAGGCGCAACTGCTCAAAGAGCTCAAGGCCCTGCGCGCCGAGGTGCAGGCGCTGAAACAGAAGTAGGTACGACGTCTGGAATGGTCGCGTGGCAAACCGGCGGCGCTGCGAGACAGCTCTCACTCGGGGAGATGGCGCTTTTCTTTGCTTGTCCTTTGACCCGCAGGCGGCTTAACATTCGGCCTGCAACCTAATCCAACGAAGAGAATCGATCGACCATGCGCGCCCTTCTCGGGATCCTGATCTGCTTGTGTGCCCAACAGGCACTGGCCGATACCCGCTATGTTTCAGACAACATCTTTACCTATATCCACAACGGTCCGGGTACCCAGTACCGGATCCTCGGCAGCGTCAAGGCCGGTGAGCCGCTGGAGGTCAAGGCGGTAAACCAGGAGGCCGGATTCACCCAGGTGGTGGACGGTCGTGGCCGCGAGGGCTGGATCAAGAACAGCGAGCTGCAGGGGGAGATCAGCCTGCGTGAACGCCTTCCCCAGGTTCAGAAAGAGCTGGACGAAGCCAAGGCCCGCCTGCTGAACCTCAATGGCGACAACGAGAAACGCTTCGCCGAGAAGGATGGCAAGATCGCCGAGCAGAGCAAGGAGATCGCCAGCCTCAAAGCCCGTCTGGACAGCCAGAGCGCCGAGATGAGCAGCCTCAAGGAACAGAACGACGCCCTGACCCAGAGCTATGACAACCGTGAGCACGACATGCAGATGGACTGGTTCATCCGCGGTGGTGCCATGGTGGGGGGGGGCATCCTGCTCGGGATCCTCCTGCCCATGCTCCCGCGCCGTCGCAAGAGCAGCGAGCGCTGGATGAACTGATCGTCCGGGCGGTCAACAGGATGAAAGGTCGCCAGAGGCGGCCTTTTTTCATGGTGTGTCTGGCGAGAAGAGGGCCATGTCGGGGGTCGCCATCGGCCCTTCCCGCTCGTAAGATGAGGCGAACGATCCTGTGCCGCGCGCATTCTCAACAAGAGCCTTCATCATATGTCATCAACTGAACAGGCCTTCTGGTTCGTGCTGGGGGGCGATCACCTCGTCCTGCTGGATGAACAGGGGCGCATTCCACAAGGGCCCCGCGCCGTTTTGCCCACCCATCTGCACACCGCCTCCTTCGAGCGCTTCGACGAGTGGGACGGCCTGCCTTGCCATCTGCTGGATCTGGGGGCTGAGGCGGAGACCGGGGCCATGGCCCCGCTGCGCCAGCTCATGGTGGCGGGGGACGAAGAGGGCTTTCGCCTCGCAGGACGGGCCTGGCAGCTCGCCACCTTTCGCCGTACCCATCGTTTCTGCGGTGAGTGCGGCGCCCCCATGACCCCGAGGGAAGGGGAGTGGGCCCAGGGGTGTCATCACGGCCATGTCGTCTATCCGCGCATCTCCCCCTGTATCATCGTCGCGGTGCGCAAGGGGCCGGCCATCTTGCTGGCAGCCCACCGCCGTCACTATCAGGCGGATGATCCCATGTATACCGTGCTGGCCGGCTTCGTGGAGGCAGGGGAGAATCTGGAGCAGTGCGTGGCGCGGGAGGTGTTCGAGGAGAGCGGCATCCGGGTGACCAATGTGCGTTACGTGGCGAGCCAGCCCTGGCCCTTCCCCCACAGCCTGATGATGGGCTTCACCGCCGACTACGAGAGCGGCGAGATCCGGGTGCAGGATGACGAACTGGTGGCGGCAGGCTTCTTTGAGGCTGACCGGCTGCCGCGCTTGCCCCCTCATGGCACCATAGCGCGCCGGCTTATCGAACAGTGCCTCGCCGACGAGGGCTGACGACCCCCAGACCGGCAGGAAACGCGGGGCGCTTGTTTGCGCCCCCTCACATCTTTGCACTCGGACGGCTCAACGGCACCTTTGGGCCGCCCTCAGCCTTGTACAAAGTGGTATCATGTCCGCCATTTTATGCGTGAGATGAGTCAGGAACTGGGATGAAAGAGCTGAAGAACGATCGATACCTGCGTGCCCTGCTGCGCCAGGATGTGGACATGACCCCGGTGTGGATGATGCGTCAGGCTGGCCGCTACCTGCCGGAATACAAGGCGACCCGCGCCGTCGCGGGGGACTTCATGTCCCTGTGCCGCAACGCCGAGCTGGCCTGTGAAGTCACCCTGCAGCCCCTGCGCCGCTACCCGCTCGATGCCGCCATCCTCTTCTCCGACATCCTCACCGTGCCCGACGCCATGGGCCTGGGCCTCTACTTCGAGCACGGGGAAGGCCCGCGCTTCGAGCGCCCCATCCAGTCCATGGCCGACGTGCAGGCCCTGCCTGTGCCGGATCCGGAAGACGAGCTCGGCTACGTGATGAACGCGGTGCGCACCATCCGCCGCGAGCTCAAGGGCGAAGTGCCGCTCATCGGCTTCTCCGGCAGTCCCTGGACCCTGGCCACCTACATGGTGGAGGGGGGCAGCTCCAAGGCGTTCACCAAGATCAAGCAGATGATGTACGCCGAGCCCATGACCCTGCACCTGCTGCTCGACAAGCTGGCGGACAGCGTGATCAGCTATCTCAACGCCCAGATCAAGGCGGGTGCCCAGGCGGTCATGGTGTTCGACACCTGGGGCGGCGTGCTGACCCCGCGCGACTACCGCGACTTCTCCCTGCAGTACATGCACAAGATCGTCGACGGCCTCATCCGCGAGCACGACGGTCGCCGCGTGCCGGTCACCCTGTTCACCAAGAACGGCGGGCAGTGGCTGGAGCAGATCGCCGCCACCGGCTGCGACGCCCTGGGGCTGGACTGGACCACCGACATCGCGGACGCCAAACGCCGGGTCGGCGACAAGGTGGCGCTACAGGGCAACATGGATCCTTCCATGCTCTACGCCGCCCCCGAGCGCATCCGGGAGGAGGTTGCCTCCATCCTGGCCGGCTTCGGTCATGGCAACGGTCACGTCTTCAACCTGGGTCACGGCATCCATCAGGACGTGAACCCGGAGCATGCCGGCGTCTTCGTCAACGCGGTACACGAGCTCTCCGCCCGGTACCACGGTCGCTGAGCGCGTCAAACAGTGCAGTGAACGGGGCCTTCGGGCCCCGTTTCGTTGCCGGCGGGGCTGCATCCCGGCCATCGCTCGGGTTACACTGCACCACCATGGAACACCGTCACGGACAGGATGGGCGAGCGCGCCTGTTCACCGGAGGATGGCGTCGCTGAACAGGGCAGGAGGCAGGATGGGCAAGAGTGCGTGGGATTGGGGCATCGACCTTGGCGGGACCAAGTGCGAGTGCGTGGTGCTGGACGGCGACGAGGTGTTGCTGCGCCATCGCATCCCCACCGAACGTGCCGGCGGTTATGATCACATCATCGGCCAGATCGCCAGGCTGGTGGACGAGTGCGCCGCGCGGCTCGGCCAGCGCCCTGCCGTCATCGGCATGGGGACGCCGGGGGCGCGGGATCCCCAGACCGGGGTGATGAAGAACTGCAATACCACCGAGCTCAACGGCAAGCCGCTCAAGGAAGATCTGGAGCGCAGGCTCGGCGTGCCCGTGCTCATCGCCAACGACGCCAACTGCTTCGCCCTGGCGGAAACCCACCTCGGCGCGGTGCGCCAGCACCATGCCGGTGCGAAAGTGGTGTTCGGCATCATCATGGGCACCGGGGTGGGGGCCGGCATCGTCATCAACGGCCAGATCCTGAACGGCCACCACGGCATCGCCGGGGAGTGGGGTCACAACGTGCTCTCACCGGACGGTCCCGAATGCTACTGCGGCAAGCGCGGCTGCGTCGAGACCATGATCAGTGGCCCGGCCCTGGAGGCCTGGTACGAGGCCAGAGCCAAGCGCCGCCTCTCACTCGCCCAGATTGCGGCAGCCACCGCCCACGATCACGTGGCCAGGCTCACCATAGACAGGTTGCACCTGCTGTTCGGTCAGGCGCTCGCGAACGTGGTCAACATCCTGGATCCGGACGTCATCGTCATCGGCGGCGGGGTGGGCAACGTGCAGAGCCTCTACAGCGCCGGCCGCCAGACCGTGCTGCCATTTCTCTTCAATCCCCGTTTCGCCACCCCCCTCATCGCGCCTGCGTTGGGGGACAGTGCCGGAGTGTTCGGGGCCGCGCTGCTTGCACGCGGTGTCTTCAGGGAGGCGCTGCTCTCGTGAGCCGCCCATTCGTTCATCCCTCAGTCGCAGGTAAGGACACAGAACTTTCATGATCAAGATTGCCATCAACGGGTACGGCCGCATCGGCCGCAACGTGCTGCGGGCCCTCTACGAGAGCGGACGCGACAAGACCATCAAGATCGTCGCCATCAACGAGCTGGCGGCGCCGGAGGCCATGGTGCACCTCACCCGCTTCGACACCAGTCACGGTCGCTTCCGCTACCCGGTGCAACTGGCGGGCAGCAGCATGCAGGTGGGGGAGGATCTCATCGCCCTGTTTGCCGAGAAGGATCCGTCCAGGCTGCCCTGGCGGGCGCTGGGGGTGGACGTGGTGCTGGACTGCACCGGCGTGTTCGGCTCGCGGGCCGATGCCGAGCTGCATCTGGGCGCGGGGGCGGGCAAGGTGCTCTTCTCCCATCCGGCGGATGCGGACGTGGACGCCACCATCGTCTACGGGGTCAATCACCAGGTACTGACGGGGCGGGAGCGGATCGTGTCGAACGCCTCCTGCACCACCAACTGCGTGGTGCCGGTGATCGAAACATTGCATCGAGAATTCGAGATAAATTGTGGTACTATTACGACAATTCATTCGGCCATGCACGATCAGCAAGTCATCGATGCCTATCACGGCGACTTGCGCAGAACCCGGGCAGCCAGCCAGTCCATCATCCCGGTGGACACCAAGCTGGCAAAGGGGTTGGAACGTATCCTTCCCCACTTCGCCGGCAAGTTCGAGGCGATCGCGGTACGGGTACCGACCATCAATGTAACCGCCATGGATCTGAGCATTACTGTTCGTAAAAAAGTGACAGTTAGTGACGTAAATCAAGCCCTGCAACGGGCATCCAGAGGTACATTACACGGTATTCTGGACTACACGGAAGAGCCACTGGTCTCCGTAGACTTTAATCATGATGCACACTCCTGCATCATTGATGGTACCCAGACTCGGGTCAGCGATGCCAACCTCGTCAAGATGTTGATGTGGTGCGATAACGAATGGGGCTTCGCCAACCGCATGCTGGATACCACCCGGGCCATGATGGCCGCAGGCTGAAAGTCTGCACCGGGCGCAAGGTTACTGTTTTTTTAACATTACCTGAAAATATATAGAGGACTGAATATGTCTGTTATCAAGATGACCGACCTGGATCTGGCGGGCAAACGCGTTCTGATCCGTGCTGACCTGAACGTGCCGGTAAAAGACGGCAAGGTCACTTCCGATGCACGTATCGTTGCGACTCTGCCGACCATCAAGCTGGCTCTGGAAAAGGGCGCCAAGCTGATGATCACCTCCCACCTGGGTCGTCCGACCGAGGGTGAATACAACGAAGAATTCTCCCTGGCTCCGGTTGTCAACTATCTGAAAGACGCACTGTCCTGCCCGGTTCGTCTGGCCAAAGACTACCTGGATGGCGTAGACGTCGCCGCCGGTGAGCTGGTTGTGCTGGAAAACTGCCGCTTCAACAAAGGCGAGAAGAAGAACACCATCGATCTGGCCAAAAAATACGCCGCCCTGTGTGACGTCTTTGTAATGGATGCGTTCGGTACTGCTCACCGCGCCGAAGGTTCTACCTACGGTGTGGCCCAGTTCGCGCCGGTTGCCTGTGCAGGCCCCCTGCTGGCCGGTGAACTGGAAGCCCTGGGCAAAGCCATGCTGAAGCCCGAGCGCCCCATGGTTGCCATCGTTGGCGGCTCCAAGGTCTCTACCAAGCTGACCGTGCTGGAATCCCTCTCCAAGATCGCTGACCAGCTGGTGGTCGGTGGTGGCATCGCCAACACCTTCATCGCTGCTGCCGGTCACAACGTCGGCAAGTCCCTGTGCGAGCACGACCTGATCGACACCGCCAAGAAACTGGCTGCCGAGACCAACATTCCGGTGACCACCGACGTGGTTGTGGGTAGCGAATTCTCCGAATCCACCCCGGCCACCATCAAGTCCGTGTCCGACGTGACTGACGGCGACATGATCTTCGACATCGGTCCGGATTCCGCCAAGGCCCTGGCCGACATCATCATGAACGCCAAGACCATCCTGTGGAACGGCCCGGTCGGTGTGTTCGAGTTCGACCAGTTCGCTGAAGGCACCAAGGTGATCGCCGAAGCCATCGCCGCTTCCCCGGCCTTCTCCATCGCTGGCGGTGGTGACACCCTGGCTGCCATCGACAAGTTCGGCATCGCCGACAAGGTCTCCTACATCTCCACCGGCGGCGGCGCCTTCCTGGAGTTCGTAGAAGGCAAGGTACTGCCGGCTGTCGCGATTCTCGAAGAGCGCGCCAAAGCCTAATTGACCCGGAACGGGGGGCAAAAGCCTCCCGTTTCGTTTATCATGTGCCCGCTGTGCCGGTTCATGATGAACCCCCCACTTTTTATTAACGGCATACGAGACAGGACGATTAAACATGTCTAAGAAAATTTTCGACTTCGTAAAACCCGGCGTGATCACTGGTGATGACGTTCAGAAAGTGTTCGCCATCGCCAAGGAAAACGGCTTCGCTCTGCCGGCCGTCAACTGCGTCGGTACCGACTCCGTGAACGCCGTGCTGGAAGCTGCTGCCAAGGTCAAAGCCCCGGTTATCGTACAGTTCTCCAACGGTGGTGCCGTGTTCACCGCCGGCAAGGGTCTGAAGCTGGAAGGCCAGCAAGCTGCCATCCTGGGTGCCATCTCCGGTGCCAAGCACGTGCACGCCGTTGCCGAAGCCTACGGTGTACCGGTGATCCTGCACACCGACCACGCCGCCAAGAAGCTGCTGCCGTGGATCGACGGTCTGCTGGATGCTGGTGAGAAGCACTTCGCCGAAACCGGCAAGCCGCTGTTCTCCTCCCACATGCTGGATCTGTCTGAAGAGTCTCTGGAAGAGAACATCGACATCTGCTGCGAGTACCTGACCCGCATGGCCAAGATGAACATGACTCTGGAGCTGGAACTGGGCTGCACCGGCGGTGAAGAAGACGGCGTGGACAACAGCCACCTGGACCAATCCTCCCTGTACACCCAGCCGGAAGACGTGGCCTACGCCTACGAGCGTCTGTCCAAGATCAGCCCGCGCTTCACCATCGCTGCCTCCTTCGGCAACGTGCACGGTGTGTACAAGCCGGGTAACGTTAAGCTGACTCCGAAGATCCTGGACAACTCCCAGAAGTACGTCTCCGAGAAGTTCGGTCTGCCTGCCAAGTCCCTGGACTTCGTGTTCCACGGTGGCTCCGGCTCTACCCTGGAAGAGATCCGCGAATCCATCTCCTACGGCGTGGTGAAGATGAACATCGACACCGACACCCAGTGGGCGACCTGGGAAGGCGTGCTGAACTTCTACAAGTCCAACGAAGCCTACCTGCAAGGCCAGCTGGGCAACCCGGAAGGTGCCGACAAGCCGAACAAGAAGTTCTACGATCCGCGCGTATGGCTGCGTGCCGGTCAGACTTCCATGATCGCGCGTCTGGAGAAGGCCTTCTCCGACCTGAACGCCATCGACGTACTGTAATTCGCAGCACCTTGATTGCATGAAAAGGCGCCCTTCGGGGCGCCTTTTGCATTTCTGTGATCCTGACGGGCTGGATTGGGGATGGGGGGCTGAGTATTATCGATGACACCCGTTTAATTTAGTAAACGAATGCAACCAGGCAGGATGCTGAGCATGCAGACAGGAAGACAGGGACATCAGGAACACACGGCCTCCTATTACGCGGCCACTCGCAACGACCATCGGCAGTGGCCCGAGCTCAGTGGTGAACTGGATGCGGACGTTTGCGTCATCGGTGGCGGTTTCACTGGCCTCAACACCGCCATCAATCTGGCCGATGCCGGTTACAAGGTGGTGCTGCTGGAGGCCAACCGCATCGGCTGGGGAGCGTCGGGGCGCAACGGCGGCCAGCTGATCCGCGGCATCGGTCACGATACCAGCCAGTTCGCCCGCTGGATTGGCGAGGCGGGCGTGCGGGAGCTGGATCTCATGGGGATCGAAGCGGTGCAGCTGGTGCGCGAGCGGGTCGAGCGTTTCAATATCGAGTGCGATCTCACTTGGGGCTATTGCGATCTCGCCACCAAGGCGCGCCACTTGAAGGGGTTCGAGGAGGATGCCGAGCACCTGGCGAGCCTGGGTTACCGGCCCGCACTGAAAATGGTGGCACGGGAGGAGATGCACACCGTGGTCGGGTCGGATCGCTATATCGGCGGGATGATCGACATGGGCTCCGGTCACCTGCATCCTCTCAACCTGGCCCTCGGCGAAGCGCGTGCGGCAGCCAGTCTCGGGGTCTCCCTGTTCGAACACTCAAGGGTGACCCACATCGACTACGGCGAGCGGGTCGAGGTGACCACGGCCCACGGCCGGGTCAGCGCGGACTACCTGGTGATCGGCTGCAACGCTTACCTGGGCGACCTCCAGCCCGATCTCGGGGGCAAGGTGCTGCCAGCAGGCTCCTACATTCTCGCCACCCAGGTGCTGGAGAAGCGCCTGCGCCAGCGCTTGCTGCCACAGAACATGGCGGTGTGCGATCAGAATGTGGCGCTCGACTACTATCGGCTGTCGGCGGACGGTCGCCTGCTGTTTGGCGGTGCCTGCAACTACTCGGGCCGTGACCCCCGTGATATCAAGGCCTTCATGCTGCCCAAGCTGCTGCGGGTCTTCCCCGAGCTCGCGGGTACCGCCATCGAGTTCCAGTGGGGGGGCATGATAGGCATAGGCGCCAACCGGCTGCCCCAGATAGGCCGCCTCGAGCAGCATCCCAACGTCTTCTATGCCCAGGCCTATTCGGGCCATGGCCTCAATGCCACCCACATGGCGGGCAAGCTGGTGGCGGAGGCGATCAAGGGGGAGAGCCGGGGCTTCGATCTCTTCAGCCGCGTCCCCCACATGACCTTCCCGGGTGGCCCGGCGCTGCGCTCTCCGCTGCTGGCGCTCGGGATGCTCTGGTATCGGCTGAAGGATCTGCTCTAGGGGGAGGGGGGCTCGGGATTATCCCTGCTGGGTCGCGTCTGGCTCGGCCAGGCGCCAGCCCTGCTCCGTCTTCATCATCCAGACCTGGGTCTCCTGCGCCAGGGCCTGGCCTGCCTCGAAGTCGCCATATTTGCGCTCGAGCTCCATCAGCCCCATCTCCTGCTGGAAGGGGCCGACCCTGTCATAGACGAGATCCTCGTCGTGCAGCACCTGCAACTGATCCAGTCCCTGCTTGAAGTGGAGCTGGTAGCTCACCTTGACCAGATAGACCCCCTCCATCCGCTCCTCCTTGCCGAGCACGGCGAAGTCGCGGATGTCGAACAGGTCAGCATCCGTGCCCGCCTGCAACCTGGCGGTGACCTGGCTCTGGATGGTCTCTTCACCGGGACCTGCGTTGCAGCCATAAAGCCAGAGGGCCAGCAGGGGGATGAACCACTTTTTCATCAAAACTCCGGACGAACGAGACGGGAAAGCGCAAATATTGCCACGGCGTCGGTCATATACAAGGGATTGCCGGAAAAATGGCGGTCAAACCGGGGGCCCACACGGTTGCATGGGCCACCCGGTATCAGCGCAGCTTGTCCAGCTGGCCGAGAAATTCGGCAGGCCCCATGAAGCCGGTCACCCGCTGGCCGTTCACCTCGTTGCCATCGCGATCGAAGAAGATGAGGGTCGGCAATCCCAGCACGTTGAGGCCGTTGAGCAGATCCACGTCGGCGTCGTCGTTGGCGGTGACGTCCGCCTGCAGCAGCACCATCTCGCTGAAGCGCGCCTGCACATCGGGGTCGCTGAAGGTCTTGTGCTCGAACTCCTTGCAGGCCACGCACCAGTCGGCGTAGAGATCCAGCAGCACCGGCTTGCCGCGGGCGGCGGCGAGCTGCACCTTGAGATCGTCCAGGGTCTTGATGCGGATGAATCGGGGGGCCTGGGTCTGGGCGGCGGCATTGGCCCCCTCGGGTGGCAGCAGCAGATCCTTGCCCACCACCACCAGACCCATCATCGCCAGCAGCAGGACGAAGCCGCCGAGGCTCTTGCCCACCGAATGGGCGCGATGCTGGTTGTGGTGATAGAGATAACCGCACAGCACCAGCCCCCAGCCGAGCCAGAGCAGGGTGGCCACCTGATCGCTCAGGAGCCTTGAGAGCAGCAGGATGGGTACCGCCAGCAGCGCAAAACCAAAGAGTTGCTTGATCACATCCATCCAGGCGCCGGCCCTGGGCAGCAGCTTGCCGCCAGAGGTGCCGAGCAAGAGCAGCGGCAGCCCCATGCCCAGGGAGAGGGCATAGAGGGCCGCACCGCCGAGCCAGAGGTCGCCACTCTGGGCCACGTAGATAAGGGCCCCGGAGAGCGGCGCCGTGGTGCAGGGGGAGCAGACCAGTCCCGAGATCATGCCCATGATGGCAACGCCGGCCACGGATCCGCCCTGCTGGCGGTTGGAGAAGCCCGAGAGACGGGTTTGCAGGCTGCTCGGCAGTTGCAGGGTGTAGAGCCCGAACATGGAGAGGGCGAGCAGCACGAACATCACCGAGAGGCCGATGAGCACATAGGGGTGCTGAAGGGCCGCCTGGAATTGCAGGCCCGCCGAGGCGACGACGAGCCCGAGCAGGGTATAGGTGACCGCCATCCCCTGCACATAGACAAAGGAGAGCAGGAAGGCGCGACGGGTGGAGAGGCGATGCCCGGCCCCGGCGATGATCCCGGTCAGGATGGGATACATGGGGAAGACGCAGGGGGTGAAGGCGAGGCCGAGACCCAGGGCGAAGAAGGCGGCGACGCTGATCCAGAACCCCTGGCTGCCGAGGGCGGCCGCCAGCCTGTCCTGCTGGCTGCCCGGCACGTCGGTGCCCTGAAGGCTGGCCGGCGCTTCCGCCCGGGCGGGGGCGGCGAGGGGCTCGACGGCGATCCGCTTGTCGGTCGGTGGGTAGCAGAGTCCCTCGGTACAGCCCTGGTAACTCAGAGTGAGGCTGGCCGCGTCCCCGACCCGGGTCAGTGCCACGGGGATCTGCACCTCCTGGTAATAGACCCGGCTCTTGCCGAAGAAGTCATCCTCGTGCTCGGTGCCGGGGGGCAGGACGGGCTCGTCGAAGGCGAGGTTCTCTCCCTTCACACGGATACTGTGGCGATAGAGGTAGTAGCCGTCGGCGATGCGTATCCGGAGCAGCAGCCGATCACCCTGTTGTTCGCTCTCGAGGGCGAAGGCCTGATCCACCTTGAGGAATCTGGGCTGGGTCTCGATGCCGAGGCTGCCGAGCAGATCCTGGCTGCTGGCCCGGGCGGGGGCCGTCGTCAGGACGCAGAGCAGGCCCAGCAGTATCAGCAGGAAGGAGAGGGGGCGAGAGGCGGTCATGAGGTCTCCTGTGTCAACCAGTCGAGATAGGCAGGGTGGCCCTGGCTTGCCGGGAGCGCCAGGATCTCCGGTACCTCGTAGGGATGGTGGGCGAGAATGCACTGGCGCAGGGGTTCGAACAGCGCGGCCCGACTCTTGATGACGAGCTGGATCTCCCGGGTTCGTTCCGTCTTGCCCTGCCAGCGATAGACGGAGGTGACCCCGGGCAGCTGGTTGATGCAGGCGGCGAGGCGCTGGTCGAGCAGTTGCTCGCAGAGGCGGTCTGCACTGGTCTCGTCGGGGCAGGTGCAGAGCACCAGAATGGCGTCGGTCATAGGGATGGACGGTCTCGGCAACGGGGCGCACGGGCCCCCTGGATCAGCCGTTACTATACCGGGCCGGGGGGCAAATAGCACCCGGCCCCCCGCACCCGGAATAAGTCATGCGCCCGAGATGGACGCTGTGAAAAGGACAGGGCAGAATGAGCGGGCTTGTTCCAATTCTACGTAAGGAAATGTATGACCCAACAGAATGAGCAGCAGAGAAACCGCATGTTGAGCCTGTTGCGTGAAGGGGAGCGCCGCATGCTGGTGCAACTGGCCGGTCTGCTGCGTACCAGTGTCGACGAGATCAATGCGGAGCTGGAAAAAGAGGAGCTGTTGTCGGCGTTGGAGCAACCCATCACGGTGGAGTACCTCAACGGCGTGGTGCAGCATCATCTGTTCGAGCGCCTGCACAAGGGGGACATGGTGGCGGCCCAGCGCATGCTGAACCAGTACCAGAGCGACCTCGAAGCCATGATGCGCCAGGAAACCAGGCAGGACGATACCCCGCCGGAAGAGGTCAAGGCCCAGGCCTGACCCCGCGAGGCCCTCTTCAGCACCATCATGCCATCGCATGATGGTGCCTCGCCCTTACCCCTCGAATCGCTTATCCCAGCGCCTTCTGCACCTGTCCCATGGGAATGGGGAACACCTTGTCGTAACTCCAGTTGTAGACGAAGGCATAGACCAGGTAGAAGAGCACGAAGCCCATATCCAGCACCAGCGCCTCCAGCAGGCCGATGTCGAGCCACCAGGACATCACCGGCAGGGCCACGATCAGCAGGCCCCCCTCGAACCCCAGGGTGTGCAGCACACGCTGCCACAGCGCCTTGTGGGTGTGGCCCTGATAGCGCAGCAGCAGCTTGTCCACCCCGATGTTGTAGACATAGTTCCAGACGGTGGCGACCACCGAGAAGAACAGTAGATTGGCCCCTTGAAGATCCAGACACTTCGCCCCTCTTAATTTAAGAGGTAGTCTTGGAACTATGTTCAGTACTAGTCGCAACGAGAAAATGGTCGAAGTGTTAACAGGGGCTGAGCGCCGTCGACGCCGGACTCCGCAGGAAAAGATCTCCATCGTGCAGCAGACCTTTGAGCCCGGAATGACCGTATCTCATGTCGCTCGCTTGCACGACGTCAACGCCAACCAGCTTTTCAAATGGCGTAAACAATTCCAGGAAGGCTCTCTCACGGCGATCACCGCCGGTGAGGATGTTGTTCCAGCCTCCGAGTTGGCTGCTGCCATCAAGCAGATCCGAGAGCTCCAGCGTCTGCTCGGGAAGAAGACCATGGAGAACGAGATCCTCAAAGAAGCCGTGGAGTATGGTCGAGCAAAAAAATGGATTGCGCATGCGCCCTTGTTGCCGGGGGACGACGATTAAGTGCTGTGAGCCAGGCCCTTAATGTATCGCGTGCGCAGCTATCCGTTCGTGTTCATCGCAAACCAGGTTGGCAAGATGGTCGTCATCATCGCCAGCGTGATGATGCAGCCTTACTTGGCCGTATCATGGAGGCGATGGCAGAACTTCCCTCCTATGGCTATCGCCGGGTCTGGGCGCTGTTACGGCGTCAGTCAGAGGCAACAAGACAGCCTGTAGTAAACGCCAAACGGGTATATCGCGTCATGAGAGAGCATGGCCTGCTGCTGGAAAGAAAACCGGCTGCACCATTGGCCCAGCAGGCACATAAGGGGCGTGTTGCCGTCAAAGATAGCAATCGACGTTGGTGCTCGGATGGCTTCGAGTTTCGCTGCGATAACGGTGAAAAACTACGAGTCACGTTCGCCATGGACTGCTGCGATAGGGAGGCGTTGGACTGGGCTGCCAGCACCGGGGGTTACGACAGTGACACGGTGCAAGATGTCATGCTGAGATCTGTCGAACGACGCTTCGGGGATGCGTTGCCGGCATCACCGGTGGAGTGGCTGACTGATAATGGCTCGGCGTATCGAGCCCATGAGACCCGCGCGTTTGCACGAGAAATCGGGTTGGAGCCCAGAACGACGGCGGTGAGAAGCCCACAGAGCAACGGTATAGCGGAGAGCTTCGTGAAGACGATGAAGCGAGACTATATCGAGATGATGCCGAAACCAGATAGCCGAACAGCGGTAGGCAATTTGGCCATCGCGTTTGAGCATTATAACGAACACCACCCGCACAGCGCCTTGGGATACCGTTCACCTCGGGAATTTCTGCGCAGTCGGGTATCACAACCCTAAGCGGGAAAAAGTGTCTGGATCTATGGGGTCAAATCCAAACAGGGCCAGGGGGCCCATGTGGTTGAGCCCGACGCCGGTCACCCAGCTGGCCAGCGGAGCGGCGATCAGCAGGCCAATCAATTCGAAGCCGATGGCGTGGCGCAGGCGGTCACGGGTCGTACGCATGGTCTGTCTCTCTCTTTGGTCAGGGAATGGCGGCAATGTATCGCCAAAACCGGATAGATTCACGCTGGTATCTATCGCTAAAATAGATAGATGTGACGACACAACTGCACGGCGGAGCAGGCTCATGACCCCTTCACTGGAACACTTCAAGGCATTGCTGACGACGGCCGAGACCGGGTCGTTCTCGGCGGCTGCGCGCAGGCTGGGCAAGGCCCAGTCGGTGGTGAGTGCCGCCATCGCCAACCTGGAGATCGATCTCGGCCTTGCGTTGTTCGATCGCAGCGGCCGCTATCCCGTGCTGACCGAGGCGGGTGCCCGCATCTGTCAGGAGGCAGGGGTGCTGCTGGCCCAGAGCGAGCGACTGCAGGCCATCGCCGGCGAACTGGCCAACGGCGTCGAGTCGCGCCTCACCCTGGCCATCGACGATGACTCCCACCTGCCCTGGCTTGGCTCCCTGCTGGAGGAGTTCGCCAGCCGTTACCCGGCGGTGGAGCTGGAGCTGTTGTTCCCGCTGATGGAGGACGTGACCGAGCTGCTCAAGAGCGGCCGTGCCCAGCTCGGCATCAGCTATCAGAAGGCGCACCCCGAGCGGGAGCTGGTCTCCCGCTCCCTGGGGACGGTCACCATGCCCCTGGTGGTCTCTCCGGATCACCCCCTGGCCCACAAGACGCCGTTGAAGGAGAGCGACCTGCAAGGGGCTCGCCAGTTGATGGTGACCGGACGGCGGGAGGGGACGGAGCGCCATCGCTTCCGTCTCTCGGCGCAAGTATGGTGGGTGGAGGGGGATCTCGGGATCCTGGAGCTGGTGAAACTGGGGCTGGGATGGGCGGCGGTGCCCGAGTTTCTGCTGCACCGGCCCCTGGCGCGGGGGGAGCTGGTGGTGCTCAAGCCGGACTTCATCGCCGAGGCGGAACTGGCGCTGGAGTTGCAGTGGTATCGCGCCCGCCCGCTCGGGCAGGCGGGGCGCTGGTTGCAGGAGGCACTGCTGGCGCGGGTGCCTCGCTAGGGGGGATTCAGTCGATCAACGCGTAGGGCAGGGGTTGCAAACTGAGGCTGGAGCCCTCTTCCAGCTTGAGGCGGAAGCGGGCGTCGGCCTCGGTGTCCTTGGGCAGCACGGCGGTGAGCCACACCTGACCCTGCTGCTGCCAGGCGTTGAGCACCAGACCGCTGCGGCGCCAGTTGTCACCGAGCTGGATCTCCAGGGTGTCACCGCTGGCCACCTGCGTTGCGGCCGTGCCGCTCAGCACGAAGAGGGCGCGGTTGTTGGCGCCGCGATACTTGGCGCGCGCCACCGTCTCCTGCCCCATGTAGCAGCCCTTGTTGAAGCTGATGCCATCAAGGGCTTGCAGGTTCAGCATCTGGGGGATGTATTCCCCCTGATGGACCGCTTCCAGATGGGGGAGACCGGCTTTGATTTCCAGCCCCCACCAGAGTCCTTCGTCGCCCACCGGCAGGTTCAGGGCCAGCGGGGATGTGCTCGCCAGCAGCCAGCGGTCCGCCTCCACCCTGACTGCCATGCCGCCCTCCACCAGACCGGTGCCGGTCAGCGCGAAGTGCTGTGCCATCCAGTCGTCCGTCCCCTGACCGGCCAGTCCGGTCAGGCTGCCCTGAAACTCGCCGATCTCGACCTTGGCAAAGATCGCAAACTTCTTGAGCTCCGGCAGCTGGCGGGCCAGCACCGAGGGCTTGGTCAGCATCAGCAGGCTGTCTTCCAGGCAGAGCAGGCGAAAATCGCTCCACAGCTTGCCCTTGGGATCGCAGTGGCCGCCGAGGGTGCTCTGGCCCGGTTGCAGGGCGTTGACGTCGCAGGTGACCTGACCTTGCAGATACTTGGCGCGATCCGGGCCGCCGAGGCGGGTGATGGCCAGATTGGTCAGGGAAAACAGGGTCGGCTCGGCAGGAAGAAGAGGGGTCGGCAGGCTCACGATGGGATTCCAGAGACAGAAAGTATGTGACCTGCATGGTAAAGACGTAAGGAATGTTTGTCAGCCGGAAAATCCTGCTGCTACCATTCCCCGGTCTTTGTAAGGAGAGTTCCATGTTGAACCCAAGTGAGAAGTCCCGCCTGAAGTGGGCCTGCCGTCGCGGCATGCTCGAGCTGGATGTGATCTTTATGCCCTTCTTTGAGCACGAGTTCGATGGCCTCGGCGAGGCCGAACAGCGCACCTTCATCCGCCTGCTGGAGTGCGAGGATCCCGAGCTGTTCCGCTGGTGCATGGGTCACGGCGTGCCCGAGGATCCCGATTTTGCCGCCATGATCCCCCTGATCCTCGAGCGCAACCAGGCCCGCCACGACAGCCTGCGCTGAGCCCGACTCGCGACCGCCACCCCTCATGGCCAGCCTCGCGTCTCCCCAGCGGGTAGTGATGCCCGTGATCGCCTCCCGCCAGCAGCGTCTGCTGCTGTGCATCCTGTTTCTGTTGCTGCTCTTGCCCGTCGCCAGCCTGATCCAGGGCTGGCAATGGGGGCTGTTCCTCCCTGTCTGGGGGCTGGGCCTGTGGCGCGCGTTGCGCCGCCATCCGGCGGCGAGCGGCGTGCTCGTCTGGGATGGGGAGTGGCTCGAGTGGCAAGGGGCGCGCCATCGGCTGGATCCCCGCAGCCGCATCCTGCCCGGGGTGCTCTGGTTGCGGCTGAAGACGGTGGAGGGCTCCGAGGGGCAGCTCTGGCTCTTCTCCGATGCTCTGGCCCCTGCACACTACCGCACCCTGGCCCGCGCCATCCACCTCGCTGTCCGCTAGGGGCGTCTCTCTCTACCTGCTACATCTGTCGCTCATAGCAGATGACCCCGCCTGGGCGGGGTCATCTGGGGGAGGGCATACGCCCGAATCGAACGCAACGGCCTTATTCCCGATCCGGGGTCAGCACGGTCGGCTTGGAGTCCGGCTGCATGTCCGGATAATCCAGGTTGTAGTGCAGACCGCGAGACTCCTTGCGCTCCAGGGCGCAGTTGACGATGAGCTCGGCCACCTGCAACAGGTTGCGCAGCTCCAGCAGGTTGTTGGAGACCCGGAAGTTGGCGTAGTACTCCTGCACCTCCTGCTTGAGCAGATCGATGCGACGCTTGGCCCGGGCCAGGCGCTTGTTGGTGCGCACTATGCCCACGTAGTCCCACATCATCAGCCGCAGCTCGTGCCAGTTGTGCTGGATCACCACCTGCTCGTCCGAGTCATCCACCTGGCTCTCGTCCCAGGCCGGCAGGCTGGGGGGCGCCACGCTGGTGGGCAGCTTGGCCAGGATGTCGGCTCCCGCCTGGTGGGCATAGACCACGCATTCGAGCAGGGAGTTGGAGGCCATGCGATTGGCGCCGTGCAACCCGGTATAGGTCACCTCGCCGATGGCATAGAGGCCGGGGATGTCGGTCTGGCCGTTGTTGTCGATCATCACGCCGCCACAGGTGTAGTGGGCCGCCGGGACGATGGGCATCGCCTCCTTGGTGATGTCGATACCGACCGCGAGGCAGCGCTCATAAATGGTCGGGAAGTGCTTGATGATGAAATCCGCCGGCTTGTGGCTGATGTCCAGATACATGCAATCCGCCCCGAGGCGCTTCATCTCGTGGTCGATGGCGCGGGCGACGATGTCCCGCGGGGCCAGCTCGGCCCGCTCGTCAAACTCCGGCATGAAGCGGCTGCCGTCGGGACGGCGCAGGTAGGCCCCCTCGCCACGCAGCGCTTCGGTCAGCAGGAAGTTGGGGTCGTCCGGGTGGAACAGGCTGGTGGGGTGGAACTGGTTGAACTCCAGGTTCGCCACCCGGCAGCCGGCGCGCCATGCCATGGCGATGCCGTCGCCAGAGCTCACATCGGGGTTGGAGGTGTACTGGTACACCTTGGAGGCACCGCCGGTGGCCAGTGCCACGAAGCGGGCGCGGATCACCTCGACCTGCTCGGCGTTGCGATTCCAGACATAGGCTCCCAGTACCTTGTTGCCCGGCAGACCCAGCTTGCGGGTGGTGATGAGATCGACCGCGTTGAAGCGCTCCATCAGCTGGATGTTGGGGTGGGCGCGCACCTGGTCGATCAGGGTGAGCTGCACCGCCTTGCCGGTGGCGTCGGCCGCGTGGAAGATGCGGCGATGGCTGTGGCCCCCTTCCCGGGTCAGGTGATAGTGGGATTCCCCCTCGGCATCCTCTTCCTGATCGAAGGGGACCCCTTGCTGAATGAGCCACTGGATGGAGTCGCGGGCGTTGCGGGCGGTGAACTCCACCACCGCCGGGTCGCACAACCCGGCGCCGGCGTTGAGCGTGTCGCTCACGTGGGATTCGATGCTGTCGGTCTCGTCGAACACGGCAGCGATGCCTCCTTGCGCATAGAGAGTGGCCCCCTCACTGATGGGCCCCTTGCTCAGAACCAGGACTTTGGCCTGGTCTGCCAATCGCAACGCGAGGGACAGACCGGCGGCACCGCTGCCAATGATGAGTACGTCGCAAAGGTATTCAACACTTGCTTTCATAAGTATCATTGGCCTGGATTAAGAACTGGCCCCATGGTAGCCCAAGGGGGGTTGTGATGCAGCCCGCATCACATTTTTTTCAATGCAAGCGAACTTTCCCTGATTCCTCCTGTCTGAACTTGTGCGCTTAGAAGGGGCCGGAAAAGAAAAACGATAACCTGATGGGGGTTTTACGGCTCTGATGAGCGACCAGAATCTACTGGACGAACAGCTGGTTGAACGGGTCCAGCGTGGCGATAAAAATGCATTCAACCTGTTGGTACGCAAGTACCAGCACAAGGTGGTCAACCTGGTGGCCAGGTATGTCAACAATCCGGGCGATGTACCGGATGTGGCGCAGGAGGCATTCATCAAGGCCTACCGTGCGTTGCCGACATTCCGTGGCGAGAGCGCGTTTTACACCTGGTTGTACCGGATCGCCGTCAACACGGCCAAAAACTACCTGACGTCACAGGGGCGCAGACCGCCCAGCAGTGATGTCGAAGCGGACGAGGCTGAATATTATGGTGGTGGTGAAGCCCTGCAAGAGGTGGCCACCCCGGAAAACCTGGCGCTGACCGACGAGATCAAGCGCACCGTGTTTACCGCCATAGAAGCCTTGCCAGAAGATTTGAGAACGGCGATCACCCTTCGTGAAATGGAAGGGCTGAGCTACGAGGAGATTGCGGAGATCATGGATTGCCCGGTAGGTACGGTGAGATCCCGCATCTTCCGGGCGAGGGAAGCAATCGATAAAAAGCTGCAACCTCTGATCGAGCATTAACTGGGGAAAGACAGGCAAACTTATGGCAAATAAAGAGCAACTTTCAGCCCTGATGGATGGCGACCTCAGCGAAATCGAGGTACTGAACGAGCTGGGAACGGATCCCGCTCTGCAGGATACCTGGTCGCGTTACCATCTGATCGGTGATGCCATGCGGGGTGACCTGCCGGTCAATCTGCAACTGGATCTCAGCGACAGCATCATGCTGGCGCTGGAGGATGAACCCGCCATACTGGCGCCCAAGCCGGCACAGCCTGCTGCGCCCCAGGTGCAGCCCGCCGGCAAGGTGATCCCTTTCGTTCGCCGCTTTGGCCAGCAAGTGGGGCAGTATGCCATTGCCGCCTCCGTGGCTGCCGCCGTCATCTTCGGCGTGCAGCAGTACCAGGGCAAGGATGGTGTGCCGACCAGCCCGGTGCTCAATACCATACCCGTGGGTGGCAGTGCTGCGCCGGTGAGCGTGCACTATCCCCAGGATGGCAGCCGGACCGGTGTGCGTCAGCAAGGTCTGAGCGAGCAGCAGATGCAGGAGCAGCGCGAGCGCATCAATGCCTTCCTGCGCGACCATCAACTGCAACAGCGTCTGCTGCAAGACAAGCAGATTCAGGAATAACGCATTTTTAGGGATCAGATCGTGCGCCAGTCCAGCCGTATCCTGCTGGCCTCTCTCCTGTTGATTTGTGCCAAGGCCTCGGCCGACGATCTGTCGGCCGAGGCCTTGTTGCAGCAGATGCAGAGTGCCGTTTCGCAACAAAACTTCGAATTGTCCATGGTCAAGGCCCGCCAGGGGCGCCTCGAGCCTATCCGTTTCAGCCACGGGATCATCGATGGCAAGGAGGTGGCTCACTTGAGCTATCTCGACGGCAAGGCCGTGGAGTTCCTGCAACGCCAGAACGAATACACCTTCTTCGAAAACACCCATGAACCCTACACCCTCAAGGGGGCGCGTTTCCCCGGGGTCTGGTCGAGCCTGGTGAGGATGCCGCTGCCCCGGGTGATGGAGAGTTATGACCCCGTGCTGGCGGGCCGCAGCCGGGTGGCCGGCCTGGTGGCACAAGTGGTACGGCTGGTGCCCAAGGAGGCGGACAAGTACGGCTTCGTGCTCTGGATTGACGAACAGAGCCATCTGCTGCTGCGGGTGGACATGGTGGATCGGGAAGGAAATCTGGTGGAGCAGGTGCTGGGGGTGGATCTGGACAGGCAATCTGCGCCGGCCCCCTGGCTGGTCACCCTGGCACGCAGCAAGCTGCCGGATGCGCTGGCGCTGGAAGATGCCTATCCCGCTCCCCAGCAGACCCTCAACTGGCACCTGACCTGGTTGCCCGATGGCTTCAAGGTGCTCTCTCAGGATCGGCATCAGCTGGTCAGCACCAGTCTGCCGGTGGATTACATGATGCTCTCCGACGGGCTGGTGGATCTCTCCGTCTACGTTTCCCGGGTCGATCCCAAGCAGGCGGTGCGCCAGCAGTTGATTCGCCAGGGGGCCACCTCGCTGGTGAGCTTCGTCAACGAGGTCGGGGTAGAGATCACCGTGGTGGGCGAGGTGCCCGCCGAAACCGCCAAGCGCATCGCCGAGGCCGTGCAGCCGCTGGCCCGCAACGAGGCGGTGCAGTGAGTCTTTGCCGTGAGACTTGCCCTGAGGGTGCCGCCGTGCTGAGATCCGGTGCATCCACCGCCCCCTGTGAGGAGTCATCAGGTGAGTAACATGAGTGAAGAGCTGGCCACAGTAGTGGCCATCGACGGCAATCACGCCTGGGTGGAGTGCGAGCGGCGATCCGCCTGCAGCGGTTGCCACCAACAATCCAGCTGCGGGACCGGCACCGTCGCCAAGGCCTTTCCCATGAAGGCGCAGCGGCTGCGGGTCGCCCTCACCGGCGATGTAGCGGTGGGCCAGCAGATCCGCCTGGGCATCCCTCAGGCCAGCATCCTGCGCGGTGCGGCCCTGGTGTACGTGCTGCCGCTCTTCTGTCTGCTGCTGGGCGCCCTGCTCGGCCAGCTCTGGCTGGTGCCGCTCTTGTCGGCGGGAGAGGGGGTGACCATCCTCTGCTGTCTGCTGGGCGGCGCCATCGGATTTTTACTGGTTCGTTACTTTTCTGACCGGCTCGAGCAGGGGGAATACGGTCCCCGCATGCTCGGGGTGGTGCTCAATACCCGTCATCTCTCTTGAGGGGCCTGGTCTGGCGGAGGGCATCCAGGTGCCCAACGCCCGCCAGACAAGGCGCTATTTGTGGGGCCCGCCGACTAAAGATTGGCCGTCGACCGGGTTATCCAGTAAAATCCTGCCCTCATATCCGACCCTAACTTAATTTTGAGTGATTCTTGCTCGATGAAACACATTCGTAACTTTTCGATTATTGCGCACATCGACCACGGTAAGTCGACCCTGTCGGACCGTTTGATCCAGACTTGCGGCGGCCTGTCCGATCGCGAGATGCAGGCCCAGGTGCTGGACTCCATGGATCTGGAGCGCGAGCGCGGCATTACCATCAAGGCACAGAGTGTGACCCTGAACTACCAGGCACAAGACGGTAACACCTATCAGCTGAACTTTATCGACACCCCGGGCCACGTGGATTTCTCCTACGAGGTTTCTCGCTCCCTGGCTGCCTGTGAAGGGGCACTGCTGGTGGTGGATGCCGGTCAGGGGGTTGAGGCACAGACTCTGGCCAACTGCTACACCGCCATGGAAATGGAGCTGGAAGTGGTGCCGGTGCTGAACAAGATTGACCTGCCGGCCGCAGAGCCCGAGCGGGTTGCCGAGGAGATCGAGGACATCGTCGGCATCGATGCGGTGGACGCGGTGCGCTGCTCCGCCAAGACCGGCCTCGGTGTCGATCTGGTGCTGGAAGAGATCGTCGCCAAGATCCCGTCCCCGGAAGGGGATCCGGGGGCGCCGCTGCAGGCGCTGATCATCGACTCCTGGTTCGACTCCTACCTCGGGGTCGTGTCGCTCGTGCGGATCAAGAACGGTTCCCTGAAGAAGAACGACAAGATCAAGGTGATGAGCACCGGTCAGGTATGGGGTGTGGATCGCATCGGTATCTTCACGCCGAAGCAGGTGGACACCGACGGCCTGGGTTGTGGCGAGGTAGGTTGGGTCGTCTGCGGCATCAAAGACATCCACGGTGCGCCGGTGGGGGATACCCTGACCCTGGCCAAGCACGGTGCCGAGAAGGCGCTGGCCGGCTTCAAGAAGGTGAAGCCCCAGGTCTATGCGGGCCTGTTCCCCATCTCCAGTGATGACTACGAGTCCTTCCGCGATGCGCTGGAGAAGCTCTCCCTCAACGATGCCTCCCTGTTCTACGAACCGGAGAGCTCCACGGCGCTGGGCTTCGGCTTCCGCTGCGGCTTCCTCGGGATGCTGCACATGGAGATCATCCAGGAGCGTCTGGAGCGTGAATACGATCTGGATCTCATCACCACCGCGCCGACCGTGGTCTACGAGATCGAGCTGAACGATGGCTCCACCATCCACATCGACAGCCCGGCCCAGATGCCCGCCATCAACAACATCAAGGAGATGCGCGAGCCCATCGCCGAGTGTCACATCCTGCTGCCGCAGGAGTACATGGGCAACGTCATCACCCTCTGCATCGAGAAGCGCGGCGTACAGACCAACATGGTCTACCACGGCAAGCAGGTGGCGCTGACCTACGAGATCCCGATGGCGGAAGTGGTGCTCGACTTCTTCGACCGTCTGAAGTCCACCAGTCGCGGCTACGCCTCCCTGGACTACGGCTTCAAGCGCTTCGAAACCTCCGACATGGTCCGTCTGGACATCATGATCAACGGCGAGCGGGTCGACGCCCTGGCCATCATCACCCACAAGGAGAACGCCCAGTATCGCGGTCGCCAGGTGGTGGAGAAGATGCGCGAGCTGATCCCGCGCCAGATGTTCGACATCGCCATCCAGGCCGCCATCGGCAACCAGATCATCGCCCGCAGCACCGTCAAGGCATTGCGTAAAGACGTCACCGCCAAGTGCTACGGTGGTGACGTGAGCCGGAAGAAGAAGCTGCTGAACAAGCAGAAAGAAGGCAAGAAGCGGATGAAGTCCCTGGGCCGTGTGGACGTGCCGCAAGAGGCCTTCCTCGCCATTCTCCACGTCGGAAAGGATTAATCGATGGCAAGCACCTTTTCCCTGATCCTCGTCGTCGTCACCCTGCTGACCGGCATCATCTGGACGCTCGACAAGCTGGTCTGGGCCAAGCAGCGGGCAGCCAAGATTGCCGCCGCCCGTGCCAATGCCGGTCCGGATGTGGACGAGAAGACACTGGCCAAGGTGGCCCCCATGCCGGTCTGGATCGAACAGACCGGCGGGGTTTTCCCGGTGATCGCGCTGGTGCTGATCCTGCGCTCCTTCATCTTCGAGCCGTTCCAGATCCCGTCCGGCTCCATGATGCCGACCCTGCTGGTGGGCGACTTCATCCTGGTTGAGAAGTTTGCCTACGGCCTCAAGGACCCGGTGACCAACACCAAGTTCCTCGAGACCGGTGAGCCGAAGCGCGGTGATGTGGTGGTCTTCAAGTATCCGCTGGATACCCGGGTGGACTACATCAAGCGGGTGGTCGGCATGCCCGGCGATCGGGTCATCTATCGCAACAAGGAGCTGATGATCCGGCCCAAGTGCGATGAGCAGGAAGGGAAAACGTGCCCCGGCTTCCAGAAGCTGGACGTCAAGTTCGAGCAGCGCGGCGAGTTCAGCCAGATGGGGATCCCGCTGGATCGCTACACCGAACAGCTGGGCGATGTCTCCCACGAGACCTTGCGCAACCCGCTGATGCCGGACCTGGTGGACCGCTACTATCGCCAGCCAGGCACCTACCCCGACGAGTGGGTGGTGCCGGAAGGCCACTATTTCGTGATGGGTGACAACCGCGACAACAGCACCGACAGCCGTTTCTGGGGGTTCGTGCCCGAGCAGAACCTGGTGGGCAAGGCGGTCGCCATCTGGATCAGTTTCGAATTCGAGCGCGAGGAAGGGTCCAGCATGCCGAGCTGGGTGCCGACCGGTGTGCGCTTCAACCGCATTGGCGGAATCAAGTAAATGAATATCAAGATGAACAGACTGCAGTCCCGTCTCGGGCATGTCTTTCAGGATCCTGAGCTGCTGACCCGGGCACTGACCCATCGCAGCGCAGGGTCCCGTCACAACGAGCGCCTGGAATTTCTGGGGGACTCCATCCTGAGTCTGGTGATTGCCGATGACCTCTTCCACCGCTTCCCGCAGGCGGCGGAAGGGGATCTCAGCCGGATGCGCGCCACCCTGGTGCGCGAGAAGACGCTGGCCGAGCTGGGCCGGGAATTCGACCTCGGGGATCACCTGATCCTGGGGCCGGGGGAGCTGAAAAGCGGCGGTTTTCGCCGCGAGTCCATCCTGGCCGACACCGTCGAGGCGGTGATCGGCGCCATCTATCTGGACACGGATCTGGAGCGGGTGCGCAGCCTCCTGCTCGGCTGGTATGCCAGCCGCCTTGGCGAGATCAAGCCCGGGATCGAACAGAAGGATCCCAAGACCCGTCTGCAAGAGATCCTGCAGGGCAGCCGCAAATCCCTGCCGACCTACACGGTGACCAACGTCAAGGGCGAGGCCCACAACCAGGAGTTCACCGTCCAGTGCGAAGTGGATGGGCTGGATGGCCCCCTGGTCGGGATCGGCTCCAGCCGCCGCAAGGCCGAACAGGCCGCGGCGCAGCAAGCACTGGAACGGCTGTCATGAGCACCATGACGGATCCGGCACTGTGCGCTCATTTCACTCCATCAGCATTGGGAACGCGGTCATGACAGATACCACCTATTGCGGCTTTGTCGCCATCGTGGGCCGCCCCAACGTGGGCAAGTCCACCCTGCTCAACAAGTTGCTCGGCCAGAAGGTCAGCATCACCTCGAAGAAGCCCCAGACTACCCGTCACCGGATCCTGGGGATCGACACCGAGGAGAACCATCAGACCATCTATGTGGATACCCCGGGTCTGCACATCGAGGAGAAGCGGGCCATCAACCGCCTGATGAACCGCGCCGCCACCAGTTCCCTGGGGGACGTGGCCATGGTGGTGTTCGTGGTGGACGGCACCCACTGGACCAAGGATGACGAGATGGTGCTGGGCAAGCTGCGCCACCTCAAGTGCCCCGTGGTGCTGGCGGTCAACAAGATCGACAACGTCAAGGAGAAAGAGGATCTGCTGCCGCACCTCGAGTGGCTGGGTCAGCAGATGAACTTTGCCCACATCCTGCCCATCAGCGCCGAGAAGGGCACCAACGTGGAGAAGATCCGCGAGTGGGCCAAGGATCTGCTGCCGGAGAACGTCCACTTCTTCCCGGAAGATTACGTGACCGACCGCTCTTCCCGCTTCATGGCCTCCGAGATCATCCGCGAGAAGCTGATGCGCTTCACCGGCGAGGAGCTGCCCTATTCGGTGACGGTGGAGATCGAGCGCTTCAAGGTGGAGGAGACCGGTCTCTACCACATCCACGGGCTCATCCTGGTGGAGCGCGAAGGCCAGAAAAAGATGGTCATCGGCAACAAGGGCGAGAAGATCAAGACCATCGGCACAGAGGCGCGCATCGACATGGAACGGCTGTTCCAGAACAAGGTGCATCTCGAGCTGTGGGTCAAGGTCAAGTCCGGCTGGGCCGACGACGAGCGGGCCCTGCGCAGCCTCGGGTATGGCGACGACTGATTGCTGACCCCGGCTTTCGTCATCCACAGTCGGCCCTATCGGGAGACCAGCCAGCTGGTCGAGGTCTTCACCCAGGATAGCGGTCGATTCACCCTGGTGGCTCGCGGTTCCCGCGGGCCACGCTCCTCTCTGAAGGGGCTGCTTCAGCCCTTCACCCTGCTCACCATTGCCTGGCGCGGCAAGGGGGATCTCAAGAACCTCACCCAGGTGGAGTGCCCGGATCACTCGTTGCGCCTCGGCGGGGATCGTCTCTTCTACGGCCTCTATCTCAACGAGCTGGTCTACTACCTGCTGGAAGCGCACACCCCCTTCCCCGAGGTGTTCGACGCCTATGCCCGTGCCATCATGGCACTGGCGGACGGAGAGACCCCGGAGCTGCCCCTGCGCCGCTTCGAGTTCCTGCTGCTGCAGGCCCTGGGCTACGCGGTGGACTTCGAATATGCCGCGGACGACGACTCCCCCATCGACCCCACCCTGCTCTACGGCTTCGAGCGGGAGCTCGGCTTTGTCGCTTGCGAGCGGGCGCCGGATCCCCGTACCCTGTTCCTCGGCGCCCACCTGCTGGCCTTCGCCGAGGGGCGTTTCGACACGCCTCCCTTGCTGCAGGCGGCCAAGCGTTTCAGCCGACTGGCGCTGCAGCCCTATCTCGGCAAGCGTCAACTGAAGAGCAGGGAGCTCTTTTTGAAGCGAAAAGGCAGTGTTTCAAGCTGATTTTTATTATCTGGTGATGTTTTGTGTTTATGACATCGCCTTTCATGAACAATAATGCTGTCGCCGCGACCAGAACCGGCCTGCGGCGGCACATGGACAGAGGAGCGGGCTCCACCCGCTCCGGCATTCACAGATGACCTGTATCAAGGAGTAAGCAATGAGCGAGATCTACCTGGGTGTGAACATCGACCATATCGCCACCCTGCGCAACGCCCGCGGCACCCAGTATCCGGATCCGGTACAGGCCGCCTTCGTGGCCGAGCAGGCCGGTGCCGATGGCATCACGGTCCACCTGCGGGAAGATCGCCGCCACATCACCGACCGGGACGTGGAGATCCTGCGCCAGACGATCCAGACCAGGATGAACCTGGAGATGGCGGTGACCGAGGAGATGATCGGCATCGCCTGCCGCATCAAGCCCCACTTCGTCTGCCTGGTGCCGGAGAAGCGCACCGAGGTGACCACCGAGGGTGGTCTGGACGTGGCGGGCCAGCTGGACAAGGTGACCGATGCGGTGACCCGTCTTGCGGCCGTCGGTGCTCAGGTATCCCTCTTCATCGATGCGGATCCGTTGCAGATCGATGCGGCCGCCGCGAGCGGTGCTCCCTTCATCGAGATCCACACCGGCCGCTACGCCGATGCCACCACGGATGCCGAGCGCAACGCCGAGTTCAAGCGCATCGCCGCAGGTGCTTCCTACGCCGCTGGCAAGGGCTTGAAGGTCAATGCGGGCCACGGTCTGCACTACCACAACGTCAAGGCTATCGCCGCCATCCCCGAGCTCTATGAGCTCAACATCGGTCACGCCATCATCGGCCGCGCCGCCTTCGACGGTCTGGCCAAGGCGGTCAGCGACATGCGTGCGCTGATGCAGGAAGCCCGTCAGGGGATCTGATGCCGCTTCGCAGGTATCGCAACCACAAGGGACGCTTCGGCGTCCCTTGTGGTTTTCAGGAATGGAAGGCGGGGTGAACCCCGTGTTCATCTGGCATGGGGCCGGGCATCCGTGTGCAGAGGGCGAAAGGGAAGGGGCGTCTCAGCCTGGCTCCGGGAAGTAGCGCTCCAGCAGGGCGGTGAGGATGGCCTGGCACTCGGCATCCGGCTCGCCGGTGACCAGGGCGGGGCGAAAGTGAAGCTGGAAGGCGCGCAGGACGGCGCGGCTCTGCTCATCCCAGGCGCCGTGCTGGGGGAGGCCGTAGCCGTAACGGGCAAGCTGCTGCTGCCATTGCAGCGCATCCCAGGGGATGAGCTGCGTCTGGCGCAGCTCGGCCACCCGGGCCTCGTCGGGCCAGGCGCCGACACCGTAGCGCAGGGCGAGCTCGCGCCAGGGGAACCGGGGGCCGGGATCCTGCTTGCGCTCGGGGGCGACGTCGCTGTGGGCCAGCACCTGGGTGGGGGGGATCTGGTAGCGTTCGACCAGATCTCGGGCGAGGGCGCCGAGGGCGGCGATCTGGGCAGGGGGATAGGGTTGCCAGTGTCTAAGATGGGCGGGCAGGGCCGCGTCTTTCTCGTCATACCCGAGATTCACTATCTCGATGCCGAGCGAACTGGCGTTGAGCCCGGCGTAGTGATGCCAGCGACTGCGTCCGGCGTGCCAGGCCCGCTGGCTGTCGGGCACCAGCTGGTAGACCGGGAACGGTTGCTCGTCGGTGTCGCGGGGGATCAGGTAGTGGGCGCTCACCTTGTGCTCCGGCTCGGTCAGCAGGCGCAGGGAGCGGGCATCCTCTTCATCCGTGTAGTGCAGGATGAGAAAGGCGATGCGCTCGTTCTGGCTGGCGCTCTGATGCTCCTGATTGAGACGATAGGGCGCAGGCTGGCAGGCGCCGAGCAGCAGGATGAGGGGCAGTGACCAGAACCAGCGCGCCGCGAACCGGCACGCGCCGCCGCTCGCCGACGGGCGTGGAGCCAGCAGGCGGCGCCAGCCCATGGTCTAGCCTCGTACCTGGCCGGAGGCGGTCATCAGGGCCCGGGCCTGTATTTGGCGGTGAGGCCAATCAGGAAGTTGCGCAGGATCTGATCCCCGCAATCCTGATAGTGCTTGTGATCCCTGGCGCGGAACAGGGCGCTCAGCTCGGACTTGGAGAGGTTGAAGTTCGCGAGCTTGAGGGTGCCCAGCATCTCCTCTTCCTTGTAGTTGAGGCCGATGCGCAGCTTGCGCAGGATCAGGTTGTTGTTGATCCGGTTCGGGATCACCTGGGGCGGGGCATCTTCCCGCACACCGCGGCGCAGGGCGATGAAGCCGTCGAGGAACTGGCTCAGTGCCGAGTCCGGGCAGGCGGCGAAGCCCGCTTCCTGTGCCTCGCCCTCTTCGGCCTCTTTCATCAGCCAGCCGTGCAACTGGGCATGGGTGATGGCCAGATTGCCCTTGGCAAAGATCTCGACCATCTGGTCGTTGCTGATGCTGAGGGCATAGCGCAGGCGGCGCAGAATATCGTTGTTGGTCATGTTGACTCCTGTGGAAACGGCGCAGATGTTACCACCTGCCGCCTGTCCAGTCAGAAAAAGCGCCTCAGTCGGTCAGGGCCAGGTAGCGGGGAGCCTCCTGCCTCACCTGCTCCAGGGCATCCTGCAGCTCCAGCAATTCGGGCTCCAGATCGCTCACGGCGACCCCGTCGCGCAGCTGCTGCTCGAGCTGGGAGAGCAGGCGTTGCAGACCCGGCACCCCGGAGTAGGCGCAGCCACCGTTGAGGCGGTGGAGCTGGGCCAGCACGTCTGCATCCTCGGCACTCCCTTCCAACGCCGCCGCCAGGATGGGCTCCACCTCGTCGAAGCTGGCCAGCAGCATGGTCAGCATCTCCCGGGCGAGGGCCGGCTTGCCGGCGGCCTGACGCACGGCGAGGGGCCAGTCTATCTGCTGATCCCCGTGATTCTGGTGCCGCCGGTGGGCGAAGTCGGTGATGAGCTGCGCCAGCATCCCCTCGTCGATGGGTTTGGCCAGGTAGTCGTCCATGCCCTGGCGAATGAGGCGCTCCCGCTCACCGGGAATGGCATGGGCGGTGACCGCGACGATGGGGGTCTCGGTGTTGAGGGAGTGGTGGCGGATCGCCTGGGTGGCGCTGATGCCGTCCATGACGGGCATCTGGATATCCATGAAGATGATGTCGAACGGCTGGCTCTGGGCCAGGTTGACCGCCTCCTTGCCGTTCTTGCACACCACCACCTCGGTCACCATCTCCTTGAGCATGGCGGCGATGAGCTTGAGGTTGGCGGCGTTGTCATCCACCGCCAGCACCTTGACCGCCTGCACGCTGCGCGGCGTCGGCGCGGGCAGGGGGGCACGGCGTACCGCCTCGGGGGAGAGCAGAGCGTGCAGCAACTTGCGATGGTTGATGGGCTTGGAGAGGCAGTGGACGGCGCCGTGGGCCAGCATGGCGTCGTAGAGGGCCGGCTCGTGGCTGCTGAGCAGCACTATGGTGTTCTGCTGGCCGTCCAGTCCGTCGAGACGGGCAATCACCTGCTGCGGGCTGTGCAGGGTGCTGCTGCCGATGAGCACCATGTCCTGGCTGCTCATCGGGGGCCACTCCTCGTCCACCGTCAGGGAGTGCACATCCAGGTGCCACTCTCCCAGCAGGGCGAGCAGGGAGGCGTGAGTAAAGGGATCCGGCTCCAGCAGCCAGACCCGCTTGCCCTGGATGCGATCCAGCGGAAGCCGCTCGCTCTGGGGCAGGGGCGAGACATCCAGATCCAGGTGGAACGAGAAGACCGACCCCTTGCCGAGTTCGGATTCGAAGCGGATCTGGCCCCCCATCTGCTGCACCAGCTTCTGGGTGATGACGAGCCCGAGCCCGGTGCCCCCATAGCGGCGGGAGATGGAGGAGTCTGCCTGGTTGAAGGCCTGGAACAACTGGCGCTGCTGCTCTTCCGAGATGCCGATGCCGGTATCGCGAATCAGTACCCGCAGGCGCACCTTGTTGCCGCTGGATTCCCCGGTCTGCTCGACACGCACGTCCACGTTGCCGCGCTCGGTGAACTTGATGGCGTTGCCGGTGAGGTTGGTGAGCACCTGCTGCAGGCGCATGGGGTCGCCGGTGAGGTAGTCCGGCACGGCGGCATCCACCTGGAGGGAGAGTTCGAGCTGCTTGTCGTGGGCGCTCGGCCCCAGCAGGTGCATGGTCTCGTTGAGGGTGTCCCGCAGGCTGAAGGGGATGTGCTCGAGCTGTAGCTTGCCCGCCTCCAGCTTGGAGAAGTCGAGGATGTCGTTGATGATCCCAAGGAGGTTGCGCGCCGACTTCTCGATGGTCTGCATGTAGTCGGTCTGGCTCGGGGTCAGACTGGTCTTGAGCAGTTGGCGGGTGAAGCCGATGACCCCGTTGAGCGGGGTGCGCAGCTCGTGGGACATGTTGGCGAGGAACTCGGACTTGACCCTGGCCGCCTCCTGGGCGCGCTTCTTCGCCATGTCGAGCTCGACGTTCTGGATTTCGATCTGCTCGAGGGTCTCCCGCAGATCCGATGTCGCCTGATCGATGTTCTGCTGCATCTCCTCGTGATATTCGGAGAGCGCCTTGGCCATGGCGTTGATGCCGTTCTTGAGCATGTCCAGCTCGCCGGTGAGCTGACCGCTGACCCGGGTATCGAGTCGCCCCTCCCTGATCCGGTGCACCGCCTGCACCATGTCGGTGATGGGCTGGGTCACGCTCTTGACCAGACGGAAGCCGAACAGGGCGCTGATGGCCAGCCCGATGAGCACGATGATGACCGCGAAGAAGGCGTCGCGGTACTGCAGGACGATGGCCCTGTCCGTGGCGAGCTGCATGGAGATGTAGCCGATGACCGGCGGCTCCAGATCGCTTGGCAGCGGGAAGCCGTCCAGGCTGGTCTCTGCCTGGATGGGGGTGCGCAGTATGATGTCATCGCCGTTGACGGAGACGCTGGTCAGGGCCGGGATGACGCTGCCGTCCGGCAGACGAAGCTGGCTGAAGTCCCTGTGGTAGTTGGACGTCACGAACAGCTGGTTTTCCTGGGTGAAGACGGCGATGGACTTGATGAAGGGCGAGTTCTTGCGATGGGTGAGCCCGATCAGCCGCTTGAGGGATTCGCGGCTGTGCTGTGTCATGCCGTATTCGCTGGCGATGGCCAGGGGCTCGATGATGTTGATGCCCTGATCGATGAGGTTGTTTTCCAGCTGCTGATAGCGGTGGAAGGTGAAATAGCCGGCGATGAGGCCGCCAATGATGAGGGTCGGCAAGATGGTGAAGGCCAGCACCCGGGCCCTGAGACCGTACTTGGTCATGCCGCCGCCCCGCCTTTCGCAAGAGAAGCCATGACTCGGGGCGCATGCAGGCACCGGGGTCGGGCAGGCAATACAGTCATTGTCGCTGTACGGGGTCTCAGGCCGTATCCGGTCATATCAATGGGCCACTTTTGGTCAGAATGGACGATGGGGCGGATGCCGCGGCTGGGGCCCTCAGGCCGTATTTGGTCATACGATTATTCTTGTGGGACAATGGTCTGCCGCAGATTCCACAATCATGACATAGCCACCTATAGGCACCAAGTTTTATGGCCCAGTTTTTCAAGCCTCAAAAGAAATCCACCCAGCCCCAACGTATTGAATTTACGGTAGACAGTCTGGATCACCACTGTGTCGGCGTCGGCCGTCATCAGGGCAAGGCCATCTTCGTCGAAGGGGCGCTGCCCGGCGAGGCCATCAAGGCCCGCATCATCGACGACAAGAAGCACTATGCCCACGCCGCCCTGCAACAGGTGGTGACCCCGGCGGCCAACCGGGTCGCCCCCTTCTGCGACCACTATCGCGAGTGTGGCGGTTGCAGTGCCCAGCACCTGGGAGAGGGAGATCAGCTGGCGGCCAAGGAGGCGGGACTGGTCAGCCTGTTCGAGCGCCTTGGCAACATCCAGACGCCGGCGCTGGCACCTGCGCTGACGGGGGAGTCTCGCGCCTACCGCCGGGTCTGCCGTCTGGCCATCAAGTTTGACAAGAACGGTCGCTGCACCCGAGTTGGCTTTCGTCGTCGCCAGTCGAACGATCTGGTAGAGATTGCCGGCTGCCCTGTGCTGGCCGGGCCCCTCTCCGCCCTTATCGCCCCTCTGCGCGAATGCCTCAATCGGCTGAAGAGCCAGCGCGAACTGGGCCATGCGGAACTCATTCAGGGGGAGCAGGGCATTCTGATGCTGCTGCGCCACACCGGTCGCCCCACCGAGGCGGACCGGGCGCACTTGACTGAGTTTGCCACCGCCCAGGGGATAGACCTCTATCTGCAGGCGGCGGACGAGCAGATCGAACCTCTGCGTCAACAGTCTCAGCCAAGTTACACGCTGGATGGCCTGTCTCTTGCATTCGCTCCCGGCGACTTCATCCAGGTCAACGGGCCCGTCAACCAGCGCATGGTGGAGCAGGCATTGAGCTGGCTCGACGCAGGCAAGGATGACAAGGTGCTGGACCTCTTCTGCGGCATCGGCAACTTCACCCTGCCGCTGGCCCGTCAGGCCCGCGAAGTGGTGGGGGTGGAAGGGGAGCTCGCCATGGTGACGCGTGCACAGGAGAATGCCCGCCGCAACGGCATCGACAACGCCCGCTTCTACAAGGCGGACTTGAGCGGTGACATCGTGGGCATGTCCTGGGCCCGGGAAGGGTTCGATCTGGTACTGCTGGATCCGGCCAGACCCGGAGCGCTGGAGGTGATGAGCCACGTGGTGGCACTTTCCCCCAAACGGGTGGTCTATGTTTCCTGTAACCCGGTCACCCTGGCCCGTGACAGTCAGGTGCTGGTGCAGGGGGGCTACAAGCTGACCCGTCTGGGGATGCTGGACATGTTCCCCCACACCGGTCATCTGGAGTCCATGGCGCTGTTCGAACGGGGCTGAGTCGAGGCGACCGCATTATTCTGGGTGAATCAAGATGCGGTCGTGATGATTTTTCGACGTGCATGATGCTGCCAGAGTGAGGTAAAACAGGTGTTTTTCGCTGCCTTCAACGGGCAGGGCAGAATGCGGTTATCTTGGTTTTCCAGCGGCGGCAGCGCTGTTTGAGCGGGAGTGATTAGGGTAATCTAGGTCGTCGATAGTGGATCGGATGCGGGGAAGAGCCCTGTCACCTTGCGCGGTGACATGCCTTGAAAACTCTTTCATGCATCCCCATTTGAGGCAGTCATCAGTTGATGAGGGGATGAGGAGAGCATCGGCTTTCGACCCCACACTTTTAAGGATTGATACCATGGTTGCGGTGCGCGATATTCATTTGAAAGACAATTTCACTCTGGATGAGTGGGTCAGTTCCCTTACCCTGAGTGAAAGTGACAAGAATCAGCTGCGAACCGTCTACCAGTATTGCCTGACCCTGGGTGACGAAGCGCTCACCAACCGCCTGCTGGTGCGCGGGGTCGAGATGGTGGGCATCCTGCTGATGCTCAGCATGGATCTCGCCACCCTCAAGGCCGCCATTCTCTATCCCTTCGTCGAAGCCGGTCTCATCAGCCAGGAAAAGGTGAACGAGGACTTCGGCCCCAAGATCGCCAAGCTGGTGGAAGGGGTGCTGGAGATGGAGGCCATCCGCTCCCTGCAAACCCTTCACCGCAGCGAAACCTCGCCGGAGCAGGTGGACAACGTGCGCCGCATGCTGCTCGCCATGGTCGAGGACGTGCGCGCCGTGGTCATCAAGCTGGCGGAGCGCATCGCCTGCCTGCGTGAGGCGAAGAAGGCGGATGAGGAGACCCGGGTACTGATGGCCCAGGAGATCACCAACATCTATGCCCCCCTTGCGAACCGCCTCGGTATCGGTCAGCTCAAGTGGGAGCTCGAGGATCTCGCCTTCCGCTACCTGCACCCGGACACCTACAAGCAGATCGCCAAGCAGCTGGACGAGAAACGGCTCGACCGCGAGCGCTACATCCGTGAATTCGTGCAGTCTCTGCGCGATGCCCTGGCCGAGGCCGGCGTCGAGGCCGAGGTCTATGGCCGACCGAAACACATCTACAGCATCTGGCGCAAGATGCAGAAGAAGCACCTCGAATTCAACGAGCTGTTCGATGTGCGCGCGGTGCGGGTGATCACCAAGCGGCTGCAGGATTGCTACGCGGCGCTCGGTATCGTTCACACCCACTTCCACCATATTCCCCGCGAATTTGACGACTATGTCGCCAACCCCAAGCCCAATGGCTACCAGTCCATCCACACCGTGGTGGTGGGGGAGGAGGGCAAGACGGTGGAGATCCAGATCCGTACCGAGCAGATGCATCAGGATGCGGAGCTCGGTGTGGCCGCGCACTGGCGCTACAAGGAAGGGGCACAGGCCGCTGCCAAGACCAGCACCTTCGAAGACAAGATCGAATGGCTGCGCAAACTCCTCGCCTGGCAGGAGGATCTCTCGGAGAGCGGCTCCTTGCTGGACGATCTGCGCAGTCAGGTGTTCGAGGACAGGGTTTATGTCTTCACTCCCAAGGGCGATGTCATCGACCTGCCGGCAGGGGCGACGCCGCTCGACTTCGCCTATCACGTGCACAGCATGATCGGTCACCGCTGCATCGGCACCAAGATCGACGGTCGCATCGTGCCCTTCACCTATACGCTGCAAACCGGCGACCAGGTGGAGGTGATCACCCAGAAGGAGCCGAACCCGAGCCGCGACTGGATGAACCCGAACGCCGGCTTCCTGCGCTCCAGCCGGGCGCGGGCCAAAGTGGCCACCTGGTTCAGAAAGCTGGACCGGGACAAGAACATCGCCGCCGGCAAGGAGCTGCTGGAGAAAGAGCTGGACAGACACAACCTCACCCTCTCCAAGGTGGACAAGGTGGTGCTGGAGCGTTTCCATGCGGAGGAGCTGGAAGATTTGCTGGCCGGTATCGGCAGCGGCGACATCCGCATCAACCAGCTGCTCAATTATCTGGACACCCGCTACAACAAGCCGACGGCGGAAGAAGAAGATCGCCGTCTGCTGGAGAAGCTGGAGCAGAAGGCCAATGTGCCCTTCCGCCCCAAACCCAAGGATCACATAGTAGTGGAAGGGGTGGGCAACCTGATGACTCACATCGCCCGCTGCTGCCAGCCCATCCCGGGGGACGCCATCCAGGGCTTCATCACCATGGGACGGGGGGTTTCCATCCACCGGGAGGATTGCGAGCAGCTCAAGGAGCTGTCGCGTCGCAACCCGGAGCGCTTGATCGATGCGGTCTGGGGGGAGAACTACTCCGGCGGTTACGGTCTCACCATCCGCATTCTCTCCAACGACAGGTCCGGCCTGCTGCGCGACATCACCACCGTGCTCGCCAACGAGAAGATCAACGTGATGGGAGTGCGTTCGCGCTCCAACGTGCGCGAGCAGACCGCCGAAATAGACATGGAGCTGGAGATTTACAACATCAACGCCTTCAACCGGGCGTTGGCCAAGCTCAGTCAGCTCAACGACGTGATCAGCGCCAAGCGGCTGTAATGCTCAACCGACCGGCCCCAGTGGCCGGTCTGCATTTTCTCCCTCCTTGTAGAGCATTGAAGACGGATATCATGCGCCCCATCTCCGTCCGCCATGGCTCCATATCATCTGGAACAGTGGCGTGAGCGGATATTCATGAACCCCATTTACCGAATCGAAAGTGAGTTGCCCATGTCCCAACGCTACGACCTTCCCCAACTGCTCGACATCATGGCCAGATTGCGTGACCCGAACGGGGGCTGCCCCTGGGATCTCAAGCAGAGCTTCCAGACCATAGTGCCGCACACCCTGGAGGAGGCCTACGAGGTGGCGGATGCCATCGAGAGCGAAGATTGGCAAGGGCTGAAGGGGGAACTCGGTGATCTGCTGTTCCAGGTCGTGTTCTATGCCCAGCTCGGCAAGGAGCAGGGGTTGTTCGACTTTGCCGACATCGTCGATACCGTGAGCGAGAAGCTCATTCGCCGCCACCCCCATGTTTTCTCCGATGCCGATCTCGGTGACGAGAAGGCGATCAAAGCGAACTGGGAGGCGGAAAAGGCGAAAGAGCGTGCGGCGCTCGACAAGGAGAGCGTGCTGGACGATATCCCCCTCTCCCTGCCTGCCCTGACCCGGGCAGCCAAGATCCAGAAGCGCTGCGCCACCGTCGGTTTTGACTGGAAGACGCTGGGGCCCGTGGTGGACAAGATCCACGAGGAGATCGAGGAGGTGATGGAAGAGGCGCTGATGGTCGACGTGGACGAGACTCGGGTGAGCGACGAGCTCGGCGATCTGTTGTTTGCCACTGTCAACCTGGTGCGTCATCTGGGCAAGGATCCCGAGCAGGTGCTGCGGGCTGCCAACACCAAGTTTGAGCGTCGTTTTCGTCAGGTTGAACACTTTATTGCCGCAGAAGGTCTGAAAATGACGGATTGCTCCCTGGAGAAGCTGGACGAGGCCTGGAACAAGGCCAAGGAAACCGAGCAAAGTTGATTTGGCGCAAGACGGGGCGGCGGGGAGCCTGATAGATTTTTGTTCATTGTTTGGGAGTGGGGGTTTTGGTATACTGTTTCCCCGTCCTGCTTCATCCCCGAAGCACCCCTTAAAATTCCCTAAACTTCTTTCAGGTTCAGCATGACGACCAAATATATTTTTGTGACTGGTGGCGTTGTTTCATCCCTCGGCAAAGGCATTGCCGCAGCTTCTCTGGCAGCCATTCTGGAAGCCCGTGGTCTGGATGTGACCATCATGAAACTGGACCCGTACATCAACGTGGATCCGGGCACCATGAGCCCGACCCAGCATGGTGAAGTGTTCGTAACCGAGGACGGGGCCGAAACCGATCTGGATTTGGGCCACTACGAGCGTTTCATCCGCACCAAGATGACCCGCCGCAACAACTTCACCACCGGCCGCATCTATGCAGACGTGCTGCGCAAGGAGCGTCGTGGTGACTATCTGGGCGCCACCATCCAGGTGATCCCGCACATCACCAACGCCATCAAGGAGCGGGTGATTGCCGGTGCCGAAGGCCATCAGGTTGCCATCGTCGAAGTGGGCGGTACCGTGGGCGACATCGAGTCCCTTCCGTTCCTTGAAGCCATTCGTCAGCTGGCGGCCATTGTGGGTCGCAACAATGCCATGTTCATGCACCTGACCCTGGTTCCTTACCTGGCCGCCGCCGGCGAGGTGAAGACCAAGCCGACCCAGCACTCCGTGAAGGAGCTGCTCTCCATCGGTATCCAGCCGGATGTGCTGATCTGCCGCTCCGACCGCGCCATTCCGGCCAACGAGCGTGCCAAGATCGCCCTGTTCTGCAATGTGCCCGAGCGCGCCGTCATCTCTATGAAGGATGTCGACTCCATCTACAAGATCCCGGCGCTGCTGAAATCCCAGGGTCTGGACGGCTACATCACCGAGCGCTTCGGCATCGAGTGCAAAGAAGCCGACTTGGCCGAGTGGGAACAGGTCATCTATGAAGAGGCCAACCCGACTGCCGAAGTCACCATCGGCATGGTGGGCAAGTATGTCTCCCTGCCGGACGCCTACAAGTCCGTCAACGAAGCGCTCAAGCACGGTGGCCTGAAGACCCGTCTCTCCGTCAACATCAAGTACATCGACTCCCAGGACATCGAGACCCGTGGCGCCGAGCTGCTGGAAGGTCTGGATGCGATCCTGGTGCCGGGTGGCTTCGGCGAGCGCGGTGTGGAAGGCAAAATCCTGGCCGCCAAATATGCCCGCGAGAACAAGATCCCGTACCTCGGTATCTGCCTGGGCATGCAGGTTGCCTTGATCGAATACGCCCGCAACGTGGCGGGCATGGAAGGGGCTCACTCCTCCGAGTTCAAGAAAGACAGCCCGTACCCCGTGGTCGGTCTCATCACCGAGTGGGTGGATGACGAAGGCAACGTCGAGACCCGGACCGAGAAGTCCGATCTGGGCGGTACCATGCGTCTGGGCTCCCAGCTCTGCCACCTGGTGGAAGACTCCAAGGTGCGTCAGATGTACGGCAGCCCGACCATTTACGAGCGCCACCGTCACCGTTATGAAGTGAACAACAAGCTGCTGCCGCAGATTGAAGCGGCAGGTCTGAAGGTGACCGGTCTCTCCGCCGACAAGAAGCTGGTGGAAATCATCGAGATCCCGGATCACCCCTGGTTCGTGGCCGCGCAGTTCCACCCGGAGTTCACCTCGACTCCCCGTGATGGCCACGCCCTGTTCGCCGGTTTTGTGAAGGCGGCGGGCGAGTATCAGAAGCGTAATTTGAAGTAATTGAAAATAAATGCGGTTGGGGCTCTGTGCCACAGCCGCTTTTTTTGGCATATTTTTGTTGTTTTTTTACGAAACCTGAGGAAATACACATGTCCAAGATCGTTAAAGTGATCGGTCGTGAAATCATCGACTCCCGTGGTAACCCGACCGTTGAGGCCGAAGTTCACCTGGAAGGTGGTTTTGTTGGTATGGCAGCCGCTCCGTCTGGCGCGTCCACCGGTTCCCGCGAAGCGCTGGAACTGCGTGACGGCGACAAGAGCCGTTTCCTGGGTAAAGGCGTGCTGAAAGCCATCGAAGCCGTCAACGGCCCGATCGCTCAGGCTCTGCTGGGTAAAGATGCCAAGGACCAGGCCACTGTCGACCAGATCATGATCGACCTCGACGGTACCGAGAACAAATCCAAGTTCGGCGCCAACGCCATCCTGGCTGTTTCCCTGGCCAACGCCAAAGCTGCCGCTGCTGCCAAAGGCATGCCGCTGTACGCCCACATCGCCGAGCTGAATGGCACCCCGGGTGTCTACTCCATGCCGCTGCCCATGATGAACATCATCAACGGTGGTGAGCACGCCGACAACAACGTCGACATCCAGGAGTTCATGATCCAGCCGGTTGGCGCCAAGACCCTGAAAGAAGCCGTTCGCATGGGCGCAGAAGTGTTCCACAACCTGGCCAAAGTGCTGAAGTCCAAGGGCTACAACACTGCCGTCGGTGACGAAGGTGGTTTCGCTCCGAACCTGAAATCCAACGCCGAAGCGCTGGAAGTGATCGCTGAAGCCGTTGCCGCTGCCGGTTACAAACTGGGCACCGACATCACCCTGGCCATGGACTGTGCTGCGTCCGAGTTCTACGACGCAGAGAAGAAAGAGTACAACCTGAAGGGCGAAGGTCGTATCTTCACCTCCAACGGTTTCTCCGACTTCCTGGCTGACCTGACCACCAAGTTCCCGATCGTCTCCATCGAAGATGGCCTGGACGAATCCGACTGGGAAGGCTTCGCCTACCAGACCGCCGAACTGGGCAAGAAAATCCAGATCGTGGGTGACGACCTGTTCGTAACCAACACCAAGATCCTGAAGCGCGGTATCGACAACGGCATCGCCAACTCCATCCTGATCAAGTTCAACCAGATCGGTTCCCTGACCGAAACTCTGGCTGCCATCAAGATGGCCAAAGACGCTGGCTACACTGCCGTCATCTCCCACCGCTCCGGTGAGACCGAAGACGCGACCATCGCCGACCTGGCTGTGGGTACCGCTGCTGGCCAGATCAAGACCGGTTCCATGAGCCGTTCTGACCGTGTTGCCAAGTACAACCAGCTGATCCGTATCGAAGAAGCCCTGGGTGCCAAGGCTCCGTTCCGTGGTCTGAAAGAAGTGAAGAACCAGGCTTAATTTTCGCCTGCGTTCATGCTTCACAAAGCCCCGCCATCTGGCGGGGCTTTTTCGTTCTGCGCTTATGGGCGTGTGCGACCTGCATTTTTTATTCCGACCAACCCATCCGGCACACAGGCTTTCTTTTGTCTTGCCTGCGAATATGGGAAACTAGGCCGCTTGAAGGAGACTCAGTGCATGCGGCTACTCACTCTTATCCTGCTCCTCCTGTTGGGAGGGCTGCAATATGACCTCTGGCTGGGGAAAAACGGCCTCTCCGACTATCGGGAACTCTCCACCGCCATCGAGCGGCAGCAACAGGACAACCTGGTACTCAAGGATCGCAACAGTCTGATTTACCGGGAAATCGACGATCTTACCTCTGGCCTTGAGGCCATCGAGGAGTTGTCGCGCAACGATCTTGGCTATATCAAGCAGGGCGAGACCTTCTACCGAATCATTCCCAAAGAAAAGGATCAGGTGACGGAGCCTGATGGTGCCCCCTACGATGACTGATAGCCTGAGCGGCCTGACCGCCATCGTCCCGGCTGCCGGTATTGGCAGTCGCATGGGGGCCAGTTGCCCCAAGCAGTACCTGTCCCTGGCAGGGAAATGCATTCTGGAGCACACCCTGGAGCGTCTGCTCTCCCATCCCGCCATCGCCCGTGTGATCGTGGCGCTGGCGCCCCACGACCGCTGGTTTGAGACCTTGACCGTGGCCACCGATCCGCGGGTGCTGCGAGTGGAAGGGGGAAGCGAGCGCGCCTTCTCCGTGCTCAATGCGTTGCACGTGGCAGAAGGGGAGTGGGCACTGGTGCATGACGCCGCCCGGCCCTGTCTGACCCACGAGGATCTCGATGCGCTCATTGCTGCGGCCATGGCCTCTGGCGGTGCCATCCTCGGCAGCCGGGTGCGCGATACCATGAAGCGCACCGATGCGGCCGGCAATATCCTCGCCACCGTGGATCGCGAGCAGCTCTGGCATGCCCTGACGCCCCAGATGTTTTTGGTCCGCCCCCTCAAGCGGGCGCTGGAGGAGGGGCTGGCGCTCGGCGCTGCCATCACCGATGAAGCCTCCGCCATGGAACGCGCCGGTTTCCCCGTGCGCATGGTGGAAGGGCGGGCCGATAACATCAAGGTGACCCGGCCGGAAGATCTCTCCCTGGCCGGGCTCTATTTACAGCAACAACGTGCGTGCCGGTCGGCACGACCCGATTCATCCCCAGAGGAGCAGGCATGATCCGCACCGGACATGGTTTTGATGAGACAGATTTCCGTGTATTGAGGAGGGCGCAGGCATGATGCGGATCGGACATGGTTTTGATGTTCACAAGTTTGGCGGGGTCGGTCCCTGCATGCTGGGCGGGGTGGCAGTGCCCTATGAACAGGGCCTGCTGGCCCACTCCGATGGTGACGTGGTGCTGCATGCGGTGAGCGATGCCCTGCTGGGGGCCATCGGCGCTGGCGACATCGGCCGCCACTTCCCCGATACCGCCGCCGAATTCAAGGGCATCGACAGCCGCATCCTGCTGCGGGATGTCTTTGCCCGCGTGCAGCTCGCAGGTTATGCCATCGGCAACCTGGATGTGACCATCATCGCCCAGGCCCCCAAGATGGCCCCCCATATCGACGCCATGTGCGCCGTGCTGGCCGCGGATCTGCAATGTGATTTGAACCGGGTGAACGTCAAGGCGACCACCACCGAACAACTCGGATTCACGGGGCGCAAGGAAGGGATCGCCACCGAAGCCGTCGTCTTGCTGGTGAAACAATGATGCTTGAACAACTTGCCTATCTGCACGGGACGCCCACTGCTCGCGGCATCCTCAAGGCCGAGGCCGCCGACTTCGTGGTCAATGAAGATCTCGGGTTCGAACCTTGCGGCGAGGGTGAACACATCTTCGTCCGGGTACGCAAAACCGGCGAGAATACTGCCTGGGTGGCTGGCCTGCTGGCCGATGCGGCCGGGGTTGCCCGCAATGCAGTGACCTGGGCTGGGCTGAAAGATCGCCATGCGGTGACCGAACAGTGGTTCGGCATCCATCTGCCGGGCAAGGGCGAGCCGGATCTCTCGGTCATCGAGAACGACAACATCCGGATCCTTGAGGTGAAGCGCCACAACAAGAAGCTGCGGGTCGGCTATCTCAAGGGCAACCACTTCACCCTGCGTCTCACCGGGCTGGAGCAGGCCGACGGGCTGGAATCCCGTTTGCAGGCGATAGCAACCCAGGGGGTGCCCAACTACTACGGCGAGCAGCGTTTCGGCCGAGGTGGCAACAACCTGGAGGCCGCCAAGGCGATGTTCGCCGGCAAACGGATCAAGGATCGCAACAAGCGCTCCCTCTATCTGTCCGCCGCCCGCAGCATGCTGTTCAATGCCATCGTCAGCGCCCGCATCGAGCAGGGACTGGCCCATCAGCTGCTGGCAGGCGACTGCGTGATGCTCAAGGGCAGCCACTCCATCTTCAGCGAAGAAAGCGTGACCCCCGAGCTGGAGGCTCGCCTTGCCTCCGGAGACGTGCAGCTGACCGCTCCCCAGTGGGGCCGTGGCCGTCTGGCGAGCCAGGGCGCTGCTGCCGAGTTCGAGCAAGAAGTGCTGGCTCCTTATGGTGACTGGTGCGAAGGACTGGAGAAAGCCGGGCTGGATCAGGACAGGCGCCCGCTGCTGCTCAAGCCGGAGCAGATGAGCTGGCAACGGGAGGACGAGGTGCTGACCCTGTCGTTCTTCCTGCCTGCCGGCGCCTTTGCCACCAGCGTGGTACGAGAGTTAATGCAGGCCGAAGAGGCCGATCACGGTTTCAGGAACTCAACCGATGCGAATTCTGGTCAGTAATGACGATGGGGTGCACGCCGAGGGCATTCGCGCCCTCAGCGAGGCGTTGCGTGCCTGTGGCGAGGTCGTGGTGGTGGCACCGGATCGCAACCGCAGCGGTGCCAGCCACTCCCTGACGCTGGAAGTACCGCTGCGGGTCACCCGCCTCGATGCGTCCAGTTTTCACGGCATCAAGAGTTATGCGGTCAAGGGGACGCCGACCGACTGCGTTCATCTGGCGGTCAACGAACTGCTGCGCCCTGAGCCCGACATGGTGGTGGCCGGTATCAATCACGGGGCCAACCTGGGGGATGACGTCATCTACTCGGGGACGGTGGCGGCCGCGACGGAAGGGCGTCATCTGGGTTTCCCCTCCATCGCCGTATCGCTGGTGGGCAAGACTCATTTCGCCAGTGCGGCCCACTACGCCGCCCAGCTGGTGCGGGGGCTGATGGTGCATCCGTTGCCTGCGGATCAGATCCTCAACGTGAATGTGCCTGACCTGCCGCTCGAGCAGATCAAGGGGATCAGGGTGACGCGTCTTGGCAATCGCCACCGGGCGGAGTCGGTGATCCGCACCGAGGATCCCCGTGGTCAGCCCGTCTACTGGATTGGCCCCCCCGGCAACCAGCAGGATGCGGGAGAGGGAACGGACTTTGCCGCCATCGAGCAGGGTTATGTCTCCATCACTCCCCTGACCATCGACATGACGGCCTACGGCAGTCTGTCGACCCTGGGCGCGTGGCTGGATCTGCAGGGATGACGTTGTGATAGTACAGCGCCTGTTGAATCAACTGATTGCCCAGGATGTCCGCGATTTCCGCGTATTGGCGGCGATTGCGAAGGTGCCGCGCCAGCTGTTCGTGGATGAGGCCATGGCCCACAAGGCCTGGGACAATACTGCCCTGCCCATCGGCCATGGGCAGACCATCTCCCAGCCTTACATCGTTGCGCGCATGACCGAGCTGCTGATCCAGAACGATCCGGCCCATGTGCTGGAGATCGGGACGGGATCGGGCTACCAGACGGCGGTACTGGCCCACCTGGTGGAGCATGTCTACACCATGGAGCGGATCAAGTCGCTGCAGTTTCAGGCCCGGCGCAGATTGCGCCAGCTCGATCTGCACAATGTGTCGGCCAAGCACGGCAATGGGTGGCTAGGTTGGCCCAACAAGGGCCCTTTCGACGCCATTCTGGTGACGGCGGCGGCCAGTGAGGTCCCCAAGGCCCTGACCGATCAGCTGGCTGACGGTGGTCGTCTGGTGTTGCCGGTGGGTGATGGCCAGCAGACCCTGCAGCTCATCGAGCGATCGGGCTCCCAGCTCACCAGCCGGATCCTGGAGCCGGTACGTTTCGTTCCCCTGATTGACGGAGATGTCGAGTGAAGTTGTTTTCCCGCCTTTATGTTCTGGTGATGCAGTGGGCACGCCACAAGTATGCCCCCTGGTATCTGGCCATCACCGCCTTTATTGAATCCATCTTCTGGCCCATCCCGGTGGATGTGATGCTGGCGCCCATGGCGCTCGGCAAACCTCATCGCGCCTGGCACTATGCCGCGCTGGCCACTCTCTTTTCGGTGCTGGGCGCGCTGTTTGGTTATCTGCTCGGCTATGCCCTGTGGGAGCCAGTGGTGCAGCCGCTGGTGACCTCGGTTGGCTATGAGGACAAGATTGCCCTGGCCGAGCAGTGGTTCGCGCAGTGGGGCATCTGGGTTATTTTTATTGCCAGCTTCACGCCGATCCCCTACAAGGTGTTTACCGTCACGGCTGGCTTGCTCCACATGGCACTGTTGCCTTTCATCCAGACCTCTCTGATCGGTCGTGGCATGCGCTTCTTCCTGGTTGCAGGTCTGATGCGCTGGGGCGGCGAGAAGATGGAGCGCAAGCTGATGCACTATGTGGATGTGCTGGGCTGGCTCTGTATTGGTTTGGCCGTTGCGGCCTATTTCTGGTTTAGTCGTTAAGGATCCACTATGTGTTCGCGTGTTTGGCAAGGTAGCGGTGTCGTCGTGTTGTCATGGCTGCTGCTTGCCTGTTCCTCCAGCAAGACTGCGGCTCCGGTGCACAGCCTGGGCAATGATCAGGTCGCTTCGACCATCCCCGTGCGTCAAGGTATGACCAAGCCCGGCATTGCAGGCAACGGGTACACCGTGGTCAAAGGAGACACTCTCTACTCCATTGCATTTCGTTCTGGCATGGATGTGGCTTCGCTTATCAGCATCAATGGCATCACTCCCCCCTATAACATTTATCCCGGCCAGCAGCTCAGGCTCGATGGCGCTTCCGCCCCCATGGCGGTGGCAACCGTCGGCAGCCCTGTCAGTCGTGGCAGCGTGACGGGGTCTGGCAGTTACGAAGTGCGCCGTGGCGATACATTGAGCAGCATCGGTCGCCAGTTCGGTCTTTCCAACCAGGCCTTGGCCCAGCGCAACAACCTCCAGGCTCCTTATGCATTGCACGTGGGTCAGGTGCTCAATGTGGGGGGCGCGGGTTCCTCGGGTGGTCAGATGGTGGCAGCAACCACACCGGTTGTGACCAGCACGGGGCCCAAACCCCTGGCCACGGCTCCGGCAGGTACGACCACACCATTTATTGCTCAGAAAACGATTGCTCCTGCCTCGTCAACAGCATACGCTCAGGCGAAAGAACAAAAAACCGTCAGTTCCTCGTCAACACTCTCCTGGCATTGGCCGACCAAAGGGCGGATCGTTGAAGGCTTCTCCGTTGCGGAACAAGGCAACAAGGGCATCGACATTTCCGGCCAGAAGGGCCAACCCATTTACGCTGCGAGCAGCGGCAAAGTGGTCTATGCGGGCAGTGCACTGCGAGGTTATGGCAAGCTGATAATTCTCAAGCACAACGATGACTACCTCTCCGCCTACGCTCACAACGATGAGTTGAGGGTCAAGGAGGGAGACACCGTGAAGGGCGGAGCGGTTATCGCCAATATGGGTAGCACGGATGCGCCGGATGTGCGCTTGCACTTTGAAATCCGGTACAAAGGCAAGTCGATCAACCCGATGGGCTATTTGCCAAAGCGTTAACTCAGAGAGCTGAGTCTTACTCTGGTGTAGGTCAGGGAGAGATATCATGAGCCAAGAACAACTGGTAATGCAGGATGCAGAGTTAGAGTTCGACGAGGAGCTGGAGGTTCAGGAGGAAGAAGAGGTTCAGGAAGTGGCGGCCGAAGCCGAAGAAACCATTTCCGATGAACTGATGGCGCCCGAGCTGAACAAGGTAATGGACGCCACCCAGCTCTATCTGGGGGAGATAGGCTTCTCCCCCTTGCTCACGGCTGAAGAGGAAGTCTATTACGCCCGCCGTGCCCTGCGTGGCGACAAAGCGGCGCGCAAGCGCATGATCGAATCCAACCTGCGCCTGGTGGTCAAGATTGCCCGGCGCTACAACAACCGCGGCCTGGTGCTGCTGGATCTCATCGAAGAGGGCAACCTCGGCCTTATCCGCGCCGTCGAGAAGTTCGACCCCGAGCGAGGCTTCCGTTTCTCTACCTATGCCACCTGGTGGATCCGCCAGACCATAGAGCGGGCCATCATGAACCAGACCCGCACCATTCGTCTGCCCATCCATGTGGTCAAGGAGCTGAACGTCTATCTGCGCACTGCGCGCGAGCTTTCTCATCGTCTCGACCATGAGCCGACCGCCGAGGATATCGCCTCTGCACTGGATCGCTCTGTGGACGATGTGAATCGCATGCTCAAGCTCAACGAGAAGATCACCTCGGTGGATACTCCCATTGGTGGCGATCGCGACAAGGCGCTGCTGGATGTACTTTCCGACGAGCGCGGCATGGGGCCCGAGCTGGAATCCCAGGAAGATGACATGCGCAGCAGCATAGTGCATTGGCTGGAGGAGCTGAATCCCAAGCAGCGCGAAGTGCTGGCCCGCCGTTTCGGTCTGCTCGGCTATGAACCGGCCACCCTGGAAGACGTGGGCGCCGAGATTGGTTTGACCCGCGAGCGGGTGCGCCAGATCCAGGTGGAAGGGTTGCGCCGTCTGCGGGAAATCCTGCTGGGGCAGGGGCTCTCCATTGAGGCGCTGTTCCGCACCAATTAAACGGGTATGAATACCGTCATCAAGATGAAAAAGGGGCCGAAGGCCCCTTTCTTTTTGTCGTGGATCTTCCGGATCACACCGGATCCAGAGTGTCCAGCGGCCAGCGCGGCACGGCCTTGACGACGAGGGGTTCGAAGACTCCCGCCTTCAGGCGTTGCATGCCGGCATAGGCGATCATGGCGCCGTTGTCGGTGCAGTATTCGGTGCGCGGGTAGAAGACTTCACCTTTGAGGCTCTCCATCAGCTCGGCCAGCTGGGCGCGCAGATGACGGTTGGCGCTGACGCCGCCTGCCACGACCAGACGATTGAGACCGGTCTCTTTCAGGGCGCGACGGCACTTGATGGCCAGGGTGTCGACCACCGCATCCTCAAACGCCCGGGCGATGTCGGCACGGGTCTGCTCATCATCGCCGTTGGCGGTGATGGTGTTGGCGGCGAAGGTCTTGAGACCGGAGAAGCTCATGTCGAGCCCGGGACGGTCGGTCATGGGACGCGGGAAGGTAAAGCGTCCAGTGGTGCCCTTTTCTGCCAGCCGGGAGAGCAGCGGACCACCGGGGTAGTCCAGACCCATCAGCTTGGCGGTCTTGTCGAACGCCTCACCGGCGGCATCGTCGATCGATTCGCCCAGCAACTGGTAGCTGCCGATGCCATCGACCCGAACCAGCATGGAGTGCCCGCCGGAAACCAAGAGCGCCACGAAGGGGAACTCGGGGGCCTTCTCTTCCAGCATGGGGGCCAGCAGGTGACCTTCCATGTGGTGTACGGCGATGGCCGGCTTGTCCCAGGCCATGGCCAGCGAGCGGCCTATGGTCGCCCCGACCAGGATGGCGCCAACCAGACCTGGCCCCGCGGTATAGGCGATGCCATCGATGTCATCCTTGCCAAGTCCGGCCTCTTTCAAGGCGGCCTGGATCAAGGGGATCGTCTTGCGTACATGGTCCCGGCTGGCGAGCTCGGGAACGACGCCGCCGTAGTCCGCATGCAGCTTGACCTGGCTGTACAACTGGTGGGAAAGGATCCCTTTTTGATCATCGAAGATCGCGATCCCGGTTTCGTCACAGGATGTCTCTATGCCCAATACACGCATTGCTAAAAAATTTCACTGCTAAAATGAGACGGCTATGGTAACCTTCGCGGGTTTTTTAAACCAGAGCGATCTCTGCGGGTTTACTTTCATTCCCTGTCCAGAGTATAATTTCGCACCATTTTAAGACATGCTGATCGATTGAAGGTCAGCTAACAATTTATCACTGAGGTGAAAGGCACATGCCAGTAATCAAAGTCCGTGAAAATGAGCCGTTTGACGTTGCTCTGCGTCGCTTCAAGCGTTCTTGCGAAAAGGCCGGTATCCTGTCCGAAGTTCGTAGCCGTGAGTTCTACGAGAAGCCGACTACCATTCGCAAGCGCGCCAAAGCGTCCGCTGTCAAGCGTCACGCCAAGAAGCTGTCCCGCGAAAACGCACGTCGTATCCGCCTGTACTAATCAAGGGATCATGCCGTGTCTCTGAAGGATCAACTCAAGGATCAGCAAAAGCTCGCGATGCTTGCCAAAGACAAGCCTCGGTTGGGTGCTATCCGCTTGTTGATGGCAGAAATCAAGCAGCGTGAAGTCGATACCCGTGTCGAGCTCAACGATGAAGAGATCCTCGCTGTCGTGACCAAAATGGTCAAACAGCGTCGCGATTCCATCAGCCAGTTTGAAGCTGCCGGTCGCCAGGATCTCGCCGACAAAGAGTCCGCCGAGATCGTTGTGCTGCAGGAGTTCCTGCCACAACAGCTGACCGCAGACGAAATTGCCGCACTGATCGAGCAAGCCATCACTGAAAGTGGTGCTGCCGTCATGGCTGACATGGGTAAAGTCATGGCTGTCTTGAAGCCAAAAATTCAGGGGCGTGCCGATGTCGGCGCCGTCAGTGCTCAGGTGAAAACCCGCTTGGCGTAACAGGCAACTCTCTTGTTTGGTCGAAGAAGCCGTGCTTCCCATTGGAATGCGCGGCTTTTTTATTTCCTATGCAATGAAACAGGACGGTTATGGCTGGCAGGATCCCGCAATCCTTTATCGATGATCTGCTCGTACGCACGGACATAGTCGAGTTGATCGACTCCCGTGTGCGGTTGAAGAAAGCCGGTAAGAACTACCAGGCTTGCTGCCCTTTTCATAACGAAAAAAGCCCCTCCTTTACCGTCAGCCAGGAGAAGCAGTTCTATCACTGTTTCGGTTGTGGTGCCCACGGCAATGCCATCGGCTTTGTCATGGAGTACGACGGCCTGGAATTCCCCGATGCCATCGAAGAGCTGGCAAGCCTGCACGGCATGCAGGTCCCCCGTGAGCAAACGGCGGGTGGATCAAGCCATAGCCAACCAGCCGTCAGCAAGGATCTGTTCGAGCTGATGAACCAGATTGCGCGCTTCTACGAGAGCAATCTCAAGAACGCGCCTCAGGCGGTGGAGTATCTGAAAGGCCGGGGCCTGACTGGCGAGGTGGTCAAGCGCTTCAACATCGGTTATGCCCCTGGGGACTGGGATCAGGTGCGTCGCCGCTTTGGCGCCAGTAGGGATCACGAACAACTGCTGATTTCGGGCGGTATGCTGATCCCCCGTGACAGCGGCCCGGGCAGCTACGATCGTTTCCGCGATCGCATCATGTTTCCGATCCGGGACAAACGCGGTCGGGTCATCGGCTTCGGTGGCCGAGTGCTGGGGGATGGCACGCCCAAGTACCTGAACTCCCCCGAAACCCCCATCTTCCACAAGGGGCGAGAGCTGTTCGGCCTTTATGAGGTCAAGCAGGCACACAAGGATCCGCGCCGGATCCTTGTGGTGGAAGGCTACATGGATGTGGTGGCGCTCGGCCAGTACGACATCGACTATGCGGTGGCGGCACTGGGGACTGCGACCACCAGCGATCACATCCACACCCTGTTCCGTACCACGGCAGAGGTGGTCTGTTGCTACGACGGCGACAACGCCGGTCGGGAAGCGGCCTGGCGGGCGCTGGATAACGCGCTCTCCCACCTGCAGGACGGCCGTGAACTCAAGTTCGTCTTTTTGCCGGATGGCGAGGATCCCGACTCGCTGGTACGCCAGATCGGCAAGGAGGGGTTCGAAGCGCTGCTCGACAAGGCCCAGTCGTTTGCGGATTTCATGTTCGAACGCCTCGGGCGCGATGCGGCTCTTTCCGGTGAGGCAGGCAAGTTTGAAGTGGCCAACAAGGCCGCCGAGCTGATTCGTCGGGTACCGGAAGGTTTCACTCGCGAGGGGTTGATTACCCGACTTTCCAGCATGATGCGCTGGGGAGAAAACAAGCAGCGGATTGCCGAGCTGTTTGCCCGCAACAGCCAGCCCAAGGCGGAAGTTAACAAACCCAAGGCGACCAAACTGACGCCGATCCGCAGGGCTCTGGCCCTGATGGTGCAGTATCCGGCGATCACCGCCGAGCTGCCGGCCATGCCCGAGTTGGCCGGGCTGCGCCTGCAGGGGATCCCTTTCCTGCTGCAACTGCACCAGCAGATCCTGATCCAGCCGGGAGTGACAACGGGTATCCTGCTGGAGCATTGGCGCGGCACAAAAGAGGGAGAAATACTTGCCCAGCTGGCGATGCATGACCTGTTTGAAGAGGTAAAGCTCGACCAGGAGCCCGATATTCTGGGAGAATTGCAGGATACCTTTGTCGGTTTCATCAACCTTTTCCTGAAGCAACGGATCGAAGAATTGCAGGCCAAGGTGGCGCAGGAAGGGCTAAGCTCTGAGGAAACTCAGGAGCTGATGATGCTGATCAGAGAGGTGCAGATTGAGAAAAGAAATGAGAGTGGGACTTGATATTTGAGTGAGCAGTCCCAATATGAATAGCGTTGCCCGAATAGACGGGATTGAAAGCAAACACTTTATAACCACCTGGCCCCGACAACACTGCGGGCAGGGGTTTCTCATGACCGACGCCGCAACCAGACATAGCATGTCTGGCGGTTTTCTATTAGAATTGGCTATTTGCGCAGCAGCGCACTGTACGCGCAACCTAGCAACACCAACCGGATGAGTTCTATGGAGCAAACCCCGCAGTCTCAGCTTAAACTCCTCGTTGCCAAAGGTAAAGAACAGGGCTACCTGACCTATGCCGAGGTGAACGATCACCTCCCGCAAGACATTGTCGATTCAGACCAGATCGAAGACATCATCCAGATGATCAACGATATGGGCATTCAAGTGGTTGAAAACGCTCCGGATGCCGATGACCTTATCATGGCTGAAGGTGGTACCGCCGATGAGGACGCTGCCGAAGCAGCGGCCCAGGCTCTGGCATCTGTTGAATCTGAGATTGGTCGCACGACCGATCCCGTCCGCATGTACATGCGGGAAATGGGTACCGTCGAACTGCTGACCCGCGAAGGCGAGATCGACATCGCCAAGCGGATCGAAGACGGTATCAACCAGGTACAAAGCTCCGTCGCCGAGTACCCTGAAGCCATCACCTATCTGCTCGAACAGTACGACAAGTACGAAGCCGAGCAGCTTCGCCTGTCCGACATCATCTCCGGCTTCATCGATCCGAACGAAGTGGATGACGTGGCGCCGACCGCCACTCATATCGGCTCCGAGCTCAGCGAGGACGACCTCGCCGACGAAGACGAAGACGAAGATGAGGACGAAGACGAAGACGGTGACAACTCCGACGATGATGGCGACGGTGGCCCGGATCCGGAAGTCGCTCGCGAGAAATTCGGCGAACTGCGTGCCCAGTACGAGGTGACTCGTCTCTCCATTCAGCAGAATGGCCGCGCCCACGACGACACCCAGAATGCCATCGCCCAGCTGGCCGATGTCTTCCGTCAATTCCGCCTGATGCCCAAGCAGTTCGATCGCCTGGTCAACAACATGCGGGAGATGATGGAGCGTGTCCGCGTGCAGGAACGCATCATCATGAAGCTCTGCGTTGAGCAGGCCAAGATGCCGAAGAAGACCTTCGTCGCGGCCTTCACCAACAACGAGTGCGAAACTGCCTGGTTCGAATACCAGAAGCAGGCCGACAAGGCGTGGTCTCCCCGTCTGCTCGAGATGGACGAAGAAGTACTGCGTTCCATCGGCAAGCTGCAGCAGATCGAAGAAGAGACCGGTCTGTCCATCGCCCAGATCAAGGACATCAACCGCCGCATGAGCATTGGTGAGGCCAAAGCCCGCCGTGCGAAGAAAGAGATGGTCGAGGCCAACTTGCGTCTGGTTATCTCCATCGCCAAGAAGTACACCAACCGCGGTCTGCAGTTCCTGGATCTGATCCAGGAGGGCAACATCGGTCTGATGAAGGCGGTCGACAAGTTCGAATATCGTCGCGGCTACAAGTTCTCGACCTATGCCACCTGGTGGATCCGTCAGGCCATTACCCGCTCCATCGCGGATCAGGCCCGTACCATCCGTATCCCGGTGCACATGATCGAGACCATCAACAAGCTCAACCGTATCTCCCGCCAGATGCTGCAGGAGATGGGTCGTGAACCGAACCCGGAAGAGCTGGCCATGCGCATGGGCATGCCGGAAGACAAGATCCGCAAGGTACTGAAAATCGCCAAGGAGCCCATCTCCATGGAGACGCCCATCGGTGATGATGAAGACTCCCACTTGGGTGACTTCATCGAAGATACCACCCTGGCTCTGCCAGCGGATGCGGCCACCAGCGAGAGCCTGCGCAACGCGACCCGCGAAGTGCTGGCCGGGCTGACCGCACGGGAAGCCAAGGTACTGCGCATGCGCTTCGGTATCGACATGAACACCGACCACACCCTCGAGGAAGTGGGCAAGCAGTTCGACGTCACCCGTGAGCGTATCCGTCAGATCGAAGCCAAGGCCCTGCGCAAACTGCGCCATCCGAGCCGCTCGGAAGTGCTGCGCAGCTTCCTGGACGAATAGTCCCGGGTTCTGTCAGCCTGACATTGCAACAAAAAGCCCCGCCGTGCGGGGCTTTGTTTTATCCGTGCTGGCATGGGCGTGAAGAGGGGTCATGGAACCGCTTGAATATGGATGAAATCTCGCCAAGTGGTTGATCTGACTATGGACGGGGTATCCGCCATCCCCTATAATCCACGCCGCTAACCAGCATCAATGGCCCCTTAGCTCAGTTGGTCAGAGCAGTCGACTCATAATCGATTGGTCGTGGGTTCAAGTCCCCCAGGGGCCACCATTTTCAGAAAAAGCCGCTCTTTTGAGCGGCTTTGTCGTTTCTGGCGCTCACCAGTGCCTGTCCAGATCCTCGGCATAGAGTGCCATGGCGCGCCGGTAGGGAAGCAGGGCGGGATCCGTGGTGGTGGTCGCGATGATCCCCAGCAGCGTCTCCATCCCCTCCTTGCTGCGCCCCAGGTTGTAGCAGGTCATGGCACGAAACACCTTGAACTCCACGGCATCGGGGAAGCGGGACAGGGCCTCGTCAAAGGTGGCCAGCGCCTCGGCATGACGGCCCGTGGTGCGATAGGAGCTGCCAAGTCCAAGCAGGGCCCCGCGCAGCGACGACTCGCCAAGCCCCAGCGACACGGCCTTCTGATAGAGCGGAATGGCCTGGGCCTCTCGCCCCAGCATGTCGTGCAGTCCGGCCACTTCGTAATGCAGCTCGGCGTGGGTTGGGTGCTCGATGAGTTGCAGCAGACCGTGCTGACGGGCTTCCTCGATCCGTCCCTCGGCCTTGAGGGTGTTCAACTGTTTCATATGCGCTCCTGCATGGGGATGAAGGATCAGTATGCCTGCCGACAGGCTGGCGGGGAACGGGTCATGGGGCCATGAAAAAGGCCTCCCGCCGATGGCGGGAGGCCTGGTTCGGCGCCGGGGCGCAATGGCCCTGGCGTGTGTCCAGCCTTACTGGGCGCTCAGGCTGTAGGCCAGGGTCTGGTCGTTGAAGCGCACCACATAGGCACCGACCACTGCCGTGGTGATGTCTGCCCCGGCCAGCTCGGCCACGCCATCCTTGTTGGTGTCGCCGTAGTTCTGGGTCCAGTCCCCCTTGACGTCGAACTTGAAGCGCTGGCCACCGTTGCCATCACCGCTGCCGGTGAAGGTGACGCTGGCCTGCCAGAGGTGATCCCCGACCAGGGACATGGGGGTGGTGCCCCAGTTGTTGGTGGTGCCGCGAATGTTGAGGCTGGCGACATTCTTGGCATAGGTGACGCTCACCGGAGTCAGGCTGTATTGCAGGGTCTGATCGTTGAAACGTACCCGGTACTGGCCGATGACCGGGGTGAGGATGTCACTGCCGTTCAGTTCGGCCACGCCGTCCTTGTTGGTGTCACCATAGTTCTTGCTCCAGTCCCCCTTGACGTCGAACTTGAAGCGCTGGTTTGCCTGACCATCGAAGGTGACGAGAGCCTCCCACTGGTTGTCGGCGACCAGCGTCATGGCAAGGGATCCCCAGGCATTGGGAGTGCCGCGGAAGTTCAGGGTGGGTAATACGCTGGCGTAGGTGCCGTTGTCGTCGGTGACGGTCACGGTGGCGCTGGCACTGGCGGTCAACCCTTCCGCATCGGTCACGGTGACCGTCACGGTATGGGTACCCGGGGTATCGAACCGGACTGTCTCCGTGGCGGCGGTGCCCCCGCTGGACCAGCTGTAGCTCACCACGCCGCCGTCATCGCTGGAAGCGGAGGCGTCGAACACCACGCTCTCCCCCGCCTTGACGCTGAGGGTCTTGGGGGAGAGGGTAGCGACCGGTGCCTGGTTGCTGGTGAGGGGGGTGACCGTGTAGCGCAGATCGCTCTCGCTCAGGGTGATGCGGTAGGTGCCCGCCCCGCTGACCAGGATATCCTTGCTGCTGCCCTTGTCGGCGATGCCATCCCCTTCGTTGTCGCCGTAGTTCTCGGCCCAGTTGCCGAAGACGTCGAACTTGAAGCGCTGGGCACCGGTGGCGTCACCATTGCCGGTCAGGGTGAGGGTGGCGGACCAGACACGGTTGGCATCGACGGTCATGGGGGTGTTGCCCCAGGCGTTGTGGGTGCCGCGCAGGTTCATGCTGCTGAACTTGTTGCCCGGCAGGACGGAACCGCCGCAGGGGCTGGCCTTGGTGCAACCGGCGATGATGGCGGCCGCCTTCATGCCGGGGACGTTCAGGCTGGCCTTGCCGCTGCCATCGACGGTGACATAACCGCCGCTGCAGTAGTCATTGCCCCCCAGGAGGTTGCAGTACTCGCCGGCCGGCAGGCCGGTCTGCACCGAAGCCACCAGGCTGCCGCTCTCGTTGTTGATGGCGACGAAGCCCTTGTCACCGCGGCTGAAGGCTATCTGGTTGTTGCCGTTGTCCCACCAGTTGCTGACGGGCTGGCCTTCGGTCCGGTTGTGGAACAGGGCCATGTTCATGATGGTCGGTCGGCGCTGTTCGCAGTTCCACTGGCTGTCCGTGCAGGGCGTGCTGCCCGGCGCCCCCTTGTCGGTTTCATAGGTGCCCATGTTTTCAAAGCGATAGCCCGACATCACCTGCTTCCAGCCATAGGGCCAGGCCATCATGAAGGTGTTGGCCAGATCGTAGCGGGCACCGCTCATGAAGGTGAGCATGCCGCCACCGCCGTGGCCGCGTTCGCGGTCGTGGTTGACCACGAAGACGAAGGCTTTGTTGGAGGGGAGCAGGCCCCAGCTCTCGCCCAGGGTCTTGAGGTTCTTGATCTGGCCATTGAAGTTGGCGGCAAGATCGGTGCCGTATTTGAAGTCGGTGACGGTGTCGATATAGGTGTAGCGGCCCGGCTGAATGTCGGGGGACTCCCCGCCAGCGCCGATCACCTCCAGGTAGGCCCTGGGGCTGCCTGCCTTGTCGAGGATGGCCTTCACATCGGCCGGCGCCATGTGCTTGGCCGCATCGATGCGAAAGCCCGCCACGCCCCAGCCGAGCAGAGTCTTCATGTAGGTGGCGATCTGATCCTGGACGTAGGATGAGCCGGTATTGAGGTCCGGCATGCCGTAGAGGGCGCCGTTCCAGACGTTGTTGCTGTCACCGTAGTTGGTGATGTCGCCGCTGTGGTGGAAGTCGTTGTAGCCGAACTGGGGATATTGGAACTGCCCCGAGTTGTAGCTGCCGCCGCCGGTGGCGGTGCCCGAACCCGATGCCAGCTGGTTGAAGACGGCGTCGGCATAGACCTTGACCCCGGCCGCGTTGCAGCGGGCGATCATGCTCCTGAGCTCTGCCTCGCTACCGCCGAAGCTGTTGAAATTCTTGAAGCTGACCGGTTGATAGACGGTCCACCAGACCTGGCTGCCCTGCTTGTGCTCGGCCGGTGGGGTGATCTGGACGCCACCGAACCCCTTGGGCCCGAGCACGGTCTCGCACTCGTTGGCGATGTCGTTGAACTTCCATTGGAACAGGTGAACCATGACTCCTTCGGCGCTGGCAGTGTGGCTGAAAGAGCCGAGTGCCGTCGCCAGCAGGGCGGTTCGAAACAGTGTGTTGTGCATGACGATTTTCCCTTCGATCTTGTTATTGACGTATCACTGTCGTGTAGTCGAACGGACAACAAACAACCTCGTTCAGCTCCGTAGCATTCATGAAATCGATGTGGTTGAAAATCGAACAAGCTGAATTAATTAAGAAATGTGAATGAAAATGCTTTCATGCCATTCGGTGGCAGCAGGAGGATGCAGAGGGGAGCAGATCGGTGCGAGATCCCGTCAAGCGGGTAGCGAAGGGGATGAACAGGGGCCCCGCAGGGCCCCGTGAACGTTCAGACGTTGGGTTCCTGCTGCCCGGCACTGGCCCGGGCACGACGCCCTGGCAGCATGCGGGTGACCAGGTTGCTGCGCTGGCGCCAGGAGGTGTAGGCGATGGCGCACAGGTGCAGGGCGATCATGCCCTGGAGTGCCCAGGTGCACCACTCGTGCCAGTCGTCCGCCCCCAGATCGAAGCCGGTCTCGGTGTTCTGGAACCAGCCGGTCCCTGCGGTGGCGAGTACCAGCAGCCAGAGTGCCCAGACCGCCAGCTTGCCGCTGCCGTGATGGCCAGGGGTGGGCGGGGTCCGTTCGCGCAGGGCGTCGGCCTGATGGCGAAAATCCTCCCGGCTCGGGATGAGGGCGCGCAGGCGGGCGTGGCCGCGAGCGAAGGTGAGCCCCCATAGCAGGCGTATGCCGATGAGCACCATGACGGCGTATCCCATCCGCTCGTGCCACTCCTCGCCCGCCTCGTTGAGCCAGAGGTTGCCGATACAGATGGCCGCCACACCCCAGTGGGTGAGGCGCACCAGAGCATCCCAGTGGAAGGGATCAGCCTTTCTGCTTGGCATAGTTGTGGTACTCCTTCTTCAGGTCGTTGACCTTGGCCAGATGCTCGCGCGCCTTGGCCTCGTCACCGGCCTTGAGGGCTGCCAGGCTGGCATCCAGCTCGGTCTGCACTTCGGTCATGCCTTCCAGGAACTTCTCCTTCTTGGCGGCGGGCATGTTCTTGCCCTTGGCGACGTCCAGCTGGGCCTTCATCTCCTTGATGTATTTCTCCATGGTGGCCGCGTCGTCGGCCTTGACGGCCTGCTTGTAGTTGAAGCCGATCTTCTTCATCGGCTGCTCCAGATCGCCGGCCATGGCAGGCAGGGCCATCAGGCCGAACATCAGGGGCAGCAGCAGGGGGCGCACAGTTTTCAGCATGGGATTTCCTTATGAGACGACGAGATTGCAGGTTGTTATAGCACTCATTTGAGTGCGGTTTCACGCATCATGATGCCATGAAAGGGCGATCATTGTATGAAGAAAGTGCGACCAATTGTGACGAATTGTGCAGGGGATTGCTGTGGGAATGTAGCCGAAAGAGAACGGCCACCGGATCTCGCCTCCGGCAGGGATACAAGGGCGCGCATCTGGTCCGGGAAGGGGCTCGCAGGCAGTGAATCATGCTGCCATTATTTATCACACATCGGTTTTTTAAAGTCAGGTGAGTTTTTCAGGTGTTTTTGTTTTTGAAAGTCATCATCCATGGACGATTTCACTGCCCGTACAGACGCTGTGCAACAAAAAAAGGGCCCGCAGGCCCTTTGAGTGATCGGGATCCGGCCCTTATTCGGCCTGCTCGCGCTCGATGGCACGCCAGCCGATGTCCTTGCGATAGAAGATGCCGTCCCACTGGATGCGGCCAGCCAGGGCATAGGCCCGCTGCTGGGCTTCCTGCACCGTGTGGCCGAGGGCGGTGGCGCACAGCACGCGGCCACCCTGGGTCAGGCTGGTGTGTCCTTCCAGGCGGGTGCCTGCATGGAACACCTTCTCCCCTGCCACTTCGTCCACCGGCAGACCGCTGATGGGGTGGTTGCTGGTGTAGTCGCCGGGATAGCCACCCGCCGCCAGCACCACGCCGATGGCGGCACGGGGGTCATAGACGGCTTCCTTCTGATCCAGCTGGCCGGCGCAGGCGGCGAGGCAGAGATCCACCAGATCGGACTGCATCCGCAGCATGATGGGCTGGGTTTCGGGGTCGCCGAAGCGGCAGTTGAACTCGATCACCTTGGGGTTGCCCTCGGCATCGATCATCAGGCCGGCGTAGAGGAAGCCGGTGTAGACGTTGCCCTCGGCCGCCATGCCGCGCACGGTCGGCATGATCACCCGCTCCATCACGCGCTGGTGCACTTCGTCGGTCACCACGGGGGCCGGGGAGTAAGCCCCCATGCCGCCGGTGTTGGGGCCGGTGTCGCCGTCGAAGGCGCGCTTGTGATCCTGGCTGGTGGCCATGGGCAGCACGTGCTCGCCGTCCACCATGACGATGAAGCTCGCCTCTTCCCCGTCCAGGAACTCCTCGATCACCACCCGGGCGCCGGCATCGCCGAAGGCATTGCCGGAGAGCATGTCACGCACCGCCGCTTCCGCCTCGTCGAGGGTCATGGCGACGATCACCCCTTTGCCGGCGGCCAGACCGTCGGCCTTGATGACGATGGGGGCGCCCTTCTCGCGCAGATAGGCCAGCGCTGGCTCCACCTCGGTGAAGTTCTGGTAATCGGCGGTGGGAATGGCGTGGCGGGCCAGGAAGTCCTTGGTGAAGGCCTTGGAGCCTTCCAGCTGGGCAGCGGCGGCGGTCGGGCCGAAGATGGTCTGATCGGCGGCGCGGAAGGCATCGACCACCCCTTTCACCAGGGGGGCTTCCGGTCCGACGATGGTGAGGCCGATCTGGTTCGCCTTGGCGAAGGCCAGCAGGCCCTCGATGTCGGTGGCCTGGATGGCGACGTTCTCGATGCCCGGCTCAAGCTGGGTGCCCGCATTGCCCGGTGCCACGAAGACCTGGGTCACCAGGGGGGAGTGTTTGGCCTTCCAGGCCAGGGCGTGTTCACGGCCGCCGTTGCCAATGATCAGTACTTTCATCGTCTCGCTCGCTTCTGTCTGAGTTCACTGGCGCTGCGGTGGCAACCTGCCAGTGGAAAGGATCCGGTGCTAAAGAGGCAGGGCCGCCATCGGCGGCCCTGGGCTGTCAGTGACGGAAATGACGCATGTTGGTGAACACCATGCACATGCCGTGTTCGTTGGCGGCGTCGATCACCTCCTGGTCGCGCATCGAGCCACCTGGCTGGATGACGCAGGAGATGCCCGCGGCAGCGGCGGCATCGATGCCGTCGCGGAACGGGAAGAAGGCGTCGGAGGCCATGACGGAGCCCGCCACGGTCAGCCCTTCATCCTCGGCCTTGATGCCGGCGATCTTGGCAGAGTAGACGCGGCTCATCTGGCCGGCGCCGACGCCGATGGTCTGGCCGTTCTTGGCGTAGACGATGGCGTTGGATTTGACGAACTTGGCGACCTTCCAGCAGAACAGCAGATCCTGCAGCTCGGCCTCGGTGGGCTGACGCTGGCTGACCACCTTCAAATCCCCGAGCGTCACCATGCCCAGATCGCGCTCCTGCACCAGCAGGCCGCCGTTGACGCGCTTGAAGTCAAAGCCTTGCGCCGGGGCAGTCCACTGGCCGCACTCCAGCAGGCGCACGTTCTGCTTGGCGGCGACCGCCTCGCGGGCTGCCTGGCTGATGCTGGGGGCGATGATCACTTCCACGAACTGGCGGGCGACGATGGCCGCGGCGGTCTCGCCGTCCAGTTCGCGGTTGAAGGCGATGATGCCGCCAAAGGCCGAGGTGGGGTCGGTCTGGTAGGCGCGATCGTAGGCTGCCAGCAGGTCGTCACCGATGGCGACGCCGCAGGGGTTGGCATGCTTGACGATGACGCAGGCCGGTTCGCTGAACTCCTTCACGCACTCCAGCGCCGCGTCGGTGTCGGCGATGTTGTTGTAGGAGAGGGCCTTGCCCTGCAGCTGGATGGCGCTTGCCACCGAGCCCGGCGCGGCCTGCTCTTCGGCGTAGAAGGCGGCAGCCTGGTGGCTGTTCTCGCCGTAGCGCATGTCCTGCTTCTTGATGAACTGGTTGTTGAAGGTGCGGGGGAAGCGGGACTCTTCGTCGCCTTCCTTGTTTTCGCCGTAGGAGGGCACCAGGGTGCCGAAGTAGTTGGCGATCATGCCGTCGTAGGCGGCGGTGTGCTCGAAGGCGGCGATGGCCAGATCGAAGCGGGTGGAGAGGGTCAGGCTGTTGCCGTTGCCATCCATCTCGGCGATGACGCGGTCATAGTCGGAGGCCTTGACGACGATGGTGACGTCCTTGTGGTTCTTGGCAGCGGAGCGGACCATGGTCGGGCCGCCGATGTCGATGTTCTCGACGGCGTCTTCCAGGGTGCAACCGGCTTTGGCCACGGTGGCGGCGAAGGGATAGAGGTTGACGACGACCATGTCGATGGGGGAGATAGCGTGCTCGGCCATGATGGCGTCATCCCGGTCGCGACGGCCGAGAATGCCGCCGTGTACCTTGGGATGCAGGGTCTTGACCCGGCCGTCCATCATCTCGGGGAATCCGGTGTAGTCGGACACCTCGGTCACCGGCAGGCCCGCATCGGCCAGCAGCTTGGCGGTACCACCGGTGGAGAGCAGGGCCACACCACGCGCGTCGAGTGCCTTGGCAAATTCCAGGATGCCAGTCTTGTCAGACACACTCAGCAGTGCACGGCGAATGGGTCGAGCTTGTTCCATCACACTATCGTCCTCAGCATAACGGGGACCGTTCCATGGGAGGCGAGGCTCAACACACAGAGAGTCCCCAAATAAATGGAAGTGGGGGATTTCGCAAACCACTCTCGCCCGGGGCGGCCGTTGGCAAAAGCGTTTTAGGAAATGCCCGCTTGACGCGACGCTCTCTTGTGGGCGCGTATTCTACACAAAAAATGTGACCTGTGGTGGATTTTTTAAAGAGGAAAACCCTTGTGGGATGCGGCGTTAAACGTTTTCTGGTGAATTTTTGTGAAACGTTTGTCTTTTCAGTGTTTTGGGGATAAATGGCCGGCAAGTGAGGGGTTAGCTGCTGCTTTCCTGCCTTTGACTGGCAATCGCCGGGCAAAGAGGTGATAGTGGAGGCCGGTTTATATTGAGTACCATGTCGGGAATGTCATGCGGGGGGAGAGGACCATGTATCGGATCGGTGAACTGGCCAAGGCGTGCGGGGTGAAGGCCGACACCCTGCGCTTTTACGAGAAGAACGGCCTCATCTCGCCGGGCATTCGCAACGAATCCGGCTATCGCCTCTACGGGGAGCAGGACAGGCGGCGGCTGGAGTTCATCATCCGCGCCAAGTCGGTGGGCTTCTCCCTCGCGGACATCGGCGAGCTGCTCGCCCTGGACACCAACAAGGCCAAGGTCACCTGCCAGGAGGTGAAGGCGGTGGCCGACACCAAGCTCGAACAGGTGGAGCAGAAGCTCCTGGAGCTGACCCGTTTTCGCGAGAACCTGAAGGCCCTCTCCGACATCTGCTGCGGCGGCCCGCGCTCGGCGGAGCATTGCGCCATCCTCGAGACCCTGGAGTCCGGCGCCCCTTCCCGCCACGAGCACCACGACCATGAGCACTGAGCTGCGCCGGCCCCAGGTCTCCGCCTTTCTCGCCCTCTCCCTCGACGGTTTCATCGCCGGGGAGGGGGGCGATCTGGCATGGCTGGCCCCCTATGGTGGCGACGGGCCGGAGGAGACCGGCTACAGCGCCCTGATGGCGAGCGCGGACACCCTGCTGATGGGGCGCAACACCTACGATATCGTGAGCGCCTTTCCCGAGTGGCCCTACGGGGACAAGCCGCTGGTGGTACTGACCCACAGGCCCGCCGACCCCCGTCCTCGAGTCGCGTTCAGGCAGGGGGCGCTGGCGCAGGTGCTGGACGAGTTGTGGCAGGGGGGAAGCCGTCACCTCTATCTGGATGGCGGGGAGCTGGTGAGGCTGGGTCTGCAGGGTGCCCTGGTGGACGAGCTGACCCTGTTCTGGGTACCGGTCACCCTGGGGGGCGGGATCCCGCTCTTTACCGGGCCTCTCCCCGCAGGGTTGAGACCGGTGTCGAGCGCAGTGCTGCCAAGCGGCCTGGTGCGGGTTATCTATCACCCCGCCTGACAGCTTGCACGGGGGAGGCAAGAGGCGCACAATCGGCGCGTTTTTCGCCATCTGCCCTTCCAGGCAGGGACGATAGGCAAACACGACAACCCCATCAAGGAGCCCATATGGCCAAGAAGAAGGTGACCTGTGTCACCGCCGAACCCGCCTGCGAACATCAGCGCGGCATCATTCAGGACAACCACCTCAAGGCACTGGTGACCTCCCCCCTGTTCCAGGCCCGGGTCGAACCGAGCAAGAAAGGCAAGGGCAGCTATCAGCGCAAGGCCAAACACGGCAAGCGGTGGGAGCCCGGCCAACAGCAGATGGTAAGCATCTGCTGCTGAGCGGGTTCCTGTTTTGGAACCAGTCCACGATCTTGCTGCGAGGCCGTGATCAAGGCTCATGTGCTGCTCGCAATCCTCATGTGTACTTACACACTCCGGTTCCTGCGCTGCTCTTCACCTTGCTGACAGCCTCTCGCGACAGACCGTGAACAGGTTCTTGGAACCAAAACAAGCGGGGCGCTCATGGCGCCCCGCTTGTTTTCCATCTGGTTAAAGGCGGTAACCTCACTCGTCCATAAAGAGTTCGAGCAGCACGTTGAGGTAGCGATGCCCCAGGGACGTGAGTTGCCAGCTGTCGCCAAGATCCTCGATAAGCTCCTTGGTCCGGGCGATGGCGAGCATGGTCTCTACCCGCTCCAGCGGTAGCCCCGTGAAGGCCTCGAACTCCGCCTTGGGGGCGGGTTCAAACAATCTGAACCGGTTCATGAAGTACTCGAGCGGCAGATCGTCCGCGCTCACCTGCCATTGGCTGTCCAGATAGGGGCGGCTCGGATCCAGATAACCTTTCGGATGCTTCACCTTGGCGGTGCGCAGGATCTGTTGGCTCGCGAGATCCGTCACCTTGCCGTGGGCGCCGCAGCCGATCCCCAGATAGTCGCCAAAGCGCCAGTAGTTGAGGTTGTGGCGGCACTGATACCCCTCTTTGGCATAGGCCGAGATCTCGTACTGCTGATAGCCCTGGGCGGTCAGCATGGCGTGGCCCTGCTCGTAGATGTCCCACAGGGTGTCATCTTCCGGCAACGTGGGGGGCTTGGAGGCGAATGCCGTGTTCGGCTCTATGGTGAGCTGATACCAGGAGAGGTGCGGCGGCGCGCAGTCGATGGCCTGCTGCAGGTCGTAGAGCGCATCGTCCAGGCTCTGATCCGGCAGGCCGTGCATCAGATCCAGGTTGAAGGTGGGAAGCGCGATGGCGTGGGCCAGTTCGGCGGCCTTGCGCGCCTCCTCGGGGCCGTGGATGCGGCCGAGCCGGGTCAATTTCTCCTGCTGGAAGCTCTGTACCCCGATGGAGATGCGGTTGATGCCGGCCCGCTGGAAGCCGGCGAACTTGTCCGCCTCCACCGTGCCCGGGTTGGCCTCCATGGTGATCTCGCAGTCCGGGGTCAGTGCGATGCGTGCGCGCACCCCGTCCAGCAGCGCCTGCATGGCGTCGACGGAGAGCAGGCTCGGCGTGCCGCCACCGATAAAGATGGAGGAGAGGGGGCGCCCCTGGGCCCAGTGCAGATCCTGCTCCATATCCTCCAGCAGGGCCGCCACGTACTCGAGGTGGGGCAGCTCCCCCTTCTGGGCGTGGGAGTTGAAGTCGCAGTAGGGGCACTTCTGGACGCACCAGGGCACGTGGATATAGAGGGAGAGGGGCGGCAGTTGCAGCATGGGATTTCCAGTATTCAACAATCAAAAGGGGTCGGGTGGCCCTGGTTGCCGGTGACAACGGGCGGGGCGCCGCGAACGAAACGGGGGCCGACGGCCCCCATTGTAGATGACAACGCGGCGGGAGACAGCGCTTTAGTTGACCGCCGCCAGGGCCGCTTTGAGCTTGGCCAGGGCCTGGCCACGGTGGCTGAGCTGGTTCTTGAGCTCCGCCGGCATCTGGGCCGAGGTGCAGTCGTGGTCGGGCACGAAGAACACGGGGTCGTAGCCGAAGCCGTGCTGGCCGCGGGGTTCGTCGATGATCATCCCCTCCCAGCTGGCCTGGCAGATAATGGGGGTGGGATCGTCGGCGTGGCGCATGTAGACCAGCACGCACCAGAAACGGGCGCTTTTCAGGTAATCCGGCGCGCCCTTGAGCTCGGCCAGCAGCTTGTCGATGTTCTCCTTGTCGCTGGCACCGGCACCGGCAAAACGGGCGGAGTAGACGCCGGGGCGGCCGTGCAGCAGATCCACTTCCAGGCCGGAGTCGTCGGCCACGGCGGGCAGGCCGGTGACGCGGGCGGCGTGGCGGGCCTTGATGATGGCATTCTCGACGAAGGTGGTGCCGGTCTCGTCGGCATCGGAGACTGCAAACTCGCTCTGCGGGATCACCTGGATCTTCATATCGGCCAGCATGGCGGCCAATTCTTTCACCTTTTTCTGGTTCCCTGTTGCCAGGACAAGCTTGTTCATCACACACCTCCGCAAAAATAATCTGCGCATTCTATGCGGGGGAGGGGTTTAGTAAAAGCGCCAATTGCCCGGGATCCGGTGCCAACGGGGGATCCTGGTTCCACCCCCTGAGAGGTAGAAGAGATACATGTTTCCAGCAGGGAATAACCGAAGTGATTAAATACCATTTCAATTCATTACTCTGAGTCAGTAGACTCGCGGCCCAATCGATATTCCTAGGGCTTGAGGTGACTGATGCCATTGATTCTTTTGCTTGTACTCCTGGTGTTGTTCAGCCCGCTGGCCATCGACATCTATCTGCCTGCCATCCCCCAGATGGCCGAGCAGCTGGGGGCCGAAGTGACCCTGATGCAGGGCACCATTACCTGGTTCCTGTTCAGCATGGGGCTGGGGCAACTGCTGGTGGGGCCGCTCGCCGATCGCTACGGGCGCAAACCCATCGCCCTGGGGGGCGTGCTGCTCTACGGCCTGAGCGCCCTGGCAGCCGGCTTTGCTGCCAGCCTGGGCGAGCTGATGCTGGCGCGGGTGCTGCAAGGCTTCGGGGCCTGCGCCACCTCGGTGGCCGCCTTCTCGGTGGTCCGTGACAGCTATGGCCCCAAGAAGAGCGGTCAGATGATCTCCTATCTGAACGGTGCCATCTGCTTTATCCCCGCACTGGCGCCCCTGCTGGGTGGCTGGCTCACCGCCAAGGCGGGCTGGTCGGCGAACTTCTGGTTCATGGCGGGTTACGCCGTCGTGGTCGGCAGCTGGCTGCTGTGGCGGATGCCGGAAACCCGCCCTGAGGAGACCAGCAGTGCTGGCCCGCTCATCAGCTGGTCCCGCTACAGCCCGGTACTGCGCTCCCCGAGCTTCCTGTTCAACGCGGCGCTGTGCATGCTGGCGATGGCGGTGATCCTCGCCTACGTGACGGCGGCACCGGTACAACTGATGGTGACCCTGGGGCTGGACATGAGTGGCTTCAGCCACTGGTTCACCGCAAATGCGGCCCTCAACATCCTGGCCTGCTTCCTGGCCCCGCGCTTCATCGCCCGGGTAGGGCCAAGACGGACCCTGCGCATCGGCCTGCTGGTGCTGCTGCTCTCCGCCATCACCCTGACCCTGGCCATGCACATCCCGCACCCGCTGGCCATGATGGGCCCGGTGTTCCTCTCCAGCATCGGCTTTGCGATGATCCTGGGCGCCGCCGCCGGTATGGCGCTGGCCCCCTTCGGCCACTGCGCCGGGACTGCGGCCGCCCTGCTCGGCCTGTTCCAGATGAGCGGCTCCGGCGCCCTGGTGGGGATCACCGGTTGGCTGATGCCGGATCCCCTGAGCCAGCTGGCCCTGCACATGTGGCTGCTGCTGCCCCCGCTGGTGATGCTGATGACCCGCCAGGGTCGCCGCTTGTGTTTGCAATAAATCCTGTGCTCTGATGAGCACACTCGGGGGGCCTTGAGCCCCCTTCTCTTTTTCAGGTGACCCGCCTGCCTCGCATGATCACAGACCCGTGGAGAAAACCGGATGAGCCACACAATCAACGCCGCCCTGGTGGGATACGGCTTCGCAGGACAGACCTTTCACGCCCCCTTCCTGGCCACGACCCCGGGCCTGACCCTGCGCTGGGTGGTGAGCCGGGATGCCGCCAAGGTACAGGCCGCGTTGCCCGGCACCCGGGTCGGCACCCTGGAGCAGGTGCTGGCCGATGACAGCCTCGATCTGGTGGTGATCGCCACCCCCAACGACACCCACGCCCCCATCGCTCGCGAGGCCCTGCTGGCGGGCAAGCACGTGGTGATCGACAAGCCGTTCGCCCTGGATCTGGCCGAAGCGAAGGCGCTGGTCGAGTTGGCGGAGAAGCAGCAACGGCTGCTCAGCATCTTCCACAACCGGCGCTGGGACGGGGACTTCCTCACGGTGCGCCGTCTGCTGGCGGAGGGGGCGCTGGGGCAAGTCGCCCAGTTCGAATCCCACTTCGACCGTTATCGCCCCGAGGTGCGCCAGCGCTGGCGCGAGGCGGGCGGCCCGGGCTCCGGTCTCTGGTTCGATCTCGGCCCCCATATCCTGGATCAGTCGCTCCAGCTGTTCGGCCAGCCGGACTGGTTGCAGGCAGATCTGGGCAAGCAGCGCCCCGGGGCCCTGGCGGACGACTACTTCCATGTGGTGCTGGGTTATGGCGAGATGCGGGTCATTCTGCACGGCAGTTGTCTGGTGTCGGCCGTGATGCCCCGCTTCGTGGTGCACGGCAGTCAGGGCTCCTTCATCAAGTTCGGCATGGACGTGCAGGAGGAGCAGCTCAAGGAGGGCAAGCGGCCTCCGGCGGCGGACTGGGGCGTGGATCCCGCCCCCGGCCAGCTCAGCCAGATCCGGGACGGTCAGCTCCTGCAGCAGACCGTGGCCGGCGAGGCGGGGGACTACGGCGCCTACTATCGCGGTGTCTGCGCCGCCATCCGGGGAGAGGGGGAGAACCCGGTGCCGGCCGACGAGGCCCTGGCGGTGATGGCCTTGCTGGACCTGGCCCGGGAGAGCGACCAGCAGGGGCGGCGCCTGCCTTGTCAGAAGCTGTCTGACTGACGGCGTAATCCGGCAGCGCCGAGAGCCTGACAGAAAGGCAATGGCTGACTGGCAATCGTCAGGTAATTGGCGATTTGTTGTGCGAATTTGGTGGTGAATGGGTGTTTTATATTAATATTTGTCGTTGCAGCAGTGTTTCTTATCATGCCAACGAGAAAATATCATTGTGATACGCGTTTTCATCGGCCGCATATGGGGATATATTTCGCGCGCCTTCGGGCTCCAGCGGCCGGTGTGCCGACAGGAGCCGGGGCGTACAGTGATGGTCCCTGCACCATCTCTCCATCTTTTTTTGAGGGTATGCACATGAACAAAGTACTGGTAGCCGGTATCCTGGGTCTGATGTTGACCGCCTGTGGTCAGAAAGAAGAAGCTGCCGCTCCGGCTGCGACCCCGGCCGCAGACGTTGCTGCCACTGTCGAGAAAGCCGCTAGCGAAGCGTCTGCTACCGTCGAGAAGGCTGCTTCCGTAGCTTCCGCTACTGTCGAGAAGGCTGCCGCTGACGTGGCCACCAAGGCTGAAGCTGCCGTGAGCGATGCCAAGGCCAACTAAGCCAGCAACTCATTGAAAAACGGGCCCGGCGCACTCGCGCCGGGCCCGTTTTTTTATGGCCATGGAAGGGCGCTGCCCGGTCAGCCGAGGGGTTCCACCAGCAGGATGTGGGAGTCGGCCCCCACCACCTTGACCCGGCTGCCGGCCGGCAGCGGCGCGTTGCAGCGCACCGTCCAGACGGTGTCGTCCAGATGCACCCGGCTCATCCCCTGGCTGACCTCGTCCAGCAGGGTCAGCTCGCGGCCTATGTAGCTTTGCATCCGCTCGTTGATGGGAGCGGCGGCATCCAGCCCGGAGCGATCCCGGCGATGCTGCCAGCGCCACCAGGCCCAGGTGGTGAGCAGGGATTGCAGGGCGAAGAGCAGCAACTGCGCCTGCCAGCCGAAGGGCCAGACCAGCAGCAAGAGTCCCACCTCCAGGGCGGCGATGCCGGTCCAGAGCAGAAAGCCCACCGACCCCATCACCTCGATGGCCAGCAGCACGAAGCCGAGTCCCAGCCAGTGCCAGTGGGTCAGCCCCTCGAACAGGGCTGTCATGATTTGGCCGCCTTGCCGTCTTTGTTGAACAGCTCGGCCATGCCCGCCACCGAGCCTATCAGGCTGCCCGCTTCCAGGGGCATCATGATGATCTTGCTGTTGGGGCCTTCACCGATGCGGGCCAGGGCCTCTGTGTATTTCTGGGCCACGAAGTAGTTGATGGCCTGCATATCCCCTTCCGCTATAGCTTTCGAGACCATATGGGTCGCCTTGGCTTCCGCCTCGGCGGCCCGCTCCCGCGCTTCGGCGGCGAGGAAGGCGGCCTGACGCTCACCCTCGGCTTTCAGGATCTGGGACTGCTTCTCCCCCTCGGCCTTCAAGATCTTGGACTGGCGCACCCCCTCGGCCTCCAGCACCTCGGCCCGCTTCTGGCGCTCGGCCTTCATCTGGGCGTTCATGGCTTCCACCAGGGCGAGGGGCGGGCGCACATCCTTGATCTCGATCCGGGTCACCTTGATGCCCCAGGGAGCGGTGGCCGCATCCATGGTGCGCAGCAGCTTCTCGTTGATGGTGTCGCGCTGGGAGAGCATTTCGTCCAGCTCCATGGCGCCGAGCACGGTCCGCATGTTGGTCATGGTGAGATTGCGGATGGCGCTGGTGAGATCGTTGACCTCGTAGCCCGCCTTGCGGGCATCCACCACCTGCACGAAGCTGATGGCGTCGATGGTGACGTTGGCGTTGTCCCGGGAGATCACCTCCTGGGCCGGGATGTCCAGCACCTGCTCCATCATGATGATCTTGTGGCCGATGCGGTCGATGTAGGGGATCAGCAGGTTGAGGCCCGGGGAGAGGGTGCGGGTGTAGCGGCCGAAGCGCTCCACGGTCCAGTTGTAACCCTGGGGCACTATCTTGATGCCGGCACTCAGGGTGGCGAGTACCAGGAATATGAAGATCCCCAATACAATCAATGACTCATTCATGATTAAGCTCCTTATGAAACACTTTCACTAGCCTAGGGTCTGGTGCCATCCACCACAAGCAGATTCGCTTCTCTATTGCCGCCACACGGCTTTACTAATTACCAAAACGCATTAAAGAGCATTTTTTATTATTTTGAGGGATAAGCGCTCCTGCCTATAGTCGCCCCAGATGTCGCGATGCCGAGGAGCGGGCCCTGATGGATTATTTACCTATGTTTGCCAGGTTGGAAGGCCGCCCGGTACTGCTGGTGGGCGGGGGCGAGATTGCCCTGCGCAAGGCGCGCCTGCTGCTGGCGGCAGGTGCCCGGATCACCCTGGTCTCTCCCGCGCTCGAGCCCGAGTTCCATGAATTTGCCGGTCGCTTCACCCATGTGGTGGCGCGTTTCGACCCGGCCCACCTGGCAGGGCAGATCCTGGTGGTGGCCGCGACCGACGATCTCGAGGTCAACGCCCTGGTCTACCAGAGCGCCACCGAGCGCGGTCTGTTAGTCAACCTGGTGGATGACCCCGAGCGCTCCAGCTTTATCTTCCCCTCCATCATCGATCGCAGCCCCATCGTGGTGGCCGTCTCCAGCGGCGGCAAGGCCCCCGTGCTGGTGCGTCTGTTGCGCGAGCGGCTCGAGAGCCTGCTGCCCCGCCATCTTGGTGGTCTGGCGGAGCTCTCCGGCCGGGTGCGCCGCCGTGCCAAGCAGGTGCTGGCCTCCCTCTCCGATCGCCGCCGCTTCTGGGAGCGCGCCTTTGCCTCCAACACCCTGGCCGGTCTGATTGAGAAAGCCGATTGGCAAGGGGCCGAGCAGTGGCTGAACGAGGGACTGGACAAAGCCCGTACCGAAGTGGGCGAAGTGGTGCTGGTGGGGGCGGGCCCGGGAGATCCTGGCCTCTTGACCCTCAAGGCGCTGCAACAGATCCAGCAGGCCGAAGTGGTGCTCTATGACCAGCTGGTCTCCCCCGAGATCCTGGACCTGGTGCGCCGCGACGCCACCCTGGTGTCGGTCGGCAAGAAGGCGGGTGCTCACAGCGTGCCCCAGGAAGAGACCAATCGCCTCTTGGTGGAATACGCCAAAGCGGGTAACCGGGTGGTGCGCCTCAAAGGGGGCGATCCCTTCATGTTCGGTCGTGGTGGCGAGGAGCTGGAAGTGCTGGCCGAGGAGGGTATTCCCTTCTCCGTGGTGCCCGGCATCACCGCCGCCGCCGGTGCCACCGCCTATGCGGGCATTCCGCTCACCCACCGCGACCATGCCCAGAGCGCCGTCTTCATCACCGGTCACTGCCAGAAGGAGGGCAAGGAGCCCGACTGGCAGCAGCTTGCGGCCACCAACCAGACCCTGGTCATCTACATGGGGCTGATGCGCTCCGAGCATATCCAGCAGCAACTGGTAAGCCATGGCCGACGCGCCGCCACCCCCATCGCCATCATCGAGCGGGGCACCACCGCCCGCCAGCGGGTGCTGACCGGCACCTTGGCGGATCTGGCCGAACTGGCCCAGCAGGCGGTGAGCCCCTCCCTTATCGTCATCGGTGAAGTGGTGGCCCTGCGCCAGCAACTCGCCTGGTTTGGCGAACAGGGGCAGGAGGCAGAAAGCGGCCACGAGCTCAAGCTGGTGAGCCTGGCCTGAAGGGCGAGACCCGAATCGATTTGACGGTGCGGCCAAGGCGGCACCGAACTGAACCAACACCGCGCCCCGAGCAGGTGCGATAGCAATGAACCGAGGACCCAGACATGGACCGTGAAAGACTTACCCACTTGCAACAGCTGGAAGCCGAGAGCATCCATATCATCCGCGAGGTGGCCGCCGAATTTGAAAACCCGGTGATGATGTACTCCATCGGCAAGGACTCCTCCGTCATGCTGCACCTGGCCCGCAAGGCCTTCTACCCGGGCAAGATCCCCTTTCCCATGCTCCACGTGGACACCAACTGGAAGTTCAAGGAGATGATCAAGTTCCGGGACGAGACCGCCAAAAAGTTCGGGCTGGATCTCATCGTCCACAAGAACCCGGACGGTCTGGCCATGGACATCAACCCCTTCGTGCACGGCAGCAGCAAGCACACCGACATCATGAAGACCGAGGGGCTCAAGCAGGCGCTCAACAAATACGGCTTCGACGCCGCCTTCGGTGGTGCCCGTCGCGACGAGGAGAAATCCCGCGCCAAGGAGCGCGTCTACTCCTTCCGTGACAAGTCCCACCGCTGGGATCCGAAGAACCAGCGCCCGGAGCTGTGGCGCGTCTACAACAGCCAGGTCAACAAGGGGGAGAGCATCCGTGTCTTCCCGCTCTCCAACTGGACCGAGCTGGACATCTGGCAATACATCTATCTCGAGAACATCGACATAGTCCCGCTCTACTTCGCGGCCATGCGCCCCGTGGTGGATCGCGGCGGCATCAAGATCATGGTGGATGACGATCGCATGCCCATCGGCCCGGAAGACGAAGTGAAGCAGGAGCTGGTGCGCTTCCGTACCCTCGGCTGCTACCCGCTGACCGGGGCCATCGAATCCAATGCCACCACCCTGCCGGAGATCATCGAAGAGATGCTGATCACCACCTCGAGCGAGCGGCAAGGGCGGCTCATCGACCACGATCAGGCCGGCTCCATGGAGCAGAAGAAGCGTCAGGGCTATTTCTAAAAAATGTTCTAAGGAATCGCAACATGAACAACCACATTCAGACCGCCATCAGCGAACAGGGCATTGAAGCCTACCTGCACGCCCAGCAGCACAAGAGCCTGCTGCGTTTTCTCACCTGCGGCAGCGTGGACGACGGCAAGAGCACCCTCATCGGCCGCCTGCTGCACGACTCCCAGCAGATCTATGAAGATCAGCTCAAAGCGCTGGAGTCCGACAGCCAGAAGCTCGGCACCACCGGCGAGAAGCTGGACCTGGCCCTGCTGGTGGACGGCCTGCAGGCGGAGCGCGAGCAGGGCATCACCATCGACGTGGCCTACCGCTATTTCTCCACCGCCAAGCGCAAATTCATCATCTCGGACACCCCGGGCCATGAGCAGTACACCCGCAACATGGCCACCGGCGCCTCCACCTGCGATCTGGCCATCATCCTGATCGACGCCCGTAAGGGGGTGCTGGATCAGACCCGCCGCCACAGCTTTATTGCGAGCCTGCTCGGCATCAAGCAGTTCGTGGTGGCAGTGAACAAGATGGACCTGGTGGAGTTCAGCCAGGAGGTGTTCGAGCGCATCAGCTTGGAGTACCGCGAATTCGCCAAGAAGCTCAGCGTCGACACCATCCACATCGTGCCGGTCTCGGCCCTGGACGGTGACAACGTGGTGAACCCGAGCGACAAGCTGGCCTGGTATCAGGGCGAGACCCTGCTCTCCTTGCTGGAGTCCGCCGAAGTGGAGCGCGAGCTGGAGCGTCACCCGGTGCGCCTGCCAGTGCAGTACGTGAACCGCCCCAACCTCGATTTTCGCGGCTTCGCGGGCACGCTCGCCTCCGGCATCCTGCGGGTGGGCGACAAGCTTGCCGTGCTGCCGTCCGGCAAAGAGAGCACGGTGACCCGCATCGTCACCTTCGACGGGGATCTGGAGTACGCCCTGCCGGGTCAGGCCATCACGGTCACCTTTGCGGACGAAATCGACATCAGCCGGGGCGACCTGCTGGTGGACGCGGCGAAAAAGCCCCAGGTGACCCAGAGCGTGCTGGCTCACATCGTCTGGATGGGGGAAGAGTCCCTGCAACCGGGCCGGGTCTATGACGTCAAGCTGGCCACCAAGAAGAGCCGTGGCCAGGTGGAGGCCATCCGCCACCGTATCGAGATCAACAAGCTCGACGAGCTGCCCGCCTCCGAGCTCAAGCTCAACGAGATCGGCCTGTGCGAATTCAGCCTCACCGACCCGGTGGCGTTCGACCCCTACAAGGAGATCCGCGACACCGGCAGCTTCATCCTCATCGACCGGCTGACCAACGTCACCGTGGGGGCCGGCATGATAGTGGAAGGGCTGGCGGCCAAGGTGATGGCAGGGCAATACAGCGAGTTCGAGATCGAGCTCAACGCCCTGGTGCGCAAGCACTTCCCCCACTGGCAGGCGCTGACCATCAGCAACGATTCCGGCAAGGAGTAAGCCCATGACCTGGCAACAATCCCTGGTGCTGGGTCTGCTGGCTGCCCTCGTCGCCCTGCTGATCCAGGGCAAACTCCGGCCGGCGCTGCTCTTCTCGGGCGCCGTGCTCATCACCTACCTGAGCGGCCTGGCGGACATCAACGCCGTGGTGGCGGGCTACACCAACAGTGCCCTGCTGACCCTGGTGTTGCTGCTGCTGGTGTCGCTCGCGGTGGAGAAGACCCGGGTCATGAGCTGGTTTGCCAACCTGGTGGGCACCGGCTCCTTCAACAAGGTGCTGGTGAAGGTGTGGTTTTCCACCGCCTTCCTGTCGGCGTTCGTCAACAACACCGCCGTGGTGGCGTCCATGCTGGGGGCGGTCAAGCGCAACCCCAACCATGCGCCCTCCCGGCTGCTGTTGCCCATGTGCTTCGCGGCGACCTTTGGCGGTGTGCTGACCCTGATCGGCACCTCCACCAACCTTATCGTCAACAGCTTCCTCATCAAGATGGGGGCCAAGCCGCTCGGCATGTTCGACTTCTTCATGGTGGGGGCGGGGACCCTGCTGACCGGCCTCATCGCCGTGCTGCTGTTTGCCCGCCACCTGCCGGAGCAGGACACCGAGATGAGCCGGGAATCCGGCTATTTTCTCGAGGCCAAGGTGGGCCCCGGCTCGCCCATGGCCGGGCGCAGCGTCAAGGAGAACGGCCTGCGCAGCCTGAAAAGCCTCTATCTTGCCGAGATCATCCGGGGCAACCAGGTGATCTGCCCGGTGCAGCCGGAACACGAGCTGCACGAGGGAGACATGCTGCTGTTTTGCGGTGACGTGGAGAGCGTCGGCGTGCTGCAGGAGCTCAAGGGGCTGGATCTCTACGGCCAGCATCGCCTCAACGGCCAGCACCTGGTGGAGGTGATCGTCAGCCACAGCTCGCGGCTGGTGGGGCAGACCATCAAGGATGCGGAGTTTCGCACCCATTTCGATGCGGTGGTGCTGGCGGTGCGCCGGGGCGAGACCCAGCTCACCGGCGGCCTGGGTCAGATTGAACTGCACGCAGGGGATACCCTGCTGCTGGCCCCCGGCCCCAAGTTTGCTGGCAACAAGTCCCTCTCCCGGGAGTTCGTGGTGGTGAGCGGGCTGGAGGCCTCCACCCGGCTCGATGCCACACGCAGCGCCGCCGTGGTGGCGGGGTTCCTCGGGGTGCTGACCCTGTCGGTGCTCGATCTGGTGCCGCTCTTCAAGGGGCTGCTGGTGATGCTGGTGGTACTGCTGTTTTCACGCATCCTGACCCTGGACGAGATCCGCCGCCGCTTTCCCCTGGATATCTGGCTGGTGGTAGGCGGGGCGCTCGCCATCGCCGATCAGCTGGAGAAGAGCGGCCTGGCCAAGCTCATCGCCGACTGGCTGATGGGGGAGTTCAACGGGGCCAGTCCCTTTATCGCCTTCGTGGGGATCTATCTGTTTACCCTGGTGTTGACGGAGCTGATGAGCAACAACGCGGCGGCGGCCCTGGCCTTTCCCATGGGATTCCAGCTGGCGCTCAGCATGGACGTCTCCACCATGCCGTTCATTCTGGCGGTGCTGTTCGGGGCGAGCTCCAGCTTTATCCTGCCCTACGGCTATCAGACCAACCTGATGGTCTATGCGGCGGGCAACTACAAGATGCCGGATTATCTCAAGCTGGCCCTGCCGGTCTCCCTGGCCTACAGCATCGGGGTGATCGTCATGGTGCCCCTGCTGTTTCCGTTTTAAGGTCTGATACCGAGGGATGTGTTAAGGGCTGCTTATGTTAACGCGGCTTTTATCAAGGCTGCTTATGATACAGGGGAGTGCCAGGGCACTGGTATCCAGGCGTGAGCGCCAATCAGGGGGGGTTGCATGCGCAATATCAGGGCATCAGCACCTTGCCGCCTCATGGTGCGAGGCGGCTCCCCACGGTAGCGGACAGTTTTCAGTATTGAGGCGTGAGCGCCGATCAAGGAGTGTTGGATGAGCAATGCCATGGCATCAGCACGTTGTCGACTGATAGTCCGAGGCGGCTCCCTGTGGTGCCGGACAGTTTTAGTTTTGAGGCGTGAGCGCCAATCAAGGAGTGTTGGATGAGCAATATCGTGTGGCATGCCCATGCCGTCGACAAACAGAGCCGGGCCGAGCAGAAGGGGCAAAAGCCCCTGGTGATCTGGTTCACCGGGCTCTCCGGGGCGGGCAAGTCCACCCTGGCGGGGGCGCTGGAGCAGGCGCTGGCCGCCTCGGGCAAGCACACCTATCTGCTGGATGGGGACAATGTGCGCCACGGCCTGTGCGGCGATCTCGGCTTCGATGACGCCGCCCGCCAGGAGAATATCCGCCGGGTCGGCGAAGTGGCAAAACTGATGGTGGATGCGGGCCTGATCGTCCTCACCGCCTTTATCTCGCCGTTCCGTGCCGAGCGGGATCTGGTGCGCAATCTCGTGGGTGAAGGGGAGTTTGTCGAGGTATTTGTGGATGCGCCCCTCGCCGTTTGTGAAGAGCGTGACCCCAAGGGGCTCTACAAGAAGGCGAGGGCCGGGGAAATTCGCAACTTTACCGGCATCGACTCCGCCTATGAGGCCCCGGAAAACCCGGAAATACACCTGCTGAACGCCGGCAAGCCGGTGGAAGCGCTGGTGGATGAGTTGCTGACTGCACTGCGGCAGCGGGGGTTAATCGATTGATGCCCATTTTATCCGCCGATCATTCATAGCAGAGGGGGCCTTGGCCCCCTTGTTTATTGCTTGCCGGCTATTTCCCTTGTCGTCAGCGGTTCTTTGCTTAAGCACATAAAAAGGTGGGTGTCATACTATCCAGTCACGCTCGCTTTACTTGTTATGTCTTTTTTCATTGCGAAACTCTTCCATTGGTCGTTTTCCACTAAGCTTGACTTATAAATTTTTAATGATTTGCAGCCAGGCATTGATTTTAGTGTTGCTTTAACATGTTCTACGACTTCAATCGGAAGCCAAGGACTCAAAATTATTCTGTTTATTGCAATCAACGGAACATTTAGTCTATATGTTTTTGCTGATGTTTTTTTAGAGCCCCAAAATATCCTGAATTCCTTTTCATCTTGAAAAGCGTAGCGTTTGATAAAGGGAAGTTCATCCTCGTCTAATGGATCATCTCGCAATTGCTGAATAGTACAATACTCTACTGATTCAGCTCTTAGCTGTTTACATTTAGATACATACCCCTCCAATTTCTCTTTTGAAAATTCAATGCACACACCACTTGACCCAGAAGAAAATACTTTCCAGTGGTGGTATGTTTCGGGTGCTTCAGTTAGACATAATGCAGCGAACCCTTGCAATAACTTTCTTGTGGCATACTGCTCAATATAATATGAGTCATTTCTGTCATCCCATAATTTTGGATTCAGTAATACCAGCTCCTTAGTCATTAAATAGTCAATGAGAAATGGAAGTTCCGTATATCTTCTAACGTATTTTTTTAATCTCATACTATTCCTTTATCATGGAGGGTAAATCTGGGACATCCATTCTTGGGACTGTAGCGTGGTGTGTTGTTTTGCTTGATGGGCTGCTGGTCGAGGAGTCTGCCATGACTATTGATCGTTCACTCAAGTCGGCAATCTTCATTCGGAGTTCTTTGTTCTTTTTAGACCACCTTGATATTCCTCAATATCGACTTTGATGCCAAGGATGAAGTTGGTTGAAAAAATACATTTCAAGCCAAAGTCACGAGATTTTCTCATCCCCGCCCCAAAGCCCTCAGTGCGGTTTTGATCACGGCAGCCACAGCCAGTCATACCAAGGCTCACTCAAATTTGTGGGTGTCACAAGAGTTCCTCATGCTCTGGGCAGCACTGCGGTCTTACAGCAATATTTTTTTAGATCGTGATAGTTAGAATATTTCTCGTATATCAAACAATCTATTTTTCCCCGATTCATAAATTAAATATTCAAAGCTCTTCTGGGTTTCAGTGAAATTTAATAGTGGCATTGTTTCTTGGTTGCAACGCTCAAGTTCGCACCAATAGGATGTTTTTGTTAACACAACATGCCTTCTACAAACAAATGGTCGAACATTGTATATGCTGCAACCGTTGTCCTTTAGGAAGGGGCAAGGTTTATTTTGTGTTATGTCATATGCAGAGAATGCTTTTCTCTTGATCTTTAAGGTTTTCTCAATGTACTCCACTTCTAGCTCTGAAACTGACACTGGAATATTGCAGCAATGAGAGCAACCTTTTTTGCAAGGTGTGAATTTATCTACATAAGCATAAATCTCATTCATTTCTGAGAACAAGGAAGATAACTTGTTTAAAAAATTCGCTTTACTTTTTGAGATTCTAACATATAAGCCTTCTTCTTTTTTAGACAGAGAAGAAGGAAACAGCCTAATCATTTTTTCACGATTCGAATTCGAGAATTCAACGGCCATTTTGGGATTCTTTTCATCGAGTTCGCGATCCATAAAAGGTCCTACGTTGCTAAAACTCTAGCTTTTACTTGTGGGGTTGTGAAACAACCCCACACCAATTTTTGGTTATAGTTTTACTATATTTAATGCGTATTCAGTTTCGGATTCTTTGCATTTCATTATTTTCACGTGTGAAAATTTCGCATCAGACTTAACTATTTTTAGTAGTTCATCTGTAAAGCATTGTGTTGCATTAGCACCGATTAATATTTCCATGACCGATTCTTGTGGATATTTAAAAAGATGAACTTTTGGGGGGTGACCATCCAGAACTTGGTCTGCATCTTTAAGTACAGAACATATCCTCCATTCTTGCTCATACTCCCAAACATCAGACTTCAAAAGAAAAAGATCTGTGCTATTTGTTTGTCTTAAAGCCTTGGATGGACGTTTTTTAATATAATCAACCTTTCTCAAATGATAAAACTCATCTTTTTCAGAGCGTTTCCTGTTAAAAAAATGATGTGAGGAATCAAAACCAATGCAGAAGCCCTTGTGTGAATCAGCATAATGAGACCACATCAAAAGATTTTCCCTTTTTTCGGTTAAGCTCAAAACACCAACAAGCTGATTGGAAAAGTTAGTTAGTGTGCTTGATACATTTTTCGCTGCTACACTTGATTGCGATTTTATCCAACCTTGGTTGTTATTAATCTGATCGCGAACCCATTTTTTTAAATCATGCCCAATTAGCATGGTTCTCAACTCAAGCGGAAGCTCATCGATTTTTGATTGAATCAGTTTATCAAAGTTTTTATCTATCTCATCTTGAACCTCATCAATAGACAATGTTGATTCTATTACCGGCTTAAACTCGAAAGGATCATTAAAAGCTATAGGTTGAGAGAATCTAATACTTCTATTTTTTAAGACATCAATTCTTTCAGGTGGCAGATATTTATATAGGAGCATAATTGTCTCAAAAGTTAAAAAACTTTGTATGTTTGGGCTAAAAATCGTAGGTGGGTGCTGAACGAAGTGAAACCCAACGTTTACTGCGAAACGTATCTGCAAATTTGTTTTACCGATCTACCCAATCCACGTTTATCCCGATCTGGTTGACGTGATAATGCTCGTCTGTTGGGTTTAGCTACGCGCTGCGCCAGCCTGCAAAGCCCCTGAATTTCAGTCTTCAGCCTGCTCAGCCCCGCTTCAATCAGTTGCCGCTGGATTTATTGGCTGGATTGCTTAGCTTCGACCTTAACCACATATTTATATCGCTGATGACCTCTTTGCGCTGGCTTTTCCCGTCGCTGTCTTTCAATCCATGATCCAGTGCTTCGTAACGCCGATATTCGATATTGCTTTTCCCAAGTTCTTCAAGGCGCTGCATCATTTCATCTGTTTTTTGCGGTGATACCGAAGTGTCTCTCCCTCCCTGAATGATCAGTAAAGGAGACTTTACTTTTTTAAGGGTATCAAGCTGATCGATGGAGAGCATCTGCTGCCACCAATGATAGCCATGTCCGCTCACATCAAGCTCGAAGGGTTTGCTGTGAAGAACATGCTCGGTAAACCCTTTAAAGTCATCGACCTCTTTTCTCGCCGCTGCGGGGTTTTTATGCTGTACCTCGATGCTGTGTGAGACGTCATCGATAAACCAGCGGCCACCGCCATTAAAGGCGATGGTGGCATCGATAGAGTCAATATCTGCGCTCGCCAGGTTGGCGATAACGGCACCTTCACTGCCGCCCAATAGGATGAGCTTTTTGTATTGCCCGTCTTTTCGAACGATATCGAGCACAGTGTTGATATCCGCGACCCGCTGCGCAGGATTGTCCTTTTCAAGGTACTGAGCAGGGCAATCCTTGCGTTCGGCATCTTTACTGTATTTTAATTTGCGATTGATGCCGTACTTTTCGATTAGCAACACATCAGCTTCTGGCCAGACATTTTTATACTCGGTGAGTATGGACTCTATTTTCAACACACTATTGCAATCAGAGCCTTGCAGGATCAACAGCAGTGTATCTGTGTCATGGGCATGTTGGACAAGATAATAGGATATAGGCGAACCATCATCCCTGCTCGCTGTGCGAGTCATGATCTCTGTTGCGCTTATCGAGCAGGTCAACATGAGCAAGAGTAAAAATATTGTGCGGACTTGCATCTTGTTTCCTGATAGTCATGATAGAGGCAGTACGTTAATCAGTGTTGAAACCTTCATTCCTCTTGAATGGAAAAAAAGGGCTGAGGAAGCGTAGTGAAAATCGCCCCAGCCCGGCTTTTATTGGTACTCGCGCCTTGTTATCAGCAATTAACCACCAAATTCACGGCTAATAATTTGTGTGGGGACAACATTCTCTGGCAAGTCACTCGACATTTTTTGAGCAAGTTCACCAGCCAAACCAAACGCGTTGTCAATGGGGTCGACCTTTATTCCGCTTTCGACAGCCAACTCCAAAAACTTCTTGCCAATCTGATTGCACGTATCAACCCAGTTTTTGGGCAGCTCCCCCATGGTGAGCTTGGGTTGACAGACCAGTTGAAATGTATTTTTTCCTTCTTGTATTTGAAATGCCACATCAACAAATTCACTTTTATATGGGTTGGCTAGCGCACTTGAACTAAGTAAAAGCACAGTACCAATAGAGGATTTTTTCATGACACATCCTTGTGAATAGTAATGCCCACCAAGGGGCTGATAACATATAACCGCTAAACTCTGCGGCAACAAAAATAACCAATTCGGTCAATGGGACAGGAAACACAGAGCGATGACAATTTCTTTTTACGCATCGATTGTGTATCCGTTTCGTGACCAGGTTCCCTCTGGCTTTTGACCTCATTGCCAATCAATATACTCTTGAGGTGGTCGTTCAATATCGATCATGTGTGCAGCAGAAAATAGAATTTCAACGCCAAAACCGAGAGGGACATCAACCTCACCATGAGCAATACAACGTGGCTGGAAGTCCAGTCTGACTTTGGTTGCATCACCTATTTTTAGTTACCGTTTGACCCCATCCATCTTTATCCCACTCTGGTTCATGTGACCATGCTCGTCTGTTGGGCGCCGCTGCGCTCTGCACCAACCGGCAAAAAACACGCTACCGCCCCTGAATTTCAGCCTCCAGCCTGCTGCGCTTTTCCTGTGGCTCCGGTCTGGTTCATGGCTGACTCCGACAAGAGGTGATCCCGATTGCCATGTTACCGAACGGAGCTGGTTAGGGAAGGGGGAGCGGGCGATTTCTCGGGCAAGATCAATAAATTGGGGGGGGGGGCTGCTGGGGCCTGCGGCAGGTTGGATAAGAGGGATCTCAAGGCCGACGCTTTCCCGCTTCCCGCTTCCCGCTTCCCGCTTCCCGCTTCCCGCTCAACGCTCAACGCCCAACATTCACGGTGTATGAATGGGGGAGTGAGCAAGGCCATTGCCCTGCCGAGGGCCATGCGGTGCAGCCGAGAGGGGTGGCCTGGCAAGGGCGAGCAGGTGGTTGGGAGGGGGCGAAAGACCCGCGGGTTCAGTCGAGGACTCGAATTTGAAACCCGCTCAGACGCCCATGCACCACCCAAAAGAGGGGCCCGCTGCCGGTGACGGCAGGGGCCCGTTTTTATTGTTAGCGCACGGTCTTTGGGTCTGGTTTGCTCCGTGAAGGCTTAGCGGGCCAGCAGAGGTTGGCCGCTGGTCAGGGCGGTGCTGGTTGGCCGGGTGGCGGGATGCTGCTGGAACTGGCGTACCAGCCGCTCCAGATCCCCGAGCTGCTTCACGAGGGCAATGATGCCCTGCACGGCGTGGCGGCTGCCCTGGCTGGAGTCGTCGGCCAGACGCTTGATGTCCAGTACGCTGTGGTGGATGTCCTGGGTGACCAGGGACTGCTCCTGCACCGCCTGGGCTATCTGGTTGCTGCCTGCGGTCACCTGCAACAGGCGTTCGCTTATCTGTTGCAGGATATCGCCAGTGGCGGCGGCCTTGAGGCGGCAACTGGCGGAGAGCTGTTCCCCTTGCGCCATGGCCTGCTGGGCATCGTCGGCGCTGGCCTGCAAGAGGCTTATCATCTGCTGGATCTCGCCGGTGGAGGATTGGGTCTTGATGGCCAGGGTGCGGATTTCGTCCGCCACCACCGAGAAGCCGCGACCGGACTCGCCCGCCCGGGCCGCCTCGATGGCCGCATTGAGGGCCAGCAGGTTGGTCTGGTTGGCGATGTTGTTGATGACGTCCAGGATGCCGTCGATGGCGCGGCACTGGCTGGCCAGCGCCTCTATCACGGCGCGGGAGGTGAGCAGCTCGCCGTGAACCCCTTCCACCGCCGCCACGGTATCGAGCACGCTGCGATTGCCCTCCCGAAACAGCACGGCGGTGTTGTCCAGACTGTCCGAGGAGGCGCTCGAGCTGTGGGAGACTTCGCGAATGGACGCCGTCATCTCGGTGATGGCGGTCGCGACCTGGTTGGTCTGGGCCTGCTGTTGCTGCAGGTTGCCGGTGATGGACTCGGCATTGTTCAGATCCGTCTGCGCCGCCTGCACGATCTGCTGGCAGGTCTGCTGGGTGCGGGCCAGCACCGCATTGAACTCGGCCTGGTTCATCTTCATGGCGAGCTCGACGGCAGCCAGACGATCGACCCGGCCGGTATACAGCAGTTGCATCAAGGGGTTGTCGAAACGGTGGAGGGCCAGGGTCTCCAGCCGGGCGAGGCGCCGGGAGAGGGTCTGGCAGATGATGAGCGCAACCACCAGGGGCAGGGCGCCGATGAGCAGAGGCCAGCCCGGGCCGTGCTGATAGCCGAGGGTGACCAGACTGGCCAGCAACGCCATCAGGCAGAGGTGGATCCCCAGGGTGTGGCAGCAGGGGGGCAGGCGCAGGGCCCGGGGGGTCTTGCCGCGGCGCATCTCGTCATAGACCCGCTCCGCACTCTGCTTGATCGCGTCGTCCGGCGCCGTGCGCACCGACTGGTACTCCACCACCTTGCCGCTTGCGTCCTGAATGGGGGTGACGAAGGCGTTGACCCAGTAGTGATCCCCGTTCTTGCAGCGATTCTTGACCGGGCCCATCCAGCTTTTGCCTTCCCGCAGATGGCGCCACATGTCGGCAAACGCCTGGGGCGGCATGTCGGGGTGGCGGACCAGGTTGTGGGGTGCCCCTTGCAGCTCCTCCAGGGTGAAGCCGGCTATCTGGCAGAACTCGTCGTTGGCATAGGTGATGCGGCTCTCCAGGTCCGTGGTGGAAATCAGGTTCTGGTGCGACGGGTAGAGGCGCTCACGCTGGGTAACGGGTTGATTGACTCTCATGGTACTTCCTGCCTGACAGGGGAAAGAGAGTCTGGTTGCAATTCGTACACCAGAGTGCCCAAAAACGCTTAAATTGCGTTCTATATGTCTCTTTTGTGCTCAAAGCCCGTAGATGGGGGAACATGGCCCGGGCTCGCGTCCGCCCCTGCCGTCAGGATTCGCTTTTTGGGAGCCGTTTTGGCAATGGCGGGGCGGGTTTCGCAATTTGGCAAGGCGGGGCCGGGGCCTCCGCCAGCCTCAGGCGGGCAGATCCGGCTCGCTGACCGGGGCCGGTATCTGGGTCTCTATCTGCAGATGGGTGGAGAGCAGGGTCTTCAGATCCTGCAGGTACTCCTCCAGGGGGGGCTCGTCCAGCAGCAGGGCAAGCTCGTTGCCGATGGGGGTGAGCCGGTAATAGAGCAGGGTGAGGTTGCTCTGGCGTTGGCGCAGACGCCAGCGCTGGTTGCCAAAGGCCAGCTCGACCCCGTCGGCGGGCAGGGGACCGGATTCGAGCTCGCCACGGTGCAGCAGCCCGAGATCGCACAGCAGCAGCAGGGCGCTGTAGGGCACCCGGTATTTGCCGAGCCCCATCCGGGTGACCTTGGCGCGACTGAGCAGGCTGGCCCCCTTGTGCATGCCCAGCAGCAGACGCTGCTCGTCGCTGCCCTCGTAGTGGCAGGAGAGGGCGCAGATGCGCTGGAACAGCTGGGCTTCGCGCTGGGTCATCTCCTTGAGGGTGTTGAGGGCACGGATGGAGAAGCGGCCCGGGGTGGCGACTTCCAGGGCGAAGATGCGGCCCCACAACTGCTGCATGGGGGTCATGCTGATGTCTTCGGCCAGTTGCAGGAAGCGGGTGAGCCAGTCGCTGTCTATCTCGCCGCCGGCGGCAGTCTCTTCGCAGTGGCGCGCGGCCATCACCATGATGGATTCCAGATTGCGCTGGCGGGTGGCCTGCTCCGCCAGCTGGCGAAAGGTGGCGCGCTGCTCGAAGGTGCTGTCGCTGTTGCGGGTGAGCATGCCATCGATGCCGCGGCTGCGGGCCAGGCGCAGGGTCTGCTCCTGGCTGCTCAGGATGGAACTCTCTTTCTTGGGGGGCAGGTCAGCCATGCTGGCTCCGTGATGGCAAGGTCTGGTAGTGAATGTTACTCCAACCAGATCCATGAACAATCCCTTTGCCGGGGTTGTCACGGGATAAAAAAATGGTTCATCGCGGCTTTCCGGGGAAGGCCGCCTTGATTTTCAGAAAAAAGTATTCTGAGTCCCTAAATCCATATGCCATACGCTTTATCACTTTGATCTTGTTGTTCACCCCTTCCAGCACACTCGTGTGCATCGGGTAGTTTGCACTCGCCAGGATCCCCCGCATATATTTCGATAAATTTCGACCAAATCGTTGCAGCGGCGCTAGCCCGCTTTCCTTCACCTGCCGCATCCAGCTCCGCCATCGTCGCCATCCTTCCCACACGCTCGGCGCATACCAGATGCCCTTCAACCCCTCTTTCAGCACGTACACCATCGCCAGCGGTTGATTCGCCGCCAACAGCTCCTGCAACTTCACATCCTGTTTTTCACTCAACTTCGCCCGATTACGTAGCAGCAACCAACGCGCACTTTTGACCACTTTTCGCGCCGGTTTATCGCTTTTCAGTGCATTCGCCTGCTCCACTCGCACCCGGTCCACCACCTCTCGGCCATAGCGAGCCACCACGTGGAACAGGTCGTAGACCACCTCCGCCTGCGGGCAGTGTTGCTTCACCTCCAGGTCGAACGCCGTGTTCATGTCCATCGCCACCGCTTCAATCTGCTGGCATCGCTCGCCGAGCTGCTCGAAGAAGGGACGGATAGCGGCCCGGCTGTTGCCGTGCCCCACCCACAGGACGCGGGTTCGCTCGGCATCCATGATCACGGTGGCATAGCGGTGTCCCTTGTGCAGGGCAAACTCATCCATCACCAGCCGCCGCACCTCCCCAAGTTCGATGGTGCCCACACTGGTCTGCAAACGGCGCTTGTCGATCTCCTTGATGGTGTGCCAACCGACCCCGGTGAGCTGGCTGACATGGCGGATGGGGAGGTACTGAACGAGCGCTTCAATCCAGCACTGCATGCGCCGGGTGAGGCGGGAGCCAGAGGGGAGCCAGTCGATATGTTCACTGACGCGACCACAGCGCAGACAGTCGACGCGGCGAACAGGCAGTTGTAACCAGACTTGTCGGTCAAATAGGTCTCGCTCACGCACCCGGCGGATACGTTGGTCGTGGATCAATGGCGTGGGTTGCAGGCATCGGCGACAACGGGGCAACAGGTCGGCGCGAGGCTCAAGGGTAAACAGGGTGTGATGGTTGGCAGAAAGCGCTTGGGCGATGACGGTATAACCTGGCCAGAAGGAGGCAATATCAATATGATGCACGGCGACAGCAGGGTGATGGTGGTGGTGTGTTTGGAGACAGCCAGTTTACCAGCACCCTGTCTGTCAACTTCCACTTCCCCAAGATCCCGCGAAGAACCAAAAAAATGGCCTCCCGGGGGAGGCCATCAGGGGCTCACTCTTCGTAGACGCTGACCTCGACCGCGTCCATGGAGTAGGAGGCGGTGGCCATCTCGTGGCTGGAGCTGACGGTGTGCATCTTGCCCTTGACCCAGATGGCGTCCCAGAGGTCATCCACCGGCGCCCCCTTGGGGTAGCTCACGTAGATCACCTGGTTGGTGGGCGGGGGCGGCACGTGAATGCAGGCGCCGAAGTAGGGGACCAGCAGGAAGGCGGTGATGGTCTTGGCATCCCCTTCCAGGGGCACCACGAACCCGGGGATCCGCACCTCCTGATTGTCCAGCTTCTTGTTGACGCCCCCCACCGGCTGCGGCACCGAGGAGAAGTCGCCATCATGGCTGACCTGGGGCGGTGGCAGCAGTTTTTCCCCCTCCGGGATGAGGATATCCCAGTCGATGGTCTTGTAATCTGCAGCCATGGCAGGCAGCACCAGCAGGCTGGCCAGCAGCGCCACTATTTTCCACTTCATCATCTGTTCTTCTCTCTTGGTCGGATGCGTCGGGTCAGACGCGAATGCTCATGCCGTCGCTCAGGCTGTAGCGGTAAGCGCGGGCGGCAGGCAGCAGCCCGATCACCATGCCCGCCAGCCAGACCAGGCCCAGCAGTTGCCACTCATAGGCGCTCGGCAGACCCAGGCTCATTTGCAGGCCATAGTGGCTGAGCAGCCAGGGGCTAGCAAGCCCCTGACCGAGATAGAGCGCGGCCACCCCGAGGGCGATGCCCGCCGTGGTGAGCGCCATCGCCTCCAGCGCCAGCAGCAGGAAGAGGTGGGCAGGGCCCGCCCCCAGGGAGCGCAGAATGGCGAGCTCGCGGCGCCGTTCGTTGAGGCCGGCGAGCAGGGTGGTCAGCATGCCGATGAGGCCCGCCACCACCACGAAGCCCGCGATCACCGACAGGGCGGTCTCCGCCACGCTCATCAGCCCCCAGAGCTCCTGCAGAGCGGCTCCCGGCAGGATGGCCATCAGGGGCTCTCTGGGATAGGTGTTGACGCTGCGCTGCAACTGGAACGCCAGGATCCGGTTGCTCAGCCCCACCATGAAGGCGGTGATGGTCTTGGGGGTGAGATCCAGCGCCATCGCCTGTTCCGGGGTCACGTTCTTGCTGTGACGACCGGTGTCCCAGCCCAGGTGGATCGCCTCTATGCCCGCCAGCGGCACATGAATGGTGCGATCGATGGGGGTGCCGGTGGGGGCCAGGATCCCCACCACCTTGAACGGCATGTTGTCGTGCTGGCTGAACGAGGTGTTGCCGGCGCCATGGGCGATGACGATGGATTGATCCAGGTGATAGCCGAGCTTTTCGGCCACCTGGGCACCCAGCACCGCTTCAAACGGTGTTTCGAAGGGGCGACCTTCGCGCAGGACGAGCGCCTGCTGCTGGCCGTACTTCAGGTGGGTGAAGTAGTCCCCATTGGTGCCGAGCACGCGAAACCCCTTGTGGGAGTCGCCAAGGGAGAGGGGGATGGTCCAGGCGATACCGGGCCTGGCCTTGATGGCCTGGTAGGAGTCCCAGCCCACGTTGTTGGTGGGGTTGCCGATGCGAAACACCGAATAGAGCAGCAGGTTCACCTGGCCGGAGCGGGCGCCGACGATGAGATCGGTACCCGAGACGGTGTTGGCGAAGCTGTCCCGTGCCTGACTGCGCACCCGCTCCACCCCGAGCAGCAGGGTGACGCTGATGGCGACGGCCAGCAGGGTGAGCCCGGCGGTGAGGCGACGGGCCCAGAGACTTTGCAGGGCGAGTTTCAGCATGAAAGCCTCCGCAGTGAAGGGGAGATGGCCGGACGGGCTGCGAGATGATGGCGTGTGGTCATGCCGCCTTCCGGTTGAGCTGTTGCAGGTTCTCCACCCGGGGGAAGAGGGGCTCCAGATAGGGATCGTGACTGACGAAGACCAGGGTAGATCCCTGCTTGTCACACTCCTCGAACAGCAGCCGGATGAAGGCGGCCCGGTTGTCGGTGTCCAGGGCCGAGGTGGGCTCGTCGGCTATCACCAGAGGAGGGGAGCCTATCAGGGCGCGGGCGGCGGCAACCCGCTGCTGCTGGCCGATGCTGAGGGCGTGGACGGGGCGATGGAGCGCTTCATCCGGCAGTTGCAGTTCTGCCAGCAGGCGGCGCGCCTCCTGCTCGGGGCTCCCTGTCAGGCGGGCCCGCTTGGCGGGTGAAAAGGTGAGGGCAGCGGTGACGTTGTCCTGCACCGAGAGAAACGGCAGCAGATTGAACTGCTGGAAGATGTACCCCAGATTGGCCGCCCGGAACTGGTCACGGGCGCGGCCGGAAAGCCGGGCCAGGGGCTGGCCCAGCACCTCCAGGGTGCCGTGGTTGGCGGTCTGGATACCGGCCAGCAACCCGAGCAGGGTGGACTTGCCACAACCCGATGGGCCCTTGATGAAGACGCGCTCACCCTCGTGGATGCGAAGGGCGGGCAGATCGAGGACGGCTTCGTGACCCGGCCAGGCAAAGGCCAGATCACGGATCTCAACCACGGCATGTTTCATGGTGTTACCAGCCCAGTTTGTTGGCGGACGGAGTCAGTTCGGCGGCAGTCTGGCCGGTGGGCAGTATGCCCTGCACGCTCAGCTTCTCCAGGCTCGGGTAGAGGCTGAACAGGGTGGCCTCGAGACCGGTGAGCTTGGCCGGGGTAGCGCAGGTGTAGGTGTACATGGCTCCCATGTCCGCATGGCCCGCGTCGTCGTGATGGTGTTCATCGTGAGCGCCATCAGCCTTGTCGTGCTCGTGCTCGTGCTTGTGCTCATGGTCATGATCTTCCTTGGCGGCCTGCAGCTCCTGCTGGGTCAGCTTGCAGCCGGCGGCAGTGTCGAAACGGAAGAGGGCGTCGGGCTGCTGGAGGCGGGCCACCGCCTTGGCATACTGCGCTTTCTCCTCATCGGTGTTGGCGGCATGCTCGAAGCCCACCAGATCGGCGGCAGGGGCCTGCAACTCGATCATCAGCTGGTTGCCGTCGAGTACCAGGTTGAGGTGACCGTGACCGTGCTCATGGGCACCGTGGCTGTGACTTTCGTGTTCGTCGTGATTGGCCTGGGCGCCGAAGGCGGCAGCGGCCAGCAACAGGGTGACTGCTTTCATCGTTAATCCTTTTGAATAAATAGAGAAAAGATTGGTTCAAAAAAAGAAACAATGAAGGGGCGGTGGGGCGCGGATACGGCGATGTCCCGTGGTGCCGGTGGCCGCCCTCGGTTGGGGAGTGCCGATATACCGGTCGATGCCAAAGGAGAAGGGAGGGAGTACGGGGGTCGGCGTCAGTGCCAGCTTGCCATCCAGATGCAGGACGCAGAGGGTGCAGGCATGACCGTGATCGGGCAGGGCTGCTTCAAGAGGGTGCTGTGCCAGCGCCGGTTGCATCCACAACCAGCCCAGCAGCAACACCCAGATTGTCAGTGTGGAACGACCCATAGACCCTTGTGGAAAGGGCGCCATCAGCGCCCTTCTCTCTGATTCAGAGATGGGACTGGATGAGCCCCATCACCTTGGTTATCTCGGCGGCATCGAGCTGGCCATCTTTGGCAAACAGCACCTTGCCCTCTTTATCCAGCAGTATGATGGCCGAACTTTTCGGCGTGAGCGCCCAGGCGTTGCGGGCCATCCCCTTGGCATCCAGCACCATGGCGGACCAGGGGAACTCTTTCTTGCTGTCCTCGGCACTGCTCTTCACGAAACCGGATGTGCCCCAGATGGCGTCATTGCTGTTGATGATGGTGACGGTCTGGTACTTGTCGTGGGGCAGCTTGGCCGTCTTGATCGCCTCGATCATGGGGGCATTGAGCTCCTTGGCGCTGGAGCGACCCGCGATGTGCTGGATCAGGAAGACCTTGCCGGTCAGGACCTTGCTCTGCCAGGGCTGATAGCTGATCTCCTTCTCCTTGAGCACCAGCTCCCCCTTGTCGCTGATGTTGACCAGCGGCACCTGGGTTGATTCCTTGATGTTGTGGGCCATGACCAGGGTTGGCAGCAGCGCCAGAGTAAGCACGAGATGTTTCATCCGGATGACACTCCTTTGTGATGTTATAACGATTTTTGGGTCGAGGGAATGGGACCCTGAACATCCTAAACTGATCGGATCTGTTTAAAAAGTGTTAAATAATGCAGGGTGCGACGGTGATCTTGTCAACATGGGCGCCATCCCCCAATGACGGCGGCAAGGATGGCATGTCATCCATCAAAAGCAAGTGATGGTCAGAAGAGGCTAGTAGAGCGGTTCGCTGATCAAGGGAATCTGGGCCATGGTCATCTGCTGGGCCAGCAGGGGAGAACCGGTGAGCAGCACGTGGCGCTGATTGCCGATCACCAGGGTGTCCCCCTCAAGGCCGCTGTCGGCCGTGATGGCGAGCCAGGCCGGCGAGACGCTGCCGATGCTGATGTTCGGATAGATGATGCTGAGGCTGTACTGGGGCGCCAGCTCCGCCAGCAAACTGGCCATGAGCAGCGCCTTCTCGTCGCTGTCGGCCTTGTTGTCCTGCAGGGCCTGCAAGGGCGGAGCGAAGTGGTCCATCTGCTCGGGCGGGGTGGGGATGCCGCTCAGCCACTCCTGCAGCAGGGTGACGCTGGTGGCGAGATCCTTGGCCGAAAACTGCTGTGCCAGGGGTTTGAGGTCTCCCTTGAACTGATAGAACAGCTGGGAGTAGTTGGGGCGCACGCAGGGCAGCTTCTGATTGGCCGGGTGCACGCAGGGCTGGACCCGCATCTCGTAGAAGGCGTCCTCCTGATATTGCCGGTAGGCCTGCCAGAACTGGGCGGATTCGAGGCTGCTGTTGTGCAGGGTAAAGGCCTGTTCCAGGTTGCGGAACTTGGTGGCCGTCTCCGGGCTGTGCTGGTTGATCTGGTTGATGCTGTTGTAGAGGCGCGGACTGATGTAGGAGTAGAGTGTTTCCAGCGGGAAGTTGAGGGCGGTGTCGAGCTGTGTCATCTCGTGACGGCTGGCTGAAAAGGTGCGCTCATCCGCCGTCAATTGCAGGTGCTTTTGCTGACCATCTGCAGATTGCCACTGCCAGCTCAGGTTGATCTCGTTGGCCTGCGCCATGGTGCCGAAGAGCAGACTGCACAGAAAGCCTTGTGCCAGTTTCATGGTGCGCCTCCGCCTGGGTTGATAATAAACAACTAGGTGAGTGACCGGCATTTGGATTGGTCTGGTGACAGATATATTGGTAATTATCTGATCTGACTTTAAATTTAATTCAGGAAATAAGTCATGGGGGAAATCATCATGAAGCTTGTTTCACGGTTTCTGCTGATATTGGTGGCCACGCCGGCGCTGGCGGGGCAGGTCATCGTCAATCAGGGATTGTCCAGCGCGGATACCTTCGCCCTGCGGGATCAGCTGGCCCGGGAGCATGAATGGCAGGAGTGGCTGCGCTTCCAGCAGGCCATCAAGTGGCTGGAGGTGCTGCCGGTCAACTGCGATCTGGTGGGAGGTGCCGGTCAGGAATATCGCTGCGGTGATGACTATTACCGCCCCTATCGGCAAAACGGGCGCGACCTCTATATCCAGGGGGATCCCCCCGGAGCGTCCCCGCAACGACCAATAAAAAAGGCGCCATAAGGCGCCTTTTTTGCGAGGAATACGCTTATTTTGCAGCGTAACGCTCGGCAGAGGTCTTGATTTCGGCTTCGGCAGCGGCCTTGTCGCCCCAACCTTCCACCTTGACCCACTTGCCCGCTTCCAGCTCTTTGTAGCGCTCGAAGAAGTGCTGGATCTGGGCTTTCAGCAGCTCGGGCAGATCGTTCACATCCTGGATGTGATCGTACTGCTTGGTCAGCTTGGAGTGGGGAACGGCCACGATCTTGGCGTCTTCGCCAGATTCGTCGGTCATCTTCAGCACGCCGACCGGGCGGCAGCGGATGACGGAGCCGGCCAGCAGCGGGTAGGGAGTCGGAACCAGCACGTCGACCGGATCCCCGTCCAGGGACAGGGTGGCGTTCACGTAACCGTAGTTGCACGGGTAGAACATCGGGGTGGACATGAAACGGTCAACGAAGATGGCGCCGCTGTCCTTGTCGACTTCGTATTTGATCGGGTCGGCGTTCTGCGGGATTTCGATGATGACGTAGATGTCGTCAGGCAGGCTCTTGCCGGCCGGTACCAGGTTCAGGCTCATGACGTTTCCTTTGAGTGTTGGAGTCAAGTTTGCAGGCCGACATTATAGCGATGTCCCGTCAAATGACCATATTTCAAGGGCCGGGTGGCGTGCTGGAGGGTGGCTTTTACCTGCGCTTGCCCGATTTCTGTCGTCTGCGGGCGCGGATGCCTTCGCTCCCCATGGGCGCGGCTTGTGCCACCGGGTCAACAGACCCTAGAATGCGCACTCCCTTTACTGGAAAAGGCAGCGGTATGCACATTCACATTCTCGGGATCTGCGGCACCTTCATGGGTGGTCTGGCGGTGTTGGCAAAACAGCTTGGCTATCGGGTGACCGGCTCCGACGCCAACGTCTATCCCCCCATGAGCACCCAGCTCGAGCAACAGGGCATCGAACTGACCGAAGGCTACGACCCCTCCCAGCTCGATCCGGCGCCGGATCTGGTGGTGATCGGCAATGCCATGAGCCGTGGCAACCCCTGTGTGGAATATGTGCTGGACCGCAATCTGCCCTATATCTCCGGCCCCCAGTGGCTGCTGGAGCACGTGCTGAAAGATCGCTGGGTGCTGGCCGTCGCGGGCACCCATGGCAAGACCACCACCGCCAGCATGCTGGCCTGGGTGCTGGAGTATGCCAAGCTGGAACCCGGTTTCCTCATCGGCGGCGTGCCGGGCAACTTCCCGGTTTCCGCCCGTCTCGGCTCGGCTCCCTTCTTTGTGATTGAAGCGGACGAATATGACTGCGCCTTCTTCGACAAGCGATCCAAGTTTGTCCACTATCACCCGCGCACCCTGGTGATGAACAACCTGGAGTTCGACCACGCGGACATCTTCCCGGATCTCGCCGCCATCCAGCGCCAGTTCCACCACCTGATGCGCACCGTGCCGAGCAACGGCCGGGTGCTCTTCCCCAAAGGCGATGACAACCTTACCGCCGTGCGCGAGATGGGCTGCTGGAGCGAGGTGGAGCTGGTGGGTCAGGACGACGCCAAGTGGAAGGCGGTCAAGCTGGCGGACGACGGCTCCGCCTTCGAGGTGTGGCTGGATGGGGTCAAGCAGGGGGAGGTGCACTGGGAGTGCATCGGAGAGCACAACGTCAACAACGGTCTGATGGCCATCGCCGCCGCCCGTCATGCCGGTGTCATGGTGGAGCACGGGATCAACGCCCTCTGCCAGTTCAAGTCCCCCAAGCGGCGCATGGAGCTGAAAGGGGAAGTGGCCGGCATCAGCGTCTACGATGACTTCGCCCACCACCCCACCGCCATCGAGACCACCCTGGGCGGACTGCGCGCCAAGGTGGGCAAGGCCCGCATCCTGGCAGTGCTGGAGCCCCGCTCCAACACCATGAAGCTCGGGGTTCACAAGGAGGAGCTGGCCGGTTGCTTCGACGGTGCCGACGAGGTGTTCTTCTTCCAGCCCCCCAACATCGGCTGGGATCTGGGGGAGGTGACGGCCCACATGACCCGGCCTGCCCGGGTATTCGAGGCCCTTGATGCCCTGATTGGCGCCCTGGTGGCCGAGAGCCGCCCAGGGGATCATATTCTGATCATGAGCAACGGCGGGTTCGGCGGCATTCACGACAAGCTGATCGCCCGCCTCAAGGAGCTGCAGAGCGCATCATGAACAAGGCCATCACCCTGGCGCTGACCGGCGCCTCCGGCGCTCCCTATGCCCTGCGCCTGCTGGAATGCCTGGTGCAGGCGGACTATCGGGTCTTCCTGCTTGCCTCCTCGGCGGCCAGGGTTGTGCTCAAGACCGAGCAGCAGCAGGATTGGCCGGGCTCCCCCAGGGAGCTGTCGGCGTACCTCTGTCGCCAATATGGTGCCAAAGAGGGTCAGATCGTCGCCTGCGGCAAGGAGGAGTGGTTCTCGCCGGTGGCTTCCGGCTCGGCGGCCCCCAAACAGATGGTGGTCTGCCCCTGCTCCATGGGCACCGTCTCGGCCGTTGCCAACGGCACCTCGGACAACCTGCTGGAGCGCGCGGCGGACGTGGTGATCAAGGAGCGGGGCCAGCTGATTCTGGTGCCCCGGGAGAGCCCCTTCTCGGCGATCCATCTGGAGAACATGCTCAAGCTTGCCCGTCTTGGCGTGACCATCATGCCGGCGGCGCCAGGGTTCTACCATGAACCCAAAAGCATCGAGGATCTGGTGGACTTCATGGTCGCCCGCATCCTCGACCACCTGGGTGTCGAGCATGAGTTGACCAGTCGCTGGGGTTATGCAAACCACTGATACGGCGGGGAGCGGACAAAAAAGCGGCGCCGGGCTGTAAAGCCCGGCGCCGCTTTGTCAACATCTGCACGAGTCAGCTGGCCTGGATGGGGGCCGTCACGTACTTGAACAGGAAATCAGTCACCTCTTCCCGGCTCGGACGCTGCGGCTGATTGATCATCTGCATCATCACATAGCCAAAACCGGTCAGGGAGCGAGCCAGATCCTGCGCCGACAGCACGCTCTGAATCTCGCCGTTGTCGATGGCCCGTTGCAGGTGGGGGGCAATGCGCTCCAGCGCCTTGTCCAGCAGCCGGGTGTAGCGAGGCCACACTTCTTCCCGCACCGAGGAGCTCCACTCCAGCCAGATGCTGGCGTGATCGGGCTTGTCATAGGCGGCGTCAACGAACAGCTTCACGTGGCGGTGAATGCTCTCCCTGGCGGAGCCCTGACCGTTGTAGGCCTGTTCGAGGATCTGCTGTACGAAGGCTTCGATTTCTGTCAGCACTTCGTCGACCAGATCTTCACGAGTATTGAAATAGTTAAAAACGGTCGCAACCGAGACCTTTGCCTGTTCGGCTATTTCGGCATGCCCCGCACGGCCGATGCCGCGACGGGAAAATACCTCGACGGCACACTCCATCAATTGATCACGGCGAGCCTCCGGCGAAAGCCGGGTTCGACGTCTTATTTCTGCGCGTGGTTCCATAGTTTTTTCATCTAATAGTTATTGATTATGGTGTTTATAGTATTGTCACCGATAATGCCCGAAGGCTTGCTAACTCTATCAATTAAAATAAGCCGATAAAAGCATCACGTATGCCTGACGCCCACTGGTTGGAGTGGTAGAATCCTCGGTTTTGACGTTAATGAACGGCCAATAACCCTTTGGTCATTATTGGAGTATGTGATGAAACACATTGTCGAGGTGATGATCCCCGAGGCCGAGGTTGCAGCCCGGATCGCCACGCTGGGTGAAGAGATTACCGCCCGTTACCAGGGCTCCGAGGAAGTGGTCATGATAGGCCTGCTGCGCGGCTCCTGCGTCTTCCTGGCGGATCTCTGCCGTCAGTGCCAGTTGCCCATCACCCTGGACTTTATGACTGCCTCCAGCTATGGCTCCGGTATGCACAGCACCCGTGACGTGCGCATCCTCAAGGATCTGGATGACGACATCAAAGGCAAGGACGTGGTGATCGTGGAGGACATCATCGACACCGGTTACACCCTCAACAAGGTGCGCGAGATCCTCTCCCTGCGCGAGCCGAAATCCCTGGCCATCTGCACCCTGCTGGACAAACCGTCCCGCCGCGAGGTTCAGGTGCCGGTGGACTGGCTTGGCTTCTCCATCCCGGACGAGTTCGTGGTGGGCTGTGGCATTGACTACGCCCAGAAGTACCGTAACCTGCCTTTCATCGGCAAGGTGGTACCGCAAGAGTAAGCCGGGTCCGAAGTAGCAAGGCAGGCTGGCCGGCCCGCCATCGACTGTCTTCAGGCGGCGTCACAGCCGCCTTTTCTGTCTCGAGATGGGCTCATCCATCACAGGGGTTGCAATGAACGCATTGGAAATCAGCGGTCTGAAGAAGACCTATCAGGGGGGCGTCGAAGCCCTCAAGGGCATCGATCTCACCGTCAAACAGGGGGATTTCTTCGCCCTGCTCGGTCCCAACGGGGCGGGCAAATCCACCACCATCGGCGTGATCAGCTCACTGGTCAACAAGAGTGCCGGCAAGGTGAAGGTATTCGGTCATGACATCGATACCGATCTGGAGCTGGCCAAGTCCCAGCTCGGCCTGGTGCCCCAGGAGTTCAACTTCAGCCAGTTCGAGAAGGTGAGCCAGATAGTGACTCATCAGGCCGGTTTCTATGGAGTGCCGCGGGCCGAGGCCAAGGTGCGCGCCGAGAAGTACCTGCGCCAGCTCGATCTGTGGGACAAGCGCGACATGGCCGCCCGCACTCTCTCCGGTGGCATGAAGCGCCGGTTGATGATTGCCCGCGCCCTGATGCATGAGCCCAAGCTGCTGATCCTGGATGAGCCGACCGCCGGGGTGGACATCGAGATCCGCCGCTCCATGTGGAGTTTCCTCAAGGATCTCAACGAGCAGGGGGTGACCATCATCCTGACCACCCACTACCTGGAAGAGGCCGAGATGCTGTGCCGCAACATCGGCATCATCGACAAGGGCCGTCTCATCGAGAACACCAGCATGAAGAGCCTGCTCGGCAAGCTGGGTCGCGAGACCTTCCTGCTGGATCTGGTGCCGGGTTCCACCGTACCGGCCCTGCCCGAGTTCAACGGCCGGATGCAGGATGAGAACACCCTGGAAGTGGAGCTGGAGAAGAGCCAGTCCCTCAACAGCCTGTTCGAGCAGCTCTCCGCCCAGGGGGTGAAGGTGCTCAGCATGCGCAACAAGGCGAACCGGCTGGAAGAGCTGTTCGTCAATCTGGTAGAGGAGGGTCGCAAAGCATGAACCCCATGACCTATTACATCGCCTTCAAGAGCATTCTGGCCAAGGAAGTGAGCCGCTTCACCCGGATCTGGATCCAGACCCTGGTGCCGCCCGCCATCACCATGAGCCTTTACTTCGTCATCTTCGGCAACCTCATAGGCTCGCGCATCGGTGACATGGGGGGCTTCAGCTACATGGAGTTCATCGTGCCCGGCCTCATCATGATGTCGGTCATCACCAACTCCTACTCCAACGTCGCCTCCTCCTTCTACAGCGCCAAGTTCCAGCGCAACGTGGAGGAGCTGCTGGTGGCGCCGGTGCCCAACTACATCATCATCGCGGGGTATGTGGGCGGTGGCGTGGCGCGCGGCCTCTGTGTCGGCCTCATCGTCACCCTGGTGTCGCTGTTCTTCGTGCCGCTGCAGATCCATCACCTGTTCAGCGTCTGCGTGACCGTGCTGCTCACCTCCATCCTCTTCTCCCTGGGGGGGCTCATCAACGCGGTGTTCGCGAAGTCGTTCGATGACATCAGCATCATCCCGACCTTCATCCTGACTCCCCTGACCTATCTGGGGGGCGTCTTCTACTCCATCACCCTGCTGCCGCCGTTCTGGCAGGGGGTTTCCCAGGTGAACCCCATCATCTACATGGTGAACGCGTTCCGCTACGGCTTCCTCGGGATCTCCGACGTGCCCCTCGGCACCGCCTATCTCATCATCATCGGCTTCATCCTGGTGCTCTACGGGATGGCCTGGTGGCTCATCTCCCGCGGCACCGGTCTGCGCCACTGAGGCGCACACCTGCCAGCAAGAAAGGCGCCCTCGGGCGCCTTTTTATTTGCACATGTCGGTCTCAGAGGGCCGGGGCGTCGTAGTCCGCGGGCTCGTCGCTGTAGACGCAGACGTTCCACTTGGCCGCGAGGCCATCATCTGCGAGGCAGTAGCGCTCGAAGAAGGCCTTGATACCGGCGCGCTGGCAGTGGGCCTCGAAGCTCGCCATGTCGCGCCAGATCTCGTTGAAGACGATGGGGAAGCTCTCCCCCTCGGCAAAGGGGCTCTGGATATGGCGGGTGACGATGTACTGCAGGCAGCCATCTTCACGCAGGGTGTCGGGTTCGAGCCCTTGCAGGACGCGGAACAGGGCCTGCTCCTGGCCCGGCTTGGGCTGGAACTGGGCGATGCAGTAAACCTTCTTGGACATCGTGGTCTCCTTGCCGTGTCTCAGCCCCGCAGGGCGACGACCCGGTTGTCGATGAGGCGGGCCTTGCCCAGATAGGCGGCCATCAGGATCACCAGGCGCTGGCTCTCGGCGCTGGCGGATTCCAGGGTGTCGGCATCGACGATGTCGATGGCATCCGTCCTGAATCCCGCGTTGTCGAGGCGTTGGCTGGCCTGGGCAACCAGGGAGGGGAGGTGACTGTTCCCCGTTTCAATCTGCTCGGCAATCCAGTTCATGGTGCGCGCGAGCTCGGGGGCGATGGCCCGTTCGGCAGCGGTCAGATAGCCGTTGCGCGAAGAGAGGGCAAGCCCGTCTTCGGCCCGCACGGTCGGCACGCCCACGATCTCGATGGGCATGGCCATGTCGGCCACCATCTTGCGAATGAGCGCGAGCTGCTGGTAATCCTTCTCGCCAAAGCAGGCCACGTTCGGCTGTACCAGATTGAACAGCTTGGTGACCACGGTGCTGACCCCGCGAAAATGCCCCGGACGCAGCGCCCCTTCCAGCAGGCTGGAGATGCCGGGCACCTCGACGAAGGTCTGGCTGGCGAGCCCCTGGGGATACATGATCTCCGGCGTCGGGGTGAAGACCAGGTCGACACCGGCGGCCTCCAGGGCGGCGCAATCCTGCTCCAGGGTGCGGGGGTAGTTGGCGAGATCCTCGGCCTTGTCGAACTGCAAGGGGTTCACAAAGATGCTGACCACCACCTTGTCGCCATGGCGGCGGGCCTCCTCGACCAGGGTGAGATGACCCTGATGCAGATTGCCCATGGTGGGCACGAATGCGATGGCGCGGCCTTCGCGATGCCATTGACCGATCTGCTCGCGCAGCGCGGCGGGATTGTTCACAACCAACATCGTCAGTTCACCTTCAGATGAATCAATAAAAGAGGGGGCCGTCAGGGGGGAGGGCGAGACGGGGGCACAGGCCCCCGCGCTCATGACGACAGAAAGTCAGTTGAAGCAGTGCTCGGGGCCGGGGAAGGTCCCCTCGCTCACCTGCTGCACGTAGAGACGAATGGCGGCACGCATGTCACCGGTCTCGGCCAGGAAGTTCTTGGTGAACTTGGGCACATAACCCGAGGTGATGCCGAAGGCATCGTGCATCACCAGGATCTGGCCGTCGGTGGCAGGGCCGGCACCGATGCCGATCACCGGAATGCGCAGCGCCTTGGTGATGCGCTCTGCCAGAGAGACGGGCACGCACTCGAGCACCAGCAACTGGATGCCGGCCGCCTGCAGCTCCAGCGCCTGGCGGTAGATCTCCTGGGCGTGGAATTCGTCGCGCCCCTGCACCTTGAAGCCGCCAAACACGTGGACGGATTGCGGGGTCAGGCCGAGATGGCCGCACACCGGCACCCCGTTGCGGGTCAGGTGGCGGATGGAGTCGCACAGCCAGTCCCCCCCTTCCATCTTCACCATGCGGGCACCGGCCGCCATCAGGCGCGCCGCGTTCTGGTAGGTCTGCTCCGGGGTGGCGTAGCTCATGAACGGCATGTCGGTCACCACCAGGGCATTGGTGGTGCCGCGCACCACGCAGCGGGTGTGATAGACCATCTCGTCCATGCTGACCGCCAGGGTGTCGTCTCCGCCCTGCAATACCATGCCGAGGGAGTCGCCGATGAGCAGCACCTGGGCGCCCTCGTCGTCGAACAGCTTGGCGAAGGTGGCGTCATAGGCGGTGATGGCGGTGATTTTCTGTCCGTCCTGCTTCATCTTCTGCAGGTGGGTAATGGTGATCTTGCTCATTACGTTGTTCCTACTCTTCTCTACTCGCCTGCTGCATCGGCCAGGATCGCGAGTCCATTGCGCGGGCAGCGGGCAACCAGTTCGGTGAGCGGGGTGCCGCAGGGCAGCACCAGGGAGGGGGCTATCTCGGCAAGGGGCAGCAGGACGAACTCCCGCTCCTTCATGCCATAGTGAGGCACCGTCAGGCGCTCATGTCGGATGACCTCGTCGCCGTACAGCAGCAGATCGAGATCCAGGGTCCGGGGGCCCCAGCGCTCATCTTTGCGCACTCGTCCCTGTGCCTGCTCGATGCGCTGCAGCTCGTCCAGTAGCGCCAGAGGGCTGAGGCGGGTAGCAAGGCGCGCCACGGCATTGATGTAGTCCGGCTGATCCGCAGGGCCCATGGGGCGGCTGCCGTAAAGGTGGGAGGTCTGCAGCAGCTCTGACTCGGGCAGGGTCGCCAGCGCGGCGATGGCGCGACGAGCCTGGCCGAGGGGGTCGGCCAGGTTGGAGCCGATGGCGACGAAGACCTCGATCATCGGCGGATCCTTACTCTGCCGACTTCGGCTTGCGGCGACGGGGGCGACGGCGGTTGCGGCCATTGCCGCTGCGCTTCTCGCCATCGTTGCTGCGGGCCTCACCGGCCTGACCGCGCTCACCGCTTGCCGGGCGGCGGGTCGCCTCCCGTTGCAGTTGCGGGCGCACATCCGGGTTGGAGGCCACATAGCGCTCCCACCAGCTCGCCAGCTCGCCGAGGCCGCGCTCGACCCGGTTGCGCAGCAACAGGAAGTCGAAGGCCGCACGGAATTTCGGGTGCTCCATGGCGCGCTCGGGGTGCTTGCCCTGGCGGCGGGTCAGGCGCTGTTGCAGGGCCCAGATGTCGCGCACGTCCGTGGTGAAGCGGCGCGGCACGGCGATGATCCGCACCTGGTTGTCCAGCACCTCGTTGATGGCCAGCATGAAGGCATCGTACCAGGGCAGACCGCTCTCGTTTTCCAGCACCCGGCCGCGGGCCTCGACGGCGCCCCACAGCAGGGTGGCGTAGAGGAAGGCGGGAGTGACGCGCTTCTCTTCACGGACCCGGGTATCGGTGTCCATCAGCGCCTGCTCGATGAACTGCTCGTAGGGCGAGTTGCCGTGGGGCGTGAACAGGGCGGCTACCTGGGGGAACAGCGGCTGGAACAGCCCGTATTCCCGCAGCAGCTTGTAGGTGGCCAGACCGTCCCCCGCCAGGAACAGCTTGAGGGTCTCCTCGAACAGGCGGGCGGCCGGAATATCCTGCAGCAGCGGCGCCAGCTCCTTGATGGGGGCGGCGGTACGCGGGCTGATGGTCATGTCCAGCTTGGCGGCGAAGCGTACGGCGCGCAGCATGCGCACCGGATCTTCCCGGTAGCGGGTCTCGGGGTCACCGATGAGCTCCAGCCTGCGCGCGGCCAGATCTTCCAGCCCGCCCTCGAAATCGTGCAGGGTGAAATCCTTGGCGCTGTAGTAGAGGGCGTTGACGGTAAAGTCGCGACGCTCGGCATCCTCTTCGATGGTGCCGTAGACGTTGTCGCGCAGCAGCATGCCTTCATCGGACTGGGCCGACACATGCTTGCTGGTATTGACCTGATGGTGGTGACCCCGGAAGGTGGCCACTTCGATCACGTCACGACCAAAGACGATGTGGGCCAGGCGGAAACGGCGGCCGATGAGGCGGCAGTTGCTGAACAGCGCCTTGATCTGCTCCGGCGTCGCGTCGGTGGCGATGTCGAAATCCTTGGGGGTCTTCCCGAGCAGCAGGTCACGGACGCCGCCGCCGACCAGGTAGGCCTCATAGCCCCCCTTGTTCAGGCGATAGAGCACCTTGAGGGCATTCTCGCTGATCTCTTTGCGCGAAATCGGGTGCTGGTCACGGCTCAAGGTACGGCGCTGTCCGGCGACACGGGCCGGAATGGGGGACTCCACCGACTGCTCGCCGTCTTCCTTGCCGAGCACTTTGCGGCAAAAGTTTGCGATCTGGGAAAAAATGGTACACCTCGTTATGACTTCAAATTGACGGGAGGCCAAAAAAATAGCGGCCTATCATAGCTCAGCCCCAACCAAATGAGAAACGGTGTGGCCTGCTTCCCCTTGATTGGTCCTTTTGGGGCAAGAAATGCAGCCAGGGCTAGCTTTGCCCTTGCGGGATCTTCTGCTGGCGGGGTACCCGGGCCAGCTGCCAGTGGGCGATGCCCCAGCCGATGATCTCGTCGATCCGGCTCGCCATCAGCTCGGGCGGCGGGCACTGACCGAGAAAGTGCAGCGCCTGCCACAGGGCCGGTCGTACCTCGTCCTGCGACAGCGCCGGCGCATGGTTCTGCTTGGAGAGCTTGTTGCCATCCGCTTGCACCGCCAGCGGCAAGTGCACCCAGGCGGGCACCTCTGCCCCCAGGGTCTGGTTGAGGGCAATCTGGCGCACAGTGGGCTCCAGCAGATCGGCGCCGCGGACGATCTCGGTGATGCCGCTGTCCATGTCATCCACCACCACCGCCAGGTTGTAGGCGTAGAGCCCGTCCCGGCGGCGCACGATGAAGTCCTCCTCCGCCAGCGCCGCGGGGACGGTGATCTCTCCCTGAAGCGCATCCTCGAACCGATAGACCGGGTGGTGCTGGCGCAAACGGGCGGCACACCCCTCGGCGGTCAGCCCCAGGGTGCGGCAATGACCGTTGTAGAACCCCCCTGCGGCCATGATTTCGCGTCGGGTACAGCGGCACCAGTAGAGATCCCCGGCCCGATAGAGCTGATCGATGATCTCGTCATAGCGGCCATGGCGCGCGCTCTGGAACATCACCTCCCCATCCCAGCCAAGACCGTGTGCCTCCAGGGTGGTGAGGATAAGGTCAGCCGCTCCCGGCATCTCCCGCGGGGGGTCGATGTCTTCGATGCGCACCAGCCAGCGTCCCTGCTGCGCCCTGGCCTGCAAGAAGCTGCCAAGGGCGGCGACCAGGGAGCCGAAGTGGAGCGGACCGGACGGTGAGGGGGCGAAGCGGCCCACATAGGGGCGTCTGGAGGAGGGGGATGTCATGACCATGGCAATTGGGGTAGGCGTTGCATTGAGGCTGCATTCTGGGACGGCCCGACCAAAAGCTCAATAAAAAAGGGAGCCTGGGCTCCCTTTTCGTTTCTGTGGATGGGCGGCATCAGCCAGCCATCTGTTTTTCCTTGATCTCGGCCAGCGTCTTGCAGTCCACGCAGAGGTCTGCGGTCGGACGGGCTTCCAGACGGCGGATGCCGATCTCGATGCCGCAATGCTCGCAGTAACCGAAGTCATCTTCTTCGAGCAGCAGCAAGGTTTTCTCGATCTTCTTGATCAGCTTGCGTTCACGGTCGCGGGTGCGCAGTTCGAGAGCAAACTCTTCTTCTTGCGCGGCGCGATCCACGGGATCCGGGAAGTTGGCAGCCTCATCCTTCATGTGGTCGACGGTGCGGTCAACTTCCTGCATCAGTTGGTTGCGCCAGGCTCCCAGGATCTTGCGAAAATGTACCTTCTGTTGGTCATTCATGTACTCCTCACCGGCTTTCATCTGGTAAGGCTCTACACCCGCAATGGCCAGGGGGCCCAGAGATTTCCTGTTTTCGCCTGTTGGCATGCCCTGTCTCCTAATTCAGCACGCTACCCGTGCCATCCATAAATTGAGGGCGACATCTATAGCAGAAGGGTCAACGGGAGGCAAACAAGCCTTATCAATAATGTTACCCACTTCTGCATTTATTCTCTGCCCTCGGGTAGCATATGGTCAGATTCAAATGGGATAAAATCCTGAGCCACCATGCCCTGCACCCCAACATGGGGGCGATAGCATAAAATTTCAACCCCTGCCGCCATCGCCTGTTCAACAAGCTGACTATAGTGCGGATCGATATGGGCTGCAGGGCGCATTCTCGCGATGCCGGAGTGCAATACCATGAACAGCAGCACGGCCCGGTGCCCTGCCGCCTTCATGGCCATCAATTCACGCAAGTGCTTGGCGCCGCGGGTGGTGACCGCATCGGGGAAGTACCCCATGCCGGGTTGCTCCCGCTCGTCGAGCAGGGTGACGGATTTCACCTCGATGTAACAATCCGGCCTGTGGTCATCTTCCAGCAGCAGGTCGATGCGGCTGTTCTCTTCCCCGTATTTCACTTCGGTGCGCAGCCTGGCATAGCCTGCCAGGGGGGCGAGAGCGCCCTGTTCGATGAGCTCCCGGGCGATCTGGTTGGCACGGGCCGTGTTGACGCAGATGAAGTGACCCGCCGGGCTCTCGGCGATTTCCCAACTGTTTGGCAGCTTGCGCTTGGGGTTGTCGGATGTGGAGTACCAGACCCGGGTTCCCGGCAGGGCGCAGCCGGTCATGGCACCGGTATTGGCGCAGTGGATGGTGATCACCTCGCCGTTGTCGAGCGCGACATCCGTCAGAAAGCGCTTGTAGCGGGAGATCAGCTGCCCGGACTGCAGGGGGGGATCGAAGATCATGGGGTGAGCTCCTCGCGGTGCGGTTTTTTGACGCGGGCCCGCAGGGGCCAGCAGGCGAGCGGTTCGTAGTGAACGCCGTCCGGCGTGCTGACGGATTGATAGAGGCAGAAGCGATCGGCCCTGAGCAGAAAATCCGGCGCAGGCAGCTCGCCGGGGGCCTCGCCCGCCTTGCGCGACAGGGTGACGTGGGGGCGATAGCCCTGCTCGCCGTTGCCCAGCCCGAGCTTTTCACCGTGGCGGCGCAGCGCCCTCGCGAGCACGGTCAGCTCGTTCGGCCACTCACCGGGCCCCACCCAGGCGGCTTTGGCGCGGGCAAACCAGCCGGTCTGATCCAGATGGACGCTGAAAGGGGGGCAGTGCTGTCGCTCGGCGGCCGCGATCAGGCGAGCCTGAGTCGTTTCGTCGGCCTCCCCGAGAAAGGCCAGGGTCAGGTGCAGGTTGCTCTCGGGCACCGGCTGGCCGGGCCAGGGGCGCTGGTCTCGCCAGGTCGCAAGCTCGGGGGCAAGCTCTGGCAGGGGCAGGGCAAAGAAGAGTTTGGGCATGCGGCGTGTTGGTCCTCGTGATGGGCATCGGATAAGGGCCATTCTATGGCAGCCGCTCCCGGGATGTCTTGCCGTGTTGCTCCTGACGCTTCCTGCCCCTGCCCGGCAGGGGCGCTTACGATGGCCGGGAGGCTGTGGCAGAATGGACCCCTTTTCAGGAGTGTCACAGAAGGTGCCCATCGCTTTGTCTTCCCTCCCCATCGTCCCGGTGTTGCCCGAACTCTTTGCAGCCCTCGACAACCATACCAGCGTGATCCTGCAGGCGCCCCCCGGTGCGGGCAAATCGACCCTGCTGCCCCTGGAGCTGGTGCGCCAGCACCGGCTGCCCGGGCGCATCATCATGCTGGAGCCCAGGCGCCTCGCGGCGCGCAACATCGCGAGCTTCCTCGCGCGTCAGCTGGGGGAGAAGGTGGGCGAGCGCATCGGCCTGCGAGTGCGCGGGGAGAGCCGCACCAGCAGCCAGACCCGGCTCGAGATCGTGACCGAGGGGGTGCTGACCCGGATGCTGCAGCAGGATCCCGAGCTCACCGGCGTCTCCTTGGTCATCTTCGATGAGTTCCACGAGCGCAGCCTGCACGCCGATACCGCCCTGGCCTTCGCCATCGAGAGTCAGCAAGGATTGCGCGATGACCTCAAGCTCTTGGTGATGTCCGCCACCCTGGATGGCATGGCGCTGGAGCGGCTTTTGCCGGAGGCCCCTGTGGTGCGCTCCGAGGGGCGCGGTTTTCCCATCGAGTACCACTATCGCCCCGCCAATCGCCAGCAGTGGCTGGAACCCCAGGTCGGCGCCGTGGTGCTGGAGGCGCTGGCCGCCCACGCCGGCAGCCTGTTGGTGTTCCTGCCGGGCCAGGGGGAGATCGAGCGGCTGGCACAGTGGCTGGAAGGGCGGCTGCCGGACGAAGTGACCCTCGCCCCCCTCTACGGCCGCCTCGACATGGCGGCCCAGCAGGCGGCCATCGAGCCGGCACCTGCGGGGCGCCGTAAGCTGGTGCTCACCACCAATGTGGCGGAGACCTCGCTCACCATCGAGGGGATCTCCGTGGTCATCGACAGCGGGCTGGAGCGGCGCGCCTCCTTCGATATCAAGAGCGGCGTCACCCGGCTGGAGACCCGGCCCATCGCCAAAGCCTCCGCCACCCAGCGGGCGGGGCGGGCAGGGCGGCTTGGCCCCGGCGTCTGCTACCGGCTCTGGAGCAGCGAGGTGCAGGAGCGCCTCGCCGAGCAGAGTCCCCCCGACATCCTGACGCAAGAGCTCACCGGCCTGCTGATGGACGCCGCCCAGTGGGGGGCCCGGGTGGAGGTGCTGCCCCTGCTGGACATGCCGCCCCCTGCCGCCGTGGCCAGCGGCCGGCGGTTGCTGGTGGCCCTGGGCGCCATGGCCCCGGAAGGTGAGCAACAACTTACCCCGGCAGGCCGTGCCATGGCGGTCTTCGGCACCCATCCCCGCCTCGCCCGCATGTTGCTGCGGGCCCGGGAGCTGGAATCCGAGGGTCTGACAGGGATTGTCGCCGATGCGGCTTTCCTGGTGGCGCTGCTGGAAGAAGATCTGCGAGGATCGGAGCGCCTGTCCGTGCTGTTCCACCGCCGTCAGGGCGCCCTGCGCCAGGGGGCGGCCCGCTGGTTCGAGCGGCTCGGCGTGCGGGCAAGCAGCCCGCAGGGTCAATGGCTGGGGTTGCTGTGCGCCCTCGCCTGGCCCGATCGCATCGGCAAGCTGCGCAGTGGCAGCCGCTATCAGCTCAGTGGCGGGGTGAGCTGCGATCTGGTAGAAGGGCATCCCTGCCAGGGGCAGGGGGCCATCGTGGCCGTCGAAATGGGTCAGAACGAGCGCGGCAGCCGCATCTTTATCGCCGAGCCGGTGGCGCTGGATGAGTTGGTGCGCCAGCTGCCCGAGCTGGTCGGCGAGCGCCAGTGGTTCGACTGGGACGATCGGGAGGAACGGGTGCGTGCGGAGCGCCAGCAGGTGCTCGGCGAGCTGGTGCTCGGCCAGCGGCCGCTGACGGATCTCTCCGATGAACAGAAGGGGCGCTGCCTGCTGCAGGGCATTCGGCGCAAGGGGCTGCACGTGCTGCCCTGGGACGAGAGCAGCGAGGGGCTGCTGGCCCGCTTGCGCTGCGCCCGCGACTGGCTGCCCGACGAAGCCTGGCCCGCCATGGATGAGGAGAGCCTGCTGGCCGACCTCGAGCAGTGGCTGCTGCCAGCGGTGAGCGGCATGACCCGGCTGGAGCAGTTGAAGCGGCTCGACATGAGCGACATCCTGCGCCAGTCTCTGCCCTGGCCCCTGCCAAGGCGGCTGGACGAGGCGCTGCCGAGCCACTTCACCGCACCGACCGGCAGCCGGGTACGGATCCGCTACCAGCCGGGTCAGGCGCCGGCGATCCCGGTGCGCATCCAGGAGATGTTCGGGCTGGGCGCGACCCCATGCGTGGCCGATGGCCGGGTCCCCCTGGTGGTGGAGCTGCTCTCCCCGGCCCAGCGCCCCTTGCAGATCACCGCGGATCTCGCCGCCTTCTGGGCGGGATCCTATGAGCAGGTGAAAAAAGAGATGAAGGGGCGCTACCCCCGTCACTACTGGCCGGACAACCCGCTGGAGGCGATGCCGACCCGGGTGACCAAGAAGAAGATGGGATTGCAGGAGTAGCCGACGGGGCAGTGAGCGGTCGGTACGATCAGAACAAGATGGCGGTGGTACAGTCCCCCTCCACAACAGGCATCGCAGGCCGCTCGCATCAGCGGGATGGCGAGGAGAACGACAAGAGGATTTATGGCAACCCAACGACGCAAGCGCACGCCCAAGAAGGCGGCGCCCAAACGCACCATCTGGCGCACCCTGTTCTGGCTGGGCTTCAAGCTCTCTCTGGTGGTGGCGGCCTTCATGGTGGTGTTTGGCATCTATCTCGACACCAAGGTGCGCGAGCGCTTCGACGGCGAGAAGTGGCAGTTGCCGGTGATGGTCTACAGCCGCCCGCTGGAGCTCTATCCCAGCCAGCGGCTCTCCCAGACCCAGATGCTGCGCGAGCTCAACATGCTGAGCTACAAGCAGGTGCGTCAGCCCCATACCCCGGGTGAGTACGCGGTGAGCGGCAATCGCATCGAGCTGGTGCGCCGGCCGTTCGAGTTCCACGACGGTGCCGACGGTGCCCGTGGCCTGCGCCTCACCTTCAACGGGGCGCGCCTCGAGGGGATCCAGTCCCTGGAGAACCAGCGCCAGCTCGGCTATGCCCAGATGGACCCGGTGCTGCTCGATCGCCTCAACACCGAGGATCGGGAAGACCGCCTGCTGGTGCGCCTTTCCGAGGTGCCGGACAGCCTGCTGGTGACGCTGCTCACCACGGAAGACAGGGACTTCTACCAGCACGGCGGCGTTTCGCCGGTGGCCATCATGCGCGCCATGGCAGCCAACCTGCTGGCGGGGCGCACCGTGCAGGGGGGCAGTACGCTCACCCAGCAGCTCGCCAAGAACTTCTTCCTGACCCGTGAGCGCAGCCTGTGGCGCAAACTGCAGGAAGCCTACATGGCGGTGCTCATCGACTACCGCTACAGCAAGGACGAGATCCTGGAGGCCTACCTCAACGAGGTCTATCTGGGGCAGAACTTCTCCCAGGGAGTCTACGGCTTCGGGCTCGCCTCCTACTTCTACTTCGGTATTCCGGTCAACGAGCTGGACATCGATCAGGTGGCCCTGCTGGTGGGCATGGTGAAGGGCCCCTCCTATTACGATCCCTGGCGCTTCCCGGATCGGGCCAAGGCGCGCCGGGATCTGGTGCTGAAACTGCTGGCGGATCACGGCAGCCTGACCCAGGCCGAGTATGACCTGGCCAGCAAGCAGCCCCTTGGCATCATCGCCCGCGGCCAGATGAGCTATGGCCGTACCCCGGCCTTCATGGGGCTGCTCAAGCGGGAGATCCAGAACCGCTTCGGCCCGGATCTGCTCAAGCAGTCCGGCCTCAAGATCTTCACCAGTCTGGATCCCATCGCCCAGCACGCCGCCGAGCAGGCGGTGGAGTCGGGTCTGGCCACCATCGAGAAGCAGCGTGGCAAGAAGAAGCTGGAGGCGGCCATGGTGGTCTCCGACTGGCACAAGGGCGAGGTGGTCGCCATGGTGGGGGGACGGGATCCCCGCTACGCCGGCTTCAACCGGGCGCTGGATGCCCGCCGTCAGATTGGCTCCCTGGTCAAACCGGCGGTCTACCTGACCGGCCTCTCCAACGGCCTGACCCTTGGCACGCCGCTTAAAGATCAACCGATCCGGATTCGCGGCCAGGATGGTCAGATCTGGACGCCGCAGAACTACGACCGCAAGTTCCGCCAGAGCGTGCCCCTGATGGAGGCGCTCGCCAGCTCCCTCAACGTGCCGACCGTCAACCTCGGGATGCAGATAGGCCTGGACAAGGTGGTGGACACCCTGCACAAGCTGGGGGTGCAGCAGGAGATCCAGCCCTATCCGTCCCTGGTGCTGGGGGCGGTGGCGCTCTCGCCCATGGAGGTGAACCAGATGTACCTGCCCATTGCCAACCAGGGGCTGACCCAGCCCCTGTCGGCCATCCGGGCCGTGGTGAATGGCGAGGGGCGCCAGCTCTACCAGCATGACGAAGCGGCCAAGCGGGTGACGGATCCCCAGGCAAGCTGGCTGACCCTGTTCGCCATGACCAAGACGGTGAGCCAGGGGACGGCCCGGGCGCTCGGTGCCAAGTTCCCCGGGGCCACCATGGCCGCCAAGACCGGTACCACCAACGAGCTGCGTGACTCCTGGTTTGCCGGGATGGACAACAACGAGCTGGTGAGCGTCTGGGTCGGCCGTGACGACAACACCCCGGCCGGGTTGACCGGTGCCAGTGGCGCCTTGCAGCTGTTCAGCGGCTACATGAGCCAGCGAGGGGTCAACAGCCTGGGGCTGAAGATGCCCGAAGGGGTGAGCTGGGCCAACTTCTCCCGCTCGAGCGGTGCCCGGGTGGCCAGTGATTGTCCCGGCAGTCTCCAGGTGCCGGCCAAGCTGGCCGGTCTGGCCGAGCCCATGAGCTGTGCCAGCCCGGTCTCGGACCCGGCGAATGCCCTGGACAACTGGTTCAACGGTTTCTTCAACTGACGAAGACGGGCAGCGCAGGCTGCCCGTTTTGCAAGGATTGCCATGACCCATCCCCTGTTTGAGGCCATCCATCACGTGGCCATCATCGCCAGCGACTATCCGCGCTCGCGCCACTTCTATCACCAGGTGCTGGGGTTGCCCATCATTGCCGAGACCCTGCGGGCCGAGCGTCAGTCGTGGAAGCTGGATCTGGCGCTGCCGGACGGCAGCCAGCTGGAGCTGTTCAGCTTCCCGGCGCCGCCACCGCGCCCCTCCCGGCCGGAGGCGTGCGGGTTGCGCCACCTGGCGTTTCGGGTGGCGGATCTCGACCGGGTCATCACCCACCTGGAGCAGCACGGGGTGGAAGTGGAGCCGGTGCGGGTGGACGAGCTGACCGGCAAGCGCTTTACCTTCTTCGCCGACCCCGACGGCCTGCCGCTGGAGCTGTACGAGGTAGCGCGTTAGGCTGCCTGCTGCAATCTGGGTGATCGGTTTGACCATGAAAAGGCCGCCCTGGGAACAGGGCGGCTTTTTTCATGGGGTTGGAGAGGGGATCATGCTGTGGTCAGTAGGGCGACCGCCACCGCCATCACCACCATGCCGAGCCAGCCGACGGGTCTGAGGCGTTCGCCGAACAGCAGCAGGCCCCCGAGGGCGGTGCCCAGGATGCCGATGGCGCCCCAGGTGGCATAGGCCACGGCCAGATCGATCTTGCCGGTACTGACCGCCTCGCTGAGCAGAGTGAAGGCACAGAGCACCAGCAGAATGCCGAGGACGCCCCACCCCTTGTCACGAAAACCGATGGAGCGGTTGATTGCCATGTTGGCGCCGATATCCAGCAGGGCGGCGCCCAGTACGATGATCAACGGGTGCATGGGGCTTCCCTCCTCTGGCGGGTGGGGGCTGGTGCATCATGGGTCTCGCCCAGGGTCACCATGACAATCCCCACTATGGCCAGCGCCAGTCCGATCCACTCCTGGATGCTCAGCTCGTAGCCGAGGAACAGGGCGGAGACGGCGGTGATGAGGGCGATCCCCAGCCCTTCCCACAGCGCAAACGCGATACCAATGGAGATTGTCCTGGCGGCCTTGGCGAGCAGCAGGTAGGAGAGGGTGATGAGGATCCACATCGGCAGATAGGGGATCCAGCCGCTCTCGCTCTTTGGGATCAGGGCCATGGAGGAGGTGCCGGCGACCTCGGTCAGGATGGCCCCCGTCAGAAAGAGGCGGGCCAAAAGCAGGGGACGGGATGACATGCAGTTTCCTTCTGTTGCTGCGACGAAGAGAGGATAACGGCACCCGAAACGGGCAAGGTTATCGCTGAGCGTCGAGAAAGATGTCGCTGCCTGTTTGCCTTGGGGGCGGGCCAGGGGATAAGGTGGTGATGGAATAATCTGCCGCCAGTTTGAAGCCATGAAGCTAAATCAGATACAACTCTTTGTAGAAACAGCAGACAGTGGTTCGATAGCCAATGCCGCCAGACGACTTGGCAAGAGTCGCAGCGCCGTGAGCTCGGCGATAGCAACCCTGGAGGTGGAGCTTGGCGTCGAACTTTTCGAACGAGGGGCGAACCAGAGCCGGCTGACCGAAATCGGCGAGCAAGTGCTGGACGACTGTCGGCGGCTGTTGCAGGCCGCCAACAGCCTGAAGCTCAAGTGCGAGCACCATGCCTCCGGTGCCGAGGTGGCGCTGCGGGTAGCCCGGGACGACGCCATTCCCGAGGTGGTATGGCGCGAGATGCTGGGGGCGCTGCGTCGCCAGTTTCCGGGCACCAGCATCTCCCTGGTGCTGGCCTCACCGCCGGAGCTGCCGGCCCTGGTGGAAGAGGGGTTCGTGGATGCCGCCTTCGGCCTCATCACCGAGGAACAGGAGCGCAGCGGTCTTTGCATCGACGTGCTCAACCCGATCCGCACCCTGATGGTGGTCGCGCCAAGCCACCCGCTGGCTGGGCTGAAGCGGGTGTTGCAGCAGGATCTGACCGATCACACCCAGGTCACTCTCTCCTATGTGGACGCGTTTTCGGTCAAGAGCCTGCTGCCCATCGGAGGGCAGCATATCGGGTTGTCGAGTTTCGAACTGATGCGTGATGCGGTGCTGGATGGTCTGGGCTGGGCGGTGCTGCCTTCACCCCTTATCCAGAGCCAGCTTCGCCAGGGGGAGCTGCTGACCCTGAAGCACAAGTTCAGTCTGCAGTGGCGCGATTACGGAGTCTATCTGTCGGAGAACGCCCATCACGGCAAGGTGCTGGCCTGGCTGAAGAAGGCCATAGAAGCCTATCTCGAACCCTTCGAGTAGCCGCCAACCGGGGCGGGCACCCCGGTTGGCAGTGAGAGGGGATCAGCGCAGGCCGTGACGGGGGACGCGCTGGCGGGAGCGAAATGGCAGCAGCAGGAGGCCGAGCAGCAGATCCCCCGCCAGGGAGGCCAGCAGACCCGCCGCCACGCCGCAGAAAATGGCGGCCTGTTTGAGGGGGACCACATAGCCGTAGTTGTGCAGGGTATCCTGCCAGAGGGCGGGATCGGCGCGCAGCAACAGGTGGCAGAGCTGCTGGTACCAGGGGCTCTCCCGCACGGCGATCTCCCCCTGAAGGTGCTGCTGCTGGTTCACCAGTTGCTGGAGGCTGGTGGCATCCTGGGTGAAGACGGGATCCTGGCTGGCACCGTAATGGGCGACCAGCGCCTGCAGATCGCCATTGAAGTGCTGGTCCGCCGTGCGCTGGAAGGGGGCCAGCGCCAGACCTGCCTGCTGCAGCCGGGCATCCAGCCGCTGGAAGTAGAGATCGACCAGCCCGGGGATCTGTACACCTGCCAGCAAACCGAGGGCAAACAACATCATGCGAAGGTAGCTGCGCATCATCATCATCCTGAACGAAGGGAGCGCCCATACTAGCCGCAACCGGTGGGAGAGCCAAGGAGGGGGCGCGCTTGCCCACCTGGTCGGCGGCGCCAAAAGAAGAGCCGATGGAATACCTTTGTTACACGAATTCTTACACTTTTGTGATGCAAGTCATCTTGCGGCTGGCCTAGAATGAGCGTTTTTCGAAGGACACGTCGGCATGAGCAAGTTCATTCCTTTCTATCTGGCCGGGGGCCTCATCGCCTTCAGTTGGGGCGCCCTGCCTGAGCACGGCCCCTGGGATGGGTGGGATCTCGCCCTCTTCCAGCTGGTCAATGGCTGGATTGGCCACTCCCCCCGTTGGGCCGATCTGGTGGCCATCACCAACAACCGTCTGTTCGATCTGGCCGCGCTGGCCTGCATGGGCGGGATCCTTGCCGGTTGCTTCTTCCGTGCCGACGGGCAGGAGCGCCGTCGTCTGGTGGCCATGGGGGTCGTGATGCTGCTGGGGGCCCTGGTGATCAATCAGCTCGGGCATCTGTTGCCGGTCAGCCGTCCCAGCCCCACCTTGATGGTGGACGGAGCACTGCGCCTGACCGAGATCAGTGCGATTCCCACCAAGGACTCCGCCGGTGACAGCTTCCCCGGTGATCACGCCCTCTTCCTGATGATCTTCGCCGGTTTTGCCCTGCGCTATCTGCCGCGCTGGGCCGGGGTGGTTGCGGTGGTGATGGTGCCCCTGTTTTCGGCGCCCCGCATCCTGGCGGGTGCGCACTGGATGACGGACGTCTATGTTGGCGCTCTTTGCCTCTCCCTGATCTGCCTGCCGCTGCTGTTGCTCACTCCCGTGTCGGATCGCCTGATCGACCGCCTGGCTCCCCGGCTGCCACGCTGGATTGCCTGACGGAGAATGAAAAAAGAAGGCGGGTCACCCCGCCTTCTTTCGTTTACGCCTCACCGGTGCTGTGGTCGTCGCGAAATGACCAGGACTACGCCCGATGAGCCCGGGCTGTCGCCCTCCCAACCAGTATGGATAGCCCCATTCGGGTTCTGCCAGCCAAAATAGTCGCGGCCAAACGTTTGCACCCGTCGTCTCATGATCCTGGCCAGGATTTTTTCCCTCCGCTGCCTTAGAATCGCCGCCCGTTGTTGGAGGTCTCCCCATGCTTGTCACTTTTCTGCGTCTCTTGTTTATCGGTTGTGCCCTGGTCTTTCTCTTTATGCTGGTCCGTGCCTGGTGGCACAAACGGCGTCATGGCCAGCTCGAAGCCACCCCTTTCTGGCCGGTGGCGGCCATCGGTTTTGTGGCCAATTTTCTCGATACCCTGGGGGTGGGGAGCTTTGCGGTGAAGACCGCCTGCTACAAGCAGTTCAGGCTGATCGATGATCGGGTGCTGCCCGGTACCCTCAACGGCCAGTGCGTGCTGCCGACCGTGACCCAGGCTCTCATCTTCATCGGCGTGGTCAACGTGGATCCCGTCACCCTCATCAGCATGATGGCGGCGGCGGCGGCCGGTGCGGCCTGGGGCGCCCGTTACGTGGCTTCCTTTGATCGCCAGACCATCCGGCTGGTCATGGCGGTCTCCCTGCTGGTGGTCGCCGGTCTCATCTTTGCCGGTCTGCTCGGGCTCTTCCCCCTCGGTGGCGAGGCCATGGGGCTGAGCGGTTACAAGCTGGGGATCGCCCTTGCCGGCAACTTCCTGTTCGGAGCTCTGATGAACGTCGGTATCGGCCTGTTCGCCCCCTGCATGACCCTGGTCTATCTGCTCGGCATGAACCCGCTGGTGGCCTTCCCCATCATGATGGGATCCACCGCCGTTCTCAGCGTCTTCTCGGCGGGGACCTTCATTCGCAAGGGGGCTTTCGATGCGCGGGCCGTGCTGGCGGTGGCCATCTTCGGCCCCATCGGCGTGGTGCTGGCGGCCATGCTGGTCAAATCCATGGAGATGGAGATGCTCAAATGGCTGGTGGCCTTCATCGTCATCTATACCTCCTGGACCATGTACGCCTCCTGGCGTGCGGCGCGGCGACAGCCAGCGCCCGCGCTGGCAGAGGCGACGAGCTAGCTGGCGTCGGCGAGGCCCGCCTGCACGGGCACCCCGCGTTGGTATGTCATCCCGCTCGCCCGGTCCTGGCGCGTCTTCTGATGCCTCTGGCAGCCCCCTCCGGGTGGGCAGTCTGCTGGCTGGAGGCGACCAGTGCTGCTTCCGCCCTGGCACCGAGAAACACATAGAGCCCCAGCGCCAGCAGCAACCCCACGGCGCACCCCATCACCCCCACCGCAGGCCAGAGCAGTTCGCTCTGGCCGAGGGATCCCTTGAACAGCAGCAGCAACCCCTCGATGGAGACCGCGATCAGGATGGCGGCGATAAAGCGGGTAATGGTGCGCCGGATGGCGCTGTGGCGGAAGATATCCTTATGCAGCAGCACCTCCTCTTCGAGGATGGTCTTGCCGAGATCGAACACCGCCAGGGCGAGCGTGAGGAAGATGATGGCGCTGAAGGCGCCGAGCCGGTTCTGCTGGGTGCCGCACAGGAGCAGATAGAGCTGTTCCAGCCCGTGCCAGATGAGGGTGCCGACGATGAGAAACAGGGCCAGACTCAAGACGACGTAGACGGCCCTGAACCAGGGAATGGCGCGCCGCCGCTCCCTGTCCCCCATCAGCCAGGCGATCAGCTGGTGCAGGTTGATCTCCAGCTCCCGGCCATGGCCCTGCACCAGCAGGCGCAGCTGCCCCTGGGCCGCCGGAACGGGCGCCAGTATGGCTGGCCTGAGCTGGGGGGGCAGGCTCTTCACCTCCTCGACGAAGGCATAGGTCTTGAGAGACGCCTCGGGGAGGGTGAGCAGCCCCAGCAGCAGGGGGGCCAGCTCGGTTTCGTACTCCTGATAGCGCCGCAGCACATCGATGGGGCTCATCTCTGCCATATACACCTCGGTCCAATGGGCTCCTGAGCAGGGGCCTGCAAATTGTGGGCCCGATTTATGACAGCCCGTGTACGGCGCGGCGCACCAGCAGGTGGCAAGGCTCCGGTGAGGGACTTAAGGATGCACCACTATGGTGCCTTGTCGGGACGAGCAAACAAAAAAGGGCCCCATCGGGGCCCTCTGCACATCTTGCTGCTTGTCAGCCAGCCAGCTTGGCGAAGCTGCGCTCGGCGGCCGCCAGGGTGTGTTCAATCTCCTTGTCCCCGTGGGCAAGCGACAGGAAGCCCGCCTCGTAGGCGCTCGGTGCCAGATAGACACCCTCTTCCAGCATCAGATGGTAGAAGCGCTTGAAGCGTTCCATGTCGCAGCGAGTCACCTGCTCGTAGCGGGTGATCTCGGGCTCGTCGGTGAAGAAGAAGCCGAACATGCCGCCCACGTAGTTGATGGCAAGCGGGATGCCGTGCCTGGCGGCGGCCGTTTTCAGCCCTTCGGCGACACGGGCGGTCTTGGCGCTCAGCTGCTCATAGAGGCCCGGCTCCAGCAGCAGGTCCAGCATGGTGAGGCCGGCGGCCATGGCCACCGGGTTGCCGGAGAGGGTACCAGCCTGATAGACGGGGCCGGTCGGGGCGATGTGCTGCATCACCTTCTTCTTGCCGCCGAAGGCGCCCACCGGCATGCCGGCACCGATGATCTTGCCGAGGGTGGTGAGATCCGGGTCGATGTTGTAGTGGCCCTGGGCACCACGCAGGGAGACGCGAAAGCCGGTCATCACTTCGTCCAGGATCAGCAGGGCGCCGAACTCGTCACAAATGGCGCGCAGCCCTTCCAGGAAGCCGGGCACCGGCGGGATGCAGTTCATGTTGCCGGCTACCGGCTCGACGATGATACAGGCGATCTCGCTGCCGTACTGGGTGAAGGCTTCGCGCACCGAGTCCAGATCGTTAAAGACACAGGTGAGCGTGTGTTTGGCGAAATCGGCGGGTACGCCCGGGCTGTTGGGCTGACCCAGGGTGAGGGCGCCGGAACCGGCCTTGACCAGCAGGGAGTCGGCGTGGCCGTGGTAGCAGCCTTCAAACTTGACGATCTTGTCGCGGCCGGTATAGCCGCGGGCCAGCCGGATGGCGCTCATGGTCGCCTCGGTGCCGGAGTTGACCATCCGCACCTGCTCCATGGAGGGGACGATCTGGCGCACCTTCTCGGCCATCAGCACTTCGATCTCGGTCGGGGCACCGTAGCTCAGTCCCTTCTCCACCGCCTTGATGACCGCGGCCTTGATGGCCGGGTGGTTGTGACCGAGCAGCATGGGGCCCCAGGAACCGATGTAATCCACATAGGCCTGGCCGTCCACGTCATAGAGGTAGGCGCCATCGGCGTGATCGATGAAGCGGGGTGTACCGCCGACCCCGTTGAAGGCGCGGACCGGTGAGTTGACGCCACCGGGAATGGTCTGGCGGGCCTGTTCAAACAGCTGATCTGATTTTGACATGGATCATCCTTAATGGGATTTTGGTCGTTACCCGGGCACAGGCTGCCGATTGCGGCTCGGCAGGGGATGGCGGGAGGAGTATGCTTTGCGCTCTCGCCCCGGACTCTCGCCCGTGAAACATGAAACGGGCCGACTATAGCAGAAAGGCCCAGAGCTGGGCAGCCGAGGCCGAGGTGTGTCTGGTCCTCGTTAGATGAGCGTGATTATCCATGGAGCAACAAGCCATTCCTTCCGCCGACGCGGCCTCGCTGCGTCGTCCTCCAGTCTTGCAGCGCCTGATATGGCGGGACAAGATGCCGCTGCTGGTGCTCCTGCTGGCGGCCCTGGTCGGCCTGCTGGCAGGCCTAGTGTGCGGACTGTTCGAGTCTTGCGTTCACTGGCTGGCCCAGCAGCGTGTCGACTTGCTGGCCGATCGCCCCTGGTGGCAGCTCGGCCTGCTCGGCTTTGGTTTCAGCGCCCTGCTGGGGTTGGTCGGCTATTTCCTCACTCATGCCTTTGCCCCCGAGGCAGGGGGGTCCGGTATCCCGGAAATTGAAGGGGCCATGGACGACCTGCGCCCGGTACGCTGGTGGCGGGTGTTGCCGGTGAAGTTTTTTGGCGGGGTTTGTACCCTGAGTTCCGGCATGGTGCTGGGGCGGGAGGGGCCCTCGGTGCAGATAGGGGGCAACCTCGGCAAGATGGTGGCGGATATCTTCCGGTTGCCCAAGGAGCATGGCCACGCCCTGCTGGCTGCCGGTGCGGCGGGTGGTCTCGCTGCGGCCTTCAATGCCCCGCTGGCAGGGATACTGTTTGTCATGGAAGAGATGCGACCGCAATTTCGCTACTCCTTCCTCGCCATCAAGGCGGTCGGGATTTCGGCCGTCATGGCGACCCTGATGCTGCAGAACATGAAAGGGCAATCCCCCGTCATCATGCTGCCCCACTACGACGCTCCGGCCTTGAAGGCGCTCTGGCTGTTTCTCTTCATGGGGGGCTGCTTTGGTGTGCTGGGGTTCGTCTTCAACAAGCTGGTGCTCGCCTGTCAGGATGGTTACCTGGCATTGCATCAGAACAAGCGCCACCGCTTCGTCATCATCGGCATGGGGGTGGCTGGAACCTTTGGCATGCTGTCGCTGTTCGCCCCTTCGGTCACTGGAGGGGGAATCGAGCTCATCCCGCATCTGACGGGGGGAGACTATGCGATGGCGACGCTCTTCATCATCTTCTCGGTGCGACTGGTGGGTACCCTCATCTGCTTTTGCTCGGGGGCCCCTGGTGGTGTCTTTGCGCCGACCCTGGCGCTGGGCACCCTGTTCGGGGTGATCTTTGGTCACCTGTTCCACTCTGCATTTCCCGATCTCGGCATCGAACCAGGCGCCTTTGCCATCGCCGGCATGGGGGCGCTCTTCGCCGCCACCGTGCGTGCCCCCATTACCGGCATCGTGCTGGTGACCGAGATGACCGACAACTATCAGCTGATCCTGCCCATGATGATCACCACCATAGAGGCAACCCTGGTGGCGCAATGGTTGGGGGGGCGCCCTATCTATTCCCAGATCCTGGAGCGAACTTTACGGCTTGCTGCGCGTCAAAACCGGGGTGAAAGCAGCATCGCGACCGGTTAACTCTTTGTTTATCCGTATCAATCCGGCATGGTCGCGGATAGTGAAAAGAAACCGGCCGTGTTGATGTCGGCATATAGAAGAGGCCTTATGTCCCAAATCGTGAAGTTATTGGTGGTGCTGGCCGTGGGGGCATGTATCGGTTATGTCGTCGGGAACAGACAGGAGCTGGCTCAGAGCAGCCTGATGACGGTGCAGCAAGAGACGTTGGAGCGTCAGAGCAAGGCCATTGCACAACTGAAGACGGATCTCGGCGTCAGGGAGACCCTGCTGGCGACCCAGAAGGCCGCCTTCGAGCAACTTCAGCAGACGCTCAAGGATCAGGAAGCCCAGGTACAGGAGCAGAAGCGTCAGCTCGCCTTCTTCGAACGCATCATGCGTCCCACCGGCGAACAGGTGGGGGTATCCATCGACAATCTAACATTGCAGGAGACGAGTGTGCCGGGTCGCTACCACTATCGTCTGGCGCTCACACAACCCGCCAAGAAGCGGGAGCTGTTTCGGGGGCAGGTGCAGATCCGGCTCGAAGGCAGTCTGGCTGACAAGCCCAGGATCCTCAGTGGCCGGGATCTTGGCATGAAGGTGGGGGAGGGACGCTACGCGTTGCGATATTTCCAGCTCTTGGAGGGCAATTGGCAGCTTCCCTCAGGCTTCATCCCGGACAGGGTGAGAATCCTCATCCCGAAGGAGGGTCGGCAACCGGCCCAGGAGCTGGTTGCTGAGTGGAACGAGGTGCTCAAGCCTCTGGTCGCTCAACCAACCCCCTTGCCGGCAGCACAGTAAGAGAGTGGTGAATACTTGAACTAAATGGTCGGGTATTGGATAATTTCGCGGTTTCCATGTTTGTGGATGTAACGGTTGTGAGGTCAGCAATGAGTGCAGTAGCAGAAGCTCCCTTGCCCATCCAGATGACGGATGCGGCAGCCAACAAGGTAAAGACCTTGATCACCGAAGAAGAGAATCCCGAACTCAAGTTGCGGGTCTACATCACTGGGGGGGGCTGCTCCGGTTTCCAGTACGGTTTCACGTTTGACGAGAAAATCAATGATGGCGATACCGTGGTCGAGAAGAGCGGCGTCACCATGGTGATCGATCCCATGAGCCTGCAATACCTGGTCGGCGGCAGCGTGGATTACACCGAAGGCTTGGAAGGTTCCCGTTTCACCGTGACCAACCCCAACGCCACGACGACCTGCGGTTGCGGTTCCAGTTTCTCCATCTGATCTACAAGCAGCGTGATATGAAGGGCCCCGAGGGGCCCTTTTCATTTTTGTATGCCTGGCGTGGCTGGCATGTAGATCTTGATGTGGCGAAAACGGGTACCGATTGGTAGTGATAGAGAAGGTGTGCGGGCTCATTTAGATGAATCGTTGACGGCTTTTTAGTCTGA